>NZ_JAOWKX010000003.1:138322-516591 GCF_025751585.1 Fluctibacter corallii
GGAATAGCTCAGTTGGTCGTGCACATCCTCGTTACGAAGTAATTGCCAAGGCTTGGCAAGGTCATAACGAAGCACGCTACAGGTTATAAGCGCAACAAAATACGCGGGAATAGCTCAGTTGGTCGTGCACATCCTCGTTACGAAGTAATTGCCAAGGCTTGGCAAGGTCATAACGAAGCACGCTACAGGTTATAAGCGCAACAAAATACGCGGGAATAGCTCAGTTGGTAGAGCACAACCTTGCCAAGGTTGGGGTCGCGAGTTCGAGTCTCGTTTCCCGCTCCAAATTTTATATCGAGCAAATAATAAGTATAAAATAAAGTGCGTCATGCGCTTTTTTGTCGTTTTCTGCTCTCAAGAACTTCATTGCCAGCCAGAGCATTGGTCTCTGGGCTAATTCGTTTCTTCTGAAACGCGACGGATTGCTGTTCAACAAAAGATTGAAAAAATGTGTATTTGACTAGAAATGGTCAGGTAGCCTATTCCAGTTTGTGTGTGATGGGCGGCTCGCGAAGTGACGAGGAATGTCATGAGCCGCCTTTTCCTTTTTCACTAACCGTGGCGTTAAGCCACTTGATTTGTATAATTCGGTTGTCTTTTTTTCAGTTTATTACTTACTTTTACGTAGAGAGTGTGCGTGGCAAACACTGTACCTGCAACAATAGGCATGGCCGCTAATGTGTGAGTCGGTGACAGTGTTGAGAAACCAACGATTCCCATCCCCCAGCAAATGAGTACCCATTGGGTAACATACAAACTGGTAACGTGTTTACTACAGTATTGTATAAACCCGTAAATACGTGTGTTAAGCCAAAACCTTTCTAACTTTTTAATGCCCCACAGCGCGACAAAATTCAGACCAATTAAATAGAGTACGCCTCCGCTTTTCAAATGAAAAAAGTTATTAAAGTGCATGGAAAAATCAGATAGCAATAGCGGTGCGCTAAGAGCCAGAAACCCTAGCCCTGAGACGAGGCAAGCGTTAAATAGCACGCTCTGGTCAAGTTGACTTTCAACAAAAATTTTGCCGAGAAACATGCCCGCAAAAATGGCTGAAATCCATGGAAATACAGCAAAGTAGATTTGATAATCCTGGGAAAAAAACAGCTTGGCGATATAGGGTTGCGAAGAAATTAAGGGGCCTACATAAGACAACGAAGCCGAGATACCAACTAACATCAAGTACATCCATGATGGCAACGACAAAGAGATGATAGGCGCAATCAAAATAAGTGAGATCCCCGCAAGTTGTAAAATGTCACCGGTAGATATCAAATAAGTTAGCTGGTTAACCGTAAGTGGACTTTGCCAGCCATAGGCTTGAATGAAGGTTTCTGGCATGGTGCCAAACGCACTGATTGGCAGAATAAACTTAAGGATATTCATTCCATAGCCTAAGGCGAGCAATATAAACCCTCGTTTAACCAATAGTTTTGGGGTGTTATTGGGCGTTAAAAACAGCGCAATGCCCATTGCTACTAAAAAGGCTGCGGTGCCTTTTCCTAGTAAGTGGATGGTATGTCCGAGCATCGATTCGGATTGGGTTTCTTTACTTCCATACATCCACAGCGTGTGTACGGCGATCATGATTAGCACACTGATTCCACGAGCAAAGTCGATGGTGTGCAATCGGTTTGTTTGTGTTTGCGAGGTCATGGTGTTTCTCTATACCAACTGTTTGGGGGTTTTGGGGCAATCAGCACAAAAACGTTGTTCCAACCGAAAATGCTCGCAGCATTGCAACCTCAAGTTGCATGCGTTCATTGTTGTAGACGTCATTTGTGCATAATGGATTTGCTTGATGTCTAGCGCTTGCTTGATTTCGGCCAGTAGTGAATTGGCTTGCGTCAAGTTTATCCTGCGATTGTGAAGCAGCGAGGAAACGGCACGTTTACATACATCAGCATTCAGTTCATTTATGGTTTTATTGGGTAAGCGTAAAGCTGTCGCAATTGTTGAAAATACCGCACTACTTTGTGCACTAAATTGTGAAATCCACGATGTGGAGTGCAGTACATTGATGATTGGCTGGTGCTTACTACTAGCCAATAGTACCGCTTTAACAGTACCGTCTTCGATACATAAAGGGATTGAATGACAGTCTATGGTTCTGTGTGCCATTGCACGATGACACAGCACTGCATAGATTGGCAACCAACACGCCTGCAAGTATGCGTTAATGCGAAAGTAGCGAGACGGAATATATTTAGCGCTTTGTTGATTGTTTACTAACGACTGACGAACCCATTCAACAAAATCAGCATCAAGGTGCCTGTGCTCATTGCTGTGTTTGCTCCAATACGTTGCCGGAATAATAGACGTGAGTGCTTCTGATAGCCGACAAGTTGGTAGGTTGCATTCGTCAGTCGCGGGTAACATGAGTGCTAGCTCGCTTCTTTGAATTGCTGGCTTCGAATTAGGTGCAATGGGTTGTCTAATTCACCGGCAAACTTAAGGCTATTTGCAGGATCAGTTAAATCCACCATCTGTTTGTTATTTCCCAGTTGTAGACGGTTCAAGCAGGAATGTTTAAAGCTTGCCGTGAAAATATCGTATTGCTGGAATCGCTCAGACAGTTCAGGATGTGCTTGTTGATATTGCTCAATTATGTTGGATACTAATGTCCAGAATTGCACTTCGCTCATCAAGCCAGCGTTCACTAAATCCTCTACCATGAAGCGAAAGATACAATCGAAAATATCGGTAAAGATACTCAGCAATTCAATGTCTTCGGGCATCGAAATACATATTCTGCTAATGTTATCTGGTAAGTCGATATCTGCATTGAGCAAGCATACTTCTTCGCCAATATCCTTCATGAATATTCCCACTGGCACGCTGTTATGCATACGTAAAATGAGGTTTTCACCGTGTGGCATAAAGACCAATTTGTATTTATAAAAACAATGCAAAATAGGCGTCAGATACACATTGAGATATCGTTGTATCCATTGTGCGGGCGATAAGGGCGAGCGTGTTATTAAGGCGGCAAGCAGGCTATTACCCTTGTAATCTTTGTGCAGTAGTGCAGCCATTGTCATTAGTTGCTCGTCATTGCTAATCAATGAAGACGGCGAGGTACGCCAGAGTGCAGCCAGCATTTTTTGATAGGGCGTATCGCCAACAGCAGAGTGAGAGAACGTATCCGTGGTGAATCCCGCTGTGCTATGTTCCTGCAACAGAGAGAATTGACACTCACTGAGCGTCGCATCTTTACTCAATAACGAATGCGCCCATGTATTAATGGCAGGTGTGACGCGCATGTACTTCGCTGATAAACCGCGCATAAAGCCCATGTTTAAAATAGACAGCGCCACTTTCACATAGTGTTTAGAGGGATGGCTGATATTGTAAAAGGTACGAATTGACTGTTGCGCCTGATAATAATCATCACTTTCGCCCAGCAAAACAATCTGCTTGTTGGCGATTTCACTACTAAATATTAAGCTGAGTTTGTGTTGCCATTGCCATGGATGCACAGGCATTAAAGTCACGTTGTCAGGGTGAATATTGTGTGTATTTAACACCTGATTAAAGGTGTCTCGAAGCGTAATATCTAACTCGTTAGCTAATAGGTCGGACTGTTGCTCAACGATGGAAGAAGTAAATTCTGCGACGGTATTTGATACGGCAATCCATAGTAAGCGAACAGGGCGGGCGCACTCAGGTGCAAATTGCTGGTATTCGTTGCTACTAAAACCAATACGCCCATTATTGGCTATGAATACCGGGTGGCCTTCAGTCATTGCGGCTTCTAACGTTTGAAACTCTGCTTGTGCCAATTCGCTTGAAGATAATGTTTCATGCTGGCGTTTAAAACATGCACTGGCAAGGGTGCTAGCCACTTCTTCTAAATAGGTCGCCAGTTGGAGTCCATTAAGCCCGAGAATGTCGGCAAACTCCAAGACAAAATGCTGTGCATTCAGCGGTATTTGAACTTGGCCATGTTCCTCTTTTACTATTTTAACAATTGACTGGCTGTCGATGTTCCAGTGCGCTAACAGCATTTGAGATGCGTTAAACTGGTACTCACCGCCGTCAAAGGTCAATGCATATGTACTCTCAGACAAATGCATCGGAGACAGTAGACGTTCGTGGCAAAATTCACTGATCATTTTACGCACTAGGGCACGCGTTGCTGCGGCGTAGTGGGTATCGTTCAAGTGTTCAGCGGTGCTTAACATCGATTTATTAGATTGTGATTGATTGATTTTCGCTTCTATTGCTATGGCGCGCTCAAAGCTTTCTCGGGTGCAGAATCCTAAATATGCCTGTTTTTCTCCCATCTGAATGGTCTTAGTATGAATAAAGCCGACGCGTTTATTGAGCGTATGAATTTTATGATTTCTCACATCTGGCTCTACCACAACCCGTAAGTTTGCACGCTGGGAAAATAGGGCCTGCATCACAAATTGCATTACGTGAAAGCTAAAATTAGGCTCACGCGTTGTACTGGGCGCCAGCAATATGTGCATACCAATATCGCCGCTTTGCACATCGTAGGTTTTGCCCACTTGATCGGAGTCGGGTGAATATATTTCTGTTAGTGCGATAGGCTTGCCATCACGGTAAAGCAAATAGGCTTGACTGTGAGTAGACTGGTTTAATGTTAGGTAAAAATCGCGTACTTCGTCGAGAGAGTGTTGCTGCATACCCCAGAAATGGGCGTGTTCTGCACGCACCCACTGCCAAACACATTCGCTGTCATCGGGCGTGAAAGGTAAGAGTTCACAATTGCCGAAATACGGTAAAGTTGAAGAATAATTATCAGGGAATTGTGTATTCATTTTACGTTATTGTTCCGTGGTTGAATTCAAATGAGGAGGGGGCGCTGACTGTGGGTTGCTGACATATTTACATCGATGCACAACAAACACGACGACAAAGCAAAGAGCAAAGCCAGCTGATGCAGCGTAAAACGGCTGAGTAATTGCGTTGCCACTGACTAATACCCCGGCTGTTAGCGATGCCGCAATCACACCTAAATTTTGGAATATATGCACAAGAGAAAAGTCCTTGGCATAGTGTTTAGGCTCGCTCCGTTCGAACAGCATAACTTCCAGCAACACCGTAAGTTGGAACATAGCGATACCCAACAAAATACGGCCTAACACAATGATTTCGAATTGCGTCGAGGTATGTAAAAAGAGCCCTGCTGATGCGACGGCCAGTGATAGCATGAAGGTGTGATGCTGATGCAATCTTGGAACGCGAATCTTGCTTCGATAATGGTTAAAGCAAAGCATTGTCAATGCTGTCCAAGCAGGAAGGGCATAAACGAACCCTGCAAGGGTTTCGCTTGCGTCGCTGCTTAGCGATAACCAATGGGTTGCAAAAAATGGTCGGGCCAAAAATGCAAAGGCATACACCCCCAAAGTTGCAGCGCCTATCCACCATATGAAAGAAGGGGTAGAGGCGCGCTTCGTTTCATGTTTCACTGCCGATGCAGAGTATGTAGCCGCCAGCGACAGGCGCTGAATTAGCCAAAGGCAAATACCGACTTGCAACAGATCGCCTGACAGGCTGACAAGAAAAACATCTCTTGGCGCAAACGTTTCGAAAATCCAGCCTCCAACTAGCGCGCCACCAATGCCTCCAAAGTGCATCAGTACACTGAATAGCCCAACTATGCCGAGGTGCTTGTGCTTTTCTTCCAATCGCAATACAAATGGGTAAATCAGCAGGTAACTGGCTTTAAATACCAACATTAACTGTGAAGCAATCCAAAATGTCACCAAATCCGTGGCGAAATAGCAGATTAGCCCTAGTGACGCGGCCGCCAGTTGTGTATATACCCATATGTGTACTTCGTTAACGCGTTTTGCCAGCGCGGCCCAAAAGGGAAGGGCTAACATTACCGTTACGCAGTTCATTGCGATGTACGCACCGGTATGCACAGAAGACTCCATCGCAAATTCACGAGCGAAAAATTGTGGATAAAACGGTAGTAACATTGTGTCGCAGACAACTGAAATTACCGTTAACGCGATAAGGCATGTTCTGAGGATCATGCATTTACCTCGTCTAGTGTTTCTACGTCATCTAACGAGAATGTTTGAAAGGCGATTTTCTCCTCCACTGTGTAATATTCTTTGCCAGTGATAGAGCGAAGTAAATGACTATTGCGATAGCAGGCCATACCCAAATCGGGCGTAACGAAACCATGGGTATGCTGCTCCGCATTTTGAACGAATATACGAGATTGTTGCCTATCAATGGCGTAGTTGCGGGCAACGGCATAACGGCCTTTACCGTCAAAAGCGATATGTTCGCTGATTCCTTCCAAAAAAGTTGGTAGCTGCGGGCGATACCCTGTTGCTAGCACCACATAATCAGAATTGAGGCGATATGGCGTGTTGAGCTCTTGATGAGTAAACGTCAATTGAAGTTCATCGGCTTGTGACGTCAGCGCATCTAAGGAGCTGAGGGTTTTGAAACAAATGTTCTGTTTTCCGTCTAACCGCTTTTGATACAACAAATCGTAAATGTCGTTGATCAACGTGCCGTTGATGCCCTTGTATAAATTCGTTTGCTGACGGTTAAGTTTGTCGCGCATGGCTTCTGGTAAGTCGTAGAAATAATCAACATATTCTGGTGATGTCATTTCTAACGTCAGCTTGGTGTATTCAAGCGGAAAGTAACGCGGTGAACGTGTGACCCAATTCAACGCAGTCTCGTGTTGATGAAGTGGTTTGTTAGCGAGTAAGTCGTGTACGATTTCTGCTGCACTTTGCCCTCCGCCGACAACGGTGACACGATTGGCTTCGGTAAGTGATTCTCTGTGTTGCATGTATTGCGAAGAATGAATTATTCGCGAATCGTTGAGGTCACATGCATCAGGAATATAGGGGGCTGGCCCTGTGCCGATGACAATGTGCTTTGCGAAGTAGGTGTGCTGCTGGCCATTTGAGCTCGTGGAAAGCTCATACCAATCATGTGCCTTGTTATAGGTGATATTTGTCACTCGCGTGTCAAAGCGAATGTTAGATAGCTTTTGTGTTGCCCATTGGCAGTATTGGTTGTACTCCTTTCTGAATAAAAAGAAGCTTTCGCGAATGTAAAACGGATAAAGATTACCCGTTTGCTTGGCGTAGTTTAAAAAGCTATATGGGTTGGTTGGATCTGCCATGGTGACCAGATCTGACATAAATGGCGTTTGCAATGTTACGCCCTCAAGCATCATGCCTGGGTGCCAATTAAATTCAGATTTTTGTTCAAGGAATAAGCTTTTCACCTCTTCAAGCGGCTCAGCTAGACAGGCTAGACTTAAATTGAATGGGCCTAGCCCAACGGCAATAAAATCGTATACAGTTGCGTTATGCATGATGCGTCCTTACGTGTTTTGATCTGCTGCTGATAGCGCTGAGGGTAAATGGTTGTTTGTGGCTTGAACTCCTGCGAGCTTGATGGCCTGAATGATGTGGCGCATGTGCTCAAGTTCGGTTGCAGGGTTAAGCAGTGTGAACTTCAAATAGTAGTGACCGTTTACTTTGGTGCGGGCAATCATAATCTGCCCTTGACCTGTTAGCGTGTCACGAATTGATTGATTGATCTCATCCAGTTGTTGGTTGGTGAGATCGTATTCGCTAGGCACATATCTAAATACCAAGGTTGTGAGTTCTGGCGCGTGGAGCGTTTCGAAGTGCTCATCTTCGCTAAGTAGCATAAATGTTTGACGCGCAAGAATACGAGCGGCTTCAAACCCCTGGCCTATCTCTGTTTCTCCAATTGTGCGCAGGCTCATCCATAATTTCAGGGCATCAAATCGTCGAGTGGTTTGTAAACTTTTGTCGACCAAGTTTGGAATGCCTGCATCAGCGTCGCTCAATGGGTTGAGGTACTCTGCGTGATGGGAGATATGTGAGAAATGTGTACGGTCTTGTAATAAGAAAGCGCTACAACTTACTGGCTGCATAAATGATTTGTGGTAATCAACGGTCACGGAATTAGCGTGCTCGATGCCTTGTAAACATGCTTCTTTGTGCGTACCAAGCAGTAAGCCGCAACCATAAGCGGCATCTACGTGAAACCATGCTTCATGACGAGATGCAATGTTTGCCATGTCGCTAAGTGGGTCAATGCTACCGAAGTCAGTCGTGCCTGCCGTTGCAACAATGGCGATTGGGATGTTGCCTTCATTCAATGTTGATGAAATCAATTGCTCTAGAGCCTGAGTGTCCATTTTGTAGTACTGATCTACGGGGACAGGAATCACCGCGTTGTAGCCTAGTCCAAGCAGCGCTGCTGCTTTTTGTACGCTGAAGTGACTCTTTTCTGAGGTGAAAATTTTAAATCGAGCTGTTACCTCAGGTAGGCCATCGTGTTTGGCGTTCCAATTAGGTGCGACGCGTGAAATAGCGTGATCGCGTGCCACAAGCATCGCCATCAAATTTGACTGCGTGCCGCCACTGGTAAAAATGCCATCGGGTTGTGATGTGTGTGATGCTGTAAAACCTACTTTGTCGCAGGTCCAGTCAATCAACTTTTGCTCAATTAAGGTAGCACCACCGCTTTGATCCCAAGTATCAACCGATGTGTTCACTGCCGAAAGTACTTGCTCGGCAATAACGGATGGGTACACCACTGGGCAATTCAAGTGCGCCACGTAGTGAGGGTGATGAAAATAGACTGCGTGCTTAAGATAAATGTCGTTAACCTCACTCATGACGTCATTGAGACTTGAGAGTGGCGTTGACAAATCTATTTGTGCAATTTGCTGTGAAAGGCTATCTACCGATGTGCCTGAAAAAGGTTTGTGTGCGCTGGCAATGGCACTTTGCACAGAAGAGAGAGCTTGTAGTGCGCCGATGCCGTATTGCATCAGGTTTTCAGGTGCAAAAATAAACTGGCGGATATCTTTTTTATCAGTGCCGGAGGCAGCTGATTCCCTCGCGTCGAATGAGGTAGGCGAGAGCGGATGTAATAACGATGTCATGGTATGTTCCCCTTTGTTCTCATTAAATGCTAATGATAATAATTATCAATAGCAATACAGTTTTGTGAATTTAGAGTGAAATATTTACCTTGAAATTAAATTACGTAGCTGCTATTTGAGAGCTGCATGGGAATGGTTTAATATGATGCAGTGAATAATTATTCATTTTTTATTCACTCAATTGCTTCGCAAAAATATTAAAAGCAAAATTTAATTAATAATGAGCATTTTGTAGTTGTCTATTGGTGGTATAGGTGAAGGCTATAGATAATAATATAAAAAAAGTGAATAAATACTCTTTTTGGGCTTGACCTATTTACCGTATCTATGGATGATCCGCGGCTTGATTTATTTGTATAAGTTTTTTGAGAGATCCCATAAAAATGAGTAAAACACGGTTGTTATTTAAGCATTCAGCGGTGGCCGCGGCAGTTGCGTCTGGATTACTTCCTATTTTGGAGGTGTTTGCCCAAGATACTTCAGGCATAGAAAAAATTGAGGTAACAGCAACCCGTAGAACGGGAACGGTGCAGGAAATTCCACTGAATATTTCAGCGTTAAATGACGACGTGCTCGCCCAACAAAATATTGATGATCTCTCTGATATTGCGCGCTGGGTACCGGGCTTGACAATTCAGGATCAAGGCGGTCGCTCTGGCTCACCTATCATTGTGCGCGGGCTTAACACTAACCCTTCTGGCCCTGACTCTGATTCGGGTACGGTAGCCACTTATTACGGTGAAATTCCGCTTGATGCTGATATTCGTTTGCTAGACGTTAAGCGCGTAGAAGTACTGATTGGCCCGCAAGGCACGCTATACGGTGCGGGCACACTAGGCGGCGCACTTCGCTACATTCCTCATGAAGCTGAGCTAGATGTGGTTTCAGGTAAAGTCTATGGCGAAGCGTTTGATATAGCTCAAAGTGATGATTTTGGCGGAGAAGCTGGCTTCGTATTTAATACGCCATTAATTGACGATAGTCTCGCATTAAGAGTGAACTTTAATTACTTCAATGATCCTGGCTTCATTGATTATAACTATATCGTGCAGAAGGCGGGTGTTTCACTTCCTGACCCTGACTGGAATGATGAGGCGACTACAGCACAAAACCTGCGTGCTGAAAAAGATCATAATGGAGAAACCACCAAAACCGCAAGGATTGCCTTGCGTTGGGCGCCAACAGATAACATTGATGCAACCTTATCGTATCTTTATCAAAAGCAAGAGACAGAAGGGCGCTCCATTGTGCATGGCGATACACTATCGCCTAGTAACCCGCTGTCAGACCGTATTGGGCAATATGAATCGGCTTATCGATATGAAGAGCCGCGTGATAAAGAAGATGATTTACTAAGTTTGGAAGTCAGCGCAGACTTAGGTTTTGCTGAGCTTGTATCTGCGACAGGTTTGAGCCGTTTTGAAGCTGATGGTCAACGCGATCAGACTGACTTGCTTGTGCGTTTGGACTTCGGGTATGAGGAATTTCCTGCATTTTCTTCATTCACCAGAGAACTGGATGAAACCGATACGTTTACACAAGAAATTCGCTTAGTGTCACAATCGGATAGTGCATTATCGTGGATTACTGGGTTTTACTTTAGTAAACAAGAAGTTGAAGGCATGAGCCAAGAATTTACGCCAAACTTTGACAAGTTTGCGGTAGAGAACTGGGGAGGCATTCAAGCTCGCCCTGATGCACTAGAGTACTTATCGGTTGATTTTGTTGAATCATACGAGCGTGCACTATTTGGTGAGCTAACCTACGAGATTAGCGACGACCTGAATATCACATTAGGCATGCGTGCGTATGAGTACGAAATTAGCGCAGAATCTGCGGTGGATTTACCTCTTTACTACACGGTGTTTGAAGGGCGTGCGCCTGACTCCGTAGAGTTGGAGTTACTTAGCACCAATGCTAAAGACAATGGCACGTTATTCAAATTTAACGTGAGCTATCAAGCCACACCTGAGATCTTAACCTATTTCACCGCCAGTGAAGGACTGCGAATCGGTGGTGCAAATGCGGTAGCGGCATGTCCGTCGGATGTGTTTGACATTGATTTCCAGAACGTTTGTGCGCTGCCAGAAGAAACCCTTTACAAAGCAGACACAACGGAAAACTTCGAGCTTGGATTTAAGTCAAGTTGGATGCGCAACAAACTGCATTTTAATACCGCATTGTTTTACGTAGACTGGATCGACCCACAGGTGCAAGGCGCAACCCAATTCGGGCAGCAACCGATTATTATTAACGCAGACAGTGCCAGAGCTCGCGGTGTAGAAATGTCATCACGCGCGGTTATTTCTGATGAATTTACGATGTACGCCACGTTTGCCTACACTCAAGCAGAATTGACGTCATTTACTGAAGCTTTGCACGCAAATGGAGAGCATGGCTATTCTGGCGACAGATTGCCGGGATCGCCAGAGAGACAGTTCTCATTAGGTGCAAATTACTCTGTTCCTGTATTTGATGACAAAATGCTAGATATCAACTACGGCCTAACCTACCAAAGTGACATCATTACGAAAACGGGGCTAAGAGACGATGGCGAAACGCTATCTGGCTATGCGCTTAGCAATATATCGGCGAGATTGTCTGGAGAAAGTTGGGGACTGACTTTCTACGTTGATAACTTATTCGACAAATACGCGGTGGTTTCTGCCCGCCGTGGAGCCGCTGATATTACAACAGCAAATGGCGCTGATATTCAACGTAACTATGGTTACTTTATTACCACGCCACGCACGATTGGTTTGAGATTTGATTACGATTTTGAACTTTAATCTCACATCAGATTAATCAAGATGGATTAGGGCAGCAACACTGCCCTTTTTTATATCTGCCGTTTTTGCGATGATGATAAAATGAATATTACTTCAAAACACCAGCGCGCTATTTCATTGATTAATAGCGGCAAGTTTATTGATGCCCATCCACTGCTTGTTGATATTGTTAAAGCATCACCCACGCATGCGGACGCCTATTTTTTGCTGGGTATTGTGAATCTTGAAGTGGGTAACCCGAAAAAAGCCATAGCGTTGTTCGAAAAGGCTTTATCTTATCAACATCGTACTGAATATGGCGCATATTTGGCGAAAACCTACGGCTTGCTCGCTGAGACAAATAGCGTACTGTCTGTTACGGAGCGATTTCCGGCATCATCGGCCATGTCAGCAACTCACTTAGATACCTTCGGTGTTGCACTCAGTCATGTCGGGCAACATGAGTTGGCGTTACGCTATTTTTCGTTGGCTAGGATAGCCGCACCGGACGTCGCTAATATTCATTACAATTTTGGTGTGTCGGCAAAATTTTCAGGCGAGTTTGCACAAGCAATAAGTGCATTTGAAGACGCTATTCGCCTTCAACCGAATCATTATCCCTCACATTTTGCTTTATCAGATTTAGGTCATATCAACCCAGAGAATAATCATATTCCGCGGCTTGAAACCCTGTTTGAGGATCAAAATAATACCGTTGAAGCAACGTTGCATATCGGACATGCGCTGTGCAAAGAGTATGAAGCCTTGTCTCAGTACAAGCAGGCGTTTGACGCGTTGAGTCGCGCCAAGGCGGTTGCGCTTGCTGAATTTGACTATGAGTTTGAGCAGGATTTGTGTCTATTCAATGCAACAAAACAATTGATTCGCTCGCCTGCATGGCTTTCGCAAAGCGAATGTACATCAGACCAGCCTATTTTTGTATTAGGCATGCCCAGAAGCGGAACAACATTGCTAGACAGGATGTTATCTAATCACAGAAATGTCGTGAGTGTGGGAGAAACGCAGGCATTTGGTTCTGCTTTAAAACGCCTTACTGGCACTGCCGGACACGGTGTGCTCGATGCAGACACACTCCTTGCGGCAAAACAGATAAATATGACCGAGCTTGCAACGCAATATTTGCATCAAACCCGTGTTGCCGCGCAAGGAGCAAAACGGTTTATTGAAAAGTTGCCGTTTAATTTTTTCTATTTGCCTCTGATACGCGCGGCGTTCCCACAGGCCAAAATCATCTGTATGCAGCGCAATCCAATGGATACGCTGATTGGTAATTATCGTCAATTATTTGCTATCCGAAATCCGTATTATCGCTACGCATATTCACTCGAAAGCATTGCGGCATTTTACCGAGAATTTGTCGAAGTCATTGATAATTTTTCTGATGCCGCTCCTGATAACTTTCTTATTGTAAACTATGAAGAGCTTGTGTCTGATCCTGAAACGCAATTGAATACGATAGTGTCTTTTTGCCAGCTCGATTGGGAAGACAATATGGTAGCGGTTGAGAATAATCAACAAGCGGTCGCGACAGCGAGTGCGGTGCAGGTAAGAGAAGCCATACATACCCGTTATGTAGCGCGCTGGAAACACTTTGATGCATATCTGCCAGACTGGGTACCAGCATTTGCTAAGGAATTGACGAGATAAATAGACAGGTATTATGCACTACGCTAATGTTTTAAAGTCTTGTTAACAAAGACGAATACTGGCAAACTGCGTGCTGGTCTAACCAGTTGGAGTTATCATATGGCGTCACCTAATCCGCTACGTAAATTTGTTGATCGAGTGAATCACGGTCCGGCATGGCTGAGTCGTCGCCTTATTACGTGGGCGTTTCGCTCTAAAGTCAAACTGGCTGGTACAGCAAAAGTCGATATTTTAGAAACGGATGGCACCAGTGTTACCTTTCGCCAGCCTAATTACCGAAAAGTACAAAATCACATTGGCAGTGTGCATGCTGCGGGTATGGCACTATTGGCAGAATCTGCCACGGGGTTTATTGTTGGCTTGAATTTACCTGGTGATAAACTTCCATTGCTTAAAAACATGAACCTTAACTACGTAAAACGCTCAACAGGCGAGCTTCACGTTAAAGCCTGGCTAACCCCTGAGCAGTTGCAAAAACTGAATACAGAAGAGAAAGGGGATATATCCGTTGCCTTTGAGCTGGTAGATGAGCTCGGCGTTGTACCGATGGTCGGTGAAATGATTTGGGCATGGGTGCCGAAAAAGCGCGGCTGATACCAATTCCTTCTCAAATAAAGGCCGCTGGCGCAGTTATTGTGTATTCTGAGACATGGGTAAGAATTGCTTCATTCATCATTGTTATTCTGGGTGTTTTTATATTTGCCACTCAGAAGTACATCGCAAGTAAAGAGGTCTCGGAATTTAGCTATGGACCTAGCCATAAAAGTACTAGCTTTGCCAATAATGGGTGACATATTTAATATCAGTGGGCAAAGAACAGGTGGAAGAACAGATAACAGTTGGTCTAATGCTTCGTCAGGTAGTGACGGCGGAGGTGGTGGTGACTAAGCCCTCTAACAAACCAATAAACACACTCGCTTCGCTCGCTCGGACGCTATGTTTCAATAAGACATATTAGTATCAAGGAATGAACAGAAAAATAGTAACTAACTTTGTGTTAATCGCGCTTGGAATAGGCACTTGTTTTTGGGCATGGTATTTATTTACTTCGGGCTATACAGATTACCGTAGGCACCCTCTATACCTGTTCGGCGTTGGTTTGTTTTTAGTGTTGTTGTGCATCAAAGATCTTGTATTATTTTTTCTGAACCCAGTGATAAAGAGAAAGTGCCCTCATCTTTATGAAAGACTAAACGGTGATTTTTGGACATTTTTATTAGGTCCAGTTAAAGACGAAAAATGAAACATAACAAACAAATTAAGTCGTGCGCCTAAGGGGGGCTGGGAGACAAACAAGCAATTGGCTTCGCAGTATAGCGTGTTTGTGCCCCTTAATTTTGTGTTAAGTGTCAGAGCGTCAAATGGAAGAAATAAGTTTTGAGTATCCATGGGACGTCACCATGATTAACGTATCACTTTTGGAGACGAAAAAGAGTATTTTAATGCATCAGTTATTAAGAATAGAGATAAAGGCTTGAAGTTTGGTCTATTTACATTGTGCGTTACCAAAGAAGGATATGTGGAATTTGAATTTGATTTTTTGAAAATAAGCATGCCACCTAATAAGCCAATTGCTCAGATCAAAACTCACTGGTTGGGGGGCGCTTCGCTCCCTGTATAGTCGGCAAATGTGGGCCGTTTAACAAAGGCGTTATACGTCAAGGAGAATGACTTGGTCGCTACCTTAGCCATTATTTTCTTATTGCTATTTTCTGCTGCTGAATTAATTTTTAGGCTACGAATCAAATTGGGAGTAGTTCCAATTTCTATCATAGTATTAATCGCTGTTGCTCTACTTGGTGCATATGGTTATTTCTTCGAAAAGTCGGCATACAGTATAGAAAGCTCTCAAATTAAAAATGCAATGAGCTACACCATAATGTTTGGTAGTCCACTAATAATTACACTCGTTACGGCAAGCATCTTTAAAAAATCTTCATCACTTTTTATTCACTGGTTCGCTGGCATTCTTTCAGTAATTTATACTGGGCTCTTTCCTCTAATTGCTATATACACGGTATGTTATTTGGGCATTGATTGTATTTGAAAGTGACATATAACAAACGCATTAACACTCGCTGCGCTCGCTGAGGACAAAAATACGTAGGCTCCCTCGCTGCGCTCGTTATTATAGCCTTGATGCTACGAGTCTTCTTTTGGGCACTGATGATGTTGATTGGAATTTTCAAAAGTACCTACTAACTCAAGGCTTCCTTAGTGTTCCTGACGAGAAATTTCAGCAGCTTTGTAGTGAGGCACGTTTTCTTGGATACGCCACTTATATTTCGGGTTTCTGCATATTAGTAACGGTGATAATTGGAAGTGCTGTTGGCAGTTAACAAGGCCATGATGGCAGGGACGCAAAACGCTTGGTTTGCGCTCCTTCG
The DNA here is from genome assembly GCF_025751585.1 of Fluctibacter corallii. Classification (GTDB taxonomy): domain Bacteria; phylum Pseudomonadota; class Gammaproteobacteria; order Enterobacterales; family Alteromonadaceae; genus Fluctibacter_A; species Fluctibacter_A corallii. The sequence continues at coordinate 154,081 of NZ_JAOWKX010000003.1, forward strand.
TAGCTAATTTTAGCTAAGCATTTATGTGCGCCATATGGCGGTGGTATAGCCTAATGAGGAAAAATGGAACTTACTGCATTTGAAGAGTCCGATTATCAGCAGTTGATCAACTGGATTGACTCAAAGGAACTGAACTATTTGTGGGGTGGCCCCGCTTATACGTTTCCTCTTTCATATCAGCAAATCAAGCATCATTGCGCTCAGGAAGCCGCGTTCCCGTTCCTCGTAAAGCATGAAGGCAAGAATGTTGGTTTCATCGAACTATTTCAAGTTTCTTTGTCGGAATTTCGCGTGTGTAGAGTATTCATTGCAAACGAGTTTCGTGGACAAGGTTTGGCTCAAGAAATGATGCGATTGATTACACAGAAAGCACAACTGGATTTCAATGCTAATTTGCTGACTCTAAATGTTTTTAGCCATAATGAATCGGCAATAAGGTGCTATGAAAAACTTGGGTTTCAAATTACTTCAACTCAAGCGGGGAATAGAGAGTTTGAAGGTAAGGTCTGGGAACTAAGCGCAATGGAAAAACGGCTAGAACGAATCGCTTAACAGGGACTGCTAACGCTTGGTCATTTTCATACAAATCGGCTTCGGTGTTTAGGGTACAAAATATAAGTTGGGTGGTATAGCGTTATCGCCCGTTAGCAAGACCTTATGCACTTGTTAAAAGTTCTCCCCACTCCGTAACTCAAATTTTAAAATTTGAGTTTTAAATGTTTTTACCTCACTATATAAAAGGTCTAAGTCAATTTTTCAAGGGTGAGTTATGGCCAAGTCAAGAGTTGAAACTCCTCCAACAATAAACCTCCCTGATGATTTTAGGGAAATAGCACCACTATTGGAACAGTGCGACATAACTGATGCAAAAGGGCGCTATCTTCATTGGAGCCAGTTTAAGTGGAGGGTAGAGAAGAAAAATGCTGAAAGTTTATGGAAAGCAGTAAAATTTAAAAGAATGTCTCAATATAAGCGAATAGGACTAAATGACGAAAATGGCAAGCCATTCGTTTATTGCACCCCTCATTCTATGGAAGCTATCCTATATCAACTAGTAAAAGTGACTGGCGGAAATGTTGGGGCAGTTGCAGATTCAACCGCTAGCGACAGCTTACAGAGCAGATTTTTAGTATCTTCCTTGATTATGGAAGAAGCGATCACTAGTGCGCAACTCGAGGGAGCTTCTACTACTAGAGAAGTAGCAAAGAAAATGTTGGAGGAAGAAAGAGAGCCTATTGATGAAGATGAGAGAATGATTCTCAATAATTACCTTCTTCTCAAATATGCTGAGCAAAAAAACAAAGATGAGCTGACTTTAGATATGATTTTGGAATTCCACAGGATTGCTACCCAAGGTACAACGGAGAACAATGTTGTGCCTGGAGAGTTTAGAGTGGATAACGATATTTATATAGAGGACGGTGATGGAAATGTAGCACACCAACCGCCGGACTTTCAGCTAATTGAAAGGCGGTTAAAGCTGTTGTGTGATTTTGCAAATGAGGATCACTCTGGACAAGGTGGGGGTGATTTTGTTCATCCACTTATAAAAGCAATCGTGCTTCATTTTATGATTGGTTATGAGCACCCGTTTAGGGATGGGAATGGCAGAACTGCCAGAGCATTATTTTATTGGTTTATGCTTAAAAGTGAATATACGCTATTTAAATATATCTCTATTAGTAAACTACTGAAAGAAAAGCCTAAAGATTACGGTTTATCGTATATGTATACTGAAAAAGATAATAATGACTTAACTTATTTTATTTATTTTCAATTAGATACAATATCTAAAGCATTCGAAGAGCTAAAAAACTATCTCAATCATAAGGTTTCGGAATTCAAAAAAATATCTGAATCTTTAGAAAAAACGGTTTGGGGAAATACCTTGAACTTTATTCAAAAAGATCTAATAAAGAAAGCTGTCAAAGAACCGGGAAGAATATTTTCGATAAAAGAAGTCTCAAAGTCTTATTCGATAACGGACAACACATCTAGAGCATACCTCAATAAGCTCACTGACCTTAAGCTGTTTTTGTCTACTAAAGATGGTAGGAAAACAATTTACATTGCACCATCAGACCTTTTGAAAAAACTCAATACATCAAAGGTATAATTGCATAACAAACACATTAAGTTGGTTGCAAGCTCCCGGGGAGAGAGCGTTCAGAATTCTGTGTCAGCTAATCGGGCTTAAATATCTAGAACGTCATCCAGTCGCCCTTCGAAGTGGATAGCCAATTGAGACAATGCTCATCCGGGATTGGAAAGCGGCTATGAGCCAGTTTATAATTATGTACAGTGACCGCGCATCACTATGATAAACAGACACTTACACAGAGAATCTTACAGTCTCACTGCTGGTTTAGTTTGTTAGATTTTTACTCGAATGTATATTACTAATGCAAAGACTATCTCCACTAAGCCACCGACTAAACCGCCAACAAAAATCGGGGGGGTTATGATTGAAAGCAGCAAACCTGCGAGTACGAGTGATACGCTAAATAAATAAAATATCTGGTTACCGTAAAGTGTTGCAAACGTTAAGTAGCGACCAGCTATAATAAAAAGCATTGCGGGGAAAAACAAACTCATATTGAATGTTGCTAGAACAATAGCGATGACTATAGAAAGCAACATCCAAATAGTACCTTCAATTGCTAAAGGAGCTAGCGGATTCCCTTTGGCGTGTTTACCGCTATAACCAAAAACTCTGCATAAAACTATGGAAGCTGGAAATATCACCATACCGCCAAATATTAGCGTAATAACTCCATGAAGAGGCTCTGAGAGTAAAGCCGCTAAGCCAGCGACTAACCATACTGATCCTGAAGCTATTATTCCTGGTATCCCGAAGCAATATGCCGCTCTCATATCTTTTTGTGCTGACGTTACTGAATCCAACTCAACTTCCCTGTAGACATCTAATGAATGATATGGATTCCACACCAACTTGGCACCGATGTGCGAAAATTCAAAAATGAGTGGAGAGCCCAAATGAGTATAAAAATTTTTGGCGTTGTTCTAACCAAATGTAGCATCATTATCCATAGTGTGAATGAGCATGGCAAGGTTGCGTTTAAGAAAGCTATCAATAGGCGGGCGTTACTAAATGACTAGTTGCATATTCCTTTTTATCATCGCTATTTGGGGTAATTCCACCTAACGCTTAGCAAACTGCCATGATAGCAGTTGCTTAATATTGATTTTGGGTTGATTGGGTTGTTCGAGGCAATTCATTACATACTCGAACACATTGAGGTCGTTAGCCTTAGCGGCTTCTAAGATGCTGTAAAGACCAGCGCTAGCGTTTGCGCCTCTGGCGGTTTGGCTAAACAGCCAGTTGTTTCTGCCAATCACGAACGGTTTAATCGCGCGCTCAGTGCGATTATTATCGATATTCAGTCGCCCATTGAATGTATAGCGCGTGTACTTTAGCTACGACGAACACACTTCCACAATGTAGTCTGCCGCGCCTTCTGCGTTACTGAGTTGATGTCGTTAAAGGTTGCCGAATACAGCTCGGTTTAGTGTCACAAAAAGTTCCATGAAATTTTATTGACACCCTCTAAGATTGAATCTATTAATTTGTGAGTTTTTATTAGTTTTAATTTTTGTTGAGATCCTTTTATGGCAGAAATTACGCGCGACACCTTGCTCCAAAAAAACTATTCAGATCCTAAAAATTATCCTTACGGATTTGCTCGCTCGGGAGATTTTTCAATCTCGGAGAGTAAGGCGTTAAGTCAGTATGGTCATCTTATTGCGTCACTGGTCGACGGAAAGCTCGCTCCTTCTACCGATGAAGATCATGGTTTCTTGCAGGCGGCTTTCGGAAAAAAGGAGCCTGAATCTGTGGCTGAACGCGCTTGGGTAAAGTATCAGAAGCGCATCAATCGACCGAAGTTAGGCAGTATTTATGGCACTAAAGCTGCCGATATTGGTGATGATGACGATACCATTGATGATGACGCTCCGATTGAGTTGGATGTTGATGATGAATAATTTGTTAATGCGCTGTTAACAATATCCTAATTTAGCCATTCATTTCTTACTTAAGTGAGATATTTATCCTAAAAAATTCTTATATTGGGATATATGTCTCACTTTTATCTATTTTTTTGTTTTTTCTTCCTACCATCTAACGTATAGTTTTTGTCCATGCAACGTGTAAATCTAGCGTGAGATTTATCATGCGCAGAGGAACCTAAATACGTTAGATATTTTTACCTAATACCAAATGATTAAAAGGAGAAACGCTGGTGGAAATGATGTCAGGCGCAGCCATGGTCGTGCGTGCGCTCAAAGATGTAGGAGTGAAACATGTGTTCGGTTACCCAGGTGGTGCCGTCCTCGATATTTATGATGCATTGTATGCACAAAATGATGTCGAGCATATCCTCGTCAGACATGAACAAGCCGCCGCGCACATGGCAGATGGGTATGCTCGCTCAACCGGTCAAACGGGAACTGTTCTGGTAACGTCTGGTCCTGGTGCAACGAATACGATTACGGGTATTGCAACCGCTTATATGGACTCGATTCCCATGGTTGTATTATCTGGTCAGGTTCCTTCAATGCATATTGGCGAAGATGCGTTTCAAGAAACGGATATGGTCGGGTGTTCAAGACCCATCGTGAAACATAGCTTTTTGGTTAAGCGGGCTGAAGACATTCCTAAAGCCATTGCGAAAGCCTACTACATTGCTAACACTGGGCGTCCTGGGCCAGTGGTTGTTGATTTACCTAAAGACATAGTAAATGTGCAAGAGTCGCATCCGTATGTGTTTCCAGATGATGTCACTATGCGTTCTTACAACCCGACGTTGAAGGGGCATACTAAACAAATCAAAAAAGTTGTCAGTGAACTGTTAGAAGCAAAACGCCCTGTAATTTATGTTGGCGGCGGGGCAATTGCGTCTAATGCATCAGAGTTAGTGACGGAGCTTGCTGAAACGTTACATGCACCTGTTACAACCACATTGATGGGATTAGGGGCGTTTCCGGCTACCCATAAACAAGCGTTAGGCATGCTGGGAATGCACGGTACACTTGAGGCTAATAAAGCGATGCACAACGCTGATTGCATTCTAGCTCTTGGCGCGCGCTTCGATGATCGCGTGACGAATAACGTTGATAAGTTCTGTCCACATGCGTCAATTATTCATGTAGATATTGATCCGGCCTCAATTTCAAAGACCGTAAAAGCACATATTCCTGTGGTTGGTTCAGTAGAGAAGGTGACTAAGCAAATTTTAACGGTTTTGTCTGACCAATCTTTGCAAGAACAAGAGGCGAAAGTTGCAGATTGGTGGGAGCAAATTTCCCAGTGGAAATCACGCGACTGCCTTAAATTTAAAACTGACGAAAATGTGCTTAAGCCGCAACAAGTCGTTGAGGCACTATATCGCCATACTAATGGTGAGGCGTACGTGAGTTCTGATGTGGGTCAGCATCAAATGTTCGCAGCGTTATATTATCCATTTGATAAGCCGCGCCGTTGGATCAATTCAGGCGGTTTGGGCACGATGGGATTTGGATTACCCGCAGCGATGGGGGTTCAGGTTGCCATGCCTGATGCATTATCAGTAGTGGTAACGGGTGATGGCAGTATTCAGATGAATATTCAAGAGCTGTCTACCTGTTTACAATACGGTTTGCCGATCAAAATAATCTCGTTGAATAACCGTGCATTGGGTATGGTGCGTCAGTGGCAAGACATGATTTATAAGGGACGTCATTCTCATTCTTACATGGACTCGTTACCTGATTTTGTCAAACTCACCGAGGCGTATGGTCATATTGGTATTCGTGTCGATCACCCTTCTCAGCTAGAGGACGCAATGGCCCGATGCTTTGCCGAAAAAGACCGCCTTGTGTTTTTAGATATCGCAATTGATCAGAATGAACACGTTTACCCAATGCAAATTAAATACGGTGCAATGGATGATATGAGACTAAGTAAAACGGAGCGTACCTGATGAGACGTATTATATCGGTACTAATGGAAAATGAACCAGGTTCACTATCACGCATTGTGGGGGTGTTTTCTCAACGTGGCTATAACGTAGACTCGCTTTGCGTTGCACCGACTGATGACCCAAGTTTATCTCGTCTGACAATTGTCACTCATGGTGATGATAAAGTCATTGAACAAATCACTAAGCAAGTGAACAAGTTAATTGACGTGTTACGCGTCACCGACTTAACTGACGGCTCTCACGTAGAGCGTGAACTGATGTTGGTAAAAGTTGCAACAAAAACTGAACTGGTGCGCTCTGAGGTTACCAGAAATGTGGAAATTTTCCGTGCACAGATTGTTGATGTTGATAAATACAACTATACGATTCAAATAACGGGAACGAGCGATAAGTTAGACGCATTTTATGATGTAATGAAGCATTGTACTGAAATTATCGAGTCTGCAAGAACTGGTGTGTGTGGCTTGGCGCGCGGGGAAAAAGCCCTGAGAGTCTAAACGCTCACGTCTCTCATTTAGTTGCTCATTGCTGATCTCACGCCTAAGTCTACGATTTAGGCGCTGGTTGATGGTCAGTTTTGAGCAACAACTATGTCTACTGTCTAATCCAACTTTTTAGCAATGATCAAGTGAATCTAGGTATTGCGTCTGAATGCCTATGAATCACACCATTTAGGGGGCAACTTTATTGCTGAGAAGCATGAATATACATCGCAATTGACGTATACGCTGCGCCTCATTATAACTCCTCAGATGAAGCTATAATGAGTAAACGCACGATTAAATACATGTTCTAATGCACTTGGTGTGAATGATTACACGAGTGGGTGTTTTAAGACTGGAATTGGTTTAGATAGCTTTCAACTTTTTTGTTGGAGCTCATGAGTTCCTGACAGTTCTCTTTAATGTTTTCGCTAATCAGATCAATATTGTCCTTTGAGTCTTTAATTTCCAACATTGACGCTTTTATTTCATTGAGTTGGCTTGAAAGAATATCTAAGCTAACCTCATCTCCGTTACCTTCTTTAATGACTTCTACGATTTGATCTATTGAAGACTTCGTTTTTTTAACGATGACATTAGATGTCTTGCTTGTTTCAATAAATGTTTCGAGTTGTTTTTGCTGTTGATCAAGTTGGTTGTTAATACTCACTATCGACTGGCTTATCATTTGAACCATCGACGTGATATCACTTAGACTATCCTGTGTAGAAAATGCGAGTTTACGAACCTCGTCAGCCACAACCGCAAATCCTCGTCCTTGTTCGCCCGCTCGCGCTGCCTCGATGGCGGCATTGAGTGAAAGGAGATTGGTTTGTTCTGATATGTTTTTAATAATTTCGACAAACCCCTCAATAGATTCAGCTTGTTCTTTTAAACTCTTGAATGACAATCTCATGTCAGAGACCGAGCTCTCATAGTTCTCTAATTCTCTTAATGAATCTTTGTTGCTTTTTTCTAATGAATCCAATTCTGTTTTAACGTGTTCTGTAGACTTGGCAGTGTCTTGAAGTGTCATAAATAAATTGCTAGATGAGGTTTCGAATGCCCTCAAAATATCGACGGATTTTTCATAGTTTTTGCTGTGCTCAAATAGATTTGAATCAATGCATTGGCTATTTTCATTTAAAGCAATGGCGGTAGATTTCGACTGTTCATAGCTGCTTTTTACACTATTAATGGTTGAGCTTATTTTTATTCTGAAATCTTCAATGACACCTAAAAACTCTGACATTTCACTGTTTAATCGTGTATTGGTAGTGTTTGAAACATTTAGTCTGTTTTCTTCAAAGTTTCTTAGGTAGTCTTTCGTGCTAGAAAGAGAGTCTACGCCCCATTTTTTCTCATCCAAATCATGAATAAGAATAACGACGGCTAGTATTGCTTGTATGGCGATCGAGTAAGGATTATCAGTTAGAAAGGCGGCGTTAAATGTGAGTAAAATAATACCTATCCAATGGGTGATTCTCATTCTAGTAAATAGAGAGTTGATTTTTATCCTTACCATAAATCTATGCCTGTTAAAGTTAAAAGGTCACGATAATACACATATAATGGACAATTGCCTACAATTTCGACGTATTGGCTTGGACTCGCAATTGTGTCACATGAACAAAATGTCGCTGCGGTAGCCGTGATGGCAACTAGAAACTAAGATATACCTCTCTTTATGTAATAAAATTACGTTTTTTATGAGATCTTTTAGCTATGTATATATTGCGTATAGTTATTTGCATTCTATCTATATCATTGATTTAAAACGAAAAATAAAGCTTACTTCTCTGGGTTAACATTTTTGCAACGAACTCTTTTCAGTAATAAAACAACATTAATTTGTAATTTAGTTACAATTTAAGTCGTCTTCTCTACTAACAACGATTGAGGTAACTATGAAAAACGTCATGCTATCTATTGCTCTTGCTACTCTTTTTTCAGCATCTGCACAGGCAGACATTCAATCACCTAAGAAAGTTAGGTTCGTTGGTGATGTTGCTTACGCTGGGTTTTGTAAAGCTGTAGTCAATGATAATGTTGATTTGTTCAAGCGCTCTGTTCGTCGATTTGTCGGCCCTTTAGGTGGCACGAAAGAAGAAGTGCTAGCACGTGTTTTGCGTAATGATAATGTCACTTGCTCTGGTGAAGGTATCAAAGACTTCGCGAATCAGCGCAATGCGACAGATGTGGTAGCGTATATTGAAGGAACCTCTGCGTAAATACTGTGTAATTTAATGCAGGTCAAACACGTTTTTCAGCTCGGTTACAACTAAGCGAGACTGCTTAGCCGTAATCTACAGCGAGCCTTGGCGGCTCGCTGAGCTTGAAAAATATATTACTGCTTATTCGTGAGTAGGGTTGCCATTGCTCTATTAAAGTGTCCCATCCAATTAGGACAAAACTGTCCTTCAGCAATTTTGTTAATTTCAATCACGGCTTTCTTTTTTGAGCGTTGAACATGGCCCGTATGGGCACGTTCATGTGTCATCGCATCGAAGGTATCTAAAATCGCTAATAGTTTTGCCCCCTCGCACATGTCTTTACCTTCTAATCCTAGTGGATATCCGGAACCATCAATACGTTCGTGGTGCTGCATAACCATTTTTCGCGCATCATTCCACTGATCAAGATGCTCTAGTAATCGAGAGCTCTTGTAGACGTGAGAGCGCATAAGATTAAATTCGTTTTCATCTAATTTGGTTTTTTTGTGAAGAATTTTCAGAGGCATAAATGCCATGCCAAAATCGTGAACATAACAAGCCACGGCTAATTGGTCTTCTGCTACGGGCGACCCTGCTACTTTATTCACAAAAAAGGCCAATTTAGCAATTCTGTCTCCGCGCCCTTCCCAATACATAGAGCGCCGCTCAATGGGCTTCATGATTTCTCTGAAGAATAAAATGTCAATCTGCTTTTCTGCGCTGATGCCTTTTGGGATCCCCGTATTGGCGAGCGTGGTGGAGCGTGATGGTGGTGTAACGACTTCTGCATTTTCGATTTCTTCTGGCGTTCTGACATCAAGTCGTGGATCAAGCAACAATACGGCATCGGCAAGCAGCTTTTCATGATTGTCTGCGTTATCAGGTTTGATCTTTGAAATGTGGTTAACCAAATGCCCAAATAGCTCATCGTCGTATTCGGCAGAGCCATTTTGAATACAGGCTTCGACAAAGGTTTTGACTCTGTCCATGGTGAGAAGCACCAAGTCACTCATGGTGCTGGTGTAATTCAATTGGCCTTTGCGTAAATAATCTAACAGGTCTTCCACATGCTGTAATAATGGGATCATTGGCGTAAAGCTAACTAAGCCCAAGTCACCTTTTATGGTGTGAACTGAGCGGAACAATGCGCGCTGAAGTTCATTGTCTTGTGGGCGTAATTCTAGCTCGATAAGTGTTTGTTCACTTGCCTCGTACAACTCGTTTATTTCTTCAAGGAGATCATTGAGAATATCTTCATCGAGGTCTTCGTGCTTAAATGTTTGCATTGGGTAGAGGCGCCTTAAATTATTACGTATTTCAATTCGGTATATCGGCCCATTTTGCAGCCGCTTCAATGGTTATTCTAAGCGTAGTCAATCTGACATGATTTCCCTACTAATGATAATTTTTATATCACCGACTGCTGTGCTAACTCAATACGTGGTGAGGGAATTTATTCGCGGTTCAACGTATTTAGCTTATGTTTGTAAGCTAAACTCCTAATATCGGCTATTCGTTTTGTGAGTTTATGGCATTTTTTATAAAAAATATCTCAGGTATGACAAGCTTTTGTTGAAAAGTATGTATACTTGCCGCCTCCAAAAAAATTGAGAGTACATGTGTTAGCTATTTTAAGGATTGTTATCCTCTTTTTCTATTTTATCGGCATTAATATCGCACTGATTGCAATGTGTCTGGTACGCCCTTTTCATCGCAATAACGTGTATGCCGCCGCAATGGTTTATGGCTCTATGTCACGCATCATGGGATTAAAGGTGAAGCTTGAAGTTCCCGAGTCAGTGAAAAAGGGGGGCCCTTATGTGCTGATTTGTAATCATCAAAATAGCTTTGATTTGGTGACAGTGTGTTTAGCCTCACAAAAAGGCATGGTAACTGTTGGAAAGAAAAGCCTTAAATGGATCCCTATTTTTGGTTGGCTTTATTGGTTAACAGGTAATATTCTGATTGATCGTCAGAATAAAGGAAAAGCGCACGACACATTAAAAGCAACGGTCGAAAAAATTAAGCAACGGCGTTTATCTGTTTGGTTCTTTCCAGAGGGTACGCGTAGCTACGGAAGAGGGTTACTCCCCTTTAAAACGGGCGCATTCAGAATTGCCCAAGCGACCAACGAACCTGTCGTGACGGTATGTGCAAGTAATCTGCATAACAAAGTGAATCTGAATCGCTGGGACAATGGTACGTTACTAATTAAAGTGTGTGAGCCTGAAAGTATGGATGACTCGAAAGACATCAAAGGCTGGGCTGAGTATTTCCGTGACAAAATGAAAAAGGAAATTCAGGTGCTTGATGCACGAGTCGAAGAATTAGAAAATCCAAGGTAAACTGTATCTAACTTAATTAATCTGTAGAGTCACATGAGTCAATTAGAAGAAAAGCAAGAGTGGTATGAGTTCAATCAAGAAACCGTTGATGCACTAAAAGAAGATGGCAGCGACGAAAGTCAGCCTCACACTATTGAATATCACTTAGCGGGCGAAGATTTCGATAAATTGGAGAAAGCTGCGGTTGATGCTTTTAAAGCAGGGTTTGAAGTTGGGGATGCGGAAGAACTGATTTTGGATGACGGCGGTACTATTTTCTGTTTTGATGCCGTGGTTGAACGTATGCTCGATCTTGACAAGATTAATGAAGACACAGACACCTTACTAAAAATCGCGGATAAACATCAGGTACATTTTGATGGTTGGGGAACGTATTTTATAGAAAAACCCGTTAACTAAGTGTCAAAGCGATGAACAAACAAACCCCAGCATGGCTGGGGTTTTGTGTTTTTGGAACACCCTTTTTCAAAGATAATGGGAATATTCTATACGCATAATATTAATAGGACCTGCGTTATCGTTACAGCTGATACTGGCGTTTTAGCGCTTCAATGCGTTGTTTAGACGCCTCTTGCTGTAGCTCACGCTGCGCTAACTTACGCTTCGCCAATGCTGTTTTGTCAGCGGCGAGTAACGCCTCGATGTAATTGAGATAAATTTCTTCGTTTTGCATGTCATCGTTGATTGCGCGCTCATAGTATTTCAGCGCGTCATCGAAACGGGACTCAGCAACATATATTTGTGCAAGTGTATCCAGAGCTGCGGCATTTTCGGGCTGTAACTCAACCGCACGTAACGCAAATTCTTCTGCTTTGTCATTATCTCCTTCTTGAGAGTAAAGGTAGGCGATATTGTTTAACACCACGAAATTATCACTTCGCAAGGCAAGTGTTTTTTCATAAGTGGCTGCGGCCTTTTTAGGATCGCTATTGATTTGGCGCTCAGCGAGCAACATTAAAGCGGCAATATCTGTTGGGTTTGATGCAATATGTTTTTCTAAAAGTTGAATCCCATCTTGCTGGCGATCTAGCAATTCTAATATCGCTAAATTTAATACAACGTTACGAGTATTTGAAACAGCTTCATATGCTGCCTTGGCCAGTGGAAGTGCATCTTGCGGTTGCTGTTCTGCTACGAGAATACGGGCAAGTGTACTCTTCATAATGGGCAAGGCTTGAATGTTGTCAGGTAGCGCGTTAAACATCTCTCTGGCTTGTACGAATTGACCTGACATCACTGTAAAGTGCGTATTCAGCATGGCAATTTGAGAGTCATTACGATTTTCTAAAAAGCCTGAGGCAAGCTCTACGCCTTGCGTATAGTTTTGTCTGGCATCGAGAATCAGCAATTTCCCTAAAATGGCATCTTTATTAAGAGGCTGCAATGCTAGCCATTTATCATAATGCGACAAGGCTTTGTCAGTTTGATTCAAGCGTAACAGCAATTGACCGTATAAAGACCAAAGATTTGAAGCGGTTTGATTGTCGAAGGTGGTGTCTTCAAGCAGTGCCATCGACGCATCATAATTTGCTTCAGAAAAGTGCATGCGTGCAACTAGCTCTTTCAGGGCCTTATTTTCTGGGGAGGTATTAAGTGCGTTTAGAGCGGGCGTCATTGCACCGTCAGATTGTTCTGAGGCTTTTTTGACTTGATAGTACGCGGCAATAGCAGGGATAAAATCTGCTTTTTGTGCGAGGATTTGGTTGATTTTATTCAGTGCCTGCTCATTTTGGCCTTGAGCTACATCAATGCGTGCTTCTGCCAATTGCACTATGCCGTTACCGGGTTCGATTTCGAGGGCTTTTGTTACTGCATTTCTGGCGTCAGTAAAGGCTTTCTGCTGAATATAAACCTCAGTTTTAAGAATATAAGGGTCAACGGAATTCGGCTCGGATGAGATCCAGTTTTCTGCTAGCGCTAACGCTTTATCAAATTGTTGTGTGGCGAGGTAAGCGGTGCCTAATGTGGTTTTCGCGCTCTCTAATGCGGGTGATTTGTCGACGGCCTTTTCTAAGTCGAGAATCCCTTCAACATTATTTAGTGATAATTTCAATACGCCAAGACGGGTAAGGTCTTCAGCAGATTGGCTGATGGTCTCACTTTTTTGTACCAAGGCTTTAGCTTCTTCCACATTGCCTGAACGAATGAGTTCATATCCTGTGCGAGAAAATAACGACGCATCGGATTCGGATACATTTTCGATTTTATTCAGTATTGTGCTGGCTTGCGACGTTAAACCTAGCTGCAATTGGCTGGCTGCCAACATTTTTAGTGCTGGATGCGCAGGGGGAAGGTCGCTAGCGATAAAGGCTAAATGGCGATTCGTTCCTTCAAAATCTTGTCGTTGATACGCAGCGTAGCCTGCAACGAGACGAAGAGTTGGGTCTGTGTTGCCTTGATAAATCGCTTTCTCAGCGTATTCTTGGGCAACTTCGAATTCACCCTCTGCCGCGCTGGTTGTGGCTTTTAATTGGTTGAGTAATGGATTTTCTTTGCTGAGTTTGAGCAGTTCGTCAATATAGCCTGCCGCTTCTTTGGTATTTTGATTATTGACTAGCAGCCTAGCAAGAATGAATTTACTTTCTGTGTCTGCGCTGTCGTTTTTAACAAAGTCACGGTATACCGCAATCGCATCTTCTATGCGATTTAACTGCAAATACAGTCGCCCTTGCAGTTGCATAATGTCGGCATTCATCGGTGCTTGTTCTCTGAGCGATGCCAGTGATGTGAGTGCTTCGTCGTAGCCTTCATTCAAAATCAGGCCGACAACCTCAACCAAGCCTTTGTAGACAGAACGCGTATCTAGCGCTGATAGCTCTTCTACTAATGCGGCTGCCTCGCCTTGTTTATCTAGTGCCAGCAAGGATTGTAATTTTGCGAAGCCGACTTTTAGTTTTTCTACGTCAGACAGCCCCGTATTTTTTATGTCCATTTCACTTAATGCAGCGTGCGCATTGGTTTGCTTGTACGCTTGTGAAAGCAATGGCACGACTTCATTCACTGGGTAGCCTAAATCCATCGCGCGGCTCAGTTCTTTTTCAGCATTGGCGTATTCTTTACGTTGCATATACGCTTCACCGAGCAGAAAGCGTGCTTCTGCTGATTTTGGATCAAGTTGCACTGCGTTTTTCAGTTCAACGATGGCTGCGGGGACGTTATCTTGTTCTAAAAAGGCCTTAGCAGAGGTGAGATGTTCATCACTTGTTTGCTGACCACAGCTGATTAAAAAACCTAAACTTAATGCAATAAGTGACTTTTTCATGAATACTGTTCCTTTCTTGCTTCGCTGCAATTGGTTAATGATCACACAGCGTTAACACTTTTTCCTGATTGCAGTTAACACGATTCGCTATTTTTTAATATTTCCGCACGGATTTTGTTCGAATCGCAGATATTTTGGTATATGCCCCAGAGATCTAATATAATTGCGTTGTTGTACTTTGTCGGCGCAACACCATACGCATGACTATGATTTTCTCATCATTCCTTTCAGATTGTAATAAGCCGACCACCAGGGATACTTAATGACCAACACTGCAGAACTCAGTTTTAAAGACCTAAATCTACCTGAACCTATTTTAAAGGCCCTTGATAAGGTTGGCTATGAAAAGCCTTCACCTATTCAGGCCGAGAGCATTCCATTGATTTTGGAAGGCCATGACTTGCTTGGACAAGCACAAACGGGTACGGGTAAAACGGCTGCATTTGCGTTGCCTATGCTGGCACAGGTTGACGCCGATGACAATTACCCACAACTACTTGTACTTGCTCCAACACGCGAACTTGCGATTCAGGTGGCAGAGGCTTTCCAGGTATATGCGAGTTTCTCTAAGAAAATTCGCGTATTGCCGATCTACGGTGGACAGGCCTATGATAATCAGATTCGTCAATTGAAGCGCGGTGTGCAGGTGGTAGTTGGTACGCCTGGCCGTGTAATTGACCACATTAAAAAAGGCACGCTCAAGCTAGATAAGCTTAAGTTTCTTGTGCTGGACGAAGCGGACGAAATGTTACGCATGGGCTTTATTGACGATGTTGAATGGATTCTTAGTCATGCTCCTGAAGACCGTCAGACTGCGCTGTTTTCGGCGACGATGCCGGAACCAATTCGTAAGATAACCAAGCGTTACCTGAACGAACCCAAGCATGTAAAAATTGCGTCTAAAGTGAGCACCGCAAGCACAATCCGTCAGCGTTATTGCCAAGTAGCGGGACATCACAAGCTTGAAGCGTTAACTCGTATCATGGAAGTCGAAGAGTTTGACGGCATGATTATCTTCGTGCGAACCAAAACCGCCACGATGGAGCTATCTGAAAAATTATCAGCACGAGGGTATGACGTAGAACCTCTTAACGGTGATATTCCACAGAAATCCCGTGAACGTACAGTTGATCGCCTTAAGCAAGGACAGGTTGATATTCTGGTTGCAACCGATGTTGTAGCACGAGGCCTAGATGTAGAGCGCGTGAGCCACGTTATTAACTTTGATATTCCTTACGACACCGAGTCATATGTACACCGTATTGGTCGTACTGGCCGTGCTGGTCGTCAGGGTGACGCGATATTGTTTATTTCTCACCGCGAGAAGCGTTTGTTGTTTGCTATCGAGAAAACGACGAAGCAGCGCATCGAATCGATGCCGATCCCAAGCATTTCAGAATTGAACGAAACGCGTCTGAGCCGCTTCAAAGCGAGTGTATTCGAAGCGATGAAAGATGATTCTATCGAAGCGTTAATGCCTGTGATTGAAAGCATTCAAACAGAAAGTGAAGCTGAACCAGAAGTGATCATGGCTGCATTAGCTAAGATTGCACAAGGTGATGAGCCGCTTATTTTAAGTGAAAGTGATCGACCTGACCTGAATGCACGTGCACCTCGCGAAAGACGCGACGATCGCCGTGGTGAGCGCGGTGAGCGTGGCGGTAGAGATGATCGTCGTGGCGGTCGTAATCGCACGCGTAGCAAGCCCGAAGAAGGCATGCGTCGTTATCGTATAGAGGTTGGCCATGCTCACGGTGCTAAGCCGGGCAATATCGTAGGCGCTATTGCTAACGAAGCAAACATAAATAGTAAGCATATTGGTGCTATCGAGATTTATGACAACTTCAGTACGGTAGATTTACCAGACGGTATGCCAAAAGAAACGCAAGCAATCTTGCAAAAAGCACGCGTTGCAGGGCAAAGAATGTCAATCCGTGAATGGAGCGACGAGCCACCTAAGCGTCGTCAGAAAAAACAATAATTTACACCAAATAAGCCCATCCTAGTGATGGGCTTATTTTTATGTGGAATATAAATGAATTTTTGATGCTTTGTGGGAATATAAAAACAAGGCAAAATAGACGCCTATTTGCGCTTATGCGTGTTGTCGATTTTTCGTGTGAGTAAATAAACCATGCAATACTTTCCAGTGTTCTTAGATGCAAAACAAATGCAGTGCCTTGTTGTTGGTGCTGGCGAGGTTGCTGCGCGAAAAATAGAGCTACTCCTTAAATCGCCTGCAAATATTACCGTTGTTGCGCCTTGGGTATGCGACACAGTTGAACAGTTTGCTAAAGAAAAAAAGGTCTCACTGGTTCGTTCCGTTTTTCTACCCGAGCACCTCGAAGGTAAAAACATTGTTTTTGTTGCGACAGATAGCAGTGACGTTAACGCACATGTACATCAACTTGCTCAGCAACAACATATCATGGTCAACGTGGTCGACAACACACCACTGTGTTCGTTTATTACGCCCTCTATTGTAGACCGTGCACCTATTACCATTGCAATGAGTAGTGGTGGCGTTGCACCTGTCCTTTTGCGCTACTTACGCCAAAAACTGGAAGGGTATATTCCTCAGAACATACGTTTGCTCGGACAATTTGCTGAGGGCTTTCGAGATAGAGTTAAAGGTGCGTTTACCACGGTCACTCAGCGTCGTTATTTCTGGGAGTCGGTATTTGATGGCGATATCGCAGAACATGTGCTTAAAG
Organism: Fluctibacter corallii; assembly: GCF_025751585.1. Taxonomy (GTDB): domain Bacteria; phylum Pseudomonadota; class Gammaproteobacteria; order Enterobacterales; family Alteromonadaceae; genus Fluctibacter_A; species Fluctibacter_A corallii. The sequence continues at coordinate 171,078 of NZ_JAOWKX010000003.1, forward strand.
GTGACAATGAAACCGCTGAAGCATTGATGGAAAAAGCGCTAGCGTCGCCACAAGACTATCAGGAAAAAGGCGAAGTGTATTTAATTGGTGCTGGCCCAGGCGATCCTGAATTACTGACATTTCGGGCGTTAAGACTGATGCAAAAAGCGGATGTTGTTGTGTATGACCGACTGGTATCGAAAGAGATTCTGGAGTTAGTGCGTCGCGATGCGGAAAAGATTTATGTGGGTAAAGCGAAAAGCAATCATACCGTTCCACAAGAAGAGATAAACCAGATTCTTGTACGCGAAGCGCAAAAAGGTAATCGCGTGGTGCGACTAAAAGGAGGCGATCCGTTTATATTCGGACGTGGCGGTGAAGAAATCGACACTTTGGTTGATGCGGGCATTGGCTTTCAGGTGGTTCCAGGCATTACCGCAGCAAGTGGCGCATCCAGTTATGCAGGTATTCCGCTTACTCATAGAGATCATGCTCAGTCTGTGGTATTTGCAACAGGCCATTTGCGAGACAATACTATCGAGCTCGATTGGCCCGCCTTGGTACAGAAAAATCAAACCATGGTATTTTATATGGGGCTGACAGGATTACCTGTTATCTGCGAAAAGCTCATTGCGCATGGTGTCGCTGAGTCAATGCCGATTGCGTTGATCGAGAACGCCACCCTTCCACACCAGCGGGTGATCACAGGTACGTTATCGACCATTGTCGAAGAGGCTGAAAAGCAGAATATCAAACCGCCAGCGCTAATTATTGCGGGTTCAGTAGTTACCCTCAGAGAAAAGCTAAATTGGTTTAATTAGTTTGTCGCGACAAGATTTTTTAGCTAAAAGTGATAGTGATAGGATATAGTCAACGTCGCTTTTTAGATTGGAGATACGTTTGTCTCGCGTCGCATGTCTGATTTTCGTCTTAACAAGCTTTGCTGTTTGCGGACAGCAAACACGGTTTTCTCGCAGCGCCGAAGAGGGCGGCGTTACCTTGCATTATGCATGGCTAGATCATCAAAATGACAAGCAAACACTGTCGTTAACGTATCCGTTATCCCTTGCCAATACGCCCTACCAAAAAGTAAAAAATTATCGTCCTGATGTTGCACAGCGCCATGTATTTGTTGAGCTGATGCGATTGGCACAAAAGATTGACCCACGGGAAGCGTCGGTGTCTGTAAAGCAGCAAAACGGACGGATTGCCATTAATGTAAGAAGCCGTGAGCAAGCTATGGTAGACAAATGGATGGCTGAGATGAAACAAAAAGAGCAAACCATTTATCAAGACTATTTGGCTGCAAACTACTACACGCGGTTTACAAATTTTGCTGGGCAAACCGCCATTAAGCCCGATCATATTCGCTATATCAAAGACAGCGAGGCATTTTTACAGCCGATTGTGCAGCAGGTGTTTGAGGCTGTTGGCAGTGCCAGAGATACCCGCGCGTATATTGATTATGTGTTGTCGCTAATTCAAGCGATTCCATACGATGAATTACAAGATAAGTCGATTTCTCGTGGTTCAGGCTATATGCCTCCGATGGATGTCCTGAATAATAATTTAGGGGATTGTGATAGCAAAAGCGCTTTAATGGCAGGGCTACTGCGCGCGTTAATTCCGGGGTTGAGTATGGCAATTGTTTATCTCCCTGATCATGCTTTGTTGGCAGTAAATGTGCCTAAAAAAGATAATGAGGCAATCGTAGAGATTGATGGAATGCGTTTTTTACTTATGGAGCCAACAGGCCCTGCGATGTTACCAGCGGGAGAAATTGCAGACACTAGCCAACTAAAAATTGATATGGGGATGTTTTCTTACGAACGCGTACCCTAATTTGCGCCGTTAATAAGAAATGGTGCTTCTCGTCATAAAAATGTCATAAATTTCCTGTTAGCTATTTAAATGAAAATAGTTATCATTTATATTATTGCCATTCATCGTCCCAAGGATTAATTATGACAAAGCTTCTTAGCCTTACGGCAGTAATGACTCTAGTTTCTTCCGCTGTATTCGCGCACCCCTCAAACCACTGGGATGCTTACGAAAAACAATCTCAATTACTGGTTAATGATATCGAAAATGCACCGATAAACGTGATTGCCAGTGATGCAAAAATTTTGGTTAGAATGGCAAAAGAAGATATTCTTCCCGCATTTTCCAAAGCCAACCCTGTTTGCGAAGAGTATGTTCAGGCCATTATTGATGCCAGTGATCACATGCAAACCCTGTCTTTAGATCAAATTGAAAAAGACTATCACGCAGACGGCAAACTTCCGGCAATGAAAGATCCGGTGTGCTATCACGCCAAAGACATGTTGGTTCACCCAGCTACCGTCGTGGTAATGGCAAAAACTGAAAAAGACAGCACGGCGATGCGCGAAAGCATGAAGCATGAAATTGATGAAGTGATTGAACACTTCCATCAAGCGCGTCCCAAGCAGCACTAATCACCCATGTTACAGGCGTAAATCACGCCTGTGACTTCTCTCCCGTTTTCGCCGAGTTGGCGACAGAACAGAATATGGCTGGAGTAGGGTTAATCAGATTCCCAAAACAGCATCGCAGCACATAACACAATCATTTCTGGAACAAACACGGCGTAATTGAGCGAACGTCATTGATTTATCCGTGTCGCTATTCACGCTTTTTATACCGAAATAAATGCACGCTTTTACACATTAAATATCTATCAACTACGCGAGCTATGTAAATCCCATTTGGAATTTAATGCGATACGTACCTAATCAACATTGCTGTACACATTATTACCACCAAAATCCGCAAGTATATGATTGATATTCTGAAGAGGCAGTGTGATGCTATCCAGGCTCCTACTGATTGGCCGACCATCATTATGATCCCAATAGACCAGAGAATTTGTCCAAAAAATAGAAAGACAAAAAGGGAGCCTATGTTGGTTGCGCAATTCAGTATCTTAGCGGTTGCTGTAGCTTGAAGAAATGTTTGAGCTCGGCAAACACGTCCAGCTAAAGTAAAAAAAGAGCCTGTTCCAGGTCCAAGTATCCCATCATACACACCAATCGCTGGCACTATGTATTTTTGATAGCTTACCGACGACAATTTTGGCTGCTTGTTTTCTTCATTTTTCGTGGGAGTGAGTAGAAAATAGATGCCGGTAATACAAAGCGCGACGGGAATAATAACTTCCAACATGTCTGTATTAATAATTTGTACAAGTAAGGCACCAACTACCGCTCCAATGAAAGCAACGATGATAAGACAATTAACCACTTTCCACTTCACACGACCATGGCGTAACATCATCAATGCAGATGTCGCGGTTCCCATACTCGCTTGCAGCTTGTTAGTCGCTAACGCACCCATTGGTGGTACTCCAGCCATCATCAAAGCCGGCAGAGTAATTAGGCCACCACCTCCTGCCAGTGTGTCCAAAAAGCCTGCGAAAAGAGCAGCTACGAATAGAAAAGTAGCCAGCTCACTGCTTATATTAAGAATTTCCAACCTACCCTCTCTTGCCTCTACGGTCTGAAAAGCGCCTGCCTGCTATAAGGAGCGCGCTTTAATGAACGATATCGTAGCGTGATAGTATCAGTCGATCATGAAGTGTGATATTAATGTTATTTAACTATATAGTTAAGATTGAATCTAATGATAAACAGTGATGACTTAGCCTTTTTCCAAATGATTGCAAGCAACCCTTCGCTCGCAGAGACCGCTCGAACCTTGAATGTTACCCCTCCAACAGTTACGCAGCGACTGCAAACCCTAGAGCAAAAGCTTCAATTGAAACTGGTTGAACGACACGCACGCCGAATTAGCCTCACTGAAGAAGGAGCGCTTTTAGCGCAGAAAGGTAAGCTAATTCTTACTGATTTGGCTGATCTAATTGATGACCTAGATCGCCAAAAAAAGGACATATCTGGATGTTTACGCGTGCTCTCACCGTTTAGTTTTGGGCAACAATACATTGCACCATTATTGGCAGAGTTTCAGAGCTTGTATCCGAATCTGACAATTGAACTCGAGCTTTCTGATATTCCAAATTGGTCAGTCGGAAAATCATGGGATGTTATCATTTACATTGGGGAGCTAAGAGATTCTTCGTTGACACTACATCACATTGCACCCAATGGCCGATTCCTTTGTGCTTCACCTAGTTACCTTGAAAAGCATGGATTTCCTTCCCATCCAGATGACTTGCGTGACCATCAGTGTATTGCTCTTAGAGAAAATGCGGAAGATGTGACCATGTGGCGTTTTTCAAATTCAAGAACCAATGAGCAATCTGCTATTCGAATTACGCCTAAGCTCGCTAGTAACGATAGTCGGGTGGCGAAACAATGGGCTCTGCAAGGGTTGGGGATAATTCATCGTTCGGAGTGGGATTTGACTAAAGAAATTAAGGAGGGGCGGTTAGTAAGACTGTTACCTGATTATAGATTACCTTCTGCTAATATTGTCGCATTAACTGGCACCAATCATCGTGCACAGACTCTGCGGACAGCTAAATTTTTAGAAATGTTAAAACATGAATTAGGCGCAAAGCCGTGGTATGACTAATTAACCTTCTCTATGACTAGAAAGGGCGACCATTATCACTTTAATCGAATCGCCCATTTATTAAATTAACAGTATTAGTGACTTTCTAGATAGGGCCCTAGTAAACTCGGTAGAGCAGAGCGTCTGCGACTGCTCGCATACTGTCTGCAATGCATACGTCTTGAATATCTACCCTTTCCAACTGGAATCTTGTATTCACCGTCATCAAGCTCTCCTCTACCATGAGTTGCGTTAGGTTGATTCTGGTAACATGAATTTGGAATAAACAGTAAATCGCCAGGCTTCAAGAAAAACTCAATGACCTCCATTTTTCTCAATGTCGCCAGAAATTTTTCAAATAGTTCAGCATCCTGTACATCACTTCCGACATATTTCATTCTGCCTTCAGATGCGTTTGTACAGGTACCTATGATATTTGAATCTGAATCAAGATAGATAGGATAATTAATCTCTCCAACGAATCCAGATATCTCGCCGTCAGCAGGACCCGCAATGTGTGCTATTGGCATGTTTGACAAACGTTTAAGCTCTTCATTACTGAAGCCGTCTTTGACAAGAGAGCGCTGTAAGAGCGTAGGCGTAGAAATGTACGTCTTCGTTTTTAAATTCAAGATTCCTTTCAATATTGTTGCATCTACTCGGGTGTATTTTCCAGATAGTACCTCTGAAACGACGTCTTCAGGCGACTTTGAAAGTCGGTTTGCTACGGTGTCAATGTCGGTATTTAATTCGTCTAACTTGGCTTTTAAGGCATCTTCTGAATCTAGTTCAGTATACACCGTCCCATCACTGTGTTGAAAAAACCGTCCACCACCCGTGCTCGCTCCGACCTTTCTCAGCTTCTCTTCTTTAGGTGATATCAAATGGAAACGATTACCACCCCCATGTTCAGATGGGTGGACTACATCATCATGATTCAAAAGGGTGGATATAAGCCAGCTTGTCCATTCAGATAAAAATGACTCTTTTAATCTGTCATACTTGTTTAGTGCATAGTTAAATCCGCGCTCTTCGTTAAAGTCGAGGATTTTGTCCCTAGGCTCTTCTGGCGTGTTAGTAAAATATATAACAGGCAAATCACCATTAGTGTGTGACTCACTTATTAGCCTAAGTAATGTATTTACGGGATCTGAACTAGATTTATCCTTTCTTATCTTTTTCAGAAAATTTAATGCGTGGAGTGCGAATCCGACAATCACTTCGTTACCGCATAAATAAGGATTTTCGTCACTCAATGTTTGATCAATATATTGACTAATAAAGTCTCTAAATTCATCTGGCATTTCAACTTCTATATAATTTTCGAGATATTTATATTTTGTTAATTCCATCGCTTCATCCTCACACCAAAACCAACGCCAACACCTGGGTCATAAGGTAGTTGCTTTGCCTAGTTGTTTCTGGTCAGTACTTTCCATTCTGGTTTAGATAATCTTTCCTTAGGTAAATAGAATCGTCGATTACTCTTAAATTAGTTTATGACTCGCACTAAAGGTCTCATCCGCGGGGCAGCGGACAAGACGAATGATTCTGAAAAACCTTTTTAGGATTGATTGTTATTAATGTAATTTACGATTATTTGTTCTTGAACCTTGGAAGTTCGCACTGATATGCCTGCAGCGCGTCGACCAATTTGCCTACACCAAATTTATAAGGATCAGTAGTAGGTAACCCTAATTCTCGCTCGACTTTAGCGACTTCTAGGGCTGCTTCTTCCGCATTCATTGGGTGCGTATTCAAGCTGATTCCTACCACTTTCGCCGGTTTCGTATATTTAGTAATATATTCGACCCGTTCGATGACTTCTTGGAGGCTAGGGATGGGGGTTTGCGTCCCATAAATGAACTCTCTGTTTACATGGTGACATAGAATCATTGCATCAGGCACTGCACTTTGAATTACTTGGCAAGTGACGCCGCCAAATCCTGGGTGTGTGAGTGCTCCCTGTCCTTCAATGATTGCCCAGTCTGCACCTTTAGCCGTTTCGAGTACGACTTGCTCCATCGCACCACCGAGAAAATCCACGACAACCGAATCAATACAAAGACCACTTCCAGTGAGCATAATACCGGTTTGGCCTGTTGCACCAAAGTTTGCTGCAATATTTCGGCGTTTTGCTTCTAAAGCAATCTCTATCGCTGTGCTCTTTTTGCCAACGCGGCAATCAGATCCAACAGTGTGAACAACAAATGCTTCAACTTCATCGGCGATGCCTCTGCCTACCGGTACATTGCTAGGAACTGTTTTGGTGTCAGTTAGCGTTACATTGAACTTCTTCGCCAGCTCAGCAAATTCCTCATCTTCGTTCAGCTTGTATACTAATCCAGCAATAATATCTAACTCAGCACTAATGGCATCTTTGATAATAGGTCGCCACTCTGCTGGAAATTTTTTTCCTTGAATTGTGACACCAATAAGCATCGTATCTGGGTGAAATGCTCGCGCCTCTTCAAAGGTACCAACAATCGGTATGCCTTCGCCCCATCCTAGAATCTCAGATACATCTTTACCTGCGTATTCACTATTAATTACTGCGACACATTGTGGTTCGTTGTATTTGATGAATGCGGATGCAATTTTGCTCTGCACTACCCCAAAATTACCTTCACACATGATTACAATGCGTTTGTTTTTGTATTGTTCTGAAAGCATTTTCAACCTCCTAAAAAAGAAAATAACAATATTTACCTGTAGACATCCAAACTAAAGCTAATCAATATTCAGTGCTTTTTTCTAAGCTTGGGCTATCTTCTTCGGTGAAATCGGGAATGGCTAACCTTTCAAAGGTGCAAATTGGGGGGCTGTAGATATGAATACTCGCAGCCGTTTGAGTGCCTCTATTCTCAATAAGGTGAAATATGGCTTCATCATCAATAAAATCGAAATCACCAGTTTCCCGTGTTTTCAACTTCATTTCACCCTGACCGTCACCATTGAGGCGTAACTGTTGTTCTGTTAACTCGCCGTCAATTACAATGAAACTACAGAAACTGTCACCATGATTATGTAAATGATTAGCGATATTTTTAGCCCACACAGCAAGTACAATCTCAACATTTTCGTTTGAATATAAAATGTTTCTTGAATAACTGTTTGCTTCAACCGTGTAGGTATCTTTAATGTCTAAATAGATTGAGTTTCGATCGAGATCGAGTTGTGGGCAGTTCTCAAACAACTTAGAGAGTTGCTTTTTTATTTTGTCTTTACATGTCAGGTAATCAGTGACATTGTGCATTTTATTTTCCTCCCTGAATCTGTCATTAAGTAATTGAGTTGAGTTTGTTTAAGTAAGATTTTCTAAATTGCACCACGGCGACAGTGATTGCCATCATGAGCATAAGGGCAAACGCGACCAATGCGGCTTGTTTAAAATTAATGTCGTTTGCGTAGGAAACGAGCATGCAGCCAAGTGCAGCAACGCAGGCATTGCTGATATATCTTGTAGAGGCTAGCCTGCCTCTTATCTCGCTAGGAAAAGAGGCTTGTTGGACTGACATCCAACTCACTGTTGAGGCGGTAGTAAAAAAGCCGAAGAGAATAGTAGAAACTACGACTGCGACACCGTGTCCGTCGTACACATACAGTAGATATAGTGATGCTGCTGACAACATTGAGGCCAGCGTTGCGGGTAACCTCAAATTTGCTGGGGACACTGCTTTGGCAATAAAAATTCCCCCTGCTATTGCTCCCACGGCAAAGGCGATATCTATAATACTTAGCCACCTTGCGAGGTTATCGAAGTTATGTTTAACGGCTGGTGCTAACAATAGATTGAAGAGGGCGATTGCAAGATAATCAAATGTCGCTATGCCAATAACAACTATCATCTCTTTGCTGTTCATAATGAACTTGAACACTTTAATCCAACTGCCTGATTGACTATTGTCGCTTGGCTCCGTGGTGGCATTAGGTGCAAAAAGGCAAACAAACGAGTAGCAAATAAATGCAGCAGTGAACCCCCAAAAGACGCCGAATAATACGGTAGTTGAAGAGTAGCGCTCCAACATCACGCCAGCTAAGGCCATTCCCAGCAATTGACCGCACTGCAAAGATATAGACATGTAACCATTGAACTTCTCAAGTTTGTCTTTTTCGCTTAAGTCGGCGATCAATACAAACACAGAGTTGCGAATAAATGGTTTTGAGATATACAACCCCATTGCAATAAGTAACAGTAGGTTGGGTTGATTTATCAATTCAGGGTTTGCAAAAAGTATTGTCCCAATAATGGCACTATTGCTCAATGTAGCAAAAGGCAGAACCCACCGAGCACCGAACTTATCAACGATCGTACCGGCCATACCTTGGATCAAAATTGAGACGCCAAACTCTCCCAGAATTGCAAAAGTAAACGCCCATAAGCTGTCAGTGGCTTCATAGAGAAGCATGCCTAGTGCAAGGGTAAAAATCCCCCTTGCAATATTTATCGAGAACTCTCCGAGCCAGAACAAAGGCATTATTGCATTTCCCAATTAAGATTGATTTTGAGGGTTTGCAATGACTTATCTGCCTGCTCAAGCGCGCGCTCAGGGCTGTCTGCTTTAGCAACCGCCCACACAGTTCTGGCGAAACTATCGGTTACAACGCCCATTGTGGAGCCAGCCTCTTTCATCGGCATAACTTCAACAACACCTTCAACAGCTTGAGCTGCTTCGATATTATCTATAGAAACTAGTTTGGTATTCGTATCAAATCCCAAGGACAGGAAGCGGATTGCGGCAGCTTTACCTTCAATTGCATTTACTGCATCTTGCACTTCTGTAAGGACTTTTTCTCCCAATGTCTGGCGTATCTGTATTTCAAATACATCTATACCTGTTACGAGTTCGATAAGTTTAAATATGCGATCACCACCTGCTCGAGAATGTGACTCGATTAGTTTGGGTCCTTTTTCGGTTAGCATAACTTCTGTATGGCTCAAACCGTTTTTGATCCCAACGACACTCAGCATATCGCGCACAAAGCTCTCTATGTTTTCTTTGTCACGTAAAGAAATAGACGCGGGGAAGGCATGACCATTCTCGATGAAAGTTTCTTTATCTTTTAACTTTTCAGTAATACCCAAAATAACGTGTTCACCATTCTCAGAAAATGCTTCAACGCTATACTCCTTGCCTTGTAAAAATTCTTCAGCAATGGCCGGAAATGTATGCTTTGCATCAAAGAAACGTTGCATTTCCTGATTAATATCTGCGGCACTCTTAATTCTGATGATGCCGCTACTACCCGTTGAGTCAAAGGGCTTCACGATGATGGGAGCATTAACTTCACGAAAGAAGTCTGTAATATCATCTACCGATGTCACTTCCCTGAATTGGGTATCGTCTAATCCTTTGGCGTGCAGTAGTGCGCGTGTTTTTTGTTTGTTGTAAAGTACATCAAGCGTGGCCAAATCTATCGAAAAGGGAAGTTTCAGTTTTTCCGCGACAGCTATCGCGTGCTCTTGTGCGGTATCGTTAAAACAACAAATGGCATCAACAGGACTATGTTGATGTATAGCATCAGCTACCGCTTGATACTCTTGAATAGAAGCATCAGCCTCCATCATCATGATTTTGCGATAAGAAACGTTAACATCTGAGGGGCGGACATTTTTCTTGTCGATAATCAACGAAATCTCATGTCCCATTTCTAATGCCTTCTGGTGAGCAGGGCGCACTGTTCCGATAATCAATATATGCATTTGATAGTTCCTTATTCAAAAATCACTGTGTTTCTGGCCTGCTCAGCGCTTTCAACTGCTTCCGCCACGGTGTTTCCACTGGTAATCACGTAACCACATCTCGCCAACGAACTGTTCATTTCTGCTATCTTGTCTCCAACTTTTACAGATAGATTGACTCGAATAACATTGGGTAAATTAATTGCGTCTTCTAAATGCAAAATATTGCTCACCCTACTAACTTTTGGCATGACATATCTGACAGCTGCGGCATGATGAAGCGAATTACGGGAAGGCTGCTCAATACCAAGAAGATGTGTTACCGTTCTCTCGAAAACATTGATGCCAGTGGTTATATGGGTCAACTCCCATATATTGTCACCACCATTTCGAGTGTGAGTCTCGATAATGTGAACCTGAGAATTATTGACTTTAACTTCTGTATGGCAAGGCCCTGTTTTATGACCTAGCAAGTCCAGTAATAAACAAACTTTTGACTCGATCTTTTGTTGAATTTTTTCGTCAAGTTGAGCGGGCTGATGATGCCCAATTTCTACAAAATGGGGAGCACCAGTCGTGAGTTTTTCCGTAATTGCCAGTATTTGGTGCTGTCCGCTAAGGGAAATTGACTCTACGCTGAATTCATTGCCTTCGATAAACTCCTCGATTAACAGATCGCAGTCTTCGGCTGCTTGTGAATAGCCGAGCGCTTCATCAACATTGTCTGTGCTAATTTTTGTGACACCAATACTGCCCGCACCGTCGTATGGCTTAAGAATGGCGTTTTTATGTTGAGCCAAAAAATTTTTTATTTGCTCAACTGAATTCACTCTTTCAAATGCGACATTGTCTAATTCAGTGCCTTTGAGCAATCCACGCATTTTTAACTTGTCACGACTAAATTCGACAGCATGTTCATCACAGTTTGACGGAATACCTAGCGACTTCGCGATGATCGCACATGGTTTTAGAGCGAGTTCTTTATATCCTATAACTGCATTATATTGCCTTAAATTATGGAATGACTTTGCAAGACTTATAACGGAATCAACGTTTTTATAATCAGTAATGAGTAATTCATTAGCTATCTTTTGTTGATATTCGGTAACTTCTTCGCGGACCTGAAATAGGGTGTAATCTATCCCAAGCTCTTCTAAGCACTGAATATGAAAGTCCTGGGCACCGATCACTAAAACTCTAAAGTCTGATAAAAACATTTAATTAACCTTTAAGATATGGCTATTTAACCTTTAAGATATGGCTATATTTAATCCTTGATTTTGGTAGGAGTGACCCTGCCGCTAAAGCATTAAAAATCAATTTATGAGACAAATACACCGCTTACAAATTTCCCAAAAGGAAGAAAGCCGAACTTAACAAGAGCGTGATTAACTGCGAAATATAAGACTAAAGATTAACAATATGGATTAGTACATAAAACACACAAAAAATATTTCCATTCCCTTTAAAATACGATCATGTAAACCTCAGATCGCTTGGTAGCGAAGCTGATAAAAAATATAAGTCTTTAAAATCAATATCATAAAGGGTGGTGCGTGGAAAAATACCGCGCATAACTCTTATTATTATTCTAACAATTTATTAACACTCGTAGAGGTGTGCCAAATAATTTGCACAAAAGATACTCGCTTGGAAAATGTTTTTCAATACCTCAAGGTTAATTTAATGATCTTTTAATATGTTCGATGTTATTAAAAATGTTTATATAATATACCAAATGCTACCGTGGATAGTTTGGTTACATTTTTAAGTCTAATTGGTTAAAGTTTTGAAAAATAGGCGGCTTTATTAACCTCCTGCCAGCAAGGTGCCCTAACTCTTATTTTTAGTACGTTATCAACGAAAATCTGTTTAGGGGTGGCACCCCTATATAGCCTCTCTTGACGCTAAAGTAATATCCATTCGCTTTCGGTTGGGCCGATACTGCAGCGCACATTTCAGCCAGCTTAGCTAGTTCGGTTAACGCCATGGTTTCGAATTTTTCAACTCAGTCATTCTCTGAAATCCAACTCCAGTGCCGTAGTACCATGCCTTATGGCAACATCAGTAAGCAAGCAGCATCCGTAAGAGCTAATGGCGTTAAATGCCTCGGTGTAGATGGTGTTTAGTTCGGTGTTTAGTCGCCGTCAGCATGAACCATTTTCGCTTGTCGATGCCTTCACTTCTTGGGCCAATGCGTATGCATAGATACAGAACGGTGAGCTGTAAAGGATAGGTGAGCGATTGAAATTAAGAGGTCTCGCAATCTGAACTCGAAGGTGTCTCGCTTTAAGATAGTCCATTGAAGTACGCAATGAATAACACAATGTTGCCTCTTCGAGTTAAATTTGCGGCTTCTTGAGTGGCGCGCTGATTGCCTCAATAAAGCCGAATAAATATGTAAGTGAATAATCTATATGTAAAGAATTTTTCATTTGTATATTGACTTTGTGTTTTATTTTTAATAATTTTTTGCGCGGCGATTTAAGTGACCTTTTATTTCCAATGTTCACTCTTTCAGGTTTTCTTTTTGTCATTTAAAACGTTCTGTTAATTTTATGCTTGATTAACCTGAAATAGGTAAACGGAAGTAATATTTAAATTTATAAGGAGTTAACGTGAATAGAGTACAAGATATAGGTTTTGCGCACCCTAAGAGCTGTTTAGATTCAAACGAAAGTGCAGAGGTTAAACGTCGTATCGATTTGTACATTGATGGCAAAATGGAAGAGTGGGACAAAGAAGTAGTGTATGCCAAACACTTGTTTGAACCTGGCGTTGATAAGAATTATTACAAGCGTCACATGATTGAGCATGTCTGGCGTATACGTATGAGCCGAACAGTTCAAGCTAAAGTACTTCATCAAATTGCAAAAATTTCACCTGAGGCAGCGCAGTTATATGCACGTTATCAAGATGAAGAAATGCTGCATGATATTTTGTTTAAAAACGATGCAATGGCCAGTGGCGTTACCGAAGACGAGATTAACAATACAGAACCAATGTTTGCCACGCGTTTGTTGACAGGCTTTAAATACTTTGTAACCGAGCATGAAAATCCACTTGGTGCGGTCGCATATAGCTACTTGGTTGAATATGTGACGGCAAAAACAACCCCAGCTCAAGTTAGCAACCTAAAGTCTGAGTTAGGTTCTGAAAATGTTAAAGGGCAGGTTGCGCACATTAATACCGACTTGAGTCACGATCATTCTGGCGACATGTGGGAAATCGTTCGAGCGCTTATTTTTAGCGAGAATGATATAGACGTATTTCTCAAATATATTGATGAAATTCAATCTCTTCTTGCCATGTATTACAAAGAACTTTATGACACTACGATAGGTACAGATACTATCAAAGCGGCTTAACAAATTAGGCCAGTCAACTACGGTTGGCTGGCTAAGGTGCTGTTTATACTATGTTAGCTCTTCTGCTAGGGAATGCTGCATTCTGCCGTTTTTTGATGGGTAGATTTTTGGCGTTAATATGTGATCAGATTCTACTTTTCGCAGTCCCCTTAATTATTTACCGAAATACAGGTAGCATCACGCAAACTGGCTTAGTTTTTTTCTTAGAATGGCTTCCTCGCGTCGTTTCTCTTCCTTTAGCAGGCGCATTGGCAGATAAAATTGGTGGTCGAGTACTGTTCCTTATTTCTGATTTTGTTCGGGGGACCACATGTTTACTCGCTATATTTTTGTTGCTTCATTATGACCAATACAGCATTTACATTCTGGGCTTCTTAGTAATGGTAAATGCATTTTTTCAGGCTCAATCATTGATTGCTGTTGAAACAGTCGTGCCACGTCTATTTGACCAATCTCGCCTTACCGAAGTGCAATCCGTATTACAAACATTGATGCAGCTATCTATGATTCTGGGGCCAATTCTTTGTGGCTTATTAATACTGGTAATGGAAAAGTACTATCTCATATTGGTTACGTCAGTTGTTTACCTCGCCTGTGCATTAAACACCATGACCCTGTCATTTGGCCTTGATGCAAAGGTAAAGCAAGCAGAGCAAAAGGTAAGCTTTTTTGAACAGTTGTATAAGGCATCTTCTCTGATATACCGTCAATCAAGGCTCAAACGCCTCACTTGTGAGTCCATCGCCGTCAATTTGTTATTGGGTTTAATGTTAGGGCAAGCGTCAATAATTGCTATTTCTAGGTTCAATGTAACCGATCATACTTTTAGTTTACTCCAACTGGCACTGGGGGTTGCATCCGTTCTGACGTTGATTTGCAGTAGTCAGATCTTTCGTCGTTTTGACGGAATTACCGTTTTTATTTGTTCCGTTTGGTCAATTTTTATTGGAAGCCTGATTGCAGCAATAGCAACTGAATTCTGGATGTTTACTTTGGGCTACGCTTTGATGATTTCATCGTTGGCACTATTCAACGTTTATATGCGCGCTGAGAGGGTAAAACTCATTCCAAAAGATGACTTGGGAAAGGTGATTGGCATTATGGTGATGTTTAATCAACTGCCACTACCATTGGCTGGCGTATTGATTGCGGCTTTTTCTGAATCTGTTGGGCCGCAAAATTTACTGTTATTGGTCATCCTAGGTAACAGCCTAATTTATCTTTCATTTTATCTGTTACCGAAATTTAAGGCGGCTCGAAAAGTCAGTACTTCATAACCTCAACACGATAGGGAAATAAATGCCAACAGTAAAATTACTTAAAAGTGGGATAGATGTCTCACTAGCCGAGAACAGTTCACTATGTGAATTGGACTATGTCGTTCAACCGGATCTGATGTTTGGTTGTCGTTCTGCTGCGTGTGGGACTTGTGCCATTAGAGTTGTGGAAGGACTAGATAACCTTTCCCCTAAGAATGAGGCTGAAGAGCACTTATTAGATACGCTTTGTATCAACGATGAGACACACAGATTGGCCTGTCAGTGCAAGCTTTCTGGTGACGTTGCCATTGAGGCATTGGAAGACTAGAGATAAAAGGACTTATATGATGAAGGGTATTGTGGCATTAGTCCGAGGTGGGAAAACCTTTGTAGATCAGATCTATGCAAGTTGTCAGGCGTTGCAAATTGAACTCTATGTTATTTCATCAAAAACCGTTGATGACACGTTAATTAGTAATATGTCAGCGAAAGCGTCTGTGATGAAAGTGATAGAACAGTCAGAGCTCGACGAAGACAGCATTTTGGGGTTTGTCGAGACACTGAAAAAACAGAATAAACAGGTGCTAGGTTGTATTAGTGTTTGGGAAAACTATAGAACGCTCATGTCGTCAGTGAATAAGGCGTTGAGTGTACAAGACATGGAGCTAGAACAAGTTGAGTTATTAAGAGACAAGTTTCAGCTGCGCCAAGCGTTGCGTCAACATAATCTTAGTCATGTTAACTCCAGGGTTCTCACCGAAACGCTGTTCACTCAACTAGTAGAAGAAGAGGCGGACGCATTTATTAAGCCAAGATGCGGAATTGCTTCTTATGGTGCCTTCAAATTGAAGCCTGAAACCAAGTGGCAGCAAATCACAGCGATAGCGGAGCAAATACAGACTGATGTTGTCTTCAGTACAAGTTTTGCGCAGAAGGTCGAATTTGTTGTTGAAGACTATATCCCAGGAATTGAATTTTGTTTTGAAATTATACAGCATCAAGGTCGATGTCATGTCATTGCTATCCACGAAAAAATTGAAGTGGGTGAGCAAGCACTAACGACATTAGAGAATGTCAGTGCTTCTCCACCAATTTCTTTACAGAGAAGCGAAATCGAATCAGCTAATGCTTGGGTGGTATCAATATTTGACCGATTGCAGCTTGGTAATGGCTGTTATCACCTTGAGGCAAAGTTTGATGGAAAGCAGTGGGAAGTTATAGAAATTAACCCACGTATTGGTGGTTCTTACATAAACGAGAGCGTTGAACATGTGTCTGGCTATTCATTGCTTGAACTTTGGATTCGTTCATTGTTATCCGAAGATAGCAATGACTATCTTTCGTTACTAAAACAATTATCTCCGCAATCTGAACACTTCTTTGATCGTGAGCGCGGTGCTTATTTTAGAGCATTTTTCGCAGAGCCCAATAAAACTATCCGTAAACTCCAGTTTAATTCCGATATACCCACCGTTCATCAAAAGTTGCTGATGGCGGCAGGGCAAATCACACCAGATGCCAACCGTGAACTTTTCGTGGCGCAAGCTTTATGGTCGTGGCCGGTATCTCAATCGCGTGAGCAAATTCAAAAGCAAATTCGACGTTCCGAGTCTGCACTGGAGGTAGAATATGAATGAGGTGTTTTTGGTTCTGGATTGCCCTAAAAGCAGACGAAAAGATTTAGCAACGATTAGTGCCTACACAAACGCTAAATATGGCTTGAAAACGCTGTTGTTGGTTGAGCAGGCACTGAGTATCTTTGAGTCTGTTTGTGACGAGGTGATTGAAGTCAACTTGAGTGACCCGAATCTTGATACCTTGGCTGCTGAGCTTTTAAAGGAGTACAGGGTTTGTGGAGGGATCATATTCGCTGATAAAGCGCTGCAATATGGCACGGTGCTTTTTGAACGTTTAGGTATTATTTGCGATAGTACTGAGTTGGCGCTGAATGCTTTTAATAAAGCGACACTCAGGTCAACAGAACTCGAACACTTCTCTTCACATCGTAATGAGCACCATTTTATACCAGCGTTTGCGCAAATTTATTCGCTTCAAGATTTGCAAGCTTTTGCAACTCGCTTTCCTGATGGGTTTATATTAAAGCCAACATGCGGTTCTGCGAGCCGAGGTGTACTAAAACTCGATAGTCAATCAGATTTATCTGCTGCATATCGTCAGGTTGAGTGTTACTTGGAGAGCGGGCTTATGTGTGAAGAGCGTATTCCCACATTTAGCGAGTTCTCCTTTGACGGCGTGGGAGATGTTTCATTTATCACGGAAAAGATAGTAGCGAAGGGCACATACCCCGTTGAAATTGGACAAGTTTTGCCAGCTGGAATCGATATTTCTACGACAAAGAAGATCGAAGCTCATGGGCGCTTAATGAATGGATGGGTCGGGCAAAATGTTGGCGCATTTCACAACGAAATAGCTTATCTGGACCATCAGGGGTTAACGGCGACAGTGGAGGCGAATCGTCGTTCTGCTGGGATGGGTATTTGGAATCTTGCAAACAAGGTTTTCGGTGTTAACTTCTTCCATTTATGGGTGGACTTAGCATTAGGGAATACGGTTACTCATACCCCATTGTCTCCAAAAGGGAAAGCAATGTCGTGCATGTTAGGGGCAACAGAAGCACTACTTGACGATATAAGTGATTTTACTATGCAAATAGAAGCCACGCTACGGGAGGAACTGGGTCATAAGATTGAGCTCTTTTCGTTAGATTGGCTAAATACTCGGCCATTGTCTGTTCCCATAGTTCCTCGTTCTAATGATGAGTTTATTGCACAGGCAAACGTTTACTGTAGCAATTCAGAATTATCGACTGAAAGCATGTTTGAGCAGGTGCAGTTGGCCTGGGAACGCAGTCTCTATAGTGTTAAAAAAGGAAGAAAATGCTCATGACGTCGTCTCTCTCAATTCTTATTTTACACCGTGTGCCATTTGAGAATGTGGGCTATGAAAAAGTTATTGACCATACGGTGCACAATGTGACCTATTTGGGGTTGCCTGGTCCGATGAGGAATATTCCTGAGTCATTACCTTGCCGCAAAGTTGTTATTGAGAATTTGGATAATCTCGTTGATACAGCGGTGAAGCAAACAAAGCAGCATGGGATACATTTTGATTATGTAATTGGAGTGTCTGAATATCAGCTAATTGCTGCTGCTGAGATAAGAGAACAATTGAATATTAAAGGGGCAAAACCAAAAGAAGTTGAGAGCGTACGAGACAAGATGGTAATGAAGAGGTTAGTGCAGGCCGCTGGACTGGAAGTACCTCGTTTTTATTCTTTGGCTGATGTGTTGAATCGGGATGTCACCGAATTGGAGCAGGTGATTTTAAAGCCCAGAGATGGCGCATCTAGCGAAAATGTTATCAAGTTCACTAGTATGAACATGTTGAAGGAAGCGATTTCCGAAGGGACAACAAATATTCCGGTTCTCGATGTTGAACGATGTTATGACAATTTTGAAGTTGAAGAGTTTGTTGTCGGGGCGATTCTGCACTTAGATGGCATCGTTGAGCAGGGACGGATCAGTAAACTTGTCACTAGCTGTTATGAAGGTACATGTTTGTCTTTTGCTGAAGGGCATGCACTTGGCTCTTTTCAGATTGAAACCGACTTGGAATTAATGGCCTTTGCTCAAGACGTTATTACCGCCTTGACTATAGAGTCTGGGGCGTTTCATCTTGAAGTGATTAAGTCAGATAACCGTTTGGTATTTTTGGAAATTGGTCACCGAGTAGGTGGTGCCAATGTCGCTAGAACCTTTGAGTTAGCAACAGGAATCAATCTCCATCATGCGAATTTGGCAACGCAGCTTCATTTGCCTATGCAAAATAAGCCTGCGCCATCGCATAAAAGCTATGGTTGGTTCGTTTTTCCCGGACATCATTATGGGTGGGATAAATGCCAACTTGAAGGGCATGAGGATATAGCGGTACATCAACAAATGTTGGAATGGAACCAACTTTCTAACGATCAAAGTTTACCTAAACATATAACGTATCAGAAGAAAGAAGTCCCTGCGGCAGGCATTATTCAAGGCGATAACCCGGATCAAGTTGTTCGGTTTATGCAACAAGTATTGAAAGACGTGACAGTGAAAGAGGCAATCTAGCAATGCACAGTATACATACAAACTCAGGCTTTAGAGATGGGGGCCAAACGTCATTTAACTCGGTGCCAGATTTTGAAAATGTAGGAGAGGGGTAATGAGCTTCAATTGTGTTATTCGAAGCCTCGTTGGCGCCTTGCTGTGTATTTTTGCTTTGAGTTCTCTGGCACAAGAGCAGATAGAAAGTATCTCGTTTTATGGCGTTGTGAGCTATCAAAAGCAGAAACCGATTTATTCTCAATTTGATGGCATCCTTGAAGAGGTGTATGTCAAAGGCGGAGATAGATTAAAAACTAATCAACCTTTGGTGCGAATTACAAGAGAAGAAGTGGGATATAGCGAGATCTTAATTCGCAATACTATTGAAAATGCGGTGGTGTCGAGACTCGATCTGCAAGAAGGCCACAAAGTCGATCGCTTTAGTCAAATTATGATGGTTGCAGATCTTAGCCAGTACGTTGTGAAAATAGACGTTTCTCAGCGAGACCTACTTAGGCTGGGAGAGATCGGTGATGCAAGTGTGATTTTCTCACCTAACTCGACGCAACCAAAAGAAATGCAGGGCGAAGTATATGCCATAAATGAACCTCAACAGGGCGATTTTGGCCTGTTTAGAATTGAGGTGGTCGTAGATTGCACGAAGAAGTGTGGACATCAAGTTCGCTCGGGCAGTATTGCCAAAGTGATGTTGAACTCTGCGATAAGTCATCAAAGCACAGCGTCATTAGGCTCTCATTAGTATGTTTAGATTATTCGCGAACAATCGTAGTTCATTTATCTCGCTTGCTTTGTTTTTGGTATGTTTTGGATTTTACCAATTTTTGCACCTGCCCATTTCTCTCTACCCCAATACCAGTAAGCCTGTCATCAAACTGCAAATGTTTTACAAGCAGGATATCGCTCAGTTTATGCAGTTTTGGGGTGAAAAAATTGAAACCTCGCTGAAGAATATTAAGGATGTAGAGTTAGTAGAAGGGGAATATCGTCAGGGTAAAGCCGTTTACTACATTCATTTTGACTGGAACAAAGATAATGATGAGGCCATTAGAGATGTCGGCTCTATTGCTGCATCTTATCAAGCCCAATTATCACGCGAGCTTCCTCCTTTCAAAGTCGGATTTTATAATCCGGGCAGTGAGTGTTATCTAGTGGTTGACTCTGACAAACTTGACGCCGATGAATTAAGCCACATATTGGCGAATAAGTTGCAACCCGCATTAGATGAAATACCCGGTGTCTCTAAGTCAATGGTTACCCTTTTCGGTGAACAACACGTAACCGTCAAGATTGATCCGCTAAAAGTTGCAGAATACAAACTCTCCATACAAGATGTGATGGATATCATTCAGATCCACGAGTTTGATTATGCACTAGGTAATTTGAGTACACAGCGTAATGGTCAAATAGCCATGAGAGTTGAACGTGGTATCGAGGATATGCAACAGATTGAGCAGATTACGGTTGGTAAGATCGCTGGCCGCGAAATCAAGCTTAACGAAATTGCTGAGGTTGTTTTTACACGCTCTAAAATGTCTCGCATGCTACAGCTTGATGGTAGAAATGCGGTAGCTGTTGCGGTTTGGCCTAAACCTGACGCGAACCTATACCAACTTGCTCGCGCGTTTTTTACAACAAGTGAAGACTTTGTAAAAGATATTGGCAATATTACCGTCTTAAACGATCCGTCTATTTTCATCGGTAAGGCGATGAAGGCTGTGATGTTTGCAATATTTACGGGTATGGCAATCGCATCTTTGTCAGTGCTATTGTTTTTTCGTTCATTTAGTAAGACGTTGGTTGTTTCTCTTGCAATGCCGCTATCTCTAATGGGGGCTGGTGCAATTATGCATTTTAGCGGTGTAGGAATTAATTTGTTGTCATTGGGTGCAATGAGTGTGTCGATTGGTATGGTTATCGATGGCGCAGTTGTGGTCGTTGATAATATCTATTATCACCAGAAACGACAAACAGGGTTAACTACGTTTGATGCTGTACGTGAGGTAGCACCCTCTATTGTGGCATCAGTAATTACAACAATTATTGTATTCATGCCAATGGCATTTACTGCCCCTATAGCCTCAGCATTACTTAGCGACATTGCCTTAGTCGTTATTTCAATCATGTTGTTTAGCCTGTTTATTAATCTCATTTTCTTGCCTGTTATTTTGTCTTATATGCCGCAAAAGCAAGCGAACTATGGTTTGCTCGGCAGGTTGATTGAGGCGCTACTTAATGCATGGGCAAATAGCTATCTATGGTGCTTGCGGCATGTTCTACAGAGAAAATTGCTACAGCTGGTTATTATTATTTGCACCGTTGGAATGGGAGTCTATTCAGCGCAACTATTACCAACGATTAAGCAAGAACTTATCGCCAAACCCAAAGCAGAAATTATAGATGTTATCGTTGGATTCAAAAAAGATGGGCTTGAAATGCGAGAACGTGCCCAGTTAGCTGAAACAGTAAGGCAAGAAATTAACAGCCAGTTTGGTGACAAGATTAAATTTGCCTATACAGATATACGTGCAAATGCTGCTTATATTTCAATACATCTGACCAGCCACGAGGTGTTTGAGCAAACTTTCGCAGATATTCAGGCCATGTTGAAAAGCGATGAAGAATTAGATTTAGAGGCGATGCCTTGGATAACATCTGCACTCGCGGTGCCTGATTTCCCCGCGTTGCGATTATTAGTCACCGAAGAAACCGAGCAACAGAGACGTCAGCAGTTAATTAATATACAGGCACATTTTAAGGCGCACGAAGCGGTTTCTCGAGTCAAAATCACACCTAAACCTCAAAAAAGCACTAAGTTTGCCTTAAGTATTCAGCATGATGTACTCACCAATTTCTTTCCTTTAGCTGAACATAAGCAAATTCAAGAGGATTTAGCTGATTACGTTGGTTTGGTTATTGAAGAGAAATACCTAGCACAAATTGAGATAGAGGGTGAAAAGTTGATGCTCTATTCTCAGGTGGGGAGTGAGTTAATTGACCAAGTTGAAAGAATTGGAGCGTTGCCTTTCTTCTACAAAGATAAGATTTTCCACCTAAGGGATTTGCTAGATATTCAGGAAACTAAAGAGTGGAAATTGTATTACAGTCGGAATACGCAGCCAATTTACATGGCGGAAATCTGGCTGAAAGACAGCGCTATAGAATCGCCGCAACAAGTACTAGAAACATTCTATCAAACCTTGCCTAAAGGCCAAGCCATTCCTTTCATCGTTGATCAACCTGATATTGTCGTAAAAGAAGGCATTGATTCGCTATTGAAAGCGTTGGCGCTGGCATTTGCATTGGTGTTTTTATGTGTGCACTTTATGTTCAAGCGCGTATTAGTTGGCATTTTGATTTGTGCAGTCATTCCATTTGGAATCATGGGGGCAATTATTGCACTGGCCTATTTTGAGAGCACTTTGTCATTAAATTCGATGCTTGGCATTATTATGTTATGCGGGATTTCTGTAAACAATTCAATTATTTTTGTTGACGTTTATCAGCGAATTGCAAGCAGGTTTGAGCATAAAATTGATGCGGTAGTGGAAGCTGCAAAGATGCGATTTCGTGCCATTATGGTCACCAATATGACCACTATCGCGGGTCTAGCACCATTGGCGTTTGGTTTAGGAAGTAGCGGCAAAATACTCCAACCTTTGGGGATTTCAGTCACCTTTGGCATAGCCATCGGTACGTTCTTCACTATGTATTTGATTCCCATTTTGCTTCTCTATGTTATGCCTATACAGCATGGCAACCAGCAACAGGAGTGGCAAGGTAAGGCGTTAACAAGCTAGTCTGGGTGAACGAAGGAAAGAACATGGGGCAAATACCTAGTCTGATCGGTAAGTATACGTGATGTATTGAAGCAGTTAAGCACGTTTAAAAAATTAGTAAGATCCTGAATATTTCTTAAATCAGACATATATAGGCGAAGTAACAAGTAGGCTGAAAGTAAATGGTAAGCTATCTAACGTAATTTAGAACAGTGCGTCAGCCCATGGCTATGTCTCAACCGCCTATCCATTTCGAAGGGCGACTGGATGGTGTTTCAGACGTATACGCTCGGTTCACTGATACATAATTCTGAATGTCCTTTGTCACAGGCGTGAATCACGCCTGTGACTTCTCTCCCGTTTTCGCCGAGTTGGCGACAGTACAGAAAATGGTTGGGACAGAGTTAATCAGATTCCCAAAACAACATCGCTATGCATAACACAATCACTTCTGGAGCAAACACAGCCAAGTAAAATAGTCCTTCCAACTGTTCATGCCAATTGAATAGCACTCGAATAAATACTGCAACATGCGCCAAGATGAGCAAGATAGCCGAAATCAGTACGCCACGTCTGACCCACGATATGCTTATGTTATCTAATACTGAGAGAGTGACGTAAATCAATAAGGCGTGCAGTAACGACGTCAGTATTACCCATCCACTCATGCCGATATCGTCTGTATTCAGACCTTGGCTATACAGTGAAAATGTAAACAGGCAAAAAGCACTCAGCGAACGCAATTGAAAAATTTTTTCCATGATTCTTTTATTTAGCGCCTCCTTTGCGCGTGATTAAGTAGGATGTGCTATCTACACCTTATACTGAGTGAGCATCCTCGACTGTACTCTAATTGTTATCTTTGTTTTTCCATACCGACATAAAAGCATGCTATGTAGCAGATAGATAAGGGTGCAGCTAAGGTCACATATAGTACGATGACAAAAGGTGAGCCGCCTTGCGGGCCAGAAAAATGCAGCTCATAAATATGTATTACGGTGACACAAATAAATGGAACTGCTGCAATAAGTAAGCACTTTTTCTTCCCTCGCTTACCGAGAGTAAACCCGATACATGACATAATTAAGCACAAAAGCAGGACGATTAGCATACCCAGCATGAGTGATCCTTAACATATGTAGCATGTTGTTATCCGATTAACCATACAGCCCGCATTGATTCAGACATCCCCTTCATACGTAGCCTACTTTAACGTTTTCTTTGCGAAGACGTAAGTCTAGTTCTTTGTAAAGATGTAAAGCCTCGATGTGAGAGGCGAATGTAAGGTAAAAATCAGCGCTTCTTATTCTTGAGTAGCCTAATAATGCCGGTATACAGATAATGCGCATAATACTGAACCCACTTAATATGAACATTGTTCCTGTGAGATATGCGACAACTTATCAAAACTAAGGCAGTGCCGCGAGGCGCGGCACGATAGCTTATTGCAAGTGGGCGTTACAAGTGACGCTCAGCAAAGTCGGCCAGTCGGCTTCTTACCACGCCGTCTAAATTCAGGGTTGCGCTGCCTGAAAAGTTTTTAAACTTTTCAACTAAATAGGTGAGTCCAGACGTGACGGCACTTAGATAGTTGCTGTCTATTTGAGCCAAATTGCCGCTACAAATCAGCTTGGTACCTTCCCCGCATCGGGTGATAATGGTTTTTAGCTGAGAGGCCGTTAAATTTTGCGACTCATCGAGGATAACGATTGCGTTTTGAATGCTTCTGCCTCGCATAAAGTTTACTGATTTAAACTGGATATTGGCTTTTTCCATGATGTAATTCATCGAGCCTTTCACATTTTCATCATTTTTATGCAGCACTTCTAAGGAGTCTGTAATCGCTGCCAGCCAAGGGGCCATTTTCTCTTCTTCTGTGCCGGGCAAGAAACCGATAGATTCTGCAATTTCTGGCGTGCTACGGGTCACAATGATTTTGTCGTACATGTTTTTCTCTACCACCATTTCTAGTGCGGCGGCCAGTGCCAACAGCGTTTTCCCGCTGCCCGCCGGCCCCGTTAAAATCACTAGGTCTATATGGGGATCAAGTAAGGCATGCAGTGCCATCGCTTGCGGGACGTTTTTCGGATTGATACCCCACGCATGGCGCGACATTAAGCGCTCAACGCCTAAATCGAGTATTTCGAGGCTGTCTTCATTGATAGATTCCACTAAACCTGCAAACTCGCCACTCTCATCGAGGATAAACTCGTTGATGTAAGCTTCAGGCAAAATGTTTTTGGCAATGGTGTGCACGGTGTCGCGCCCTTCAGCGCGGCTTTCTACGCTTTTGACCCTTTCCCAAAAGCGCCCCTCGAAAGTGTGGTATCCCTTTGATAAATACTTAATATCGCTAATGAGCTGGTCGGTTCGGTAGTCTTCAACATGGGCAAGGCCCGCGCCTTTTGCTTTTAGGCGCATATTGATGTCTTTAGTGACAAGTACTACTTGCCCAGGCGACTTTTGCTCTTGCAGGTACAGCGCCGCATTAATAATGCGATTGTCATTTTCGTTGCTAGTAAATACGTGATGATCTTCGGGTAATTCTAAATCAGAAAAAATGGAAAATTTTCCCGAAGGGGCGGTGATACCCGAGCCCCGGCCTGCCAACGTCACGCCCTCGGTCATTTGTTCGGGTGTCGCATCATGCAGCACATCTTCCATGGAACGTATGGAAATTCTGGCATCTCTCGCCACATCTTTTTTACTGTCTTTGATGTAATCTAATTCTTCAAGGACGGTCATGGGAACGACAACATCATGTTCTTGGAAAGAGAGAAAGGCGAGGGGTTCGTGGAGAAGAATATTCGTATCTAAAACGTAGGTTTTCGTTTCGTTGGCTTTTTTTCTTGGCATCCGTTACTCCGGCATTCGTTGCACGATTTCGTTCGGCCCACATTGGCACACTGAAAGCGTGGCCGCTGGCCCGACATCCAAGTTCGTACTGACACTATATTGAACAATTTGTACAGTACTTAGTCTCACAATAAACCACTTTTCCCAGTTTATCATCTACTTTTATTCAAAGTAGTCACGAATAGTATACAATTGCGCGCCCCGCAGCGGTCTCGCGGGAAAGTCAATTGAGCTACGGAGAACACATGTCAGGTAATCACGAAATTGCGTTGGGTCAGCGATGGTTAAGTACGACTGAAACTGAACTCGGTTTAGGTACCATAGTCGGAGTAGATGAAAGAAGTGTGAACATTCTTTTTCCTGCTACCGGAGAAAGTCGAAATTATGCACGTCGTTCGGCGCCTTTATCGCGAATTACCTTTGATATTGGTGAATCAGTAAAGTGTCATGAAGGCTGGAGCTTGGTAGTAGACTCCGTATCAGAAGAGAAAGGGCTGTTATCCTACACAGGCTCGCGTTTAGACACAAAAGACGTTGTCACCCTAAAAGAAACGTTTATTGATCATAATTTTCAGCTTGCTCAACCAGAGAAACGCTTGCTAGCAGGGCAAATTGACCACCCTAAATGGTTTGGTTTGCGTGAGGCGTGTTTTACCCATCAGTATGCACATGCGACGTCGTCAATGCTGGGATTTGTGGGTGCGCGCGTCGATTTGATTCCTCATCAGCTGCACATTGCTGCGGAAGTAGGACGTAGATATGCGCCACGGGTATTGCTGGCCGATGAAGTCGGTTTAGGTAAAACCATTGAAGCCGCCCTGATCATCCATCAGCAGCTATTAACTGGGCGCGCTCAGCGTGTGCTGATTGTGGTGCCATCTAGTTTGGTGCATCAGTGGTTGGTGGAAATGCTTAGACGTGTCAATTTAGCTTTTTCTATCTTTGATGAAGCGCGTTGCCAGGCCATGGCTGGCGAGGCCGGGAATCCGTTTGAAGATGAGCAATTGGTGTTATGTAGTCTCGATTTTCTTACTCACAATAGTCAATACTACCAGCAGGCAATGGATGCCAGCTGGGATTTAATGGTGGTGGACGAAGCCCACCACCTTACATGGTCAGAAGGTCAGCCATCACAAGAATATACCGTGGTTGAAGGGTTGGCGAATGCCACTAAAGGGGTGTTACTGCTTACTGCTACGCCTGACCAATTAGGTCATGAAAGCCATTTTGCGCGTTTGCGCTTGCTCGATCCTGCTCGTTTTCATGACTATCAAGCCTTTGTTGCTGAAGAAAAACACTATAGTGAGCTTGCGAGTGCGATTGAACCCTTGCTCGCGGGTGACACTTTGAGCGATACCCACATTCAGGCTATTTCCCATTTTGCTGGTGATGAGATGCCTGAAGACATTAATAGCTTGGCAGATGAAGCAAAAGATGCCCTGATTCACACGTTGTTAGATCGTCATGGTACAGGGCGGGTGCTATTTCGTAATAGTCGAGCTGGTATTGAAGGGTTTCCTACGCGGCATTTACATACCTATCCGTTACCAATGCCATCAACTTTCAGTGACGAGATATATGAAGAGACACCGCTGGAATTACGCTTAGCACCGGAGCGTATGCCTGAGTTTGTAGAAAATTGGACGCAATTTGATCCTCGTGTAGATTGGTTGATTGAAAAACTCGATATGCTCAAAGGCGAGAAGGTCTTAATGATTTGCTCAAAAGCACACACGGCGTTGCAGTTATCAGAGGCACTGCGGGTGAAATCAGGCATTCGAGCCAGCGTTTTCCATGAGGGAATGTCGATTGTTGAGCGGGATAAAGCTGCAAACTACTTCGCGCAATCAGAAGACGGTGCACAGGTTCTGATATGCAGTGAAATTGGCAGTGAAGGACGTAACTTCCAATTTGCTCATCATCTTATTTTCTTCGATTTGCCCATGGTGCCAGATTTGTTAGAGCAACGCATTGGCCGACTAGATCGCATCGGACAAACCGAAAACATTCAAATCCACGTGCCGTTTTTCCATGACACGGCGCAAGAAGTATTGCTGAATTGGTATCACCGCGGGTTGAATGCCTTTGAACAAACGTGTCCAACAGGGTTGACGGTGTTTGAAGAAACGTGTGAAGAGCTGTTTATGGCGCTTCTGGCACCGAAACACCATGAAGCCGTCGAAGCGCTGATTCAAAAAACGGCTGGTTTACACGCTGAGTTAAAAGCGCAACTGGAGTCAGGTCGAGACAAGTTACTTGAGCTAAATAGTTCAGGTAAAGGGCGTGTTGAGGGCTTTTTGTCTGAGATTCTGGATGCTGAGCAGTCACCCACGCTAGAACGCTTTATGACGCGATTATTCGATGTGGTAGGCGTTCTGCAAGAAGAAAAAGATGACAGTTGCTATTTGCTTCGTCCTACCGAGTCTATGCATACCCAACTGCCGGGGCTTGATGAAGAAGGCATGACTATTACCTATGAGCGCAGTACGGCTACAGCGATGGAGCATGTTCATTTCTTTAGTTGGGATCATCCAATGGTACATCATGCCATGGATATGATTCTAACCGACGTTGTGGGTAAAAGTGCTATCGGGCTGGTGTCTGACAAAACATTACCTGCCGGTATATTCTGGGTAGAGTGTTTGTTCACGGTGTCTGGAAAAGGGCAAAAGCAGCTACAACTTCCACGCTTTTTGCCCGCTACGCCTGTGCGTGTCTGCATTGATGCAAAAGGTCAGGAAACCGACAGAACATTTGAATATCTGAAGAAGGTCAATAATAAGATTGCTCAGCAATTAACGGGCGCTTTGCGCGGGCAAATTGAACAGGCCTTAACAGTGGCTGACAGTATGGCCAAAACTAAAGCGGATAGCATCAAAGAAGCGGCCAGAGAGCGCATGCAGGCCTCGCTTGGCGCTGAATTAACACGTTTACAAGAATTGAAAAAGGTGAACCCATCGGTACGTGAAGAAGAAATCACCTTCTTAACCAACCAGATTGACGGCCTACAGAGCTGTATTAATGATGCCACGGTTGTGCTTGAAGCCGTTAGATTAGTTGTGAACAATCCATAGGAGAGGGTGTGGCGTTACTACATTATGCGCCGCCGATGTCGCCTTATCTGACGATTCTCTATCAAGATGACGACATTGTGGTGTTAGACAAACCGAGTGGGCTATTGAGTGTGCCTGGAAAAGCCCTTGAGCATAAAGACAGTCTGCAAGGACGAGTGCAACGGGTATTGCCCACCGCAACCGTTGTTCATCGACTTGATATGGCGACATCAGGGGTGATGGTGATGGCGTTGAATAAAGACGCACATCGCCATATATCACGGCAGTTTGAGCTTAGACAAACCGCGAAACGTTATCGTGCGCGGGTGTTTGGCGAGGTGGCTGAAAATAGCGGCGAAATCGACTTGCCGCTTATTTGTGACTGGCCGAACCGCCCAAAACAAATGGTAGACTTTGAGCGGGGAAAACCGGCTAAAACCCGGTGGTGGAAAGTTCATGCAACAGCGCGTGAAACACTGGTGGATTTGGAGCCTGTAACAGGACGTTCTCATCAATTGCGGGTACACATGCTTAGCTTAGGGCATCCAATCTTAGGGGACAGGTTATACGCCCACGAAGACGCACTTGCAATGGCACCACGACTACAACTGCACGCGTGTATGTTGTCGTTTAGTCATCCTCGTTCTGGTGATACGTTAACCTTCGAGTCTGACTGCCCGTTTTCACTTTAGTTAGTGATAAATTGACCGATAAACTGGTAAGCAAAGCCGCGTGAATCAGCATTAACAAGAGGAGGCAGATGTGTTTTTAAAACGTATGCTACTGCTAATTTGCCTTTTTTGGATGTCTTGCCTGCCCTCTCAGTCGCAAACTGTAGGTCATGAGAGCGCAATGAACTTTGATGTTGAGCGCGCGTTATTTCAAGGTGAGTATAAAACGCTGCTTGCGGGTGAGCGGGAATTTATTGCTGTGATCCGTGAGGGGTATAAACCGATCAACCAAGGCATTGCCATTTTACTTGGAGACATTGGCGAGAATCCGCTTAACGGCAACAGTTTGGCACGCATGTCGCCCAATCTGAACCGCTATGGTTATACGACAGTGTCTGCGTCATCGCCGTTTTGGGATATGTATGGCATACCTAAAGGGTTTGGCCAAAACCAACAGGAAAATACTGATTCTCAAGCTGCGGCTGCGCCCGCGCCCGCATCAGACGAAGAACAAACCGCCGTAACAGAACAAACCGAAAGTGCTAAAACAGACAACACCAATGCTCCATCTGAATCTAGTAATCCTGAGCCTGAACACCCTCGCGCGGTGGGCTCGTTGTTAGACATCGCTCAATCAGATGCCCATAAACAGGCGTTGAGTTTACAGGTTCAAGCCATTTTGAATGCCACAGAAGAATATACGGGGTTTCGCTTAATCATTGCTCGTGGCACAACTGCTGCGGTGATGCTGTCATTATTGAATGAAGAGGCGATACCTTTGCCTGATGCTTTTGTGGCAGTTAGCCCGTTCTGGCCAGAGCGTGAAGGCAGCTTAGCGCTAGTTGAGGATATGGCACAAACATCGGTACCCGTGCTGGATGTATATTCGCAATGGGACAACCCATGGAGCTTAGCATTTGCCGAACACCGAAATATTGCTGCCAATAAGGCACTAAAACTTCATTACCGTCAACGAGAACTGCCCGGTCAGCGAATCGATCATGAACAATTTGAACTTTTGAGCAAAGCGATCTATGGTTGGTTAACGAGTATGGGATGGTAAATGAGAAGGATCCGCATTTGCACTAATCCTTTTCCAATTCAATCGTTTATTACTCCCAAGCCTTAACGCAAGGCGTTTTCAGCGAATCGAGACTATACTTGAGCCATTAAGTTTGGTCTTTTTATGTGGTAGTAAAGTTGAACGTACAGAGTTTTATAAAGCGAAAATCGAAGCAACTCCCTTTTTATGTTCGTGGATTTTGGGAACAGCGAATTCCCTACACGGAAGTCGATCTGTATTTCTGGGACACCATGGAGGAATGGGCTCAAGTGATCGACAAAGAACATGAACCCTATAGCCAAAAAGAGCGTGTGTTCTGGCACTTACTTCATCAACTGCACTATTGGCCTGAACAAAAACTACTGAACGACCCGTATCTCAAAGACGAATTAACCACCTGTATTGACTATTTAGAAGGTGAAGGAGAATATCCTTTAGATTGTATTGGCATTCGCCCTTAAATTATCTCTCTGATTTTATTGATTAACATCGCCATACATGATCCAATTGCTTTATGTGTAACTGGCAGTAGATTTTCTTTTGCAACATCAATTTTCTCACATTCTTCGCGTTTATCGTGATCGCCGTTTACTTAATGTATTTTTATTTGGCATTGCCAGTGGTTTTCCATGGGTCATGATTGGATCTGCCATGACCGCTTGGTTAAAAGAAGATGGCCTCTCTCGTTCGGCAATCGGTTTTTTTGGCTCTATTTTTATTGCATATTCTATTAATTTTTTGTGGTCGCCTCTCTTAGATAGAATCAAGTTGCCTTACCTTGGGCTTCGGCGAGGCTGGATATTTACTACGCAAATTGGCATTGTGGTGAGCTGCTGCATTCTGGCAACCATGGATATATCAAACAGTTTGTACATGATTGCCATCGTCTCGTTTGGCATAGCTTTGCTATCGGCTACGCAGGATATTGCAATTGACGCATATCGTATTGACGTGATCCACCCAAATGAAAAAGACAAAATGGCGGGGGCGGCATCGATGGCAACCGCTGGTTGGTGGACAGGCTATGGCGGTTTGGGCGCTATTCCGTTTTTTATTGCCGACAGCCCTGATTGGCAATGGTCTGAGATTTATTATGTGTTAGCTGCCATCATGGCTGTGCTGATGCTCAACGCGTTGTTGGTGAAAGAGCCGATTACGCAGCGGGAAAAAACACAGGAAAAAGCCGAGGCGGAATATGAGGAATGGCTACAGGAAAAGGGACAGGTAGACAGTAAATGGTCAGCCGTTAACAGCTGGTTGTTAGTGACGGTGGTTGAGCCGTTTCGAGACTTCTTTACGCGCAACGGAACCCGCTTTGCGTTAGCAATCATTATGTTTATTTTCCTATTTAAAATGGGAGAAGCATTTCTTGGCCGCATGTCGATCGTGTTTTACAAAGAAATTGGTTTTAGTAATGCAGATATTGGCGCGATATCCAAGATGCTCAATTGGTGGGTAACGATTGTATTTGCCGTTATCGGCGGTATGGTGAACATACGTTACGGCATTTACCGAGGTTTATTAACCGGTGGCATTGCTATGGCTGCTAGTAATTTGATGTTTGCGTGGATGGCGGCAGTGGGGCCAGACAAGGCGCTATTTGCTGCCACCGTGTTTGTTGATGGATTTACCGCTGCATGGAGCAGCGTGGCGTTAGTCGCCTTTATTTCTTTGTTGTGTAATCAGGCATTTTCAGCGTCGCAATATGCATTGATGGCGTCGCTAGGCGTATTGGGCAGAACGTCTCTAGCGTCGGCTAGCGGTGTGTTAGTGGATTGGATGGATGGGAATTGGCAGGCATTTTTTGTCTTAACCGCACTGATGGTGATACCGAGCTTACTGTTTTTATATGCTATTCGCGACCGCATTCACGCGCTGGAGGCGCGTAATAATGCGACGCTTTAGCTTAACGGTGTCTAACACACGTTAGGGTTAGGTTTTCTCTTGGTCGCTGGGAACAACCTCAGTGACCACTTTTTGCACTAGTTTAACTCGTCCTTGTTTAACGAGCGCATCTCGCAATACATACTCAATTTGTGCATTCAGGCTCCGCAGATCGTCGTCAGCCCAGCGCTGCATAGCCGCAAGCACGTCTGATTGAATTCGAAGTGGGAATGCTTTTTTAGACACGGTACAACTTACCTTGATTAAAATTAATACAAACTGCCAGTGTTAACCACAGGCTGGGTAGCTTTATCGCCACATAATACCACAAGTAAGTTGCTCACCATGGCGGCTTTGCGCTCTTCATCTAATTCCACCACTTCTTTTTCTTGCAAACGCTCTAGTGCCATTTCGACCATTCCGACTGCACCCTCAACGATTTTTTGTCGTGCAGCAATGATTGCGCTGGCTTGTTGGCGTTGTAACATGGCACTGGCAATTTCTTGTGCGTAAGCAAGATGGCTAATACGCGCCTCGTGCACCGTTACACCTGCTTTTCCTAACCTCTCTTGTATTTCATGGCGCAGCTTGTCTGAAATTTCAATCGGGTGGCTGCGTAATGCAATGTCAGCTTCTTCAAGTGGGTCGTAAGAGTAACCGCTGGCTAAATTGCGAAGGGCGGATTCACTTTGAATCGCGACGTAGCTTTCGTAGTCATCTACTTCAAAAACGGCTTCGGCAGTATCGGTAACCGACCAGACCACAATCGAGGCGATTTCGATTGGGTTGCCCTGATTGTCGTTGACTTTGATTCTTCCGCTTTCAAAATTGCGAATACGCAGCGACAAATGCTGTCGACGGAAAAACGGAATAGACCAGCGTAGCCCGTCTTGTCGGTCTGTTCCCACGTAACTGCCAAACAAGGTGAGAACCACTCCCTGATTGGGCTGAACCATATAAAACCCCAGCCAACACCCAGCGGTAAGTAGCGTTAGCACACCACCGAAAATAACCCAAGGCAGATTGCCACTGACCACCAATGGCAGCCACAGTAAATGAAGTACCACGAATGTTGCAACGACTGCATAGCCGTTGGTTGAAAAGCCTTTTTTCTCAATATACATAATGTCATCCTAATTGATATCTTAATGATATCAAAATAGTCTCATAATTTTAGGGAGTCAACAGTTTCTATTGAATAATGACAATTTCTTACAAAGGATGATTTATTATGATGGACTAATCGGTGTAAAGAAGCGTGCATGTTTCTTTGAAAAGTCGCTTTACCATGGAGAAAACATGAAAAGAAAGACCGCGGGCTTTTTGTTGTATGACGGTGTAACCGGTATGGATGTCATGGGACCGATGGAAGCGCTGGGTGCGGTAGCTGATATATTGCCTGAAGTCGGGTATACGTGTGTATCTGTCGCGATGTCAAAGTCAGCGGTAAAAACCGAAACTGGATTGATGATTCTGCCCGATGTTCCCTTGGCAGATATGCCTCCCCTAGACTATTTCTTTATTCCTGGCGGCCGTGGGCGTCAGGATATTCGACTTCAGCATAGTGTTAGTCATATTGCTAAGGGCTTACATCAGCAAGGAACAAAAATTGTCAGTGTATGCACGGGCGCATTTTTACTTGCAGGCTCTGGATTGTTGAATGGTTGTCGAGCCACAACACATTGGGGATACGCACAAGCGTTTCAGCAGGCATTTCCTGCCGTTGATGTCGTTGCGAATGAATTATTTATAGATATTGGCGATATTGCGACATCAGCAGGTATTTCCTCCGGTATAGACTTAACGTTAAAACTCATTGAGAACGATTTTGGACGTGATATTGCCACCAAAGTTGCTAGGTACATGGTGGTACATTATCGCCGAGCAGGAGATCAAGCTCAGTATTCTGAACCCTTGAAGTTTCAACAGCATTCCGATGGCCCATTTCATGCCTTGATGCCCTGGATTATGTCGCGAATTTCACAAACAATTACTACGGAAGAGATGGCGGCTTTTGCAGGGATGAGTGAACGGAATTTCCACCGTTTATTTCTGGCGCAGTTTGCCACAACGCCTGCTAAGTTTGTGACGGCACTGCGGCTAGACTATGCTAGGCAATTACTTGTAGAAAACAGGTGGTCATTGAAACAAGTGAGTATGGCCTGTGGTTACGGTCGAGTCGATGTATTCCGGCGCGCATTCGAACGACGTTTTGGTATGTCTGCCAAAGACTACAAGGCGCGTTTTAATTCGCACTCTGCTGTTTTGCCAACATAATGTCTCCAGACACATCGAGCGTATATTGGTTGCGCCCATTTTGTTTTGCTTTATATAACGCGTCATCGGCGATCTTCAGCAGGGTTTGTGCGCTGATGGTATCTTCATGCGTAAAATAATGTACTACCACGCCCAAGCTGACAGAGATACGGTTCGAAATCGGGCTATGTTCATGAGGGATTTCAACACTAAATACACCGTCTTTTATGCGTTTCGCAAAGTGTTCAGCCCCTTCTGGATCGGTGTCGGGTAGCAGTACCGCAAATTCTTCTCCGCCGTAACGGCATACAAAGTCGGTGCTACGAATTTTTTGCTTTTCAAGCACATGCGCAAGTTTTACTAAGCAGCTATCTCCTTCAAGGTGGCCGTAATTGTCGTTATAGAGTTTAAAGTAATCGACATCTAGAAGAATGACCGTTAGTGGCCATGCGTGCCGCTTACACGTTGCCAACTCCATTGCGATACGCTCGTCAAATGCACGTCGATTTGGTATTCCGGTCAGTCCATCAGACATCGACATGGTCAATAACATTTTGTTTTGCTCGGCAACAGTAGACACAAACACATCCAAGGTATCTGCAATATCAGTGATTTCGTCGTTGCCAGTCAGGCTAAGGTGGGAATCTCTGCCTTGCAGCAACGCACGAACATGGCGATTAAGATTAGCAAGACGATTGACGACGCGTACTTTTAATAGGTACGAAATAGACACGATAATAATCGTGGTGATTAGTGCGGCGATGCCGATAATCCGTATTTGTTGTTTAACTTTCTGTGACGTTTTCTGTGTTTCGATCACAACTTGCCGATTAACTCGTCCGGCTTCAAGCTCAGCATTCTGTGCGTAGTCTAAAATTAAATTGCGCAAAAAGTTACCGCGGCCAAGGGTTCTTCCTCGCAACTGAAGTTGCAAAATACGGGTATTTGCGATGCCCTCATCGCCGTTAAGTGTGTCATCCAAAGCGCTTAATAATGTCGTAATCTGAATACCCATTGTTCCGCTTTTATCACGCCAAACTGCTTTAAGTGCATTGATGTTGGTGTCGATTTCTCTACTGAGTGCACGAATTGGACCGATACGATTTTGTATGCGAATTTTTCCAGCGTCAGAAGCAACAGTGGCGAGGGTAAGTTGCCAGCCAAAAATATCTTCCTGCCCCGTTTCAATGGCGTGCCTCGCCGCTATCGATAACAATTCTTCGTATAGCGCATACATCGCTTCATATTGGTTACTGAGCTGAGTTTCGTAGCTGATTCTTAAGGCAACCAGTTCCGACAGTTCGCTAAGTTCTAGCTCCAGCGCATCCAACTGACGAAGCAGGTAAGGATCGGTTTCATAGGTGCTGGCGAGAGTGCGCAAGTGCGAGATAAGACGCTGAATTTCTTGATTAGAAATGCGTAATGCGGCTTCATTGTTTGCTCGTGTCAGATTTTCTGTCATGAAGGTGAGATTGTTCACCTCTGAGTACACCTGCCCGCTGACGGCCAGTTTCGGGATCGACTCTTCGGTAACGTGGGATAAAATGTGTTGAAAATCGACTAAACGAAAATACGCAACGCTGGTAACCAGAATAAAGAGGATAAACACGCTAATTAACGTTAGTACCAGCATGCGCCTGAGAGAGAGGCGTGGGTACTCTTCGCGAGTCTGATGTAATTGCTGCGATAACGTTTTGATGGTGTCTGTCGAGCTAAAGTGAAACTTTTTAGTGGTAGGAATGGTTGCCTCCTACGTCGATGAGCCTTCCGTCAAGACTTGGCGAAATCCTGCGTTCCGAGCGAATCCCCCTAATCAACACATCTGTCAGTAATGGAGTTATGCGTGCATGCTCTTCTGTGATTTTACCCTCTTGAATGGCCTCGTGCCCATCGCCTCCGCTTGCTAAATAGCTCGTTGTGGCCACTCGATACGTTTTATCCAAGATGACAGGCTGCTGATTGATTGTTGCCGTTTTTAAACGCGCGCCAACGGGTTCGCTGGAATCAAACGTGATTTCCATCCCTGAAATGTGCAGAAACCTGCCTTTTACGGCCTCAATAAGAGACAATCCATGCTCAATAGCCTGAAGAATTTGTACGCCTGTCATCTTTATTTCGGTCACCCGAGTTCTAAAGGGCAATTCAATCGCGATATCTTTTCGGGTGAAAACATGGTCGGCTGGATAGGTTTTATCACCTCGAATAGCACCGCCATTTACGATGGCAATGTCGGTGCCTAAATAATGTCTTAAGCTGTCAGTGAGAAAGTTTGCAAACGCATTTTCTGTCGTTCTGACTTCATTTACGCGTGTAGAAAGAGGTTTGGCCGTTTCTCCGATTTCTTCGTCTAAGAGTCTTGCAAGTCTCTCACTGTAACCTTTCACTAACATTGATACATCGGGATCGGTGGGATAGTTATCTAACGGTATTAGAGTATGTTTAATACTCAGGGGGGGCGTGTTTTGAGCGACTCGATGGGGCAATCGCTCAAAGGTGAGTTTGATTACGTTGTCTATGCTGTTATGGATGATGTTTTGAGGGTGCGATATCTGGCTATTAGGTGGTAGAACATATTGAGAGTAAGCCATAATGGCTGCATCAATTTTGCCTTCACTAAGTAATGCATCAATAAATGGAAAGGGGTAGGAGTAGAGAACCAATACGGCATCAACGTAAGCAGAACGCAGCGCCTCTATATGATTATTGATGGCTTCAAGAGGGGCAGTAATCTCTAGTCGTTGGAGCAAATAATCGTTTATCACGCTTTTGTCTAAAATTGATAAAATCCCCAGTTTAAAGCCTTTTCTTTCCAACACGATATAATTGCGCAGGCCATCAATATTGCCATTGGTAATAGGATCAAACACGTTAGATACAACAATAGGGAAGGCGGCTTCAAAGCTGCGTAATGACAGCTCGTCCTCAAAATAAATAAACTCGCGTTTGGTGACGCCCATTGCATCAGGTTCAAGTGAATTCAACACATCAATTATATGCGCGCCTTTATCAAATGCAGACATCGGGCTTGGCCCAAGGGAGCCTCCTCCAAATAGAAACAATGTGTTTTGATTCTTCTTGCGCTCTTGTTTTACCAATGTGGCGAGCTTGCGGTAGTCCCCCGGCGATGTTGAGTCGACAAGGGGCATATCGGCAGTAAAGAGCACCGTAGTAACCTGAGCATCTAACTTTGGGCTCAAAAGCAGTAAACAAATGATTACCAGAAGGATGTTCAATCTTTATTTGGCTCCCAAGTTGGTCGATGCGCATGCAATACTGAGTCAGCGTGAGCGTTGCTCTGGTCAGTATAGTTCAAGAAATTTTGAATGCAGAAAACAGAAGGGATACAACGGCTTAGATAGCAACGAAATCTGTAGTAAATGGGTAGAACCACTGTAATAAAAAAGCCGCAATCAATGTTGCGGCTTTTGGAGTTATCTACTGAAAGTGCTTGAAAGGCTTATAGATTCTCAATGGTATCTTTTTGTTCTTTGAGCTTGTCTATTTGACGTTTGAAATCTTCCAGTTTTTCTTTTTCTTTGGCGATAACCGCTTCAGGCGCTTTGCTCACGAAGTTATCGTTAGACAGTTTGCCTTCAGTACGGGCGTAGTCTTTCTCGATTTTTTCAAGAGACTTCGCGATACGTGCGAGCTCTGCGTCTTTATCAATCAAACCTGCCATTGGGATCATGATTTCCATGTCGCCAACCAGTGCCGTTGCTGATGCGGGACCTTTGTCGTTAGCATCTAATAAATCAATGGCTTCTAGCTTGGCCAACTTGGCTAAGAACCCTTCACTCAGCGCAAGACGGGCTTTGTCTTTTTCTGAGGCGTTCTTCAACAATACTGACAGCGGTTTGTTAGGCGAAATATCCATCTCACCACGAATGTTACGAATTCCAACAATAAAAGATTTCACCCATTCGATATCAGCCAGAACCTGTTCGTCCTGCTTGGTGGCGTCAATTTCAGGGAAAGCTTCAACCATAATGCTTTCACCTTGCTTGCCACAAAGCGGTGCAACACGTTGCCAAATCTCTTCGGTAATATAAGGCATAAACGGATGCATGAGGCGAAGTAAGCTTTCTAGCACGTTAACCAAGGTATGACGAGTACCACGTTTTTGCGCATCGGTGCTAGCGTCGCTGTTAAGTACAGGTTTCGACAGTTCCAAGTACCAATCACAGAATTGATTCCATGTGAACTCGTATACTGCCTGTGCCGCAATATCAAAACGGTAGTCTTTTAGGGCGTGTTCGAACTCTGCTAACGTATGTTGGAAACGCGCCCAAATCCATTTGTCGGCCAAGCTAAGGGTCATTTTGCCCCCATCTTTGCCTGTGTCATGTTCTTCTGTATTCATCAGCACAAAGCGCGACGCATTCCAGAGCTTGTTGCAGAAGTTTCGGTAGCCTTCTACACGCCCCATATCGAAGTTGATGTCACGGCTGGTGGATGCCATCGCTGCAAAGGTGAATCGCAGCGCGTCGGTACCGTATGCATCAATGCCTTCTGGGAATTGCTTACGTGTGCGCTTGGCAATTTTTTCTGCAAGCTGTGGCTGCATCATGCCTTTGGTGCGCTTGTCAACGAGCGTGTCTAACTCGATTCCGTCAATCAAATCGATAGGATCTAATACGTTAC
This sequence comes from Fluctibacter corallii, assembly GCF_025751585.1. GTDB lineage: Bacteria > Pseudomonadota > Gammaproteobacteria > Enterobacterales > Alteromonadaceae > Fluctibacter_A > Fluctibacter_A corallii. The sequence goes on from NZ_JAOWKX010000003.1 coordinate 210,221, forward strand.
CTTTCGACTTTGACATTTTGTTGCCTTGCTCGTCGCGAATCAAGCCAGTGATATAAATGTCTTTGAATGGAATTTTGCCAGTGAATTTTTTTGTCATCATGATCATTCTGGCTACCCAGAAGAAAATGATATCAAAGCCCGTCACCAGTACTGAGCTAGGAACAAATGTTTCAAGTTCGGGGGTTTCTTTTGGCCAGCCCATGGTGGCAAACGGCCAAAGCGCAGAAGAGAACCATGTATCTAGCACGTCTTCATCTTGTCTAAGCGACACGTCGTCTGCAAGGTTGTGCTTTTCACGCACTTCTGTTTCTGTACGACCTACATATACGTTTTCATTGTCGTCGTACCAAGCAGGAATACGGTGTCCCCACCAAAGTTGACGTGAAATACACCAGTCTTGGATATTGTACATCCACTGGTAGTATGTCTTGTTCCAGTTTTCAGGTACAAAGCGAATTTCTCCACTTTCAACGGCTTCGATGGCGGGCTTTGCCAATGACTCTACAGCCACATACCATTGGTTTGTTAAATAAGGTTCGATAACCGCGCCAGTACGATCGCCTCTGGGTACCTTCAGTTTATGATCTTCAATTTTAACGAGCAGACCTGCTGACTCAAGATCTTCAACAATGACTTTACGTGCATCAAATCGATCCATGCCCTGATACTTCTTAGGTGCTACATCATTGATTTTGGCGTCTGCGGTAAAGACGTTGATCATTTCAAGGTTATGGCGTTTGCCCAAGTCATAGTCGTTAAAGTCGTGGGCAGGCGTGATTTTTACACAGCCAGTTCCGAAGTCTTGATCAACATAGTCGTCAGCCACAATCGGAATTAAACGCCCAGTGATCGGTAACTTGATCTCTTTGCCAATCATGGCTTTGTAACGCTCATCTTCAGGATGAACTGCAACAGCCGTGTCACCCAGCATGGTTTCTGGGCGAGTAGTGGCGACAATTAACTCACCACTTCCATCGGCTAGCGGATAACGCATGTGCCACATGTGGCCGTTTTCTTCTTCGTTAACCACTTCTAAATCTGATACCGCCGTGTGTAAAACCGGATCCCAGTTAACTAAACGCTTACCGCGGTAAATCAGGCCTTCTTCGTGCAGTTGAACAAAGACCTCACGCACTGCATCTGACAAATCATCGTCCATCGTAAAGGCTTCACGCTCCCAATCTGGAGACGTGCCCAAACGGCGCATTTGACGGGTAATAGTGCCACCTGAATGGTCTTTCCATTCCCAGATTTTGTCTACGAATGCATCGCGGCCTAAATCATGACGGGTTTTGTTCTCAGCATTGAGTTGGCGTTCTACCACCATTTGCGTGGCAATACCCGCGTGGTCAGTACCGCATTGCCATAGCGTGTTATCGCCTTTCATGCGGTGATAGCGAATGAGTGCATCCATAATGGTATGCTGGAAAGCGTGGCCCATATGCAGGCTACCGGTTACATTCGGTGGTGGCAGTAAAATACAGTAAGGGTCACCATGGCCACTTGCTTTAAAATAGCCTTTATCTTCCCACGCTTGGTAGCGTTTCTGTTCAATTGCTTGTGGATTAAAAGTCTTATCCATCGGTACTCTCTAATACGGTTTTGGCTGGCAACGTATCAAGTTGACACCCTGCCGCTCGGTATTGCTTATATCTTTCTCGTGCCTGTTGTTTCTCGTCATCGTTGACGGGCACGAAGTCGTATATGGTTGAAAACCCTCGTAACTCTCCCGGTATGTGCGCGCCCAGATTAATGAGTACTGAGCGATTCATCGCGTTCGGTGATTGCCAGGTAATTTCAACGGGGGTGCCGTTGCCTGGGCCTTCGCCAGACAAATTGTGCGGCACGAATGCGTCAACAGGACGCTGCCATAACAGCTCATCAACATTCTCAGCCATGTTTTTGTTTTCGCAAAGAATCACGGCTTTTCGTTTTTGGCGATATGCCTGTGTGGCTAACACACAGGCCATATGCTGTTGAGCGGGTTGTTGCTCAATGTGACTTTCATCAAGCAAATAGAAAATCACTCGTGGCATAATTAGTCTTCAGCTTCAATGCCAGCACGATTCATTAAGAATTGTGAAAGCATGGGGACAGGGCGACCTGTTGACCCCTTAATTGGACTGCTACTCCACGCTGTGCCTGCAACGTCCATATGGGCCCAGTTGTACTTTTTAGTAAAACGAGACAAGAAGCAGGCTGCGGTAATTGTACCAGCTGAGCGTCCACCTAGGTTAGTCATATCTGCAAATGGGCTTTCAAGCTGTTCTTGATATTCATCCCAAAGTGGCAAGCGCCATGCTTTGTCGCCGCTTTGTTCAGATGCATTCAACAGTTCGTGAGCAAGAGGATTGTGAGAACTCAATAGGCCCGTTGCATGCTTGCCAAGAGCAATAACACAGGCACCTGTAAGGGTTGCCACGTCGATAACCGTATCAGGCTCAAAGCGCTCAACATAGGTGAGTGCATCACACAGTACCAACCGGCCCTCTGCATCGGTATTAAGTACTTCAACTGTTTGTCCTGACATAGTAGTGAGTATGTCACCCGGACGGTATGCATTTGCATCAGGCATATTTTCACAGCCTGCTAGAACACCAATAACATTTATTGGGAGATTCAACTCGCTAATGGTGTGCATGGTACCCAGCACGCCTGCTGCGCCACCCATGTCGTATTTCATTTCGTCCATGCCTTCACCTGGCTTGATAGAGATGCCGCCAGAGTCAAAGGTTAGGCCTTTACCTACAAGTACAATAGGGGCTTGATCGGCTTTACCGCCCTTGTGGTGCATAATCGTCATAATCGATTCGTTGGCAGAGCCACGCCCTACAGCCAAATAGGAATTCATGCCCAGTTCGGCCATTTGTGCTTCATCGACAGACTCGACGATCAAGCTATCGTATTCACTTTCTAGTTTCTGTGCTTGCTCCAATAAATAAGCCGGGTTACAGATATTGGGTGGCATGTTTGCAACGTCTTTTGTAGTTGCCATGCCTTTTGACACGGCAACGCCGTGGTCGACGGCACGCTCACCAATAGGCAATTCACGACGAGTAGGCACATTTAGCACAATTTTGCGCAACGGACGGCGCTCTTCGCCTTTTTTGGTTTTTAATGCAGTAAAGCGGTAAAGGGTGTCTTGCGTTGTTTCAACGGCTTGTCTGACTTTCCAGTATGTGTCACGGCCTTTCACGTGTAGTTCAGTCAAGAAGCAGACGGCTTCCATCGATCCCGTTTCGTTCAGCGTTTTAATTGCTTTAGCAATAATTTGTTTATACTGACGCTCGTCCAGTTCACGCTCTTTGCCGCACCCAACCAATAACACGCGCTCACTGAGAATATTGGGAACATGGTGTAGTAGTAGCATTTGACCGGGCTTACCTTCTAAGTCGCCACGGCGAAGTAAATTGCTGATGTAACCTTCGCTAATCTCGTCTAGTTGCTCAGCAACAGAAGTCAGTCGGCGCGGTTCAAAAACACCAACAACAATGCAGGCACTGCGTTGTTTTTCTGGACTTCCACTTTTTACACTAAATTCCATGCCAATTCCTCAATTGTGTTACGATGATGAGCGACAAGAGTGATGTATGTCATTTCATCAATGCAGAATATCATGATTAACCGTATTGTCCCGTACTTGAATTTGGCCTGAGTGGCCACACAAAATCTTATAAATACAGGTTGTTGAAGGCTTATTTTTGCTAGTTTTAGAAAAATAAACTTGTGAAAACGTTAAGTTTACTTAAAATTTCACAGCATGCCACTAAAAAAGCGACTTTTCCGTTGGATTGAATGTGCTGATATTTCGCTATTTACTTAAAGAAACTTTAAAGTCTCAGGTCGCGGTTTTCCTCGTTCTGATGGCTATATTTATTACGCAGAAGTTTGTGCGTGTACTCGCAGAGGCGTCAGCAGGTGAAATTCCCGCCAGTTTGGTGATTGGGTTTCTCACGCTGAGTACGCCTATATTGGCTTCGCTTATTCTTCCGCTCAGTTTATTTTTGGGGATCATGCTCGCGCATGGGCGTCTGTATGTCGACAGTGAAATGGCGGTGATGCGTGCCTGCGGCATCAGTGAATGGTACGTTACCCGAGTGATGCTGTTTTTAGCAACGGTGATGGCAGTGTTTACCGCTATTCTCACATTATGGCTGGCACCATTGTCTGTCGAACAAGAATATCAGTTGGAGGAAAAAGCAGGGGCTGAATCGGGACTGAGCGCACTTATTGCTGGCCGATTTCAGCAAACAGCAAATCAAAATGCTGTGATATTCGTTCACGACATAGGTACTGGTGAAGAACGTCTGCAAAAAGTGTTCTTAGCGCAACATAAAAAACAAGATAACGACAGTTTACATCTAGTGTACGCCCATGCTGGTACAGTTAAACAAGCTGATGATGGCACACAGCAACTGGTGCTGCGCGAAGGCAATCAATACGAAGGGGAACGTGGTCAACGAGATTATCAAGTGGTTGAATTTGATGAGTATCAGATTCAAATTGGTGAGCAGCAAGGTGAACAAAAACGTCGAAAAATGACAGCATACCCTACCACTGAGCTACTTGAAGACGACTCGCTCGATGCATGGGCGGAGCTGCAATGGCGATTAGCGATTCCTCTCTCTTTGCCTTTCTTAGTGTTAATTGCCGTGCCGCTAAGCTCAGTTGATCCCAGACAAGGTCGCTTTGGCAAAATGTTCCCAGCATTAATGCTCTATTTAGGGTATTTCATGCTACTTATGGCTGGGCGCAAGGTATTGGAAGACGGAAAAGTCCCGCCAGCGTTGGGGTTATGGTGGGTGCACGGTGTGATTTTGGTCATAGGTGTGGCGTTAATCGTTAAAGGGCGGCCACTTGGAGTGAGGTTACGCGCCGCGATAGGAGGAAAAGAGTAATGTTAAAAATTCTCGACCTCTATATTGCTCGCACGTTGCTGGGCACGACCTTTATTAGTTTGTCAGTTTTGGTGGGATTGAGTGAGCTGATTAAGTTCATTGAGCAAATGAAGCGCGTTGGCACGGGGAGCTATGATATGACCGCCGCCGCTGTGTATGTATTGCTGAGCCTACCACGAGAAATTGAGCAGTTTTTCCCAATGGCAACCCTGATCGGAGGCTTAGTTGGCATGGGGTTGTTAGCAAGTCATTCTGAATTGGTGGTAATGCAGGCATCAGGGATGTCACGGTGGGACATTACTAAGTCGGCCATGAAATCGGCATTTGTTATGGTGCTGTTTGTGATGGCGATAGGAGAATGGGTTGCTCCTCAGGCCGAAGCTAAAGCTAAAGAAGTAAAAGCCCAAGCTATTTCAGGCGGAAGTCTAATTGCATCAGATCGATTAATTTGGGCAAAAGATGGCGATAACTTCGTGAGCATTGGCGAGGTCGTATCAAACGCAATACTGCGAGATATTGATGTATATGAATTTGATGAATCTCTGTCGTTGAAAAAGGTGATGAGTGCAAAGTCTGCTGTATACATGGATGAGGCTTGGGAGATGCAAGATGTTGCCACAACGCAATTTGCGGACTTTAAAATTCAGACGCAAACCTCCAGTGAAGCAGTATGGAATTCTTCGTTAACGCCCGACAAGCTCAGTGTTTATCAGGTAAAGCCTGAAGCATTGTCGATTCGGGGCTTGATGGATTATGTCAGCTATTTAGAGAGCGGTAGTCAGGATGCGGCGCGATACAAACTGGCGCTATGGCGCAAAGTGCTTCAGCCAATTTCGATTGGTGTAATGCTGCTTATGGCGCTGTCATTTATTTTTGGCCCTCTACGTAGTGTGACTATGGGAGCAAGAATTATCATGGGCGTGTTGGCTGGCTTTGGTTTCTTTATCGCCAATGAAGTGTTTGGCTCCATGAGTTTAGTGTTCAATTTGCCACCAGTACTTGGTGCGTTACTCCCAAGTGTCGTATTTGCGGGCATTGCCACGCATCTCCTGCGGAAACCTTAGTTTTTTTCCATGCACATAAGAGGAGCTTGCTCCTCTTCCAGCTTATTCGCAGGGTTGTTAATAAATGCCCACGCCCAGCCGAGAGCGTGGTTTTAATGGCGAAGTATTATTAGTCTTGTAACGTTTTCCACGCTTTGTGGTGGTTAGCATCTTTTGATAGCACCAGTATTTCAGTTTTAGCGATGCGATCTTGTAGAGATTGCTTGTGCTTCACATCAAATAATACTAACAGTGTGCCTAATCCTCCCAATGAGCTAACAATACGAAGAAGCGCTCTACCGTAACCCATGGGTGATTCTGTGGTGCTGAACAAGCGCAAACGCCATGCACGCATACCAATTGTTTGGCCGCCGTTTCGCCAAAACCAAAGGAAAAAACCTAACACCCAAGCACCAATCCACAATTGAATTACTAGTTTATAGCTGGTGGAATGTTGAATCACATCGCTTGTATGTTCATAGCCTTGCATATCAAGCACGCCATTTTCCAGCATTAAAATCAGCGTAACGATAATAACCATACCTGCACATACGCCTACGGCTACGGCGACAAGAACGTCATATATCATTGCCGCTAAGCGACGAATAAATCCCGCTCTGGGAAAATCAGACTGCGTTTTACTCATGTTGTTTACTAGGTGTTACATTGAGCTGATAGTTTACAGTAACCGCGAGTACTTGGCAGCTTTATCGATGTTGAAAACCGTATACATGGTACTAGTGGTGGATTTTTGCTCGAACTAACAGCAAGTCGCAATAAAACGCTTGCAAGCAAGGAAATGACCGCTATAATGCGTCCCACTTGTCTCTTCGGAGATAGAGAAAAAGAAAAATCAGTGCCAGAGTGGTGAAATTGGTAGACACGACGGATTCAAAATCCGTTGCCTTCACGGGCGTGGCGGTTCAAGTCCGCCCTCTGGTACCATTCCTTTCAATAGGAAGCGCTTATACAGACCGACTTATGTCGGTTTTTTTGTGCCTAAATGTAGATGAAATTCACCTAACCAGAAAGCACATACAAACCAATACCTTTTTTAGTTAATAAAACCATCGTAAACAGCTCCTGTGCATATCCTGTGTAGGTTGTTCGTAATCGCTAGACATTAATCCACACCACATAACAGCTATACCTCTATAGTTCCATTAAAATAAAGAAGCTTTGTTTATTTGAGGCTTGCAGTTGTTCCTGTCCTTTTCGAAAATAACTTGCTCTATTTGGAGTTCAAATTGCAGCAAACAAACCTTTATTCATTAGTAACAAAATAAAGATGATCAGCTCATGTCCAAAATGTAGTGGCACACTAAACCCGAACACCATTTAAAGTGGTAGCATTACACTTTAAATGGTGTTCAATGAGAAGACAAAGGCGGTCATTTAGTCTGGAATTTAAACAAGATGCAGCGAGTTTGGTTCTTGACCAAGGATACAGCTTAGTTGAAGCTGGACGTACAGTATATGTGCATGAGAATACGTTGCGAAAATGGGTTAAACAGCTTGAATCTGAGCGAAATGGTAACACTCCTATAGCGAAGGCACTCACGCCAGACCAGCAGCGCATCCAAGAGTTGGAAGCTCGTGTCAATTGTCTGGTGCACGAACCATTGTTGATATGCTCCGCGATGAGGGGATTGTCATGGGCCGATTCAAAGTAGCTCGGTTGATGCTTGAGCAAGGGTTGATGAGCAAGCAGCTGGGTAAGCATACCTATAAACATGTACAGGTTGAGCGACCAGACATCCCCAATTTACTGGACAGGCTCAGCGTAGCATTGTGCAGCAGTCGTGATTAACGTGCATACTCGCTGAGTTATTGGCTGGAGCATGTCGCATAGACCGGATGCGGAGCTTGTCGCTAGCGCCTTGGATATGGCCTATGAACTAAGAGGTAAGCCAAAAGGTGTGATGTTCCATAGCGACCAAGGCTCGCAGTACGGCTCTTGTAAGTTCAGACAAAGGCTATGGCGCTACAAGATGACCCAGAGTATGAGTCGTCGAGGAAACTGCTGGGACAATAGTCCGATGGAGCGCGTGTTCAGAAGTCTGAAATCCGAATGGATACCATCAACAGGCTACCATTCGATTAATGAATTAAAACGGGATGTGGGTTATTACCTGATGAACTATTACAACTGGGAAAGACCGCATCAATTCAATAATGGACTACCACCTGCAAAAGCCGAAGAATTAGCTAAAAAGGCGTCTGGGTTTTATCGACCACTACACTAGAGAGTAAATCTAGCAGACCCGACAGTGACGATGTTGACCTAACGAAATTATGGGAATAGAAAATGAGTGAAGTTAAATTTCAGAAATTTGCCGTATCGTTTCAACCCAATCTGTGGGTAGACTTAAATTTAGATGAAGATTCACTATCGCCGATCAACGCAAACGCTTGTTGGCTCATACCTCAAAATGAAAACAACGATTACTTGAGACGCAATACGTGCATACTCATCAAGGAGTTTGCTCCAGATATCGACGTTATTGCAAGAGAAAAGCATAACGAGTCTGTTATGGAAGAAGTCGAGGAAAGAATTGAAATAAGTGTATTTGAAGCTAGCAACGAAGACTACTTGGGGTTTGAGAACAGCCTAAAAAACATCGTTTATCATCACTATCATAAAAAACTCATGGAATCTGGTAAAACCTTTTTTAGGGCAAAGTACATAATTAAAAAAGAGAATTACAGCTTATTGGTAGTGATCAAGTTTTTCGATGAAACCTCGCCTGATATTCTCAAAAGTATAAATGAAGTCCTTACGAATATTACCTGAAAGCGATAATGCTATAATTTTGACTAGCGCGTTGTGGGCGTTGAACAAGCGCATACTTATCAATACCATATTAATTACTTTCAGTAGATCGGGCTTTTAACTATGGACACACGAATTTGGGATATTCAATCGATTCTTGATGGAACATATTCTGAAGTTCAAAGCCCTCTGGTACCATTCCTTTCAATAGGAAGCGCTTATAAAGACCGACGTATGTCGGTTTTTTGTGTCTGTAATGTATCCGATGGGCTCAACTCTAAAGCATCACCACTGTCTAGAAGGAAGGGATCGCCATAATAGTTATAGTATTCACAACACATCTTCATTACTTTCCGCCATAAACACATTTAAAAGCTACAGCATAGACACGTCCGTAATGATCGGTAACCCGAAGAAGATAGTTAGTGATATATTAATTATACTTAAGTTTAAGGAACAAATAATAAGATATGGAAACAATTGGTATTTCACAGATCTGGCGCTTATTGCGTTGGCTGCCAACATTTATTCTACGGAAACTATTTGACAAGCAAAAACTTTCAGAGCTTGTTTATATTGATGTAAGACCAAGACACAATGCTGTTTCTGTTAACACTACAGAATCAGGTGATTTTACTATTTACTTTCAAATCATAAACTTAACTCCATTTGATATTGAGCTTGATCGGGCCGAAATTGACTTTTGGTGTGGTGGAGTGAAATTAAATAAACAATTTATTAAAAAGACGCTTTTTTCATCAGGGCAAGTTGGTGAATTCAGTGTAGATGGAAAGTTAAGTGGTACGGACGCTGACTCCATTGCGAGAAATTATCCTGATGCACAAGCTACGCTGTCACTCTGTTGTTATTTTAATTGCGATCTTCACGACTTTCATATCGAACACCTTAATTTAGAAGGAGTGAATGTTCGTTATATGAATGTTGAACAGAGAAAAGCTAGGTTGGAAAATTCAATTAAAACTGCGAGTTAATAGCTGGTGTTGCGCTGTTAATCTGTCAATGTGCTTCTAAAGTGAAAAATTGGTGGGGCCCTTGTACATTTGGCACTTTGGCCCAGCTTGATTCTCGTCGTCCGATCGCGATGGTTCATGACCTTTACCGGGCCACGACTGTTCACAACGAAAAAGTGAGCAAACAATTTACTCACGTTTTCGTTTTTCCTGTTGCCGCGCGGCTCTTCGCTTTTACTGAGCGGAACTCGCACACGCTACGCAGCAATAAACTCTTGATACGTGCCTGTGAAGTTGTGCAGCTTTTTGTCTTTTATTTCAATGATATGTGTCGCCAAAGAAGAAACAAATTCACGATCGTGGCTGACAAAAATAACGGTTCCTTCAAAATTTAACAGGGCGTTATTCAGTGCTTCGATCGACTCCATATCCAAGTGGTTAGTGGGTTCATCCATGATCAGTACATTAATGTCTTTCAGCATTAACTTGCCGAATAACAGGCGGTTTTTCTCTCCACCAGAGCAAACTTTCACTTGTTTATTAAAATCGTCTGAGCCAAACATGAGGCGCCCAAGCATGGCTTTCACTTGTAAATCATCGTGTTTAGGGCCGCGCCACTGTGACATCCATTCGAATAGCGTAAGATCATTGTCAAACTCTTTGCTGCTATCTTGCGGAACATAGCCGATAGCCGCATTTTCGGCCCACTTAATTATTCCTTCCTTCGCTTCGATCTCATGGGTGAGACATTTGAGCATGGTGGTTTTTCCGGCACCATTCTCGCCGATAATGGCTAATCGTGATCCAGCCTCTAATAGCAGATTACCATCACTAAACAGTTCTAATTCACCGTACCCGTGTGCAAGGTTCTCAAGGGTGATTGCTTGTCGGTGCAACTTTTTATGTTGGCTGAACTTAATATAAGGCTGACGACGGCTAGAGGCCTTTATATCTGCCAGTTCAATTTTTTCTAATCGTTTTGCCCTTGAGGTCGCCTGTTTGGCTTTTGATGCGTTAGCTGAAAACCTTGCGACAAATGACTGAAGCTCTTCAATCTCGGCAGACTTCTTTGCATTCTCGTGATGGAGCTGCTCTTGAATCAATGCAGCAGCGGCAACGAAATCATCGTAATTACCTGGAAAAATCCGCAGTTCACCATAGTCGATATCCGCCATGTGAGTACAAACTGAATTCAAAAAATGGCGATCATGCGAAATGATGATCATGGTTGATTTGCGCTTGTTTAATTCTTCGGCCAACCAGTTGATGGTATAAATATCGAGGTTATTGGTTGGTTCGTCGAGTAACAAGATATCTGGCTCTGCGAACAATGCCTGTGCCAATAGCACACGTACTTTCTTGCCCGGAGCGACTTCTTTCATAAGGCCAAAGTGGTAGGCTTCATCTATACCTGCAGAGGTTAAAATTTCGCCTGCACGGGATTCTGCCGTGTAGCCATCCATTTCTGCGAATTTGACTTCCAGATCTGCAACGCGCATGCCGTCTTCTTCACTCATTTCTGCCATGGCATAAATGCGGTCACGCTCTTGTTTGACTTCCCACAGTTCTTTGTCACCCATGATGACCGCATCTACAACGGCCATCTCTTCGAACGCGAACTGATCTTGACTCAAAACACCCAGCTTAGTTCCTGGGGCCATTGATACATTGCCAGTAGAGGGCTGAAGTTCGCCGCTAAGAATTTTCATGAAGGTTGATTTTCCGCACCCGTTCGCGCCTATCAGGCCATAGCGATTGCCGTTGCCAAACTTAGCAGAGATGTTTTCGAAGAGCGGCGTAGCGCCAAATTGCATCGTAATATTCGCAGTAGTAATCAAAAGAAATGTCTCAAAAAAATTGGAAATTAAATGTCAGATACTGAAGTTTCTAATTCAGCGGCCGCGCACTTTATAGGGTTGGCGATAAAATGTCCAATTGAAAGGGGGGGAATTAACGATTTTAATCGTGGCTGTGCTAATACTGTGATAATACAGTAGAATACGCGCAAGCAAACATAAGAGGTGAGTAAGCGTGGCGTTACAGTGGTTTCCGGGGCATATGCACAAGGCTCTGAAAGAGATAAAAGAGTCTTTGAGTCAGGTAGATATTCTGATTGAAGTATTAGATGCCCGTATTCCGTACTCCAGCGAAAACCCCGAGATAGCCAAGATTCGAGGTGATAAGCCTTGTCTGAAAATTTTGAATAAATTTGACTTGGCAGATCCTGATGTCACGCGTCAGTGGCAGGATGAGTTAGAAAGCCAGCGCGGTGTATTTACCATCACCACAACGAGTGATAAACCCGCAGAAAGCAAACATATTTTAACGTTAATTCGTGAGCACTGTGCCGCAAAAAATGCGTCGATTCAGTCTATCAATGCCATGATAACGGGCATTCCGAATGTGGGTAAATCCACCCTTATCAATATTCTTGCGGATCGTATTATTGCTAAAACGGGCAATGAACCTGCGGTGACGAAAAGCCAGCAGCGTATTAATTTAGGTAGCGGTATTGTGTTGTACGACACACCAGGCGTGCTTTGGCCAAAGCTAGAAAACCCGAATTCTATCTATCGTTTGGCTGCGTCAGGTGCAGTTAAAAATACGGCAATGGAATATGACGATGTTGGCTTTTTTGCTGCGGATTACTTAATCAAAGCCTACCCGGATCTAATGAAAGCACGTTTTAAACTCGACACCTTGCCGGATACAGAAATAGCGTTTTTAGAAGCGGCAGCCAAGCAGCGCGGCGCAATTATGCGCGGTGGCCGAGTGAATTTGCATAAAATTTGTGAAGTGTTGATTAATGAACTGCAATCTGGAAAGCTCGGCAGAGTGAGCCTTGAGACGCCCAGCATGGTGGCTCAGGAAAAAATTGAAATGGCTGAGGCGGCAGAGAAAAAAGCTGCTGCGAAAGCGAAGCGTAAACAACGTTTTAAAGAGGGATCGCTTACGCCGAATAAGCGCGATCGTAAAGAAAAACGGACTGAGAAGCGAGAAGCGCAAAGTAAGCGAATGAAGCAAGATCGAAAATAAGGGCAGGGAAGTCAGAATGTCGTGTTTGAATCCCGCGTACTGCGGGTAATGGCTTCAGCGAGTAGCACATAAGCATGCGCTACTCACAAATCGGTGTTATTACCCTTTAAAGCCTTTACCCACCAAATACACTTCGCGAGAACGAGGTCTTGAGGCAGCAGGTTTACGTACGATGACTTTTTCAAACGAACTACGCACGTCTTTTACGTATTCATCGTAGCCAACACCCTGAAATACTTTGGCGCAAAAGCTACCGCCAGGTTTTAGAACGTTGCGCGCCATATCAAGTGCTAGCTCAACCAAATACATGGCAGCGTATTGGTCGGTGTTTTTAACGCCACTGAGGTTTGGCGCCATGTCTGAAATCACCGTATCTGCTTGCCCACCGTCTAGCGCTTGTAAAATGGACTCATAAACGGCTTCATCGGTAAAATCTCCTTGAATAAAGGTGACACCGAGAATGGCATCCATAGGCAAAATGTCTGACGCGATAACCCGTCCGCTGTCTCCCACAACCGGGGCGACAATCTGTGACCACCCGCCGGGGGCGGAGCCGAGATCAACCACCACGCTGCCAGGGCGATAGAGCGCGTCTTTTTCATTAATTTCGATCAGCTTATAGCTGGCGCGAGACCGGTAGCCATCTATTTGCGCTTTTTTCACATAGGGATCGTTAACGTGTTCGTCCATCCACTTTTTACTGGTTTTTGATCGCGCCATTAGTTTGCCTGCTCCGGTATCGCAAAAAAGGTCGAATATTGTATACTTGCCAGCGTGAATTTCAAAACTCTTCCCCCCTAAACAGGCTTATGAAAATGAAACTAGACGATGTGAAAAAACTGCATCAAAAGAAGTATCGTGCGGAATTTGGCCATTATCTGGTTGAAGGTGAGCATCTCATCATGGAGCTGCAAAAAGCGTTAGCACAATCTGCAGATGCGCGGCGTATCACTTTGTATATCACCGAGCCTCGACAACAGTGGGCACGTGATTATATTACTGCTGACTTTGCGTTAGAGATCGTAAGTGATAAACAAATGGCGAAGCTGAGCGATACCAAAACCCCGCAAGGTGTGGTCGCTTGTGTGCCGCTACCTGAGCCTGATCAAAGTGGTAATCAAGCAACCGACAATGCCCGATGTATCTTTCTTCACGAAGTGCAGGATCCGGGGAATTTAGGTACGATTATGCGTAACCTTGCTTGGTTTGGCGGATTTCGTTTGCTGCTAAGTCCTAACAGTGTTGATCCATTTAATTCTAAAGTGGTGCGTGCCAGCATGGGCGCTATTTTTCATCTTCCTATTGAGGTAGATTGCCAAATTGAGGCGTTGCCACAGCGCTTCAGTAAGTTTGCTTATTTGGATCTGCATGGTGCGAGTATTCGCACGCCAGAATTTACACAATATGATTGCTACCTTTTTGGCAATGAAGCGCGTGGTGTACCGTTAGAGAGCTTGGCTGCATTTAATGCCGATGCGTTCACAATTGCTGGAAGCGGCGATATCGACTCACTTAACTTATCGAATTCAGTGGCTATTTGTGCGTATCAGCTGTCTGTTTAGCGAATCGTCGTTATTTACGCAAGCAGACAGCTTATCTATGCTTACGCTGTTTTTTTAGAGTGTTTTACGGCATCGTTTAGCTGTTTTAGCTCTTGCTTGGTCAGGTTACGCCATTGTCCAGGTTTGAGATTGTCGAGTTGAATATGCATGATGCGGGTACGCTTCAATTTGGTGACTTCATAGCCTAAAAATTCACACATTCGACGAATTTGGCGATTAAGCCCCTGCGTGAGAATAATGCTGAATTGAAAGCGTCCACGAGCACTGACTCGGCAGGGTTTGGTTACCGTGCCTAGAATGGGCACACCCTTTGCCATTTTCGTTAAAAAACGCTCGCTGATTGGCTGATTCACCGTAACAATGTACTCTTTATCGTGTGCATTTTCTGCGCGTAGTACTTTGTTAACAATATCGCCATCGCTAGTGAGTAATATAAGACCCTCAGAGGGTTTGTCGAGTCGTCCAATTGGGAAAATACGCTCTTTGTGGCCTACGGCATCAATGATATTCCCTTTTACATGTCGCTCTGTTGTACAGGTAATGCCGATTGGTTTGTGATAAGCAATATAGATACGATCAGATTTATCTTTTGCTACCCCTCCTACGATTTTACCATCTAGCTTGACCACATCGCCTGCCGTGACTTTTGTGCCTAGTTCAGGCTGCTTGCCGTTAATCGTTACGCGTTTTTGCTCAATTAATTTGTCAGCCTCTCTACGAGAGCAAACGCCAGTATCGCTTAAGTATTTGTTTAATCGCTTCGGAGTTTCAGTAGTCATAGTCACGAATTCAGTTTCACGGCTTAGAGGAACCCTTAGGTGGGGCATCAGTTTCGGCAAAGTATATCGGAATTTTATCTTTCAAGCAGCGCTTTAAGTGCTGGCCGATATAAAAACGTGTACTTCTCACGAGTCAGAGGGAAAAGTTATTTTCATTCCGTTGTGTAGGAAAAAACGAGCTCTTGAAGAAGAGCGCGTTAGTATAGACTTTAATGTATTATTCTCGCAGCTTGCACAGCGGCATCTCGGTATGGAGTGAGAATAACGTCTACCCCTAATTCACGGAGCTTCTCAGCATCCTTTTCATTATTAATCGCAATTGCTATACGGCCTGTAAATCCATAATTGCGGAGGTTCTCTATCATTTGTCGACGAGGATCTTCAAAGCGAGAACCGAGGGCGTCGCGAGGAAGTGTGGCAATAAACCATTTTGCATCGCGCAGAGGTAAGTGAGACAAAAACTCTACATCGCTGATGTCACCAAAAAAGCTTGGAATGTCTTGGGCCAGCCAATGATGATAAATTTCAGGGTTAAAATCGATCACGCCTACATGCCTGTTCTGGGCGATAAGATGTTCTAACACTTGCGTGCCATAGTGGCCCGCACCACATACTAAGATTTCTGCGGTATGGCCTTTTTGGAGCGAGGGTTGCTCGATTTCTCGATTGCGGCTAGAAAGTTCAAATATTTTAAACCACGGCGATAAGCGCTCATACAGACGATGACTATGGCTAATCATGTAAACCGACAAGGCAATGGTCACTAGGCCCACCAGTGTAACCAGCCCCAATGCTTCGTTTTGTAAATGTCCGATGCTAATCCCCATCGCGATGAAAATAAGTGAAAACTCACTGATTTGTGCAACGGTCAAACCTGCTAAAAATCCCGTTCGGCTGCGATAGCCCATTAGACCCATTATTATCATTACGATGAGCGGGTTACCAATTAAGACAAACAATGACAAGATGACGGCAGGAAGCATTTGCTCACCCAAAATACTTAAGTCGAGTTGACTGCCCAGTGAGATGAAGAAAAAGAGCAGCAAAAAATCCCGAAGCGATGCCAGCCGCGTAATAATGGCTTCTCTATATGGCGTTGAGGCAAGAGCAACCCCGGCAAGCAGCCCGCCAAGTTCTTTGCTGAAACCGAGCACATGGCCAATTGAGGCGAATATTGCGGCGAGCGCCACGGCGAAGATCAGGAGTTGTTCTGACGATCTCGCCACTCGACGTATCAGATTGTTTGCCCAAAAACGTACAAACAAGAGGGTCACCACAAGCATTAACATCGCGCTTAACAGTATCTCGCCTAGACGTTGCCACAGGCCTTGCTCTGCCGATTCGCCGATGCCCATAGCAGATAAAACGACCATGGCGATGACCACGACGATGTCTTGAACAATCAAAAAGCCAATGGCGATACGGCCGTGCAATGCATCAACTTCGCGTTTGTCAGATAACATTTTGACGATGATGATAGTACTTGAAAAGGTGAGTGCAACGCCGACATACACCGATGTTAGAAAGTCAAAGTCTAATAACAAGCAAATCCCAAGCCCAATGACCGAAGTGAAGATAACTTGACCTAACCCTGTTGCGACAGCGACTTTACCTAGAGAGCGAATAAGAGAGAGATCGAGCTTTAAGCCTACGAGAAAAAGTAAAATGGCAATACCAAGCTGCGAGAGTAACGCGATACTGTCGTCGGAGTGGACGATATCAAGTACGGAAGGGCCTACCACCACGCCCACTGCAATAAAGCTAACGATAACTGGTTGGCGCAACAACTGGCCAACAAACGCAAACAGTGCGGTGATGCCCAGTAGAGTCGTTAACTCATAGAAAGCATTGGCTCTCAACATGTCAGTGAATGCGGAATAATCCATACGAAACTCCGATACGTGCTAGTGTTAACTAAACGCCATTAACTTTATAGTAATCAATATCCTTCGCTTTACAATGGAATTAGCGCGAGGAGTAAAAAATGTATCGGTGAATGGTGTTTCGTTTATTCTAGGTAGAGCTTCATATAGCGAGGTGTATCATGCGTAGTCAAAATATTCTGTATGTTTTTGCTGGCGACGAGAGCTGCCACTCAGATGCGCTAGCACGTGCTGTGCATTTGCATCAACAAGGATATGGTACGTTGACCTGTTTATGTGTCTATCCAACGTTACGCTTTCCTCCTCACCTTAAGTTAAGCTTGCCTGACGCTACGGTTATTGAATCTGAATTAACTGAGCGTGCTAAAAAACACCTTTTTGAGGCTGTTGAAAAAATAGCACCCGACACGCTCGTTCAGTGTGAAACTCGCTTTGGACACATGTATATCGAAGCCATCCGTTTTGGTTTGCAGCAACAAAGTACCTTAATTATTAAGGCTGCTAAAAACCCAGAGTGGACAGATTTTTTGTTTGATAGTGAAGATATGCACTTACTTCGAAAAAGTCCGATGCCAGTGTGGCTCACAAAAGAACCAGACAACAAACCCATTAAACATATCGTTGTTGCGTTGGATTTTGAGCATATTGAAGAAAGTGAGGAAAGTGAACGGCTCAATCAACAGCTATTACACCAAGCGTTTAACATCGCTCAGAGAGAGCGTGCAACCTTGCACTTACTGAATGTATACAACGCTTCTTCCGCTGATTTTGCCAGTCTTTGGGTAGAGAACCCGAAAAAGCTTGAAGAGGAGGTATTGAAAGATGAAAAACTTACTCGTCAGGCTGCTATGCAGGATCTGATCGAAGAGGTCGAAGCACAGAATGGCATTCGCTTCGCCGATATAAAACATCACATTCACCTTATTCAAGGCTCTCCCAATCGAGATATTGCCAAAAAGGTAAAAGCACTACAGGCAGATCTGGTGATTATGGGGAGTGTAGGACGCAGCGGTATCGCTGGACTTTTAATCGGAAACACTGCCGAAACAACATTATTGCAGTTGGAGTGTGCTGTGTTGGTAATGAAGCCTGATGGCTTTGTGTCTCCGATTGTGTAAATTGGCATATCGTGTTGCTGGTTTACGTCGCTTGCGTTTAGATAAGTGAGATTTTTGGGAATCCTTGGGAGATTTGAATTTTTAACATAGGCAAGTAGAATCAACGGCTGGCTGATGTAGGGTGTAAAGGACGCGATGGATTTTTACTTTCAGGGATTCCACTTCAAACAAGATCAACTTGTGCTGTTCAAACATGGAGAGGTTGTAGGCTTACGGTTGAATGAAGCCAAGCTTCTGGCGTTATTGATTAGTGACCCGGAGAAGGTGTTTAGTAAACAAGAAATCCTAGACTCGGTGTGGGCGGGAAAAGCCGTTGCTGAACAGTCAATTTTCCAAAATATTAGCCATTTGCGGAGTATTTTTGGTGGGGATGCTATTCGTACTCACCCTAAAAAAGGCTATCAATGGACCATTCAGCTAGAGGAAGCGCCCCTGCTTAAAGCTCCTGTGGTGCTAGCACCAAGCAGCCATGTTGGTCTAAGGGCTGTCTTTGTTGGTATCCTATTAACTTTCGTCGTCTGCCTTTTTTATTTATATCAGCCATCCTCGTTCTCATCACAACAAACAAGGGCAGCGACTGTTGCTGTAATATCAGAAAATGATGACGTTATAGAGCATTTTTCCGCATCAACGCCCTCAACCAATATCCGCTTTATCCCCGAGAGTAACGTTAAGATTGACGCTTACGAAGTAGAGCACGATTCTATTAAGCCCCTGTTAACAAAGCGAAATGCCGATGTGCTTATGCTTGTCGAAACACAACAGCACGATGATCATATTGGCCTTTCTTTCTCACTACGAAGAGAAAACAACCGCTGGCAGGGATACCTTAGTGGTGCTTCAGTTGAACATGTTTTGGCGCGTTTAACTGAGCATGTAGAGAGCGTTGTAAAGTCCAACGTATTGGAAGTGAGTGAAAACAGCCTTAACTTGCTTAATGCCCGTTTACGCGTGCTGTACAGCCAGAACCCTGATGACGCCATTGTTTTATTTCAGCTAATCAATAATTTAAAAGAGATAGGGGAGTATGAGGAGGCATTGGTACACCTTCATAAACTTCAGCAGCTTATGAAAATACACCCCTTTCTGGAGTATCACAGCAAAAGCCTCGTTTTGATTCAGCAGATCAACGCTCTCCTTTATGATGGGGAGTTGGTTTTAACTAAGTGGAATGATAATCAGATTGCGCTGGCAGAACAGATTGCAATCACACACTTGGATCAAATCAGCTTACGTCAATTATCCCTATTGCAGGGGAAGCGCGCCCTGGCTGAGAAGAACTTTCCGTTATTAGAAAGTGAAATGAAGTTAGCGATTCAGCGAGAAAACAACGCGGGCAATTTTACCTCAGCGCTAGACCTAACCATTACGCTTGCCTCTTATGCCAATAAGCTGAACGAAATAGAAGCGCGTAATGACTACTTATCGCAAGCGAAACGCACTATTGACGCTCATGGGCTAGATAAAACGTGGCTTGCGCAAGTGTACTTTCAGCAAGGTTTATTTGCAGAAAAGGCGGGGGACGATGACCGAGCTATGGGGCATTATCGAGATGTGTTGTCTGTGTACCTTCCAAATCAAGACAGTTGGAGTAAAGAGCGGGCACAGTTTCACTTAGCTCGCATATTAAATGGTAAAGAACGCTTTGCAGATGCAATCGCGCTATTTGAGAATGAAAAAATACTGAGCGCCAAAGAGCGGTTGACGATGGCCTCCATTTACTTTGATTGGGGAAATATTGCGCTAGCAAAACAGCATGCTGACAGTGCTTATCAAATGGCCGTGCAGAATGGAGAATTAGCCACATCACTCTATGCTGCGCTATTGCGTGTTGAGGTTAGTGCTGACAGTGCGGAGGACATCGACGGGCAACGATATGCACACTATATTCGTAAACATGCATTCGCAAGTTGGCTAAAACAAGTAAGAAAGCGTTTGGATAAATTGCGTATTTTTAATAGAGATTACCAACACTTTAATGATCTGTAGTAGCACCATATCTGATCGGATACTTTGTGTTTAAAGCTCAACAACATCTGACGGGCATCGACAAAGAGCGGGCATTTGCCTTTCAGCATAAGGGGAAGCGACGTAGCGGTATAATCGCGAAGCAGCCAGCGAGTAGTTGTTCCAGTGAGCGACAGCGAAAGTCTTAATGCTTTTGTTATAGATATGGTATTGAAAAGAGAATATTTTTATTAGGTATTAACCATATCATTAATATGCCAATAAAACAGAACCCAATGCCGACGGCTTTAGCATGATTACCAGTTAAACTAGATTTGGAACTTTTAATAAACTTAGCATTATATTCAGCGCCATTCGTTACCCCTGCTTCTACATCAACTTTTCCTACAATGATCACTTTTAACCCAAAGTAAATCATTAGAATTCCAAATAAGTCTATTAATCCAACTTCCATATTTAATACCTATAACTTTTGAATAAGGGCTGATAACGCGCAGGGCATAATAGCAAAGCGGCCCCGCGTGTATGCGTCCCAGTGCGCCTTGACGCATGCCATAATCTGTTTGTTATGTACGTGCCCAAAATATCAGATGATATTAACTTAATCACTTAGTACTGGGCCAAGTAATATGACCCAGATATCCTTACGCCAAAAGGACTGTGGAGAAATAACTGAAAAAAGCACTTCTCTAATGAGGTAAAAAGTAGAACCAGCTACTACAACTAACCCCGCAACCAAGTAATACTCGGGAGCCGAATCTCTGCGCCCTATTCCTTCGACACCAGTGTCAATTTGTAGCAATACCCAATACGTACCGAAAGTGCTTGATAACAAGAAAACTAAAGACGTGAATAAGGTTGTATTAAAAATAGATTTTCTCTCAATTACTGACAAGTACGTAACGCCCGCCTAACACGCAATGTGTTGGCATTGCTTTTTCCGTTGTTTGCCAAAACCATGACAATTTTACATTGTCAGAGTTGAGGCGCTTGTTATGTATCGTTACCACGAAAAATGATTCACTGCTTCTTTGTACGAGGCTAGGGCTTTGTATATAGCAAATTTGACTCTTAACTTTTTGTAAAACACTTGAAAGCAAAATACAGGTAAGAACCACACTACTAGAAGTAGTACTTGAATAAAAAGCAATACAAATACAAATTCGTTGTAAATGCCATCGAGCAAAAAGAAGATTAAAACGAGCAGATTTAGTCCAACAAAAAGCCAGATGCCCCAACGTGCATCTTTTAAGAGTTCTCTTAATTCCGTGGTTTTACTTTTACTTGGAGCTTTCATTATTTCTCGTTTCATTACGCCTAACTATGTGTCCCAGCGAACGCAGTGAGTGACAATAGTTGTTTGTTAAGTGTTTACTTCTTGGGGGTTTCTTTTGATAACCCTTTTTTAATTTTTGCGATCCCTTCCCCAAGTGGAGGTAGCTCGATTTTAAGTTTTGTTAAACCTAATTCAAACTTCCCTCCAGATATTATAAGAGCAACAACTAATGCTATAGAAACCCCAGAGAAGACGATATCCAATGGATTGCGCCTACGTATATTCGTAAAAGTAAGCTCTTGCTCATAGGGCAATTGAATAAGTGAATATGCGGCTAATTGATTTTCAGATGTTTTCGATAGAATCTTTCGCATTTTTTTTGCTAGTTCATTCGCTTGTTTAAGCTCTTGCTGATTTACAATTATAGAGGTTGTGGAACAGCCAAGCTCAGTGACCGCGAGTGTATATAAAGCGTTTAGTGTAGTTAAGAAGCGATTTAGTTCTCTTAACGAGATTGGTCCCCTGTTAGTATCAATCAATACAGTATTAGAAAATTTTATTTCTGAGGGATAAGTTCCATACTTAATTAAAGAAGGTATGACCTCATGGTACAACCAACGTCTTAATTTTTTTGAATCAGAACTTTCGTCAAGAGAAAAGATCCTTAGCAGACCAGGCTGGTTAACGTAGACACTCTCCTCGAATTGGTAGTATTCATCCTTGTCTAAATTTTTCACAATACTTTTTACAAATGAAGAATCTATAGGAGACTTGTGATTTAAAATCGATAGGATATCGATGAGTGAAAAAAAAGCATCACCACCAAAATAATGAATATCAATCTTGTTTTCACCTGCGTCATTTAAATAATGAATTGCGAATTCCGTCACTAAAACCTCCTAGAATCTGAATGCCCACCTTAGGGGCAATAATACGTAGGCTAAAAAAGGAAGCAACGCGACTGAGCCTACGTGTTATTGTCCCAGCGAGCGCCAGCGAACAACTATAGTTGTTTGTTAAGTGTCATATACCGGTCAAAATCTTCGCGACTTACATTAGCTACCGACAAATTAGGCACAACTTGTTTTGTAGCAGGAATGGCTCGTGTCTCAAAAGGAAAGTGCCAAATATTAAAATCCTTGTTTGGCATTGTATCGTACGCTAATGAGTCCCAGCCTAAAAGCCTTGCCATTTTTTTGATAGCAATTTTCTTCGCGGGCTGCATTTGAGCTGAAGGTTGAAAGTACAATTGGTAACTGCTGTTAACGGCACCAGTTAAAATATCTACTGCTTGTAAGCCCCAATGATACCTGGAATCTTCCATCGCAACATGGTGTACTTTTGAAGATGTTGGAAGTTTCGCTAACATATGGTTTGTTATGATTTGCATAACTTCATGTTACTTCGCATAGGAGTTAGATTTCTGATCTGCAAATACAGTAATTTTTGCGTTTTTAGAACGGCTGCTTTCGCGGATAAGATAGTCATAAGTTGTGTAAAAAGCCGCTTCTTCATTGCTATGCCACTTTCGGTAAGGTTGTTTGGATACCGCAATGGCATGAAATGACACGGGGCTTGTTAAGACAAATCTCAATGTATCGATACATAGATTAATTTGGCCTGCACTTTTTCTAACTTTTTCCCATTTTATCTCCCCTTGCAGACCACTTCTGTCATATATATCAGAAATTTTCTGATTAAATTCTACGAAGTAGCTTTTGGGAATTGCAATTATGCCTATTGTGTAGCAAGGGCATCCTTTGGATGTGCCGCTCTCATCAGCAAATGCAAATACTTCTTCCATGACTCAAACTCCTTTTTGGCATCTAACAAACCTGAAACACGTTTTTAGCGATATCAATACCCAGAGTTTCTACTAGCTTTGTTATTCTATTCTCCCAAACATAATCCCATTACTAAGGTTAGTTTGGAGGCGGTCATACCGTTAATTTAATATGGAGAAACTTTTCCTATTTCTTGACTCTGTGCGAATAACCAGATGCTGTCTATTCGCACAGAGTCTTTCAGAGTCAAAAAGTGAAGGGACGCTCGCATTTCCTAAACCGTGTCTCAGACTATATATTGGCACGACACTATTTTTTGTGAACTATTTCCACATACTTAAAATAGATTAGCTCATACTGGACTTCCCTGCTTTCGCAGTTGTATTTACCAGTTGAACTCAAGGTAAATGAGAGTCTATCAGGCGTGATCTCGCTCTGTTATTAACAGTGCCAGATCATATGCTGACCAATCCATCTAACGGGGCGCAATGTGTATAATGACCTACGCTC
Organism: Fluctibacter corallii; assembly: GCF_025751585.1. Lineage (GTDB taxonomy): Bacteria > Pseudomonadota > Gammaproteobacteria > Enterobacterales > Alteromonadaceae > Fluctibacter_A > Fluctibacter_A corallii. The sequence continues at coordinate 233,822 of NZ_JAOWKX010000003.1, forward strand.
CTAGTTACTACTTCACAGCCAATTCGCTATCCACTTTTTCAAATGCAAACCAATCTAGCTTCCACTGATTGTCGATAGCGAGTATTCGAATGGTGTGTTCGCCTTGGTGTAACTGAATGGCGTCAGATACGACTGTTTTCCACTTGCGCCACCCTCCAGTGTTGGGGATGGAGAACGTACCTTTTTCAAGGCTATTCATGATCAGATTAAACCCTTTACTTCCGCTGGCACTCGCGATGTTATAATGGAGCTGAAAGCGACCACCCTTTGGCACTTGAATTTTATATTCAGTCCAACTGTACTTCATGATTCCGTTTGAACCCGTTAAGGTGAGGCTCGGTTGGTTCGTTTCTTTATGGGTAACTTCGCCAATGCTTGCATTGTGCATATTGTTGAAATCTTCTGCCTGTATTGTTGCAGGGATTGTTTTTATCACATCACTAGAATAAACGGATTGGCTTAGTAAACTTTCTTGTTGGTTAACCACTGCCGCGATTTGATATTTATGCCTTCTATTCTTGGGAGAATGATCGGTGTATGTATGCTTTATGATATTCGATGCGATTTTTTCCATTTCACCGCCGATCGTGTGGCTTCGGTAAATATTGAAAGTCGTGCCAATTTGGCTTTCGTTAGTCTGCCATCGGAGTTGAATGGCATCCGTTTCTTTATCTTCGATTAAAAAAGCGTTCGTTGGCGGACTTGGAAACTTGGGTAAACGCTGCCGAGCTGTCAATGCGGCGGCTTGTGCGGCTTTTAAGTCTTTTTCGAATTCTGTATCTATTGTATGTAAAGCTGTCGCGTGATCGAAATCAAGTGCAAGACGGAAGCCATTCCCTAAGCTCGTGCGCAAATCAGTGCCTACGTGATGGCGTGAAGCTGATGTTATCCGAGAGGGAGGAGACCACAGTCCATATGAACCGCCGCGATGAATCTGCATGATATTTTGTTCGCGGAAAAGGTCGCAATCTGTAATCCACGCAGTACCATTTTGTGGTGCACCATCATAGGTGTGGTGCTCACAATCGGCGGTGAGCTCGCTCACGTTTCCTATGGTGTCATACAGTCCAAATGCATTGGCTTTATAAGTTCCCACTACGGCTGTGAATTCGGAGCCATCATCACACGGAGCATAGGTACCAGCTTGGTTGAAGTGGCGTTCAATGTAAGCTTTTCCGCGCTGATCGTAGACGTTTCCATATTCGCAAAGTTGCGTTTTACTATCGCCGTAAAAGTAGGTGGTTGTGGAGTTTGCTCGGGCTGCGTATTCCCATTCAGCCTCAGTGGGAAGACGGTAACGTTTACCTGTTTGTGCCGAAAGCCACACAGCGTAAGCTTTGGCGTCGTCAGTGCTTACACATAATACTGGGTGAAATGCACTTGGGGCATATTCAGGTGTATCCCAATTCCCTTCTTCTAATGTTATTGGGGGGCCGATACCTTCACTGTTCTTTTTATTAAAACGCATACATTTATTTGCGCTTTCATTCTTCGGCGTATGTTTTGTTGCTTTTACAAATTTCCCATATTCTTTCAGTGTGACTTCGTACTTGCCCATCATAAAAGGAGCGATGTCAACTTGATGGACTGGGCGTTCATTTGCTCTACCATGCTCACTTCCCATCAGAAATGTTCCTTTAGGAATAAGTACCATTGGAGGCTCAATGTAATTAGGGTTTGCATAGGCAGTGGAGATTACACTGCATAAAAATATTGCAGCAACATGGGTTTGGGTTTTAATTTTCACTCGATTGATATCCTAATGTTTCACGCGGCGACAAGGCGCGAGCGTAATAAGCTTGAATTATTTCAGCGTCATTCAAGGTAAAAAATCGAGCAGCGATACGTCCTATGAAAAATCTAATTTCATGTAAAATTAGATAAATTTTAGACGTTTTAACAAGCCAACATATTGTTATTTATAGGGTTTATAGGTTTTACGCCTGTTTGAACTGTTCTCGGTATTCTATTGGTGAAATCGTGAGGCGCTGCTTAAAATTGTGTCGCAGTGTGATCGCACTTTTGTATCCCGATAACTCGGCTATGCGATCTAAATTAAAGTCGGAGGTTTCAAGTAAGCGTTGTGCCGTTTCTATTTTTCTGTCTTGAAGCCAGTTCAATGGGGTCATATTAAACTGCTTGATGAAGTGTCTGTCGAAAGTACGTCGGGTCATGTGCGCCTTTTGTGCCATGTCTTCAACCGTGGGATGGTCGGCTAAATGGGTCACTGCCCATTCTAGTGCAGAAGATAAGGATGAGAGCGTATTGGGAGTAGCAGGCGACACAAATTGTGATTGGCCTCCATTACGGTGTGCAGGAAGCACTAAACGTCGGGCTACTGAATTCGCCACGGCGTAACCAAAGTCTTGGCGAATGACCTCTATGCCTAAATCAATTCCGGCGGCACTGCCAGCAGAGCAGCCTAGGGTTCCATCGTACACATAAAGAATATCATCTTTGAATGGTATATGTGGATAGCGAGATTGAAAGGTCGCTGCGTACTGCCAATGGGTTGTCGCGATTCTGCCTTCAAGTAAGCCTAATTCCGCCAGTAAAAACGTGCCCGAACAGAAGCTAATGACGCGCCCTCCTTTTTGTACATGTTGCAAAATATCTTCTGCCATCACCTCGTTTACAGCGGTATTTTCCACTGGGTAACAGGGAATCACTAATAGTTCACATTCAGGTAAGCGGTTAATGTGCTCACAGACAAACTGAGTGTTGCAGAGTCCGTTGATTGGCGCGTTTTCATAAGACACGACACGTGTAGTGTACCAACTCGAAAACTCAGGACGGGGTAGGGCAAACAACTCAATCGCACAGGCGATTTCAAAAAGAGACAGCTGTTCAGGCAGTAATATCGTGGCGCGCATCGTCAACATTATAATGTCTAAAAGTAATCTAATATTGTCTTTTTAGACAGTCACTGTCTAGTGGGTAAGCACGACATAATCACAATGCTGACAAAAAGGAGGAGCAAACATGTATTCAATGGTAGCAAGACCCAAAGCTGCAAAGTCAGAAGATGCGCTTTTGCATTTTCAGCGTCAGCTGTCTTTCGAGACAGATTGTTGGGATGTGCATTATGCGATGAATAACGGACTATTTGATTTCGTATTGCTAGACGTACGCAGTCTCGATATCGCAAAAGAAGGTTACATCAAAGATGCGACTATGTTGCCACACTCACAGATATCGGAAGCCAGTCTTGCGGGCTATTCCGCTGATACATTGTTCGTGGTGTATTGTGCTGGTCCACACTGCAATGCAACGGAAAAAGCCGCGATAAAACTTGCACGGTTAGGTCGACCAGTCAAAAAAATGATTGGCGGCGTAACGGGTTGGTTAGACGAAGGGTTCGAGTTGGTGAAAGATGAATAACGTTAGGATAAGAGCGGCAGACAGACAAGATTGTGAGCGCGTGCTGGAATTGATGAAGCAACTTGCAGAATTTGAAGGCTACGCTGATAACTTCGCGGTCACACTGGAGGATTTACATCACAGATATATTGAACAGAGACAATTTGGCATCTTAGTGGGCGATGTAAATGGGACGATAGAGGGGATATTAGTCTATTTTTACCAACCGTTTACTTATGATCTGTCACCTTGGATGGTGATAAAAGAATTGTTTATTAGCAAAGCAAGTCGAGGTTCTGGTCTTGGTCAAGCGTTGATGACCCATGCACGTAAGCTTTGTAAAGACAACGGAGGCAAAAAAATGAAATGGGAAGTGCTAAAAAGCAATCATATGGCGAAAGCATTTTATCAAAAGCAAGGGGCTGAACTTCATGATGATTGGCAGACCATGAGCATAAGCAATGTATGATGTATGATGTATGTTCGTTTGTGGCAGTGGGTTAAACCTATTACGCGCTCTAAATTTGGCCGCGATTAGTGGCTAAAAGTTGCGAAAACCACAAATATATCCTGTTTAGACCACTAAGTTCATCTTTTCGCGTATACTCGTTCGTTCAATAACCCGTTTTGCAACAGGTTATTGAACGCACATATTAACTTATGGACATAGAGTAGTGAGAAAAATGCAAAAAATAAAAGCATTAGTTCAAGGTATTTCTGCTGTTTTGCTTCTAGGCGCGGGTCTTCAGACTAGCTCGGCAGCGACAGACGGTGGTTACTTTTCAGGAAAAAAACAAGACTGTGAAATTTGGCGTGAAGTTGCGCCACATAACTGGGCGAATACCACTCGCGGCAATCAGTCAATGATCTTTTACTGTAACCGTGGTGGTTACACTGTTGCGGCAGTAAAGCTAAAAATCACGAGACTTAGCGATAACACGGTTGTATTCAACGAAAGAAGAAAACAAAACCTAACTGCTGGGTATGGTCATGGCTTCTATCCTGACCTGAGCGCCAATATTGGCGAAGAGTATAAAATGGAATTGGATTATACCTTTGTAAAGCTTAAACAAGGTAAGCCAGTTTGGAACAATAAGAAAACCCGAACTTGCACAAGAAAATTCACACCCACGAATGCAAATTCTACGCGCGGTGAAGTTTTCTGGTCTATCAAAAGTGCCGGTACGGCATATAATAATAATGGCTGTCAGGGCGTTCGCTTCGATATTCATTAATTAATGCGTAGAGGGAAGAGTTTGTAAACATAACTTGTTCGACGATTCCCTCTATACACAAACACGGTGAAATTGTGTTTTATCTATCCTTATTTCTATTAAACGAATAAGTAATATGGAATCGGTTTTTCCCCGAGCACGCTATTTTATATCTGGCTTTGTGTGTGCCATGGCACTTATGGCTGGTTATTTATGGTTATCTGACTCTGATGTAGATGAGCCATTTATTCAACCAGAGAACGTGCTGACCACAAAACAGGATTTTCACAGGGTAGAAAAGACACCTAACAGCGAGCGGCTAGACACTGCTCACCTACACATTGATCGCGAAGGCACGTCTGTTGAAGTGCTATTACCTACAAATAAAAGTCACGATCACCCACAAAACCTTCATGATGAAAGTGCGGCAAAGCATAGTCAGGAGTTAAACCAATCATTGTTAGCCTTGGCTGACTATATCGGTCTTGATCCATCGCAGTATCCAGAATTGACGGCATACCAAAATGATGAAATCGCGCTTCTCATCGAGCAGAAATTGGTGAGTCAATTGTATAATGCGCAAGGGGATGTGTTGGCGCAATTTGATGATATCGAGCGGTATTTGGAGGAACATCCAGAAATCGTTTCTCCGCAATTTTTTAAAGAAGTGCTTGATGTAGCAAGCCAGCGTGATGAAATGAGCCATAGTTACGCTATTCATACACTTGCTAATACAATTGAAGCGTTAGAGGACGATCCTCAACGTGTGAATCGTGCCATAGACTACATCGCTCAATCAAAGTACAGCGACAGTGAGCTGGTTAGGTTAACTGTTCTGCAATCATTGAGCGCGGCGATGAATGATACATCACGTTTAAAACAAGAGCTTCGCTACTTTTACGATGACGAATCCGAATTGATACAAGCCAAATTGACACTGCTTCGATTTGAAATGGAGTTTTTTGAGCATACCCGTTAATACTGCGCGTTAACGCCTTTTCTTACCTGTCGAATATATTTACACAGTTGCAGAAAGTGTTGTACATTGTTGGCTAACTGATTGACTATAAACATAATTTATACTGGCATCGTATTTGCTTGAAAGCTGCGTTTATAGAATTAGCCTCATTTAGGAGTAATTAATGAGAGCCCTTCGTATTGTTCGTAACATGCTTTTCTTCGCTTTCGCATTTGTAAGCAGCCAGTCTGTTCATGCTGCATTATTAGTATGGGATATCGCGTTCGAAGTTAATTATGTTGCTGATAATAGCAATGACTATTGGAATAAAAGTGTTAGCGTCGGCGACATCGTGCATGCTACCTTTAGTTACCGCCCAAGCACACCGCAAATTTCAGACAATGGCTACGTGACGACGTATAAAGATGACAACATCTTTTTTGATATGCCAGCGTTTACCAGCGCAAGTTGGTTAAATAACCTCGACGCTGATATCGATACAGTCGACCAAACGTCTCGAGAGATTATTGATATCGATAGTTCTTGGTTTGATGCGGCTGGCCCAATATTTTACGAATCTTTAAGTGTCGGCTTTCTGCACAATGGCGGCCAATATACAAGCTTGCCTGTAAACTGGCATTTGAGACCAATCGAAGATATCGATTTTAGTTATTCCCGTGATTTAGATAACTCGAACTTTGATTCAGAGATTTACATCTCTGGTCAGGCTGTTTCCATTTCATTTCGCCAAATCCCAGAGCCATCGGTATTCGTGCTTATGTTGCTAGGTGCATGTGGGTTGTTGGCCAGCAAGCGTTTACGTAAGTAAAGCGCATTCACCGACTAAGCCTGTGCCCACGTTATTTTGTGGGCACAATTGCCGTTTGGTGTAAGCATTCTGCTTACCTTAATCTCCAAACTTTATACGTACGCCAGCGTTAACAATAAAACCATCGTTACGAGACCAAATGTCTGTCGTCCACTGGCCACTTTGAGATTGTTGTGGAAGAAGCAAAGGATGTTCATCGGTTTGCCTTACGTTCAGTAAATTCTCTAAGTTGATAAACCAACTTGCACGTCCATGTGTTATTTCGCCTAGCAATCCTAAATGCCAATATGGTGAGCTTTCAGTGATATATGGGTTGTCGTCTACGCGTTGCGTGCCAGTGTAGTAAGCTTCGAACCCGACCCGAAAGTTGCCGTGTTGCTCCCACATAGCCACAAAACCTGCGGAGTGGCGAGGTGTTAGTGCAATGGTTTGTCTACCTGAATGGTCAGCAGCGGCTTTTGTAGCATCCAAATACAAATAGCTTCCGGTAAGTTTTATGTCTTTCCAATAGTAACGAAGTAACAACTCCGTTCCGCGAATCTGGCTTTCGCCTTCGGCATTAATAAGTTGTACGCGTGGTAGATCATTGGGAGTCAGGTTATCACTAGAGATGATTTCAGTGACATTATCCACGTTGGATGCAAATAGCGTTAAGCTTGTTTCAATATTGCCTATCAGATAGGTCACATCGACAGACGCGGTTTCGGCTCTTTCTTCATGAATGCCATCAAGTGGTTCAAGTCGTGATAAGCCTGTCGCTTCAATCTCTTCTACAAACGGCGTTGGTGCGAAGAAACCTTTGCCGTATGAGCCTCTAACCGTTAGATCACCTGGACGATAAAGCAGTGAAATACGAGGACTAAACTGTGCTCCATACTCACTGTGATCGTCAACACGAGCACTCAAAGAGGTAGTCATTTGGTCGTTCCATTCATAGTCTAGCTGAGAGAACAGGCCGGGGACGTGGTAAGAAAAATCGAATACCGGAAAGGTATCTGAGCTAAATTGATCTGATTGAAATGCCAACCCGACAATCCAATCTGAGTTGTCTGAATACCCGGTGATGCTGCTTTCTACCAAATAGCTCTCATGCTGGTCGATTTCCATGATTTCACCGAATTCATGGTCATGGTCTTGAACCATGGCAGACGCTTTAACATTAAGCGTAAGACGTTCCGATAGCGGTGTGTCGAATTTTATACCGGCATCGACCCGCTGTGAATCTTGGGCTTGATAAACGGTTTCACCACTGGCAAGTGTTTGCTCACGTAGCGTGCCTCCTTCTCGATTTTCAGTCATGAACCCGATGGTGGCATATAAAGATTCGTCTTTTTCTCCTTCCCAAAATGCACGAGGTCTGACAGTTAGTCTGTCGTATCCCGCTAAATCAATCCAATTATCGCCGTCGATGTCTTGCGCTTGTTGCCTGTGCGCACCTGCCGTGATGGACGTACTAAGTTGATCATTTATTGGCGCGGCTAAATAGGCTGTGATGTCTTGACCGTTTCGGGTTGTCGTATTCAATAATGTTTCTGCTTCAAACTCTGACCCCGGACGGCGTGAGACCAAATTGATGAGCCCGCCCAGCGCGGAGCCTCCGTACAATGAAGACGCCGAGCCTTTGACAATTTCAACGTGACCGAGATCGGTAGGAGGAATCTGCAACAAGCCGATAGATGCCGCTTGATTACCATACAGGGGTAACCCGTCTGCCAGCAATTGTGTGTAACGACCATAAAGACCTTGCAGCCTAATATTCGCACTTCCTAAAGCCGGGGAGGTGGTTTGCATACGAACGCCACCTGTTTCGGCAACGAGCATAGAAATATTACCCGGTCGCATGGCGGCTTTCTCTTCAATTTCTTCTCGGTTGATGAGTTCCACTCTGGTTGGTTCTTCATCCGCAATTCGGCCTGTTCGTGTTGCTTGAATCACAATTCGTTCTACATGTTCACCCTCATCATGGTCATGGTGGTGAGTGTCTTCCTGATGGGACGGTTCTGTAGAAGCAGACGCGACAGAGAATGAAAAAAGCTGAAAAAGAGATAATACGCTTACAGCCCCCATTCTGAAAAAAAGCGATGTTGACATAATACTGCTCTGGAATAGGTGATTGAAATGGCGCACATTTTAGAGGTCAAAGCGACTTAGACAATGGCTTTTCGATAAACAGCCTCTACCTGCTTTAAGGTGCTATGATTCGTTAAGATTGTTCTTGTCAGAAGGCGTAAAACGCTTTTCATTATTCAAGCTGCGTAAAAATGCACTGATGCTCTCAACTTCTTCGTCGCTGAGTTTTTTACCAAACTGGTGCCAGCCTGTTAGGAAAACCGCTTCTTCAAGGGTTTTGCCGTCTCCATCATGAAAGTAAGGCGCGGTATTGGCTACGTTTCGAAGCATGGGAACTTTAAACAGAAAGTTATGATCTTTACGGCCTGTGACTTCGGCGAAGCCTTTATCTTCGGTGTTAGGATACGGCACAACCACACCTAACTTCATGACGAACTGCCCGCCCATCAAAGGCCCGCTGTGGCAACTTAAGCAGCCATTTTTTTGAAGCTGAACAAAGCCTTTTTTCTCAAGCGCGGTCAGTGCGTTGTTATCGCCATTGAGAAAACGATCAAAACGGTCTTGCGTGATTAGCGTACGCTGAAAAGCGGCAAGCGCTTTGGTAATATTCTCGAATGTTAACGGCTCTGCTGCATCAGGAAATGCACGTTTAAATGCCTCTTGATAATCTGGTTGGAGTCTTGCCACGGCCTCTGCTTCGGAGGGCATTGCCATTTCTTTTTTATCCAAAATTGGACGACCAGCTTGATCTGACAATGACGAGGCACCCGCATCCCAGTTTTGCGCAAATTGAAACCCGGCATTCCACGTTGTGGGGGCGTTTCTACGACCATTTTCGCCCAGTGCACCCGGTGAGGTTTTCAAGTTATCAACACCTTGCCCGCCATCCAGAATGTTATGGCAGGAATTGCAAGATTGCGTGCGGTTGACCGATAGTGCCGTTTCAAAATACAGGCTTTCGCCTAGCGTGATAAGCGCGGGGGTATCTGCTTTGCTGTCTGGCATGCTGCTAGGAATGGTACCAACCGACGAAGTCGCCCGCTTACGCAATTCATCGTCGCTCATTGTGGCAGATTGCGCTTGTGTTGTAGCGCTATAACTGAGTGCGCACATGAATACGATCAAGGTGTGAAACAATGCCGCGAGTGCGCGTTTGATGGCGCGCATGGTTAGCGTAGTATTTGTGGAAGATATGAGAAAACCATCGAACATACTAAAGACTTCCTTTTCTGTTTTGGGTAATAATATTAACCTGAATGTGCAGTTAAAGAAAAGGCGGAAAGAGATTCCGCCTTTGTCTATTTATCGTTACATAACGATGTTTTTTATTTCAAATCAAAGCGGTCGTTTTGCATGACCTTGCTCCATGCTTTGACGAAATCATCAACAAAACGCTGCTTTGCGTTGTCGAATGCGTACACTTCTGCCACCGCACGTAGCTCTGAGCTGGATCCGAAAATCAAATCAACGGGGGTCGCGGTGTACATTACCTTACCGGTTTTTCGGTCAACGCCTTCATACAAGTAACCGTCATCGGTTTTACGCCACATGGTTGCCATATCAAGCAGGTTAACAAAGAAATCGTTGGTCAATGTACCAGGACTATTTGTTAATACACCGTGTTTACTGCCGTCTGCGTTAGCACCTAATGCACGCATTCCACCAATGAGAACGGTCATTTCAGGCACAGTTAACGCTAGCTGATCAGCGTGGTTAACAAGAGCTTCGGTTGGGGGTAAGTAAAAGTCGTTGGTATAGTAGTTACGGAAACCGTCGGCTTTTACTTCTAAGAATGAGAATGAGTGCTCATCAGTTTGCGCTTGTGTCGCGTCGGTACGACCGGGTTTGAATGGCACGGTGACATCAAACCCAGCATCTTTCGCGGCTTTTTCAATGGCTGCTGCGCCACCCAGCACGATAAGATCGGCAAGGGAAACCCCTTTTCCGCCAGAGGCTTTTTTGTTAAAGCGCGCTTGAATATCTTTTAGTGCGTTAATGACTTTAGTGACTTCTTGAGGATTATTCACTGCCCAGTCTTTTTGCGGCGCTAGGGCGATTCTGGCACCGTTTGCGCCACCACGCATATCGGCGTCACGGTACGACGCTGCAGCTCCCCACGCTACACGAACGAGTTCCTGCACACTTAAACCTGAAGCTAGAATGTCTTTTTTCAGTGCTTTCACGTCTTTATCTTTAATGGGCTTAAATTCTGCTGCTGGAACCGGATCTTGCCAAAGAAAATCTTCTTTGGGATATGCATCGCCAAGATAATTCGACTTTGGCCCCATATCACGGTGAGTAAGCTTGTACCACGCTTTGGCGAAGGCTTGTTGGTATTCACGTGGGTCGGCGAGAAAACGCTCAGCAATTTTTCGATACTCAGGATCCATCTTCAGTGCTAAATCGGTTGTGAACATGATAGGCGTGGTGAACTTGCCTTCAACATGGGCGTCAGGTGTCGAGTTCTTCATTGCCCCATCTTTTGGGATCCACTGAATCGCCCCAGCAGGCGAGCGGGTTTGCTCCCATTCATTGTTAAGAAGGTTAGACAAATACAACGATGTCCATCGTGTCGGTGATTGTGTCCATGATCCTTCTAGTCCACTGGTAATGGTGTCTTCAGAGTGGCCTTTACCACAGGAATTTTTCCACCCAAACCCTTGTTCTTCAATAGGCGCTGCGCCTGGCTCCGGACCAACGCAGTCATCAGGTTTTTTAGCGCCATGGGCTTTGCCGAAGGTGTGTCCACCAGCAATGAGGGCAAAGGTTTCTTCATCGTTCATTGCCATGCGGCCAAAAGACTCACGAATGTTTTTTGCCGATGCGAGCGGATCGGGCACGCCACCTGGGCCTTCAGGATTAACATAAATCAAGCCCTGATGCACCGCAGCCAACGGTCTTTGCAGCTCACCTTTTTCATTGCGACGATCGCTGGCAAGCATTTCAACTTCGGGGCCCCAATACACTAAATCTGGTTCCCAGTCGTCATCGCGGCCTGCGGCGAAACCGTAAGTTTCGAATCCCATATTCTCAAGTGCAACGTTACCGGCAAGCACGATCAAATCCCCCCAAGAGATATGCTCACCGTACTTTTGCTTAACAGGCCATAGCAGTCTGCGTGCTTTGTCTAAGCTGGCATTATCGGGCCAACTGTTAAGAGGATCGAACCGCTGCTGACCGCCGCCAGCGCCTCCACGGCCATCGTGGGTACGATACGTGCCTGCTGCGTGCCATGTCATACGAATAAAAAACGGGCCGTAGTTGCCCCAATCTGCGGGCCACCAGTCTTGAGAATCAGTAAGAACGTGATTGATGTCTTCTTTTAACGCTGCCATATCCAACTTGGCGAAGGCTTTGGCATAGTTAAAGTCTTCTCCTAATGGGTTCGAGCGTTTGTCATGGTCGCGAAGAGAAGATAAGTCCAATGTATTCGGCCACCAGAACAAATTGGTTTTCGCTTGGTGAGGGGCGACTTTGCCCATGCCAATAGCACCGCTGGGTTTGCTAACTTTTTTATGATCATCTGCGATTGCTGATTGTGAAAGGCTCAATGAGACGATACTGGCGATCGCCGTGAGCTTAACGTAGTGGGATATATGCATAGTGTCTGTCCTGTAGTGCTATGTCAAAAGCATAATGGGTTATTAAAAAGTAGCAGAGGGTTGCCAATAGCAACATTTGATTTAGTCGATTGGGTTAATCGTATTTTTTATTGGGAAATTAATGTATCCGCTCACGCATAGCACAAACAACAAATAGTCTAAACTTGCTTTTGGAGTTTCAGGTGCTTTTTTTGACCTTAGTTTATATTTTCTATGTTGCTTGCTCTTAGATGAGGTTTTTTACGATTGATTTAATTTTCTTTTTTTGTTGACATTATGGTGTGAATGGTTACCATCTTTGTTCTGATGTTTTTTGAGAAGCGCCAAATGGAATTGGATATTACGAAGGAAAGCGACAAATGCTTGAGGTTTTTACTGCGACGTTACATAGCTGGCAATGTTTGTTTAGAGAGAGCTAGGGGAGTATCACGAAAAAAATTAGCTCTAACCTACTGTCATGGGTTAAATGTTGATTTAGATGCTTATTTACTCAAATCTCAGATTGAGACATTTGATATTTACAGATGTAATCTGAGTGGAAAAGAAAAAATAACCTTATTAGATCTATCAAAATCCAATAAAGCTTTGACTTCGGAAAATAAAAGGGGAGGTTACATTAGAAATGCTCAAAGTTGGATTGGAACATCTTATGAGCTTGCTGAGTATATTACACCTCCGCCTGAAAAGCTTAATGCTCACCTTAAAGATTTACTTCATTATATCAATGACCCTTCTATTCCCATTGCTGAAAAGGCAATTAATAGCTACGCGACATTATTGAGGATACATCCATTCATAGATGGTAACGGTAGAACTTCGCGACTTATTTACGATGTTTTGGCTTTTCGTAGCGATATTGACTTTTTGGCTAATGTGCATTTTTCGACTTTTAGATTGGGTGGTGAACAAAATTCTTATAAAGAATTCTTGTCTAGTTGCGATATTGGTAGTTATAAATACCATTGTCACCATTATTGGTTGGAGGCTATGAGTTGGCAAAGGGATTTTTATTTAGAATTTAATGATTTGAAAGATGAATTTAAGGCGGCTATTGAGTCTAAGTTTAATTTTGCATGTGGTTTTAGTGAAAGTGAGTTGTATGTCCTGAATAAAATAATTTGTAAACCAGTTTTTAGTCAGGGGTGTGTTGATTCAGATTCAAAATTGAATTTGGATGTGATGTTTAACTTGAGTTCATTGGGTGTTTTTTCGGTTCAGAAGTATTTAAATAGGGAGTCAATCTTATTTGTTTGTGATGAAACTTTTTATTTTTGGCAGAAAGTTGAAGAGTTAATACTAAAAAATAAAAGAGTATAAGGATATTATGAATTTTAAATTATCAAAACTTTCACTTGCTATGGCATGTGTTGCAATTCCAGTGGGTCTTAATATCTCCGTAAACGAAACATTTTATGACGAGGATGGAGCCTATAACCTAGCTTCAAAGCCAATTATAAGCGGTGTACGTTGGACGGTTAACAACGCTTATGCTTGTAGCTCTCAAGACAATAGCTGCGGAGGCTGGGATACATATACTGTTTATTACTCCCCACCGTCCAGAAATGATTGGGATTGGGATTACGATCCTTACGTTTCTTATGACTATTATAGCTATGATGATTACGATGGAGGTGGCGGAGGTGGCTCCAGTCAAGCTAACGATGGAAATAAGAGTCAGGAACCTCTTATGGATATGCATTCTCAGCGAGATATGGCAATTTTTGTATCAAATATTTTAACTGAAGTTATGGCATTAAAAACAGATCTGTTGGCTTCAAATTATAGAGCATCTGATTTGCATAAACTAAATAGCCTGATTTCTGGTTTAAATTTATGGATTGGTGTTCTAAATGGTGGAGCTCAACTGTCTGAGCATCTAATAGCTGCCAACTATAATGCGGCTTGGGCAGAAGCTGGAGCTTTGATATCAGGAACTTTGGTTGGATTGGGAGTAACTGCTGCGGCTGGAGCGATTACTGCACCCGCACTTGCGGCTATGATGGGTGCTGTCGCAGCATATGGAGTAGCGACTATAGTAGAAAGAAACCTAAATAGAATGGAAATTGCAGATTTTATTGATGAGCAATTTAACACAGACATCTATGATAGCGACGGAAATACCTTTTCCGATTCGTTCGATCGTTTCAGGTGTGTAGCTGGTGTATGTACCCATATGCCTCCTATCATTCTTGATTTGGATGGTGACGGATTGGAAATGATAGAAATTGAAAATTCAAAAACCTTTATTGATTTCGATAATGATGGATACGAAGAGAGGGTGTCGTGGGTCAATGGAGATGATGGAATTTTGTTTATTGATCTTAACGACAGCGGAAGTCTTGATGACTATTATGAATTTTCCATATCCCATCTAGCTGGGCCTAATAAAACTGATCTAGACGGATTAAGAACTTTGGATCGCAATAACGATGAGCTGCTTGATGCTTTTGACGGCGCTTACTCAAAAGTGGGTGTATGGGTGGATAAAAATCGGAATGCTAAAGTTGATGACGATGAAACGCAAAGCTTAATAGAGATGGGCATTGTTTCAATTACCCTTGCAAAAAATCAAGAAAATTTCCTTGTTGGTGGTTCATTGGTATTAGATACGTTGACGTATGATTCGGAAGATAACTTTGGAGTTAAAGAAACTAAAGACGCTTATAATGTGATGGTTCTGGCATCTGAGGATGGTCACAAAGTTACTAAATTGCAAAATGGTATTCGAATTATTGAAAAGGAGTTGTCGGGTAACAGCTTAGATATGAGGAATATAGATACAGATACTTATTTTAATTTGGGATTAGATGAGGTCGCGGGAATTAGCAGTTTCGGTTCAATTAGAACTGGTGATGGAAATGATTCAATAACAATTACCAAGAGTGATGGCGTTTATGTATCGTCGAGAGGAGGAGATGATCTAATTATTGGCGGAAAATCTCATGATCGGCTAAACGGAGGAGCGGGCGACGACAGAATCTTCGGAGAAAATGGCGACGACACTATAAGTGGAGGAAATGGCAAAGATCTTTTAAAAGGAGGGAGGGGAAATGATTTTTTAAAAGGTGGTAAAGGAAATGACAGATTAAACGGTGGATTCGGTAATGATATTTTGAAAGGCGGCGGCGGATTTGATACTTTCATAATTAGTGAGGGGGCTGATGTAATCAAAGATTTTGTTATTGGGGAAGACAAGCTCAAGATTAGAGGTGCCGTACTCTCTGAAGTCGAAGAGTTTATTGGTAAGGCTAAGCAAATTGGGAAAGATACTGAAATTATTATTTCTAGTAATAGCAAGCTTAAGCTCAAAGGTGTGATTGCTTCAGATTTGTCTACTAACGATTTTAAATTGTAATAGGTATGCCGCCTTGTAGGCGGCCTTATAAAGAATCTACAGTGGTTTTATGGATTTAATATTTAAGAACAAAAAACGCATTATTTGGGCGCTCTACTTGATTGCAGTGCCCATGTTTTTGTTGTCTCTTTACGTCATCTTGAATATTGAAGCGTACGAAGGTGGGGGCAACAGAAAAGAGGGGGTTGCCTACTTCCTTATAGTATTAGCACCGATGCTAGGAACGATGTTTTATTTTGGTGATAAGGCATTGCAAACGCGCCAACTAAAAATCGACGATTTAGGCATTCATTTTGGTACTGAACCTTATCTAATTCGGTTTATTTGGAAAAATATTAAAACCATTTCAATTGATGAGAACAGCCAAAGGGTATTTTTCGATTTCGTTCGTGCTTCAGGGCCTTTTCCGACCATTATCTCTGAGTTAAATATCGGTCATTATGACATTGAGTTGGATGCCTTTATTGAAGTGTTAAAAATAAAACAAGATACATACAAATTCGAGGTGATATTTATATGAAGTGCCCACATTGCGAAAGCACACAAAATAGTTACTGGAAAAGTATTTTTAGCAAGGTCAACACCTGCCTAGCGTGTAACAAGCATTATGTAATGAAGCTCAACCTTAAGCGTTCTCTTGTTGCTACGCTACTTGCGCTGATTGTTTATGTTGGTTTGATTTACCCTTTATTGGGAGCAAATGAGCTGCTTAGATGGCTATTTATGATAAGTGTGATTCTTGCGTCGTTTGCTCCGCGCGCAAGGGAGAGCTAAACAGGGAGTTGTAATCCACTTCTATCACCTCATCCCCCGTATGTTGATAGTAACTTAACCTTGGCATTGGTTTTGCTGATACCCGTGCACTGAGTATTCTTAACGAGTGAATGAGTGAAGCCAATGACGAAAGTGACCGCGCGTCTAGTAAGCGTTTCGACGCAGAAACCGCGTGTGATTTATTTTATTTTGTTACTGGTGAATAATGTGAACTTTTTCAGGCAGTTACTCGTTATAAAGTCTATGCTCAAAGAATGGGTTTTAGTAAAAAAGGAAGCAAAGCATGAGTTCTGAGTCTGACATTTCCAGCGACGTGGTTCTGGCCCTGAGAAACTTGCAAAAGGCAGATTATCCCGACGTAAAGCGGATTATGGATATCGTTTATTCAAAGTTGGGGGGCGCGTTTTCGCAAAAAGAGTTTCTTGCCATGCTCAAGGTTTTTCCTGAGGGACAAATTTGCATTGAAGATAATGGCAAAGTCGTTGCGGCTGCATTGTCGGTGGTGTTGGATTATAAGAAGTTTGGCGATGATCATACGTATGACGAAATTACAGGGGATGCTTATTTTACAACACACGATCCCAATGGCGATGTGCTCTATGGGGTGGATGTGTTTGTCGATCCTGAATATCGCGACCTTCGCTTAGGCCGGCGCTTGTACGATGCGCGAAAAGAGCTCTGTCATAACCTAAATTTACGGGCGATTATTGCTGGTGGCCGAATTCCTAACTATCGACATCATAAAAATGACATGTCGCCTCAACAGTACATCGAAGCAGTTAAGCGCAAAGAAATCTACGACCCTATTCTTACCTTTCAGCTATCAAATGATTTTGAAGTACGGCGTGTTTTAGAGTCATATTTACCTGAAGATGGCGATTCCAGCGGATATGCTACTTTATTACAGTGGTTTAATATTTACTTTGATCCTAAAAAATCAAAGCTGTTTGGAAATAAAAAAGACACCGTTAGGGTCGGCTGTGTGCAATGGCAAATGCGTGAAATGGGCAGCGTGGATGAATTGTTGCAGCAAGCCGAATATTTTGTTGATGCACTCAGCGACTACCGCTGTGACGTGGCACTGTTTCCCGAATTTTTTAATGCGCCGTTAATGGGATTGAGTGAGGATCAATCCTCGATAGAAGCCATACGTCATCTAGCGACATACACGGAGCGCGTTGTCACAGAAATGTCGGCGTTGGCGTTGAGTTACAATATCAACATTATTGCGGGTTCGATGCCCTTGCTTGAAGACGACATTTTGTACAATGTTGCCTACTTATGTAGAAGGGATGGGACGATAGATACTCAGTATAAAATCCATCCTACACCGCACGAGAAGAAAGACTGGTTAATGCGTGGCGGTGATAAATTAACCTTATTTGATACGGACTTTGGGCGTATTGGTATTTTGATTTGTTACGATGTGGAATTCCCAGAACTTGCACGTATTTTAAGTGAAAAAGAAATGCAAATTTTGTTCGTTCCATTTTGGACAGACACCAAAAATGGGTATCTTAGAGTGCGACGTTGTGCACAGGCCAGAGCGATTGAAAATGAATGCTATGTTGCGATTGCGGGTAGCATTGGGAATTTGCCTAAAGTAGACAATGTAGATATTCAATACGGGCAAACCGCGGTGTTTTCTCCTTCTGACTTTGCCTTCCCCCATGATGCGATTATGGCCGAAACCACGCCGAATACGGAAATGACGCTGATTGTTGATGTCGACTTAGAAAAACTTCAAAAACTGCAAAATGAAGGGTCGGTACGTAATTTCTTAGATAGAAGACGTGACTTGTATCATATTGAATGGACGGGTGAATAGTTTGTGATAAGAGGCGCAATGCGCCTCTTGTTTTATACATATAGATAATATGCAAGATTAATTAGCGACGGGCACCGCACTCAGAGGAATGTCTTGTTTGACGACGAATCCCGTGTGGTGTTGCCTGTGGAGCGTTTTATTTTTGACCCTATCTAAAAATTCGTCAAAGCCATTTACATTTTCATAATCAATCGCTCTAAAACTCAATTGCGCTTGGCCTAATTGCGTTGGTGGAATTAGGTCAATGCCTGTGCCTACTAACGAAAAGTTTTCAATTGATCCCAGTGGATTTTGCGGGTTTTGGCGGATTGTCCATTCGAAGTATGGTTCATACTCGCTTTCTTCAAATAATACTGTTGAGATGTAGTAAATATCGTGAGTATTACTGATACTCAGTTGGTTGACTTCCAACCTACTTTCATCAATTTCTTTCACTATTTTTTGCAGCGACTCATCAGATTCCATATTGATGGTCACGGGTGAGGTCGGAATCGTGTTGTAGGATTTTGCACCAAATGTGAAATATTTCAATGTATTGCCTTGGCTACCAGCGTAGTCTGTTGTCGATGTGGTCACAGAAATACGATAGGCGTTGGCTTCGTCAAGCGGAATGATATTTAGCGCTTGGTCAGGCATCCAGTGCTGCCTCGTTATCAATGGTACTTCATCGCCAACATAGGCATACCCTGATCGAAAAGTGATAGCTTTGTTTGTTTCTACTTGAACTGCAACACCCTGTTTAGAGGGTTTAACTGGGCTGAACCCTTCTGTTGGATTGAAAGCACTGAGCCTTTCACCGAACATTTGATTGTTGTAGATGCCAACAAGGACGACGTCTGGCCATGAAGATTGCTCGATGCCTTTGCAGTGCTCAATGTTTAATTGATTGGCGTTGTCATAAAAGCGATAGCCAAAAGGGGCTTTGACTGAGTTAGTATCAATAAACCCACCGGTTAAATCGAGTGAATCAATTAAATTGGGCGCGAGTATGCTTTCGCACTCGCATACTGTGTCATCTGATTCATCGCGAAAAACGGTTTCAAACTCACCGTAATCCTGAATGCTCGCATTGCTAAATGTCATCGCTTTTATGGCGATAGGATCTTCTCTTAGAAATTTCTCTTTAAAAATCAGGCTGAAGGTGGCGCGTTGCGTGTCCATCTCTACAGAGAGTAGTCCATTCTCATCGGGTTCGTGAATAGACTGAGTAGAAAAGTCTGAATTATGTATGATGAGGCGTGCGTCTAGATCGGGCGTTTTTACATTACAGCTGTTAGATTGAACTACGCTAAACGCCAATATCGGTTTAGCGTTAGGATCTGTTTGTGGTTGCGTAGACGGTGGCTGAGGTGATGTCACTTCAGGCTGCTGTGTATTTACATTGTCAGTATCGCTACCACTGCCGCCACAGGCACTAAGCAATGATACTACCATTAATGGTAAAAGCTTATTCTTCATAGGTTTAACTTCAAATCAGTGCGACAGCTGCCATTCGCAGGTCGATTGTTACTTCAAATTAGCCGGGCAGTATACAAAATAAACAGCGATAAACGAAGTGAAACAGACATTGTGGAAGCTATTTACTACAGATCATTTATGAATGGCGGCTTTTGCAGGCTAAGCCTTCTTCTGATTCTGCTAGGCTTGTATTTAATGTATCTAGAAGTGCAATGAGTTGATTGAACGCTGTTCTATCAACATCATCAAATTGGCAAGTAAGTTGTTCAGGAATGTGTTTGGCTTGGTCTGCCAGCTTGCTGCCACTCTCTGACAAAAATACAAATTTGCTGCGTTTATCTGTCTCACTTTTTTGTATTTCGATTAAGCCTTTTTCTTCTACTTTTTTCAATATCAGTGTCATTGCACCAGGATCGATGCCTGTTTTCGTTAGCAGCGACGCGATCGAAATGTGGTCTTGCTCCCACAGAGCCATCATAACCACGTACTGGGGATACGTTAGATCTAGTGCCGTTAATAATGGGCGGTAGGCGCGAGTAATGCGATTAGAAGCCAGATACAAACGGTGGCATAACTGATTGTCTAAACTAAGTTGAGGGTACTTCATAATATCTTGTCTCACGATGTTGTCTGTTTTTATTTTAATTTGTATACAAAGTTCTTGCAAAAGAAAGTGTTTGAGTTAATACTTTGCATGCAAATTAATTGAATTTACAGAGGACAAAGACATGAAAAAGCTTCAAGAAGCAGTGTATACCGCGAAAGCGACGGCAACGGGTGGACGAGAAGGGATTGCAAAATCTGATGACGGCCGTTTGAGTGTTGACTTATCTACGCCCAAAGCATTAGGAGGAGATGATGGGCAAGGCACTAATCCCGAGCAACTATTTGCTGCGGGGTATGCGGCATGCTTTATTGGCGCAATGAAATTTGTAGCAGGCCAGGAAAAGAAAGCACTTCCAAAAGGGACGAAGATTCACTCAGAAGTTTCCATTGGGCAAATTGATGTAGGCTTTGGCATTGCCGTTGTATTGAATGTTTCTCTTGGCGATATGGATAAAGCTGAAGCACAAGCGCTGGTTGAAAAGGCGCATCAGGTTTGTCCTTACTCGAATGCAACACGCGGCAATATCGAGGTAACACTTAACGTACTGTAATTTTTGTGTCGTGTGACGGGAAGTCTTACAAAAGAGCCCACCATCCAGCGCGGTGGGGGCTCTTTTTAATTGCTCAGCATGATAGGTTATTCGCTAGGGCAAGGTGCGCCTGCATCTATCCATACTTCTACGGCGCGAATAAAGTCAGCGCGTGTACCTGGTGCTTTTTCTCGTCCTGGACCAGGATTAAATCCCCAAGCCACGAGAGGATCGATTTTCGCGTGGTGTTCAAGGAACTCCTTGCGGAATGTGGTCATGTCATTTCTACCCCCTCGCTGAGCTAGGTGACTACTGTTATGCGCGGGATCTAACCATTTATTACACAACGCATTGGCGCTAATCCCTTTAGGGATTGTCATGTTCGGCTGAGGCATGTGCCAGACAAAGCCTGGCATGTCGGCAGACACATTGCCTGGAGGCATGCCTTCTTTGTCGCCATTGGTGTTTTGGTGACAACCTCGACAACTAAGCACTACGCTGTCGACTTGTTTAAAGGTATCTCCGTCTTTAAATAGCACTACATTATTTGCAACAGTGATATCCATAGGGTGAGGTCGCCTGTCTTCGCCTACTGTTGGGTAAAACGTGCCGTCTTCATCGACGACACCGTGGCAATTAGCGCACCGAGGATGTATTGCGACTTGATGCAGATAAGCAAATGCCGTCCCCGCATTTGGGTCACGTTTGAACGCTTGATAAGGGTCGTCAGCTAATGCACTGGCACTTAGGACAATGCCCCAAAACGCAATCCAATAATGTATTAACTTCATGCGGTTACTCCTTTATCTGTATCGCTCGAAGCGCTATTCATTGCCATTTTTACTTGCTTGGGTGTCATGGGGAGCGCTCGAAGGCGAACCCCCGTCGCATTAAATATTGCATTTCCTATAGCGGGAGCGACGACAGTGGTGCCCGGTTCGCCAAGCCCAACCGGAAATTCATCGGAATCAACAAAACTGATATCCATATCAGGCACGTCTTTCATGCGCAGGGGGGAATAGTTGTGCAAATTGTTGCTCGCAACCTGCCCATGTTTATATTCTGTACTTTCATGCAGTGCGAGGCTAACGCCCCAAAGCAGTGAGCCTTCCATTTGTGCCATTGCACCATCGGGATGCACCACAATGCCACAATCGACTACGCAGGTGAGCTTTTTCACGGTTACTTTGCCAGATGTTGGGCTAACAGATACATGCGCTGCAAGTGCTACCCACGTTGGCATGCTGCGCTCTTGTCCAAAGGTAAGGGCAATACCAATGCCTTCGTTTTTGGGGAGAGATTGTTGGGTGTCTACTTTTTTGGTCAATATATCTAGTACATTACGTAAACGCGCGGCACCTCCCACTGCATGAGGTTCACTGCCTGATTGTCGCCCTTCTGCGGTGAGTAATTGTCGTCGGAATGCTGCGGGATCTTGTTTCGTTGCATGTGCCAGTTCATCCATAAATGACTCAACACTCCACATGATCCAACCCGGACCAACAGAGCGTAACCACCCTGGCACAAAGGTTTGTTGAGCTAGGTCATTGTTATACACCAGCACTTTATTGTTTGGTAACGAGTACCAGTGGTCAGAGCCACTGGCTGAAAACATATCGATTTTCTTTTTGCCGTCTTTACTGTCGGCTAAAAATCCGGGCGCCATGGCTTTGGTTGGCCAACCTGCGGTAAATCGATGCTCAACCGCCGCAACACTGCTGTTTGCGTCAATTGTCCCTTTAAAATAACTTACGCTTGGGGAGCGGGGTTGGTCAAAATACGCGTCGTCTTCACGGGTGAATATCATTTTTACTGGCTGGTTCATTGCCTTTGCCGCGAGTGCTGCTGGAATAATGTAATCACCAAATAGTCGTCGACCAAATCCGCCGCCCAAGTAGTACTGATGGATAACCACGTTAGCTTGGTCAACCTCTAACGCTTTTGCTACTTCTGGTAGGGTAAGGGATTGCCATTGATTGCCAGAATGCAGGTGCCAAGTACCGTCTTTGAATTCAGCTATCGCGTTAACAGGCTCTAACTGAAAATGTAGCGCGGTAGATGTGGTGTACGTTGCTTCAATATGCTTACTGTGTTTGCTTTGAGCCTCATGTGTACTGCCTACATCCACCAATAACGCACCGTTTTCTGGTTGGCTAATAAGTGCATGACCATGCTCTTGCATATCAGCTTCAGACACATCTGCTTTGGGGTTGGGGTGGTATGTCACGCGTATACTGTCTACGGCCTTGATGGCGGCGGGATAGTGTGTCGCATACACCGCTACCCAGCCTTCTAACCAGCCACTCGGATCGGTAAGGATTTTGTAACCTTTATAGCCTTTTATTGCTTTTGCATCGGTATCGTCGACATGTTTGACCTTGTTGCCAAATCGCGTTGGTGGTACGACGGGACGCGCGTAGAGCATATTAGGGATCTCTACATCGATACCGTAAACGGCTGTGCCGTTTACCTTTGGTGGAATATCTAGCGCTTGGCTTTGCTTACCTATAATCGCATAGTGCTGGCGGGATTTTATCGGATATTCTTTTAGTGCATCGGCAGAGATTTGTTTGTTGAACGCGTGCTCTTTGATGAGGGTGGCAAAACTGACGCGGTTATTGCCGCAGACAATCTGACTGTCTTTGGCAATGCAGTCACCTTTGCTCACACCCAGATGTTTAGCCCCTGCTTCGAGCAGTAATTCTCTGCCAGCTGCACCTGCTCTGGAAAGGGGTTGATAACTTTGGAATACTGACCAGGATCCGCCTGTGACCATCATGCCCCATTTGGGATCGGTGTCTACATGATCGATGATCACATCTTGCCAATTTGCACCCAATTCTTCAGCGACAATTTTGGCTAATGCAGTGCCCACGTGCTGTCCCATTTCTGCACGTATGATATTCACTTTTATCGTGCCTGTTTCATCGATTTCATACCAAATGGTGGGAGAAAAAGACTTGCTGGCTAATACGACATCTGCGGGCGCTTGTTGCGAAAGGGCTGTGGGAGCGAACGCAATCATAAGGGTTGCGTTTACGGTACCAATAAGGAGATCCCTGCGACTGTGGTCGACAACCTGTGAATCATCCGTTTGCTGTTTATTTGTTGCGTTTTGGCGATGACGGTGAAAGAGGTTCATTCGCTAATCTCCTTATTGACCATATCGCTTTGAGCAGACGGGGAATCGTCAGGAATATAGTGATTCACGCCATTGGAAGTATCGACGGTATCACTTTGCGATGCCGCACGCTTAATGGCTTTTTTAATTCTATGATAGGCCATACAGCGACATAAATTGCCATTCATATGCGTGGTGATTTGCTCATCGGAAGGAGAAGGGTAGTGTTTTAGCAATGTGGCAGCTTGCATAATCTGGCCCGACTGACAATAACCGCATTGGGGCACCTGCTCGTCTATCCATGCTTGTTGTAGAGGATGTTGATTACCTAACCCTTCGATCGTCGTGATGGTCTTTCCCTCAGCCTGTTTGACTGGGTAACTGCATGATCGTACGGCCAGCCCATCAATGTGCACCGTGCAGGCACCGCACATCGCGATTCCACAACCATATTTGGTGCCTTTTAATCCGAGTTCGTCACGAATGACCCAAAGTAGAGAGGTATCGTCTTCAGCTGAAGACTCAACGGGATTGCCATTTAACACGAATGAGACCATGTGCTTGTCCTTCCTTTTTGCCTGTTTTTAAGCGAAATGAATAGATTGATTGTTTTTTCGCCTAGATATAAAAGTAGTACAGAAGACACAGGAAAGATCAGAATGATGACGAAAGTTGATGCAGTCAAAGAGACGCTTACTCTGTGAGAGAATAAAAAAACGCAGCTGTAAATGCTGCGTTTTGAGGATTATATGATGACACACGTTTGTGTCACTTGAAATGCAATTGCTTATATTGCGATGTTAAGTTGTGCACTTACAATGTGAACGGTAGCAGATTGTGTTGCCACAAGGTGCGTGCTGATTGGACCAATTTGTTTAGTTTGGTTAACGTCAGCCTCGCGCGCATCTAAAAACGCATAACCTAGGTCTAACGTCATTGTCTCATTTAGTGTGTACGTTGCACCTGCTGTGATCCAGTGTCTGTCTGTATCAGGAATGCTCAACGAGCGTGTTGCAACTGATACTGCGCCTTCATCGTAAGCGTAGCCTGCACGTAGCACTAAGTTATCGTTGTATTGGTAAGTGACACCGCCACTTAAACGCCATGTATTCGAAAAGTTTTCTTCTTTAAGTAACACATCTACGCCAGAATCTAAGTTCACTTCTAGCACGTCGAATGCACTCCACTCGGTGAAGTTAGCGCTGAACTGAGTTGACCAACGATCGTTAAGTTTTACGTCGACAGCAAGCTCTGAAATTGCGCCCAAGTCTAGGTCTAGCGACCCTGTACCATTGTATGCAGCAACCATGTCTGATTGCATTTCGCCTTCAAGCGTTAGGCGTGTTTGGCTACGATGAGACAAACCGACCGTAACATTTTCATTAGCATCCCAAAGTAGACCGACATTCCAGCCGTATCCCCAATCATCACCTGCGACTTTAGCGATCGTTGCGCCACCAGGAATTGTGCCACCAGTTAGGCCTGAAACTGCCATCGGGGTGGTTGTACCAATTTCTGCATCAGCAAATACAGCGCTTACGCCAAGACCCAGAATGAGCTCTGGTGTAATTTGGTAAGCGAGTGTTGGGTTCATTGTGACAGTGGTAATTTCTGCGCGGTCTGCATAGTGCAACGCGTTGTAGCTTCCGCTGTAGTCTGTTGCCAGTCCGAAGTTAGAGAAGAAGCCAATACCCGCTGTGAAGGCATCATTGATTTGCTGCGTATAGAACATCGCTGGAACAAACGCGCTGTCTGCGACGTTACGCTCTGATGCGTCAAGTTGAGCAACAGGTGTACCCTGTACGCTTATATTTTGAGTACCTTGTACATCAACACTTGGGCGGATATAGGTTCCTGCCATTGCCAGTTGACTTCCTTTCAGTTTACCGATGGCAGCGGCATTGGCAGCCAACACTGTCGCATTTTCAGGCATGGCGGCATGGCCAGCGAAAGCGCGGCCTAATCCATTGGCGCTATGTTCGTTTAGTTGGAATCCTGCAGCGTGTGCGTTTGACGCAGTTAGCGTCGTCATCATGGCGGCTGCAATTGCAGCTGAAAGATTCAATTTTTTCATGTGCTTTCTCGTAAACAGGAAGTAAATGTAAATAATGAGGGCGAGTTTTTAGAGATCCTGTTAACAGATGTCAAATAAATACGATAAATTACCGATTATTTGATTAAAATGTAGCTAACATGCCGTTAAAATACGCAAAAATGCAAGATGTTGTTGAATTGTAAATATTGTTTTTAAAATGTTTTTTGCAAATAAAACGCTGTGAGAGGATCGTTAGCGTTAAGTACTCCCCTTCAAGTTATAGAAAATATGTATAGCAGTAGAGTGGTTTTACCTATAGACAGTGCCTGATTTACCCCTTATATTCTGTCGCCCGAATATACAACCTAAGAAGTGTTAAAACGGCGGAGACAGATTCAAACGCTGGCTATCAGATTAATCGCTACTATATTGGCGATTAAACCAGATATTTTCCTCTCTCGACACCACCTCTTTCTAGCAGTAAACAAATTATGACATTAAAACTACGATTGGTCGTTGCTGTCACTGTCGCGCTTTTACTTGCGCTTGTCATAAATGCATCGGTAAACACTTACATCGCAAATGATGAAATGCGTGCAGCCATGTTTGAAACCAGCGAACGCGATTTAATTTCTAAACGTGATCTGATGAAGCGTCAAGTAGAGGATTACTTTTTGCAAATTGAACATCAGGCGGTGGCTTTTTCGCAAGATGTTGCCACAGTGCAGGCGCTTGAGGCATTTTCTGCTGGTATGCATAAGTACGAGAGCCAACGTCAGGCGTCAGGCCGTGATATTAAAGGTGCGTTGAACCAGTTTTATGAAGACACATTTTCTGCCACTTACGCGCAGCATAATGCAGATTTGGCGAATGTGAATCAGGTGTTCGATAGACTCAGTGCGCAAGCGAAGCTGTTTCAGTATGACTACATTGTCACTAATCCTAATCCGCTTGGGCAAAAAGACGCATTGGAATCTCATCCTGCCTTTGCGGTGTCGAGAACCGATTTTGATATTGCTCACAGGCGTTACCATCAACGATTCAGGGATTACGTCACGCAGTTTGGCTTTTATGACGTGTTTCTCGTTGACGCTAGCACAAGCCGCGTGGTGTATAGCGTGTTTAAAGAGATTGATTTTGCGACTGATTTGGCATCAGGCCCTCACGCCAGCAGTGGTTTAGCCCGTGCTTATCAGGGGGCACTATCACTAAAGGCTGGTGAAACATATTTAACTGACTTTAACGCGTATTATCCATCGTACAACAATCCTGCCAGTTTTATCGCCGCGCCAATTTGGGACAAGGGAAAGGTGCAAGGTGTTCTGATATTTCAAATGCCGATAGACCGCATTAATAACTTACTGACAATGAATCAAAAATGGCAAGAAACGGGATTTGGTGACAGCGGCGAAATCTATTTGGTAGGAGCAGACCAGACACTTCGTAATGAAAGCCGTTATTTTCTTGAAGACCGAGAAAACTATATCGCTGCGCTAAAGCGCGCAGGAATTAAAGAAGTAACGTTGATAGACAAAAAGCAAACAGGTATTACCTTGCAACCTGTCCGCACTGACGGTGTTGCACGTGCGTTGTCTGGGGAGTCTGGTTTTGCAACCTTCAATGACTATCGTGATGTTGCTGTGTTATCTGCCTTTGCACCCGTAAAAGTGGGGCAGCATACATGGGCGATTTTGTCTGAAGTGGATCAACAAGAAGTGGAAGCACCGATTAGCCATTTAAAGCAAACCGTCATCATAACGAGCGGATTGGTAACGGTATTAACCTGTGCTATCGCTGCGATTATTGCAGCGCTAATGGTGAATACATTGTTGAGGCCACTTGCTAATATTGGTGCACAATTTGCAAAATTAGGTGGCAGAGATGCTGACTTAACTGTTCGTATAGACGATACACGTATTCCTGAATTTGATCGTATTGGTCAGGCATTTAATACCTTTATCAAGCAGTTACAGGACATTATTTTACAAGTGCGGGTTAATGCAGATTCTATCGCGGCACAAACCGCACAATTGAGCGCGGCGACAGAGCAAACCCAATATGCTGCGAGTGCGCAAAAAGAAGAGGCTGACAGCGTGAAATTGTCGCTTATTCAATTTGCCGAAGCACTCGCGGAAGTGTCTCAGCAAAGTGTTGTGTCGGCGCAAAGTACGGCTGAATCGAGTGAGAGTGCAGAGCACAGTACCTCCCAGGCAAAAATCGCCTCTTCGGATATTGCCGAACTAGGTAGCGAAGTGGCCACGTCTGCGACGACGCTGCAACGTTTAAAAGATGAAGTCAATACCGTCAACGATGTGCTATCTGTGATAAATAGCATCGCTGATCAAACTAACCTACTGGCGTTGAATGCAGCGATTGAAGCTGCGCGAGCGGGGGAACATGGACGTGGTTTCGCCGTGGTTGCAGATGAAGTGCGTCAGCTCGCCTCACGAACCCAAGACAGTACCGTTGAAATACAAGAGAAGATGGTGACTCTCAACCAAGTTGCTGAAGCCGCCGTGGCGTCGATGGAGCGCGCATCTGGTGCGGCTGAGCATGGTATTGCATTGGTTGACGGTGTGCGTGATAACTTGCGCGATTTAAGCGACAGCATCACAGAGTTATCTACGGTGAATGAACGTATTGCAGCGGCCACAGAAGAACAAAAATATACCGTAGATGCCATTAATGCCAACGTCGAGCATGTGACAGGTTCAGCAACAGAGTTAAGTCAGGCGTCGTCAGAGATTGCCCAATCAACTGAGTCGTTATCTGATATTGCACAATCACTAAAACAGGAAGTCGCACGCTTTAGTGCCTAGCTTTTTAGCGAGCGCTTACTTACTGTGCGCGCTCGTGAATTTCTGTGTGATATTTTTCGACATTGCGAAATTCAGAAGGGGTAATTCCGATTTTCTTTTTGAACAAACGCGCAAAATATTGTGGGTATTCGAAGCCCAATTGATATGCGATGTTGGCGACCGAATCATTAGAACCCAGCAGCATGTTTTTGGCTTTGTCTAGCAGTTGCAAGTGAATCCATTCCTTTGCCGTTTTACCGGTTTCTATTTTTAATGCATCCGACAAATAACGGGGCGTAACGTGCAATTGTAGGGCAATATCCTCAACAGTGGGAAGTCGGGCAATGTGATTGCTTTGCAAATCAAGTAGCGTGTCGAAGGCTTGAATAAAACGGTCAAAGAGTGCTGAGCGAAAATCTTGGCGAGTCATAAACTGCCTGCGGTAGTAGCGCTCTGAGTAGCGCAATAAGGTGTCAAGTTGAGACAAAATAATATCGCGGGTGAAGTGATCGTGATTGCCTTGAGATTCAGTCTCGATGGCATCAAAAATAGAAATAAGTTGAGCTTCTTCTGCCTCTGATAAATGCAGTGCCTCATTCACAGCATAGTTAAAGAAGTGATAACGCTCGATTTTTTCATAAAGCGGATGATCGAGAAGATACGCTTTATGAAACATAATCATGCGAGAATCTGCTTTCACATTCACGCCATGAATACGTACTTCCTGACCTGGCGCGAGAAAAATCATCGCACCATTTTGGTAATCGTAACGGGTGCGACCATAAGCAATTTCACCAGAAATAATGTGCTTTAATGAGATGATGTAAAAGTCACAGGAAAACGTTTGCCCTTCTAAAGGTACGGCTGTATCTGTGTCTTGTGAATGACAATTACGAACCACACCAAACAAGGGATTATTTGGAGCAGGCTTACCCCGATCTGTGGCGTACTCTCGAATAGAATGGAACGTCTTCTTACTCATGTGACTCAGTGCTGAAAGTGATGGCGTTGATGCGATTATAGAGCAAAGAAGAGCCTTAATCTGTACACACATTGCCTGAATATGTATACAAATCTGCACCTGTTATTATTGATGCAGCTAGTAAGGCTTTGGCTCAACGGCTTACACTGAAGATAAAGAATCCCGTGATACGAGCTTGGGCTCAAACATATGGGGCGTGGTGCACTCCCCTTGTTTGTAGACATCTTGCAGTACCAGTTGCGCAGCCATTTTGCCCATTTGTGCGATAGGGTATTCGATTGTCGTTAGTTTAGGGTGGGTATAGGATGAGAACAAAACATCATCAAATCCAACCACAGAAATATCGTTAGGGATATCCAATTGATGTTCACGGATAGCCGACATGGCACCATTGGCCATTTCGTCATTGCCGCAAACGACCGCCGATACAGGTAAATCTTTATCAAAGAAATGCTGCATACCCGCATATCCACCCGTTTGCATATAATCACCGAAATATTCACGTTCAACGTCGGGGGCGATACCAAACTCTCGCAATGCGCGATAGTGACCCGCTAGGCGCTCACGCGCGTCGGCCTTAACTTTTGGACCTGCGATATAAAGAATATCTCTGTGCCCGTGCTCAAGCACCGTTTTAGTGGCGATATAGCCGCCCAATTCGTTATTCAAGCAAATGCAACGATCAGCGATTTGAGGAATATATCGATTTATAACGTAAATTGGGGTTTTTCCCTGAGCGAGATTGATCAGGTATTCATCAGACACCGCTTCAACATGCAGAATTAACGCGTCGCAATTTCGGCTGATAAGAAACTCAATGTCCTCTTTTTCTTTTTCAAGATCGCAATGGCTTGCGGTAACAACGATATGTTTATTGGCCGCACGAAACTCCTTTTCAATACCGCCCATCATGGTGCCATAAAATGGACCATGGAATTCGCCCACTAAAATGCCAATACAATCTGAACGGCTGGAAGCGAGAGATTTCGCGATAGCATTGGGCTTATAATCCAGCTGCTTCATAGCTTGATTGACTTTAGTACGGGTTTTCTCACTTACACTGGCACTGTTATTCAGCACCCTTGATACTGTTGCAAGAGAAACACCCGCCAGTTTTGACACTTCGTAAATGGTTGCCATAAATCGTTCGTTAGGTTTTTTTGCCTGTTATATCATAAACCTGCAACACAATTGCAGAGATTGCACGATCAAATATGACTTAATGTCGATAAAGACAAACTACATTTCATACCAAAGCCATAATTGTAGGTTAAGACTGAAGCAGTTTCTTTTGAATATTTGCTATGTGTGTATCGTCTAGCGCATACCGGCGCATGACCCATGCCACACCAAAGAAGACGACCGCCGGAATGATGCTAAAGCTCAATGCGATTCCCGTGACAGTAGAGGGTGCTAGCGCTACATTGGCCTCATAGCCAAAGCCTGCAAGTAGCCACCCTGCCATTGCGCCGCCTACTGCGAGTCCAAGCTTGATAAAAAATACAATGCTGGAGTAGGTCATTCCGGTAATACGCACGCCACTTTGCCATTGGCCATAGTCAACAATGTCAGCCATCTTTGCCCATAATAGTGGGGTACCCATTTGTAGCACCACGCACCACAGAAAATACATTGCGCAGGCGAGTTGCCATTGTGACGCAGGAACAAAAAACGTGGCTACACACACGATGCCCGCACCTATTTGAGCAAATATGTAGGCTTTGACTTTACAGACCCGCTTGGCAACGGGCTGGGCGAGGGCACACCCAATGATATTGCCGATCATGCCGATGGTTATAAAAGATGTGATCAGATCAGGTTGACCCAATACATCTTTTACATAATAAATGGCTAAGGTCGAACGCAAGGCAATACCGACTAAAACCAGAAAAGCAGCGGCGCAAATGATTCGCCACTGATCGTTTTGCCATAGCACGCCTAAATCATGACGAAATGTGGTCGATTGATTAGCAGGAGGTGCAATGCGTTCTTTCGTGCCTGCGAAGCATAGCCAAAATAATATCACTCCCAATGCGCTCAATGCAGCGATAGTAAGTTGGTAGCCCTTGGCTTTGTCGCCATTTCCAAAAAACTCTGTAAGCGGCAAAGTAAGAGTCGCCACCAACAAGCCGCCTAGCATACCGAAAACAAATCGGTAACTTTGTACAGATACCCGCTCTTTTATATCTGCGGTTAACACGCCGCCCAAGGCTGAGTAAGGAATATTAATGGCGGTATAGGCAATCATTAGCAATGTGTAAGTTGCAAATGCATAGATGACTTTACCTTGTGCGCTCAGATCGGGTGTGCTAAATGCTAAGGTGCTAATGATGGCGAACGGAATCGCTAACCATAAAAGGTAGGGACGAAATTTTCCAAAGCGGGTTTGTGTTCGGTCGTTAATGGCGCCCATGAGTGGGTCGGTTATCGCATCCACAATACGCACCACAATAAAAAGAGTGCCCACAACGGCTGGAGAAATACCAAACACATCGGTATAAAAATACGCGAGAAATAGTAATACTGATTGGAATACTATATTACTTGCCGTGTCACCCAATCCATACGCGACTTTTTCTTTTATTGATAACGACATGAAATACCCGCGCTCCTTTTATGTTCGACCCGTAATAAGGGCTTTGTAGAGTTTGGCACTTAGCTTTGGTATACGCGCTAATGTAGCGTAGTTGACGTATACAATACCAAAGCGTTTAAGGTAACCCTCTGCCCATTCAAAATTGTCCATTAAACTCCAGGCGAAATATCCGCGTATATCAACGCCCGCTTCGATAGCGTCGTTGACGGCATTAAGGTGGGATTGGTAATAGGCGATACGTTGCGTATCAATGATTTCACCCTGTTCCAATACGTCTACCGTGGCAGCGCCATTTTCTGTGATGTACACAGGAGGTAAATCGTATCGCTTATGTAAATCAATTAATAGATCGGTGAAAGCATCGGGATACACTTCCCATCCCATATCTGTTTTTTCCACCTCATCGCCAGGCGCGATTTCTTGAAAGCCTAAATCTGCTGCTGCACGATAGGTTGCTCGTGTATAAAAGTTCACCCCCAAAAAGTCGATGGGTTGCCCAATGATTGCCATATCCCCTTCTTCGATGTGAGGGCGCTCATGGTCATTCAATTGATTGATAATATCAGGGTAAGTTTGGTCAAATATGGGCTGGGTGTACCACTGGTTATGGTATTGATCCGCTAAATCTGCTGCGCGCCTATCTTCTTCCGAATTGCTGGCAGGGTATGCTGGCGTGTAGTTAAGCACAATGCCGTTGAGTGTATTTGGGCTGTATTTTTTTAAAACGGTCATGCCTAAACCGTGCGCTAACAATATATGGTGAGCGGCTTGTCTTCCATACTTGCGCTGACACAAACCCGGCGCATGGATACCAATTTCGTACCCTAAATAGGCCGAGCAAAAAGGTTCATTAAATGTGGCATAAGAATGCACTCTTTCACCGAAATGCACACATACTTTTTCCACATAATCGGCAAATAAGTACGCGGTTTTTCGATTGAGCCATCCGCCATTGTCCTCAATATGCTGGGGCAGATCCCAATGGTAGAGAGTGACAAAAGGTTTTATGCCTTGTGCATTTAATTCATCCAGAAGTGCAATGTAAAACGCCATTCCCTCTTCGTTCA
Source organism: Fluctibacter corallii (assembly GCF_025751585.1). Classification (GTDB taxonomy): domain Bacteria; phylum Pseudomonadota; class Gammaproteobacteria; order Enterobacterales; family Alteromonadaceae; genus Fluctibacter_A; species Fluctibacter_A corallii. The sequence continues at coordinate 267,005 of NZ_JAOWKX010000003.1, forward strand.
CATTGCCGTCTTTGTGTAAAACACGTGCCCATGAAATGGACAATCTGTAAGCATCTACGCCCAAATCTGCTATTAATTTAACATCGTCTTTAAATCGGGAAACATGATCACATGCAGTTTTACCGTGAGAGGCATCTTTAATCTTGCCTTTGGTGGCACAAAAGGTATCCCAAATGCAAGGAAGACGCTTATCAGCAGCGCCTTCAATTTGGAAGGAAGATGTCGCTACGCCGTAAGTAAATGCCGGCTGTAGCATTTTTGACTGCTTTGGAAGGGTAAATTGGTGTGTCATGTGAACACGTCCTGTTTTATTGAAAGCGCTTACAGTAGATTAATTTTTTAAACCTAAAAGTCAAACGAAACTGATTATTTTTACAAAATTTCGATAATAGTAAATAAAGGCTATTTTCCTACTTTCTCCAATTTTTAAAGGTGTTCAGGCTTGTTTTAAATCATGTTAACCCCTTTTTTGTAAATTGAATGTAAATAATTAGGTTGACGAATTTTTAACAATGCACTAACTTAATGAAAGCGCTTTCAGATTGGTGCGAGTTCAGTGCGGGTGTACTGGTTTGTCTGCGCAAGATTGAAGCGGTCTTGGCAGCCAATGACGGCACCAATCACACAATGGCGAATAAGACAAAAAAATAAACACATCAGGACTAAAAGGACACAACCTGAGGGAGGCTATCAGGGTGAAACAAAAACGATTTAACAGAACACCGTTAGCGACGAGCTTGTCGTTAATCTTGGGAGCCGCGACAGCACTCCCTCTTGCAGCGCAGGAATCTGGTGAACAGCCACAAAGTAATGATGTTGAAGTCATTCAAGTAAAAGGCATCAGAGGCAGTTTAATACGTGCTATGGACGTTAAGCGTGATAGCACTGGCGTTGTCGATGCCATCTCTGCCGAAGACATGGGCAAGTTTCCCGATACCAATTTAGCAGAATCACTACAACGTATTTCTGGTGTATCGATAGACCGTCAAAATGGTGAAGGCAGCCGCGTAACCGTTCGTGGTTTTGGTCCTGATTACAATTTAGTGACCTTAAATGGTCGACAAATGCCCACCGCGAACATCGAAGCCACCAGTGCTTCAGACTCGCGTTCCTTTGATTTTGGCAACTTGGCGTCAGAGGGTGTATCGGCTGTTGAGGTGTTTAAAACTTCGCGCGCGTCCATTCCTACAGGCGGTATTGGCTCAGTGATTAATTTAATTACGACTAAGCCGTTAGCCTCACCCGGACTCAAAGCAACCTTTGGTGTGAAGGGCGTGCACGATACCTCTAGTGACGAGGGTGACACTATCACACCCGAATTGTCTGGTTTATACAGCAACACCTTTGCTGACGATACGATTGGTATTGCGATTTCGGGGAGTTATCAAAATCGCCAAAGTGGCGCAGCGCGCGCAGGCGTTGATAACGGGTGGCGCGATCAGGTTGGAGGCGAGGGAAACTGGGGGGCTTTGCCAGATGCACCCGCAGGTTTGCCCGACCCGCATGTAAATCGTCCAGCTGACGGCGTCGTTTACGCTGTGCCTCAGAATCTGGTTTATGGATTTAGTGAAACAGACCGAACTCGTACAAACGGCCAACTGACGTTGCAATATCAGCCAAGCGAGCGGCTCACTGCGACGTTGGATTACACCTACTCCAAAAATGACGTTGAAACGAACCAGAACATTCATTCGGTTTGGATGAACTTTGGCCACATTGCCAGTGAATGGACAGACGCCAATGCTGATGGCGTGGCTGCGCCTTTGTATATTGAAGAAAATAATACCAATGTCGCGGGCGAATTCCCACCATATGGGCATCAGCCAGGCGATCTGACGCATGCAGATTTGGTGAGTCAGGTAGAGCAAAGCGGACAAGTTAACGAAAATAAATCGATTGGTATTAACCTTGAATTTGATGTGAATGATAATCTGCGATTGGAGCTGGATTATCATGACTCAAGTGCAGAAGCGAAGCCTAATTCAAAATACGGTAACAGTAACACCATTCAAATGGCCACGAACATTCGAGGCCGAACCGCAATAGATTTTCGCTCAGACTTTCCTGTTGTGACGGTGACTTTTCCTGGGCAACTCAATGCAGGTGACTTTGCCACGGCTGAGTACCCTAACCCGAATAACAGCTTGTCGGATGTGAATGGGCTAGTGCCAGACACCGTAAGAACAACAGGTACCAGCCTGCGTAACAGCTACATGCGCTCAGATGTAGAGCAATTACAAGTAAAAGGCCGGTATAGCTTTGATAGCGGTGTTTTATCGAGCATTGACTTTGGTGTAGCGAGAACAGAAGTGGATAACCGAAATGCGTTTGCCGTGGCTGAACGAGCCACTTGGGGTGGTGTGGGCGATTTTGATGATATTCCGAATGATGTTCTGCTCGACAGCTTTAGCACCATGTTGGATCGCTTCGACAATATGCCGGGCGATAAAGCCAATATGATTAACGGCTTTTGGGATGTTGATTTTGAGACCTTTGCTGAGATCGTTGCGACGAACTATGGCGTTCCGCTCAATGCCGATGGCTCGCCCGCGGATGCCGCATGGCCTTGCGGTTTAGAACTGTGTGCGCCATCTGAATACACAACCGATCGCCGCACCCTAGAAGAACAAACCAGCGCATTTGTACAGGCTAATTTTGAATTTGATGTAGCAGACATGCCTGTTACGTTGCGAACAGGGTTGCGTTATGAGGAAACAGATGTAACGTCTAATACTTTGCTACCCGATGTGACATCAATCGCGTGGATTTCTGATAATGAATTCCGAATCACCCGTGGCGCACCGCTTTTCTATGAAGGCGATGGAAGCTACGATCACGTGTTACCCAGTATCGATTTTGATATTGAAATAACCGACGACATTATCTTCCGTGCCTCATATAGTGAGTCAATTACGCGGCCTGCCTATGGTTACTTAACGGCGGGTGGACGATTAGATGAAGTGCGTATTGATGAGGCAAGGGGTTCACGAGGCAATCCGGGGTTACTACCGATAGAGTCTGAGAATTTCGACCTGTCGCTAGAATGGTATTACGACGAGGGTAGCTATGCGTCCATTGGCTATTTCCGTAAAGATGTGAAGAATTTTATCTCGTCAGAATCCATTATTGATTCACCATTTTCTGTGACCAATCCAACCACAGGGCCACGTTTTGATGCTGCGGTCGCAGCGATTGGAGGCGACATTACCAACAGTCCTGCAATTCGAGAAGAGATTGTGTCTCAAAATCCTAATGATCCCAATGTGATCCCACCAAACCCAGATACGGGTGAAGGTGCGCAAATTATTGGTGGACCCGATGATAACCCAGTTGTGGTGAATTTCTCACAGCCAGTCAATTCAGATGAAAAGCAGGCTGATGGTATCGAGTTTGCGATTCAGCATTTGTTCTGGGATTCAGGTTTTGGTCTTTATGCCAACGTAACACTGATAGACAGCGATCTTGAATATGACAATGGCGATACGACCAATAGTAATCAAACACCGCTAATTGGCTTAAGCGACTCTGCTAACGTAGTGGTGTTCTACGACAAAGAAGAATGGCAGGTTAGGCTGGCGTATAACTGGCGTGATAGCTTCTTCGAAAGTGAATTGGATGCGATAGGTTTTAGTCCTGTTTATGTTGAAGAATACGGCCAATTAGATATAAATGTGAGTTATCAAGTGTCTGAAAACTTAAGTGTGAGTGTTGAGGGAATCAATCTCACAGACGAGATTTCGCGAAAATACGGACGTCATGAACGTATGACCCGAAATATTGAACAGACGGGACCGCGATATCAAATCGGTGTGCGATATACCTTCTAGCTAAGCAATACACAGGCTGTGCTTCCTGGCAGCCTGTGTTATTGTTTCTGCAATAACGATGAACAGTTGTTAACTTTATGAGCGTCAAACCTGTAACTTCAGTGATCGTAGTGGGAGGCGGAGCCGCCGGATGGCTAACCGCTGGCCTGTTAGGGGCGATGTGTCAGCGTGATGAACGTCAGCTGTCGATTACAGTGGTTGAGTCTCCAGATGTAAAAACGATTGGTGTCGGTGAAGGAACCTGGCCAACCATGCGTCGTACATTGGCCACCATTGGGCTTGAAGAAGATGCATTTCTCAGCGCTTGTCACGCTACCTTCAAGCAAGGCTCTAAGTTTGTAGGATGGCAAAACAATGACGGTGCCGAAGCCTACTACCACCCTTTTACTGTTCCTGAAAAAGTAGGCCAAGCAGACTGGTTCAATGCATGGAAACACAATGGCAATACAACGTCTTTTGCTGAATATGCCTGTGCGCAAGTAGCGTTATGTGAACAAGGTAAAGCGCCAAAACAGCTCCAAACACCAGCTTATGCTGGGGTGCAAAACTATGCTTATCATCTAGACGCAAATGCCTTTGTAGAGATGTTGCGTTCGCACTGTACACAATCCCTCGGGGTGTCACATCTATCCGCCCATATCCACCACATACACACACACGAAAATGGGATTGCCGGATTAGACACGTCAGCAGGGGCATTGCAGGCAGACCTATACGTTGATTGCAGCGGAATGCAAAGCTTGCTGTTAGGCAAGGCTTTAGGGGTTGGGTGGCAATCTTTGAGCCACATTCTATTCAATAATCGCGCGCTAGCTGCACAGATACCAACGGCGCACGATAGACCCATCCCCACCTGCACCCATTCAACGGCGACAGACAATGGCTGGATTTGGGACATTCCCCTTACGATGCGACACGGCGTAGGTCATGTATACAGCGATGCGTTTACTACCAATAGCAGTGCAGAAGTCGCGCTTCGAGACTACATCGCCACGACGTTTTATGAAGGTGATCGAGACCATATTGATATGCGCACCTGTGATATTCGTCAATTGACCTTTGAGCCTGGGCATAGAAAGGTGTTTTGGGAAAAAAACTGTGTTGCGATTGGCATGTCGGCAGGGTTTATTGAGCCTCTTGAAGCCTCTGCGCTGGCCATGGTTGAGCTTTCTGCGAATATGCTGTGTGACAACTTCCCCGCTGATACAGCGTTAATGCCGATTATTGCGACAAAGTTCAATAGGCGATTTTTGTATCGTTGGGAGCGTATTGTTGATTTTTTAAAGTTACATTATGTGTTGTCCAAACGTACGTCAGATTATTGGCTAGCTCATCGAGACGCTCGCTCAATCCCTCAAACCCTGAGGGAACAGCTCATGATCTGGCAGCAGCAATCACCAAGCCATTATGATTTTGTTGACGTTGAAGAGGTATTTCCCTCTGCGAGTTATCAGTACATTTTATATGGTATGGGATTTGTCGCCTCAAAGTCCTTAAAGGGACACGCAATAAACAACATCGATACTGCGACGCGAGAGGCTATCGCGCTGCATCAACACATGCAATCTTTGATTGCGCGACAACTTTCGGGGTTGCCAGAACACAGGCAACTATTGAATCAGATGGTTGAGCGTTTTCAGCGCTCAGCATCGGCAGCATAAGGTTTTCTGAATTATGCCCAATCATGTACTCTTACACCCTGAACATCATCACGATGTACGTGTTATCACCCAATATTCTGACGCGCTAGGTGATGCACGCATGCAGGTGCCCGTGTTTCCTTTTGAGTTTCAGCATGCGCAGTCTTATTATCCGATTTTTTTCAAGCGCGACTCAGAGACGCGCGCCTTAACTGCTTCTGCGTTGTTGGGGTTTCAAGAGGGTGAAAACCTATTTTTACGAAATGGGAGCTGGCATGCAGAGTACGTTCCTTTGATGGTTGAACGGGAGCCGTTTTTAATTGGTTTTCAGCAACGTGCAGACGGACAAGCTAAACAAGCGGTTATTCACATTGATTTAGATAGTCCACGTATTAGTAGATCAGAGGGACAACCGCTGTTTCATGCTCATGGTGGAAGTACCGCGTTTTTAGATCGCGCAAGTGGCATTCTTAAAGCCATTCATGATGGGCAGGCGTCGAGCGAACAGTTCTTTAAGCAGATTGATGATATGGGGCTAACAGAGCCTTTCAATCTTGATATTACCCTCGAAAATGGCAGCAATATTCGACTAACAGGATTTGAAACCATTAATGAATCCGCATTTGCAGCACTTACCGATGAACAGGTGTTGGCACTGCATCGTTCAGGCGCGCTAAAGCTGATGCATTTGGTCAGCGCATCGCAGGAAAATATTCGTAAACTCGCTGCGTGGAAAAATCAGCAAGTGAGTACCGACGTACTCTCAGCCGCGTATTAGGGGGTTGTAAATATGCTTGGCGCTTGCTCGACATTACCTATCAATCCCCCATTGCCTTTTACGTTAAATGCGGTAAAAGACATCGCGTTTGATGATGTTGATTGGTGGCATACTACCGCAGAGCCGTTGGAGCCATGGGTGATACGCACTGGCTGCTCAGACTGGCCGCTGGTGGACGTGGCGGGCATTGAAGAGGTGATAGGGGTGATTAAGGGAGACATCAACACGCCAACGGTGGGAATTTTTCAAGGTCGGAATAATCATACAGGTCGTTATTTTTATGACGAAGATCTGACAGGTATGAACTTCACGCAACAACGTTGTCATATTGACGCATTTTGCGAAGCGCTGTTAAGGGCGTCGGAAGAAAAACAGTACCTGTATTCAGGTTCGTTACCCGTTGCGCAAACATTTCCTCGTTGGATGCAAGCGGTTCAGGCCAGCCGTGTTGGACAGCAATTTCAAGCTATCAAACCCTTGGTGAGTGCCTGGATTGGCAATCAAAGCCGTATTGCGGCCCATCAGGACGCAAAGCACAACGTAGTGTGCAATCTGGTGGGAACGCGCCGATTTGTGCTGTTTCCACCTAATCAACTGGAAAATCTATATTTAGGTCCTCTCGATGTGACACCCGCAGGGCAACCAATTAGCCTTGTCGATTTTCATGCGCCAGACTTTTCACGCTTTCCCCGCTTTAAATTGGCACTGGAACACGCGCAAGTCGTCGAGCTTCACCCTGGTGATTTGCTTATTCTTCCCGCGTTATGGTGGCACCACGTTGAGGGGTTGAGCGATATTAATGTGATGGTTAACCTTTGGTGGAATCACGAACCTGCTTATGCTGGTGCCCCCATGGATGCCTTATTACACAGTTTACTAAACATTCGCCATTTGCCCGCGTCGCAGCGTGAATACTGGCGGCAATGTTTTAATCACTACGTATTTAGTGGCCGTGAAGATAAGCATGTTCTGTCTTCATCGGGTTCAGAGGGGATATCGAACCTCCGAGCCTACCTAAAACGTCGATTAATGTAAGTTGATGAGTACGAATTATGAATGCACCACTTTCGAATAAACCCAGACGCGTCGTGATTGCGGGGGGCGGAACCGCCGGCTGGATGGCAGCGGCCGCGATGTCAAAGCTAATAAAAGACATTGATGTGGTACTCGTGGAGTCAGACGCAATCGGCACGATTGGTGTTGGCGAAGCGACGATTCCCACGCTACTGTATTTTCATCAATTGCTAGGCATCAATGAAGCCGAGTTTTTACAGGCTACCCAAGGCACCTTCAAACTAGGCATTCAATTTGAAAACTGGCGCGATAAAAATCAGCATTATATTCATGCCTTTGGGGTGACGGGACAAGATTGCTGGGCAGCTGGATTTCAACACTTTTGGGTGAAAGGACAACAACTAGGCATTGCGAATGATTTTGGTGACTATTGTTTAGAGCAAGTTGCAGCGTGCCATAATAAATTCGCGCATTTACCCAATAATGGCTTGAACTACGCGTATCACATTGATGCAACACGGTATGCCGCGTATTTGCGCAGCCTTAGTGAAGCCCACGGTGCTAAACGCATTGAAGGCAAAATTACACGCGTTAACCTCGATCCCAAAACCCATTTCATCCAAAATTTGGTATTAGACAATGGGCAATGTATTGAAGGCGATGTGTTTATTGATTGTACTGGCCAGCGCGCCTTGCTGATTGAGCAAACCTTGCATGCTGGGTTTGAAGATTGGTCACACTGGCTACCACAAGATAGTGCCATTGCCGTACAAACCCATTCAACGGAAGCGCCCAAACCATATACTCGCTCTATTGCTCATGAGTCAGGCTGGCAATGGCGTATTCCTTTGCAACATCGTATGGGTAACGGCATTGTATACTCCAGTCGGTATGAGTCTGATGCGAGTGCGGAAGAACGACTACTGAATTCTATTCAGGGCGATACGATCACATCGCCACGGAAAATAAAATTTCAAACAGGCACGCGCCGTAAGCATTGGCATAAAAACTGTGTGGCACTTGGATTGGCGAGTGGCTTTTTGGAGCCGCTAGAATCGACGAGCATTCATTTGATCCAGCAGGGAATTGTGCGCTTTCTGCGCTTGTTCCCAGCGAATGGCATTCTTCAAGCCGATATTGACGAGTTTAATCAGCAAACCCGTGACGACATTGCCAGTATCCGCGATTTTATTATTTTGCATTACGCCGTGACAGAACGCCGTGACAGTGACTTTTGGCGGCACTGTACCTCGATGGAGTTACCTGACTCCCTTGCCCATCGTATCGCGTTATTTGCACAAACCGGGCGGGTGTTTAGGAAGAACAATGAACTGTTTGATGACTCGTGGATGCAAGTCATGATTGGTCAGGGGCTAATACCGGCTGCCTATCATCCGATTGTAGACAACATGTCTGAAGATGAGCTAGACCGCTTTTTAACGCAAATTAAACATACCGAAGCTGACAAAGTTGCGCGTTTACCCAGCCATGCTCAATACCTCGACTATATGGCCAATCAAGTAAAGCGAGCAGGGTAGTCGAGTGAAGATCATGTTCCAGTGTCTATCACGAATTTCAACGCACCGCATGAAAGCGCTTTCACTTTTTGTAACCACGACCAAAGCACAGGCTTATGGAGTGAGTGTAGGGAGCCGCTAATGAAATTTGCATGGATAGATATCGCGGTTATTGCATTGTATTTTGTGGTCACTCTTGCCGTGGGCATGTGGGTGTCTAAAAAAGCGCAAGCGAATCTTCGTGCTTATTTTCTTGGTGGCAACACCATGCCTTGGTATTACTTGGGGCTGTCGAATGCATCAGGCATGTTTGATATCAGCGGCACCATGTGGCTGGTGTATTTATTGTTTATTTATGGCCTAAAAAGTCTATTTATTCCGTGGGTGTGGCCAACCTTCAATCAGATCTTTTTAATGGTATTTTTGTCGCTTTGGCTACGGCGTTCAGGTGTCATGACCGGCGCTCAGTGGATTTTATTTCGTTTTGGTGAATCGCGTGGCGCAACCCTTAGCCACATCATTGTTGTGGTGTTTGCGTTGTGCAGTGTGCTTGGGTTTCTGGCTTACGGATTTGTGGGCATTGGTAAATTTGCAGCTGTTTTTTTACCTTGGCAGTTACATCAAGACCCTCACACTAACGAGATGCTCTATGGTCTGATTTTGACAGGGCTGACGACGATATATGTTGTTAAAGGTGGCATGTTTAGCGTGGTTGTCACCGAAGTGATTCAGTTTATTGTGATGACGATTGCCTCCGTTGCCATTGGTGTGATTGCCATGCAGGCCGTGTCAGGTGAGATGATTCAAGCTGCAATGCCTGCTGGATGGGATTCGCTTTCACCTAGTTGGATAATCGAAATCGATTGGTCTCAACGCTTAGCCGAGGCGAATCGGCGTATCGAAACAGACGGCTACTCCATGTTTGGCATTTTTTTGATGTTGGTGTTGTTCAAAGGAATATTGGTGAGCCTAGCGGGACCTGCACCCAACTACGATATGCAGCGTATTTTGTCGGCGCGCTCACCTGCTGAGGCTGCGAAAATGAGTGGGTTTGTCAACGTGGTACTGATTTTCCCACGTTACATGATGATTGCCGGGTTAACCGTACTGGCAATGGTATTTTTTGTCGATGAACTTCAAAGCATGGGCGAACACGCTGATTTTGAACAAATATTACCCTTTGCTTTAGGCACGTTTCTACCAGCGGGTTTACTTGGCTTGGTGGTTGCGGGGTTGCTAGCGAGTTTCATGTCTACATTTGCTGCGACAACCAACGCAGCCCCCGCTTATCTAGTGAATGATATTTACAAGCGCTATATCAACTCAACCGCAAAAGACGCCCATTATGTGAAGGCGAGTGTACTGGTTTCGCTCTTGTTTGTGTGTTTGGGCACGGCGATTGGTTGGTTTGTTCCTTCACTCAATACCGTGATCTTGTGGTTAGTTTCTGCTTTGTGGGGTGGGTATACCGCTGCCAATGTATTTAAGTGGTATTGGTGGCGATTCAACGGTAATGGATATTTCGCCAGTATGCTCACCGGCATCGTATGTGCGATGCCAATGATGATGATTGATATAAATCCATTGTATGGGTTTCCCATTCTTTTTGCCTTATGTGTATTGGCTGGTGTGACGGTGAGTTTGCTGACCCCACCTGATGATATGGATGTTCTCACACAGTTTTACCAGCGAACCAAGCCGTGGGGCTGGTGGCAACCCGTCATCACTACCATTCAACACACCTCGCCTGGCTTTCGTCCCAACTCCGCATTCTATCGAGATATAGGGAATGTGTTTGTCGGTGTGGTTTGGCATACCGCCATGACAGCTGCGCCGATCTTTATGGTGATTAAACAATGGGATGCATTTGTCATAGCGATCACACTCGTCGTTTGCACCAGTGTTTGGTTAAACGTGTTTTGGTGGAATCCGCTAAAGCGCGAAGAAGAGGCAGACTCTACGGCAGCTTCCACAGCGTCGCTTGCCGCGCAAGGCGATTTATCAAGCAATCAGAAAAGGAACGTCCATGCTTAACATACCCTCTAAAATTAATGCATCGAAACGCTTAACAAACTTGCCGGTTCACTTTTCGATGAGTTATGCCTGTGTGTTGATTGCATGTTTACTCATCAGCATGAGTGGATGTGAGCGGTCAGGTTTTACCAGTATGAACGACACACCAACACAGGACGAGACCGTGCCAATGAATGAACAGCAAATCGATGAATTGATTTCTCGCATGACGCTGGCTGAAAAAGTAGGGCAAATGACACAGGCTGAGCGTAAGCGCATTTCGCCAGAAGAGGTTCGCACCTACTTTATTGGCTCTATTTTGAATGGTGGGGGCTCGGTGCCCAAGCAAAATCGCCCTCAAGATTGGCGTGAAATGATAGATGCGTACCAACACGCTGCATTGTCTACCCGTTTGGGTATACCAATTATTTACGGCACCGATGCAGTGCATGGGCACAGTAACGTCAAAAATGCCACTTTGTTCCCTCATAATATTGGCTTGGGGGCGATGCGCGATCCGGCGCTGATTGAAAAAATTGCAGAAGCGACCGCAAAAGAAGTCGCGGCAACGGGTGTGCATTGGAACTTTGCTCCCGCACTGTGCGTTGCAAGGGATATTCGCTGGGGGCGAACGTATGAGTGCTTTGCCGAAGATCCTGAAGTTGGGATGGCATATTCCGCGCCTTACGTAAGAGGCATGCAGGCGTCAGGGCTCGTGTTAGCCACCGCTAAACATTGGGTAGGCGATGGTGGAACAACCTACGGAACGGGTGATCATGAGTATGTAATGGATCGCGGTAATACACAGATTACAGAAGACGCGCTAAAACACATTCATATTGCCCCATATCTCGGTGCGCTTGAAGAGAGCGTGGGTTCTATCATGTTTTCATACAGCAGCTTTAACGGCGTAAAAATGCATGAGCACGCCTATCTGAACAATCACGTATTAAAGCAATCGCTTGGATTTGGCGGATTCGCTGTATCTGATTGGCAGGCCATCGAAGAAATTAACGCGGCAACCAATCGCGAGCGAATCGTTAAGGCGATTAACGCTGGGCTAGATATGGCTATGGAGCCAGAGCATTGGAAGGCATTCATTTCTGATTTGACAGCGGCAGTCGAGGCAAAGGAAATTCCTATGACGCGTATCGACGATGCCGTTAAACGGATTTTAATGCAAAAAATGCAGATTGGTTTGTTTGAAAAACCCTTGAGTGCAGACCGAGTAGCGGATTTTGAATCGGTGCTTGGACACGACGCACACCGCTCACTGGCACGAGAAGCGGTGCAGAAATCGGCAGTGCTGCTTAAAAATGAACACCTTTTACCTCTCTCCCCGTCACAGAAAATATTCGTGGCAGGCGAGCACGCAAACAACATTGGCTTGCAATCGGGTGGCTGGAGTGTGGAATGGCAAGGACAATCCGGCGACATCACCAAAGGCACGACTTTATTAGAAGGGATGCAGTCTTATTCGACTAATATCACCTTTTCTGAACATGGTGAGGGCGCTGAAGGGCACGATGTTGCTGTTGTGTTTGTTGGTGAACAACCCTATGCCGAGGGGTATGGAGATTATGGTGAATCGCCTTGCCAGTTTTGCCAGCCCTTAAGTCTTAGCCAGAGCCAAATTGCAACGATTGAGCGTATACAGCAAACCGGTACTCCTGTTGTGGTTGTGCTTATTTCTGGCCGTCCGTTGTTGATTTCCGAACATTTACCTGGTTGGCAAGGCTTGGTGGCCGCGTGGCTACCCGGTACGGAAGGTGCTGGTGTAGCCGACGTATTATTCGGGCATGTAGCCCCCACAGGACAACTTCCTGTTACCTGGCCTAAGAGCCTACAACAAATCACCTTAAAAGTGGGGGATGCACACTATCAACCACTATTTGAATATGGCTTTGGCCTGACGTATAACTAAAGAAATAGGACGCGACGTACATGCAAATTGAGCAATCTATGCACCCTTCTAGCAACACAGGAGGTCACGATTACCGCCTACCATTGGCGATTCTCACTTCGCTGTTTTTTATGTGGGGGTTTATTACCAGCCTGAATGACATTCTTATTCCCCATTTAAAGGCCGTGTTTTCCCTAAATTATTTTCAAGCGATGGCTGTAAATCTCGCCTTTTTTGGTGCCTATGCATTGGTGTCTTATCCTGCGGGTGCACTGGTAAAGCGCATTGGTTACCAAAATGGTATCGTGACAGGATTGGCCATTGCGGCAACAGGGTGCGTGATCTTCGCGTCAGCTGCAGACATTCAACGCTATGCCGTATTTTTAATTGCATTGTTTGTACTGGCATCAGGCATTACCGTACTTCAGGTGGCGGCGAATCCTTATGTGACTAAATTAGGCGAACCATCGACTGCATCAAGCCGATTGACCATGACGCAAGCATTTAATTCATTAGGTACAACCGTTGCACCTTCTTTTGGGGCAATATTGATATTGTCTGTCGCGGCGGTGTCGTCTGCCGAATTGGCATTGATGACTGACGTGGAGTTAGCACAATATAATATCGAGCGCGCTCAAGCCGTAAAGTTGCCTTACTACATGTTAGCGAGTGTACTCGCGATGCTGGCTGTTATATTTAAACTTATTCACCTTCCTACCATTGTTTCTGAGCTGACTGAAACCCGAGCCGACAACGACAGCATCTGGAAACATAAACACTTGGTATTGGGTGTTGTAGCAATCTTTGTTTACGTTGGCGCAGAAGTGGCGATCGGGAGCTTTTTGGTAAACTTTATTATGGATCCCGCTATTGGCAATATGGAAGAAGCAGAAGCGGCGCATTATGTGACGTGGTACTGGGGCGGGGCAATGGTAGGACGCTTTATCGGTGCGGCTGTTATGTTCAAAGTCGCGGCTAACCGGGTGCTGATTTTTAATAGCGTGGGAGCTACATGTGCGGTGATCTTTACTATCATGCTAGATGGGCAAGCAGCGATGATTTCGATTCTGATTGTGGGTTTGTTTAATTCTATTATGTTCCCCACCATTTTTAGTTTGGCGATTCAACGATTAGGCGCATTATCAAGCCAAGGTTCGGGGTTATTGTGTGTTGCCATTGTCGGTGGCGCACTTATTCCGCTCATTCAAGGCGCGCTGGCCGATCAAATCGGTATTCAAATGGCCTTTTTTATCCCTGCTTTGTGTTATCTATATATCGCTTGGTACGGCGCAAAAGGGCACCGTCCAGCATAGTATTGTGTGGCAGTCTCATTAGGCTAGCCTATCTTAGTTCTTGCCAGTGTGCGTTGAGTACGCTGGCGTTCCCCATAGCGGCACAGTTGACAGGCTATGTTTGAAACTGCCAGATGTTTCTTTAGTGGAATAGGACAAGTAAATTAATGTTTGGTTTTCCTGATCAAAGATACGTCTGACTTTCATAGATTTGAAAAAAACGCTTTTTGATTTGGTGAATACCGTTTCGCCTGCATCTGATGTATCAATGTTCGCGAGCATTTCTGGGGTAATAGGCCCCGTTTGACGACAGGCAATAGAACTGTCAGAAGGGTCGGATAAACTTAAATCAGCTTCAATACTTGCTACATGACAAGTCACGCCAGTGACCACGGGATCGATCAGCGAGTTAATTTTGATGTCTTTGGTGGTAAATAACCCCAGCGATACATCGCCTACTTCATTGCTGTCGCATCCTGAAAGTGTTAATGCGCCCAGTAAAACTAATGCTGTTGATTGAATTTTCATGTAAGCCACGTCTTCGGAGTCCTATAACCGATTGATTTTATGAAGTGAGTATGAGGGCGGAATCCAAGATACGCAATACATACACACAACATAGAGCATTCCAATCGCTTATCGAACTTTTTCAGTATTTGTAAAAACAACGTACGACACTACACTTATTGCATCAATTCGTTCCCGCTCAACAAATAGTAAAAACGGGGCTTAGAGAGTGCGCGATTGCGAAACGTTGTGAGTACTAACCAGATAAACGATAAGATGAAAGGAATATCCACGCGAAGCAAGCGATGGCGGCTAATTGCGTTTATTTTTCTGTATTCAACTTACGCACACGCCAGCGTTAACTCTGCTACAAAGCATCCAGATATCATTCAGCCTAATCCTATGCCTAAAACCATTGTGAGAATTGCGCCTCCGGGGACGCCAAATTTGACCCATGAGTATTTTCAAACACTGTTAGAAATGGCACTTCGAAATACGGTTGATGAATTTGGTGAGTTTGAAATCCACCATGCGGCAACGCATTATTTGCAGTCTGAGGCGGCTAACTACCTCAGGCGAGGTAAAGAGGTCGATGTTATTTGGGTCATGACATCACAAAAGCAAGAGGCGCAACTCGCCCCGATTCGAATTCCTCTGTTCAAAGGGTTGTTGGGTTACCGCGTACCGGTTGTACAATCGAAGAACCATGATATTTTTGCGCATGTCTCTGGCTTTGCCGAATTGATGTCGTTTACTGCGGGGCAGGGCATAGATTGGCCTGACACAGAAATTATGGCTTACAATGGCCTGACTGTTGTAGGTATTAGTCATTATGCGGACATCTATACTTTACTAGTTAATGGCAAAATTGACTATTATCCGAGAGGAATTATCGAAGTCTGGAAAGAGCTTGAATCAGTTGCACCTGAAGGTGTCACCGTCGACCCATACATTTTGTTACAGTATCGCGCGCCTCTGTATTTTTTCGTTCACCCAGACAACCACGTTCTCATAGAACGTCTTACCAAAGGCTTATTATTAGCCATTGAGCGTGGCGAGTTTGATGAATGGTTTTACGCATTTTTCCGCGTTGACGATATTCTCAACCGTTTGAATATAGCAAATCGTAAAATCATTCTGATTGAAAATCCTCAATTAACCCCAATGACTCCTACAGATGAAAAATTTTGGCTCGATCCTGATAATTACGATTAACGTACAGTGATAATGATGAGCATATTCAATGCGTGGTTTTTCAATCATCGCGCACTATTTTCAGTAAGGAATTAACAATGGAATATAACCCGCTAGGTAGCAGCGGCCTCAAGGTGTCTCGTGTGTGTTTAGGCAGCATGACGTGGGGAACACAAAATAATCAGCGCGAAGCAAATGAACAAATCGAATATGCGATTTCTCAAGGCGTGAATTTTATTGATACGGCTGAGATGTACTCTATTCCGCCCGACGCAGAATCATATGGTAAAACCGAGACAATCATTGGAAACTGGTTGGCAGAGAATGTGGCGCAGCGAGAGCAGTTGGTGTTGGCAACTAAAATTGCAGGCCCTGGCCTTGATTATATTCGTGGAGGAGAAAAAATCACCGCAGAGGGCGTAAAGCAGGCGGTTGATGCCTCACTTAAACGTCTACAAACGGACTATATCGATGTATATCAGCTGCACTGGCCAAATCGCACCACGCCGCATTTTGGTAAACATGCAGTCGGCCATGTAACTTTTTCTGATGCGTCGTCAGAGCAAGAAGTGGAAGGCATGTTGGATATTCTTAATGGGTTAGATGCGTGCATTAAAGCCGGAAAAATTCGTCACTGGGGTTTGTCAGATGATACCCCTTGGGGCATTAGTCAGTATTTACGATTGGCTGAAAAGCACAGTTTGCCAAAGATGGTATCTATTCAAAATGAATTTAGTTTAGTGCATACCAAAGACTGGCCATACTTGATAGAGCAATGTATTCACGATGATATTGCATACTTGCCGTGGTCTCCGTTGGCGGGTGGCATGCTCAGTGGAAAGTACCTCAAAGGCGCACGCCCTGCGGGCAGTCGTTGGACAATGAGTCAAAGAATGGGATTATTCCGCAACACGCCACAATCTGAAGCCGCGACGACGGCGTATGTTAAATTAGCCAGTAAAAATCATATGAGTGCCGCTCAACTTGCTTTAGCGTGGTGTAATCAGGTAGATGGTGTGACGTCTACCATTATTGGCGCGACATCCATGGCGCAATTGAAAGAAAACATTACGGCGTTTGAAAGCCCGCTAAGTGAAGATGTGCTGCAAGACGTTCAAGGAATACTCGCGACTTATCCTGTTCCTTACTAACCTTAGTGTCCGGCATGGTATGCCGGACTGTGTTTCAAACGCCTTTTATCGTTATTTCATAGCAATCATGCTTCAACAAAAGCATTGTGATTGAGAATGATGATATCCACACTTTTTTGTTGACTTTTTAATCGGCTTCTAGCATGCTCAAACCATAACGTTAACTGGAGCAGATCAATGAACAAGTCAATCCTCTGTATCACCTCTGATATTGTCTGCTGTCAGCCAGTTGCGTTTATGTCTAAGCATCTCACTAAGTAAAACTAGCTTTAAACGCACAATGTGTTCAGCAGACTGAGTCGGGTCTGAGGGATTTCGTGTACGTCTCTTTTTTCCTGACATTGTCAGCGGAACGCTATCTCATTTAATCGTTTTCAATTTTATCCCAAGATCAATGGGCCTTACTGATAACGCGATCACTCGCTCTGGTTGTTGATTCGGGGAAAACGATGCATTTTATGGACGAAGAGGAAAAGGTTATGACGCAAGCTCATACCAAAAAACGGCAATTTTTTACATTGTTCAAACAAGCCCTAAAAGGGGATGCAAAACACGATTTTACCCAAGGTTCAATCGGCATTGCCGCGTTTTTATTGGCCGTACCTATGGTACTGGAAATGGCGATGGAATCGGTTTTTGCCATCGTAGATATCTTTTTTGTTGCTTCATTGGGATTTGAAGCGGTCGCGGTTGTTGGACTCACTGAAGCGGTGCTCACCATTTTATATGCTATCGCTATTGGCTTGAGTATGGGAGTGACGGCACTTGTGTCTCGACGCATTGGCGAAAAAGACATTGAGGGCGCAAATCGCGTTGCGGCAGCTGCGCTGTGGGTGGGCTTTTCAGCGGCCTTCGGAATCGCTTTACTAGGTTGGTTTTATGCAGAAGATATTCTTTCGTTAATGGGAGCAACTGAGTCGGTTAAAGCGTTAGGTGTCGACTACACCACGATTATGATGTGCGGCTCTATCAGTATTTTATACCTGTTTATTATCAATGCTATCTTTCGTGGGGCTGGCGATCCTGCTATCGCAATGCGCTCCTTATGGCTTGCCAATGGGATTAATATTGTACTCGACCCTATTTTGATTTTCGGGATCGGGCCTTTCCCAGAGATGGGCGTGACGGGCGCAGCGGTGGCTACCACCATTGGACGAGGCGTAGGTGTGCTCTACCAACTTTATCACTTGCGTGGTGAGCTAAGTGGTGGAGCAACTCGGATTGCCCTGCGTATGACGCATCTTGTTCCTAAATGGAATGACATTCATGCACTTTTGAAGGTCTCTGCGGGCGGAATAATGCAATTCCTCATTGCGACGGCCAGTTGGGTATTGCTGGTGCGAATTGTCTCTCAATTCGGCAGTGCCGCGGTGGCGGGCTATACCATAGCGATTCGGGTGATTATGTTTACTATTTTGCCCGCTTGGGGGTTAAGTAATGCAGCAGCAACGTTGGTAGGTCAAAACCTTGGTGCGGGGCAACCTGAACGCGCCGAAAAATCAGTGTGGCGTGTTGCATGGTATAACGTGTATTTTTTGGTTGGCGTAGCGATTATCTTTATTGTGTTCGCGCCTAATATCATTGGCCTGTTTACCGATGACAAAGAGGTGGCCATGTATGGCATTTCTTGTTTGCGGTTTATTAGCTATGGATATGGATTTTATGGATTGGGCATGATCATTGTGCAGGCGTTTAACGGCGCTGGCGATACGATGACGCCCACCAAAATAAACTTCTTTTGTTACTGGGTACTGCAAATACCGCTGGCGTATACGCTAGCAAATGTGTTCGCTTTTGGGCCCGATGGTGTATTTTTGGCGATTACGTTAGCCGAATCTTTGTTGGCCGTGGTAGGCATCATCCTTTTTAGGCGTGGTGGCTGGAAGACCAAGATGATTTAACGTGGTGTTAGCCAGTCAAATGATGCCTGAAAGATGGAGCATGCAATTTGTGACATCCATGCACGGAGGCAAATAACGTAAACAGGAGACAATTTGTCTCCTGTTTTTTTAAGGGTATTCATCTATCATAAGCAAGGCCTATACGCGTCTTCGCGTGTTTTATTGCACGGCTGACTGCCACACTTAATCCTTTTCAAAATTAAGATTCTTTAGATACTGGGTGATCTAACCGTCGGGGGTTGCGGTACCAATTGATTCTAAGTGAATCAGCTTTCTTTTTAGAACAAACGAAAGACCAACCCGAAGGAGCGTTATATGAATATTTTAATGGTACTCACTTCCCACGAAGAATTAGGCGATACGGGAGAAAAAACGGGATTCTGGCTTGAAGAATTTGCTGCACCCTATTATCGGCTGCTCGATGCTGGCGCAAATATCACATTGGTGTCAGTAAAAGGTGGTCAGCCGCCTTTAGATCCAAAAAGTGATAGCGATGATGCGCAAACTGACGATACGCAACGCTTTAAAAATGACGAGTCAGCTCAAGCTCACCTTGCAAATACAGCGACTCTGTCCAGTGTGAGCGCTGATGAATTTGACGCTGTGTTTTATCCTGGCGGTCATGGTCCGCTATGGGATTTGACCAACAATGCAGATTCCATTGCGCTGATTGAGTCTTTCATCGCAGCCAATAAGCCTGTTGCAAGTGTCTGCCATGCGCCAGTCGTGTTACTAAATGCGACCGCACCCAATGGTGACGCATTAGTGAAAGGCAAGCAGGTAACGGGCTTTAGTAATTCAGAAGAGGAAGGTGTTGGGTTAACCGACGTAGTGCCTTTTTTGCTTGAGGATGCGCTCAAAGCAAAAGGAGGGCAATATCAGAAAAGTGATGATTGGCAAAGTTATGTGTTAGAAGATGGACTGATTATTACAGGGCAAAACCCAGCGTCATCTGCAGCAGCGGCAGAGGCGCTGTTAGAAAAGCTCAATAAATAGCGTCATTACGCCATCAGCGCTAAGCTCATGTTACGTAGATTATTTTCGTGCTTTATTAACAGAACTGAATGAAAACAGATAGCAGTTACCCTCGTGTTCGCTCACCTTTGGGGTTTTCCTTAGGTGAGTGGAAATCCATTGCTGTTCACTTGTTTAAACAGATTGGAAGCGACAATCTAACCTTGATATCCGCGGGGGTCGCGTTTTACTTCTTACTGGCTATTTTTCCGATGATGGCGGCACTGGTGTCAGTGTATGGGCTGTTTGTAGATCCGCAGCAATTGTCTGATCAACTAACAAAGTTGGCTTTTGTGTTACCTCAAGAAAGTCGAGAAATACTGTTTACCCATTTGACCAAAATTGTGTCTGAGCCGCAATCTACGTTGTCAATTGGCGTGGTAATCAGTTTAGGTTTCTCGTTGTGGAGTGCGAGCAAAGGGGCGCAAGCGTTGGTTACCGCATGCAATATCACTTATAAAGAAAGCGAAAAGCGTGTGTTGTGGAAGGCGCTGATCGTCAGAATGGTACTCACTGGTGCTGCAGTCATGTTAATGGTTGCATCACTATTACTCATTGCTGTTGTGCCTGTCGTATTTAGCTTGGTTGGGTTGTCAGACACCTTTGAGCAAGTGGTACCCGTAGTGTCGTGGGGACTGCTCGCCTTGTGTTTTAACTTTGCGCTGGCTGCGCTTTATCGTTATGCCCCTCATCGCACCTCTCCTAAATGGCGTTGGGTCAGTTTTGGCTCGTTGTTAGCTACATTGTTATGGGGAATTGCCTCATACGGATTCAGTATCTATGTTAAAGACTTTGCGCAATACAACGAAACGTACGGCTCACTCGGAGGCGTAATTATCTTATTGATGTGGCTTTATTTTACTGCGCTGATTATTCTGCTAGGTGCTGAGTGCAACAGTGTCATTGAACACCATACAGTGTCTGACAGTACACAAGGTAACACGAAACCTGTTGGAGAACGTGGCGCGGTTGTCGCAGACACATTACCCTCTGATAAGTCTTGATTTTTCCTCGTTTAAATCGTTTGGAACACAATTTGCTTTATCACAAGTGACAGACTACACCTTGGTAAGGTAGTCCTAAACTGAAACGACATGGAGATAATGATGGATTTGATCAGGATTTTATTTGCTATTTTGCTTCCCCCTCTGGGTGTGTTTCTACAAGTGGGTATAGGCGGGGCTTTTTGGCTAAACATTTTACTTACCTTGTTGGGGTACATTCCCGGAATTGTTCATGCTGTCTGGATTATTGCTAAGCGCTAAATATACGCCTGTTTGAACTGTCGGGTGCTGGTGGGTAGTTTTTACCTGAAGCACCTGAAAGTTCTTCAGGCTGAGTAATATACCCATGGAGGCGTGAATGCACCGCTCTTTGTTTATCACATGCTATGTTGTCATTGCACTGCTGTTTTGCCTTTTAATAATGCGGGTCATCGCGCCTTACGCGATTAAAAGCTATGTTAATCAAACTATCGAAAGTACCCCTGATTTAGAAGGGCAAATTGACGATGTCTCGCTTAGCCTATTAACCGGCTCTTATACGATTGAAAATATCGCGTTATACAGTGTATACAAAGAGCACAGCCAGCCATTATTAAAAGTTGAATCGTTAGATTTTTCTCTCCTATGGTCTGGGCTGGTAGAAGGTGTTGTGGTGGCGAAGATGCAATTTGTCTCGCCTGAGATCTATCTTTTAGATCAACCCGCGTCTGAGGTGGTTAAAAGTGATGCGATTCAAGATGAAGATACGTGGATAGATCTGGCCAATCAGTTAGTCCCAATTTCAATTGATGAATTAGCCATTGAAAATGGGCGTTTCATTTTTGATGTGAAGAATAGTGAAGACACAGCACGTTTCTTCATTGATAGTGTATCGGGAAAGGTTAGAAATATTGTAAACCGACCATTCAAAACTGACGACCGATTTGCGCAAATTACCTTCAACGGACAGGTGATGGGAAGCGCAGAAATTCGCGCTAGTGGCCAATTTCAGCCCCTCGCCAACAAGCCGACGTTTGATGTTGATGTAAAAATGGAAAAGTTGCCCATCAAGCACCTTGATTCATTGATTAAGTATTATACGCCTGTTGACGTTGAAGCTGGTCAGGTTGATATGGCGCTAGAAGCCGTGGCAGAAGATGGGCAGGTAAAGGGCTATGTAAAGGCTGGTGTGCACAACATTGATATCTTTAAGTGGAGGGAAGACGTTGAGAAAGATAACGACGACCCACTAACATTGTTTGTTGATGCGCTAATTGGTGGGTTATCGTCTTTATTAGAGAATGACAAAAGTGACCTGTTAGCTACTCGGATTCCGCTGGAAGGGCAAGTGGGAGATGTCGACACCCCGGTATTTCCTGCCATTGTGGCACTGCTCAAAAACGCCTTTGTCAAAGCGCTTGATATGAATGTTGAAGATATTATTTCTATAGAAAGTGACAGTGGTACTCATGAGCAAGACGAGCGGGCATAGTGCCCGCTCTGGTTATATTGAAGCTTAAATATCGATCTTGCCTGCATTACTATCAGATATGATTTTAAGTAACGAGAAGTCACTGTTACTATCGGACAGATTCAACTCACTCAACGTCCCTTTATTGGTAGCAAATTTTTCTGTTGGCTCATTGCCTTTGTTTGCTACGCCATCTGTATCAAAAGTCAGCGTATCAGAAGCTTGTGCGTCAGACATCAAGATAGAGTCAAGCTCTACCCCTACATGATTGTCTGAACTGTCTGTTACAGCAGAATCTAAATCAATACTGTCAGACAATGAGAAGTTGTCTGGTTCTGTTACTGATGCACTTTTCACAACGGGGGCTAAAGGCTTAGAGAATGCCGTCACTGACCCGCCAGCAGAAACAAGGGAGGTGTTCCCCGCGCTGTCTGTAATCGATACATCAACAGAGAGTACACCAAGATTCAAATTTAAAATCGACCCTGTCTTCCATGAACCATCTGGCAATACATTGGCAGTCAGGCTGATTGTGGTCTCTATACCAAGTATAGAAGCCGTCACATCCAGTGACACCACATTACCCGCTTCACTCGGATCTGTTGTACCTTCAATAAATGGGCTGAGTAGCGTAGGTAACTTTGTAACATTGAGTGCAGGAGCAATGGTGTCTAGCAGTCCTGACGTTGTTGATGTGCCTGTATTGCCCGCACTATCTAACACCGTTGCATTAACGGAGAAGTTCCCATCAGCAATAGAGACTGGCGCGAGTGCGCTAAAGTTTCCGGCCCCATCTACAACAGCGGTAAATGGAATCGTTGAACCTAAGCTGTCGACAATTTCAATCGCGACAGTCGCGCCAATTTCGTCACTGGTGCCTGTGATCAATGGTGTAGACTGGTTGGTTATGCCTACCGAGGTCAAATTGATTGTAGGGAGTGTTAAGTCAATCAATCCGCTTGTACTCGCGCTGGCAATATTGCCAGCGCCATCTAGCACGCTGACATCTACATTGAGTAGTCCCTCGGATAGTGAAGATGGTACATCAACTGAGTAGTTACCCAACGCATCCACCACCGCGGTAAGATTGAACACGTTACTGTCAGCGTCTGTTACAACAATCGATACGGTAGCGCCAATTTCATCACAAGTACCGCTTATGGTTGGAGTGGCATCATTGAGCGTACCTAGTGCGTTAAGGGTCAGGGTGGGAATGGACAGATCTATCAAGCCACTGGTATTCACGGTGGCCAGATTGCCAGCCCCATCCAGCACACTGACATCCACATTAAGTAGTCCTTCAGGCAAGGCTGACGGTACATCGACCGAGTAATTGCCTAGCGCATCCACCACAGCTGTCAGGTTAATCACGTTACTGTCAGCGTCTGTTACGACAATCGATACGGTAGCACCAATTTCATCACAAGTACCGCTGATGGTGGGTGTGGCATCATTGAGCGTACCGAGTGCGTTGAGGGTTAACGTAGGAATGGATAAGTCAATCAATCCTGATGTATTGGCAGTGACAAGGTTGCCACCTCCATCTAGCACACTAACATCCACATTCAACAAACCCTCTGGCAGATTAGACGGCACATCAACCGAATAATTGCCCAACGCATCCACCACAGCTGTGAGGTTAATGATGTTGCTATCGGCATCGGTAATAACAATCGTCACGGTTGCGCCAATTTCACTGCATGTGCCTGAGATGGTGGGAGTCGCGTCGTTAAGTGTGCCAAGTGGAGCTAGGCTCAATGCTGCAGAAAGATCAATGAGTCCACTGGTGTTTGCTGTAGCCAGATTACCTGCGCCATCTAGCACACTGACATCCACATTCAATAAACCCTCTGGCAGATCAGACGGCACATCAACCGAATAATTGCCCAACGCATCCACCACCGCTGTCAGATTAATCACATTACTATCCGCATCGGTAATCACAATGGTAACCGTAGCGCCAATTTCATCACAAGTACCGCTTATGGTGGGGGTGGCATCATTAAGCGTACCCAGTGCGTTAAGGGTCAGGATGGGAATGGACAGATCTATCAAGCCACTGGTATTCACGGTGGCCAGATTGCCAGCACCATCCAGTACACTGACATCCACATTGAGTAGCCCTTCAGGCAAGGCTGACGGTACATCGACCGAGTAATTGCCTAGCGCATCGACCACGGCTGTCAGATTAATCACATTACTATCCGCATCGGTAATCACAATGGTCACCGTAGCGCCAATTTCATCACAAGTACCGCTAATGGTGGGTGTGGCATCATTGAGCGTACCGAGTGCGTTGAGGGTTAATGCAGGAATGGATAAGTCAATCAACCCTGACGTATTGGCAGTGACAAGGTTGCCACCTCCATCTAGCACACTAACATCCACATTCAACAAACCCTCTGGCAGATCAGACGGCACATCAACCGAATAATTACCCAACGCATCCACCACAGCTGTGAGGTTAATGATGTTGCTATCGGCATCGGTAATAACAATCGTCACGGTTGCGCCAATTTCACTGCATGTGCCTGAGATGGTGGGAGTCGCGTCGTTAATTGTTCCAATTAAATCCAGCGTAATGTTGGATGGAGTAAACGTAATATTCGATGTTGTGGTGTCGATGGTTGTGTTGCCCGCAGTGTCGGTAATTGATACCGCAATATTTGCTACACCTGTTAATAAAGGAGAAACCGTCGCGATAGAGAATGAACCGTCTGGCTGAACAATTCCTGACAAATTGAACACATTGCTACCTGCATCGGTAACCGTAATAGAGACGATACTACCTGGCTCTGCATCTGTGCTACCACTGATGACAGGCAGGTTGG
Organism: Fluctibacter corallii; assembly: GCF_025751585.1. GTDB lineage: Bacteria > Pseudomonadota > Gammaproteobacteria > Enterobacterales > Alteromonadaceae > Fluctibacter_A > Fluctibacter_A corallii. The sequence goes on from NZ_JAOWKX010000003.1 coordinate 292,041, forward strand.
TAGATATGCCGTCAACAGGATCAATGGTAATAATCGGTGCCGTCGTGTCTATTGTTGTACCCGCTGAGACCTTAATAAGTTGGCCGCTAGGATCTAACGCCGATGCAACAACGGTAATCTCGCCTTCGGCTAGCGGTAATGGAACATTCGCACTCCATGAACCATCTACCTGCACCAAGACACCGATGGTTTGTGATATATCATTGGCATCGGTAACGGTTACATGCACAATTGTACCAACGGCAAGTTCCGTAGTACCCGAAATGACAGGCGTTGTATCATTACCCGTGGGAATATTGTCTATCGTCAATTCAGGCAGAGATGTATCAACTGTCGCGTTGATAGTTTCTGTGAATGTGTTTGAAGAAAGATCTGTAATGCTCACCACAATGGTTAACGCACCCTCTGCTAGAGATGTTGGAACAAGGGCTTGCCACGAACCATCACCTTGCACAATGGCTGAAATAGACTGACTCGCTCCTAGTGAGTCGGTCAGATCCAAGGTGACGGTTGAACCTACATCGAGCGTCGTGGTTCCGCTTATCAGTGGAGTGGTATCGGTTAATGTGCCAAGAGGGTCAACCAAAATGGTTGGCGGCACGCCAGTAAAGTTGGCGTCTAATGAAACATTGATTAGCCCTCCATCTGGATCAAGCACGGTTGCGGATACCGAAAACCCTCCTTGAGATAAAGGTGTTGGCAAGGTGGTTTGCCATGAGCCGTCAGCATTTGCCAGTACACCAATAGTTTGCGTAATCCCCTTTGAATCACTGATTGTTAGGTTGACCACTGTGCCCAAGCCAAAGTCAACATGCCCGCTTATATCAGGCGTACTATCGTTAATGACGCCGATAGGATCAATCACCAATGGCGAGCCGTAAGATGTGCTACCCGCATCTGTAGCAACACTCGAATTTCCCGCTGAATCAGTAACTGTCGCTGATGCTGAGTAATTGCCTTCCGATAGTGTTGCTGGCGGGCTTGCAGAAAATGTTCCGTCTGCTTGTACCGTGGCATTAAATGTTTGATTATCTCCGTCACTATCAGTTACGGAGATAGTCACTATTGCCCCAGCAGGAACATCGGATGTACCGGTAATTAGCGGAGTTGAATCGCTTGTATTATCAGGGGCATCCACCGTGATAGTCGGTGCGGTGGTATCAATGTTACCGCCGGTTTCGGTATCCGTTGCCGTATTGCCCGCGCCATCGGTGACTGAAGCGGTTACGGTGTAATTGCCTTCTGCCAATGGTGTAGTGGCATCGGCTGAGAAGCTGCCGTCAGGCTGCACGGTGGCAGTCACAGTCTGACTGTCACTGTTGCTGTCGGTGATTGTCAGCGTCACCGTTGACCCCGGTGCCACATCGGTTGTTCCTGAAATGGTCGGCGTAGTATCGTTGCCCGTACTGAGCGGATCAAGGGTAAGTGTCGGCGCGGTGGTATCAATGTTACCGCCAGTTTCGGTGTCCGTTGCCGTATTGCCTGCGCCATCCGTGACTGATGCGGTGACCGTGTAATTGCCTTCTGCCAATGGCGTCGTGGCATCGGCTGTAAAGCTGCCGTCTGGTTGCACGGTGGCAGTCACAGTCTGACTGTCACTGTTACTATCGGTGATCGTCAGCGTCACCGTTGACCCCGGTGCCACATCGGTTGTTCCTGAAATCGTCGGCGTAGTGTCGTTGCCTGTGCCTAACGGATCGAGGGTGATCGTGGGCGCGGTGGTATCAATGTTACCGCCGGTTTCTGTATCCGTTGCCGTATTGCCTGCACCGTCTGTGACTGAAGCGGTGACCGTGTAATTGCCTTCGGCTAATGGTGTGGTGGCATCGGCAGTAAAGCTACCGTCAGGTTGTACCGTGGCTGTTACTGTCTGGCTGTCACTGTTGCTATCAGTAATGGTTAAGGTGACGGTTGAGCCTGGTGCCACATCCGTCGTCCCTGAAATCGTCGGCGTAGTGTCGTTGCCTGTGCCTAACGGATCGAGGGTGATCGTGGGCGCGGTGGTATCAATATTACCGCCAGTTTCGGTATCCGTGGCCGTGTTGCCTGCACCGTCCGTTACTGATGCGGTGACCGTGTAATTGCCTTCTGCCAATGGCGTAGTGGCATCGGCTGAGAAGCTGCCGTCAGGCTGCACGGTGGCGGTCACGGTCTGGCTATCACTGTTGCTGTCAGTAATGGTTAAGGTGACGGTTGAGCCCGGTGCCGCATCGGTTGTACCTGAAATCGTCGGCGTAGTGTCGTTGCCTGTGCCTAACGGATCAAGGGTAACTGTGGGCGCGGTGGTATCAATGTTACCGCCAGTTTCGGTATCCGTGGCCGTGTTGCCCGCACCGTCGGTGACTGAAGCGGTCACGGTGTAATTCCCTTCTGCCAATGGTGTGGTGGCATCAGCCGAGAAGCTACCGTCAGGTTGCACGGTGGCGGTTACTGTCTGGCTGTCACTGTTGCTATCAGTAATGGTGAGCGTGACGGTTGAGCCTGGTGCCACATCGGTTGTACCTGAAATCGTCGGCGTAGTGTCGTTGCCTGTGCCTAACGGATCGAGGGTAACCGTGGGTGCGGTGGTATCAATATTACCGCCAGTTTCTGTATCGGTGGCCGTATTACCCGCGCCGTCGGTGACTGAAGCGGTCACGGTGTAATTCCCTTCTGCCAATGGTGTGGTGGCATCAGCCGAGAAGCTACCGTCAGGTTGCACGGTGGCTGTCACTGTCTGGCTGTCACTGTTGCTATCAGTAATGGTGAGCGTGACTGTCGAGCTCGGTGCCGCATCGGTTGTACCTGAAATCGTCGGCGTAGTGTCGTTGCCTGTGCCTAACGGATCGAGGGTAACCGTGGGTGCGGTGGTATCAATATTACCGCCAGTTTCGGTATCCGTTGCGGTGTTGCCTGCGCCATCGGTGACTGAAGCGGTGACCGTGTAATTGCCTTCGGTCAATGGTGTAGTGGCATCAGCTGTAAAGCTGCCGTCAGGTTGCACGGTGGCAGTCACAGTCTGACTATTACTGTTGCTATCAGTAATGGTTAAGGTGACGGTCGAGCCCGGTGCCACATCGGTTGTACCTGAAATCGTCGGCGTAGTGTCGTTGCCTGTGCCTAACGGATCGAGGGTGACTACTGGCGCGGTGGTATCAATATTACCGCCAGTTTCGGTATCGGTGGCCGTGTTGCCCGCGCCATCCGTGACTGAAGCGGTCACGGTGTAATTCCCTTCGGCCAATGGTGTGGTGGCATCGGCTGTAAAGCTACCGTCAGGTTGTACCGTGGCGGTTATTGCCTGACTGTCACTGTTGCTGTCGGTAATGGTGAGCGTGACTGTTGAGCCCGGTGCGACATCCGTTGTACCCGAAATGGTCGGCGTAGTGTCGTTGCCTGTGCCTAACGGATCGAGGGTGACTACTGGCGCGGTGGTATCAATATTACCGCCAGTTTCGGTATCCGTGGCCGTGTTGCCCGCACCGTCGGTGACTGAAGCGGTCACGGTGTAATTCCCTTCGGCCAAAGGCGTGGTGGCATCGGCCGTAAAGCTGCCGTCAGGTTGTACGGTGGCGGTGATGGTCTGGCTGTCACTGTTGTTGTCAGTAATGGTGAGTGTGACGGTCGAGCCCGGTGCCACATCGGTTGTACCTGTGATGGTCGGCGTAGTATCGTTGCCTGTACCGAGTGGATCTAAGGTCATATTGGGAGCTGACGTGTTAATATTTCCACCTGCTGCGGAGGTAGTCTTGGTATTGCCAGCGTCGTCAGTGACCGAAGCCGTAACGGTATACCCTCCTTCCGCTAATGGCGTGGTGGCATCGGCTGAGAAGCTACCGTCAGGTTGTACCGTGGCGGTTACTGTTTGCGTATCACCATTACCGTCTGTAATTGTCAGGGTGACTGTTGAGCCCGGTGCCACATCGGTTGTACCTGAAATCGTCGGCGTAGTGTCGTTGCCTGTGCCTAACGGATCGAGGGTGATCGTGGGTGCGGTGGTATCAATGTTACCGCCAGTTTCGGTGTCCGTTGCCGTGTTGCCCGTACCGTCGGTGACTGATGCGGTGACCGTGTAATTGCCTTCGGCCAATGGTGTAGTGGCATCGGCTGAGAAACTGCCGTCAGGTTGCACGGTGGCGGTTACTGTCTGGCTGTCACTGTTGCTGTCGGTGATGGTGAGCGTCACTGTTGAGCCTGGTGCGATATCCGTCGTTCCCGTGATGGTCGGGGTAGTGTCGTTACCTGTACCGAGCGGATCGAGGTTAACCGTGGGCGCGGTGGTATCAATGTTACCGCCAGTTTCGGTATCCGTTGCGGTGTTGCCCGCGCCATCGGTGACTGAAGCGGTCACGGTGTAATTCCCTTCTGCCAATGGCGTGGTGGCATCGGCTGTAAAGCTGCCGTCAGGTTGTACGGTGGCGGTCACCGTTTGCGTATCACCATTACCATCTGTAATTGTCAGGGTGACCGCTGAGCCTGGTGCTGCATCGGTTATTCCTGAAATGGTCGGCGTGGTGTCGTTGCCGCTGGTAAGTGGATCGACGGTCAGTGTCGGTGCAGTAGTATCGATATTACCGCCAGTTGCTGTGGTGGTCGTGGTATTGCCAGCGCCGTCAGTGACCGAAGCCGTAACGGTATACCCTCCTTCTGCTAATGGTGTGGTAGCATCGGCTGAGAAGCTGCCGTCTGGCTGCACGGTGGCAGTCACCGTTTGCGTATCACCATTACCGTCTGTAATTGTCAGGGTGACCGCTGAGCCAGGTGCCGCATCGGTTGTTCCTGAAATGGTCGGCGTGGTGTCGTTGCCGCTGGTAAGCGGATCGACGGTCAGTGTTGGTGCAGTGGTATCGATATTACCGCCAGTTGCTGTGGTAGTCGTGGTATTGCCAGCGCCGTCAGTGACGGAAGCCGTCACGGTGTAATTCCCTTCGGCCAAAGGCGTAGTGGCATCGGCTGAGAAGCTGCCGTCAGGCTGCACGGTGGCGGTGATGGTCTGGCTGTCACTGTTGCTGTCAGTAATGGTGAGTGTGACGGTCGAGCCTGGTGCCGCATCGGTTGTTCCTGAAATGGTCGGCGTGGTGTCGTTGCCGCTGGTAAGCGGATCGACAGAGAGAACTGGAGGAGTCGTATCTACGGTAAAAGTATCCTCTAAATCGATCGGGTCGCCATTATCATCGCTACCCTCAACTGTGACCGTAACATCGCCCTCTGAAAGTGGCTCTGTTGGCGTCACTGAAAAAGAGCCATCTTCGTTCGTCGTGGTTTCAATTGCCTGCGTATTTCCCTCACTGTCGGTAATGGTAACAGTGAGATCGACAGGAGTATCGGTGTCGATTTGTCCAGTAATTTCCTGATTTTCATCGTTGGTAATATCTGGAACGTTAAGACTATCACCACCGCTAGGAATACTTCCAAGTGGTTGAGTAGCCGAATCTGAGTCGCCCTGTTCGTTGGTTACGGTGACTGTGATGGATTCGTCTTCATCATTTGTGGGGGGGGCTACATCAATATCGAAAGTGCCGTCAGTAACAATGCCAGATGCCGTAGTCGTATTGCCTTCTTCGTCTGTTATGGCAACATTTACCACCGCACCGTCATCGCCAGAAGATATACCGCTTATGGTCAAAACACCGTTATTATCAATGGTAATATCGTTGATGCTAATATCTGATTCTTCAATATCTGCGCTACGCTCTTCTCTTTGAATTGAGTCAGATTCGATAGGGGTGTAGGCAAAGGAAATGGTGCCTACTTCTTCAGAGATACGAGACAGCCTGACGAAAGAAGAGCCTTCAGAGCCTCCGCCCCCTTCAGCACCCGCTGCAGTGGCCTCTAACGCATCTAACAGATCACCTTCGCCAGCAAGCAGTTCGTCAAAAGAAATATCACCGGACTGCACATCGCCATTAAGCGCATTCAGCGCGTCGATAAATTCGCCAGCGGTCTCTTCGTAAACAGTATTTTCAGATGTGTCACTATCGTCGCCTTTAACAAGGTCATCTGTTAGTGACACATTGGAATTACTAGGAATGGTTACAGGTTGACCGTTGACGAGTATGTCAACTGATCCGTTTTCCCCTGTAATAATGATATCGGTGGAGAGCAGTTCAGCGCCTGCCTCTAAAACTTGAATTTCTCCTTCCGAATTTTGAATCGTAACGGTTCCCTCTGTATTGATTACTGTGCCGACTACGGTAGCCATAGTTCACCTTCAATGCAGAATGACTTAATAAACTTAGTTCGGTGTGTATATAAAATGAACTGATCTAAGGGTCAGGTTGGAAATAAAAGCTTCATTTTTAAGCGAAAAAAGTACAAAAAAATTTAAATTCCTATGAATGTTTTCAAAGACACATGGAAAATTTGCCTCCCTATTGATTCCCAACTACGTTTATTTAATCAGCTTTATACGATGTGGTGTCGGTAAAGCGCTAGCGTAAATAAAAGCCTTATAATTCAGTGAAACCTCAATGGGAGATGTTGATGCCTTCTCAACAGCGGATTGCATGCTTTTTTGCGATGTTCTTAAGCGCTAATGCACCTGCCACACAAGATGTGATAGAAATACATAGTGCCCATGAAGCTGTTGCTAAATCTTTGCTTCATAGCCCTGATGTTGGGCTAGCCTATCAGCAGTTTTTAATTTCGACACACGATGTGAACATTGCCAGAGGAGGTTATTTTCCTCAACTTGATGGGTTAATTCGCTCTGGTTACGAATACCGAAATCTTAATACGAATGAATCATACCGACTCAATCGCGCTGAACTCAACTTAACGCAACTTTTGTATGACGGAGCGCGAACGCGTAAAAATGTTCGCCAATTTGAGCAAGCTCAGGTCGTTAGGCTATATGAATTTTTTTCTGAAGCGCAAACTATTGCACTAGATACCGCCTTGGCATACACCGATATTGCCATGTTTCGTGAACTTCTTGCCTTAGCAGAAGATAACTTGCTTACGCATATAGATGTGTTTAAACAAGTTGAAGAGAGTGTTCAAGCAGGGGTGGCCAGAGGAGCGGATTTAGAGCAAATAACAGGTCGTCTTTCGTTGTCGGAATCTAATGTCATTACAGAAATTTCTAATTTACACGATGTTACTGCGCGCTTTATTCGTTTGACGGGGGCGATTCCAGGAAAAGACCTATCCCCTATAGAGTTTAACGACCAACCCAAGCTGGCGTCGATATCAAATACCTTAACTGTTGCTTATACCCATAACCCCACATTTCTTGCGTCGTTATACAACATTGATGCACAAAAATTGCAACTGGAAAGTGAAAAAGGTAATTACTATCCAAGATTGGAATTCGTTGCAGGGTACAGTGCGCAAGATCGCGATCTTCAAGGTGAGGATAATACCTTGAAAGAAGGTAATGTCGCATTGCAGTTGTCGTATAACTTCTATCGCGGGGGAAGTGACAAGGCGACGGTAAAGCAAGCTGCTGAACGGGTGATGTTTGCGCAAGAGCAACGAGACAAAGCCTGTGTTGACATGCGCCAAACTATTCAAATAGCGTTCAATGACATTGAAAAGATTGGACAGCAATTGCCACCACTGAACGACCATAAAATGTCGTCTAGTCGGGTAAAAACAGCCTATATGGATCAGTTTAATATCGGACAAAGGACGCTGCTGGATGTGCTTGATTCAGAGAATGAGTTTTTTCAGGCAAGCCGTGCTTATATTGAAGCAATTTATGCGCAGAAAAAAGCGCAGTTAAGGCTCATGGCAGAAACGGGACAGTTATTGCCTTATTTTGATGCGCATCAGAATCAGTGGCCTAATCCCAGTGAGTTGAGTGCTGAGCATATGCAGTATGATCCTGATTCTGTTTGCCCCGCCATATCCGCATCGGCTGCCACTGAACCTTATTCACGTGTGTTTAACGATGACGATAATGATGGCATTACCAACCCTTGGGATGAGTGCGCAGATACGCCTGAGGCTACAACCGTCGATGCGAGAGGATGTCCGGTAGAAAGTGAGAATCCTTGGTCGACTCGATTGCACGATACCGACGTTAAAGATGCGTTGGTTCAAATAGCTGACACAGGTAACAGCGATGATGCGTCAGAGGTCTACAAGGGGTTAACAAACCTGCCTATGCATACGTTACAGCGTGTTGATGTGAACTTTGCCAGATATCATCAAACTGGAACCTTAAAGCAAAGTAAAGTGGCTCGGGCCTTAGGGGCGTATTTGGCGAATAATCCTGATATTGGCGTGATTATTCATGGTCATAGTTCGCTGCGAGGTAAAGCGCATTATAATTTGGCGCTATCAATGAAGCGAGCAGAGTCTTTAGCTGACTATCTAGAAGATACGTTTAACGTGTCTAATGAGCGCATTACGGTCTTTGGTCATGGCGAAAAGCAGCCGCTAATGAACAAGCAAACCAAACAGGCAAATACCCTTAATCGCCGAATCGAAATTGAACTGGTTCCCGCTAACCTGATGACTACTCTGGCACTTGAATAATGCTCACGTCGACATCCAGCCACCAGCCTGAACACTCTGCGAATCATCATGGAGGAGGCGCGTTGATGGAATGTTTAGTGAGCCTATGCCACTACCACGGACGGGAGGTTTCTCCCAAAAGCGTTCTTTCTGGGTTGCCGTTATCGAAAGAGGGCCTAACGCCAGCAACGTTTTCTCGAGCGGCAAAGCGCGTAGGGTTGTCTACCCGTATTGTACGAAGGCAGCTTGAAGAGATAAATACAGCACTGCTTCCTGCCATCCTCATATTGAAGAATAACACTGCATGTGTTGTATCAGCGATTAATCAACAGCGTAATCAAGCCGTAGTTATCTATCCTGAATTACATGACTCGTTAGTCGATGTTGATTTAGATGATTTAGGGGCGTCTTATACGGGAGAAGTGATATTCGCGCGGCCCGAGTTTAAATTTGAGAACCGTGCTTATAACATTGCTAAACAGCGAGAAGGACACTGGTTTTGGAGTGTGCTGTCTGAGTGTAAAACGCTATACCGAGATGTATTGGCAGGCTCTATATTTGTCAACTTGTTCTCTCTCGCAATGCCGCTTTACATTATGAATGTGTATGACCGTGTGGTGCCCAACGAGGCCACAGATACCTTATGGGTGCTCTCTGTGGGAATCATATGCGTATTGATTTTTGAACTTATTCTACGGCTTCTTCGCGCCTATTTTTTAGAGCTGGCAGCAAGCCGTGCGGATGTGAAGATTTCATCTACGCTCATGGAAAAAGCCCTTGGCATTGTCATGACTAACAAACCATCGTCTGTTGGTGCCTTTGTGCAGAACATTCAATCGTTTGAAGCCATTCGAGGGTTTATGAGCTCATTTACGCTCATTGCGCTGGTAGATTTTCCTTTTTTGTTACTATTTATCGGGATCATTTCCTTTATATATTGGCCGTTAGTGCTACCCATCGTTGTGGGTGCATTGATCGTGATCTTTTACGCACTAAGTTGCCAACATGCTATGCGAGATTTATCTGAGCAAAGCATGGAAATAGCCTCTCAGAAAAATGGCTTGTTAGTAGAGAGTATTACGAATCTGGAAGATGTAAAAACCTTTGCTGCCGAGAGTAAATTTCAAAACAAGTGGGAACATGCTGCCATTTTTACTACCAAGATAAACTCCAAACTTAAATTATTAGCATCTTCAGTTGCGAATGTTTCGATGTGGGTACAACAATCTGTTGGTGTTGTGATTGTCATTATTGGCGTTTATGCGATTGGTGAAGGGGATTTGACCCAAGGTGGCCTGATTGCGGCATATTTAATCTCAAGTAGAGCAATGGCACCGATTGGGCAAAGTGTGGGTTTATTAAGTCAGTTCCATCATGCCTCAACTGCGTTAAGTGGTTTGAATAAATTTATGGCATCAGAAGATGACTTTAGTGAAAGTAAAACGCGTATTAATTTACCTAACCCGAAAGGAAAAATCGAATTTAAACACGTGCACTTTAGTTACCCAAATGCCCACAAAAATGTGCTACGAAATTTTTCGCTGAATATAAATCCAGGAGAAAAGGTTGCGATTCTGGGCGCTAATGGCTCAGGGAAAAGCACGATTAACCGGCTTGTGATTGGCCACTACCATGCTGATAAAGGCGCTGTTTTGGTCGATGATATTAATATTCAACAATTAGAGCCGTCAGAACTTAAGCATGCCATTGGTTATGTGCCTCAAGATATCAATTTATTTTCAGGCACACTCAAAGACAATATCAATTTAGGCGTTTGGCATGATGAAGATGAGCAGCTTATTAATGCCATTAATTTATGTCAGCTTACAGAACTCATCAGCAGCAATCCAGAGGGGGTGTCTATGCAGGTGGGTGAAAAAGGGTCACTGTTATCTGGTGGGCAGCGTCAGTTGGTCGCGTTAGCGCGGGCATTGATCAGTGAGCCACAAATATTGCTGTTAGATGAGCCGACGGCCTCATTAGATCATAAAACTGAACAGGCGATTTTGAAAAATCTGAAAAAGTTTAGCTACGGGCGAACGGTCATTTTGGTGACGCACCGCGCAGCTATGTTGGACTTAGTTGATCGCGTTATTTTGCTTGGCGACGAATGTATCGTTGCAGATGGACCTAAACACGATGTACTCAAAAAAATGAACAGACGTGGCGAGCCGCGATGAGCACATCGGACGAAAAAAAACAAAAAGCTCACGGTGAACCTGACGACACGCTGGCTGGCGAAAATGTCACATTTGCGAAAGTCGATGCGGCAATCAATCGCAAATCGGGGATGTCTTTTTATATTGGTAAAAAACTGACCAAGTTGCTTCAACCGCCTCCCAGTCACGATTGGGTGTTGGAGTCAGAATGGGCAAGGGTACAACAAGACCCACTTAAAGCCAGACTGTTAATGTGGTTTGTTTGCTTATCTATGGCAGTTTTGATCGTCTGGGCAAGCGTTTTCTCTATTGCTGAAGTAACCAGGGGAGACGGAAAAGTTATTCCTTCGCAAAAACTGCAAGTGATTCAATCTTACGACGGTGGCGTTGTTGAGGATATTTACGTTAGCGATGGACAAAAGGTCGCAAAGGATGATGTGCTGCTTCGTATTGACCCTACTCGGTACATGTCTGATTTAAACGAAAAGCGAAGTAAACTGCTGGCTGTTAAATTGCTTATTACCCGGTTACGCGCACTCACACTGGGCGTTGAATTTAAGTTTGATGACACGTTAGCCAAAGAAGCCGGAAACTTGCTTTCTACTGAGAGAGCGTTGTATCAAAGCAGTATTGATGAGTATAACGAACTGACTGAGGGGTTGAGTAACTTAATTGAACAGCGGGTGCATGAACTGGAAGAGGCGAAGGCGACCTTAAATGAATTCGAGGAAACCCTCACACTTACTGAGCAAGAGCTTGCATTAACAAAACCCTTATTGCGCTCGGGAGCCGTGTCTGAAATCGATATTTTGAAGCTTGAAAAAGACATCGTCAGTCTAAAAGGCAAAATTGAGAAAAACCAATCTATGGTGAAAAAACAGGCGTCTGCCATCAAAGAGTCTGAAAATAAGCTTAAAGAGGCGCAGCTTAGAATGAAGAATCGCTGGAGTTCTCAACTGGCTGAGGCTCAGGCTGAATTGGATACGCTGGTTAAAAGTGAAGAAGGATTAGCTGATGTGGTTAATCAAACCGAAATACGTTCACCCGTAGATGGGACCATTCAACGTGTGTTGGTGAACACCATAGGTGGTGTTGTGCAGCCGGGTAATGCGGTCATTGAAATTATTCCTTCGGATGATGCACTTATTGTGGAAGCCAAAATCTCACCCAGAGACATTGCCTTTATCAGGCCAGGCATGCCTGCGATTGTGAAGTTCACGGCCTACGATTTTTCAATATACGGAGGCGTAGATGCAACGGTCTCTCATATTAGTGCTGACAGTATTGAAGAAGAAGAGTTAGTGTATTACTTGGTGAAACTTGAGATGGCACAAGGATTTCAAAAAGCCAATCTTCCTGTTTTACCGGGCATGATAGCGCAAGTAGACATTATTACGGGAGAAAGAACCATTATGCAGTACATTCTCAAACCCGTGTTAAAAGCGGCTGGTCAAGCGCTAAGTGAAAGGTAATTCCTATGTTGCATATTCTCACCACACCTGAGTATAGAAATGCTGCGTGGACTAACGAAGCCAACATTGTTTGTGTAACTGACGAAGATGTGTCGTCTGTGCACGTTGAACAAACAGATATTGTTTGCATTAGCAAAACCCGCGCTGATTGGCGAAAAGAACTGGTGCATTTTCATGATGATGTGCATGTTCCGTGCATTTTACTCACAGAAGCCTATCAGCTAGATGAAATGGCAGAAGCAATTAATTTGGGGGCAAATGGGTATTTGCACTTATTTGTTGGCCGAGAGCTACTTGATTTGGCATGTCGCTGTATAGAGAGCGGAGGAATTTGGATCCCCGGTGACTTAGTGGCGACGATTGCTGGGCAGTTATCAAAGAGTTTGCATGGTGAAGGTCGAGTTGATTTACAGGGCTTTGGGCTAACCGAGCGTGAAGATGAAGTGGCAACGTTGGTATTTCAGGGAATGACTAACAAAGGCATTAGCGAACAACTGGATATTACCGAGCGCACCGTGAAACATCACGTTGCCGAAATTTTAAAAAAGTGCGATGCAAAAGACAGACTGCACCTGATTCTAAAGTGCAGTCGGCTCGGTTAGCGTTAGTAAATTAGATCTGGGCGATTCAGCCCATCCACCCCTATGTTTTTAAGTACGGCCGTTGCTTCATCGCCAATCACACCGTCGGCATAAACCCGTATATTCATTGAGTGTGCTAATGAACAGAAGCCCCGTAAAAATAATTGGTTGGTTGGGTTAGTTGTTATGTCATGGGTAAATAGGGTGTCGAGCTTCAAATAATCTAAACCGTACTCTTGTAAACCATTGATAAGCGAGAACTTGTCTCCAACCTTGCGTAAGCCAATTTTTATACCCAGTGGTTTATAACGTTTACAAAAGTCACCGAACGCGTTGGCGTGTTCGATAACCGTTGACTCTCTAAACTCTATATTGAGTTTACAAATACTTTTAGTGTGCAAACTTGCAAACTCATCGAGTTTTGCGAGGCAATATTGATTGGTCAAAAACCTATCAGAAAGTAATAGGGAATAGTCGTATTTAAAATCACTTCCTTTGATGCGGGCGCACAATTTTTTGATCGCAATAAACTCAATTTTTTCCATAAGATTTAATTTTCGTGCCCAATGTATGAAACTGCCTGCACGATAATCTACGCCATTGAGGCGTAAACCCAACCAGGATTGATAGTGAATTAAAGTATTACACTCTAAATTAAACAATGGGGCGTCAAAAAAGGATACCTGATCTTCTCGGATAGCGTCGTTAAGGCAACGTTGCCAGTCGGCTTCAGATTCAAATAAAGCCGGTTTTTCACGGGTGTCTTCGCAAGCAACGCCGGCACGATTCTCATCGATCAACGGCGTTAAAATAATATCTAGCTTATTCACAATGCCTGTTACAGTGTCTGTTGAAAACAAATACTGTACGGCGCCACAAATGGCAAGTCCTTCATCTTTATGTTGCTCAGTAAACCTGATGGCCAGCTCTTGTAGGTGTTTTTGAACAATATGAATATCAAACGTTTCGACCATCATACCCATAATGCGGTAGTCGCGGATTCTCCCGATAAAGGCATCGCTACGTTGGTCGCGTAATCCATCTACCACTTTTGTGAGCTCTCGCGTAAACTCCCGCATTAGCTCTTCGGCTTTTTTCTCCCCCTGATTTGCGGCAATCAGGCCGAATTTACCAAAGTGCAGCATAAAGACGATGTTTTGGCCTTCGGTATCTCGAAAGGCCAATTGAGATGAGAGTGCCGAGAAAGCCTGTTTTCTATTTGATATACCAGTAGACAAATCATGGCTGCTTTCATATTTCAGTGCATCTAATCGACGATTTTCCTCCTCCAATGACATTCGCATTCGGTCCGCTAACGTATTGGTGGCATGAACAATTTTTTGGAATTCGGTAGTAAAAGGGGTTTTGATTTTAATAAACTGCTTATTAATGAAAGCGTTTGCCTGCTTTACCATATTGTTGAGAGGAATAAGTAAGGCATTAACAAATATGACGCCGATAAGGGTGGAGATTAATCCGATAAACATATAACTCCAGAATATGCGTTCAGCCAGATTCCAGAGTTCTTTTCTGTAGCCCGATGTATCACTCTCTACTTCTAACACTCCATATGCGTTCCACCCGTCAATGACCTCTGCTGCGGCGAAAGGCGCTTGCAATGGGTAATAGTCTTTAAACCATGTAGGTACATCTTTATCAATCTCTTCATCAAAAGAGCGCTTAAAAATGGTTTCACCGTCTACATCTTTGAGTTCTATTCGTTGAAAATGGCCTAAATCGAATTGGGCCGTAATGAAAATTTCTTGAAGAGATAAATCTTTTTCCAGACGCGACAAATTGGCGGCCAGTATATTGGCGTTATCAACATTTTTGACGTTCAGCTGAATAATGAACGTCTTTTCAATTCCTGAAACTGTCGTCACAATGCCTGTTAAAAAGGTAAACAGCACGATAAACACAATAATTAGGCAAACTTCTAATTTTAAGGGCATCGATTTATCTCCAATGGGATCATAAAGAAATCCCTTCAGCTTTCACTTGATCAAGTAGGTTACTCCAGCGCGATAATCTGTCGGTGGCAGAGGCGGCTGATTTAGTGGTACCAGGTTTCCAAATCCCTTCGAGACTAAAACTAAATACAGGTTGTAGATCCCTTCTTTGTGTTGCGGGCAACACGTCATCAATCAAGCTATCCAATATAATAGGTGGCTTTTTCAAGTCTGGGTAATAGCCCAGTACCATATGTGCCTGAAATATGCGGCTTCTGGAGCCTCCAATTTGTGCGCGAACGTAAATTAAGCGAAGCTTTTCTGCGGGGACGCCTAACGCCAGTAAAGCAAGATACTTTGCGATGGCGTAATCTTCACAATCTCCTTGCGCCTTACCAATTGTTTGCAGGGGTGTTGCCCAGAAGTCTTCTTCCTCCCACAAAACAATGTCAGTCTTGTAAGTCAGGTAGGTATTAAACAGCGCGTTAATTTGCTTGATTTTTTCATCAATGCTCGAATCGGAAAGTGTTTGATGGGTTTCTTGCCATTGTTTTACAAAATTGGCTGGGGCGTCTGTGTATTGCTCCAACGCGCTTTTATGCATCTTTTCAAAGTCAATGCTGACAATAGGAGGTGTTGAAGCATGAAGACAAAGCAGGAAGAGAAACAAAGAACAAAGAATATAAAAAACGCAGAGAGAGCGACGAGGGAGAATCAGTCTGGCTTGTCGCTCTTGTATGACCATCTTGTGCCATAAAAATAGAAATGAATTACTTCAGTGTGATGCAGTTTTTAATTTTTTCCACTGAAATAACAACGAATATATGGAGTTGATTACATGAACATCGGGTACAAAGAGCCCACCAAGAGCAAAGCCATAATGCGATTGAACCAGCTCAAGCGTTTTGGCTCTTTCAAGTACAACTTAATTTTTTGTCCAGTGACTACCCACACACTGATGGTCGGAAAGTTGATTAATCCAAAAATAATCGCAACAAAAAACACGGCTTCAATTTCACGGCTGGGGGCATAGACGCTCAACGCCGTTAACGCCATGCTCCAGGCTTTTGGATTGACCCACTGAAACAATACGGCTTGCCAAAATGTAAAAGGCTTAGCGCGTGTGTTGTCTTCGTCAAACTGCTTATTAGCCGCAGCAATCTTAAACGCAAGGTAAAGTAGGTAACCCACACTAAAAATACGCAACAGATCATAAGTAATTGGATAGAGCTCAAATAATGCCATGATGCCCATGCCGACTAATATCACCATAACAGTAAAGCCAAACGCCACGCCAATCATATGAGGGAGTGTAGGCTTAAACCCAAAGTTAGCGCCCGATGCCATCAACATTAGATTGTTAGGACCTGGTGTGGCCGACGACACAAAAGCAAATAATGCTAATGCCGGAAGTAACTCTATCATGCCCTTTCCTTTTGTATGATTTATTTGCAATTATATGTGTTAAATCGCGAATAATGGTTGTTAATATGAACTTGATTTTGGATATTTAGGCAATAATTAATGAAAAGTGACAAGTATAACGACGAAATATTGCGTATTTTGCAAAAGGATGGCCGTATTGCGAATACCGAGTTGTCCCAGCGAGTGGGTTTATCACCGTCTGCCTGTTTACGGCGTGTGCAGGAGTTGGAGCGACAGGGCGTGATCTGTGGATATCGTGCTAGCGTCGATCTCAAAAAGTTGGGGATTGGTTTTACTGCCTACGTCACTGTGGGGCTAGGGGAACATACTAAGCGTTCGCAGGAGGCGTTTGAGCAAGCCATCACGCTCGCAGAAGAGGTCATTGAATGTCACAATGTAACTGGCTCATTTGAGTATATTTTACGAGTGGAAACGACGGATTTGGTGGCTTATAAACGCTTTCATACCGATGTGTTGGGTACGTTGCCGCAAGTGGCGACGATAAGCACGCATGTGGTGATGGAGTCGAATAAGGATTTACGGGCATAGTTTGTGAGAATTCGAATCACTGTCGTCTGCCTACGTTGCGATGTGCTTCTTTAAATACTGTTATTGGTGCTTATGGACGGGTTCTGTTTTACTTATTTGATTGAAGCTGTCTTCGGCTTTTAGCATTGACCGAGGGGCGGGTTTCCTTCACGATAATGGACTGTTTTTAAACAATAAAAAGAATGAAATTTCAGGGAGAGAGCGGAATGCGAATTCTAGCCTTAAGTGTCTTTGTTTTGTGGTCGATGTGGATGCCCCGCTTTGCTGTAGCAGACGTGCCTTCGGTGGCTGATTTCACTCAACACATGCTGGCAAAAGAGGGGTTCTATACCCTTTATTACGATGAGCAAACAGACAAAGTGTACGTAGATATCGATACGCTATCTGAGCCGTTTTTATTTCAGAGCAGTTTGCCTTTTGGTGTTGGTTCAAATGATATCGGACTGGATCGTGGTCAGCTTGGCGATACACGGTTAGTGTCGTTTGAACGCTTTGGGAATAAAGTGTTGTTAAAGCAGCATAATACTCAGTATCGAGCCAGTAGCAGTAATGCCGCAGAGAAAGCAAGCGTAAACGAAGCCTTTGCCGATGCTGTGATTGCTGGCTTTACTATTGTTGCCAAAGACGACGATAGCGTGGTGATTGATTATACGCCGTTTCTTTTGTCTGACATTCACGGAATAAGTAACCGCTTATCTGACACTGAGCAAGGGCATTTCTCCCTCGCGCCTTCGTTAAGTGGTGTGTATTTGCCGCGTTTGAAGAGCTTCCCCGATAACACAGAGCTTGAAGCACTTGTGACCTTTAGTGGTAAAGACGCCGGAGAATACGTTATTCAGGCCGCGGCTACGTCGTCTCATATCAGTGTACACTTGCACCACTCATTTATTCGCCTGCCCGATGATGATTATCAGCCAAGAGTGTTCCATCCGTATTCTGGATTCTGGAAAGTCAGCCATATGGACTATTCAGCGCCTATCACCGAAGACATGGAACAACGGTTTATCCCTAGACACCGTCTGGTAAAGCAAGATCCTCATGCAGAGGTCAGTGAGGCCGTTAAGCCCATTGTTTACTATTTAGATCCTGGGATCCCCGAACCTGTGAAAAGTGCCCTGAAAGAAGGTGCGCTATGGTGGAACGACGCATTTCGTCAAATTGGGTACAAAAATGCTTTCCAAGTGAAAACCTTGCCCGAAGACGCTGATCCGATGGATGTTCGATATAACGTCATCCAGTGGGTGCATCGTGCTACGCGGGGGTGGTCATACGGCAGTTCAGTGATTGATCCCCGCACGGGTGAAATCATTAAAGGCCACGTGACCTTAGGCTCACTTCGCGTCAGGCAGGATTACCTGATTGCGCTTGGACTGACTAGCCCGTTCAATACAAAAGACGCAGACACCTCCGCGCAGTTAAACATGGCATTGGCACGCATCAAGCAGCTGTCTGCCCACGAAGTTGGCCACACCTTAGGGATTGCGCATAACTTTGCCGCGAGTGAAAATAATCGTGCTTCGGTGATGGATTATCCGCATCCACAGTTGTCAGTGAAAAACGGTGCCATTGAGCTGAGTGAGGCTTACGACGCTGGTATTGGTGAGTGGGACAAGCATGTGATCGCCTACGGGTACCAAGATTTTGCGCCAGAAGTGAATGAACAGTTGGCATTGATGAAGCAGGTGATGAAAGCGAAAAATGTGGGTTTACGCTATCAATCAGATGCTGATGCTCGGCCAAAGTTTGCTGCTAACCCTAGCGGACATTTGTGGGATAACGGGGCAGATCCGATTGCAGGTTTTGAGAACATCGTAAATGTTAGACAAACTGCACTGTCATCATTTGGCTTGGCGTCTCAGCCTGAAGGGGAAGCGTTGTCTTCATTGCAAGAGCGTTTGGTACCCATTTATTATTTGCATCGTTATCAATTAGAAGCCGTCGCTAAACTGATTGGTGGCGTAGCTTACGAATACGAAATGAAACAGCGTAGCACTGAACCGAAAGGGGCCGAACCCGTGCCTGTTGAGATTCAAAGCGCTGCGCTTGATGCGATGTTGGCAACATTGAACGAGGCGTTTTTAACTGTTCCCACTCAAATTGAATCTCTGATTGTACCTAAAGTGTATGGCGATGCCCTTAATCGCGAGAGCTTTAAAGGCAGAATGGGGATGGTGTTTGATCCAATATCTGCGGCTGAATCGTCAGCCCATTATACGCTGTCATTGCTGATGGTGCCTGAGCGACTGAATCGTGTTGCCAGACAGTCTTCATCCCAATTGGAGTTTATTTTGTCTAGATTGTTTACACTGATAGATAACAATATAGAACAGGATGACAGTCAGCTTCAGCATCGTATCGCTTACGTGATTCTTAATGAACTGGTGGTTAGCTTAAACAAAAAAGCGCTCGCGCCAGAAGTCAAAGGCGTGATTCTGTCAACGCTTCAACAGTTCAGACAAGCGAGTGAAAAGAAAGAAGGCGTTCATTACCAAAGCATTAAACAGTATTTAGATTGGTACTTTACAACGGGTGAGTGGAAACTTCATCTTGATGTGAAGCCGCTTCCGCCGGGTTCACCGATTTAAACATCGAAAGGGAAAACAGCTTATTGTCCCGATAATGCTGTTTTCCCTCTTAACTGTTTACGAATGTAATTGAGCGGTAGGAGGGAAGATGGCGCTTTACTGTGAGACGCTCGCTTCCAGTGGTGGGGCATCCGTAGACTTTGTTAGCAATAGGTTCGCAGATTCTAATGCGGCTTTTCTGGTTTCAACAATAGCGCTTGCACCAATCAGTTCTATTGTGCCTATGCGTTCGAGCTTATCTTTTAACGATTGGTCGTTGACGACTAAATAAATTTCTTTATTTTTGCCCTTCAAATCGTTAATGGTGTTTTCTATTGCCAGAAGCATGGTGTCATCCATCATCGGAACGTCGCTTAAATCCAATATAACAAACCGTTGTTTTTTAATTGATGATGATTGTTTTGACAGCGTTTTTGACATCGCAAATATCATCGGGCCACTAAGGTAAACCAAAAGAATTTGGCCGTTACTGGCATTAAGTAGCTTACGTTCTTCGCGGCTTAGCGGCGTGGCATCGTCTACGTCACTGATGGCTTTAATGTTGTCTTGTTGGGCGATACGTAATTTCTCAATAATGATAATGTTCGCCACAAAAATACCTGCTCCGACCGCAACAATCAGGTCTACCGTTACGGTTAAAAACATGACGGCATACATGATACCGGTTGTTTGCCACGAAATGCGGTGTGCGCGTTTTATAAAGCTCCAATCAAGAATATCTACTCCTACTTTCACCGCGATGGCGGCAAGCACTGCAAGTGGTATGTGGGCAATCAGGAAGGCCAAGCCATAAACCACAACAATGAGTATGAGAGCCCGAATGACACCTGATAAATGGGTTCGCCCGCCCGCTTGGATATTCACTACGGTACCCATTGTGGCACCTGCTCCAGGTAAACCGCCTAACAAACCTGACACGATATTACCTATGCCTTGCCCAACTAATTCTTTATTTGAGTTGTGCTCTGTGCGGGTTAGGTTATCTGCAATCACCGACGTGAGCATGGAATCAATGCAGCCAAGCATGCCTAATACGATGCCATCGAGAATGATTTCAGTCACTTGCTCAGGTGTAAAGTACGGTAAATTCACGGAAGGAATACCCACATTAATTTCACCGATGCGTCTTAGCTCATCGCTATCAAATAGAATGACCGACACAATTGAAAGCAAGATTAGCGCGAAGAGTTGAGGAGGGAGGTAGCGCTTTAATTGTTTTGGGTAGAAAAATAGAATAGCCAATGCGATTAATGCCAAGCCTAACTCTGTGGTGCTGATGGCTGAGATAAGATCGGGTAAAGACGTAATCGTACTGACCGCACCGCCTGATGGTGCAGATTGCCCTAACATTGGGCCGATTTGAATAATAATCAATATCAGACCGATGCCAGACATAAAGCCCGATATTACACTATAGGGCATGAGTGTAATGTAACGCCCGAGCTTTAATGCGCCCATCAGCATTTGAAATGCCCCAGCAACCATAACCACGGTAAATGCCATTGCCATGCCATTTTCGGGGTTTTTCGCCATCATCGTGGTGATAACCGCCGTCATAACGACAGTCATTGGGCCTGTGGGTTCAGATATGAGTGTAGGCGTGCCACCAAACAATGCGGCGAAAAGCCCAATGATAATGGCGCCATACAAACCCGCTTCAGCGCCCGCGCCTGATGCCACCCCAAACGTCAGTGCCATGGGAAGTGCTACCACAGCTGCAGTTATACCGCCCGTTAAATCTCCTCTGAACGTGCTCAGATCCAGTTTGTTTAACAACGTCTTTCCTCAAATTAATCTGCGTGACTATCTTTCGGTAAGTTGTGAATCAACCAGTAACCAATACTCATAGCTATGACTACGACACCAATACCGTATACGTATTCGGGTGATACTTCAGTAAAGTCGAGAACAATGACTTTACGTGCTATTGCCATAAGCGCGGTTGCCATAACAATTTTGACATGAATCACATCTTCCCGAAGATAAATCGTGATGTTTATTAGAATTTCAATCGCGATTAATACTGCCATGAATGCACCAAAGGATGCCAGCATGTCTGATATGGTAAGTATAAACATCGGAGGTGTAATCAGTTTCTGATAAATGGTCCAACCAACATCCACAACCCCCATAACAATGACAAAGGCCATCATCACGGCAAGTATACGCACCATAAAACGTACTGAAGTATATAGCTTGGCAATTAGCGGGTCATCGGTGTTGGCTTTCATACTTTTCCCCTATAGGATTGGCGATTTGAAGTTATCAGGCTTAAGTGTGAGAACCGAGCAAGATAGCCGATCGAGAACACTTTCTGCGGTGTTGCCAATCAAGAAGCCGGCAATGCCTGTACGGCAGACTGTTCCCATCACCATTAAGTCTAATTGTTCTTTTTCAGCATAAAGGGTCAGTTGATCGGTGGCGTTGCCATGCAGTAGCTGAATGTTCACGTCTACAGAGACGTCTTTGGCCTTGTTGACTGCGTCTTCACACATGGCTTTTCTGCGTTCGCGTTCCTTTTCCATTTCCACCGCGATATCCAATTCATCACGGCGCTCCCAGTTGCGCAGATAAGATTCGCCATACAATTCCCAGCAATGTAGTAACGTCACCGACGTCTCTTGGGCTTGCGCAATACGGGCTGCACATTTTATTAACTGATTATTAAGTTGGTGCGCATCTTCGGAATCCACATTGACATCTAACGCCACGGCGATTTTTGGGATCTCAGATTTTGCATTTTCTGATAATGTCCACACGGGGATAGGAGATTTTCTCATCAGATGCTTTGTGGTGCTGCCATAACTGTTTTTTAAGCTGTGGAAACCCCGCTGCGCGTCAATCACGATGAGGTCGGTTTTCAGATCGCTGGCAGTATAAATGATATGTTCAAAAGCCCGCCCTACTAATACCTTCGTGGCAATTTTCACGCCCTGAAACTGATGCTTGACCCTGAGTGCAATTTGCTCCAGCCTTTTCTGTTGCTCTTCTTTTATCCACTCGAGTAAATCGGCACAGCTTTCGGGAATGGCGACCTGTGGATCTTGAACAAGATCCTCAATGACATGCAACAGTGTGACAGTCGCCCCCTCGCGTGATGCAAGTCGCAATACCAGATCATGGCGCTCATCAATATCTTGCCTGAGGGCGAGCGGGATGAGTACGTGACTAATTTTCATAAACACCTCTGAGTAATCAATAAAATCATTAACCTGTTACTTGTGCATGTGTCAGCTCTGCGCCGCATCGATATGCGGCAGTGAAAGCGCCTACTGTTCTACTATGGTAATTTCCTTATATAGCGCCGTTTCAATAGTGCGTTGAGTGCATTCTTATTTTGCTTAATAGCGTCATTTACCGCCTCTTGAGTGTTTTCTCCCACGCCTGACGTAACAATATGTGCACCTGATGTGAGCACTAACTTGCATTCGCAGTGAGTAGATGTTGAATCACCCGAGACAGTTGGCTGTATCACGCGACAACGCACTTCTTCAATGAACTCTCTGGCACGTGCTAATTGTTCCGTTGCTATCGCAGTTGCCGTTTGCTTAATTTCATGTTCAGACTCCTCTTCTGACGTTTCTACAATCACGCGCATATAGGTTTATACCTGAAATCGATTTATTGGCAGCTAGTCACAGGGATACGTTCGCTTAATCGCATTGTACGTTTGCGTATCTATGCCTTCATTGTTGTTCAAGTTTTCTGCTAGATTTTTACCAATTGTTTCGACAACGGGTTGAGACACACCTTCATTGGGTAAACAAAACTGTGCGTAGTAAGTGGGGGGTTTAGCACGCGCTTTATCGCCAACACGTGTTCTAAATGCTCGCTCAGCAAATGCGGAGGTGAACCCTTGTTCTTTTGCAATACCCTCAATGACGGCATAGTCGGTGAGAACGGCACCTTCCAAAAAGCCACGAATATATATGTGGCACGCATTCGTATGTGCTTCCACGTCTTGCTTGCACGCTTTGAGAAGATCCGCATGATGGGATTCTGCTTGTGCTGCAAAAGGTACTGTGAATCCGATAGAGGCAAGAACACATGCCCCAGCGACAGTGATGTTTTTCATTGTTACGCATTCCTACTAAGGTGTTGATTCGTGGCTGATTGTCTGCTGCTAAAGTACAGTACGGCTGCCCCGAGAATAGCAGACATAATCGACCCTGCTAATACGCCGACTTTAACGTTCAGCTGATAAGCGAGATCTTGGTTGGCGAAGGCCAAAGTGCCGATAAATAAACTCATGGTAAAACCAATACCACACAGCAGAGTGACACCATATAACTGTGTAAAATTGGTACCCTTAGGTAGCGGTGCGATACGCATTTTTACAGCTAACCAACAGGCACTGAAGATACCGACTTGTTTACCTAGGAATAGACCAAGCGCAATACCAAGTGTTACAGAATTAAACAGCAGATCGAGTTCAGCGCCTGCTAGAGATACACCCGCATTTGCAAAGGCAAAAATAGGTAGGATGAAAAATGCAACCCACGGGTGAAGCTTGTGCTCTAAATGTGGCAGCATGGCGTGGCCATCCTCGTTTTGCAGTTTAAGTGGAATAAACCAAGCCAAAGCAAAACCGGCAAGGGTGGCATGAACGCCGGATTTAAGCACTGCCGCCCACACAACGACACCGACGAGAATATACATGGCCTGACGGCGCATATTCATTTGGTTTAGAATGAATAAGATGACCAAACCACACAACGCAATGGTGAGTGAGAGTGTCGATAAATCCTGAGAATAGAATATAGCAATAATAATTATGGCACCGATGTCATCAAATATAGCTACGCTGAGCAGAAACAATTTGAGTGTGGTGGGTAATGATTTACCGAATAACGCAAACACCCCAAGAGCAAAGGCAATGTCTGTGGCACTCGGGATAGCCCACCCTTTTATTGCGATGGGGTCATGTTGGTTGAAGTATGCATACACGAGGGCGGGAAATACAATACCTGCAACCGCAGCAATGCCCGGAAGAATCACTTGAGAGGGTGATGATAAATGCCCCTCCATGAGTTCACGTTTTATTTCTAGCCCAATCATAAAGAAAAACACGGCCATTAAGCCGTCGTTTATCCAGAGTAATAAGGGTTTTGCTATTTCGAATCCGCCGAATTTAATGACAACTGGAATTTCCAAGAAGTCTGTGTATAAAACAGACAATGGCGTATTCGCAAATAACATTGCGAGTAGCGCTGCGCCTACTAAGACGACACCGCTTGCGGCATCCTGACTCAAGTTAAAAGGTAGTTTAGTCACCAGTGTGCTTCTCCATGATTGTTAGGATATTTATAAAGAGTAGTAGCAATTTTGTAAATGTGGAATAAACTGTACGTTTATCAGAAAAAATCTGAATAGGACGTGACGCATGCAGTTGAATTACCATCATCTCTACTATTTTTATGTGACGGCCAAAGAAGGCAGTATCGTGTCGGCATGTAAAATTCTAAATTTGACGCCGCAGACCGTCAGCGCACAAATTAAAACGCTGGAAGACTACATGGGATTGTCATTGTTTGAGCGCAATGGAAAACGCCTGACATTGAGTAAGCAAGGCCACTTTGTATATAGCTATGCACAAGACATATTTAGCTTAGGTAATGAGTTGCTGTACAACGTTAATGAAGGCAACCTTACGGAAAAAGGACGCTTCTGTATTGGTGTCACGGATGCGGTGCCAAAAATTCTTGCATTAGATCTGTTAAAAACCTGTCTAGATTCAGACGAGGCGATTCATTTAAGCTGTAAAGAAGGGGACATGGATGCACTGCTGACGGGATTGGCCCTTAACCGTTTAGATGTGTTGTTGTCAGATTCGTCTATTTTGCCGTCTTCTCACGTCAAAGCCTACTGTCACAAAATAGGGGAAAGTGGTCTCACATTTTATGCATCTAACACCATTTCTAACCATCTTAAAGGCGAGTTTCCTCAATGCCTTGATAACGCCCCATTTTTAATTCCAGGCGATAAAGCCAGCCAAAAAATGGCGCTACTCTCTTGGTTTGATAAATTGGGTATTCACCCTCGTATTGTGGCGGAGTGTGATGATAGTGCGTTATTAAAACTTTTTGGACAAGAAGGTTATGGTGTTTTTTGTACGCCTACATCTATTGAAGATCATGTCGTTGAGCAGTATCAGGTTGATGTTATCGGCCATACAGATGAACTCACTGAAAGCTTCTATTTTATTTCACCTGAACGTAAGCTCAATCACCCGCTGGTTCTACCTTTATATCAGCAAGCTAAACAGATGTTTCAGCCGTAACCGGCCTGTTTGATGTAAAATATATGTTAAATTATTTGATTTAATTGTTGTAAGCGCTTACATTTTTATTAATCTTGGATTTAGCCATTCAGGTCGAATCTTTAACAATAAATGTAAGCGCTTTCTGTTTGTTGGGAGAGGTGGGTTATCCACGCCTATTTGAGCGCCAAAACGCATAATAGGAGGGGTAATGGGACACATTCTCGTAGTTATCATGATGGTGGTGATCAGCAGCTTCGCGCGTGTTGAAGCGAATATGATCACAAATGGAGACTTTGCCAACTGTCAGTTTTTAGGCTGGCAGACTGATACCGACGGTAACGTTGGCAGCGATGCCGACTTTTCGATGGTGAATCAAAATGGCAATTGCGCTGCACAAATACGCGCTGATTACGATGACACTGATGTGTTCTTCGCGAATACGTTGTATCAGTCGCTTCACTTTACCTCTGCGCCTGATACAGGGTTTCTCTTGCGCATGGAATTGGACGCTCTCAGTGCATCGACACAAAGTGATGCTGGATTTATTGCTGATATGTTCTTTGTGGCCATCAATGATGGTCAAGGCCATTTGATGGATGGGAGTGGTAATGCTGGCTTTTTACTTGCGCCAACCGAAATCAATGGTGCGCGTAGTTATGATATTGCTTTTTGGTTGTCGCCCCTGTTTGCTGTAAGTTCTAATTGGTATTTAGATATTCAACTATTGATTGGGACCGATGTTAACGGGCTGTCTGATTTTTCAGGCTCTACTTTACGTATTGACAATGTCTCCCTTACGCCGTTTAGGCAAATTTCTGCGCCCTCATGTATGGGAATCTTGCTGTTAAGCGGCCTTGTCTTTGCGCGTTTTCTTCTCTCAAAACGGAGTGATTAATATGCGGCTTCTTGTTTCAATTTTCTTTATGACTATCTTGTTTAGTAGATATGCGTTTGGTGAATGGCAGCCTCTAGACACGCGTGTAGAGATCGTGCAATCAAGTGGCGTATTCGACCGCGTAAACAAACAGATAGTGTCATCGGTTAGCATAAAAAATCTAACCGATACCTCGTTAAATGGACCCTTCCGTTTGGTCATCTCGGACGCCAGCATGCCATTACTTAACTTTGAAGGGGAAACTGCGCAAGGTTCGCCCTATATTGCTTTGGATACTCAACAACTGGTGGCGGGACAAACCTTGAATCACCAACTAGCGTTTTTGCTTGCTCGCAAGCGCCTGAGCTATCAGGCAGCCTTATATCAATATATTGACAATGATTCCTGGGAGCTAGTTTGGCAGGATGAGTTCAACGGTGAGAACATTGATCTGACTAAATGGTCTTTTGAAGAGAATTGCTGGGGAGGGGGAAATAATGAGCAGCAATGCTATACCGCTCGCGATAAAAATGCTTATCTGGAAAATGGCTTGCTAAACATTGTGGCTCACCGTGAAACCTATACTGGTCCTGCTGCGCCAGATGGTTCTGGTACGGCGGTAGCCACGTTGCCCTACACATCGGCAAGGTTACGCTCGATGCACAAGGGAGATTGGCAGTATGGTCGTTTTGAGATTCGCGCAAAGATGCCATACGGACAAGGAACCTGGCCAGCGATTTGGATGTTGCCAACAGACTACGTTTACGGTGGTTGGGCGGCTTCTGGCGAAATTGATATCGTCGAAGCTGTGAACCTTAAAACAGCCAGTGATGCGCCAGATACGGATAATATAACGCCAGAAAATCGGGTTTATGGCACCTTGCACTATGGGCGCGCGTGGCCAGAGAATGTACATTCTGGCCTACACTACAGGCTACCCAACAACGAGAATCCCGCAGATGGTTTCCATGTTTACGCACTGGAATGGGAAAAAGACGAAATTCGCTGGTATGTAAATGGGGTTCATTACGCCACCCAGCGCAGTGAACAGTGGTATAGCCAATTTCAGGATGCGAACGGTGTTTGGCAAACTGGCTCAGAGGATGCGCCGTATAATCAGCGTTTTCACATGCTACTGAATTTAGCCGTTGGTGGCGCATGGGCTGGCAATGTCAATGAAACTGGCATTGATGAAAGTGTGTTTCCGCAAGCGTTACAAATCGATTATGTGCGGGTATATCGGTGTAGCATCAACAGTGAAAATGGACAGGGCTGTGCAACGGTTGACGACGGTGCCACGCTGGTTCAGGGGTATCAGCCACCGCCACTTCCCTCCGATAAGCCGTTGGCGGAGCAGCATCAATTGATGTTATTTGATAATGCGCTGAATGTGGATACATCACTCAGTACCTATAATCCAGATGGCACCATCTCTACCTCCATTGCCACAGTGCCTGAACGAGGAGGTGTGTTACATATCGATCAGACTGGAAGCGTAGGCAATGTGTATGTGCAGTTACCGAATGTTCTTAACTTGTCTCACTGGCGCGAAAATGGCGTACTTCGCTTTGATATTCGAATGATCGATAGCCAGAGTGGGGAATCGAGCGCTTTGGTGAAAATAGACAGTGGCTGGCCCAATGTCAGCGACCATTTACTGACGTTAATGCTTGGTGAGGAATGGTCTTCGGTGTCTTTGCCGCTGTCAGAGCTAGAAGCCGCTGGAAATCGGCTATCAAACGGTCATCAAGCATCGTTAGACAGTGTGGTAAATGCCTTCGTCATTGAACCCTTATCTCCAATGCGTATTCAGATTGACAATTTACGTTGGGAATATGCAGTTACTGAGAAAGATCACGTTAATATTTACATTGATCAAGACATTGCGCCGTTTGACGTCGGAAGCTATGTGGCGAGTGGCTCGGTACAGATAGCAGATGTGCATAGCAGTGATAGCCAGCGCGGCAAGGTGAAAGAGTTGCGGTTTAACACCGATGAGTCTGTTGTCTATTTCCAGACGATGCTAGATGACACATTAAGCACGTTAAAATATGACATTAGCCACTTTGATGCCGTTCAATTTGATTTAAATGTACTTGAGGATCCTCGCGCGGACCGCGGCTATGTGATTAAGATGGATTGTGGTCACCCTTGTGGTTCTGGTGATATATCTATTACCTCCCCACCTATCAATACTTGGACACAGTACACGATTCCTTTGTCTGATTTGTTGTCTAACTCAGGTTCGACCTTGGATTTGACTAACGTGGATACACCTTTGGTTATTTTCCCTTCCTGGGGAAATCAACAGGGTGTGGTGATGCAAATTGACAATGTCAAACTGGTCAGTGATGGCGATGATACGAATAACCCCGTGACGGTTGTACCTGTCGAGTCACCGACCTACATTTATCAGCAAGGCTATGCTGCGTATTGGCAGGGGTGGGATTGTTGTAATAACGCATCGGTATCTGACGTTATCGATGAGCAACGTGGACAAAGTATTGAGGTGGATTTCTATGGGCCATCGCCAACGGTCTCCGGGCTTCAAGCCTCTGTACCTCATGATCTTAGTGGGATAATGACAGGATACTTAACTTTCTCCGTTAATATTCTGACTCAACCACATGATCAGAGTGCGCAGTGGAGACTCAAACTCGAAGGTCGAGACGGCAGTTTTGCTGAGGTATTGCTCTCTGACAATCTAGATGGCATACAACCAATAGTGGGCCAATGGCAAACCTATCGTTTCTCCCTCAGTCAGTTACATAATGCTGGTGTGAACCTCAGTCGGCTACATCTGGTATTGCTGTTTCCCGATTGGGGAAAAGCGCAGGGTGGAAAGTATCGCCTCAATGATGTTGCTTTTTCCTACTAATGTTATGGCCGCTGGGCAAAGCGTGATAGTGGCGCATTAAGTCAATGACTATGCACAGTACCCTCGTCGTGGCTGTGCATACGGTTTTCCAGTGCTTGACCTTGACGATAGAAACTGGCGTCTGGTGTTCCTTTGAAACAGTGCATTACCCATGGGTAGGCATCGGTAATATAATAGCCATATTGACCATCAATGCGCATACCATTGCACTCGTCAAGATCGCCTGCTCCCGATTGGTAGACGTAGTCTCCGGTAAACTGCCCATCATAGAGACTACTTGCGACCTCGCCAACACCGCCTTGAGGGGTTTGATAACCGTTTACTGTCTGCCTTGGGCCGCCGTTATCCCTCAATACAAAACTGGACGTGGCTTTTCTTACTATTCCAGTGATGGGATCTTTGAAGCAGCTTCCAAATATGGGAAATCCGTCAGCTGCGAAACCTATCACCGGTGAGGCTTCGCCAGTTATGTCACAATGTTGATCAAACATGGCCATCGGATTGCCATGGTAGTGGTAAGTACCATCAGGTTGGGCGTGTGCGTTGTGTTGGTCAGTGCCAAATCCGCTAAATTTCGACATCGGATCGTAACGCCATGGGTGCTCGATGTTATCCGGCCCGCACCCTATTTTTTCTCTACCGAGTGGCTCGTTACCTACGCCGTAACATGCTGCTGCAAGTAAATCGAGTGTGGTGCCATTGAGAAAGATAGCATTGGTGAAGGTTAGGTTTAAGGGGGTTGAAGTTGAAGCAAACGTAGGATTACGTGCAACGGTATAGTTTCCGATTTGTTCACTCACTTGCGTTGCAAATGCCGCTGAGTAGTCATTGAAGTTATGATTTGGGATTTCATTTGATATAAACGCACACTTGGATGCTTCAGCAAGAATACTCACATCACCTGTAAAATCGCGCTGTCTTTGAATATCTGTGACATTGGCGTAATACATGCCTTCATAATCGCTACATTGCCCTGAGCGCCGCTGGAATTCCACATCTGTAATGTTCATGTTAACTGGAGACGTCGGCGCGTTATTTTCAGATGATGCGGTAATGACAATAATATCTTCTTCACTGGTAAGCTCATTATCAAATACAGTTAATCCCAACGTGTAGAGACCATCTACGTCTAGTGTCAATGTCGGATTACTGATGCTGGCGTCACTCAGTATCGCTAAGGAATTATCAGGCTGACTGATCACTCGCCACATGTACCATATATCATCATTGTCCGTGTCGTAGCTTGCGCCGCCGTGCAATAAAATAGATTGTCCCGTGGCAGCATAGATATCGTCTCCCGCATTGGCAACGGGTGCATTATTTGTTTGTGATGTGGGCGGCGATGGCTCTGATATTGAATTTATATTTGTAGTCTCTTCGCTACTTCCACCCCCGCAAGCGGTTAGTAAAAATACACTGAAAAAGACTAAAAAGAGTGTGATACTCGACATCGACAGACCTCTATTCATTGCATGCGACTCTGTCTTTAATAACGAAGTAAAGGGAGATAGGTTGACTCGCTTATTCTACTTTTCTAAATCTCGCCTCAAACCCGCAAAATACGCCAAATAATAATAAGCAGAATCCTGTGGCAGCTAATAGATATTGTCCGAATGCCTGTGCGAGAAGGGTATTGAGTGCCATCGTCAATCCACCTGCGTGTTCGGGTGAGCTATGAATCCCAGCTAAAATAAAAAACACACCTACTAAGGTATATACAATGCCTCTTCCGGCAAATCCGAACCTTCCTGCTATCTTGCTGGCGCGTATTGCGTTATCACTCATATTGTCAGTATTTAATTTTGCAAGAAAGTCACATTGATAAACGTGCTTAAATTGAATCGCAGCAAAACATAAAATGAGTGCACCTATTAGCATGTAGATCTCGTCGCTTAATGGTTGCTGCGCAAGGTAGCTTTTCATTGCGCCTTTTGAGCCTTGATGTGAAGACGAAGAATGAGAATAGGCAGAAAACGCGCCATAGGCGAGTATGAAGTATGTCGTCCCTGAAAATAGGTAAAAGGCACGCGTGATAAAATGCTTTATTCCATCGGCATCTTGATTATCTAAATCTAATGCACATTGTAACCATCGCCAAATGGCATAGGCAATGAATCCAAATATGACAGCTAAAAGCAATCCGTTTCCAAAAGGGAGCGAAGCCAGTTTTAAAAATACATCGTCTTTACTAGGCGGGCTGGCTCTCACCATGTTGAGTGCGGAGGCGACAATGAGGAAGCCTAAAGTGGTATAAGATACGGTTTTAGCAGCATAGCCCACTTGAGCTGTTCGCTTAATAATTGTTTTGTTTATCTCCACATACACACTGCCTATGCAAATTGTCAGAACAGAGTATAGGAACTATTTGATGTGTCTGCGGCGCATTTTTATTGTGAACAGCCTGAATACAGACTTCTTTTTTGGAGCTGTTATTTAAGTTACAAAGGAATTCTTGAGATATGCGTACCAATAAACGGCAATCATTTGGCACTATTTATGCGGGAAAAGGGGAGAGGAAATAACAAAAAGCCCCGCAAGAGCGGGGCTTTTTAAGACAGGTTAGCGTCGAATTACTTCGCTTCTTTACGTGCTTTCGCTTCTGCCATTACGTCTTCTGCTACGTTTGCAGGACATGGTGCATAGTGGCTGAACTCCATTGAGAACTGACCACGACCCGATGTCATAGTACGTAAGTGACCGATGTAGCCGAACATTTCTGAAAGAGGAACGTCAGCTTTAACACGAACACCAGTTACACCCGCTTCCTGATCTTTGATCATGCCACGACGACGGTTAAGGTCACCGATTACATCACCAACGTGATCTTCAGGCGTGAACACGTCAACTTTCATCACAGGCTCAAGAAGCTGAGGCGCTGCTTTTGGAATTGACTGACGGAATGCACCTTTCGCTGCGATTTCGAACGCGACTGCTGATGAGTCAACTGCGTGGAATCCACCGTCGAATAGCTCTACTTCAACGTCAAGTACAGGGTAACCAGCTAGAACACCTTCTTGCATCATAGACTTGAAGCCTTTTTCGATAGCAGGGAAGAATTCTTTCGGTACGTTACCACCTACAACGGTAGAGGTGAACGTGAAGCCTGAGTTTTGCTCACCTGGCTTGATGCGATAATCGATCTTACCGAACTGACCAGAACCACCAGACTGTTTCTTGTGCGTGTAGCTATCTTCAACTTGTTGCGTGATTGTTTCACGGTATGCAACCTGAGGCTTACCTACTTCTAGCTCAACGCCGTAAGTACGCTTAAGAATGTCTACTTTGATATCTAGGTGAAGTTCACCCATCCCTTTAAGGATAGTTTCACCAGAGTCTTCGTCAGTTTCTACACGGAACGATGGATCTTCTGCAACCATCTTACCGATAGCAATACCCATCTTCTCAGTTGAACCTTTGTCTTTAGGTGCAACCGCGATAGAGATTACCGGCTCAGGGAAAACCATTGCTTCAAGCGTACATGGGTTGTTAGGATCACATAGTGTGTGACCTGTCTGTACGTTCTTCATACCTACAATCGCGATGATGTCACCCGCTTGCGCAGAGTTTAATTCATTACGCTCATCTGCTTGCATCTCAACCATACGGCCAACACGCTCAGTTTTACCTGTCGCAGAGTTAAGGATGGTGTCACCTTTCTTCAATTTACCAGAGTAAATACGTACGAAAGTCAGGGCGCCGAAACGGTCGTCCATGATTTTGAATGCTAGAGCGCGTAGAGGCTCATCGGCAGAAACGATAGCGTGCTCACCAGTTTCGTTACCTTCTTCGTCAGTTAGAGGCTGAGGATCAACTTCAGTAGGCGAAGGCAAGTAATCAACAACAGCGTCAAGTACTAGCTGAACACCTTTGTTCTTAAACGCAGAACCACAGAATGTTGGGAAGAATGCAAGGTCACGTGTACCTTTACGGATACAACGCTTGATGTCTTCCAAAGAAGGCTCTTCACCGTCCATGTATGCCATCATTAGATCGTCATCTTGCTCAACCGCAGTTTCGATCAGCATTTCATGGTATTCGTTTACTTTGTCTACCATGTCTGCAGGCACATCAGTGATTTCGTAGTTTTCTGGAAGACCACTCTCATCCCAGATGTACGCTTTCTTAGTCAATACATCTACAACACCTACGAAATCATCTTCAATACCGATTGGAAGCGTCATTACTAGCGGCGTTGCGCCTAGTACTTTCTTGACCTGCTCTACAACACGGTAGAAGTCAGCACCCATACGGTCTAGCTTGTTTACGAAGATAATACGAGATACTTCTGATTCGTTAGCATAACGCCAGTTAGTTTCTGACTGTGGTTCAACACCACCAGAACCACAGAATACACCGATACCGCCGTCTAGTACTTTAAGTGAACGATAAACTTCAACTGTGAAGTCAACGTGTCCAGGAGTGTCAATTACGTTCAAGCGGTGTTTGTTCCACTCACAGGTAACAGCAGCTGACTGGATAGTAATACCACGCTCTGCTTCCTGTTCCATGAAGTCAGTCGTTGACTCACCATCGTGTACTTCACCAGTTTTATGGATTTTACCGGTAAGCTTCAAAATTCGTTCTGTAGTGGTAGTTTTACCCGCGTCTACGTGGGCGAAAATACCAATGTTTCTGTAAAGAGATAAATCTGCCATTGCTTCACTCATTGGTTCTGATAAAAAATTGCGCGGCATTATACAAAAAATCGGCGCTGGTTACATTTTTCCTTTTCCTTATAAATCAACAACTTAAAATATGACCCTTTTATGATGTTGCATTCTTGCCATAAATCGGAGAAAAATACTCCCTGAACACCATCTTGCAACTTATTTGTGATTAAAAAATGAACGATAAAGTGTAGTTCATTTCACTAAGAATGGTGGCTTTATGTGCGAGTCGTTTATAAAAAACAGTTGAATGGGGAATTCTTAAAAACGTCGTCCAATTAAGTGATGGGCATCACCCGATTTCGTCCGAGTTTTTTTGCTTGATACAATAACTTATCTGCGCGTTCGATCAGTTCTGGGTGAGCTTCGTTTTCTTCTTTTTGGGCAACACCGATGGAAACGGTGATGTCACCGAGGGTTTCACCTGTGCGTCTATTCTTTACCGCAATTTTTTCGACACTTTTTCTCAGGCTTTCAGCAACGCGACGCGCAATGGGCAGATCGGCGTTTGGCATTATCAACGCGAATTCTTCACCGCCGTAACGAAATACCTGCGCGTTGTCCCGACAACCCGATTGCAGTTTTCTCGCGACGGCTTTTAACACTAAATCTCCCATTTGGTGTCCATGGGTGTCATTGATCACTTTAAAATGATCAATATCGATCAGCATAAGCGATATGCGATCCATTGCGATCTTGCTTTCGATCTCTGAATCAAAATAACGTCGATTACATAACCCCGTTAGCGCATCATAAAGCGCTTCTTGCTGGCTTTCTTTGAGTTGCTCTCTGAGCCGCTCAATCTCTTTCTCTGCACTAGATAGTGCGCTATTGAAACTGATCGTGCTTTGCCGAATTGTCTGGGCTTCAGTGACCATGTTTCGTACCAATCCCATGACCTCTTCTATCGTCCAGCCTTCTTGCTCGACTTTATTTAAATCATCAATACAACGATCCATCACCGTTTTATATTCGCTGGTATCAGAACGCGTGTCTTTCATTGATTGATTAAGTTCAATGAGCATCCCTTCCAGCGACTGACGCAAATCCCAAATGCTCACTTCTTGCTTGTCTGCTAGATGCGTGCGATAGAGCTCTTGTGACTTTAATTCTGATAACGGTTGATTGTCGGCGACAGCATTGTCTAATTCTGCGTTGAGTTCGGGAGAGTCGTTATTAACATAGGTGTACCACAGCGCGTAATTTGTTGGGATCGCAGGAATACTGTGTTTAAGTAACAGTGGAATGGTTTGCTTTAGTGTGTCAAACGACGCTTCGAGACTAGGCTTACTCATTGACTATCCTTACTACATTGATACTGACGATTATTGAAGACGCTGCGTGTCATAATACAGCGGTTTCATTGAACCACAATGTACAAATCGATTTAAAATTTCACCTTCGGGCGGTATTGGGGAAGATGAAACAAATTGCGTCATACATCCTTGATTTTCATACACTAATACCAAATGATCATAACTTGGGCTTGATTGAATTTGATGTATCAATATACGTGCATCACCCTTTAAGGGTATTTCATCATAAACCCGTTTTACACTGGAAGAAGCTAAAGATTCAAAGGGACGAAAATACATTTGCTCTTCAAAAATAACATCCACTTCTTCGTATATGGGCATTCCCCCGTCATCAATGCTACCCATATACACTTTCATCGTCGCAGGTACTTCTTCTTCGGCGCGGTGAAGTCGCTGTAAATTGAATGCGGAAGACTTTGCTGTAACTAAATCTGCATCTCGAACTAAATGCGTGACGGCATTGGTTTTTGATGAAATCGAATAAACAAGCTGCGCATTATTGGGCTTTTCATAGGTAGGCAGAAAATACGCTAATAAATTTGAACCATTATTTACTAACACCATTTTATGTTCGCCCATGTACTCAGGGTCGAGCGGCTTGGGCTTTTCTGCTGCTTGTTCTTCTTGCGCTTGCGCGGTGGCGAAAGTGAATATGAATAGGATCAGTAATAAACGTTTGGTCATCATTAAATTACATTTTCTGCAAAGTATTGTTCAAGTATAGAAAAGGAAACCCTGCTATGGCTACCGAACTTTTCTATCATCGTTTAGATAAACTGGTATGCAGGGCCTGATTGTAAGCACTTATTGAGGGTAAAATGGCAATCAGTGCGGTCATACCCAATACGATAGCACCCATCAATACAATATCTGTGATAGCGATGACTGGGGATAAATATAGACCGAAATGGGTGGCAACCAATGGTGTAACAGCCACTAAGATACCTTGTACTAAGGCATACGCGACAATGATGCTGAATATCGATAGTAAACACGCTTCTAATTGGAGCATGATAAAAAGGGTTTTTGGGCCAGCTCCTAGCGCTCGAAGAATCGCCAGTTCACGCTGACGCTCTTTCATTGAAGCTAACAACATAGTCGCCATGCCAAATAGCGAAGAGATAAGAATAATGCCAGAAATCACTAACAAGATAGCTTCCCCCGTCGCCACTAATTGCCACAACTGATTTAACGCTACACCAGGAATAATGGCTTCCACCGCGTCATGTTCGAACTGATTTACTTCATTTTGCAGGCGAAGTGTCGCGATGGGAGTGGCGAGTCCCAAGAAAATACCACTTATTTTTGTCGGCGTGGTTGCATGATGTTCAGTAACCTGTTCCGCTTGATGTTCATGTTCATGTTCATGTTCATGTTCATGTTCATGTTCATGTTCATGTTCGTGATCATGGTGAGATTGTGATGCTGTTTTCGATGAGGATGTATTTGTTTTACGTCCGATTCGAGATAACGCCGTTGTTACCTGCGTTGCAGCAGGGTGCATAGCTTCAATCGTTGCTAACGATACATAAATACTTTCATCAACAGGCGTTCCCGTTGGATTGAGAATGCCGACTACGTTGACAGGGTGATCGCTATGATGAGAAAAGCTAACCGAGCCAGTACCATGCGAAATAACGATGTTTTGATGTAATGTGTACCCAAGCTGCTTCGCGACCTTATGACCCAAGACTGCTTCAGATTGATAGCTAAATGGTTGACCCTCATGAAATGATAACGCTTCACGGTTACCAAACTGAAAGTGCTCAAAGTAAGATGCTGATGTTCCTACTACGGTAAACCCTTTATGAGAATCTCCTAGGGTAAAGGGGACGGCCCAACTAACCAGAGGATGCGCATTAAAGTGTTGGTAGGTAGACCATTTGACACTTCCTTGTAACGGCGTGAGATGAAAAACCGAGCCCAATAAAATAGAGATATCGCCATCTCGACTGCTTAAAATCAAATCGACACCAGAAATATTTCTTTCAAAGCTAGCTTTGGCTTGAGTACGAAGGTGATTGACGCTAAACAGCATAGCAATACTGATAACTAAAGTGAAAACAGTGAGAAGCACCGTGTATTTTCGACTAAGAAGGCTCTGAAAGGCGAGTTTAAAAAGCATCAATATTGCCTTTTACTTTGTTAATGTCAGACAGAGAAACAACGCGATCAAAGCGTTCGGCTAATCGGTGGTCGTGGCTAACAAATATCAGCGTACTGTTCTGCTCTTCAATACTGTTAAATAGCATCGACATAAAGCGGGTCTGACTTGTTTCATCTAAGGATGAGGTCGGTTCATCGGCGATGATAATATCGGGTTTATTTAAGAGTGCTCTTGCGATTGCGACTCGTTGTTGCTGCCCGACACTCAACTCTGAAGCTGGGCTGGATAAAATCGACATTGGCAAGTGGAGGGTCTCAAATGCCTGCTCTAAAAAAGGGCGCAGTGGTTGGTTAGGGTCCGTATTAAAATATTGAGCGAGTGCAATATTGTCCTGAACACTCAAATAAGGAATTAAATTAAATTGTTGAAAAATCACGCCTATGTGTTTTGCGCGAAAACGATCTTTTTCGCGAGATGACATTTGTGTTAGATCGCTGTTATCTATCAGTATATGTCCAGTTGATGCATCGAGTGTACCGCATATTAAATTCAATAAAGTGCTTTTTCCTGATCCAGACGGTCCATAAAGAAAAACCTTTTCTGCGTTCTTAACGTGCCACTGAGGGATATCAATTACGATATCTGACTGTTTCGCGTTGTAAGAAAATGTGAGATCTCTTACTGCAATGGCGGGTGAAATGATAGTTTTGGCATCAGACACAAGGTTACCTGCCGCATTATTTTAGGTTTGTGACTATGAGTTAATTTAAGCCGTATTACTGTTACTTTCTCATTGAACCCAGTTATACACTTTAGAACTGTTTGTTTCTACTAAAATGGTTGCCTCACTCTCTTGCAATAGTTTGGTGATGTGCAACTCCCATTTTTAAGTAGCGCCAAAGTGCTAATTTAGGTATTGCACTAAAACGTCAATTGTCGCTGTTAAATACGCACAGACCGGATAAGCATATGCTTATGGCCTGTGCGCTGTTCATCGCTTTTATCCGGAAAACTAGTGTACCCAGTGATGTCGCTCTGCTTTGGCTTCAACCGCTTGTTTGGTTTCTTCAGGCATAAATACCTGATTATGCTGTTCAAAGAAAAACGGCTTACGCTTGGTTTTACTGCCTACCTCGTTCATGGTAGCGGCTTCATAAATGCGGCCGTTAAGGACAGTGTATTCAACAAATTCACTACGGCGCAGATTATCAAGAACATTTCCGTCAATCACTACGAGATCCGCAATCTTGCCTGCTTCAATACTGCCGATTTGTTTATCCATGCCAAGGTGCTTCGCGCCATCAATGGTGCCTCCTCTAAGTGCTTCCCATGCACTGAAGCCACCTTGATTCATTATCCAAAGCTCCCAGTGAGCTGCCAAACCTTCTCGCTGGCCGTGTGCACCAATATGAACGCCAACGCCATTATCGCGTAAGGTTTTCGCGTATTCGGCTACACGCACGTGGTTATACTGATTTTCAGGTGCAGTAGGACGCCTAATTGCACGCTCATCTAGCAAAAAGTGCGGCGTATAACGAAGTAGGCGTTCGTTTTTCCACACTTCCGTTTTATCATACCAATATTCTTCACCCATCATGCCGCCATAAGACACCACAAAAGTTGGCGTGTAACCAAATTGTGTAGAAGACCACAATTGGGTTAAATCATCGTAGCCTTTGGCGATAGGTAATGAATGCTCAAGTCCTGTGTGGCCATCAACTAACATAGTAATGTTTTGATGATATTTACCACCACCTTCAGGCACAACCATCATGCCCAGCTCTCGTGCTGCTTTAAGCACTTGTTGACGCTGGTCACGACGAGGTTGGTTGTAGCTTTTTACAGAAATAGCACCGACATCTTTTAAGCGTTGCACATGAAAGAAAGCATCTTCGTAGCTATTAATAATAGCTTTGTAACCTAATGCCTCTGCACCGTAAAGAATGGTTCCGGTTGAGAAAATACGTGGCGCAACAATTTTGCCCGCTTTTTGTAACTCAGCTGCGGAGAATATTTCTGTTGTATCATTCGAAGGGTCATGAATGGTGGTGACACCAAATGCAAGATTGGAGTACTGACTCCAGTTTTGCTGAGGGATTATCTCGTAACTTCCCTGCGCGCCATGAGCATGCGTATCAATGAGTCCTGGAATAATGGTTTTGCCTTTCGCGTTGATTTTCAACGCCTCATCAGGAACGGTGACATCGTCTACAGAACCAACGGCTTCAATTTTATTGCCTTTAATCAAGACAACGCCATTTTCGATGACTTCTTTTGTGTTGTCTGCGTCGCGCATGGTAACAATCGTTCCACCAATTAGTGCCTTGTAACCTGTAGGAGAATCTGCTTTTTGTGTGAAAGACAGGTTAATACCTTCAGATACCGGCTCTGGCAACGACTCTGGTGCCCCTTCTACAAACGAAAACGCATCATGCACGTTACGCTCGTATAGATACGGTCCGTGATACCAGCTGACGGTCTGATTGTCTGCGCTCCAGTTCAAGTATTCGCCAGCGCGAGATGAAATTTTTGTCACTGGAATGTTAGATGCTGTAGGACCTAAATCGAGGGTTTTTCCCATTTCCTTGTAACGTGCAATATAGGCATTGTACTGGTGTACAAATGCAATCCACTTTCCGTCGTGAGAAAGTCTGTATTCGCTTATTTTATCTGCACCGTAGACGTGCTCACGTTGATCTTCACCATTTAAGTCAACACTGACCAATTGTGTTTCTGTAAATGGCTTACCAGATACAGTCGTGGTGAAATACACACGATCGTTGTCGCCAGAGAAGTGTGCCCCCCAGCCTGATTTGGCTACTCGCTTGTGCTGCTTACCTTTGATATCGGTAATGTAAATTCCAGGTTCAATTGACCATGTAGGGCTGAGTAAGTACCCGCCAGTTACTTTTCTATATACAATCTTTTTACCGTCTGTTGAAAAGCTTGGCTCAATAAAGTGACCCGGATTTTGTGTAATGACATCGCCTTTTCCACCACGTGCAGACACTACACGAACGCTACCTAAGTCTTGATCGTTCCATGTGGTGTAAACGATCTTTTTCCCATCATTAGAAAAGCGCGGATAATATTCGTCGTGGTCGTTTTGTCTGGTTAGACGCTCTACATCACCGCTTTTAACATTTTTAACGTACAGTTTACCCAGCGCTTGGAACACGATACGCTTTCCATCTGGCGACTTTTGTGCCCAGCGAATCATTTTTACATCAAACTCTTCAGGGGCAACATCAACATCGTTACGCACGGCGTCGGCGTATTTCATTTCAGTTTCAAGTCGAACAGGAATGGTCTCTGCTTTGGCCAGTTTTGTTGACGTATTGGCTGCGATTTTGTGTAGCTTACCTTTGGTCCAAAA
Source organism: Fluctibacter corallii (assembly GCF_025751585.1). Classification (GTDB taxonomy): domain Bacteria; phylum Pseudomonadota; class Gammaproteobacteria; order Enterobacterales; family Alteromonadaceae; genus Fluctibacter_A; species Fluctibacter_A corallii. The sequence continues at coordinate 332,683 of NZ_JAOWKX010000003.1, forward strand.
TACAATATGCTTGCTATCAGGTGTCCAATCAAAATAAGCAAAATAACCTTCAGAGCCAAAGCCTTCTTGCATATCTCTCTCAAGATCAAGATAAAGAGGCTGCTCTTCACCATTACTTAAGTTTTTGATAAATAGCGCTGTCTTATTTTTAACGCGGCGTACAAATGCCAGATATTTACCATCTGGAGAGGGCGTAGGAACAATTGCACCCCCTGTACCAGACACAAAGCGTTCTTCTTCGCCTTTTTCTAAATCATATCGGGTAATGGCAAATATAGATTTTAGCGGATCGCGATTGTAGCTGAATCTTCTACCAGAACTGATGTCTTGCGTAAAGTAAACATATTTGCCGTCAGGTGAGAAAGCCGGATCAGCAATATTTTTTTGATCTTTTTTACCGTTTACACGCGTCTTAAGCGCGATACCATCTCCACCGCTGTGGTGATAAAGCCAAATTTCTCCCGCAGGAATACTGCGAGAAGACATGATGCCTTTCGTCGCAACAATGTATTCGCCATCTGGGCTCCATTTTGGAGAGTGAATAATGTTGTTTTTTTCTTTTGTGACTTGGCGCAGATTGCTGCCATCAATGTTCATAACCCAAACGTTAGATACACCGCCTCTATCTGAAATAAACGCAATTTTGCTGCCATCTGGGCTTACGGCTGGATGAATGTTCCAAGCAAAATCTTGTGTGAGTGGGGTGGCGTTGCCCCCTTTAATATCTACTGTAAAAATGTCGCCCAATGCATCAAAAACAATGTTTTTACCATTAGGTGTAACATCAAGGCTAGACCAAGTGAGTTCATCTGTTTTGATGGTGGTTGAATTAAGAGGATAAGGAGGGTTTAAGACATCCCATTCTTCTTGCTTTTTTTCTTCTGCAGAAACTGACGAGGCAGCGATTGGCATGCCAAGGAGCATTGCCAAGCCTACTGAGCGTAGAGCTGCGATGGTGCGCTTATTCATAGATAGTTCCAAATTACTCAGCGACATCTCGTAGCCCATCGATTCAAAAGAGTTGTGAGCTTGATGCCTGTACTTTTAAATAGCCGACCACTATACGGGAATCTGTAGCAAATGTGATCTACTAAGTAGGACTTTCTGAGATGCTTATCGTTAAATTGACCATTTTTTCAGGTAGATAACATCGTGATTAATTCTTCTGTGATTGGAAAACCTGTTTGTTGTTCAAAGTGAATAAACATAGGACTGGGGTTCGCTTCCAAAAAATAATATTTGCCGTCAGGCGTTAACCGCCAATCAATGGCTGTCCATTGCATCTTGAATGCATCGCGTATTTTTATAGCCAGAGATTGGACTTCATCAGGAAGCGTATGCCGTTTAACAATGTGTTGTTCATCCTCGCGAAAGTCAACTGAATCACTGTCAATTCGTCCACTAAATGTACGGTCATTGATAACAAAGGTGCGAATGTTCGCGCCAGGAACAAAAGATTGAATGGTAACTGGAGACACTTTTAAAACACTACTTAAATGGGTTTTATCCAACAATTGAGGTGTGACGAGTGCACAGTAAGCACCACCATACACTGGCTTGTAAATGCTTTTTTCTTGTGATTGAGCAAATTCAGCAAGTTGGATAGGGTTGTTTCCTGTGTAGGTATTGGGTATCGTCGCGCCAGTTTTAGCTGCAAGTGCTAACTGTTTGGGCTTGGCTTTGTGAAAGTGAAAATCGTGCCATGAATTACACCACTTAATTGTACTGGTTAACATTAGGGTGTAAATCATACTGGTGGAATCGTTTGTAGCTATTTGATCTTGAAGCGGGTTGGATGAATGAGACGTTGATGGGGAAATACTGCTCCAAAACACACTGTCAATTTCAGAAAATTTAAGCGACATTTGCTCAGACTCTATTGTTCCATCTTGTTGCTCTGGAAAGTAACTAATAGTTGTATTCGACGGGTAGTCTGAAGTATCTAATCTGAATGCATTCACGTTTCTGCGCTTACATGCTTTTAGCATGTGCTGCGCGTGAAAGTCTTCTTTACTGCCTAGTATAATTGCTGTGCACATAAAACCTCCTTGTTGCGGTGTCGGCAAATTACGCCAAGCACCGCATTGAGATAACGAGACGGTTCCTGTTGTCTCGCGTTACGCGTTATTATTTATATAACAGACCTGGGTATTCACCACCCTCTTCGCCCATTGCCATGGTTGACACCCAGCCTGGGCGAAGTTCTTTCAGTTTATGGCGATTCGCCTCGACGATGTCCTGTGAAATTTGAAATGTAGCGCCAGCGACATTTTCAAGTTCATTGGATTTTAGTTCATAGTTTGATGCAAATGGATGTTTCATTTCCTTCTCCTTGGAAAATTAATGTTAAGTTAAAGATTCCTGTTTGAATCACCGTCATTATGCCGGATTGAGCCTTTATGGCTACTGTCCTAACGTCGGTTTTTGCAGGCTATTGCATAGCCGTTTGAACTTCTTGGTTCAATTGATTGAACACGCCCGCATGGGTAGCAATGAGTACCTTTCGATTCTCCACATCTAGCTTTTTAAAGATATTAGTGCAGTGAAACTTTACCGTGCGCTCACTAATAAAAAGCTGGTCTGCAATGGCACTGTTGGTGAGCCCTAGTGAGATCTTTTCAGCAATTTGTGCTTCGCGTCGAGAAAGACGATTCAGGTTTTTGTTTAATTCAGACATAGGTGTTTCCTTACGTTAGTTTCTGTTTGTTAATTTCAATAAGTTGACCGTCGGTCAGTTTTAAAACTCTATCTGCGCTATTTATCGTGGTCGGACGATGCGCCACAATAATGCGTGTTATGGCTAATGATTTTATGCTTTGGTTAATGTGTGCTTCGCTATCACTATCTAAATGGCTTGTCGCCTCATCCATAAACAGTATGTCGGGCTGTCGATATAGCGCCCTCGCAAGAATGATGCGCTGTTTTTGCCCGCCACTTAACGTGTCTCCCATATCGCCCACCAACGTGTTGTATTGCATAGTCATGTGCATAATGTCGTGATGAATGCAGGCAAAATGCGCGACCTTAACCACGCGCTCCATATCAATCTGATTATCGAAGCAAACGATGTTATCTAGTATTGAGCCGCTAAGAAGTTGATCGTCTTGCATGACTGCGGCAATCGACCTGCGATACCATGAAAGTTGTGAGATATCGTTATCGTTTGCCAGAACCTGTCCTTGTGACAAAGGATATAAACCCATTAAGCACTTAAGTAGCGTGCTCTTACCGCAACCACTGGCACCCACTATGGCAACGGATTCTCCGCGACGGATATGCAAATTCACACCTTTCAGAGTGGTGGCGCTGTTATTGTCGTAACTGAAAGTAAGGTTTTTTGCTGTCAGCGAATTGATAGCAACAATGTTGTTTGTATTTTCGACTTCGTGAAAATGTCTATTAAAAACAGGATCTTGTTCACTTAGTACAATATCGCTCAGACGGTTGAAGTGAACGTCCAACATTTTGAACTCTATCCATTTAGTAATCAGGCTATCCATTGCGTTAACAAATCGGCTTTTGTAGCTAATAAATGCATACAGCATCCCCACTGTCATGGCATTTTCCATGACCAGTTGTGCAGCGAGGTAAATGATAACTAGGTTTTCTAAGCCAAATAGCAGACGGTTCAGCGTTTCAAAAGAGAACTGCCATTGACTGATGTGAATTCCTTTATTCATTGAATCAGTTAAGGCATTTTGCCAACGTGATTGCCGGTCTGTTTCTTTTTCAAATAGCTTAATAGACTGAATACCGCGTACCGACTCCATAAAGAGTGAGTTTTCTTTGGCCGCGCTCACAAGTTCTTCCTCTTTTAGCCGTTTAATGGGGAAGAAAAAGGAAAAGCGTAATAGGCCATATAACAGCACCGCACAAAGGGCTACTAATGCTAACTTTGGACTGTAAACCAACATTACGACGAACGTCGCTATGCCCATCAAGCCATCAATTAATACACTCACTACGCCGTTTGTTAGCAATTCTCTGATTTGAGACATAGATGAAAAACGAGACACGATATCGCCCATATGCCGTTTAGAAAAATAATTTAAGGGCAACCTAAGCAAGTGCCTGAATACATTGACCGACATTTGCATATTAAGTTTTGATGCGAGTGCGAGCACGCTAAACTGCCTTAGTAAATGCGTGCTGGTCTCTATGATAAGCAATATGCCAAAGCCTATTGCGAGTACGGTCAGTAGATGGCTATCTGAGCGCAAGATGACATCATCAACCACAAGTTGCATGTAGTATGGGCTGATTAGGCCGAATACTTGTAAAAGTAAAGATAATACAAGTATTACACCCAAGCTGCGTTTCAAGCCGATAATACTTGACCATAACTGGCTAAACCCAATTTGTGCGCGCTCTTTTTGAGGGACAAACGACATTGTCGGAGTGAGCTCTAGCGCAATGCCCGTAAACGAGTTAGATAGCTCTGTATGCGTGACGTTTCGTTCACCCGAAGCGGGATCTATGATGACAGCCCCCTTTTTGGTAACTCGTTTCAACACGACAAAGTGCTTCATTTCCCAATGCAGAATGCAGGGAGCATTTAGCTGCTCAAGATCTTGAAGTTCGAGCTTAAGCGCGCGGCTATTGAGATCAAGCTTGGCCGCGGTGTCGATTAGTTGTTTTAATGACATGCCATGGGCGCTGACCATAAATCGCCTGCGCAGTGCGATAAGGTCGACGTCATGCCCGTGATAATTGGCGATCATCGCCAAGCAAGCTAACCCGCATTCAGCGGCTTCGGATTGCAGCTGTGGAGAAAGTTGTTTTCGAAGCCCTAAATTCAGGTATTTTAGAGGAGAATGCATAGAGGCCGTAGTCATTACACTCTTCCTCGCAAGCTGTATAGTGGTTCCAGAAGCCATTCCAATAGTGAACGCTCACTTAGTGAGACGTCAGCAGTGAGTGTCATGCCCGATTTTAAAGGTAGCGTCTTGCCGTATGCAGATACGTACGGAGATGCAAGCTCTGCTTCAACAAGATAGGCGGGAGCGGTAATGGGGTTATGCCTATTGTGCACCTCGTTTGGCAGTGTGATTGCGTTTGCAACTAATGTAATTTGCCCTTGATATGTGCCGAATTTTTGATACGGAAATGCGTCATATCGAATCGATAACGTCTGATTCGCCTCAATAAACCCAATGGCATGCACAGGTACATAAAACTTTGCAAGTAAAGCGGCATCGCTGGGCACAATGGACAGCAAAGGCGTATTGCTAGGTGTTTGCTGACCTTCTACAACATTTATGTTTTCAATATATCCGGCTTTTGATGCTCTAATCGTTTGTGCTCGTTGCCCGTGAATTTGTTGTATTTTCAGCGCCAAATTACTGATTTCGCGTTGGATGTTGCCTTTTTCCTTGGCAGCGTGTAGAGGAAGCTGATTGGCATCACTACGTAGAGTGCTAATTTGCTCTTGTGTGGCCAGTTTTTCTCTCGCTAGGCGTTTACTGTCGCTTTTTAAAATAAGCAACTGTTGGTGTAAATCGTTATGTTGATGCTTTGACATATGCCCAGACTGGAGCATGTTTTGGTAGTTATGAAGGCGTTCTTGCAACATGCTTTCTCGCTCTTCCAGCACACGCTGCTGGTCAGAAATGAGAGAGAGGTTTGAGCGTTCATGCGTTAACTTTCGACGCAGCGATGCGTCAGAATGAGTGAAAGACTCAGAAACACGCGCCAACTCTTCTTTCAACAGGGTATGTTGAGACTGATACTCTAGTAACAATGTTTCTTCTAAGCTTGTCCCATCTCCCATAAAGCGGTCGCCATTGATCACCAACAGTGGTTGGCCTTGTTCTACAAACTCTCCTTTTTTAACTAATATAGATTTAATTTTTCCGTTCGCAGTGTCTGTATATATTTTTACAATACCCGAGGTTGGCTCAAGCCAGCCTGATACGCTTTCTTTTCTCTCGTATGTGCTGGAACAAAGCCAAATCGCAATGACAGCGCATATGCAAAACAAAAATACCGATATAAATACAAAGCGAATATTGGGTAGCACCAGAACATTTCCATGAATACGCGATGTTTGAGCCTGTACTGCGTTTTCTCTGAACAACGTAGAACGCATATTTTCGTCGAACCTCTTGAATACAGTTATAAAAAGTTATCCATCCGTGGATAGCGTGTCGTCCTTGTCACCTTGCTCAATAATCGTTAACGGTCCTTGTTAACTCGATAGCGAACAAAGTGCTGCATTGTCATCCATGACAGGTCATATTGACCGACTCATACTGTTTGCGATGAAAGCATCGATTGTCCGTGAGTCATTGCTGGGACGTATAGTAAGAATTGAGTGGATTGAGAGGTAGAAAAATTGGGCCATGCCTAAATAGACATGAGACACCCAGTATTACTTGTTTAAAAACAATAGGTTAAATTTATTTTTTTATGAATTTTTTAGTGTTGGGCTCATTTGTTTTGGTGCGTTTAAGTGACATATTTGCTTAAATTTTCACTTTTCCAAGAATGATATCTTTAAACATAACCCAGTCCCCTAAAAAACTATAAAATGGGTGAGTAAAGGTTGCGGGTTTGTTTTGTTCAAAGAAAAAGTGTCCCACCCAAGCAAAACCATAGCCACATACGGGCAGCAATAATAACCAAATCCAAGCTTGCGTATAAATGATGAAACTAAGCATCACAATAACAAGGCTAGAGCCAATAAAATGAAGACGTCTACAAATTCTATTTTGATGTTCTGACAGGTAATACGGATAAAAATCACGGAAAGACTCAAACTGTTTCATTGCATATGCTCGAATTTATGTTTTACATTTTTATAACATATGTGTGAGAGTGCGGGTAGGGGATAGTGTTTTAAACAAGTTTGTCGCTTGTATTTAGTGAATTTAGCCCCACATATTCTATCGAGAAAAGATGAGTCGGGACCCATGATGGAAAATGTCGTAAATATTACGTTGGAGAACTTCCAGCAAGTTATCTTGGAACACTCCAAAGAGAAGTTCATATTAGTCGATTTTTGGGCGGATTGGTGTGAACCCTGCAGAGATCTTATGCCAATTTTAGATAAGTTAGCGGCTGAGTACGCTGAACATTTGATTCTTGCAAAAGTGAATTGCGATGAACAGCAGGAGATTGCTGCACAATTTGGTGTAAGAAGCTTGCCAACCGTCATGTTGGTTAAAGACGCTCAACCAGTAGATGGCTTTGCAGGTGCGCAGCCTGAAGCTCAAATTCGCGAAATGCTAGATAAGCACCTGCCAAAAGTTGAAGAAGGTTTATATCAACAAGCTGCTGGGATGATCAGTCAGGGCCAATATGCAGAGGCCTTTCCTATTATTAAACAAGCTTTCGATGCGAATTCAGCGCGTGCTGATATTCGTGTTGCTTATGCAGATTGTGCGATTGAAAACGGTAACGCAGCATTGGCTGAAGAACTATTAAGTGGCGTCGGCTTGGCCGACCAGAATGCGTATTATCACAGCATTCAAGGGAAAATTGAGCTTGCTGCTCAAGCCGCGGATTCTCCCGAGATTAAAGCCTTAGAAGCAAAATTGGCTGATAATCCCAATGATCTTCAATTAAAAGTGGATGTTGCAATACAACTTCATCAAGTCAATCGAAATGAAGAGGCGCTTGAACACTTATTAGCGGTACTTAAAACCGACCTGAATTTTGGGGAGGCGAAAAAAGTGACACTGGATATGATCAACGCGTTGCCAGATGGTGAGTCGCTTAAGTCGACGTATCGTCGCAAAATATACAGTTTGTTGTATTAGGCTGCATTTAATTAAAGATTGTAGGCGCGAAAGCGCCTTTTCTTTATTGATGACTGTGGTTAGCGGTGAAGGCGTGATGGACGCGATTGAGCCCGTCCTACGGCGCTTTTTGCTAAGCGAAAGGTGAGCCGCGGAGAAAAATTGACCAAACCGCCTTAAATTTTTAAGCTGAAAGAATCTCTAACTTCCATCCGGCTTTGTGTTGTAACCACTTTTCATTGGCTAGTTCAGCATCAATAAGAGGGTGTTCTTTTAGCCAGTTTTTAGGGAACGTTAGTTGCCAATTGTCTTCTTTTACCGACAAACTAATAGTAGGTAACAGGTTATTCTTACGGCGAATGGAGAGCAAACAGGCAATTCTCAGAATCCGTTGAAGTGCCTCTAATAAAGGCTGCATTGATTCGTGATATGATACAAATTGTTGAGCATTAATTTCTTGTCTGTGACCTTTAACTAGTTCCCGAATACACTGCTTTTGTAACTTTGTATAGCCAATAAGAGGGACATGACTGAGAATATATGCACCATGTAAGTGGTGCTGTTTGTATTCGATATGCAGTCCAGTTTCATGAAGTAAACATGCTGCTTCCAAAACGGTGTGGGCGTCAATATTGCATAGTTCAGATGAAGCGCAGAATTGCTGATAAAGCGACATTGCTACATCCAGAACACGTTTTCCTTGCTCGATATCGATATGAAAACGTGAGGCGATATTCAGTAGCGTTTGCTGTCGTCTGTTATTTACCTGCGTGTCTTCCAACATGCCGTAGATTAACCCCTCACGCAACGCACCGCCTGAAATTTGCATCTCTTCAATATTTAATTGCTCAAACAAGGCTATCAGAATAGCGAGTCCGCTCGGAAATATAGGACGTCTGGATTCCGCAAGTCCGTCAATTCTCAAACTGTCGATATGATTAAACTGAATACACTCTTCTTTTAACTTGTGTAAATAATCCAGCCGAATAGAATCACTGATACCGCGGCTAACCAATATTTCGGTAATGGCTTGTGGTGTGCCCGATGCGCCTAAACATTGTTGCCAGTCAAACGTAATAAAGTCTGATACGACAGGAGCAAGTAGGGATTTAGCCTCTTTTATTGCACGCGTAAAGTTCGATTCAGATAGTTCGCCCTCATTGAAGTAGCGTTCCATAAAGGTGACACAACCCATGTCGAGGCTGACCAGATTGATCGGCGTCATATCGTTGCCGATGATGATTTCTGTACTGGCTCCACCAATATCTATGACCAATGAGTTGCCTTGATTGGCAGAGGTGTAAGCAACACCTAAGTAGATTTGCTTGGCTTCTTCTTCACCTGAAATCACTTCTAGCTTATGACGAAGTATCTTTTCTGCTTTTGCGATAAATACATCCGCATTTTTGGCGAGTCGAAGAGTGGCCGTTGCTACGATCTTTATATTCGACAGTGGCACGTCTTGAAGTCGTTCTGCGAAAGACTCTAAACATGTCCACCCCCTTTCCATACTTTCCTGACTCAATATGAAATCATCATTGAGCCCCGCAGCCAGCCGTACTTTTTGTTTTACTTTACCAATGATTTGTACACTGCCGGATACGACTCTGACAATCACCAAATGAAAGCTGTTTGAGCCTAAGTCAACAGCTGCATACAATTGATCACTGATTGCTGCGGGATTGGTGGTCATGCTGGACGATTTCCGCGTTTCTTATTGTAACCACCAGAGCGATTTGGGCGATTTTTGCCGCTTTGCATACGCTTTCTGTATTGAGGCTTTGGACGAGTTACGTCTTCCAGCAATGCAGATTGATCGTAATTGGTCACAGGAATGGCATGCTGGATATACTCTTCGATCGCAGGCAAGTTCAGTGCGTATTTTTCACACGCAAAGCTGATTGCATGACCACTTTTTCCTGCACGCCCGGTTCTTCCTATTCGGTGTACGTAGTCTTCTGCATCGTCGGGCAGGTCGTAATTAAATACGTGAGAGACTTTCTCGATATGCAGACCGCGCGCGGCTACATCTGTAGCAACCAGAACATCAAGCCTGTCTTTGCTGAAGTCTTCCAATATTTTTAAGCGCTTTTTTTGAGGAACATCACCGCTGAGCAGTCCAACTCTATGGCCGTCTGCTACAAGCCAGTCATTGACCGTTTCGCAGCCGTGCTTGGTATTGGCGAAGACCACCGCTTTTTCTGGCCATTCTTCTTCCATCAAAGTCAGTAGAAGTAACATTTTGTCTTCGTCAGATGGATAAAAGAGTTCCTCTTTTACTCGGCTGGCCGTTTTTTGCTGCGGTTCAACTTGTACATGAGTTGGGTTGTTCATATGTTCATAGGCCAACTCTTGCACACGGTAAGACAAGGTTGCTGAGAACAACATGCTTAAACGTTCGGTGGGCTTGGGCATCCGTCTAAACATAAAGCGGATGTCTTTGATAAAGCCAAGGTCAAACATTCTGTCAGCTTCATCAAGCACGGCAACTTCAATACGGTTGAGTGTAAATACGCCTTGCTTGTAGTAATCAATAATGCGGCCAGTCGTGCCAATAATGATATCAACACCTGATTCTAAGGTTTCCCGTTGACTTTGATATCCATCGCCCCCATATATGAGACCAATTGAGAGTCCTGTGCTTTTGCTAAGTAACTCTGCATCATTGTAAATTTGCACCACAAGCTCCCGAGTGGGTGCCATGATAATGGCTCTGGGGTGATTGTGCTCAGGTTTACCTTGTTGTATCAAGCGATTAAACGTGGCGACTAAAAACGCCATGGTTTTGCCGGTACCGGTTTGTGCTTGACCTGCAACATCAAGACCTTCTAACAAAGGAGGAAGGGCAAGTGCCTGAATTGGTGTGCAGTGTTTGAAGTTTGCTTCATTCAGTGCCTTTATCACATCGTCGTGAATAGAAAGGTCTGAAAAGTGTGTTTCGGTTAAATGTGTTGTTTGCATAGCTTATAGCTTATCAGTGCTTGCATTAAAAAACAGTTTCTATATAACGTTTATATATGTGCTGAAAAATTTCAGCGATTGACCAATTACGGAGAACAGAATGAGCGACAAAATTATCAAGGTGTCAGACAGTAGCTTCGAGGCCGATGTAATCAATGCAAATGGTCCTGTACTAGTGGATTTTTGGGCTGAATGGTGTGGCCCTTGTAAAATGATCGCACCTATCTTAGATGAAATTGCTGAAGAGTTCGACGGCAAGGTAACAGTTGCTAAGTTGAATGTCGATGAAAATAGTGAAACACCACCTAAATTCGGTATTCGTGGTATCCCAACATTGATCTTAGTAAAAGACGGCAATGTGGTTGGCACGAAGGTTGGTGCAATGTCTAAATCACAACTTGTAGACTTCATCAACGAAAACGCTTAATCGATAACTCGATTTTGAACATACCAGAAAGGGCGCAAAAATGCGCTCTTTTTATTTTTGTATACAACACCTCTTACCTCTTTGATAGCCAGTCTTCGAGTATGGACTCAAAATCTGGCGGAATGGGTTTGGCAATGACAGTGTCGCAACCAGCTTTGATTGCAGCCTCTTGATCTTGTCTTGCCATAGATGCCGTAACGGCAATGATTAATCCATCAAACCCATGTTCACGAAGTTGCCGTGTTGCACCTCGTCCATCCAATATTGGCATGTGCATATCCATAAGAATAATGTCAAATTGCTCTGCAAGGGCTCTGTTAACGGCTTGTTCTCCATCCGCAGCGGTTTCTACAGCATGATTATGCATAGACAAGCGCAAAACCATCATGCGTGAAATAAGTGGGTCATCTTCAACGATTAATATCTTAGCCATGATGATCGCCTGTTTGAGGGAGTGTGAACGTGACAGTCGTTCCCTGATGTTCTTTACTATTCAGTGTAATCGTTCCGCCGTGCAATTCGACTAATTTCTGGGTGATGGCCAAACCCAGGCCAGTTCCTCGGCTTTTGCGGGTCGTTGATGAGTCAGCTTGAAAAAATTTAGAGAAAACCTTGTGTTGCTGATGACTTGGGATTCCGCACCCTGTATCAGAGATCGAAATAACAATGTCACTGCTGGTTGCTTGGCAACCGATCGAGATGCTTCCTGCTTCTGTGAACTTAATCGCATTTGCAATTAAGTTATACAAGATTTGTTGTAAACGAATAGGATCAGCAAAGGCAACTTCGGCATCAATGTCTAGCTCAAAAGAGAGAGATTTCTCGGCGACTAATGGCCGCATCGAATGGACAATATCGTGGAAAAAAGACTTGAGCATGATTTTCTTTGGCGCTAACAAAATAGTATCTGCCTCAACTTTAGAAATATCTAATAAGTCATTAATCATCGCCATCAATTGCTGCCCAGCAGTGTCCATGTCGTTGCTTAACTGTGCAATCATCTCTGCGGGCGGTAAGTTCTGGGCATCTTTTAATAGCGGAAGATAACCTAAAATAACGGTTAGTGGCGTTCTTAATTCATGATTCATGACGTTGAGAAAATCAGATTTTGCGCGGCTATGGCGCTCGGCCTCTTCTTTTGCTTGTGTGAGGGCATCAATATTCGCGACGCTTTCCAGATTATGTCCAATCCACTGACCAAGTAAGCCAACAAAGGCGAAATCGTCTGATTGGAATGGCCGACCTTTGGGCACAGGGCTAGAAAAGTTAACGGTGCCAAAACGCCGCCCATTTACCACAATGGGATACCCTATGTAGCTTTCTAATTTAAATAACTGGTAGCATGGGTGTGTTCTGATTTCACTTTTTGCAACGTGATGAAAGCCTAGTGCTGAGTTGGCGCGCATGGTATGCACGCAGAATGTATTGCCTAAATCAAAATGGGTGCCAGCTTCTGGTGCGCCGATATCTGCGGTCGCGTAGCGAACATAATAATGATCATCAATAATTTCACTGACAATTGCCATCGACATATCAAAGTGCTTGCGACCCACTTCAAGTAATTCGACAATTTTTTCATGAAATGATGTCTGTGTATTTGACGTAATCCGATGGAGATTGGCAAGCAATACGTTATGTTTCTCGAGTGATACCATTGACGCATTGAGACGATGCTGATGATCTTGCAAAGAACGGGTGACTTCTAAGAGTGATTGTTGACGAAACTCTGCCTCTACACAATCGGCGAGATCGCGTAAATGTACCAACAGGTCATTTGAGTATGCCGTGGGCTTGGTGTCGATGATACATAATGTACCCAGGCGCTTACCATTGTGAGCACGTAGTGGTGCACCTGCATATGAGCGGATATCTGGTGCGCCAGTCACTAACGGGTTATCGTGAAAACGCTCATCGTTTTTCACATCGGGTACGTATAGCACGTCATCATTTAATATGGCATGACCACAAAAAGAGATATCTCGGCTGGTTTCACATGCATCAAGTCCCTGCTTTGATTTAAACCATTGGCGGTTCGCGTCAACCAAGCTGACTAACGCAATAGGGGCACCTGACATAAATTTGGCAAGACGCGTAAGGCGATCGAAGCGCTCTTCGTTTTCCGTATCTAATATGTCCAATTCTTCAAGTGTTGCAAGACGCACCTGTTCATCTTCAGGAACAGCGGGTGTAATCATGGAGGTCTCCGTGAGTTTGATTGCCTATTGCGTTAACGGTTGTGACTATAATCATATGTGGCACACATATAACTATGTCTTATTGGAGACGTTTTATCCAATTGTTCAAACTGAGTAATCATGAGTATTTTGAGTACGATACGTATCTCAATGAATTTACAGTGCGGCTTTGGGACGAATGAATAACACGATGTGGAAGTGGGTAATCTATTTGATTGGCATGGGGTTAATACTGCCATTGCATGTAAAAGCAGACAGGGTATCGGCAAAGGTTTGTACACCCGAGTGGGAGTTTTACACGCAGCGCGATGGAAATGGGCTTTATCATGATATATGGAGGCGTATATATACTGATAAAGATGTGGGATTAGATTTTACTTTTGCGGTGTACTCGCGATGCATGTTGGGCCTCTCAGATGAGGAAAACTACTTTGATATTGTGCCCGCCTGCTATGTGAACGATGCGGGGCTGAAATCGGATTCTCCGTTAGGTCGAGAGGTACTGACGATAGTTAGCCATGTCGATCAGAAACGCTGGACAGAAAAGAGCGACTTCACGCGTAAAATTGTAACGTGGGAGCGAGGTTTTATGTATCAGCAAGCAGGCTTGATTCCCGATGACGCGATTTATGTTCCTTATTCATCCCTTGAGCGTGGCTTAAAAATGCTGCTCGCTAAGCGCGTAGATTATTTGGTGGATTACAAGCTCGCAGTGCAGGAAAACGTGAGATTGATTGATAAGAACAAGCAACTTCGTGTGCAAGAGGATGTGATTGTAGGGCCTCATTTTTATATGTGTTTTGCAGATACCGATAAAGGGAGAGAGCTACTGCGTATTTGGAATAAGGGATTCGCAGGCTTAATTGAAAATGGTGAACTAGACTCTTTGTACAATCAATACGGTGTTTTGCCATTTTATCAAATACCTTGAGCTTTAGAATAGGAGCTATCATGAAACCCATTGTGTTATTTATGAGTGTTCTACTATTTTCTGCCAATTTGTTTGCAAGTGTTAAATCTGCATCGGTATGTGCTCCCGAATGGGAGTTCTATACAGAAAAAAACGGTTCGGGTCTCTATCATGATATTTGGAAAGAAGTTTTTGAAAAGCATGGTGTCGCTATTGAAATGACGTACAGCGTGTATGAGCGATGTGAAAAAGGGTTGTCAGATTCCCCTGCGCAATATGATGTAATGCCGGGATGTTATGAATCTGATCCTGGTTTGAAATCGGATATTGAATTAGGCATAGAACTACTGACGATTGTGTTTGACCCGAGCAGACAGACATGGAATGACAAAACCAGCTTAAGCGGAAAAAACGTAGCTTGGGAGCAGGGGTTTACGTTTAAAGAAGTGGGAATTGTGCCTGAAGATGCAAAACATAGCCCATACACAAAGTTAGTTCAGGGGCTCAAGATGTTAACGGCTGGGCGCGTAGACTACGTTATTGACTACCCGCAGGCTGTTAGTGAAAGAGTGGAAGAGCTAGGAATAAAAGGTAAGGTCAATATTATAGAGCATGCCTTGACTGGGCCAAAATTTTATATGTGTTTTGCTGACAACGAAAATGGGCAGGCGTTGCTGTCTCATTATAATGAAAAAATGAAACCGTTATTTGAAAGTGGCTGGATAAAGGCTTTGTATAATAAATATGAAGATCCCGCGTTCTAAGCAGATGTATAAGTGCATTATGAAAACGCTGACATTATGTGTCAGCGTTTTCATTTCACTATGAGGCACGGGAGAGTGCGATCAATTGCAGTTAGCGATTGCCGCGAAGGCGCACCAAAGCGAGTAGGGAGATGAACATCAATATGATTGTGCTTGGTTCATTAACCGCTACGGCCTTGTTATTGGCTGCAAAGGTTGCTGCGCTGTTAATGACAGACAGCATGTTGTCACTGATTGCATCATCGTAAGTCATGCCATCATTGATATGCACTACGGTTCCACCGTGTTTATGAGTATATGACAGGAGCGGAATGCCATTCTCATCTTCCATCACAACCGTGGTTCCGACTAATGCTGATACATCTGAATAGGTATCCTCTGAGCCGTCACCTTCAGTGAAGTCGCTGTTAGCAAGTCCGCGCACCAAATCATGGTTTTCGTATCCAGATGACACATTCCAGTTTGCTTCGTAATAGTAGTCACCGTTGTATTTTACAGGCAGAAGCTGTGATACGGGTTCGTCTAACTCTTCATACGCATACCATTCAGTAAAAATAAGGCCACCACCTGAGGCAACAAAGTTGAGTATGCTTTGATTTGCCTTGACGGGATCGGTGTCTTCACCTAGCTCATCTCCATAATCATACCCGTATAAATAGAGGACGACGTCGGTGTCCATTGGAATGGTGCCATCCCATGCTTGATAAGTAGAATCGTGGTATACGGTATGACCCTGGCTTTCAAGGTACGGGTTTATTGTATTTTCAGATTGGTCGTCACCAAGCACGTAAATCACCGCAGCCATAGACTGTGATGACACTAACAAACTCGCGAAAATAAAGATTGAACGAATAATATACTGCATTGTGAATGAATAAATTGATACGATAAAAATATACCAGCCTTAAGCAAAATTTGTTCCTAATGCTTATATGTATGATTTAAAAATAAAAATTCATTCATTTTTGCTGCTTTTGACTTTTTTGTTCTGAGTGTGTAAAAAAAATTGACGTTTGTGTCAGCTTTTTTTATTCAGCTTAAAGGAGATGAATCTTATACTTTTCTACAAAGTATTTACGATCATGTTCCGTCGGCGGTGCGTCATCACTAAACTGAGAAATATCCCGAATAAATCCCTCTGAAGGGCCAGAAGGCGCATTAATCACTAATAGTCGACTGTCTGTTATTGCCTTAAACCTTCGAGGTACATTTGGCCCTGCAATAACCAGATCTCCCGCTGTTGCCAAGAATGTGTCATCAGCGACACCAAATTCAATCTCACCAGATTGTATATAAAAAATTTCATCATCAATTTCATGATAATGCCATGGCGCTTCATTGCCTTTTGGCAGGATACTGTCGAATATAGACACACGATTATCTGTATCTTCGCCAGATGCGAGTATGGTCGTGAATTCACCACCGCTCAGCGTGTAAGATTCAGCTTTGCTAGCAGTAATATGTTTGTATCTCATGGGAGCGTTAGCCAGAAAGTTATATTTTACTTAGAATAGCAGGCAATTATTGACCCACGTGTTACGATCAATAATTGCTCAATCAGCGCCAAGACACCTTGGGCGTCATCTCACTTAGCCACTCTTTGATTATGTTTATATACAATTACAGCGTAACGTACTCTTCACCGCTGGTGGGATGAATCGCTACACAGGCGTCGAAATCGGCTTTGGTCGCGCCCATTTTTATGGCAACCGCAAAGCCCTGAAGAATTTCATCCATGGCAAATCCAATACCATGCAAACCAACGATTTTTTCTTCTTTGCCAGCACAAATGAGTTTCATTCGGGTAATTTGACGCTTAGTGGTGACGGCGGTGTACATGGCGCCAAACTCTGAATTGTAAACCTTAATGTCGTCGCCATATTTGTCTTTTGCTTCGGGTTCGGTGAGACCAATGGTACCAATGGGAGGGTGACTGAACACCACTGTTGGCACGAGGTTGTAATCCATTTTTGCATCTGGTTTATCGTTGAATAGGCGCTCTGCGAGTAATCGCCCGGCTTTTACCGCAACAGGGGTAAGTTCAACCTTACCAATCACATCGCCAAGGGCATAAATACCTTCGATATTGGTGCGTTCATACTCGTCAACGTTAATGAATCCTTTTTCATCCATGTCGACCCCGATTTCAGCTAATCCCAGGGATTGCGTTGAAGGTGCACGCCCTATCGCCCAAATAATGCAGTCTGTTTCAATTTGCTGACCGTTTTGAAAATGCAAAGTCAGTGAGTCATCGTCATTTTTTACCACTCGCTCAGGTGTACATTGAGTGTGCAAAGTGGGGCCATCTTCTGCCATCAGTTCTTTTAATGTTTCAGATAGCATGGGATCAAAGTGGCGCAAAGCGGCGAATTGCCTTACAGCTAAATGGGTTTCGCTGCCCAATGCATGGAGTACGCCAGCGAGTTCTACTGCGATATAACCCGCGCCGACGACAACGACACGTTTTGGTTGCGCTTCCAAGGCGAAAAAGCCATCAGAATCTATTCCATATTCTGCGCCGTCAATGTCAGGTTTAATCGGATGTCCGCCAGTTGCAATCAGGATATTGTCAGCGGTATAGGTTTTGCCATCCACTTCCACGGTATTTTTGTCGACGAAACGTGCGAAGCCCTGAATAACGGTGATACCGTTTCTTGCTAACACGTTGTCATAAGAATTATGCACGCGGGAAATGTAGCGCTCACGACTTTCAACTAGCGTTTTCCAGTTGAATGAATTGACTGAGACATCGAAACCATAATCAGGTGCATATCTATGGATCGCTTCGGCAACTTGTGCGCCATACCACATGGCTTTTTTGGGTACACAGCCTACGTTTACGCATGTGCCTCCCATCACTTTTGCCTCAATAATTGCTACTTTTTTACCGTAGCGTGAGGCGCGATTGGCCGATGCGATACCACCGCTGCCTCCGCCAATACAAATATAATCAAAATCTGCCATTATTTATTCCCTATGTTTTTATACACGATACGCGCAGGCAAAGGCCTGAGCAAATCGAAAGTTTCGATGAGGTTTATCGCGCTGTGCTATCGTCAACGAGCATGTTTACATTGTAGTCGTTTACTATATGGGTAAGGAAAGGATGAAATTCAAATCTATTTCACATCATCGAAATTTCTATTAATCCCTTGTTTTCTGAATGCTCACCCTCACATTTATTTACAACCTACGGAATAACATTGAAGATAGATTATGACTGCAACAGCGCTAGAAGAGGTATCGGGACTTCCCCGTTTTTCAGATATTTCACCCGAACACATTCAGCCAGCGATTGAGCGTGCGATTAAGCATTGCAAAGAGACAATAGAAAACGCACTCAAGCAGCCGGCTTATACATGGGAGAATTTGGTGCTCCCTATCGAAGAGGCCGATGATGCACTGAGTAAAATGTGGTCGCCAGTCTCTCATATGAACTCTGTTGTCAGCTCCGATGCGTTGCGAGAAGCTCACGATGCGTGTTTGCCAATGCTGTCTGAATATGGAACGTGGGTTGGTCAGCACAAGGGGTTGTTTGATGCTTACGTGAGTATTAAGAACAGTTCTGAATTTACTACGTTGACAAGCGCAAAACAAAAAGTGATCAATGATGCGATTCGAGATTTCAAGTTATCTGGCGTAGCACTACCAGAAGAGAAAAAAGCACGATTTGCAGAAATTAAAAGTCGCTTATCTGATTTATCTTCTACATTCAGCAACAATGTCATGGATGCAACCCTCGGCTGGAGTAAACACATCACTGACGAGTCGCAGCTAAATGGCTTACCAGACTCTGCCAAAGAAGCAGCCGCAGAATTGGCCCAATCAAAAGACAAAGATGGTTGGTTGTTTACCTTAGACATTCCGAGTTATTTGCCCATCATGATGTACGCAGATGATAAAGCCCTGCGAGAAGAAATGTATCGTGCATATACAACCCGAGCGTCTGAACAAGGCCCAAATGCTGGAAAGTGGGACAACGGTCCTGTGATTGACGAAACCCTTGCGCTTCGTCAGGAAATTGCGAATTTACTCGATTTTGCGAACTATGCTGAACGTTCTCTGGCCACCAAAATGGCTGCCAATACTGAGCAAGTAAAACACTTTTTGCATGATTTAGCGAAGCGCAGTAAGCCACAAGCGCAGGCTGATTTGCAGGAAGTTAAAGAGTTTGCTGAAAATACCCATGGAGAAGTAGATTTACAAGCATGGGATTTAGCCTATTACAGTGAAAAGCTAAAGCAGCAAAAATATGCAATTTCAGATGAAATTCTTCGTCCGTACTTTCCAGAAAACAAAGTCATCAACGGCTTATTTACAACAGTACAGAAATTGTTTGGCATTACGATCAAGCTCCGCGACGATGTGGATGTTTGGCATCAAGATGTGCGTTTTTACGATATCTTTGACAGCAATAATACATTGCGTGGCAGCTTCTACTTTGACCTCTATGCGCGTGAGCGCAAACGTGGTGGTGCTTGGATGGACGAATGTCGAGTCAGGCGTGTTCAATCTGATGGTAGCCTACAGTTACCTGTTGCGTACCTGACGTGCAACTTTAACCGTCCCGTAGGAGGTAAACCTGCGCTCTTTACCCACGATGAAGTTGTAACGCTTTTCCACGAGTTTGGTCATGGCATTCATCACATGCTGACGCAAATCGATATTGGCGCAGTTTCAGGCATCAATGGGGTACCGTGGGATGCGGTAGAATTACCGAGTCAGTTTCTAGAGAATTGGTGTTGGCAACCCGAAGCGCTTGCCTTTATTTCTGGTCATTATGAAACGGGCGAACCTCTGCCTAGTGAATTATTAGAAAAATTACTGGCCGCGAAGAATTTTCAGTCGGCAATGCAAATGGTAAGGCAGCTCGAATTCAGCTTGTTTGATTTCACGCTGCATGAGCGTTTCAATGCGAAGGCGAATACCAGCGTACAAGCTGTCTTAGATGAAGTCAGAGATGAAGTCGCTGTGATTACACCTCCTCCATTTAACCGTTTTCAGCACAGTTTTTCGCACATTTTTGCAGGTGGATATGCTGCGGGCTATTACAGCTATAAGTGGGCTGAAGTACTCTCAGCGGATGCGTTTTCGAAGTTTGAAGAAGATGGAATATTTAACCCTGAAACAGGGCGTGCTTTCTTATTAAATATTTTGGAGATGGGCGGTAGTAAGGAACCAATGGATCTATTCATTGCCTTCAGAGGGCGGGAGCCGCAAGTAGATGCGTTGCTTCGTCATAGTGGAATTACAGGGTAATGGCACTGCGCGAATCCTATAATCAGCTGTATCAGCGGGCATGTGAACGCAAAGGTGGACCAGACAAACTAGAAATACTTGTTACAGAGCCTTTGTCATCGGAGGAGCTGGCAGGTCTCCCAGATAACCTCTATTTGTCTGCTTTTACTATGAAAGTGTTTCAATCGGGATTCGTCTGGCGTGTTGTGAGGAATAAATGGCCGCATTTCGAGCGGCTGTTTTTCAACTTTGATATCGAAAAAATGCTACTCATGCCTGATGAAATGTACGAGGCAAAAGCAAAAGACCCAGATATCATTCGTAACTTGAAGAAAGTCATGACCATTCGTGACAATGCGCTGATGATAGATTCCGTCAGTCGTGAGCATGGCAGCTTTGGGCGCTTTATCGCAAAGTGGCCTCAAGATGATGTTGTTGGCTTGTGGCAATATTTGAAGAAACACGGCGCGAGGCTAGGCGGCAACACAGGGCCTTATGCGCTGCGTGCAATGGGCAAAGATACGTTTATTCTAAGTAGCGATGTTGAGTCTTACCTTCGCGCTCAGCATATTGTTGATGGTTCTCTTACATCCAAACGTAGCTTAACGGCAATTCAAACATTTTTTAATGAACTGCGAGAGGAAAGCGGCCGCTCATTACAGGCCCTTAGTCAAATTATTAGTTACAGTTCAGGCGATAATTTTGTGCATGTAGACACTGCCACATAGTCTCGAAATTGAGTACACTAAAGAAAAAGTTTCAAGGATCGTAAATGAGCGATAATCCTCAGCACTCTGATCAAACCCATTTTGGGTTTAAACAAGTCGATAAAAACAATAAAGCGTCTATGGTGGCCGATGTATTTCATTCCGTAGCGGCTAAGTACGATGTAATGAACGATCTTATGTCAATGGGAATTCACCGTGTGTGGAAACGCTTTACTATCGACTGTAGCGGCGCTAGGCAAGGTCATAAGGTACTAGACTTAGCGGGTGGAACCGGCGATCTAACGGCTAAGTTTTCGCGCATTGTAGGTGACAAAGGCCAGGTTATTCTCGCTGATATTAACGATTCTATGCTTAAAGTCGGGCGTGACAAACTGCGCGATCGGGGCGTAGTTGGCAATGTGGAATATGTTCAGGCCAACGCAGAAGCGCTTCCTTTTGAAGACAATACGTTTGATATCATCACGATTGCTTTTGGTTTGCGCAACGTGACAGATAAAGACAAAGCGCTTGCATCCATGTATCGCGTACTTAAACCCGGTGGCCGTCTACTAGTGCTGGAGTTCTCTAAGCCGACGAACGACATGCTGAGTAAAGCGTACGACATGTATTCTTTTCATGTGCTGCCTAAAATGGGACAACTGGTTGCGAATGACGGAGGCAGCTACCAGTATTTGGCTGAGTCGATTCGCATGCATCCCGATCAAGACACTCTAAAAAGTATGATGGAAACAGTAGGTTTTGAGCAGGTCACGTATCACAACCTAACGGGTGGTATCGTTGCATTGCATCGAGGGTTTAAGTTTTAATGCCGACACCTCAATTGATTAGCGCGTTGGTCGAAACATCAATAAACGGTGTATTAGCGCTCGATGCAAAAAGCCATGAAAGATTGAAAGGGTTAAGTGGAAAACGGCTATGGGTGCACGTTAGAGAGTTACCATGGCCGCTGACTTTTTGCTTTTCTCAGCGAATTGATGTGTTAGTCGATAGTGATATTGAAGCGTTAAGTGAGACGCCACTACCCGCCGATTGCTGTTTGTCTTTATCTTTGACAACACTTCCCTTGCTACAAGATAGTAGTCAAATTACTAAGCTTATCAAGCAGGATAAACTTGAGTTGATGGGTGATATTCATGTTGCTCAGGGGTTTAGTCAGTTACTGTCTGAACTAAATATAGATTTAGAAGAAAAACTCTCCTCATTAGTGGGTGATGTAGGTGCGAGGCTAACATTTCAACGTTTAGGCGCCGTGAAAACAGCAGTAACCAAAAAGGCTCACTATATCAAAACGATCATCAGAGACGGTGCGATAGAGGAAAAGCACATTGTCGCTTCTCCTATCGCTATTGCACATTTTTGTGATGAGGTGAATATGTTACGAAGTGATGTTGAGCGTTTAGAAGCAAAGCTCTCGTTACTCGAACATCAAGTAAACCCTTCAACAGACGATTAAAACGTGCAGTTATTTCGCTTATATCAAATCAATAAGGTCATGCTTGAGCATGGCTTGGATGAACTTATTCCTGACCGCTGGCTGCCTTGGTATGCAAGATTGGGTCGACGTTGTCAGTTTTGGTTGAAGAATCGACATCAAAATAAACCTGTCGGTATGCGTTTACGCTTGGCACTACAAACACTTGGGCCTGTATTTATTAAATTTGGGCAAATGCTATCGACGCGTCGCGATTTGCTGCCTCCGCACATTGCCAATGAACTTGCGCTGTTGCAAGACAAAGTTGAACCTTTCGATTCTGATGTCGCAATTAGCATTATTAAAAGGTCATTGGGTCTTCGTGAATTGGATGAGCTTTTTGATGATTTTGAGAAAATACCATTAGCATCTGCGTCAATTGCACAAGTACATGCAGCAAAATTAAAACGTTCAGGAAAAGAAATTGTCGTTAAAGTGATTCGTCCGGGAATAGAAAACACGATTCATGCTGATGTTGAATTAATGGAAACGGTTGCTTTAGCTGTTCAAAAATGGTTGCCTGATGGTAAGCGTTTACGCCCGGTTGAAGTGGTGGAAGAATACAAGAAAACGATGCTGGATGAACTGGATTTGCTCCGAGAGGCGGCGAATGGCATTCAGCTAGGGCGCAACTTTGAACATTCAGATGCGCTATACGTACCTGAAATATATAGTGATTATTGCACCCGTCAGGTGATGGTCATGGAGCGCATCTATGGGATCCCCATCTCTGACATCGATGCCCTGATCGAGCAAAATACGAATATGAAAAAGCTGGCGGAGCGCGGGGTAGAAGTGTTTTTTACTCAGGTGTTCAGAGACAGTTTTTTCCACGCGGATATGCATCCTGGAAACATTTTTGTCTCTCGTAAAGAACCGCAAAACCCGCAATATATTGGTATTGACTATGGCATTGTCGGCACGTTGAATCGCGACGATAAACGGTATCTTGCAGAGAATTTTATTGCGTTTTTTAATCGAGATTACCGTAAAGTAGCAGAACTTCATGTTGATTCAGGTTGGGTGCCCTCCGATACCAATATTGATGAGTTTGAAGTGGCAATACGTACGGTGTGCGAGCCAATATTCCAAAAACCATTGGCCGAAATATCATTCAGTAATGTACTATTGCAACTCTTTAACACGGCTAGACGTTTCAACATGGTCGTGCAGCCGCAACTGGTGCTGTTGCAAAAGACCTTGTTATATATTGAAGGCCTGGGGCGGCAACTTTATCCTCAACTAGATTTGTGGCAAACCGCTAAACCTTTTTTAGAAAATTGGATGAAAGAGCAAATTGGCTTTTCAGCCATGATGAAAAAAGTGTATGGCAATTTGCCTTATTGGTCTGAAAAGATGCCTGAGATGCCAGATCTCATCTACGATAGCTTAAAACAAATAAAACAACTTCCTGAATTGCAAAAGCGACACTTTGAACAACAGTTAGCGCAACAAAAACGAA
Source organism: Fluctibacter corallii (assembly GCF_025751585.1). Classification (GTDB taxonomy): domain Bacteria; phylum Pseudomonadota; class Gammaproteobacteria; order Enterobacterales; family Alteromonadaceae; genus Fluctibacter_A; species Fluctibacter_A corallii. The sequence goes on from NZ_JAOWKX010000003.1 coordinate 356,578, forward strand.
GCCAGCGTGTGCAATTTTTTAGCTTGCTAGGCGCGACCTCAATGATTGTTGCAAGTATATTACCCATGTATCTAACGGCTATTTGGCCTACGTTGTCTCTTGCGATAGTTGGGACGACGTTGTGGATGCGCGCTTTGCATCTTTCTAATAAGGCTTAATCGCCAAAAAATGCTTCTACCCTTAAGGCGACGCCGTATGATGCTGAAAAGTGCTCATCACGTCGCCATAATACATACGGTTCTACTTCAAAAAATAGCCACTCACGTAACGCATTTTTTCTCCAGCGTGCACTGGTTAAGTATTCATCCAGCTTATAATGTGGGCGCGAATTACCTTCTAGATAAAGCCCCACAACAACGGCCGTTTTATCATCAACATGGTTAAAGTGTTGCCAGCTATGTTGCCAAAGCCAGTTGTCTGTTTTGTCTCTGAAGTAAAATTGGCTGTCAAAGCGAAATAAATTTGTACCTTCAAGTTGGTAATCAAACGTAAACTCTGAATCGGCTCCCCATTTGTCTTCACTGTAATGAGATACTGAGGCATTCCAATACAGTGTGAGGTCGTCCATCAAGGCATGGTTATTTCTATATCGACTTTTAGCAAATAGCTGTAAACGGCGTCCAACTCCGATCCGATGAGAAAAGCCACTGTCAGCTGATTTTCGGAATCGTAAGGCTAAATTGAACCTGTCATCTTGGGATATGTCATTGAGGCGACCAGCTTGCAACTTGGTTTCAGGCTGATCATCTTCGTAGTCTGACAAAATAAGGTCAACTTTATTTTCCAGCTTTGGCAGTTTGTATCTCACCTTTAGTCTGGCTTCTACTTCGCTGATATCTCGTGTTCGTGGCTCCCAAGCCAAGCGAATCCGAGCTTCTCCTTTTGGACGCTCTTTTGCAGACACGCCTTCTGCATCAAAGAAACTGTCCACCCAAGAAGCTGAATCGTCCATCGACTCGGCTATCCCTCGGTGCATGTCGTCTAACCAAGATGCCTCTATCGGTTTTTCGTTAGTATTGTCTGATGTTTCAGGCGTTTGGGCGAAAGTAGATGATGCCATTGCCAATATCAGCATTGGCATAAGTGTGGCTCGTAAGGCGCGCATCATATTGTAATGATCTTCCATTTCATTGGCTTGTGATTCTTTAAGAGTGGGCTTTTTTTTCTAATAATCAAATTCTTATATTTTATACATTGCACTATTTGTATCCGTTTTGGCTATCAATTTTTTATGTAAAGCCAGCATTTAAAAGGGGTGCAAGCTAACAGCGAAAATAAGTTAAAGAATAAGATTATTTGAACATTCACATCGAAATTGCCTCTGATATACTAACCCAACTAAAAAAATGGGAGTAACGCTGTTATGTTAGGCGGAATTAGTATCTGGCAACTTTTAATTATATTGCTTATCGTGATTTTATTGTTCGGAACGAAGCGATTGAAATCGATCGGTGGAGACCTTGGGTCTGCTGTTAAGGGGTTCAAAAAAGCGGTTAACGATAAAGACGCGGAATTTGAGGAAAGCACTCAGAAAGTAGAAGAAAAGCCCTCTCAAACATCAACGCAAAATTCGTCTCAGACTGAAAATAAAGAAAAAGCTTAATGTTTGATATTGGTTTTTGGGAGTTACTTCTCATTGCTGTGATGGCTCTACTTGTACTGGGGCCAGAGCGCCTACCAGGCGCTGTACGTTCGACCATGAAAACCGTTCGGTCGATACGGCAAACAGCGAGCGGCTTCAAGCATGAGGTTGAAGAGCAGTTGCGTGTGCATGAATTACATGAAAACTTAAAAAAAGCAGAGCAGGAAAACTTACAGAACTTATCACCAGACCTTCAGAAAAGTGTGGATGAATTAAAAGAAGCCGCAGAGTCTGTTCAACGCCCCTATAAAAAAGACGAATGATAAATGAGTGAAACAAATACATTAATAGCCCATTTAATTGAGTTGCGAAGCCGACTGCTTAAGGCTGTAATGAGCGTACTGATTGTATTTGCTTGCTTGGCGTATTTTGCCCAGGATATTTATCACTGGTTAGCGACTCCGCTTCTCGAAGCAATGCCACTGAATTCACACATGATAGCTACAGATGTTGCATCACCGTTTTTCGCGCCCTTCAAGTTGACAATGGTATTGTCATTTTTCATTGCTATTCCTGCGGTACTCTATCAAGTTTGGGCATTCGTTGCGCCTGGGTTATACCGAAATGAGAAAAAGCTCATCGTGCCGTTGTTAATATCGAGTACCCTATTGTTTTACAGTGGTATTGCATTTGCTTACTACGTCGTCTTTCCACTGGCATTTGAGTTTTTTACCAGTATTGAGTTGGAAGGCGTAGCAATTAGTACTGATATCAGTAACTATCTCAATTTCGTACTAAAACTATTTTTCGCTTTTGGTGTGTCATTTGAAATTCCTGTTGCCATCATTCTGATGTGCTGGATGGGCGTTACGGATGCCAAAAGATTAAGAGAAAAACGTCCGTATGTGGTAGTTGGCGCTTTTGTTGTCGGGATGTTATTGACACCTCCAGACATCATATCGCAAACACTCCTAGCGGTGCCGATATGTATTCTATATGAATTCGGAATTATTATTGGCAGTATCTATGGAAGAAAATCAACCAAAGAAGAACATCAGGAAGTATCATGAGAACATATATTATTGCGGCATGTTTGTTGATTACAGGTAGTGCGCAAGCGGAAACAATTCAACAAGCTTTGCAAGTTTGTGGGCAAGAACAAAACAGTCTGAAACGATTGGTTTGTTACGACGGTATCGTTCAAAATATGAGCCGATACTCAGAGATGGAAGCGTTAATGGCGGTGCCTGCGCCTTTGTCTTCAAATGGTCAGCTTAGAGAACCAACAAAGCGCAATTCGAAAAATACGGAGTCAGCTTATCAATCGGTGCCCTCAGCGACAGTAACGTCACCGGACGAACGTTTTGGTATCGAACATAGAGCATCGACTGAATCTGCAAAAGAGAAAATATTTGCAACGGTCACAAGTATTGATAAAGATGCATACAATAAGATAAGAGTTACGTTAAGTAACGGCCATGTGTGGAAACAAACAGACAGTCAACGAATGTCTCTGAACAAGGGCGACGAAGTGTATGTTGAGCGAGGCGTCTTAGGGGCTTTTTACTTGAGCAAAGAAGAGTCAAATCGTCGAGCGCGAGTTAAGCGAATCCAATAACGTGAGCAGTTGGTTTGACATTGGCGTGAATCTCTCTGATCCGCGCCTCAGTGAAACGAGCACCATCACTAACGCCTTTACTGCGGGTGTTGAATGTATGGTTGGGATTGGCACAAGTGTAGAAGAGAGTCGTTTAGCCAATCAGCGGGCTGTTGAGTATCCTAATCGTGTATTTTCTACAGCAGGCATTCATCCTCACTACGCCAAAGATGCAACACCACGTTTTATTGATGATTTACGCCAATTGGCTTCCCAACCCTCAGTGATCGCGGTTGGTGAATGTGGATTAGACTATAATCGAAATTTCTCACCCAAAGTCGATCAACTTCGCGTTTTTGAAGCGCAGCTTGCCCTAGCTTGTGAGCTTAAGCTCCCTGTTTTTTTACACGAACGTGACGCTTTCGATGATCAAATCATGCTACTAAAAATGTATCAAAAAGATTTGGTCGGTGGCGTGGCTCATTGTTTTACTGGCACACGCGAGGAGATGCTTGTTTATTTGGAGCTAGGGTTGTACATAGGCATAACGGGATGGGTGTGCGATGACAAGCGAGGACAGGCTCTGCAGTCTGCTGTTAAGTGCCTACCACTTGACCGCATTGTACTTGAAACTGACGCACCGTATTTGTTTCCAAAGACCCTAAAACCTAAGTCTCGCACCAATGTACCCGCAAATTTACCTCATATAGCAAAATATGTAGCCGCACTAATGGAAGTCGACGTACCAAACTTACAAAACGCGGCTTGGCAGAATACACTGTCGCTCTTCAATTTGGCTCGCTCTGGAGAACATCTTGTTAGACAGTGCTTCTAAGCCATTATCCGTATCACGCGTATTGTTTCCGATGGTATTTATCGTAGGCGCGCTTTTCGTATACGGAATATTTACTGTGAGTAAAGCCACGCAGCCTCAATATGAGCTAGGCAATGGCGTGAAGTATCTGCAAGACGAGCAACAAAGCATGTCGCTTGAGGAGATCTTGCAATTACCCGAGAGCGCTTGGCAAATTGAAGAAAAGCATGCGATCTCGCATGGCTTGACCAACGACGCTTACTGGTTTCAATTTTCGTTACCCGAAAACGTACTAAATCATGCGCGAGTTATTGAGATTGCTTATGCGCTCATCGACCATGTTGAAATGTGGTACGTCAGTAATGACAAAGTGGTAGCTCATTATAGAGGCGGCGATACGCAACCTTTTTCAGAACGTTATTTACCCCTGACTAGTCTTGTTTTTCCGATACCTCCACACGCTGAGAATGTGCAGGTTATTATGCGTATTCAAACCGATGGAGCTCTTAGAGTGCCATTGCGCATTTGGGACAAAGATCGTTATTTAAGTTATGCGTCTGATCAAGCAACGCTGATGGGGCTGTTTTTCGGGTTTATGTTAGCGATGATGCTCAGCAACATTTTTCATTATGTGACAACGGGGAATTCCAGCTTTTTATCATATAGTGGATATGTCTTTTTTCTCGCCTTGGCCATTGCGACCTTAAATGGACTTGCCTATAAATATGTATGGCCAAATAGTGCATGGTTCCAGCAAAAAGCGATTGCCTTTGTGGTAATGATGGCATTGATGTGCGCTTTTATTTTTACTAAACAATTGCTCAATGTTGGGTCGCACAGCGGCCGATTAAACAAGGGGCTTCAATTACTCATAGTGGGTTACGGTCTGCTGGCATTTGCGAGCTTATTCCTCAACAGCTTTATTACTGTGCGGCTGTTGGTGGTCTGTGTAAGTGTGGCGATGCCGGTTATTTATACCGTAGGAGTGTACTGCTGGTATAAAGGCGTTTCCTTGGCGCGATATTACCTCTTGGCTTGGTCAGTATTGCTTATGAGTGGCTTTTTTGCCGCGTTAGAGCATGCTGATTACGTGTTGCTGGATGTCCCCTCAAATTATTTGCTGATGATTGGCGGTACAATAGAAACCTTTCTGCTTGCCCTTGCCCTCGCAATAAATTATCGAAATCAAAGAGATTCTCTTATTGCTGCGCAATCTAAAGCGCTCGAAATTGAAAGAGAGGCACGAGCTGCACAAGAACAGATGTTACTGATGAGAGAAGAGGCGCAAGAAGATCTGGAGTACAAAGTTCAGGAGCGTACTCTCGAGCTAGAGATCGCACTCAGAGAGCTGTCTGAAATCAACCGAGAGCTAGAGCTAAAAAACACTATTGATCCCCTAACCGGACTCCGCAATAGGCGGTATTTCGATAAGAAGTATCAAGCCGAGCTAAGACGCAGCCGTCGGGAACAAACCGCACTATCTGTGGTGATGATAGATATTGATCATTTTAAATCCATTAATGATCAGTATGGTCACTTAGTGGGAGACGAGTGCATTCAGCGCGTGTCAAAATTGTTAGAATCATCGCTAAAGCGCGGGGCCGATGAAGTCTGTCGTTATGGCGGAGAAGAATTCGTGATGGTGTTGCCGTCTACGGACAAGAGCGGTGCGGTGACGTTGGTTGACGGCATCCGCCAAGCCCTAGCAGATTTAGACATTGCCACAGCTGCAGGAAAAGTAAATGTCACACTAAGTGCGGGCATATGTACAGCGGTTGTAAGAAGCGAAGAAGACGGTAAGCTGATGCTTGAAGCCGCAGATCGTCAACTATATGAAGCAAAAAGCCGTGGACGAAACTGCGTGTATGCAACAGTATTCGAGCACGGTAATGAACAAGAACAAATGGGATAACGTAATGGCTATTTCACACTTTCCAGATATTCGTATGCGAAGAATGCGTAAACAGGCTTTTACTCGCGCCATGGTGGCCGAAAATACGCTGTCAGCGAGTGATCTAATTTACCCGATGTTTGTGCTGGAAGGGAAAAATCGAACAGAAGCTGTGCCGTCTATGCCGGGGGTAGAGCGCGTTTCTATCGACTTATTAATTAAAGAGGCTGAAGAGCTTGCCAATTTGGGAGTGCCGGCTGTGGCACTTTTTCCGGTTACGCCAGTCGAGTTAAAGTCGGAGTGCGCGAGCGAGGCGTTTAATGAAGACGGATTAGCACAAAAAGCCATTCGCGCGCTAAAAGAAAGTGTGCCAGACATAGCGGTTATTACTGATGTGGCATTGGATCCTTTTACGTCTCATGGCCAAGATGGGTTGATTGATGACTCTGGGTACGTCGTCAATGATCAGACCGTCGAGGTGTTAATTAAACAAGCGTTGTCACACGCAGAAGCTGGCGCAGACATTGTCGCTCCCTCAGATATGATGGATGGGCGTGTTGGATTGATTCGTGCTGCTTTAGAAGCTCAAGGCCATGAAAATACTTGCATTATGGCCTATTCAGCAAAATACGCATCGGCGTATTATGGGCCATTTCGTGATGCAGTTGGATCAGCTGGGAATATCAAAGGTGGCAATAAATTTAGTTATCAGATGGACCCAGCTAATAGCGATGAGGCACTAAGAGAAATTGCTTTGGATCTTCAAGAAGGGGCTGATATGGTGATGGTCAAGCCGGGTATGCCTTATCTTGATATTGTTAGACGTTGTAAAGACGAGTTCGGCGTTCCTACCTTTGCTTACCAAGTGAGTGGGGAATATGCTATGCATAAAGCGGCGTTCGCCCAAGGGTGGCTAAATGAAGAAGCTGTCATTATGGAGTCTTTACTTGCGTTCAAACGTGCTGGTGCCGACGGTATTTTGACTTACTTCGCCAAACAAGCTGCCCAGATGCTTAAAGGCTAAGCCAACCTAACTATTCACTAAATATTGCAAGAACGCTTCCTTCTTTCTCGTGAACGTGTTCTTGCTGTTCCTGAACATTATGAGCATAGAGCACCTGTTCGTTGTTAATTATCACTACATCACCATTTAGCCACTCATGGCAGAACGTAGTTTGTAGAGATAAAGAAAGAAGAATTTCCAACGACGCAACACCAACTGGAGAGCCGTTCCCGTACGTGATAAAAGAAGAAGGGTTGTCTCTTACGCCAGGCCAACTGGTGTAAATATTCATCAAATTGTTTTGCAACCCCATGCGTCCATCAGTAAACGAGCTAATAGCAGGGAGAACGGGAGAGGTAACAATGAGGGTTTCTGTGTCTAACCACTCGTAGGTAAATCCACCGCTATCTAGCATATATTCAGCCGCTTCAGAAGAATTCACTCCCAAAAGTGATTTCCAGCTAAAATGACGATACATATCATTGGTATGATCTTCAGTCATTAGAAAAGAATAAATCAAACCCTCTCTTTCAAGCTTTTCTGTTACTTCAGGTAACGTAGATTGATAGATGTTATAAAGCAGGTCACTTCGGCAAAGCCGTAAAAGAGGTCGCGACGCAGGAATATTGGTATGAATGCTCGGGTGAAAGCTCGGCTGAAAGCTCGGCATGCAAAAGAACACGCTTTTAGGTTGCGTTAGAGATAATGAAAACGCGGCATGCAATGACGACGCTAGTGGTTGTTCAGGTGGCGCATAAGACACCTGTGGATGATGACTCGGAGCATAAGAAAAAAAGGGAGATTCGACAGTCATAGTCTTGTACTCGAAGGCATGGTAAAAAGCCAAGAAGTCCTCTTCGTTTGAAATGGGGAAGTCGCGAAATATAATACCTCCAGCCGATTCTAATACATCTTCGATCACCGCCTTGTGATGCACTATCCAGGCTTTAACATCTTCCATAGTTAATAATCCTGGGTTGATGATAAAACGTGGAAAGCAGGAATATTCCTCATCGAGTTGTCCTCTAATTGGAGAGTAAATGAGAGGAAGTGGCGTCATTGTTATTCTCCATCACTAAGTGAGTATGCACCTATCTTGCGTCTATTGACACATACGAAACATCCATACAAGATTAGTCTATGGAAACGCTAGTCGGGTGTAGAGACGTTAAATAATTTGCAGTTAAAACGTCATCAAAGAGGGAATTGTAAAATGTTAGAGACACTCTGGGTCGGTATAGCCCTTGTTATGATTATCGAAGGTGTTGGCCCTATGCTGTTCCCCAAGAAGTGGCAGCGTTTTTTACTGCAAATGGCGTCACAGCCACCAGAGCAGCTTCGCACGATTGGTGGCGTGCTGGTGACAGTGGGAATGGTATCGCTACTCTTTTTACTCTAAATGTAAGAACGTCATGTCACTATTCGATAAATGTATAAAGTTTGTGCATAAATAGGGTGATTTTTGAAGGGGATTTTTGTAGAATCGCGGCCTAATTTTCTGACGCATTCCTATCATGGCTAAAAACGTTGTAGTACTCGGCACTCAATGGGGTGACGAGGGTAAAGGTAAGGTCGTCGACCTATTAACAGACAAAGCAACTTACGTGGTTCGTTATCAAGGCGGACACAACGCAGGTCACACTCTAGTGATCGACGGTGAAAAAACCGTACTGCATTTAATTCCATCTGGTGTATTACGCGACAATGTCAAATGTGTCATTGGTAATGGTGTGGTATTAAGCCCAGAAGCATTGATGAAAGAAATTTCGATGCTTGAAGAGCGTAACATTCCAGTTCGCGAGCGCTTAGTTATTAGTGAGGCGTGCCCGCTTATTCTGCCCTATCACATCGCGTTAGATGTCGCCCGCGAAGAAGCGCGCGGTAAAAAGGCAATCGGTACAACAGGGCGTGGTATTGGGCCAGCATATGAAGACAAAGTTTCTCGTCGAGGGCTGCGTGTTGGTGATTTATTCAATCGCGAAGATTTTGCTAACAAGTTAAAAGAGATTCTTGAATATCACAACTTCGTGTTAACGCAGTACTACAAAGCTGAGCCTGTCGATTTTGATACTGTTTTTAACGATGCAATGAAAGTGGCTGAAACTTTGAAGGCTATGGTCGTTGACGTGACAGACATGCTTGATAAAGCGCGTAAACACGGTGATTGCATCATGTTTGAAGGCGCGCAAGGCACATTACTTGATATTGATCATGGAACCTACCCCTACGTAACATCATCGAACACTACCGTTGGTGGTGTGGCTACGGGCGCAGGCTTCGGGCCTTTACATCTTGATTATGTTCTGGGCATCGTTAAAGCGTACACGACACGTGTGGGTGGCGGCCCGTTCCCGACAGAGCTAGATTGCGCTGTGGGTGAGCACTTGGGCGTGAAAGGACATGAATTTGGCGCTACTACTGGCCGTAAACGCCGCACAGGTTGGTTTGATGCAGTGGCGATGAAGCGCGCGGTACAAATCAATTCTATTTCTGGGTTTTGTTTAACTAAGCTTGATGTGTTAGATGGACTAGAGACCCTTAAAATTTGTATTGGCTATAAAGATGCCGAAGGTAACATCAATGATGTACCCCCAATGGCGGCTGACGACTACGAAAAAGTTGAGCCAGTATATGAAGAAATGCCTGGATGGTCTGATAACACCTTTGGTGTTACTTCATACGATGCACTTCCAGAAGCAGCGAAAAATTATATCGCACGCTTAGAAGCGTTGACTGAAACGCCGATTGATATTATCTCAACGGGGCCGGATCGCAACGAAACCATTATTTTGCGCCATCCTTACGACGCGTAATGTAGCGCGAATGCATATACATGAAAGGGTTGCGTTAGCAGCCCTTTTTTAATCGCCGCTCAACAAGTATGCATGTATCTCTCTTTCAAATATGCACTTCAATTGTAATCTATGTGCTTAACATTTTGGTTGAACAGCCGTTTGCGCGTTGGCGATCTGATGTCTAGGTCAAGACCTCTTTTTATCCAGTAAACGATTTGATGGGGCAAACCGTTGGGCAAGTAATAATTGTTAACATTTTAACCAGCTATGCCATAATGGCTTTGAACATAGTCACAATGGATTCTGAAAATGAGCGTCACCAACCTTCATTTACACACTTCGACTAAAAAGGCAGAGCATCCTATCGCACAACTGGTTAGCGCGGTCAGGCAGCATTTCACTCTGGGCTTGAGTAAGGATTATCAGTGGCGCGTAAACCAATTGAAGCGCTTGCGTCTTATGGTAGTTGAGAACCAAGACAAATTGGCATCGGCCCTGTATGAAGATTTAGGAAAGGGTGAGGTTGAGAGTTGGACGTCTGAAATTGGTTTCGTGATCAGTGACATCGATCATACGATTAAGCATTTGAAAGGCTGGATGAAACCCAGACGTGTTTCGACCCCTATTGTCGCACAACCCGGAAAAAGCTACATACTACCTGAGCCATTAGGCACTGTGCTTATCATCGGTGCATGGAACTATCCGTTTCAGCTTGTTGTAGCACCGCTTATTGCAGCTATCGCAGCGGGCAACCATGCGATCATCAAGCCCTCTGAGTTATCACAGTCTACCTCTGCGTTATTAAAAATGTTGCTTCCTAAGTATCTTGACGACAATGCATTTGCCGTCGTAGAGGGGGCTGTAGAAGAAACACAGATTTTATTGGCGCAGAAGTTCGATCACATTATCTATACGGGTGGAGAAAAAGTCGGAAAAATTGTCATGCGGGCGGCGTCAGAGCATTTAACCCCTGTGACGCTGGAATTAGGTGGCAAGAGCCCGTGTATTGTCGATAAACACATTGACATAGAGGTGACGGCAAAGCGGATTGTTTGGGCCAAATGGATGAATGCCGGTCAGACCTGTGTTGCACCAGATTACGTATTAGCAGATGCTGCTATTGCTGGTGCACTTCAAGAAGCCTTAAAAAAAGCAGTTCAGGAATGTTATGGTGTAGAGCCAAAGAAGAGTAAAGATTATGGCCGCATTGTTAACAAACGCCATTACGAGCGGTTGGTGGGATATCTAGAGAATCAAAATGTTATTTTTGGCGGTGACGTTGACCCAGTTAATCGTTATATTTCTCCCACAATAATACGCGAGCCAAGCTTGCATTCTTCTGTTATGCAAGAAGAAATTTTTGGGCCGATACTGCCTATTGTTACTTACGATAACCTTGCTGATGCAATTACCTTTGTCAATGAGCGTGCAAAACCACTTTCACTGTACCTTTTTACCCATAAGTCAGATGTAGAGAAAAAAGTACTTCAGCAGACAAGTTCTGGTAGTGCCTGTGTAAACGATGGCTTTATGTTTATGGTAAACCCTGACTTGCCGTTCGGTGGCGTAGGGAATAGCGGCATGGGGGCATATCATGGCAAAACCGGATTTGATACATTTAGCCATTTAAAAAGTGTGATGAGCCGTAAATTCTGGCTTGACGTACCATTACGCTATCCTCCATTTAACCGATTTAAATTTACCTGGTTGAAACGGCTACTCTAAAAGGAACGTTATGCAAGCTATCCCTCCTTTTCATTTGGCGATTCCCGTCACGTCACTTGCGCATGCCCGTGCATTTTACGGAGAGCTTCTCGGATGCTCAGAGGGACGTAGTGACGATCATTGGATTGACTGGGATTTCTACGGCCATCAGCTTGTTACGCATTTAGTTAAGGCGATGCCGAGCGTGCCAGATACTAACGTGGTGGATGAAAAACATGTGCCTGTTCCGCACTTTGGTGTTGTGTTACCTTGGAAAGAATGGCACTCCCTCGCTGATACGCTGGACAACGTCGGGACAGATTTTGTCATCGCGCCTTATATCCGGTTTAAAGGACAACCCGGCGAGCAGGCCACGATGTTTCTTCACGACCCTAGTGGTAACGCACTCGAATTCAAAGCATTTCGCGATTTATCCAATTTGTTCTCGCATTAATATTTAACGGTGCTTTTGTGGTCTAATTCGCGCAATTATTCTTTTCAGTTTGATAGGCACAGGAAGTGGTTTAAACGGACTAATATTCGCTCCCCCTGTGTTACCATCAGGCAGGAGCCCGAGAGGTGTTTTTGTTAGCGCCCCAACAATACGCATAATTTGACCGCTCGCTTCTCTTAAAGATAAGCGTTTTATTCCATCTATTAGCATGATTACATGGACTAGTGTGTGATAGAAGGTATGGTATTGAGCAATCACGTGGGCTTCCTCTAAATACCGAAATCGTGATTCACAATTATTATCGCTAAAAGTATACTTTTTAACCCTTTCTATAACGTAAAATTCTAAATTTCGTGGCTTCATACATTAACCTTTGAACAAATTTCGATCACTCTACAGCTTTGAGCTGCTCTAAAGTCAATAAATAAATTGTTAAGTATTTGTAATAAGTTGTTATTAGAATGCAAATTCTTATGAGGTAAAAATATTACACTCATCTGGAGGTCAGACTAGTATGGGTGTCCCAAAACAACAAAGGGCACACTCATGAAATTAACACTCACAACACTATTTAAAAGCACGAAACGGTTGGCTTTAGGCTTATCGTTACTGTGTTTATCTGGCGTAGCGTCAGCGAACTACGGGGTCGCATTCGTGCATGGAACGGGTTCTCAAAACAATGCAGAAGATAATTACTGGACACGATCATTTATTAGTTCAGTGATGTCTGGGGCACCCAATTCAAATCGCTATGTCGTTGTAAATTGTGATTTTGAAAAGAATATGTGGGATGCGGCTGCAACTGGTTGTTTAGCAAGCCAGCTCACACAATTTATTCAATCACAGAATATCTCTCAAATGTATGTAATTACTCACTCTCATGGTGGCAACATGATGCGCTGGGTAATGTCAAACCCGACCACAGATTCCCGCTTTCCAAATATTATTAATAAAATTGTAAATGTGACTGCATTGGCGCCGTCTAGCGGCGGAACTGCTCTTGCTGATGCTGCAATAGCTGGCAATGTATTTGAGTCGGCTGTCGGCTGGTTGCTGGGTTACAAATCTGATGCGGTTAAGCAGCAACAACGTAGTTGGATGAGTTACTACAACAACAATAACTTGCTAGGAACAGCAGGTCGTCCAGCGTTACCTAAACCTTTCAAATCCGTGGTTGGCACCGATGTGGAATCTGCAGTTTGGGACAGTGATAGTTACTGTGGAGGATATCAAAATCAAGTTGCACTTGAGTTTACCCAAAACTGGTTAGATTCCTGTTCAGATGGCTTTCTTGAATGTAGTTCTCAGTCTGCTGCTGGCTATGTTTGGTTCCGAGATAAAGATCGCATGAGTGGCAGAGAGCCGTTGAGTCATCAACAATCCAGACGCCAATGTTTCGGTCTTGATACTCAACTGCGTAATGATATCTAGGAGGCAATAATGAAAATTTTTACCACATCTTTATTAGCGGCGACGTTGAGTGCGCTACTTGCTAGTGGCGCAGCTATCGCCAATCAAGGATATGCTACTTATACTTTTCCAATTAAAGCGGACACCACACTTAATAAATCAAATAAAGAAGAGTCTGTAATGAGTCAGTCTTACTGGCGTGAAGTAACAGGCGCGGAGCTTCGTAAAGGGATAGATCTAAATACAACAGCTAAAAGTGCACTTGTGTTACTGTCATTGAAGGGATCACAGGCTGATCAAAAGGTGATCGACACGGATCAGCTACAGTTGATTAGTAGAAATGGTCGTTATGTCGATAGTAAAAAAGTGTCTCAGGAATCGTTGGCACAAACGGGATTGTTTGCCCGCAGTGTCGCGATAACCGCGAAACATCATGAAATCGACAACGATCTTACCTTACGCTCGAATCAAGCGTTTAACGATGATGATCGATTCATTGTGACAGTGAAAGAGTCATCTTCTCCTTATCAACTTAAACTTCGAGCGCCAACGCAAAATATCACTGATGATCAGGATGTCTTGGCTACATTTTCGTTTACCGAAGGAAAAAGCCAGATCATTGATAGAAGCACGTTATCTGATCCGCAGTACAAAGCGCAATTGGTTGCGCCAGATGGGGCGATTACTGATCTTATTGTTGAGTCGGCCAACGAGCAGCTACAGGTAAAAAGCCCAGCGCTTTCCACCGTACTCAGTCCGGTTCATGGACTTTATGAGGTTCAGGTGACAATGGATGCGAAGGTTGATGGAAAACAAGTACTGCGTAATGCAAAAGTCGCAGTGGCGATGAAAAATACAACAGCTCAATTGGTTAACACCCGTTTTGAAACCTCCGACACACTGCGAGCTATTGTATCGTATGAAGCTATCGTTCCTAGTCGATTTGAGGCGAGAGCAGTGCTTTACGGTACTAACCATCAGGGAAAACTCGTTCCGGTTGCAGAAGCACATGCGGCTCACGATGTGAATTCGGGTAAGCAGATGCTCATTCTGCCTTTCAACGAAGAAATCGTAAATGCTGCCGGTGTAAAAGCCCCTTATGAAGTTGGGATGGTACGTCTATTCGATCAGGGACAATTGGCGTTACTTGATACATCTGATTCACGCGTTTCATCGGTTGATGAGATTCAGAATAATAGGCCAACATGGCGCTAATGATTGATCGCTAAGTGAATGAACGAGCCCTCGTATATTTTTTAAATATGCGAGGGTTTATTGTTCTGCGGCCTGTGTTGTTGATTATGCCGCGCGCTCTACTGCAATGTGCGCTAACCCTATTAATGCCTGCTTATACTCTGACTCAGGCAAAACGCTAAGGGCATCTATAGCCTGTTGACTTGCTTTGATTGCTTGGGCTTTGGTGTAGTCTAAGGCGCCAGTTTGCTCCATAGCAGTAATAATTGGCGACAAGTTTTCCATGCCATTACCTGACTCTATAGCCTGCTTAATCATGGCAGCCTGTTCGCTATTTCCATGCCACATTGCATACAGTAGCGGTAGTGTTGGCTTACCCTCGGCTAAGTCATCACCAACGTTTTTACCCATTTCTTCGCTGTCAGCTGCATAATCGAGAATATCGTCCACGAGCTGAAATGCCGTGCCTAAATATTTTCCATAGTTTGCCATAGCATGTTCAATTTCTTTAGATTGATCGGTGATCACCGCGGCTAACAGAGTTGCGGCCTCAAACAATCTTGCCGTTTTACTGTAAATTACCTGCATATATCGCGCTTCAGTCGTGTCAGGATCATTACAATTCATTAATTGCAGCACCTCACCTTCAGCTATCACGTTTGTGGCATCAGATAAAATTTCCATGACGCGCATACGTTTTAAACTCACCATCATCTGGAATGAGCGCGTATAAAGAAAGTCACCCACGAGCACACTGGCTTGATTGCCAAATACCGCATTTGCGGTTTCGCGCCCGCGTCTCATCATTGATTCATCAACCACGTCGTCGTGAAGCAATGTCGCGGTATGGATAAATTCAATAATTGCTGCAAGTGTATGGTGCTCATCATGACTAATATCCAGTGCGCGTGCAGCAAGTACCGTCATCAGAGGCCGTAATCGCTTACCACCACTGTTTACGATGTAAAATCCCAGCTGATTGATCAGGGCAACATCAGAGTCTACTTGGTTTTGAATAAGTTGATTAACCGATTGCATATCTGCATCGGCAAGTGTTCGGATCTGATTGATATCCATGTTATATTTGAGCAATTCTGATTCAAGGCATTAATATGCCGACGATTTTACAGAAATCCGTCTAGGTATCCAGTCTAGAAGCGCTTTATCAGCTTGAAAGCCAGCAGAAAGATAAATTGATGCTAATTTAATCAAAAAAAACGAATTTTGGGGTTGCTTGAAAAGGTCAGTTCACGTACAATTCGCGCCCTGTTTTAGAATTGTATAGCGTTATGAAAACGCAGAGCGGAGTTTAATATGTACGCGGTTTTCCAAAGTGGTGGTAAACAACACCGTGTGGCTGAAGGCCAAACCGTTCGTCTTGAGAAGATCGAAGTTGCGCCGGGTGAGACGGTTGAGTTCGATAATATCTTGATGGTTAGCAATGGCGACGATGTTAAAATCGGTACGCCTTATGTGCAAGGCGGCAAAGTAACTGCTGAAGTAGTTACTCACGGTCGTGGCGACAAAATTAAGATCGTCAAGTTCCGTCGTCGTAAGCATTCTCGTAAACAAATGGGCCACCGCCAGTGGTTCACTGAAGTGAAAATTACTGGCATTAGCGCTTAATAGGAGTACTGAAAGATGGCACACAAAAAGGCGGGTGGTAGTACCCGAAATGGTCGTGACTCAGAAAGTAAACGTTTAGGTGTTAAGCGTTTCGGTGGTGAGTCTGTATTGGCTGGTAACATCATTGTTCGTCAACGTGGTACACGTTTCCACGCTGGTGACAACGTAGGTATCGGTAAAGACCACACTCTATTTGCTTTGTCTGACGGTAAGGTTCAGTTCGAAGTTAAAGGTCCAAAAAATCGCAAGTACGTAAGTATCGTTGCTTAATTGACCTTTATAAAAAATTGATAAAGAGCCCCGCCTGATGTGCGGGGCTTTTTTATGATAATGGCATTGTGCATGTCTGAACATGCTTCGATAAAATACGATTAACGTTGTCGTTTGCTAGCCGAATGGGGCCAATCAGACTTAGGTAGAGCAGGTTTAAACTAGATCTCTTCTGAAGTGTTATACGACCAGAGTTTCAGTCTGGTAAATTCCCAACTAAGATTAGTCTTTGCCCTAATGCATAATTTGATCGTAATTCTTGTTTCTCAATTGAGGTAAGTAATGAAATTTGTAGATGAAGCGGAAATCCGCGTCGAAGCCGGGGATGGTGGAAATGGAACCATCAGTTTTCGTCGAGAAAAGTTTGTACCCAAAGGTGGGCCTGACGGCGGAGACGGCGGAGACGGCGGCAGCGTTTATCTTTGTGCAGATGAAAACTTAAATACCTTAATTGATTTTCGTTTTGAGCGTTTTCATCGTGCAGAGCGAGGGCAGAACGGGCAAGGTCGAAATTGCGCCGGTAAGCAAGGTAAAGATCTCGAATTAAAAGTGCCTGTAGGCACAAGAGCGACAGATCAAGATACTGGTGAGGTGCTTGGCGACCTTACTAAGCATGGGCAACGACTCAAAGTTGCGCAAGGTGGTTTCCATGGCTTGGGTAACGCCAGATTTAAAAGTAGCGTAAACCGTGCACCACGACAAAAGAGTAATGGTACACCTGGTGATATCCGCAATCTGAAACTTGAATTGATGCTACTTGCCGATGTTGGCCTACTTGGCTTACCAAATGCGGGTAAATCGACGTTTATTCGCTCCGTTTCAGCTGCAAAACCTAAAGTCGCAGATTACCCGTTTACCACCTTAGTACCGAATCTAGGTGTGGTGCGCTTAAATGCGCAAAAGAGCTTTGTTATCGCCGATATTCCTGGCCTTATAGAAGGGGCTTCTGACGGTGCTGGTTTGGGTATTCGCTTTCTTAAGCACTTAGAGAGATGCCGAATCTTATTACATTTGGTTGATTTGCTACCGGTTGATGGCTCAGATCCTCTTGAAAATGCAAAGGCAATTATTCAAGAGTTAGAAAACTACAGTCCGAAACTCGCAGCCAAGCCTAGATGGCTGATTTTTAATAAGATTGACTTGTTACTTGAAGAAGAAGTTGAAGAAATTACGTCGCGTATTATCGAGGGCCTAGAATGGAATGGCCCAGTCTTCCAAATCTCTGCTTTTCAAAAAGAGAATACTGATGCCTTGTGCCACGAAGTGATGCAGTTTATTGAGGAGCTTCCAATAGACGAACAGGCAGAGGTTGAAGAGGAAGTAGAGTTCAAGTGGGATACATATCATCAAGAGACGATTGCTGCACATCAGCATGTGGAACTTGATGATGATGACGACGACGATGATTGGGATGATGACGATTATGATGTCGAAGTCATTTACACCAGAGAGTAGCGACTCACTACGAAAGCCCCGCAGATAGCGGGGCTTTTTTTGGTTCGGTAAGATAATTTTCTCTCTTCGGTAAGGTTATTTCTCGTGATTGTTATTTGTACAAAAAAAATTAAATAAAAACACCTGTAAGCTCAAAAAATTATCAATTTCAACTAGTTAATATTATATGTGATTTTTATTGCAGTTTTTATGTAAACTGTATACCTTATACATCAGAATAAAAAATAACCTTTTAGGTGAAGTGTACTTCACATTTTTGACACAGTAACTATCTGTGTTATATTGGTTTCGAGTTAAAACAAAGATTTGCATATGATGAATCCTGATCGCTTAACAGACCTTCTCGAGCGCCTTGGTGCGCTTTATCGTAGTGAGATGAAACAATCTGGCATTAAACTATCGTTGCATCCTGTTCATATGGAAGTGCTGTATTTTCTCAGTCGCTGCAATAAATATAGTAATACGCCAGTCGCTATCAAAGAGTATCTCAACACCACCAAAGGTACGATTTCTCAAACAATTTCATTGTTGGAATCTAAAGGGTTACTGACTAAAGTTCCGGATGAAAATGACAAACGTGTAGTACACGTACATTTGACTGATGAAGGTAGGGAAATCGTCAATCAAGAGATGCCTCCTCGTGCGTTTTCTAACGTGCTTAATAAGTTGCCCTCAGATGATCATTTGACGCTGGAATGGCAGTTAGAATCATTACTGTCTGAATTACAGCGAGATGCTGGCAAGTCAGGATTTGGCATGTGCAAAACCTGCCGATTTCACCGAAACAAAACTCCATTGAATTTTTACTGTGAATTGACCAAAGAAGATTTACCTAAAGCTGCAGGTGAGCTAATTTGTCGAGAGCACAGCTTTGACGTTAGAGAAGAAGAACTAGAAAAGGAAAGCGTTGAAAAATGAGAGGCACCTAGATAAGAGTGTGAGCTCTAATTGTCCTGACTGGGTGCCTCTCACCTATTAAAAAGACAAGATAAGTCGTTTACCGTTTAGATTACGCAGCAATTTGATTTACCTCGCTTTCATCAATACCGAGACTACCTAGTAACTTACTGACACCTTTCAGATCAACCTCAATACCCGAGTCTGTTTCTTCCTTGCTCTCTAGCAGCATTTGCTTGTAGTTAGGGAAGCCAATTTGCTCAAGAACCTGAGCCCAAACATCCCATTCGCTATCACCAAATGATGCGATCGCTGCAGGCAATGCGTTCAGGTAGAAGCGTTGATGTTTTTCTGAAAGACTATGATAAATCTCAGCCATGGTATATGAGAAAACACTCGCGTGGCTCCACTCATCTGCTGCGTGTGCTGCAACTGATTCGTAACATAGCGGCTGGATCTCTCTGTCATTGGCAAGATCGCTCAAATAGTCAGTGATCAACGTTTCCGACGCAGTTGCTACCGCTAAACGAATGAGCTTTTGCTCGTCTGACGTTTGGCAGTTATCCAACAGTCTATGTAATTGGTTGATCAATTCAAACTGAGGCATGCTTACACGCTGGATCTGTCTTTCACGATAAACAATGTTAATTCCTTGCACTGATAAAAGCGTATGGAACGCTTCGTCTACGAGTGCTTGCGAGATAACGTTTTGAATAATCGGTGATTGTGATCCAGGATATGCTCCCTCAATAAGTAAATCACATACAGGCGTGATTAACTTAGATTCGATATTAATCGTCTTTTGATTGTAAATAATCCAACCATAAGATAGCACCGCCGCTTTTAATGCGGGATCAGCTTGTTTCCAGCTGTCATGATTGCAAAATGGAAGTAAGTTTTCTTTAAAATCCGGCTTGCTAGCATCAAACGCTATTTTCTGATTAACATCCCCATTGTGCACCATTGCACGGGTATTCCATAACTTTTCCAAGTTAGAAAGTACTTCTAAAACTTGGTTGTGGTCTTCATGATGATGGTGTTGTGAATTCATCGTTCCTTTCCCTTTTTCAAATTCCAGAAAAACATATTTGCTCAAATAAGCGCCAGTATAGTATCGAATAAAATCTATAAATAAAAGTTGAATTTTTGTTTAAAACTGGTTAAATTCTTTTCCTGTTGATTGAGGTTACCGTATGGAAACCTATTAAGTGCTTGAAAAATAAGAAGAAATAAAAGTTTATTTTATGGTTAATAATTTTGTAACCAAGTGAAGGAAAAATGAATGGTACTTATATTTACCGCATATAGGTATCGAAACAAAACTGTAAGGAGTGATCATGGAAGAGAATATCTTTCGCTGCATTCAAGTAAGAAACGACGTTGAAGGGATGAAAACTTTTGTATTTAAACCAGCAAAAACAATGCGATTTTTACCTGGTCAATTTGTTTCATTCGATCTTCCAACACCTCAAGGAACTATCACGCGAAGCTACAGTTGTTCGTCTTCAACGTGTAATGACAATATTTCGTTTTCTGTCAGACAAGTTGAAAATGGTAGAGGTTCAAACTGGCTCCATGAAAATTTAAACGTTGGCGATGAGCTTTCGTGCACAGGCCCTTATGGATTTTTTACTCCAGATGAGCACGCAACAGATAAGTTACTCTTTTTAGCAGCGGGAAGTGGTATTACCCCTTTCTTATCTGTTTTACGCACGTGGCGAGATCTTGCTAAAAGCGTTGATGCATTGCTGGTTTTTTCAGTGCGTTCACCTACGCAAATTATTGAATACGCCGAACTCAAGGCGCTTGCGGCCCAGATTCCAGGCTTTTCTTTTATCGTTCTACCTGAAGTTGATCCAGATAACAGCTGGACGGGCATAACAGGCAGACTTGATGGTGCATTAATGGACGTAATAGTGAGAGATTTGCCTCAACGACGCGTCTATACCTGTGGTCCCAAGCCATATATGGACAATATTAAGCAGCACTTGCTTGATAAAGGTATTGGGCTTGACCGCTTTCATGAAGAAGCCTTCGTTTCACCGAAGTCTGAGAAGCCTGTAGAGGTCGTCGCAAGTGGTGCGGAATACCGTGTTCAATTTGAAGACAGTGGAATAGAAGTAAGTGCTGATGGTTCATCAACACTTCTTGAACTTGCTGAAAAGGCAGGTATTACGGTTCGGTCAGCATGCCGAACAGGAATTTGTGGTTCATGTCAGGTGCAGAAAAAAGCAGGTGATGTGGATATGAATGATCTTGGTGGCATTTTGCCATCAGATAAGGAAAACGGAATGATTTTGCTCTGCTGTAGCCGTCCCAAGAGCGACGTTGTTCTATCTCTGTAAATAATGGGAAAGGAGATTATTATGAAGAAGACATTATGTTTTGCAATGATGGCCGCTGCTGGCTTGGTATCAGGTAACGCGTTGGCGAATGTTGACGCGGGCAGTTTTATGGATGGTGCTGAAGAAGCGGCATTTTTCGATTTCTGGTCAATTAAAGGTAAGCCACTTGCGTTCAGTAAGCGTTTGTCTAATACCTACGTTGCACTTGATATGATGGAAGGTGAAATCATTCTGGTAAATGCAGACAATGATTTCATGATTCAACAAAACCTAACTGGATTGTGGGGTTGGCCAGGTGGTCGTCCACAGCATGCTATCATCTCTGCAGATGGCAAATGGATCTACGTTACTACAGATGCGAGCGCAGAAGATCCTGCTAGTGTGGTCGTGCTTAAGGCGCGCCGTTTGTTCTGGGAGCAAGGCTACGCAGATCTAGAAGTGGTAAAAGTACTCGAAGCTGAGCCTGCAGGAACAACGTCAAAGTACAATGTGCCGACGCAAACATCTGATTTACAGCCTATTGCTTCATGGACTCAGCCTCCAATGACGCAAATTCACGGCCCAACTATCTTGCCATATTCTAACTTTGCGTATTTCACACAGTGGACAGACGACAAGGTACGTATCATTGATGGTAAGAATCTTGAATTTGCAGACCACGATCCACTTGTAATTGAAGGCGTAACTGATTACACCCACGGTATTTTCTTCAACGAATCAGGCACATTGGGCTTGTCTACAGGTTACTACTATGACGATACAGACGTAGATTTGTATAGCGTTGATAAGAAAACCGGTAAATTAACACTTGAAAAAGTTATCCCTCTAGGTGATGAGAATGCAAAAGCAGCATTCACTCACTTCAACGTATGGCTTGACGAGCGTTATGTGGTAACAGCATCTATGCAGTTTGGTCCAACGTCTTTGACACCAGCTGGTCAAGACATCATTCCTCCTAGCGTTTGGGTAATCGATGCATGGGAAGGAACGGCTAAGAAGATCCTAGATGCGGCTAACGACGCATCAGAATCAGGTGTATTCCGTTCAGCATCAGACATCGCTGTTGCAGCAGGCAAGCTTTACGTTGCTGAAGAAGATAGCTTAGACGGTACTTATGGTAATGATGGATATGTTTCTATCTACGATTTGTCTAATGTGAATGAGCCTAAGTTCATTAAGCGTCTGAAGCCAGGCGTAGAATTGCCTGAAGGTTTCAACGTTTCACATAGTTTGGGCGTAACAGCTGACGAGCGTTTCATCTACCTAACAAGCTACGCGTCACGCTTCATCATCAAAATCGATACAACAACAGATACCGTTGTTAAGGTGTATGATGAAAATGATGGATTGACGATGCCTCACGGTGGTTTCGTATCAGGTTCACTTCGTTAATTTGAACCTTTGTAAGAAAATGAGAGCCGTTTGTCGGCTCTCATCAAGAGCTGCCTAGCAGCTCTTTGTTGGTTAAGGACACAGACATGAAAACCGTACACGTTATACGTCATATGGCGTTTGAAGGGCTAGGGAATATAGAGCTTGCCCTTGCGAAATTTGATACAAACATCAAATATATTGAAGCGGGTATGCAGCCCATCACAGAAGAGATACTTGAAAGTGATTTGTTAATCGTTTTAGGTGGTCCCATCGGCGTATACGACGTTGAAGATTTTCCCTTCTTAGAAAATGAGATTTCGCTGCTAAAGCAACGCATTGAAATGAAAAAGCCCGTGCTAGGTGTTTGCCTCGGTGCTCAGCTGATCGCTCATGCCATGGGAGGCCGCGTATATGCAGGGCCAGTAAAAGAAATTGGTTGGGGCGAGCTTGAAATCACCGCTGGTGATAGTAATCCATTGCGTCACCTTACTCGCGTTCCTATTTTACATTGGCATGGTGATACATTTGAACTCCCTGAAGGCGCTACCCATTTAGCTGGAAATCATAATTACCCGAATCAAGCGTTTGCAATCGACGACCACGTGCTTGCATTGCAATTTCACCCAGAAGTTACAGAGACCAGTATTGAGCGTTGGTTTATCGGACACCTTTGTGAAATTAGCGCAACAGAGGGGGTTTCAGTGAAGTTGCTACGCGAAGATACGGCTAAATACGTTCGTCAAATGCAGGATGCGGCAGATAAAGTATGGTTAGATTGGTTTAAAACCATCAACCTATAAACAGATTTCACATTCTCCCATAAGAAAAAGCCAGTAATGATACTGGCTTTTTAATCTGATTCGACATTACGCATTCAAGCTGCTTTTAACATCTTCCATGCTTGCGCCGAAATTAATGTGTAGTACCTGATCGTCTATAACTAGCGCTGGCACAGATTTAACACCCGCCTTTTCAGCTTCGCCAATACGATCTTTTGCATTGCCAAAGTGAACAATTTCTAGGTTCAGTTTGTTTTTATCTACCACATCAAGAATTTTCTCTTCTGCTGATACACACACTGGGCAACCCGCATGATAAAACACTGCCTTACTCATCTCTCATCTCCATTGGTTTTGATTCGAATCTATATTTGCGCATCGTGATTCACAAAGTCAATAGAAAAATTGCTTTTATTTCGAACATATAGTTATAAGTATGTTAAATAAAATTCTAAACAGCGCTTTACAGTGGTGTCGAAACGATACTATCATGGTCGGCGTAACGTTAACCTTGGATGGAATGAAAATGAAACTGACACATATCGCCATGGTACTTGGCACAACTTTATTCGCAGCAACGCAAGTTAATGCGCACAGTATTAAAAGCGACGTAGACGGAAGCAAAAAACAAGCGTTTGATATCACTAACGCTTCTGCGTCTACAGACGGCCGCCTTACTACATTCATGATGGAAGTAGCAGGTGTTGCTGGAAGCGAAAAGCCTAAAGCAATTGGTAAGTTGGCAGGTGCGAAAGTTGAATCTTATGTTTGGCCAACAAGTTTAGATCCGGAAGTGGTTGGCTTTGACAAAAAGTCGGGCATCCTTGCTTTGGCGATAACCGCTCACCCTGATTTTGATGACACGCCTTTGTTCGATGAAGATGGCGACGGTAACCCAGCGAATGATGGTGCTGATTGGCACTCACATTGGGTTGTATTGACAGAAGAAAAAGCGTGTGGTGCAGGACTCAAAGTACGTGACGTTTCACCTGGTGTTGACTTGCTTCCTGCTACAGCACCTATGTTACCGATTGCATTAGACAGCCCTGGCATGAGCCCAATTCTTGATGGCAAGATCGCTAAAATTACCGTACCTGTAAAAGATACAGAAATGGTGAGCTTCGACGCGGTAACTGCCGAGCTAATGGTACACGCAGAAGGTAAAGCGCCACTACTATGTGTTACAGGTGTACACGACGTAGCATCTGGTGACTTGTCGCTACCAGGTAAGATCATGCGTTCTGAATAAAAGTTTAGGTACTGACGGCAATACACCCTGGTTTGTCGTCAGTATCGCTTTTAATTCACCCTTTGAATAAGGCAGGATAAGGAGAGTTTCTGTGACCAAAGTGAAGGCACCTGAGCTTAAAGTAAGCAAGTGGTTGGGTACTGATGACAATATATCGCTTGATTCCCTAAAAGGGCAGGTGGTGTTGATTGAAGCATTCCAATTGCTATGTCCTGGATGTGTAACACACGCGATACCACAAGCGATAAAAGCCCGCAAAATTTTTGCAGATCATGAGTTAAAGGTACTCGGTTTGCACACGGTGTTTGAGCATCATGAAGCAATGCAAGAAGCCACGCTTTCTGCATTTATGCACGAATATAGAATCAACTTTCCTGTAGGTATTGATGTTGCGTCTGCTAACACGCCTATACCTCAGACCATGTCTCTCTATGACATGAGGGGAACACCGACTACGCTGATAATCGATAAAGAAGGTTACCTTCGCCATCACCTTTTTGGCGCGGTTGATGATATGCAACTAGCTATGCACATTCAAAGTCTGATTTCGGAGTAAAGCATCATGTTACGTCAAATTCGTAGAGCAGCGACATGGGTTTTGTTGTTGTGCAGTGTGTCCTTCTCTTCAATGGCAGATACTGCTAAAGCGTATTTTATCTATCCGAGTGATGGTCAGACTGTGCCAAGCACATTTAACGTTGTTTTTGGATTGAAAGGAATGGGGATTGCACCAGCTGGCATAGATTTTCCGAATACAGGTCACCATCATCTATTAATAGACCAATCGACGTTGCCAGATATGTCTAAGCCTCTACCTGCAAATGAAAATGTACGCCATTTCGGTAAAGGTCAAACGGAAACAATTATTACCCTGCCAAAGGGAAAGCACACCTTACAGTTGGTGTTGGGGGATTATTTGCACACACCGCATGATAAAGCGGTAGTCTCCGAAAAAATCACAGTTTTAGTCAAATAGCATTCAGGTTAAAAAGTTAACCTAGATGCTTGCATTTCGAAAAATTGCATTGCATTATGGTTTTCATTCGAACCTATTGTGTCTGCAATTGATAGAACCAAAAAATATAGTTTTGTAGTAATAGCATTGTAGTAAAGGAAGGATTTACAAATGAGAGTACATGTTTTTGATACACACGTTACGTCTGAAGAAGGTAAGTATTATCATTTTGATGTTATCGTTGACGATGATAATACAAAGTTTGTGTCTGACTACGTAAAAGAATATTTATCTTCAATTAATGTACAGCAACAATCTGTTAAACAGCAATCATGTGCCTTTTGTCACACAGAGACGGCTAATGATCAAATTAAAATTGATATAGCGAATAAAGGATATCATATCCTTCCGATGCAAGGCTGCCCTCAATAAATTTTAGGTTTATCCCCAGCGGGCCGCGCGAGGTGCAAAGAGTAGAGGCTTTCCTTCGTTGCGGTTTTTTTGTTGGATAGAGTATATAGAAAATGCACCTGATTATAGGTGCATTTTGCTTATTTCCAGTAGTTATTTGCTGCAGCAATCGTTTGATAATGAATGCTGATAACCTGGCTGGACGCAATGAGATCGCGCGTATTATTGGCGTATTCAGGACGTAGTGATTTCAAAACCTCCATATCAGGTTGAGTGACTTTTACGCCCAAACGAGACAACTTTACTGCTAGTGCAAATCCATCTTTCGGTGTGTCGGCTTGTAAGCTCTCTGGAAAGTCTTTTAATGCTTCTGACATAGTTATTCCTTAGTGTTGATAGTTAACGAACAAACTATATGACTAATAAGGTGTTGAATCAATACTAGTGGTGTGAAAATATTACCCTCAGAAACCAGTAGAGAATAGTGGAACAATGACCATCGAAAAACACACTAACGCAGAAACGATCACGTCGGTTAGAATTGGCGAAGTAAAGCAAATACCAGGCTCAGATCTGCTGTCAGGAATCAACAAATCTGAATATAACGCACCACTTTTTCTAACGAAAGAGGGGTTGAAGGGCGATCATCAAGCCGATCGGCGCTTCCATGGCGGGCCAGAGAAAGCATTGCATTTTTATCATCGAGGTCATTATGCGTACTGGCGTAAAGTAGTCAAATCCCCTAATCCTATTGAAGTAGGCTCATTTGGTGAAAACATTACCTGTACTCAGTTTCATGAGAGAAACGTGCGAGTAGGAGATATTTTTCGCTTGGGAGATACGGTCATTCAGGTGTCTCAAGGAAGGCAGCCTTGTTTTAAGCTAAACGCAAAGTTTCAGGTGCCAGATATGTCTGTTAAAGTCCAGCAATCAGGTCGAACGGGTTGGTATTGCCGAGTACTAGAGGAAGGGGAAGTCAAGCCTAATGATACACTTACCTTATTGGAACCCAATTCGTCAGGACTGACATTGGCAAAAATAAACTTTATAATTTTTAGTCCATCATTAGATCCGCAGTTGTTGAGCGCGGTGGCTGAAACCGATTCCTTGAGTGAGAGCTGGCGGAGGCTTGCTCGCCTTAGGCTTGAGTCAGGTAAAGTGGAAAATTGGGACAAGCGCCTCTTCGGATAATACGCGTACTTATCTTTAATACGTTGTTGAGATTGTCACTCACACCATTGGGATTCAATGTGTAAATCAGTGAGCTCAATTCGATAATATGTTACAAACTTGAGAATTGAAGATCGTGAAAAGTTTATCTAAGCCGATGATTCTTTTACTGTGGCTATGTATACTCGCTGCTCAGTAAATAAGTCTCAGAGTTATCTATTCATGAATATATCAATGATTGCAGCCATGGCTAACGGGCGCGTAATTGGTAAAGACAACACAATGCCTTGGCATTTACCTGCTGATCTCGCCCACTTTAAGCGCGTTACACTCGGCAAGCCCGTGATTATGGGTAGGAAAACGTTCGAGTCGATTGGTAGGCCGCTTCCCGGTCGATTAAACATTGTTATTAGCCGTAATCCGGATTTTAAACCTGACAATGTGACTTGTGTCAGCTCTTGTGAGCAGGCTTTAGTTTATGCACAAGAGCATAGTGAAAATGTCGACGAAATCATGATTATTGGTGGAGGCACCGTTTATGACTATTTTCTTCCACATTGTGACACGCTGTATTTAACCGAGATAGAACTCGATGCTGAAGGGGACACATGCTTTCCCGATTATCAGAAAGACTTTGAGTGGTCGCTAATCGATGAAGAAAAGCATAACGAGGACGATCGGAATCCATATGCCTACCGTTTTCTTACATTGAAAAAAGTGGGAGTTAAACAATCTAGCTAATGTAGCGAAAACTGTTTGTTACCGTAGCGTCTCGCGAATTTTTCGATAGGTATGCCGTTGCAGTATATGTCAGATACCCGCTTTTGACCAAAAAGCCTATTTTTAACATCAATGAAGGTTTGATTTGACGTTGCTGCTGCTACGCAAAGTTGCGTTTCACGATTGTCTTCTCTTGCTTCGAATGCATAAACACGGACTATGTCATTGCCTTCGGTATCGTTGTAACGTTTCGCAAATTCGTCAATAGGTAGGCCATTGCAAGTGAATACATCAAGGTCACGCTGATTAAATCCAAATTGCTTAAGTGCTTCTCGAAGTGCATCGTCAGATTTGGCTGCGGCAATGCATACCGCTGACAGATTGGAGCCGTCGCTATTGGTAAATGTCACACCATGAGCGGGCAACGAACAGCATATTAAAATAAAAAATAACCAGCGTATTGTCATAGCGTCCCTAAAGTATTTCCAGCACTCGTGTAAAAGTGATAAGGGTTAAGGTGTGGCAGTGTTCTACCATTGGTAGAATATCTATCCGTCGTTATCACCTCAGTGTGCAAAAAATCAGGGCATGTGTCAAAGCGCCCTTGGCCAAGGGCGCTGATAACTTATTGATTTTTGTTAAATAGGGCTTCTAAGTTGAGACCCTGATGGCCTAACATGTCTCTTAATCGCCTTAGCGCCTCGACTTGAATTTGTCTGACCCGCTCCCGTGTTAAACCGATTTCAGCGCCAACATCTTCCAGAGTAGAGGGTTCATAGCCCATCAATCCGAAGCGTCTGGCAAGTACCTCTCTTTGTTTAGGGTTGAGCTCCTCAAGCCACTTCACGATACTTGATTTAATGTCTTTATCTTGAAGTTCATCCTCTGGCCCATGCCCCTTTTCATCTGCGATAATATCAAGCAGCGCTTTGTCATTGTCGCTGCCTATTGGCGTATCTACAGAAGTGATTCGTTCATTGAGACGCAACATCTTACTCACGTCTTCTACAGGCTTGTCTAAGGCTTCAGCTATCTCTTCTGCGGTCGGTTCATGATCAAGCTTTTGCGCTAGCTCTCTAGCTGCACGTAAGTACACATTGAGTTCTTTTACTACATGAATTGGAAGTCGAATGGTGCGAGTTTGATTCATAATTGCGCGCTCAATGGTTTGACGAATCCACCAAGTCGCGTAGGTTGAAAACCTGAAACCCCGCTCAGGATCAAATTTCTCCACGGCCCGAATAAGACCGAGATTACCCTCTTCGATTAAGTCTAATAGCGCTAAACCGCGATTATTATATCGTCGAGCGATTTTTACTACTAATCTAAGGTTGCTGACTATCATTCGTTTGCGGGAGGCTTCACACCCTCTCAGTGCTCGCCTTGCGAAGTACACTTCTTCCTCTGCGGAAAGAAGCGGTGAGAACCCAATTTCACCTAAATAGAGCTGGGTTGCATCGAGATTTTTTTGCAGTTCGTCCTGACCCTGTAAGATTTCCTCCATCTGATCATTTTCATCAGATTCAATCTCTTCTAGTTCTTTGTCAATAGCATTGTCAATATCGTCGGCAGCTTTTACTGCTTCTGCGACTGCGGCCTTCGGTTCACCCATGACTGCATCTCCTGCTTGTTAAGAATTTGTGTTTACGGTCTCCCCATTTTCCTTTTTGCTTTTATTTATTGTTATTTGAATTATGTTTACTTTGGTAAATACCTAAGTGGATCAACAGATTTTCCTTTGTAGCGCACTTCGAAGTGAAGCATGATGCGATCAGCATCGCTATCACCCATTGTCGCTATTTGTTGCCCAGCAGATACCCATTGTTGCTCTTTTACGAGTATTTTCTCGTTGTGAGCGTATGCACTCAAAAATTTATCTGAATGCTTGATGATCACCAATCGACCAAATCCCCTTAAAGCACTTCCTGTGTATACGACTTTGCCAGCAGCGGCGGCCTTGATTGGTGTTCCACGGTTGCCCGCGATATCAACGCCTTTGTTCCCTTGTGCTCGGCTGGAGAAGGTGCTTATCACCTTTCCCTTCGCCGGCCACTGCCACCGTTCTACACGTTGAGGAAACGCACTAGAAGGTTGTTTTTTGGCTAATTTTTGACCTGTTCGTGAATTACCATACGCCTGCTTGTTGGTACGGTCAACTGGAATTTGTGAATTTTTTGTTAAGGTCTGACCACTTGGCTTGGGTGAGGGTTTTGGCGTATTACTAACACGCTGCTTGGTTTTCAACCGCTGGCCGGGATAAATCTCATAAGGGGGGGCAATATTGTTAAAACGCGCTAAATCTCTGTAGTCATTGCCACTTATCCAAGCGATAGAGTATAAGGTATCCCCGCGTTTTACGATGTATTCATCTTTTGCGTAAGAGCCCTGTTTACGATCATAGACTGTTTTACCTGAATGAACTTCTACAACGGGGGCTGGCGTGGTTCGGCTACTACATGCACTTACTAAATACAGCGTCATGAGATAAATAACACAACGTGCATATGAAAAAGTCGTTGAACGGATTTTCATATTAAGTGTGTTACCTCATAAATGCAGAAGACGAAGCACAATTGTCACTACGTCGAAAATTTCTGCAAGTCTCTTTGTCGGATTAAGACGCTTGTTCGTCATGAACTCTACCGAGTTTTTCCATTAATATCACTAATACAATGCCTAACAACAGTAGGCCAAAGGCAAGTGGGGCGTTGGCGTTCAATCCGGTATTGAGTTCATAAACCGCAGGAAGTACGTTTTTCTCTACGAGTGGAACCACCTCGCCGTGACGGTTTATGGTGGTTTCAAGTGTGATTTTCCACGGCCAAACTTTATTGAGTGCACCCACCATAAACCCACTCAGTAAAGAGAGGGTTAGCATTTTTTGATGGTTGAACATCCAGTTCAAGACACGAGAAAAGCTCAATAAGCCTGCAATGCATCCCAATCCAAATAAGCCAATGATGATTAGGTTGAGCTCTTTTACTGCTGTAAATATAGGGGCATACAACCCAAGTAATAACAAAATAAAGCTACCAGAGATGCCGGGTAATATCATGGCGCATATGGCAATAGAGCCGGCTAAAAATACAAAGAGTGGTGTGGCTTCTGTCGCGGTTGGCGTCAGGGTTGTAATAAAGTACGCCACACAGGCACCCAATATAAATGTGAGTACTCTAGGTAGGTTCCATTTGTCTACATGGCGAGCCACGGACCATACTCCAGCCACAATCAGCCCAAAGAAGAATGCCCACAACATAGCAGGATAATGCTCAAGTAAATGAAGAATACCGCGGCTTAGCGTCAGGATGCTCAATATCACCCCCGAAAACAGTGCGACCAAAAAGTTGCCATTAACGTGTTGCCACGCAGCCCCGAATCCTTGTTGCATCAGTAGTCTCAGCGCATCCGGGCCACACTGCTTTAATGAGTAAATCAGCTCTTCGTAAATCCCTGTAATAAAAGCGATAGTTCCACCTGATACGCCAGGAACGACATCAGCGGCCCCCATCATCATGCCTTTGCCTGCAACGCTTAAATAATCACGCCATGATGAGCGAGAGGGAGTTATTTCCATATTTTAAAGGCTCCGAACGATAAAAACTAAATGATGTCGCCAGCAACAAGAGGCACAAAACGGACCGCTTCAACGACCTTTTGCGTGAACTCTCCGTCTGTGCGCGTAATGCAAAGTAACGATTGTGTGTCTTCCCCAACCGGAATGACTAATCGTCCTCCTTCATTGAGCTGAGCATAAAGGGCTTCTGGAATTTCTTTGGCAGCGGCGGTCACGATAATGGCATCAAAAGGGCCCTTTGAAGGCCAACCGTTCCAGCCGTCACCATGCTTCATGGATACATTATGCAAATCAAGCTGGTTCATCCGTCGCTTGGCTTGGAATTGTAGCGCTTTGATGCGCTCAACCGAATAGACGTGCTGGAATAGCTGAGCAAGAATAGCAGTTTGATAGCCTGAACCGGTGCCTAACTCCAACACCGTTTTAGGCTTGTTTTCACTTTCAAGCAGCAACTCTGTCATTTTAGCGACAATGTAAGGCTGTGAAATTGTCTGGCCCTGCCCAATCGGAAGTGCAGTATTTTGATACGCTTTGTGCATTAATGCATCAGGCAAAAAGCGCTCTCTAGGGGTAGAGGCCACCGCATTGAGCACGTGTAAGTTTTGAATACCTTCTTGGTGAAGAAGTTGTGCTAATGCTTCTCCTTTTCTGCTGGTAGATATCATGTTTGTCGTGATTCCGATTCGTTCTTACTGTTCTTTATTGCTTGAATTATTATATTTCTTTTTTAACCAATGTTGCATGGCCTCAAGGCTTTTATACGCGGTCATATCAACACTTAATGGTGTTACAGATGCATAGCCTCGCGCGATGGCATGAAAGTCTGTTCCAGGGCCAGCATCTTGTTCGCTGCCAGCTGGGCCATACCAGTATATATCTCGTCCAAAAGGATCGGTATCTTTCACCATTGATTCAGCTCTGTGTCGGCGTCCTTGGCGTGTGACTTCCACGCCTTTTAACTGCTCGTATGGTACGTCAGGCACGTTAATATTCAAAATTTGGTCAGCAGGGAGCGGATGAGCAATCAGGTGTTCAATCATATCACACACCACTTTGGCAGCCGTTTGAAAATGCTCCCCTCTCTTGCTGGCCAGCGACACAGCGATGGCAGGGAGTCCCATATAGCGTCCTTCAGTGGCTGCGGCAACAGTACCAGAATAGATAACATCGTCGCCTAAGTTCGCTCCGTGGTTGATGCCAGACACAACGAGTTGAGGGTCTTCTTCTAAAAATTGGTTAATACCCACATGAACACAGTCTGATGGCGTGCCGTTAACGGAGTAGAAGTCGTTCTTCATTTTCTGGATTCGTAAGGGTTGATGAAGCGATAAGGCATTGCTAGCACCGCTACAATTTCTATCAGGTGCAATTACCGTCACATCGTGCAGCTTCGCCAACTCGTCATGCAAACAAGAGAGCCCTTCTGCAAAAACACCGTCGTCGTTACTTAGTAGTATTTTCATTCCCTGTCTCCACTTTGCGTCGTAATCAACTCACGTAATACACTGGTTGCAAATGCGCCTGAAGGCAACGAGAAGCTTATCGTAAGTGTATCGTCTGCAAGTGTAAAATCCAGATTCGACGCATATAAGCGAATTGCGCGGCGCTCTTGAGACAATTTAAGTGCTTCAAGGGTATTCGTTAGGTCAGAGTAACTGCCAGCACATTGCGTTTCGAAGTCTTTCGCCGCTTCCTTTGATTGAAGCGGACCTTCTCCCCACATTGGCGCCGTGACAATGACGTCGCGTTGTTCAACACGTGAGAGTAAGTGTTCGTCAACCACATCAGCAGTAAAAAAGCTGTTGGAACCACTGAGCTGCATAGCATCCCCTTCAAGAACGGTATCAAAAATACCGTGCTCTAGCCGCTTTGACACAAACTCATTAAACAGCCAAGAGCGTAAGGCTGAAATGGCCATTG
This sequence comes from Fluctibacter corallii, assembly GCF_025751585.1. GTDB lineage: Bacteria > Pseudomonadota > Gammaproteobacteria > Enterobacterales > Alteromonadaceae > Fluctibacter_A > Fluctibacter_A corallii. The sequence continues at coordinate 389,767 of NZ_JAOWKX010000003.1, forward strand.
AGCGTTTATTTCTGTTACGAATGGTTTCGCCACCCATCATCATTTCTGCTAACGCAAGGTTGCCGCCCTGAGGGTGGTGTCGGCTGCTGCCAAATCGTTGCTCACCGAAGTAATTTGGTACCCCAGTTTGCGTTATTTTTGCAATTCTATCAGGTAAGTCTTCTGCGTTTTTAATATCACGGAGAGTGATCGTAAAGTGATTCCCTTTTAAAACACCCGTGCGCAACTTTTTATTGTGGCGTTTTGCTTCAAGGATTTGCAGCCCATCAAGGTGTAAACCTTGCCAGTCGATATCTTCTTTACCAGGCTTATGCACGCCTATCCATTGGTAGGTTTTAGCATGCTTGTCTTTTCTGCCTGCATAAGAAACGGCGCGCAGCGGTAATTGGGCATATTTTGCAATAGCCTCTGCGACAAACGCGGTATTCAGTTCGTTTTTTTCGATCCACAAGTAGATGTGTTCACCTTCGCCGATGGGTTGGTAGCCCAATTCTTCTTTTACGATAAAATCATCTGGCGATGACTTTAACGTGCCAGTCGCGTTTGGCGCTGATAGCAAATACTGCCAATGATCTGTGGTTAAATTCACGCGTTTTTTCTCTCTAGCAATACAACCGCATGGGTCGCAATTCCTTCTTTCCTGCCAACAAAGCCAAGCTTCTCTGTTGTAGTGGCTTTAATGTTTACCTGGTCTGTATCGCAATTAAGCACCTCAGCGATAGTCGCCTGCATGGCAGTTATATGGGGAGCCATTTTGGGAGCTTGGGCAATAATGGTTATGTCAGCATTGCCGAGTGTATAGCCTTTTTTAGTGACCAAACCATACACATGCTTTAATAGGTCTTTGCTGTCTGCACCTGAGTAGGCGTCGTCAGTATCGGGGAAATGCTTGCCAATATCTCCCAATGCCACTGCGCCTAGCAGCGCATCGCACAACGCATGCAAGGCTACATCGCCATCTGAATGGGCAATCAGTCCTTGCGTGTAGTCAATGGTAATGCCACCAATGGTGATGGGACCTTGTCCGCCAAATTTATGTACGTCATAGCCATGACCAATGCGCATTAGGATGTCCTCTGATTAAGATAAAATTCGGCCAGAGCAAGATCTTCTGGCCGTGTAACTTTAATATTACTGCTACAACCCTCAATTAAGTTTACGGTGAAACCAGCTTGCTCCATGGCCGAAGCTTCATCAGTAATGTTTGAACCCGCAGATAAACCGTTTAGCAACGCGGTGAGTAATTGCGCTTTGGGGAAAAATTGGGGCGTTAACGCATGCCAAAGCCCGTCTCTGTCTTCGGTATGAGACACCGTATTTGGCATGTGTGTTTTGGCTCGTTTCATCGTATCACGTACCGGCGTTGCCAAAATACCCCCTTCAGTGCCTTGTTCAGCAAGTGCGAGTAACTTGTTTAGGTCACTGTGCTTCAAACACGGACGTGCTGCATCATGCACCAATATCCATGGGCTGGAATCGTCTGTTTGAAGGCCTGACAGCACAGAATCAGCTCGCTCTTTACCGCCTGCAACTCTGTGTACACGAGGGTGGTGGGCAATGTCGAGGGCATCAAAATAGGGATCGCTCGGATGTAAAGGCAAGATCACGCGTCCGATTTGAGGGTGCGAAAGCAGGTTGTTTAGCGTGTGCTCTAATAAGGTTTGTCCGTGAATCGTTAAATATTGTTTGGGTCTATCGGCTCGCATGCGCTTGCCGACTCCCGCAGCTGGAACGATTACGTCAAATATCGGTTTGTTATGCATGTAAACTATTGTTCTGAGGGTAAAATACGATAAAAGGTTTCTCCGCGCTTGATTAAACCCAGTTCATTTCGGGCACGCTCTTCAATCGCTTCGAGGCCAATTTTTAAATCATTAATATCTGCTTGTAGCAATTCGTTTCGTTGCTTTAGGTTTGCGTTCTGTTTACGTAAATCCTGCACTTCTTTTTCCATCGCTACATAGTCGGGAATGCTATGCTTTCCAAACCAAAGTCGGTATTGGAGCATACACAAAAGTACCAGCAACAATGCTGTTAGCCATTTCATCTTTTGCTACCTCCTCGCTAAATACCGTTAGGTACGCATTATGCCGAGGTTTGATGTGTATAGCCAGCGGCACAGCGAAGCGCTATTCATTGTCGCCAAACAATTTATCCAGCAGTTTGTCTTTTAGCTTATTTTTTTCTTTTTGAATGGCATCATCTAATTTAGTTTTGAGCATATTTTCAATGCTGGTTAAATCGCCTGTTGCTAATTCTTCCCACTGTAACCATTGTAAATATTCATCGTCCTTTGTGCCTAGGAGTGAATTCGCTTTTTGATTAAGGCGGCGTTTTAGCTCTTCGATCTTCTGGGTTTGTTCGGGTGACAAATTAGTAACTAACGCACTGGCTAACTGCTTATCCAAGTTTGAGGAAAATTGAAATGACGGCGAATGAATATTCCCAGAAATTTTTGAATCAATTTGTAATGAGTTAAGGCCCGATAACGTCGAGGCGATAACATTCGTTAGCTTGTTTTCGCCTTTTGCTTGAATAGCCAGCTGGCTCAGATTGGCTTTGCCGTTGCCACTCAGTTGATTGTCTTTAAGGCGTACACTGCCTGATGTCGTTAATTTTCCTTCCAGAAGCGACGATACTAACTTAGCACTGTTAATCAGGGTTCCTTGGGGCAAAGCGAGTTCGTCTACTTGCCATTGCTGCTGCCCATTGAATCCTGCATCACCTAAAGCAAACTCACCTTTTAAAGAGACTGCGTTGAACAAAGGAGAGCGTCCGGCATCGGCGGTGTAACGGGTAGGTTTGCCGATGATGTCGTGCTGTTGAGTGATATCAAACCATTCACTCGCAATGTTTTGTCCTTGATATTGTACTGTTATGTTGGCATGTTTAATCCAAAAATCAGGCATAGAACCGTCATCTTCGAAGATTATCCATCTCCCCGTTTCGCGTTGTTGCTGCTGAGCGTCTTCGTGCTGGTTATTCATCGCTGGGGCAAGCGTATCTGTGGCAAGTAACACGTACTCTGTCCATTGCTTGGCTTTGGGGCCAAACACCATTTCAGTCACTTCAGAAATGGCAGCATGATCACCAGCAAAGGCAGATTTCAATCGGTTGAAATCATTTTCAGGGGCTTGTTTCAATTGCGACAATTTAGGCGCGATATCTTGTTTTGCATTCGACACCGCGTTTTTGAAGGCAGAAATGCGGGCTTTATCTTCTTGCAAGGCTGATTTAATGCGTTCGAATTCTTCTTTTGCACTGAGAATGTCAGCGGGCGTCTTATATTCTTTTTCTGTCAGCGCTTTCAGTTGCGCTTTGTATTCCTCAAGTGTGTCTTTTTTAGGAAGGGCTGCATACCCCTGTTTAACCTGCGTTTTGTGATCTTGAAAAGCAGATTCTAGTGACTCAGCAACGCGTGTTGTTTCTAACGGTGAGCGTGCTAATACGTCATCCACTGAAGGCGCTTCAGGCAGGTCGCCGAATAGAGCCTCTGTAGAGAACGGACTAGAACCTGGTGAGCGAAACACCTCGCCGGCAGAGCTACGCTCTGTGCCAAAGCGTAGTCTGTTGACATTCAAGCTCTCAATGATAACTTTTTTCATTAATAGAGGAGAAAGTTGTACCTCTGCGTCTAGCTGCTCAATCTGAACTTTATTCCTATTCGGGCGGGCGGCATCGGTTATTTGAATATCGAATAAAGCGATTTTAAAAGGAGAAAACTGATGCGCGGCACGTTCAATGTTCACTTCTGCCCCTACGGCTGACTCTAAACCTGACTCGGCAGCTAATCGAATCCATGTATCAAGAAATGCCCACACGATGAGTGCAATCAGCCCAACAAAACCGAAAAAGGCAGTCAGTCCCCACCAGCGAATAACATTCTTCATCTGTTAACTTTCCATTTTTTCATAAAGGCTATAGATGCGCGTTCCTTTAATGAACTCGACAATTTTCAAGGTTTTTATCCATTCCATAACGCGCTCACGGTATTTGACCACCAGTATTTTGCTGGTAATGACCACAATGGGAAAAAGCACCATGGCAACGACTAGGCTTCCTAATGTCAGGGTGTGATTAAATTGTGACAATACACCAATACTTGAATTGTACGCACTTTGCCAAACGCTATGAAGCGAAGGGGCGGTTAACAGCGCTTCACCTACGGCGATCATCAAAGGATCGAACAAATACGCGATTAAGGTAAATGCTCCCCATGAAACCAGAGCTGCGGTTAAATTTACTCTGAAAAAGAGAATGCACAACACGACTACAAGGTTATGAAGTCGCAGAAGCGGCGTTAATCCCAGTATCATTCCTAGCGCTATTGCAAAGGCAATTTGCCATGGTGATGACGCCGAATGAAGGATTTTAAAAAATTTGGCGAGCCAGTACATGAAAAGCCTCCTTGCACATCAGGCGATCAATTCGAGGTAGACGCATTCTCAGAAAATGGCGTATTCTCATTTATGGATTCAAGCATAATCAGACTCCCCAATAACATCAATATAGAGCCAGAAATACGCTCTTGCCAGAATGAAAAGCGCGGATGCGTTGCCAGCCATTTTCCTACCTGTCTGGATAAAAATACCACAAACAAATCCGATGCTAGTGCAATGCAAGTGTAAATACAGCCAAGCACGAGCATTTGCGATATCACGTTGCCATGATTTTCAGAAACAAATTGAGGCAAAAACGCAAGTAAAAACAGGGCTGTTTTGGGGTTGGTCATTTCTACGATAAAACTTTGTTTCAGAATGGCTTTGGGCGCTAAAAATGACACATGAGGTTTATCGGGGGAGGCTACCTGCGCATAACGAATGTATTTCCAACCGAGATAAATGAGGTATCCGGCTCCGCCCACTTTAATTGCAAGATACGCCATCGGGGAGTAGGTAAACACAACTGCAAGACCGAGAGCCGTTGCCAGTGCATATGTTAACGAGCCGATTGCCATGCCTCCTGCGGCGGCAACACCTGCTTGATACCCTTGCCCAAGCGCGCGCGCCATAATGTACAAATTTGATGGGCCGGGTGACAAACTTAAAATGAGTGCGGCTAAGGCGAATGCGAGCAAAGATTCAAGAGGTGGCATAAAACTCCTTATTGGCACTACAGATAAGTACGCTGTGATCTGGTGGCATACTGCAAATAGTTGCTATGGATAGCAAGGTTGATAAAACCATGGTAGCAGATTTGTTCTATAGAGAAAGTCGAGATTGATTTAAAGGTGGTGTGATGTATTTGATATTAAAGCTTTCGCATTAGTGCTTCGGCTTCTTCTCTGCTTTCAACGATGTGAACATGCCAACTGTCTGTCGATGCTTGCTCTTGGTATAAGCGCGCACGATCTGTTCGTTTATTGCTTAATGATGGAATACATACGGCATGAACATTGTCATTAATGCTCCCTAGAATTCTGCCTAGCACTGCAAATTCAGCGATATTTTCGTGACTGAAATTGACTTCGCTTGCATTGGAGTAATCAAATATGACTTTGTGCAGTGACTCTAACCCGTTCATAAACTCGTCGGTTTTCACGGATGCAATAACATCTGCTGCGTCTACCACACCACTGTATTGAATGGCTACCCAATTGGCGTAAAGGGTGATGTCGTAGGGCATAATGCGTATTGCTCCGTGTAAAATACTGTAACGCTCTTAGGGGCTCACAGGCATGGTGTTTTATTTCACTCTAATACAAGTATAGGCTGTTAATTCTGAGCAAGAGACACAATGTTAAGAAAAGGGGACGCAAAAACAGATGGGGCGATAGAATAAAAAAGAAAAAGGCCAGAAATATCCGGCCTTACTGAAGTCATTACCTGTAAGCGTTAGTCGCCTAAGCTTAATAACGTGGTGTTTCCACCAATTGCTGTGATGTTATTTGAGCGCGTTTTTTCTGTGATAAAACGCGTCAGATAATGTGGGCCACCCGCTTTAGGGCCAGTGCCCGATAAGCCTTGGCCACCAAATGGTTGTACGCCAACCACAGCACCCACTTGGTTACGGTTAATGTAGACATTGCCCACATTAACCAGATCTGCAATCGACATAGCCAGTGACTCGTTTCTGGAATGAATGCCGAGCGTCAGCCCAAAGCCTGTTGCGTTGATATTGTCAATGACGTCATTCAAGTGTTTTGCTTTAAAACGAATAACGTGAAGAATTGGACCAAAATGTTCTTTTTCTAATTGATCAATAGACGTAATTTCTACCGCTGTTGGTTGCACAAATGTACCGCTCGCCATAACCGATTCATCAACTGGAACCGTTGCGATTAGCTTGCCTTCTTTTCGGATGCGTGCAATGTGTTCGTTAAGACTCTGCTGCGCCGCTGCATCAATTACGGGGCCAACATCGGTTTGATAATCTAGAGGATCGCCCACAACCATCTCTTTCATTGCACCTTGCAACAGTTCGATAATGCGATCAGCAATGTCTTCTTGCACATAGAGCACGCGCAATGCGGAGCAGCGCTGGCCAGCACTGGTAAACGCAGACGCAATCACGTCTCTAACGACTTGCTCTGGCAACGCAGTACTATCTACGATCATGGCGTTTTGACCACCGGTTTCTGCAATAAGTGTCGATATCGGGCCATCTTTTTCTGCCAGCGCCATATTAATGCGCTTGGCTGTTTGGGTTGAGCCAGTAAAGCACACGCCAATCACGCGAGGATCTTGGCTAAGTGCTGCGCCTACATCACCACCACCTGGTAATAGGTGCAATACGTCCGCTGGAATGCCCGCTTCAAGGGCCAATTCAACGGTTCTATAAGCAATAATGCCGGTTTGTTCAGCGGGTTTGGCGACCACAGTATTACCTGTCACTAATGCTGCGGCAATTTGGCCTAAGAAAATGGCTAGCGGGAAGTTCCAAGGACTAATACACGCAAATACGCCTTTACCCACGTTAAATAGCTCATTGCGCTCGCCCGTTGGGCCTGGAAGCGGCCCCTCATAGGCAAACAATGCACGGCCTTGTTGCGCATAGTAACGGCAAAAATCCACGGCTTCGCGTACTTCATCAATGCCATCTTGCAACGTTTTTCCTGCTTCCATATTGCACAGTGCAATCAGCTCGTGACTGTGTTGTTCTAATAGATCGGCCAACTTTTCAAGCATAAGCGCACGCGATTCCACTGTAGTACGCGACCAAACAGGAAAGGCGGCATGAGCAATGTTGATAGCGTCTTTTGCTTGGCTTTCATTAGCCCAATGAATATGACCAACCGTCACGCTCTTGTTTTGTGGCATGCTCACTTGATGCTTAGTGCCTGATGTCAGGGTTTTACCGTTTACGATGCTGCCGACAGTCCATGTTTTGCCATAGAAAGATTTCACTTTGTCCATGAAGGCGTGATGTTGACTATTAATATTCAAATTAACTCCTTGTGAATTACGTCTGTCAGCAAAAATATCGGTGGGCAGGCAAATTTTATGGTTTGCAAGTGTGGGTTGTTGAGCCAATGTTTCTACAGGATGATCCACGAGTGTGCTGATTGGCGTTTTAGGATCGACAAGCTTGTGTACAAAGGAACTGTTTGCGCCATTTTCTAGAAGACGTCTCACCAAGTAAGGCAGCAAGTCTTTATGCGCGCCCACGGGCGCATAGATTCTAACGTTAAGATTGTCAGTACGTGATATGACAGTATCGTAGAGCTCTTCGCCCATGCCGTGTAAACGCTGGAACTCATACTCACGATTATGTTTTTCTGCCATTTTACGAATACACACTAAAGTGTGAGCATTATGGGTTGCGAACTGCGGATAAATGGCACCGGTAGTTTGCTCAGACAGTAAGAAACGCGCACACGCTAGGTAACTGGCATCGGTGCCGGCTTTTCGTGTAAATACCGGATAACCGTCTAGACCCATTTGCTGGCATTCTTTAATTTCAGTATCCCAATAAGCGCCTTTTACCAGCCTGACTGGAATGATGTCGCCCTGACTTTTCGACAATTGTGTTAACCACATCAATACGGGAAGGGCACGCTTTGAGTAAGCTTGCACCACTACCCCTAGATTTCCCCATCCTTTGGCAGCATCACTACGATAAACTTTTTCGATTAGTTTCAGAGATAACTCAAGGCGATCCATCTCTTCGGCATCAATGCTAACACCGACATTTTGCTCGCGAGCCAAGGCCACAAGTTGAATAACGGTGTCAGACATTTCATTTAACACGCGCGCTTCATTGGCGACTTCGTAGCGTGGATGAAGAGCAGATAGTTTAATTGAAATTGTCGGTGGAAGTGGGTAAGTATCGTTAATATTCTGGACACCCAGTTTACGGATCGCATTGGCGTAAGCATCGTAATACTTTTTCGCATCCTCCATGGTGTAGGCTGCTTCACCGAGCATATCGTATGAATGGGTGTAGCCATCTTTACGCTGGCTGCGGCTAGCTTTAATCGCCTCGTCGATGGTACGACCAAGCACGAATTGCTTACCCATGATTCGCATTGCTGCATACATGGCGTTACGAACAACTGGCTCACCCAAGCGGCTGATCATTTTATTTAGTAAGGTTTCACCGCTTTTCGTTTGATCAGTGCCCAACCGAAAGACTTTACCTGTAAGCATTAACCCCCACGTCGACGCATTTACCAACAAAGAATCACTGCTTTTTAGGTGTTTGCGCCAATTTGCGCCTGACAGCTTATCTTTGATAAGTGCGTCAGCGGTATCTGCATCGGGAATACGTAATAGTGTTTCTGCTAAACACATGAGAATGACACCTTCGGTGGTGTCTAAGCTGTATTGCTGCAAAAACGCGTCGATACCGTCTCCGCCTTTTGCTTCTTTTCTGACTGCGCTAATCAGATCTGTTGCATCTTCTTTGATTGCACTCATTGACCCTTGGTCGCGCTCTATAAGAGAGAGCAACTCTTGCAAATAGGCATTTTCGTCGACGATGTAATTATCTGAAATTATCGATTCCAACTCACTCAAAGAGGGCAGTTGATAGTCAGGTTTTTTGAGTTCGCTCGCTTTGAACATGATGCGCACATCTCCCGATGCAACAGTTAAAATTTTGCGGAGTATAAGCGCAGGGTTTCATAGGAACAATGATTGAAACAAGAAAAAACGCCTGAATTGTTATTCAGGCGTCATTTGTTTTACTTAGATAGATGGCTAACGCCTTTATTAGTAAGCGTTTTCTAGTAAATAGCGTAATGGTCTAACCACTACATCCATTGATCATTTCGGCGTCGTTTTTTCGGCAAATAGGCAATAATAACACCGATAATCACACTGATTAGGGCAATAATACCACCACGGGTTAACCATTCCATTTGTTCTGACTTGTCTTGATTTTGCAGTTTAGCTTTAAGTTCGTTGTTACTTGCCGTCAGCGCGTTCAAGTCACTCTGTAATTGGTTATTCCGAGAGCGAAGATCTTCTATTTGCTGATTCAATAAGTCGTTAGATTGTTTTTCCTCATTCAAACCTGAACTGGTAAGTTTCAATGATTCTTGCAACTCAGGTAGCTGCTCTCGGAGACTTTCGCTTTGGGTAATAAAGCTTGCATCTACCCACCCCGTACGCTGCTTGTCATCGATAATTTCAGCGAAATTATTCTCTGAATCAAACTGCAATTGAATGACTTTTGTTCCGGCTAACACTGAACCTAAAATTCGGTAGTTTCGGCCAGGACCTGCATGAAGGTAAGTGTACAGATCATCGGTAATATAACGGACTTCACCGTCTGTTTCGTTGTTCGTTTGTTCCGAGTCCTGTGCATTCACAGAAAGGCTCACAAACATCAACGAAAAAATAGCAATTAATAGACGCATTTTTTTCTACATGTCTTCCAGTGATGACATAGATGGTATTAATTGATGCTTATAAAGGCAAGCTTCGATTTAATTTAAGCGTATTCTGTGGTTTTCTTCACTGTGAACAAGGATTTGGTGTTATGATTTTGATCATTATTGGCGATATTCCTTGGTTTAAATGGCTACAGAATTAGAACTAAAACTTATTGTGAGCGGTGATGCGAAATCACAGATAGAAAATCGATTTCTGCCTTCACTTGACGCCAAAGTCACCCGCTCGGAGTACACATTGTTTAATCAGTATTACGATACTCCTGATAATCTTTTACGTCGCCATGACATTGGCCTTCGTATTCGAGGCCGTGATGGTAAGTTTGAACAAACTATCAAAACCGCCGGAAAAGTCGTGGCAGGTTTGCATAGCCGCCCTGAATATAACGTCGATATTCGCGAGCCACAGCCAGATCTTAGCTTGTTCGACCGAGAGATATTTCCTGAGTCGCTGTCGGTAGATGACCTTCAAAAGCGCATTCAGCCGTTATTTACCACTGATTTTACCCGTTCTGAGTTTTTGCTTGATTTTGGTGACAAAGGAATCATCGAGTTGGTGTGCGACCTTGGTACGATTCGTGTCGACAAACAATCTGTTCCCATCAGTGAAGTTGAGCTAGAACTTAAGCAAGGCGATGTATCTTTGATTTTTGAGCTAGCAGAACGCTTGAGCGATGTTACTAATGCGCGTGTAGGCAATATGAGTAAGGCGGCTAGAGGCTACATGTTGGCTAAAAACCGTTCGATTAGCAGTAAGGCGATGGATGCGTTTCTATCGGTCGATCCTCATACCACATGCGAAGAGGGCTTTATTCGTGCTGCAGAATACGCATTGGCATATTGGCAGCACCATGAGTCGTGTTATTTAGAACATAGAAAAGTTCGCGATTTAGCGCATATGGTCATGGGCATGCAATTACTACTGCAAACCCTCACATTATTATTGCCATTGTTGCAATGTCGTACGATGCTTGATTTACATAAAGCGTTAATGCTGAGAGTAACCGACTGGTTTTGGGTTGAGCAGCTAATGAGCATTAAAGAGCTGCGTTCTAAAAAGGGGCCATTTAGAAAGAAACTTAGCAATAACCCAGAGCTATTGAGCTATTTACGTGGTATCAGCGAAGGCATCATACAAAATTATGCTCCCGACAAGCGTATTGAAAGCCGTGACAATGTTGCCTTACAGCTAAAAATTGCCAGAACCCTCTACGATAAACCCTGGCGTCAGGAGTCGTCTGGCTATGATTCATCGTTGATTGAACACGCGAAGGGGTGGTTGTCGCAAGGTTGGCATAATATTTTGCAAAATATGCCACGTAATAAGCGTTTGAATGCCCACGAGTATATCGCGCAGCAATCCATGCTGCGACAAACGCTGTTCACTGGGTTTATTCTCGGTAACTTGTTTCCGGAACGACGGGATCAATTTCGTGCGCCTTGGCTAGATATTTTAAGCGGAATAGAAGAGCTGAATACGTTATTTAGTTTAAAGGCGCAACTGAATACGGCCGATATTCAAGGCAAAGACGAATTAATGCTATGGTGTGACGAAAAAGTCGCTTCGCTACTCAATGTGATGGAGCAAAGTCGTGCCGTTGCCCTCGGTTTAGACGCTTACTGGTAATCAATATTATGGTAATCAACATTATGGTAATCAATATTGTATGATTGATGTTGGTACTTACTATCAATATTTCATCACGTTTATGCTGGTGGCGTGGTCGATTCCTATGTTTCTATTTTGGAGTCGTTATGACCGTTTTCCCCATCAGACTTATTTATTGCTAAGTTTACTGTGTTGGCCAGTCACCTTGCTAGATGAAGCGATTCGCGCCTACGGGGGAGCAGAATCATGGATTGCTCTTGCGGGCGGCTTTCAATTTTTACCCATATTGATATGTACTTGGTTACTGTTGGGAGTTCGGCAGCTTCTATATGAGAAGCCCCTGCAAAAAAGTTGGCGCTTTTATCTGCCAACTGTGTTTATGTTGTTAGGCGAGATTCCGTATTTGGTGCTTTCTGCGAGTGATAAATTAGCTCTCTTTGATGCGCCACCTGTCGGTAATCTAACTCAATATTGGCAGCATTACTTACCGGTATTATTTGCGGGTTTTGTTATGCTTGCGCTTACAGTTCAAGCGCTAGAGTGGCTTAGTACCTACCATCAGAACTTATCTGAGCAGGTTGTGGATGTACATTTTTATAAGTTTCAGCGCGTGAATTGGGGCTTTGTACTGATCATGCTCTCGGCGTTTGGTGCGATAGCATTGACTGCGCTGGCGATGTTTTCTTTGGGGGTGTCCTCAATTTGGTTAAGCACCATAAACTTATTGTATTCGTTAACATTATTTCTGACGCTCATTACGTTAATGGAAAGACGACGTTATTCTCCGTCACCCATTGATGATGAGTCACTGTTGAAGCAAGCATACAGTGACGCGTATTTACGCGACACGTTACGTAAAGCTGAAGATGCGATAATCCGCCAAAAAGCCTATAAAAAAATAGGTCTGCGCATCCGTCAGGTTGCTGACAGTGCGAAGGTTGATCCTGTTGCACTTGCTGTTGCAACGCGGTCTATATTAAACCGAAACTTCCGTGCTTTTATTTACCACTATCGCCTCGAATATGCGAAAAAAGTGTTGATGCAAACCGACACTAAGGTGTCATCCGTCGCCAAACGTTTAGGATTCAATTCTGAAAAATTTTTAAGCGGCGTATTTATTAAATATATTCAGGCAATGGGCAAAGACCAGAATGACAAACTCGAAGAAGATGTCTTTCGGCAGTCGTAGTCGTTGAACTGTGTTGGTTCAGCTTGCGTGAATGCTAACCAGCCCGAATAAATAGAAATTAAATTATCTTAACCTTCCCTCGTTTTTTAGTATTTGAATGCATTTTTGATCCTAAATATCTGATTCAGGTTACAAATTGCTCTACCGACTTGATGTTTGAACAAACCATTGACCATTAATATTTTAACTATACTGATGGGCACGGGTTCAATTTACATGCAACTAAGGAGAGGGAATGAAAGCTTCGGATTTATTTGTCAGGGCGCTGGAAGCAGAAGGGGTGGAATACATCTTTGGGATTCCTGGTGAAGAAAACCTCGACTTGTTAGAGTCATTACGCGAGTCGCCCATTCAACTCATTCTTACACGTCACGAACAAGCCGCAGGATTTATGGCTGCTACCTATGGCCGCTTAACCGGTAAAGTTGGCGTATGCTTGTCAACACTAGGGCCGGGCGCTACGAATTTGGTTACGCCGGCTGCCTACGCCCAGCTAGGCGCGATGCCTATTTTGATTATTACAGGGCAAAAGCCGATAAAAACCAGCAAACAAGGTAAATTTCAGGTTATTGATATTGTCGATATGATGCGACCGATTACGAAATATACCTCGCAAGTGGTGAGTGGCGATCGTATTCCGTCTGTGATTCGCGAAGCCTTCAGAGTGGCTCAAGAGGAGCGTCCCGGCGCTGTTCATATTGAATTACCAGAAGATATTGCTGCTGAAACTACCTCTGCCAAATTGCTGGAAGCGAGTTTGGTTCGTCGCCCTATTGCAGAATACAAAGCTATCAGTCGTGCCGTAGATATGATTGAACAGGCTACCTCACCAATTATTTTGATTGGAGCCGGTGCAAACCGCAAGCTCACCAGTAAAATGCTACGTGAATTTGTAGACAAAACCCGTATCCCCTTTGTCTCAACGCAAATGGGCAAGGGCGTATTAGATGAGCGAGATGATTTGTTTATTGGTAACACGGCATTGTCAGATGGTGATTTTGTGCACCAGGCATTGTCAAAAGCGGATTTAATTATCAATGTAGGTCATGATGTCGTGGAAAAACCACCGTTTTTCATGAAGCACGGCGGCACAAAAGTTATTCATGTCAATTTTGAGACGGCCACCGTCGACCCCGTATATTTTCCACAGTTAGAAGTGACGGGGGACATTGCAAACAGCATTTGGCAGATTAAAGAAAAGATCGCGCGGCAGTCTCATTGGGAGTTCAGCTTTTTCAAACAAGTCCACAAAGCGTATACGGAACATCGTGGTGAATCAGAAGATGATGACCGCTTTCCAATTTTGCCAGAAAGGTTTGTAAAAGACATACGCAAAGCGATGCCCGCCGATGGTATCGTTACGCTGGACAACGGCGTGTACAAAATTTGGTTTGCGCGCAATTACCCCGCTGCTCAGCCGAATACCTTATTGCTAGACAATGCGCTGGCTTCTATGGGGGCAGGTTTGCCGTCGGCGATGGCGGCAAAAATGGTGTATCCCGAGAAGCCGGTTATCGCGGTGTGCGGAGATGGGGGCTTTATGATGAACTCCCAAGAACTTGAAACAGCCGTAAGATTAAACCTGCACATTGTGGTGATCATTTTACGTGATAATGCCTATGGCATGATTAAGTGGAAGCAAGCCAATATGCAATTTGGTGATTATGGGCTGGATTATGGAAATCCGGAATTTGTAAAATATGCAGAAAGTTACGGTGCCAAAGGGTGGCGTATAGAATCAACGCAGGCCCTTATTGAGCAAGTAGAACATTGCTTGGAGGAAGAGGGCGTGCATCTGATTGATGTGGCGGTTGATTATAGCCTGAACGATAAAACCCTAAACCACACTATCCGTGAATTGAGCGAAAAACTGTAAAGGAGTGAGCATGACAACGCAAACACTTGAAAAAGCCTATCCCTATTTTCTTGCGAGCAAGCCAGTATTCGCGAATCAGGATTTGCAGGTAACCAACAAATACACAGGCGAAACGGTGACGACAGTAGCCATGGCCAGTGCCGACGTAATTGATAAAGCCATTGATGCAGCGGAAAAAAGTCAGCCGGCGATGGCTAAAATGAAGCCTTACGAGCGTCAGGCAGTGTTGAACCATTGTGTTAAACGTTTTCAAGAGCGGTTTGACGAATTGGCCTATATGCTGTGCATTGAAGCAGGTAAGCCAATCAAAGATGCAAAGGGCGAAGTCACGCGCTTGATTGATACATTTCGCGTGGCAGCAGAAGAATCCGTAAGGATAAATGGTGAGCAGATCAACCTTGAAATCACCGAGCGTGCGAAAGGCTATCAGGGAATGACCAAAAAAGTGCCGATAGGCCCTTGTTCGTTTATTTCTCCCTTTAACTTTCCATTGAATTTGGCCGCTCACAAAATTGCGCCTGCAATTGCGGCAGGGTGCACCTTTGTACTTAAACCTGCCAGCCGTACGCCATTGGGGGCCCTAGTTATTGGTGAAATATTGGCTGAAACCGATTTGCCCGAAGGGGCTTTTTCTATATTACCTTGTAGCCGAGATGGGGCTGATTTATTTACAACCGACGAGCGTCTTAAATTGCTTAGTTTTACGGGATCGCCAGACGTAGGTTGGGACCTGAAAGCCCGAGCGGGTAAAAAGCCTGTCGTGCTGGAGCTCGGAGGCAATGCCGCATGTATTGTTGATGAAGATGCTGATCTTGACGATGCGATTGATCGTTTAATTGTAGGAGCCTATTACCAGTCTGGACAGAGCTGTATCAGTGTGCAAAGGATACTGGTGCACGAGTCTATTTATGCTGAATTCAAGACCCGTTACGTTGATGCGGTAAAAGCGTTGACGCATGGCGATCCTCTTGACGAAGACACGTTTATCGGGCCAATGATTTCTGAGTCGGAAGCAAAACGGCTAGAAAATTGGATTGAAGAAGCAACCGCAAAAGGCGCTTCAGTGCTATGTGGGGGTCAACGAGAGGGGGCTATGTTGCAAGCTTGCGTGCTTGAAAATGTTCCTCATGGCGCAAAGGCAAATGCAGAGGAAGCATTTGGCCCGTTATCAGTGCTTAGCGCGTTCTCTGATTTTGATGCGGCACTAAAAGAAGTCAATAACAGTGTTTTTGGCTTGCAGGCTGGCGTATTTACCCGTGATATCTATAAAGCGTACCGAGCTTGGGATGAATTGCATGTTGGTGGTGTTGTGATTGGTGATGTGCCCAGCTGGCGCGTTGATAATATGCCATATGGCGGCGTAAAAGAATCGGGGCTTGGGCGGGAAGGAATTCGCTATGCCATCGAAGATATGACCGAAATTCGCTTGATGGTGTTGCGTACGCCTCAATAATTCAGCAGCATACATTCTAATCGATGTTGGCAGACGCGATTTTCGCGCGTTTGCCAACGTGCCTACTATTCATTATCTAACTGATTTTTCGATATTTATATCTTGAAACACTTTCATACACCATTGCTTTTTTAAAGATGTTACTGTTCAGTCATATATATTATTGTGCTTGGCACGCTTAACTTTGACTGGAATTATCATGACACTTCAAAAATGGGGCGGAATCGCTGCTATTATCGAGGCATGTACGTATTTGTTTGGTTTTGTGTTGTTTTTTGGGTTGATTGACGCCACAGGGTATGACACGCCGGAACGCTACCTATCTTTTGTGCTTGAAAATAGAGATGTATTTATTTCAGGCTACTTTGTGATTGGTATTTTGTTTAGCTTTATGCTGGTGGTATTGGTGCATGCACTGCACCAACGCATGAAAAACGTTGCACCTGAGCTAATGGCATGCACCGCTGTGGTGGGGTATATCTGGGCGGCTTTTGTTCTTGCCAGTAGCTTTATCTTCATTACCAGTTTAAGTGCGGTGGCTAAATTTCACGAGCTCGATCCAGTACAAGCGCTAACGATTGATCGCACCATTGGTATTGTGGTTGACGCGTTAGGTGGCGGCATTGAGCTAATCGGTGCAATATGGGTGTTGGCAATCACCTACGTCGGATTGAAACATAACGTCTATAGCCGGCTGCTTCACTATTGGGGGGCATTAGTTAGTGTGGCAGGTGTACTTACGCTGTTCTCGACATTGTCATTTTTATCAGGCAATCCGTTTTTTGATATCACCACCGCGCTATTTGGGTTAGGGCAAATACTTTGGTTTATTGGCCTTGGCGTTGCCATGCTAAGAGATAATCCAACCTCACACCCATGATTGACGCTAGGCGCGTTCTGGCTAAAGGCCAAAGTGCTGAGCTAGTAGCGCGCCTGTGAACTGTTTACGTAAGTAGAAGCCTCTGGGGCGTGTTTTAATTAGGGTGCCTTTAGAACCAATTGCATCTGTTAGCACGCTACCATCGGCTGCTTTAGGCCGGATTTGCAGTACCTCGCCATGCCTGGCCGTAACATTCTCGATCTCTCCGAGTGAGATCATCTCCATTAGTTCTTCCCAATCTGATTGTAACGCGTGAAGCTGTTCATGACTGGGAGACCATAAAAATGGAGACGCCACACGTCGGGCGCTCACGGGTATATCTCGGCTTCCTTCAATGGGTATCCAAAGCACGCAAGCCAGTTTGTTGCGCACATTGCTAGTCGCCCATTTGATGCCCGCTATGTTTTGTAGCGGGCAATAACACACGTAGGTAGTTTCTAACGGCATTCCGTTGGCGTCGATGGGAATGGTTTTGAGTTCAACACCGAGTTCGGGAAAATCTTGCTCTGGGTTTGAGCCTGCCTCTGCGCCCAAATAGTGCTCAAGCAACTGCCCAGTCCAGCCTTTATCCCGCTTGAAGTCCTTTGGAATGTGAATGTCGGCAAGGTTAGCAAGCTCGCCCAAACTCAGTCCAGCAAGCACCTCGGCGCGTTTAACCAACTCATTGATGGACGTGGGCGGGTGTTTGGCGGGTTGGATATTCAACGGCAATCTCCAGAAAACCTTTCACGATAAATAGTTGTGCAGCGTAATAGGTTAGCATAATCCACTGACTGGAATAAGGGATTGGCGTCACAAACTCCGTTAGCCCAATCAGGCCATCTGATACAGTGAACGTCAGTGCGCCAACCATAATCCAACGGGTTGCTGCAAGTGTATAGGCTGCGGTTAGTGTCATGAGCCCCAAACTGGCAATGTAGCAAGCAACCGCTATTTTTAATTCACCTGCGGTTGGTGCTACCAATATAATGGCTAACGTGAAAACTATACCGAGCAATACCGCTAAGGGCATAGAGTGTTTAGTCGGACTACGAAAACAAAAGAAACCTGTGCTGTAACAAAACTGCGCGAACGCAAACGCGATAAGCCCATGTAAAAAGCTAAATTCGATCAGCATATCGCCACTGGCACTAAAACTCAGCGCTAACGCGATGAATACATAAGTAGCTTGCCGTGTTTTTACCAGTTTGAAGAGCACGACACCAAGGAGGAGTAAAATAGGCAGGGCTTTATGCACAAAATGGCCGACGTAAAGATCCCCTCCAGCAAAAGGGATATAGCTCAACCCGAGTAGCACAAACATGAAAAGAAGTACGTTGCCCATTATTTGTATCCTGATTTTACTCGTAATATTGCTCAAACAGTCCCTACTTAGAGGGCTTTCTTACCACGATAATTTTATTGCTTTGATTACAGCGTAGTTTGTGGAAGAATGGAACCAGTTTATAGAATTGAGTGCCCGGGAGTCTAAGTGATTGATGCCGAAGGATTCCGCGCGAATGTCGGCATAGTGATTTGCAATAGAATAGGGCAAGTATTTTGGGCAAAACGCTATGGCCAGCATTCATGGCAGTTCCCGCAAGGCGGAATTGATGATGGGGAAACTGCTGAACAAGCGATGTTCAGAGAGTTACATGAAGAAGTCGGACTATCGCCAAACGACGTTGAGATTCTTGCAGTAACGAAAAACTGGGTGAGATATAAGCTGCCTAAACGTTTAATTCGTCAAGGTAGTAATCCAGTGTGTATAGGTCAAAAACAGAAATGGTTTTTGTTGCAGTTGTCATGCAACGAAAGCGATGTTGATGTGCTTAAATCTGGTCATCCTGAATTTGACGATTGGCGTTGGGTTAGCTATTGGTATCCTATTCGAAATGTAGTGTCGTTTAAGCGGGATGTGTACCGCAGGGTGATGAAAGAGTTCGCCCATGTGGCTATGCCTGATAGTCAACGCCAACAACGAAGCTATCATCATAAACGTCGTCGTAAAAGTTAGGTGCTTTCACTATGCTAACCACGCTTAAGCGTATTGTTCAGGAAGTGAATAAGATTCCTCATTTAGAGGATGCGCTTAAGCATTTGGCGAGCCGCTTACAACAGTCTATGGCAGTAGATAGCTGCTCTATTTACCTTGCCGACTATGACAAACAACACTTTTTAATGATGGCGACGGAAGGGTTAGCCAAATCGGCAATTGGCAGTGTGGCGATTGGTTTTTCTGAAGGCCTAATAGGCTTGATTGGCCAACGCGAAGAACCGCTTAACGTCAGCGATGCCCGTTCACATCCACGCTTTAAGCACTATCCTGAAGTAAAAGAAGAGCAGTACCATGCCTTCTTAGGCGCGCCGATTATTCATCAGCGCAAAGTGTTAGGTGTGATTACACTTCAGCAAAAACGCAAGCGCCGTTTTAGCGAAGACGAAGAAGCCTTTCTCGTTACCCTTGCTGCGCAGCTTGCGCTTGAAATTAAACACGCAGAAGCTCGGGGTTACTTCACGCCGAGTGAAGAAACCCCACCAAATTATCAAAAGTCTTTGATGGGAGTTCCCGGTTCGTCAGGTTTAGCGATGGGAACCGGCTTTGTATCGAACTATCGCGTAACCTTGCAAAGCTATGTGCCCAAACATACGCGCCACGCGGATAAAGAAATCTCGCTATATCGAGATGCCGTCTTTGCGACACGAGAACAGGTTAACGTACTCTCGTCACGAATGGCGGGAGAGGTGCCTGAAGACGTGGCGGCGATCTTCCAAATTTATCATCACCTCTTAGATGCCAACAGCCTCGGCCATGAGGTTGAAGCCCATATACGCGAAGGCTGGGACGCGGGAAGCAGTTTAAAATATGTCGTAGAGCAGTACATTCAGCAATTTAAAAGCATGAGTGATCCCTACATGCAAGAGCGTGCAGTCGATGTAGAAGATTTGTCTAATCGTATTCTCGCTAACATTGTGGGCATGGGAGAGGTGTTTCGCACAGAACGCCCGAAATCAGCCTTTGTGCTAGTGGCGGATGAAGTCACGGCGTCGATGTTGGCTGAATACCCTTCAGGGCAGCTTCAGGGCATTGTGTCGATGCGCGGTTCTAACAACTCGCATGCTGCCATTTTAGCGCGAGCGATGGGCGTTCCCGCTGTGATGGGATTAACAGATGTACCTCTGTCTGTGCTAGACGGCAAGCCGTTATTACTAGATGGGTATTCAGGCGAGGTGATTGTTAATCCGTCTGATTCGGTGAAAAATGAATTTGCTCTGCTGGTTAAAGAAGAGCAGGAGCTGTCTCACCGCATTCAAGAGCAAGCTGACTTACCGACTGTGACGCAAGACGGCGAAATTCTCTCATTGTTGATTAATACAGGGCTGTCTGCCGAGTTAGAAAATAGTCATTTTAATCAGGGCGAGGGCGTTGGTCTTTATCGCACTGAAGTGCCCTTCATGATGCGGGAGCGTTTTCCTTCTGAACATGAACAAATGGCACTGTACAAATCACTGCTGTCGGTAAATCCGCAAAAGAGTATTACCATGCGCACCTTGGATGTGGGCGGAGACAAGCCGTTACCTTACTTTCCAATAGCAGAGGAAAATCCATTTTTGGGGTGGCGTGGTATTCGTTTGACGTTGGATCACCCTGAGATCTTTCTTGTTCAGGTAAGAGCCATGCTCCGAGCAAGTATTGGTCTGAATAATTTAAAGATTATGCTTCCGATGATAACCACGGTGGCAGAAGTGAGAGAGTCTCGTCGCTTGATCCGTCAGGCATATCATGAAGTGTGCGAAGAGGCAAAGCAACGTGGCGAGCAGGTTAACATGCCTGAAATTGGTGTGATGCTTGAAGTACCCGCGGTGATTTATCAGCTGTCTCATCTTGCCGACAAAGTCGATTTCTTTTCTGTCGGCACAAACGATTTAACGCAGTATTTATTGGCCGTTGACCGCAACAATCCACGTGTTGCCAGCATTTACGATAGTTATCACCCTGCGGTATTGAATGCGCTTTGCAGTATTATTAGTACATCGAATGAACATAACGTGCCTGTTACCGTTTGCGGTGAAATGGCGGGCGAGCCGGGCGGTGCAATTCTGTTGATGGCGATGGGGTATCGAAAACTGAGTATGAATAGCCACAATTTGCTTAAGGTAAAATGGGCGATTCGCAGTACCACCCTAGTTGACGCACATGCGTTGCTAGAAAAAGTCCTCAAGTTAGAGCACCCGTTACAGGTGCGTGAATATGTTAATGTGTATTTGGAATCTATCGGTTTAGGCGGATTGGTCAGAGCCGGTATTTAATCAAGGAAGTCAGGTGTCTATTTTTATTATTTGTTTGTTCTTAGGCGCAGTGGTGGGCGTACTGGCAGGTATGCTCGGTATTGGTGGTGGCATTGTCATTGTGCCAGTGCTTTTATATTTATTTACTCAAGAGCTGATGTTGCCACTTTCTGTCGCTATGCCAATGGCCGTGGCCACCTCGCTGTCTACTATTATTCTGACGGGCATGTCATCTAGCCGCGCACATTATCGCTATGGAAACCTAGACATGACGATAGTGAAATGGTGTGCATTGGGTATCTCACTTGGCGCAGTTGTTGGAGCACAAATTGCCAGTCAGATATCAGGTGAAGCGTTAAAGAATATTTTTGCCTATTTATTAGCGCTCATTGCTTTACAGATGGCATTTGGTGGGCGTAGAACATCAAAACATGACATGTCTCCGAAAATTTTGACCTCAATCGGTTTTATTACTGGCAATATCTCAGCGTTTATGGGGATTGGCGGTGGGGCATTGATGGTGCCTGCATTGGTTTGGTTTCGTGTTAATGTTAAACTCGCTATCGGCTGCGCTGCTTTTTGCGGTTTGGTGATTGCCGTATTTGGTACGGCAAGCTACATCGTGGCGGGTTGGAATCAGCCGGAGCTACCGTCGCACGCGGTAGGTTACGTATATTTACCCGCTACGTTAGGCATAATATTAACGTCAACGTTTACTGCCACGCTGGGTGCGCGCATTAGCAATGCGCTTGATACACACTTATTGAAAAAGATTTTTGCAGGCTTTCTGGTTATTGTCAGCCTGCGTATGTTGTTAGGATAAAACCTCCATGTCGGATACTCATTACACGTTACCGATTATCGATCCCGCTATTTTTACTATTGGGCCAATCAGCCCCAAATGGTACGGGTTGATGTATTTAATTGGATTTATTGCGGCTTATCTTTTGGCTAACCATCGCCGAGATCAAATTGGCTGGAGCAAAGATCAAGTGAGCGACATGCTCTTCTGGGGATTCATGGGCGTAATCTTGGGTGGTCGCTTAGGGTACGTATTTTTTTATCAGTTCGGCTTGTTTCTCGACGATCCTCTTTATCTATTTCGCATATGGGAAGGCGGCATGTCATTTCATGGCGGCCTAATGGGTGTGATTGCTTCGTTGTTTTATACCGCCCGTAAAACCAATACGTCGTTTCTCGCTGTGGGGGATTTCGTGGCGCCGCTTGTTCCCATTGGCTTGGGCGCAGGGCGTGTAGGAAACTTCATCAATGCCGAGTTATGGGGACGAACCAGCGACGTACCGTGGGCAGTTATTTTCCCGGGGGCAGGGCCGCTGCCGCGTCATCCATCGCAGTTATATGAATTCGCATTAGAAGGCGTAGTATTGTTCGCGATACTTTGGCTTTATTCAGCAAAACCACGACCAACAGGCGCAGTTGGCGGCCTGTTTTTACTGGGTTATGGTACGTTCCGTTTTATTATCGAATATTTCCGAGAGCCTGATGCACATATTGGCTTGTATGGCGGTATTATCTCTCAAGGCCAGATCTTGTCACTACCGATGATTTTCGCCGGACTAGGCTTGATTATTTGGGCATATAGTAAAAACAACTCAGCTTCGATAACAAGCAAACAACCGAACGCTTAATGTAGTAATTAAACCAAATGAATATACATCCTGAAAAACAATACTTAGATTTATTGTCACTGCTGCTAGAAAAGGGCAGCGAAAGAATAGACCGAACTGGTGTTGGGACTAAAGCGGTTTTTGGACATACGATGCGCTTTGATTTATCAGAAGGCTTCCCTGTGTTCACTACAAAGCGAGTATACTGGAAAACGGCATTTAAAGAGATGCTCTGGATGCTGTCTGGTGGCCACAATATTCGAGAGTTAGTTGAACAGAACGTGCATATTTGGAGTGATTGGCCTTATAAAAAGTTTATTGATGCTCAACCAGATGGCAGCCCCGACAAGTCAATTACGATGGAAGCGTTTGAGCAGCGAGTATTGGCTGATGATGCATTCGCGCAAAAGTGGGGGGATTTGGGGCCTGTGTATGGAAAACAGTGGCGTAGATGGAAAACCGAAGACGGACAAGAGATCGATCAAATATCTCAGGTGATTGATCTATTAAAACATAACCCATCTTCAAGACGAATTATATTTGATGGATGGAATGTTGGAGAGCTAGATCAAATGGCGCTTCCACCGTGTCACAAGCACTACCAATTTTATGTGGATCCGAACACAAACAAGCTTTCTGGTGGAATGGTACAACGGTCATGTGATTCTTACCTAGGTCTTGCCTTTAACATTGCTAATTTGGCATTTATTACGACGCTGTTGGCGGAGCAGACCGGCTACGAAGTGGGCGAAATCGTATGGTTCGGTATGGATGTTCACCTCTACATGAACCATATTGAGCAGGCGAAAAAACAGCTTACGCGTGAACCTAAAGCATTTCCTACGTTAGTCATTAAACGTAAACCTGATTCATTGTTTGATTACACCATTGATGACTTTGAACTTGAGGGTTATGACCCTCATCCAGCCATACCTGCACCTGTTGCTGTATAGGGAAGACGGGCCGTTGCCGGTTGGCAAAAGCCCTGCGTTGCAGGAGTAGCCTCTAGGGTAAATAGTTGAACGTTCACATAACGTGCTATTCGCTGACGAAACATTTCTTTATTAGCTTGCCATTAGAGCTCAATGACGACTCGTGAAAAGGCATTTCTTTTTTTACTTTTAAAAAGAGATGCCTTTAAAAGTAAAACATGGCTCATTGTAATGCGTGTAAGGCATTTTCAGTGAATTTAATGGTACAAGTTTTATCTGCAAAGTATTGCAGAGGCATGTAGTACAGCGCTATAGGAAGATTAACACTCTTTTTGCGCATGATTGCACTACTTTTCAAACTCGAATTGAGGCTGCGCTTATTCGTTCTGTGAATTTATCTTGAGCTGAACAAGCCTGTATTGAGGTATATGCTATTTTCTTACTTTCTTTAGAAACATCGTTTAGATGTTTTTTTACGAATTCATTGCTATCTATGTATGTTTTCACTCCGATTTTAATGCTGATGCTACCACGTAAAAGAATTGAATTGGTTTCGATGAAATTAAGCACTCAAGGTGGATGAGTGCTGTTTGCTCATGCGACAACAAAACTATCTTCATATGCATAAACAATGTGAAGACAGAGCGGCTATTGCGAGTTTTTGAGGCTTTTTTCTGCTCTGGTAATTGAACATACGTGTTCCGCTTTTCACCGTAAAGGGTAGTTCGTGTACTTCGTGGATGTTTTACTTCTGATGAAAGGTGTTTGCACATCGTCGCCTTCTTTCACACCATGCTCAACTTTGGCTAGTTTTTTATTATTTTTGAAGTAGAATAGTGGGTTAGCTAAATGAGCTTTACTAAGGACAGTGAAATCACCCTCCACCTCTGTAGCAGGTAAATTGCACAGTCACTGATGTATTTGTTCTTAATAGGGGCGAATTTTAAACACTTAGGTCGTTACTTAATGTGTTTGCTTCCGCACCGCTAAAAGCTGAATTTTTATTAAGTGAGTAAGGTCATTTGCCCGAGTTCTAAACAAGTTCGTGTGATGATTGACTCGCTTAAAATAATAGAAGATGTTTCAACAGGATTTTGTGCTAATGACTAGCCACTTAACTTCACCGCGCTCTTTATCTAAATTGTATTGGATTATGCCATATTTGCGCATGCTAATCGGTATTATTGCTTTGATGTCACTTCCTGCGTACGCGAGTGCCGATACATTGCAACCCGTCACATTAACTTGGACTGAGAATGTGTACGCTGATTCGTATAAATTGGTACGTAAAGATGGGGCAATAGATTCTTTAGCACAATATGTTGAAATTCCCGAGGTCATCACGGGCGATGAGTATACCGATTCGACCACTTTGTTGTCGAAAATTTATACCTATAAAATTGTCGCGTGCTTGACGCATCCTGATTCGAAAGCCCGCCTTTGCGATAGTGTGGGTGAATACAGCGCACCCTTAGAAGTTAAGCCTGGTTCGGCAGATAAATTTGATTTTTCGGCTCACGGTGGGGCACCGGTTTCACACAGTGCCATTAACGCTACCACTGTTTCTGACTTTTTTGGCGCGATAAATGGTCAGGCAAGCGTAAGCGGCGGTGCTGCGTCGTATCAGATCCCTATTGTTATTCCGCCAGGGCGAAAAGGCATGCAACCCGCTGTGTCGGTGAGCTATAGCAGTCGAGCGGGAAATGGTCTTGTTGGTGTTGGTTGGAATCTTAATGCGGGTAGCAGCATTAGTCGTTGTAGTTCAACTATGGCACAAGATGGCACGAATCGAGCTATCAAATTTGATGGTGGCGATAAACTTTGCTTCGAGGGGCAGCGTTTAGTGCCAATAGACGGCAATTATGGTCAAACGGGCACGACTTATACTACGGAAATCGACAGCTTTGTAACGGTAACGCAGTATGGCCGTCTGTCTGATAGCACTGCATATTTTACGGTCGCCCTTCCTAATGGTAACACTCGAATTTATGGGCAATCTAATCAAGCCCGCATAACCCCGACTGGCGCGTATACGCCGTTAACATGGCTGATTGAAAAAGAAAGCGACTTACACGCTAACAATATTAAGTACCATTATTCAAACGATTATAGTGATGGAGAGATTCTACTCTCTTACATAACGTATACAGGGTATAACAATAATGATGGCAGCCGTAAGGTTCGCTTTATTTATGAAAATGCGGGATATTACTCCACCCAGTATCTCGCTGGAGCTAAAACCCGCAGTACTCAGCGACTTCAAGCTATCGAGACATTCTATGCGTCTACGAAAGTTCGCGAATACAATTTTTCTTATACGCTAAGCGAATCATCGACTCGCCCACTTCTTAAAAGCGTCACAGAATGTGGTTACAAAGGGGGAGCCAGCTTGTGTAGTGAGCCAACCTCATTTTCGTGGACTGACGAGTTCCCACTTTTCGTTACTGAATTAGTGACTAAAAACGACGGATCGGACATTTTACCGCGAGGAACGACTGGCAAAGCCGCATATCTTAAAAATTTGCACATAACGGCAGATTTTGATGGTAACGGAGTAAGAGATTGGCATTATAAAAGATCGAATAGCGATACGAACGTGTTGACGCACTTTAATGCTGAAGGCGAGGTTGTTGAGCAGAAATATTTAGAGACTTATACCAATTGTTACAAAGACCAGTGGACACATCAAAGTACCTGCTTTGAAGCGGATTTCAACATCGATGGTATCTCTGATGCATTCAGAATATTAAGCGACGGAACGCTACAGATTGGGTATACCCTCAACAAATCTACGATAACGTTTAAAAATGCTGGGTTTAATGTGTATTCGAAGGGGAGTGAAACCCACTGGAATAACGTCACGAATGTTAGCGATTATAATGGTGACGGATATCCAGATTTTATTATAAAAAGTGGAAGTAGTAGTCAGTACAGTTTGTATTTGTACTTACACAAAGGAGATAATAGCGGTACACCGTATAACGGAACGCCAATCCATTTACTTACTATAAATGGGAACGCAACAAAACGCGGGGCTGAGTTTGACACCAATGTACAATTTGTTGGTGACATGAACGGTGACGGCATGGGGGATTTTACCATTTATGGTAAGCGTTACTTCAGGCAAATTCCCACACATCTCTCTCTTCTGCTAACAGAAAAGTCGGGCAATAGTATTACTCTGAAAGAGAAAGATATTTTCTTCAGTAAAAGTAGTGATTCGCCTTTAATTAAATTTCAAGATTATACAACGCTGATAGATGTTAATGGCGACGGGTTATCAGACTGGGTTGGTTTCATTGATAATGATGATACGCTGAGCGTAAAACTGAACAAAGGTGATGGTAACTTTGATGCAGCGCAAGACTTAGGCATCAGTTTAGAGAGTCGAACAATACCGCTAACCACTAAATCTAACCTTGAACCTGAGTACGGCTGGGAACCCAAATTCAGTGAGACATTTCAACAAATGGATGTTAACGGCGACGGGCGTTCTGAGTTACTTATGCCCGATTATATCGCGGTTGGTGCGTGCGCAAAAGTTAGAGAGTGGAAAACAGCGTCTTTTTGGGAAAATGCCACCAAGTGCGGTGCGGCATTGAGCGCCCCCTACGCTACGGGGCAATATTCTACCGCAACGCTTTCACCAGAAGTGGATAGAAATGTTTATCAGTTTAAAGCGCTAGGGTTTAAAGAAGATGCGCAAGGAAACGTTAAGGGCTACTTCATTACTAAGAGTGACAAGCCACGATTTGACTTAAAGGCCACACGTGCCTTAAACGTATCTACCGATGCGTTTGGTAAAGGATTGCACGATATCGTATTCGCGTACGGTTGTTACGACAGTGGGTGTTCAATGCAGGGAGGCGCTGCTCCTGCGCCATTCAATAATAACGAAGACCGAATTTTTGTAAGTAAAAATTACGGTGCAACCACAACCACGTCTCCGAGCAAAGGCGACTATCAACCTGTGGATCTTATGGTTGCTGCTAACAATGGCATTGGCATGCGCAGCGAGTGGAAGTACCGTCCGCTTTCAAGCCAATCAGAAGGTGATGATTTTTATAATCCAGGGCGCGATGAAAATGGATTTGTCGATGAACATCATTTTAATTTTGCCTCGAGCATGTATGTGGTGTCTAGACACCTGTCATCAAACGGCGTGGGTAGTCAAAATACTACAGCGTATCAATATTCTGGTGCTGTTTATAATACGCAGGGACGAGGTTTTAGAGGCTTTAGATCTATTCTTGAGAAAGATTTGGCGAGCCAAGTTTCAACAAGAACCTTGTTTAAGCAAAAATTCCCAGAGAGCTCTCATATTGAGTCACAGACAGTATTTGCTTCTACTGCCTTAACTGATTGGTCGTGTAAAACTGCATCGAGCGCATGCCCGATAATTAGCCGTACAGAAAATAGCTGGAGCGATAACCCGCATCACAATCTGCCGGGAGTCTATTTGTACTACATGACGCGTAGCGATGCCAAAACCTATGATATCTCATCACGCGAGCTGGTTAGTCATAAGCTGCATCAGGTAATGTCGGTTGATAAGTTTAATAACGTAGAAAAAGCCAACGTTACGATAAAAGATGAATTAGGTGAATATGCCACGACTACCTACGGTGATTATCAACAAGCGTCGCGTAGCTGGCCAAGTCGTTACAACAGCAAAACGCAGGTAAAACATAAGGTGAAGGGACAGGCAATCTCTGTACCGGCTGAACTGAATTATGACAAAGTAGTAAAAACACAGGCGAGTTGGAATGAGACAACGCGCGTGCTAGAAACACAAAAGGTCTGGCATGGTGAAACGAGCGGAGAAGGCACTCAGTTAACCCCTCAAACCCTCGCTGCAACTACCACGACAACATACAATATGTATGGTTTACCCACTAAGGTCAGCACGACAGGGAATGTGTACGTAAAAAACACCGCGTCAACTCAAAGCCAGCGCCGTTTAGTTACTACAACCTATACCAACGATGGGCAGAATGAAAGCGCCGATGGGTATTTTCCATTAAGAGTTATTCAAGAAAATGGGCCAATAGACTTGGTCACACAAGTACGCACCGATCCTGCGACGGGGTTACCCAAATCTGAAACAGCCCCCACAGGTGCAGTAACCATTACCCATTACGATGCGCTGGCTCGCCCAGTGAAAATTGAGGCCACCGGCTTCCCAGCGCAACTTATCGCTTACCAAAAACCTGATTTCAATGCACCTAGCCTTGCTGTAATGCAAACAGTGTTGACTCAGGCTGGTGTGCCTGAAACAAAGGAATATAAAGATGTACTAGGGCGTAGTATTCGTACAGCGACTAAGCATTTTGACGATGTGCAGTACATTTTTAATGATGTGATATATAACCCACGAGGGTTAGTGGCTAAAGAGTCTGCTCCGTATTT
Organism: Fluctibacter corallii; assembly: GCF_025751585.1. Taxonomy (GTDB): domain Bacteria; phylum Pseudomonadota; class Gammaproteobacteria; order Enterobacterales; family Alteromonadaceae; genus Fluctibacter_A; species Fluctibacter_A corallii. The sequence continues at coordinate 418,847 of NZ_JAOWKX010000003.1, forward strand.
AAGTGGTGCTTCTCCGATATTTACAACCTATAGCGGGTTTGATGCTTTGGGGCGTCCTACCAGCAAAGAGACCCCTCAAACACGGGGACGTTTACAGACAACGTACTCGTACAACAAATTAAACACAGCTATTACCGTCGAGCCGACGGTGGGCCAAAGATTATCAATGTCTCGCGCTTATAACTCACTTGAGCAGCTGGTTAGAACCGTAGATGCGTCGGGGGGCGTGACGCAGTATGCTTATGATGGTGCTGGCAATCCAATTATTATTAAAGATGCAAAAAACAACGATATACAAGCTAAGTACGATGGGCTTGGTCGTAAAGTGTATGTAAAAGACCCTAATCAAGGAACAACACACTTTACGTATAATGATTTTGGAGAGCTTGAAAAAGAGCTCGATGCAAATAACCAGAGTATTTATTACGAAGTAGATGCGCTTGGACGCGTTGTCGAACGCGGCACAAGTACCGGTGAGGTCGCGACTTTCGTTTGGGATACAAAACAACCTAGCTTACTCACAAAGCAATCTGTGTCTGGGCATAGTACCGAGTATGATTACGATGAAGCGGCACGTGTTATTTCAACTACCGTAAGGGTTAACACGCCTAAAGGGGGGGAAACATTCACGACATACAATACCTACGACAATAATCTAGGTCGGCCTTTGTCGTTGGAATATCCAGCATTTGGTAATCATAGCGAAGGGATTAAAATAGAGTATCTCTATAACGACGCAGGGTATTTAACCACGGAAAGAAACGCAGAGAGCCATTTTGAGTATCGTACAGTTACGGCACAAGACGCTTTTGGCAATATTGCCGAAGCGCGCATAAATAATGCTTCTCTCAAAGGCACTTATAATTATCATGCTGCTTCTGGGCAAATGTTGTCTACTCAGGTAGGCCAAGATCACAATTTGACTTATGTTGAGTACGATAGCTACGGAAATCTGAAAGAGCAACGCAATAGTAGCTATGGAATGCCAAACGTGACTGAAACGTTTACTTACGACGCACTCCATCGCTTAACACGTTCTTCTGTTTCAGGAAGTGGTATTTCTGATTTTGCTACAGAATACGGCTATGATGCCGTGGGTAACATGCTGAAAAAAAGCGATTACTCAGCAATTAGCAATGGTGCGTATGAGTATAAAACAGGCACTAACCAACTGAATAAGGTTAGGTTAAAGTCGGGTTCAACAATTAGCTTTACGTACGATAGTAAAGGGAACCAAACTCATCGCAATGGCGCTCAAGAAGTATGGTACAACCCGTTTAATAAACCGACCAAAATCACGAAAGGTGGGAGCAATATTCAGCTGTATTATGGCGCTGATTTAGCACGCTATAAGCAAACGCGCGTTGTCGACGGGAAAACCACCACCACCTATTACATTGGTAAGCACTTCGAAGTCGAAGAAACTGGCGGTAAACGAAACTATAAGAGTTACATCTCAGATATTGCCATTATTACTGAATACGACGGCGGCGGCAGCAACATTTTGTTTACGCACCGCGACCGTTTGGGCAGTGCGGTTACCATGACCGATCATTTAAATGAAGTAAGATCACGTCGCTTCTACGATCCATTCGGTAAACCCCGTAATGGCGATTGGTCTACCCTGACTAATGCTCAAATTGCCCTAAATACCTTAGACGAACGCCCCGACGTGCGCCGCGGCTTCACCGATCACGAACACTTGGACGAAGCCGAACTTATCCATATGAACGGGCGGGTGTATGATTATAACGTTGGTAGGTTTATGTCGGTTGATCCATTAGTGCATGGCGGATCGCAAGGTATCAACCCCTATTCCTACATGCTGAATAATCCACTGTCAGGAACCGACCCTACTGGATATTCTCCAGAAGATGAGGTCAAGAAAACGGTCACTGTTACCAAAACAGGGAGCCGTATTAAGCACAAGGTTGAAGTAAGTGCTAAGTCAAATGGAAGTGGTGGTGCTACAGTTACATTTAGTGGTAGCAATGGAGCCGCAGTAAACTCCGTTAAAAACTCTGTTTCAAATTCGTTATCCGGGGCTGGGTATAACGTTTCAGATATTGGATCGCAAGGCGAGATTGCTAAAAATAATTCGCAATTTGGTACTGAAAGGGCACGAAATCAGACTGTTTCAAATGATATACAGGATCAGAATGAAGCAGAAAAGCCCAAAGACAAGCTCTCATTACAAGATCAAGCTGCTGTTAATGCACTGACGAAAGCAAATGAGTTGTCTGTTAAAGAAAACTTAGAATATGGTGGTTTAATTTACAGAAAGAAAGATGGAACTTATGGCTACACTGAGCCAATGAAGGGTACTGATCAAGGATTTTCACCATCAAAGGCGAGGAAACTTGTACCTAAAGGAGCAAAAGTTCTAGGAGATTATCACACACATGGTGATTATTCGACTTATGACTGGGATACAAAAAGGGCTATTCGAACAGGTGATCCCAAAAGAGATGACTTTAGGTCGGATTATTTCTCTGAAAATGACTACAAAGGGATACGTCACGATTCTAAAGGAGGTCCAAGGTATAGAGGGTACCTAGGTACCCCGAGTGGCACATTTAGAGCTTACGACCCCACGAACGATAAGGAGTATATTATCAAATGAAATACTTAATATGTTTTCTCGTACTCCCTGTTTTCTTTTCAATGCAAATTGGAGCTGGAGAATTAATGAAAGACGCAATTAGTTTGGATAAGGAGACTTCTAAGGGGTTAAGGCTATCATTTGAAACACTATCAGAATTGGGTATCGATACTGACTTTAACGTCCAGATTATTAATAAGCCTCACGAGTATGTTTATATATTTGTCGAAACAGATGCAACAAATCATGACCGTGGCAATACCACGGACGGTATAATGATTGAAATGCGTTATTCAAAAGAGACAGGTAAAATCATTCATCAATTTGTTAGATAGAAATATATCGGATTAACAAAGCCCGCATCAATCAGCGGGCTTTGTAGTCTTAGGCAGCCAGCTCGTTCTCATTAGTGATTTGTTGCGTGGCTTCCTGCTGTGCCTCTTGTTCAGCAATGTACTCACTGGCCATGGCTTTGTGTTTATTGTTGCTCATGCAGCGGGCTAGGGTCTTCAGGCGTGTGGCCATGTCCGGTGTTTGCCCCTTGTCGGCATGACCGCTGTGGGCATCCAACTCTTGGCCATTGACGAACCAATGGCAGTTGTCTTTGTGACGACTTCCAGCCACATAGGATGCGGCTCTGTCCATAGCGGTGGTATACAACACAAAGGTATCACCATCGACGGTTGCCCCTTGGCTTGAGTACACTGTACAGGCATAGGCTTGTACCAGTTGCAGTCTGCCTTGTTCATCGGAATAATCCGACTGATAAAAGCTCACCGTGCGACCGCTATCGAGCTTGACCGTAAAACGAATATCATCCTGAAGTTGTAACACCTGAGTGAGGGTGCCTTGCTCGCCGTTGGTGAAATCCCTTTTGTAATCGTTTTTGGTAAAGCGCACCCGCTCACCTTTTGAAAACGCAAAATACAGACTCTGATTGGAGACTACGCATTCAATCAGAATGTTTTCTGTGCCCAGTTTTCCTTGCTCCTGATAGACCTTGCGCACCAAGTTAACTGTGCCTGGTTCATAGGGCCTTTCGTAAGCCTGTTATGATTCACTAATTATCAACACAGAAGAAAACAGTCGCTTCAGGCTTTATTGGCCGCTTTGGCATTGCTTGCCTTATGTTTTAAAAAAATGAGGCAGTCAATACGCCCATGGCAAAGCCAATGGCCACACCGGCGATGAACAAGCGGTTGGGGGAGACGATTTTACCTTTTCCCCAATGTGTTGTTGTTGGTTTGTTCAGTGTTTTCCATGCTTTATGCATTGCTGCCTCCTTATAAACGGGTAAAACTAAATTTTAATGACTGTTTCGCTTGTTTAGTCGGTCATTAATATATGAGCCTGTTAGCCCTACACTTACCGCAATCATGGCAACGGGAAACCATACCGGTGCTGTTGCTCCCGTCACGGCGACAGCAACCCCCATTCCAACTACCGCTAAATTGCCACTAATGGCGGTTTCTTGACTTACGCCACCACTAATTTGGTGACATTCCGTTATTGATATGTCATGCATATATCGTCCTTAATCATGTATTTTTCTGTTTTGAGCTTACTATGTGCAGATGAAGTGGCTACGCCTTAATGTGTACCTCAACATGTGCCTCAAATTGCACCTTAATGTGCGCTACAAAGCTTAAGCCAATGGCTACTAATAGAAACTGTACTAAGGGCCTGATTATTTGTATTAGGGTTCGAAGCCAGTATTGTTTTATTGTTGAGGTTGCCATTAAAAGAAAATTCGTACTTTATTCGTTTTCGTAGCACCGTAAAGGAAAGTGGTGCTTTAACAATGTTTCTCGATTAAACGAAAAAAGTAAAACCAGTACGGTAAACATTACGCCTAAAGCGCCAAATGAATACGTAAACGCTATAAGTGCCAGTGCTCCCAGTATGGCTGGGACGCCTGCTGCGTAAAGAAAATGTGCTTCTATTAATTTGCCGCAGCTTAAGCAGGGCGTGCCCTCAAATAGCTTTTCTGTATCTACACTGTTATTCCCACATTCAGGGCATCTTCTTAATACTCTTGCCATAGTATCTCTGGTTAACCTATGTAGGCCGCTTTGATTATGTAATCTATCGGGTTACGTTTTACGTGGTAAATACATGTTACTATTTCTAGTGCATGTTGCGTGTATGCTTGGCAGACTCCTCATTTTTTGTTGAGCAACAATTCTACGACACTGCCTATACTCACAATCAATATTACCGCCCATAATGGGATCCCCATTAATGCAGAGCTAATTGCTATTACGATAACGGCAAGCAAACTTGCATTTTTCTTCATGGTAAACGCTTGCACACATTGTTTTTAATCGTGTATTTTCCTGTTCTGAGCTTACTATGTGCAGATGAAGTGGCTACGCCTTAATGTGTACCTCAACATGTGCCTCAAATTGCACTTTAATGTGCGCTACAAAGCATACGCCAATGGCTGCTAATAGAAACTGTACTAAGGGCGTGATTATTTGGATTAGGTTTTTTGAAGGTGGGCGTTTTGCTTAGCGTTGTGGTGACGATAACAGAGAAGATAGTGACATCTTCTCTGTTTAATTACGTTGCTTGGGCGGTTATTTCAAACGCTTTTATTGCTACGGTGTAATAACCGGATCTGCAACAATGGTGTAGTTAGACAAGCCGTAGTCATCGGCTACCCACGCAAAGCTCGTGAAAATATGATAGGTATTGTTGGCATAATAGCCGATTTCATCCCAATCGTATTTCGCGTTAGTGTAATCAGACCCTTCAATTACACCGGTAAACTTGAAGATATCGCCGTTATGAGGGTTCTTTACTGTTGATGTGTAAGGCACGCTTACAGATGAGAAATCAACTTGAATACGCGCAAGCATAACACCGTACGCAGGAACATTTGTGCCAATGGATTGCTTGAGGGTTTTCTGCGTACTTTGCTCTGATGTGCCGCCAATGGTTGTTGAGGCGCTAAAGGTCTCAGAAAAGTTGAAGCTAATAGAACCGCTATTTTCTACCGTGCTCGGCACGCCCACTTTGTAGCCTTGGGTTAAGGTTACCCCAGCGGTAACTGACAATCCGAGTGTTTCAGTCCAGCTGTCAGATTCCTTCAGACCATAGCTGTACCACACCTCTGTGCTGCCGTACTGGTCAAGGCTTGAGTTGTTTTTCATCAGGCTTTCACCGAAAAAGTTTTTCTTTTCGTTTACTTTTTCAGAGATGCGATCCCAATGAATCGTGACATCAATTTCTTCTAAGTCTAGGCGCTTCGCCGTACAAGGATAAATGCTCCAAATCGTTGAGGAACCAGCGGTGCCTGCAAAACCAATAACAGAACGTTCACTCACATTAACGGAGCGTTCCACTGATTTGTACCAGCCATTTCCACCACCAAATACGATATCGCGGGTGTCATTGTTTGCCGTGTCTTTAAGATTTAATTTGATACGAGAGATGTTGCCGTCGCGCTTTTTATAAAAGCGGTATCCTTGAATGTATTCAGTGTTTCCGAATACTTTACGGTATCCATTGCCACTGGTGTTGCCTACGGTTTCATCATCTGCATAAAGATACTCAATTTTGATGCCTTTTAGCTGTTCAGAGCCACTGTAAGTGGTAATGGCTGTAATTTTATCGCCTGGCACACGTTTGGTTGCGTAGCTATCACATAAATTAAAATCGCTGCCCTTTGAGGTTTTGCCGTAACCATAATGGGGCTGATACAACAACTCTCCGCCATTTTCAGGTGTATTGAAATATTCGTCTAAGATGTTGTTTGCAGATGCATGTTGAGCGCTCAAAAGCAGTGCAGACATAATGGCAATTTTTTTCATTGCTTGCTCCATAAGGTGTATTTGATAGATCGCATCCTTGAAAAATCCGTTTCTATCTTTCTTTGTTTTAAGTGAAGTTGATGGAATATCATCAGGTTAATATTTTAACCCTATTTGGGCGAGATATACAGAGATTTGGGGTAAAAATAAACTCTAATTAACAACGTGCGCGTGGGCTGGCGGTATGTATTAAAAAAGAGGGTGTTGTGAGATGATTAAAGGGAAATGCGAGTGCGTGTTGATACTGAAGAGAAGACTGCCTGCCATTGCGTAATGACGATTACAGGCAGTCCTCTGCTACTTATTGCTCTGTTTTTGAATGTGTTAGGTCAGGCTTCGTTAACTTTTGCACTGAAATTGGAGCAAAGATGTTCACGCGGCTCCCATCCATTTTTTGACATTGCCATTCTGTAAGTAGTGGCTCGCCTGTGGAATACACTCTGGTTTGTCCGGATTCATCGATGTGTAACAGCGTGTCATCAGCGCTAGCGATATGACAGTGTTGAAAGTAGGACGCATCCCAAACGATTGAAGAGGGTTCTGTTACTTTAATTTTATCTGGTTCCCATTGAATCAGCCCTTTCATATCGATGAGCAAGTTAGCTTGCACATAACTACCGCACTGGCTCGAACGACAAGCTTTGACTCTAAAGTCATGAACTCCGGCGACGTTCAAAGGCAGTGTTGTGTTAAGGCCTGTGAACAACGTGTGATAGGTTTTTGTTTGTGGATCGACAAAATTAAAGGCCCCTTCAGAGGCTTGAGGTGTTAGTTCACGCCATTCAGTTTGATTAAACCTATGTTCTATCACGTACCCGTACGCAGAGGTAACGGGTGTCCAAGACAGGCTAGCCATAAATCTATTTTTATCAAATTGAACATCCAGTGAAAGCGGTGACGGTACAATCTCAGCATGTTGCTCCAAATACCCTGATGCTGGGCACGAAGCATGGCCTGCACAATGTAAGCGGAAAATATGCATGCCCGCAGGTAAGTTGGCTCTGTATTCTGTGTTTGAACCAGAATAAAGTGTTTTCCAGTTTTGGCCTGTTTGCCTGGTCTCAACATGGTACGGTTGGTTGGCAGGCTTAAACTCACTCCAACTTAAGTCAGCATAGGTGAAGTAAGTAGAGATCGGAGCATAAAACCATAAGTCTGGTCGTTGATTCGACAAGGTAATTGGGTTTGAAGTTATCCATAGCCCTTCACACCCCGATGATCGACACGCTTTAACTCTGAACTGATACGTGGCAATGCTTGGGTTTTCTATCACCTTGTGGGTTTGAGCGAATAAATGATATCCCTTGTAGTGTAAACTGTTGTCGTTGCTGTCAGGTGAGAATGCTCGCCACCCCGTTCCATTGATATTTTGTTCTACGAGATACCCTTTTGCTGCGACGGTTTTAGACCATGCGATGCCAAAGCGGCGCGTATCAGGGTTGTAATTTGCACTGACCCAATCTGGTGTTCTTGACACAATTAAGTCGGCATATTGGTAGCCTGTAGGACACTCTGGTAATGTGCCACACGCAATTCTGAAGCGATACTGACCACTAGATAGTGGAAAGCCTGCTGGCTTTACCAAGGCGCTATCAAAGGCTAATTGTGTGCCTTTGTATAAGGTTTTCCATGTGTTTGAACCTGCATGTAGCTTGGTATATTCAAGCGTGTACTGTTGCCCTTCTCGTTTAAATGGTGTCCAGCTTAGTTTGTTATGCCCAGTGTAACTAGACAGCCAACTTGTTAATACAGGTACGTCTTGTCCTACGTGGGTCCCTTTGTACATTTGTGCGTCATCAAGTGTAAATTCAGCAGTTCCTTCACCTATTAAGCGAATGTAATAGCGCACAAATTTAATTGGCTCAGACTCATCCAAGTAAAGCGTTGAAAAGGCTGATATTGTTTTTTCTAAATCGGCTTCGCTTACGACGGTTCTGGAGCCTTCTATACGAATGTCTCCATTTAAATAGTATGCAGCAGCATAAATACTTAACGTATTACCAGCAGATAGGCTGCGTAAATTGAGTAGCCCTTTTATGGTAAAACCATTCATTCTCGTTGTGTTGCCCAGAGGGTAGTAGAGCTCTAAATATCCCCAGTTTTGCAAGGTTACATTGAGTGAATGGCTACCGTTTATCGGATCGCGATTACTGATTTCACTAAACCCTCCGCCCTCAGATACAAAAAATTGCGTGCTCCCTGACTCAAACCCTTGGTCAGGTAGAATGGGAGTTAATCCTCTGACCGAGAGAGATTTAGATGTTCTTGTTGTGCCGCAGGCCGATTGTACGCAACGCTTAACCCGGTATTTCAGGTCAAGTGAGGCGTTACTGCGCTTGAGGTATTGCGTAACGCTTGTCGCCCGTGCTGTACGTAATGTTGATTGCGGTACAAGTTGATTATTCAGATTGACTGACGTCTCTGAGCCAGTGTGTAGCGCGCCCTCATAATCGTTAGATGTATGATAGGTAAGGGTTTCTTCTGGCTCAACAATTTGCCATGTTTGCCCTTCGTCTGCACTTTGTTCTACTACATGCCCTTGTGGAACGCCTTTGTCTTCCCATTGTAAGGCTACACGGCTCGACTTTTGTTCAAAATACGAATTAATAAATGTTGGAGGAGTTACTACTGCTGTTGATGCTACCAAGTAACCTTCCTGTGGACACGATGCCAACCCGTTACAATGAAGGCGAAAGGTATATTGCCCCGGTGTTAACGGCGTGTTCGGAATGTATTCAGCTGAATGGCCAGAATATAAGGTCTGCCATGGGGTATCATTTAGTTTGTATTCAAGTGTGTACCCTTGATCTGAAAAATGTGTCCAGTACACCCTAACATTGCCTGATTCGCTTTTTGCAGGAGCATGGATTTGTGTCTCTGATGTAAGCACTGGCTCATTGATCAGATGAATGACATTAGGCAACCATGCTTGTTGAGCATGCGCCATAGGTGTAAGTACAGCGACACACAGCCACAATAGACAGCGTGAAGTGAGCGACGCGATGTTGGCGCGCGTCAAGCACCTGAATAGTAACTTCATAATTTTGCGCTAGTTAAATAATGCGATGGTTTTGATTAGCTCAATGCCAAACTGACACTCGTTGGCGCTGTCTATATGAATAGGCTTGTTCAGCGCAATAGCCGTGGTAAGCAATACGTAATTTCCACGACCACGCTCGCTGCCGATATCCAAAATCCAAACTGGCTTATCAGGCTCTGTCACACACGCCAATTGGCTCGAAGTTTTTGGTTCTTTTTGTGTGATATACGCGTAGGTTTCTTCTACTTTCACTTCGCTGATGGTAACAGCATGTGAAAACGTGGCTGCGAATAGTGAGTTTAGTAAAATGAATTTACGCATTAGAGTGAATCGATTTTGAGTTGACATACACCGTTACCGCAAGCGCCGTTATTAGTAAGAGAAAGCTTGTAGAGATTACCTTTGCCTGAAGATGAGACGTTGACGCAACGATTATTATGAAAAATGGATTTAAATACGTAGTACCCAACAGTTTCCTCAGTCTTGTATAGCCAAGGTTCATTAGAGGGTTTTACCTTATCATGCGGATAACCTACATACTTTGTTCCTGTGCAGTCAATGTCAGAGTAATGAATGGAACTTACTTTGATATCATTATGCGAGATCCGCTTGGGTGTGAAAGACGGCTGACCGTCGGCATAAATCCAATCGCCTGTAGCATCATCTATTTCAATCAACGTACCAACTCGGGTGGTACCGTCGGCTTGATAGATGCCAACAAGGCTCCCTTTTGTTGCGTAAACAGAGTCAGCGCCCAGTAGCAAGTTTATGCTTTGTGCACGTTCAAACCCTTCTTTGTCTGCGCAATCGTTCGCGCTTACAACGTCAAACTGGGTTTCTTTTGCCAGCGCGGTCACCAGTAGCGAATACATTGCACGGCCAGATTCAGAGCTCAATGAAACTGTCCACATATCGTTGTTTTCAGCGCGAACACATGAAGGCGATGGCGTGTTTTTGGGGGAAGTTGAAGAGAAGTAAACTGTACTTCCATCTACCTTAAGATAATCAATCCCACCCGCAATGGCTGGGATGTGCGTTGCCATAAGCAGCGCCGCTGTAAAAGAAAGAATGTATTGCTTCATAAAATGCTACCTAGTCAAAAAGTGTCTGCCAGCGCAATGTGGGTTGCCGGTTAAGTCCATTGTGTAAAATGATGTCGATAAATGAACGGTTAGTGGGTATCTACTTTTAGTAAGCAAACGCCCTGTCCGCAAACACCATTGGACGTTTTTGTCAGTCTGTAAAAACTACCAGAGTACGCCTGATTATAAGACAAGCAACTTCCGTTACTTACAGAGCGGTAAGAATAATTGCCTTTGCTTCCTGAGCGACTGTATACCCATGGTTCAGAAGTACTTTTCACTCTAGATTGACTAGCGCTTGTGTATGCACTTCCTGTGCAATTTAACCCAGAGTAAAAAATTGCCACCTCATAGATACCTGACCGGCTAATGCGTTTAGGTTTGTCTGAGGCGATGTTGTCTGCGTAGTACCAATCGCTCGTTTCTTGATCTACATATAACAGTGTTCCAACTCGAGTTACGCCGTCTGCTTGATAGACACCAATGCCGTCGCCCTTATTCGACGACACTTCACCCAATAAAAGATTAATACTTTGGGCGCGCTCAAAGCCGTCAGCGTCTGCACAATCGTTAGCACTGATGACGTCAAATTGGGTTTCTTTTGCTAATGCCGTTACAAGCAGTGAGTACATTGCTCTGCCTGATTCAGAGGTGAGTGATGTAGTCCAATAATCGCTATTTTCAGGTGCAACGCATGCAGGTGATGTGCTGGCTTTGGCTGTTGAAGAAGAGAAGTACACGGTATTCCCGTCAACCTTAAGATAATCAATCACACCTGCTTGAGAATTGAAGGTGAATAGGGCGGCAAACGAAAACGCCATTGTCCGTAATATAAACTGCATAATACGACCTTTCGTTAAACAACGAATTAATTCAATAAGTTATAGAGTGTGCCGCATGCTGACTTGCATGAAGCGGTTGAACCATTTACAAAATGGCCCGGGATTGTATCCTTTTTGTTCAATTTTTTAAATAGGCAAATCACTATTCAATGTTGCTTGTTTGCCATTTCTGTTTGCGCGTCTTTTGACGTTTATCAGACCCAGATATTAAACGCCAAACCGTTTCACGCTGCACATAAAGCAACCGGGAATGGCATTGTGAATATGTAGGTACTGAATCGTATTGTTCTGAAAAAGCGCGTGGATAGCTGAAACTACCTCTTTTCCTGTACTCAGGCTGGCATTGATAAGCATGCCGCCTTCACTATAGCCGCGCACTGAAAGTTGACGATGATGCAAAAATGCTGGAATAGCATTAGGTACGGGCGACGCTGCGACAGCGTTTTCTCTGATAAAAATAGGGCCTGAAGCATAATATGGGGAGGGCATTTGATGATGAGTAAAATGCACCGCTAAAACGCGCTCGCCAATACCAGCATCTTGCAATGAAACACGGCAAGGGTAACCTGGCGTCGTATCGGCTTTTAACCATGTGAATTTGTTAGCCGCCCTCTCAATGACTTCATCAATCGAAAGCGTAATTGGGGTGATTTGAAATTGTATTTGCATGCTTCTTCCTTTTTTAATTCGGAAGAAAGCATGCTCGGTTTTTTGATTAAATGCGCGCGCTTTTCGGGCGCCACAGCTTGCTTCGCCCTGCCAGGAAAAGCAGTCCAATTCCAATCAAACTTAACGTAGCAGGAGAAAAAATGTAACTAATTACCGGTGCGTTAGATGAAATTTGGAATCCATTGCCCGTGGTGAAGTAGGCGCAGGCAGCGCTCCCGCAATCGGATTCATTTAAAAAGAATGAAAATGGGCTAGTTGGGCTAGAGGTTTGTAAGTAAGCCATTTGGCCAAAAGTAGGTTGAGTTAATGGTTGGGTAGAAATACGTAATCGATAGAGTTCATTCAGCGTGACTATGCCCCAGCTTGAAATCCCACCTGTGAGTGAAATGCCGCCATTTAAGAAGACTTGAAACATAGAAATTTCACTGCGGTAGTTGTCAGCGTCATACACGAGAAATCCATCACCATCTTTATCTTCCCCCACAATGCTCCCTTTAATAAAGCCGTTATCGGGGAAGCCATCTTGAAAGAGCGAAATCTTGATGGGGCTCGCAGAAACCGATAACGAAAAGGCGGTTAACACAAGGAAAGTAAATAATGCACGCATTGCTTGTCCATTTTAGGTTGTTTATTTTACCTACACTATTAAACAATAATCATTACTTGATTGTCTACGGTGTTTTTGGCTGCCCCGTTGCCGTAGGTTTCCCTTTTGGCTTGCCAATTCACCTGCTAACATGAGAGTTTATAACTATTTTTTTACGTGAGTAGTTAAACTAAAGAATTATTGAATGCAAGCGTAACGCATGCGAAATGATAGTTGTAGTTACATATAAATAAGGGCGAGTGAATGACAATATCTGTACTCATTTGTGATGACTCTGGCTTTGCCCGGCGCCAAATGGCGCGCTCTATTCCTGATGGTTGGGATGTCTCTATTAGCTTTGCCGAAAATGGCAAAGAGGCAATCGAACTGATTCGTCAAGGTAAAGGCGATGTCATGTTTCTCGATCTTAATATGCCAGTTATGGATGGTTACGAAACCATGGAAGTGGTGCGTGCTGAAGATCTACCGACTATGGTAATTGTCGTCTCGGGCGATGTTCAAGCAGAAGCGCGCGCACGAATGAAGGCGCTCGGCGCGCTGGATTTTATTCGTAAGCCAATTGATAACCAAAAACTCGTTAAAATACTGCGTCAGTATGGCCTGTATTCTGGTGATGGCTCTGCAGAGAATCGAGAAACAGATATTCCAGAATCGGGTTCAAGTGAAAAAACCGAAGCGGATGTGCTAGATGCTTTTCGTGAAATGGCGAACGTTGCAATGGGCCAAGCAGGAGAGAAGCTCGCGCAGTTGCTAGGCGAGTTTATTGATTTACCCATACCGAACGTGAATTTAATCGAAACCCCAGAATTGCACATGGCCATTGCCGAAGTAAAATCGAATGACAGCGTTTCAGCTGTTTCTCAAGGCTTTATAAGTGCCGGAATAAACGGTGAAGCCCTACTGATTTTCAATGATGCCAATACCTCCAGCATGATTGAGTTACTAAAATATCAGTTAACAGCGGCTAATCAGGAGCTGGAACTTGAGGCACTATTAGATGTGTCTAACATTCTTATCGGAGCCTGTTTGAATGCATTATCTGACCAGTTGTATGTCAAATTCAGTCATACGCACCCCATCGTGTTGGGTAGGCATTGTGATCTCGATGAGTTGTTAAGCCGCAATGTTTCTCGTTGGAATAAAGTGCTGGCTATTGAGATTGGTTACGCGATTAAGTCTCATGGTATTCAGTTCGATTTGCTGTTGTTGTTCCCCGACAATGCCATGGAACTGATGTTTGAAAAATTAGTACAAACAGGATGACCACTATGTCGAGCTCTTCATCTGAAAGTCTTGCAGAATTGCACTGGCAACATGATCTTTTAGGCTCTATTGAAGTTGGGCTGGCGGTGCTTGATCACCAATATAACGTGCAAGTGTGGAACCAGTTTATGGAAAACCACAGTGGTGTGCTGCCGAGTGATATTAGAGAAAAGTGCTTGTTTGACTTTTTCCCAGAAATTGAAAAAGACTGGTTCAAGGCAAAAGCGGAGTCAGTTTTCAACTTAAACAGTGCTGCCTTTATTATTTGGGAGCAACGCCCGTATTTATTCAAGTTTGCGACTAATCGCCCCATTACTAGCGCGTCAGATACGATGTACCAGAATATCACTTTGTTTCCACTGGCATCGCTGTCAGACAAGGTAGAGCAAATTTGTCTGGTTGTGTACGACGTGACCGATGAGGCCATTAACAAAAAGGCAATCGAAGGGTTAAATAAAAAGCTTGAGCATATTAGCCGAGTAGATGGCTTAACAGGCCTATATAATCGCCGTTATTGGGAAGAGCAATTTGAACGAGAATACAAGCGTTTAAAACGAAGTGGGCAAGAGGCCTCAGTGTTGATGCTCGATATTGACCACTTTAAAAAAGTCAATGATACCCACGGTCATCCTGCCGGCGATTACATTATTCAAACCCTCGCTAAAATTATTCAAACCGCCATTCGTGAAACAGATATTGCGGGGCGATATGGGGGCGAGGAATTTGCCCTATTATTGCCTTATACCAATGGAGAGAATGCACGTATTGTCGGTGAACGTATCCGGAAGTTAGCCGAGCGTTTTGTGCCTGTGTATGAAGAAAAAGAGATCCCCTTTACGGTGAGTATTGGTATTTGCGAATTTAATGCAAGTTTCGACACCCATATGGGCTGGCTAGAAAAAGCCGATCAGGCTTTGTATCAGTCTAAAGAGAGTGGACGAAATACCGTCACTTTGATTTAGAACAAATATTCATCAGATTACCTCGTCTAAGCTAAGTTGACACATTGTCGTGTCAGCTAACCGTAGCAGATAGAGGTATAGGCATGTTGAGCGAACTTGGGCCACTATTTCGGCATATCGTTGAGGCCGCCAACGATGTTGTGATTATTACCAAGGCCGACACTATCGATCCTCCCGGCCCTGAAATCGTCTATGTGAATAAGGCATTTGAAGCGCTTACGGGGTATCAGTTTGATGAAGTTGTGGGGAAAAATCCACGTATTTTGCAAGGTGAGAATATTGATCGTGCCCCACGAAATAAAATTCGACAGGCGCTATCATCGTTCCAACCCGTTCGCACCACACTTCAAAATGTCGCAAAAGATGGCACACCCTACTGGTTAGATGTGAGCATTATCCCCTTAAAAAACCGTCAGGGGGACGTTACCCATTTTGCCGCGATTGAACGTGATGTAACCTCGCAGCGAGAGCACCAAGAATACCTTGAAATGCTCTCTCGAACAGATGGACTGACGGGACTACTCAACCATCGTGCATTTCATCTTGCCTGTGAAAATCAAATCGAACAGCTTCGTCGTAGTGAAGCCATGCCAACGGGCGTGTCGATTTTGTTATTGGATATAGACCATTTCAAAGGAATTAATGACACCTTTGGTCATTTATGTGGCGATGGCATCCTTAAAGAAATGGGGCGATTGATTCGTGATGCATTTAGAAAGGCGGATTTTGCTGGGCGGGTTGGTGGTGAAGAGTTTTGCGTCGTACTACCTGATACTGGAGAAGTTGAGGCAAAAGCTATCGCAGAACGTTTTCGTCGTTCGGTACAGCAACAGATATTTTCAGAAGAGTATCCAACGTTACGCGTTACAGTGAGTGTGGGCATTGCCACCCACTCTGGAGGGGATGAATTTTATTTGTCTACTTTAAAGCACGCAGATCTTGCCCTTTATGAGGCAAAAAAACGTGGTCGGAATACAATATGTTTGCACAGCGAACTGTAACTGACCGCTATTGAGTAAGCGTTATTGTGACGCTTTGTTTTTGGCCTTGAGTGGGAGCTCGTACTTGGTAAATAATTTAACCAGCGAATCTTTGTACAGCGGCTTAACAATGTAACCTTTGGCTCCGCGCTCTATGGCTTGAGCGACGGTGGTTTTATTCTTGTTACCCGAAAGCATAATAATGGGGGTATTGGCGTTTGGGCCGTCTCCCGATGTGATTTGATCGACTATATAGATTCCATTGGTATCTGGCAGGTTTATATCCATGAGCACCATGTCATATTGGGAAGAACTCAGCGACGCAAATGCGTTACGTCCAGTTGAAGTATGCTCGACCTTGATTTTATAAGGATCAAGAATACGTTGTGTGAGCTGCAGGCTGATAGGATCATCTTCAACTAACAATACGCGTGGCTGAGCAGGGGCTTTTTTCAGAATTTCATCAGGATCGATATCCTGATTATATAGCTGATTGAATTGCGGCTTTTGCTTGGCTTCGGTCTTTTCAGACGTGCTTTCATCATCGGTGTCGGTCTCTTCTTCACTTGCTTGCGGGAACAACGATGATAACAATGCCAGTGCTTTTTCTTGGAGCCTTAAAAGTTCTGGACGGATTTCGTCAGATTTTATCGCCCCTAACATGGCCTTGAGGCGTTCTACATCTAATGATGCGGGCTGTGCTTGCTCAAGTTTTTTGGACGCCTCATCCAGTGCTGTCTCTATTTCTTTTAAACTCGTCTCAAATGCTGCTTTCATAGAGGCTTTTTTCTCTACGACGCGTTTTAATGTAGATTGAAGATCGTCAGAGTATTTAAGGGTGTAGCGTTCAAAAAGCACATCTTTGTTTTCAATCGGGGTTGATACGCCTAGCTCAATCAACAAGTGCTGGCATATCATCACAACGCGGTGTACTTCATAAACAGGCCGAGACACCAAATAATCATCAATGACGCCACTTTTAAATGCGTTGTACGCATCTTCTTCACATTGGCGAGGAATCAAGGAAACGACGCGGTGATCGCAAACTTTATACTCTTTGACCGCATCGAAACAACGGTAATAGCTCGATAGCGTTGCGGTGACGCTTTCGCCCGTTATCAATAAAACTTTAGGTGTTACATCCACTAACTGACGGCAGAGCTCTTTTAGTTTGGTAATGACGCTAATGCTGGTGAAATGTTTTTGCAATGTCTCGATTACGAGCCGATCGCTTTCAGCGTCGGTTTGCAGTACTACGATATGGTTGGCTTTTTCTTTTTCATCAGTCATGTTGCTGCGTCA
The DNA here is from genome assembly GCF_025751585.1 of Fluctibacter corallii. Classification (GTDB taxonomy): domain Bacteria; phylum Pseudomonadota; class Gammaproteobacteria; order Enterobacterales; family Alteromonadaceae; genus Fluctibacter_A; species Fluctibacter_A corallii. The sequence continues at coordinate 436,011 of NZ_JAOWKX010000003.1, forward strand.
CCTTTTCTACTTCGTGTAGTACATGCGTAATTTCACTATTTTGCTCTTCCCATAACGACGTTAATCGGTTTGTATCTATGTCGTCGGCACAGGCTTCTTCCATTTTTTCGCAGAGCTGACTCAATATTTTTGCCCCTACAATCAACGTACTGCTTTTTAAACTATGGGATAGCTTTTGTGCTTTCGTCCAGTTTTTACTTTTTACTGCTTCGTTGAGATCGTTTTGCATATTCGTCAGGTTATGGGAAAACTGTTGTAAAAACGCGCGGTAATCGCTCTCTTCAACTTCGCCGATAAAGTCTTTTAGCGTATTTAGGCAGATAGTGTTTTGTTTGCCCACGTCTTTGTTAACACCTTCATCAATAAAGACCGATTCGTTAATAACGGGCTCTGCCAACGGTGTACTTGTCGCTTGTTCGTTATGTGATGGAGAGAACGGGTGAGTTGCGCTTGTTGACGTTAAGATTTCAGCGAGTGTGGTCATGGTTAATGGCTTCATTAGCACATCATCTGCACCTGCATTTAAACAATCTTCCATACACCGTGGCGTACGATCGGCGGTGAGAACGAGCATGGCGCACGTGGGCTGGTTATGTTTCACTTCCCATTGTCGTAAACTGCGAATTAAGTCTGAACCCAGCTCTCCTGGCATTTGATAGTCGGTGATAACCAAGTTAAATGTCTGTTGCTCAAAGAAAATCTTGGCGTCTTCTGCATTCACTGCAAACTGCGCATTGACATTGAAACGTGAAAACTGTTTTTGTAAGACGAACATGTTGTCTTCGTTGTCTTCCACTACAAGCACTCGCATTTGGTGTGGAATATGAACAACTTTTAATTTGTTATCTGTTGTATCTTGCGCGTCTATACGGCTCAAAAATGCCAATATTTGCGACAGCTTGAGGGGCATTCTTTGAATTTGTGGGTAGTCAGAAAAACGTTTTAAGGGCTTTATTGAGTAGATGATGCCTAACTGGCTGCAAGTGAGGTTCTCAAGAGACTCAGTTTCATTTAAAAACAGAGGGTTGAGTAAGGTGTAGGTGTTTTCTCTTTCGCCTTGAAACTCGCGACCAGACATGGGTGTGATATATTTACAAGTTATATTAAGAAACGGTGAATAAGGCTTTAATGCTTGTGTAAATTGTTCATCGTTGCACTCCAATATAATGGGCGAGTCTATATGTTTAAACGTGTCAACTTCAGGTGTGCTTGCCTCTAACAAACTTACGTCAAAATAAAACTTAGAGCCGATACCCACTTCACTTTTCAGTTGCAGTTTGCTGCCCATTAATTCACAGATTTTTTGGCAGATGCTCAACCCCAACCCTGATCCACCAAAACGCCGATGAATATCGGGAGATGCCTGTGTAAAATCTATGAATATGCTCTCTCGTTGATCTTCTGGAATGCCAATGCCATTATCTTCAACGCTAAATCGTGTTAGGCCCGTTCCTTCTAGTCGTTCAACTCTAACAGACACCCGCGGACGAGGTTTCGTATTAAATTTTAATGCATTACTCACTAAATTATTTAACACTTGCATGAGTCGAATGTCGTCAACCGTAACAATGTCAGACAGGCTTGGGTCAACAAAGAGTTTAATAAAGGCTTTTTCCTGTTCCGCCTGACCTACAAACTCCTCAACAACTTGTTCACATAAATTACGTAAAGACACATCAACAAGAGATAACTCGACTTTATCGGCTTCAAACTTTGAAAAATCCAACACGTCGTTGATTAACCGCATCAAATGTTCTGCATTATGATATACCTTGGTGAGTAGCTCGTTCTCTGACAGTTCATAGTCATCCAAGCATAAATCCAACAGGCCAATGATTGCATTGAGGGGCGTTCTTACTTCGTGGCTCATAGCAGCCATAAAATGGCTTTTTGCTTCACTTAGTTCGCTTGCCTCGACCAATGCTTCTCGTAGTCGTGTGTTTAAGCGTTTTAGCTCAGTCTCATCTATGATTAAGCCAATGCGTTCGCCCGTATGGGTGACCCTGTCGCGGTATTCCAAATAGCGCCCATCGGCATTTTTAAAACTGAAACTACAAGCCCGTCCATATTGAATGCAGCGCTTGACATACCTGAGTCGCCCGCGCATATCGCTTTGATTTGACACTTGTAAATGGTTGAGGACGGCTTCTACAAAGTCTTCTAGCGGACGATTTTGATATTCTTTTGTATTAATGAATGGAAACAAGCGTTCCATGTTTTGGTTCATCAAGTCGATATCGTTGTGATGATCACAAATCAATAAGGCATCAGACATCTGATCAATGGCGGCTAACAGATTTTGATAGCGCTTGGCTAAGTCTGAAGATTGAGCTTGGACGGCTTTGATCAACCACTGATCGGATTGTAGCGGAAGCGATGTCAGCACAAAGTGTTCGCCCGATGTGGCATGTCCCGCGACAAAATGCGCCCGCTCTTGTTCTCCTGACACAAATACACGCAATGTATTTAACAAGGCTGGCATTGAGTCTAGTAAAGTATGACATTGAGAAAACGCATCGTTTTGTGCGATTACTTTGTAGCTACTATCAATAACAAATACGGGTACTGTGAATACGCGAATAAACGATAAATCAGCGGTAGTTGTTACATCATTCATAGCGTTTTTTTAAGGAGGGAATTGCAATACATGCCTAAGCTTAGAAGGCGTTTTATGCATCTGCAAATATCGTATTTAGATGATAATGACTATCAGTACATATCCATCGTGTGGTTTTTGCAGTAATGGCTATAGTTGAAGTACAAGTAAGGCATGGTAAAAGGAATTGATGTTTGCAGGCTTCTGAAATACTACTCGCTAGACAACCTATATACGACAGAAACATCTCACTTTATGGGTTTGAATTGCTTTATCGCGGCCCAACCAATATCTGTGAGTTAGATGCTGAATCTCAAGTGGCGGCAACCGTAGAGCTGTTAGCAAATATTTGTACGAACTCTTTAGACGACAACATGAATTTAGGCTTGCCTTTATTTGTGAATATTGATCAGGCTTTTATCGAGTCTAGTGCCTATTTTCCCGCACCATCCGACAATCTTATTTTAGAAATACTTGAGCATGTAAAAGCCACCGACAACGTTATGTTGAATTTACAGCAGCTTAAAAAACAAGGTTACCGATTCGCACTCGATGATTATGTGTTTGAGAAAGAGCGTTCTGAATTTTTACCCTTGGTGTCTATAGTCAAAATTGATTTATCGCTGATGTCGTTAGACGAAGTGCGCCAACGACTACCAGAGTTAAGAACGGAAAGGCGCTTATTGCTGGCTGAAAAGGTAGAGACTAAAGCCATGCTTGATGCCTGTTTAGAAATGGATTTTGACTTATTTCAAGGCTATTTTCTCGAATATCCTACGTTGATTGCAGGTAAAAAAATCGATGCAAACAAGCAATTGGTGATTCGGCTTATCTCAGAGTTAAGTCGTGACGATGCCGAGTTTGACGACATCGTGGATTTAATCTCTCTTGATCCTCTGCTGACCTATAAAATTTTACTGTTAGTGAATTCTCCCATGTACCATTTTGTAAGAGAAATTCATTCTGTTAAAGAAGCGATCATCGCCCTCGGGCTAGAAGCCGTCAGGCGCTGGGCAATGATTATTAGTTTGGTGTCGCATTTGAATCAACCCAAAGAGCTATTTCGCACACTGCTTGTGCGAGCCAAAACATTGGAATTGTATGCAGAAAAAGAAAAATCCTATGATCCGAAATCATGCTTTTTGCTAGGACTTTTTTCGGGTATTGATGCGATTTTAGAAACCGATATGGAGAATTTGCTCGCCAAGCTGACGCTGTCTAATGAACTAAAGCTTGCGTTATTACATGCGAATACACCTCTTAGTATTTTGCTGAATCAAGCAGTAGGCGTTGAGCGGCTAGATGCAGACGTATTGGAGTCGTTGTCAACCCAACAGGCCTACAATTTGAATCAATGTAATCGATTAGCAATGCGTTGGGCGGATGAAACATTAATGATTGTGGCGTAATGTTGTTTGAATCCTGTTTGTTAATTATACTGTATATAATTACATGCTTTTTATGAGTTGCGTTTGAAAAAGATTATTCATGTTGATATGGATTGCTTTTATGCTGCGGTAGAAATGCGGGACAATCCCGCGCTTACCCATAAGCCGATTGCTATTGGCGGCAGCGCAGAACGGCGCGGCGTGATTTCTACCTGTAATTATCCAGCGAGAAAGTATGGTGTGCGTTCAGCCATGGCAACCGCACATGCTCTCAAACTGTGTCCTGATTTGGTGTTGGTTCCGGGCAGAATGGACGTGTATGTGAGTGTGTCAAAACAAATTCGAGAGATTTTTTCGCGCTATACATCAATCATTGAACCGCTATCGTTAGATGAGGCGTATTTGGATGTCACTCACAGTACGTTATTTCAAGGCAGCGCAACCCTTATTGCTGAAGATATACGACGCACGATTTTTGATGAAACAGGGCTAACGGCATCGGCTGGTGTAGCGCCATGCAAGTTTGTGGCTAAAATTGCCAGCGACGAAAATAAGCCAAATGGAATGTGTGTTGTTACACCCGATGATCTTGATGCGTTTGTGAAAATATTACCCCTTGGCAAAATTCCTGGGGTAGGCAAAGTGACTGTTGAGAAGCTCCATACTATGGGGCTATACACCTGCGAAGATGTGCGGGCGTATTCTCTTCCTGAATTGATAAAGCGCTTTGGTAAGTTTGGTCCAGTGTTGTGGAATCGTAGCCATGGCATTGATAATCGAGACGTGAAAGTTGAACGTCAACGTAAATCGGTCGGGGTCGAGCGCACGTTGTCTGAAGATATTGCGAGTTTGGATGACTGTCTCAACATGGTTGAGCATTTGTATCCAAAATTAGTTGAACGCTTAGATAACGCTAATACGTCTGGGCGAATCGCCAGTCAGGGAGTAAAGTTGAAGTTTAGCGACTTTCAGCAAACGACCGTCGAACACAGGCATCAAACACTAGACAAAGCCTATTTCCATACACTCATCGAAGAGGCCTTTTCCAGAAAGGGAGAAGGACGAGGAATCCGTTTGGTTGGGCTTCATGTTGGCTTGCCCGACGCCAGTAAACAGCATCAGTACAGTTTTACGTTTTAGGTATTCCTTCACTGTTATGATTACCCCAAAAGATGTTAACTAATGTTTACATTCTCTCTACAGTGTTGATGCAATAAGCGTTAGTGAAAGTGAGCGTATCTTAACCGTATGCCAGCCTTGGCGTAGACGTATGGATTCCCACAAGGCAAAATAAGCCCTTACACACTTATTCATTTTTTTGGGGCTCTTATGGCGTTTCCTACACCCGTGCAAGTTAGTGACGTTAACCAACTACTTGCCACGCATTCAGATTGGGATGCAATTATTTATATTTCTGATTTATCTGGTTCAGAGCAATTTCCCGCTATTCACCAAGCGATTCTTCAACAAGAAAAAATTGATAAACGTACCGGTCTTCACACTGTATTAATCAATGCGCCCGAGCTCGCGGGTGGTCGCCTTATTTTTGCCCCAACAGGTGATTTAAGTCGTGATTATGATGATGTTAGGCGTATCGCTGATGCTACCAAGCTGGCAGCAGAGCTCGCATTACAGGCTGGTGTAGAAAAGCCATTACTTGTCACTGAGATTGGTAGCAATGCGTCACAGTATCAAGAATCTCAAGGTGTCGCGTACTTGGCGTTATGTCAGGCTATGTGGCAACCGCTCGAAGCACGAGAAGCGCTTGGTGAAGATACGATTGAAACAGTATTAAAAGCAGGCGTGTTCAGCGAGCGCGAACTGAATTTGGCGTTCTGGCAAGCAATTGAAGCAGGCAAGCGTGTCGCGCGTGACTTGTGTGGTACAGAGCCTGAAAGAATGGCACCTCCTAAATTTGCAGACTATTGTGAACAGGCATTTGCAGGTACGGATGTGGCTGTGTCTGTGCTGTCAGATGATGCGGAAATTTTAGCCTCTTATCCATTGTTACACGCCGTTGCAAGGGCTTCTGTAGAGGTGCCACGCCATGCCCCACGCGTGATTCGATTGGAGTATACGGGACAAGGCACTATCGAGAAAACCCTATACTTGGCGGGCAAAGGAATTACTTTCGATACCGGCGGTGCAGATTTGAAAGTGGGTGGCCATATGGCTGGCATGAGCCGTGATAAAGGTGGTGCAGCAGCCGTTGCTGGAATCATGAAAACCGTTGCAGCACTGAAACCCAAAGGCATAAAAGTGGTCGCAGAAATCGGTGCGGTAAGAAACAGCATCGGCGCAGATGCTTTTGTGCCAGATGAAATTATTACGGGTCATGCTGGAAAACGTGTACGTGTAGGTAACACCGATGCGGAAGGCCGTATGGTGCTCGCTGATATTTTGTCTCATATGCGTGAAGACGCTAAAGATGCAGTGAATCCTGAAATCTTCTCAATGGCGACATTGACCGGACATGCCGCCATTGCGTTTGGCCCTTACACTGCCTTAGTGGAAAATGGCCCAGCCAAATCAAAACAAACCGCGAAAACAATTGCGTCTGCCGGAGAGCAATGGGGCGACCCCGCAGAGCAATCTTTGTCACGCAGAGAAGACTTTGACTTCGTTAGGCCGCGTACCAAAGCGGATGATGTTTTGTCATCGAATAACGCCCCCTCTGTCGCAACGGTAAGAGGACATCAATTCCCAATGGCCTTTTTGAGTATTGCATCAGGGTTAGATCAGCACAGTCTAAACAGTGATTATCCTATCCCGTACACACATGTAGATATTGCTGGAAGCGGTGTAGAAGGCGGTGATTGGCAGCATGGTAAGCCTACCGCTGCCCCCGTTGCAGCGTTTGCTGCAACTTATTTACAGGATTTAGCATAGTGATCACACCCGGTAAATACCGTCATTACAAAGGTAATGACTATCAGGTACTGGGTGTGGCAACGCACTCAGAAGATGAAACGAAGCTGGTGGTATACCGTCCTCTTTATGGTGAAGGGGCGTTATGGGTTAGGCCGTTAGAGATGTTTCTAGAGAGCGTTGAGCTAGATGGCAAAGCTGTTCCTCGTTTTCAATTTGTGTCTGAAGATTGATCGTCGAGTGACTGTGTAATTTGCTTAATGTTCGCCTCATTGAAGTCGTTGTTTACTGCAACGGCAACGCATGGGGCGATTTGATCTTGTAAATGTGGCATGGCTTCTCGTAAGGCGTTGACACCTTCACATTTTAAGATGGCGGCTTCTTCTGCAACCGTGGGCGTTGCATGATCCTGCACGATCCCTATTGCGCCAAATTGGCTGATTGCAAAGGCTTTGTGACGCGTGGCATTTTGGTAGTCATGCCATTTGTCGCCCAGCAATGTTTTAGCTAATTCGGCTAAGCGTTGGCTGTTGTCGGGAGTTGGTGCTTGCAGCGGCCTGATGTCATTATCTGCATTTGCCAAGATCGTTGATTTGATTCGTCCCATCGTGGCTTGTTGATTGGTGTCGATAATCTGACATTGCCCTTGTTTGCCTTGTTTTTGTTCGCAGCTTTGTAGCGCCAAATGCTGAGCACGGTGCGCGTTCGTTTCACCGTAAGCTTCGCCCCAAGCTCCACCAAATGCGATAGCAAAGGCCTTATTCCCATTTCTGGTCAAATACGTTCTATACGCTTTGGCTTGTTCTAGATTGTTGGCCACTTGCATTGCTACATGAAAAGCTTCTATAGGCTCCCACGGCTTCAAGCGCTCCTGGGTAAGATGTTGTCGCAGACTAAATACGTCAGTGGTTTCGTGAAGACTCTCGCCGTCGCGTGCAACTACATAACAAGGTGCATCCGGCTGCTTCTCTTCACACTGGCTAATGGCGGCGTCATCTGCAGATGAAATTAAACCATAAGACCAACTTTCTCCGTAAACGCCTAAAGGTGACACCGCAAACGCACTGTATGCAGGGCGTGATTGATATTTAAGGTAGGCTTCTATTGCCGCCTCACTGGGCAGGGAACTGGGAACTTGTTGAGCAACTGCTTGTTGAACGGTAAAAGCAAGGCATACAATAGAAAAAACAATTAGGTTAACCATGAGTAGACGTTTTTGTTGTAGATTGCATCAGTATACCGCAAAGATTCTCCGATCCTAATTCATCGTTACGCCCACTCTTGTAAGTTAATGCATAAAGAGCGTTACGGTGCGCATGATAGGGACTTACTGTTTAAACCTGACAAGGGCCAGTGTATCTTCACATGTTATCTTTAAATATATGATATTGTTGCTATATATTTCGATTTTGCTGAATCCTATTGGCGTTAATTCTGGGAATTAAATGAATTTGTCCACTCACTTACTAAACCGTTATTTTTGGTTAGGAAATATGAGTTTTTGGCTCGCAGCGCATTTCATGTTTACGCAAGTTCAATATCAGGCTCTGCAAGGATCATCAAATGAATTGAGCTGGATGGCGACGTGGTTAAAATTAAGTCCGTGGTTTTTACTCTGGATACCCATCACCGCCATAGAATTTATAATTGTGCAACGCGCACCGTCGCGCAAACATGAGCGAGCGCGCAAGATTATTTATCACTTACTATGGGCGATGGTGCTTTTAACCGTGTATTGGATAACGGCTACTTTTCTTCGGGCTCTTATTGAATCTCAGGTCGATCAGGTTTGGCAGAATCTATACAGCGTGTTGACCACAAGTGCACAACTTGACATTTATATCTATGTGTTCATTTTAGCATTGGCTTCAGGTGCGCAATTTTATCATAAGTCGATGGAAGAAAAGCTAGAGTTGAAACGCTTGCAGCACGCATTGTCTGTAGAGCAATTAAAAACATTGAGATCACAGTTAAATCCACATTTTTTGTTTAATGCGTTAAATACAATTGCGAGTTTGGTGCGCTTGAAGCGAGATGCAGAGGCTGTCACTGGACTGTCCGAGTTGAGTCTAATGTTAAGAAGTATTTTAGAAAACAAAAACAATGAAGACGTGAGCATAGAAAATGAGATCGCATTCATTAATTGCTATTTGTCATTACAAAAAATGCGCTTTACTGACAAGCTCGATATTCGCGTACAGGTCGATAAACAGTGCCTTGATATTAAAATTCCAAACATGTTGTTACATCCATTAGTTGAAAATGCGGTGCAACACGGTTCACAATTAGAATCAAATAAGAACCTTATACAATTAACCATCTCTAAGATAAACCACTCTTTGCAGATAGAACTCACTAATAAAGTGGCTAAAAATGACAACCATCAAGGGTTTGGAATTGGGCTTTCGAATACGCGAGAGCGGCTGGCCAAACTTTATTCTCAGTTTCATTTAACGTTGAACGCTATTGATGATGATTTGTTTGAAACCACGCTAGTCATACCTATAGGAGAGCAGGATGCTAAATATACTGATTGCAGATGATGAGTTGCTGGCAAGAGAAACGCTAAAACTTCTTCTGACTCAACAACCTGATATTGGTCATGTTTATGAGGCTGAATCGGGAACAAAAGCTCTGGAATTGGCAGTGAAGCATGAACCTGAGCTTGTCATTCTTGATATTGAAATGCCGGGAATGACGGGTATAGAAGTCGCTAGGGCACTTCCTAAAGCGTGCTCTGTCCTTTTTGCAACGGCGTATAACGAATTTGCTGTGATGGCATTTGAAGTGAATGCTGTAGATTATATTCTTAAACCATTTGATGACAGTCGCTTTTCGGCGGCAATAGCTAAGGCAAGAAGTCGAATAGAATCAACACTGACTGCCGATATGGGGAAAGTCAGCGAGATGATTCAACAGCTCATTAGTAGTCAGCAAACACACTATAAAAAGCGCTTAGTAATTAGGGATCCGGGTAGGATCCGACTCATTGACGTCGCTCAAATTGATTTTGTTACTGGCGCTGGTAACTATGTAGAACTGAATTTGCGAGATGGCACTAAGGTACTTCATCGTGAAACCATGGCAACGCTAGAGAACCAGCTAGACCCGTTAGATTTTGTCAGAATCCATCGTTCTTCTATTGTCAGGCGAAGCAGCATTAGCGAACTTCGCCCAAATGACAAAGGAGATTATTCGGTTATTTTATACAGCGGAGAGGTGCTCACCCTCTCACGCCGTAATCGAAATAAGCTAAATGAGCTTACTTGCTAGGTGTTTGCTCTAGCGATTAAGTCAATAACAAACTGGAAAGTGTCCACAGTATGGCGGCGATACCCGCTGCCGTTGTGGCAGGTACCAATTGCGTTTTAACGTGGTCCATAAGATCGCATCCTGTTGTCATTGCACTGAGAATTGTGGTGTCGGAGATGGGCGAACATTGATCGCCATATACAGAGCCATTTAGCACCGTTGCAAAACAAATCATCATAAATACTTCTGGATGGGCTAATCCGGAAGATTGCGCGATAGCCCAAGCCAAAGGCATAGCGAGCGGAAAGGCGATAGCGTATGTACCCCAACTCGTGCCTGTTGAAAATGCAATGAGCATAGTTAACAGTTGAAGTACGACAGGCAGTAAGTAATAGGGGAGATCTTCTCCCAACAAATCTACTAGATATAAGCCGCCGCCGAGCTGTTTACTAATACCGCCAATAGTGATGGCCAGCATTAGGATCACAGAGGCTACCACCACGCCTTTCCAGCCTGTGCCCATACCTTCAAACACTTGTCGAATGGTCATGCCCTTCGCGATAGCTGTGATAAGCGCGATGCCTAAAGCACTGGCGAAGGCCCAATGAATCTGTGGCGAACCCATGAATAGATAGGTTAATACTGCGACCATAATGAGGCTCAAAAGGGGCACAGCAAACTCGAACCAGTGCGCGTGATAGCCCACAGGGACAGACACAGTTTGGAGTTCTTTGGCGCTAAGTGGTGAGGCATTCTCCGCATCCAACTGCCCAGTTAATCTGGCACGGTTGATGGCTTTGCGCATTGGCGCACCCGCAAATCGATAAAAACCGATACTAACCAAAAATGTCCCTACCACCGCAAAAATACCGTAAAAGCTAAATGGAATACTGGAAAAAAAGAAGTCGATCCGATCCGACTCAGTTGCTAAAAATGCAACGCCAGGCACAAAAATAAGGGCTTGAATGTAAGCAGGCCATGCATTAAACGCAATGACGGATGCAATAGGAGAGGCGGTAGAGTCAACCACATAACTGAGTTCTTCATGGCTGACGTTGGCTTTATCAGCGAGAGGCTTCACGGTTGTTCCTACTAGCACCGTACTCATTGTGCCTCCTTGAAAGAACAACACACCTAAACACCAAGTAACCAGCTTGGCTGAGCGTGGGCCACGGACAAATTTTCGAGACATCATTTCTGCAAACGCTAATGCGGCCCCCGTGCGTGACCAAATGCCCATTAACCCGCCCAGCAACCAGAGGTAGAGTACCAATATTGAAGCCGCATCTGTGGTGGCTAAATTCGGAATCAATACATCAGCGCTCAGGTCAAATTTACCCACCATAAAGGCACCTACCACAATACCACTAAATAGCGCGAGTAATGGTTCCCGCGTGAGTAAGCACAAGGCAATGGCAATAAATGCAGGCAGTAAAGACCAGAGTTCATAATGGTAATTTGCGGTCAGTAGAATCGGCTCGTCAGGCTTATCATTAAAATACACCCACTGCTGTTTAATCGAGGGTTCACCTTCAATAAGGTCTAGCTCGCTTTGTCGTAAGGGAGAAGATTCGTAAGGCACTGGTGGTGGGAGTGTTTTTTCTTTACCCGACATTAAATAGGCTTGCTGTCCGGCATCATTCAGATATATTTGATAACGAACCTGATTTTCGAGCCATTTTGGAGACACTGCGAGGTTGATGTAAATCGCTGAGGCAACACCAAATATAATACATATCAGTGTGGCCCACTTAGTTAGTTTACTCATGTAGTTAACCTTCTCTGGTTCAGGAAGAACGAAAACGTCTTACTTACTCGCTTCACATAATGGTTGAGCGAATGGGCGTAACGAGTGTGCATCGCCTATCCTTGTTGTTATGCCTGTTGAGTTTTGCCACGTGAAACGTGTAATCGTCTGAAAAATGGGAAATTATAATGAAAAAACTGACACAATTCTCCGCTATGTTTCTTGCTACTTCAATCGCATTTTCGTCTTTTTCAGATGATCGCTTCGCCGATGCGAAAGTAGAAACGGTTCATGTAAAGGGAAATATTCACATGTTAACGGGCCCAGGTGGCAATATTGGCGTGACCGTGGGGGAAGATGGTACGCTAATCATAGACGACAAATATGCGCCACTCGGAGATAAAATAGAGCAAGCGCTCGCTACCTTGAGTGATGCCAAGTTACGCTATGTGATTAACACGCACTATCACGGTGATCATACTGGCTCGAATGCACATATGCACGATAAAGGCGCAACGATATTTGCTCATCACAATGTACGTAAACGCTTAGCAAACAACCAAGAGTTGACGAAGGCAGATCTCCCTGTTGTCACGTATGCAGATGGCATAAAAATACATGTCAATGGTGACACGCTAGATATCAAACATTTGCCAACAGGGCATACCGACGGAGATAGCTGGATTGTGTTTGAGTCTGCCAATGTTGTGCATACTGGAGATTTATTCTTCAAAGACCGTTTCCCATACATTGACAAAGGCGCAGGCGGGACGGTTGAAGGCTATATTAACAATGTCGAAATGATGCTTTCACATATTGATGACAGCACCAAAATTATTCCTGGTCATGGTAGCTTAGCCAACAAAGCGGAGTTGCAAGCGTTTGTCGATATGATCAAAGCCACTAATCAAGAGGTTCAGCAGCGTAAAAGCCAAGGTGAGTCGGTAGACGAAATCATTGCGAGTGGATTAGATAAAAAGTGGGCGTCGTGGAGCTGGCAGTTTATTACAGAAGAGAAGTGGATTAAGACGTTGTTTTAAGTGGTTTCTTCAAACTTCTACCGTGGCAACGTGGTTGTAATTGTCGGGTCGCCGACTTTAGCTACAGGCGTTCGTTCAGAGGCGCTTGTTTGAAGGCGGGATTGCACCCGCCTTTTGGGTGAGGGAATTGATCAGTTCGCTTGTTTTGCTTGAGAATTAGAAGCGGAATACACTTTTTCTCCTGCTAACCACGTTTCTAACACGTTGGTGCGCCAAATGGATGTAGCGGGGCCTGCGAAGATATCTTGGTCGATGAGGATAAAGTCGGCGTATGCACCGGGAATCAATCGCCCTACAATCGCTTCTTGATGTGCGGCATAGGCGGCTGAATAGGTGAAGCCGGTAAATGCTTCCTCTACGGTGAGTGCTTCTTCTGGTATCCAGCCTTGTTTGGGTTGGTCATTGCGATCTTGTCGGGTAACCGCCGCGTGAATGCCATAAAAAGGATTCGCCAGTTCAACCGGAAAATCTGAGCCTAGGGCAATGATGGAACCATGCTTAAGAAACGACTTCCACGCATACGCGCCTTTCAATCGCTGCTTGCCTACGCGATCTTCTGCCATATTCATGTCGCTGGTGGCATGTGTTGGCTGCATAGACGGAATGATGCCAATGTCTGCAAATCGAGGAATATCACCTACCTGTACCACTTGTGCGTGCTCGATACGGTGGCGGTGTGTTTTGCCTCCTAAACGCGCAAAGGTGTCTTTGAATTGATCAAGCGCGAGGCGATTAGCACGGTCACCGATAGCATGGTAATTGAGCTGAAAACCTTTTCCTATCACGGTATCAAACAAGGGCTTGAGTGCGTGCTCAGATGTGACCAGTAATCCTTTATTGTCAGTATCGTCAGAATAAGCTGATAGCATAGCCGCGCCGCGGCTGCCAAGGGCTCCATCGCCATAAGCCTTAACGCTGCGAATCCAAATCTGATCGTTGTCACTTCTCACAAAGCCATTATTCAGCATGGTATCGAGTTTAGGATCGGTGGCGGCTATCATCGCGTAAACGCGCACAGGCAATGTACCCTGTTTAGCCATGTCTTGATATATATGGTATTGGCGATAATCAATACCTGCATCATGCATGCTGGTAACGCCTAGACTGAGCAGGTGATCGCCAGCGTGTTGAATTGCTTTTTGAATATACGCGGAATCAGCTTTAGGTAACAGAGGCAAAACACTGTTCATTGCGTTATCAATCAGCACGCCCGTTGGATTGCCGTGTTCATCACGAATGAAACTACCACCAGGCGGGTCCACTGATTCAGCATTTATGTTTGCCAACGCCATGGCTTTGCTATTAAGCCACGCCGCATGGCCGTCTACTCGCTCTAAGTAAATGGGCCTGTCAGGAACCAGTTCATCCAGGACCTTGGCGTTAGGAAAGGATTTTTCAGGCCATAACACCTGGTTCCAGCCTCTGCCTACAATCCAATCTTCAGATGGGGTTTTCTTGACGTAGTTAGCCACTGCTGAGGCCGTGGCTTTTGCCGAGGACAGTCCTCGCACATCAATTTGCAGTAAATTGTCTCCGAGACCAAATAAATGGCCGTGTGCGTCAATTAGCCCAGGCAATAATGTTTTTCCCTTAGCGTTGATTTTGTTTGCTTTAGGGTATTGTGTGACTAACGCTTCTGATCCGACTGCCTGTACTTTTCCCTCTTTGATGGCTAAAGCGGAAAAGCTCGAAAGCTTGCCTTCTTGGTCTATCGTATAGCCATTTGCATTATGTATCACAAGAGATGCGGCGTGCGCCGTGCAGGCGATTGTGGCAAACAAGAGACTGAAAACTATTCTAAGCATGAGCGTTCCCTCTAAAGCGTGTTTATCGTTTCTGTCAGATTCTTTTCTTTCTATTCGCAGGCCATCAACATTTCGACGAGATCAACCCTGCCGCGTTGCTCTAGGATAATATTCTGATGGTTATCGACCACGATCGCAGCACTGCTGTTATAATCGAGAGCAAACTGTTCGCGAATTTGCGCTCGAAGCCTTCCAGACAAGTGGCTATCGCTAGGAAAGTCTTGCCAATGGTTTAAATCATAAAGGACGATTTGCTTGCGCTTTAGGTGCGGAGCCAGTGTAGCAACGGTACTTTGGAAAAGCGCGTGATCTAATCCAGATAAAGAAAAGAAAGCAGTACACTTTGGATGGTGGAAAGCGCGCGCATGAGGGGTAATCGCTATCAACAGTAATGCTGAGCATAAAATGATGACCCTCGTGTTACGCGCCAAAACCATGTGTTTACCTATGTTTATAGTGAAGGCAATATAGACAAATGGTCTTCTTGCCAGATATTGAGCATTTTCTGATTATCTATATTACCGCCACTGAGCAAAACAACAACCGTTTGATTTTTCGGCGTATTCCTCAGATATTCAACAACGGCTTGCATCGACATGGCGCTGGTGGGTTCAATATGCAGCTTAAGCAAGTGCTGTAGCCATTGTGTCCAGTACGCAATGGCACGTTCTTCTACTTCAACGAAACCATCTAAATGTTGTAAATGTGGAAAGGTTTTGTCACCCACTTGTGGCGTTGCCGCCCCATCTGCATGGGTTTGCACGGGGCCGTCTAAAGGAACAATTTTACCCACACGAAGTGAGCGCGCCGCGTCATTTGCATTCAATGGCTCTGCACCAATCACTTTAGTGTCTGGAGACATCGCGAGAGCAGCAATTTTGCTGCCTGCGAGTAAACCGCCCCCACCGCAAGGAGCAAACAGCGCTGAAACATTATCAACCTCTTCAAACACCTCTTTAGCAAGCGTGCCTTGCCCAGCAATGATATCAGGGTGGTTAAAAGGCGGTATCCAGATTGTATCTGGATGCTCAGCGGCCTCAGCGACGGCCGCATCTGCTTGTGTTCTAAGTGGGTAAAGTTTCAGTTCAGCCCCGTAAAAACGTGATGCGGCAGCCTTGACTGCTGAGATAGATTCGGTGCTGTAAATAGTAGCCTTCTTTCCTAGTTTCGCGGCTGCATAGGCGACTGCTTGAGCGTGATTACCCGAGCTATTGGCGATGATATTGTTAGGTAATGTGCCTTCTTCAGACATTTTGCCCAACATGTTCAATGCACCTCGAGCCTTAAATGCGCCTATTTTTTGCAAACACTCAGCCTTAAACAGAATGCGGCTTCCCAGCCATGTATTGAGTAAAGAAGATTCGACAATGGGAGTGTTGTGAATTAAAGGAGAGATTCGCGTATGCGCATCGCATATGTCATTGAAAGTCGGCATGAAATCTTAAGTCTTAAGCGTAACGAGATGTGCCGTACATTGCCATAAAGCCAGTCAGTCAACAAGTGAAATCAACATTGACGCGTAGCGTTCATTTTAGGTTGGGCTGGAGGCAGATAAACGGACAGCTTGAGGCGTTGATTGAGCGTCCTCACAACGTTCTCAGATAAGCCAAAACCACACTATCGCCGACTTATGACAGGATATTCAGCAGCCTAATTCGTCAATTTTTATAAATCTTCT
Organism: Fluctibacter corallii; assembly: GCF_025751585.1. Classification (GTDB taxonomy): domain Bacteria; phylum Pseudomonadota; class Gammaproteobacteria; order Enterobacterales; family Alteromonadaceae; genus Fluctibacter_A; species Fluctibacter_A corallii. The sequence goes on from NZ_JAOWKX010000003.1 coordinate 452,385, forward strand.
ACACTGATTAGAGTTTGTTTTTGTCCACTTTTAGCATTCAAGTTTCAATTTCCACATAGAAATGGAATAGATATATGCAATTTTTTAAATATTTCTCAATTGTTCAAATTAGTGGCGCAATTGGCGGCTTGTGCTTGCTGTTTATCGTCTATCTGGCATTTCGGGTCAGTGCAGACGATTGGAAAACTGTGGCGGATTCCCGCAATGATGTGGAGTTAATCACGCTGCTAGATGCACTTGAAAGTATTGCTCATGAACATGCCAGAGAAAGAGGGCTAACCGCGGGGTATTTGGGAAATCCGAGCTCGGAACAGAAGGCCAAAGTGGATCAACAGCGCGTATTGGCTGACCGAGCGGTGACGGATTTTAACGCCATGCTGAATGATAACGGATTAGATACGCTAGGCATATCAGAGCGGACTAAGTTGCTAGTCGAGCAGTTACCTAAACGAGACGAGCTTCGGCAATTGATTGATGATCAAGCGGAAGTGAATGCATTTGCGTTTTATAGCCAGTTTAACCGTCTTGCTCTGGATGCCGCGCGATCATTGGTGCCTGCTATTACTGCGGCGACAACGAGCCAAGATTTACGGGCAGCCATACTGCTGGCAAGGTTGAAAGAACGTGTGGGGCAGGTGCGAGGCAAAATTAACGGCGTGCTGGCAAAACAAGACATTACAGAGCCTCAGAAGGTAGAAATTCAAGGCTACAAAGACGATATAGATCTGTTAATTGAGTATTTGCTATTAGAGCTGGATGACCGCAGAAAACGCGAATTTCGTGAAGCCCTTAAAAAAGACAGCGTGTATACATTTAATGTTACGGTAGAAAAAGTGATGCGCCACGTTCCTGGGCGGGAGTGGACAATCGCCGAACCTAATTGGTTTAAGCTTGCATCGGAATTTATTACTGAACTGCAAACGGTACTCGACGGAAAATGGAGCGACATCAGAGATGAGGCGCGCGCACACAAAGAGGCCGCGTTCAAAAATGTCATTGTTACTCTGTCGCTTTGCGTTTTACTGCTCGCCTCAATTGTATGGGCATATCTAATGTTATCTTCTACTCTGCGAAATCAACTTAGATTACTCAAGCAGTCATTGAATCAAGTGACAGACCATGGCGACCTAACCGTCACCGTTGACATAGATAGCGACAATGAATTAGGTGACATTGCACGGTCAATCAACCGTATGCTGGACTCCCTGAAAGATTTAATTGTTGGGTTGAGTAACTCGGTGGATGTGGGCGCGCATTTGAGTGAAGGGTTGGATCGGGCTACGTCAAGCATTTTGCATGACGCCACGTATACCCAAGAAATGGCAAATAATATTGCTTCGGCCACCAAGCAAATGGCAAATACAAGTGAAGAAATTGCATCGTCTGCAAACGCCACACTTTTTGCCAGTCAAAACTTAGACAACATTGCAGATAAATCGTTAGCCATAAATGAAACCACCTCCGATGCAATGAAGCGCCTGAGCAGAGGCATGGAAGGCGCACAGCATAAAGCGGGTATGATGGAAAGCCAATTGGCAGAAATTCAGTCTATTCTCGATACGATTAACGGCGTGTCAGAGCAAACCAATTTACTCGCGCTTAACGCCGCGATTGAAGCTGCCCGAGCCGGTGAGCATGGGCGTGGTTTTTCAGTAGTGGCCGATGAAGTGCGTAAGCTAGCCTCACGTAGTAGAGAGGCCTCTGAGCAAATCTCACAGTTATTAGAAAAGCTTAAAGCCGCGAGTTTTGATGTAATTAAGGAAATAGACAGCAACGCAACGCGCACAGTTGAGATGATGAAAGACGTTGAAGCTAATGCGGAAACGGCAACATTAGTGAAGAAACAGGCGAATAATCTTGAAGCGATGGCAAGTACAATGTCGGCATCGGCCGAACAGCAATCTTTGACGTCAAATCAGGTAGCGAAAGAAGTCACCTCTGTGCAAGATGCGGCACAAAAAGAGCTGGAATTAGCCTCTGAGTTAAGAACGCTCTTTGATGATGTAAAAGAAAATACTATGATGCTTCAACGCACATTGGATTCATTCGTTATTGAAAAGTCGTAAATACAAAGGAGTAAACGATGGGATTATTAGACGCTGTTTTAGGTAATGCATCTGAAGTCGATGCATCAGAGGTTGATGCTGAATTAAGGCCAATTCTTGCAGACTCAGAGCAAGTTAAACAGGCCTATAAAGAAATCAGAGATATTTATGCCTTTACACAAAAGCGCCTGATTCTGATTGATAAGCAAGGGATTACCGGCCGTAAAGTGGAATATCATTCCATTCCGTATCGTGCGATTACGCAGGTGAAAGTCGAAACCGCCGGCCATTTTGATATGGACGCAGAACTAAAAGTGTGGATTTCAGGGCAGGAAGCGCCAGTTGAAAAAGAGCTGAAAAAAGACGTTGCAGCGGGCATTCAGAAAACCCTCGCAGACTACATGTTTGGCTGAGCCTTACCTTGTTCTAGCTCAGCATTCTCATCATTAAATTAAACCATCCCGGATAGTACGGTGTACTTCCGAGATGGACGTGTTGTTGCTAAACGCTAAAAATTGAGCTCGCTTTACGCGCGGAAGCTTTAATGGAGTTACAGAATGGTTACTCCATATCAAAGTGTTTATCAAAGAACCCCGTTATTGTTTTATATAAATGGATACCAGTGCTCTTGCCACGAATACTGTGTTTTTTGCCCGGATAGTCCATTACCTCAAACATTAGCGCATTGTCTTGTAGGTGCTTGTATAGTTTGGTGGCATGGGTAAACAGTACATTATCGTCTGCCATTCCGTGGTAAATCAATAATGGGCCTTGTAAGTTATTGGCATAAGGGAATACCGAAGACGCCGTGTAAGCATCGGCAACGTCGTTGGGATTACCCATGTAGCGCTCTGTGTAATGGGTGTCATACAGTAGCCAGTCTGTTACAGGTGCACCTGCAACGCCAGCCTTAAAGTAGTCACCTGCTTTAAACATTGCCATCAAAGACATATATCCACCGTAACTATGCCCATGAACGCCAATACGTGTTGCATCAACATACGGCAGTGTGCGTAAAAATTTCACGCCTTCCACTTGGTCCTCAACTTCAATTGAGCCCATCTTTTTATAAATAGGCTCTTCAAACGCTTTGCCTCGGTAATTTGAACCTCTGTTATCCAGAGAAAACACTACATAGCCTTTGTTCACCCAGTGTTGCATCAATAAGCCACGATTGCCATACCATTTATTTTGCACAACCTGTGCATGAGGTCCACCATAGGTAAACACAATAACTGGGTGCTTGCCTTCACGTTTTTTAGGCGTGAACAAGCGGTAATGTAAGGTGACGCCGTCTTCGCTGTCTATGGTGCCAAACGTGGGTTTGACCCATTGCTGTTGATAAGGATAAAGGGGATGTTGATTGTCTATTTGGTTTTCTTCAAGCCAAGTTAACTGCTTACCGGAGTTAGCGTGAAGGCTTACCTGCCAAGGTGTATTTACCGTAGAGAAGCGATCGATATAAATAGACGCATCGTCACTAAACGTGATGTCATGAAAACCGTCACGTTGTGTCACTTTTGTCACCTTAGGGGTGTCTTGTTTAAAGTTGACTTTGTATAAATGACGTTCAATCGGCGTGTCTTTTCTTCCTGTGAAATAAACATCGCCCGATACATTTTTTACGGCTTCAAGGTCATCAACTACCCATTTGCCTGACGTAAGTTGCTTAACCTGTTTACCGTCAGTGGTATGCAAATACAAATGTTTAAAGCCATCTTTTTCAGATGCCCAGATAAAGTGTTTACCGTCTTTTAGGAAGTAGAGGTCGTCATGAAGGTTAACCCATGTTTTACTGGTTTCTGTCAGTAACACCTGTTGCTTTGCGGTTGGAACATGATAAGCGCGCAGTTCTAATCGTTGCTGATTGCGCGATTGCCACTGATAGGTAAAGGTGTCACTGTCGCGCATCCACTTACCCCTTGCGAGGTAAATGTCTTTATTTTTGCCTAAATCTATCCATGTGGTTTTTTTGTTATCAAGCTGGTGGACGGCAAGTGTAATTTCTACGTTGTTTGTTCCTGTACTTGGGTAGCGCTGCGTGATCATTTTGATGCTATCAGCATAAATTTCACTACGGGTAATTTCTTCAACAGGCGTTTCATCAACGCGAGTAAATGCGATTTTACTCTCATTGCCAGCCCACCAATACCCTGTCATTCGACTCATTTCTTCTTGCGCAACAAACTCAGCCATACCGTACTTAATTGCGCCACCACCGTCTTTGGTAATGGCGGTTTCTTTGCCTGAAGCAATATGTTTGACGATCAAATTTTGATTACGGATAAAGGAGATGTAATTGCCTTTGGGAGAAAAGCGAATATCGGTTTCAAAGCTGTCGGTGTCTAAAATTTTCTTGGCATGTTGCTGACCGAGTTTGAAATAAAAGGCGTCACCCGCTAACGGGAACAGTAGCGCAGAACCGTCGGCAGACCAATGATATTCCATAATCCCGGTGCCGTGCACTCGCATGCGCTCTCGACGCGCTTTTTCTTCATCTGACAACACCTCATTGCCCGTGTGCAAATCGTCAGAATTAAATAGCATGCGGGTTTCACCCGTTTCTACGATGTATTCCCAAAGGTCGTAACGTTCATAGTCGGTTTTCTTGCCTTGCAAGAAGGTAACGCGCTTGCCATCAGGCGACACTTTTAGCGCTTTAGGTTCAGTGCCTCCTAATGCCGGAGACTGAAATATACGTTCAATCGTCAGAGAGTCGTTTGCCATTGCTAGTGGGCTGAGGAAGGAAGCCAGAAGACAGATGAGTTTTTTCATTATTATCAGTATCCTGTTATCAATTACGGCTATTCTAAACGAAATTACAAAGGATAAACATGGTACACGGTTATTCGGCTCTGGTGCTGGGCTCAACGGGGCTGGTGGGGCAGCATCTGTTAGAGCAATTATTAAAAGATGAACAGTATACGTCGGTGACGAGTTTGTCTCGCTCAATGCCAATGGTCGATGATGCCTCTGCGCTCACTGATAAACTGAATATAGTATTGTCGTCGTTGGATAACATGGCCGATCATCAGAACGTGTTTGACGTTGATCATGTTTATGTGTGCTTAGGTACAACCATTAAACAAGCGGGTTCAAAAGCGCAGTTTAAAAAGGTGGATCATGATTACGTTGTGTTAGCTGCGCAACTAGCACAGGCTGCACAGTGCAAGCGTTTTGTATGGGTGTCTTCGGTGGGGGCTGATGCTAGCAGTAGCAGCTTTTATTTAAGAACCAAAGGAAAAGTGGAAGAAACCATCATGAAATTGCAGACACAAAGTGGCAATAAAACCCAGTTCATTCATGTTAATCCTTCGTTGCTGCTTGGTGAGCGAGACACCTTTCGTTTAGCAGAGACTGTGGCCGGCTATTTAGGCAAGTGGTTTGGATGGCTGATGATAGGACCATTGCGAAAATATCGTCCAGTACATGCATCTGATGTCGCCAACTGGATGCGGCACCCTCAACAGCCTACGAATGGGTAAGCGCGTTATGTCAGTAGGGTTTCAATGTAAGCAGTTTTTTGTCGCTCATGATAAATGCGCCATGAAAGTAGGCACTGACAGTCTTATGCTGGGCAGTTGGGTAGAAGCATCCAGTGTGGACTCTGTGTTGGATGTGGGCACGGGATGTGGCCTGCTTGCGCTAATGATGGCGCAAAAAACGTCTGAAAAGACTCAGATTTTAGGTATTGATGTGAATGAAGAGGCCATTGAGCAAGCCCGTGAAAATGCAGCCAAAACAGCTTGGCAAGAGCGCATTAGGTTTCAACATACCCCACTTCAATCGCTTTCATCTAAGCATCGGTATGAATTAATTATCTCAAACCCGCCGTATTTTGAGGCAAAATCAGGCCAGCTCAGTCAGTCGGATCCTCAATATATTGCTCCAGATAAGCGCTTAGCTCGACATACGCTGACATTGCCGCATTCAGCATTACTGGAACATGTTGCGCGCTTATTATCAGAAGATGGTTATTTCTATTGTGTACTGCCAATAGATGCAGCGAACAATGTACAACGTTTGGCGGCATCCTTTGGGTTATTTCCTATCAAGCGTTTGAATATTAAGCCATCTCCTAGCAAGCCAATTAAATTGAGTTTGCTGTGTTTCTCAACGCATCAAAGCAGCTTGCGTGTTGATGAAATGGTTATCAGAGATAGCGAAAATCAGTACACAACGTCGTTTAAGCAGTTATGCCAAGATTTTTATCTGGCTTTTTAATCGGTGCTAGGTCGCTGTTTTTGAATTAGAAAGCGCGAAGTTTAGGTACGAATATTTACCGTTTTATGTGAGGGGGGAATGTACTACGCTGGTAGAGCAACCGAGACTTGCTATAGTTATTATTAGATGGATGTTGGTGCACAGGACGAAACGCGACGCGCAACCTCATGGTGATAACATTATGCGAGATATCGAGTTACCAGATTCCATTTCTAAACTGGTAGACCATCTGAACATTGTACAGCTTTTTTGGCAGGGTATTCCCATTCAATTGCCTCGATTTGCTGTATACGCGATTTTAGATAAGCCTGTGTTTGATAATTACTTTTACAGAGATGGACGTAAAATGGCGCTTATTCGTGTTGATAGATATCAAATTCCAGTTATCGATCCGTTTAGAGGGAATATTGAGCGTCCGCCTGCGCACGTTGTTATTATCAGTCACATTCGAGCGAATCGGTTTGGTTTGTATGGCTACCCAGCCGATGTCGTGCAAGATGACATTTACCTTCCACCAGAGCACCGTTCGGTTAAACGCATTATACGTGATTTTGTGTAGTAGTTAATTCACCGTATATCCGACTATTGATTTTGTCTGTTACTCTATCTGTTTTCGTGTGCTGCGCGCACTTGCTGCGTTTTCAATATAGGAGAAAGCCTTGACAGATTTTGGTGCAGAGTTATTGGGTGCTTGCGCGTTAGTGACTAACTTTATTGGCTACCGCCAAAATGAAATAAATCGCTATCGCATGATTTCTGGTGTCGGCTTAGTATTTCTGAGCGCCCACTTTTTTATGTTAGATGCTATGGCAGCAGGTATTGCGTGTTTATTATCTAGCGTCAGAAATATCATTGCTATAAAAACCCAACATATTGCGGTAGTGATTGTGTTTGTTATGCTCCATTTATTATTTCTAGCTTACGAGTGGTTTATTTTGCATCACAACGCTTGGATATTTGTAGCATACACCTCATCAATTATTTTCACTGTTGGCACTGTGATGCTGTCTAATACCACACGTATTCGGCAATGGTTTATTGTCGCTGAAAGCTTAGGACTGGTTTATGCTCTGTCTGTAGGAAGTGTGTTCGGCAGCATATTTAACATATCTAATTTAATCAGTATTTTTATTAAGTTGGCGGCGGACAAGCCTGAATCACAACGTGATGAATGCAACTCATAAACGACAGTGCAAAAAAAACCTCGCATTTGCGAGGTTTTTAGAAATTATATAGAGGTTTAGGGATTATTGACCCTGAACCAATACAGAAACTTTGTCGATGCCAGCTAATTTAGTCTGGTTCATCACTTCCACTACGATACCATGCTTCGCTTTAGGGTGAGCTTGGATACCAGCAGAGTCTGTGTTGTTTTCAGCAAGGAATGTTTGGATATTTGCTACAACACGACGAATATCAACTTCACGGTTGTTCATCACGATAGTGCCATTTTCGTCGATACGAATGGCTAATGATTTTTTATTCGTTTCTGGCGGTGGAGTATTTCTGTCCTCCGGACGATTCACGTCCAAGCCCTTCTCTTTAACGAAAGACGTGGTAACGATAAAGAAGATCAACATGATGAATACGATGTCTAGCATCGGTGTCATGTCGATTGACGCTTCGTCATCAGCGGAGCCGTGTTTCTTTTTTCTCATAGTTCAAACCACATATCTAAGGATAGCTTTCTAGTATAGAATTATTTGGGGGCGTGAGTAAATGAATTATAACCAACTCTTTACACTTTTCTTTGCTTGTCCGACCTATTTCGTGTCGTCATTAGCCTTCCCTCAGCGCGTATTTTTATCTGATCTTGGGCAAGATCGCAAGATCGTTTCGTTGCCAATGGCGAATCAGACATCCTGAATAGGCGTCATTAATGACTAACCAAACGTTAAATGAACAGTCTAAACGCTTGCTGTAAAAAGTATTTAAGGATTGTCTTTCTGTTTTACCAATGCGTATGTCAGCAATGAAAAATAATCATATAAAGGCAACGACATCGCTTGCAGGTGTTCGGGGGTAGGGTATAAGCCGAGTTTGGCTTCCTGACTTTGCTTCGTTCCCTGTACCAAAAAGGTATTTTTTATCTCACTGGATTGAATAATGGCTTCAAATGCGCGTGCTGCCATCTCTTGAGGTTGCGCATAGTAAAATAGCTTTAGTGTGCGATCTGCCATTGCACTTTGAATAACGTATGGGTGAGGTTCGTCACCACTTTCGTTCAGAAACAGCATTTTAAACCAATGGGAAAGTGCCTGATTTAATGGGTGAGAGTGTGTACGCGCATCGTTGAGCCATAATTCACTGGCAAATTGAAGTGGCGCGACTTTTTCAAACATATACTGAGAAACATAATGGTCAAAGGCATGAAACCACTCGTGTGCCAAGGCACCGCCACCAGCGTTTTTTGCTAAAGCCAGTTGCCGTATCTGTGGTGCGTAATGGGCGCTACTGTGCTTCTGACCGCCGCTGCCAAAGGCAATGGACAGTGTGCCATTTAAAGAGATTACCTGTTCGGGCAAAGACAATATGTCCATGAGGTCACATAGTGCATCAAACATAAGATTAGCAGCAATTTGTTGCTCTTCTTTAGTCACCCACTTGCCGACTTTGGCGGTTTTGAAGCCGAAATATTTCACAATATCAGCAAAAGACACATCCGCTCCTCCGCGATGGTTTTCACCGTTGCGATAAAAAGGGCGATGCAACCTAGACGGGCTTTTAGGATTTTCTGAATGAGACACGAAGCGAGCCGTTAGTGATCCATGTCAGCGAGTTCGGTTAAGAGCCGTGTTGTCCAATTGTCGATTCTGTCATCTGTGACATCAAACTGGTTCTCATCATCAAGAGATAACCCTACAAAATGCGATTTGTCTTCCGTCAACGCTTTTGATGCTGTGAACTCGTACCCCTCGTTTGGCCAATATCCGATAAAACGACAGCCCAGAACTGCCAGCTCATCATGAAGCATACCCAGCGCATCTTGAAACCAGTCAGCATACCCCATCTGATCGCCCATACCGTACAAGGCAACGACTTTATCTTTAAGGTCAAGTTGTTTGACATCGTCCCACTGACTTTCCCAATCTTCCTGTAGTTCGCCGAAATCCCAAGTAGAAATGCCAAAAATCAGCACATCAAACTGTTCTGCGTTTTTGAGGGGCACATCTTTAATATTATGAATATGTACCACGTCACCGGCGAAGAGGGTGTTCAATGCAATCTGAATTTTTTCAGCTGCCATTTCGGTGTAACACGTTGTCGAGCCGTAAAATAGCCCAATCGCGAAGTCATTTTCAGACATGAAAACTCTTTAATTCATTATTTTCCGTTATTTTGCGAAATTGTGTTGGCTGGGTAAAGAGTCTCTGGCTTTTTCCTTACACTGATAATGAACATTAATGGTAATAATTCGCTACGCATGTTCTGTAAGGGTAGTCTTGAAGGCATAAAAATGTCGTCGGGGGAGGCAGATGGACAGCAGCATTTTGTTTTTTGTCAGCACGCTAACATCTGCGGTTGCAGCAATTGCAGGCATGGGGGGCGGCATGATGCTAATCGCTATTTTGCCGAGCTTTTTACCTGCCAGTGCAGTGATTCCAGTGCATGGTGTGGCACAATTGGCAAGTAATGGCTCTCGCGCATTTATTGCGATTACGCATGTGCGCTGGGCGTTTCTAAAACCGTTTTTAGTTGGCTCGGTGCTTGGCGTATTGTGCGTGAGTGTATTGGTGCGCTACGTTTCTGCTCAAACTTTGCTGGTAGGTATGGCGCTGTATATTTTACTTACGCTTTGGAGCACGGCATTTTCGCGGTTTATCAAGCGAGCAGAGCGATTCTCTGTGGCGGGTTTTTGGCAATCTGGACTCAGTGTTGTAGTCGGAGCAACTGGGCCGCTTACCACAACACTGCTGACCAAAAAATGCGATAGCAAAGACGAGATCATTGTGACCAATGCCGTATTTATGGCGTTCAGCCATGGGTTTAAAATCCCGTTATTTTTATGGGTTGGGTTTAACTATGCTACTTACTGGTTGGAAATCGTTCTGCTTAGTATTGGCGCGGTTCTGGGTTCTTATGTCGGTACATGGTTACGTCAATTTGTAAGCGACCAGCACTTCAAACTTTGGGTTAAAATTGCGCTAACATTGCTCGCTATACGTATTATTGCTACCTCGCTTGTTTAAGATTCAGTCGGTGTGTTTTGGCTGTCTTTGTCGTCTTTGACTGAAAATTGGGTGACTTTTCCATCGCTACCCAATACGTTACCGTCAACCAAAGCCCCCTGCTGCTTAACGATTAATTCGCCTATGCCACTGCCATTATGCAAAGAGCCAAAGGTGTTATGTGTAGGAATCCGTGGCGTAATTTTCATATTTCTTCGTCGCGTGAACCAATTTAGCGGTGAACGGCGGTGATAAAGAATGTGGTTTAAGCGATCAAACCAAGTAATTAGTGCATCGGGAAATGTATTTTTTATCCCGCTACAGGTGATTTGAGTAATTCTGGGTGTGTTGCGTTTAAATCGAAGCGTGATGTCGTAAATAAAGCTGTAATGCACATCTCCAGACAGAATCACAAAGTGCTTTGGCGTTTTGGGGTTTCTAAAAATGTTCAGGATTACGCTTGCAGTGCCTTTGTGTGCCATCCAGTTTTCTGCATCGACCATGAGGGCTTTGCCGAAAAAGGTAAAAATACGTTGAATAACTTCGATGAGTTTCACCCCAAAAATAGGAGCGGCAGACACCATAATCACCGAGGGTTGATCAATAAGCTCCTGTTGCAGTTCACTCAGGGCTTCCCAGTCCATTAACCCTGAAGGTTTACCCACATCCGATTCTGAGCGCCACCGATGGGTTCGGGTATCGAGTACAATAAATTTAGGCTCGGTGTTTAAGTGATAATGCCATTCTGACCAATCGAGCAGCGTATCAACAAGCTGATTGTGATGGCTGATGCCTGCTTCTGAAAAGTGTGATTTGCAGGACGCCGTTAACGGTGCCATGACATTCGGTTGGTTGCCCCAACCCTGACATAGCCAATACCCAGCCAAGGCATTGCCAATAATCCGCTTACCAAATGGATGCCCGTATGCCGCTTCTTCCCAACCTCGGGTCAGGTTCCAGTCATCGGTAATGTCATGATCATCAAAAATCATATACACAGGTACATGGGCTAATGCGCGACGAACCTTATGCAGGCCTGCAACAAAATCTTCGATGATGCCCTGTTCTTGGGTAAAACGTGCCGTAAATTGTGGTGCGACTTTACTACTATCAAATGCAATAAGCGGCCACAATGCATCAGACCACACAAGGCAATACATGGCGATTACTTCATTAAACGCGATGAGATGATTATTTGCATTAACAGAGGTAAAAATGGGCTTAGATTTCGCCTTAAAAAACGTCTTATAAAAGGTTTCAGTTGCGTCGTCATCAGGCAGTAGCATTGGGCGCTTATAATAAGAGTGTTCGTGATCGATAAGTGACTGACTGTTGTCGATAACGCTGCTGTCTAATTCTTCGTGAAATAAACCCAGTAAATCAATAACCTGATGAATCGCCTGCAGCATTGGCCCCGCTACGTCATCGGTGTAAACCTGATCACCAGACATCATTAATAAATCAGGCATGGCGGATTTGTCTTGCAGACTGTCTTGAATGCGTTGGTCTAAAATCAGTAATCCGTCTTTGCTGTCATGATGCGGCTTTCGACATGAGCCATGAAAAACATGCTCAAGCGAAGAGGGAACAGTAAAACTCGGTAACGATTCATTCTGATAGCAGAGCGTCGGTATAAGTGCGCTCAGTGATTGTGAATGTTCTTCTCGAGTAAGGGTAATGTCATAGAAAAGGCGCGTTTGCGTTGGCAGCGGATCAGTAAAATGTACGTGTAACATGGTGACGAATGCATGTTTACCCACAGGAATTTGCTGGCACTGCTCTGCGTTGAGCTGGTCGTCAAATAGCGTACCTGATTGGCTTTTGAGTAACAATGAATACGTGTTTTGTGCAGTGGTGATTAACCAAATGCTCACTTCATTTGGCGTAACGTGTCGCACAATCGGGCCTGCCACAATATCAGGCAGCGAATTAGGTGAAGATACGATGGGCTGTTCCAATTATTCGGTTAATATGTTGTTTTTTGCTTAGTCTGCATCAGATTTAAATGTATGATCAACCTCTTGGGCCAAAACTTCGGGTAGATTCACTCGATAAAATGTAAGAATTCGTAAGTGACGTACGCACAAGGCACACATATGAAAAGATCTGGATTGAACATATTCATTAGGATATTGGCAACGAAATTTTGTCTGATAGCCATGTTAACGAGTGTTACCGGTTTGGTTAACGCACAAGATAGTACAGAAGACGAACTTCAACTCTACGGAGAGTGGATTACCGAGCCTAATGGTGACGTGATGGTGAACCCACAAACATCTGGCTTGGTGCTTTGGCGTAATCAATTATTAACCCTTTCTGATGGCAGTGCCGATCAGTCGCAAGTAAATCAACTTCATCAACTGCATGCAGAAAATGCCAAACTGTCTGATCAACACTATGCATTTACTTTCAGTGATCAGGTGAAGCAGTCATGTTTTTATCCTTATTTGGCAGACAAGCCCGATTACGAAGCCTTAGCGATTGATGCGCACGATGATTCGGTGTTTTACGTTGTGACTGAGGATGCAACACGTGCAGAAAATACGTTATCTAATAATTGTGCATTTTCTTCCAAAGAGACAGGCTCGACCGATTACCCAACTTTACTATTAAGGCTGCAATTAACATCGGACACACAACTCGTTGTGACCCATGTTCGCCCATTGCGTTTCTCGGCAGACGACAGCGTAGGTAACTTCCCAAATGACGGCATTGAAGGGTTAGCGATGGCAAGCGATGGCACCTTATATCTGGGTTTAGAAAAAGATGCAGAAGGGCAGCCTCGAATTTTTAGAATCGGCAATATTAAAGCACAGTGGCAATCTGGAGACTTCTTACCCGTAGAAGATGCAAAGCTCAAGGTGCCTAAGTTCGCAGCAGGTGCACATCCTATTAATGGTATGGATGTCATGACTGATTTAACTGGACATGAATGGATTGTAGCAGCTGCGCGCAATGATAACGAATTGTGGTTTATCGATACTCGCGCACAGAGGGACACACATAGGGTTAAATTGGCTTTTTGGGCACCTACACGTGTGCTTGAAGGGTGTGATAGGTTCACCTTAATGGATAATGCGTCTTTAGAGGGCGTAGCGGTCAGTCAGGATAAAATTTGGCTGATTAATGACCCGTGGAAGGTCAATTACTTGAAAAACGCAACCTGCAAGAAAACAGAATTCATGTATAAACAATTTGCGCCTTTGTTGTTTTCAGTGGATAGAGCAGAAATGATGTCTATGCTTCAGGCGCAATAGATGCCAAGCGGGTAACGTGGCTACCCGCATTTTGTACATAGAGAGTGTTACTGGGCTTTAAGCTTGCTCGCAAACGTTTGTTTAAATTTCTTCAGCTTAGGCGCCACGACCATATTGCAGTAGGTGTTCTGCGGGTTATTATTAAAATAATCCTGATGATAGTCTTCAGCTTGATAATAATTACTAAGTTCAGTGACTTCAGTCACCACGGGATTGTCCCAAATTTGTTCTTCTTCCATTTCTTTAATAATGGCCAGCGCTTCGTCTTTTTGGGCGTCGTCGTGGAAGAAAATCGCACTTCGATATTGGGTGCCAATATCATTCCCTTGCCGATTAAGCTGCGTTGGGTCATGCAATGCAAAGAAGATTTCTAGCAAATCTCGGTAGCTGAGTTTATCAGCATCAAAATTCACTCTTACCACTTCTGCGTGTCCGGTATTGCCAGTGCATACTTCTTCGTAAGTGGGATTGGTTTGATGCCCTCCCGCATAGCCTGAAAATGCCGATTCGATTCCTTCAACCTGATTCAGAGCTGATTCTAAACACCAAAAGCAGCCGCCAGCGATGGTTGCATGTTGAATATTCGCCATAAAATGATTTCCGTCTGGTTTTTAAAACTATGTGGGCTTACTGAGTGCAAACTTCAAGTCATCCGAATATAAAATCTTTACGTATAATCATTTGAAAAAACGAATATGTAGGCGTACGTTGATGTACACACACGTTGCTGTATGGCTGATACATAAGAGTGAGACATGATTAAAATTTTCTATGATGGGCTTTGTCCGCTTTGTCAGGCAGAAATGAACGCATTAAAAAAGCGAGACACCCACAATGCATTGCAAACGGTCGATATTCAGTCGCCTGACTTTGTGCAAGCCTACCCGCAACTCGATTGGCAGGCTCTCAATGCACGTATTCATGCAATGCTACCTGATGGCACGGTTGTGACTGGTTTGGATGCAACCCATATTGCGTGGAAAGCGGTTGGACGGGGATGGCTTTACGCGCCACTGCGCTGGCCGGTGATTCGCTGGTTTGCTGATGCTGCGTACACTTTTTTTGCAAAGCATCGATATACCATATCGTATTGGCTAACGGGCAAGAAGCGCTGCGAACGCTGTGTTGTAGATACCTCGTTCGACAGCGATGAGAACAAGCGTCGTTAAATTGAGATGTTGGAGACAATGATTTGAACGCAGGCAATGCTATTGTAATTGGTGCATCAGGCGGCATAGGACGGGCGATTGTGCATGCTCTAGCCTCTTCTAATCAGTACAACAAGGTGCATGCTGTTTCAAGGCAACCAACACCGGAGTCTGAATTTGGTTTAAGCAATATAGTCAACCACAGTGTAGACAGTCGCAATGAAACTGAGATTGCCGCTTTGATTGAGTCATTGAAACCAGATGGCCAGTTTACTTTGGCCGTTAATACAATTGGTGTGCTTCACCAAAATCAGCAAAGTGACACAGCGCAAAACGCTATCCACCCCGAAAAGAAATTGGAAGATATAACGTCAGTTCAGCTCAGTGATTACTTTCATACTAATGCCATCTTACCTGCATTGTGGTTAAAGTACCTTGTGGGATTATTGAAAGGCGATCAAATTGCACACAGCGTTGTGCTGTCGGCACGAGTGGGAAGTATAGAAGACAACCGACTTGGCGGCTGGTATGGCTACCGCGCAAGCAAAGCGGCCCTCAATATGCTGGTCAAAACGGCGAGTGTTGAGTATCAGCGTCGGGCAAAAAACGTCGTGCTCACGTGTTATCACCCAGGTACGGTCGATACTGAGCTGTCGGCTCCGTTTCAAGGCAATGTGAAAGACAGCAAGCTGTTTACGCCTGAGTTTACTGCTCAGCAACTGCTGAGTTTCTTACCAGACTTCACGCCTGAAAATTCTCCCTATTACATTGATTGGCAAGGTAAAAATATTCCTTGGTAATGCTGTTTACAATTTTTTTACACTCATCCGCGCTGTAAGGCGAAGACATTTCTTAAATAGGCTGATAACATCCGCTGTCAAATAATTAAAATGATGTTGGAGTAGGTATGGGAGCAGCCCGCGAACAATTCGGTTCTCGCTTAGGATTTATTTTGGCTGCCGCCGGTTCGGCTGTAGGTATTGGAAACATGGTTGGGTTTCCAGTTGCAGCAACGAAAAACGGGGGCGGAGCTTTTTTATTAATTTACGCACTGTTTGTGTTCTTCATTTGTTTACCTGTGATGCTTGCAGAAATGTCGGTAGGGCGTGCAAGCCGTAAAGACCCTCTAGGGGCATATTCGACGTTATCTAACCGAGATGGAAAGTGGCTGATTGCAGGCTGGCTTTCGATTGTCACGCCGTTCATGATAGCCGTGTTTTATTTGGTCTTGACCGTTTGGATTTTCGGGTATTTAGTGCAATCGTTGATGGGCAATTTGTCGGCGTTGGCTGATCCCGCGACCTTTGGCGCCTTTGTTAATGATCCCATGTTGTTTGTATATATGGCTGGCGTGTTGGCTGTGGTATACCTGATTCTGCAAGGGGGAGTAAAACAAGGTATTGAAAAAGCCGCTAAATTTATGATGCCAACCTTGTTCTTCATGTTGATTGCATTAGTGATATTTGTACTGACACTCGATAATGCGTTTAAAGGCGTGGAGTTTTACGTTGTCCCTGATTTTAGTCAAATTAACGCAAGTGTTGTGAGTGCGGCATTATCTCAAGCATTCTTTTCCTTGTCTTTGGGAATGGGGATCATGATTACGTATGGTTCTTACCTAGACAGCAAAAGTGATGTACCGGGCGCAGCTAAGTTGGTGGCGCTAACCGATACAGCGGTTGCGTTTATTGCCGGGTTGTTGATCTTGCCTGCCGTATTTTCATTTAACCCTAATACCAATACGGCTGAGCTTAGTGACTCTACCGTCAGCATGATCTTTACCTTCTTGCCTAAAATCTTTTTGGCGTTGCAGGCGTCAATTGGTTACATAGGTGCAAGTGTGGTGGCAAGTTTATTCTTCTTACTTGTATTCTTTGCTGCTATCACATCATTGGTGTCGATTTTTGAAGTGCCCATAGCAGCTTATATGGATGAGCGCCAAGCCAGTCGTAAAAAAGCGCTAACGGTGCTGGGTATGCTGTTGGTTGTTATTGCAGGGTTAGCATCGACATCATTTGGAATGATGAGCTTTTTTACCGACTTCGTTAGCTATGCAGGGGCGAATAAGTCGTTTTTTGATGTCATTATTGACGTGTTCTATGACACCATTTTGCCATTGAATGGTTTGCTCATCTGTATCTTTGTTATTTACCGGTGGAAAAAAGCAAACTTTAATGCAGAGCTAGATAAAGGGGCTGAAAGTTACAAAGCCAGCTTATTCGAGCGCTATGTTGACTTCTCTGTTGGTACTTTCATTCCTGCCATTTTGTTAGTGATTTTTGTGAATACAGTGGCGATAAAGTATTTTGGTGTCGCGATTATTGGCTAATGACGTGTCTTTTTAAGACAGTGATTTGTTTTGTTAAAAAGCCCGAGTTATTCGGGCTTTTTTGATTTTTCTCTATTTGTTTTTGGTTTCTTTGTTTTGACTTCTTTCTACATATTTAGCCTTAAGCTTAACGTCTAGCAATGTTTCTATGTCGCTTAAGTTGGGCGTGGTATGAGTGTGGGGTCCTTCGAATTTATAGGGTGATAACGCGGTTGTCGTTATCTGGAAAGTAGACAGCTGACTGCGATCAAAGCCCGTGTTTAAAGGGCGGGATTGTGCCCGTCCTCTGGTCGCTCATGATGTATGTCAGACACCCACTTACCGCTCCAGCTTTTAATAGCAAGCGCGGTGCTTAGGTGTCACACAGATTAACGAAAATCAGTAAGCATGCTATCGGGGGTGGGGTAACGGAGTGTTAAATCCAGTGTCGACAGCGTGTAACTTGAATCGATTGCTTTACCGTGAGGTGAAGGCTGAGGGTCATTGGCAAAGTGAGGGCTTTCTATATCGAGTACAGCGCATGCACTTGTGTAGTAGTCGGCTTTTATAGGATGCGCTTGAGCGGCAAGATGAAAGGTTTCTCCCCATTTTGATTGCTCAGCAATATGTTTTATTGCTTGGATAGCATCGTCTAAATGCACAAGGTTAATACGTTGGTTTGCGCCTTTAATGTCTGTGCGCCCCGCTAAATATTTGGCTGGGTGACGGCCCGCTCCCACTAAGCCGGCTAATCTAAGAATTGATGCTTGTGATTTGAACACCGCTCGTGCGTGCTCTTCAATGCGCATGTTTGCGCGGCCAGAGCCTGTGTCTGGTTTACATCTCTCTTTTTCGGTAATTGTGCCATCGTTACTCGCTCCGTAAACGGAGGTGGTACTGATATAAATGATGTGTTTGCAGCCGTGTTCATAGGCCTGATCAATAATATGTTGCATGTTGCTGGTGTACGCATCTTCGTCGAGGTGCTTACGCCCCGAGGGAATATTCAGAACAAGCACATCTGATTGGCTTAGGGCATGCGTTAGCGCTGTTGATAACGGTGAATCCAGAGACATAGTATGTGCGTCGATGCCCAGTTCGCGTAGTTCGTCTGCGTCGTGTTGGCGCTGTTTGGTACCTGCAACTGTGTGGCCGTCTCGTAGAAAAGAAAGTGCGAGCGGCAATCCAAGCCACCCGCATCCTAATATGCTGATTTTCATAGGGTTCCAGAGTTTTTCGGTTGTTAACCTATCTGGAATAGCCTATCACATTGCATCTTCAGACTGCACTACATTCACTACATTCAACGCTGAGAGTGCATTGGATGACTGCTGTAGGCTATTTTCAGCATCGTCGATACGTTGCAAGGTGTAGCACAGCGCATCCGCTCTCGCTTCTAAACGCTCCGCTTTCGCTTCTACATCGCGCTCAATGTCTTCTGCGAACCGTTCCATTTTTGCCGTAAATGCATCTATATCTGCGCCATTTACGATAAGTTGTTTCCCTAGCGCCATCATTAAGTGGCCCATAGATGAGGAAATTGCATCGTCTACCGCTTGATCAAATTCTTCGTCCCATGCTGCGTCAATGAAGTCTCCATCTTGAAACGCGTTGGAGTCTAGCTGGATAGAACCATCAGCAGCATAAAAGTTGCTTTGCACGCGATCACCCAGTTCGTTCATTTTGCCTGTCAGGTCGGTAATGAACTCACTGTCTTGTCCTAGTATTTCTGAAAATGCAGTATCGATAGCTTCACTGGCAATCGAAATACCATCAGCAGCGATAGAGGCAATTTCTGGTACAAGCGTTTGAAATCCATCGTAATAGTTTTCAACCCAGCGTTGTTGGTCTGCTGATAGAGATTGCGCCTCACCATTCACTTTGACGGTATAGTGTTTGTCGATTTCGATAGTGTTGTTACGATCGGTTGAAACGGTCAAAATTTGATTGCTAATCTTAAGATTACCATCCAATTCCACATTACAGCTTGAAGAAAAGTCCCCTTTTATAGACATTGCATTGGCATTACTCGCAGCACCTACCAGTGCGGCAGCGATGAAGATGGGTAGTGTTTTACGAATTAGCATGGTTGTTCTCCTGATTAACCTGTCTTTATGCGTAGACATGTTGAGTAATACGCAAACGCCAAGCCAATAATGAAAAATTCATATAAAACAACGGTTTATTAATTTTATTCTAAAGGGGATGTTATACTTCACCACTGTTTTTAATGAAAAAAACGAAAATTTAGTCTAAATGACAACTCGTAGAGTTTTTAATAGTTCGTAAGCTTGTTACGTTTATTTACATTGTTCAGCAACATTTTCTTATTTTCAGATATTTATTCTTTATACTGTGTAACATGTTGTAAATAAAGGATTTATCTATGGTAATTTTTCGTTCTCGATTAACCACTCTATTAACACTGCTGGTAGCGTTACTGTCAGTGACTGCACACGCTCAAGATGATTCGCAAACAGATTATCAGGCGAGGCTAAAAGGAATAGACGAAAAAATTGAGCAAGTTATGCAAGATTTTAATGTTCCTGGGTTGGCGTTGGGTGTTGTCGCGGGTGGTCAGGTTGTTAAGGTGAAGGGGTATGGCTTACGTGATATCAAGAACGGCTTGCCTGCAAATGCTGATACGCAATTTCCTATTGGCTCATCAACCAAGGCATTTACGAGCTTTGTTATTGGAACGCTGGTGGATGAGGGAAAACTAACTTGGGATACGCCTGTAAAACAGTATTTGCCAGAGTGGAAAATGCAGGTGGATTACGCCACTTACCACACAAACCTGAAAGATATGCTTGCGCATAGAACGGGCTTGGGTGGCCATAATTTGATTTGGTTGGGCAACCCTGATCTTGATGGACAGCAAATTATAGAAAAGTTACCTCACCTAAACTTGAATAAAGGCTTCCGTGAGGGGTTCATTTATAACAATTTAATGTATGCGATGGCTGGACATGTAGCGTGGAAGGTAAGTGGCCAACGCTGGGAAACATTAGTGCAAGAGCGTGTTTTAGATAAGCTAGATATGAATAATACTAGCTTCAACTACACCACCATGCTTAATACAGACAACTATGCTTTGCCCTATCAAATACGGAATAACACTCCTACTCAAATCGATTATAACGGTAGTTTGTCGGAAGTGTTGTGGCCTGCTGGCTCCATGAATGCCAGTGTTAAAGATATGGTTAAATGGCTACAGATGCTTGTAAACAAAGGCCATTATGGTGAATCGTCATTGATAGACAGCAAAACACTGCAAACAATTCAGTCACCCTTTAATACACTTACTCGCTTTAGCGATGATGCAGATAAGTTGCCGTTGCATTATGGTTTAGGCTGGTTTATTCGCAGCTTCCGCGGACACTATCAGGTTCAACATGGTGGCAATATTGATGGTTTTACTTCAGCGGTATTTACTTACCCAAATGAAGACTTGGGAATCGTTGTCTTGAGCAATCAAAATGCGAGCACAGTTCCTTACTTGCTATCAATGGAGATATCTGAACTATTGCTAGATCTTGAGCCCAGAAACCACCTCGCACAGGCGTTAGCTGAGGAAAAAGCGGCGCAAACGCCGGAAAGCGAAAACGAAACTAAGCAGCCTAGTGGGTTCTCTATGTCTAATGAGGCCCTACAAGCTTACGCGGGAACGTGGAACAACCCTGGCTATGGCAAAATAGACATTACTGTTAGCAATGGTGGGTTGGTTGTTGACTACAACGGGGTAATAGAGCAATTTGTACCAGAAAAACAGCACCAATTTAGAAGTCTGAATACACATCACCTGTCGCTGTTTGAAGATGATGTATTAGTGTTTGAAACAAACGAAGACGGTAAGCTCAATACCGTGAATGCGCCGTTCGATTATCCTGCGTCTGTCAGGTTTAGTCGTTAAGCCTATTTGGGATAATTCACGTAGAAAGAAATGAGATTATTTGTACAAAGGCGCTGACATATTTTGGCGTTATAGTGCATAATATGTCAGATAAACGTAAGTATTAACTAGGAGTTATTATGGCCGAATGGGGTGAAGCGTTAATGTTTGGCGTAGCGCTAGTCGCGTTTGTATTGGGATTAAGCAGCATCATCATGGGCTTTATGGCGCAGCCAGCGTCTGAGCAAGGCGCGATGAAAGAGAAAGTTGAATACGGCTTTTTCGGTGTATCAGGGTTGGTCATTAGCTTACTGTTCTACATCGGTATTGTTTGGTAAATGCCCACTATCAGGTTATATAAAGAGAGTGTTTTTACACTCTCTTTTTTTTTGCCTACACTTTCCGCTTGCTCAACAGGCAAATCTATATGCGCGCGCTGTCACTGATATGTTGGAATGAGCGTAGCTTAAATACGGGTAGCATCGCCATAACATGATCGAAAATGTCTGCCTGAATCCCCTCGTAATTGATCCACTCTTTATCTGCGCTAAAACAATAGATCTCTAACGGTACGCCTGTTGCTGTAGGAGGTAGTTGGCGCACCATCAATGTCATCTCTTTATTGATTTTGGGATGGTGTCGTAAGTATGCCTCTAGGTATGCGCGAAAGGTGCCAATATTCGTTAATCGGCGATGGTTAACTAAATCCTGTATATCAATATTTTGATCCTGATGATACGCGGCTAACTCTGTACGTTTACGAGCAATATACTGATTAATGTGGCGAATTTTAGATAGTGCTTCTATATCTTCTTCAGAGCAAAATTCGATACTTTTGATATCAATATTGATGGCTCGCTTGATTCTGCGTCCCGCTGATTCAGACATGCCTCGCCAGTTTTTAACTGAATCGCTGATTAGCGCATAGGTGGGGATTGTTGAGATAGTTTTGTCCCAATTTTGCACTTTAACCGTAGTTAACCCTACCTGTAAAACTGTGCCATCTGCGCCGTAACTTGGCATTTCGATCCAGTCGCCAGTGTTAAGCATTCTGTTTGCGGCGATTTGAATGCCTGCTACAAAGCCCAAAATGGCATCTTTGAACACCAACATGAGAACTGCAGTAATTGCACCTAAACCGGATAGCAGGAGTAAAGGTGACTTATCTAACAAATTGGCAATGATCAAAAGCAACGCGACAATCACAATCACCAGTTTGCCTACTTGAATAAAGCCGGTGATAGGCGCGCGCTGCGCCATGAGTGAGCCATTGTAAACTGATTCGATGGTATTCAAGATTGCACTGCCTGCACCAACGGCAGACAGCAGTAAATAAACAATGACGAGTTTTTGAAAGAACAGTGTCGCCCGTTCATTTTCAGGAAGAAGAATAGGCACAATTAAATAGAGTATAAGCGCAGTGGCGATATGGGCGATACGTCTGAAAAAACGGTGTTTATGTAACTCATCATCCCATTTGGCTTTGCTCAATGATATGAGCCGGGTAATTTTGGGGCCAAGTACATTTTTGCTGATAAACAGGCTAACAGCGCCAAGCATGGCCAATAACGATATCACCGTGAATAAATACAGCCATCCGTCGGTAGATATATGCAAACCAAAATAGGCATATACATCGACAATAAGTTGTGGAATTCTATTCATCGGCTCCAAATTCATTGTTTGCTGCTCATGAGTTGTGTGATCAGTTTATCTTTAGATTCCCAAACCCCATTGAGCCATGCCTGAAAGCGCTTGCGAAAATCTTCGTTATTAAAGTAGTCCCCCACCACATCTTCAGTAACGGGTAATACATCTACATGTAACACCACTTTATTGAGGCGACCACTGAGCATATCTAGCATTGGGCGTTTGGTATTGTTCGGATAAAGAATGGTCACATCAAGAATGTTAGAAAACAACTCGCCCATTGCCGCTAATGTAAAGGCCGCGCCTCCCGCTTTGGGTGGAAGCAGGCTGGCAAATGGACTATTTTTCAGTTTGTGCTTGTCCATGGTGTAGCGCGTGCCTTCAACAAAATTGATGACGGTGACAGGGGTGTTTTTAAATTTTTCACACGACTTTTTCGTGGTCTCTATATCTTTGCCTTTCAGGTGAGGGTATTTATCTAAAAAAGCGCGTGAATAACGTTGCATGAACGGCATGTCTAATGCCCACGCACCCAAACCTACAAATGGCACCCAGATAAGCTCTTTTTTGAGGAAAAACTTAGGGGCCGGAATGCGACCAGATGCAAAGTCAAACAGCAGTATAATATCAAGCCAGCTGAGATGATTTGGCATCATCAGATACCATTTGTCTTTACCTAGTTCACCTTTGATTTTGAAATCCCACTCAATACGATTGGTTAGCTTGATGATCAATACGCTACAAACGCCAAATAAAATACTAAATTGCCCCATGACAGGATTGAGTATGCGTGTAGTAAATTGAAAAGGCAGCAACAGTTTGATGAACCCCATGGCAATAATGATGCCGCCCCAGAAGCTCAAGTTAATCACTTGCAATAGCAAGTGAAGAGGAAAAATGATAATTGAAGGAAGAAAACTAAGCATACCTACTGTCCTGTCGAAAGCGCTTTTATGGAGTTGTCTTTGGCCGTCCATACTTGGTTGAGCCATGTTTGGAATCGTTCTCGCTGCGCTTGATTGTCGAAATAATCCATGGCGAATATATCGCTTTTTAAAATATCATCAATAGACAACACGTTAATATTCACATGAATGTCTTTGACTTTCCCACATACAAAGTCCCAGAAGGACGGCGCGCCCTGTGGATAATAAATCGTCACATCTAAAAGCTTATGAAGGTGATCACCCATTGCGCTTAGCACAAATGCGATGCCACCGGCTCTTGGTTTAAGCAGATGTGAAAACTCTGCATCTTGTTTGGCATGTTTTGCGGGTGTCCAACGGGTTCCTTCCACAAAGTTCATAATACTGACCGGCTTGGAGCGGAATTTTTCACACGCTTTGCGAGTGGTTTCTAAGTCTTTGCCTTTTAGATGCGGGTTTTTTTGAATAAAACTGCGGCTATAGCGCTTCATAAAAGGAAAGTCCAGTGCCCACCATGCCACCCCTAAGAAGGGTACCCAAATAAGTTCTTTCTTTAGGAAGAATTTTAAAAAGGGGATTTTGCGGTTAAAAATGCGTTGCAGTACAACAATGTCAACCCAACTTTGGTGGTTGGCTATCACTAGATACCAGTCTTTGAGACTCAGAGCATTCAGACCTGAAACGTGAATGCGTGTTTGCGTAAACAGCCGTTGATTTGCATTGTTTACCGAAATCCAAGCAGATGCGCATCCATCTAAAATGTAAGACATCCATCGCTGCCAAGCGCGCAGTGGTAATGCAAGCTTCAGCAGTGAGCAGATAAGAATGGGAACAAACCAGAATAATGTGTTAATGCCATACCCTAGCAGAGAAATTGCGCCCCGGACGTTACGAAAAATTGTTTTTATCATGAACCAAACCACACCCTGAAACAGAAGGGCATAGTGTAAACGAAATTTGAACATGATGCAGGTGAGACGTAAAAAGTTGTGCACCAGTGTGAAGGCTTAAACAATTAAGTTGGTTAGATTGGATATAGACGTGTTTATCAATAGTGACTTTCAAATATAAAAAGTTGAAAGTGACATGGTTGTAAAAAGGCTCTTTTTATTTTATTAAATTTAAAATTAAAAGTTAATTTCAGTTGGTTATAATTTTTTATACATAGTTATTTTTAATGATCTAATCGTATTATTCTTAATTACTTAAAGGCAGTCTCAATACCTTTCAATATGCTAAAAATTAACTGTGCGCATTAACTAGGTTTTGTTTAATTTGTTTTAAATCAGCGGTTTATGTTTATTTGTGGTTTGGGCGTCAATGGTGCTTGTGTGTTTTAAAAAGGTATGAAAAATATCAATTTGGCGGTAAATACCTTGTTTTTGTATGGTATTAAATTTTATTTTTAGTAAGTATGTTGATTTGAAAAGAGAATTTTTAAATAGGTAAAAAAATTAAATTGTGACACTTTTTTGAACGTTTTTTTTGCTATATCATCCTGCGCCTCTTAGCGATTCATTTTTATTTTATTCATTCAGGGATGCAGAGGTTGTAGTTCTATATGGACGTAGTGTGTGCCCAAATAAAATGGTTTTGTGCGTTGACCTTTTTGGTTATGTTCAGTGCGTCAGCCCAGTGGGTGCAAGCACAAGAACAAGTGAATCAAGGTCACGAAAAAATTATCAAGGAAGGATTGGAGCGTCTTAAGCACCAAGTTGATCCACTGCTGCAAAAACAAGATGTGTTTTTACAAGAGCAGTTTTCGTCGGCAAACCCACTTCCTACTATCGATGCTAATCAGCGATGCTTTGATATCTCTACGATTGATGTTCGAGGCGCTACCTTGCTTAATGCCGAGGATGTTGAGCGAATACTCGATGCGCATATCAATCAATGCTTAGGGCTGAGTCGTATCAATCAAATCGTGGCCACCATTTCTAACCTTTATCTTGATGCTGGCTTTGTAACGAGTCGTGCATTTATTAAACCTCAAGATTTATCGCAAGGAACCCTGAGCATTCTCGTTATGGAAGGCCACGTGGAGTCAATTGTGTCGGAAGATAAGCGCTTGAGTGAAGAACAGATCGCATTGGCTTTTCCTTCTACGCCATCGGGCTGGCTTAATCTCCGCGATTTAGAGCAAGGGTTAGAAAATCTGAATCGCCTTGGCAGCAACAGAACCACTATGAAGTTACTACCAGGAGATCAACAAGGCGGAACGCTGGTGTCGATTGCCAATCAGGCTGGGCGTGCGTGGCGTGCATCGTTGGGACTGAATAATACTGGCGTAGAGACAACGGGTGAATTGCAGTTAGATGGTAACTTTACCTACGACAATCTGCTGGGTATGAATGACAGCATGGTTATTGCTGCTTCAACGAATGTTGGAGAGCATGAACTGCCTCATGCTGAATCCCGCAGTTTGTCTGTGAACGCATCTATGCCGAATGGATATTGGCTGTTCAGTGTTAATAACAATTATTTCGAGTACGAACAAACGGTTCTGGGCGCAAGTGTCGATTTCTTAACCCATGGGTCGTCTTTAAACACCCATCTTGCTGCCGATCACACACTGTTTAGAAGTCAAACAGAGAAAGTGAATGTCGCGCTCTCGTTTACGCGAAAAGAAAGTAAAAACTTTATTGAGGATGTGTTTTTAGATACATCGTCAAGGGTGCTGTATTTATGGGATTTTACTGGCAGTTATCTTAATAATTCGGAATTGGGCGCATTCACTGCGTCGTTGAGCGTAAATAAGAGTGTACCGTGGTTTGATGCAAAACGAGAATTGGCTGACGCAGAAGATGATTTCCAGTTTACAAAGTACGCATTGGATCTAGGCTTTTCTTCTACGTTTGACGTGAGTGGACACCCACTACAATATGCAACTCGCCTTCATTACCTTTATTCTCCAGATGTGATTTTGGCGTCTGAGGGAATTTCTGTTGGCGGAAGGTATTCCGTCAGAGGTGTCTCTGGCGCTAGCCTTTTTGGCTATCGCGGAGGTTACATTCGCAATGACGTCACGCTCCCTATTGGACTCGATTGGTTTGGCTCATCTCGACTTAACATCACTGCTGGATTAGATATTGGCACCAGCAATCTACCTGATTATGCCGACAAAAATTCAGACTGGGTAGCAGGCTCTGCGCTAACGTTCAATTTTGTCACTCACACGTTTAATGCTTCGCTTACTTATGCAAAAGCACTTCACGTGCCTGATTTTCTCAATGCTCAACGACAGGAAATTGATCTTTCTGTTCGTATTAACTTCTAAAGGAATGGTGATCTAGATGTACCACCAAAATGTGCTACGCCATATCGCACGAGTGCTGGCAATCGTTTTGACCTTGAACCCATTGGTGCTTTCTGCAAGAAGTGTGGATAGGGTGATTACTGAGCTTGAAGAAAATAGAGCTATGGATGCGGCAATGCGGGCAGAGCTTTTGGCCGCGCAACGGTTTAATACGCAGAACGCAAATTCTTCGCAGTCACAGGCCGCACTTGAAACTGTTAATCAGACGCGTAATCAATCGGAGCAAGCATTAGCCGCGTTAATTAATCAAACGTTTTCAACAGGCATTACCACCGATCCCAATGCGGCGCAGTCGCATACGCCAGTTCTGAAATATGCGGCTAACGGTACGCCTGTTATTGATATCGTTGAAGCGAGTCAGGGTGGGGTCTCTCACAATAAACTCGGCACATTTAATGTTGATGAGAATGGCGTTATTTTCAATAACAGCTTGGACCCTATTATTTCTGTTCTCGGTGGTTGGACCGATGGTAACCGAAGACTCGCAGGAGGCGATGCGAGTATTATTCTTGCTGAAGTGACCGGCAACAGTGCTTCATCACTATTAGGGTACACAGAAATTCTTGGCACTGCCGCAGAGTTTGTTCTTGCCAACCCAAATGGTATTACCTGTGATGGCTGTGGGTTTATTAATACACCCAGAGCGGTCTTCGCCACCGGAACTCCCGATGTGACCAATGGTGTGCTTAACGGCTTTACCGTCGCTAACGGTGGCATCAATATTACAGGAGCAGGGCTAAACGCCACCAATGTCAGTAAGTTCGATATTTTGACGCGTGCATTATCGCTAAATGCGGCTTTGTATGCGAATGACGTAAATATTGTGACGGGCAAAAACTACATTGATTATGCCTCTGGCAAGGTAGCTGAAAATACATCCTCAAAAGCTGCCGCTGAGTTCCTGTTTGCGCTTGATGCGTCTGCACTCGGTGCAATGTATGCCAATAACATCACATTAATTGGGACAGAAGCCGGACTTGGTGTGCGCAGTGAAGGGATCATCAATGCCACAGACAGCCTACAGCTTACTGCTGATGGTAAAATTCAATTGAAAGAAACTGGCGCGGGAGAAGCCATTGCCATTCACTCAACATCAAGTGATGTTTCGCTGTCTGATACAACGTTTGCTCAAAATGTGAATATTGAGGCCGGCGGTTCTATTGAAAACTCTGGGACCATCGGCGCAACCCAAGATGTCGCCCTTCGCGCAGGAAAAGACATCATTCAACAAGGCTATGTGCACAGTGGTGTTGGAGAAAACGGAGAGCTTCTAGCGCAAGGTGCATTGACCGTTGACGCACAGGGTAGTCTGGTAAACACGGGGACGCTTTCCAACAATAATGCATTAACGCTTGCTGTATCTGCACTAGAAAATTACAGCGAAGGCGTTATTCAGTCGAAATCGCTTGATATTCAAGGCGATACACTTGTTAACCGAGGTGAGATCCTCTCTCCTTCTTTGAACATCAACACCAAATCGATCGATCAAGTTGCTGGTCATTTGGCGCAAACTGGGACAGAGGGTACATTGGCCATCAATGCTGACTCAGTGACCATTTCTGGCGGAATGCTATCAAG
This sequence comes from Fluctibacter corallii, assembly GCF_025751585.1. GTDB lineage: Bacteria > Pseudomonadota > Gammaproteobacteria > Enterobacterales > Alteromonadaceae > Fluctibacter_A > Fluctibacter_A corallii. Next base: position 480,898 of record NZ_JAOWKX010000003.1, read on the forward strand.
CCAAGGCGGTGCTGCGTTCAACGTATCGGGCGATCTAACAAACAACAGCCAGTGGCTGGCGTCGGGCGACACACAAGTAAATGCGGATAACTTAATAAACACAGGCGTATTGCAACTTGAAGCGAATACCGTTTTCAATGGGAACGCGCTACACAACAGCGGCGATATGTTAGTCACCGACACAGGAAATGCCACGTTTAGCCTCAAGAAAGGGCTGAATAACTCGGGCTTAATTCAATTGGCTCAAGACAAAGCGACATTGGCTACTGAGCAACTCACTAATGCTGGGGGGCGCATTGTTCACACGGGCGACGGACAATTAACCCTTAAGGCGAATACACTCACAAACACCGATCTTGGTCAAATTGACAGTCAAGGCGCGTTATCGATTTCAGCCACAACGGTAAACAATAATGCGGGAACCCTCATTGCCGATAGCGTTGCTGTTACAGGTGACACCGTCAATAACCTCGCGGGCACGATAGGGGCTGACACAGTGTCGTTGACTGCCTCAACGATTAATAATTCAGCAGGTGTGATGGAAGCACAACAGCTTGAAGTTGACGCCTCGGTGCTTATTAATCAGGGCGGCACGCTGCGCAGTTTAGGTGAGAGCGAAGCATCGTTGCGTATGAACGTGTCAAACACGCTTGATAACAGCTTAGGTGGCAACATTGCCAGTGCTGGCGAGCAACTCGCAATAAACACCCAGACGCTGAATAACTCCGAAGGTCAAATTTCGGCTAACTCGCTAGACCTTGAAACGAGCACCATGCTTAATGAAGCTGGCGTTATTCTCGCTGACACTACGTTGACTATCAATACAGTTGAGCTTGAAAATACCAGCGGTACGCTCTATTCGGGTCAAAACCTTACTATTTCTGCCTCGCAAATCGACAATGACGCGACTGGGCGTATTTCAGCCAATACCGTTACGCTAACAGCGGCTACTCTCAATAACGTTGGTGAGGGTGAAATCGTTGGCGAAAACGTATGGTTGAGTGCGCGTCAGGTAGTCAATCATGGGCGTATCGTCGCGCTTTCTCAGGCCGACAATGCGTTTGTATTAAATACCCAACAACTTGCTAACCATGGTTGGTTAGAAACTCACTCTCAGAATTTAGATTTAAGTGGCATTCTGACCACTAACAAAGGCGGAACAATCTATCACGCCGGATTGGGGGTACTGAATTTCGAATCTTTGAATACCCTGAATAATAACGGCGGTGTTGTTCACTCCAATGGTGCTATTGCTCTAAACGTCGGGGCGCTGAGCAATGACAAAGGTGAAGTGGTTGCGGGGCAATCACTAACGCTTAACGCGACAGCAATATCGAATCAAGGCGGGGTATTGGAGTCAGGTGACACGCTGTCTATTGAGGCTGACACCTTATCGAATGTGGGTGGCTCGATTGTCAATACAGGCGGCGAAACGGCAACGTTGGCTATCTCGCAAGAGCTGAATAATAGCGATGGAAGCATCGTGCTCAATGCTGAATCGAACCGCATCACTACGCCTAATTTAGTTAATGGAGAGGGTGACATTGATGTTGGCAGCCTTGCCAACGGTGGTACGGCGAGCTTGGTTATTGATGCGCAAACAGTAGATAACACAGACGGCAATATCGCATTGCATAAAGGCGATTTGTCGCTCACCAGCGAACAGAGCCTGATAAATACAGCTGGACAAATCTATGTTGGAGGTGACGGCGAACTGATCCTCTCTACGCAAGATACACTGGTAAATACCAATGGCCGCCTGATTTCAAAAGGTAACCAGGTAACCATTGCGGCAGCCAATGTTGAAAATGCTGGGGGGGAGCTAATTACCGCTGGCACATTGACGATTGAAACCGACGCGTTGAACAACGTTGAGGGGCGTCTTCAAGGTGGCAATATTCAGGTTGATGCTCAGACAATCACCAACGATGCTGGCTTTATTCTAAGCACAGGCAATGAGACGGCGAAACTCACCGCCACTGCGATTGAAAACGGAAGTGGTGAAATACGATTTGGTGGAGCCGGTGTACTTAACGCTGACACACTGAGTAGCGATGAAAATGGGGTAATTCAGGCCGAGGACACGCTAGAACTAACGGCAAGAAGCATCGTTAACGCTGGGCATATTGAAGCCACAGGTACACATCAAGAAAGTCTGTTTATCACTACCGACGCGCTGACCAATACGGGCGTGGTTACTACGCAATCAGATAGCCTCAATTTGACTGGGCTGACGCTAGATAATCGTCAAGGCAGTATTGTACTCGCAGGAACAGGGGTGCTGAACATTGAAACCCTTGATGCACTGCACAACCAAAATGGCGTCATGCTATCGAATGGTGATTTGACGATTCGAGCCGCTGCGCTGAATAACGATGCGGGCCAAATGACCGCGCTTAAGCGTCTTTCTGCTGACGTGACCACACTGACTAATCACCATGGCGAGCTTATCGCTGATAGTGGCTTTACTTTAAACGCCGATACGCTGAATAACACCAATGGAGCAGTATTACTTACGTCGCAAGGCACACTGTCTGTGACGGCTAATGAAATCGTAAACGGTGAAACCGGGCAAATCGTCAGCAATGATCAATTACAACTCTCGGCGCAGACACTCAATTCAAACGGCGTAATAAGCGGAAAAGATCTTTATCTTTCAGCGGCATCAGTAAAGAACCAAGGTGAGATGTCAGCCGAGCAAGTAACGATTATTGCGCAGCAACTTGATAATACGGGCACCATCGCTGCGACTGGCATTGAATCAGACAGTTTAGTATTAACACTGCCGCAACTAACAAATAGCGGTGTTATTGCTACATGGGGCGCTGATGCGACGCTACGTAATATGCATGTAGACAACCGCGGCGGCGAGTTCTTGCACTTTGGTGCAGGCGTACTCACTATCGATGTATTAGACACCCTGCATAACCAAGCTGGACGTTTAGCCACACAGGGTAACTTGGTACTTAATGCTGATACGCTTAGCAATCAGTCTGGCTGGGTAGACGTGGCTGGCAATGCCAACATTACCGTCAACTCGCTTGATAATCAGCTAGGGGATATTGCCCTTCTGGCAAATCAATATCTGCGCATTCGTGCTGCCAATGACGTTAACAATGAAGGTGGTAACGTTGCGGCTGATCACATCGATCTTCAAACCGTGTCTTTGAATAACAATTCAGGATCGATTGAAGCCTACGGTAGCGCGGCGAATAGTTTAGATATTGCTGTGTCGGGGGCGTTATTAAATCGTCAAGGGTTACTGTATTCAGCGGGTGATACCGCGCGTCTCTCAGCACAATCGCTAGACAATGCTGGTGGCTCTGTGATCCATAGTGGAAGCGGTTTGCTTACCCTTAATACCCAAACACTGTCTAACACCCAGACTGCCGATGCGCAGGGTGCAATTGTAACAAATGGCGGGTTAGCGATAACTGCGCAGCAGGTGACAAACGAAGGTACGCTGTCTGCTCAAAACTCGTTGTCGATAAACACTGTCGAGTTAACGAATCAAACATCAGGAGTAATCGCGGCTGCGAACCTCAATCTTCAAGCAAGCCAAACTCACAATGCTGGTGACATACAGGCAGGGCAGGCAACGGTAATCTCAGATGTGCTAACCAATAGTGGCACACTGCTAGCGTCTGGTGCACTGTCAGTGACGGCAAGCACGCTAAACAATAACTATGGCGTGTTGCAATCAGAGAATGGTTTACAGTTGAGCGCCGACAACATGAGCAACCAGCATGGTGCTGTGTTGGCGTTAGGCGAAGCCCCGTCTGTTATTACTGTGGCACAAACACTGGATAATCAACAGGGCCAAATTGCGTCAAACAGCACGGCGACGCAGGTTGCTGCGGCGACACTTAGCAATGAAAATGGCCGCATTGAAGGATTACACCAGCTTATCCTAACCACGACTGACACCAACAATAATCAAGGCATCATTGGGGCAACACATTTGCTATTTGATACGCAGGTGCTCAATAACCTCGCTCAAGGCCAGATAGTTGCAGTGGATGCTTTGGCGCTGACGGCAGCGCAAGTTACCTCAAACGGAACGATGGCTGCCAATCAAATGGTTCTTGATGTTGCCTCGTTGAATCAGCAAGCCGACGCGGTGATAGACGCCAATTCGCTTACGCTCACGGGCTCGACGCTAGACAACGCGGGGGCGATTCAAACGGTTCAATCAACAGTTAACATAAACAGCATCAATAACAGTGGCACATTATTAGCGCAAGACGCACTTATCCTCACCGCCGATACGCTTAATAATCAGGCGGGCGCGATCAGCAGTGGCGACACCCTAACCGTGACGACCCAAGCGCTAATGAACCAAGGCAACATTGAGGCGCAGCGTATTGCGCTGCAAACCAGCACATTATTGAATGACGGTGGCACGATTGCAGCCTTTGGTGAGGATGGCGAGAGTTTATCTTTGACGGCGTCTACGTCGCTTGAAAACCGCCAGGGCGTTATATACGCCGCAGGTGAGCGCGCTGTTATTACGACACCGTTGTTTACCAACAGTGGTAGCGTATCTCATTCGGGGGCACAGCAACTTGTTGTGACGGCTGACACGGTCAACAACCTTATCGATGGAAGCATAGCAAGTAGCGCGGGGCTGAGCCTTCAAGCACAATCACTTAACAACAACGGACTGCTTTCGGCTGATGAATTAAGTTGGACAGCCACCACAACACAAAATAACGGCACGATGCAGGCCAATACCCTTGTAGGCACCAGCGATGCGTTGCAAAACGCGGGCGAATTGTCGGCGGAAACCGTTACGCTTACGTTATCGTCATTAAACAACGCAGGGCGCATCGCAGCTGAGGGGAACCAAGCTGAAAGTTTACGCCTCAATACCCACAATATTCGTAACAGCGGGGTGATTGCCTCTAACGGACAAGATCTCCGCTTTGAGCAGGTTGAACTGAACAATAATGGCGGAAAAATTGTTCATTTGGGGTTAGGCGTACTCACCCTTGAAGCGCTATCTGACCTGTATAACCAGTCAGGTGTGATTGTTAGTGACGGTACGTTCGCGTTGAATGCGACAACGATAGACAATACGTCTGGCCAACTGGTGGGCGGCACGTTTACGCTAAACAGCGATACCATTCACAACGCAAATGGCGCGATTGCGGGACAACAAGGCCTAACGCTACAGGCAGCCACGTTAGATAATCAGAACGGTTTGGTGCAGTCTGCGGGAGACATCGCTGCGCTAACAGTAACACACATCGACAACCGTGGCGGGCAACTTAAACATGGCGGCAATGGCGTGTTCGTTATCAACGCTACCGATGTCAACAACACGAATAGCGGCAGCATTTCGGGCAATGAGCGTGTTCAGCTTACTGCCCAAACGTTGACATCTGATGGCGTTATCTCTGCCGATCAGCTCGATATTCACGCCACAACCATTGCAAATCAGGGCGACATTGACGCGCGCCTTGTGACACTACGCAGCGACACCTTAGATAACACAGGACAGATCCGAGCGAATAGCGCCGCACTCAATCACGCGCAAGTGAACAATACCGGCGTAATCATGACCACAGGTGAAGGAACGTTCGACGCAGATACCTTTCAACCGAGTCTTCATTTGAATATCGATGATCTGACAAACGCAGGCACGATTGCCACTCATAGTCATCACTTTACGTTAGCGGATTATACGTCGCTGAAAAACCAAGGTGGCACGATTGCACACCTAGGCTTGGGCGTACTGACGATTGATGCATTAAACGAAGTACAAAACCAGCAAGGCCAAATCATTACCGAAGGCAGTTTGGCCTTGACCACCCAAACATTAAGTAATCAGCAGGGGTTGATTCAGGCTGTCGGCACGACAACGCTTAATGCCCAGCAATTAACCAATAGGAACGGCGACATTGTATTGTTTGGAACCGACGCGCTTACTATCAATGTCGCGCAATCGGTAGATAACACCCGCGGCTTGATTGGTGCTGAACAACTCGACATAACCACGGCGCAGCTCACTAACGTTGAAGGTGAAGTGCTCGCCAAGCAAGCCACCATTCAAGCTACTGAACTGACCAATCACTTGGGCTCGCTGACGGCTGATCACCTCCAGTTACAGGCGCAAAATGTTGTTAACACTTCAGGTACCATTGCCGCGAACAATAGTATGGCTATCGGTGTGACCGAGGCACTAAACAACCAGCAGGGTGTGATTGCCACATCAGCAGAGAATGCGCGCATTACCGCAGGCTCGATAAATAACGAACAAGGTAAAATTAATCAGTTAGCCGAAAATGCGCTCACACTCACGGTGAATGAGACACTCAACAATACCCAAGGTGAAATCAGCGCGCAGGGCGCATTGGGCGTGTCGGCGAATACGATATCATCGTCGGGTGTCATTGACGGGCAAAGCGTCACCCTTTCAGGTCACGACATTCTTAATAGTGGGCATGTCCAAGGCGGTACGCTGCACATTAGCAGCCAAACTTTACAGCAACAAGGTGTGATTGTTTCCACTGACACCGAGGGCGAATCGCTTATTTTTGATATTGCCAGCGGCATGACCAATACGGGCACCATTGAGAGCAGAGGCGACATCCTTCGCTTTACCACGGCACTTAACAATAACGGCGGGAAGGTGATACATGCGGGCACAGGCGTGTTGTCGTTTACAGAGCTGTCTAACCAGTCGGGGTTCGTACACGGTGAAAGTGAGGTTTACATTAATCAGGCTTCAGACCTAAATAATGTGTCTGGAGTTATCCAATCGCGCTCTGATATCACCCTTTCGGTTGCAACGCTAGATAACAACCAGGGCGTCATTCAAAACGCCGGTGTGTTGGCATTACAGGTTAATGAACTTGACAACACCGCAGGGCAAATCGCCAACAGCGGCAGCCAAAGCGACATACAGGTGCAAGGACAGCTAACCAACCACGGCGGTGAAATCGCTTTCGCGAATGGTGTGGCTACCCTGAATGCCAATGACCTTGACAATGGCAGCGGCACTATATCGTCTGAAGGCGACCTAACGTTGACGGCACAGCGTGTTGACAGCCAAGGTGGTTATCTATTGTCTGACGGCGGTCTCGCTATCAATGCCGAGACAATCAATAACAATAATGGGGCAGTGATTGCCGCAGCGCGTAATGTGCTATCTGCAACGCATTTGAATAACAATGGCGGCTTGATTGAGTCGTCAGATCGAATGCAGTTAGCCGCAAACACCACGACAAATCAGGGCGGCGTGATTGTCTCTGGCGGTGAACACTTCTCGTTGGCAATGGTTGATGCGTTTGATAATACCCAAGGTGGGGTGATTGAAGTTCACAGTACCGACTGGCACATCGACAATCAGAACATTGATAATCGCGGCGGTGTACTAAACCATGCGGGTGTGGGCGTGTTACGTATTTCAACCGAAGCAGACAATACGCAGGGGTTGAATAATCAGGCAGGTCAAATTGCCAGTTTGGGAAGCATTGCGCTAGATTTACAAGGTGCCGACCAAGGCGTTGCCCTTAACAACACCGCAGGTACTATCAGCGCAAGCAACGACATACGCATTACTACGCCGTTCGCCATCGACAACTCCCAAGGCGCACTTATTGCAGAACAAGCAATATCACTGGCGACTAACGCGCTCACGAATACCCAAGGCCGCGTGTTGGCAGGCACTTCATTAACTGCAAATATTGATACCGAACTTACCAATTCCAGCGGCGTGATGTACACCGACAATGGCGCGCTTGCCGTGACAGCACAGACCTTCAATAACGGCGATGGCAGAGTGCTTCAACGCGGTGAGGGGGACATGCGTCTTCAGGCTGAAAACCTCTCTAATCATGGTGAAATCGCTGCGAATACGTCGATGCACTTGCTTGCTGGCACCCTGAACAATGCTGGCGCAATAGAAGCTGCTACGTTGGTCGCAGATGTGACTGACTTGTTTAACAGCGGCACCATGATTGCCGACATGTTCACGGTGAATGCGCAGAGCATTAACAACCAGCAGGGTATACTTGTGGCGCGTGGTAGCACAGGTGAGACATTGTCTTTACGCGCGGCGCAACAGATTGATAACCAAAATGGGATTATCCAATCGCGCGGTGACACCCTCACATTTGAGACATCGGTGAACAATACAAACGGTGAAATTGTTCTGTTAAGCGAGGGCTTACTTACTGCCAAGCACATAAATAATCAATCTGGTACATTCATTAGCCAAGGCAACTTAGTGGTGCGTGGCGACGTACAAAATCAGGACGGTGTTATCCAAGCAGGGCAAGATCTCACGTTATCTGATGGCGCATTTGTGAATGATAATGGCGCAATATTTAGTCATGGTAATGTCGCCATTTCAGGCACATCGCTCTCGAATCAGGGCGGAAGCATAACGGGCGCGGGTGAGCAGTTTGCCATTTCGCTACAAGGTGCTTTGAATAATGACCAAGGCGGTACGATTGCTGCGCAGTCAGATGTACTGGCACTTCAAGCAACCGAAATCAATAACCAATTAGGCCGAGTGGTACATCAAGGTAATGGCGAGCTCACGTTATCAGGCGTCAGCCGTGTTAACAACGATGGCGGTACACTGGCAACGGCGGGCGCTATTCATCTAACGCTGGATGCACTGAGCAATAACGCAGTAGATACACAACAAGGCGTGATATCAGCCAATGCATTAACGTTAGACATAACGGATATTGAAAACCGTGGTGGCGTATTGCAAGCCAATACGCTAACACTGAATGCACAGCAGGTAGACAACGCATCTGGGCTGATTTTAGCCCAAAGCACACAAGATCAAGCACTCACACTGAATGTATCTGACCGCTTATTAAATACCGCGGGCGGCACCATCGAATCACGACAAAACCAGCTCGATTTAACTCACATCAATACATTGAGCAATCAGGGCGGGGTTATTCGTCATCATGGCTTGGGTGTGTTGCGTATTGACCAGTTATCTGGCTTTGACAACCGTGGCGGTACACTTTATTCAGCCGGGGAAATTGATCTTGATACCGCGCAGCTAAATAACGCCAATGGTGCCATTGTGGCTCAGGGTCAGGTTGATGTTGCGGCAACGGGTATTAATAACCAGCAAGGTCAGGTGTCATCTAACAACAACGTTACCCTGTCTAGTACAGCCGCATTTAACAATACGTCAGGCGTGGTAAGTGGCCAAGTGGTTACCCTTGCGGCAAATGGTTTGAACAATACAGCGGGCAGTGTGATTGCTAATGGCACGGTAGACAATGCGCTTAACGTGTCTGACGCAGGTGCAATTGACAACACCAATGGTACGTTATCGACAGGGTCACAAAACTGGACTGTTTCGCTGGCGAACATAAGCAATGACGGCGGAAAACTCATCCATCAAGGCGCGGGCACGTTGACAGTTAGCCAGCAGGGCGAGCTTCTCAATACAGGGGCAATTGTAACAGGCGGCACACTTAACCTTGACGCCAACGGGCTCGACAACCGTGGCCATGTTCAAGCTGGGCGTGATGTTACGGTAACGGGTGCGGTTAATAATAGCAGCACAGGGGTGATCTCTGCCGACACGGTTACCCTGAGCGCGAATGGGCAAGCCGTTAACAATAGCGGTAAGATCGCCGCAGCCAATGCGCTGGATGTAGAGGCTGCGTCTATCACCTCCAGTGGCTTGCTATACAGTGGTGGAAATACCCGTATAGCTGCAAGTGGTATTACCAACACGGGCAGCATTTCAGCTAATCATATTGATGCTTCAGGCTTTGGTACGTTAGACAATCAAGGCAGAATTGAGAGCGCCACCGCGAATTATGTGGGTTCACAACTAATAAACGGTTACAGCGGGCAACTTATTGCATCAGCAAGCGGCGCAAATACGTTGAATTTACAGGTTGGTCAACTCACCAACCAAGGTACCTTGCACAACAGTGGCAGCAGCATGAACTTTTTCGGCAACGTGACGAATAACGGTCGTCTTGTGCATGCCGGAACAGGCGTACTGCAATTAGGTGACAGTGGCAGTGTTAATATTCAGGGTGGGTCTATTGCTACCGCAGGAACCGCCAGCTTACGAGGCAACATAAGCGGCACAGGTACGGTATTTGCGCGCCAAGGCATGTCTATAGACACAAATGGTACCTTTGTTAACAGCAATAGTCAGCTATACACACAAGGCAACCTCACGGTTAACAGCGCCGTGAATAATAACGGTGGGCGCTTAATTGCCGACGGCAGTGTGTCGATTAATACCGTGGGCACCGTTGCTAACAACAGCGGTACTATTCAAGGGCAAAACCTCAACATCAATGCGGGCAGCGTTGAAAACGCCAATGGCACTATAACCTCAACAGGAAGCGGCAGCAGCAGCGTGGTTGCTCGCAGCATAAATAACCAAAATGGCACCATACAGTCTTCTGGCTATAACCTGACAGTACGAAACACCAGTGGCTCGCTGAATAACAACGGCGGCGACATTCTTCATTCTGGCTCGGGCACCTTAGTGGTGAATAGTGCAGGCAGTGTATTGAATGATGGCGGAAGTGTTATCTCCAATGGGCGTGTTGACATAGACGCCAGCGGCACCATTGATAACGATCGTGGCGACATCAAAGGTACATCGTTCGATATTCGCACTAACGGCTCATTAAGCAATAGTAGCGGTTCTATTATTGGAGATGCGAGTGGCAGCAGCGTATTAGATGTTACAAGCATCACCAATACATCAGGCACAATATCTGCCAGTGGCAGTGGCCTATCTATTTCTACAGGCGCAGTGAATAACCAAAATGGTGATATTTCTTATTCGGGCTCAGGTGCACTAACACTCTCCGCGAGCAGCATCAGTAACACGGGGTCGTCAGCAAATATTAAGTCAAATGGGTCAATAACCATTAATGCTGGGTCTTCTCTTACTAATAACGGGACTATTTCTGCTGCAAAAACTAACAAAGTCACTACAGGTTCGTTAAATAACTACAGCGGCGCGACGCTGTCTAGTCGCGATCTGGACTTAGATCTCAACGTGTCAGGAGCCGCTACGAATGCGGGGACATTGTCTGGCAAAACCAAATCAGACATTACTACTCACTCGTTAAGTAACAGTGGCAAGGTGCAGTCAGATGGAACCGTAATGGTAGACACCCAAAGCCTGAGCGCGGTGGGCAGCATAACCGGCCGTGACGTGACGGTCGATACAGCAAGTGGTGTGTCGCTTGCTAGTAGTAATCTGATCAGTGGCACATCAAGTGTTAAGGTGCTCGCAGGCGGTGCGGTGTCGAATAGCGGCAATATCACCAGTGGTGGCACCATTGCCTTGTCGGGGACCGGTTTGGTGAATAACGGCAGCATAAAGGCGAGTTCTGATAACCATGTCAATGTATCGGGTTCAGTGACCAACAACGGCGCGCTAAGTGGCGGCAATACCCTTCGTGTTGATGCTAACGGCATTAACAATGGCAGTGCAGGCTCCATAGCCGCAGGCCGCACCCTAGACATCAACAGTAGTGTCAGCAACTCAAATTTGTTATTCGCTGGCTCAAATATGACGATCGATGGTTCGGTTACCAATAACAATAATATTTTATCTTTGGGTAACGCGACTATTCGAGGTGGGACCGTGAATAACAATGGTGGGTCTATTGGCGCATCGGGCAATTTGTCGATTAGTGGCACCATTAACAATAATTACCGCGGGTCTGTCACCTTGGTTGAGGGTGAAACCACCGTTGACCAGAGGACAACGCCTGCTTTTACGAATCGAACATACAACCGAGAAGGGATCCGCGTAACGGCATACAACAAGGAAATTCGCACTTCAACAGTATATAGCGCAGTGGGTAACGGAACGGCTGGTGTGATTGCTGCAGGCAATAATTTGTCGTTAAGTGGCAATATTTTCAATGAGTATGGCACCATATCTGCGGGTGGAAACCTCACGTTGTCGGGCAGCGGAACAAATAAATCTGCTCAAAACCGAACGGAAACCAAGATTGAAAAAATCGGCCTTTACTATGAAGAAAAATGCCTAGTAGGAGTCAATGAAGGAACCCAATATTTTTGCTACGAACCCGGAGAAAGAGAATTAAAAAGTCAAACTACGCTCGACACAGTTGAAGAAACTGAACTCACAGGCGGCACGCTTGGTTCAATTGTCGCGGGGGGAAGCATTACCGGAAACCTGTCAGGCCAGTTTTTGAGTACGAATGACAGCCCAACATGCGTAAGTGGAAGTGCGAATACCAGTGCGAGTGGAACAGCTGGTTCTGCATCGCGTGGTAATGGTGTGTCATCTAACAACAACGGGAACGTGTCTGTTCGACAATCATACGGTAGTGCGCAAAATACCAGCGGGCAAAGCCGCAACGTAAATGGCAGCGTAGGGCATATCGACGCCAACACAGATAATAGCCAGCACGACCCTAATAACTACAATCAACAAAGCGAAACTGTACACCGATCACTAGGTTCTTTTTTTGAGGCTGCACGCGCTATTGCTCAAAATGTAAATAGCATAAATAACGACGCGCAAGCTGTTGCCAATACACAACAACAGGCCACGCGTAATCAAACCGCTACAGAGCAGGTCGCTGATATTAGCGAAGTGGCTCGTGCACAGAATCAGCAAGTTGCTAACGGCGTGGCATTGCAAGACGCCGATTTAGCCTCTCAAGGTGTGTCACCTCAACAACAAAACTTGTCTGGACTTTCACTGTCGGGCGTGCAATCTGCGTCTGTCGGTGTGGATAATGCGGGCCAACTGGTTGCAGCAAATGGCCCGCAAGCCATTGAAGCCGCTAATCAGGGGCAATATGCATCTGACGGCGTAAATGTAAATGTTAGTCGTAAAGAGGCGTTATCTACGGCACAAACGTTAGACGCAGCGATTGATAAAACCAATAATAAAACTGCATTCACTGCGGGAGCGAATGATTACTCTCGCCCACCGCAAGCCTTAATAGACGGCTCGCAAGACCGCCGTTTTGCGGCCAACGATCCTCGCTTTACGGCGCAGTCAAACCATCAGGCCGCCAACCTGAGTGCAGATACAACCCGCAGTGGTGGTTCAAACAATCGTAGTTCGCGTTTAACTGGAACCGCAAACACCCTGAGCGCATTGTCAGCACCGGAATTGGAAGGCAATACCGCAATAACGGTGTCTCGTGATCCGGTGACAGGCTCACCGTCTTCGCTTTCTCAAACCCCATCGGCACAGCAGGGCGCGGTAGATGTAAACCTTGCAACAAACGCAAATGCCCCTGCGCACACCTACACAGAAGAAAGCCGCGAAGAGTATTTAACCGAGCGCGGACTGCTAGGGTCTGACTTTTTCTTAGACACCATTGGGCATAACCCAGATGCCATCATCCGTGATATGGAAATTGATGAGCAAGGCCGTGAAGACACCTACGCGCAAGCGGCGTATACCACGTTGCGCACGGGGTCGGCTTCCCATGTTCCTGCTGCGGCGACGCAAAATGTGTTTTTGACTGACGATCAACTGCGGGTACTCACTGAAGAATTAAACTTTAATCGCACTATGATCCTCAATGGGCAAGAAGTTCTGTATGCGGCTATTGCACAAAATGATTTGCTTGAAGATGGCGTGACCATCAGTGCTGGTAACGGCATTGACCTGCGGGCGGATGGCGGCATTGTGCTTGAAGCAGGAATGGCGTCTGACGCGGGCGTGATTCTACGCTCTGAAAGCGGGTTTGATATGAGCCACACGGGCTTTATCGACAGTGATTGGCTCATTGGCTTGGAATTGGGAGGCGATTTTACCAATACCTTCGATTTTGAGAGTGAAAACGTTTGGTTTGATGTAAGCGGTGACTTTATCAACGATGCCCTGCTCACTGGCGGCAACATTCAGGTTGACGCAGGTGGCGACATTATCAATAACACCCTTATGCAAGCGAGCGGTGACCTAACCTTAATTGCAGGTAATGACATTTTCAATAATGCCGCCGTGCTCGACGGTGTGAATGTGTCACTGGATGCGGGCAATGATGTTATTAACCGCACGGAATTTGAGCAATATACCTACAACTTTGGCGGTGGTGGCGATCACGGTCAGAATAACTGGTCAACCACCTATGTGGGCACAGCCGCAGAAATTCACTCTCATAACAGCCTGAACATCAAAGCAGGCAACAACATCGACTTGCAAGGTAGCGAGCTGGCGGCCGCAACCGATCTTTCTTTACAGGCCGGAAACGACATATTGCTTGGCGCAGTCGAGCACAAATCGGGTCGTGAAACCTATTTCAAAGGCGGTCATAGCATCCAGCATGACATCACCTACGACGTAGTCAGCCTCAATGCAGGCGGCAACCTCAGTGTGGTAGCCGGCAACAACCTCGAATCAGAAGGCGCGTCTTTTATCGCAGGGCAAAACGCCACACTGGCTGCGGGCAATGAAATGAATTTGTTGGCGGTGAACGAAATGCACCTAACCAGCGAAAAGAAAACGAAAAAGTCGACCTTCAAAAAGAAAGTGACAATCAAAGACACCCATCACGAAACGGTACATGGTACTGAGGTGCGTGCAGGGGGCGACGTATTCATTAACGCTTTGCGTACAGAAGATGGCCTTGCACTGCAACAAACGGGTGACGTGACCCTAGTGGGTGCCACGGTGGAATCGGGCGGCGATATGGTCGTGGCGGGTAATAACATTGACATTATCGCGCAAACCTATACCGACTATGAAAGTGAGTTTGTTTCAAAGAAAAGCTTTGGCGGGCTGAAATCTAAAGCGAAAAAAGACGCAGAGAAAACCCAGAAACTGGCAGCCAGCACACTGGTAGCGGGGAGTCAGAATCAAGATGCAAACCTGTCGTTGTATGCGGATGACAGCGTACTGATTGGTGCCAGTGATGTAGTGGCATCGGGCGACATCAACATCACAGCGTTTGATAATGTGCTGATTAGCGCGGCCGAAGAAACCAGCCAAACAGAGAGTATGCGTAAAAAAGGCGGGCTGTTCTCTGGTGGCAGTTTGTATTCATCTAAAGAGTCGATGCAGGGTGAAGTGTCTACCACCGCCAATAGTGCGTTAGTTGATGCGGGGAATAACCTCAATATCCATGCGGGCAGCGCGACAGTTGTGGGCTCTGATGTAACAGCTGGCGGTAGCTTGTATGCCAATACTGACATTGGTGATATTGACGTGTTGTCTGCCACTGAGCATCGCAACGTGAACAGTTACGAGAAGTCGATTTCAGTCGGGTTTGGTGATGTTCTCAAATCACTAACAAATCCAACCGAGTTGATTCAATCTGATAACGGCCAAATTAAATTTAAACTGGCTGACGCGACATACGATGAAGTGGATTTCTCCAGCTCAGAAACCACAAGTAAGGGCGCAACGTTATCCGCCCAACAACACCTGACATTGCATTCGGTGGGTGACATCAACATCGAAGGCGCGACCCTTCTCGCCAATGGTGCAGAGTCACAAAACGAAGGCGACGGCAGCTTGAATTTATTTGCGGGTGGCGACATCAATATCCGTGAGTCAGAAAACCATTATGAAGAAACCGTAAAAGAAACCCACGGCAGTGCTGAGCTTAGCGTGACTGTTCAGCATCAGGCGGTGGAGGTAGCTAAAGCCGCAAAAGCGCTTGATGAAGCGAAAGACGGTCTTAAGCAAGCACAGCAAGATTACCGTAAATATAAAAAAGAACGCGACCAGCTTGAAAACACCTTGGCACAATTAGAGGCCGAGTATAACAGTGGTACTCCAGGTGTTGACTACAATGACGTGTTGGAATTGAGGCAGCTACTTGACGATATCCATAGCGATGAAGCGTGGTACAAAGCAGGGATTGCAGCAGCAACGGCAAACGTGGCTTCGAAAACGACAGGCTTATTGCAGCAATCAGCGGCAGCCGCGCAAAGCACGGCAACATGGGGCTTCAACGCTGGTGTTCAACTTGATGTGCAGGGCAATAAAACTGAAACTCACACGCAAGAAAGCACGTCAAATGCATCTTATTTACAGGGTAACAATGTCAATATTGTAACGGGCGTTACCGAGTCAGGATATGGCCAAACTGGCACTGCAACCATTCAAGGCAGCCATGTTGATGCTTTGGGTAATTTGAATATTGCAGCTGGTGAATTGGCGATATTGGCCAGTCAAGATACCTTCGCGACAGAATCTGAGCATAAAAGTATGAATTTCAGCGTGTCGCAAACGGTATGGGGTGCAGCTGGCGGGCCAACGGTAAATGCGGGCTTTAATGCCAGCCAAAATCAAGACAAGTCTACCACGTACAATAACAGCACACTGACTGCCGACAATATTACGATTAGCACATCGGGCGATACGCGTATTCAGGGTGGTAATGTGCATGCCGATAATGATTTGTCGGTGGATGTTGGCGGTGATCTCTATCTGATTTCTCAACAAAACCGTACAAGCGGTAGCAATAAAAGCTTTGGTGTAAGCGGTGGCTTCGGCTTTGGGGGAGACGGCAGTAATAAGGGCACGACAGCCTCGAATAGCTTTAATACATTAGGAAGCACCAGTGGTGGTGTGAGTAGCGTTAATGGCGGCATTAACGCGGGCTCGGGACGTTACCAAACGCGCGAAACCGTGCTCAGCAGTTTAACATCGGGCAACACTGCCACGATTACGGTGGCGGGCAATACCGATATTCAGGGTGCATTAATTGCTACTCAAGATAGCGAGGGTAACGATTTAGGAAATCTGGATTTCACTACCCGCACGCTTACGTATACAGATTTAAGCAATACTCGTTATTCAGCCAATAAAAGTGTGGGCATAAGCACCAGTATTGGCTTGTCTGATACTGCGAATCCGAATGACCCAAATCAAAGCAGCACTGAGGCAACGCTGAACACCAGTACGCTCACCTACAGCAACACGAGCAGCTACGAGAAAAGTAAAACACTGGCAACGATAGGTGCGGGGAGTTTAACTGTAACTGACGAAGCGAATAGCGATAATTTAGCCAGCCTCAACCGCGACATTGATGCTATCAATAAAGAGCTGTTCAGTGTAGACCGCCAACAAGGCAATATTGACTTAACCGTAGACCATCGCTTGTTAAGCGAAGATGGCCGCCGCCAAATCGCGGAAGATGCGAAGCGTACTGAGCTGCTTACCAATTCAATAGCTGACGTGATTACGAAAGACAGCGTGGAACTTCAGGATACTGCACAACACATTGGTGATGTACAGCGTGATTTAGATGTACAGAAACAGATGGCGCAAGAGGGATATGGTGAAAGTGCCAAAATTCTTAATGATCCGAATGCTACGCCAGAGCAGAAACAGTATGCGTTGGAACAGTACGCACAAGCCTATTCTGACGTGTATGATATCTCAATTGAAGAAGCCAGAGTAATTGCTAGCTCGCAGTATAAAGGAGCACATTTTAGCGATAATGGTGATACAAGCCACATCTATGTAAGTGATACCGAACAGGAAAATGGACTTGATTATGCTGAAACCATTGGCCATGAAATAACGCATGCACAAATTGAGCAAGGTGGAACGCGAGATAGAGGGACAGATGAACTCAATGAGGAGTATGCTCATATTCGAGGCGAGTATTCCGCGGAGAATTATGGCTTTAGTTTCAGTAATAATGATTTGGGCACGCTGAACACTGGCAATAGCAACCAGCATTCTGGTAATGCTGTTTCAGAAACCCTTGCTGAAAACACTCGTCAATTTCATCAGGAGGATATGACAGAGGGAGATTTTTATCTCTCACAAAAACAACGAGCAGCTTACAACAACGCCCTAGCTAATTGTTCAACAGCGGCTTGTAGAATAAGCACTGAAGCCAAGTATATTTACATTTCGTCGGAGCAAAATGTTGCACTTAGTGCGGGCTTGGCAGAAGGTGCTGGTAAAGAAGTTGTTGAGGGTGTACTTGAACTTGTTGAGTTGGTGCAGAGCCCTGCGCAGCTAGTTGCAGGCCTAAAAGCGATAGTTGAAGATCCGACGTTAATCGCTGAAGGTATGAAAGCTGAAGTGGAGGAAGTCGAAAAACTTCTGGCGTCATTTGACGTGAACTTTGAAGAAGCGGGTTGGGATGGTGCAAATGCTGCGGGTGAAGATCTCGGTCGAGTAACTGCGAAGGTTGTCGCCCTCGTAGGCGGTGCTGCAGGTGCAGCGAAAGTTGGCGGTAAGATAGTTAGCAAAGTTGCGGCAAAACTTGATGTATCAGAAACGATTCAAAAGCCAGTGGTTGTTAGCAATGATAGACATAATGGTGCTACAGATAACGTTAATTCAGCATCATTGAATCAACAGTTAGCGGCCGAACAAATCACTAAAGGACACGCTTGGGACAAGCACAAAGGAGAATTCCCAGAGTTTACCGACGCGCAGCAGTTCCAACAGCATGTTGAAAATATACTAAATTATCCATCTGAGGTAAGATACTTTGCTGATGGGAGAACTGTCTATCTAGATACACAATCTAAAACGGTCGTTTTTAGAGATCCAAATAGTGCGGACGGTGGAACGGCATTCAGGCCTGAAAACTGGAAGGAGTATGTCTCTCAAAAAATAACAACCAATACGGTTCCTACTGAAAACACGCCTCAAGCGCACTTGCCTGTTAAAGGTCTGGGTGACAAAGGCACTAAAGGAGGTGTGGATCCTGAGCCAACGGCTGTTGTGCCTATTACAGATCCAGCTAGGTTGTTGCCTAATCCAGCGAAGAGCCCGGTATTTAATGAAATCGATCCTAACTTTAGAAGTCCAGAATCCGCAGAAAATTCCATTACTTCTTATCTAGCACCAAAGGGGATAATTGTTAATATGGCAATTGATGATAGTTATCAGATAGATCCTTTGACTGGAGGAGTACGAAATCCAGGGAGCTTTCTTACACGTGATGATATAAAAGAAGTCGAATATGTGCGACAAATTCTAGCTGTTAAGCCAGAATTCAAAAAAAATATTACACATGTTCAAAAATTTGAAATCAAAGAAGGGACGCGGGTTCAAGAAAGTGTTGTTGGTCCACAAGTTGATGGGGAAGGTTTAATCTATATTGGTGGTGGAAATCAGATACAAATAATACGACAGAAAAAACAAGAAAACTCTGATGTACTAATTCCGATAGGTCAACCAAAACCGATAGTAAATAAAGGTAATTAAAATGACATATTTATTTGTTGAATATGAGCATAAAAGTAGAGCTTTTTATTCCATTCACGGTGTGGTGAACCTAAATGTCAATTATGATCGAAATTACAGTTATTACTTTAATAAAGCGAAAAGTTTGCTGGTCAAACTTAAGAACGGTTATGTAGAAGCAGATAGTGTCGTTGGCTCTATTTTAGATCTGAATGGGAGGTTGATATCGCAGATACGTCATCCAGGTAAGCACATGCCTGCTTTTAAAATGGATGGAATCTCGTCTGACTCAGATAATGGGTTTACTATAGTTGTTTGTCCAGAGGGCAATATGCATCAGTTTTCACTAGAATATGACTATCAACAAGGCTCTTTTGTTAGGAGTGGTCATGTTAGGTGAAGATTAGATTGTTTAGACTGATATTGCATCTCTTATTATATAATTTATATGTTGGTTATGTTTCCGTGCCAGATGAGCTTTCATCTTAAGTGCACTAACCGCGAATTAGTGTCTTGCTTTAACTGATTTGGTTGTTTTTTTGTTGCAATAGATGCTAATTATCAAAGCCTCTAAAATCTAAACTCGTGTGAGTTTATTTATTTTCAATGTTTTGTATAAGCTTATCTGTATAGTGAGTAAATCGACGTTAAGGAATGTCCAATGAGTGAGTTTGATTCGCGATTGATTAATGCTATTTCAAAAGCATTGTTTGTGAGTGAAAAAAAATCCGATTTAGTAATTACTACTGCGGTTGTAGAAGACGTAGCCAAAAATATTGCTGAACATATTAAGAAGGAATATGCGGGCGGTACACTTTCACCTGAAGAGATATTTGGAGTGGCGGCATTAATTCGACATGCAGTTGAGAATAAAGAGTTTTTTGATTGGGAAATGCCAACCTTATGTGGATATACCGCAGACGAGTTCGTGAAAATAGCAGAACGATTACGTAAATCGACTAGCATATAAGCTGAAATAGATGATTGGCAAAGCATAGGTCACCCACTTCTTTAATCACTCCGTAAAGAGATTAACATTTATGAAGTACCGTTTTTATAATAAAAGTGCAGGTTATCATCCTAAAGTGGGAGAATCTTTTTATAGATTGCAATCAGTGGATGGCAATATTCCAAATAAACGTCGTCAACATTATTTGTTGAATACTTTGTCGTTTTTTGCAAATGGGATATCTGACTGTAAAAGGCTTTTGATGCTGATTGAGCAGGTTGAAACTAACAGTCAAGAACAAGTCCTTATCGAGGGAGAAGATGTAGAGATTGTTGTGACTAAAAATGAAGTTCAAGTCAACATTCTTGTTAATGACGATTGGATGGATAACCCGGAGGGCGTTTTTACTCTGAAAGAGTTTAAACTGATTATATCCGCTTGGATGGTTTTTTTGCAGTTACCAGAATCAAGTGATTCAGAAGTCGTTATAACGCTGCCAGAAACAGAATTTGAATCCTCAATATGACGTCGTGTCCACTTCCCCTAATATAAGAAGGGCTTGAGCAAGTCAGGCAGATTCTAATGGTAGATGCTAATTTAATTAAGAGAAAAATGTTATTTGATACTGAAGGGTGGGAAAGTCGTAACTCTAAACTTTCCCAGATAGAAATAGAAAAAGTTGAAAATAGTTTAGGGATAAAATTCCCATTATCATACTTAAATTTAATGAAGACATGGAATGGAGGGGATTTAGAAGATGGGTATGTTTTCAAAGTCAATTGCCCAGTGCCAGAAAAGCTTCACTATTATCTGGGTGACGGATTTTGGGAAGTTCAATCAATCGCTGGTGTATCCACAAGTCTGAGAGAAGATTATAGTATCATGCAGTCTTCGACCACAGCTCATGATTGGGGGATATCGAAAGAAATAATTGCATTCGATGGTGATGGGCATACGTGGCTGGCTTTTGACTACAGGGAGCGTAACTTTATAGAGCCTCCTATAATCTTTATAGAATCAGATAATTATAAAGAAGTTAAATTATTTGATAGTTTTTATGAATTTTTGTCGGGTTTAATACCTTATAATGAGGTGCTCGATTTGGATGGGAATATTATTTACGGAAAGTAAAAAGTTAGATGTCATCCTTGCATACTCCGTTTATTACAGTGTAAATAATCTATAAATTTTTAGTCTAGCTTACGGGTGGCTGGTATTTCTATCGGGACAAGTAGATAAGATTATAGTAAGACCATGAACTAATAAATTTATAGCGGCTTATATAGCAAGTACAAGGACTGATTTTGTGGTGTCCAAGATGTATAAAAGTGAAGTGGACATCACAAGGTGGAGCGGGGCAGTTTATTATAGTTACACCTAAGGGCTCGGTAACAAATTAATAATTGGAGTGCTTAAAATTGAATGTAATTCCTACAGATTTTGAATTGTTAGAGTTCTTTGAATGCGAACCTGATAAAGAAGCATTATTTGAAGGGGTGTTTCTTTATAAAAAGATAGATACCCAAGGATTGGTTTTAGATTTTTCATTCCATAAAATACAGGGCTCAGTCCAGATCAATCTCTCCATCGGAGACGCTGTAATAGTGAGCGTTTGCCAAGAAGGGGCAGAAGAGTTAAAAATCCAAAGGGATGCGTCAGGACAATATATTTTATGTAACTTCAAATTTGACGGTGCAAAATCTAAGGTTCAAATATTCGTTGAGCCAGAGATAAAAGTAAATTGGTCAACCTTGATTGCATAATGAATAGTACACTATTTGGCGTTGTGGGTATGAAAATTAGGGAGGTGTAAAATTTTTTCTATTCAACAATGATCTTGTTTTTATTTGGTGATTTTTTACCATAGTTAAGGGGTTTTTGAGTAGACCAATACGCCTTTTCTATATTGTTCAGTTAAATGTAATTAAGTTTAGGGTTCAAAACCAAAGTTTAATGAGAGGGACTCCCTCAGATTGGTCGAATAAATTTTCCAATGGCTCTATATATGATCCAGAAATTACAGGAACACCCTAATGCAAAAAACATTCAAACCCTACTCGGCAGATTTGTTGCCGAATAACTTTAGCTATCCACAGAGGTACATTGACATATCTAATGGTACAGAGAAGAAGCAAACTATTTGGATGTTTGAAGATGCGAATAATCCCCGTGCTGAATTGACATGGCAGTTAAGGAATAACTATAAAAAGTGGAAAAATATAGGGGAT
This sequence comes from Fluctibacter corallii, assembly GCF_025751585.1. Taxonomy (GTDB): domain Bacteria; phylum Pseudomonadota; class Gammaproteobacteria; order Enterobacterales; family Alteromonadaceae; genus Fluctibacter_A; species Fluctibacter_A corallii. The sequence continues at coordinate 503,198 of NZ_JAOWKX010000003.1, forward strand.
AGACAGTTAATCCCCCTTGCAAAGTTAAATGATTGGGCTGCATTTTTTGATGGTGACTGCGTAACTGGAAATCCTAAAGTCATTGTGATTGATCTTGGTAATGAGCAAATTTCTTATGAAGAAGAAGATTTCGATGCATGGTATGAAAAAGCGTGTATGGATTAAATTTTATTTTCTGGTTTTGTAGGCAAAGTAACGATTATGACTAAATCTAAAACTGAACTTAAAAATGCGAGTAAATTCTTAAGCTATGTGTTACGGCATTGTCCAGAGGATATCGACTTGCAATTAGATTCTGAGGGATGGGCCAGCATTTCAGAGCTTATAGCCAAGGCCCAACCTGAAATAAAGCTATCCGAGAGTCTAATCATTGATGTTGTTCTAACGAGCGATAAGCGAAGATTTAAAATTTCAGACGATGGCTTAAAAATCCGAGCTAACCAAGGCCACTCAATTGATGTTGACTTGAATCTTACCTCGAAAAAGCCGCCATCGATTTTATATCATGGTACAGCGACGCGATTTTTAGATTCAATTTTGGCGCAAGGTTTGGTATCTGGACAACGGCATCATGTGCATTTATCAACTGATATTGCGACAGCAAGTTCGGTAGGACAGCGCTACGGTAAACCTATCGTATTAAAAATTGATTCAGCCAGTATGGCTGCACAAGGTCATACATTCTTTTTGTCTGATAATAGCGTTTGGCTTGTCGACAGCGTACCAGCTACCTTTATCAGCGTAGAAGGTTAAGAAAGGAAATTAGTGTTATTACCTTTAACTCATTGCATGGATGTTAAATGAAACATAGGCCACTCATTTTTTTAATCAACTATTGATGGTTGGGAAGTAGAGATTGGCCCCCCTTTCGAGGAGGGGCAATTACCTACAGTTGTTCATGCTAGACCAATAAAAAGCGGGAATTAATTTATGGAGTTAAAAGTTCATGAATCATTAAGTTTTAACTTGATTGAGTTTGACGAAAGAACACCCTCGTTGCTTTTTGATGCCTCAGTAAAATTGCATTTTAACGCAACTGATTTAGAGCTCAGAAGTACTAATTTTTGGTTTGGTTGTAAGGAATTTCAAGTTTGGATAGATCAAATCAAAAAAATGCGGTATGCGAAATCGCAACGAGCAACTCTATCAGACTTTGATCGTGATTTTGAAATAGAAGTTTTGTCAAATCCAGATAAGTATGAACTCAAATTATGCGTTGTAGTTAGAGAGTTTAGCGCTCCAAAGGTTAATTTTTCTATTACCTATGAACTAGAACATGATGAATTTTACAGGTTGTGTGATGCTGTCGATGATTTTCCTATATTTTGGTAAATTACAGTAAAATGAGAAATTATAAAAAATGCAATAGTATTAATAATTCGCGATTGTTTAAAACATAGGCCGCACTTATCAGACTCGGGGTATAACGCAAGGATAGTATTAATTTTAACCTTGGCTTTTCAGTTTCTGTCTAAGGAGGTTGACGTTATTGCCTTTAACTCTTTGCATGGATGTGAAGTGAAAAATATGCCACCAACTTTTTAAATTAGAAAGGTAATGGAGCCAGCTCAACCTTCAACTATAGCGCTGTTAACTGCACTGCTCTGAGAGTTTATCTTTTCCAGATAAATACGCAGGATGTATCGTATCAGTCTGAGTCTGGAGATTTTAAAATATATTTTTATAAAAATGATGTTACTGGGAAGGTATTTTATAGACATGACTATAAAGTGAAATTCAATAAAGATTTTGGGAGGGATTGATGAAGGTTAAATGTGTTAATTTGGTAGATGACAAAGGTCTAGAAATAGAAAAGAGTTCTTGGTTGACTGTGGGCAAACTATATCCAGTATTATCTCTTATTATCTCTGAGAGTGGAAATGTTGAATATAGGTTGCTGAGTGATGATGGGGCCACGCCAGCGATATTTGATGCGAGTTTTTTTGAGATAGAAAGTGAATCTATTCCTCATAATTGGGTAGTGAGTTATTTTCCTGGTGTTTATTTTGAATTAACACCTAAAGGTTGGGTAACACCTAGCTTTTGGGATGACTTCTTTGAGGGAGATAAAGATGCAGTAGGTAAATTTTTAGAAGAAAAAATAAGATTTATAAAAATTAATATTTTTAAGGAGTACTGATTGAAAAATGAAATAATTGAATTGAGTAGGTGTGAAAGGTATGAGGATGCTTTAGTTTTGGTTCAGTCTGTTTACATGAGTAAGGATAAAGACGTGCTTGAAAATGTTTTGAAAGTGCTTAGGTCAGATTGTTTAGGTTTGGCATCAAATAGAGTGACCTTTCCCCGAGATTAATACCAATCTCTCGATGAGATTTTTCATATTATGCTGCCCGTTTTGCATACTCAACAGGCGGTAAATAATTCAGTGAACTGTGTGGTCGAATATGGTTGTAATGGTCACGCCACAGATCAATTTCATACTTTGCTTCTTCAATCGTTCTGAACCAGTGTTGATTCAGACATTCATTCCTGAATTTTCCATTGAGACTTTCCACAAAGGCATTTTGTGTTGGTTTACCTGGCTGAATAAACCCAAGCTCTACTCCTGACTCTTTGCTCCAGAAGAACATAGCTTTACTAGTGAATTCCGTACCATTGTCGCAAATCACTTTCCTTGGTTTACCACGTTGCTCAATTAACTGACTCAGAAAACGAGCTACCTGCCGCTGATGGAAACAGAGACTAACTGGCCCACCATCTCTCGCGAGTAATCATCAACCACATTGAGTACGCTGAAACGCCTTCCATTGGCCAATTGGTCGGATACAAAGTCCATCGACCAACGCTCATTCGCTGCGGTTGGCACTTCCATCGGCTGCCTGGGGCGCGTCAACTTCTTACGCTTCTTGGTTCTGACCTGCAATACTTCTTCGGTATACAACCGATAAGTACGCTTCCGGTTGATGACCAAGCCTTCACCTTTGAGCAGGCCATGCAGCATCAGATAGCCATACCGTGGATACTGCGACGCAAGCTCCTTGAGCCTTGTTCTGATAGGAACATCGCCCTTGTCCTTACGCTGATAGCGAAACGCTGTCCTACTCACGCCAGCTAGCCTGCACGCAACACGCTCACTCAGTTTGAATGTCTCCATCAAGTGGCGGGCAACGGGCTTTCTTGCAGCTGGCTTCACCACTTTTTTGACAACGCATCCTTCATGGCTTCGACTTCCAACAACTTGTCAGCCAGCATCTTCTTGAGCTTATTGTTCTCTGACTCTAGCTCCTTGAGTCGCTTGGCTTCGTTTACCTCAAGTCCCGCGTATTTGCTTCGCCAGTTATAAAACGTGCCGGTGGATACGCCCATATCACGACAGATGTCGTCAACCTTGGCTCCGGCTTCATGCTGCTTAATGGCTTTTATGATTTGTTCTTCGCTGTAACGTTTCTTCATCTTAAGATCTCCATTGTCTCCAGTTTATTGGAAATCTCATCAATGTCATGGTGTTAAATTTGGGGGAAGGGTCAAGAGCTACTGAATTCTCGAGAGAACTAAAAATGAAAGAGACATTTTATATGGAAGTAAGGCGATTATTTAATAACCTTACTTAGGTGTTTTTCACTCAAGTCTGAAATGCATCACTAACCATCTCAAGCACGGTTCAGGCTCTCGAGCGATAAATGTGTGATGGTCAAAAGCCTGCTCGCGGGGGCAAGATGAAGAATAATTTTTAGAAAGTATCGTAGATTTTTCCTTTTGTCTTAGGAGATGAGTTAGCTTTCTGATTACATGATATTTGAATTTCTAATGAGGTTAAAATGCTTTATTTGTTAGGGGAAGGTTATAAAGAAACAGATGTTGAGAGAAGTACCCCTTATCAGGTCTTGTTAAATTCGCGATGTGGCGACTTCCCAATTGGGTTGACTGAAGGAAAAGGTATGGGGAGTATAGGGGGTAGCTTCAGTCCCGAGCATGTATTGAGTGACAGAAATAAAAAGCATCTAGAAATTTGCAACGTAACTTGGTTAATCCCGTTGTGTGAAGATGCAGTCAATCAATCGTCAGAGTTGGATGTGCAAGCAGTAATTGATACTTACGCGTATTTGCATGGTGCGTTACCAGAGGTTATTAAAAGCTAAATGCTTTTCAAAGCTCAAACGGTAAGCTGAGCTATTAAATTTTCTAATCTTTATCTTCTAATTACCCATCTCACAACACCCTTAACATTAAAGTCGGCAACAACCTCGAATCAGAAGGTGCGTCTTTCATCGCAGGGCAAAATGCCACACTGGCTGCGGGCAATCAAATGAATTTGTTGGCGGTGAGTGAAATGGCGGGAACCTCTAATTATGGAAGTAACTAAGTAGGAAGGCAGTAGAAGATGATGCAATCTTAGTGCAATATGGTAAGCAGCAAGGTATTAACGTAATAATCAGAGAGTTTTAAAATTAATGCAGAGAATAGAGATTATTTACGAGCTTGGTGCATTAGAGCCGCTCCAGGTTTGGAACGAAATAGCAAATATATTGAGTAGTATTGACGATAGTCACTCTCTAACCATTTACGGAAAGAATGTTAAGCCTTCTAAGATGTCTGAAGAGATCAAAAAGTTAAAAGGAAAAGCGTTCAATATCATTAGCGAAACTTTCGAATTTCATATGGTCACAGTTACTAATTACGAACAAATTCTAGTCCAAATTGAGTCGAAAAAAAGTGTTGATGATTGGTGGCGTATTTGGATTAAAAAATTTATTAAATTAAGAGGCTTTGTCCAAGCTTGGATTGTAGATACAGATTTTAATTATTGGCAGAATGTAAGTGACCCAATTGAGTATAAATCAAGAGGGAAATCTTGTAAGGGACTTTTAATGAAATCTAATGGTTTGCCACCACCGTTAGAGCAGCTCGAGATTGATATTAGTAAAAACGCTGGATTGCGTAAGCTCTGTGTGGGATATGTAGAGGCAATAGGAGCCAAAATGTGGCTGTCAGAGCGCTTCTTAGAAAGAATTGGTAAAAGTATTGAATACATATCAAACGAAAGCGGAGCAAAAATAACATATCTTCAAGGTGATATTTATATGCTGAGTCAGCCCTTTAATTCATTTGTTGACGATAGAAGTATTGTAGAGCAAAGAAAGTTACGTAAAGCGCTTTATGGATAATAACCTAAGCTATTTAGGGGCTTAGTGTACTAATCGAAAACAACAGAATATTTACCAATTTGACCAAGAGCTAAGAGGTCGAAAGGTCAAATCAAGTTCTTCTAGGCCAGATGGCTTATCAATAGAGTATTCTATAAACAGCGAAACTTTCACAAAGATTTTTTTAAATCAAGCTGGAGGGTGAGGTGAATAAAATAAATAATCAGGTAGAAATACTCGAAAATTTATCAAAAATATTGGATGTGGAGGCTGATACGGGGTATGAATATCTAGAGTGTAAATTTGAAGTTGATGAGCAATCCGTGAATACTAAGTTTGTATTTTCATTGAACGGAAGCATAGTTAATCGTGCTATCTCTTTAAAAAATCGGCTACAAAATATGAGGTTAGTATTGATGCTCCATTCAATGATGAAATCTCAGACTGGGGGTGATTGGAAGTCAATGACTCTAACTATAGATGAAAATAGGGAAGCAAAAACGCACTTTGAATATTGAGTAGTAAACTCTGACCAACTGTCTCACACTAGCAGTTATATACTACCTATTTCAAATTCACCTGTGAGAATAAACAGGTTGAATATTTGTTTTTTCGTGATTGAAACTCAAGTCACTAGGTCTTAAAAACCATGGATAATTATGAAGAGCTGTCAAGAGTAAGTAGAGAGTTAGGCGTTAACATCAGTTTGATGCCTAAAGAATGGGGGAGCACCTATATAGAATTGATACTTAACAAATTCAAACCGTTTAAAATTACAGGCCACGTTTCAATTGGTGAAAGTGCTACTGCAACATCTTTGGAAAACCATGAATTTAGTTATTCAAAAAACCTTGAAGATGAGCCGGTGTATGTTTTTTTTGAGCAAAAAGGGGATAAGCGTGAAAACGTAATAATGGTTGAAGATGGTCGTTTACTCTGCGATTTGTTCGCAAATGCGTATGGGATGGAGTATTTTGTTTCGAATAAAAATGGTGACTATTTAATTGCAGTTAATTGGTATGCGATAGAGGGTGTTGGTAATGTCAGTAGTTGGTTAAAAGAGTTATAAATGGATTAAGGCATTAGATTCATTCAACTCCGGGGCTGCCAAATCACCAGAGAAAACAAGTATGGTTTCCCAATTATCAAAGTGGAATCTGTTACTGGAACGCATGTTGCTGAGGTTGAGTCCGGTGAAAGCATACAACGGAATAATATATTTGTAATAAAAGGCTTAAAATCGCCTAGTTTTTACAAAAAAATCCTAATAGAAAGCCATAAAATTGAAAGAAAATTTATTAAATCAATCTGTGCTCTTAACACAGGCGCTGCTTGGGGTTATTTCCCCTAACTTTAGAATGGTGTCGATTCGATTAGAGAAAGAAATGTGGATTGTCACTATAGTTCTAGAAGAAGAGGATGCGCAGGATTTAGAAGAAATAGAAGATCTTGAAGTAGAATATGAAGTACTGCAGAGGATATACTGAAATTTAGATATGAGTTTGAAATCGTTATAACTAATGAGGAATTATCATGGCCGAGTTTAGATTCAATTGTGGTATTCAGAAGGAGAGAATTCAGTCTGGATGGAGAAAAAATTAAATAGCGAACTTAACTTTTATCTTCTTAATGGGAAATCTTTTACTTGATGTATGTTAGTTGAAGATCTCGACCATCGTCACTTTCAGATTTGTCTAAACCAACTATCATAAATGATAGAATTCAAGTTAAAATTGAAAAACAAAATAGGCATTTCTCAAATGGAAATATGGGGACAGCTCACGCTGAGATAGGGGCTATTCAACAAGCATTTGATGCAGGTATCACTATGGGCAAAAGTATGACTATCAGTGTTACAGGAAAAAATGTTTGTGGTTATTGTATAGGTGATATAGCCGCGGCAGCTAAAAAAGCTGGATTAAAAGAATTAACGGTAAGAGCAGTAGACAATAAGACAGGTTTACCTATTACTTACTATTGGGTACCGGGAATGAAGAGTATAAAGGTGAAAAATGATTAGTAGAGTACAGGCTGGTGGCTTTTATATTGATCAGAAGGGACAGCGTCAGCAGTTTCCACTGATGACAACCCCTACTTTTCATGAATTGCATCAAGTTTATTTTAAGCATTTTAGCTTTGAAGGAGTATTAGAAATTTCAAAGCATTTTGAAAGCGGTGAAAAGCAAACACTTGAATTAAGCTTTTGCAGTTCAAGATTTTTGCTGTCTATACGAGTTATTGCTAGTGATGGAACCATTACGTTCTATACAATGAATGGGATGCAAGAGGATAGACAAAAGATTAAATACTTTATGGGAGAACCTTTTCCTAGTTATTGTGTTGTGTCAGATCTTAACCTTGTTTTTTCAGTGGTTTCGGATTTTTTAGAAAATAATAGTGATGAAGTTAGTGATTATTTTGTATTGGAGGAATTCTAATTTATTCAAATTGTAATAAATTAGGCGACTCGTAAATTTTATTGTAATTTTATTCGTGTATATTTAGATTATTTTCAATATCTTTATTAATAATGTTGATTAGGTTTATTCTGTAGGTGTGGGGTGGATGATGTTAAAAATTTTTAAATGATTTTATGGAAATTAAAGTAGTATGAAAGATAGAGAAGTTGAATTTCAAAAATCGTTAATTCAATCTCAAAATGCTCTTTTTGAAGATGTCGAAAAGAAGAGGGTTTTGGAAGCGTTAGTTAGCAACTTTCCAGACTTTTCTACTTTCTATCCTCTCGATTGGATTCCAGAGCAGGGAGAGGATATATATATCATTTTAATAAATAAGTTACTTGTCGTAAAAGTAGAAGTTGACAAGTTTGATAAAGATAAAGAAGCACACTTAGAAATAATTTCTATTAAAGAATATCGAAAAAACTTGAGTAAAATTGGGAGGCTTAAATTAGCTGTTGCACTTGATTTAGCAAATTTATAAAAAATTTAGAGCCCTTGATGACCTTTCCCTAAAACTAAACCAGGTTTGCCTATAGAGTTACCCCAAGTTTGGGACTCTTTACTGGAAGAGCATTCGTCGAAAGCAAAAGTCTATACACAAGAGGAGTTTTTAAATAAATATGGAAGCCAAAATGGACAAGATAAGCCATGACTTGTGGTCTGGATATAATGCAATTGGCCTTTTTATTCATAATTCAGAGTTCTACTGGGTTATGAATTACAAAGAAAATTTTGCTTTAAACCCAGATGTTAATATGCGAATAGGCCTTACAGATGGCAGCTTAAATCTGGAGCAATATGAAGAAATTAAGCGAAGTTATCGTGGCGGAGTATACCAAATTACAACAGATAATTTTATAGACTATGTTACCCATGACGATGTTACACTCTTTACGTTTGAGCAGATGAAAGAGTTAATGTTCTACAACTTTGATGAAAGCCTTCTTACAACATTGAGGAGAAAATTGAAGCCATCTGAACCTGATTTTCCTCAGAGAGAAGAATTAAACAGTAATGAATTTTTAAAATGGAATGAGATGGCCTCTAGGTTCCCACTATTTTATATCAATTTTGATGAAAAGCAGTTTTTTCATTTAGACCGAGACAGGTTTCATGAGAGTCAAGCTTATCCAGATTGGGATGCAGCTAATAAGAATTTTTTAAGCTTGATCCCAGACGAGCAAAAGTATTGGATTAAAGATGACTTTAACTATGAAACGATATGTTTTTTCCCAAAAGATTTATCATAAATTAATGGAGGAATTTAAATATTGATTCCCGAAAAGCAAATTCGTGCAGTTTATACTGATAGCACAATACGCGTCTATCAAGCATACAATGATGCTATCGCAAATGCTGCATTGGATAAAGGAACATTTGTCGCTCCGCCATTTAAACTAGAGCGGATGACATGGGTTAAGCCGTCTTTCTTATGGATGATGTACCGTTCAGGTTGGGGACAAAAAGACTGTGGCCAAAATAGAATATTGGCGATTGATATTACAAGAGAAGGGTTTGAGTGGGCACTAGAAAACAGCGTTTTGAGCGGAAAAGCAAAAGAGTTTGAAGATAAGGAAGCGTGGTTAGAGATAAAAAGAACTACACCCGTAAGAATTCAGTGGGACCCAGAACGAGATATTAACCTAAACCCATTGAACCATAGGGCAATTCAAATTGGATTATCAAACCAAGCTGTTCAGCAGTATATCAATGAATGGATAGTTAACATTTCAGATGTGACAGAATTTTCAACTCAGCTCAAAGCACTAGTTGATAAAAACCAGATAGATAAAGCACGCGCATTGTTGCCGGTTGAGAAGCCCTATATTGTGAGTAAAGAATTGGCTGAACATATTGGCATGCTTACAACATCCTAGACAGCCACAATGAGCATCACATCTATCATTGGCTTTCATTCAAAACGTGATTATAGCTATCTCTTTTTAAGCAATTGAGACACATTTAGTAGTAGAGTGATTTGCTCTGTTAATAGAATGAAACATAGGGGAACATAGACCACTTTTTCATTCAGATATAAGGGTCGGTATTTTTCAAGCTAGCTGTCATCATTGATATGAGTTGTAAGTTTATTTTTGTAGAAGAGTTTCCTAAGTTTGATAAAAATTATGTGCATATAGGAAACGTAGAGTTAGATATTTCGAATAGTTTTCGGTTGTTAGAGTGCTTGTTTCATACACTTGAATTTCCAGATTATTTTGGATTTAACTGGAATGCACTTGATGACTGTTTAACAGATTTTTCATGGCTTTCCAAAAAAAATATAATATTAATCCATGATGGAGTACCTCATCTACCAAGTAATGAACTGGATATATATTTGAAAATTTTACACGATGCTATTATTAATTGGGAGGCTGATTCAGAAGTTTCGTTTGAAGTGTATTTTTATTTGAAGCATAAAAATAAGATATTGAATTTTTTTAATTCACAATAGCCTAGTCAATAAGCCATAAAACTAATAGAAAATACCAATGCATGATTGGACATTAATAGAGATCAGTGTTTTTTGGAAAGCTGGTTTAGCAACACTCTCATTTCGTGATAGCGAAAGCGATATTCAAGTAATCAAAGCACATAAGTTAAGAAAAATTACTATACCTCGAGAGCTTGAATGGGGGAATAGTGTGTCTGTCAGTAAAGTTACCCAATCTGAAAGTATAAACGGCGCTATTCAAGTTAAAGTTGAAATTCAAAGTGGAGATACAATCGAAGTTTTAGCACAAGAGTTCGAATTTCCAGACTGATTGACGCAAAAATTAGAAGAGTTCCGCGCTATGGCAAGACCCCAATTTCAAATTGTTAGGTAGCGAGCCAACGGCGGCAACAGATCTCTATCTGTTTACAGATTGAAAGTGATTCACTACTTAATGCATATAAGCGCAAATTTGATAGTGAAGCTTACTTCAAAGGTAGCTATATGTCACTTACTACTTAGTCAGCTTAAACAAAAGGCAACTCCGGTCTGGTGGCGGGCAACAACTTGAAGTAATACTAATAGGAATCAGCAATGAGCGTATTTCTGAGTTCAATAGTTGGAGATTTCTACTCTAATGAAGCCATCAATAACATATCACTAGAAGGGTATTCGGAAGAGGAAATCTTAAAGATAGAGAAGCTTTACAATATTGATGCGAAAGGACAGTTGCGTCTGTTTCTGTCTGAAGTGGGTAGAACTTTCGGTGGGGTAATTGGAGATCACAATATTCAGCTCTACAGGCCAACATGGAAAGTAAGACAACATTTGTTATTTCAAGCCGATTTTTTTGATCAAATGCAAGAAGCTGGGCATTTTTCCTATCTGAAAAAGCCATTTGTTTTTTCGTTTCAATATGAGACTCAATACTACTTTGTCCAAACTGCAATTGATGAATGTGATTCCGTATTTCGATTCGACTCAAATACTAATACCATTTCGGAAGCTGGCTTTGATCTGGTTGATTTCTTGAAAGATATCGTTTCAAGAGATGAGCCAGACGGACATACACTGGCAAGAGGTGATTTACTAGCGATCATCTGAATTACCTTTGAGGAGTAATGACCAATGTGTGAATAGCAGGTCATAGCTCATTAAGCTTTGACTGTTGAAGGAGGATGTTAATGCTTAACTAGCACTCCATTTTTTAGAGGTAGGGAAGGGTGATTAAAAAGCTAAAAATAGTTTACGGAAAAGAGCATTTTTCTGTTCATGAAAAACAGTTTAAAAAAGGAGAGGTTATTGGTGATTATTGGCGCGTATGGGCTGAGGATGAAATGTATTTTTTTGAAGTGGATATAGGACACTTTTCAACAAAGATGGCTAAGTTTAATATTACGGAAAAGGAATACATTATGGTTAAAGAGGATAAGATGACGTATAAAGATTTAAAGAAAAAATATGTTTAGATGTTGAAACGTTTTTAGTTTTTAAAGGTTTTTTATCTCAAACGATATTTTTTAAAAATGGAACACAATTGCTTTCAGGGTAGAGGGTAATATTTACCCAAGGTGTCATTGAGCTAAGCAACGCAGAAGTTAAGAAAAGGCTAACTATTGAAAGTGTTCCTAGGAAGGACGGTTATTAAGCGAATGACGGAAGTAGTTATCGTATTGACTTTGAGCTTGCCGATCTAAAAAGTATTTTGGAGATACTTAAAAGATAAGACCACCATAATGATTTGGGCGGACCAAGAGCATTAGGTGAAGCAAGGCAGAGAATTACAATTGAACCTGTTGCAATAGATAAGTGCAGCCGTGTATGTATAAGGTTGAAGGACGATTAAGTTGTATCCTATAAATGAAATAGTGCATAACTTCTTGGACGTTATAAGAGGTAATTATCAATTCGCAGAACCTTCTCGAGGAAATGAATATGCTGCTTGGAATGATTTTGTTAAACGCTTTTTAGATGATGCTGATGATAATGTGAGAATTGAAGTTTTTAAAGAGGCTTATAGTTTACTCAACTGTGATGAGGTCATTGCTTTTTGTGGCTGGATAAATTCCCATTTAACTGGTCGTAGTCAAAATTATAAAGTTTTGGTTTTTCATATTCTGAAAAATGATGGAGATGAAATGAAGAAAAAAATAGTCTCCGATTGGTTTCTACGTAGGTTGAAATCCATTCCCCATGAAAGACGCCTGCTGGATTTGACGAGTGAAGAGGAAGATATAATTGCGAAGTTATGAACTTTTTAGTGTGTCTGAGTGAATGAAATTCTCAATGTTGTTGTGAGTAAATCGGGGTAGAAGCTTGGTACAGCTATGCGATATTTAGATTCAATTTTGGCGCAGGGTGTGGTATCCGGAAAACGGCATCATGTGCACTTATCGGCTGATATCACGACGGCTAGTTCAGTCGGGCAGCACTACGGTAAATCTATCGTGTTAAGAATTGATTCAGCCAGTATGGCTGAACAAGGCCACACAATCTTTTTGTCTGACAATAGTGTTTGGCTCGTCTAAGTAATGAGCACTCGGTAGAGAAAGGTAATGGTGGCGAATAATGACGAAAGATATAGAAGTAATAAGAGAAAAGGTTAATTTTTTGGGGACAATGATAGGCGCTCCTCTGGAAAAATTAAGTTTGCCAGATAAACCTGCTGGAAACGGAGGTCATCACATCGAAATGGATGATACTAAGTATCACTTAGTCTCTTCTGAGAGGGGTGTAGAGTTGAATAGAAAGACTACTGGTGAGCTAGATGAGTTGCTGTACTGGATTCTAAGTGGAGTAGCATCAGAGTTGGGTTATGAGTACGAGAAGAGAAACCGAAATCATGAACAAGATTCCCGAAGAACTGCGTTTAATAAAAGTATTCAATTGCTTAAAGTTTTAAGTGAGACGTGGGCTACCAAAAGAGCAAAAGAACTTGAAAGTATTTTGGAGAGCAATCCATATGATGATGATATTAATAAGAGGGTTGAGTATAGCAAATATTTGGTTTCGACAGGGTATGCAGCCGATGAATCCTACCGCTTAGCGTGTGAAAAATACCCTCTACCTGAGAGGGGGAAATAGGCTTTAGAAGCATCTCAAAACACGAACCAACCACTTCTTAAACTCGATGTGAATTATAACGGGACATCCAATACCTAAATTTACAGGAGGTAACTGATGAGTAAAGTGTCCACTTCCCCATTAATGACACAGTTCTAAATTAGAGTTTTCCAGTTTAGCTCGGTAAGCTGCCGGTGGTAGTTTACCTGAGCTTTCATGCGTTCTTTCTTCGTTGTAATCCAGCCGCCAGAACCAAGACATCTCTCTGACTTGAGTGATGCTCTCAAACAGATATACATCCAAGAACTCTCGTCTGAATGAACCGTTAAA
>NZ_JAOWKX010000004.1 GCF_025751585.1 Fluctibacter corallii
AAGGCGTAGAAATGGTAATGCCTGGCGACAACCTTAAGTTCGTTGTAGAGCTAATTGCTCCAATCGCGATGGACGAAGGTCTACGTTTCGCAATCCGTGAAGGTGGCCGTACTGTAGGTGCTGGCGTTGTATCTAAAATCATCGAGTAATCGATAAGATACACGGATTTGAATTCAAAAAGGCTGCACTTGTGCAGCCTTTTTTGTGTCTGCTACAAAGTGATTACCAGCATCTTCAGTTTTCCGCAGGTGGGTGAGGCTCCGGTCCACGAAGTGGATTTCGAGTAATAGGTAATTACTCGAAAAGGAATGAACGCCAGCGCAGGACGTGCTGGCCGGGTGCGTTATCATGGACGGGTTCAAATTGAGATATCATGTCCTTCATTTCAAGATAAGGGCTTTGAAAAAGGTGCGGGCGTTGTATCTAAAATCATTGAGAAATCGATAGATTGACACTGAATCCGAACAAGGTCGCGTAAGCGGCCTTTTTTATGCCCGAAGAAAGATAACTCTGCCCTCCTGAGCTATTGCCGAAGAGTGACAAACGGTGAGCGATAGTGAGCGAGAGGTACCTGGTAGGCAGGCCGAGAGTGAAGTACGGCGAGACAGGAGGTCGCGGTTGGGTGCATGACCAGAGAAGGGGGAGATTGTAATTACGTGCACAACGACGTTAGAAGTGGAGAAGTATGATACTTTGAAGAGTCGTGCATTCAGCTCATGTACATACTGTTCATGATATTTACTGAATAATCATTATGCATTGTTTTCGGAAAAAGGGTTATTTTACTGACAACCGATGAATTTTTTCGATAGTATAAGGTAAAAATATTACGATTTTTTAATGTCTATTCAAGGAGTGAAATATGAAAGGAATGAGCCTTGCTCTAGTTATTATTGTTGTGTCTTTCTTCGTGATTCGAAGCGGGGTTTTCCCTTCATTATATGAGGGGGATACACGGGAAATCGCTGGCCCAGCGCTTGAAAGTGCGAGTAAGGAAGGCCATGGTGATGCCTTTGTGGCTAATGGGCGGACGGATGATGCTCAAAATATAGCCCCTAAAGAGCAAGAGGCAGAAGGTAGATACTCGCAAGAGCCCCCAAAAACAAGCGAGCATGAGCGTGCATATGCGTCGATATTTCCCGACGCCGTTTTCGCCAGTGGAGAGGCATTAAATCAGGTATTTTTGAGCCCTGAAAATCGTGTTTATAGAAAGACACTTGATACATTGTTTACTGGCAATGCGTTGTCTGAACTGGTGCCAAAGCTGGCCGACATGCCAAAAACTCACCTCAGTGCCACGCGCGAGCATGCTTTAATCGCGGAAGTAGATGACATGTTGGGCAACGAGTATTTTGATTTAGAAGCGGCATGTGCAGGAAAAATCTGCTTAGTCACATTTAATTATGTGTCTGATATCTCAAATGACTCACTGGTCGATTTAGCTAACTTCGACAAAAACTTTAGTTTTACTGCATTTGAAGATAACGCAGAAGACGGCGTTAAAACACTAAAAGCGATATACATAGAAACCGACGATCCGTCGCGTTTGGCGCTTCAATAGAGTGCCTGATATCTTTCGTTGTTTGAGGTCGCATCTTCGCAAAGACGATAGGGTGAAGGGAGTAAATAACACAACCCCACTGTGAGGCTGTGTTTAGTTTAACACGCGCTTATTCAATAACTGGTATACACGTTGCGATAACGAATACTGAGTTTTGGCGAATATTATGTGCGTATATGCTAACGCTTTTTGGTTTGTCCCCAGGGTGATGCGGCTTCTACGCTTGTTGCTTCGGCATCTGGTCTATGAATTTTGACCATGCCTTGCAGTAAATTACGAAGTAACTGGTCTTTACACGGCCTGTAGTTTCTGTGATCTGGCTTGCGAAATAGCGCAGACAACTCGTTTTTGCTGATTGGAAAACGCGCTTTATTTAGCACATTTAGAATATCATCATGCTGATAATCCATGGCAATTTTTATTTTGCGAAGTACATCGTTGTTGCTCAGACGTTCCCCTTTCTCCAGTGGGGTCGGTAACTTGCCATCTTTTAAGCCGCGGTTTTTTACGATGAGACCATCAAGAAAGTAGCAAAGAATTTTGTCTCGGCAAGGTGCATAACCGTCTTCATCTTCTTTTTTCATCAAGCTGTGTAAGTACGGCTTCTCCATTTCGTAACCCGCAAGCTTGAATATTTGAATAGCCGCATCGTCATTAATGCGTAAGGCAAACCGTAGGCGGCGCAATATATCGTTGTGAAACATAATATGTGTATAGCAAATAGAATTGGGGCTATTGTACCGTATCACGCGCAACAACATGAATTAATTCTGTCACTTTAGCGGTGTTTAGCGTGACTTTGGAGACCAAGGTAGAATACACGCGTTTACAGAGGATGCTTGGTAAGGTGCCAATGGCGTGACACAGTGAAGGTAAGAGGACGGATGAAGGCGATGATACTCATTACTCTCTCTTCATCCGCCAAGTTATGATAGGGCGCTAATTAATGAAATACCCTACTACACGCCAATCACGATCTACTTTACTTAGTACAACAGTTTCAGTGGCATCACTTTTATGCGTATAGTCTGTAGAGAGAGTCAGAACAAGGTACTCGCCTTCAGGAGCCCCCGGTAACGCCTTCTGGTTGCTGGAACCTGTTATCTCGCGAGAAACCACCTTGCCCAACGGGGTTCTAATTTCTTCTATTGTTTCAATCCACTGAGCGCTGGATATTTGCGCTTGAAAAAATGGTGCTGCTTGCTCCCAACTTGATGTGTAGTCTTTTGAATCTACCAGTGCCAACCAAGACATCGCACTGTCGGTTTTGTCCTTATCTCCTGAGTAAGAAAATACAGAAAATGTAGTCAGTAAAATTAAAAATAATATTTTCACTAAAGCACTCCTTGTCTATTGTTAGCACAATTTTTGTGCATGCTCAGGTTAGTATAATACTCTTTCGGTCGCAACTAGGTGGTGGCAACTTGGGGATGCATTTTAAACGATTTTGCATTGGCTTCACGCATATCGGTTGCGTACCTCGTCGGAATATTTCCTTCTAAAAATGCACCTTTGTCGACAATAGGGTAAACCTCATCAAGGCGTTTAACGCTTTCATGATTGACCCGACTAAAGATGTGCTGGCGGTAAATATCGTTGAGGTGAGTTTCGCCAGCCGAGCTAATAAGGTCGAGTGTGGCGTGGATGGTTTTGGCATGAAAGCTTTTTACGCGTTGATATTTGTCTTCTACCACTAACCCTTTATACAACGAAGGGTCTTGTGTAGCCACCCCTGTTGGGCAGCGATTCGTATTACATTGCAGCGATTGAACGCAACCGATTGCCAGCATCATCCCTCTTGCGCTATTGCAAAGGTCTGCTCCCAAAGCAATGGCTTTAGTGATATGAAAAGCCGTAAATATTTTCCCTGATGCGATGATTTTTATGTCATCTCGTAATTGGTAGCCGCGCAATATATCGTCCACGAAAACGATGGCTTCGCGCAGTGGCATGCCAATAGAATTAGTATATTCCAATGGTGCTGCGCCAGTCCCTCCTTCGCCTCCATCTACCGTAATAAAGTCTGGCTGAATTCCCGTTTCAAGCATGGCTTTACAAATGGCAATAAATTCAGATTTACGGCCAATACACAGCTTAAAGCCGATTGGCTTGCCGCCACTTAACTCTCGCAATTGCGTAATAAATTGAAGCAACCCTATCGGTGTATCAAAGGCAGAGTGGGCGGGAGGTGACTGCACTTCTGTATGGGGTTCAACAAGGCGGATTCTGGCAATTTCCTCACTGTTCTTATGGGCGGGAAGTATACCGCCATGCCCTGGTTTTGCGCCTTGAGACAGTTTGATTTCAATCATTTTAACGGAAGGCTTTTGTGCATTTTTCTGAAACGCGTCTGGATCGAATTTGCCGTCGTCTGTTCGACAACCGAAGTAACCAGAACCAATTTGCCACACTAAATCTCCACCATATTTTAGGTGATAAGGGCTAATCCCACCCTCACCTGTATTGTGATAAAACTTGCCCTCTTGTGCGCCGCGATTTAAGGCCATAATGGCATTTTGACTTAACGCACCGAAGCTCATTGCGGAAATATTTAATACACTGGCAGAATAGGGGTGTTTGCAACCTGGGCCGCCAATATTTACCCGCATGCTGTACTGATTTTCTTGAGGAGCGATGGCGTTAATTGAATGGCCAATCCACTCATAACCATCATGACGTACGTCAATTTTGGTGCCAAATGGCACAGTATCCACTGCATTTTTAGCGCGTTGATAGACGATTGAGCGGAACATGCGGCTGATAGGTCGGCCATCTAATTCTGATTCTATAAAGTATTGCTGAACGAACGGCCTAAAGTCTTCCATAAGCCAACGCAGCCGGCCTACTAAAGGGTAATTTCGCATAATGCTATGGCGAGTTTGGAACATGTCATAAATCGCAACTACCCAACAGGGCGCTACTAACACAACTAACCAAGTCATACCTGGGTGCCACCAAATGACTGCGCCGATTACGAAAGATATAAGCAAGAGAGAGCCAATAATCAATAAACGGTGTGGGTGCATGCTGTTTGCGTGTCCTTTTGCTTAGTTTTTTGAAATGTAGGGGGGGTTAGCACGTTAGCGCTAACGTTTTGCTATTCAAATGATCTAACACAACTACGAAACGATCAGGCGTTTGGATGTGTCATCCCATAAAAAGGGGTAGGTAGATGACAGCTCATATCCACCTAGCCATTGTGATTGTCCATAGGCGCGCTGCCAGAACATGCCATTTTTTAATACAGATTTACCATTCTCTGTTAAGTGGTAAGTGTCTTGCTGTTTGGATAACAGTGGCGGCGAATCCTGATGTAGTTGATCGATATACCAAAAATAACTCATGTCGCCATGAAACTCGGCTTTCTCATGAGCGCAATATGCCTGAAACAACGTTGTCGGAGTATTGTGACCTTCGTGGATTAATGCCAAGCTGGTTTTTTCAGTGAAGTTAAGACCTGAATTCGTCCAAGGTAGTTCTTGCAGGCTACGTTCAATGGCGTTCTTCAAATAAGGAAGTGAGGTTAGATCACGCTTTCGCAAAGCACTCCAAGCTTCTGGCGTAGTTTGTCTATACGCATTCCATGCCTCATTGGCAAGGGCGAACATCTGTGGTGTTACTGCCTTTTTATTTGAAATCAGCTCTAAATAATCGGCTGGCAGTAAGCGGCCAAGATGTATTGATGTATCAACCCAGAATACATTCTCATGAGGCACATTTTGCACGTTTAGTTCACTAAGCACTTGGATTAATTGCAGTTGATCATAAAGATCATGCTCAAACCATAAAACAACAGGCTGATTGGCATCTATGGTTGATAGCGCTTTATCACGAGCAAGAAAATCTTGATGAATGGTATTAAAATCTCCCCAGCCTAAACTCGCGATAAATTGTGCTCGAATGGCCGAGAGTTCATTGATGCTCGGTGTCATAGGAACCGGCCCCATGTGCAGTAAGTCACGCCAAGGGACACATTGCCCCGAGATGCCCGCTAAATCAATGAGTTTTACTGTAGTGTCACCGTTTGTGATGTGTAGGGTGTTAATACTAAAACCTCCAGCGTGATTCTACGTGTTAATAGTAATAGCATAAATCGGATGAATTTGAGTGCAGGTAGTTGTTTTTCACCCTATTTTTTCTGTTTAGATTACATAGAAAGACAAAGACTGCGCGTTGAGTCGACTATAGTTATATCAACCATCGTGATTAGGTATAAATCAATGTCTGCACAACATCGAACTGATTTTCGTTTTTTGGCTGAACCCACAGACGTTAATTTTGGCGGCAAGGTACATGGCGGCATGGTTATGAAATGGATTGATCAGGCATCTTATGCTTGTGCAGCGCAATGGAGTAAGCACTATTGTGTGACAGTATCGGCCAATGCTATTCGTTTTATTAAACCCATATTGGTGGGGCAGCTCGTGTGGCTAAGTGCCAGAATTGTTCATACAGGGAATACAAGTATGCATATCTACGTGGTAGTGCGTGCTGGCGATCCGAAAGAAGATAAGGTGTATGTGACCAATCGATGTTTTATCACTTTTATGGCGTTAGATGAGGCAGGTAAACCCGTGTCTGTGCCTGAATTTACTGCGCAAAACAAAGAAGACAAAATGCTTGAGCAAGTCGTCGTCAGAGCGAAAGATTTCGCCAAGCAGCTTGATGGGGTATTTGAAGAGTCGTTGGGCTGGAAATGAATTTGCAAATGGAAAGTGTCTGTAACGTCATGTTAGTCCACTGCCAATAATTTGAGTAGTTCTCGGGGCATATGTTGTAGCGCGACTATTTTGTCTACACCACCCAGTTTAATGGCTTCTTTCGGCATACCAAATACTACGCTTGAGGCTTCATCTTGAGCAAAGTTATACGCGCCGGCTTCTTTCATTTCTAGCATCCCTTTCGCGCCATCTGCGCCCATGCCCGTTAACAAAACACCGATGGCATTGGCTCCCGCGTACCGCGCAGCAGAGCGAAACAGCACGTCAACAGAGGGACGGTGTCGTGATACCAGCGGCCCTTCTTTGAGTTCAACATAGTACTTTCCGCTTCCTCGCTTCAGCAGCATGTGTGAATGTCCAGGCGCGAGCAGAATTTGGCCTCGAGTGAGTTCATCGCCAGTCGCCGCTTCTTTTACCCGCATTTCACATAAACTATCAAGACGTTGGGCAAAAGAGGTGGTGAATTTTTCAGGCATATGTTGAACAATCGCAATGCCCGGTGTGCTGGTTGGAAGATGTTGAAGAAAAAGACGTAGCGCTTCGGTTCCGCCTGTTGATGCCCCCACAACAATGACTTTGTCGGTTTTTAAGTTCGGAAGTGGTTGTTTTCCCGGCGGTAAAATAGCGTCTGCGGTTAACTTTTTTTGAGTAGGCTTGCGCAGTTTTTGTGGTTTGGCTAATGAGGCTGCCTTAATTGTGTCGCGAATTTGAATGCCCGACTCTCTAATAAAATCTTTCGTGCCAGATTGTGGCTTGGTGATAACATCAATTGCGCCATATTCCATTGCTTTGCTGAATACTGTTGAGCCAGGTGAAGCGAGGCTTGAGCAAATGACAACAGGCAGTGGATGTTGTTTCATGAGTTTTTTCAGAAAGGTAATGCCATCCATACGTGGCATTTCGACGTCTAAAATAATGACATCGGGAATCAAGCTTTTTAGTTTGCTGGCTGCAATAATTGGATCTGATGCGGTGGCGATCACTTCAAATTCTTCGCTTTCAGTGAGTATATCTGCAAGCATATTCCTGACCACGGCAGAGTCATCAATAAGCATGACCTTGATGGGAAGCGAATCTGACATCTCTAGTCCCTTTGATAAATCGTAGGCGCAACCTGTTTGAATTGACTTGGCACATCGTTGATGGTTTCAGAGTGACCAATCATCAGGTATCCCTTTGGTGACAGTTTGCGGTAAAAACGTTCGATAATTTGCGCCTTAGAGGTTTTATCGAAGTAAATGAGTACATTGCGGCAAAAAATGAGGTGAAGCGGTGCAGCAATGTCATAAAAGTTATCATTCAAATTCACCATCTTGAATTGAACGACATTGCGAAGTGGCTTTTCTATTTTGACCAAACTTGGATTGCTTTTACTTCTGAGTAAATAGCGTTGCCGATAATAACTCGGAATACCCGCAATTTCCTCTTCGGTATAAACCGCCTTTTTTGCTTTTTGCAGCATGGAAACGGAAATATCAGATGCCGTAATGTGGTAGTTAATTTGTTTTTTCTGGCGCGACCATTCTCGCAGCACCATGGCAATGGTGTAAGGTTCTGCGCCGCTTGAGCAGGCAGAACTCCATACATGCAGTGGCGTATGGGTCCCGATCCCTCGCCCTGCAAAGCTTTGCAATAGTGTTTCACTCATGTAATCAAAGTGCTTTGGCTCGCGGAAAAAATCAGTTTTATTGGTAGTAAGCGCATCAATTAAGTGAATGAGCTCATCTTCGCCCTCCTCAGATAAAGACCATTTCACATAGTCATCTAGATCTTTACACGGGCTTTTGGGTAAACGCTTGCGTAAGCGTCCTTCTACCATGTGCTTTTTTTCAGGCGTGAGTCGAATGGAAAAACGTTGATGAACGAACTGGCATAATTGATTGAATACTTTGATTTTTAGCGTGTCTTTGGGGGATGCCGCGATATCGTACATAGAGCGTTAATCCTCCTCTGAGTCCGTGTTTGTTGCATCATCAGACTCACTATCGGCATGAGATGTATCAGCTGATTCCGCGATGTCATGGGTTAGCGTTAATTCTTTCAGGGTAAACAGTTTTTGTTTGTTGAGAATGACAATAAAATCCTCTTCTGAGGCACCCATCGCCATGCCAAAGATAAAATTGGTATCGACACTGGCGCCAATCTTCGGGGGTGGTTTAATCTTGTCTGCGGGCACTTCGATGACATCCTGCACGGCATCGGCTAGCGCGCCCAGCACCGCGAGTTCTTCACCAATCTCTACTTCAATAATGATAATGCAAGTGTCGATGGTGAATGTAGTTTTGCCTATGTCGAACTTTCGTTTTAAATCGATAACCGGCACAACTTGCCCGCGCAGGTTTATTACGCCACGCATAAAGGGTGGCGTTTGCGGTAATCGAGTGAGCTCTTTCACTTCAATGACTTCGCGAATGTCTGTGATATTCAGCGCAAACACATCCTCGTCTAAATTGAATGTGAGTATTTGTAAATTGTCAGTCAGCGACGTCGTCATTTACTTCCTCCTGTCAATAACGTGTAAAGTCATCGTCATCGTCGTCATCTGACTCTAGATCCAGATCTATGCCTTTTTTCTTGGGCTCAGATGTGGTGGCTACCGTGTCTTTTTTACGGGGAGTAACAGGCATTTGGTAAGCCCTCGTGCCTTCCTTGACTGTAAAGAAGCTCATGTTTTGCTCTAGCTGTCGGGCTTGAGCTGAGAGCTCTTCGGCGGTTGCCGCAACTTCTTCAGAGGAAGCCGCATTTTTCTGAACTACGGTGTCGAGTTGTTGAATCGCAAGGTTAATTTGCTCAGCCCCCGCATCTTGCTCTTGGGCTGAAACACTGATCTCCTGTACGAGTTCTGCGGTACGCTTGATATCAGGTACGATTTTATCAAGTAGGTTACCCGCTTCTTCAGCAATCGTAGTGGATGAGCCTGACAAGCCGGAAATTTCGCCTGCTGCTTTTTTACTTTCTTGTGCAAGCTGGCGCACTTCTGCGGCTACGACAGCAAAGCCCTTACCGTGCTCTCCGGCGCGGGCAGCTTCAATCGCAGCATTTAACGCCAATAAGTTTGTTTGTCGTGCAATTTCCTCAATGATCGTGATGGTGTCGGCGATTTCCTTGATGGCATTCACCGCTTGATGCACCGCAGCGCCGCCTTTCTCGGCATCTTCGGCCACTTGATTGGCAATGCCTTCTGTTTGACGGGCATTGTCAGCACTTTGTTTAATATTGGCAGCCATTTGCTCCATGGAAGAGGATACCTCTTCTAAAGACGCTGCTTGCTCTGTTGCACCCTGTGACATGTCGGTTGCCGTAGTAGACAGCTCATGGCTTCCGTTAGACACGTTGCTGGTGGCTTGATTAACCTCGCTAACCACATTTTGTAATTTTGACACCATAGAACGAAGTGCATCAGCCAGTTCACCAATTTCATCGTTTTGCGAGACGTCTAAATTGCTGGTTAAATCGCCATTGGCGACTTCGTTGGCAAAGGTAACGCTTCGACTAATGGGCTTAGCAATAGACGATGCAATAAGTAACGCAACAATCACCACAATGACGGCAATGACGACCAAACAAATGGCAATCGAAATAATGATGGATGTTATTGGTGCTTCAACTTCGGCAAGATCCACTTCTACTAATAACGCCCAGTTTAGGTCGCCCACTTTAAACGGCGCGAAGGCGCTCATGACTTCTTCACCGCGATAATCTTCGATAATTTCTACGCCTTGCTCGCCTTGTAGTGCGCGTTCTACAGCTTCAGATTTCACGCCGTTCTTCGCCACTGTGCCTGCAAACGAGGCGCTGACAGTGCGGTTAGTTTGATCTAAAAATGAGTCTGATCGCATTCTGTAATCGGGGCCAATCAAGTAGCTTTCGCCTGTTTCTCCCATGCCTGCACGCACTTGCATAATTTCATTAATGGGTTCGAGAGGCAGTTGCACGGCGACGATCATGGAGACATTGCCATACTCATCTGTTACCGGCGCGCCAGCAAAGGCAGCGGGCGCACCATTACTGGGTGCATAGGGTGCCATATCGGTGATTGAGGGGGTTTCAGATTTAAATATACTGCGCGCAAGATCGCCTAAATTGGAATCTTTGTATTTCCCCGTTAACAAGTTGGTTTGATAGTCTGCTTCTTTGGTCACGGTGTAATAGATGTAGCCATCGGGAGCGATTAAAAAGGTGTCGTAGTAACCGTTTTGACGGTTGTACACGGTAAGAAAATCTTCATCACTGCCGGGTATTGTCGGGCTGAGCACTTCAACAAGGTTGATCATGCCAACTATGCCCCATGATAATCCTTCGATTTCAAGTGGTGCGTAGGTATAGAGCTTAAAGTGTCCGTCAGAATCTGTTGCTAATTGATAACCCGTTTTCCCCATCACGGCGAGTTCAGCTGCACGCAAATTTACAGGGGTACCGACTTTACCCCTGTCTTCGATTCTGTCAGATCGCAGAGCTACCTGATTATTACTTTTACCGACGAGAAAGGTTTCCCCGGTTTTACCCAGTCCTGCGCCAAATTGGGCAATTTCATCAATATGATCGATAGAGAGTTGCAGTGCCAGCACACCTAATACCGTGCCGTCGTCGTCTTTGATTGGACTGGCTAAAAATGCGGCTTGTGCGCCTGCGGAAGGCGCATACGGTGCAAAGTCTACAATGGTAGTTTCTTCTAAGCCTTGACGATACGCAGTCGCTAAACCCGAGTTTTTAAGCACGCCAGAAGCGAGGTTCTCACCCAAGTCTGACTCTTCGGTTACGGTGTACACCACCCATCCGCTTTTGCTAATTAAAAACACATCGTAATAGCCATATTCATTATTAAAATGAGAGAACCATTCATGATATTTTTTCTTGGTGTTTTGATATGAGGAAGAGTTAACCGTATTGCCGCCTTGGGCAAAGGTAGCGGTAAAGGTGCGTATGGCATCTCGAATTTTATTGCTTGAATTAAACACTTCAATATCGATACGGCGCGTTTCAAAGTATTCTTTTAGTTGATTGCTTTTATTTTTAAGAATCGCCAGCTGTCGATTGACGGCGGCATCTTGCGCGTTTTTGACAACCGTAGACATAATATCTACGTCAGTAACAACAGAATTGAAATAGCTTTGCAGTTGCAATTTTTTGATCTCTCGCGCTGCCTCTAGTTTCTCCAATGCTGCGTTGTCTAAACTTTTTTGTGTCAGGGTAGCAATAAACCAGCTTGCAACAAGCAGGGGAATCAAGCTGATAATCAGCATGATGCTTGTCAATTTGGTTCGCATTCTAATGTCGTGAATTCGTAACATGATGATTCTCTCTGGTTCTCCAAGTATTGCTGTTAAGCGACATTTTGTGCGGCGTCGCCACCACTTGATTTCAGGTGCCTTTTCAAAATTTGGAAAGCGTCTATGATCAGTGCGACACTGCCATCTCCCAATATGGTCGCACCGCTGATCGAATCGATACTGCGATAGACGGCACCGAGGTTTTTAATGACAATCTGCTGCTGATCGATGATTTCATCAACAATAAACGCAAAGGACTCGTTGTCGACACTGACGATAATCAGCTCAACCAAATCAGGCTTATCGGCAGAGATTTCTGCCCACTCACGCAACGAGACACACGGCATCAGCGTGCCGCGTATTTTGGTTGAATAGCCTTGTTTGGTTTTGGATAAATCTTTGCTGCGAATTTCCACGCACTCTTTGATAATAGACAAAGGAATGGCGATTACATCATCGCCGACACGCGTCAGCAGTCCTTCGATGATGGCCAATGTAAGCGGAAGCTTTAACGTAATGGTTGTGCCTTTGTTCACAATACTGTCAAGTTCAATTGTGCCTCTTAAGTCTTCTATTGTGCGCTTAACGACGTCCATGCCCACGCCGCGTCCTGAGATGTTAGTGATCTTCTCGGCGGTAGAAAATCCCGGCGCAAAAATCAGCTGTAGTGCATCTTTATCTGATATATCTGCGTCAGGTTCGATGACGCCTTTGTCTATGGCTTTACTGCGAATTTTAGTCGGGTCGATACCTCGACCATTGTCTTCAATTTTAATGACAACCTGACCTTGGGTGTGCTGTGCTGAGAGAATGATTTTTCCTTCGGCAGGTTTGCCTTTTTCAGCGCGTTCTTCAGGTGGTTCAATACCGTGGTCGATGCTGTTGCGAATCAGGTGAACAAGTGGGTCGCCCAGCTGATCTATCACGGTTTTATCAAGCTCAGTTTCCGCACCGTGGGTGAACAATTCAATATTTTTGCCCTGATCTTTGGCCAAATCCCTCACTACACGTCTAAAGCGGCTAAATGTCGAGCCAATTTGCATCATTCGAATGCTCAATACGTTATCGCGAAGCTCTGTAATTAAGTGATTCATTTCTTCACAGGCGTTAATGAGTTGGGTATCGGCATGCGATGCGGCAATACGATTCAGGCTAGCCAGCGCGATAACAAGTTCACCCACGAGGTTCATTTGCATTTCTAATTTTGGAGCGGGCACGCGAATGTTTTCAACGGCTTTTTGCTTTTGCTGCCGGTCAGTTTTAACCACTTCTTGCTCAACCAAAGCAGATGTGATTTTTTCTTTTGCTACCGCACCAGCAGCCTCGAGTATTTCACCCACTTTGGGTGCTTTGGGAAGTAAATTCTCTAATTCATCTGCGCTGATATCACCGCGTTCAACCAGTATTTCACCTATGCGTTTGTAATCGTCTTCTTGTTCGTCACCATGATCTATGACATCCACATGCAGTTCGCAGTCATCTTCATCGAAGATAAACACATCCAGTATGTCGTCTCTGCTTTTTTGCGTTTTAAGCAAAACGTCCCAACTCAGGTAGCTGGTCAGTGGGTGAAGGGATTCCAAAGAGGGAAGGGCATCGGTGTACGCCACTACATTGTATTCTCCCATCTCTTCCAAACAGCGGAGTAAGGCGAGCGGTTTGGAGCCGAAATTGAAAAAATCCTCATTGGGTTTAAAGCGAATTCTGAATATTTGCTCGTCGTGTTCTTCTGCGGCTACCTCGGGAGCCATTTGTTTTCCCTGCTCTGTGTTTGGCTTTTCAGCTGAATCAGGCATGAGTTGCAACAATCGAACGGTTAATTCATCAGCTTGTTCTTTTAAAAGTGCGGTTTGTTGATCATTGCTGTCTAGCATTTCAGCAATCCAAGATTGCGACGCCAAACCAATTTCGATCAATTCTTGTGTTACCGACAGTTCCCCTTTGCGCACGCGATCAAATGCGGTCTCAAATTCGTGGGTAAAGGCGGCAATGTTGTCGAACCCAGCCATTGCACCTGAGCCTTTGATGGTATGCATTGCACGAAAAATACGGTTAATCAATTCTTCTGAACGTGGATCGTTCTCAAGTTCAAGAAAGGCATCTTCTAAATCTGTTAATAGCTCTTCGGCTTCTTCTTTGTACGTATCTTGAATCTTACCCATCACTTTCTCCATTTGTGGCGGAGGCAATAGGTGTCACGCTATCTGATGCTTCATTTTGTTCGCCATAAAGAATGTGACCAAGCCCTGATAAATTCACCGCGCGAAGAAATGCTTCACTGTCACCTTCAAGCTGACACAAAGGGGAAGAGGATGTCCGGTGTTTCATTAAAGATGCTAATAATTGCAGACTCGAGATGTGGCAATCTTCAACTGACGCGACATTGATCTGAATGGGCTGTGCTAAATCAAGCGCATGCACAAGCGCAGACTTCAATTGTTCAGCTGACTCCAGCTCCAATTCTCCTTGTAAAATGATTTCTGTCTGTTCTGAATGTTCTTTCAGAATTACTGATGGGTCAGACATGTAGCACTCCTAAAGTCACTCAGGCCCGGCTTACTACCGCCACGATGTTATGAGAAAAAATGTATACGAATATGTGCAATAATCAGATTTAACGCCACTTGCATTGTTATTTGTGTGGCTTACCAGATAAAACGTAGTCAGTGATTAAAAAATCTTCAAGAAAATTGCTGTCTCTCGTCGTGAAGTTTCTCCTTATTTACCAGCCTTTTAACGTCAGAGCCCGATGATTTATGTTTTCATCGTTCACATTTTTCGTACGCAATAGGAGGGTACCGTCTCTTTGTATTAATTTGCTGTTGCGAAATAGGTTGCGAGAAAAGGATATTCGCTAACTAAGGCCTTGAGTGACTTGCAATTTATTCCTGTGCTGTCTAGTTTTAATTCAGGTCGTAAATAGATTCATCTGAAACGTCGTTGAATGAGGAGTGAGTGAATGAGCAAGACTATTTTAATTGTTGATGACTCTGCATCAATCAGACAGGTCGTTACCTTGACGCTTGAAGGTGCAGGTTACGAAGTGATTAGTGCTGAAGACGGGGTTGATGGATTGAGTAAACTAGATGGAAAAAAGATCCATCTTATTGTAAGCGACGTGAACATGCCGAATATGGATGGTTTGACGTTTGTAGGTAAAGCCAAGCAAATGGAGGAGTACAAATTCACGCCCGTGTTAATGCTAACCACGGAATCTAGTCCAGAGCTTAAAGCAAAAGGTAAAGAAGCGGGGGCGAAAGCATGGCTGGTTAAACCTTTTAAACCCGATTTGCTGTTGGGGGCAATCAGTAAGCTGACCTAATGTAAGAGGAAGTATTGGTTTCCTCTCGATACTTTGTGTAGACTGGTAAAAAAACTAACCAATAACAAGGACATGTTGCATGCCGATCAATGCGATTCGTCAGAAAACCACTGTTACCTTATCACTATCGCTTTTCTTTATTATTCTTCTTGCTTCTCTGATTATGCCTATGTTTTCGGATCACAGTTCAGAACTGACATGGCTAGGCTGGGGGACAGTGGCTTTGATGGGAGCGTTAGTGCTTTATACCAAATATACTCCTTGGCAAACCTATCACCCTTACATAGTTGTTTGTGTGTCTGCTTTTGCGCTAGTACCTTTTATTCTTTTAACTGGCGGTGTATTTAGTCAGTACACCGTTTTATTGCCGCTGTTTCCCGTATTGGTTAGCATGGTAGCAAACGAGAGAGCAACATGGTTTATGGGAGTCGGCTCAATGGTCTTTGTAGTGGCGATGACTCTAAATCACGCTTATCTATCAGATCTCCATTATCAACTTGCCCATTCAGACATGTTAGTTTTACGGGCGTTCTGGCTGAATGTTGCCGTCATAATCAGCTGTATTTTTGGCATTTCATTTACGCGCGTTCATCGCCTGTATGGCCGTCGATTCGAAGAACAGGCCAATCAAGACAAACTGACAGGCTTGGCGAATCGAAATACCTTGCTCAATCAGTTAGACGAACAGTTGAATGACGCTGCCAATACTGGTGATTGGATTAGCGTGTTGCTGGTAGATATCGATCAGTTAAAGCTGATTAATATGCAACGTGGTCAGCAGGCGGGCGATGAGTGCTTGAGAGTGATTGCACTGGTGCTTCATCAGCATATTCGAGCAAGAAAAGATGTGTTGGGCCGATATGGTGAAGCTGAATTTGCAGTGATTATGCAGGGAGTAAACCAAAGTGATACCCATAAAATCGCAGAAAAGCTTCGGCATAGGATTAATGAGGCTAAGATTGAACATCAGGGGCAAGTAGTGAATGCCTCTGTCACGATAGGCTATAGCTGCCTTCAAGCTGATCATGTCGTGGATGCAAATCAGTTACTCACTGCTGCTGATCGCGCTGTTTATACGGGAAAACGCGAAGGAGGGAATCAAGTGGTCGGAGCCGAAGAAGCAATCGTGACATCAATACTGCTAAAGGAATCAAAGATAAGGGAATATGAAGTTCTAAATTAAAAAAGCCAGAGCAGGTTTTTCGTTGAGGATGAGAAAACCTGTCTGGCTGGGCTCACCTTTCGGTGAAATTGGCCCGGTGACTTATGGTTACAAGGCCGGGCAACACGCTAATAAACGGTCGATATACTATGCTGCCTTCTGGCTTGGCTTGTCGTCCTTTTTGAACGTTGAATTACTCACATTTGCTTGTCCGATTTTCTTTGCCACTAGTGCATAGAATACTGGTGTAAGTAGTAGGCCAAAGAAGGTCACTCCGAGCATTCCCGAGAATACTGCCACGCCCATTGCTTGACGCATTTCCGCGCCAGCGCCAGTCGCCAGTACCATAGGAACCACGCCCATAATAAAAGCAAACGATGTCATCAAAATAGGACGTAAGCGCAGGCGTGAGGCTTCTTGCAATGCCCCCATGAGCGACATGCCTTGCTCTTGCTTTTCTTTCGCAAACTCAACAATCAAAATGGCATTTTTAGTGGCAAGTCCTACCAACACAATAAAGCCAATCTGAGTAAAGATGTTGTTGTCACCACCAGACAAAATGACCCCCGTCATCGCTGATAATAGTGTCATTGGTACGATAAGAATGATGGCCAGTGGTAAACGCAAGCTTTCGTACTGGGCTGCCAATACCAAGAACACTAACAACACCACGAGAGGGAACACGTACATAGCCGTATTTCCAGATAGTTTTTGTTGATAAGTGAGATCAGTCCACTCGTAAGTCATGCCCACCGGAAGAGTATCAGCCAAAATGCGTTCTATGGCGGCCTCGGCTTCGCCTGAACTAAACCCAGGCGCTGGAGCACCGTTAATTTCAGCACTGGTATAACCGTTATAATGCATAACACGATCAGGGCCTGCCACATGCTCAACGCTCACAAAAGCCGCAAGAGGTAGCATTTCACCTTTATTATTACGCACTTTAAGTTGCGTTATATGCTCTGGTTCTTGTCTGAAGCTCTCTTGAGCTTGAACATTTACCTGATAAGTACGCCCAAACAAGTTGAAGTCATTGACATACAGGGAGCCTAGATACATCTGCATTGTTGAGAAAATATCATTGATAGAGACACCATGAATTTTTGCTTTCTCACGGTCAATCGAAACATCCAACTGCGGAACATTGACTTGATAGCTTGAAAATACGCCCGCTAATTCAGGAGTTTGCCATGCTTTTTGCATCACTTGCATGGTCACTTTGTAGAGCTCTTCGTAACCAAGGTTTCCGCGATCTTGAATTTGCAATTTAAAACCGCCGATGGTGCCTAACCCCTGTACTGGCGGCGGTGGAAAGATGGCGATAAACGCATCTTCTATACCGGCAAATTGTGCGCCGAGTGCGCCAGCAACCGCATTTGCGCTCATCGCATCATCGGTACGTTCCTCAAAGGGCTTCAAAGGAACAAACACGATGCCGCTAGAAGGACTGTTGGTGAAACCATTAATATTTAGCCCAGGAAATGCGACGGCATTTTGTACAGCTGGATGTTCCATCGCAATATCTGACATTTGGCGAATAACGTCTTCGGTTCTATCTAATGATGCAGCATCAGGCAATTGCGCAAATGCGACCAAATATTGCTTGTCTTGTGCTGGCACATAGCCTGTAGGTGTTTCAGTAAACTGAACATAAGTGAGACCCAATAAACCTGCATAGAGCACGAGAACAATTGACGTACCGCGAACCAGCTTTTTCACTGTGAAACTATAGCCAGCTTCGGTTTTGGCAAACATACGGTTGAACGGTGCGAACAACCAGCTACCTAAAAGTTTGTCCATTAAACGGGTGAGGCCGTCTTTGGGCGCGTCTTCGCTTTTTAGCAATAATGCTGATAAAGCTGGGCTTAACGTCAATGAATTGATAGACGAAATAACCGTTGAAATCGCGATGGTTAAAGCAAATTGCTTGTAAAATTGACCAGTTAAGCCAGACATAAACGCGGTAGGAATAAACACCGCTGCCAATACCATCGTGGTGGCAACAATCGGGCCTGTTACCTCTTTCATGGCCTGAATAGTCGCATCAACAGGAGATTTTCCTTCTCGGATATTACGCTCAACGTTTTCAACTACCACAATCGCGTCATCGACAACAATACCGATAGCGAGTACTAATCCAAACAACGATAAGGCATTAAGTGAAAAGCCCATTAAGTGCATTACTGCAAATGTACCCACTAAAGATACAGGTACTGCGGCGAGCGGTATGATCGAAGCACGCCAGGTTTGTAAGAACAACACAACCACAATAACAACAAGAATGATGGCTTCAAATAGTGTTTCAACCACTGCTTCAATTGAGCCACGAACGAACACAGTTGGGTCGTAAACAATCGAATAGTCTACGCCTTGTGGAAAATACGGCTTAAGCGCTTTCATTTTAGCGCGAACGTTGTCAGATATTTCAATCGCGTTCGAGCCGGGGCTTTGAAAGATCGGTAAGGCAACGGCTTGCTTATTGTCTAACATTGAACGCAATGCATAGAAATCTGCGCCAAGTTTGACGTCAGCCACATCTTTTAATCGCGTGATTTGGCCTTCATCGCCGACTTTGATTACGATGTTACGAAACTCTTCCTCGTTGCTCAATCGCCCTTTAACGTTTATTAATAGCTGAAACTCTGACGAAGTAGACGGCTGTGCGCCAAGGCTTCCTGCGGCAACTTGCTGGTTTTGCTCACGTATAGCTGCCACTACATCCATGGGGGTCATGCTTAGCTCAGAGATCTTTTGTGGATCCAGCCAAATACGCATGCTGTACTCCCCAGCACCAAATAGCTGTACATCACCAACACCGTTTAAACTGGCAAGTTCATCTTTCACATTTAAGTGGGCATAGTTCGACAAATACAACATGTCGCGGCTGCTGTCTGGCGAGGTAAGGTGAACCACCATGGTGAGATCAGGCGATGTTTTCTCTGTTACCACACCCAAACGTTGAACCACCTCTGGTAGGCGAGGAAGGGCACGGTCAACACGGTTTTGAACCAGTGTTTGAGATTTGTCTACATCTGAGCCTATGGCAAAGGTCACAGTAAGCGTCATGCGGCCGTCTGATGTAGCCTGAGAAGACATGTATAGCATGCCTTCCGTGCCTTTTATTTCTTGCTCAAGTGGGCTCGCAACTGTTTCGGCGATGGTTTTAGGGTTAGCGCCCGGATAGTTTGCAGTCACTACAACAGTCGGAGGTACAACTTCTGGGTACTCGGTAATAGGCAGCTGCCATACCGAGATCGCCCCCGCGATGAATATCATTAACGATAATACACCGGCAAAAATAGGACGATGGATAAAAAATTGTGAGAGTTTCATCTTAGCCTCCGATCTCGGCTTGACCGTTTTCGTTTACCGCTGCAAATTTAGGATTACTGCGCACGCGCTCTACGGCTTGCTGCATCTGGCGCAATTCGGCTAATGCATGCTCGTCTGCCATAGTGGCTTCTTGTGGTGTCACTTTGCTACCGGGACGTACACGTTGTAGACCGTTGATCACGATTTTGTCTTCTGGTGATAAGCCTGACTTCACCACGCGAAGGCCGTAAAGTTTCTCACCTAACTCAATAGGACGGTATTGCACGGTGTTATCGTCAGCGAGTACCAGTACGAACTTGTTGTTAAGGTCAGTACCAATGGCTTTGTCTTTAATTAGAATCCCGTCAACGCTGTTTTCGCTTAGCAATCTTACTCTAGCGAAAAGGCCAGGAATCAGCTCGCCATTCGTGTTGTCGAATACTGCTCGGCCAGTGATTGTACCTGTCGTCGCATTAATTCGGTTGTCCACGAAGTCAAGCGTGCCTTTGTAATTAAAGGATTCATCGTCTGCTAACCCCATAAAAACAGGAAGGGCTGTGCCGTCTTCTTCGGTGCGGTGTTTCGCATTGACATACTTTAAGTACGTTTTTTCATCCGCATCAAAGTACACATACATTTTATCTGTGGCGACAATGTTAGTGAGGGATGTCTCACCCGCTTTAACGTAGTTACCTTTGGTGACGTTGGCTTTTGAAATGTAGCCTGAAATCGGGGCGACGACGCGGGTGTAGCTTAAATTCAGTTTTGCCAGTTCAAGCTGAGCATTGACAGATGACAAACGAGCCTGTGCTTGTTGCTGGCGCGCTAGTCTGTTGTCGGCTTCTTCGGCAGAGATTGCTTGTGTTTTGCGTAAGTTATTTGCACGCTTTACTTCTTTCTCTGCAAGTTCGAGTGCGCTTTGCGCTTCTAACTTAGCGGCTTTTAAGCGATTCACTTCAGCTTTGAAGGGGGCGTTGTCGATGAAAAAAAGAGGTTCACCTTCTTTTACAAATGCGCCTTCTTCAAACGCTGTGAAATCAATGTAGCCAGATACGCGTGGACGAAGATTAACTTCATTAGGCGTCTCAATTCGCCCTGTGAAGTCTTCTTTTTCAGTGATGGTCTCATTGATCACTTGCGCGATAGAGACTGTCGGTGCCATCGGCGCTTGTGTTGGCATTTCTTGCTTGTCACAGCCTGCCATAACCGAGATCACACCTATAAACGCCAAGCTGGCAAATAAAGGTTTAAGTTTCATGTTAGTTCCTCAACGATTTTTGATGGTGAGAGTATGAAGGAGATAAATAAATAAAAAAAATTATTAATTAATATGAAACACATCATCTGATATGATGTATTCAACATTTGAACGGAGATAAGCAATGCGCCCTCAAGATCTGACATTGTTAATGATTTTTGATGCGATTATGACTGAGCGTTCTATCACGCGTGCCGCGAATAGATTGGCAATGACGCAACCTGCTGTTTCAAATGCAGTGAGTCGAATGCGCTCGGCATGGAAAGATGAACTGTTTGTAAAAGACGGCCGAAATATTCAACCTACATTGTATGCTCAAAATTTGTGGAGTCAGATTCGCGACCC
Source organism: Fluctibacter corallii (assembly GCF_025751585.1). GTDB lineage: Bacteria > Pseudomonadota > Gammaproteobacteria > Enterobacterales > Alteromonadaceae > Fluctibacter_A > Fluctibacter_A corallii. The sequence goes on from NZ_JAOWKX010000004.1 coordinate 20,952, forward strand.
TATTCTCTCATTAGGCGATGCAATAGACAATAAGGAGTTTAACCCTTCCACCGCAAGGCGTACTTTTCGTATTGCCGTTTCTGATATCTTGGTTGATATGGTATGGGTGTCTATGCGTAAGATCATTGAAGAGCAAGCGCCGGGCGTGAATCTTCATGCTGTTCCGTACACCATCGTGAATACCGAATCGTTATTAGAAGATGCAGAAGTGGATATGGTCGTGGGGCCTTCAGGGCATGTGTCTGGCACATTTAGAGCAGAATATGCGTTTTGTCCCGATTATGTGTGCGTAATGCGTAAAGGGCACCGCTTGGCAAAAGAACAGATTTCATTGGAAGAGTTTGCCGCGGCTGATCATTTATTGGTGTCGTTATCGGGTGATACTGCTGGGTATACCGATCAAGTTCTAATGCAACATGGCTTATCACGACGGATTGCCTGCACGGTGAACCATTTTTCTACGGTACCGCGTCTAATTCAAAATAGTAACCTAATCAGTGTTGTACCCACCACTGCGGTGGCAAGGCCAATTATTAATCAAGAGCTGGCCGCTACTGCCGTACCGCTTGATTTAACGCCACAGCCAGTGTGTCTGATTTGGCATAAAAGACAAGATCAAGATACCGGATTAATTTGGTTGAAAAAGCACGTCAAACAGATTGTTCATGACACAATAGCGAGACAAGATGTTGAAATAAAAAGCAGTTTGTGCCAAAACAATCCTGCAATGTGCACAAAATCTTCTCAGGAAGCTGAGCTCGTCCCAATGAAGTAGGTGAAGGAACCGCGCTCATCACGTTACGTTTGTGCAATTGTTACAGGTAACTTTGATGAGGAAAGGGAATGGCGTCTAACACACAAAATGAAAAAGCCGCATACTGGCGAGAAAATATTGTCTTGATGTTAAAACTCTTGTCGGTATGGTTTTTTGTATCGTTTGGCTGCGGCATATTGTTGGTCGATGAACTGAATTTAATTCCATTCTTTGGGTTTAAATTAGGCTTTTGGTTTGCACAGCAGGGGGCTATCTATGTGTTTGTTGCGCTTATATTCGTTTATGTTCACCAAATGAATAAGCTCGACAAAAAATACGGTTTGGATGAGGAGTAGGGCATGGATGTTCAAGTTCTCACTTTTATTATTGTTGGCGCGTCTTTTTTACTCTACATCGGTATTGCTATTTGGGCGCGAGCGGGTTCTACAAAAGAATTCTACGTCGCAGGTGGCGGAGTCCATCCAATCGCCAATGGTATGGCAACGGCTGCTGATTGGATGTCTGCGGCATCGTTTATTTCTATGGCCGGGCTAATTTCGTTTATGGGATACGATGGCGCGGTTTATCTGCTGGGGTGGACTGGCGGGTACGTGTTACTGGCCTTGTGCCTAGCGCCGTACTTGCGCAAGTTCGGTAAATTCACGGTTCCTGACTTTATAGGCGACCGCTATTACTCTCAAGCTGCCCGTACTGTGGCGGTGATATGTGCCATCTTTGTATGCTTTACCTATGTTGCAGGGCAAATGCGGGGTGTTGGCGTCGTATTTAGTCGCTTTTTAGAAGTTGATATTTTCACTGGCGTAGTCATTGGCATGGCTATTGTTTTCTTTTATACCGTATTGGGGGGAATGAAAGGCATCACCTATACCCAAGTAGCACAGTATTGCGTGCTAATCTTTGCCTATTTAGTTCCCGCTGTATTTCTCTCTATTTTGATGACAGGTCATATCTTGCCACAAACAGGGTTCGGAGGCACATTGGCTGATGGTTCAGGCGTGTACCTGCTGGAGAAACTGGATGGTTTGTCGACCGAACTAGGATTTGCGGAATATACCTCCGGCACGAAAAGTACGATTGACGTGTTTTGCATAACCGCCGCTTTAATGGTGGGTACAGCAGGCCTTCCTCACGTGATTGTGCGTTTTTTTACGGTACCAAAAGTGAGAGACGCCAGAAAAAGTGCCGGATGGGCGCTCCTATTTATCGCGGTTTTATACACTACCGCGCCCTCGCTTGCATCCTTTGCTCGGGTCAACATGATTGAAACAATCAATGGTGTTGATCAGGCTGGCACATTATATCAAGAGGCTCCCAGTTGGATAAACAACTGGGAAAAAACGGGCTTAATTCAGTGGGAAGACAAAAACCATGATGGGCGTATGTTTTATTCTGGCGATGAACGAAACGAAATGCGAGTAGATCGAGATATTATGGTGCTTGCTAACCCTGAAATTGCCAACTTGCCAGCCTGGGTTATTGCCCTGGTGGCTGCTGGTGGAATTGCGGCTGCGCTTTCAACATCAGCGGGGTTGCTACTGGTAATTTCAACGTCAGTCTCCCACGATTTGCTAAAACGCAATCTGATGCCGGCTATTACTGACCGACAGGAACTGTTCTATGCGCGTTCGGCAGCGGCTATTGCTATCGTCATTGCTGGATATTTTGGCCTTAACCCGCCAGGGTTTGTTGCCCAAGTAGTTGCGTTTGCATTTGGATTAGCAGCGTCTTCGTTTTTTCCTGCCATTATTATGGGGATTTTCTCCAAAAGCATGAATAAGGCGGGCGCAGTGGCAGGCATGCTAGCAGGTATCAGTTTTACAGCGGCATATATTATTTATTTTAAATTTATTAGCCCTGAAATGAATACGCCTGAGAATTGGTGGTTTGGCATATCACCAGAGGGAATCGGCACGCTTGGTATGATGGTAAATTTTGTGGTGGCATTGCTTGTCTTTAATGTGACATCCGCTGCTCCAGAAGACGTGCAGGCTATGGTTGAGGATATTCGTTACCCTCGGGGAGCTGGCGACGCGCCTTTGCATTAACACATTCAGTATAACGAAAATATATTGTAAAAAATATGTTGCGATATGGTGTATTTTAAATCAGTTAAGCGGTATGGTAAAAAACAGGTAACGCGCTAAAGTTATAGTGAGCGGAGGTGTTTATGAAGCCGTTATATACAGTTTTTTGCGCATTAAGCCTGACTTCGGTGTTACTGGTGTCGGGCTGCCAGTCGACACATGTGCAGGAAGTGGCAGCGCCAGTTCAGGTTATAAATGATACGGCCTTTCCCGATCACACCTTATTTGCTATCGAGTCACCTGACGAAATTTTTGCTTTAAATGAAGAGGCCAGACAATTTATTCGCACTGAGATCAAACCAGTGATGGACGTTCATGCTCGCATGAAAACACTGGCTCGAAAGATTTTTGACCGCACTGACTTCAACTTACTTTATATGGCTTCTGCAAACACTGTCGCGTCTGAAACGTTCGACAACCGCGCTGCAAATTGCTTGTCTATGTCTATTTTAACTTACTCTCTCGCTAAAGAAGCGGGCTTTGAGGTGAAGTTTCAAGAAGTAGATATTCCTGAGTATTGGACTAGACAAGCCGGATTCAGTTTACTCAACGGCCACATTAATCTACAAATGTTTCCCCGTACTGAAGTTAATGTGATCCACTTAATGTCAAGCGGGCTGGAAGTTGACTTTGACCCTCAGCCGATTCGTCAACACTTCCCTAAGCGCTACGTTGATAAAAGTACCGTGTTAGCGATGTTTTATAACAATAAAGGGGCTGAAGCCCTGTTGAAAGCTTCCTATTCGAAAGCCTATGCATATTTTAAAGAAGCGGTAAAATTTGATGCTCAATTCGATTCAGTATGGGTAAATTTAGGCTTGCTTTACCGATTCAACGGATTTCATCAGCTTGCAGAGATGAGCTACGATCATGCTTTAGCTATAGCGCCAGGTAATATGACCGCAGTAGAGAATTTGGCTTATTTATATAGAATTACTGGTCGGGAACAACTGGCCGACGCCCTGTCTACCAAAGTTGAATTAGCGCGCAAAGACAACCCCTATTACCATTTCATATTAGGCGAACAGGCCTTTGAGAAAGCTCTGTTCGATGATGCTCTTGAACACTATCGTACAGCGTTGAGGCTCGATCGGTCTAAACACGAAGTATACTTTGGACTTGCAAAAGTGTATTACCAACTGGGTGATATTAGTCGGAGCCAACGTTATTTAGAAAGAGCTAAAGCCAAGTCACGTAACGATCAAGACCGTGAAAGATATCAAGGTAAACTCAATTTGTTCAGCAAGCTATGACACGATTGTATGTGTTGGTTGCGGTATGGGTATTTGGGACTTTTAATTGCGATGCATCGTGTCAAGATGTTCAGCTATTGGAAACGGTTGATCATGCTCAAGCTTGGGATGATGTAAAGCATTTATCTAGCGATGATTTTGAGGGACGAAAAACTGGCACAAAAGGTAGTGTAAAAGCCCAACAGTATCTGTTAAAACGCTTCAAAGAGATGAGACTGTCATTTGTAGCCGGGCAACAGAGTTATTCAGTTCCATTTTCTTTAACAGAATACCAAAACGGAACGAATATTGTTGGTATGGTGCGCGGTGTCATTGCACCTGAAAAGTATATTGTTGTTACAGCCCACTACGATCATATTGGACACTATGGCAGCACCATATTCAATGGTGCCGATGATAATGCCAGTGGTGTGAGTGCGATGATGGCTATTGCATTCGAAGTAGCAAAGTACCCTCTTAAGCATTCCGTGATATTCTTAGCGACGGATGCTGAAGAGCAGGGGTTAAAAGGGGCGAAGGCTTTTCTCAAAGACGAGGTGATTCGCATCTCAGATATACGCGCCAACCTTAATTTAGATATGTTAGGTCAGGGAAGTCGGCGGCAAACTCTCTATGTTACGCATTCGAACAACTACCCCAATAAAGAGGCGTTGTTAGCGCGTATTCAAGCAAAGACTCGTCAATGTTTAGTGTACGGTCATAATCGTTCGTTACGGGCAGGGCAAAATAAAAAGCGTATAGACTGGCTAAATGCGAGTGATCATGGTGCATTTGGAGAGTACGGTATTCCATTCATTTATGTGGGCGTTGGAGAGCACAAAGACTACCATAAAGCGTCTGATGAGTGGCAACGTATCCCAAAAACGTTTTTTCTTGCGTCTGTCGAAACGTCCTATTTGTTGTTGCAAGAAATTGATAGGCATATCAAATAATAAAGGCACTCAAACTGAGTGCCTCTAAAATTTTGAAAAGGGGGTTATTAGATTACCCCTAGCTCTTTCAATCGCTCTTGCAGGTAGGTTTCTGCAGTGTGACGCTCACTGAGTTTTACGTCTGGGCGAGGATGAAGGAACAAAGGTAAAGAGATACGTGATTTTGTCGTATCCATGCCCTCTGGGTTAATCACACGATGGCTAGTAGACGGGAAATGGCCGCCTGATGCTTCTTGAAGCATATCGCCGATATTGATAATTAAGTTACCAAAGTCGCAAGGTACATCAATCCATTCATCTGATGTTGCGCCTTGAACCTGAAGTCCTGGCTCATTAGCCGCAGGTAGAATGGTAATCAAATTGATATCTTCATGCGCCGCCGCACGAATTGCACCTGGTGTCTCATCACCTTTAAGTGGTGGATAATGCAGAACACGGAGTAGGGTTTGATCACTATCTTTGATCATATTCGACAACGGCTCGCTGTACTTGTCTGACACCTCATTTGGAGAGTACTTTTCAATCCAGCTGAGAAGCTCTGTCGCTAATTCATTGGCAGCTGCATAGTAGTTAGCGATTTCTTCTTTCAGTGCGTCTGGGCACTGACCCCAAGGGTAGTAGTGATAATACTCTTTAATGTCTTTTTCTTTGTGGCCCTTTGCTGTTTCAGAAACAGATTGAGGGAAAAAGCCGTCTTGCGTGCCTTTGTTGTAAAGGTAATCTTGCTTTTCTGCACTATCGAAAAATGTCTGCCAGTTTTGGTAGATAGAATTTACTACAGAATGCTGAATAGGGTGGTTTTTCAGTACACCGAATCCAGTTTTACGTAAAGACTCTACGAATAATTCAGCTGCATTGTCAGCTGTGTAATCAACGGCTTCTAATTTCATAAAAATTGCCCTTTTACTCTTGCTACGTGGGGATGAACCCACATTCGTTAGTAGTATAGGAGACAATGTCTCTATCGCTTATAGGACTACATTACTATAAGCCTATGAATAAGCCTGCTAGCGCTGCACTCATCAAGTTTGATAATGTAGCTGCCAGTACGGCTTTTAATCCTAACTGCGCAATTTCCTTTCGGCGAGTCGGTGCCATCGCACCGATTCCGCCCATCAAAATAGCAATTGATGAGAAGTTTGCGAATCCACATAAGGCAAACGTAATAATTCCCTGCGTCTGCTCACTCAATTGATCTTTGTATTCTACGAAATTAAGGTAAGCAACGAATTCGTTAACTACCATTTTCTGGCCGATGAAACTACCTGCCAAATTCGCTTCCTGCCATGGAACACCCAGTGCCCATGCGAGAGGTTGGAATATGTAACCTAGAATCATTTGGAAAGTCAGTTGTTCATAACCGAAAATACCGCCTATCCAGCCGATTAGACCGTTCAGCATTGCTATCAATGCAATAAACGCTAACAACATTGCGCCTACGTTAAGCGCAAGTTGCATTCCCGATGCCGCACCACTGGCTGCCGCATCAAAAATATTGGCAAATTGATTGTCTTCAGAACCGAGTTCATTCAATTCATTTTTATAGCTTTCTGTTTCTGGCATGATGATTTTTGCCATCAACAACCCGCCTGGCGCGGCCATAAAGCTTGCCGCCAATAGATATTTTATGTCTACGCCCAGTCCGGCATAGCCAGCCATTACCGCGCCAGCGATAGACGCTAGCCCTCCAACCATTACTGCAAATAATTCCGAGCGAGTCATTTGAGGGATAAAAGGGCGAACAACAAGCGGCGCTTCTGTTTGGCCAACAAAAATATTTGCAGCAGCAGACATAGACTCTGGACGACTGGTTTTAAGGGCGATTTGTAAAAAGCCACCGATAAAACGAATAATCCAAGACATAACGCCGAGATAATAGAGAACCGTAATAAGTGAAGAAAAGAAAACAATGGCTGGAAGCACGTTAAAGGCAAAGATGAACCCCATGGATTTATCGCCAACTGGGCCAAAAATAAAGTTTATGCCTTCCTGACCATAGTCAAGGATACTCTTTACAGCTTCAGATAAAGAAAGCAGAAAGTCTTTACCTGCTGGCACGTAGAGAACAAATGCACCCACACTTGCCTGAATGACAAAGGCTCCTATGACAGTACGCCAATTAATATTCTTTCTTTTTGCAGACAACGCGTACGCAATTGCCAACAATAATCCAATGCCAACGAGACTAAACATAAGGCTTCCTTATTCTTCTTATCTTTTTGCCGAACTTAGAGCAGCGCTTGTTGTATATGTGACTTCAATACATCCAACGCAATACGGTTTTCACCGCCTTGCGTAATAATTACGTCAGCTGTGAAGCGACTTGGTGCAATGAATTGATGATACATGGGTTTTACTGTTGCTTCATATTGCTTTGCAACTGAGTCCAATGTACGTCCACGCTCTGCGATATCACGCTTTATTCTTCTTAATAAGCAAATGTCTAGAGGTGTGTCGACGAATATTTTAACATCGTATAGTGGTTGAAGCTCTGGGGATGCGAGCAACATAATGCCCTCTACGATGATCACAGGAGCTGGCATGAGTGTCTCTGTTTCTTTTAAACGCGTATGCGTTTTATAACAGTAACTTGGGTATTCGATAGACTTGCCAGCTTTTAAACCCTGTAAATGCTTAACCAGGAGCTCATGCTCAAATGCACGAGGGTGGTCATAATTATTCTTTTCGCGTTCTTCCATCGGAAGGTGATCTTGCGCCCGATAATAGTGGTCTTCACGTAAAATCTGAACAGATTTACCCTCTTGAGCAAACTCTTTTAAAAGGTTTTCAGTAAATAGAGATTTACCTGAACCTGACGCACCGGCGATGGCAATAACTAAATTGGAAGACACTAGACACCCTAGGATAGCAAATTTTGAATGAACGCAAGATACCAGCGATTTATAAAAAAGCCAGTAATTCGCGCAATATTACAAAAATATGACCATTTGGTCTATTGTTGATTTGTACTTAGACGGTAACTATATGTCATTGCAGGAGTTTTTTTAAAAAACAGTCCAGAGAAAATAAAATCTTTTCATAAGATTATGAATTACTTAAGAATTACCATTTTTTAGCTGATGTTATCGATGTCAGTAATAGGGGGACGTCGTGTTTTTAGGTCCCCTCAGAGCACGTTTGCCGAAAGGTGATGAGTTATTTGCCAATAAATTCGACCCGTTCTGCCTGAATTTTCTCCAACGCGTAGTTGTGCATTTTCGAGCGAGAACCCTCTCCTTGCGCTTTGGGAGGATAAAACAACTCTTTAATGTCTGGATGGTCTACATAGACCTCGTCTAACGCGGCGCGAATTTCACTCAGGGTTTTATCAAGATTGGTAGAGAAATCGGGCTTTTTACGCTTTGTATGACCTAGTTCAATCAGTCTAAAAAAGTATCTATTGGCAAGGTTGACGAGCTCTTCAGGGACATTCTTGTTGTGATTGAGGCTCGGCGATTCATGTTGAATACAATAGTCGACCAACGCGGCGTAGAAGCAAAATGGTTTGTTAGACAGTGACACTGCGTAGTCGTTAACGCCATTGCCGATAACTTTTTCATTCAAGTTCACGACTAACCTAACTTGCGCTTCTGGTTCAGGTGTTGGCGTGTCCTCTTCTTGAAATAATGTTGAGGTGAAATACGTTTGATGGATGAATGCAAGCGCAAGGGCCAATAGAGGTGCAATAAAAGAGAGATAGTCTGACCATGCAACAGGCAAAGGCACTAACTGAATGTGAATGTCTTGGTCTGGCGTGGATAGTACCCGTGTTGTTAACGATGCATTGATTGGCGTATCTGAGAACCAAATCCCTTGCAGCGTGGCTATTTTCATTGGCGCCTTCATCGCTGTTAATTGCGCATTAACGGCGTGCAAATAATCTCGAATGGCACCTTCATGGGTGACGGTTTTTAGACGCGGATTGGCAATGCGTAGCTTGGGTAAATCAAGCGCGATTCGCTTCTCAATACTATCGATGAGCCTATGTTGTTCAGCAGCATGCTGGTAAAATTTGCCGGATAAGTATGCGCCTTGGAAAACGACCCACAGCGTAAAGAATAGGGCACCCAGTTTCATTGTTTTAGTCATTTACATTACTTCCTCATTTACTGGTGAGTCATGTGGCATGCAAGGCTTCATTAGAATGAGGTGCTTGTAATAGTCTGATTGGGTTTCTTTGGCAAGAGTCTGTAAGGTCTTTTGTACCGCGCATCGAAGATCGGTATTGGCAGTTTCCATTTTTAGGTACCACTTGCTGCCGGAGATATTGTTGTCAATTTCAGTAATATAGTTTTGAGAAAAGCGTTCACTATCTCGTTCATGCCAGTACGAAGAGATTAAATCGACGCGCCCAGAACTAAGTAGTTCACGCAGCGCACTGTGTGAATTGGCATAAACAATTTCTACGTCGCCGTCCTTAATTCCTAATTCGTTGAGCATTTTCTTTGGAACAATATGCCCCGAGCGGCTGCTAGGGTAGTCTAATAAACCTATTCGTTTTCCCCATAAATACTGTTTGGTCAATTCAGGTTGCTCCTTCAGTGAGAATAGATAGGTCGCATAGTCTTGATATTGAGCCACATTATCGTATCCATGCGTGCGTTGTGTCGCAAAAGCATGCATTAGGTTTTCTTTTACTAAAGCGAGGTCAGCAATTCCTTTACCAACATACTGAATTACATCTTCATCACTGTGGCTCCAGCGCACTTTAACACGTCCAAACTGACGGTTTATTACGTCGTTAGTGCATAGTTTTGTCAGCAAACGCTCGGCTAGCGCACGGTCTGAGGTGAAGGTTAAAAATTCATCCTCATTATTGCCAGAACTTGTAAGACATGATTTGTTGTCGATGATTACATTCGGAATATCGTAAATTTGAGCTTCATTATCGAGGCGTCCAAGGATCCAAAATACGAGAACCAAAAGCAGTGTACTTGACCACAAAAAAAACTTGCCAGAACGGAACAGACTTATAGACATTTTTTGATAAGTTATTTTTACTTGTTGGGTTAATTTGACCAGTTAGTCTTACTTAATGCAATAGGTAAGTTTACTTAAGTATTCTAAGTTATTGTAAAATAACATATATTAAATAGAAATTATGAATGTCGTTGAGGGGTTTTTATTTTATTGTATTACTTCAGAATATACGTGCTTGGTCTGAAAGATGGACAAGCAAAACAGTAATTTGGGGATAGACTGAGAGTAATCTCAGTATAAAAAAAGAAAATACAGCAACCCGCACGAAAGTGTAGGTTGCTTATTTTGTATGCGGCACTATAGTAGGCTGCGACAAATTTGGACATACACCTTTTCTCTACACATTAGGAAACACACAAAATGTTCGGAAAAACCAAGCTTAACCGCATTGCTCTTGCAGTAGCTATGTCGGTTGGTATGACTGCGAGCGCAATGGCTCAAGATACGTCATCAAGTATTCGTGGAACAATTACAACTCCACAGGGTACGCCTGCAGCGGATACGACGATTACGATTATTCACGAACCTACAGGATCTTCACGCACAATTACGACAAACGAGTTTGGTGGATTCCAAGCGCGCGGTCTTCGCGTTGGTGGTCCTTATAAAGTCATTATCGACTCTAAAACTTATCGCGATCAGCAAATTGAAGGGCTTTTCCTTCAGCTTGGCGAAACAGAGCGTTTAAATACACAGCTTCAATCTGATAATGTTGAAAACATCGTTGTTACAGGTTCTATGCCTTCATTTAGCTCTACGGCAAGTAGTGGCTTTTACGGGGAAGATGCAATTCGCTCCGCGGCGAGCTTAACACGTGATATCAAAGACGTTGTTCGCGCTAACCCACTTGTTACTGTCCTGCCAGGCGCAGAAGCTGAGATGACAATCGCTGGTTCTAACCCTCGTTTTAATAGTATTACTGTTGACGGCATTGGCCAGAACGATGATTTCGGTTTGAACGGCGGCGGTTATCCGACTCAACGTTCACCTCTTCCTCTTGATGCGCTTGATCAGGTAACAGTTGATGTTGCGCCTTTCGATGCGAAAGTATCTGGTTTCAGTGGCGGTATCGTTAATGCGGTATTCAAGTCTGGTACGAATGAATTCACTGGTTCTGTCTTTTATGAAAAGCTAGACAGTGATTGGGGTGGTACACCTCGTAACGAAGGTAAAGATATCGAAATTGAATTCGAAGAAGAAACTTATGGTTTCACGCTTGGTGGGCCAATCATCAAAGATAAATTGTTCTTCTTTGGTGCCTATGAGTTTTATGAAGCTCCAAATTCATTAGATTGGGGACCAGCAGGTTCTGGTGCACCTAATGTGACGGATGCAACCCTTGAAGAAGTAAATGAAGTCATTCGTATCGCGAAGTCTGTTTATGGTTTAACAGACGAACAAATCGGCACTTATAGCGGTTCTCCTGTAGAGGAAGACGAGAAGTGGGTAGCGAAGATTGATTGGAATATTAACGACGATCATCGTGCGTCTTTTACATATCAATTCAATGAAGGTAACCGTACACGTAATACTACTGACCGTGATGACACGTTGCGTCTATCGTCTCAGTGGTACAATGTAACTGAAACTTTAAATAACTACAGTGTTAAACTTTACTCTAATTGGACTGACGATTTCTCGTCTGAGTTAAGTGTAACGAAGAAAGACGTAGAGAACCGTCAAGCATCATTCGGTAGCACAGCTTCTTTCTCTGTCGATAACTTAGCGTCTGGCGGTGACATCGACTTTGGTGCAGATCCTTTCCGCCATGCAAACCAACTTGATACTGAAACGCTTAACGTTAAAGGTGATTTCACGTATTTAATCGGTGAGCATAGCCTAGAGTTTGGATTTGAGTATCAAGATGTAGATTTTGCAAACATCTTCGTGCCTTATTCAAAAGGCGTGGTTGTTTTTGATGGACTAGAAAACTTCGAGAACAGAATTGCAGATGATTATCGCTATGAGAATGGTTCAGGTAACAACCCTGAAAACGCTGCGGCGATATTCACACGTAAAACAACCTCTTTGTACGTTCAGGACTCTTTTGAGTTAATGGAAGATCTTAACGTTCGTTTTGGCTTACGTTATGAGCGTATGACATCGAGCGACAAGCCTCCGTACAATGCAAACCACTTTGCTCGTACTGGTTATGACAACACGGAAAACTTGGATGGGATTGACATCATCCTTCCACGTGCGGACTTCACTTACTACCTAAGCGACGACGTAACCTTACGTGGTGGTGTTGGTCGTTTCGCAGGCGGTCAGCCTAACGTTTGGATTTCAAATGCATATTCTGACAATGGTGTTAATGTTGGCAGATATCGTGATCGTACCGGTCTAACTGTACCTGATAGCATTGGCACGGAAATTCTGCGGGAAGCGTTTAGCGCAGTTCAAAATGCGCAAGGCGATGGTAACGTGTCATTCAACGACCCTAACTTTGAGCTTCCAAATGACTGGCGTTATCAGTTAGCAGTAGACTATATCGTTGATATTCCTTTCCTAGGTGAAGACTACTCGTGGACGACTGAGTTCTTACATATTGATCGTAAAGATGCGGCATTCTGGGTTGATGCGTCATTGTCACCTTCTGATGCTGTAGGAACTACCGCTGATGGTGGCCGTATTATTTTTGACGATAGTGATGAGCAGTACGGTTTGATGTTGACTAATGCAGCCGATGGTGGGCGTTCTAACATCCTAACGACGATGTTAAGCAAGTCGTGGGATAATGGGGTTTCATTTAGTACATCTTACACTCATCAAGACATTACTGAAGTTAACCCAGGCACGAACTCTACTGCGCGTAGTAACTACCGCTTCTCACCGTCTGTAAACAAAAACATTGCTGCAGATCATATGGGTACAGGTAACTTCGAAGTTGAGCACCGTTTCGTCATTAACCTTGGCTATAGCACAGAGTTGTTTGACGGCTACAGAACAGACATTAACTTATTCTTTGAGCGTCGCTCTGGTGAGTCAATTTCTTACGTTCTTGACAGAAACCGTGATGTATTCTTCGACTCATTCAGCCCTGGTTTTGATAACGGGAACTTTCTTCCATATATCCCAACTGCAAATGACGACAACGTTGTTTATCAGCAGATTACAGAAGAAGAAGTGTTGGCTTACATAGATGAGCGTGGCCTATCTAGCTATGCGGGTGGATATGTACCTAAGAATTCTGAAAAGACGCCTTGGGTTAACCGCATGGATTTGAGTTTTACTCAGCAAATCCCAGGCATCATGAATGACCACAAAGGCGAGTTCTACTTTGTTATTGAGAATATGTTAAACCTTATCGACAGCTCTCAAGGTAAAGTGTACGACAGTGAGTTTGGCACATATCGTTTGTATAGCATTGGCGACCTAGACGCGCAAAATCGCTACACGATCACAGGCCTAAAAGACGACACTGCGAACTTCAATGCAGAGGAGTCTGCATGGAAAATTAAAGTTGGTGTGAAATACGTTTTCTAAAGTAAAACGTGTGTGTGTAGAAAGCCGGTCTTAGACCGGCTTTTTTTCGTTTTAGGCTCGTGTAAACGTTTGGGTTGGTCTGAATGGTTTGGTGGCGCGAAATCTTATACAATCAAAAAATACGAAGACGTGAAAAAGTGTATGAAGTATTTAATTTTATTTGCGTGGATGATAATGGCAGTCAGTAAATCAATCAGTGCAAGTCAGCCCGACACGCTCAGAGTAGCAACATTTAATGCAAGCATGGATGCCACGAACTATGTAAAAGACAGTGCCGACATTACAGGTAAAGAGCTTTTTACGCATCTTGCTACAGGAGTACATCCGCAAATCAAAAACATTGCAGAAATTATTCAGCGTATTCGCCCTGATATTATTTTAATCAATGAATTTGATTACACCGAGAACAGTAACGTTGGGGTAGAGGCATTTTTGACGCGTTACCTCAATAAAGCACAAAACGGCGCGCAACCGATTGATTACCCTTATTATTACACTGCACCTGTAAATACGGGCATTCCATCTGGATTTGACTTAAACCGAGATGGCAACGCTAGCGGCGCAATGGCTAATGCTTTTGGTTTTGGTTACTATCCTGGTCATTATGGCATGTTGGTGTTGAGCAAATACCCTATCAATAATGAAAAGGTGCGTACTTTTCAGTACTTTCTTTGGAAAGATATGCCTGACAATTTAATGTCTCAAACTCGCACCAAAAATGGAGAACCTTGGTACGAGAGTGACGCCCAGTCAGTACTACGTTTGTCTTCTAAATCTCATTGGGATATTCCTGTTAAAGTGAATAATCACACCGTTCATATTCTGGCATCACACCCAACCCCTCCAGTATTTGATGGCCCTGAAAATAGAAATGGACATAGAAACCACGATGAGATTCGTTTTTGGGTTGATTATCTGCGCCCAGGCAAAGCGTCATATATTTATGATGATACAGGGGAAACGGGCGGCTTTAAGGGCGAGTTTGGCGTCATTCTAGGCGACTTAAATGCATCTGCCGTAGAAGGAGACAGCCATGGTGAGGCGATAAACACATTATTGACTCACGACAACCTAATCAATGAGGTTATTCCAGCAAGCAGAGGCGGAGAGGCTAATCGCCCTAATAGTGAGTATGCTCATACACATACTGCATCGTGGGGCATGCGGGCAGATTATGCTATTCCTACCCGTAGCAACTGGAAAACGACAGGAAGCGGCGTGTTTTGGCCTTCGGAAAATGAGCCGCTACATCGTCTGGTTTCGGATAGAGCGGCATCGTCAGATCATCGGTTGGTATGGGTTGATTTGTCGTTCAATCAATAATGAAGTTAAACGTTATCGAATAAAGATTCGATCATGGTGCGTGTAGATTCGATTTCATCGACATTAGACGGCGCAATGAAAATGGTATCATCACCTGCAATGGTACCTAGCACGCCGTCTGCTTTACTTAAACTGTCTAGCAGCCGTGCAATCAGTTGCGCAGCACCAGGAGAAGTACGAATAATAATCATGACATTGTTATGAACAATGTCCAACACCAATTGTTTTAGTGGGCTTTTCGCCGTTGGCATGCCCAATTCTGGGGGAAGACAGTAGACCATATCACCACGGGCATTACGTGTTCTTACCGCGCCAAATTTACTCAGCATACGAGACACTTTTGACTGACTGATATTGTCAAATCCCTGAGACTTCAAAGCATCAACGATTTCACCCTGGGAGCCAAAATCTTCTCTTTTAAGAATTGCTTTAAACGCTTTAATAAGTTCTTCTTGTTTGTTTGCAGCCATAAAACCCTCTCTTAAGCAGCGCACATTTTGCCATATTAATATAAAGAAGAAAGTATTAGTTCTAGAGTATAGATATAGAAAATACCTATATCTGTTTATTTTTTGAAAAATCCATGGAAGCCAATTTTAGTGTAATTTCGCCGCTTATTTGGCGAAGTTGTGCAAACGGTTGTAAAATTAGGCCAAAATAGTGGGGAATAGTCTTGAAAAATGAAAGTTCACCCCCACTTTGCACACTTACCCATTGGCTCGGCAGCATGAAATCATTGTTTTTTTCATTGGCTTCAATTAGTGTTGCCCGGCAAAATTATTCGAATATTCACAGGAGATAATCATGAAAGTAGCTGTGTTAGGTGCTGCCGGTGGTATTGGTCAGGCGTTGTCACTTCTTCTAAAAACTCAGCTTCCAGCGGGTTCAGAACTAAGCTTGTATGATGTTGCCCCCGTTGTGCCGGGTGTTGCTGTCGACTTAAGCCACATTCCTACTGACGTCAAAGTAAAAGGGTTCGGTAAAGACGATCTCTCTGATGCGCTTCAAGGGTGTGACATCGTGCTTATTCCAGCAGGTGTGCCTCGTAAGCCTGGAATGGATCGTTCTGACTTGTTCAATATCAATGCGGGTATCGTGAAAAACCTTGTTGAAGCGATTGCAGACAACTGCCCTAAAGCTTGCATTGGCATTATCACGAATCCTGTGAATACAACGGTTGCTATTGCAGCTGAGACGTTAAAGGCAAAAGGCGTATACGACAAGAATAAATTGTTCGGTGTGACGACGTTAGACGTAATCCGTGCGGAAACATTTGTTGCAGAGGCGAAGGGCCTGAACCCTGCGAATGTGCATGTTCCTGTCATTGGTGGCCATTCTGGTACGACGATTTTACCCCTCCTGTCACAAGTTGAAGGTGTCTCTTTCTCTGAAGACGAAGTGTCGCAACTAACGCATAGAATTCAAAATGCGGGTACAGAAGTGGTTGAAGCTAAAGCCGGTGGCGGTTCAGCAACGTTATCAATGGGCCAAGCAGCAGCGCGTTTCTGTTTGTCTCTTGTCGCAGCAATGAAGGGCGACAACGTTGTGGAGTACACATACGTTGAAACTAACAGCGATGACGCTACATTCTTTGCTCATCCGGTGCGTTTAGGTAAGAATGGTGTTGAAGAGATTCTATCTTACGGCGACCTAAGTGACTTTGAGCAAAAAGCAAAAGACGATATGTTAGACGGCTTGCGTAACGATATTAAAATTGGCGTCGAGTTTGTTGCTGGCTAAACAACATTAAAGAATTTTATTTTTAAAGCCGACTCGTTTTTGATGAGTCGGCTTTTTTTATGGAATCTTTTGCACAAACCGGGATTTGCTGTGACAACCGGAGGCGTTTCTGGGATTAATGGGGGGATAATGCGGTTGTGTATTTTTTAATAAATTCATACACTTTACCACTCATCTTGTGGTTAATGGATGATTCAATTATTGGCAAGGACTGTCATCACCTCTTTCACACCTAGCTAGGTGCTTTCTTGATAACAGTAATGCCCTTTTTTAACTGTTATTAAGGACTGTTATGTTTTGTAATCGAATTATAACGCGTCTCATTTTGCTTTTTTTGTTGCTTGGGGCAACACACCTATCTCTTGCCGATGCACAGTCTAGTCAGGTAACTAAAAACGTGTATGGCGGTGATGTCGCTCAGTTTGGTGCATATGTCAGTGGGCATTACTTTTTTGGAAACCGTAATAGTCAATCTATTGCTGTTCTTGATGCTTCAAAAGAGGGGTTCTCGGGCTATAAAGATGCGATAAAGCTTGATGAAACACCCACATCAATGTATGCATGGGGGGAATTATTGGTTGTAATAAGCCATAATAAATTTATGGCGTACGCCTATGAACAGGATTCCCTCAATCTTGTTTATCTTTTAGAAGTAGGCGGTATGCCGCAACTAGGACAGCCTAAGGTATCCGATAGGTATTTTGCTGTATTGAGCCAATCCCAAAGGCTTCATGTGCTAGAGAATACCGGCGCGGCTGTTACCACTAAGAAGAAACTATCTCTTGGTATGCCTTCTACTTTAGAAGAACTTAAATACTATAATTTTGAAATTGCAAACGACCAACTTATTCTGCACAGCATTGGTCAAAGCACGAATATGCTCAGTTACGTGCATGCGATTCATTCCTTTACTCTATCAGACGCAGATGTGACACAAGTTAAGATGGTATCAAGCTTATCTTCACGAGATTTTGTTGAAAGTCATGTGGCGTTGGGGAATGGTCGATTCGCTTTCTCAAATCGATACCAACATATTACGCAAATAGAACAACGTAACAGTGATGAATTATCTGTAGAACGCCAGACATTAGATGATATTTATGGACCAGTATTGGCGGTCAACAATAACACATTGGTAGTACTTGGGCGGTTCGGCAAATATCAAGCCTATCACTTAACTAATGGAAAGCTGGGTTCAATTCACCAAGATGACATTGACAATAACACGTTACGCTTCAGTGATACGGAAATTGGGGCACCGATAAACAACGGCGTTGTGTTCATTGGTAAAGATGGCATTTTTACTTTCGATATTGCCTCTGCCAACGTGTTTAACGTGTCAGAGTTAGCTTATTTCGGGGGTGAGCAGGGCAAGCCTTTGATCAGAGAGAATCAGATTTTTCAACCGACAACGGCAGGCCTCAACCTATATGATGGAGTGAGTGAGGGAAGGTTGGTGTTTAAAAGCCAAACTAAGCTGGCCAATTCAGATAACAAGGATCGCTTTGTTAGTTTAATCGAACACAAAAACCGTCTCTTTTCGGTTGGACAACATATTCGTAGTTACAGCCGTAATACGCCACCATTTGAAGAAGTAGCGCGAGCTGAAATTGCAGATTACTCTGTTGATCACATGGTAAACGGCGATTACCTTTATCTCCTTTATGCCTTTGGTAAAGTGGCGGCTTATGATATTTCCAGCGTAGATAGTATCGTGAATACACCCAGCATCTCAGAGGCGTTTTCATTAGAGCCATTGAGTCATGAACCAGTCAAACTATGTAGCCAGAACAATAAACTGTATTCTATCTCACGCTTCCATGAAGATAGCCTGATCCAATATGTTCACCAAGGTAACAGCATTGAAGCGAATGTTTTGTCGTTCAAAGAGGTTATCTCAGAAGGAGAGTGGGTAAGACAAGCGAGCTGTAACGAAAACTATATTTACTTAGCAAGCAATCTTGGTGTGCTGGTTTTAGAAGTTGGTGAAAGCAATACATTGAGTCTTAAACACCGACTCGATTTGACTTGGGGAGCGGAGTTCATACATGCAAATAGTGAGCAGCTATTTGTCGGTACACCAGAACCTATCTCAGCATATATGCATGCCAACGTATACGATATAGAAAATACAGAACCGAAGTTTATTGAGCAGGTGATTTTTAAAGGGCTCGAGTCGTGGTTTAGAATAGACCGTGTTCACGCTAAAAGTGATTTATTCATGGTCTTCCCCCCAGACAGTGCAAATATCATTACTGCTACAAGAAATACGCCGCCGGCTTTATCGCAAACGGAATATTCCCTCAAAAGTAATGAGTCAGTCACTATTTCACTCGATGAACTAGACACGGATGGTAACCGTGTCACCGTCATGATTGATGAGTCTCCCAATACGGGCGTGCTTATTTATAATTCTCTCACTAATAGCTTGGAGTATACGCCTAAGGCAATGCAATCAGCACTTGATGAGGCAACGATTACCTTAACTGACTCGGCGGGTGCAAAAGCGACTTATGAATTGGTGTTTAACGTACAACGTTATTTAGAAAAACCCATATTGACTAAAACCGAGTACTTTATACTCAAAAATACCAAGCTGGTTGTTCAGTTAACACCAGAAGATGATACAAGTTCTGAATTTACCTACACAATATTTGAGTCGGCTAAACAAGGGTTATTTAATGTAGACGCTGATGGCGTGTTGACTTATCAACCAGATAAAGACTTTGTCGGTGAAGATAAGGTGCGAATTACCATTACTAATTCACTGCAAAGCGCTGAAAGCTACGTGTTGACGTTTAAAGTCAGGGCTGAGAATGCTGCGCCGATTGTCAACCAAGATATTATTGAAATGGTAGAGGATGAACCATTTACCATTGATTTGTCGGTAAGCGACGAAGAAGCGCATAGAGTTACATATTCAATTAGTCAGTTTTCTAACAATTTAAGTGACGTGAAGATTGATGAATCGGGGAAACTGACCATCAGTCCAGCACTAGATGCATTTGGTGATGGCTCGGTTGTCGTTAAATTGGAAGATGAATACGGCGCAGTCTCTGAAACAACGATCCGTATTAAGATAGAGGGGAAAAACGATGCACCATCAACGGAAATAAAACAGGTTGTCGGTGAAGAAGGTGCCGTGCTGTCATCTACGTTGCCCAGTACGGATGTAGATGGTGATAAGCTGACATACTCCTTGCAAAACACTACTACTAACGGTTCGATTACATTGTCTCAAGATGGCACGTTTAACTACACGCCTAATGCTGGATACACTGGTAACGATAGCTTTACGTATAACGTGGCTGATGCTTCGGGCCTATCAAGCACGGGTAAAGTCACGATTACTGTCAAAACAAAGGCTAATACATCCGTGTCTGGTCAAAACGCAGCTAATGGCAAAGATGGAGGGGGCGGAAGTATTAACGTATGGCTGATAATGCTTGCCATAGTAGGATGTGTCTTGCGTATACGTGAAGGATCTAGACTGAATCGGGGGCGGTAAATAGATTATTTTTTAAATAGCGATCTTTTCTCAAGATCGCTTTTTTTTAGTTACGAAGCAATGATGCGCGTGTAGGGTTGAACTTTATTCTTCTAATCTATTGATTTTGTGACGCTTTTCAAATTGATAAAAAAATGAACGATGTGTGCCTTTACTTTGCCGCTAATTCTCGTAAAATTCTGCGCTTTTCGTGCATCGAATAAGCAAATGGTGACAGGACGTTCTGTTGATATAAGGCCTGTCTAAATCAGCTCCATCATGAATTATTCATAGGGACATGCGTATTTTACTCCTTGTCTCGCAGCTCACAAAGTGAGCCTGATGGCCTTTTGTTTATCAAGTATAAAAATGTATTGTTGATATTGAACATTGCTCATGTTCAGAGAAGGGAAGCTGTTTTAATAAGGATCAAGCCGCTCATGAATTTTATCAAACATCGTCCAAAAAACCGGTTATGGCATAGTGCCCAAGGCCTAATAAGCATTGTACCTGCACTTTTTATGGCATTGTTCAGCGTAAATAATACGCATGCTTCAACACCAGAAGGGGGGGCATCTGTTACCTTGAGTTGGAGCGATGTCGAATATGCAACGCACTTCAAGCTAGTAGAGAAAAAGCCAGGAGCATCTGCGTTCGAAACGGTATACCTCGACACTAACACCACGGTTAAGCTAGACGCACGAGCGGCTGATGTACATGTATATAAGGTAATAGCGTGTATAGATATTCCAGACGACAACACCCCAGAGCCTCTGTGTGAAGAAGTGGCGGAATATAGCGAAGAGCTAACGGTTGATCTGGCTAAAGGGGATGCGGACGTAGAGTTTCTTGAATTGCCTATTTTTAGCGTAGATCTAAATGCCTTGTATGGTGATGATGATGGCGCTAAAAAGTTTGCAACTATCGGAACGCTTCCTGGTGAGTTTCGTGTCGATGAATCTGGTGCGGCAACTTACTCTATCCCCATTGATTTACCTAAAGGTATTGCTGGCGTTACACCTACGTTGTCGCTGAACTACCACTCGTCGGCGGGCAACGGCCCTCTTGGCATGGGCTGGAGCGTGGGAGGTTTGTCTGCTATTTCTCGTTGTCGTCCTACATACGAGCAAGATGGATTTAATCAACCTATTCAGTTAACCAATGAAGACCGATTCTGTTTAGATGGTCAAAAGTTGGTGGCCATCAATGGGGCGTACGGTGAACATGGCACGACCTACCGAACCGAAATTGACTCTCGAGTGCGAGTGACCTCTTACGGAACGTCTGGGAATGGCCCAGACCATTTTATTGTTGAGCGTGAAGATGGCTCTTCATCTCGTTACGGAGCAGACAGTACCGCAAAGTTAACAGTTGATAACGGTACGGTATTAAGTTGGAATATCGATAGCATCAGCGATAACTTCAACCTAGATAGCAATCGGATTAAGTTTAATTATATTTCTGATGCCACTATGTATGGCGAAAATGCTATATTGCTTTCGTCTGTTACGTACAGTGGCAATAGCGTCAACTTTAGCTACGACACGCGAAACCAGGTATCACGTAAAGACTCCACCAAAGCCTACTATCACGGCCTTATTATCGAACATGCCGTGGCCCGTCTTAACAACGTGACGGTTAAAAATCATTACAACAAGCAACTTAAGAGCTATACCCTAGGCTATGAGGTCGACGATATAAGTAGCAAACACCATGTAAGTCACATCACGCTGTGTGGTGTAGATGGGCAGGGGTGTTATCCAGCTACAGAGTTTGACTGGAATGAAACGAGCCCTAATACCATTGGAAGCTCCACGGCCGTAGGCTTTGAACTTGAGGATGGTAATATAAAGTTTGTGATCCCTGCGGATATTGATGGAAATGGCCGCTCAGACATTCTTTATATCGTAGAAAGAGGCGGAACCTATTATGCATACGCCATGTACAGCAACACTTCAGGTGCCATTTACGACTCTCGACAACTATTTTCATTTAAACACGAGCACGCTGAAAAATATCCTGTAAAACTGATTCCAATAGATTTAGATGGTGATGGCAATATAGAACTCGTTTTTAATGATACCTATTTCTCTAGTGATACACGCTGGAGAGTGTTTGATCCTGATGATAGCTATGTAGAAGAAGTGTTGGACTGTCAAAGGAATGGATGCGGGAAAGTAAACGTTCTTACCAATATTTATACTCTGGATATTACCGTTGCAGATACTGGCGAAAATCCTTTATTTCATGATATAGACGGCGATGCGTTGCCCGATATTGTTTTTTCACGCGGTGAGAGAATACGTGTTGTTAAAAACCTTGGTAAGAATATATTTGCAGACGAGATCGAAATTAAGGTTGAACTGCCCAATAATTACGAACGTTGGGAGCTGCTCTCTAGAATCTGGGAATTAGTCACGTCGAAACGTCCAATGGATATGAACGGTGACGGTGTCGCAGACTTTTTTATTAAAGGGACTGATGCTATTGAGGAGGAATGTAACCCTGGTGTTTGGTGCACGGAGGTGTTTGGTTATGTTATTACGATTCAAAACAATGCGGGTGTGTTGTCTGCAGAAATTTTATTGGATTTAAAAGATGTAAGAGGAAGCTTACTAGCATCCTTATACAAGGATGAAGCGCAACTGGTTGTTGGCGATGTAAACTCAGATGGCCTCTCTGATATACTTGTTGGAGGCTCTAGTGGAAGAGTATATATGTCAAATGGTAAAACATTTGACTACTCTGATTCTGTTCCTGTTCCTTTGCCAGGATCGTTAGGCAAAAAAGGGGAAAACCAGTTAATCAATTCTCAGTTCATGGATGTGAATTTTGATGGAAGACAAGACATTGTTTATTACGAAACTGACAACAAACGCTGGGGGCTCATTGTTCAGAAAGAAACAGGTGAGTTTCAGTTTAATTATGTATTGAGCCCTCATCTTACCTACGACTCTGAAAACATTCAGTCTTTTCTTGCCGACTTTGATGGTGATGGCGCGACTGATGCTGCCTATGTAGATTTTGGTAGTCGGAAAATTCATCGACACGCTGATAGTCATTCTACGGCTTCGGCAAAACCGCCAGCTGGCAAATTACGAGCCATCACAAATGGCTTAGGTAATGTCACCGAAATTGAATACGGTCTTATGACGTCAACAGAGACCTATAAAAAATCAAAAAATGCTGAAACCCTAGATTATGGTCGATGCAATTTTGCAAATGTAACCTGTAGTCCCGTATTCGATGTGGTTAGCCCTCATTCATTGGTGAGGAAAGTCTCTTCGACAGCCATCGCCACAGACTCAACTCTGGCTGTTGCTTCGCAAAAACTGTCGGTTAGTTATCACTACGAAGGCATGCGCATCCAATCGGGTGGACGTGGCTCGCTGGGTTTTGAATACATTTCAACCACCGATAATGAGCGTAAAGTGACTACCCGCACGCGTTATCGTCAAGACTTCCCGTTTGTTGGTATGCCGGCTGAAACGCTTCAGTATTTTGATTATGGCTCTGACGCTGTTCCAGACAAAATGGCAAGTAATGTATTGTCGTATGCGGAAAACCAATACGACTATATGGTACTGACCGGGGGGACTTACTTCCCGTATTTAAAGACGGCAACAGATTATCAATACCATGTTGATGATATCGGTACCGGATTGGTTAATGATTTAACGGTAGCGTCGCGTATTCGTGGTCACTCTGTCACCGACAACACCCACATACCGTCGGTGTCAGGGCATTACGCACTTCTTAATCGCTCCGTGGTGACTCAATACGACGGTGATAACAAAGAGCTGAGTAAGGTCACAACCGCAAATACCTATAACGCTGAGAACGAGACTAATTGGTGGATTAGCCGTGTTACCGATACTACGGTTACCCACACACGTGTGAATAATACGGTAGCGGGTTACGACGGTGAAGGCGTGACGTCGCGCACGCGTCAATCTCGTTTTGGATACGATGCCACAACGGGCTTATTGGTGTCTGAGACGATCGCCCCTGAAGGTGCTGCTCTACACCAATTGGTGAATACGCGTCATTGTTACGACAATGTGGGAAATAAAACCACCACCGTGACCAGCAATCGCCCCATTGCAGACAATTGTGCGCTACCAGCCTTAACTAATGACAAGTTTGATTTTGCCCGTATCAAGAAAGTGAGATTTGATACGGAAGGACGCTATGTTGATACCACGTATTCGAGTTTATCTCGCCCTTTAACGGACAACACCGAATGGAATAGCCTAGGTCAGGTCACCAAATCGACGGATATCAATGGAGTGGAGTATGCTGCTGTGTTTAGCCCCCATGGTGAGCCGATGGCAACATACAATAATACGGGGCGATTGTCTTATACAGAAAGGGCGTTCAAGGGCGGTCTGTCAGAGCCGTCGTTACCTGAAGGCGTGGATTACTACTATGTGACAAAATCAGCTATAGAAGGCGGTGCAACGCAGTTAGCTTATTATGATCAAATGGGGCGCACCGTTGCCAAAGCCAAGCTGAGTTTCGATAACCGGTACGCATTTACCGTCACCAAGTATGACCAGTATGGGCGAGTTACTGCGCAATCAGCCCCCTTCTTTTCTGCTGCGACTCCCCATTACGCTACCACCACGTACGACATCTTAGGGCGAGTCGTCGAGGCTAAATCAGCGAATGGTACGCTAACCAAAGCGAGCTATGAAGAAAATGCCGTGACCACCACCGTCACTGCAATGACCGACACTGGCGCAACCTTTACTCAAACGCAGGTTGAAACCACCAACGCGCTAGGCGAAACCGTCAGCATGCTAGATGCAGATAACTGGGGCATATCTTATGGCTATGATGCAACCGGAAATCTGATACACACCCGTGACGACGATGGTGTGAATACCTTTATCTACTATGATGACTATGGCCGTAAAATCGGCATGAACGACCCCGACAAGAAGCGTTGGCAATACCAATATAACGGCCTTGGTGAGCTGGTTAAACAAACCGATGCGAAAAACCAAAGCAGTATCACCTATCGAGATACCGAAGGACGAGTGGTGCGAATCGACCACTCGACGCAAGCCCGTGAATTTGAATATGACGAACATCAATTGTCAACCGAGTGTGTGACGACCGAGAGCGGTTGTCGCGGCGCAGAGGTGTCGTTTAGAAAAGACTATGTCTACGATGAATTTGGTCGCGCCAGTATCGTTCAAACAGTAGCAGAAGGCACGTCGTATACCCAAGAAACTACCTATGATGAGTACGGCCGCGTATTCCAGCAATTTGATGCCTTAGGGGATTATTATGGTGTACGCAATCATTACGAGAACGGCTATTTGAAAAAGCAAGAAGAGGCTCGCTACAGCGGCTCAGCAACCGAAGGCGACAAGAAGGTGTATTTTGAGCTGACCAAAGTTGATGCCTTTGATAATCCAGTATCGTACTCCTATAACGGGAGTCAAGTCAAAGTTGAAAAACACTACGACGACAAAACTGGACTAGTCAAAGGAATTACTTCCACAAATGCTCTAGATCAGCTGCTTCAAAAGAATGAATACAGTTTTGATACGTTGGGTAACCTCAGAAGTCGTCAACGTGGAACATTGGTTGCTAATACGCAAGTGGAATTGGCGGGGCTAACACAACAGGTGCAGTCGCAACGTTTCGGCTATGACAAACTGAATCGCCTCACGCATCTCAATGATGTTGAGGTGGTGAAGTATCACAGTAATGGCAATATCAAATTTAAAAAAGGGCAGGGGTACTATTGCTATAACGCGGGGCTGGCTCATGCCGTATCTGGTATAGGCAGTGCGCCAGGCTGTACCACTAACACCTACAAGTACGACGCGAACGGGAGTGCCGAGTCTATTCGCGGCAACCAAATCATGTACACTGCTTTTGATAAAGCACAGCGTATCGAGTCTTCGTCAGGTACCACGACGTTTGCTTACGATACTAACAAACGACGTTACAAGCGTGAGACCTCTGCCAACGGCGAAGTCATCAAAACCTTGTATTTGGGTAACGTTGAAGTAATTTATAAAGACGGCGTGTTTTCTGAGTACCGCCGCTATATTCCAGGCGGCGTGCAAACCCACACCGCATCGGGCAATATTAGCGAGCAATACCTGCTTAAAGACCATATTGGCAGCTTAGACACCGTAGTCTCAGACTCAGGCGAAGTTTTGCAAAAATGGTATTTCGATGCATGGGGCAAGAAGACGCAACTAGCGAAAAGTCAAATGGTTAGCTGCTCAGGCGGTGCTAGCTGTGACGTTGCACAATACTCAAATTCAGTAGACTTAAGCCAAGTGTTCACCACCCGCGGCTTTACTGGCCACGAGCATGTTGACCACGCAGAAATCATCCATATGAACGGTCGGATCTACGATCCAACCTTGGGTAGGTTCTTGCAGGCTGATCCAAATATTCAGGCACCAAATAATAGCCAGTCTTACAACCGATACTCTTATGTGTTGAATAACCCATTGAGTTATACCGATCCATCGGGGTACTTCTTTAAATCCTTGTTTAAGTTTGTTAAAAAGTATTGGCGGACAATTGCAGCGGTAGCAATTAGTATTTATTTGCCGGGGGCAATAACAGCATTGACCGGAGTTACAAATACTGTTGCTTTAGGCGCTATGACAGGTTTTGTGGCAGGAGGTGTTGCCACAGGCTCTTTAAAGGGGGCGCTAGTCGGGGCATTTACAGGAGCAATGTTTGGCCAGCTTCATAACATGGCTCCGGGAGCTGGAAAAGTTATTGCTCATGGTGTAGCTGGCGGAATTAGTAGTGTGCTTAATGGAGGGAAGTTTGGGCACGGCTTCTTGTCGGCGGGACTTACACAAGCTATGGGTAATGTGAAAGGATTGTTCGCCAATGCACCGCAAGGTATGGCTCGTCTAGGAAATGCCGTTAAAGCAGCAATTATTGGTGGCACAATATCAAAGCTTACTGGCGGTAAGTTTGCGAATGGAGCTTTAACTGGTGCATTTTCGCGACTTCTAAACGATGATTTGGCGGCTAATCGAAATAAAGGAGTTGCACTTGAGAAGCTAACTCTGAAAGAGTTAAGAGATTTGGGGATAGAAGCAGTAGAGCAAGTCAGTATAGACGTGTTCGGAGAAAACGGGAAACCAACTAGAGTCGTCGCTGATTATGTCGCGGTTGATGGCAAAAGAGTTGTATTTGGTGAGGTTAAAGCGGGAATGCATTCTAAATTAAGCAAAAACCAATTGGCTTTGGTAACAGACTTAATTCAAGACGGAGGAGCTAGAATTCGGTTCGTAAATCCAAATGTAATGAGTCGTTTAGGACTTCAAGTTGGAGGTAGATATGCTACAGCGATGTCAATGCATGCTCTGGCCAGTGGCAGAGCTATGAGACAATTTGCAACGAGAGTTGGTGTTAGAACAGTTGTTGCTGGAGCGTTTTCTGCTCTTGGTTCAACGGCTGCTCTAGGAGCAGAAATGGCATTATTTTCATCTCCAGCCGGTGAAGGTTCTGACTGCGTGTATTGTATAAATTGACACAAAATTACGTGAGCAATGAAAATAGATAATAGAAAATTGAGCAGAACTTGGGGGGAACTAATGAGTGTTCCCTTTTTAGAAATACTCCAAGAGAAGCTACCCTCCATTGGATTCTGCAATACTATTAAGATCGACTACGAGTCTGGATTCATAGAATTCGTTAGGGATATTGCTGATATAGAGCTTGTCCTTGGGTTAGCGCCTTGTAGCAGTTCAAAAGGTGAGATGGAGTTTTCAGTACAAATTGGATTTGATTCAAAAACCCTAAAAGAAACTTTAGATCTTATTAAGCCTTGGGAATGCAATCCTGAGTTCGCAACCTTTCATGTTGATAGGAGTTTGCCAAAAGAGAGAGTAGCAAATTTGAATTTCTATTTGCTGATTAATTCATTTGATGACCTAAATTGCCCTTCCACTTTTACCCTCACACCCAGCAGTTATATTGAAGAAGTTGAAACGTTATTGGAGCTTTTACGTTTCTCTTTGGAAAACTGTGTACTTGAACTATCTAGTGCGAGCACGTTATCAAACGAATTGGTTAATTTAGCCCAATCTGGACTGAATAGGACAAATTACGGACTAAGTTCTTCTAATGCAATAGTCCATGCTGCTCTGTTATTAGATGCAGAAGGTGACAAAGAAAAAGCGATGGAATTGTTGGGTGAAGGACTGAAATTAGAATTAGAATCGAATAACCGAACATGGGGTTTTGACAAAAAAGAATTGGAAATATCTAATCAGATAACACTATGTCAGTTTGATAAATATATACGGTATGTAAAGCAGTGATTAAGATTTAAATCGTTTCTGAGTCATTGAAACCAAACCCGCTCCGGCGGGTTTTGCATTTCTGGAGGGCGCGAATTGTTGTTGGTGTTGCTACTTAGTATTTGTTTTCAAAAGTTAAGGGCGCGGTGATTGGAATAAGAAGTCTATTCTCATCAAAATTTGCTGTTTTTTGATGAGAATAGCAGGAGGGGCTTAGAATATAGCCAAGACACAACATATCCATTTTGATCAAAACTAGGTGGAATGGCCGGACGCTCACGTTGTATCGCTAGTACCGTGAATTATCTAAAAAAGGTAATTACCCTTTTTTAGGGTACTTCTTATATTTCTTAATTGATGAAGCTCATTTTGTGTGGAAGGTAAAAGATCTCGGAAAGGTATAATTCTATCTGACTACTTGCTTAAGAAAAAATAGGACACCCACTTCTTAAATCGGAGATTTAAAAGTCAAGAAAAAATAGGACACCCACTTCTTAAATCGGAGATTTAAAAGTCAAAGAGGACAGTCAGATGTTGGATCGCAACTACCAGAAAATTTATACGAAAAATGGAAAAATGGACTTTTGAGCTCTGATGAGGTTCCGTGGAATTATGATAAGTCAAACTTTATGCAATCAGCAGGAAAAGGTCCGTTTATGGATGCTTTTGCTGAGTTTAAACAATAGGACACCCACTTCTCTAAATGGAGATTTAAATGCAGGTGTTCGCCGTGTTTGATTCAACGTTACAATTTTCTACTCAGGAAAATTGAATTCAGGATGTTGCGTTGACCTATTTGGCTGGAGAGACGGCGTTATTTGGTGGTTAAAGACAAAATTCAGGCGAGTTTGAGTAGGCCAAAGTGTTTTAGCTGACTATTCCACCTAACAACGATGTTTGATTATTCAGCCTGTTTGTAGCCATTGTCTGCTGGCTGATATACCATTGATATGTTTTCGTTTGGTGTGTTGGCCGAATTCTCTGAGCATGGCTTCGCCGCCTACTGCGCAGGTAAACAGACTTTCAAATTCTGTGGTGAGGGTTAACCACTGTTCGCTTTCAAGTCCGAGTCGGCTGAGAATCGGAGGTGAATTATCATCCAGTTTGCCCCGTTTGTTGTGTCGTACCTCTTTGCCTGTGGCTTCTACGAGTTCAATATAATCGGTGAGCTGAAAAGGTAACCCCGGTGACATAGGTTGTCTGGGGTTGCCAGCAAAAGGCATAAGCGTTTTGGGTTGCTCTCCTTTTAGTAGTGCTTTAATACGAAGGTGTATTGAGGTGTGGATAGAGGACTCAGGAGATGTCGCCATTTTGGCGCGAATGGGATTAAGGTCCACGTAGGCCATGCAGGCGGCGAGGGCAGCTTCATCAAGCAAGGCTTGAGACTTGAAGCGCCCCTCCCAAAATCGGCCTGTACAATTGTCCTCTTTATTTGCCTCGCGTGCGATGTGTTCGTTTAGACAACGCATGAACCAACTGATGTCATGAAGGCGCTGGCGATAGACAGCAGCAATACGCTTAATCTCGTGCATAAACCACGGTGCTAAGTTTTCTTCATCTTCCTGCATGTATTGTTGCGTTAATAAGGTTCCGTTAAACAGGCGATGCCAGCGTGAAATAATTTCCTTGTCACTCAAGCTTTGCGCTTTATCTTTGTTAATATGTAAGACCACATGGGTGTGATTGCTCATGACCGCATATGCACAGACATCGATGCAGAAAATCTTAGCTAAAAGGTGTAAGCGTTGTTCAACCCAACCGCGACGGTGTTCAAAGCATTGCCCTGAATGTTTATCCTTCCCGCATAAATACGCGCGTCTTACGCAGCGTGAAACACAATGGTAATAAGGGGTATCAATTAAACTGATTTGTTGTGAACGTGGTGTAGGCATCCTGCCATCCATGTGAATTCCGTTTTTACTAGTGTAAAGAATCTATAAATTTTTGTAGTCTAGTTTGTGGGTGTCTTGTGTTTCTGCTTTTGGAAAAACTCCTGTTGGTAGGATTGTTGGTTCAGCTATGGTCGGCGGAACGATCTCTAAGTTAACTGGAGGCAAGTTCGCTAATGGGGCATTAACTTCGGCATTTGCAGCTTTGTTGAGGGCAGATTGGGGGGATAAAAGCAACAAGTCTGTCGCTAACAATAAATTTAACCAAAATGACAAAGCAGCCTTTGATAAAGATCTAGAAACTTTGAACCACAAAGTTACTAGGCAACAAGGGTTTGGTTCTTCTGATGAAGCTGCCGAATGGTTACACGACAATGCTCACGATTTATCCGTTAAATACAATGCTGAAGTTGGTGCAAAAATATACGAGCAATCGGATGGTACTTTTGCTGTTGGAAAAGTTGTTACTAATTACCACAGTGAAAGGGTTTCTTTAGGACCTTCATCGTGGATTGGAAATGTTCACAGCACTTGGCATTCACATGGAACTAGCTTTGTTTCCAAAGGATATATTTACAGTTTTACGAATTTTTCACCACAGGATGTAAAAACTACGAATTTCTATAATTTTGGATATATGAGTACAACAGATATTAGGCCAACGAAGGATTACCTATTTCGGATTCCCGGCGGTGGTACTAATGCGGATAAATGTATAGTAGGTTCAACTTGCTGATAGTGGAGAATGCCAAGTGAAAAAGCTCATTTTTAGTTTCATATGTTTGTTTGTATCTTTCATTAGCAATGCAGAATTCATTGATCATGTTCAGGTATCTTTGACTAAGCTCACTGTTTTCCCTGAAAAGTTTGAAGCTAAGGTGATAATAGCCTCAGGGGTACTTGTAGTTAAAACAGGTGAGCCACCTATTCTTCATTTTAGTTATGATACATTCAGATCGAATACACCAGACCATATTGTCTTAAATTCATTTCCTTCAGAGGTTGAAAGCAAGGCTCTTGAACATTGCAATGATGGGTGCTACGCGTCTGTAATAGGAAAGTTCGAGTATTCGAAATATAATTCTCCTATGGATTTTATCGGCTTTATGGATAGCGTTAAAAAAATTGTTTTTTGGGAAAAGAAATAGAAGATAAATGAATTAATGGTCATCCATCGCAAATTGAAACCAAACCCGCTCCGGCGGGTTTTGCATTTCTGGAGGGGGCGAATTGTTGTTGGTGTTGTTCCAAAAAATAGAAAAAATAGGACACCCACTTCTTAAATCGGAGATTTAAAAGTCAAAGAGGACAGTCAGATGTTGGATCGCAACTACCAGAAAACTTATACGAAAAATGGAAAAATGGACTTTTGAGCTCTGATGAGGTTCCGTGGAATTATGATAAGTCAAACTTTATGCAATCAGCAGGAAAAGGTCCGTTTATGGATGCTTTTGCTGAGTTTCACGATGGCTTGCACGATTTTGCATTTATTCCAGATGATCAGGTATCACTAATACTTACTATGCTTCCTTCCTACGCTGTAACAGTATTGGCTGCTGCCCAACCATATTCGCATTATTATTATGTCGATTATTTAGATGGTAGAGGTTCATGATGAAAACTATTTCAAAGGTTTTGCTTGCGTCAGCAACTTGTTTTCTCTTTTCCTGTGCAGCAGGACATGAAGACTTTATTGACTTGAGAAATAACCTTGATGTTGGTCGAGAAATAATGTTTAAGGCTAGCCCTGATAGATTTTCCAGAGCAGGTGAATTTATTCGAGGGAATTATGTAATTGCAGGTGAAGGTCTTTTGAATATTACTAAAAACGCAGAAGGTAAACTTGTTTATCATGTGTTTGTACAAGAGATATTGCCTAATACAAGAATGGAAAAAGAATGGGTTGGTAAATGCTTGATTTACTACATTGTCGATCCCGAAACTTATATTGTTCAAGATTGGGGATTTGACGAAGGTGGGAATCCTTTAAGTTGCAGAACATTCACTTAAAAATTTGAAACCAAACCCGCTCCGGCGGGTTTTGCATCCAATATACTGAGCAGTGGGAAAAATAGTACACCCACTTCTTAAACCAGAGATTTAAATGCAGGTGTTCGCCGTGTTTGATCCAACGTTACAATTTTCTACTCAGGAAAATTGAATTCAGGATGTAGCATAGCCTATTTGACTGGAGAGTCGGTTTTATTTGATAGTTAAAGGCAATATTCAGGCGAGTTTGAGTAGGCCAAGTAGATGGTGCCGGTGTTTTCAAGTTGAATGGAATCGTCTGATATTCTTCTGGTTCTGTTCTGATGTTGCTGTGGCAAGACGCCCTTTTTTAGATCAATAATGTAGCATGCCACCCGTAGCAAGTTTATCCCCTAAACTTTCTTATCTCAGTCATGTACGGACGATGAAAAATAGACTGTCTTCACGTTTTTATCTTTAGTTGAATAAATATTCACGGTGTATATAATTTCGCCTTTTTTAAAAGGAAGCTGTAATGAAACTGATGCTTTTTATTGCAATGGCAATCTTGTCTGCAGGAAGTGTGGCAGGGCAAGTTAATCATCTTGATATTAATGGGAATGTGGTCACTTTTACCACAACTACTGGCAAGTCTCATACGTTACCGTCGTGCGCCACTGACGCTGACAAGCAAAAGTGGGCGATTAGCTTGGACGATGCGAAAGGCAGAGCCATGTATTCTCTTCTTATTACTAGCTTAACCAGCTCATTAACGGTTAATGTAGAAAGTGCAAACGCGTGTGTCGAAGGGCAAGGGATTGAACGAGCGGGGAGAATTTGGACGTCACCTAATATGGGCGGTCAAGCCTCTGTCGCCACAAAGGAAATCCTAAAAACCGTTGGGTATGCTTATTTTGCACTTCAAGGTGGGCAGCCTAGCTGCCAAATAAAAGCATCTTCAAAGGATGATAGCGGGAATGATTATATTGCATCTGCTGGTGGATTTTGTTCCTGTAAATCTGGCGCCAGAGATGTTTACGAAAAATATGGCGACGGCAGTGTAGATGGGCTGTTTAAATGTGTACTCGCCGTTAAAGTACCCGTTGTGTCATAAGTTTACATCACATCTAATTTTCCTATTTTGCTGTGCTTAACAGGATGCACTTAGCTACTTTTCATTAATGGATTTCTTCTGATGTTGCGACTTCCTCTATTTTTTCTTTTTCTGTGTCTATCGACGTTATCTACTGCGTTTGCAAATGGGTGGTACGGCGCTTTGCATGTCTACATTAATATGGAAGAAGATAATGCCCCTCAAATGCGCTTGTCCAATACCGTGTCTGTGAGTCAAGCGGGAAATGTTATTTACACGTGGGAGGGCAGCTTTGCCGCGTACAATGTGGAGCTATTTTCTGGTGGAGTATGGCAAAGAGTGGCTTCAAGCATTTCGCAGCAGAGTGTTGTTCTTCCTGTTAATGTAGAGGGACGGTATAAAGTACGTATTAATGGATGCATCAGAGAACAATGCAGCGAATTCATAGTATCTGAAGAATTCAACGTCGATTTCTCCGTTTTTGCCGTTGCCGACGACATAGGCGTTGCTGGAGAAATCAAAACTCATTCACTTTTTATACTCGACAATGACTTTGATCATGCTGAAGAGACGTTTCAGATTCATGGGATAACCTCTTTACCTCAGAGCGGGAACGTCGCACTCTCTGCGAACGCCAAATCAGTACTTTATAATGCCAACGCCACCCTATGCGAGTCACAAGATGAGATTGTTGATCAGTTTGGGTATACAGTGATCAATGCTAAAGGGGATATATCAGAACCTGCTACCGTTACCGTGCACGTAGCTTGCTCCAGTACTATTATCGCCCAAAACGATCGCGTAGGTTTTTATGTCGGTGAGCCAATCACGTTTTCTGTTGTGAATAATGATATCGATTCTCGTGGAAGACGGTTGTTCGTAAAACAAATTTCGTCCCAGCCAATACTCGAGGGCTTGTCGCTCAAAGACAATGTATTTACCTATACATCCACCAAATGTAACGACGAGACAGTGAGTTATAATGTTGAAAACGACATTGGCGACACCGCACAAGCAAGTGTTGAACTGTATTGTAAAAACCCATATGCACGCGATGATTTTGCGACCGTTTACGTGGGAGATTCGGTAGATATTAATTTAGTGGCTAATGATATTGATCCTGGTGGAGAATCGCTTGTTTTCTATGGTCTAAAAAGCATTCCCTATCATGGCCATTTTTCTCCGCTTTCCGATGGTAGCGGCATTCGATATGCGGCATACAGCGCAGCATGCGGAGAGGCGGGATTTATTGAGGAAACATTTCAATATCGCGCATTGAATGCGAAAAACAAATACACAAACAGAGCAAATGTGACGGTGAGGGTATTATGTGATAGCTGGCCAATTGCTGAGAATGACAGTGTCGCATACTTGGTTAATCAAGCGCTTAAAGTGCCTGTGCTTGCAAACGATTATGACCCGAAAGACAGCGTAATTAGAATTGGAAATATTACTCAACCCGAACATGGAACTGTGCGTAAAATTCGTGCTTCACAAGTAAAACCTGAATATCTACTCTACGAACCTGCTGCCGATAGGTGTGTACCTGATACTTTCCAATACACGGTGTTTAATGGCTTAAATCGAGAATCAGAGTTGGCCACGGTAACGTTATCTTGTAAGAATGATGGCAGTCCTATTGCAGTGAGTGATTACTATGAATTGACACAAGGTGAGTCATTTGTTGAAAAACTGATTGAAAATGACGCTGATCCTAATGGCCTTCAACTCAGGGTAGAAGGCTTGAGCAGCCTAGCTTGGGGGCGCTGGGAGTTAGGAGGTCAACATCGTGGGTTTTTAAGTTACGCTCACGATACTCCACAATGCGATGAAAATGGCGTGTTCTATGATCGTTTTTCCTATCGCGCCACCAACAGTGTTGGACAAAACAGTAATGTCGCACTCATTACCGTTAAGGTCAGATGCAGTGCATATCCTGTTGCAAATGATGACAGCCCAGAATTTTTAAAAGGCAAACCTGTCACTTTCCGCCCACTAGACAATGACAAAGATCCGTCTAATAAGCATGTTACGTTCAACGAAATCGTCAGAGATGTCAATTTTGGAACGCTGATAAATCATGGTGACGGACAATTTACTTATACACCTAACGCGACAGATGTGTGTAAAGATGATGCCTTCACTTACACGATTGTCAGCCAAGCTGGTAAAGTATCAAGGCAAGCTACAGTAAAGTTAAACTGTGTGTTCGACAGGCCTATTGCAAATGATGATTACGCTGAAGTTAATGAGAACGGCACGGTATATATCCCTATTTTAGAGAATGACGAAGAGCCATTTGGAGCGCCTCTTTACGTGTACGGCACGACCGACTTACCGTTTTTTGGTTGGCACGAAGTGATCGATAATGGCCAACGCTTTAAGTATACCCACCAAAGCCACCATGGTACATGTGATGAAAGTCGAACGTTATTGGAAGTTTTGACCTATGAAGCAAGAAGTGAAAATGGTGCTTCGAATCCAGCGAAAATTACGGTGCGTATATTGTGTACTGCATTTAAAACGACCGCCGAAGAAGCATTGGTGGGACAACCATTTGAGCTTCGTTGGAGTTTGGGCGCACTAGAGCGCTGTTCATCTGAGTTAATTCCTGGTGAATTTAGCGGTAGTGGCAGTCGAACTGTCGCGATATATACGCCCGTCACAGCCGTACCATTTATCTGTCAAAGCGAGACAACAAATATTGTACGAAGAGAAAAGCTAATCCTTTCTGTGAAAAAACTCCCAGCCGTTAAACTTCACTATCAACAGTAAACCGTAGGCTGGGCTTCTTAAGGCTTCAGCCAAAAAACAAAACAATAAATAGGTGAGCGAGGTATATCGCTCACCTAACCTGCCAGAGTACGGCTGTTTTAATGCTTATACAGTGTGGGTGAAGGCAGTTTTTTTAGCTTCAAAGGACTATCTACAACCACCTCGTGGTTCTGTTGGTTGGTGCACACCCATTGAGTTTGATTAGACGCATCTTGATAAAATGTAAATGGCATTTTCCCTGAGCCAGTTAATGCTGGAAGCTCGCCATTATCTAACACGCAAGAAAAGCCGTCGTCTATTTGCCAGCGTAACTCTATTGGTTGACCCAAACTCGACACATTGGGGAGCCAAGTAATGGTAATGCAGTGAATAGACAGATTTACCTTTGCTGGGGGTGATGGGTTGCCAGTATCATCAATTACGGTGTATTGGAATTCGTCACGTATGACGTCACCGGGGATACACTGACTTTGATTTGGTGTGTAGGTTATCGCGGTCTCGTCTTTTGATAAAACGGCGCGGCCCTTCGTGGGGGGCTGATAGATTTTGTCTATCGACAAATTAGTTGCATCGGGATCGAGTAGCTCATCATTTTGCAGCACGGGCAACGTAATGGTTTGGCTAAAACCAAGGGTAAAACTGTCGTCATTTGCTTTGGGCGGCTTACCGCATTGAAGCCGCACTGCTGCAGGCTCTGAAATGAGTCCTTTCGCGTTAATGATTGTGTAGTGAAACACCACATCAGCGCATTGGTCTTGAGCTGGTACAAAAGTAAACCACCCGTCATTGCCGACTTGGGTTAGGTACCCTTGCATGATATCGGCGCTTGATTGGTGGATCAGAATTGGACTCGCATAGTGATCAAAGTCATCACGTGAGCAATCTGACGGCCAGTTGTGCGTGTCGTCCAGTGAAAGCGAGTCATTGCACGCTGGGTTAATTACATTGAAACTTAAATTTTTTCCTTTTTGATAATAGTAAACATCGGGTAATGCAACGGGGATTGCTGGCAAAGAGCAGCTGATTGTTATTATTGCAGTCGCAGGAGGGGAGTACAAACCTGCACTATTTTTAACCCTATACGAAAACGTGTCTGTAAACTCTGTATTCGTATTACAATTTTCGATGGCATGGGTATATTTCAAATGAATGCCATCCTCGTGAAATTCTGCATAACCATAATTAGCTGGTTTAACAATTTCTACATTAGTAATAGGTAGGCTGCGGGGATCGACGACGGAAGAGGCGTAAGGGGATAGGTATTCAACAGATGAAAAAACCTCAATCGTTCTAGCGTTGTTTAATGCCTTCGGTCTTGCGTCTATCACCTCGATTGTCATCGTGTATGGTGCGCTATTTAGTCTGCCATAATCACCAAACAATACGGGAACAGAGAGTGTTCCGAAAAAACCTTCTTTGGGGTGTAGGGTGGTTCCATTGTTTGTAAGAATATAGTTCTCTCCTTCCATCATTCGGCCATCACCAATGTTGAAATTGCGAGAGAACGTAAAGTCACGATAGGTTATGTTATAGCTTTCAGAGGTATCCAACACTAAGGGTTGTTGATCTAGCACTGCCAATTGGGAGACAGCCTGAGTGCACACTTGCTGGGATCTGCTGTTAAGATTACCTGTGTGAGAATTTATTAAAGCTTGAACAAAATAGCAGTACTCACCTGGGGCGTCGAGACTTACCGATACACGCATTGTATTGTCCGTTTCATTGATAGGAGGCGAAATTGATTTAAAGTTTTCACCCGGCCGCCTCTCAAAGATGTGATAGGTAGAGGGCACGGCAAGTGTTTGCCAGGAAATAATTTGATTAGTCCCCACGTGTGTATGTGTCTGTACTTCATTGATCACTACCTCGGGACGCCCCACCACAATCCGCTCAGCCTCACTCGCGGGGCTGCACCCAACCGCGCTACATACTTTCGCCGTGAGAGAATAAAACCCCATTTCGCTGATGGTGACTGTTACTGGGCTAGTGCGTGTGTTAAGGATGTGTTCTTCGTTGCTGAAGATCGCTATCCATGTGTCGCCATAGGTTTTATCTGGAAACGTCACGTCTAAGTTGAGCGGTTGATTAGGCTCAACGTCGGTGAACCTAGACGTTACTGTGGGAGCTAAGTGTGGTGCGCCAGCAATGACAGGTAAATATTTCACATACGACTTTGTCGCGCAATTATAACCTTCACACGTTTGGATTTGAACGGCGGCGACACCTTCGCTATTCAAGGTGAAGCAGGGATGCTTATTTAGATACCCCTTTAGGTTGTTGTTGATAAAAATAGATACTTTTAAGTCTTGCGCTATGTCGATATCTACGCACACGGGTTGGCCAACTACGGCAAATTCAGGTAGCGCATAAAGCGGGTTTCTTGGCGGGGCTTGATTTGAAACGGTAACGGCTTCATCACTAAAGGTGCCGCAGCTTGAACCGTCACACGCCCTTACTTTATAGCGATTTACAGTGCCTCCGTAGTGAGATGGAGAAGCGTTTGTTTCAGTGGTGGTTACTAGCAAACTACCATTTTCAAACACTTCGTAGTGTGTTGCCCACGATACAGGTGAAAAGCGTACAGTAAATGGGCTCATGAATTCTCTGATTTCAGGTAGCTGAACGGTTGGCACATCTGGCGAAGATGCTGGGCGATTAGGTACGTAACCTTGAACTTGCACGATATCGCTAGAGAGGCTGCAAGCGGTTGCGCATGCGTGCGCATAAAATGTGTTAGTACCTGGTTCTGTGATGGTTGAACAACGGCCTGTCATCTTACTATTTTTATAGTAATAAAATCGCGTAGCGTCTTGCGGGGTGTTGTGTTCGATGCAAACGGTATCACCCACTGCAGCTGTTAAAGGCAATGAAATATCAGGAGGAGGCACATTACCTGAGACTGCAATTGCAATGGCTTCGTTACTGAATGCCGAGCACCCAGTTTGATCACAGGCTTTTACTTGATAAACATTTTTGGATTGTCTGAACCATACATCGACAGTGTTGGAATCACTGGTTTTTATTTTGTGACCATTTTCATAAATTTCATAATGTGAAATGGATTCTGCACTGTTGATAGTGAGAGTGTATAACTGACCTATTTTGCCGCTTGCTGGAACAGTGACAAAAGGCGACAGGGGTGCACCAATGGCATTGGTGGCTTTGCATACCCACAGAGCAGCAAGAAATAGAAGAAAAATGACGTGGTTCATTAGCTGTTTAGGCATGGCTCGCTCTCATTATTGATGTGTTGTAACGTAATTTCCATTCACTAACGCCTCTGGTGAAGTGTGGGTGTAGCGAGTTTCTTCAGGGTGTAGTCAATTTTGAGCGTAAATGCGGGGCTAACCTCTCCTTTAGAACAGGAAAACTCCATGGGGCTATTGCTCAGGCTGTAAAAGGTGAATGGCAGTGAACCGCTTTGCGTTATCTCTTCCAACTGCTTTATCGGTGATTCTTGCCAACGGCAGTGTACACCGTTGTTTAAACGCCACATAAGTTGATTGTTTTCACCCACAGAAAATTCAGATTTTTCCAATTGTAGCGTTTGACAATGCACTATTAACGATACCTCAGCTGAATTGGATATCTCCCCTTCATGTGACATGATTTGGTAGGCAAAATTGTCTTCAAACGTTGTCTTATCTATACAAACAGATGCATCTGGCGTGTAAACGATAAACTGCTTATCCATCGATATGCGTGTAGCGCCGCTCTTAGCTTGAGACGTTATTTGGTGTACC
Source organism: Fluctibacter corallii (assembly GCF_025751585.1). Classification (GTDB taxonomy): domain Bacteria; phylum Pseudomonadota; class Gammaproteobacteria; order Enterobacterales; family Alteromonadaceae; genus Fluctibacter_A; species Fluctibacter_A corallii. The sequence continues at coordinate 60,777 of NZ_JAOWKX010000004.1, forward strand.
TTCAACATCGAAGCGGTTGATGGTAAAGCATCATCTTGCGCGGCCGAAGGCAATGTATCGTTCGCTAATACATCTAGGTTATACGGTGCGGTGTAAGGAATTACAAAATGATCATCTACGGCTTTAGGTGCGTTGTCGCACTCCAGCCTAACAAGTGCTGGCTCTGAAATCAGGCCATTCTGATTTTTAATGGTATAAAAGAACCAATCTAGCTGGCATGAATCTGATTGAGGTGAATAGACTATCGAGCCTGCGTCGCCCACGACATACAACTCACCATGTTTGGGGGGCTGGGAAATGGCGTTCAGTGTGATCGCAGATTGGTAATTGTCATAATCTCGCCCCGTACATGCACCATTCGGTTCGCCCGAAGAGGGATGGGGGGCGTCACATTCCCGGCTCATCACATTGAACGTTACTGGATGATTTTTTTTATAATAAAAGGCATCATCTGTTGCTATTGGAATGGCCGAATATGGGCAGCTGATTTTAATTTTAGCAACACCGGGTAAAGACTGTAGACCTTCACTGTTAGTGATAACGTAGGTAAATTCATCTTCAAATACATCGCCTTGATTGACGCATGCGTGTTTAGTACTGGTATATTGAATGGTTCGAATATCGCTTCCTATTTCCAAAGTACCGTAACGCGAATATTGAAGAATCGATACACTTGTGATGTCTAATCCTCTGGGATCTGCTTGGCTTGAAAATGGAAAAATCATGCCGTAGGTGTCTTTATATTGTATTGTGTATGTTCCACTGAGTGCTGTCGGGCGGCCATCTAAAACGGTGACAGGCACAGATAACGTATTGCTCAATAGCCCATAGCGGTCAGCCAGTTGAATATCTATTTCGTGGTTTCCGGGTTTATTTGGGATTGGGTGGATACGGGTTCCGTTTTCGCTAAGAGTAAAATTTCCTCGCGTGTCGATGGCGTGAATACGTACCTGACCGTTATCTGGGTGAAACGTGAATTGCTGCGGCGTAAATGTATAAGTTGAGGTGTGAGAAAGTGTAATTTTAGGCCCGTTGAATGACACCAAGTTGAAAGGCTCGTGTACAAAAAAACAGGTTTCTCTTGATTGTTTTATCGCCCATCCTTCAAACGTCCATCTTATGAAAGTGCAATAATACCCGGGAGTAGGGAATGGCATTTGAAAATTAGGGGTAGAGATATCTCTCATTGCCACACGGTAATTGGAATTTCTTTCTTTAACATATACGTCAAACTTGTACGAGTTGGTGTACCCGTTTACTGTGAAGGACTGCTCCATCAGTGTGTTAATATGAGGGTGTTCTGTAGAAATATCTAATTGTGGCGGCAGTACATACGCTGTCACGGTTTCACTCATCTCTGAACAGCCAGCTTCATTACACGCTCGAATCGCCATCTCAAAGCGCCCGGGTGTCGAGGATGAGTATCGAAATGGGCTAGATTTTTGCGTCGTGTGATGTTGTCCGTCTACCCATAATTCATAATTGGTATTTCCACTACTTTCTGCCACAGGAGGGAAAGGTAGAGATAGTTCTGCGTCAACATTTTGCTGCAAGCCAGTATTGGAAAAAAAGCGCGGCCTTGATGGGATTCCTGGCAAAACAGAGACGTATTTTGTCGCGCTACTATATGAGCACTCATGCTTACATGCTTTCACTGAATAAGCATATACGCCGGGTTCTTCTTGCATACATTTGGGAAAGTCAGTTGTATGTCGAGAAACACCATTTTTCGACAGAAAATAATGTGTTGCGTTAGGCTCGGAGATGTCAGATGCGCAAAATCGTGTGTTTGCTTCAACACTATTAGCTAGTCCTTCAAAATATGGCGTTTGAATAGCTTTACGCCTATCTAAGACGACTGTAATCTCCTCGCTAAACGGGCCACAATCCTTGTTTTGATTGCAAGCTCTCACTTTAAAACGTTGAATATTGTCTCCACTTGGCGCAGCAGTATAACTCGGTTCAAGAGTCGAACGAATTAACTGATCATTTAAGTAAAGTTCAAAGTATGAAGCGCCTGGGCGTGCTGTTATTTCTACAGTAAACGACATGTTTGGAGACACGTACGCAGGCGCGTTTAACGAGGGGGCAAGCGTTGATGTGTTGCCTTTAGGCTCAACATACGCCAACACGTCATGGACATTGCTACGGGTACAACCTTTACCGCATGCAGCAACGTCAAAAAAGTGCATACCGGGCGTGGTTAATGTTATGCATGAGCCCACTCTGTCATTGCCATTGTGGTATACGAAATACGTAGATGTGCGCGCTGAAGGTTTGAACTTTAAGCACATTTTCTCTCCTACCTTCACTAAGGATGGCCCTGTGAGGTCTACCCCGTCAGGTATAATGGCCGGAGACAATAGGGTGATTTCGTTACCTAAATCTGAACAATCGTTACCTCTGCACGCTTTTGCCGATACACGCGTTAACGCACCTTGGGGGACACTAAGTTTTAACGATGGCGCTGTTGATATTGTGTGCACATTACTATTGCCGTTCACATACCATTGATAAGAAGTGGCACCAATGACGGGTTCAGCGGTTAGGCTAGCTACTGTACTTGTTGTTCGTTCGCTATTAATAAAGGGGGCTGGCGTTGCTGCAACTGCAAAAGAGAGGCAGAGCGACAATATTAATGTAGTTAATACTTGAGACACTATCAATCCTTGATGAAAACCGCACAAACGCGCAATTCTATAGCCTAATTCTAAATAGGCAATAAGTTTGAGGTTGTTTAGTTATACCGCATAACGCTAAAATTTACGGCTTAGGCCGATTTAACGTTGGTCGTTCAAGGTTTTTGTTAGGGGTCATCAGGATGAGATTTTCACGTTTACTATCACTCGTTTTTCTTGTGCACTTTCAAGTTAATGGTGCAAGCCTGATCAACTATCTTTTAATTGATGAGGATATTGTTTATTTTGGAAATAGTGATGTTAAAGCACACACGCTTCCTGAGTGCGTGTCCTCTGAAAATCAGCCTTACTACGGGTTGTCTTTGAATAATCCAGACGGCAGGGCTTTGTACTCTCTTTTAATGTACGCGATGTCGGAGAAGGCCAGCGTTTCAGTGGTGCCTGCCCACGATTGTAAAGTGGTTGGAAAAGTGGAACGTGCAAAAGGTATTAAGTTCGATGTTGAAAGTGGGAATGCGACGCAACCTTCAAAGACTCCGCAAATCAATAATATTCTAAATGGAATGGCCTTTAGCGAACAACCCATTACGACCATTAAGGGAGATGTGACCGATGGTAATGGTGATTTTTTTGAATATGTAAGGCGTTTTCATGGTGGCATCTCAAAGCGCTTGACTATATATAACAAGCAAGAAAAGCAAACGCTGATTCATTTGCAGGGGCAAGGTTGGTTGACCTCTTTGATTTTACCCAGAATTGACTATTCAACGCATGAAACATTAGATGTTGAAATTACAGTGGATGGGGAAATATATCTATTTTCTTTGGACGGTAATGATCCAATGCGTGCACACCTATCAAGAAACGTGCGCCCAGTATTTGGCGTTTTTGACCTTAACTCACAAGGGCAAAATGTGCTAGCGTCGCCTCTTGATGTTGTATCTATGGGACGAGCTGTCCCCTTCAATAATGAGTTAAAGATAACAGTGACGAGTTATGCATCGACCGACCGGATGCAATATGATACCGGCATTCTTCAGATACTACCGGGCGTACCTAGTGCAGTGACATTAGAGTAGAAGGTAGCGGAGCGCTATACGCAACGGTAAAAGAGAGACATGAGATTCGGGTTATTCGTGTATGACTAGTCTTTTACTTTGCCCATTACGCGCCCTTGTGTCGCGTTTTTGATTTGGTCGAGAATTTGAGCAACGGATGCAGACTCGATATGGGTGTCCATGATAATGGTTGAATTGAAGGTGGTATTTAGCTTTTCATGCTCAGTCTCATTGAGAAGGGCGTCTACAATATTCTGGTCTTGATAACTACATTCAAAAGAAACCGCTGTCATCGGAATTTTGACTTTGGTTTCAAGTTTAGAGAGAGCCAGCTTAACACCCCCGCCATAAGCCTTGACTAAGCCACCCGTGCCTAACTTTGTGCCACCAAAATAGCGGGCGCATACGGCCGTGATTTCGCCCACGTCAGATCCGCACAATTGTGCGAGCATGGGACGACCAGCAGTGCCAGACGGCTCACCATCATCACTGCACCCCAATAGCATGGTGCTATTAGGTGCACCAGCATTAAACGCCCAACAATTGTGTCTTGCATCACTATGAATGTGCTTTATGTGCTCAACAAAGGCCTTTGCTGATGCAATAGAGGGAGTATGCGCGACATAAGTAATAAACCGACTGCGTTTGATTTCTTCTTCCACAACATGTGGTGAGGCGTGGGTGGCAATGGGGATTGAATAAGAAATGGCAGGTCCCTCAAATAAACGGCGGAGTCGAATTATAACGACTCCGCCAGAGTAAAAGAAGCACTTAGTGTGTGTTTATCCCGTGTTGCGCATGCCTACAGCAAGGCCAGCAATGGTCACCATCATAGCTCGCTCTAGGGTATGATCGGTGACTTCTTCGCCTGAGGCACGAATACGTGATAATAACTCTATCTGTAAAAAGTGGAGTGGCTGCATGTATCCAGCTCGAATATTCATGCTCTCTTTACCTTTGGGATCTGTTTCCATGACTTCTTGTTGCTCAAGTAGTTTGAGCAATAACTCAATACTTTGAGTAAGCTCCTCACGCAGCGCTCCACCAAAATGCTGTAGCGCTGGTGGTACAAGTCGCGCGTCGTACTCTTCACTGATACGCGGATCGGCTTTGTTAAATACCATATCAAGCATCGACAAACGGCTGTGAAAGAACGGCCAGTTGTTAAGCATATCTTTAACGGTACTTTCATGGCCTTGCGAAAGAGTCGATTCAACGGCTTTCATCACGCCTAACCAGCTTGGCAGTACCAGCCGTGTTTGGGCCCAGGCAAAAATCCAAGGTATCGCGCGCAAGCTTTCAATGCCACCTGATGGTTTGCGCTTTGCAGGACGGCTTCCTAGCGGCAGTTTGCCCAACTCTTGTTCTGGTGTGGCGACTCTGAAGTATGGCACGAAGTTTTCATCATGGCGCACGGTGTGACGATAGTTGTCTCGTCCGGCATCGGCCATAGTTTGGATCACGTCTCGCCATGCTGGTTGAGGAACCGGTGGGGGAGTGACTATGGCTTCTAAAATCGCGCTGGCGTACAAGTTCAGGCTTTGAACCGCTAAAGTAGACATGCCAAACTTATAACGAATGGTTTCGCCTTGTTCGGTGACTCTGAACCCGCCTTTAAGTGAGCCAGGTGGTTGCGATAAGATAGCTGCATGAGCAGGTAAGCCGCCCCGGCCAATGGTACCGCCACGTCCGTGAAATAGCGTAAGCTCAATATTGTATTCGTCTGCCAATGCAACCAGCGCTTCTTGCGACTGATACTGCGCCCACCCTGCGGCGAGTGCGCCTGCGTCTTTGGCCGAATCAGAATACCCAATCATGACGTACTGTCGGCCTTTTATATAACCGCGATACCAATCTAACGAAAGCAGCTTGTTCATGACGTGTGGCGCATTGTTTAAGTCATCTAGCGTTTCGAACAAAGGCGCAACTGGCATGGGCCATTTCACCCCCGTCTCTTGCAGCAACAGTTGCACCGCCATGACGTCTGAGGGTTGGCTTGCCATTGAAATAATGTAAATGCCAAATCCTGCTTGTCGGTTTTGTGCGATGACCTTGCAGGTATCTAATACTTCTTTCACGTCAGCGCTTGGTGCCCAGTCGGCTGGAAATAGCGGCCGTTTAGAGCTTAACTCTTTGAGTAAAAAGGCTTGCTTGTCTTCTTCGTTCCATTGACTGTAGTCGCCCATACCTAAATAACGGGTGATTTCGCCAAATACTTGTGTGTGGCGTTCTGAGTCTTGCCTGATATCAAGCTTAAGTAAATGCACACCAAAGCAATGCACTCGGCGTATGGTATCTAGTAGCTTACCCTTTGCGGTCACTTCCATACCGCAATTGATCAGTGAGGTGTAACACAGCATCAGAGGCTCAAGTAATTCTTCTTTGCTATGAACCCAGTCAGACTCGTCAACAATATCGCCGTTTAGCCGAGCAATAATTCCTTCATGAGTTTTACGAAGTCGATGTAACAACGGGCGTAACAATGCACGGTATGGCTCTCTGGCATCACCCACAACGTGCTTGATTGCCTCGTCGCAATCAGACATAGACAACTCCACTTGTAGCATGTCGATATCAGCAGCGAATAAGCGTGATGCGCGGCGCCTTGCTCTGAGCAACACAGTTTGTGTAACCTCTGCCGTAACAAACGGGTTGCCATCGCGATCTCCGCCCATCCAAGAGCTGAACTTTACGGGCGAGGCATCAAGCGGAATGGATGTACCGTATTGTGATTGTATGCGTTGATCTAATTCACGTATGAAAGTCGGAACTGCCTCCCACAGAGAGTTTTCTATTACTGAAAACCCCCAGCGAGCTTCATCAACCGGTGTAGGGCGCACCGAGCGAATTTCTTCTGTATGCCATGCCTGACTGATTAAATCTGCAATACGAGTTTCTAGGGCTTCGCGGTTGTCGTCTGTCAGATTCTGCTGGTGAATGAGTGTCAGACATTTCGCCAATTCACTGTGCTTGTGAATGAGGGTTCTGCGGGTGACTTCGGTAGGATGTGCCGTTAACACTAGATCAATTTCCAGCTCAGACAGTGCTGCTTCAAATTGCTTGCTATCTAAGTCAATTGCATCGAAATGTTCAAACAATGACGCAACAGGGTCGGCAGAAGGGCGAAAGCTATTGAATTCTTGTTCTGCGATATTGGCTAAGTTTAAAAACTGCGAAAAAGCGCGACCAATGGTGAGCAACTCTTCATTTTTAAGCTCTTTGAACAACGTTTTTAATGCGTCTGCGCTTTTTTCTTCGCCTTGAAATGATTTGCGGCCATGTTTTCGAATGGTTTCTATACGTTCCAGCCATTCGTCACCGAGTTGTGAGCGAATGGTTTCGCCCAAGGTGGCACCAAGAAAGCGGACTGATTCTCGTAATTCTGGCTCAATTTTTGTCGCCATTTTGCCTCCATACACTAGTTGAGATGATTTTTTAGGCTTATTTTGTAATTTTATTACAGGCTACCATACGATGGTTACCTATGCATGTCTATGTCATTTTACCCATAAGAATATTCGCTATTCGCCTAAGTTATTGGCAATGCATTTTTTAAATGCCACCAATACGAACGTGATAACAATCTCACCACACTAATGCGAATCTGTGTGTTACACTTCGCGCACATTTTTAAAAAGAAGAGAAGACTTGTGTCAGATAAATTTTCTACAGTAGAGCTACAAGCTAGCTACGGTATTGGTTACCAAATGGGCCAGCAGGTTATGTCTAATCCGTTCGAAGGCATCGATTTAGATGCGCTACAGGCAGGTATTGCTGATGCGTTTAATCAAGTTGCCCCTCAAGTTGACAACGACACGCTAGGTGCAGCATTCGGTGAAATTCACAAGCGCATGCAAGCAGCAAAAGAAGTGCAGTTTAAAGCGGCTATCGAAGAAGGTCAGGCGTTTTTGAATGATAACGCTAAGCGCGCAGAAGTGACTGTTACACCTTCTGGTCTTCAATACGAAGTACTAGAGGAAGGCCAAGGCGAAAAGCCAACAGCATCGTCTACGGTAAAAACGCATTACCACGGTACACTCATTAACGGCTCCGTGTTTGACAGCTCTTATGAGCGTGGTCAGCCAGCTGAATTCCCTGTAGGTGGCGTAATTAAAGGTTGGACTGAAGCGCTTCAGCTTATGCCTGTTGGTTCAAAGTGGCGTTTATACGTTCCACATGAATTAGCGTATGGCGAACAAGGCGCAGGCGGTGCAATCGCGCCTTATTCAACGCTTGTGTTTGACGTAGAATTGCTAGAAATTCTAGGTTAATACCTGCTATTGGGGCTGGACGTCTCCAGCCCCGATTAACCTCTTCTGACGTCTATCACTTTTTCATTGCCTATTCTCACTTCTATTATGTGACCGATACATGCCTCAATGTATGTTTTGTGCACAATTAACAATCTATTAAAAGATCTACTAAGGTAAAGCTGGTAGACTGCGCCGTTTATTTTACGCGCGGGTTTTTCTAAACCTGCATTTGGGTGATGAAGTCCGGGGAAATACATGTTTGACATATTTACCAACCGTGATAGCAACGTCAAAAATGACGTGCTGTCGGGTATTACGGTGGCATTGGCCTTAGTACCAGAGGCTGTTGCCTTCGCTTTTGTAGCGGGTGTAGAGCCAATGGTCGGCCTGTATGCTGCATTTATGATGGGGCTGATTACCTCTGCCATTGGCGGTCGACCAGGTATGATTTCTGGTGCAACGGGCGCAATGGCCGTGGTGATGGTGGCATTAGTTGCACAACATGGAGTGCAATATTTATTTGCTGCCGTCATTCTTGCGGGGATTTTGCAGATACTTGCTGGGGCTTTCAGACTCGGAAAGTTCATTCGGTTGGTGCCTTACCCCGTTATGTTAGGTTTTGTAAACGGTCTTGCGATTGTGATCTTTTTGGCGCAATTAGGGCAGTTCAAAGTCCTTGACGAATTTGGTCAGCTTAGCTGGATGCAAGGTGAGATGCTCTATCTCATGCTTGGGTTAACGTTCCTGACTATGGCAATTATCTTTTTCCTACCAAAAATTACGACCGCAGTGCCTGCTGCGCTAGTGGCAATCGTGTCTGTTTCATTGTTGGTTCATGGCTTAGATCTTGAAGCCAGAACAGTCATTGATTTCGTGCGTGATATGGTGCCAGCAGAACAAAAGGCGACGGTTTCATTAGCCGGTGAACTGCCTTCATTTGCCATTCCGATGGTGCCGTTTACCCTTGAAACACTCTACATCGTGCTGCCAACCGCGGTGATATTGGCATTGGTTGGGTTGATTGAGTCGCTATTAACGTTGTCGTTAATTGATGATATGACTAATACGCGTGGTCGTGGCAACAAAGAGTGTGTAGGTCAGGGTGTCGCTAATACTGTTAATGGCTTCTTTGGCGGTATGGGTGGTTGTGCCATGATTGGCCAAAGTATGATTAATATCAATTCAGGTGGGCGAGGGCGCTTGTCAGGTATTACCGCAGCGTTGGTGTTGCTGGGCTTTATTCTATTTGCTGCCCCGTTAATTGAAATGATCCCACTTGCAGCGCTGGTTGGCGTAATGTTTATGGTAGTTATTGGCACGTTTGAGTGGGCGTCGTTCCGAATTATTCGTGGTGTGAACAAAGAAGATGCTTTTGTATTGTTCTTAGTGACCGGGGTAACGGTAATTGCTGATTTGGCCATCGCGGTTGTGATTGGTGTGATTGTGTCTGCGCTGGTCTTTGCGTGGAAACATGCGACCCATATTCACGCTCGTACGCATACCGATAAAGACGGTTGGAAAGTGTATGATCTTGAAGGGCCACTGTTTTTCGGTTCAGTTTCCCATTTTAAAGACTTGTTCGACCCGCAAAGCGATCCGCAAGACGTAGTGATTGATTTTGATGAGTCACGTATATGGGATTCTTCAGGCTTAGATGCGATTGATAACCTAGCAGCAAAATATGATGATTTGGGGAAAACCCTTCACATTCGTCATATTAGTGAAGAGTGTCGTGCGTTACTGAAGCAAGCTCAACGTCATGTTGAAATTAACGTGAACGAAGATCCTCGCTATCGAATCGCGACAGACAAGTTAGGCTAACACTTTACACTAACTCGAGTCCCATCCATTATCGTGCTAATGTTTGCCGAGATACACCCACGTATCTCGGCATAAGCACAGTATAATAGACACTCACTGTACTACGCAGTGAGTGCCTGCTTACTTACCTTGATGTTTTTAGTCTATCGTTTTGTTTTTACTTTGCGTGTAAACGTACTTGCTGCATTCTTTACTCAGGCCGTCTCTGTCTTTGCCAGTTTTTCAATACGTTTCTCGTGCGCGCTATTGCATCATCATGGGTGATTGCTGCGAGTGATGTAACATCACAAAAAGCGTGTTGGGTCATCCACATGGGTAACACGTTAGTAATATTGCTGTTAGCAGGCGAAGTGGGCGGAAGTGATGGAAGTAAGTGTGGCATGAACTCTACTATCGGATCCTTATAGAGGTTACTGTTAAGTGTCGAAAACTGGTTCGACAATCGGTCTTTTTGATGTTGAGACAGCGTGTTGCCTTGTGTTACTTGAATATTTTCTTGAATAAAGTAATAAAAAACTTGTGCGTCGTTATCTAAAGGTTCGCTTTCCAGCGTGCGATCAAGCCGTTGCTTCAGTCGAATAAACTTGTTGGTATTGCCCTGCATTGAATACGTTAACAGTAGGTTTAGCCCCGCTTTAATGTAGTCAGCACGCTGCGCCCCCTCGTAAAATGCATCCATAGAGGCTCTAAAGTGGTAAGCGGCAGTGTCGAAGTTGCCATTTCGTAAGGCAGCAATAGCTAGCAGGTTATCAACAATGCCCGCGAGAGGTGCAGGTAAGGTGGTGTGTGTTTCATTTTTTAATATCGTTAAAATATCTCGACTGAGCTTGTTATTGATGGGAGATGAGAGGCTGACGTAGTCAGAGGCAATAGAGAGTAGCATCGCGTGCGGTGAGTAATGAGCAGGAATATACTCTAACGCACACCAATAGGCGACAATTGATTGAGAATGTCTACCAATATGACGAAACAAATGGCCGGAATAACCCAAGAAACGAAAAATGTCAGTATTGTTTTTCGTTTCAGGCAGCAATTCTGATACAGCGCTTAATGCGCTTTCCATTTCATCAGTGAGTGATAAGCGACTTGCAACGCTGGCATATTGCAACCACCATTGTATTTTTTCTGGGTGGGATGCGGTTTGTAAATATGTACTGTGTTGGCGAAGTAGAGCAATAGATTTGGCGGGATAAATAGAAGCGTTACGTTTTATTTCGTCGAATACAGAGGCCAGATTGGTGGGCGTGTTGAACGCATGGCTGACGTGACTGGTCATGAACGTGAGAAGGGCGATAAGTATCGCTAATTGCCTTCGCTTTTGTTTTACAAACTGCACTGTTGAACCTATTTCAATAACGTCGATAGCTCAAAGATGAATCGTATTATACAAATGTAATTCAAAAATTACATCGGTGTAATTAAGTAATTACAGTTTAGATGGCTGCATACGAAACACGCGTATTATGTTGTATCGCTTAAGATCTATTGCTGAGCCTTTGAACTCATCGAGATACTGCGTTTTAGGCATTAAAAAAGGCGCAAATGCGCCTTTTTTACTAAAGGGGGAGTTTACTTCTGAGATGTTAGCCAAATTACCGCTTCAACGATTTCGTCAGGCGTCATATCTCGTGTAATTTTAAGGCGGTACTTTCCGTTAATAATAAAAGTTGGAACGCTGCGTGTACCCGCTACACGTTTTTTATTCATATTGAACTGGCTTTTAATTCCAAAGCTTTTTGCGAGCTTCTTCATCTTGTCTACATCGCCACCCGCGTTAGCGTATATTTCATACAGCGCGTCGATTGAGTCAGGCTTCGTTCCATTTTTATGAATGGCATCGAACAGTGCCTGATTAAAGCGTTCTTCATCTTTCATTGCTCTTGCCGCTAGCATGAGCAGTGTCGCATCATTTTGAGTTTGGTTGTCGGCATAGGCTAAAAAGTCAACGTGTGCTTTAACGAATTTAACATCGTCAGGCAAGGTGGACTTGATTTGCTTTGCCAGTGGTTCAAATCGGAAGCAACTAGGACACCAAAAGGAGAAGATCTCCATCACTTCTTTCTTTTTTGTCGCTTTTTCACTAATTACGTCGTAATGGGTGCCTTCTTCCCACTTAGCATTCGCGAGTGTTGAAAAGCTAAGAACCATTGCCATCACTACAAGTGAGATATGTTTTATTTTCAGCATGAGTGTATTCCTTAGCTTAGCTTAGTTAGCCATACGATAAGCTCAACAAAGTCGTCTGGTGTCATGTCTCTTGTGAACTTCGCTTTGTACTTACCATTGACAATAAACGTAGGAACCCCCTGAAGGTTACGTTTAAATTGATCAACCTTTTTGTTGTTTTGCAGAATTTTGCTGTTCACTGAAAAGCTTTTGGCTAACTTTTCAAGTTCTGCTTCTTCAACTCCATTGACAATAAAGCTGCCACGTAAGTCTTCAAAGCGGGTAATGTTACCGCGCTGGATGTGAATAAACTGAAATATCGCCGTGTTAATTGCTTCTTCTTTATTAAGTTCACGGCCAATGATCATTGCACGCGTCACTGAGTCTTGGATTTCCTTTGATGTGAAACCCATAAAGTTGACGTGTACTTTGTCAAACTTTACGTCTTCAGGGAGTGCTTTTTTAATGTCTCCAACAATGGGTTCAAATTGGAAACAATGGGGGCACCAAAATGAGAAAAATTCGGTGACCACAGGAGCATCTGTTGCTTTATCTGCAATGATCTCGTAGTGCTCTCCTTCTTTCCATTGTTCTACAGCGCAAGCTTGCAAAGAGAATAGGCAGGCTGCGATGAATAAGCTAAACAGTTTTTTCATTATTTACTGACTTCCGTATTTCAAAGAGGGATGAAGGTTAACACAGCTAATCGGTAAATAGGTATACCCAAAGATAGGATATGCGGTTAATTCCCGCAGACGAAAGATAGTCTGCGGGCTCGTTGCTAGAACTGGTAAGTCGCGCCTACGTAGATGTTTCGCCCCGCGGTGTTGTAACCTAGAACTTCGGTATAGGCTCTGTCAAACGCATTATTCACACGCGCTTGAATAGACACATTGTCTGACGGTGAGTAACGCGCGGTTAGGTCAAATACATAGATATTACTTAACGCTTCTCCACCGATTCCCTGCGCGATACGAGATGCTTTTACAAATCCATTCACTGATACCTTGCCGTCTAACCATGTTGTTAGCAAGCCTAGGTGGGCACTATGCTTTGGTCGCCTGATACGAGGTTGACTTTGGTTATCAGTGGCTTTGTTGTAGGTATAGTTGGAGTGCAAGGTAATTTGGTTGCTTAGTTCCCACTCTAATGACGCTTCATAACCTTTTGATTGGCTACGACCCGGTTGCTGTAGGTAACCTTGATGGCTAATGCCGTCATAGTAGATTTCGTTTTCGATGTCTTGCTTGAAGTAGGTCAAGGCTAACATCAATGTGTGTTGGTGCGAATAAATAACGCCAGCGTCAATACTTTCACTAAGCTCTTCGTCTAATTGTAGGTCTTTTGCCGCACCCCAAGCAAAATCAGAAAGGTTGTAGTCTTGCTCGTATAAGCTCGGCGCACGAAATCCGGTACCTTTGCTGGCTTTAAATGTGAGTGTATTTCTGTTGTCTAATTCATGTTTGTACGATGTGCCGAAGCGGTAGCTGGTATGTTCGCCGAATGAGTCGTTATTGTCGTGGCGCAGACCTGCGTTAAAATACACGTCTTTGTATGCTTCTGTTACTGATTCAATAAATGCGCCTCGCTGATAACGATGCGTGTTGGCTTGTTGGTTTTCTTGTTTTTCTATGTCGCCGCCAAATAGGAAGGTCGTGCCAAAAGCGTTAACCTGTCCGGCATAGTCGAACTGGGTTATCGCTCCTTCATTTCCGAATGAGAATAGATTATTACTATGAAAATCGCGGGTGATATCGGTTTTGGCAAGTGCTATTTGGTGCTGTTGCGTGTCCCATTTTCCTTCTAAAGAAGCGCGGGCTGTTTTCCCATCAAACCGACTTTCACAGCGATTAATTTGCGCGAAGGTTATATTATCGTAACAACCATCGTATTCAGATTCCGCATCTGTACTGCGCACAACAAATCGTGCTGTTAGGTGATCAGTTATAAAGGCAGACCCCGTGATATGCACGGTCGTATTGTCGTATCCGTCTTTTTCGTTACTGGTATCATCTTTACGTGCATTAAAGCCATCAGTTGATAAATCTGACACTGATAGGCTAAGCGTACCCGATTGACTACCTGCAATAAGGTTGGTGTTTATGTGTTGCGTGTCGTCGCTGCCTAATTCTAGGTGAAGCTGTCCGTTTACACCGTCATGTCTATCGTAGCCTCTGCTGAACATTGAGATAACGCCCCCAGCATCAGCGCCATAGGCTAACCCTTGTGCCCCTCTTAATATTTCTACGCGAGAAATTTGATTAGTAAGAATATCATCAAAAATGGGGCTGACTTGTGGCGCTGTTGGGTCAGCAATTGCGATGCCATCGAGGTAAAGCTGAGTTCGATACCCCTCTTCTCCTCGAATACGAACGGTCGTGTTCTTACCGACTCCTCCAGCATTGCTTACATTCACACTGGTGGCAGTGTTTAGAATATCTGCAATGGAAATATAACCCAGTGCGTCAATATGATCGGCAGTAATGATCTGCACGCTGGATGTAATGGCCTCTACCGGCATCGCTGTTTTTGAGGCGACAACTGTGATTTTTTCGATCGCTTGGCTACTTTCGTGAGTTGCTACTTCAGATAATGCTGGGTTGCTAGTTGCTGAAAGAAATGCAGCACATAGCGCCACATGAATGGAAGTGTGTTTCATAATTTAGTTTACTCTTACCGATGCTCCACCCGAGCATCAAAAAACAGAATCCAACCAAAGAGTCGGGGCGACTAAGGCCGGTATCCGGGCTCATAAGTAATTTTTACGCAGTTACCGCCTTCCCACTCGTTACAAGCAGTGGCGTAGATAGCAGGTGTTATCAGTGTGTAACTGTTTGACTTATTTACCGTTGCGGGGGCAGCACCAGAGTTGTGTAAACGCACTGGTTTCCCGATTATCCCTTTTTATATACTTGCTAGTTATAAAAATGGGCACCTTAGCAGTAGAGGATTATAAAAGGAGTGGTAAAAAAAACGCAATCTTTAGTGGGTTTTCTCTTTCCACTCCGTAAAAGTCATAATTAGTAGCCAAGCTTGAGCGCAGGCTCATTAAGCGCTGCAAGTTGTTCTTTCAGCGCCAAGATTTGCTGCTCCCAATATTTATTATCTGCAAACCAAGGAAAGGCCTGAGGGAAGGCAGGGTCGCTCCATCGTTTCTCTAACCATGCCATATAGTGAATCATGCGCATTGCACGAAGCGGTTCGATTAATGGAAGTTGCTCTGTCGGAAAGGTGGCAAATTCTTCGTATGCTTCAGCAATGGTATCAAGTTGAAGGAGTTGATTTGAACGCTCACCCGATAACATCATCCAGATATCCTGAATGGCGGGACCCATTCTACAATCGTCTAAATCTACGAAACTAGGGCCATCGCGCCATAAAATGTTGCCGGGGTGGCAATCACCATGGAGCCGAATAGACGGTACTGAGGTGAACCGTGCCTTGGTCTCTTTGGCGACGTGCTCAAGTACACTAAAAAACGCATCATGCAGCTGAAGGGGAACCAGTTCAGAGTTCGCAAGTGCCTGTATGGGTTCATCAATGTATTGCGCGAGAGTCACTGAAGGGCGGAAGCGAAAGGCATTGGCTTTCGCGACATTGTGCATTCTGCCAATGAATCGCCCCATCCATTCCAGTTGATCTAGATTATCGACTTCAAATTGCCTGCCGCCTACCGAAGGGTACAAAGCAAAGCGGTACCCTTCAAAGTGGTGTAGCGATTGTCCGTCAAACGTCAGTGGCGCAACAATGGGAATGTCATGCGACACTAATTCTTGCGCAAACTGATGTTCCTCTTGGATTTGTTCATCACTCCAGCGTTGGGGGCGATAGAACTTAACAACAAGCCTTGTACTTTTATCATTTACGGTGGCGGCAAATTGATAGACGCGGTTTTCATAACTGTTGAGCGCAAGTAAGCCAGATTCAACGAAAATAGGAAGCGACTCAATGGCATCCAAAATTAGATCCGGCCCTAACTGACCAAAATTAAATTGAGACATTAGCGATAGATAAACTTCACTTCTTCAGACACCATAACACCCTCAGATGCATCTCCCGTTGCACTAACAGAGAAACGAAAAACGGTTGTCATGCCATCTAGATTATAAGGATCCACAGCTACACTAATAGGTAAGTTAAGTACTTCACCGCCCTCTACCGTCACTTGGTTTTCTCCAATATAGCGGGCGTCAGTCAGTCCATCGATTTGAATAAGGTAACTCTGTGTGTGCTGTGATTTATTCAGAACCTTCAGAGTGTATACATTTTCGATGAGTCCGTCACTGGTTTCTCGATATAGGGCATTTCGGTCTCTGATGATGTCAATTTCTAGCGGTACCCGACTTACTACCTCATAAACGAACAATCCCACCATCACGGCAAGTACAACGGCGTAGCCGATCAACTTTGGCCTGAAGACTTTGACTTTCCCGCCAGATAACGCGGTTTCAGAGGTATAACTGATAAGCCCTTTTGGGTAATTCATTTTTTCCATGACGCCATTACAGGCATCAACACAGGCTCCGCAATTAATGCATTCGTATTGGAGGCCATTACGAATATCTATGCCAGTTGGACACACCTGCACGCACAAATAGCAATCGATACAGTCGCCAAGCCCTTTATCTTTGAGTTCTTCATGCTTAAGTTTGCGAGGGCGAGGGCCTCGGCCTTCACCACGATTGGGATCGTATGAAACGGTGAGGGTATCACGATCGAACATGGCGGCCTGAAAACGTGCATAAGGGCAAATATGCGTGCACATGATTTCTCGCATCCAGCCCGCATTACCGTAGGTACACAGTGTAAAAAACCAAACAGAGAACACAGCCCAAAAGCCCGCCTCAAAGGTGAAAAATTCAATAAATAGTGCATCAATAGGTGTAAAATAGCCCACAAACGTCAGAGACGTTAGCAGCGCGACCATTACCCAAGCGATGTGTTTTAACGATTTGCGCCAGAACTTGTCAAAGTCCATCTTGCGTTCATCAAGTTTGATGCGTTTGTTTCGGCTGCCTTCTATTTTTTCTTCAAACCAAATATAAATGTATGTCCAAGTGGTTTGCGGACACATAAAGCCACACCAAACCCGCCCGGCAAATGTGGTCACGAAAAAGAGTGCGAAGGCGCTAATAATGAATAACCAAGCCAATAAGGTGAGATCTTGTGGCCAAAGGGTTAGTCCAAAAATATTGAAACGTTGCTCGCCAATATCTAATAAAATCGCTTGTTGACCGTTATATTGAAGCCACGGCAGTACGGCAAACATAGCTAAAAAGAATAAACCAAAGAAACGTCTGAATGTTTCCAGCGCTCCCTTCACTTTACGTACATAAATTTGGCTACGCGGACGGTAGCTATTGTCGTGCTTTTTCGGATCGGGTTTGTGAACCTTAACAGGGGTCACATCTTTAATCGGAATTTGGTCATTCATTCTGTGGTCCTATTACAGCCTGTGGTACAACCGGGGTCGTCCATGAAATCAAAAGGTTTCGATTCGGAACGTTGGCGAGTATACCAACGTTTGGCACCTAATGTCTTAATCTAAAACAATTTCTGCGTTTATACGGCATGCCATAGTGTAAACGAAGGTGCGCAACTTTGCTCCTGCTGCGAATAATAAGTATACGTTGGCTATATCTAGTATTGATTTGATCTTGATCAGAGTGTGTGAGTCTTATTGCGTGCGATGGAAAAGAAAATGGGAATTCGTATTTACATGTATACGTTAACGTTACTTGCGTTTTACGATTGTTTTCGTTGTACCTTATTCTCAGGCCTCAGTTTTACGGCGCCTTCAAAAGAACGGGTGTTATTCAGATATATTATTAAACACCTATTTATTATCGTAAATAATACGAAAAGGTGTTCTTTTGCACATTTTACTTTAATATTGTTGTTTAGTGAGAGACACCCACCTTTATCAATTTAGCTATCTATGTGGAAAAGTTTTGTAATCCTCGTTGAAATTCTTATCTTCGTTTGGCTGATACGTTCGCCGTTTGTTCAATATTTATTTGGTGATATTCACGACAGTGTGTCGAACTGGATGATTGAAGTATCGGAGATTGGCGAAAAGAAAATGCTTTCATCTCTGGAAGGGGCTATTTACGTTGGTTTACCGAACTTGAAAGGGTATCAGAAACGGTATTTTTCAGAGGTATTGTCGAGTACAGAGTCCGTTAATAAATTTTATAAACACTATTGTATAGGCGGTGATATTAATCCGAATATTCAAGGTGCGGAACTACGTTATGTGTGTACGCAAATGAGCCAAAGTGACGTACTGGCTGTAAATTGAGGAATCGCGCTAGTTCACTTCGCTTCAGGTTAAGGCTAGCAGCAGAGCTGGTGTGGTGACGGCTTAAAATCAACCGATTACCTTGCTGTCGTTACTCTCTTGGGGAGGCTTAACACGAAACAGGCTCCCCCTAATGACGAGGACGCTACAAAGCACGCTCCTTTATGCCACTCCATTATTCGTTTTACAATCGCCAATCCGAGTCCTGCGCCTCCGCGATGTCTATTGCGGCTTTGGTCTGGGCGATAAAAAGGCTCAAATACTTTCTCTCGGAGCGTGATATCAACCCCTTCACCATCATCTTCAACATGAATCTGATAGTGATCTTTTTCTTCTTTAATCTGAACGATTACGCGAGAGTGTGCATGACGACATGCGTTTAGTAATAGGTTGTCTAAGGCACGCTCAATAAAGTGGCTGTCAGCACTGATAGTAATTGAGTGTTCAGACACCTCTTTAGTGCTGGGCTGAAACTGTACCGATGTATTAGATTTCATTGACTCAGGAATATGTGCAATACGTGTTTCGCATAATTGCTGCAAAGGAATATCCGTAATATTCATTTCGGGAACCTGAGCATCAATCGACGTATAGCCAAGCATTTCTTCAACAAGCTTTTCTAATTCTTTGACATCGTCTTGCATCGCAAGAGTTTGAGGGCCTTGTTCAGATTGCAATGCTAAGGCGAATTTTAAACGCGCCAATGGTGTGCGAAACTCGTGGGCCACCGCGCCAGTGAGTTCTTGCTGTGAACGAATGAGCAGTCTGACTTTTTCACTCATACTGTTGATGGCTGATGCGATACTAAATATCAATGAGTTTTTGCTGACTTCGGCTTTAGCAAGCGAACCATCGGGTTGAACGTTTTCAGCAATGGATTTTAGGTAATCAAGATCTTTCCATAAAGGTCTGACCCAAATGAAAATAATTAAACCAAGTAGCAGATAAAATACAGCGCTGTAAATCAGCAAAGTGCCTTGTTTAGGCACTGCTCGTGCAATCTCGACTTCAATGATTTGCGTCGTGTTGAGCTGCAAGTAAATTAACGCATTGCCCTCTTCTTCATACAGAATGAGCGGTTTTCGTTGGGCGAGAATTTTATTGTCTTCCTCACGCCAAGCAATGTCATCGATATTAAATATATGGTAAGGCGTGCCAGATACGGTAAGTAGCGAAGGCAAGTCGTCTGTTTGCGTCTGGTGCGTGCTAAGTATTTCCGCAATTGTCTCTATTTGTGGATTACTCGACTGAGTATCATCAAAAAACAGCGGCTCGAGTACTGCGCTTAGCCCAATGAGTGCAATTGCAAGAAACACATATAAGCTAAGAAATAAACGTGTCACTGGTTAATCCCATGCGTCAGGCACAAAAAAGAAGCCTTTGCCCCATATAGTTTTAATTCTAAAAGGGTGTTGCGAATTGTCATGAAGCTTTTTTCTCAACCGAGATATACGCACATCGGCAGATCTGTCTAGGCCATCGTATTCTCGACCAATTAACTCTCGATAGAGGACTTCCCTTTCCACCAGTTGCGAGGCATTGCTGGCTAATTTCCACAGCATATCGAACTCATGGCTGGTCAATGAAATATTCTCGTCGCCGAGGGTGACGAGTCGAGAGTTTTTATCAATGTGAAGGGTGCCAAAGGTGAGAGAGTGGGACTCAGATAGTGGATGAATGTCAGGATGCGTTGCAGCACGTCGTAACAAAGCATTAATTCGCGCCAGCAAAACACGCGGTTCAACGGGTTTAATAATGTAATCGTCTGCCCCGAGCTCTAACCCCAATACTTGGTCAAAATCGCTGCTTTTGGCTGTCATGAAAAGCAGTGGCCCATGAAATTCATTACGGATCTTTTTACATAGTGAAAACCCATCCTCGCCGGGTAACATTACGTCCAATAGAATAATATCGGGCTGAGTACTCGCAACGACGTGACCTAAATTCGCGCCATCATTCTGACACGCCACCTCAAAGCCTTGTTCCCGCAAAAATGTAGCAATTAATGTTTGTAGTCGAATATCATCTTCAACGATAAGTATGGTTTTCATTTAGAAGACGCTCCAAGGCTGTTTGATTCTGCGGCGTGTGTTGGCGATATGCCTGACTTTGATGGTCAATGGATGAGTAAGAATAGGTATTCCAGAGGAGTCAATGAGGGTTAAGTCAATGTTGTGTGAAAAAGTAACGGTAGTGCCAAGTTGGCGCGTGTTTTCTGTTAAGCATTGGAGTTTTTGCTTGCCTTGATATAGGCAATAGTCTCCTGGTGCTAAATGACCAAACTCTATATGAATATCCATGCGGCAGCGATCTCCAACATTTCGAGAGATACAAATTGATGGTTTCACCTTCCATGTTGGAGATTGCGCAAAAAGAGGAGAGGGAAATAACACTATGCAGGCGGCAATCAGCAAACATCCAATTTTTTGCAATCCTGACTCCTGTTAAAACCGGTACGCAACACCCAAAAAGGCGCTTCTGATATTATTGTCTTTTATTAAAGGGCTGTCGGATAAACTTGCGTGAAGGCGCTGATAGCTAAACATGCCCAGAATCGCCCAATTTTCTGATAGCGGTCTGGATGCAGTGATTCCCACACGCGGCTGCCAACCTGAATCCACGTTATAATGATAACGAAAATCCAGTCCATCTCGTTCATCTATGCCGTAGTAATAGTCAAGTAACTTACTACTTTTCCAGATAATGTCCACATTTGCAGAAAGCTTCCATTCACTTATCTGCCAATGTTGACGGTAATGTAAAGAAAATTTACCGCCGTTATGCACTGAAAGGGCATCATGCTGATACGCAATTTGCCATTCTTTTTGCTTCAGAAAATAGTGAATACGTAGGCCGGCATTCATCGTCCAGTCTCGGCTCGCGACATCATCTTTCGAAACGTCAAATTGGGTGCCTTCATCGTCGTTTATATTGGGGAGTTCATGCAAACCCGACGTAGACATATTGGGCAGAGCAAAGACGTTAGCAGGGTGGCGAAAACTGAAAAATGCGCGCTCGGTGTCGGGCGTAACGAATCCTTCAATAGCCATGCGTTTGGATAACTGAAGTTGATACCCCAGTTCGCCATTATCAAAATAAAACGCTTCCCCATACCAAGCAATATCGGGAATGAGAAGCAGTGGGATGTTGTCGCCGTCGAACAGTGGGTTTGTTTTGACGCCAATCCCCATTGCTACCCCTAACTGCCACTCGTGGGTGGTAACATTCACCTCGTCAGAAGCCACCACAGATGCGTATTCTTCTGCGTAAATGTGGTTACCAATAGGGATACTGGCAATCATTATGTACAGCGCTATGCCTATGAAAAACTTAGTCAATCAACTTCTCATTTAGCTAAATCTTGCTATAGATTACCAGACCTTGAGGAATGTCACAGTACAGGGTTACAAATATTCACATTTCGTATTATTTTGTTGCTGATTTGTAAAAAGCGCACATCTACTATTGAGGCAGTGAAGCAATGAGTGAAATGCGAACATAAGGAAACGGTGATGAACACAAACAACGTGCAATTTCCAAAAACGAAAATGTCAGCACTGGTAATTGCGATAGGCGTCATGCTTTCTGGCTGCGGCGGTTCCGGTGATGGTGATGTTACAGCCACGCCTCAACAACCCGTGCAGCCTGATCCTCAAACTAAGCCGCCAGAAGTAAAAGCGCCAAAGGGCTTTGCTGGAGAGTTGGTCAAGGCTGGCGAGGAAAAAGTCAGTCAGTATCTTAAAAATGGAGTATATGCCGCCACATTAGGTCTAGGGCAGCCCCGTTTTGAAATTACAGCCACCCCAGAAGCGGCGCTCGGTGATGCCGGTAGCGTGTCGAGCACAAACACACAAGAAGCGGGAGTGGATGAAGCAGATCGCATTGAATATGACGGAAATTTTCTCTACGTCGCCACGTCATCCTCTTGGAGTGAGCAGGGTAGAGAGCCCGCTAAAGTGAAAGTCATGGCAAGGAAAGCGGATTATTCGTTGGCGGAAGTGTCTTCTCTTACCTTGCAAAATGAACAACTAGAAATTGAAGGTTTATATCTGCATAAAGACCGACTAGCGGTTATGGCTGCGTCTTTTCCAATTTATCCGCTTGCTGCGATTGGCATTGAACCTTGGGCTCCTGGAAAAGCCGCAGTGAGCATGGGGGTGTTTGATGTAACGACCCCATCATCTAGCCAAGACGTTATGCAAATGGATATCGATGGGTGGTTACTTGGCTCTCGCCGTATCGACAATCAATTATACGTGGCAACCAGTTATGTGCCTGCCATTGACGATATTAAGCCTTTTCCTGAAACTGACGAAGAGAAAATTGCGGCGTATGAGGCCATTCGCAGTGTATCAGACGATGCCTTAATGCCAACTATGACGGTAAATGGTGTGACTTCACCAATGAATGCCGTATCAGATTGCTATATTCCTGCTAACGCAGACGAACAAGATGGTTATGGGCAGCTGCTTACGATCACTCGAATCAATATGTCTCAGCCAGATGATAGAGAGTCGATATGTTTGAGTATTCAGGCATCCATGTTGTACATGTCAGCTGAGAATGTTTATTTGGCGTCGGATGTTGAAGGAAGCACGGCTTTTCACAAAATTGCGCTAAACGGGTTAACTTACGAAGCGTCGGGAATGGTGAAAGGGCAATTGGGTTGGCGTGGTGCGCCTAATCTTCGCGTTGATGAAGAGCAGGGGATGCTGCGCGTAGTGTCTACTGACTATCAAGGAGATACGCCTTCCCACCGTCTAACAGTATTACAGCAAAATGGAACTACGTTAGACGATGTTGCTGTATTGCCTAATGCGCAACAACCTGAAGCGATTGGCAAGCCAGGGGAAGATGTGTATGCGGTTAGATTTATGAACGACAAAGCGTATATCGTCACCTTTGAACAAATAGATCCCTTATACGTAATTGATTTGAGCGTACCTGATCAGCCGTTTGTCGCAGGTAGTCTGGAAATACCCGGTTTTTCAAGCTATTTGCACCCTATGGAGAATGGATTGTTGCTTGGTGTGGGGCAGGAAGTGGAAATTCCTTCCTCTGGAAACCTTGCGACGAATGGCGACCCAGACGATGTGTCTAATGATGATGACACCACTGTGACTGACGATGTTGTGATTCTTCCAGTTAGAACAGGCGTGAAAATGAGTTTGTTTGATGTCAGAGATCCACAAAATCCAAAAGAATTGACATCCATTGTGAAAGAAAACACGTATACCCCAGTAGAATTTGATTACAAGGCACTGACGTTTACCAATACTAACGGTCAGTATCGTTTTGCGATTCCATTGGAGGCTTGGCACGTGCCAACTGAGAATCCTGATGGGCGGGCGCTGTCTTCAGATACGGATATTGCAAGATCATCTCTATTTATGAATACGCGTAATAGTCTGTTACTGCTTGAGGTGAATAGTGCAACTAAAGATCCTGTATTAGCGGAAGTTGACGAATTGGTCGCGCCGCAATCTGAAAGTGGTTACTACTTTGGTGGCTCTGACAGAAGTGTGATTCACGGTGACCATGTTTATTACGTAAGAGGGCCAGATGTGTGGCATGCCATGTGGCAGTCAGATAACAAATTAGACGGCCCTTACTAGTTTGTGCAATAGCGTTGTAAAACGCATGTTTGGGGTCACTTTGTGGCCCCTTTTTTAATGAAATGTAGGCGTAATGATACGTTCTCTTTTTTATACAAAGACAGTATTACTAGGAAATACTATACTTTGAATAAGTCAATTGAGGAGTCAGTGTTATGAGAATTACAGCACGATTTACCCTTATACTCAGCTCTCTTGTTGTGTTTTCTGTCGCTGCAAAAGCAACAGATGAGATTCAAAACGTAGAAATTAACTGGCAAAACCCAGAAAAATATACAGATATCGATGGCGCGAATGAATCCAATAAACGCTTTCGTGAGCGCACGATAAAGCAACTTACATCACATATATCTGATCTCGCAGCGACATTACCTGATGGACAAAGCCTGACAATTACCGTGACTGACGTTGATTTGGCTGGCCAAGTTTGGCCTGCATCTTTTGTAGGAATGGGAAACAGCGGCTCTGAAATTAGATTAATTAAAGATGTCTATATTCCAAGAATGGAACTGCATTATACCCTTCACGATAATACAGGGGCTGTGGTGATGGAAGACGATGTGAAATTAAAAGATATGGCTTTTAATCATAAGCTTAACCGGTATTTTGATGATGAATCATTACGTTACGAGAAAGCAATGCTCGATGCGTGGTTTAAAGATACATTTACAACGATGGCAAAGAATTAAGAGCGATAAAAATTGTTAAAGATGCGCTAAATGTTGTCTTTAGCCTTTGCTCGTTCTGCCGCTTCTCTTACTTTGCGGTTAATATTTTTTTCGTATTAAAATTCATATCAAAAAAATATTAATCATTGATGATGTATAGTGAGGTTTATTGGTTTTTGGTTTTAATTAATTGATTGTTAAGTATTAAATTTTCATTGCGGTTGCATTCTGCATATCGCTGATATCGCTTTACGTATTAAATTTTAAAATTAAATGCTGCTTTTTTAGCTAATTGACTTAAAACTGTCACAAAAACATATTAAACTCTTCCTCTATTCGACTATCCCCAAATTCGAATACATAAACCTCGCCGATAATAACAAAAATAATCGGCCCTACATTAGTCATGGTAGGAGAGACTATGAAACGTAGTGTTCCAGCATTGCTGGCGCTCGCGTGTGCCTATTCTGTACAAGCAAGCGACATCATCATAACGGGGGTAGTGGATGGCCCACTGTCCAGTGGTACCCCAAAAGCCATAGAACTTTTTGTCATTAACGATATTGCTGACTTAAGCCAATGCGGTATTGGTTCTGCCAATAACGGTCAGGGTTCTGATGGTCAGGAATTCACATTTGATGCAGGCGCAGCATTAGCTGGCACCTACTTATATGTTGCATCAGAAGCACCTAATTTTACCGCGTTCTTCGGATTCGCTCCGAATTTTACTACCTCTGCTGCGTCAATCAATGGTGACGATGCAGTCGAACTATTCTGTAATAATACCGTTGTTGATGTGTTCGGCGATATTAACGTCGATGGTACAGGTCAAGCATGGGATCATCTCGATGGCTGGGCATACCGTAATAGCAACTCTGCGCCTAACGCTGGTGTGTTTAACGTTGCTGAATGGCAGTTTAGTGGTACAAATCAACTTGATGGTGAAACACAAAATAGCACAGCGGCTAACCCATTTCCGTTACAACAGTTTGCTGATGGAACAACCGGCGACAACGGTGGCGGCAATGATGGCGGCGACAATGGTGGCGGTAACGGCGGCACAGATCCGGGTACTAACGCCCCATGTTTCAATTGCCCAACCTTAGACAAAATTAAAGATGCCAACACCTTCGACGATACGGCCTACTACGCGAATGTGCTTGCAGAAGTCACAGCGGGTTCCTCAACAGAGTTGATTAAAACCGCCATTAACAACGCGATTTCATCAGAACATAAAAACCTGACTTACTCTGAGGTTTGGACCGCGCTTACTGAAACAGACGTAGACCCTGCAAATCCAGATAATGTGATCTTAATGTATTCTGGCCGCTCGATGTCGAAAATGTTGAACGGAAGTGGCAGTCAAAATAACGATCCTGATAACTGGAACCGTGAGCATACGTGGCCTAAGAGTCATGGCTTTAAAAATGAAAGTCAGGAAGCGTATACTGATATTCATCACTTACGTCCCACAGATATTTCGATTAATAGTAGCCGTGATAACCTTGACTTTGATAACAGCGACAATGCGCTAACAGAAGCTCCATCAAATAAAATAGACGCTGACTCGTTTGAGCCTCGCAATGAAGTGAAAGGCGATGTGGCACGCATGATGTTTTACATGGATGTGCGTTATGAAGGACAGGGCAGTGACACAACACCTGACTTGTCGTTGGTTAACCGTATTACAGCCAACGGAGAACCGCATCTTGGCTACTTGTGTCGCTTAATTGAATGGCACAATGCTGATCCGGTAGATAACACCGAGCGTTACCGCAACAATCGCATTTACGAATACCAAGGAAACCGAAACCCGTTTGTTGATCACCCTGAATGGGTAGAAACGATATTTGGTAACCAAGCTTGTTCGCACGACGGTGGCGATGGTGGCACGGACCCAACAGATCCCACAGATCCCACAGATCCAACTGAGCCTGTTGAAGCCAAAGGCCAATTGCTGATTACAGAAATTATGCAAAACCCGACGGGCATTAGCGATTCAAATGGCGAATGGTTTGAAGTGCTAAATACCGGCGTTGCAGCTGTTAACTTAAATGGCTGGACCTTTACCGATGAGAATGCGAACACGTTCGTGATCAATCAAGATGTGATTGTACCAATGGGACAGTATGCAATTCTAGGGCGTGATGGCGATTCATCTGTAAACGGTGGGCTTACCTTTGATTACGTCTACGGTGGCGTTATGTCGCTAGGTAACGGCAGTGACAAGCTTGTTATTCTCAATGCCGATAATGAAGAAGTTGATCGCGTAGAGTGGGATAACGGTGCGACCTTCCCTGATCCTAATGGACGCTCGATGGTATTGGTAAACTATGCGGGTGATAATAACGACGGCAGCAAATGGGAACAGGCCTCAACGGATAATGCATACACAAATGCTAACTACGGTACACCGGGTACGGGAGATGCGTATTACAATCTGGTTATTACTGAAATCATGCAAAACCCGTCTAGCGTAAGCGACAGTGTTGGCGAATGGTTTGAAGTCTTTAACAGCGGCTTGATTGCTGTGAATGTCAAGAATTGGTTTATCAAAGACAAAGATAATGACAGCCATCAAATTACCACAGACGTTGTGGTACCAGCAGGTGGCTACGCAGTGTTTGCCAATAACGGTGATACGGCTGTAAATGGTGGTGTAAATGCCAATTATGTATACAGCAACGTATTCTTGGGTAATGGTACCGATGAAGTTATCTTGGCAAAAGCAGATGGAACGGTTGTCGATGAAGTGTACTATGATAACGGTTCAACCTTCCCAGATCCCAATGGCGCATCAATGGTGCTCAGCGCAGCGCAGGCTGACAATAATGTCGGCACGAATTGGGCGGCTGAATCTCAACAAAAATACGGTAACGATTATGGTACACCGGGTACTGGCACTTATGAGCAATTTGGGGCAGCGCCGGGCTTGGCTGTAGGTCAGTGTTTTGAAGAGGCAACACGTATTCACGCGGTACAGGGTTCTGGCTATCAGTCACCGTTGGCGGGTGAGTTAGTGATCCTTGAAGGTGTGGTTACTGCAGTGCGCGATAATGGTTTCTTCTTACAAGAAGAGCTGGCTGATGAAGATGGTGACGCAACGACGTCTGAAGGTATCTTCGTGGCGACCACCGACCTGCCAGCAGCCAATACCGTTGTGCGCGTAGCAGGAAAAGTTGAAGAGGTCTTCGGATTAACCTCTTTGATTGATGTGAGCGGCATGGCAGCATGTGATGCGACAGCTTCTGTTTCTACCTTCCCGCTAGACATTCCATTTGCCCATAGTGATGTACTTGAACAAAACGAAGGCATGATGGTGAGTGTAGTGGATGCGACCGTTACTAGCGTCAACAGCTTGTGGCGTTACGGTGAAGTGCAGGTGAGTGATAAGCTGAAGGTGCAACCGTCAGACAGGTTTGCGCCTAATACAGATGCATTCAATCAACTTGATGCTGAAAACAAGCGTAATCTGTTGGTCATTGAAGATAACTCTTCGGCTACTTATCCAGCGCAGTTAAGCTTCTACCCTAACTTTAGCTACCATGATGCGATTCGTGTTGCCGACACCCTCGACGCACGCGGGCCGTTAAATTACGCCTACGGCAAATTCCGAGTGAATGCGGTAGAGCCTATTACGGTGTACAGCAACCGTGTGTCTGCACCAGACGTGGATGCGGGTAATCTAAGCATCGCGACATTCAATGTATTGAACTACTTTAATGGTCAGCCCGATGGACAAGGTGGTGTGACGTTTGACTACCCTGCCAACCGAGGTGCGTCATCAATGGAAGCCTTCGTACTACAAGAAGCGCGTATCGCGCAAGCGATTGCTGATATGAATGCAGACGTAGTCGGGCTAATGGAAGTTGAAAATGATGGCTTTGATGCAGCAAGTGCCATTCAGGCATTAACACACGCGGTAAATGCCAAGCTTGAGCCCGCGAAACAGTATAGTTTCGTGATGACAGCGGATGGAAGCAAAGTGGGAACCGATGCTGTGACCGTTGGGCTGTTGTTCCGTCCTTCTGTTGTTGCCTTAAAAGGCGATGCGCAAGTAATAGAAATGCCGATTCAAACAATGCCTGATGGGTATTTAAAGCGTATGCGTCCGTCGTTGGTGCAGTCTTTCACTCACCTTGAAAGTGAGCAAGATTTTGCTTTGGTTGTGAATCACCTTCGTGCCAAAGGCAGCGAGTGTTACGAAGATACAAATAACCCGTCTAGTCAGGACGTGATTCAGGGCAAATGTAATGCGTTACGTGTATCGGCTGTAGTGAAACTAGCAGAAACCCTAGCAACCTCTGACTTACCTGAGCGTGTGATGTTATTAGGCGATATGAATGCGTATTCTGCTGAAGATCCGATTGCCGTACTCACTGAAGTGAATGCAGCTGATCGCGGTTATGACATCAAAACCGCTGAGCGTACTGAAATGGATGGCGGTGTAGCAGTGGTTGTCGACCAAGGATATGGTTATATTAATCTTGGTAAGCTTTACGACGAAAACGGTTACTCCTATTGGTTCTATGGGACTGAGCAAGTGGGCAGTCTTGATCATGCTTTAGCATCGCCAGCATTTGCTGAAGAGGTAGTAGATGCAACACATTGGGGTATTAATGCGTACGAAGCGTATCAGCTGCAATATAACCAAGCACTGGCTTACTACCCAGATGAGAAAGGCTATAACTTTGATGAAGTGGGCCCTTACAGAAGCTCAGATCACGATCCATTAGTGGTGACGGTAAATCTTCAAAAAGCGGCAGGTCTGCTAGGAGACTTCGACGGTGATGGAGATGTTGACTCGTTTGACCTTCGTCAGATGCGCATGTTGATGTTTACTGGCGGGGAGCTAGATCCGGCGTTAGATTTAGATAACGATGGCGATATCGACTTCTTCGATTATCGATTGCTCATGAAGCAATGCACGAACGCACGATGCGTCTCGAGCAACTAAAAACTTAGAATGCAGAAATAACAAAGGCGGTCGATGTGACCGCCTTTTTCGTATTTGCTTAATGAACTCGCGGTATAATGTAGCGCGGGTAATTATTGATAATCAAACTGTTCAGTGCTTGGAGTCAGTAAATCGTCGGCATCCGCCAACAAATTCGCTTTGAACACGTCTTTTCTTGGCAATAAACGTTTTAAGAAAAATGCGCAGGTATTCGATTTACCCTCTCTAAGAACAGGGTTATCGCTTTGCTGTGCTTTGTCTGCCATTGTGATCCATAAAACACCCAGAAGGCAGTAAGCGCTGTAATGCATGTAGTCGTATGCTGCACCTGCTAGTTGGGTGGCATCTTGTTTAGCGACAGCAACAGAGGTGTCATGCCATTCTTTTAACAAGGTTTGTGCTTGTGATTTTAGAGCCGCATTTTCAACAGCTTCAATCATAGAAGCAAATAGCCCATGTGTGGCAGCGAGTTTGCTGCCATTGTCTCTGGCGAGCTTGCGAGAGATGAGGTCCAGTGCTTGAATTCCGTTGGTGCCTTCATACAGCTGTGTAATTCGCGCATCACGAACGAGTTGCTCCATACCCCACTCACGAATATAACCATGGCCACCATAAACCTGAATGCCCAAGTTGCTCACTTCTGAGCCCATATCGGTCATAAACCCTTTGGCGATTGGCGTTAAGAATGCAATGACATTGCTGGCATTCGCTTTTTCTTCGTCAGATCCAAAATGTTCGATGTCCATTTGTGATGCATACAAAATCGACAATGCACGACACCCTTCGGTGAGGGCTTTTTGAGTGAGTAGCATTTTTCTGACATCAGGTTGATGTAGGATTGAATCTGCTTTGGCATCGGGGGCTTGTACACCTTGTGGTGCACGTGATTGAAGGCGTTCACGTGCGTAATTCAATGCACCTTGAAAAGACGCTTCTGCGATACCCAAGCCTTGTAAACCAACCTGAAAACGTGCGTCATTCATCATGGTGAACATGCAGGCCAATCCCGTGTGCGGTGCACCGACTAACCATCCTTTCGCGGCGTCAAAGTTCATAACCGCAGTCGGGCACGCTTTTAAGCCCATTTTCTTTTCTAAACTGCCTACCGACAACGTGTTGGCTTCGCCAGGTTGACCGTTTTCATCTACAAGAAATTTAGGCACCAAGAACAGGCTGATTCCTTTTACACCCGCTGGAGCATCTGGCAAGCGCGCAAGCACTAAGTGCGCAATATTGTCGGTCCAATCTTGATCACCGCCAGAGATAAAAATCTTGCTACCAGTAATGGCATAACTACCGTCATCGTTTGGTTCGGCTTTTGTGCTTAACAAGCTAAGGTCTGTGCCTGCCTGTGGCTCGGTTAAGCACATGGTGCCTGTCCACTCACCTGAAATCAGCTTGCTCAGGTAGGTTTGTTGTAATGCTTCATCTGCGTGTTTGGTAACGGCTAATACGGCGCTTTCCGTTAGCATACAAATCAAACGCCAACTGACATTCGCACTGTTAAGCATTTCGTGTACAGGTACGGCAATCGAGTATGGGAGTTCCTGACCATCAAACTCAGCCGACCCTAACATGGCGTTCCAGCCATTGGCTATGTATTCCTGATAGGCTTCAGCAAAGCCCTCTGGTGTTGTAACTTTGCCGTCTTTTAGGGTACAGCTTTGTTCGTCACCTTCACGATTAAGCGGGGCTATCACTTGCTCGGCAAATTTTGCACCTTGCGCGAGTACTTCGTTAACCAATTCTTTGTCTAACTCAGCGAGATTGAGACCCTGATAATGCTTTTCAAGTCCTAACCAATCGTGCAATAAGAACTGCAAGTCGGTTGTAGGGGCAGTGTACTGAGGCATGTCTAATCCTTCTTTTCACTTTGACAACTAATCCGACCAGTATAACGGGTTTAGGGTAGAAAGAAACGCCCAAAACGGTTTCTCGGATTAATCTTATCTATAAAACCTGCAAAATTATTCACGTGAATACGTCTAAGTTTAGAAAAGAGATGAGGGAAAATCATGCAGTTAGCAAGATTTGCCTTAATAATGAGTCGAAAAGTTTATTCAACACGATGATTGTCATGGTGTTTTTCGGTTGACTGATTGAACATATCGAGCACGGTGACAAGTTCATCACTGTTGTGCCATTCAAAGCGCGTCAGGGTGAATGGATCCTTTGCAAAAATAGCGGATGTTTTGTCTTGCGACCAATAGGGAGTAGGAAAAGACGTCGTGCTACTGTCAAAATTTCCCGCGAGTTGGCAATTAAAATATGTGGTATCCGTCACGGCAGATTCGCCTAAAATATGAGTGACGTGAACATTAAATCCCGTTGCACTAAATGTCGCTCGGTGAAGTTCACATGCGGGTGATGGAGAATGGTTGACTGCCACATCGGGAAGTGAAAAATGCGATTGCGCTTTTTTTCGAAGAACGACGAGATGATCGTCGATTCTAATAATACAGGCGGCATGCGTGGATTTAATGGGCGCGTCTTCCACTGACGACCGACACATAGGAGTGGAAGGCAATGAACGCTCACAGCCCACAAACACGCTTAAGCAAGACAAAAGTAAAATAAATCTAAATGGCACGTCATTCGTACAAATTGGCTGACAATGACTGCATTGTAAAAATGAATGCCTCTAAAAGACAAACTTTTTCAGGATAGAACGATTTAAGGATCGACAATGAGTAACTCCTTCAAACTCTCTCCGATGGCTTTTGCGGTGCTTGCACTAGCAGGACTACTGGCCTACCTCAACTGGCCTCAGGCGGAAGCTGAAAACGCTCGACGAGGGGGGGCTACACCCGTGGTGGTGCACGATGTGAAAGAATCTGAGTTTGAAGTGATCGTAGAGGCTTTGGGCACAGCCAAAGCCAATGAAGCCGTCACAATAACCGCGCAAAAAGCAGAGGTAGTTCATCAACTGCATTTTGATGATGGTGACCGTGTAGAAAAAGATCAATTGCTACTCACGCTCGATAACCGTGAAGAAAACGCCAGAGTAAAAGAGTTAGATGTGAATTTGCAGGAAGCCAAACGACAACTCAAACGTGTAAAAGATCTGGCGAATAAGAGTGTCGCGTCACAACAATTGTTAGATGAACAAGAAGCAAAAGTAAAAGCTCTTAAGGCGCAGCGAGATGTAGCTCGCGCTAAACTAGAAGAGCTGAATATCCGCGCGCCTTTTAAAGGGAAGCTAGGTATTCGCCAAGTGAGTGTGGGGGCGTTTGTTTCACCCGGAGACAGCATCACCACGCTCGATGATTTGAGCAAAATCAAAGTAGATTTCAGTATTTCTGAGAGTCACCTACCGTCGCTGCAAATCGGTCAGAAGGTTACGGCGAAAACGGTTGCCTATCCAGACAATGCGTTTATTGGGGAAATAAAGAGTATTGATTCTCGCGTTGATCCCATTACCCGCTCAATCCAGGTTCGCGCCATTGTTGATAATCCCGATTATGCGTTGCGTCCCGGCATGTTGCTACAAATTAACTTACAAAAGCAGGTACTTAATACGCTGGTGGTGCCTGAAAAAGCCTTGCTTCCTATTGAGGATAAACAGTTTGTTTTTGTGATTATCGACGGCAAAGCAAGCAAGCGTGAAGTGCAAGTAGGCAAGCGTAAGCCGGGATGGGTGCAAATTCGTGGAGGTTTGCAAGAAGGCGAGCAAGTCGTCGTAGAAGGAACATTGCGTTTAAACGATGGTGCAGCCGTGGCTGTGCAATCACCTGACGCATAAGGAGCAACGGGTATGCTGTTATCTAATATATCAGTAAAACGACCAGTATTCGCGTCGGTAGTTAACCTTTTGCTCGTGGTGTTTGGCATCGTGTGTATTTCGTTGCTGTCGTTGCGAGAATATCCCGACATTGACCCACCTATTGTATCGATTAATACAAATTATCCGGGTGCGTCGGCAAACATTGTTGAAACCCGCATTACCCAAGTATTAGAAGATCGCATCAGCGGCATTGAAGGCATCAAAAATATTACCTCTACCAGTCGTAACGGGCGCAGTAATATTTCTATCGAATTTAATTTGTCTCGTGATATTGATGCGGCGTCTAATGATGTGCGTGAGCGAGTGAGCCGTGCCCTGAATAACCTGCCTGATCAAGCTGATCCGCCAGAAGTATCTAAAGCTAATTCTGATGAAGACGTGATCGTTTGGTACAACCTACGCAGTGATAACTTGTCGGTGATGGAATTAACCGATTATGCCGAGCGTTTTATTGTTGATCGGTTGTCGATTGCCGAAGGCGTTGCGCGTGTGAGGGTTGGCGGTGGCCGCAGTTATGCAATGAAAGTGTGGCTGGATCGCAATGCGATGGCCGCCCGTGAAGTCACCGTCAATGATATTGAACGGGTTATTCGGTCAGAAAATGTCGAGCTTCCGGCTGGGGAAGTGCAATCGCTTGATCGTAATTTTGAAGTGCGTGTTGCTCGCACTTTCTTAACCCCTGATGATTTTTCAAAGCTAACAGTAAAAGCCGGTGCAGACGGATATTTAGTGCGCCTGGGTGAGGTCGCCCACGTTGAACTTGCCGCTGCCGACGATGAAACCGAGTTTAGAGGCGATGGCGTTAACATGATTGGCTTGGGGATTATTAAACAGTCTAAGGCCAATACATTGGAAGTGGCGCGTTCAGCAAAAGAGGCGTTAGAACAAATCTCACAAACCCTGCCAGACAACATTTTTATTGTGCCGTCGTACGATTCATCGGTTTTTATCGAAGAATCTATCAATGAGGTTTACAACACCCTAGGCATCGCCATGCTAATGGTGATCATCGTCATTTATTTGTTTTTGGGTAACGTACGCGCGACCCTCATTCCGGCCGCTACCGTGCCAGTGTCGTTAATTTCTGCATTCATCGTGATGTATGCGCTCGGTTTTTCCATCAACTTGTTAACGCTGTTGGCACTGGTGCTAGCGATTGGGTTGGTGGTGGATGACGCGATTGTTGTATTGGAGAATATTTACCGCCGTATAGAAATGGGTGAACCGCCGTTGCTCGCCGCATATCGAGGCGCAAGAGAAGTTGGCTTTGCCGTTGTTGCGACAACCATGGTGTTGATTGCCGTGTTTGTTCCCTTAGTGTTCTTGCAAGGAAATATTGGGCGTTTATTTACGGAATTTGCGTTGGCTATTGCTGCGGCTGTTGCGTTTTCCAGTGTTACTGCACTGAGTTTGTCGCCTATGTTGGCGTCCAAGGTACTTACTCAACGAGAGCGTAACTCTGCTTTTGGACGTTGGATCGATCGTGGCTTTAAACGGGTAGAAGGCGGTTATTTCAACACCTTAGGAAGAACCTTGCATCAGCCCATTGTTATGGCAGCCCTCATTATTTTGAGTTTGGTGGCCTTGTACCAATTGGCACAGAAAATCCCCAGTGAATTTGTACCAAAAGAAGACCGTGGTAATTTCTTTATTGCGATGCAAGCCGCAGAAGGGGCCAGTTTTGAAAGCAATGCGGCTAACCTGAAAAAAATTGAAGACATCCTTTTGCCATACATAGATAAAGAAGAGGTGAATCGGGTGTTGGTAAGAACGCCTGGATTTGGGGGATCTGCTGGTATCGCGATTGTGGGCATGGTGCCATGGGATGTGCGTCAACGCAGTACCTTCGAGTTGATGGAGGAAGTCAGTGGAAAACTCAGTGAAATACCGGATGTTCGTGCGTTTGCCATCATGCGTTCTTCGCTCGGTGGACGCGGTTTAGGGCGACCAGTTCAGTTTGTGCTACAAGGAAATACCTACGAAGATCTCGTTCGTTGGCGCGACATTATTATTGACAAAGCCAGCGACAACCCCGGTCTAGTCAGAATTGATTCTGACTATAAAGAAACGTTGCCGCAGCTGTTGATTAATATTGATCGTGATCGCGCTGCCGATCTTGGAGTGTCGATCTCAGAGATTGGACGCACATTAGAAACCATGTTGGGCCAGCGCCGCGTATCGACATACCTTGATCGAGGCGAAGAATACGATGTCATTCTGGAAGGGCGAGAAGAAGATTACCGCTCTCCGCAGAGCATTGATAATTTGTATGTGCGCTCGCAAAAAACCAATCAATTGATCCCGCTAGACAACTTGCTAACCGTCGACGAGCGTGCCACGTCTGACCGCTTAAACCGTTATAATCGAATGCGTAGCATTACTATCAGCGCTAACTTAGCCGATGGTTACACTTTGGGAGAGGCGCTCGAATATTTACGCGGATTAGTAGATTCTGAGCTGCCTGAAGAAGTGTCGATTGATTACAAAGGTGAGTCGCAGTTATATCAAGATTCGGGTAACTCGGTCATTTTTGTGTTCCTTCTTGCTTTGGCGATTACTTATTTGATTTTAGCCGCGCAGTTTGAGAGCTGGGTGCATCCGCTGGTTATCATGTTAACGGTGCCGCTGGCCTTGGTGGGCGCATTTATCGGGCTATATTTATCTGATATGACAATCAACATTTATAGCCAGATTGGCTTGGTGATGTTGATTGGCTTGGCGGCCAAAAACGGTATTTTGATTGTGGAATTTACCAATCAGCTACGCGACGAAGGCATGCCATTTGAAGATGCCTTACGCCGCGCGTCTACACTTCGCTTAAGACCCATTGTTATGACCGGATTCACAACAGTATTTAGTGCGTTGCCGCTTGTACTGGCGTCTGGGCCGGGCGCGGAAAGCCGTATGGTAATTGGTATGGTTATTTTTGCGGGTGTGGCGGTGTCTGCGTTTCTCACCTTATATGTTGTGCCTGTTGCTTATTATTGGTTGGCGCGACATACAAGCTCTCCGCTTGAAAGAACCCGTAAGATAGAAGAATACGAAGAGCAGATCCCCTATAAAAAAGGTGAATCTACGTAAGCGAGAGGCGTTTAATTTAACGATAAAGAGAGCGACTATCCGCTCTCTTTTTCTTTCTTTTGCGGTATCTGTTTCACAATTTGCGACTATAGTGTGTGTATTCTTGTTTAAAAACATTCACTAAGGTTGGCGAGTTATGGCGACAAAGGTATCGGCTTTAGAAAAGGAACTTTTGAAAAAAGTTGTGATACCGCCTCGTCCAGACATTGTCAATAAAGTCACAGACGAACTTAAACAGGAAGATCCCGACTTAGATAAAGTCGCCAAACTGATCACGTCTGATGTTTCGCTGGCAGCCTCTATGCTCAAAATTGCCAATTCTCCCGTATTCAAGCGCTCAAAGCCGTTTACGTCTTTGGATCAGGCGGTGAAGGTACTCGGCATTACCCGTGTAGAAGTGATCGTGAATTCGGTCGCACTAAAAGGCACATTTCCCGATGCGGATATTCTCGATCCGCTTTGGCGAAAAAGTGCGTATGTTGCCGATATGAATGGCATTCTGGCAGAAAAAACGGGGAACCCAGCGCTGGTTGATCCCGCGTATATGTTGGGGTTGTTTCATATGTCTGGCGTGCCTGTTTTGCTACAAAACTATCCCAATTACGCAAAATTCATAAAAGAAGCTGACGAATATGGCTGGGGAGAAGTGTTGGGGAAAGAAAAAGTGAATTTTGGTGCAAATCATACGGTTATTGGTGCACTTTTAGCAAAACGCTGGCAACTGCCAAGTGCGCTTGTGGTGGTAATTCAGCATCAGCACAATCCACTTTTGTTTGAAAAAGCAAATATGAATAAATTGGTGCTGATTTTACTTTCGTTACTTAAACTATCTCGCAATATCATGCATCAGAAATACATGGGTAGCGGTGAGAATGCAGAATGGGCAAAGTCATTTGAAGGCGTAATGAGGGTGCTCAATTTAGATGCGGCATCATTAACCAGCTTAAAAAAAGATGCCCAAGATGAGCATAACGCACGGCTCGCTGAGCAATAGCCATTTTACCCTAATAGACTGATTTTTCGCCTCTTTATTCTTTACATCTATCTTCATCATGCTTTAATCAGCATGCACATCTCGTGCAACGAAAAATAAAACTTACAAAAATAAAAAATTAAACACAATAATGGAAAGGAATTCATGAAAACACTCCCATTTTATCTATTCGCCCTGTGCTGTTCTCTTGTATGTACGCTCCCTGTGGCCGTCGCTGCAACCCACTCAACTGCGCATTTTGATTTACATTACCCAGATGCCTTGTCTGCGTCAGCGGTTGATGCATTTGCTACTGATATTGAGCAAGCCAGACAACGTGTCACAGCCTATTTAGCCAATGTGCCCGGATACACTGGCACACCCATTAAAGGCAAGTTGCAAGTGCATGTGTCGAGCAAACACAGAACGCCATATCAAGACAAAGAGCACATTTATGTGCCTGAAAAGCGTGTACTAAAAAGCTACGAGAGTGAAGGTGAGCACGCGGGACTGGCGTTGGTACACGAGTTAACCCATGTGTACGCGGTGAGTGGGTTTCGCTATCAACGGGATCGCTTTTATGACGACGGATTAGCGGTATTTCTTCAGCACCGCTTAGGAACGGGCCCAGAATACCCAGATTTTGGCGAAGATCTCATTGTGGCGGCGGCAAAGCTATCTGAGAAACACGGCGAGCTTATTCCACTCAAACAGGCTGAAAACGTGCGAGGCGCAGCAAAATCAGGGGTAGCCAGACGGCTTGCCTACCTGCAAGAAGGCGCGTTTAGCCAGTTTTTGATCGAACGTTTAGGTTTGGAAGCCTACTGGCAAATTTACACCGGAACGCCATTTGAAACCGTCGCAGGCCGATCCTTCGAATCATTTGAAACAGAATGGGCAGAATTGGTAAATGCTATGTAAAGGCATAACTGAGTATAAGGACATTCCAGCGTCTCATGTTACTTATCATGCACACAGGTATGCATAAATCTGAAGTGTTTTGGCCTCAGATGAGAGCATGTAGACTTTGAACGTAAGTTCATCAAGGTAGAGGCAGGCAACGCCAAATCAGGTAAAACTTGGCACATATCACTTAACCCGATAACCTTAAACGTATTGCAAGGTGGCACTTGTTTCATGCTGATTGGGTTTATGTGTTGAGGTGAAGAGGTGAGACCGCTTGCTGACATTAAGAGGGAGCGGACAAACTACTTAAAGACGCTGAGATTGTAAACTTCTGCTTTTATGATCTGTGCCACCACTTCGCGGGTTTGCTTGCAGTGGCAAGTGTTGATTTGAATTCTATCAGAGAATCGCTAGGTCATGGCAGTAGGGAAATGTCGCAAAGGAACGCACACATAGCGCCAGAGCATAAGGCGACTGTGGTTAATTTGATTGGGTGAAGTTGACAACAGAAGTGTAAGTGCCAGATTGGAGTTGATGAAGCTATGGTCAGCATAGTATTAAAGCTGTTAAAGTTGATTTATAAGTAACTTTTACTGAGTGAAATTTACGGTAACCATCAGGTAAATAGCGGGAACGTATGAAGCTACCAATTATGAAGCTACCGATAAGAAAGGGACATTCTTTGATCCATGTCACTTATCAAGACGAAGATTATTCAAATAACATACACGCAGATAATTTTCAGGTTGAGTATACAAGTCAGATGAATCGAATTCATATCAGTCTTGGCCCTAGCCTCAACCAACGAAATAAATCTAGTAATTCTCTCTATGATGCCAACGAACTTATTCGAAAAGCTAGTAAGCTGAGTCTTGTTCAAATCGATGAAGATCAAATAATTAAAGGCCTGTTAAATGCTCTGAAGAAATATCCAGAAAACTCGTGGGAACTGCAACTAAATTCGAAAGGAATGGATGTTTTTAGATTCAAAGTAATACTCTCGATTCAGATGGGAAGCATTTTTTTAGACGTTACTGAATACATTGAACAATAGCTTAGTACCCTAGAAGGAGTATTCGATTGACGTTATCTGAAGAAGAGCTAGCTATACAGGAGCGAGCGATAGCATGGGCCAAAGCCAATCGTACTCGAATTGCGAATGAGCTAACGTGTAAAAACAAGTTCCCTCCTGAAGAAAATCCGGTTTCAATTTTTATGGCTGGCTCTCCAGGTGCTGGTAAGACAGAAACGTCTAAAAAGCTGATTGAAAACCTAGACGGTCAAGGAAGGGTGGTTAGAATTGACGCTGATGAACTTCGAGAGCATATCCCTAATTATAACGGCACTAACTCGTATTTGTTCCATAGAGCAGTTTCGTTCATAGTTGAACGTATAGTCGATAATGTATTTAAGCGGAAACAAAGCTTTATACTTGATGGGACATTGTCGAAGTACTCTGTTGCAGAAAAAAACATAGATAGAGCGTTACTAAAAAATCGCCTTGTTGTAATAGTATACGTCTACATGGAGCCAGTTGTCGCTTGGGACTTCGTGCAAAGACGTGAAGCCGTAGAGGGGAGACGGATTGAAAAAGAAGTCTTTATAGATCAGTTTTTTGCAGCAAAAGAAGTTGTCAATAAGCTTAAAGCTTCGTATCGAGATAGGGTTAAAGTAATGCTATTCAGTAAAGATCTAACCAATGACGAGACTTATTATAAGGATAATATTTCGTCAATTGACAACCATGTTAAGCAAAAGTATACTCCTGCGTCCCTTGAACAGGCCTTGTCAGATTGATATATCTTAGGTAACTTTGATCTGGATTAATGGTCAAACTTGTATAAATATTAGTGTATGTGTTCTGGTTGTGTAACTAGTGTTTGAGGAAATTGGAGAGTTGATATGATATTCAAACGAAAAGAAATGGCTAGTGATAGCAGTTTCTCTACGTTTTTTCACACGGCATCCTCGAGAGATAAAAAGCGTGTTTTTCAAAAAGTTATGAAAAACGCTAACGAGATGCAACGAGAAATAATTAAGGCTAGCAACCAACAAGTTGCAGCCAAATAAAACCCAGCTCTTCGCTGGGTTTTTTATCAAATTCATAGGTCTAATTCTAACTTCTTCGTTGTTACTTAATTGGACTTCCCCGAAGCCATTGAGGCGGTTTATTCGAAACCGCAGTTACAACTGTGTATCGTACATCAAATTCGCCACTCTCTACGCTATGTGAACTGGAAACAGCGCAAGGTCATTGCCGCTGACCTGAAAAGTATTTACGGCGCAGCCACATTAGCTGAAGCGGAGATGGCCTTGGCAGACTTCGCTGAAAAATGGGATTACCGTATAAGGCAAGTTATTAATGTTCTGCAAATTTTTACCCCCTCAAAGACGAGATGTGATATCAAACCTAAAAATAAGATTTTCTCAATTGTCAGCTCTTAATGATCCTTTTGAAAGCAGCTTTTTACTTAATTTAAGGGGATTGGACCAACTTCTAAAAGAGTCTGCGGAGGAAGCGTGGAAGCTATGGGAAAACCTGCCAAAGTATGAAAAGACGGAAGAGAATAGAAACAGTGTTAGAAGAGTAGTCGAGGAGCTAAACGAGTTTAAAGAAGAAAAATTTAACTCGAAAACTTTAGGCAACAACCTTCGAGATACCATAGAACGTAATATTGGAATACTTAGTTTAAGCAAAACAAACGAAAATCTCTTAATGTGGTCACATTACGCACAGAATCATCAAGGCTTCGTAATTGGTTTTAACGAAGAACATGACTTTTTCTTTCAAAAAAAACTCACAAAATGAGTTTACTAAGCCTATCCACATCAGATATGAAACTCAAATTCCTCAGATTGATGATGATCATGACGACTTTTACAATATTGTCATGGGTACAAAGTCGATCGACTGGGCTTACGAAGAGGAGGTTAGGGTTACTAGGCAAATAAATCAAACATTATCATTTTGTGATGTAGATAAGGACGGAAAAGCTATACATCTGTTTGATATACCCCCTTCTTTATTCGGAGCAATTTACTTGGGAGCAAATTCAGATGCTGAACTGGGAAGCGTGATGAGGAAAGAACTGAAAGATAAGAATATAGATATTCCAATTTTCAAAGGTACGATTTTGTCCGACCAATTTAAGCTCACATGGGAAAGAGTTTACTAAACTCTTGCTATAGACATGCTACAAAAATAAAATTTTGACTAAGGATGTTATTGATTACTAAGGCTAATAGCCTTGATAAAAATGGTGGCCCCTCCCAGACTTGAACTGGGGACCTACCGATTATGAGTCGGGTGCTCTAACCAACTGAGCTAAAGGGCCATTTTGGAGGATGTTGAGAGAGTGTTGGCAAGGTGCTTTATCCCTCAAGCGTGGCGCAGTATAAGAAACTTTGGTGCGCTTGTCATCCTATAAACCGTCTGGTTTTGATTGTTTGGCGAACTTTTGTTCAACGAGAGTGCGGCATGACACCTAACGAAGTGGGTTTGCTGCCCATTGCCCTTTACTTCGGGTGCTCTCAGCTGGGCTTGATAAGCGTATTTGCGCTTATTTGTGCCTATTTTTTAGTAGACACACTGTACGTAAGATTTATTCGGTAAAAATCATCTTCTTGTTTCAAAAGGCATTTATTCACGGATTCTCGTGGTTTGGTTGGTGTTGATTGAAAAATGAACTAAAGTATTGGTATTCAATGCTAAAAGTTAGTTTTATCGCTACTAAAGCGTTTTGATCTCTGCTATCTTCCAGTGTTATTGGAACAAATAACAACGAAAATAGAAGAGAAGGTGAAGTCGATGTATTCCTACTCGGAGAAACTCATGACTGAGAAGCCCTATATTGTTAGTGGTCGAAATACGATTATTCATAAGGTTCGTAAATTTGATTTGTTGTTGACTAACGGTGAAGACAATCCGCCTGTGCTAGTCACACATAAAGGCTTGAAGGAATACTCCGGCAAGATTCCTGATAATAAGCGTGAAGCGAAAATGATGGATATGGAACTGGTCGATGTTACGTTAGGCGATGTGTTTGGCGATGAAAAAACCTTGATTTTTGTGCAAACTCTTAACGGTAAAGAGTACAAAATCGATTATAGTAAACTCGGCACACCGATGTTTATTAAGGTGCACCAAGACAGCATCTTCTAAGATTTCAAAAAGCCCCGCCTGTGCGGGGTTTTTACTATTCAGATCACTGAGGCTAACTTCCATAAGTGATCCTTCTGCACACCGTTTTTCTC
Source organism: Fluctibacter corallii (assembly GCF_025751585.1). GTDB lineage: Bacteria > Pseudomonadota > Gammaproteobacteria > Enterobacterales > Alteromonadaceae > Fluctibacter_A > Fluctibacter_A corallii. The sequence goes on from NZ_JAOWKX010000004.1 coordinate 103,253, forward strand.
AAGTCTTCACTTCATACTTCTGCCTAGTTTGATGTTATTTTCACCCATGTATCTGAGTCTGCAACGTGACATGGTTGTAAATAAGTGTGTCTTGAATGCGGTCATTAACCTCGTGAAACGATGATTTATCCTATGAAATACTAGGTTTATCGCTTCGTCGTGCGTTTCCGTAACAGAGCCGTTTTCGTGGTGTGTTTGCTTTTTATTTCACTATCTTATTTCCATACATCTGACTCGTAGCGAGTTGAGAGTAATACCAAAGGGGATAAGTTATGAAAGCAACTGTATGTTTATCAGCCATTGTGATGAGTGTCGGACTTACTGCAGCATCGACTGCGTCTGCTGCGATAGACCCATCTACAGAGCGTGTATTGGTAAAAGTGTGCAAAGCATTGAAAACTGACAATCAAGCACGCTTGCGTCATGTGCTTAAGCGTAATCATTTGGGATATCGTCAAATTGCCGAGGGGCTGCGCTGTAATGGTCAAGATGCGCTAACCTTTGCGATGTCGCACGGTGCAGAAGGCAGTGCGTATTATCTTGCCAGAAAAGCCAATATTGATATGAGCACGTTGGTCGCAAAACTCGACTGAATAGAGGCAGCCTGAGCAAGCCAGCCATTTCGGTTGCTCAGGCAAAACTGTCTACCATGGGTTTGTACACGTTTATCACCGTTTGCCAATCATTCGTCACAAATGGGTTCACTATCGGCAGCCGTTATTCGACACTCCTCGTGTCGGATTAGTGACCCGATGAATGCATGTTTAATAAAACATGTATTGTTTCCTGAATTTTTATGGGGCTGTTTGCCAGTTTGGTACAGCCTCTTTTTTTGGGGAAAAGCGGCAGAAGATGACATATTTCGTTACGATCTCTCGCTTGCGAAAGATTGTCATGGTGGTTGAACTGTACTGGACTATGTAGACGTTAACCTGATCCAGAGCACACTCAAGAGCGCACTATGCCGATATCTGCCATTATTGTTGATGATGAACCACTTGCCCGAGAAGGACTCATGCTGCGCATTGGGCAGGAGTCAGACTTCAACGTACTAACCGACTGTGCCTGCGGTGCAGAGGCATTAGACGCGATTCATACCCTTACACCAGATGTGGTTTTTGCCGACATTGAAATGCCAGGATTGTCGGGCTTTGAATTGGTGAACGCGCTCAATGACGCCCCGTTTTTACCTAAAATTATATTTGTTACGGCTTACCAAGAATTTGCGCTAGAAGCATTTGAGTGTCAGGTGTTTGATTACTTACTCAAGCCTTATTCTGATGCGCGTTTAGCGAGTTGCTTGAATAAACTCCGACAAGCATATAGTGAGCAAGTTGCATTTGATCGCCAACAGCAGTTAACGGATTTACTGGGTAAAAAAACAGGCAAAACGCTAGAGGGCTTTATGTCGTCGCTAGCGCAACAAGCGAGCATGTCTCCCGATAGCGATACCCTCATTTTTAAGAACGGTACAGAGCGACTTCGTTTAGTGATGAGTGAGATATTATGGGTAGAAGCAGCAGGTGACTACTTATATTTACACACCCAAAGGGGCAATTTTATTGTGCGCCAAACACTGAAACAATTAGAAACCGAACTGCACCAACATTGCTTTCCTCGTGTGAGCCGCTCTGCCATGATTAATATGAGCCATGTAACAAAACTCACGCCAAATTCTAACGGTGAATACTATGCCACACTTAACAATGGCGACGAGGTGAAGGTAAGCCGAAAATATAGAGCCAAATTACATAAATTCTTTTATTAGCCGTTCCTTGCTATTGAGATGCCTCGCTCACCCAATCATGGTGTTTACATAATTGTGGCAGCGGCTTATGGCTTAGATAGTCCAGTAATACAGTTGAAGGGATTTATTCAAGCGTGCTATACGTTTACCTATTAGCCAGTCTTCTAATGGATACCCACACCGGATGATGAAAATAACAATAGAATGGACAAAAGCGATAACCCTCGTATTGGTGTGCGTATTTGCTGGGCAATGGCTGGCGAGGGATGTGCTGCAAAATATCGGTATATACATGCCATCACCGCTCATTGGCTTACTCCTGTTGTTTGGTGGATTGGTTCTACTCGGCGCAGGCAATACGCCAACAGCACTGCATAACGTGAGCCAGTTTTTACTTAAACATATGTCGTTGTTTTTTGTGCCAGCGACGCTGTCGGTAATTTTATACTGGTCTGAGATTTCCTCTCACCTTGTGGTGCTGATTGCGATTGTGGTGAGTACATTTATTGGCATGCTTTGCACCCTATATACGTTCAAGTGGTTAACCGGAAAAGCGGCTATCGATCCATCGGATAGGAATTAATAGGTCACCATGCTATTTACTGTTATCTGGCTATTGCTGACCGTTTTTTGTTACAGCCTCTCTGCTGCGTTGTATCGCAAGTGTCATGCAACACCCATACTGCACCCAATCTTGCCCAGCGCGTTACTCGTATATGTATTTATTTATCTACTTGATGAAAAAGTAAGTAGTTACTTAACTTATACAAGCTTAATTCATTGGATGTTGGCGCCAGCTACTGTGGTGCTGGCAGTGCCTATGTTTAAACACCTGTATGTGGTTAAAGTGCTGGGCTGGCAAGGGTTAGCGGCGATGCTGGTGGGCGGCATTATGGGGCCGATTTCATGTTTTCTAATATTGTGGGGAAGTGGCGTTGACACGGCCCTGCTATTAACGAGTTTAACGAAATCGATTACTACACCTTTAGCTATCGAAACGGCCGAGGCAATTGGCGGCATTCCCTCAATTGCAGCGGTAATGGTGATTCTGACTGGCATTTCTGGTGCGATGATGTCGCAATGGGTGTTCACGCTAACAGGGTGCAGTCACAGTCAAAGCAAGGGCTTGGCGTTAGGTACGGCTGCGCACGCAGTGGGCACCAGCCGAGCAGCATTGATTGATGAGCATGCGGTTGCCTGTTCAAGTATCGCTCTGTGTTTGAATGGGGTTATGACATCGCTTTGTCTGCCGATAATAATCTCGATGATAAAGTAAAGCGTATTCTATTTTAATGGCTCGGCTATATTGATTTAGCCTGCGAAAATAAATGCAACGTTTAAAATGAATGCCTTCGACTAACGTGATTGTTATTCATACACTTTTTACCTGTTCTGGTCGGATTACCCGCAGTTGTTCAGGTTAAGGGTATGAATTAGCTTGGAAAAAAATCTGTAAGCTGCTATCTATTAAACAGTTGGATGTCAAAATGGGCTGGTTGTTTTTGGCCGATTGTTATCTCGTCTTTAAACATCCGTTTGTCCATTAAGAAGCAAACCTCAGGCTAATAATATATTGTGCGGCAATTTTGGCGAAGACAAAGAGTTAGAAAAAGCGAAAAATCTATATGTTCTCAGTGTTGATATGCGACGACTCGATGGTTGCGAGGAAGCAGGTAGCAAAATGTTTGCCCCCTGAATGGGAGGTATCGATACATTTTGCTAAACACGGACAGGAAGCCATTGCTGCGTTAGAGGAAGGGAAGGGACAGCTTCTGTTTCTCGATCTTAACATGCCCGTCTTAGACGGGTATGAAACCCTTGAAGCCATAAAAGAAAAAGGCTTAATCACACAAGTCATCGTGATTTCAGGTGATGTTCAACCCGAAGCCCATGAGCGGGTTAAGGCGCTTGGTGCAATTGAGTTTATTGAAAAACCGGTTAATTCTGAACAACTTAAAGCGGTTCTCGACAAACACCAAATTCTTGCCAAAGAAGAAGAGCAGGAAATCGACTCAGACGCGTTGCCCGCCGATATTCGCGACGTGTATCAAGAGATTACCAATATTGCGATGGGGCAGGCTGGTGATCACCTTGCTCGCATTTTCAATGTATTCGTTCGCTTACCTATTCCTAACGTGAATCTGATTGAAGTGTCTGAGTTGCATATGATGCTCAGCGATATCGAACAAAAAGAGTCTGTGTCGGGCATTTGTCAGGGGTTTGTTGGCCCTGGCGTGGCTGGAGAGGCGTTGTTTATTCTAAGCGATTCCAGCTTTGGCGATGTGGCTAAAATTCTTGATATTAAAGAAAATGTTGACGATCAAGTTCAGCTCGAACTACTAATGGATGCTGCCAATATTCTTATTGGCACTTGCCTTCGTGGCTTGGCGATTCAGCTGGATTTATTGTTTAGCCAAGGGCATCCGGTTGTGTTAGGACAGCATCGAAATGTGACCGAGCTGATTGCATCGAATAAAATGAAATGGAAGCGCTCGCTCGCCATTGAGTTAAGTTATGGCTTAGAAGGGTACAATGTTCAATGTGACCTAGTGCTGTTGTTTACAGAAGAGTCGATGCGTGTAATGAATTATAAACTTTCGCACTTGTTGGAGGATTAGGTCATGAGCCAAGATGATATGACAGAAATGCACTGGCTAATTGACATGATCCAAACCGTAGATGTGGGTGTGGTGGTGCTTGATCGTGAAAACCGTATTCAAGTATGGAATGGGTTCATGGAAAGCCATAGCGGCAAACTACCCAGTGAAGTGCGGGGGAAAACCCTTTTTGAAGTCTTTGATTATATTGACGAAGAATGGTTTAACCGCAAAACCCGTCCTGTGTTTGAATTGCGTACTCGTGCGTTTATGACGTGGGAGCAAAGACCATTTTTATTCAAATTTCCCAATTATCGACCGATAACAGGCAGTGAGGATGTCATGTATCAGAACATCACGTTGTCTGCGTTAACCAGTACAACGGGTCAGGTTGATAATATCTGTATGATGATTTACGACGTAACCGATATTGCTGCGAATAAAAAAGAATTGGAAGCAGTGCAGGTTCGTTTGTTGGAAGATCGCGAAAAGTCGACTTCAAATTAAACGAAAATTGTCGTGATTGTCCTATCGAATCGGTTCAAACCCATAAGGCCGCTTTCTGATATCTCTGTCAGCTGTAGTCGTTTGAATTATCTTATTGAGGCATAGAGGTTTATGCAAAGCACAGGTGTGGCGAACGCGTTAGATTACGCAAATTGGATGGTAGTGTCTGCAATGGCCTTGGTATTAATTGGGTGTTCCGGTAGCTCGCTTGAGAGCGAAGACGATACACCTACGCCGAAGGTAGTCGTGCAAATTGGTACACCTGCGACGGTGAACGAAGGTGCGCTGGTGGCCCTAACAGGTGAAGCCGTGGGGCAAACCAGCGATCTTACTTATAGCTGGAGTGTCGCACCTGATATTCCCATTACTCATGAAGATACCACGACGGCCACCGCCAGTTTTCAAGCTCCTGAAACTACCACACCGTTAACCTATACATTCTCTTTAATTGCTACCGATGGCGAAGGCAATCAAGGCTCTGATGCTAAGGTGATTACGGTTCAACCCGTAAATGAGCCGCCGATTGCGGTAATTAGTGTAATACGGCCAACAGATGTGTCTAACCTCACGTTTCCTGCGGGCATTGAAGTGGTACTAGACGCGCGCTCCAGTAACGACACTGACGCTCAAGGTGAGTCTACATTGGTGAGCTGGCGTTGGGAGCAAACTGCGGGAACAAACGTGCTGTCTGGCGTGAGTAAAGACGGGGAAAGTATTGCATTTACCACTCCGATTGCACAAGACAATCAAACGCTGGCATTTTCATTAACGGTGACCGACAAAGAAGGCGGAACGGGTGAAGCAACGTTAGCTATTACTGTACTGAGCGAGAGCAATACCGTGCCAACCGTGAATGCGGGTGTGTCGCATACCGTGCATGCTGGAGAAGATATTTTGTTATTGGGAGAGGCACAAACCACGATTCCGAACGCTCGCCCTTTAACTTATAACTGGCTGAATGATTCCGAATTGCAGCCCGCCATTCAACAGGCAAACGCGTTACAGACCTTTGCCATTGCACCGCAGGTAACGTCAACGCAAACGGTTACCTTTACACTGGAAGTCACCGATGCGTTTGGCAACAAAGTAGACGATAGTGTAACCGTAACGGTTAAGCCTTTCCCGCTCTCTCCGTTGAATGATACAGGGTCGCTAATTCAGGCGACTGAACAAACGAATAGCAACGATTTTGAAGCCGATTATCCGGGACAAGATGCACATCGCGGCCATGATGCGGTTGCACGAAATAATGCCGCAGAAAAAGCAGGGACGGGCAGTAACGGATTTGATTTTACCCGATTGGACGCCCTTGGTGATCAGGTAGACGATTTAACTCAAAGCTGGTCATGTGTGCGCGACAACATTACGGGATTGGTATGGGAAGTGAAAACGGTTGGTTCTGGACTGCATGCCAGACAACATAGCTACACGTGGTACTTCGAGAACGATAACGGCGGTAGTGCGGGTACGCAATCCTCAGCTGCTGCGTCATGTTCTATCACGCCGTGTAATACGACGGCATTCGTTAGCGAAGTGAATCGCGTAGGGTTATGCAATTTTAATGACTGGCGTTTGCCGACCCATCGAGAATTATTGTCGTTGGTTCATTACGGTCGCACGTCACGTCCGTACATTGATGTCAGTATGTTTCCGAGCATCGATCCATTCAGTGTGGGGACGCTGTGGTACTGGACATCAGTATCTAGCGTAGATGGCGCGTCAATTGGCGATGCCATTAATGCGTGGGCGATTGATTTTTCCAGTGCGAACGACAACTTTCTACAAAAAAGCACGCCAGCCAGAGTCATGCTAGTAAGAGGGGGACGCTAAATGAAAGTGCTGATTATATTCTTAGGCTTAACTGCGTTTACTGCGTTAGCACAAAACTGTAACACTGATGTGCCAAATACAGCCCCAACCAGTCGGTTTAATGTCGGTGCTGATGGCACGGTGACCGATAATTTGCACAAACTGATGTGGATGCAATGTAGCTTGGGACAAACGTGGGATGGCAGTGACTGCGTGGGCGATGCCGATGAGTTAACTTGGCAACAAGCCTTGAAAACGGCGCACGGATACAGTTTTGCGAATAAAACAGGATGGCGACTGCCCAATATTAAAGAACTGGAAACGCTTGTTGAGCGTCGATGCGAGCGTCCTGCGTTGAATGAAACCGTATTTCCGTCTTCACAGTCTGATGATTACTGGACATCAACACCCGTCGCCACCGATCCCGTTAGGGCGTGGGCCATTGCCTTTTTTAATGGCAGTAATACCGCGAGAACCAAGCAGGCCTTCTTATTTACGCGGTTAGTTAGAAACGCCAATTAACTGAATTAATGGCTTAATTATCTGAAGGTACTTTCTATCCTAGACGATTACGTTCAAAATAGTCTTAGTGATTGAAATAAGAGAGATGCATGTTTCGGAGCCTTTTTACACTGCTGCTTTGCCTTGTAAGCATCAATGCAGCAGCTGATCTTAAGTGTAATGTTGACTTAAAATACGGGTTGGTGGTCAATGATGACCATATTCGTGTGATTGATGAAACCCGCACGGTATACCAGATAAACAACAGGCAACAGCTAATTGTTCAAGGTGAGTGGATTCAGCTTGATCCGCGTCAACAAGCCGATTTAGAAAGCTTTGCTGAGGGTATTCATTATGTGGTACCCAAAATGATTATTTTGGCCTCAGAAGGCGTTGAGCTGGCTGTTGATACAATCGAACATGTGTATGTTGGTTTAGTGGGTACTGAGCACAATAGTTACGCCAAGATACAACGCTCTTTAGAGCGGGTTGAAAAACGGATTAAAGAACGGTTTATTCATGCCAGCGATAACTATTATATCGGCCCAGGCAAGTTAGAAAACGTCGATGATTTGGTCGACAAAGAGCTAGAAGAGCAGCTTGAACAGGCTATCAATACCTCTTTGGGCGGCGTGTTATCTGCTATTGGCGGGCTTGCTAGTGACGGCACAGCTGAACAAGAGCAACGTATTGAAGCGTTAACGGAACGTCTGGAATCAGTGGGACAAGAAATAGAACGTCACGTGGGAACCAAAGCTGAAAAGCTTCGTCACAAAGCCAAGTGGTTTTGCAATAAAATGCATTATCTCGATAGGGTGGAAGACAACCTCAGAGATAAAGTGCCTGAAATGAAAAAGTTCAACGTGATACGCTCTGGCAAGCAAGCCCAGCTAACACGCTAAGCAGCCGTTTACGGCGAATTCGCTAGCTCAACGCTGGCTAGCGAATTAACTACACCATCATTTCCAACAAGCTGTTCAGGTAACGGCGTCCCAGTGGCGTCACTTGCCAGCTTTGGTTATTTTCAACTATCAAGCCTTTATTCATAGCCATATTCAGATTATGTTGCGTCTCGGCGGGCAAGGGGATGCCAGTTAGTGCTTCAAAGTCATCTTTGGGGCACGCTTCAACGAGTCGGAATCGATTCATAAAGAATTCAAATGGCAGTTCGTCTTCACCCACAACATGTTGTCTGTCGGTGTAGTCACGGGTTAAATCCATATAGCCCTTAGGGTGCTTTACTTTTACTGTGCGTATGATTTTTCCAGTGTTAGTGTCGGTGATTTTCCCATGTGCGCCGCAACCAATGCCCAAGTAGTCACCAAAGCGCCAGTAATTCAGATTGTGTTGGCACTGGTGCCCCGGCTGACTGTAAGCCGATATTTCATATTGCTGATAACCCGCCTCCATCAAAGCTGCATGGCCTTTTTCCTGAATGTCCCACAAAATGTCGTCTTCTGGCAGCTTTGGCGGTTTAGAGTGAAACTGGGTGTTTGGCTCAATTGTGAGTTGATACCAAGACAAATGTGGTGGATGTTGGCGAATAGCCGTGGTTAAATCAAATAATGCATCGTCGATAGACTGATTGGGCAGACCGTGCATTAAGTCAAGGTTAAAGGTATTCAAGCCCGCTGCGCGCGCGTAATCTGCTGCCTGAATCGCTTGGTTGTCGTTATGAATACGTCCAAGTTGTTTGAGCTTGTCTAGCTGAAAGCTTTGCACGCCTATTGATATACGGTTCACTCCCGCTTGATAAAAGCCGGTAAAACGTTGGGTTTCAATAGTGCCGGGATTGGCTTCCATGGTGATCTCAGCATTCGGTGCCAATGCAACGCGCTGCTTTACGCCCTCTAACAATTTTCCCATCGCCTCTTCTGAGAACAAGCTAGGCGTACCGCCACCAATAAAAATAGAGGTGACCGGTCTGTCTCCCGTCAAGTTAGCATCTGACTCCAAATCTGACAGCAAGTGAGCAATGTACTCTTGTTCAGGCAGCGCCGACTTAAGGCCATGTGAGTTAAAATCACAGTAAGGGCATTTTTGCACGCACCACGGAATGTGAATGTACAAGGCCAAAGGTGGATTAATCAAACAGACGCTCCAACTCGGCGGTTAACTGGCGAAGAGCCTGCCCGCGATGACTCACCTGTGCTTTTTCTTCTTTGCTTAATTGCGCGGCCGTTTTGCTCAGTGCTGGCGCAAAAAATACTGGGTCATACCCAAAGCCTTCATCGCCACTACGAGTCAGTGCAATGTCGCCGTGCCATTCACCCAAGCAAATAATGGGCAGAGGATCATCGGCATGGCGCATAAATACCAAACAGCAAATAAAACGGGCGCTGCGCTTAGACTCACCATCAAGTTCACGTAATAACTTGTCGATGTTTTGGGCATCGTTCGCGTTTTCACCGGCATACCGAGCAGAGTAAATCCCCGGTGCGCCGCCTAAGGCGTCGACAGCCAATCCAGAGTCGTCAGCGATGGCGGGCAACCCCGTGAGTTTAGCGGCATGCCGAGCCTTGATTATGGCGTTTTCTACAAAGGTGGTGCCTGTTTCCGGTACGTCGGGAACATTAAATTGGCTTTGCGGAACCACGTCAACATTCATGGCCCCTAGCATTTGTGCAAGCTCTTTCACTTTGCCTTGATTGCCCGTGGCGAGTACCACTTTGTCGAGTTTGAATTTAGCGCCTTGCATGAATGACCTCTATTTTTTCTTTTTGGCAGACGGCGACTTTTTCTTTCCGCTGCTCTTCGCTTTTTTGCCTGTTTTGTCTTTGTTTTTGACTTTCTTTTTCTTCACCGGCACTTTGGCTTCTTTGTTTTGAGGTTTCAGGCCATCGATCACACGGCGTTTAAGGCGCTGTTCTGTGTAGCGTTCAATCTTGGCAAGAATGCCCATATCATGCGCTTCTGCAATGGATATGGCTGTGCCTTTGCGTCCTGCTCGGCCTGTGCGGCCGATGCGGTGAACATAGATATCCGCAGTACGAGGCAGATCGTAATTAATCACATGGGTGACATGCTCAATGTCAAGCCCTCTGGCTGCCACATCGGTAGCCAATAAAATGTTAATTTCACCTGATTTAAAGCGCGCCAACGCTGCGATGCGCTTATCTTGTGGCATTTCGCCCTGTAGCCAGCACACCATAATGCCGTCGCGCTCAAGCAATTGCTTCAATTCGTTTAGTCGATCGCGGGTTTTTACAAAGACGACAGTCGTCTCAGCCTGCTCAGTCAAAATGTGTTTGAGTAGCGCATATTTATGGTTGGCATTGTCGGCTAAATGCACCCACTGAAGAATTTTACTACGTTCTTTACGGCTTGGGTTGGCCTCGACTTTTTCTGGCTCATTTAAGATGTTGCGGCTGAATTTTTCAATGCCATCGCCTTCCAACGTTGCCGAAAAGAGCATGCTTTGCTTACGCCAGCGTGCCTCCGAGGCAATTTGATTGACAACTGCGCCAAACCCCATGTCGAGCATGCGGTCGGCTTCATCAAGAATTAAGCTTTCGATTTCACGACAGTCAAAGCGTTCTTGCGTGATATGTTCAAGCAACCGTCCCGGCGTGGCGACCAAAATATCAAGGTTCTTATCGAGTGTGTCGTGGTCTGTACCATAATTGATACCCCCTGTGATCACACCGCAGACTAGTTTAGTGTGACGAGAAATAGCGACCGCTTGCTCATACACTTGCAGCGCTAGCTCGCGGGTAGGCGTAAGAATAAGCACGCGGCACGCACCAGGATCGCGGCGCGGATAGTCCATAAGAAACTGGCAAGCGGGCAGTAAGAATGCTGCTGTTTTACCTGTGCCGGTTGGGGCAGAGGCGAGAATATCTTTTCCATCCATTGCATGGGGAATTACATCTGCCTGAATGCTGGTTGGTTGGGTAAATCCCATTTCATGCACAGCGCGGCATAATTTTGAATCGAGCTCTAGTTCTTCGAACGTCATAGTGTTATTACCTGTAATACCTGTAGGTATAAATTGTCGCGCATTATCCTTTAAACCGCGGGTTGAGTAAATTGATTACGCGGCCCTTTGGGATTTCACCTCTGCAATGGCACGTATTCGGCGCGTATCCAGCTCATCTTTTATGCCTTTACCGCTAAACCCGTCTGCAATGATAGCTTGAACGTCGATGGCATTGGCAGCCGCAAGGGCCTGTTCTACATACTCTTTTTGCGTATAAGCATCTTGCTCAAAGCCCGTTCGGCCTCGGGCGTCAGCTTTGCATGCAGTTAACATAGCAGAGAAACGCTCTGGCCGACGCCATACGTCACATTGATTAAAGACTTTTAACAGCGTAGCGGGTTTTAATTCGAATGCGCGGTGAATGTGTCCGTGAAACTCACTGGTTAAGCGCGCTAAATGCTGGGCTGAATTCGGCACTTTTAGGCGTTCACACAACGCGTCGATAGCAGTTAGTCCAGCTTTTTCGTGTCCATGATGAGAAGGCCACTTTTCTGGTGGTGTTAGGGCTTTGCCTAGGTCATGGGTTAAGGCTGCAAAACGCACATCTATATCGTCACTAAGTTGCACAGCTTGTGCAAGTACCATCATCGTATGTACGCCAGTGTCGATTTCAGGGTGCCATTTTGCAGGATTAGGCACGCCCCATAATGCATCTAATTCAGGGAACCAATACCTTAATCCTCCGCAGGCTCTGAGGGTTTCAAAGTATACCTCGGGATGATCTTCTAAGAGGCTTTTCGCGGTTTCCTGCCACACGCGCTCGGCAGAGAGGTCATTCAATTCTCCGCCTTCACACATGTGTTTCATCAAGGCAAGGGTATCTGCATGAATGGTAAAGCCGTATTGGTGATAGCGAGCAGCAAAACGTGCGACACGTAATACGCGCAGCGGATCTTCAATAAATGCATCTGACACGTGGCGCAATACTCGCTGTTCGAGGTCGGCTTTGCCACCATATGGGTCTACCAATGTGCCGTCGGGTGCTTGTGCGATGGCATTAATGGTTAAATCTCTGCGCAACAGATCTTGCTCAAGTGTTACGTCGGTATCGGCATGGCACTCAAACCCAGTATATCCTCGACCTTGTTTACGCTCTGTTCGCGCCAATGCATGTTCTTCGCGGGTGTCAGGGTGCAAGAAAACCGGAAAATCGCTGCCCACGCGAATGTATCCCTTAGAGAGCATTTCGTCTTCTGTTGTGCCGACTACAACCCAGTCGCGGTCTTTTACTGTGCGGCCAAGCAGGGTGTCGCGCACTGCGCCACCAACCAAATAGGTTTGCATATCGCTGTTACTCATTCGATGATCGTAATGTGAAAGTCCCCTATTTGCATATTGCGCAAACGAGCCGATGTCGTACTTGTTCAGCTTAGGTGACGTTATGTGGGGTAGTTTACCAGAAAATGCAGGGAAAGAATTTATCAAGGTAATCCTTTGCGGGTTGACTAAATAATGGTAGGTTTAGCGTCGCAAATTTGCATTTATTTTAATTAATAGACTGGTTATAAGCAGCATGTACCTGAGTTATTTCGGATTATCGGACAATCCGTTTTCTATCGCACCGAATCCTGACTATTTGTATTTGAGTCCTCGTCATAAAGAAGCATTGGCGCACTTGAGTTTTGGTTTGCGTGAAAGCGGCGGCTTTGTGATGTTAACGGGAGAAGTGGGTACAGGCAAAACCACCGTGTCGCGTAAGTTGTTACAACAACTGCCTGATAATACGCAAGTTGCGATGATCTTAAACCCGACGTTGTCGGCGCTAGAATTATTGGCATCGGTGTGTGATGAACTAGGCATTGATTACGATGCGTCACACGCTGGGCTTAAATATTACAACGATCTGATTTTATCCCACTTGATGGACAACCATCGTAAACAGCACAACACGGTGCTCATTATCGATGAAGCCCAGCATTTATTACCCGAGGTTTTAGAGCAACTACGCTTGCTTACCAATTTGGAAACCCATCGCGAAAAACTGTTAAAAGTGGTGTTAATTGGGCAACCTGAATTACAACAGTTGCTTAAACGCAATGAGCTTCGCCAGCTCGCCCAACGCATTACAGCACGTTATCATTTGTTGCCGTTGTCAGCGTCAGAAGTTAAAGCCTATATCCAGCATCGGCTGCAAGTGGCAGGGGGGGACGCCAGTATTTTCACCCACTCGGCATTAAAGCAAGTACACCGTGTTTCAGCTGGGATTCCTCGGGTGATTAACTTACTTTGTGACAGGGCGCTAACGCTGGCTTTTAGCCGTCAGGATCGGCAAGTAAAACAACATGTTTTTTTGGCGGCGGCAGATCAGATCTTAGGTGAAGATGTGATAAAAGATCGTCTCTTGCGCTATCAAACACATTATCTGGCCTTTCTGTTTGTTTGTTCGATTGTGGCGGGTTATTTCGTGGGGGGCTGGTATGCGTAAAGAAATTCCGATTCGCGAGTTGCTACCCGGCATGGTGATCACGCGGGTGCTTGAGCAAAATGGTCCGGTTAATGTTAGAAAATCAGGTTTGGTGACCAGCTCAGATATGGTCAGCGGATTAGCCGAAATGGGCGTGTTGACCGTAGAAATTGATTCAGCACAAACCGTGGAAATTGCTGGCGGAGTGACCGAAAAACCAGCTGAGCGCTCGCGCACCACGCAGTTACTGTCAAGCTCTGATGGCATGAAAGGCAGCCGTGCCGATGCGAATGTTACTTATAAAACCGATTCGCATTTGTCTGAGCAATTTAACCGTCGATTGCTCATTCCGTCTTCGCAGACTATTCCCAGTGGATTTTCATACTACTTAAAGCCGGCTGCTACGGCATTATTGCTCGCAGTTGGCGGTGTGTGTGTGGGATATAATCTGTCTCAGTTTTCAACATGGGTTACATTGCTCAATGGCCCCGCTTTCACGCAAACCGCCGCTCAAATGAATACGCCGACGGTGGTATATTTGCCTGCACCTCAGCAGACGCCGGATACACAATCAGCGTCCACCACTGGTGCGCCAAACCCATCACACGTTGAACCACAATCATCAATTACACGACCAGCAGATATAGGCAATATCGCTGAAACCTCTGACAATGATACTGTCACCCAATCAACAGACGACTATGCGGGTGGTGAAGTAGTTAACGAGCCATCTACAACGGAAATTACGTCGGGCATTTCACCAGATTTATTGAAAAAATTTGAGGCGGCCATTGCCGCAGTAGATGACGATAATGTCGCTCCTTTGCCAACAACGAAGATGGCGTCTCCTGATGTGCCACCTATTCATGAGTTGCCTGCGTGGGTATTAACTGATTTACCCAGTTTATCTTTTTCAGCGCATATGTATGCATCGAATCCGTCTGAGCGTTGGATTTCAGTGAATGGAATGCGATTGAGCGAGGGGGAGTTGATAGCAGATGGATTGTACCTGGTGGCGATTGAGCCGCAACATGTGATCTTGGCATTTAAGGGCCATGAGTTCAGTATGAACGCCCTGACAGATTGGTAGTGAATGTCATCTTAGACTAATCAAGGTTGTTGACTAGTACCTCTTTAAAAAACTTTTGCAGATTAATATTAAATTCTTCTGGTCTGACGCTTGATTCAATTTGCGTATCGGTTTTGCGCAAATCGTAGATTTTGGTTTCAGAGTAATGGGCAGATTTTACGTGATAAAACGTGATGACGGTGGGTTTTAACGGCTGCTTTTTATTCGCCCGAATCACGATGCCCAAGCGATCATTATCAAGTTTAACAAGAGAGCCAACGGGATGTACGCCCAAGCATTGAATAAAGCTTTGCACCAACTGTCGATCGTAAGCATCATCAACAAGCATTTCTTGCAGCGCTTTGGTGGGGCTAAGGGCTTTTCGATATGGGCGGTCTCGGGTCATGGCATCATAGCTGTCGACAATTGCAGCCATTTTCACATATTGGCTCAGTTCATCTTCTGCTTTTTGATCAGGGTAACCACTGCCATCACAGCGCTCATGATGAGCAAAAATGACTTCTCTGACAATGTGAGAAACTTCACCGCAGCGTTCAATAATGTCTAACCCAATATCCACATGGGTTGACACCACATCCATTTCTGGCTTGGTGAGTTTGCCTTTTTTATTGATAATATCCATCGGCACATTCGCCATCCCTATATCCATAACAAGGGCTGCAAAACTCAAATCCTCAATGCATTCTTTGTCAAATTCTAAATGGTTGGCAAACATGGCCATTAACGTAGAGCAGTTAAGTGAGTGTTCAAAATAGTAGTTGTCAGCCCGATTTAGTAGTGCGAG
Organism: Fluctibacter corallii; assembly: GCF_025751585.1. Lineage (GTDB taxonomy): Bacteria > Pseudomonadota > Gammaproteobacteria > Enterobacterales > Alteromonadaceae > Fluctibacter_A > Fluctibacter_A corallii. Next base: position 118,671 of record NZ_JAOWKX010000004.1, read on the forward strand.
ACAAGACAGGGTATGGGGACACTCAATCACGCAGTCAATTACGTCTAAGCTAAGGTCTTGCATAGCATAGAGTTCAGCATGGCCATTCTCTTTAATTTTTTGAAAAAATTCACGCTGAATGGTTTTTGCCTGCAAAGTAAGTTGTTCCGCTCTCTCCATTTGTGCGCTAAGCGGCGCTTGTGCAGGTGATGAGCTCGTTTCGCCTTTGGGTGGCGCTTGCATTGGTTCTGGCAATTTGCTTTTGGCATAGTCGACTTCAACCATAAGTACGCCTTTGTCTTTCAGGCCATTAATGGTTTGTTGGGTTTTGACTAACCCTTTAGATTTGACTTTTAAATCGCCTTTTTGCTCCAGCACGCCATTCACGTACATGCCGGGTGTTAAGTCATGTATGCTAACAGGTTTAAGCATCTATCCGTCTCGCATTTACCATCATAAAAATATCAGTGATGAAAGAGTAAAGATCAAGAAAATGATAGGGTTATTTCGGATTAATATTTTTTCATCGGGCGCGGCAATAAAAACAAAGTTTGCGACCAATACGCTTACTTTAAACAGGGTTTTCACGCATACTAGCCCGCACAAATGATGGATTTTTAAGGAAATATGTGTGATCACTAAGCAGCTTATTGGCTACGCTGGCGTTGTAATCTCGTCGCTCTTATTACACCTAAGTGTGACGACAAGCGCGCATGCGCAGAATACGTCAGCTACACTTTCTTCAAACTCAGAGACCGTACATTGGCCCGACACGCAATACACTAAAGATATTCCAACCTTTAATGATGTTTTGGGTTACTCGCCTGGTGAGCGAATCTCTAGTCATGCGCAAATGCTAAGGTATTTTGAAGCGCTAGAGCGTGCAGCACCAGAGCGGATCAAGCTGATTGAATACGCGAAAAGCTGGGAAGGCAGAACGCTATTTTATGCCGTATTAGGCTCTCCATCCAATCTTGCATCACTGGATGAATTTGCTAGCAATATGCAAAAGTTAGCGAATCCAGATTTGCACGATAATGAGCAAGCACTTATCGACACGCTACCGGCGTCTGTATGGCTTGGCTATGGTGTGCATGGCAATGAAATCAGCAGTACAGATGCGGCCATGTTTACAGCGTATCACTTGCTTGCTTCGCCCACGCAATCTACTAATCAGTCGATTCTTAACAATACGTTGGTGTTCATCGATCCCTTACAAAACCCTGATGGCAGAACCCGCTTTACCAGCCGTTATTATGCCACAGTTGGCATGGAACATAGCGCAGACCGCCAGAGTGCAGAGCATAATGAACCTTGGCCAAACGGCAGAACCAATCATTACTTATTTGACATGAATCGTGACTGGCTTGCTATTACTCAGCCTGAAACGGCAGGCCGTATTGCGGCTATGAATACCTACACGCCGCTAGTGGTAATCGACCTGCACGAAATGGGGGGCGATGCGTCTTACTATTTCGCGCCTGCCGCACAACCTGTGAACCCCCATATGACAGCCTCGCAAATTGAGAATATGGGGCTAATTGGCGAAAATCACGGTGAGCATTTTGATGCCTTTGGATTTGACTATTTTACGCGGGAAATCTTCGATGCCTTTTATCCTGGATATGGCGACAGCTGGCCAACATTTTATGGTGCGTCAGCCTCGACCTATGAAGTGGGATCGTCTCGTGGCGAAGTATTTCGTAAACGCAATGGCGACATTTACACTTATGCTGACTCGGTACAAAAGCAGTTTGTGGCATCGATTTCTACCGCAGAAGCCACCGCGAAGCACCGCAAAAAGTTATTAAAAGATTTTTACGATTATCAACTGTCAGCCATTAAAGCCGGTAACGATACAAAGCAACGCTACTATGTGTTTTCACCAGAGTACGATCGTGCAGGCGCATATAAGCTGGCGCGGTTAATGGCGAAACATGGTGTCAGAGTGGAACAAGCAACAGAGCCCTTCAAAGCCTGTTCTGCATCTTATCCGTCAGGAACATTTATCATAGATAGTGCACAGCCCAAAGGACGCTTTGTTACCACGACATTCAGCGAGCAAGTTGACATGTCAGAGGCGTTTATTAAAGAGCAAGAACGTCGCAGAGCCCGTCATTTACATGACGAGATTTATGATGTGACAGGCTGGTCGCTACCATTGATGTTTAATATTGACGCCCAAACTTGCTCTCGCGTGTCTGCGAAAACTCAGTCTGTGAGCGATAAGCTTGAATTGCGCGCTAAGGTGACTAACCCTAATGCAGACGTTGCTTACATTATTCCGTGGGGCGACATGGCTGCGGTAAACTTTTTAACGATGGCGCTTCGCGAGAATGTCATAGTAAAAAGTGCAAATGAAGCCTTCACGTTAAAAGGGGGCAAGACATACCCAGCAGGCTCTCTGATTATCGAGAAGCGACGAAATCAAAATGTTAATATTCAGACATTGGTGACGACGCTGGCTGAAGAAACGGGGGCCATTGTCGATGGCGTCAACTCTTCTTGGGTGATAAAAGGCCCAAGCTTAGGCAGCGGCAATACACCTGAATTGGTGACACCGAAGGTCGCCATGGCTTGGGGAGAATCAACATCTGTCACAAGCGCGGGCAATACCCGCTTTGTGATTGAACGTCAGATGGGGTATCCCGTTACTGCAATTAATGTAGCTGACTTAAGTAATGCAGACTTGTCCAGATACCACGTATTGATATTGCCACACGGATATTATCAGTCAGCGCTTGGAGAAAGTGGTGCTAGTCATATCAACGAGTGGGTGTCTGAAGGTGGTGTGCTTGTGACAATGTCAGGCGCAACGAAGTTTATTGCTGATGCTGACGTGTTGGATGTAAGCCGAGAGTACGCGGTAAGAGACAGTAATGATGAACCTAGCCCTGATAAAGGTCGAGTCAGTGGAACGCTAATCTCTTCCCATCAGGCGTTGCTGGATACTATCGTGAATGCAGACAGTAATCCTGACTATGTTGCGGGTGTACTCGCGAATGTAGCGGTTGATCAGGAGCATTGGTTAACTGCGGGTGTGAAGCCCAATGTGGTTGGTTTGGTAGGTGGTAGCGACATTTATACGCCCATCAAGCTCACGTCAGGCCACAATCTTGCGTGGTTTAAAGGAGAAGACAAGGTATTAGCCAGTGGGTATCTATGGGAAGAAAATAAAAAGCAATTGGCCTATAAGCCCTTTCTTATTCAGCAACCCGTGGGAAATGGAATGATCATCGCGTTTACGCAAGAGCCTACGTTTAGAGCTTATATGGATGGCCTCAATGTCATGTTTGCGAATGCGTTGTTCAGAGCACCAGCACATACTCGTACATTGCGTTAAGGTGATTAAACGGTAAAAAGCCGTGTTATCAATGTTTGATACACGGCTTTTTTGAGGGATTATGAAGTCTGATAGCTTATATCCGTCGAGTTTAACTCTTTTGAGGTAATTTCACTTGGCTAAACCAATATGAAGTGGCCTGCACATGGTGCGAGCATACCTTACAGCCCAAGTACCTCTTTACCTTGCTTGAAGGTAATATCTACAGGAATATTTGCTTCAGACAGGGCGTTTAGACTGGCAGCTAAGTGCTTGTCGATTTTGCCTTTTTCTGCAACAAGGCTAGCGACTTTCGCGTAGTCACCGTCACCTTGAATCGTTAGGATCAAGTTTGATAGAGAATTTATTGCTTCCGCCATTTTGTCAATATTTACCGCATACTGACCTTCTTCATTCCGAGTGAATGCACCGTTTTCCGCAAAGTAGTTAAAACGAACCATGTTTGCTTTGCCATGAGCAGAACTCGCACCAAAGCGCACTGAACGGAAAATACCCGCCATGAACGTAACGTAGTAGTCTTCGATTTGTCCTTCCGTAATGACGCCTTTTTCCAGTAGCTGTTGCACCATGTAAAGCCCCAAGATATCAGCCTTGCCTTCTTCGAGCGCAGAGGCGTGCTCCTTTAAGGCTTGTCTGACGGTGCCTTTGCCATCTAACGTGGTTTTAATTCCAAGCCCGTGTGCCACTTCATGGAACATAGTATTGGCAAAAAACGCATCAAATGTGATGTGCTTGCGTTGTTCGGGTACGATGAGCTGTTCGGAAATTGGCACAAGAATATGATCAAACTTGGCTTTCATCGCATTTTTGAGTTGAAGACGACGTGTGCCTTTTTCTAACTGTACCTGTTCATCGTTAGGCAAGTTAATGGCAATTGTTTTACTGGCTGCGTTTGAGTGACCTGCGTAATAAATCACATCATATGCGTTAAGGTCGGCATTGGCACCAGGCATTTGTGCCTTGTATGGCGCGTCAACGGGAAGTCCCTTTTGTAGCTCAGGCAAATACGCTGCGTATTTAGATAGCCTGTCACTCCATGCCATGTCTTTAACAAGCACATAAGATTCAAATGCTGCACGGTAACCAAAAAGTTGGTCTTCGTATGTTTCGATAGGCCCAAACACCAATTCAATGGGATTGGTTTTCATGTCCATCCAAGCAAAATCAGATGGTTGATAATTATCTGTGACCAAGGCCTCTGCGCGCATTTTCAGGTAGTTCGCAAATTCTGGATTGTCGGCCAGCTCAGACGCTTCCAATAGCAGCTGAGAGGCCTCGCTTAATTCTGTTTGATAATAAGCTGAATAAGGAACGGCTTTGAGGCTACCATTTTTATCTCTCACGACAATTGAGTACAAACCGGCTTTATCATCAAAGGTGGCTTTTTCGAATTCTTCTTTTGTCATGTCGGCTGGATAAAATTGAGCACCTAGTGGCTTTTCGTCGACGCCTTTAAGGAACGGTTTATCTCCATTGAGCCTATCCCACGGACCATAATTAATGTCGGCAAAAGCGCGCAGCTTATCGTTGTCGAAGGCACTCAAAAATGCGTTTTTGTCACCGCCGTAGGCTTGTTTCCAAAAAAGGTCATCCATAATCTTTGAGGCGTCTATCAACAGTGCCACCATCTTTTTTTGATTGTCTGACAAGTGAGATAGGTCGGCTTCTAACGTGACGGGATGATAAATATCTAGTCTAGAATCAAGGTCCGCCACCATTTCTATTGCAGCTTCTGATTGTTTGATTGCTGTGTCTTGAGGAGCATCTTTACATGCCGTCATCGACATTGTCGCAGCGATAACCACCGCCAAATATCGTTTCATCATTTTAGTATCCTTAATCGCTACGTGAGAACCGCTGAAAACGAGAAAACACAATAAGCGTTTGATTTAGCTTTATTTATTTTAGTTTGTTTTTGAACTTGTCATGTCATTGTAGCTATCCATGAAAGTGAAAGATAGTCATTGAATTTGAAAACACAGAATATGTCGATGAATCCACGACAGCTTCTACGCATAGGTCACATTGAGTGGTCTAGATTAAGGTTACACCTCAACTGGACCTGCTATGAAAGAGTTAGAAGATAACCTAACAACTTGGTGAGCGTCTTTAGTGACTGAAATAACAGTGACAAGTGCAACGCATGTAGCGTCTACCTGCCCCCTTATTCGTATCAATGTCAAATAATAATACCGTATGACCATACTTTTTGTGTTGGTATTTTGTCACTTAAGGTAGAAGTTAAGGGCTTAATTTTTTATATGTTATCTTTTTGTGTTAGATGTGTTTTATCTATAAATATTTTGTTGTTAATTTTTTTGTTTTGTTTATTATGGGTAGAAATTTTTCTAATGCACCTAGATAAGGAGGTTGGTTTTGTACACATATTTGCCGAGTCATTTTGATATGCAATGCCAAGACACGGTAAGTCGATTGGTATTAGAAAATAGTTTTGCAACATTAATTTCAGTGGATAGTGCTGGAGAAGTTTATCTATCTCACCTTCCTATTATTTTAGAAGAATTTGGTAAAGATTGGGTTTTTTCTTTTCATTTTGCCAAAAAAAATCTGCATAGTGAGGTGTTAACTAGTTGCCCTAAGAATATATTGGTCTTTAAAGGGCCACATAGCTATATCAGTCCAACATGTTACTTAAAAAAACCAGCAGTTCCCACTTGGAATTATGCTGTAGCGCATTTTGAAGGTGAAGTCACATTACTTGATGATGACCAGTTAATCACTCACTTGCGTAAACAAGTTGATCTCTATGAGCCATCGCTAAACGACAGCGATGTCATGCCTGAAGAGTTTGTTGATAGATTAAGTAGCATGATAATCGGCTTTGAAATGACAGCAAAGCAAGTGATTAGCAAGTTTAAATTGGGACAAAATCGTTCACCCGAGGATCAAGCCGGAATACTTGAAAAACTGCAAGTTAGCGGCGATTCACATGCGATACATCTTGCTGAACTGATGAAATAACGAAAGAAATTATTAGTAGTACTTGGAATATATTTGGAAATGGAAATCCAACTTCTTGAATGTGAAAACAGCTATCTAAAGTTACTTGCTCATCGTGAAAGTGTTTACGAGTATGCGAAGCTTGATCACCTAACAAAAAATTCACACCATTACCATATTGAAATGAGTCAAGACAAAGTCTCATATTTATTCTGTGGTACGTTGAATGATGAAATTATCGCATCTTGTCGTCTCACCGAAATGCACTCCCTTGATTTGGACTTTCAACAAAAAATAAAGGCGCTTTGCCCTGATTTAGATCTTGATAAAACCTTTATGATTTCACGTTTATGTATTAGTGCAATGCATCAAGGAAGATATAAATATAAACATCTTTTGTCTTACGTGTGTAACTGGGCTAAAGCCAATCATAATAATCAATTTTATCTCGCTAAGTGCCGCTTTGAATTAGCGCCATTATACCGAGCTTTTGGTTGTGAAGTAATTGAAGGTAGCACGTATTACGACGAGTTAGGTGGTGCTGAATATTTATTGCTTAGAGGTAATATTCAGCAAACATATGATATTTTTAACAAAGGAAAATCCTAGAATGGAAAAAATCGATTTAGCTAAGTTGGAGCAAAAAGTTGCCAGTATTTGGGATGATGTTTTAACTAATTCTCCATTTATCCATGAAATAATGAGTGGTAAAGCAACCAAAGCTTTATATGCCATTTATATGATTGAAACCTATCATTACACTAAACACAATGCGAAAAACCAAGCATTAGTTGCAGTTATGGGGAATGATTTACCCGGTAACTACCAGTCTTACTGTTTCCATCATGCTCATGAAGAAGCCGGCCATGAATTAATGGCACTGTCAGATATTAGATCTATTGGTTTTGACGGTGACGCAGTATTAGCGTCGAAGCCTTTGCCAGCAACGGAAACGTTAATTGCCTATTTGTATTGGATTTCTGCGACGGGTAACCCTGTACAGCGATTGGGGTATAGCTTTTGGGCTGAAAATGTTTATGGGTATATCGACCCTGTATTAAAAGCAATCCAGTCAACGTTGAATTTAACCCCGCAAAATATGAAGTTCTTCGTCGCGCATTCAGTGATTGATGATAAGCATGCTGATGAAGTAAACGAAATGCTAGAAATGTGTTGTAAGACGCAAGACGACGTCGATGCTGTAACGGCGGTCATGGAAAATTCATTGGTATTGACAGCGCGCATTCTCGATGATGTGTGGAAAGAGTATCAACTTTTCCAAAGCGGTGAATCTGACCGCTACGCGTTCTTGCGCACGAATGCCTAGTTGTTGACACGTTTTTTTGTTTGGGGTCTGTAACTCCGGCCCCAAACAATGTTCAGTAGGTAGGACGATGGCTTATTTTTCTAATCTTAATTATACGCTTGGAGATGAAGACACGCTGGTTGAGCACCAATTACTGCCCCAAAACGCAGGGCATATCGTTGCTATAGCTGGCAGTGGCGGACGAATTGTCCCACTTATCGCTAAGCGTCCTAAAATAATTACGTGTGTAGACATACTGCAAGAACAGTTGGACTTAACCGAAATGCGGGTTGAAGCGATCCGTCAATTGCCGTTTTCTGATTTTATGGCGTTATTTGGTTATCCCGAATACCCAGTTAGTACAGAACAACGTCAAGCGCTATTCGGCAAATTACAACTGCGTCAACAAACACAGTCGCGCTTGCAGGCATTTTTTCAGAAGTCGGGATGGCAACCTATCATTTATCTTGGCAAATTCGAGAAAATGCTGATAACCGTCTCTAAGCTAATCCGATTTGTAGTGGGCAATAGACTCGACGTTATGTTCGAGTTTGACGATTTGCATGAGCAGCGTAATTTTGTCAAAAGTAACGCTTTTCCACATAAACGTTGGCAGTTGGCATTGGCGCTTTTTGGCAATGCGACGGCACTAAACGCGCTTTTATATCGTGGTGACTTTCCTCAAAAAAATAGAAAAGGCTCGACATTTTCTATATATCGAAACATGTTTTCCGATTTGTTTAATCAGGTGTTGTGCAAAGAAAGCTATTTCTTTCAGATGTTGATATTAGGCCGATTGGTCAATGCGCGCACGTCCATGATGGAAGCCAACGAAGCGATCTATAAAGATATCAAAGAAAATCTTACATACACACAAGTTCGCTACGCACAGACAGACATCGTCACTGCCATTAATGGGGTCGATGATGCGGTAGATTTTGTTTCTATGTCTGATGTGCCTTCCTTTATGCCCGACGATTCCGCTAACACGTTTTTAAATAATATCGCTCCGAATTTGACTGAAAGCGGAATGGTTGTATCGCGCGGGCACTTAAGGGTGATTCACCCCGATAGTCAAGGATTTAATGATATCAGTACACAGCTGGTCAAATTGTTTGGTAGTGAAAGAACAGGCTTATGGCAAATTCAATGTTATCAAAAACAGTAATCGTGTGGTTGGCATTATTTTCTTTTGCAGTGCTGGCAGATACATCGGTAGTGGTGCAAAGCCCTTGGACGGCATCCTATGAAAAACAGTATCGTACAGTTGCCACGGTCAAAAGTCGTTATGTCATCCAATATGCCGCACAAGTCGAAGGGAAAGTGTCGGAAATATACGCTTTAGGCGATGTTGTTACGATTGGTGATGCTTTGGTGCGTCAATCCGATCCGCTGCAACAGCTAGAATTAGAACGCGCGGAATCTTTGGTCTCTTCGCTTACCGCGAGCTTGGATATTTCGGAACTGGAAGTGGAACATTTAGATGCGTTAGTACGCTCAAATAGTGTATCAACACAGCAAGCGAAAATTCTGCGTTTAACACTAGATAAAGCGCGCGCCGATTTAGCTGTGCAACAAAATCAGGCAAAGCAGCTTAGACAATCTTTGACTTTTTTAACAACTCAAGCGGTAAAGCCGGGAACGGTAATTGAGCAGCATGTCAATATTGGAGAGTTCGTAGAAAAGGGCGATGCTTTATTGACTACCGTTGACATGAGTGCTGTACAGTATTGGTTAACATTGCCATTGGAACTTGCTGGTCTCGTTGACGAGAACACGCGTATAGAGACGCTCACTGGGGATATGTCGTTGCCAATTGCGTCTGTGATTCCAACGGGTAAAACGTCAGTATCGATATTATCAACGCTTGTTGATATGACCGACCGAGCGGTTGGTCATTTGGCGACACAAGAAGTCGTGGTGACGATGTACAACGAACAACCTCTACAATGGTTTCATCGCGATGGTGTCATTGATAGAAATGGCATCACTCAGGTTCGGGTAGTCGATAGTCAAGCTCGCGCCGCCTATCGCACCATTGATATTGCCGCGGAAAAGGGCCAATTTGTCGGTGTGGCTGGACAATTGCATTCGGGCGACAAAATTATTTTGCGCGGAATGATGGATATAAAGCCAGAAAGTGGACTTCGTATCGATAGCGATAGAACCGTCGAGCTAAAGAAACAGTTTGTCTCTAATAGCTTCAGCGCTGTTGAGGGACAAGCGTGGTGATCGAGTTTTGCTTAAAATATCGCCGCATTATATTGGTAATATGCGCGTTGTTTATGACCCTGGGTATCGTCTCAGCTTTACGAATGCCAGTTCAGTTACTGCCAACTATAGAGCGTACTGAAATTAAGATTGGGGCCCGTTGGCAGCAGAATGCCCCCGAAGATGTCGAATCCCAGATGGCGGTGCAATTAGAAAACGCCCTCGCTTCGTTACCTGGTCTGAAGCAAATGGAAACGTCGGTATCTACTGGGACGCTTAACACGAATTTACTGTTTGAAGATAGCGCGGACCCAGTGGCTTCTTTGATTGCTACTGGCGCGAAACTCAACCAAGTTCAACATTGGCCGCAAAGTGCCGATGAGCCACAAATTACTCAAGATGGCATCAGCGAGTCTGAGACTGTTGCGACGTTGATGCTATACCCCACCTCTGATTCTGACGCTGACTTTGCATTGCTTGACGAGACAGTGCGACACGTGGTGATTCCATCTCTGTTGCGAATACCTGGTATTAGTCGTGTTGATAATAGCTTTTCTCACAGAGACAAAGTTATCTGGGTGAATTTTGATCCTGTCAGTATGAGCCGATATGGGATCACTGTCGCAGAATTACAGCAGCGGATAAAACAATTGCAAGATCAAAGTGGCGGAACAATTGAGCTTGGCAAAGATAGTGTTGCACTGAGATTTAAGGGGCAACCAGACAGGTCAGCCTTGTCACAACACATTATTAGTTGGCGCGAAGGGTGGCCTATCTATTTAGGTGATATCGCTGAATTTGTTGAAGGGTATGCGCCTGGTCGAAATATCACTTATAAAAGTGGCCGTGAAGCGTATTACCTGAGCTTAAAACGAGGAAGAGGATCGAACTCTTTTGACATTGTTCAAGCCATTAAAGAGCGTATTAGCGAACTGAATGCCATAGAGCTTAAGCCTTTGGGTTTAGCGCTTGGAATGAGTTTGGACACGTCGGAAAATATTGAGCGAGCGATTGCTATCGTTGGGAGTAATTTGCTGCTTGGCATAGGATTAGTATATCTCGTCCTGTTCTTTTTTATTCGCCGTCATAGTGCTGCTTTGGTGGTCATCATTTCCGTGCCGTTATCAATTTGTTTGACATTAATGTTGCTATCGGCTTTTGGTGCTAGCTTAAATGTGATTTCGCTGGCAGGTTTAGCCTTTTCAGTTGGCCTTATCATTGATGCTGCGGTTGTGGTGCAAGAGGCCATAGAAGCTCGCTGCGCAGCAGTGAAAAATACCCGTGAGGGAATAAAGCTAGCTGTTACCAAAGTTGCGAAAGCGTTGTTTGCCTCAACACTCACCACCTTATTGATATTTATCCCTATTGCTGGGTTTTCTGGTGATGTTGGGCAATTACTGGCTGACTTGGCATTAACGATGGCACTGGCCATCAGCGTCTCATTATTGGTGGCATTGGTGGTTGTACCGATTTTAGTGAGTATTAGTCGTACCTCTAAGACGACCGATTTTCAGTCACCTTATTGGCGTAAATTAGCCGACAAAGCCTTACTTTCAAGTAATACGCCAACTAAGCAATCTCTCTTGTTGGTAATGCTTGTGCTTATTCCTGCTATATCTATTCCGCTTATGTTACCGCCCAAAGATTTGTTGCCTAACGCTGGTGATACGTTGCTTAGAGCATCGATTCGAATTCCCCAAGGCCGTAATATTGAAACGTTGAAGCAAGATGTGGCCGACGTGTTAATTGAGCGCCTCAAACCTTATATGAATGAGAACGCTCCTGTGGCAGTGCGCTCTTACAACTTAGTGGTTGCTACAAACTTTGCATTCATTGTGGCTTATCCAAAAGACCCCAACCAGTTAGACGCGTTGATAACGGAATTCAAAGATTCCATTTTCGCCGGTTTACCTGAAATCAGTGCTTATGTTGAACAAGAGCCAATGATTTACTTCCGTTCGTCAGCGTCGAAGCAAATTCACCTTAATATTCACGGTGATGATTTGTCACACATGCTTTCTCTAGCTAATGAATTGAAGGCGGCAATTGTTGAACAAGACATTGCACAAGGCATACGTATTACTCCTGCAGCAGATGACGATGCACAGCGTTTGTTGGTCTATCCCAAAAGTTGGGCAGACTATGACTTTGGTCTAGAACAACAACAACTAGCGGATATTGTAAGTGCCTACAGCGGAGGCTTGTATGCCGGCGAGTTCATTGATGGATTAGAAACATACGATTTTTATCTTCGTGGCCCGAAATGGTACAACCCTGACCAACTTCAACAGATTCAAGTGCTAACACCGAACGGTAATAGTGTGAACTTAGGCACGCTGGTCGAAGTTACCCAGCAAAAAGGCCCTAGTCGATTATTACGGCTGGACGGTCAGCGAACGGTTAGGTTAATTGTTACACCACCCAATGGTGCGTCGCTAGGAGAGGTTACCAACAAGTTGAGAATGTTGGTGGCACAGAATTTCGCGGCACAATTGAGCAGCCAGAATTTGCATGTAAGTTTTAAAGGTAGCGCCGACGAATTTGAACAGGCAATGAATCGCATCGTAATGGTTGTCGCATTGGCGTTGGGTGGATTGGCACTGGTACTCTTTTTGATTTTTGGGTCGATTAGTGCGATGGGGCGGATTTTGTTGACTTTGCCGATTGCCATGTTCGGCGGTGCTTTTGCTCTATGGCTTATTAATGTTTTCACAACAGTGACATTAGATATTTTGACTATGATGGGCTTCATTATTTCCGCTGGATTGGTGCTTAACAACGCAATTTTAATTATTGCTGAGCAACGGCACAGTATGAATCAAGGGCTGGACAGCCAACAAGCGCTTCATCAGGCAGTGATGGCTCGTTCTCGCGCTATCTATATATCAGCGTTGACGTCTATATGCGGAATGTTACCTCTAATGTTATCTCCGGGGCTTGGCGCACAAATGTATCGAGGCATGGCAACCGTGTTGGTTGGCTCTATGAGCTTTAGTTTGTTGTTTTGTGTATTTGTTGTAGCGGCGTTGACTCAACAGTCTTCAGCACAGCGGGATACCAGTCAGGAGGGATTGAATGGACAACTTGATTGATGGCTTACGTCACAGCCTAAAAATGCATGGAGAGCGCAGCTTTATTTACGCAGAAGATGGCGAATATAAGCGCTTAACTTATGCCGAACTACATGAATTAGTCACTCGATTGGTGAGTGAATTGGGCAATCTGGGCATCTGTCGTGGAATGCCAGTTGGGATTGTCGGTGACAATTCACTTAACTGGATAGTATACGATTTAGCCCTTACTCAGCTGGGGGCGGTGGTAATCGGTTTGCCACAAACGTTATTTGCCGACAATGCTGATTTAGTGAAACGTTATGGGCTGGGATGTTTGCTATTGTCTGATGCATTTTATCAACGATATAACGTTAGTTATGAAAACGTGATCAATATCGACAGTCCTGTTAACGCGCAAAATATAGTCTTGGCTGACGTTGAAACAACGTTTTCTGAAGACGAGATCTCTGTAACCTTTTCTTCTGGTTCAAGCGGTAATATTAAAGGACTCGTCATCTCTAAACGTGGTGCAGATGCGCAAATTCGCGCGTACAAAGATATGTTTGATGCTGAGCACGGTCGATTAATTGTTTACATGCCATTTACCAGTTATCAGCAACGACTGTATGTCTATGGTGCTATCGCGTTTGGCTTTGACCTTGTACTTGTACCGCCACATCTTTTGTTCGATGGTCTGGTTCGAATGCAGCCAACGGTACTGATGGGACCGCCAATATTGTTTGAATCCTTAGCAAGACAGCTAGCACAGGCTGACACTAAAATGGTGCGAGAAACGCTCGGCGGTAGAATGCACATAATGACTACGGGTATGGCGAAAATTCGTCAAGAGGCCATCGACTTTTTTCATCGTCACGGGATTCGGTTGTGTGAGGGATACGGCCTAGGTGAGTGTGGATCTGTTTGTGTCAATACGTTAGGCGCAGAGCTACCGGGTTCGGTTGGCAAGGCGTTACCTGGAACGCAAGTTCGCCTAGCCGACGATGGGGAAATTTTGGTCGCCAAAGATCGCCCCCTTCTCAGTCGTTATTTGAATGAAATTACCGACTCACAAGATGTGCAAGACACCCGTTTTCATGATGGTTGGTTCTATACCGGTGATCTTGGAAACATGGATGCCGATGGAAATCTCTATGTTAAGGGGCGAAAGAAAACGACACTCGTGTTGAAAGACGGAAGAAAGTTTCAGCCTGAACCGGTTGAAAAGGCGTTGGAGCAAGCCATTGACGTAAAACGAGCAACCATATTAACCAGCTCGGATTTTCAAGGTTTGGTCATTGCAATTGAACAGCATGTTATCGATACGTCGAAAGTGGATGCCGTTAAATCGATGGTCAAACAGTGGTTTACGGATTTTACAGGCGGTACTTATCTGCTAGTAGATGTACAAGTGGGTGACTCAGAATTTACTCCTGAGAACGGGTTATTGCTGCGTAACCTCAAATTAAACCGTCCTGCTATCGCCCAGCATTTTGGTTGGGAGGCATAATTTGAAGGGGCGTTTTACTGCAAGGCTTTGGTCAGCAATCACAATACTCATTGTTTTATTCGTATTCATCATGGTCGCGGGCCTGTTTGCATTACGGTTAAGTTTACCTCCTGACGTGGAAAAAGTCGTTAACTCAGATTTACAGGGACCTGTGCAGGTAGAGATAGATGACCTTGGGGTACCTCATATTAAGGCGCAAAATCGTGCCGATGGGGCGTGGGTAACGGGGTATTTGCATGGACAGTCGCGGTATTTTCAGATGGATCTTTTGCGTCGCCGAGGAGCCGGCGAGTTGTCTTCGTTGTTCGGGGTGCGTGCACTTGAAATGGATAAAAAATCTCGATTGCACCAGTTTCGACTTCGGGCTGCGAAACAATTGACAACCTTACCTCTATGGCAAAAACGTTTGCTTGAAGTGTATGTTAAAGGGGTAAATGCAGGTTTGGCCTCATTGACCGTTAGGCCGCCTGAATATCTGATGTTGATGCAACAGCCCAAACCTTGGACTGAAATAGACTCTCTATTGGTTGTGTATGCCATGTATTTTGGGCTGCAAGATGGCAATGGTGACAAAGAGTTGCTTCGAAGTCTATTGCACTCACATTTTCCAGAAGGTTATGCGTCGCTATTACCCAATCGTACACATTTTGAAGTGCCATTGGTGGGTAAAAGTCAGGCTACGCCGCTAGATTTTGACGCGCTGCGTAGTCATTTACCTAAAGAACATGCAAAAGGGAGTAATGCTGGATTAGGTTCAACGGCACCGTCTCATGGCAGTAGTGCATGGTTGGTATCGGGAGCCCACACTGCCAGCGGTAAAGCGATATTATCCAATGATATACATTTGGGATTGTATTTACCTAATCAATGGTATCGTTTGAGTCTTAGCGTGGGAGAACAACGTGTTACCGGCATCACCTTGCCAGGAACACCGTTAGTGGTCGCAGGCTCGAATGGTTATGTTAGCTGGGGGCTGACTAATAGCTACGGTGATTGGAGTGATTTAACCGTAATCAACGAAGACGTGGAAGTCGAGCGAGAAGACACGGAACAGATCGAAGTGGATGGTGAAATTGAAGTCATCACGATTAAACACACACGATTTGGTCCGATATTGCCTCAAGGAGGCTATGCGATTAATTGGTTGGCTCATACCGAAAAAGCAGTCAATTTGAATCTTTTCGAGTTCGAGAGCGCTCGCTCAGTAGAGCAGGTATTGGCGCTCGCGCCACATGTAGGTATACCGCCACAAAATTTACTGGTGGCTGACCATCTTGGCGATATCGGTTGGACTATTATGGGTCCTTTGCCGCAGCGTGACAATGGCAGGTTTGCCTCAACACCGGCGCATTTTCACGATTGGAGATGGGTTCCACCAGAGGATTATCCGCGCATATTGAATCCTGTATCAGGCTTAATCTGGTCGGCAAATAATAGGATGTATGAACAGGCTGAATGGCCAAGTATTGGTGAGGATGATTTTCTTAGCAGTGCCCGCGCGTGGCAGATTCGACAATCTCTTGGGCAGCTGCGTAATGCAAACGAAGAACGTGTTGCATCCATTCAGTTTGATAATCGAGCACTGTTATTGGCGCGTTGGTATCGTCGGTTAATTCAAGCAATTAACACACAACGTGAGCCTAATGCTGACTTAATACGCCTAATGTCAGACTGGGATGGCCGAGCATCGAAACAATCGGTAGCGTACACGTTGACGCGTGCGGCTCGAAACCAAATTATTGCTGATTTTTATCAACCTTTTCTAAGCCAGTTGTCGGAGCCGAAAGTAATTAATGCTTTCAACCGAATTAATGGCAACGTCGAACACACGGTATGGGCAGCAATTGATACTAATCAGGCTGATTTTTTTGGCGCTGACGAACTCGATGATTATCTATATCAGGTACTTTTGTCGCGTTATCAAACGCTTTTGCAGGAGGTGGGTGACGAAGACAAATTGCGTTGGGGTTGGCAAAATCAATTACGCATGAACCACCCACTTGGGTTGCCTGTTTGGCCTTTCGATGGCTTCTTTAATCTAGTATCACAGGAGCAGGCTGGCGGTCAATTTATGCCGGCTATCAACGAACCACGATTTGGTGCCTCCATTCGTTTTAGCGTCAGTCCTGGGCAAGAGCATTCGGCTCTAGTTGCCATGCCTGGTGGTCAATCTGGTCATCCGCTTTCTCCTCACTATGCAGCTGGGCATCGACAATGGCTCGATCAGCAATGGATCCCGTTCTTGGGGGGGAATATACAACAGACTTTTGAATTTTTACCCGAGCGTTAGACTTGGGTTGTGGTTTTGATGAGGTAAATATATGGACATGACAAACGTTTTGCTAGAAGCAGCTCAACAGGTATTTCAATATCAGGTCGAGGTCGATACCCCAATTAATAGTATTCCTGGGTCATCGTTGCAACTCATGCATTTTAAAGCACAGATAGAATCGAAAACGGGATGCACAATACCACTTGAACAGTTATATCAAGTTACAACTGTGCGTCAACTCGCTAACGTCATATCTCAGCCTACTGTCGCCGTAACCTCTGGTGATATTTAATTATGAATGAACGTTTGTATTGCGCGGCAAATCTACTGTCTGAATGCGCAGAACAAGGTATGTCTCTGCGGCTTAACGGTCAAGGTGGATTGGCGTTTGAATACTTTGGGAAAGGGGATAGCAGACCACTGTTGGCGAAAGTCAAAGCGTTAAAGATTGATTTAATCGAGTATCTGGAATTGCTCGAACGAGAACCCCATCGGGTGCCTATTCGCGCTAGTGCTCAACAGTTGATGTTGCACCAACAGCAATGTGCAGAACCGAGTGCTGCATTCAATATTGTCCTGCAATTCGAGCTACACGGTGAGTTGTCATTTGCTGACTTTCAGGCGTGGGCAGAAACCGTCGTATTGCGTCACCCCCAACTTCAAAGCCGATTCAAACTGCATCAAGGTAATCTTTACGTACAGCAGGATACGTCTTACGACGTAGTGATAGGCAGACATACTCAGCGAGCAGCGCTTGACACATGTAAAACAACGCCATTTGATGTACAAAATGGCCCACTTTTTCGTTTTGATTGGATAGAAACCGCAACGGGCAAACGGTGCATTTCTTTAGTATTTCATCATTTAATTTTTGATGGTTACTCAGTTAAATTATTGGCTGAGGATGTGCATCAATATTTGGGATTGAGCGCAGAGGACATCCATTCTTCAGCGGTAGTGAATCCGGCTTTGCCAAAGGTCAATCGAGTGCACAATGATTGGGCTGAATATGTCGAATATCTCAACGGTTTTGAGCCTCTTGATTGGCAACAGGTTTTTGGTAACAGGGGAGACAATAGCACGACAGCTAAACTGTACCGTTCTATGTTGAGTGAGTCGCAATTTGCCGAACTCAATGGGGTGGCGAAAGCCAATCAAATGAGCCCCTTTGTCTTGCAGACCGCAATTACAGCGCTGGTTTTAAGTGTTTATAGCGATAGTCGTCGCTTTTTGCTGTTTACGCCTGCTGACACACGTAGTGGCGATCAACTTAGTTGTATTGGCCATTTCGTGCACATGCTTGCTGTTCCGTGTGAGATAAATCTTGATAGCACTGCGACAGAATATCTGTCGAGGATGCGAGACCGATTTATGCATGTTTTAGCTCGCTCAGAGCTGAGTTATGACAATGCTAATCTATGGTCACTCTCGCAAGAAAAGAGGGTTTTACCTCCGATAAAAGCGGTGATTGCCCAGCAATCGTTTCCACAGACCTCTGTAGACATTGTTAAAGGACAGGCACGGTTAGACTTTATTGCCTCACAAACACGAGAAGTCAAATACCCCTTGGTATTAAATTGCCAAAGTAACGATCAGCAAACACGGTTGGAGTGGGAATACGACAGTAGGTTGTTTAACGAATCTCAGATTCGTCAGATACAAAATCACTGGTTTTTGGTGTTGGAGTTACTGAGCAATCACGCGCTAAGCTTGAAGGAGCAGTTTAACGCCCGATTCTTGTCAGAATATGACCTATTGCCACTAAGCAAGCTAAAGGGGGCGTCAGGCACGGTGCTACCACAATGGCAACAACGGACGATTGTGGATAGTTGGCAGCAAAATGTCGCTAAATATGGTGAACGGCGGGCAGTTGGATTTGGTGAATCTTGGTTAAGTTACCGAGAGCTGGATAGAAAGACGAATAAATTGGCGCGTGAATTACGTGCGATTGGCGTTGATCGCGAAAGTAAAGTCATTGTATCGCTTGGGCGCGGACTAGATTTACTGTGTGGCATTCTGGCAATCCTAAAAGCGGGAGGCGTATACGTACCTGTTGATCCTAAAGCGCCGGAAGAGCGAATCGCGCACATAAGTACCGACAGCGGTGCACGATGGATATTGTGTGACCAGCAATGGCGACAAGGTGATATTAGCGTGATCAATATGGCGGAATTATGGGAGCAGAGTAAGCTGCAATCTCACTCAGTGCTAACTACGCAAATTTCCCCACATGATGCCGCATACATTATTTATACCTCAGGCTCCACAGGAGTACCTAAAGGTGTCGTTGTTGAGCATCGAAATGTTGTAAGGTTAATTGGTTCAGCAATGAATGTGTTTGACTTCAATGCTGATGATGTTTGGTGCTTATTTCACTCATTTGCATTTGATTTCTCGGTTTGGGAAATATTTGGACCTTGGTTGACTGGCGGTGCTGTGGCTATTGTGCCCGATGAATGCCTGTTACAACCTTCGTTATTCCATTCTTTTTTACGTCAAAATCGTATAACAATACTCAATCAAACCCCTTCAGCTTTCTATAATTTAATCGATGCTGACAGCCAAGACGACAACGCTTTGAGTGATCTGCGCTATGTCGTTTTTGGTGGCGAAGCATTGTCGTTACCAAGGCTAAAACCATGGTTTTCTCGCTACGATGCAGATGTTGTTAAGCTGGTGAATATGTATGGTATTACCGAAACGACGGTGCATGTAACTCATTACACCCTCAACGCCCAAGATTGTAGTCAGACTCAGAGCATTATTGGTGTGCCTTTGTCGGATTTAAGCGTCTATTTACTTGGCAAAGATGATTTAGTGCTGCCTGCCGGGGTAAAAGGTGAAATGTACGTTTCTGGCCCCGGTTTGGCACGGGAGTATCTTGGTAAGCCTGAGCTGACGGCCGAGCGATTTATATCTCATCCTCATGCGGGTCGATTATATCGTAGTGGCGATTTTGCTAGATTCGATGTCGGTGGCGAGTTGGTTTATCTTGGTCGCAAAGACAATCAAGTTAAGGTGCGTGGTTACCGGATTGAATTAGAAGAAATCAGGCAACAATTGATGTCGCTCAATGCCATTAATGACGCCGTGTTGACGGTTGCAGAGTTTGGTGCGGGCGATAAACTCATCGCGTTTGTTGTGACGGCGCAAAACGCGTTATTTGACGTTGCAGAGATAAAACGTGAGTTGGTTAAAAAGTTACCGCCCTACATGATCCCAGCATTAATTCACGCTATCGATCACATTCCACAAACCACTAATGGAAAAGCTGATGTTCGACGCTTAATGACTGACTACCATGCCGCAATAGATTGCATAGCGCAGCAAAATGATGTCATGCCTGATCACCCGCTTTATCATGTTATTTCTAGCGTGCTTGGCACAAAGTTGATTGGGCCAGACGATAATCTATTCGCTTTAGGATTGGACTCCATTTCTTGTATTCGTCTTGTTAATAGTGCCCGCGATGTAGGTGTGCACTTCAGTGTTGCAGATGTGTACCGCGAACTTACGCCTAGACGGTTGCTGGCTTTGGCGGAAAAATCGCCGATTCGCGTAGTTAAAGAGGTCGCTGATAAACACGATTTCTTGAAAGAAAATGAACGCAAATTAGTCACTGACCAAATTGAGATGATTTACCCATTGACTATGTTACAGCAAGGGATGTGCTACCACAGTGAATTAGATATAGAAGGCGGGGTTTATCACGATGTGTTTGGTTATCGTTTGCAGATGCACTTTGATGTCGACAAATTGCGTGCCGTACTCAAGCAGATGATGAAGCTTCACCCAGTATTGAGAACGCGTCTCATGAAGGGACCCGAGCGACTTTTACAAGCTGTGGTAGTTGAGCCAGACGTACCCTTGCAAGTGTTTGACGTCGCTGGTGATATTGATTCGGGGCTTGCACAATATCAGGCATTTTTAGAAGCCGAAATTGCGAACGGTTTCAGTTATCGGGATCCGCTTCTTTATCGCTTGTTTTTACATCGTTTTGACGATGGGAGTGAGCAGTTGACTCTGAGCTTTCACCACGCATTATTTGACGGCTGGTCAGTGGCTAATTTCAATACAGAGTTGATGAATCGATATCGTGATGCCGAGGGAGGTAGCGTGGTTGCGATATCCGAGGCGAATAATAGTCACTATCGCGATTACGTATTTACTGAATTGGCCGCGCTGGAAGACGAAGCGCATAGGGCGTTTTGGCAGTCACAACTCTGTGGCGCCGAGGTGAGCAACTTACCTTCCGTCGCCAAGCAAACATTGTCAAACAATGCTGAATTTACTCACCTGCCATGTGAGACCTTCGAAAAAAATAGCGCAGCAATCATTGCAGCGGCTAAAACGGCAGGTGTAACGGTACGTCAGTGGATGTTGGCGGTGCATCTTAACGCACTGTCAATTTTGAGTCATCGAAGCCGAGTAAATACAACGGTTGTATACAATAACCGTTTGGATCGCGCGGATAGTGATGTGCAGTTGGGATTATTCCTTAACTCGTTGCCTTTCGACATTGATTTGACCGCTGAATCGTGGCTGCACATATTAGATAAAGTAGTGACATTAGATAGACAGATAATGGCCTATCGAGCTCTGCCTGCGGTTGAAATACAAAAACTATGCGGTTTATCGTTTCAATCTATATTGTTCAATTATACCGATTTTCATGTATATGACGCGTTGTTAGATGACGGGCTACCTCTGCTTGATAGTACAGTATTTGAAAGTGTGAATTTTCCGCTGACCATAGATTGCGGGGTGTCAACACAAACCAAACAGCTGCGCTATCAGGTTGGATTTGATGGGCAGCATCATTCGAAGTTAAGTGTAATGCGTTACGTCAAAGCGGTAGATATGCTTTGTGTGCATGCGTTGGCGCACCCGAGTGCGCCATTGCCCGATTGGCAGTCTTTGTTTACCGATGAAAAGCGAGAGCTTGATGCGCTGAATACAGCGCAAGCGATTGCTGATGAAGTGACTGCAACTATCGATAAGAATGCTCCAGCTTTGATAATGGGGAATGCTCAAATAAGCCATGGTGACTTGAATTTGATGGTAGAGGCACTCGCTGAGTCCTTAAATATAGAGTCTGGGCAACGCATAATATTACATTTGCCTAAATCTATCGATTTTGTCGTTTGGATGCTAGCGTGCATGCGTAAGGGGTTGGTAGTGATACCGCTGCCCGTTGATGCTGATTTATCTCGCAGACAACAGATTGTTGAATGTGCTGATGCCGCATATGTCGCTAGCCTTGAACCGCGGAACCTAGGCTATAACCCTATACTCACAGAAGGTTGTGGTGATGTTTTACTTGGTTATAGGCAGCCAATAAATTGCGCTAGCAAGGAAGCTGCAATCGTCATGTTTACGTCTGGCACAACGGGTAAGCCTAAAGGGGTGATGTTGCCGTTGGAAACATTGCTTGCACATAGCCGAGCCATGGCGAAGACGTTGTCACTCAAAGTCAATGACCGTGTACTGTGGTTCGCGTCTTCTGGCGCAGATACGACGTTAGAACAGTTGCTTATGCCTTTAGAAATTGGCGCAAGCGTTGTTATTCCAGAGAAGATTTGGTCAATGGCTGAGTTTTTACCGCAGGTGGCACACCATGGGGTGACGGTTGCTGATCTTCCGCCTGTGTACTGTCAGTGGTTGATGCGAGTCACTAACGAACAGCGGCAATTGTGGAAGGCTAGCCCATTGCGAATGCTTCTGATGGGGGGCGAGGCGATGCCATTGTCGGTTATTAAAGCTTGGCAACGTATGCACCTTACGCAGTCGCTGCAATTATTCAATATGTATGGTCCGACAGAGGCGACCATTACGGCATCAGTATATCAGATTCCCGCTGATTTTAACGCTTTGAAAGTGTCACTCGGTAAGCCTACTGCAAAGAACCGTTTTTTAGTTCTTGATTCTCAGTCTCGACCAGTACCAGCCGGTGTTGAGGGGATGCTTTATATAGCTGGCGAGCGTTTAGCAAATGGATACTTGTTTAATTCGGAGAAAACCGCTGAAGCATTCGTTACAGGCGTTGGCGGGGAGCGAATGTATTGTACTGGTGATGTGGTTAAATGGTTTCCAGATGGCACATTATGGTTTGTTGGTCGTAAAGACAGCCAAGTTAAAATTCGTGGTCACAGAGTAGAACTTGATGCCGTACAGCGATACTTAGAGGAACGCGCTTCGATTCATGAAGCTACGGTATTTTTCGCCCAAATACAACAAAGAAACACTCTTGTGGCTTTTGTCGTTGCGTCTGGTGAACAGCATGAGTTAGCTAAACAGACCATCGCGGCCATGCGTGCTGAATTACCGCATTATATGGTGCCCAATCGTATCGAGGTAGTCGAGCAGATTCCGTTAACGGCTAATGGCAAAGTTGACAGTAAAAGGTTGTTAGAAGAAATCTCTATTACAGATAGTCACCAGCCCAGATTAAAAAATACAGAGCGAAAGGTGGCTGAATTAGTCGCACAAGTGTTAGGTCAGTATCCTCAATCGGGTGAACAGAGTTTTTATGATTTAGGTGGTGATTCGCTTCAAGCCTTGCAATTAATTTCTCTGTTTAGCGCGAAATTTGGCGTAGAGATTGAATTACAGCGGTTATTAGCGAACAGTACCATTGACGAACTAGCCCAATTAGTCGAACAGTCTCATGACAAATCAGGAGAAACTGTGGTGTGTTTGAGTCAATCGACGACATTGCCCGTTGTGTTGTGCATCCCTGGGGCTGGTGGGACTGCGGGGGACTTTCTGTCATTGGCGGCAACGTTGCCCGGCTACAGTATTTATGCGTTACAAGCGCCCGGATTGCTATCTGGTCAAATTCCTCACGATTTTGAACATTGGCTGAGTTACGCTGAATACGCGGTAAAAGCCTTGCCACAAACACCGATAATGGTGGTAGGACACTCAATGGGTGGTTGGCTGGGTGCACATTTGAGGCAACGTTGTTTTGCCGAGGCCAAACTGGTTTTGCTAGACAGCTACATTCAGTTGAACAAGCCAGAAAATGTCGAAGATTTTATTGCAAAACAGGTTCATGCTCGCTTGGCGTCGATGTCTTTACATTTTTCCTTACCATCAGAAATGGGATTAGAAGCACTTATACTGTCGCTGTCAGAGCATGTGTCTGAAGGTGACAGTGCGGGTGTCAGTATGTGGTTAAATCTGCTTAAGCTGACACGAGCCCAGTTACAGATGAAACCTTTATGGGGGGAGGGTTTGGGGAAAGTAACCTTAATAAATGCGGAGCAAAGTATGGCTAAGCGTGGTGCAGCTAAAAATGAGTGGGCTGCATATTGCGAAGTGGAAGACGTGATTGTTGATGGGGATCATTATACGATTCTCGAGCACAAACGTGTGCCCACTATTTTATTGAATGTTCTGAAATTGGCTAAGGAGCAAGACTGCGCATGAGCCAGATCTTTATGATGAATGCTGAACAGGTTACCGAGTGCAACACCAACGACTTGGTAGGATTGTTTCGTGGGTATCTCAATGACGGAATCATTCCTTACATCGAAAATTGTCCGCAACAGCCGTTGGTAATCAATATAGATGAACAACTACTGCCGTTAGTCGTTAATAATGGCGATAAGGGAGCAATGTATCTTTCTTCACCCTTGGTATTTTACGTTGATTATAATATTGATTTCGTGAAAACCATTGCACAAAAAAGATTGCGCTACCCATTGCTAGCATTGCTTAAAGGGGTGAAGTGGCTATTGAGCTGTTTCGGTATCAATAAAGTGGTTTATCTTAACAATAATCTGTTACCAAATAATCCAGCGCTAAATTTAGATAAAGAGCAATTACAGCGTGTTATTACCCTCCTAACTCATGAATTTCCTGACCATGCAGTGTGTGTAAAAGGCTTGCAATACGGTCCGTCGCCTGATGCGTTACAACTATTGGCACGCCAAGTTTATATTTGGAATCCAAACGTCGTAGAAGAAGTTGGCAAAAAGGCGGTGAAAATTCGTAAAACGCTTAAGACTGACGCGAAATTGCTTGAGCAGGGGAAAGTTACGTTTGAGCCGATTGAGCATATAGACAGGCAAACCGCGCAAAAGCTACGTGACTTCTACCGCTGTGTATACGTGAACAAGTACTCTCAGTTGAGTGCCGATTATTCAGTAAAGTGGTTTGAGTCACTGCCGAGTCATTCGAGTGGGTTTAAATTGCTGGCCGTAAAGAAAGACGGAGAGTTGTCGGGGTTTATTTCTTACTTTGAAACTGACGAAATGATTTATAGCGGTTTAGTGGGTCATGACGATCACAATGGGGAGAACGGGATTTATCGAGCCTGCATCCGCCAATTAGTTTTTTTAGCTGAGGAGGCAGCAAAACCATTGCATCTAAGTTCTGGCGCAGGAGAATTCAAGCGTCGCCGAGGAGCCCGGCCGCACATGGAATTTGATTACATTTTACATGGACATCTACCGCTCTGGCGACGAATGGGGTGGGCGCTATTGGGTAAGTTATTCAATAGCTTAGGAGCAAAAGTCATGACAAATATGAAGGTATAAATATGAACGATAAGCAGCAACAAGGATACGATTTATATTATCGAAGCGCTAAAAACGCACTTCGACAAGGCAATTACAGTCAGGCAATGACAGACTTGGGCTATTGTCATATTTTAAGTAAGAACGCCTACCGTAAGCATGTGAAAATTCACTGGATGATGCTAGTGATTGGCGTTAAAAGCGGTAACGTTAAAGAGGTAAGAGTACAACTATTTCGCTGTTTAATGGCATTTGCTACGGATCCTTTTTTTGCGGGCACTGAACCTAATGGTAATCCGGGGGATTCCAATTACGGCTTTTTCGACAAACTGGCGATCCCTGAAGCGTTGCAGGAATATTTTCAATGAAACTGGCTCCGGGTGAACTGAAGTCGATGCAGCAAAAGGCTAAGCAATTATTCGTAGGCAAATTGGTTATTTATACGCTTGGTATGCTGATACCCGTGGTCTGCGCTACGGTCTATGGTTATCAATGGTGGATACCAGTATTGATGGGAGTAATGTTGAGTCACGGTACGCAACTAATGCACCAATTAACGCATGGGGTATATTCTCAGAAAGTTGATCGAGCGATCGGCGGTGCATTAGGTTTTATGCTGTTCGAGAACTTTAGTGAATACCGCGTGAGTCACTTGCATCACCATCGCCATATAGGCACTGAGCAATATCATTGTCATCCTAGCCGTCAACCACAGGTGAAGGGATGGCTCAAACCAGGATACGTTATCGCGCACTTGTTCAAGCTCGTGTTTTATTTTAAAACGTTGAAACGGATTGCGAGTGCACTGAATGGTCAGTCAGATATCGCTGACAATGATCGACAACGGCGTTTGATTTGCGCCGATTACCGCTGGATGTTGCTAGGTTACGTGATTGTTTTGGCTACAGTGTCGATACTCGATGCGTGGTTTATCCTAATAGACTATTGGTTTATACCGTTAATTATCGCATCGATATTACATACCTTGATTGAAGTAACGTCTCACGTTGGATGTCAAATGGACAACACGAATCCCGAATTCAATGCACGCAGCATTGAAACCAACATTCTTATGCGCTGGTATAGCAACTCGGGTTGCTATCATGCTGAGCATCATAAATATATGGGAATTCCTGTGGATGCCTTGAAGGGATTAAAAGATCGTATGCAACTGCAACATCATTACCACAATAACGGATACATTGACCTGTGTGCCACGCTACTAAAACTTAAATAGTCGATGAAGTCTTGGTTCATGGTATTGGCGATGGTGCAATTAGCCATTTTAAGCACTGTCGGTCTAGTACGCTTTTTTTTGTTGGCTCAAATGTCACAGCAAGGCGTTGCAGGTGGTGATTATGGCTTGTTTTTATTTTGTTCGTCTATCGCTTCAATAGTCGTTCCTTTTGCTATTGGTCATCATATTGACCGAGGGCGATACCGAGCGATTGCAATATGGGGCGTGGTAATGCTCAGTGCCTTAGCCTTTTGGTTGTTGAGAAGTCCACCTCAAAGCCTCACGTTGATGGCCTGTAGCTTTACATTGGTCGCATCTTGTGCCGTTGTTGCTGTACAACTGTGTTTGAAGTCTGCGGTAGTGGAAGGCTGTCAAAACGGTAACTGGCTTAAAGGTAATTGGCTCAACCAAATAGTACTCGCGCTGTCTTTGCTCATTCCGGCATTTGCGCATTTGATGTTTTATGGTGATTATAGCATTGAGCAACTGTCTGTCGGCATGTTATTAGTGCTGATGGTCACTGGATTGGCAGCGAAAAGCCAACTGCCTAAAATGCTAAAGGTGAGTGGAAAGAGTAAACGAATTAAACCCACGCAAGCGCTTGGAATATTGCGCCAACACCTCGCTCATACCGATACAATGTGGTATGTACTTTTATTGCTGACAATGAATTTTGCAAGTGGTGTATTAGAAAGCTATGCACTGCCTAAAATCCAGGCGCAATTTGGTGGCGATGGTATCGTTTACGCGTTATTAGCAGTTGGAGCGCTCTATTTTGTTGGAAGTTTCGTTAGCCTTTATGTTTGTAAAATCCGGGCCCTTAGAAGTCCGATTACGATGTATCTGCTAATGATGGTATTTTTTATTGGTTTACAGTTAACAGCTTCTTTGCACTGGTTTTTGATGCTATGTGCGTTGTTTTTTTTACTGCATCCGCATATTTACGTGATTTCGGACGGTCAAATTCAACGCTCAGCACCTAGTGAAAGCATTGGTACGCATTTTTCTGTGATACGGGTTGCTTCTTTTGTTTCGCTGAGTTTGGGAAATTTGTTTATGTACGCAGTTTTGACGTTATTTCCTGCCTCGATTTCTGAATGTGGCTCGGCTTGCTTCCATTGAGTGTTTCGTTTAATTGTTATGAGATATACATTCCAATGCGCGAATGTTCTCACATGTCCTTCGCGTAGAAATGTTAAAGATTCAAATGCGGTATTCCATGCCTGATTATTCCTAGGCTGAACTATGAAACATAAAACGATGTAACAACGTGGACGCTTAATTGAAGGAATTGGGTATCACTGAGGCAGTAGCAGGTCCGAAATAATGGTCTGTTGACGACTAAAATTAGAATTACTTACGTGAGAATCGCTGGAAGCGAACGATCACGATAAATCTTTGATTTAATGTTGCTTATTTTGTTTTTCTTTGTGTTCGTCTAAAAAATAATGCGTTACACTTTGTTGTGCTACCATTCTAATATGGCAGGCAAAAATATTTAACTACGCTTATCACGCTGGTAATACGCGCGCTAAGGGTGGTGTTTAACACGGATGCGGTGATTGTGGGTGACTGAGAAGGACGCTGCACCACAGGTTGTCGATGTTGTGAATAATAAAAATCCCATGTAAAGGGAAAGCTATGACATTACGAGAAGTAAGTAAGGCTGGCTGATTAACTACAATCAAAGGTAGGAATATGTCTACAGAAAATGCCCTATTAACCATTTTAACTGAGAAGATTAACAACGATACGTTGGTGTTACCTACATTACCGGCGATTGCGTTAAAGATCAGAAAAGCGGCAGATGATCCAGATATTAATTTGAATAAAATGGGTGATGTGATTGCGCAAGATCCGTCATTAAGTGCGCGTATCATAAAAATTGCTAACAGCGCTTACCTCGGGCGCTCGGTTAAGGTGAACTCCATCTCTCAGGCGGTAACCCGCATTGGCCTGTCACAAATTAAGAACATCTCGACCGCGCTGGCGATGGAGCAGTTGTTTGTGTCTAAAAATGAGCTGGTCAAAGATTATATTAAAAAGGCGTGGGACAGCACGGTTGATGTTGTTGCTTATACGCTTGCAGCGCTGCAAATGTATAATGCTGAAAAGCGTAGTAACTTAAGCTTAGACACCATGACATTGGCGGCACTGGTGCATAATATCGGTGTGCTTCCTATTCTTACGGAAGCCGAGCGTCATGAAGATGTATTTGCGAATCCGACATTTTTGAATGTGGCAATGCAAAAATTATCAGGGCCAATTGGCGGTAAAATCATGGAGTCATGGGAGTTTGAAAATACGTTTAAAGACGTGGCGGAAAACTGGCGTGATTTAAGTGTAACCAAAGACAAAGTGTCGTATTTAGACTTTGTGAGATTGGGCGCTGTACTTGCAGGCAGCTTTGCAAGTCAAAAAGATGCAGTTATTAATATCTGCCAGCAAAAAGGCATTGTAAAAGACGTTAACGCATTATCGTCTGACGAATTTATGGAAATGCGCGACGTAGCCAAGTTAATTTTTGCTTAATTCTTCGCAATACAATTCTGGGCGCTGATTCAAGCGCCCTAATTCTCAATTCGTTTTATCATCTCTGCCAATTCGTTAATTTTATTGACTGTAGAATTGACGAGCTTATCAATTTCTGACGAAGACTCTCTGGAATTACCGGCTAAACTCCTTACTTCATCTGCAACCACAGCAAATCCACGTCCTGCTTCGCCTGCTCTGGCGGCTTCTATTGCCGCGTTCAAAGCCAGAAGGTTAGTTTGCTCTGAAATAGAATTAATGGTGCCGACAATGTTGCTAATGGTTCTGCTGGTGTCAAGTAACTCTTCCATTGCATCTTGGGTTTTGTTTACGGTGCGTTTTCGCTCGCTCACATCAACACCAAAGAACACATATTGTGTTAATTCACCGTTGAAATCTCTGAGAGCGCAAATGCGCGAGTCAAAAGCAAGAAAATAATCGCTTCCCGTTATTTCGAATATGTCTGCGATGTAATCATCTTCCTTAAGTAGCGCATTTTTTTCTGAGGCGATTTTATTGAGCAGTTGTCTGATTAGCTCTTCAACAGTGATGCAACCGCTTAGTCTGCTAGTGAGTAGCTCATTCGCCGCAAGAAGAGTACCGTCAGGTTTAAACTCAAGAAAGACGAGTGCCGATCCTACTGCACTAAATTTTCGAGAGTAATTCAGCGCTTCAAGTTTAACGTTGGTAATATCGGATTGAATGGCGATAAAATTTACAAGTTTATCTTCGTTAAAAACGGGAGTAATAGCGAGATAAATCCAATAGCTATTGCCATCTTTGGTGTAGTTAAGTATTTCGCCAGAATATGGCTTCTGCGCTTCCAAATGTTTGCGAATACTTTTCCGCGTCTCTTCGCTTGTAGCGGCCCCTTGAAGAAAGCTACCTGGTTTTTTACCTTTTATTTCATTAAAAGAATAACCACTCATTTTCTCAAAGCCTTGATTTGCGTAGGCGATACGGCCCTCGGCATCAGTAATAATAACCTTCATATTATCCGCGACGAGCGATAACAGCTTTTGCCGCTCACTTTCGTTTACTTGTTCGGTAACATCTTTAACAAAAGCAGTATAGAGAATTTTTGAAGGTAACTTTATTTTTGAAAGCGATAAACTTCCCCATAGAGTTTTACCGTCAGCACGTTCAATTTCCACCACTCTGGAGGTGCCGACAATTTTATCTTTTCCAGTACGTCGGTTAGAGTCAACATATTCGTCGTGATGAGGTTGATGAATCTTGGGAACGAGCATTTTGACATTTTTACCTAAGACCTGATCTCTTGAGTATCCCCAAAGTTTTTCTGCGGCTTTGTTAAATAGAGTGACACAATTATTTTCGTTGATGCAAACCACGGCATCAATAGCTTGCTCAAGCGTCTGATCAACAATATCTCTGGCTTCTTTCTCTTGGCTTATATCTTGAACAAAAGCGGTATAATGCCGTTTATTCCCTACATCGATAGCAGATAATGACAAAAGAGCCCAAACCCGTTCCCCGCTTTTCTTTTGAATTTCTACTTCTCGTGAAGTGCCTACAATATGGTCTTCTTCGGTTCGACGGTGCCGATTAACATAATTGTCATGCTCCTTTCTTAATTCGCTTGGTACGAGCATTTTGACGTTTTTACCAATAACTTCATCATGGGAGTAACCCCACAAAGTTGAAGCTGCATTATTAAAAAAAACAACATTGTTATCTTCATCTATAGAAACGATTGCAATAATTGATTGCAGCAATGCTTGTTCAGCAGATGAGGTACGTAAAAACCAATTTTTCATAAGCATACATTTTATAGTTAGTAAATTGAGCGAGTTTAAAAAACGAGTAAACTGTGCTTTTGAAGGTTTAGCTTATTTTATTTGGTTTTGCAGATTAATTTGGCTAGCTACTCCATAAACGTGTCCGTAACCCAAACCAATAATAGAGCCATTTTAATCCTGCACGGTTAAGAACTTATATTCATCGTAGGCGTACTGGTCCGTCATTCCGCTGATGTAGTCTTGAAGTAAGCGGCAACGACAATAACGTTCCCAAACTGGATTATCCGCTGAAATAAAATCTGGGGGAGATTGTGTCGCGCTTCGGTATGCCCGAATATGCTTTTTAGACAGTTTATTAAAAAGTCTGCGCTGAAGAGATAAGTTGGGCTGGTTGGTTGATTGCTCTTCAACAATCGCAGTAAATGCCTCACCTGATAGCGTGAGCAGCGGCGCGTAAATATCTAGCAATCCATGGATAATCCGATGACCGCGTAGTTCCTGCATTTCGACTTCGGTATGATTAAACACATGGTTCAATGCTGTAAGGCGCAGCGCTTTGGCCAGCTTTGTTGCTGGGTTTTCATCACCCAATAACCCTTCGTTAAAGTGGCCGTTGTAAACGGCTTCGAAATTATCAACGAAGCGTTTTGCGGCATGGTCGACTAATAAATGTTGAAACTTGACGCGCAGCGAGATGAAAAATTGGTTGGCTTTGTCAACCGCTTCTTTGTCGTATCGGATTTTTGCATCGTGAAGCATGTCCTTTACGCTTAAGGTTTGCCCAAAATAAGAGAGGCACTGTGCAGCCGGATCGCCGCCGAGCTTTTCATAAGCAGCGGGAATATACGTCATCAATTGCTCAACACTTAGCACGTGTTTTTCGACGGCATCCTCTAAATCTGCAAAGCAGTAAGATATGTCGTCCGCGGCTTCCATAATGTAGCTCAATGGATGCCTGCACCCTTGCTGAATATTCAACGCGTTCAATGTCTCTTCAACCATCGCTTTTTCTGATAAATAGAATCCTGGCTTTTTCATCAAAAAGCTGAATTCAGGCTTGATATCAGAATTAGGTATATATGCGGGGCGCGTGTATTTGAGTACCGATGCAATTTGGCTGTAGGTCAAATTAAGATTTAAGAGTGAGGTGATCTGCCTGATGGCTTGAGCGTTCCCTTCAAAGTGTGTGACATCAACACAGGCCTGATGGTACAACACCGGATCAGCGATGCGCAGTTCACTGGGCATCACCGCTTTAATGTGATTAGCAAACCAATCGTTAATGGCTTTTTCGCCAAAATGGCCAAACGGTGGGTTACCCACATCGTGCATCAAACAGGCCATCTCAACTAAGCTTTCAATTGCTCTGAACATCGAGCGCTGGTCTTGCCCCAAGTCATACGGTGAGTGAGACAAGCCATAGTCTATTTGCTGCACAATAAAGCGGCCAACTTGTTGCACTTCCATTGAGTGGGTTAACCGACTTCTTACCGCAGCATTGCGTTCTAATGGAAATACTTGGGTTTTTTGCTGCAAGCGCCTAACGGCGGCTGAATTGATTATTCGTCCGCGATCACTTTCCACTGCATTTTGCAGTACTTTAGATGGCGCACCAAACTTGCGCTGAGAATTAACTTTGTCGGTGAAGTTGTACGTTGTCATGAATGAAAGCCTGACTGAATAAGATGCTTACTATACAGTGCATGAAAAAGGCTAAAAAATACAACGTTTTAATGGAGGTAAATGGTAGATTTTTATTTACCCCCATTACAGAAGGACGCTACGCGATCAAATGAGAACGCCTTGATGCGGCTGAGTTTACTCGTCTTCGTGTAGATTAAATGTATCAGCAAGCCACTGCGCGAACCGCACGACTTCAGAAGACATCAATGTAAAGTCAGCGTCAAGCTTCGCCATTAATTGGTCTTTTGGAATATCGTCGTTTTGTTCTTTGATCATATCTGTGAACTTAAGACGTTTAATCGCCAAGTCTTCTTGCAATAGGCAAGTTAGCGTTTCATCCCACTCTACGGCCAGCTTTTGTACAAGTTTACCTGCATCGATGTGTTGGGCAATTTCATCTGCACTGAGGTCTTGGTTTTTACAGCGAATGATGCTGCCTTCTTCATTGGTGGCACGCAGTTCTGCTTCTTCTAATAAGGTAATGGCAGGAGGAACTGAGCCACCTTTTAACCAAATTGTTAAATCGGCTTGAATGCTTCTGCGTCCAATTGGCACGACCGGAAGTGAGCCAATTGCTTTTCTTAACATAGCCAAAAACGCTTCCGCTTTGCCGTCAGACGATGCGTCTACCACAACCAAATTATCTTTTACAGAAATGAAGCCGTGGGTAAAGGTGTTTTTAGTAAAAGCCTGGGGTAGCAATCTGTGAATGATTTCTTGCTTCAAATCTTGCTGGGCCTTTTTGCCGACGGGTGCACCCGTATCCGCTTCAATTTGCGCAACTTTTTCCGCCAGTTCAGCATTCACCACCGTAGCAGGGAGTAAACGTTCTTGCTTTTTCAGGGTGATCCAAAAGCGGTTGTCAGCTGCATGGTAATAGAGCTCGCCTTGTCCGCTGGGGCTGGTCCACCCCATGGTTGCTAACTCTTGGCTACCACAAGGGCGAAAACTGAGTGCTTTGAGTTTGTCTTGCAAATCATCGTCACTGAGTTCAATCGATTGGGTAAGGGTGAATAGTTTTAAGTTTTTAAACCACATAGAAAGGCCCTGATCAGGTTACTGATAAGATTAAGGCGTATTGTGCTCAATCATCGTCAACGAAAGAAGCCCCTTAACCGTCAAAAACGGCAAGACTAGCAGTGTTTTGATTCGGCTGCCAGTCTTGATTCAAGAAGTCGTTTGGTTCGCAATTATTGTGGGAATTGGATGGTGTATTTGAGCCCTTCACCGCGTTTACTGAAGGCTTCAATTTGGCCTCCTAAGGTTTGGGTGACCAGATTGTACATAATATGGGTGCCGAGTCCGCTGCCGCCGCGACCACGTTTAGTCGTGAAAAATGCATCAAAGTGTCGATTGAGGGCTTCTTCACTTAAGCCTTTGCCATTGTCTTTGTATTCAATGAAAATTTCATTGTCATGTTGTTCAATGTTGATGTCGATGGTGCCATTTTCTTTGTTTTCAAATCCATGAATAATGGAGTTCATGATCATGTTCGTAAAAATTTGTGCGATAGCGCCAGGGGCACATCGAATCACAAGCTCCTCTGGACATGCAATATTGACGGTATGATTCGCCTTTTTAAGTGTGGGGGCTAACGACTGCACCACTTCACGAATATATTGGTTCAGATCAACATCGCGCTCTGCTTCACTGGTTTGGTCTACTGCAACTTGCTTAAAGCTTGAAACCAGTTCAGAAGCGCGATTCAAATTACTGAGCAGTAATGTGGCGGTTTGTTGAGCTTCTGTGATGAAGGCTGACATACTCTTGCTAGACAAGGTTTTCTTGTCGTACTCTTCTTCCAAGTATTTGATACGCTCTTGTAAGAAGCTTGCTGCGGTAACGCCAACGCCTAGAGGCGTATTCACATCATGTGCGATACCTGCAACCAACCCGCCAAGAGACGCCATACGTTCAGATTCTACCAATTGATCTTTTGCGATTTTCAAGGTTTCCATGGAATCTGCGAGTTCTTTATTGCGCTTGCGGAGTTCATCTTCGATGTACTGACGATTTTCATTCTCTTGTTTTAATTCACGTTGTTTGAGAATAAGCTCGTCTTTTTGTTGCTCTAAATCGAGCATGATTTTACTCAGGGATGCGGTCTTCTTGGCAACCTCTTGCTCAAGAGAGATATTCTGCTCGTCCAATTTAGAGTTCGCTTCTTTTAATTGCTCCTGCGTGAGGCGAAGTCTGTCTTTGTACTCAATCAGATCGTCGATTAACTTATTGTAAGAGTGCTGCAATAGCTTAAGTTCGTTGTCATCGTCAATTTGAACGTGGAGTTTTGATGCTTCAGGATGATCAACATTGAACTCGCTGATTTGCTGGGTAAACTCTGCTAACGGTTCGGTCAGCATATGTCGAAAGGCATTCAGAAAGAGAAAAACCAGAAACGCTGTTTTGATGATGGCGTTACCGATTAGAAAGAAGATGCCTACTTCAATACGGCTAAAGATAATGCTGACGCTGGAATACAGTGTTACATCACCCACGTTAGATGTTCGTCCAGAGAACTCAAAAATCAGCGGAAAACTATAACCAAATGTGCCGCCCGGATGATCTCGCATTATCCCTGATGTAACGCGGGTATCAGGAAGCGATGTGGTGCGACCAATATCAGCGATGTACACGCCATTTTCATCCCGAATTTGAACACCTTCAACAATAGGAAGTTCCATTAATCCCTCTGCAATTGACTTAGCTTGAGGGGTGTTTAACTCCCAAATGGCTCTGGTTAAACTGGTGCTAAAGGTGTTTTTGAGGGTTTGCAGTTCGCTCTCAATGTGATTTTTTGCATTGAGGTATTCGGTGAGTATTTGACCAAAAGTAACAATAAGCGTCAGGATAAAGTAGACCGACAGCACTCTGGTTAGTAGTTTTTTAGATAAGCCTGTTTTTACCTTCGTCATTCTCCCGAATCCTACCTGCTTCCTGTTATTATTTTCTTTGGTGTTGACATGAAGAATATGCGTATTGGGATATTTTCACAAGGATTGCCTGCGGTTTTTAAATATCAGGTGGCGTTGTGAGACGACACGCGACATTTATTTCACTACTAAGACTGAAGGATGATAAGTAAATCTCTGTTTACAAAACGGTTTACCTTGGTTTGGCTGTATGTAAATTGTACAAAATAATAGGGGCCACACGCCTATTTTCATAAAGAATCACAAAAAAATTGCACATTTTTGCAGTTTTATGAAAACTTTAATAAAAGTGTCACAAATCATGCGAATAATTCGGGTCGGATTCTTGATTAGGAAATGTAGAAATGTCAAAACGCGTACTTGTAGTGGAAGACGAAGCGCCTATCCGTGAAATGCTGGAGTTTGTACTTGAGCAGTCGGGGTTCGATACGGTCAAAGCAGAAGACTATCAGGTTGCGATTGAGAAGGTAAGGGAACCTTATCCAGACTTAATCTTGCTTGATTGGATGTTACCTGGCGGTAGCGGCGTGCAATTAGCGAAGCGTTTCAAACAACATGAATTTACACGTGACATTCCTATCATTATGTTAACCGCTCGCGGCGAAGAGGAAGACAAAGTCAGAGGCCTTGATGCTGGAGCGGATGATTACATTACTAAACCTTTCTCGCCAAAGGAGTTAGTTGCGCGTATCAAAGCGGTTATGCGAAGAGTGACGCCAACAACGAATGAGCAACCTATTATTTTCAATGGGTTGAACCTTGACCCCGTGTCTCATCGTGTTACGGCGAACGATGATCCGCTTGATATGGGACCTACAGAGTTCAAGCTTTTACATTTTTTCATGACCCACGCAGAGCGCGTGTATTCCCGCGAGCAATTGCTTGATAATGTTTGGGGCACAAACGTGTATGTGGAAGATCGCACTGTGGATGTTCACATTCGTCGTTTGCGAAAAGCTATCGCTCGACATGGTCATGACAATATGATTCAAACGGTACGTGGCGCAGGATATCGATTCTCGACGCGCGTTTAATTCACGTGAAGCCATCGGCTTCTATTTTCTTCATTCTGCTATTGTGTTTGAATAAGACACCCAGTTGTTGAGCAGCGCGTTGTATAACGGGTTGCTCGCTTCATTAAGGCCAATTACTCACTATGTACAATCCTTTTTCGTGGCTGAGAAGTGTGCTTCGTATCACGCTGTTTTTCGTCGTTGTCATTATTATTGGTTTGATTGTAGACCGCTTAATTTTAGCCGTTGCATTGGGCGCAATGTGGCTGTTAGCTGTACAGTTTTGGCAAATGTACAGACTGAATCAGTGGCTATGGCGCAGTAAAAGAATGACGCCGCCACGTAGCAAAGGCTTCTGGGAACATATCTATGAGGGTGTCTATTATTTGCAGCGACGTCATCGCCGTAAACGTAAAGAGTTGAGTAAAATTGTGAAGCGCTTTCGTGAAGGAGCGGAGGCGTTGCCAGATGCTGCTGTTGTGGTAGATTCTGAAAGTGCCATTGTATGGTGTAATCGCCTTGCCAGAATTGAGCTAGGTTTGCGCTGGCCGCAAGATGCTGGGCGAAGAATTGATAACCTGATTCGTCATCCTAAGTTCATTGAATATTTCAATTCAGATCAGTACAGCCAACCGATAGAAGTGCCGTCACCCACGAATGTGCAGAAAACCTTTGAGTATCGAATTAAACCCTATGGTGAGCAACATTTATTGATTATGGCGCGAGATGTAACCCGTTTGACTCAGCTAGAACAAACCCGTAAAGATTTTGTCGCAAATGTGTCACATGAACTGCGCACGCCACTTACTGTGCTCAATGGCTATCTTGAAATGTTACAAGTGTCTGAACAAGTTCCGCCTGAGTTATTTTCAAAGGCGATGACGGAAATGTCGATTCAGTCAGTTCGCATGCAGGGGTTGGTGGAGCAGCTCTTGATATTATCTCGGATTGAAGCGAGCTCTGAACGCGTGTTCGAAAACAGGGTGGATGTACCGCAAATGCTTGCGATCATTGAGACAGAAGCACTCACATTGAATCAGGAAAAGCACCACACCATTGAATTTGACGTTGACTCTGACTTGCGAGTTTATGGGAGTGATACCGAATTACGCAGTGCCTTTTCGAACTTGATTTTCAATGCCATTCATTACACACCAGATGGTGGAAATATTCGTGTGAGTTGGCAGCGTCAGGGGCATCGCGCAAAGTTTTGCGTTGCCGATAATGGTGATGGCATTGCTGCAAAGCACATCAATCGACTAACTGAGCGTTTTTACCGCGTTGATAAAGCGCGTTCGCGTAAAACGGGCGGTTCAGGGCTAGGCTTGGCTATCGTAAAACATGTGTTAAGTCACCATAATTCGAAACTTGAAATCAAAAGCCAAGTCGGCAAAGGCAGTGAGTTTTTCTTCTATTTTTCTGAAGAGCTCTGCATCGATAAAAATCATCCTGAAGACGAAGACATGCATCTACAATGATTCTCAATTGTGTTCTACTATGTAAAGTCAGCGGGATAACAAGATGAATGGATGTGAGCGGACTTCCTCAGAATTGGAAAAACTGGATTGTCGAGAATTTATTACGCGGCGTTGATGCCCAACAGTTGATGCAAACCTTACTTCAGAATGGATTTTGTTTTGAAGATTGTTGCGCAGCGTTAGGGAAGAATTTACGTGAAATGCCCACTTACTCTAAAGATGCGGCTTTTTATGCCAAGATGGCAAAACCCGCGTTATTGACGCAGTCAGCGTATAGCACTAATCACGTGCCCCACCCACATATACAACTCTTATACATTGACGAGTTTCTCACGCCATCTGAGGCGGCAGAGCTGGTGGAATTAACCAAAAGCAATTTGCGTCCATCTGAGATTTCGGCGACATCAGGGTTTGAGGGATTTCGTACCTCGTCTACGTGCGATTTACCTTACACAAACCACCCAGCCGCGGCGGCTGTCGACCAGAAAATTATTGATTGTTTGGGATTAGGCATAGGGGAGCAAGAGGTGATTCAAGCCCAGCATTATGCACCAACCCAGCAATTTAAAGCCCATACCGATTACTTCGAGCCTGGCACTGATGAATATTTACGCTTTTCCAAAGATGGTGGACAGCGCACTTGGACGTTCATGGTTTACTTGAGCGAAGGCTGTAAAGGCGGGGAGACAGAATTTCCATTAATAGGCCATACTTTCAAGCCCAAAATTGGGCGCGCGCTGATTTGGAATAACCTGCTACCCAATGGACGACCTAACCCGCTTACGTTACATCAGGCGCATCCTGTTGAAGATGGCGAGAAAGTCGTGATTACTAAATGGTTCAGAGACGAACATCCATCATCATCGTGAAACAGTCATTTCTATTCTGCGTATCCCTTCTTAGGCGAGCGCTATTTTCATAGGGGATTTATCTCTAACTCTTTCATATATGAAACTTTTGTGACGCTTTTGTTATGTAACAAAACTGTCATTCATGCCGAGTAACCTTGCTGCGTTTTTAAAATAATCCTGATAAAAAATACTGGGAGAACACAATGGAACTCAAGAACGTTTTTAAAGTAAGTGCGATTTCACTTGCTTTAGTACTTGCAGGCTGCGGCGGCGATATCGAAATTACACCTACGGTGAATGATAACAGCACAACAACGGACAACAGTGTTAACAACTCGAACAATAACAGTGGTACTGACCAATCTGGCGATGCTCAGTGCGCAAGCTACGAGGGTTCTGCGGGAACAGTTGAGGGAACGTACGACGGTACAGATTGTTTATATAACGATTCTTTCGCAAGTAAAAATATCTCGATTACGTCAAACATCACATTTGAAGAACTACCCAACAACGGTGTTCACGTATTTGAAGATGCACTACTTATCGGTGCTGACGGTGACACTACGCAAGACTTCACGGTGCCTGCAAATGGCCCAACCATGACGGTGAAGCCGGGTGCGACATTGGCGTTTCGTTCAGGTGAAGCAATTATTCGCATCGCACGTGGTGCAAAAATTCAAGCTGTAGGTACCGCAGCAAAACCCATTACCTTTACTTCAGCGCTTGCGTTTGACCGTTTAGATAATGAAGGCAATGGGCCACAATATGCTGACTGGGGTGGCATCATTATTAATGGTAACGGTATTACTGACCAGTGTACTGACGCAGAGCGTGACGCGAATACCTGTAACGTTGCATCTGAGGGGATTACCTCTTACTTTGGTGGTAACGACAATACCGATTCAAGCGGAAACATTAAATTTGCTAAAATTTGGTATGCAGGCTCTGGTCCTCGCGTGGGTGGAGAAGGGGATGACCTTAACTCGCTAACACTTAACGCAGTAGGCTCTGGTTCAGAGTTTGACTACATTCACGTTCATCAAGGTTTTGACGACGGCGTAGAAATTTTTGGTGGTGCGACGACATTAAAGCACATCGTAGTGACAGATACCCAAGATGATTCCTTCGACTTCGATGCGGGGTGGCAGGGTAAAGCACAGTTCTTGTTTGTTAAGCACGGTACGGTTACGACTCGCACAGGCTCTGTTGCAAATATGGGGAACGGTGGCTTTGAATCAGATGGTGTGAAAGGTTCTTCTTCAGCACAGGTTTCGCCATCTAACCCAACCATTGCAAACGTAACGGTTATCACATCAGACGCGAACTCGGTTCGTGATGATGACCCTTCCATTGCATTCAAGTTTGATGATGAGTTTAACGCAAGTATTTACAATGCGCTTATCGTGAAAACGGCGGGTACACAGTCTCAGTGTATCTCATTCTCTGGTGACGGTGAAAAGCAAGCTGACAAGATTGGGTTCAACAACTCTGTGATGGCATGTGCGGCTGAGTTTAACGATGAAGACGGTACATTTAACAGCGGCAAAGAGCCAGCATCGTTAACAGGCACCACGCTTAC
Organism: Fluctibacter corallii; assembly: GCF_025751585.1. Classification (GTDB taxonomy): domain Bacteria; phylum Pseudomonadota; class Gammaproteobacteria; order Enterobacterales; family Alteromonadaceae; genus Fluctibacter_A; species Fluctibacter_A corallii. The sequence continues at coordinate 158,888 of NZ_JAOWKX010000004.1, forward strand.
AGCATGGTTCGACAATGCGGGCGCGAACGAACGTATTGGCGGCAATGCAGCTGTATTAGCAGAAAATGGTTTTGCGACAGATACAGCGTCATCTGATATCACTATTTCAGCCAATGATTTGTCAGGTTTAGATAGCTTCTTCGACTCAGCTGCGTATATCGGTGCAGTCTCTGATCAAGACACAAGCTCAACTTGGTACTCCTGGGTTCAAACTGCTGTTGCGGCAGCGGAACAGGACTAACACTATAGCATTGTGGAAGATAGGCGCCTTAGTTGCGCCTATTTTTTGATTGGAAGGCAGGAGTTGAAAATGAAAAATCAACATCGACTAAAAAAAGTCAGCTTCGCAGTTAGCCTTTCTTTGCTTGCAGTGCCCATGTTGGCGCAAGCGCAGGAAGATAAAGTGATAGAGGAAGTGGTTGCAACTGGAACGCGCCTTCAGGGGACTGCAGCAGCAGTGATTGAGGAGCGAAAAAATCAGGCATTCGTGGCTGATATCTTAGGTGCAGAGCAACTCTCCAGAACGGGTGACAGTGACGCAGCATCGGCGCTTAGACGGGTAACAGGTTTAACGCTAGTTGATGGCAAGTTTGTTTATGTTCGTGGATTGGGTGAACGTTACTCAAGCGCTCGATTAAATGGTGCAGCGATTCCGAGTCCCGATTTGACCCGAAATGTTGTGCCTTTGGATATCATTCCGGCAAGTATCATTGAGAGTTTGGCAGTCCAAAAGGCCTACTCACCTGCAATGCCAGCGGCGTTTGGTGGCGGTAATATTGATATTCGCACGAAATCGGTTCCGTCTGAATTTGTTGCGGGCATTGAAGTTGGCTTAGATTACGACGCTAACTCCAGTGATGGATTAACCTATTCTCGCGATGATTCAGGCATCCCTCAGATTCTGAGCGACGCGATTGTTACGTACCGTGGTGATTTCTCCATTGGTAATATTATCAACCGAGGTGGCATTCAAGATACGGATTCAGCAACGCGTGCTGAGCAAGCGTTAGCGATTAACAACGAATTGTTGAAATCGTTGCCAAGAGATTACGCGATTACTGATGAGTCACTGGATCCAGGATACAGTGGCAAAGCATTTATTGGTGACAGTTTTGATGAACAGTGGTTGGGCGGGCGCTTTGGTTACTTGGCGTCGTTGTCTTACGATACGGATTTTGAGTCGTCTGATAAGCGCACCGCGGTTATATCGCAAGATATTCAGGAAGGCTGTGCGTCAACGCTTAATACGCTAGAAGAAGTGAATAAGTCATGTTTTAACACCGTAAAGGACATTCAGTCTACCACTGAAACTGAACGTTATAACGGCGTGTTGAATCTTGGTTATCGCTTAGACAGCCACAGTGTTACGTTGTCTAACTTGTACTTATTCGACAGTGAAGACGAAGTGGAAGTTGCGTCATTGCAAAGCCCCGCGGGCAGCACGGTATTCAGTATTATTGGCGATGGATTAGCTAACCGTACTCACGAAATGACCTACGAAGAGCGGGTGCTCGCCATTACACAAATCATGGGACAGCATACCTTTATCGATTATTGGGGAATTGGCGCAGATTGGCAATATACACGCTCTCGGGCAGAGACCGATATTCCGACAAACGTGCAGTTTAAATTCCGTGATAACTACGATAACAGCAATTATGCGGGTTCTTCGATTACTGGGGACGACAACCGCGCGATTTACGCATACACCGATATGGAAGATCGTGTGAATTCCTACAGCGGTAATCTGTCGTTACCCATCACGCTATCTCACTTTGAGATGGAGTTTAAAGCCGGCTATGACTTTGTTGACCGAGCGCGTATTTATACGACGTCTAGCTTCGCGGTAAATAACGAAGTGGGTGTGGCACTCTCTGTGAATGACGGCTCGGCAGACCCGCTTCAAAATAGTGGATATTTGTCAGATAGCTTCATTGACGGGCAACGTATATTAGTCGACTTTAACGAGCCGACGGCGCCAGACGCTGATGATTATGTTGCGGGCCAAAAGATTGAAGCTGGCTATGGCGCGTTTGATGTGTTTTACAAAAACACATGGCGTGTTAGTGGTGGTTTACGTTGGGAGCAATTTAGTCAGTCGTCTATTGGTACATCAAGCTTAATTTTCAGCAAAGAAGATTTAGATATTTTCTACGCACCCGAGAAAATTGAAGCGGGAAGTATTAGCGAAGATGATGTTTTTCCTGCGCTTTCGTTAACCTACATCGGTGGCGACAGCTACCAAATCCGATTAGGCTACGGTGAGACCGTTGTTCGTCCTGATTTACGTGAAGTGGTGCCAGTGTCTTATTTTGACCCACTCACTGATATCAGAACCTTCGGTCGTGTTGGCTTGCAAAGCAGCCCAATTAAAAACTACGACGTGCGTTATGAATACTATGCGAGTAACGGAGATAACTTCTCTGCGGCTGCATTCTACAAAGATATTCAAGCACCGATAGAAACTGTGCTTCGCATTGGTGATGAAGATTATTCAGCGACATTTATCAACGGTGAAGCGGCTGAAGTTTATGGGGTTGAAGTTGAGTGGTTACACGATCTCAGCTACCTAACCAGTGGGTTATTCACGTTGGGGAACATTACCCTGAGTGAATCTGAAGCAGAAATTGATCCTGCATTGGCTGGCAACCTGACGAACCCGACTAAACCGATGACTGGGCACTCAGAATATGTGGTTAACCTTCAGCTAGGATTTGACTCTGCTGACGGTTATCACTCGGCATCGTTAGTGTATAACGTGTTTGGTGAACGTATTCTGGCGGCGGGAATAGCCGGCCGTGAGGACGCTTACGAACAGCCTTTCCATTCGCTAGATGCGGTCTACACCTATTACCCGAATTTCAATTCTACAGTAAAATTCAAGGTAAAGAATATATTGGGTGAAGAACAAGAAGTCACGCAGTCTGATATTGTGGTGCGTTCAAAAGAAGTCGGCACTGAATTTAGTGTCAGCTTTAAATACGAGTTCTAATATCGACGTGCTAAAACCTAATGAAAAGCCCACAGACGTGGGCTTTTGCTTTTTTGCTTCAGTGAATGACTTTGTCACTGATTCGACCGTGCTGATATTTTGACATCAAACGTCGAAAGTCGTCTTTCTCTAATTGAATCAGGGTTTCATGATCGCCCGCCTCAAGATACAGCTGTGACTCTTTAGTCAGGGAATCATCATAAATCGCATCCATATGATACGCATTCGGGATAGGCGGTACGGCGCCCGAATCGCAATCAGTAAAAAGCTGATACACCTTGGCTTCTTTAACAAGCTTTAAGCTTCGATTCAGCGTGTCATTCAAGGAATGAAGGTTCAGCTTATAGTCTGCAGGAATTATGGCCATTAGGTGTTTACCCTCGTGATCTTCCAGCAAAATCGCTTTGGCTAGCTGATGCATGGGAATTTCTGCGCTAATGGCTGAACCCACAGAGCTTTTACTGTGAGGATGAGACACCAATCCATATCGGATATGTTGACTGTCTAAGTAATGGGTTGTTCTTTCTAAACCGCTCATACATTTCTCCACCAGTGAAACCGGCATGTAAAGTATAGTTTAATTTCCTTCAGCTAGTTGAATTAGACGTCATGTCACATTGTTGACGTGAATCGGTAAAAATTACCGATACTCAACGCCAAGGTAGTGTGTGCGTTAATGATCAATCTTCTTTTTAATCAGAGTGAATATGCCGCCGTAGGCGTGAGTGCCCAAACGGTGTCTAGTGATGTTTAGATTGGTGTGGTTATTGCTTTAAGTTCCTGTATACACTCAACTCAACGTTGAACAGAACAGAAAAAGGCATGTCACTATGGTTAAAAACGCATTCGTTTATTTATTCATTGTTATTGTTGTTGCAAGTTGCGCGTCTATGGGAACTGGCTCCAATGCCGACAAACGTCAGGCTATTCTTGAAATGAAAGAAGACGTATTGAGTAAACTTTTCAAATTAAAGCCAGACACGCGACCGCAACTCGCCTCTGCCGCGGGCTATGCTACCTTCAGTAACGCCAATATTAATTTGCTATTGGTGTCGGCAGGCACTGGATATGGCGTTGTTCGAAACAAGCGCACAGGTCACTTTACTTACATGAATATGGCTGAAGGTGGAATTGGATTAGGCATTGGGGCGAAGGATTACCGCATCGTAATGGTGTTTCACACTGAAAATGCACTTGATCATTTTGTAAATAACGGTTGGACATTTGGTGGCAACGCCGATGCTGCCGCAAAAGCGGCAAATAGAGGTGCGAGCATTGAAGGTGAAGCCTATTATGGTGACGTATCAGTGTACACCTTCACCGAGTCAGGGCTCGCATTACAAGCCACCATCAAAGGCACCAAATTTTGGAAAGATGATGAGCTGAATTAGCTTATAGCCCCTGTAGAAAACAGGGGCTGGTTAGATTAATGCTGATTAAATGTTGGTGCCGGGAGCTTGATGACGTTCAATGTTGCATGTGCGTGAAATGATTGCGAGTGCGCGCTTGACTGACATGAAAGCGTGAATTGATACTCGCCAGTACTAAATTGCTTAGCACTTACTGAGCCAGACGCTTGTGATAGATTGATTTGAAATTCATCAATGTCTTGCTTTACCACCTGACATGCTAAGTGTAAGGGAATTTGCCAATGAAGAGTTACGGGCTCTCCGGCAGTAACCTTGTCCTTTTCCCACATGAAAGTCATACAGTGAACGGTCAGCTTGACGGCAGCGGGTGCAGATTTTTGCCCTGAATTTGAGATGTTTTCATACGTAAATACGTCTTCAAAATACGCTATCTGGTCACATTTCTCTGGTTTGCTTTTGTAAACAAACCCGTTGTTTGATTGCTCTATTGTGCCGTATTGGGGAGGGGTCACGATGCCACCAAGTGAAAATGGGGTGTTATCAATTGATGTATCGTTGGCAAGTACATCTAAAAATGATGCTTTTCCGGAAACAACATGCATTGCATCTGGTATCGCTATGATGGAAGGACCACACTCCAAACGCACAAGTTTGGGAGCAGAAATGTATCCTTTCTCATTACTTGCTCGATAAGTGAACCAGTCGGTTTGGCAGGTATCTTTGGCTGGCACGTAAATCACTTCATTGCCCACAACAAACAATTGCCCAAAATACGGAGGCTGCGTAATATCATGCAGTGACACCGCCAATCCATAATTGTCGTAATCATCTCGCGCGCACATTTCATCTCTAGGAGGTGCGTAATTCGGAGGCCAGTGATCGTTACACGGATTATCGATGATGTTGTGTGCAGATGTAATGTTCTCGTTGTATGTTAATACATCACCGGTGGCGATAGGATGGGGGTCAAGCTGACACAAAACGTTAATGGTTGTTGTGGTCACTTCTGATTTAACCCCGGCACTATTAGTGATTGTAATTTGAAAGGAATCTTCAACGGGTTTGTCGACATTGCAGTGTCGACCTAATCGGGAGGAATCATATATGACGCTCCCTTTGCTGTCCGGTATTTCGAACCCGCCTAAACTAGGGTGTTTTACCAAGGTAAGGTCAACAATATCTAGCCCAAGAGGATCGGCCTCAGCACTTATGTATGGACTGAACATTACCTGTTCTGGATAAGTCACCGTTATTGTCTGCTCTATCGCTTTAGGGCGACCATCTATTTTATTAATGGTTAACGTGTAAGGTTCGGTTTCGATGCCAAACTGATCTTTAAATACAACAGGCACCTTAAGCTCGCCAAAGTAAGTATTATCTGAATGAATAGAAATACCATCCTCTAATACAGTGTAGTGCTGCCCCGGCAGTATACGGCCGACGGAGTAACTGACGGTATCATCATTGTGAATGCTTACATCGCTAGATGAAAATGTATAAGGCTTGTATTGCACCATGGTAATCGCCCGATGCGACTCCACTTTTCCTCGCTCAGAAATAGACGTGCACATTACAGGGCTGGTAGATGTGACTTGAACATTTACACCAGTTTGTGAGTGTTGGATTTTATAACAATAGCGACCGAGTATTGAAGTATCGCTGTCGTTAAACGTTGCGTTGCTACCAAACGTTTCTTTGGCATCAGAAATGCGAACGTACTCTCCATCATTTATTTTACGTAACACTTCAAAGTCAGTGTGGTGATTGGGCTTGTTCCAATTTAGTCCAATAATTGAGTCGGTGAAATAGGTAGCGTTGAGTGGCTCAATATTTATTTCATCGTGCCGACTTTTGAGTACTTTAGTAATAGGTAAAGTACAGGCATAAAAATTACATGCGATAACATCATACGTGTATCGCCCAAATGGCGGGGCTGTGAAAGTGTAAGTTTGCGTGCTAGTAGTGTGTACAAGCGTACCATTTTCATAAATTTCGTAGTGAACATCGGCGTCTTCATTCGTTGAATTGAATGAGAGCTGAACACTTTGCCCTTCGTGGGTATACGAGGGCGATATTGATAAAGAGTCTGGTGAACTGGGAGAATTCGGTGCTAAAGGTGCAAACTGTAACTCAAGCGGTGCGCTTTCAAAACTACAATACGTTTGGTTACATGCCTGTATGGTATACATATAATTTGCGTATGATAGGAGGTAATCATGTCCTGTAGTCGCATTATGCTTGGCATGTGTGAGCACTTTCGAGTGCCCAGAGGTTAAGTTGGTTCGACGCAATAAATATCTTGTTGCACCGCTTGTGTAAGACCAATTTAGATAAACATTTATTGGACTATTTTTCATTAAAATGTTTTGAGTAGGGTAAAAGCGGGGGGCGGTTAGTGTGTTTATTTTGGCAAAATGAATAGGTTGGCTTAAGTCACCACAGACATTATCTTTGCATTGTTGCGCGGAAACTGAGTAGATTCCAGTAGTGGATGTTTGATTAAAGTGAATTTGATTTTCACTAGTTTCACGAAAAGGACGTCCGTTTAAAAACAACTTAATCGTGTCTGCATTTTCTGGAATATGCGTGTGCACGGTGATACCACTAGTTCTGTCAACAACTCGGGCTTGAATAGAAATCAAGGGAGAGTTTTCAATTTCCTCTTTTGGTAGTATTGCAATATGGCGTTTTTCACTAGCATATGTACAAATGCCATCGCTATTACAGCCCGAAATGTGAACGGTTTCCACTGCCGCTGTGGTGGGGGTATAACACAAAGGCGACGTGGAAGATTGACCTCGTATTTCGTCACCCGAGTAAAGGGTGTAAGTCCAATCAGGCTTGGCTGCAAAGGTAAAACAAGTCGGCTCGTTGATGTTTCCAGTTTGCGGGTAGCCGACATTTAAAGCCGGAAGCAACCCAGATGAGAGGTAAATTGGCTGTGCCTCGCTATCTGCTCCACACCCATTTGCATTGCACGCCTGCGCACGAATAGACACCCTGCCGCTGCTTTGGTTAGATGAATAAAAAAATTCGGGTGTTTGTGAAGAGCCAATGGGAATACGATTTTCTTTAAACGTATAGTAGGTGGCACCAGCAACCGGCTTTACTTTCAGTCTAATATTAGACTTTGGATTGGCGGAGGTGGGGGCTGATAGAACTGGCTGTGCTAACGTGGCTGCAGCATTTCTTGGCAAGGTTATCAACATAACCGTCAATACCATTACCAGACTGAATATTCTCATAACATCTATTTCAAATGACACTAAAGTGGCGAATGATATAAGAAAATTCGCCCAGAGGATAATATGAAGTCGGGCGTAGGATAAGTTTGAGTAATACTGGCAGCGTATGTCGCTTTTTAGCTGGCAACTATTGACTTGTGCACGATGTAAATTGCGTCTGGTGAAATAAGTGCGTAGAATGCGCCTCGGAGTCGGCCAGGCAATCGCTGCTTGCGCAAGCAAGGGGAGGAAAGTCCGGGCTCCACAGGGCAGGGTGCCAGATAACGTCTGGGCGGCGAAAGCCGACGACAAGTGCAGCAGAGAGAAGACCGCCTAAGCGCTTCGGCGCCGGTAAGGGTGAAAGGGTGCGGTAAGAGCGCACCGCGTTGCTGGTAACAGTATACGGCGAGGTAAACTCCACCCGGAGCAAGACCAAATAGGGTTCCTTATGGTGCGGCCCGCATTGGAACCGGGTAGGTTGCTTGAGCCAGTGAGCAATTGCTGGCCTAGAGGAATGATTGCCCACGACAGAACCCGGCTTATCGGCCGACTCCAACCTTTTCTGATAAGCAAATTTCATCCGTATATCTTACAATGAGTCGTGATATTTACTCTGAGTTAAGCGTTATACACTTCATTCATCAGCGTGTATCAGTCTTTTCTCGCACACGTTGAGTGCAGAACGTAGAGTTCGGCACGGGTTAAAAGGCCGTTTTGAAAGAAATTGATGCGGCAAATTTCAGGTAATTCTCTATCTTTACATCATTATCAATATGATAAAGATAGTTTGTTGCCGAATGTGAAAGCGCATTTTTCTCTGATCTTCTTGTTGGTGCTAATTGCATCGAGCCATGTTGGGTATGCACAGCGCTCCGAAGGGGCGTTCACGGTGGCGTATTTTGCGCACCCAGAGATTGAACCCATTAAGCAATTGGTACAAAGCAGCTACGCTGACATAGGTATTCAGATTAAGTTTGAGGAAACCCCCATTGGACGCGGAATTAGAATGCTTGATGCTGGCGAAGTGGATGCAGATTTGATTCGTGTCGAGTCCTTGGCCGACACCTTCCCTCACATTCGAAAAGTGCCCGTTGTATTGATTACCGCGAAGTTTTATCTGATTTGCTTCAAGCACGCGAAGTGCAATACGAATTTACTCTTCAATTCCCGCGCGGTAATTACTGTGTCTCCTTTTGATGAACAGCGCGTTAAGCAGCACTTTGGTCGGGGCCGTGTTAAGGCCAAGTTTTATACGGTTTTTTTACATGAAACGGCGAAAGAACTGCTACAAAAGCGACGAGTAGACGCGTTACTTTTCCCTTCATCAAAAGGGCTGGAAGTTTCCTTTCCCGCTGAAACCTATGCGCGTACATTGCTCTTTAAAGAAAATACGGTTCACGTGGTTCACAAGCAGCATAGGTCGATTATTCCAGCATTGTCTGACGCGATGAAAAAACGTTTGGCAACAAGTGCACTTGAATAAAATCAGAATTTTTTAACGATTAATTAAAGCCTTATGTATTTGTTTCCGATATAGTGAGATTGAAGTGGTCGGTGCAGTTATCTGTGCGAGGTCGAAAGCAGATAGGTAGTAGGTGTGGACAGCAGGCAGTTTTATCTAGGCGACTGGCACGTTATTCCCAGTAGCAATACACTACAGCGTGAAAAGTGTGTTAAAACGCTAGAGCCGAAAGCAATGGAGGTTCTGGTTGCACTCTGTCTCCATGCTGGCGAAGTATTAAGTGCTGAAAACTTGATTGATATCTGTTGGGGTGATGCAGATGTCGGTGATAACCCCATTCACAAAGCTATTACTCAGCTTCGCAAAGCATTAGGCGACAAGGCGGCTTCTCCCACCTTTATCGAAACAATACGCAAGCGCGGCTACCGCATTATTGCACCTGTTGAGTTAATTGGTGATGAAAACGCGCGCGCGTCATCAATAACTTGGGACAAGGGCTCTCCCTTTGTTGGATTAAATGCATTTTCACCTGAGCAAGCCGACGTTTTCTTTGGGCGACACCAACCCATCCAGCAACTTCTTGATAACCTGCTTCATCTAAATACACTAAACCACACCTTTTCATTATTACTTGGCCCAAGTGGCTCGGGCAAATCATCACTGGTTCAGGCAGGCTTGCTTCCTCGATTGTGTGATCCTAAAGGGGTCTGTGGCATGCAGGTGGTTGCGCATACCACAATTGACTTTGCCGACACGCGAGCGGAACAGCTTTGGCTGGACTTAGCGAGTTGTTTACTTGATTGGGACATTGATGGCGAAATTGTGTTTGCTGATCAAAGTGCAGAGCAATTAGCAACGAGAATTGCAGACTATCCGGAGGTTGTCGCCCAACGCTGTCGTGCGGTCATCAATGGTTATAAGGCATATAGCCGTCAGCCAGAGCCTCGATTATTTTTATTTCTTGATCGTTTAGAAGTTGCGCTTGATGCACCACAGTATACAGATTCTGTACGCTCTCATTTGTTTACATTCGTAGATGCTTTAGCACAGTGCGGCGCGGTAGTGGTGTTCGCTGCGTGTAGAAATGACTTCTATCCGCAAATTACCCAATATCCAACATTGATGGCACACAAGCTTCAGGGCGCACATTTTGATTTGCTACCGCCTACTTCTGCAGAGTTGAGTCAAATGATCCGCTTGCCGGCGATTGCAGCTGGTTTGCGATGGGAGAAGTCTTCTGAAAGTGGACAGTCTCTCGATGATATTTTGTGCTTAGATGCCGCTAATCATCCTGATGCATTACCTTTGTTGCAATATACGCTTAACGAACTGTACTTGCAGCGGCAAGATGAGGTGCTGACATACAATGTGTATGAGAATTTGGGCGGCCTTGAAGGTGCTATAGGCTCTCAGGCAGACAAACTCATCGCGTCATTTTCTGAGCGTGAAGAACGCGCTTTAGAGCAGATATTTGCGCTTCTTATTACGTTAAGTCCTGATGGCAGCAACGTAACCAGCCGCACTGCAAAATGGAGTGAATTGCAAGACGAACATCAGCGGCAAGTGGTGCAAATCATGGTCGAAAACCGCCTGTTTGTATCGTTACTTCAACAAGGCCAACCGGGGTTTCGTATCGCGCATGAAGCGCTGTTACGCAGGTGGCCGAGAATGCAAGATTGGCTGAGTCATCACCGTGAAAGTTTAGCGATTAAATCGCGATTATTATCTCAAACGCAACAATGGTTACGGGAAAGCAAAGATTCTGCCTACCTGTTACAGGAAGGCAAGCCGTTACAAGAAGCGAATGATTTAGCCGCTGAAGGCGTACTTGCGATTCAAGCTGATGAGCAAGCGTTAGTGAATGCTTCGAATGCCAAAGTCGCTGTAAAACGCTGGGTAACTCGTATTACTGCGGCGGTATTAGTGGTTTTAACACTGTCTTCAGTACTGATGGGCATGCAAAGTTATGTGTCATATCAAATGGCAGAGAAAAAACGAGAAGATGCAGAGAACTTACTTGGTTTTATGGTGGGCGAGTTTGCCGATAAGCTGCGTAGCGTAAAACGGATGGATTTATTGGATGGGATCAGTAACCGTGCGCTGGCCTATTTTACTGAACAAGAACAAACCAATGGCGTTAGCTGGTGGCCATTCAACCAACAATTCAGAAGTTTTGAGGCACAATTTCATCAAGCACAAACGCTGCAAGCGATTGCCGAAGTGGCTTATTCTCGTGACAAAATAGACGAGGCGACTGAAGGGTTTAAACATGCTGAGGCGCAATACCTGGATTTGTATGAAGATCACCCCGAAAACATTGATATCGTTAAAGCACTGGGTGTAAATGCGTTTTGGCTGGGGCAAATTGCGTACGACGGTTATAACAATGAGGGAGCGAAGGAGGGGTTTACCCGATACCTTACTTACAGTCAGCGGCTCAATGAATTAACCCCCGACGATGTGGATGCCTGGATCGAACTGTCTTATGCCCTAAATTCTTTAGGCTCGGTATATATTGAGTTGTCTGAGTACGAAAAAGCGCATGCGTTATTTACACAGTCGTTGAGCCTCAAGCAAAAAGCGGTAGATGCAATGCCAAATGATACCGACCTCATTGTGAATTTGGCGGATACATATTCTTGGTTGGGAAGTACAAAAGCGCATGTTGGCAAAACCTTCGAGGGCATTGCTTCACTTCAAACTGCGATAGATATACTGGTTTCTTTTCTTGAGCAGAACCAGGGAAATGCTTTGGCTATTGAGAGTTTATTTTTAACGTTAAATCGCCAACTTGATTTATTGTTGTATTTGGAACGTTCTAGTGATGCACTCCCCATTCTTAAGCGTACATTGAGTTTAGTCGAATCTCTGCGCATTCAGGATCCTGAAGATTTCTTTTGGAAAAAGAGTGAATTGAAACTCATTTCTGAATTTTTAAGGGTGCCTAGTGATGATAAGGAATTTTACGCTTCAAAGCTGCAACACCATGTCGATAGCAAAGTGTTCTATAGAAGCCCCAACGCAATGCTAAATTTTATAGAGTACCTTCAGCATAACCAACAGTGGCGATTGAGTGCCTCTGTCATGGAAACACTGCACTTTTGGTTGGACGAGAACTACCAAGATAGCTTTCGCTATTCAGTTAAGCTAGCTAGATATCACATTCTTAGTGCAATGCAGAGTAACAATGGCCTTACGAATGAAGAAAGGTTATCTCTCTGCAAAAAATCTCACACAATTCTCGATTCAATAAGTAAGAAGAGTGCGAATATTAAGTATTCATACTTTCTTAAAATGTCACAACGCTGTATATCTCAGCTAACGAAAATAAACGGAGATAAATGATGGCCAACGCAGCCCCAGTATTTGAATTTAACGTTGATGTAACTGTTTCAGGAGATAATGCTGAATTTACTATTTTTGATCAAAACAACGAGCCATTTGATGAAGTGGTAGTTGTGACTGAGAGCGGTACACAGATTGTTTATACTTTGCGCAATACTCCACAGAATACGAAATTCATAAACCCCGTTGTTACTGAAGAAAAAGACTACGAGGATATTTCCTTCAGTTTTGAAAATCATGACAAAAAACTAGTTCTGGTGGATTCTGATGCAGACAACGAAACCATTTGTATCAAGCTTGCAGTAGACATTGATGGTACAGAATACATCAGTCAAGATCCGCAAGTTAAAAATAAAAGAAATATATAAATAACAACAACTTAATATTTCGGAAGGTTTCCAGAAGGTTACAAATATAAAAAGGTTTTACGCTGTGTGTCACGGTCAAACAACCAAACACAGGCAGGTGTATTACCATGTTCGAATCTGGGCTTTCCAACAAGAAAAAATGGGCGAAACGCTGTGAAGAAATTCGCCTTGAGCATCCACTGACTGAGTTAGGCTCAATCAGTGGCGGCTCTTCAATCCCGTCTACAGAACGCATTTTTACCCATTCGCTGATCCCCTTACTTGAGTACCTCAACGGTGCAATCATGCTGCTGCGTCGAAATGGCGATATCGTGGCTGCCAATGGGTTTGCTTGTCGATTACTTGGTGTTCCACAATCAAGCGTGGTCGGTAAGTCTTTCAACCAGTTTATTGGCGCGCAATACGTTGAAGAATATCGTTTGTTGTTTTCACAAATGGCCCAAGACTCAGATCTAATGCTACAGCACGGCCCTAAAGACATTACGTTGGTTCGGGGCGGTAAAGAGACGTTGAATATCGATTTGAGTTTGTCGTGTTTACCGCTTGAGGCAGACAACCCAGAAGCGTTTGTTCACGTTATGCTGCATGATTTATCAAAGCATAAACAAGAAAGCGAGCGCTTACTTCGTGAAGCGCGAACAGATTATTTGACTGGTGTTGCCAATAGACACGCATTTGCAGAAGTTCTTGAAGAACAGTGGCATGTGTGTCATCACGATAATATGCCTATGAGTATGCTGTTTATTGATGTTGATTACTTTAAACAGTTCAATGATGCCTACGGGCATGTTAACGGCGATAAATGTTTGAAGAAAATTGCCGATGCAATTGTGTTTTGTATGCCCTCTCATAGTTGTACCGTGGCGCGCTATGGCGGTGAAGAGTTTGCAGTATTGATGCCCCGTTTTGATTGCAAAGTCGCCCAGCTTACCGCACTTAGAATAAAGCAACAGATTGAGGAGTTGTCTTTTGTGCACATGGGCTTGAATAAAGACGTAGGGATTACTGCCAGCATTGGAGTTGGATGTCAGCACATGGCTCGGTTTGAAAATGTTGAAGCCCTTTTACAAAACACCGATAAAGCGCTATACCGAGCAAAAGCAGCAGGGCGCAACCAGATTGTAACTATTTGATATTAATCTTATTTTATTACTAATTATCGGTTTGAAAAGGTCCGGTTGAGGTATACACTTAAGAGAGATCTGTTAATTGGAGTTTCCCTGTGGGGACACGAGTGTTCGTAAAATTTTTGCTGGTGTTATTTTGTTTTTTCTCACGTAGCGGAGCGACGGAAGAAAAAGGCAACAGTGTTGCCGTGAACATGCCCGAGCGCGTTGTTATTGCGACCATGGAGTTCCCTCCTCAGACGTCGATGGGCATATTGCAAAAAGGCTTTGTTAACCGTGTAATCGAAGCCGCGTTTGAGCAAGCAGGCATCGAGGTGCGATTTGTTTTTCTACCTTGGGCGAGAGCGTTGGAAGATACGAAAAATGGCAAGTATCACGCATTATCATATGGTTACTTTTCAGTAGAGCGGTTGGAGCATTTTTTGTATAGCGACAAAATGACCACCGATCACCTGTCGCTGTTTGCTCGAAAAGACAAAGCCCCCAATGGTTGGGCTTCACTCAGTGAGCTCAAGCACTTACGGTTAGGATTAACCCGCGGATATGTGTACAACAACGACATTAAAGATCTGGCTGAAAACTTGGCGAATAATGTATCGATTGTTAACACCGATACACAAAACTTGCACATGCTGGTGCGCAATCGTGTTGATATATTCCCGATTGAAGAGTTAGCAGGGTTGTATTTATTACAGCACAGTTTAGCGCCAGAAGAGGCTGCAAAAATTAAAGTGCTTGATCCTCCTGTATCGGAAGTTAGTACATACTTACTTTTTCCAAAGGCGCAAGAAAAACAAAGTCAGTATCTACTCAATAAATTCAATGAGGGCTTGGTTGAGGTGAAAAAATTAGAGATGATTAAGACCTACCGAGAGCTTTTTATCAAGACGCGGCTTGATGATGTTGATACCAGCTATGACGACACCAATCAGTAAAGTAGAGTAGTAATTCCCTTCACCGAGATTGTGAAGGACGTTAACACTTACGCCAAATTAGACTCTAGAAAATCAATCAGTAAACGAATTTTGGGCGTGAGATGACGATTATGCGGGTAAATGGCCCAAATGCCTTCGGGCGCATCTCGATACTGGGATAATACCTCTATAAGTTGCCCAGATTGCATTGCCTCTTGAACATAGTAGTCAGGTAGTTGCACTAAACCAAGTCCACGTAGCGCTGCGTCTTTAAGTGCATGCCCACTGTTATATTGAATTTTGCCATTCACACTCATTGATTTTTGCGTATCGCCAACGGTAAAACGCCATACATCTAACGAGCCTTTCAAGCAGCGGTGGTGCTTCAATTCCGAGAGGGTAAAAGGCTCGCCGTGTTCTTTTATATATTGAGGCGATGCACAAACATATGACTGTCGTGAGGCAAGCTTACGCGCCATCAAGGTTGAGTCTTGTAGTTTTCCAATACGTACCGCTAAGTCAAAGCGTTGTTCAATTAAATCCAATGTGGCATTCGTGAAATGGCATTCAAGTGATATATCTGGGTAGTGGCGCAAAAATTGATTCACCAATGGCGCAATGTAAGACTCTCCAAATGCGACGGGGGCGGTTAGCCGAATTAAGCCTCTGGGAGCGTGTTGCAATTCTGACACCGAGCGCTCCGCTTCTTCTAATCCTGTTATTAATGGTTGGCATTGTGCAAAGAAAAGCTGTCCGGCTTCGGAGAGTGTTACCGTGCGGGTCGAGCGGTGCAGTAACTTGCAGCCAAGTCGTGCTTCTAACGCAGCAACACGGCGACTGACTTGTGCAACCGACGTAGAAAGATGCTTTGATGCGCGAGTAAAACTGCCATATTGTGCAACACGAACAAACTCAATGACGCCTTCCCAACTAACCATTTATGTTCTCTTGGTTATGTGTATCATGCTTTTATTATTACATATACGTAATAATAATTTACGAAAATGTCCCTTATCAATACGGTGTTAGCCTCTATACTTCAAAGCACATTTATAAATCGAAGTCATTTTTTGTGCTGATTTCAGTCTGGAGGCGACATGGCATTATCACTCTCACCCAATCAAACTCATATTAAGTCAAAGGCTGCCGTAGCGTGGGGTCCTGGTGAACCTCTTACAATCGAAGAAATTGATGTTGAGTTGCCAAAAAAAGGCGAAGTGTTGGTACGTATTATCGCTACAGGCGTGTGCCATACCGATGCCTTTACCTTGTCAGGTGAAGATCCTGAAGGCGTATTTCCCGCGGTGCTTGGTCACGAAGGGGGCGGAATTGTTGAAGCTGTTGGCGAGGGCGTATCCAGTGTGGCTGTTGGCGATCATGTTATTCCTTTGTATACCGCAGAATGTGGCAAGTGTAAGTTTTGTACGTCTGGAAAAACTAATTTATGCCAGGCGGTAAGAGAAACCCAAGGAAAAGGGCTAATGCCAGACGGAACGTCGCGCTTTTCTAAAGAAGGCAAAACCATTTATCACTACATGGGAACATCGACGTTTTCTGAATATACCGTGTTGCCAGAGATTTCCTTAGCCAAAATCAATCCGTCTGCACCGCTGGAAGAAGTCTGTTTGTTAGGATGTGGCGTTACAACGGGTATGGGCGCGGTAATGAATACTGCCAAGGTTCAGGAAGGCGATACTGTTGCCATTTTTGGCTTAGGTGGCATTGGCCTTTCTGCTGTTATTGGCGCGCGAATGGCGAACGCCGGTCGCATTATTGGTATTGATATCAATGAGAGTAAATTTGAACTGGCGAAGCAATTAGGGGCAACCGACCTCATCAATCCAAAAGATTACGACAAACCTATTCAAGAGGTCATTGTAGAAATGACAGATGGCGGCGTTGATTATTCGTTTGAATGTATTGGCAACGTTAACGTAATGCGACAGGCATTGGAATGTTGCCATAAAGGGTGGGGGGAATCAGTGATTATTGGTGTTTCAGGTGCAGGACAGGAAATTTCAACTCGACCGTTTCAGTTAGTGACGGGACGTGTGTGGCGTGGCACAGCGTTTGGTGGCGTAAAAGGGCGCTCTGAGTTGCCAGATATTGTCGAGCGTTATCTGGCGGGTGAGTTTGGTTTACAGGAGTTTATCACGCATACGATGGGATTGAGCCAAATTAATGATGCATTTGATTTGATGCATGAAGGCAAAAGTATCCGTTCGGTGGTTCATATGGATAAAGTCTGATTTGTCATGTCGGTTGCCTGATTGGGTTAATTCCATTACTTCTTCAGGCAGCTTATCGCTCGATCATTTTATCTATTTCAGGAGTCACATATGCAATTAGAGAACATTGCACAGAACAAGGTGCATGACGGATGGCACAAGCGCTATCGTCATGCGGCATCGTCAACTCAATGTCCGATGACCTTTGCAATTTATTTACCGCCGCAAGCAAGTAAAGATACTCCCGTTCCGGTGGTATATTGGTTATCAGGGCTAACTTGCACAGATGAAAATTTTATGCAAAAGGCGGGTGCGTTCAAGCGTGCCGCGGAATTAGGAATCGCGATTGTTGCGCCCGATACCTCGCCTCGGGGTGAAGATGTTGCCGATGACAAGGACTATGACCTTGGTCAAGGCGCTGGTTTTTATGTGAATGCCACGCAAGCACCGTGGAATAAACACTACAACATGTACGACTACGTTGTAAACGAGTTGCCTGAGCTGATTGAAACCCACTTTCCAGTGACTCAGCAACGGGCTTTAGCTGGGCACAGTATGGGAGGGCATGGCGCGTTGGTGATTGGTCTCACTGCGTCTGAGCGTTACTCTAGTGTGTCTGCGTTTAGTCCGATTGCGAATCCCATTGCGTGTCCGTGGGGGCAAAAAGCCTTTAGCGCCTACTTGGGAGGCGCTGAAGAGGATTGGTATCAGTACGATGCCGTCAGGCTACTTTCACGGGCAAGCGACATTTTGCCCATGCGAATCGATCAAGGACTAAGTGATCCCTTTCTTGATGAGCAATTAGGTATTGAAAAGTTAGAACGCGCCCTTGCGCCATTTAACCACAAAGCCACTGTTCATCGACATGCAGGGTACGATCACAGTTACTTTTTCATCTCATCGTTTATTGATGCGCATCTTACTTTTCATGCTGATTACTTTAATCGTTAATCTGCATATTGGGGCGCACTGGGTGTTTTAGTCAGTGCGCCCTCGCGTTTTGGCTGCCAGGTAGTCATCAATAGTTAGCTAGCGCTTAACGACTCACGTCGCCGTTATAAAACATGGCGCGTTCTTTCAAGATGTGTGATTCGCCGATCAGGCTATTTTGGCTATTAAAAGTAAATTCGATATCAGACTTTCTCAGTGTCGGCGGCGTTAGCGCTTGAACGGTGACCATGGCTGTGGCGCGTTCGCCAGGTTGAACGGATAATTGATGACGGCCCACAAACGCAACCGGAAAGTCAGCTTGCGCAGAGAGCGCGTAAGTTTGACTCTCTTGTGTTTTGTTTAACACGGTTACCTGATAGGCGTTTTCTATATTTCCTTGGGCATTTGTGCGATACAGCGCGTTTCGGTCACGAATAAGTGTGATTTCAGCTGGTTCACGGTCAACGGCCCAAAGTACCATCGCCGCGACAGTGAGTATCATCGCAAGCCCGTAACCCAGATGCTCTTTCCAATGCGTGCTGGCGCTATTTTCTTTACGGTAGTCTATCAAGCGAGAAGCGTAGCCAAATTTTTCCATCGTATTGTCGCAGGCATCAATACATAAACCACAATTGATACAGTCATATTGCATGCCGTCCCGAATATCAATGCCTACAGGACAAACCTGTACGCATAAATGGCAGTCAACACAGTCGCCAAGTGATGCACCTTTCTCGGCTTTGCGTTTGCGCTTTCCTCTTGGATCACCGCGCTCAGTATCGTACGTTACAATCGCTGTTCGCGTGTCAAACATGGCAGACTGAAAGCGTGCATACGGACAGACATGCTGACACATTTTTTCACGCATCCAGGCTGCATTAACATAGGTGCACACCGCAAAAAACCAGACCCAGCCTTGTACCAGTGGTGTGGCAGAAAAAGTAAAAAATTCAGTATACAGCGTGCGCGCTGGTACGAAATACGACATAAATACCAATGAGGTAAGTAGTGAAATCGCGATGTAAGCCGCATGCTTAAAAGCTTTTTTGCGCACTTTTTCGGCATTCCAAGCTTGCTTATCAAGTGATTTGCTTTGGGTGTGAGAGCCTTCAATGCGACGTTCTACCCAGTTGAACATGAGGGTCCAGATAGTTTGTGGACAAGCGTAGCCACACCAAACGCGTCCATAATGTTTAGTAACATAAAAAAGCGCAAAGGCGGCTAAAGTAAATAAGAGCGCAAAAATCATAAGGTCTTGTGGGAATAACGTAATGTGGAAGACCCTGAGTGTCTGCTGGCCTACATCAAACAATATCGCTTGTTGGCTTTTAAATTGGAGCAACGGCAGCATCAAAAATAACGCTAACAACACAAAGCCTATTGTGCGACGAATCTGTTGAAAGTGACCTTTCTGCTCTCGAATGTATATCTTTCCGTCATGTACAGGTGCTTTAAAAATGACGTGTTCTTGATCGACAACGACTTTACTCATCTTTCTAACCTCGAAATTATTCTGGCGCAGTCTAAGTAAAAAAAGCTGTCATCTATATATACAAAAAAGTAAACTTTAATAGATACAGATGTGAGGCGAAGGATTGGTAAATGAAGGCGTTCAGATATGCACAATTGGTTCAATCAATAGGGGAAAAACTGGATGCAGGTATGTGGCAGGAAGGAGATAAGTTACCCTCTATCCGTGCGCTGGCTGCGCAGTATGGTGTGTCTAAGATTACCGTGCAAACGGCGCTACATCATTTAGAAGCACAAGACCGTATCGAAGCAAAGCCACGGTCTGGCTTTGTTGTAAAACACGCTCATATTGATAAGCGTCATAACCCAGCTAGTCAAACCAGCAAAACCAAGCAACCACGACAAGCGACTGTGCCGTCATTATTTCACGACATTATGGCCCGAAGTGCGGCATTTGATATATACCCGTCAGGAAAAGTTGCCCCATTGTCTACCCATTTGCAATTGCTTAATCGACATATAGGTCGTGCTTATCGGCAGCAGGGAGAACGGAAAAGTTTGTATTATTCACCACCAGAAGGGCTCGCGAGTTTACGGGAGCAAATTAGTTTGCATTACCGGCAGCACAATATCGCGATTGGAAGCGATGAAGTGTGTGTTACATCTGGATGTCAAAACAGTTTGTACCTCGCATTGAGCACTGTTACGCAGCCTGGCGATATCGTTGCGGTAGAAAGCCCCGGTTTTTACGGCGTGCTGCATTTATTGCAGGCCCTTAATTTAAAAGTGATTGAAGTACATGCATCTCTTCAAACGGGGATTAATGTGAATGCACTTGAGCAAGCCATTGAAAAACACAAGATTAAGGCATGCGTGGTGTCATCGAACTTTGCTACCCCTTCGGGAGCGTGCATGCCATCGCACGCAAAGGCACGTATCGCAGCATTAGCTGCTCAGCATAATATTGCGGTGATAGAAGATGATATTTATGGCGACTTGGGATTTCATTTTCGGCCAATGCCAATAAAACACTATGATTCTCGTGGACATGTGATTTTATGCAGTAGCGTATCGAAGAGCGTGTCTCGTGATCTTCGATTAGGATGGATTTGCGGAGGACGGTGGCATGATAAGATTGTTCGGCATAAGCTTGCGCAACAATTGGCATCGCCCATTGCTGTACAAGAAGGGCTGTCTACGTTTATGTCTCAAGGTGATTACCGACGTCATCTAAGTATATATCGCAAACAGTTGCGTCAGCAGCGTGATGATTTATTGTCTGTCGTGGCGAGTGCGTGGCCCGCTAATTTAGATATCACAAGACCAGAAGGCGGGTTAGCGGTGTGGGTGTCTCTGGCAGATGACATTGATACGATGCAGGCGTATCAAACGTTGCTACAGAAAAACATCGTGCTAACACCTGGCCACTTATTTTCTCACTATACTCATTTCAATCACTGTGTACGATTAAGTTTTGTGCATCCTATTGATACGCAGAGACGACGCGCATTGGTTGATGCGGGGGAGTACTTTAAAGATGCATCACGTAAGTAACTGTTACCACTAAGCTTTTACGTTGATTATTTGACCAGAAGTAGTAATACTCCAGTGTATTATCATGTCGGATGAGACAATGCGTTGGTTGTTATGAAGTGTCTTCATGTTAGCAGTTCTCCTAATCTTAACGCTAACTTCAGCTTACAGGCCACGTATTTGGCCAAACCGCCGTGTTTACCTTCAACATAGACACCACTGCTTAGTGGAGCATAAACATCATGAATAAGAACAAAATACTTCTGTTGTACGCACATCCATCACAGCGGCGCTCAGACGTTAATCAACCGATGTTTGAAGCGGCAAGATCACTTGATTACGTGACCGCGGTAGATCTCTATGGCGAATACCCTCGATTTAAAATTGACATCGATAAAGAACAGCAACGTTTGCGTGAGCACGATGTGGTGGTGTTCTTGTTTCCTTTTTATTGGTATTCCACACCGGCTATTTTAAAAGAATGGCAAGACTTGGTTTTGGAGTACGGCTTTGCCTATGGAGCCGGTGGCGATGCACTGCATGGAAAATGGTTTATGTGCGCCTTAAGTGCTGGCGGAAATGAACAGGCTTACAGAGCGCAAGGATATAACCATTTTACTTTACGTGAGCTGCTGCAACCCTTAGAGCAAACGGCCCGCTTGACCGGCATGTGCTACATTCCGCCATTTGCTTTATTTCAAAGTCGTACGGCCAAAGACGAAAACCGATTAAGCACACATATCCAAGATTGGCTTTTGGTTTTAAAGGGGCTGCATACTGGTGCAATTGATATTGATGCTGCTATGGCGCTGAATAAACTCAACGACAATTTAGATTGCGTGATTGGCGATGTCGTCCGTGAGGAGCAACGCAATGACTGAGTATTTTCTACAAGCTTTTATTTACCTTGCTGCGGCCGTTATCGCCGTACCTTTAGCTAAACGACTTGGTTTAGGGAGTGTGCTTGGGTACTTAATTGCGGGCGTGATTATCGGCCCAATCACACATTTGGTCGGTGAAGAAACTACCACGATTCAGCATTTTGCTGAGTTTGGTGTGGTGATGATGTTGTTTCTTGTTGGCTTAGAATTGGAGCCTAAAAAGCTGTGGCAAATGCGGTCGCGTTTGCTGGGAATGGGTGGCCTTCAAGTGGGCTTGTCTGCGGCTTTGCTTGCGGCTATCGCACTGTTTTTCTCTCAGCCGTGGAAAGCCGCATTGGCCATAGGCCTAATTTTTTCGTTGTCATCAACTGCGATAGTACTGCAAACCTTTGAAGAAAAAGGCCTGACAAAAACAGAAGGCGGAAAAAACGCGTTCTCCGTGTTACTCATGCAAGATATTGCAGTGATCCCAATGCTTGCATTCATTCCTGTGTTAGCTGCACCAGACATTGCAGCGAGTTCGGTCAGCCTGAAAGAGACGGCGGCCCATCATAACGTATCGTTAGTAGCAGGACTCCCAGCTTGGGGATACGCGCTGGTGATAGTGGCAAGTGTTGGCGCGTTGGTATTGGCTGGCCATTATCTAAGTCGCCCATTATTTCGTTATGTTGCGAGTTCGGGATTACGAGAAATCTTTGTTGCAACGGCTTTGTTGCTGGTGGTGGGGATTGCCGCGTTAATGAATCTTGTTGAGCTGTCTCCGGCGTTGGGCACCTTTTTGGCGGGTGTGGTGTTAGCCAATAGTGAGTTCAGACATGAGCTTGAGTCTAATTTGGCACCGTTTAAAGGTCTATTGCTTGGCCTGTTTTTTATTACCGTTGGCGCTGGCATTAACATGCAAATATTCGTCGAGCAATATCAGCTGATTATTGGGCTGACTGTATTGGTAATGGTGGTAAAAGGCTTGGTGTTGATGGGGCTTGCGCTCATGTTCAACATTAAAGGGGCTGATCGTTGGTTGTTTGCATTGAGTTTGGCGCAAGCGGGCGAATTTGGCTTTGTTTTACTGAGCTTCTCTATTCAAAATCACGTTTTTACCTCTGAATTTGCCAGTGTGATGCAGATGGTGGTGGCTCTGTCTATGTTTCTTACGCCATTGTTATTTATTGTTTTTGATCGCGTGGTAGTGCCGAGATTCAGGCGGGCTAGGCAACAACGCGACAAAGACACGATGCACGATGATATTCACGAAACAGGCGAAGTGATTATTGCAGGAATAGGGCGATTTGGACAAATCGTTAACCGTTTGCTGACGGCCAATGGAATGAAAACCGTGGTGCTTGATCATGAAACTGCGCAAATCGACAACATGCGTAAAATCGATATTCAGAGTTATTATGGCGATACTACTCGCCCTGAATTGCTAGACACAGCAGGTATTGAGCACGCCGCCATGGTAGTGGTGGCCATTGATAATCGCGAGTCGATAAATACCTTAGTTAAACACATTAAGCATGCTCATCCGACCGTTAAGGTGCTGACTCGGGCATTTGATAAAGGCCATAGCTATGAGCTTAGATTGCTTGGTGCTGATTATATTGTTGCTGAAACCTATCATTCTGCGTTGGAGCTTGGCGCTAAAGCACTGGAAATGCTGAATATCCACCCGTTTGATGTCGAACAGAAGCGCCATGCTTTTTGCCAAATTGAAAAAGAAGCGACAGAGGAGCTATACGAAACCTGGAAACATGGCTCAGAGGGACAGCGCTTCGATCAGAACTACCGAAAACTCTTTATTGAATTGGAAGGCAAGATCAAAAAGGCCATGCTTGAAGATCGCTTAGATCAGCACAATAGCAGTGAACGGGGCTGGACACCTCCACCAAAAGGCTATGATGAAGACTTAAAAAACAATGAGCGTTAACGATGCGTGTTTAACGTTGAATGTGTCTTTTCTGCTCTTTACCGTGCCATTGTTTATGCTGATTTGATCTAAATCAAAGTGTGAAAATATTCTCTCTTTATAATTCGGGCGCGCGCGTTGGCAGCCTAAACGAATAGGTGTGCATTCGGACGAAAGCACACCTGATTGTGCCTTGTTGTTCCCTTTCTTCGCGCGGTTTGACTTATTGAATCGAGGACCACACATTGCAAACTCAAACCGAATTGTTATTACCTGCGGGCAGCTTGAAGCATATGCGCTATGCCTTTGCATTTGGCGCTGATGCCGTTTACGCAGGGCAGCCACGCTATAGCCTTAGAGTCCGAAACAATGAATTTGATATTCACAAACTAGGCATTGGCATTGCCGAAGCGCATCGGTTAGGTAAGCAGTTTTATGTGGTCAATAACATTGCCCCCCACAATAAGAAAGTGGACACCTTTTTAAAAGACATTAAACCCGTAGTGGCGTTAAAGCCGGATGCTTTGATTATGTCTGATCCAGGGTTGATTATGATGGTACGTGAAGCGTTTCCAGATCAGGTCATTCATTTGTCGGTGCAAGCCAATGCAGTGAATTATGCGTCTGTGAATTTTTGGCAGCAGCAAGGGATTAAGCGTGTGATCTTGTCTCGTGAATTATCTTTAGATGAAATTGAAGACATTCGTCAGCGTTGTCCCGATATCGAGTTAGAGGTCTTTGTACATGGTGCTTTGTGTATGGCCTACTCAGGTCGGTGTTTGCTGTCTGGCTACATTAACAAACGGGATCCTAACCAAGGTGCGT
Source organism: Fluctibacter corallii (assembly GCF_025751585.1). Taxonomy (GTDB): domain Bacteria; phylum Pseudomonadota; class Gammaproteobacteria; order Enterobacterales; family Alteromonadaceae; genus Fluctibacter_A; species Fluctibacter_A corallii. Next base: position 183,460 of record NZ_JAOWKX010000004.1, read on the forward strand.
GTACAAATGCGTGTCGTTGGTCATATAGTGCCGCTGACGCTAAACAGGACGATGTAGGAAATATCGTTGCTATGGATGCAACGCCTACCTTGGGCATGGGAGCGAGTACAGAGCGCATGATGTTATTGGAAGAGCAGCAAAAACCCGGCGAGTTTATGCCCGCGTTTGAAGATGAACATGGCACCTACATTATGAACTCGAAAGACTTACGCGCTATTGAGCATGTAGAGCGGTTGGTTAATATGGGCATTGATTCGTTGAAAATCGAAGGTCGAACTAAGTCATTTTATTATGTTGCGCGCACCGCACAGACCTATCGCCGCGCAATAGATGATGCAATTGCGAATAACGGGTTTAACCCAGAGTTAATGCAAGATCTTGATAAACTGACGAATCGTGGGTACACCGAAGGCTTCTTGCGTCGCCATACGCATGATAGTTATCAAAACTATGAAACAGGCAGTTCAGTCAGTCACCTTCAGCAGCTAGTGGGTGAAGTCATTGACTTTGACCACAAAGCGTCAATGGCCACAGTCGACGTGAAAAATAAGTTTCTACTAGGCGACAGTCTGGAGTTAATGACACCCAAGGGCAATGAGCACATTCATGTCGAGTACATGACAGACTTAAAAGGTAATGCGCTAGATGCTGCCATGGGATCAGGGCATATTGTGCGATTGAAAGTCCCGCCAAGAAAAGTGCTTTGCCGAGGCATTGTGCTCAGAAATTTACCTCAAGGCACGGATACCCGCGCGCCCTTTATAGAGGTGTTGTAGATAACGTTACGCTTTGAATTGATATCTCGTTGTGCCTATTTGGCATGCCAATGGAGGCAGGTGAATAAGTAGAGTGAACGCAATTATTCAAGAATCAAGATAGGTTTAATTGCTTGATAATTATGGTCAATAGATCTTCAGCATCAGAGTATTCTATCTCAGCCGCTCTACTGATATCTAAAATTAGGTTATCTACATTCGCATCATTGCTGAAAAGCTGCTCAACAATAGATGTAAGGGACTCTGAACTTGCAATACTGTGTGTGTCGCTAGCCAGCCTCATTGCGCTGGCTTTTTGTTCATCATAGTCTTGAGCTTCCATATTGAACGCCTCGAAGAAATGGACAATGCCAATCCAGAACTGAAACATGACATTGTCTCAACTGGCTATCCACTTCGAAGGGCGACTGGACGGCATTCTAGATATTTAAGCCCGATTAGCTGACACAGAATTCTGAACGCCCTCTGGCAAGATCATTGCGAACTGTACATTAGTAAAGAAAAACTTTGGAGCTTAGTATGATAAAATCAACATCTTATTTAGTAGTAATTTTTGTTTCAATATTATTGGTTACTAATGGAACAGAGGAACTTTATAAATTTGTTAATTTGTACTCTCTGTTTATATATTTTTTTATTCTTTTCTCTTTTAGTTTTCTTAAATTTGGTATTAAAAACAGTATTTTTTGCCTTTCAAAAGCCTTATCTATCAGTGATGTGGATTCTGGCTTAGTAAGCTCTTTTTATAGGTTTCAATATAAATTTTCGTATTCGGTTGCGGTCATATGCTTTGTATCAGGGGCAATAATAATCTTAATCAGTAGTGGTGGTTCTGAATTGCCAGGAGGCGGAACCATTGCTCAAGCATTCGGAATAAACGGGCTAATTGTTTTTTATGCGGTCATTTATTCAGAATTGTTGTGTAGACTTAAATTTAATAAGGATTAATTATGAAATTTTACGCACTAGCTAGGCTAAGGAGCTAATGGGAATTGTATACTATCAATTTCAGCTTTTTGTAACTTTGTTGAAATGAAACCCATATTTTATCAGGGCTGCAGTCGTGTTGAGTGGGCTTACACACTCACATGAAATGATGGTAAAATTAGTCTCGTGCAAAGAAAATTTACACACGGTAGTCAATTTTGTGCTTCAGATCATGAATGGTGGTGAACGCTTTTGGTTATTATGAGTTAAATGAGCAAATTTTTTTGTACTGAAATTGGCTCTTGTTATATAGGTATTTTATAGGGAAATACAAATAGATGGCGCTAACAATACTAAGCAGCTGCATTAATTGCGATATGTGTGAGCCCGAGTGCCCGAATCAGGCCATTGTGATGGGGGCGGAAATATACGAAATTAATCCAGACAAATGCACTGAGTGCGTAGGGCATTATGACACGCCTCAGTGCGTGGCTGCATGCCCCATAGATTGCGTTGTTCCTGATCCGCAACACGAAGAGAGTTTAGCGCAGTTAGCTGATAAGTTTGTCATGCTTACCTCATAATCAAACAGCGCAGAGTGGATGATACGCGCCTTACAAACGGTAAGTAGTGGAAATTATTAAATAGTAATAATTTTCATTTGTAATAAGTTTTACATGTAACATCAAATCTATTACTCTTTGGGCATTCAAAGACTAGGGAATGCCCCCATGGACGAAACCAGCGCTAAACACACTTTTACTCATATTCGCTCCCGTCATGTTGCAGCCATTGTCATGACATTGCTGACGGCAACCATCATGATTCCGGGGATGACGACGTACCTACCCTTTGCGATCGCTGACAAAATCGGTGTGCCTATTTTTCTCTTCCCGTTTATTTGGGTCGGTCTGTTTTTGTATTGCTATATGGCAAAAAAGAGTGCGCATGCATGGATAATGCTTTGGGGATTAGCATTGGTGCATGGGCTGTTGTCGTTCTGGGCACTTAAGTAAGGATAGATTGATGAAAAGCACAGACATTAAAAAGCTGTATCTGGTGCACAGTTGGGTGGGGCTTGTGACTGGCGTTCTACTTTTTGTTATTGCGCTTACCGGGGCGATGTCGGTATTTGGTCGACCAGAAATTAAAATATGGGCAAACCCAGATATTCGTTCGGGTATTGATATAGACACCCAACGTATAGAAACACTGATTGAAACCCATGCCAGTCATTTGCCAGCGCGTTTTCATGAGGAAATTTTGGTATTTATGCCGGGCACGCGCAGTTATGCCAACTTACGTATTCTGTTTGAAGATCATGAAAATGAAGAAGCGGTGTATTTGACCTTCGATAATCAAACTCTCGAAGTGATAGACCGGCAAGATGGCACACCTCGCGAAGTGTTTGCACAACGTAGAACCGATATCGCCGATTTTATTGTCGACTTTCATGCAGATTTACATTTGGGTCGGCCTGTTGGCCTGTTGCTGACGGGCTTACTGGGCTTAACTCTCATGGCATCCATCGTGACGGGTTTTATTATTCATCGCCAAAAATTAAAGCAGTTATTTACTTTTCGTTGGCGCAGAAGCACAGATATCACGCTAGCAGACAGCCATAAACTGTTTGGTGTATGGGGCATGATTTTTCATGGTGTGATTGGGTTTAGTGGAGCTTTTCTCGGATTAGCTACAGTATTACTTATTCCCGCTGCGGCGTTTGTTAGCTTTGGTGGTGATCAGGATAAATTGATCGAAACCTTTAATACCACACCCGAGCCCGTACTGGCGCAAGTTCAGGCACCCACTCGCATCGCAGATGCGCTTGAGCATGCATTGTCATATGACCAAGATATGCGAATGGAAGTGATGAGCATTTATGGTTACAACGATAAAAATGCTGTGATTTATGTCAGTGGTGTCGGCAGTGACAACGTTTCTAGGCAAATCCTCAAATACGCAGGCGCCGAAGGTCACCTTGATGACGTCTTTGGCCAATTTGAAAAAGTGGGAGGCGTAACCAGTTACATTTTGGATCTTATGTTCCCACTTCATTTCGGTAATTTTGGGGGGCCTTTTGTAAAGCTACTATGGACCGTGCTAGGTCTTAGCACGGCCTTACTTCCTTTGAGTGGCTTAATGTTGTGGATAGAGCGTGGTGTAAAAGCCAAGCAATCGAGTGTTTCGCTAAATACCTATACGCGTTTTAATCGTTTGATTACAGGCGCTTGTGGCGGCATTGTACTGGCGTGCGCTGCGCTGTTTCCAACGCAACTTTACTTAATTGCCACAGACACCATTCATAATACAGGCTTTATTATAGGGTGTGTGTTTTTCAGCTTATGGCTATTGGCAATTGCGTGGGCGTTTCTAGCGCCTTCCGTCTCTTCTGCGGCAAAACATATATTGTATACTGCGGGCGTTATACTACTGAGTGTATTACCGCTGAATACGCTGATTACGGGCGATTCGGTGCTCACAAGCACGGTAAACCAGCAATGGGAGACCTTAATTGCTGATGTAACGTTGTTTGTACTGGGAGCCTGTATGGTGTTTTTCACGCGCAAAGGTGTGAAAGCGAGCCAGAGCGCAACGCAGGCCAATAAGACACAGGATGATACGTCATCAGCGCCAACAAATACCGCTACGCAGCATGTAGTCAGACTCGGAGATTAGAGATGGAAAGTGTATTGGTTTTAATCGCGTTAGCAATGCAATTCTCTGGGCTGATGGTGCTTAAATCTCGCCATGGATTGACCGCGCATATTGGCAAGCGAGCGTTGGGGCTTATGCTGTTGAGTTTGTCTTTTGTGAGCTTGAGTTTGGTGTATGGGACACTCGCAGGGTGTCTCATCGGAATCGCACTCATTGGAATGATGGGCATGATTGTATCCATTGTTCCGGCCCGCGCCTCAGCGGGATAAGGCTATCTTATATCGATTGAGGCAGAGAATAAGGGCAGACATCGCTAACTTCGTGGGCTAGGATCAGAAAATTATCATAAGTAGTCTCATGCACATATGAATTTACAACACCTTAAAGCACTGCTATTGGCAATGGAATTAGGCTCTATCTCTGCGGCTGCGCGTAAGCTTGGAAAACGTCAGTCGCAGGTGAGCCAATGGATTGCAGACATAGAGATTGATTTAGGTGTTACTGTGTTTGAGCGAACAGGCAATACAACACGATTGAGCCAGCACGGCGAACATTTGCTTCCCCACCTAGTTCATACGCTGAGTCAGGCTGAACGCTTGATTCAATCCGCTGCTCAGCTGTCTTCTGGCTTGCCTCATACTATTCGTTTTGGTCTGGACGACTATGTGCCTGTTGTCCCTATGATAAAAGCCATGAGAGCGGTGAAGGAGCTTCAATCCGTTAATATTGAAATGGTAAGGGGCAGTCAGAGTGCGCTTATTGCTCATGTGTTAGCGGGCGAGCTAGATGTCGCCTTAGTGCATGAAACGTCGGCGATTAATCGGCCTGATATCGATTTTCGTCATGTAGGGGCATATCGCGACGTGTTAGTTTGTGGTATCACTCATGCTTTGGCATTGAAATCATCAGTCACTCGCGCTGAACTCGCTGAGTGCCGTGAACTACTGTTAAGTGCGCATGAGGCGTCCACTGAAAGTGGGTTCAGCGCGAAGTATGCTATGTTCGATGATATTCATGCTCTGACTACTGCACTTGAGTTAGGGGAGGGATTCGCGCTTATTCCTGAGCAGTGGGTGGCGACACAGCTTGTATCTGGCACACTAAAGCGTCTCATATGTGACTTTCGACCTGAATCCGTCTCGCACAATCTTGAGCTTTGCTGGCGCGCCGAGTTTTTACAACACACGCTCGGCACGCAGTTATTACAAGCGATTCAGGTTCAATACGCAATGTAAGAGGCGGCCCAATTAACCATTTGGTTGATATCGATTCTGTTCTAGCCAGCCCAGATATTTCTCAGCGTTTTCTCCTCTAAGTTGCCACGACATGCACCTCACTCCGCCGCCCATATGACAAACCTGTGAAGATTGCACTGGGATGACGGTTTTGTTTGTCCAGCGCTGTATGTCGGCCAAAGCAAGTTGGTCTTCTGGAATACCAAATTGTGGTAAATAGATACGTGAAGGTGTTACAAGCATATTGGTATATAGACCACACGCAGAGCCAAATTTCTCATCGTAAATATCGCTGTCATCATAGGGGGTGACGATATTGTGGATCGTTACACCGGGTAAGCCTGCTTCTAAATCTTTCTTTAACCTGCGCGCGTAAGCCGGGTCGTCTGGATAAGAGTTAATAACGAGTGTATTTGGCGCGATAAAAGCAACTACACCATCGGCATGCTCCAATCCGCCTTGTTCGTCTGCTTCGATGAATGCAACATGGTCGATAGACGGATAAGCTGTAAGTATTGAGCGGGCTTCGCTTTCGGTCAGTTCATTGTCGCGTAAAAACTTGCGGCTGATTACTACACGGCCATGGTAGTCATCCACAAAGTTACCACCATCATTGAGCCAATCGCTGGCGCGATATGCGAGTTGTGCTGCATCTATTGATTGTCCCAGCTGCGCTTGAACTCGGCCTGCTTCTCCGACGGGGCTTCCTGCCTGGCCGGCTGGTGTATAACGAAACTGGATGGGAGACACCGCATTTGAGAGGCTAAAATCCCGCATCCAGATGTCGTTTTGAGGAACGATGTACACGCGCTTCTCCCCTAACACCTCTGCGTAATCCCAGTATGACATTTCATCTGTGAGTACGATGAAATTGTCGTGCTTAGCGGCCTCTTTGGCATAGGCAACATGGAACTGAAAGATATCATCAGCTACCTCGGCATAGTAAGGATCGTCATAACGTGGAGACGCCACCACGATCAGCTCTTTTTGCGCTAATAAATTCGTATTGCCTTGCTGCATGGTGGGCTCCTGATTAACAGCGTCGAGGTCTTTACTGCAACCTAATAATGTAACAAGCATTAGGCATAGTAGGGCGGGTTTGAACATTGTATTTTCCTATTCGGTTAGCGGATGGAATTTAATACACTCACGGCAGCGCAACGACGTAATGAGTGCACTTCAGCGAGGGGCGATTAAGCCAAAACAATGCATAAAGTAGAGTATAAGAAATACAATGAAAAAGGGCTGAGTATCTGACTTTTTAGATACTGAAAAAGGCGCGGTGAAATATGAACATAAAAAAAGGAAGCGCTTTGGCTTCCTTATTTGGCGTGATTTCGTTTACGCTTTTCTGCGTGCAGCGGCAATTAGCAGTAATGATAAAGCCGTAAGCAGTAAGCCGTGTGGCTCAGGTACTGCCGTTGCTGTATTTTTGTCAGTGGTTACATTGAATTGACCTGCATTCACCGTACTACCCAAGGTGTTAGTGCCGCCAGACCCATTGCTAAAGACAACGTTACCAGAGAAGTTGACCCAAATGCTATCCCATGCGACAAAGCGGCCATTACCGCGGTCTGCTACTGATGCAAAGGTGGTCTGATCGGTAATTGCTTGCCCTTCATCAACAGATGCGTCCCAACTAATACCGTATGTATTTTGAATGTTATCTGGAATATTGGCAGCATAGAATCCTAGTACGTTACCACGAATAACGGCAGCAAATAGGTCGCTAAATAAAGTACCACTTTGTCCATTCAGATAATTTTCAGCGCCGCTGCTAAGGCCTAAACGTGACCATTGTGTGCCATCCACTGCATCTTCGTAAACCAATGCAGGCGATGAAGGGGCAACGTTAATCAACGTAGCTTGCGTTGAAAAAGACAATACGGCTAATAGACCAACTAGAAAGGTTTTCACTACACCACTCCTATACAACAGGTGATAAATTGAATGTATTTTAAATTTTCACGCATTACATAAGCATTATGTGTGCCAATAATAAATTTTAATTAAAACAGCAAGATAAACCTTTTTCTGGTGGTGGGTGTAAAATTTGTTGACGGATTTTTATCTGGATTTTGCTTTTCGATGTAGTTTCTATCGCCTGCCTTACGACATACAGATAGCGTAATAAATGACTCCTATTGTATAAAAGTTAATCAAACGTTTCCTTTTTTGCTAATAATATTCGAATAAATATTGAAAATGATAATAGTTATCATTAATATCCGCGGAATCTTTTGGCTTTATCTCAGAAGCCACCTTAATCGGTGACCCGCGTTACCACAAACTGTTAGTTGTAAGGAATACCATGCATCGTAGTCGTTTATCTTATATTGCCGCGCTTGTTATCGCGAGCGTGTCTGGTAATACATTCGCTGAGCAAGCATCTGTCTCTTCGCCTGCCGAGTCTTCGTTAAAAAACAGCTCCGAAGCGCTTGAAAAGATCACTGTTTACGGTCGCCACAATGCGTTGATTCTGAATTCAGGCACCGCGACTAAGTCCAATATGAGCTTAATGGATACACCTGCAGCAATTGTGGTGGTGGATAAAACCTTACTCGACCAACAAAATGCGTTTTCACTTCAAGACGCACTTCGTAATGTGAGTGGTTTAGGGCAAGCCGGTAACAACTATGGCATCGGTGATAATTTGGTGGTGCGTGGTTTAGGCGTAAATTATGCTTACGACGGGATGTTTGGCGGTGCAGATCTAGAAAATAGCTACAACCCAACCCGTTCACTGACCAACGTCGAGAGCATTGAAGTGTTAAAAGGGCCTGCTACAGGGCTATATGGCATCGGTGCTGCGGGTGGTGTGATTAACCTAGTTGAAAAAAAACCGCTATTTCAATCTCAAACATTGTTTAGCGGAACTATAGGAGAGTGGGATCACACTCGTTTGATGGTTGATAACACTGGACCAATAAACGATAAGTTAGCATACCGTGTTGTGGCAGCGCACGAACAAGAAGACGGCTACAGAGATCTAGGCAATGAGCGTGCGGAAGTTTATGGCTCACTAAAATTCAATGCTTCAGACACGCATGAGTTCTTATTCTCGGCTGCTTACATCGATGATAAGGTGCAAATAGACTCTATTGGACATCCAGTTCGTATTCTCAATCGAGACAGCCTTGCTGGCGAAGGTGATGAGATTACGGCTGATCGCCTTGTGAATGATAGCGATGCCGATAACGATAAAAAATTGGGGATTCAGTTGACTGATGCTCAGCGAGAGCAGCTGGCGGCGTCGATTAATGATACAGATGGTGTTTTACCCTTAGATCTTGGTGCTACGGGATTGATTTCGCCTTTATCTCGTCCTAATGCGGGTGAAGAAGTGCGCATTAAGGTTCGTCATGACGTAGATTTTTCAGCACAAACTAAACTGCGTCATCAATTTCAATACCGTGAATACGATTCTAACTTCGTGAGACAAACCGGTGCATACAATTACGTGTACTGGAATCGCTACGGAGAAATCAATGCTGAGCCTCGCGCACCATTAGAGGTAGATGGTGTGTTATACCCTTACGCAGCGCGCAGACAGGAGTACCGCAAGCAGGAAGTGTCTGAAACGACGCTTCAATATTTTGCTGATTTGCAGTCTACTTGGTCGTGGGGAGCGTTTGAAGGTGAGCATTTGCTGAGTGTGAATTATGAAAACCGTGACATGTCGGTCATGTCATGGTCTGCTTATGATGCAGATGGCAGCAGCGGAGATAATCCCATTCCATATATCTTAGATATTCGCTCTCCTAATTGGCCGACAGGGCGCTTTGAAGATTACGATACAGCGTTGCGTACCAATTATGATAAAGAAGTATCGGCATACGGTATTAGTGCGCAAGAAGTACTCTATTTTGACGAAAAACTGACTGCGCGTATCGGAGTGGCGTACTCGGCAATAGAACAAAAATACCAGCACAAAGGAACGGATCGTGCACCTGAAGCGAGCGCCGAGGCGGATACGGATGATTCAGGTCTTACCTATAATCTTGGGCTGAATTATTCGGTGACTGAGAATGTGTCTACGTTTGTAAATTATGCAAAAGGACGCACTGCATATAGCATACTCGGAGCTGTCGATGGTGAGGATGATCGCCCTGACTCTGAGTCAAAGTCGTTTGATATAGGCGTGCGCTTTACTGCTTTTGACGAAGACCTTTTAGGTTCTTTTGTTTGGTTTGAAACTCGCCGCACTAACTTGCGCTACGGCAATGAACTGTATAACGATAACCCTGAGGATCCTGAGTTCAATGTATCGGTTCCGCAGTACTTTTACGATGATGAGGACAACTCTGAAGGCTTTGAGTTTGATTTAAACTTTGCGCTGATGGAAAGCTGGTCGATGAACCTAAACTATACTCGTCAAGATGCGATTAATATTCGCTCACAAGAGCGTTTAGGCCAAACCAAAGGCGTTCCCAAGCACATGGGCGGCGTTTGGACAGAGTATACGATGCCCATTAATCTTCTAAATAATCCGATCTCATTCAGATTAGGCGCTGATTATGTCGGCGAAAGAACGATTAATTCGACTTCGTTTGGTTTACCCGATGCCGTGATTAATAGCTATGTGGTATGGGATGCAGGCATATCTTATCAGGCTGAAGAGTGGGATGTTCAACTTAATATAAATAATTTGTTTGATAAAACCTATTATTCAAAAGCAATGTTCCTAGGCGGGTTGCCCGGTGAAGAGCGTAATATCAGCCTAACTGTAAATTACAGGCTGTAAACATTGAGACCATCCTCTTACTCAATGCAGGTGGCTAGCTATACGCTAGCCGCTTTGTTTGGAAGTGTTATTGCTGCCTCATCAATGAGCTTTGGCATGATCCCTGTCTTTATTCTCCTATTCGACATGTCGCTGGCAAGCGCGGTGTATCTGACTAGCATTGTTAGCTTTCTCTTTTATCTGACATGTTTACTCGTTTGTTATTGCATGCCTTCATCAATCAAAGCTTGGCTATTTTTGTTGGCTGTTTCGGTAGTCGGAGCCAGTATGTATTGGAGTTTAATGCCGTTATGATGAATACAGGAATTCGCCGGAGTATGATTTGGCTGCATACCTATTCTGGGCTATTGCTAGGATGGTTGCTGTTTGCCATCTTTCTAACTGGTACATTGAGTTACTTCAGCACAGAGTTGACGCATTGGATGCGGGGTGGCCAGGTTTCACAGCACTGGGAAAAAACCGTTCATGTTGCCTTTGATGCACTGGCTGATACAAAGGATGAGGCAAAAAATTGGCAAATCACTTTGCCTGATGAACGAGGCGCTGAAGCGCGAATTCAATGGCGAGATAATGAGAATAAGCGCCATACCATCGAACAAGATAACGTACACGTTAACACGGCAGGTGGACGCTTCTTTGTTGCTTTTCACTATACACTGAATCTACGCGAATATGGCGGTCGATATCTGGCGGGAATCGCTGCGATAGCGATGATCGTGGCAATCATTTCGGGTATTTTCACGCACCGCCGCATCATTCAAGACTTTTTCGTTGTACGCGCTCGCCCCTTACTAAAACTGGTGACGGACGCTCATGCGATAGTCGGTATTGTGACTTTGCCTTTTTGTTTTCTGATCTGTTTTAGCGCACTGGCAATTTACATTAGTTTGTATGTGCCTTGGTTTGCCAATGCACACTTTGAGCATGGCGTGCGCGATATTGATAAGCAAATTACGGCGCGATATCAAACAATTACGCCTTCAGCGGAAATATCTTCACAATTAACCCCAACGCCTGATTTGAAGGCAATTTTGCAAGACGTCAACACCCACTGGAGTGCCAAACAAGTGCCAGTGATACCCATCCGCATCAGTGTTGATGCACCGTTTACAGCGCAAGGGCGGATTATTGTTTGGGGCATAGAGCCGACGTGGGTGTCTAATAAATTAGTGTCGCGCGCTTACAGTTGGAAACACGGCGCGTTTATTGCGTTTGATGACAAAGAGCCGTTTGCTCGAGAAGTACGCCGCGCGTTATACGGTTACCACGAAGCGCATTTTGCACAAACTGGATTACGTTGGTTGCTTTTTTTAAGCGGTATCGCATCGACGTTTTTAATTGGCTCAGGCTGCATTATTTGGTTTAACAAGCGAAAGGATAAAGTAAAGCATCTCTCGATCGGGCATCGCCTTGTTGATAAGTTGAATATCGCTGTAATCGGTGGCTTGCCGATGGCCTGCGCTGCATTTTTTTCAACAAATCGAATGCTGCCTACGACAGTTGTTGATCGCGCTGGCTGGGAGGTATTGGCTTTCTTCGTTGCTTGGGCGGTAGCGTTTGTTATTGCTTGTCTGTGTAAAAGGCAGCGAGCCTGGTTGTTAATCCTGTGGCTATCGTGCGGATTGTTCACGGTTTCAGCGGCGCTGAGTCTAGCAAAAGGTATGTGGACTGAGCACGCTGTGAGTTCGCTGTACTGGTGGGTAACATGCCTGATGGTATTCAGTGCGGCTGTTAATCTGCTGATTGCAAAGGCATTGCAGCGTAGATGGAGTAAAGCAGCATGCTAGTTCTGTGTTTTGTTTTTCTTTGCGTTACGGCTTGGGTATTGGCATTAAGTCAGCACAAACACTTTAAATTGATATTTTCCAAGCCGCCTACGTTGCCTCAGCAGTATGGCTTGCGAGCTATTGCGCTGGCATCAGTAGTATTGTCTTGGGTTATGCTTGACGTTAACTCAAATTTACTTGCAGGTGTGTATTGGCTTAGCTTCGCCACCGTGTCAATCATGCTGACCGCAGCGGTACTGGCAAACAAAGAAGCGGCAAGACAGGCGAAGCGCAAACATGACAAGCGAGCTTCTAACACTTCGTTGGCTCGCAGTCGGAACCAGCCAAATAATCACGCGGCGTAAGCCTGTTTCTATTAGCGTTGTTTATATTGGGTGGGGCAGTATCCACGAGACGTTTCTGGATGTCTTAACTTTATGTGCTTGGTTTTTCTGCCCGACACTCGCGCACGCCACAGTTTAAATGAAGAAGGCTTCAGCGAGCGCCGCATGACGGCAATTACGGCTTTTTCATTTAAGCCATAAAGTCGCTCAATGGCCTCGAACGGCGTGCGATCTTCCCACGCCATTTCAATAATTCTAGAATGCGTTGCGTCGGTAAAAATGTGTTTAGTCATGGCAGATGTTTGGTCACAAAGAGTAGAGATAAAACGCTAATACGTTGTTCATCGCTATTTGGTTTTCGCTGACATAACGTAAACCATCGGTGTGTTTTGACGCATACCACCTGCTGCATGCGCTAATATTGCCCTATTAGATTGTGTTTTCTGGCGTATTTGTCACACCTTGCAAATGCCACCAACCCCAATACAAAGTAACCAATTGAATTTGCTAGCACAATCAGTACGTCAATCACCTCGGCTTGTTGTCCCTCTAACACAAAACTGCGAGCTAAACTTACTGCGGGTGTAAAGGGCAATACACTGATGATGTTGAAAGGAAGGCCGTTTGCGGCAACGATTCCCATTAGCGCAAACATCACTAAGGCATGGATTGCTCCAGTTTGTTTGAAAATCAGGGTAAAGCCACTGATTAAAAAACCAACCCCAACTAAACTGGGTGCACCTAAAAACATCACAAGGTAGAAACTGAAAAAGCTCATCTCTAGCCAATTTTCTGTTAACCACATGGTGGCGTAACCGAGTAATGTAATAAATACAATAGTTTGCAGCATTTCGGCGATGATTCGAGCCATCATCACAGTGGGAAATCCCGCGGGAGACAAAAACAATTGCTCTAAATAACCCCGTTGTGTGTCGTTGCTTACGCTTTTAGAAATACTGCCATAAGCAGACGTTGCAAAACTCCACATTAAAAAGCCGAATACCAATCCATCTAATGACGTAGGTTCAGCGCTGCTAGCGGTTATCGATTTAATACCGTAAAAAAGTCCAATAAAGGTGCCGCCTAATAAGGCAAACCCTGTGACAGTTTCAAACCAATATTGGCGCATTTCATACCATTGAAGACGGATTTCATTATGAATAAGCTGTAACATTTTTAATGGGCCTTCGATGTGGTAAGTAAGGTGCGGTAAGCGTTTTCTATGGTTAGCTCATTGATGCTTAAATGGCTCGGGCGAATGGCATTGTCATTAAGCCATTGGATGGTAGGAAATACGGCATCGGGCAGATTATAAAAAATTTGAATGCCTTTATCTGTCGGCGTCATGGCGATATTTGAAGGCCAATGTTTCGGCACTTCTTTTAATAATAAAGGCAATACGTCAGCGGCGACTTCGATATTGAGCTCATATCGGTACAACTGATCTTTTAAGGTTGAAATATCGCCACTGAATATCTCTTTGCCTTTATCAATCACAATCACACGCTGGCAGAGGCGATCAATAAAGTGCATGTCGTGTGATGTAATAAGAAAACCATGCTCTCCTTGCTGAGCAAAGGATTTTAGCGTGTGCTCTAGTGCTTCAACGGTTTCCATATCTAAGCCCAGCGTGGGTTCGTCTAACAGTAACAGATTTGGGTTATGGGCGAGGGCACACAACAGCGCCGTTTTTTGTTTGTTTCCCGTAGACAAGGTGCGAGTGATATGATGTTGGTACTCACGTAAACCCAGTAAATCTAACAGCTGCTGAATAAATGGCCGAAAGTCTCGTTGTTTCGCATTGTGTAAGCGTGCAAAATATTCTGCATTTTGAATCGGCGAAAGTCGCCAGTTGATATTTCTACAGCCACCTAATACAGCACCCACTCGCTTTAAATATTTGGCACTATGTTTAACCGATTTACCGTCGAAAGTAATGTCACCTGATTCAAAGTCTACTAAGCGGCAAATAGCGTTAATGGTGGTGGTTTTGCCCGACCCATTGGCACCGAGCAGCGCCACGACATCGCCTTTTTCAACAGTGAATGACAAATCAGACACAGCGGTAAAATCACCGTAGTGCTTAGAGAATTGATTGACTGATAACATCCTGTTTCTTTCAGTGAAGGTAAGAATAGTAATGAAATAGGGGTGTTGAGTAAAAACTCAACACCCCTGGATGTTACAAAATGTTAGTTTCCGAGAATTAAGACGCGTTGGCTACGTTTTCAACATCTCGCCAGACTCTCAACAGGTTGTCGCCAAGAATTTTTTTAATGTCACTGTCTGAATAACCGCGGTCTAGCAACCCTTGTACAAGATTTGGGTACGTCGATACATCTTTAAGGCCGATAGGCAAAGAATCACCTACGCCATCATAATCAGAGCCAATGCCCACGTGCTCAATACCGACTAATTTGACTACGTGATCAATGTGATCCAATACGATATTCAAGTCAGCAAATGGGAAAGGTGACTTAGCAATGTAGGCCTCGTCGAAGGACTTATATTGTTCACTGTCTTTACCAAATTGTTTTTCGACAGCCTTTTTCTTTTCGCTCATTTTTGAGCGCCACGCGCGAGCGCCTGCATCAACAAAGGTTGAGCCGAAGTTGATCATCACAACGCCGTTATTTTTCGCCAAGGCTTTAATCATGTCGTCGTCCATATTTCGCTCGAATCCTGGCGTAAATTTGCGTAGCGATGAGTGTGAGGCAATAACAGGCGCTTTAGTGATGTCGATTACCTGATAAAATGCCGCATCAGATACGTGGGAAATATCTACCATAATACCAAGTTTATTCATTTCTTTGACCATGTCTTTGCCAAACGGGCTGAGCCCTTTCCATTGACGACGCAAGTCATAAGATGAATCTGAAATATGATTGCTCATTGAGTGGGCAAGCGTAATATAGCGGATACCGCGGTCATAAAAATGCTTAAGCGTATCTAAGCTGCCTTGTACTGGGGAGCCATTTTCCATACCCATTGGCAGAGAAATAAGCCCTTTCTCAACGTTACGCTCTACATCTGCAACTGATGTTGCCAGTGCGAACTTATCTGGTGCTCGGCCTACTATGGCCTCAACATAGTCAATTAATCGGTTAGCCAATACCGTTGACTCTTTTGAATTATCGAGTGATGCTGGTACGTAAATAGACATAAAAGGTGCATTCAAGCCACCCTGTTTGGCGCGTGGATAATCAAAATCTCCGCCTTCTGTTGCCACCGTTACATCTACCCATTCTTCTTGGAGTCGATAAGGAACATCTATATGTCCATCCACAATGACGTGTTGTTGCGCCAGACTATGGGCTTTCTCTGATGCGCTAAATGTGTCAGTAGCAGCGAAAACGCCTGTGCTACCTAGCAGTATGCAGAGGGATAGGTACTTCATCATAACGAGCTCCTTTTGAATGATTTCATCAATATTGGCGCGATGAATGCTGAGTTTGCCTTGCAGTTTTAGCACGAACGGAGCGCAGTATTTCCCCAATACTAAATAGGGAGTGGGCGAGTTCACGCATGTTAGTTTTTCGTCAGGGCAATAGACTCATCGCACACGAAAACGTGCGAACTATACTCAAGCGAGAATAAGATCAGAAGGTCGATACTACGGGAGCATTGCCTGCTAAGCAAATGATCTTCGTTGAAATTTGCCTATCAGTCGGTGATGATGAAGCTACATCACAAGGCGGAGTGCAATTAATGCTGATAAGGCGTTAATTGCACCTTAATGTCATGATTATCTGAGCCGTGCGGAGGCCAACGTGAGTTCACTACGAGACAGTAATTTGAAGGCGTTTCCGAATACCACGTTTGATGTGTTGATTGTGGGTGGAGGAATAAATGGCGCAGTGTCGGCGGCAGCGCTGTCGGCAAAAGGGGTAAAAGTAGCGCTGATCGATAAAGATGATTTTGCTAGCGCAACCAGCTCGAATTCCTCAAATCTCGCGTGGGGAGGCATTAAGTATTTAGAGAGTTTTGAGTTTTCATTAGTGAACAAACTCTGCCGAAGTCGCAATCATTTAATGCGGCATTACCCTTCAACAGTGAAAGAAATTCGGTTTCTAACCAGCATTCAAAAAGGATTTCGTTTCCATCCTTTTGTTATATTTTTAGGCACCATGTTGTATTGGTTGATTGGACGATGTTTTACGCGTTTACCTATTTACCTCTCTCCTCGAAATCTGAAACAAAGAGATAGCCAAATCGATACTCGTCATGTTTCTGGGGGATTTGAATATTCAGATGCGTATTTACATGATAACGATGCGCGCTTTGTGTTCAATTTTATCCGCTCTAGTATGAGTTATGGCTGCATTGCCGCTAACTACGTATCATGTGTAAATAGCCGTAAAGACCAAGGTGAATGGATTACACACGCAAAAGATGAAGTGACGGGACAAACTTTCAACATTCGCTCGCGGGTTTTAATTAACGCCGCAGGCCCTTGGGTAGATGCGCTAAATAAAATTAATCAGCAAACAACGCAGTATCAGCACGTGTTTTCAAAAGGGATTCATTTGATTGTTCCGCGCATAACAAAAGAGAACAAAGTGTTGACGTTTTTTGCTAGCGATGGGAGATTGTTTTTTGTAATTCCAATGGGGCCAAAAACCTGTATTGGCACGACTGACACTGAAGTTTCAGAGCCCACGACGCGGGTGACGGATAGCGATCGCGATTTTGTGCTATCTAATGTCAATAAAATGCTGAAATTAGCTACCCCCTTAACGACTGCCGATATAATTTCTGAGCGCTGTGGAGTAAGACCGCTTGCAAGAGAAATTGGCGAAGGCACGTCGGATTGGGTGCAGCTTTCAAGAAAACACGCCATTGATGTGGATCAGCATGCTAAGCATATCTCTATTTTTGGTGGCAAACTCACAGACTGTTTGAACGTGGGAGAAGAGATAGTTCGTGCGGTTCGGTCTTTTGGTATTCCGATTCCTTACTTTTCGCGTAAATGGTACGGAGAGCCTGACAAGTCTATCCGAGATGAGTTTTTTCATCGCGCTAAATTAATGGATCTCGACGCACTGACGCCAGCATCGTCTTCAGAGCCATTGTCACAGCGCTTTTGGCGACGTTATGGACGAAACGCCATGTGGATGTTGGAAAACATCAGAGAAGATCCCGCTAAAGGTGTATTGTTGATTAAAAATTCAGAATACCTAAGAGTGGAAATTGAGCATGCTGCGAATAGAGAAATGGTGACGAAGTTACAAGATTTTTTACGTCGACGTTCAAAAATAGCATTGGTGGTTAAGCACGAAGATTTATTGCGCTCACCAGGGTTAAAAGAGGCCTGTGAAATTTTATTTAAAGACGAAGCACATGAAAAATTTAAAGAGTACTGTGCTGAAGTCGCAGAGCAGAAGTAAACTGGTTACATTGTAAATGAATCATACCAACATGAAGATAAAACGGGGTAATGTTGAACACCCTCAAATTATTGCACTGCTTGAAGAGCACTTGTCTGATATGTATGCGACATCGCCCGCTGACAGCGTACATGCTTTGGATATTGATAGACTTAAAACTAACGATATCCATTTTTTTAGCGGTTGGTTTAATCACTCGTTGGCTGGTTGCATTGCCCTCAAATGTTTAAATGATCGAGAGGCTGAAATAAAGTCGATGCGCACCGCTATAGGGCATCGTGGAAAGGGGGTTGCCTCTCAATTATTGGAACACGTCAGTGATTTTGCAACACGACAAGGGATTGAAATGTTGTATTTAGAAACGGGAACTCACGACTATTTTCTGCCCGCACGAACGTTTTACAAAAAGCAGGGATTTCACTATTGCCAACCTTTCGCTCAATATGAAAACGACCCAAATAGTTGCTTTATGGTGAAGGGATTGGGTAACTAAATTCAATCATTCTTATTTGAATGACGGCCTAGCAAACTGTGAAATTCATTTTTATAACGTCTATCTCATGGTACGTTTTTTCGGTTATGATTCTTACCTATTTTTGATGGTGGTTTGATAATAGTATGTATGCAGCTCATGGTGATTTTTCAGTTGTAATTCAAGACGATATTATTGAAGTTCAGTTAATCGGTATGTTTAATCACGAGGGAACAGAGCAATACGTTAACAAAGTAAAAGCCGCCGTGGCAAAATTTGATGGTCGGCCGTTTTCCATGTTAATTGATGACCTTAAAATGGAAGGTGGGACACCTGAAGCCTATGAAATCTTGAACCGCTACAATACTTGGTTGAATAATCAGAATTTAGTCGCCAAGGCACTCATTATTGATAGCGAAGTGAAGAAGTTCATCATACTCGACCGCACACCCGCATTGAAAAATCAAAATGCACGCTTTTTTAAGTCTCGTTCTAAAGCGATAGCTTGGCTTCGCGATGAAATGATGCGAATACCTTTTAAAGAACGGTAACGGTCAATTTTACCCTTTCTCTGATAGAAAAATTGATGCAATAACAATGGCCTAAATGAGTGTAACGACACCAATATCGTATTTGTGCTATCCGTATCTAGTATCCTAGATTTAAATGGGCTAGTATGCTCTTCCAGATATGCCAGCAGTTGCAGGTATCTGTTAATTTTCGTTGTCAATAAAATGAGATTCAGACGCCATACTGGTTAACCGTTCGCGGCTATCTTCATAGTCCGACAAACTTCGGTAAATAGGTTCCACTGCATCATTCGTTTTTCGATTCTGATGACAATACATGCTGGCATGAAAGTTCGAGTAGACCGAACACAGTTTTTATCTTTGCGTTCATCTAAATAGCGCGAAGTATCCTAAAATAATGAGATTAGAATAAATGGCTACAAACTATATTCCCCTAGATAAAGAAAAGCACCGTGCTTTGAAGGTAAACGTCAGACATAATTTTGAATTCGCAAAAGACACGCACTTGTCAGCGGTAACGTTAAGAGAATTCGCTCAGGTTGCGACTTGCATGCCGATTGCGTTAATTAAGGATCCTGCGACAGGTAACCATCACGTTATCGCAATGCTAGGTATAGAAGATAAGCAAAACTTGTTCATGATTGATGGTAAGTGGTCTGGGCACGCCGTACCATTGAATATCCAACGCTTTCCTTTTGATGTTCGTCCAGATGGCGACACATTAGGTGTTTTCATTGATGAAAATAGTGATTTGATTTCGGATAACGGTGAATCGCTATTCAACGATGATGGTGAGCCAAGCGATTTTCTAAAAAATCGTCAGCAATTGTTGGGTGATATTGCCAACAGTGAAATTGCAACACAAAAGTTTATCAAAAAGCTCAATGAACTTGCGTTATTAGAAGAAGTCAACTTAATGGTACATTACGCTGACGGCAAGCAGCGTAATGTGACTGGCATTATTACCGTAAGTGAAGCGCGCTTAAATGCATTGTCAGATGAGCAGACTCTTGATTTGAAAAAGTCGGGTTTTCTTGGTGCTATTTACGCAATGTTATTGTCACTAGGTCAGATGAACCGTCTAGTACAATTGTCAGCTAAAACGGAATCACCTGTTCGTGCAATTCAGCTGCACTTCAATAATGCAGATAAAGCGGATAACGCTGAGAAACAGTAATCTTACCATTTGGTAGACCGCTGAATAGCGGTATATTTCAAAGGAAACGCATTTAAAAGGCAGGTGTTACGCACCTGCCTTTTACTTTGCAAAATCGAGCGTGCTGCTTACAGCACGTTGCCAGCCAGACAATAGTGATCGGCGGGTAGTCTCATCTAATGATGCTGTAAATGTACTTTCTACTGAATTGTGATGGCATAATGCATCGGTTGATGCATAGATACCTGCTTGCAGCCCTGCAAGGTATGCTGCACCAAGGGCTGTGGTTTCCATCACCCGTGGTCGTTGCACTGAAATGTTCAAGATGTCAGAAAGAAACTGACAAGCCCAGTCATTCGCCACCATGCCGCCATCAACACGTAATGCTGTCGGCTTAACGCCGTCTTGCTGCATTGCATGAAGTAAATCGCTTGTTTGATAGCACACAGCTTCTAATGCTGCTCGCGCTAAATGTCGAGCATCTGATGCACGTGTGAGACCATAAATGGCCCCTCGTGCATGAGGCTGCCAATAGGGCGCACCTAGCCCAGCAAAAGCAGGAACCATATACACGCCATGATTGTAGTCTAATTGCTTCGCTAAGCGTTGTGTGTCGGCGGCACGTTCAATAACCTGAATGCCGTCTCTAAGCCATTGCACCGCAGCTCCAGCAATAAAAATTGAGCCCTCTAAGGCATAGTGAGTTGTATCATTGATAGTATAAGCTATGGTTGAAAGCAGTTTGTTGTTTGACTGAACGGCCTGTGCACCTGTGTTAAGTAATACAAAGCAACCCGTACCATATGTGCTTTTAATATTGCCTTTTTCGAAACAGCATTGGCCGATCGCTGCGGCTTGTTGATCACCTGCCACGCCAAGAATGGGGATTGATTCTCCAAGCAGTGCGACCTGAGTATGACCGTAATCATCATTGCACTGTTTTACCTCTGGTAATATAGCCTTAGGAATGCCAAATAGCTTAAGCAATTCGTCATCCCACCGCATGTCATGGATGTTATACAGGTTTGTGCGACTGGCGTTTGTTACATCGGTTGCATGAATGGTACCGCCAGTGAGTCGCCAGATCAGGAAGCTATCTACGGTGCCAAAAGCTAACTTTCCAGATGCCGCACGGGCCTTTGCACCTTCGACATTGTCTAGAATCCATTTGATTTTGGTGGCAGAAAAATAAGGGTCAAGCAGTAATCCAGTGCGCTCAGAGACAGACTTTTCCAAACCTGAGTCTCTTAACGAGCGACAACTATTGGCAGTACGGCGGTCTTGCCAAACAATTCCATTGTAAATAGGCTGTCCCGTTTCTTTATCCCAAATTATTGTGGTTTCTCGCTGATTTGTAATACCGATGGCTGCAACGTGAGCACCTTTTGCTTTTGCCTGTGCAAGCGCTTTTTTACAGACAGAGAGCGTGCTATTCCATATGTCTTCGGGATCATGTTCAACCCATCCGTCAGCGGGATAATGTTGTTGAAATTCTTGCTGAGAGACACTGACAATATCTGAAAATGGGCTAAATACGATGGCG
The DNA here is from genome assembly GCF_025751585.1 of Fluctibacter corallii. Lineage (GTDB taxonomy): Bacteria > Pseudomonadota > Gammaproteobacteria > Enterobacterales > Alteromonadaceae > Fluctibacter_A > Fluctibacter_A corallii. The sequence goes on from NZ_JAOWKX010000004.1 coordinate 204,998, forward strand.
CGGCTAGATGTAGTTCCTTGATCTATGGCTAATATGCATGAGTCCACTGTCATGAGTTATCCCTCTTAAAAAACGCTTAATTTTGACACTGCGTATGGTTATTGAAGCTAATAAGCACAATACACAAAGTAAGTACAACAGAGCCTAGCGCTCCCGTCTAGATTTATATAAAATCTTGTGTCTTATCGAATAAGATAAAATCGATGTTGCTTAACTATTTTAAGCCGAATATTTGCATTGGTAAGTAATTTTCACGCATTTAAGACTATGAATTGACTTACGCCTTTTATCGGCGTTGTAAATAAAATCCCCACTTTTCAGCCACTTCATGCTTTTTAGAGCAATCCCTTGATTCTTCTGGCTTCCAGCACGATCAAATAGACAACTTTAATCCTTGACATAGACGTGAATTGATACCTACACTGTGCAATGTGGGTAAATGTGGCAAAAAGTGGATCAATTTGATCTCGTAGTGTCACAAACCAGTGCCAAATAGATGTTAAAACCAATAATGATAACGAAATAATAAAGGCTATAGGAATGTTCCGCGGGGCAAATGCAATCAATCTTGATGCTAAAGGAAGGGTGACGATACCAACGCGGTATCGGCAAGCGCTTCTTGATGATTGCCACGGACAACTGGTTTGTACGATAGATACGCAACAAAGCTGTTTGCTGCTTTACCCCTTAACTGAATGGGAAGAAATTGAGCTTAAGTTAAGCAAGCTGTCGTCAATGAATCCTCACGAACGTCGGTTGCAAAGACTTTTGCTTGGTTACGCAATGGAAGGCGAGATGGATAAGAGTGGCCGATTCTTATTATCAGCGCCACTGCGTCAACATGCTGGCCTAGACAAAGAAATTATGCTGGTAGGCCAACTTAATAAGTTTGAAATTTGGGATGCCAATATTTGGCACGAACAAGTTCACCAAGACATTGAAACTGAAAAGTCAGGTGAATTTGAATTAACTGAACGTTTGCAGGACTTCTCACTTTAATGAATGAACCTTTTTCGCATTTGTCGGTGCTTTTACACGAATCTGTAGAAGCATTGGCAATTAAGCCTGATGGCACTTATATTGACGCAACGTTCGGACGAGGCGGTCACTCGCAAGTTATCCTTCAACAACTTTCAGAACAGGGGCGGTTAATCGGCCTTGACCGCGATCCTCAAGCCATTGAGTCAGCAAAACGCTTCCAAGATGATCCGCGCTTTAGCATCGTGCACACGCCATTTTCTGATATTGAATCTGTGTGCCAACAACTTAATATTCATGGTGAAGTCGACGGCATACTGATGGACTTAGGCGTGTCTTCTCCGCAATTAGATGACGCATCTCGAGGCTTTAGCTTCATGCGCAACGGTCCGTTAGATATGCGCATGGACACCACACGCGGCATGAGTGCTGCAGAATGGTTAGCAACTGCGGAAGAACAAGATATTGCACAGGTTATCAAAGAATTTGGCGAAGAAAAGTTTGGTAAGCGTATTGCACATGCCATTGTGAACCGCAGACAAGAAAAACCGTTAGAAACCACCGCAGAACTTGCCGCTCTTATTGACGAAGCTGTGCCAGTTAAAGATAAATTCAAGCATCCTGCTACGCGAAGTTTTCAAGGGATTCGTATTTACATTAACAGTGAAATGGACGAAGTCAGACAAGGGCTTAAGGGCGCATTAGCATCATTGAAATCTGGCGGACGTCTTGCGGTGATTAGTTTTCACTCCCTTGAGGATCGGCTTGTTAAACGCTTTATGCGTGAACAAAGCAGAGGAAAGCAGGTGCCTCATGGATTGCCAATTACCGAAGCAGAAATTCAAGCTTCTAGGGCGATGACGTTAATTGGAAAAGCCATTAAGCCATCAGAAGAGGAACTAGATAAAAATATTCGCGCCAGAAGTTCGGTGTTACGGGTGGCAGAAAAGCTATGACCGATGTGAAAACCAACTTCAATTTGGCGAGTTTAATCGCCACAGAAATTGCCCGTCATCCGCTACGGGTTTTGTTGTTTATGGGCGTTATAATCAGTGCTGCGGCAGTGATCTTAAGTACGCACCACAATCGCCAGATGGCCATTGCCCTTGAACAACTTATTCAAGAAAAAGATGAGCTTGACGTGGAGTGGCGTCATTTAATTTTGGAGCAAAGTGCGTTAACAGAACATAATCGCATTGAAGATATGGTTGAGCAGCATTTGAATATGCACCGCCCGACACCTGAACAAGAAGTGGTGGTGCGCATAAAATGACCAAATCGACACGCCAAGCTAAACAAAATAGTGCGCCTAAATTAGTACAGTGGCGTTTTTGGACGGTTATTGGCGTCATCTTGGTTGTCTTTGTTGGTTTGACGGCCCGCGCGGCGTATATTCAGGTTATCGAACCAGACATGCTGATCAAGCAGGGAGACAGTCGAACTCTGCGTACGCGAAATACCTTAGTGCACCGCGGACTTGTTGTAGATCGCCACGGTGAAGAGCTGGCAGTGAGCGTACCCGTTCGTGCGATTTGGGCAGATCCTAAAACGATTCACCAGCATGAAAGTTTGCAAGATAAGCGGCGTTGGACCGCCTTAGCAGAAGTGCTTGGGCAAGATGTAGAATCGCTGTTTAACAAAGTGGCAAACCCGAAAAAGCGTTTTGTGTATATTCAGCGTCAAGTATCGCCCGCTATGGCTAAGTTTGTCGACGAATTAGATATTCCCGGTGTGTATTTACGAAACGAGTCTCGCCGCTTTTATCCTACAGGTGAGGTAAGCGCGCAATTGATTGGATTTACCGATGTTGACGATAAAGGCATCGAAGGCATCGAAAAGATCTATAATGAATGGTTGACGGGAACGCCTGACACCCGAAAAATCCGCAGAGACGGTAAAGGGCGTCAGGTTGAAATATTAGAAGAACAAAAGGGAGAAGCCCCAAAAGATCTCCAGTTAACTATTGACCAACGCATTCAGGCTATCGCTTATAAAGAGTTAAAAACTGCCGTGCGCTATTACAAAGCGACATCGGGATCTGCTGTGGTGGCAGATGTAAATACCGGTGAAATCCTCGCGTTGGTCAATAGTCCATCTTTTAATCCTAATAATCGTAAGGGCGTATCTGCTCATAGAATTCGTAATCGCGCCATTACTGACGCATTTGAACCCGGTTCATCGGTGAAGCCTCTCGCAGTGCTCAGTGCGTTGGAATTCGGAGCAGTCGAATCGGATGGCATGGTCGATACATCGCCAGGCTGGATGAGGCTGGGTGGCAGTATTGTTGATGATCCGCGTAATTATGGAGAAATCTCTCTTACTGAGATTATTAAAAAGTCCAGTAACATGGGGACATCAAAGTTAGCCCTTTCAGTGCCGAAAGAGTTCCTGTTAGATACCTATTACAACATGGGACTAATGTCAGATACGGGCACCCATTTAATGGGGGAAAGTAGCGGTATATTCCATGAACGTAGTCGCTGGTCTGATTTTGAGCTGTCTACTTTGTCATTTGGTTATGGTTTGTCGGTGACGGCCATGCAGCTTACTCGCATGTATACCATTTTGGGTAATGGTGGCGTTAAACGTCCGCTTACTATTGTTAAAGGTAAGGCGTCATCTGAAGGCGAGCGCGTGCTTGATCAACATAACGCCAGTGCCATTGTAAAAATGATGGAAAGCGTGGTTGCACAAGGCGGCACGGCTACAAAAGCCAGTGTGCCCGGTTACCGCGTAGCGGGTAAAACGGGCACCAGCCGCAAAGCCGTCGCAGGTGGGTATGGTGAAGAGTATGTCAATATTTTTGCTGGTATTGCGCCTGTGTCTGCTCCTCAACTCGCGATTGTTGTGTTAATCAATGAGCCTGGCGGAGATTTGTATCACTCTGGTGACACTGCTGCGCCAGTATTTTCAAAAATTATGATGGGCGCGTTACAGCTTCTTAATATTCCACCCGACGACAAACAAGTTTCATCTTTAGCCTCAGTGCATGGAGGCGATAATGCAGGATAACGGCCAAATGAAAAGCATCAAAGAGGTATTGGCGGGCTACGGTATTGATTGCCCAGATATTCCTGTTACAGATTTGGTATTAGATAGCCGTGAAGTGGCAATTCACAAAGCATTTGTTGCGATTAAAGGGCATCAGTTAGACGGTAGAGACTTTATTCCACAAGCAATTAGCCTTGGCGCGAAACTGATTATTGCTGAAACTGAAGAGCATAATGAACATGGTCATGTGGAAATGCGTGAGCAAACGGTTATTGTCTATTTTCATGCTTTACTGCGTCAGTTGTCAGCGCTTGCCGATGCGTTTTATGGGCAACCTTCTGACTCGCTTGATGTGATTGCTGTGACTGGCACAAACGGTAAAACCTCTACGGTACAATTAACCACACAACTCCGCCATGCATTAGGTGAAAAGAGCGCCTCAATTGGGACGTTAGGAACGGGAATCTTCACGGGCAAAGAGTCAAATTTAGCAGTGTCAGTGAATACCACACCTGATGCGATAAACATGCAACGGCTACTTTCGCAGTATCAGCAAGATAGCGTTAAGCAAGTTGCGATGGAGGCGTCTTCCCATGCCTTAGTGCAAGGGCGCATTGATAATGTGCGAATTCGCGTTGCGGTGTTCACTAATCTAAGCCGTGACCACCTTGATTATCACGGCAGTATGGCAGAATACGCAAAGGCTAAGCGTCAATTAATCCATTTGGACGGTGTTCAAACATTGGTGTTAAACGCTGACGATATAGAATCTGATGCTTGGCTAAGTGAAAAGCCCGACGCCATGCAGGTGATCTACTTTAGTACTGAGCAGTCTGTTCAGACGATTTCTGAGCGTGGTCAGTATTGCGTTGCTTCTAACATTCAATATGTGAGCAGCGGGTGCCAATTCAGGCTGTCTAGTTCTTGGGGCAATGCTGACGTGGTGCTGCCTTTGTTTGGCAAGTTTAACGTATCAAATTTCCTAGCGGCGTTTGCCTCTCAATTAGCATTAGGACACCGGTTTTCAGCTTTGGTCAAAGCTATTTCCTCCTTGCGTCCTGTCGCGGGCAGAATGGAAATTTTTGAGGGGCGTGATAACGCCAATATTATTGTAGATTACGCCCATACACCTGACGCACTAGAGCAGGTATTACTTGCCGTGAAAGCCCATTGTCGGGGCGAGCTGGTTTGTCTGTTTGGCTGTGGCGGTGATCGCGATAGAGGGAAACGCTCATTGATGGGAGAAGTGGCTGAAAAGTTTGCAGATCGTATTGTTCTAACGTCAGATAACAGCCGCTCAGAAGATCCTCATCACATTATTAAAGATATTTTGTCGGGATGTCGTCAACCCGACAGCGTGCTTGTAGAGGTAGATCGCCAAACTGCGATTAAGCAAGCACTGACGCAAACGGACAAGCACGATTTGATTCTTGTGGCTGGTAAAGGGCATGAGGATTATCAAATCATTGGCGACCAAGTGTTAGATTACAACGAACGACAATACGTACAACAACTCTTAAAGGGGAATGGGCAATGATCGCTGTAACACTGTCATGGATTGCAGAAAAAGTGCAAGGGACGCTGACAGGTGAAGATCGCCAAATCGCCGGTGTAAGTACAGATACTCGCACCCTTGCCGACGGAGATCTTTTTCTTGCGTTAGTAGGGCCAAATTTTGATGGTCATCAATTCATTGAAACCGCGGTAGAGCGTGGCGCGAAAGCGTTGATTGTCTCTCAACCGGTTGACACTAAATTGCCATATATTTTGGTAGACGATACGCGCCTTGCCTTAGGGCACTTGGGCGCAGCCGTTAAACAGGCTGTAGCGCCGAAAACTGTTGGGGTTACGGGTAGCTCAGGTAAAACAACCGTGCGTGAAATGGTAGCGGCTATTTTATCGCGCAAAGGCAAAGTGCTGTCCACAAGCGGCAACTTTAACAATGACATTGGCGTGCCGCTGACGTTGCTTCGCTTAGAACAGGATCACGAGTACGCCGTGATTGAGATGGGTGCCAACCACCTAGGCGAAATTGCGTATACCACCAATTTGGTTAAACCCGATGTGGCGACAATCGTTAATGCTGCTGCCGCGCATTTAGAAGGGTTTGGTAGCTTGCTTGGTGTCGCTCGTGCGAAGAGCGAGATATTTAAAGGACTACCTAAATCAGGTTGCGCGATTCTGAATGCAGATAGTCAATTTTATAAATTTTGGCAGGGTAAATTATTCAACACCCGCATCAAAAGCTTTGCAATGGATGCAGATGCTGACTTTCATTCAGAAGACGTTCAGCTTGGCTTAAGCGGGTGTGCCGAATTTAGATTGATTACCCCTTCTGGCAGTATGATGGTGAACTTAGCGTTACCAGGTATTCACAATGTTGCCAATGCACTTGTGGCCTGCGCGCTTGCAATGGAAGTGGGCGCAAGCTTAGAAGACGTCAAGTATGGACTTGAAAACATGGTACAAGTAGGCGGACGCTTGCAAGTCATGCAACTCACCAATCAAGTGAAAATACTAGACGATACATATAACGCGAATGTCGCATCAGTAAACGCTGCGATTGATCTATTGAGCAGTTTCCATGGACGTAAAATTCTGATTCTAGGCGATATTGGCGAATTGGGTGAGAAGTCTCGTTTCTATCATGAGCAAGTGGGCGAATATGCAAAGCAAAAGGGCATCAATGATCTCTTTACACTTGGTGTGTTGAGCCAAAGCGCAAGCGATGGTTTTGGCGGACAACATTTTAGCGAATTAGAAGACTTGGTGGAAAGTGTCGTAAAAGAAATCGGCAACGAGCAGCGAGATATAAGTATTTTGGTGAAAGGATCTCGTAGTGCACGTATGGAACGCGTCGTGAAAGCATTGGAGGTATCCCCCGTGGGAAAGCTTGAGCGCGTCAGGGAGCGAATTGCATGTTGATGTGGTTAGCCGATTGGCTACAACAATTCGAATCAGGATTTAATGTATTTTCCTACCTGACGATGCGTGCCATTTTAAGCACCTTAACCGCATTGTTGATGGCGGTAATAATTGGTCCGAAAATGATCACATGGTTGCAAACCATGCAAATTGGACAAACTGTCAGAGATGATGGCCCGCAATCGCATCTATCTAAAGCAGGCACGCCTACTATGGGTGGGTTACTAATACTTGCGTCTATTGTAAGTAGCGTTCTGTTGTGGGGCGACCTTAGTAATCGTTATGTATGGGTCACTCTTGCTGTTGTTGTAGGGTACGGTTTGATTGGTTTTGTAGATGATTATCGCAAGGTGATCCGCAAAGATTCCAAAGGCCTGATCGCAAAATGGAAGTATTTTTGGCAGTCAGTGATTGCCATTGTGGTGGCGGTTTATCTGTATGCGAATGCTCAGGATCCTGCTGAAACTGCTTTGCTCGTGCCATTTTTTAAAGAAGTTATGCCGCAGCTAGGGCTGTTTTTTATCGTCATGACATACTTTACTATCGTGGGAACCAGTAATGCGGTGAACCTTACTGACGGGTTAGACGGTCTTGCTATTGTGCCAACCATCTTAGTAGCAGGTGCATTAGCAATATTCGCGTATGCCACTGGTAATGTGAATTTTTCTAGCTATCTGAATATCCCCTATATCCCACTAACCAGTGAATTGGTTGTAGTGTGTACCGCTATTGTCGGCGCAGGATTGGGTTTCCTGTGGTTCAATACCTATCCGGCGCAAGTCTTCATGGGCGATGTTGGCTCGTTGGCGCTGGGCGCTACATTGGGCGTTATGGCCGTGTTGGTTCGTCAAGAAATCGTACTGGTAATTATGGGCGGTGTGTTTGTTATTGAAACGCTATCGGTCATCTTACAGGTGGGATCTTACAAACTCAGAGGCAAGCGCATATTTCGTATGGCGCCTATTCACCATCACTATGAGCTTAAAGGTTGGCCAGAGCCTCGTGTGATTGTCCGTTTTTGGATCATTTCACTCATTCTCGTATTGGTTGGCTTAGCCACGCTGAAACTGAGGTAATAGCATTGCTGCACTACGATTGGCTTGAACATAAACGCATAACGGTTGTCGGTCTCGGCGCTACTGGACGTTCGTGTGTCGCGTTTCTACGCAAGCACAATGCGGAGGTAACGGTGACAGATAGCCGTGCGTATCTCGATACTCAAGGTATCGATGCCAAAGTAGTGTTAGGTCGGTACTGCGCAGATGCGATTGCCAATGCAGAATTAGTAGTGATTAGTCCGGGTGTGGACCCCAAACATGTGCCGTTACATGCTGCCAACGAGAAGGGGATTGAAGTGATTGGTGATGTAGAGCTATTCGCTCGATTTAACCAGACGCCAGTCGTTGCGATTACCGGATCAAATGGCAAATCTTCGGTAACTACCTTAGTACACGACATGCTTCAGGCATCAGGACTGACCGCTAAAATGGGTGGAAATATCGGTGTTCCCGTTCTCGACTTACTGGAGTGTGAGGCGGATATTTTGGTTCTTGAACTGTCTAGCTTTCAGCTGGAAACCATTCATTCTTTGGCGCCAAAAGTAGCCTGTGTGCTTAATGTTTCCGATGACCACCTTGATCGCCACGGTGACATGGATACGTACGTGAATATGAAGCGCCGTATTTATCTAAATAGCACATTTCAAGTGTGTCACCGAGAAGATGCGAATACGTGGCCAATGCGTGTTGATGTTAAGCATACGTTTGGCTTATCGGTGTGTGACTCTGCATTTAGCTGGAATCCGCAAACTCAAACCATTTTATTGCATGGCCGTCCGTTCTTACCATTAAGTGAGTGTGCAGTGATGGGCGCGCATAATGCGCTTAATATTCAGGCCGCAGCAATGTGTGCCTTATTAGCGGGCGCGACAGAAGAAGCTGTGATTGAAGGGGCAAAACGGTTTAAAGGATTACCACATCGGTGCGAAGTGGTAACTAATCGTCATGGTACAACATGGATTAATGACTCTAAAGCAACCAATGTCGGCGCTACGTTGGCTGCAATAGAGGGGATTAAGCCTACATTAGGGCGTGGAAAATTAATTTTAATCGCTGGTGGAGATAGCAAAGGGGCAGATCTGTCACCTCTGGATTCTGCACTAAAACATGAAGTTGCAGAATTGCTGCTGATTGGAAGGGATGCAGATAAGTTCAGTGCTATTCAGCCAAAGGCTAAAAAATTTGATAGCTTGGCTGAGGCAGTGAATTTTGCAGCAACAATCACAGAAGTTGGTGATGTGGTGTTATTGTCGCCTGCATGCGCCAGTTTAGATATGTTTGATAACTATCAACATCGCGGTCAGGTGTTTGCGTCTGCGGTGGAGGCGTTATCAGCATGATAGGGCACATGTCAGCTTCAGATCATATCAAACAGTTACGAGAACTCTTCTCTCGCCAACATGACACACGTGTTGATGGCGCACCTTTTGATGTTTACTTATTGTTGCTGGCACTGGCGCTATTGTCGATTGGCTTAATTATCGTTACATCTGCATCTATGCCAGTGTCTGCGCGTTTATACGATAACCCATTTCATATTGCTATTCGCCATGTCATCTATATTGTGCTGGCCTTGATCGCAGCGACTATAGTTTTACAGATTCCGATGCGTTGGTGGCGTATCAGCAACCCATATTTGTTGCTGTTTGCTATCGCTTTACTGGTTGCAGTACTGCTGGTTGGGCGTAGCGTTAACGGGAGTACCCGGTGGTTGGCATTGGGGCCTATTACTATTCAAGCGGCCGAGCCCGCAAAGCTATTTTTCTTTTGCTATTTGGCTGGGTACTTGGTTCGTCGGTATGATGAAGTGACGGAAAACCTGAAAGGCTTTATTAAACCGCTGGTCGTATTTTTCGCATTGGCAGTTTTGTTACTGATGCAGCCTGATTTAGGTACCGTGGTTGTGATGTTTGCTACCACCGTCGGCTTGTTGTTTTTGGCTGGCTCGAAACTTTGGCAGTTTTTTGGACTCGCATTTGCGGGTGTGCTTGCGATTGTCGCGTTAATCTTCTTTGAGAGTTATCGACTAAAGCGCGTTGTTTCATTTTTAGATCCTTGGGCTGATCCATTTGGTAGCGGATACCAGTTAACACAATCATTAATGGCCTTCGGGCGCGGCGATTTCTTCGGCCAAGGTTTGGGCAATAGTTTGCAAAAATTGGAATTTTTACCGGAGGCCCACAACGACTTTATTGTTGCGATTTTAGCTGAAGAACTGGGGTTCTTCGGGGTGTTCATCGTATTGGCATTGATTTTTGCAATGGTATTTAAAACCATGCAGATTGGAAATCGTGCCTTAGCAAAAGATCGTCCATTCGATGCGTATTTGGCGTATGCCATCGGTATTTGGTTTAGTTTTCAAACTGCAGTGAACATTGGTGCTGCATCGGGAATTTTACCCACCAAAGGGTTAACTCTACCGCTAGTGAGCTATGGCGGGTCGAGTATGATTATTATGGCAATAGCCGTGGCATTGTTGGTTAGAATTGATTTTGAGTTGCGCGTGGACGGCGTACAGGCAATGAGCAAAGGGCGTGCGAAAAAACGAACGGGTAAACAAGCGGTAAACGACGTGATAGAACAGGTCAAAGCTTCCCAAGAGGGAGGTGACAATGCCTAAACGATTATTAGTCATGGCGGGTGGAACGGGAGGACATGTTTTTCCTGGTTTGGCTGTGGCTGACAAGTTGGCTGAACAGGGATGGCAGATTGAATGGCTAGGGACTGAAGCCAGACTCGAGGCTACGTTAGTCCCCAAAGCGGGCTACAAAATTAACTATATTGATGTAGCCGGCGTGCGCGGAAACGGCCTAGTGCGAAAACTTAAAGCACCGATTCAGATTCTCAAGTCGATATTTCAAGCACGGACAGTCATCAAACATTTTCAGCCTGATGTTGTGCTGGGAATGGGAGGATTTGCCAGTGGACCTGGAGGAATTGCGGCATGGTGTGCAGGTAAACCGCTTGTGTTGCATGAGCAAAATGCGGTGCCAGGGCTGACCAACAAAGTATTGGCAAAATTTGCTAATAAGGTACTGATGGGCTTCGACCATACCTTCCCTCAGCAAAGTGAGCGCCCTGAGAAATTTGCTTGGGTAGGTAACCCTGTAAGAAAGGCGTTTTCGAATATTAAGCGTACTAGTGTGCCTAGTACACCTATACGCATATTGGTGGTAGGTGGAAGTCTAGGAGCAAAGGCATTAAATGATTGTGTTCCTAAAGCCTTGGCTTCGATTTCGTCAGCGGAAGTTCGACATCAATGTGGCAATGGTCACCAGCCGAGCGTGATTGATAATTATCAAGCCGCCAACTTGTGTGCTGAGTTACAATGGCAAGTTGTGCCGTTTATTGATGACATGGCAGAAGCTTATGCATGGGCTGATTTGGTTATTTGCCGTGCCGGTGCGTTAACGGTGGCTGAGGTTGCGGCCTCGGGTATTGCGGCAGTGTTTGTGCCCCTGCCTCATGCAGTCGATGATCATCAAACAAAAAATGCCAAAAGTTTATCTGATCAGGAAGCGGCGTTTCTTTTGCCGCAAAAAGAATTGATTGAAGGAGGCTTAGTGCCAATTCTTGAACGTGTTGTCTCTTCACCTGAGACCCTGTTTAAAATGGGACAACGTGCCCGAGCGCTTGCGCGCTATCAGGCAACAGAAGATGTTGCGAATGTGTGTAATCAACTTGCTGGAAGTATGTCATGAGCCAGGTTGATAGTATTAATTATCAAGTGCCAGAAATGCGCCGTATTGAGCGTATTCATTTTGTTGGTATTGGTGGCGCTGGAATGGGCGGTATCGCTGAAGTGTTGCTGAATGAAGGTTACAAGGTATCGGGTTCTGACCAGAATCAGAATGCGATGACACGGAGGTTGCTCGGCAAAGGGGCAGATATCTATGTCGGCCACGATGCGGAAAATGTAGAAAATGCAGATGTTGTAGTGGTCTCTAGTGCCATTAATCTAGAAAATGCAGAAATAAAAGCAGCCCAAGAAGCACGCACGCCGGTGATTCGACGTGCTGAAATGCTGGCTGAATTAATGCGTTTTCGACATGGTATTGCTGTTGCGGGAACCCACGGTAAAACCACAACTACGTCACTAACGGCTACTATTTTTGCTGAAGCTGGGCTTGATCCCACTTTCGTAATTGGTGGATTACTGAATAGCGCGGGCACAAATGCGCGATTAGGTAAAAGTAAGTATCTCATTGCGGAAGCAGATGAAAGTGACGCGTCTTTCATACACTTACAGCCTATGGTGTCAGTGGTCACGAATATTGAAGCCGATCATATGGACACCTATGAGGGTGACTTCCAACGTATGCTCGACACGTACATAGAGTTTTTGCATAACTTGCCGTTTTATGGCTTGGCTGTGTTATGCGGTGATGATCCTGTCATTAAAGAGTTACTGCCGCGTATAGGGCGAAAATATGTGACATACGGCGTGTCTGAAGATGCAGACATTCGCGCTACCAATATTGAGCATCGCTTGAATAGCAGCGAGTTTACCGTTGTCAGAGCAGGCATGGCTGATTTACGCGTAACCCTTAATACGGGCGGCCATCACAATGTGTTGAATGCATTGGCAGCCATTGCCGTAGCAACAGACGTGGGTATTAATGACGATGCGATTCAGCGTGCGCTGGCGTCATTTGGTGGAATTGGCCGACGGTTTGAAATGTTGGGTGATTTCTCGACATCTGTGGGCGACATTACCTTAGTGGATGATTATGGTCATCACCCAACTGAAGTCGAGGCGACTATTAAAGTCGCGCGAGCCAATTGGCCTGATCGGCGTTTGGTTATGGCCTATCAACCTCATCGCTTCAGCCGAACCCGCGATCTGTATGAAGACTTCGTGCGCGTTTTATCTCAAGTTGACGTGTTATTGTTGTTAGAGGTGTACTCGGCAGGGGAAGAAGCGATTGAGGGTGCAGACAGTAAAGCATTGTGCCGCTCAATTCGTCAAAGAGGACAGATAGAGCCAATATATGTGCGAGATAAAGATGAGTTGCCAGTTTTGTTGGCAGATATTATCGCAGATAAAGACGTTGTTATGACACAAGGTGCAGGAAATATTGGCCAATTGGCAAAAACCTTGCAAGAAGCAAAAATGGAGCCTTCGCGCTTATCGAAAGGAGGTGACGCATGACTGTCGAATCGTTCGGTAAAGTTGCGGTAATGTTTGGCGGTGCGTCAGCTGAGCGTGACGTGTCGCTTAATTCAGGTAAAGCGGTACTACGAGCGCTTCAATCTCAGGGAATCGACGCGCATGGATTTGATCCCAGCGAGGCACCACTATCACAGTTACTTGATGAAAAGTTTACGCGTGCTGTCATTATCCTTCATGGCAGAGGGGGAGAAGACGGTAGTTTGCAAGGCGCTTTGCAACAGTTGGGACTGCCTTACACAGGAAGTGGTGTGCTTGGCTCTGCACTGGCAATGGATAAAATTCGTACCAAGCAAGTGTGGCAAAGTTTGGGATTGAGTACGGCAAAGTATGAAATCGCAACAAAAAGGGACTTTGACGCAGGATCTTGCCCCGCTATAATGGCGCGTTTAGGTGAGATTGTTATGGTCAAGCCTGCGTTGGAAGGGTCTAGCATCGGTATGGCTAAAGTCACCAGCGTGGATGATCTCGAGAACGCGATACAAAATGCGTTCAAGTACGATGAAAATGTGTTAATTGAACAGTTTATTGATGGTCTTGAATATACTGTTTCTATTTTAAATGGGCGTGCGTTGCCGTCTATTCGAATGGCTACACCGCGTACATTTTACGATTACACGGCAAAATACAAATCAGATTCAACTGAATACCATTGCCCAAGCGGTTTATCTGAAGAGGATGAAATGGCGTTGGGAGAGCTGGCGTGTAAAGCGTTCGATGGGGTTGGTGGTGCAGGTTGGGGACGCATTGATTTTATGCGAGATCAAAGCGGCAGATTTTACTTGTTGGAAGCGAATACCGTACCGGGGATGACGGAGAAAAGTCTGGTGCCGATGGCAGCACGGGTTGCGGGTTTGTCGTTTGAACAGCTGTGCTTAGAGATCGTTAAGACCAGTGAGGTAGTACGGTGAACGACACGCAAAAAGCGACTTCTCACAAGTTAGGAGGCGTTGTCTTTTTGCTTTCGGTGATCACTGCGTTGATATATGGCGCAGTCGAGGTGAATCGTTGGTTGGAAGATGAACAACGAGCACCAATTCACCGCATTATGGTGTCGGGACAGTATGCCCATGTTTCGCCGCGAGATATTGAAAAAATGATTCGTACGTCTCATCCCGGCAGCTTTTTTGAGTTGAATGTAGAAAGCGTTCATCGAGATTTAGAGGCAATGCCTTGGGTGTATCGGGCATCGGTGAGAAAACGTTGGCCCAATAATCTGAGTGTGTATTTGGTTGAGCAAGAACCTGCGGCGATATGGAATCACGATTTATTGCTTAACAAGTTTGGCGAGAGTTTTCCTGCAACACTGGAAAATAGCGGTTTGCCAACCTTGTTTGGACCTGGAGGCAGTGAGCAGACGGCACTAAATGGCTTTCGTGCCATGCAGTCATTATTGGCACCTACTGGTTTAAAAATTGAAGAATTGTTGTTAAGTGAGCGATTCGCGTGGGATGTGCGACTTAACAACGGAGTTAAATTAAAACTTGGACGGTCTCAGTTTGTCGACAAGCTACAGCGCTTTGTTGATGTTTATCCTTTATTAGCGAAGGAATCCAGAGAAGTCCTTTATGTGGATCTTCGCTACGATACGGGGTTAGCGGTAGGTTGGAAACCTGAGAACCAAACAGAACGAGAGAGTTAATTACGTGAGAGCACATAGCGATGTCTAAGGTAGCAGAAAGAAAGCTTGTCGTTGGCTTAGACATGGGCACCAGCACCATTAAAGCTGTGGTAGGTGAATTGCTAGATGATGGCAATGTCAGCATTGTCGGCGTAGGTACACATGCATCCAAAGGCATGGACAAAGGAGGGGTAAATGACCTCAACCTTGTCGTACAGTCGGTTCAGCAAGCTGTTAATGAAATGGAGTTGATGGCAGATTGCAGGGTGTCGTCTGTGTTTATGTCAATTTCAGGTCGACACGTTCAGTGCCAGAACGAAAACGGCATGGTGCCAATTAATAACCAGGAAGTGACACAGGAAGATGTCGATAACGTCATTCATGCTGCGCGGTCTGTACCGATTGCAGCCGAAAGACGTTTGCTTCATGTGTTGCCGCAAGAATTTACGATCGACGTACAAGAAGGAATTAAGAATCCGATTGGTATGTCTGGTGTGAGAATGGAAGCTGAGGCCCACATTATTACTTGTGCTGACGATATGGCGAAGAATTTAGTTAAGTGCGTAGAGCGCTGCGAGCTAAATTCTGACAAGCTGATATTTTCGGCCTTGGCGTCGAGTTATGCTGTACTCACCGATGATGAAAAAGAGCTCGGCGTGTGTGTCGTTGATATTGGCGGCGGCACCATGGATATCGTCATATATACCGATGGCGCGATTCGTCATACCGCGGTGATCCCTGTGGCAGGCAATCAGATTACAAGTGACATTGCGAAGATATTCAGAACGCCTATTAGCCACGCGGAAGAAATTAAAATTAACTATGCTTGCGCACTTAAAGATATGGTGAGCATGGAAGAAAATATTGAAGTGCCCAGTGTAGGCGGGAGACCGTCGCGGGCGATGTCTCGCCATACATTGGCCGAGGTGATTGAGCCCCGTTACCAAGAGTTGTTCGAGCTAGTTCACGATGAAATTCGTGGGAGTGGATTACAAGAGCAAATCGCTGCTGGTATCGTTTTAACTGGCGGTACAGCAAAAATGGAAGGGGCTGTTGAGTTTGCAGAAGAAATATTTCAAATGCCTGTAAGAGTCGGCACCCCGGTGGGGGTAAAAGGCTTATCAGAGTATGTTGAAGATGCCACCTTTGCGACCGCTGTCGGTTTGTTGCAGTACGGAAAGGAAACAGTGCAGTCAAAGTCTGCTAACGCAGCTAAACAGACTGATGGACTTTGGCAACGTGTACAAAGTTGGTTCAAAGGGGAATTTTAACACGGTTTAACCTGTTAAATGAGTAACAAGAATATGGGGTGCATCATGTTTTCTCATTGTATTAAAAACACATGTATGTATCTTGTTGCGCTGAAAATCGGAGAGTAAAAATGTTTGAATTAATGGATAGTCACAGCGAAGAAGCTGTAATTAAAGTAATAGGTGTTGGCGGTGGCGGCGGAAACGCAGTCGAGCACATGGTATCCCAGAGTATTGAAGGTGTAGAGTTTATTGCTGTAAACACCGATGCGCAGGTGTTGCGCAGCTCCTCAGCTGATGTCACGTTACAGATTGGTTCTACAGTGACGAAAGGATTGGGTGCGGGTGCGAATCCGAATATCGGTCGTGAGGCTGCCGAAGAAGATCGCGAAACGATCCGTCAAACCCTTGAAGGTGCCGATATGATCTTCATTACCGCTGGTATGGGCGGCGGTACAGGTACAGGGGCTGCACCAGAAGTAGCCAAGATTGCTAAAGAACTAGGTATTCTCACTGTCGCAGTCGTCACTAAGCCGTTTCCGTTTGAAGGGCGTAAGCGCACAGATTTTGCCGACCAAGGAATTGAAGAGCTTGCCAAGTATGTTGATTCTCTGATTACGATTCCAAATGAAAAGCTACTGAAAGTAATGGGTAAAGGCACACCATTACTACAGGCATTCAGCGAAGCAAATAACGTGTTGCGCGGTGCGGTACAAGGTATTGCTGAACTGATTACACGCCCAGGCTTGATTAACGTTGACTTTGCAGACGTGAAAACGGTGATGTCTGAAATGGGCACAGCCATGATGGGAAGCGGTGCTGCGTCAGGTGAAGATCGTGCTGAAGAAGCCGCCGAGTCTGCGATAGCTTGTCCGTTGCTAGAAGATATCGACCTATCTGGCGCACGTGGTATTTTGGTTAACATTACTGCGGGCCCTGATTTTGCTATTGATGAGTTTGAAACAGTGGGTAACGCTGTAAAAGCCTTCGCATCAGAAAATGCAACTGTGGTTGTCGGTACTGTTATCGATATGGACATGACCGATGAGCTTCGTGTAACCGTCGTCGCGACAGGTATTGGCGCAGAACGTAAGCCTGATATTTCATTAGTGAGTAACCGTTCTTCACGCACGGTAGCCGATAGTAATGAGTTTGCTCTACGCTCGACCAATGCTGAATCTGCGCCAGCCATGCACACTGACGGCAATAAAGCGTTAGCACCAGAGGAAAAGGCCGAAGTAGGCAATGATTTGGAATATTTAGATATTCCAGCATTCCTTAGAAAACAAGCTGACTAATAGCGTGCCTAATGACGCTAATAGGCGATAAGTAGTTGATAAAACGAACTTTAGCCATATGTTAGGGTCTATTGGTTATTAAATGTTAAGTTTTTTTGACAATCTAGAGGTAAGCGGCTAGAATACGCGCCCGTTTTACGGTTGGTTAATATTTGAGCTAACAGGTACAATGATAAAACAACGCACTATCAAACATGCTGTACAAGAGACAGGGATTGGTCTGCACAAAGGTGACAAGGTCACCATGACTCTCCGGCCTGCGCCGGCGAATACTGGGATCGTATTTCGCCGCATAGATCTTGAGCCTTATGTGGATATTCCTGCGCGTGCAAATGCGGTAGGCGATACAATGTTGTGTACCTGTCTATCAAATGAAGACGGTAAAACCATTTCTACCGTTGAGCACCTTGCTTCAGCCTTGGCTGGGATGGGGATCGACAATATTATTATCGAAGTCGATAGTAACGAACTTCCTATTATGGACGGAAGCGCCAGCCCATTTATCTTCTTATTGCAATCAGCGGGCATAGAAGAGCTTAACGCGCCAAAGCGCTTTATTCGTATTAAAAAGCCTATTCGTGTAGAAGATGGCGACAAGTGGGCTGAGTTTGTTCCTTATGACGGCTTCCGAATTGATTTTGCTATCGATTTTGATCACCCAGTGATAAGTCAGACTCGTCAGCACGTAGTGATGGACTTCAATGCAGATTCATATGTCGATGAAGTTAGTCGTGCACGTACATTTGGGTTTATGAAAGATTTAGAGTACATGAATGCGAACAACCTAGCTTTAGGTGGAAGCATGGAAAATGCGGTTGCGCTAGATGAATATCGTGTACTGAACCCAGAAGGCCTTCGTTATGATGACGAATTCTTAAAGCACAAAATATTAGATGCTATTGGTGACTTATATTTGGGTGGGCATAGCATTATTGGTGAGTTGAGAGCCTACAAAACAGGTCATGGTTTAAATAATAAACTGCTCAACGCTATGTTAAACGACCAAACCGCGTGGGAATACATTACCTACGAGAATAAAGACGAGCTTCCAATTCGTTTTGCATCCCCAGTGTTGGCTGGGTAGTCGATATACTTTACTTTAAAATGCCGCTTTTTAGCGGCATTTTTTATATTTCTGGTATATTTTATGCTCCCCTCTTGATTAATGGGTGGACATAACAGTAAAGTTACGGGTTGGCGTTGTAGCGCACTTTGGGTGGATATTGATGCTATATCGTGACAAACAAGGTCTCTCTGCCATAAAAAGATAAGTATAAAAAGTGCACAGGTTTTATGATGACAGATACTCGCCTATGCTTTAAGAAGCGGTAAGTAGACGTTAGTATTTGGCAATAATGTGCCGCAAGAGAATGAATGGTTATGAGCTTAACGCTTCTATATAAAGGCAAAACAACACGATTTAAATACAGCATCAGCATCAAGAAATTGATGACTGTCGTTGCATTGGTATTTGGCGTGTTGATGATCTCTGGTCGGGCAACGCAGCAGGCTGATGAATCTGTTTCACGGGTTCAGTTCGCACAAGCTGGGCTAGATGCTCAGAAACAAGAAGTCGAACAACTTCGACAAACCACCGAGCAGCGTGTTACTGGCATGATGGTAAAACTCGCTGATGTTCAAAGTGAACTGCAACGTTTAAATGCATTGGGCATGCGTCTTGTTGAGCAAGCCAATTTAAATCCCGAAGAATTTAACTTCTCAGACGTTCCACCAGTCGGTGGTTTGAACTATGACGCTGAGCTTACCCTTCCTTCAAGTGATACACTGCTCAGTTCAATTGACACTATGTTGGTTGAAATAGATGACAAGTCACAGCAGCTTTTAGTGCTTGAATCTTTACTAATGAATCACCATATAGATGAGCAGCGGTATTTGACGGGGCGTCCAATCAAGTCTGGATGGTTATCTTCTTACTACGGCATACGCAAAGATCCATTTTCTGGATTACCTGCGATGCACAAAGGTTTAGACTTTGCCGGGAAAGAAGGGGCCGATGTTATTGCAACTGGTGCCGGCTTGGTAACGTGGTCTGGGGAGCGTTATGGTTACGGTAACCTTGTCGAAATTGATCATGGTGACGGATTGATTACCCGTTATGGGCATAACAAGGAACTTAATGTTAAGATTGGTGACGTGGTAACGAAAGGGCAAGTAATAGCCAAAATGGGCAGTACTGGCCGTTCAACGGGTGCACACGTTCATTATGAAGTGATACGAGCTGGTCAACAGCAAGATCCTCTTCCGTATGTTTACCGAAAAAATAAATAGCGTAAAATACGGCTCACTTTTGTCCCTTTAGTTTCAGTCAGCGATAATCGCTGATTGGTATAATTTTAAACATGCTTGCAAGAAGCGAGTAGAATAATGATAAGTTGGAAGCTGTAAATCCATGTTTGCGAACATCGTAAGAAAAATTTTCGGGAGCCGAAATGACCGACTCCTCAAGAAGCTCGGTAAAACCGTTAACGAAATTAATCAGCTTGAACCTCAATTAGAGGCGTTAAGCGATGAAGAGCTAAAAGCGAAAACATCGGAATTTAAGCAGCGTATTGCAGATGGCAGCACGTTAGATGAAATTCTGGTGGAAGCCTATGCTGTCGTCCGTGAAGCGAGTAAACGCGTATTTGGTATGCGTCATTTTGACGTTCAAATGCTGGGCGGACAAGTACTGCATCAAGGTAAAATCGCCGAAATGCGTACAGGTGAAGGTAAAACGCTAACATCTACATTGCCAACTTATCTTAATGCTATCAGTGGCAAGGGCGTTCATGTTGTTACCGTGAATGATTATCTTGCCAGACGTGACGCAGATTGGAGCCGTCCACTTTTTGAGTTTCTTGGCTTAACTGTCGGCTGCAATATTCCAGGGATGAACCACGCACAGAAAAAAGAAGCTTATCTAGCCGATATTACCTATGGCACAAACAACGAGTTTGGCTTCGACTATTTGCGCGATAACATGGCATTTAGCCCGCAAGAACGCGTTCAGCGCGAACTGAACTTTGCCGTAATCGATGAAGTTGATTCTATTCTTATCGATGAAGCCAGAACGCCACTGATTATCTCGGGCGCAGCAGAAGATAGCTCTGAGCTGTATCGCCGAATTAACGTGATCATTCCTGAGCTAGTTCAGCAAGAAAAAGAAGATGAAGAAGGTGAAATGGGCGAAGGACATTTCACTGTTGATGAAAAGTCAAAACAGATTCACCTAACTGAAAATGGTCAATTGTTTATTGAAGAAGTGCTTAAACGCGAAGGAATACTTCCAGAAGAAGAATCTTTGTTTGCAGCACAAAATATTTCATTGTTGCATCATGTTAATGCCGCACTTCGTGCGCATAAAATGTTCCAAAAAGATGTCGACTATATCGTTAAAGACGACGAAATCGTTATCGTTGATGAGCATACAGGACGGACAATGGAAGGCCGCCGTTGGTCAGAAGGTTTACATCAGGCGGTTGAGGCTAAAGAAGGCGTTAAAATTCAGAACGAGAACCAAACCCTCGCATCTATTACCTTCCAGAATTATTTCCGACTATACAACAAACTGGGCGGTATGACTGGAACAGCCGATACTGAAGCCTTTGAGTTTAATCATATTTATGGCCTAGAAACTGTCGTTATTCCTACGAATAAGCCGATGGTACGTGATGATAAAGCCGATTTGATTTATTTGACCGCTGAAGAAAAGTACGAAGCGATTGTCGAAGATATTCAAGCGTGTGTTGAACGCGGCCAACCTGTATTGGTGGGAACAGTTTCGATTGAAAATTCTGAGTTTTTATCTCGCGTATTAAAGAAAGCGAAAGTTAACCACAAAGTTTTGAATGCTAAGTTCCACGCTCAAGAAGCTGATATTGTTGCTCAGGCTGGACGTCCAGGTGCAGTAACTATTGCTACCAACATGGCTGGCCGTGGTACAGATATAGTCTTAGGAGGTAACTGGCAGGCTGAAGTTGAAAAGCTTGAAAACCCTTCTGAGGATAAAATCGAGAAAATCAAAACTCAGTGGAAAGACGATCATCAAAAAGTCCTTGATGCTGGCGGGTTGTATATTATTGGTACAGAGCGTCATGAGTCTCGTCGTATTGATAATCAGTTGCGTGGTCGTGCGGGGCGTCAGGGCGATCCCGGTGCATCGCGTTTTTATCTGTCGTTAGAAGATTCACTCATGCGTATTTTTGCTTCAGATAAGATGGGAGCAATGATGAAGCGCTTGGGCATGCAGCGAGGAGAAGCGATTGAGCATCCTTGGGTAACGCGTGCTATCGAAAACGCGCAGCGTAAAGTTGAAGGCCGCAACTTTGATATTCGTAAGCAGCTACTGGAATACGATGATGTCGCGAATGATCAGCGTAAAGTGATTTACGAGCAACGCAATGAACTGTTAGATGAAGGTGAAATCAGCGACACTATCAATGTGATTCGTGAAGATGTTGTGTCAGGTGTCATTGATCAATATATCCCACCACAGTCTCTTGAAGAAATGTGGGATGTTCCTGGTCTGGAAGAGCGTATTAAAGCTGACTTTATGCTGGACTTACCGGTTGCTAAATGGCTTGAAGATGACAACAAGCTGTATGAAGAAAAGCTTCGTGAACGTATTTTAGATGAAGTTAAAACCGCCTACGAAGAGAAAGAAAAAGCAGTAGGCGCAGACGTGTTACGACAGTTTGAAAAGGCGGTGATGCTGCAAAACCTAGATAGTCACTGGAAAGAGCATCTTGCTGCGATGGATCATCTTCGCCAAGGCATTCATTTGCGTGGTTATGCACAGAAAAATCCAAAGCAAGAATACAAGCGAGAATCATTTGAACTATTCTCTGAAATGTTAGAAAGCTTAAAGCACGACGTAATTGGTATTTTAAGTAAAGTTCAGGTACGTGCTGAATCTGACGTTGAGGCTGTAGAAGAGCAGCGCCGCCAAGCAGACGATGTACCTAAGCAATATGAACATGAATCAGCGATAGACAATAGTGATCAGGCGGCTCAGTCTGGTATGTCTAATGAAGGACGCAAAGTAGGTCGTAACGACCCATGCCCTTGTGGTTCTGGCAAAAAGTACAAGCAGTGTCACGGTAAATTAAGCTAAGCATTGTTAGCTAATTATATTAAATATGAAAGAGGTCAGAAGTTCTGGCCTTTTTTTATGGTGGGACAAATTGATGAAACGAATAGTTGTGGCAGTAGGTGTGGTGTTAAGGAACCATGAGGTTTTTATAAGTCATCGGGATTCATCTCGTCACCAGGGCGGCAAATGGGAGTTTCCTGGCGGTAAAGTTGAAGACAATGAGTCGGTATCTGATGCGCTATTAAGGGAATTAAAAGAAGAAATCAATATCGACGTGATATCTCAGCAGCCGTTTATGGTGATTGAATTTGATTATCCAGATAAACATGTGAGCTTAGATATACATCTGGTAACGGAGTTTGCCGGAGAGCCGAAACAACTTGAAGGCCAAGAGGCGCGATGGGTCGCATTGCAAGACTTAGGCAATTATGAATTTCCAGAGGCGAATAAACCCATTGTTGAGAAACTACTCTCTATGTAAACAGTTTGCGTAGTCAAAAACGGTTGTGATGACTTATTCAGTTACAGCAGCCGCATATTAGAAAGCTTGATTCGCATATTTTTTCTGGTATTTTGAGTAGTATTAATAAACTGCAGAGATTAACACTTGGAGCATTGGGTAACAGGATGTAACCGACTATTTCAGTGGATCTTCGCGATTGTATTTCTTTGGTGTATCGGGTTAACGGTATCGATGCCTTATGCCAAAGAGCGTTCGATACACTTTTCTGCTGACTCTCCGTCTTTCATTAATATTATTAATAATCGGTTAGCGCCGATTGGCATGGCGGAAGCTACGCATTTATTGTTGTTTGAGCAAATGAATCAATGGCCTGCTATTCATTACATCGCAAAAGGTCGAACCCAAGATAAGCTCGATTCTGATTCTCCTGCATGTACGTTTTTTAAGGTCAAAACCCCACAGAGGGAAAAGCATTATATTTTTAGTTTGCCGACGGATGTTTTTCTGGGTGTCAGGCTTTACCAGCATAAATCAAGCACCCCTATTCCTACTGCTTATTTAAATGATGAAGGCGCAGTGTCTTCGTTAACGTCTTACTTCAATCATTTTTCCGAACATTCGCTATTGCTAATTGCTGATCATCAATATGGTGGGGAACTAGACCATGAGCTTAGAGCGCTGCGGCAGGCCAATTGGTATCGGCTAGAGGGGATAGATCCGTATTTGACGTTTATGCAGATGTTTTTAAAACGTCGTGTGGATTTTACGTTTGTTTATCCCGCCAGCCTTGTTACTTTTCCTGATATTTCCCAACAACTTCGTTCATATGCAGTGGAAGGGGTGCCCGATTTTGTATCTAGCCATATTATGTGTAACAACACACCAGAAACACATCGTTTTTTAGCCCGCGTTAACGAAGCTTTGCAGCGTTTGTATTCAAGCCAAGCATTTATGCAAGCATTACTTGATTTTACGCCGATCAGTGAACATGATTTTATTAAACGTCTTGTAACGTCGCGTCGATTTTTGTTGGGAGAGTAAACCGAAATGCTATCGTGGAAAACGTGGTATCTTGCTCCAATACTGCTCTTGCAAGGATGGTACGTTAAACGGACTATAGTGCGGCTTCCTGAGGCTGAAGGAAAGAGGGAAGGTAGCATTGGTCATCTACATCCACGTGCCCTCAGCATCTTAGTGTTAGGAGATTCAGCGGCGGCTGGGGTTGGCGTAAAGACACAGCAAGACGCATTGGTGGGGCAATTGGTTGGGCAATTAGAGCCTCATTACTCGATCACTTGGCAGCTGTTAGCCAAAACGGGAGAAAATACGTCGTCTTTTCGCAAATTGTTTGACACCTCCAATCCGATATGTGCCGATTGGGTTATTGTTTCGCTTGGTGTTAACGATGTTACATCACGTCAATCGCTACGCGTATTTGTTGAACAC
The DNA here is from genome assembly GCF_025751585.1 of Fluctibacter corallii. Taxonomy (GTDB): domain Bacteria; phylum Pseudomonadota; class Gammaproteobacteria; order Enterobacterales; family Alteromonadaceae; genus Fluctibacter_A; species Fluctibacter_A corallii. Next base: position 229,290 of record NZ_JAOWKX010000004.1, read on the forward strand.
ACGCAGAGATTGATCAATGAAATACGTGAGCGCACAGGCGCTCGCCACATCATCCTTACTGCTGTACCACCCATGCATTTGTTTACTGGGTTACCTCAGCCACTACGATGGGTGCTTGGGCAGCGAGCTAAACAATTAGATTCTGCCCTCAGCGACGTATGTGACGTGCTCAATTGCCATCATCTTACCATTTCAGATGACAACATAGTAAGCTCTGAGGCCCATTCCGACATGATCGCTGAAGATGGCTTTCACCCTGGCAAAGGCGCATATATGCTGTGGGGACAAAAGGTGGCTGAGCTAATTGTTGAGCAAGAAGGTGTAAACTAAGGTTTTCTCGATAAATTCTGCAGTGCCGCTATGTAACATTGAACGATAATTACCTTGGCGCTAGGTCGCGGTATTTATCAATCACTTGTTCTATGAAGTCACGCTTTTTAAGCTTTATGAAGGCGGTATTAAGCTTACTTTTTATGTCTGAATCGGTGTCGCGGTTGAGGGCTAAATAGTTGCCTCGAATGAATGCATGTTTCAACGTATACACTGGAATCACTTCATTAGGCTCAAAACCCACAGAGGTGAGTTGATATGGCAGTGTGAGTTCAGAGCCGATAATTAAATCAAGCTTGCCATTAAAAAATACATGCATATCGTCATGCTTTCTCGAGAACATCAAAAGGTTTTCCTCGGGTTTAAAACCTAAGTCGACAAGTACATCGTGATAAACATCGCTTCGAGCAATGCCAATGGTATAACTTAATAAGTCGGACTCCTTGCGAATTTTGATATCGTGTCTTTTTTTCAACCTGTAGAAATTTGTTTTCGACGATGCAAGGGGACCTATCCAATGAAAAAGTTTCTCTCTTTCAGGGTTGCGAGAGGTGGAAAATACTGCTGTGTTTTTAGTTTGCCTAGCGAGATTATAAGCGCGGGTCCATGGCAGCAGTTCTATCGAGCAACTGATGCCTGCAACTGTACATAACTCTTTGACAATTTCGGTATTTATCCCTACGAGCTCATCATTTTGGGTGAAATTGTAGGGCGGAAATTCCTCTGTAAATATTTTGAGTTGAGAAGATGCATAACCCAACGTTGGAAAAAGCGCAAAAATCAAAATTGCGATGGCAAAAGATAAACGACTCATAAGAATAGGCGCGACCAACTTAAGGGAAAATACAGGGTAAATATACCGTTAGGGGGGGGAATGCGCAATATCGAAGGTGACAACTGATTGAGTATCATACTTAATGATGTGAATACTTGTAAACTAGGAAAAGGCATGCAATGGACTCCCTTGATACTTCACATTGCACGCCGTCGTTTAATCGATTAACTGTATTTATCAATTAAATTAATGAGCATGGCAGTTTTACGCAACATTAATTCTTTGTCACCCTTGGCTTCCACGTTAAGGCGAAGTAATGGCTCGGTATTCGACATACGCAAATTAAAGCGCCATTGCTCGAACTCCAGTCCTAATCCGTCAATTTTGATACAACGAATGGCATCAGGCTTGAGGTAGGCCTCAATCTCATTCATAACGTTTTTTGCATCTGAAACCCGGCGGTTAATTTCGCCTGATGAAGGATAAGCCTTAATACGTGCCGACACCATCTCAGACAGTGTAGAAGAGCCTACACTGATAAGCTCAGCAACTAACAACCATGGAATCATCCCTGAATCACAATAGGCAAAATCTCGAAAATAATGGTGAGCACTCATTTCTCCACCATAAATGGCATTTTCCTCACGCATTCTTTCTTTAATAAATGCGTGTCCAGTTTTGCTCATAATTGGCTCACCCGCGTTTGCTTTTATGATGGATTCTGTGTTCCAGTAAACACGGGGATCATAAATCACTTTTTCGCCTTCATGTTTGCGAAGAAATGCTTCAGCTAGTAAACCCACGATGTAGTAGCCTTCAATAAATTGTCCGTGTTCATCAAAAAGAAAACATCGGTCAAAGTCTCCATCCCATGCGATACCGAAATCAGCATGATGCTTGATAACTGCATCGGCGGTGTCTTGACGAGACTCAGGTAAAAGCGGATTAGGGATCCCATTCGGAAAACTGCCATCAGGAGTATGATGAATCTTGATAAATTTGACCGGTATCTTATGTGTATTGAAATGGGCTTCAATGGCGTCTACGACATGGCCCGCAGCGCCGTTTCCGGCGTTTACCACAACTTTCAGGGGGGGCAATGCATCAATATCAATGTAAGACAGTATGTGCGCGATGTATTCGGGCAAATATGTCGATGTTTGATACTGACCGGTATTTTCAAGCGTAGGTTGTTCAATACTTGCTTTACCATTAAAAAACTCATCAGCAGAAGCCTCTGATTCTGCGTATTCAGAAAATGCTGAATCAATTTGTTCTTCGCTGAATCCTTCGGCCAGTGATTTGATGACATTTAAACCGCTGTCAGCACTAATAGGAACAGCGCCTTTGCCAACGAATTTCATACCATTATAATCAGCCGGGTTATGGCTGGCTGTGACTTCAATACCGCCATCAGCCCCGCTAAACTTAGTCGCAAAGTAGATTTCTTCAGTACCTGTGAGCCCGAGATCAACCACGCGACTGCCGCCTTGAATGAGTCCCGCACTTAAGGCATGCACTAGAGCGCGTGAGGTAAGCCGAATATCACCGCCAACGACAACGCTTTGTGCTTGCGTATGTTCTGCGAATGCCAAACCAATACGAAAGGCAATTTTTTCATCAAGCTGTTGATTCAGCTGGCCGCGAATATCGTAGGCTTTAAAGCAGGTTAACTCCATGTTTACTTCACCTTTGCTGGTGTGGTTGATGCGGCAGATAATTGGGCTGCATCACTCTCTTGGTTAGCACTTGCTCGTGTTTGGGTTTCTGGCGCACGGCCATAGCGATCAGAGAAGCGAACAATATCATCCTCACCCAAATAGCTACCAGATTGAACTTCAATTAATTCTAACGGTATTTTACCGGGGTTTTCCAACGCGTGAACAACACCTACAGGGATGTAAGTCGATTCATTTTCTGCCACGAGAAATGTGCTGTCACCGTTGGTAACTTTCGCGGTACCAGATACAACGATCCAGTGTTCCGCACGATGATGGTGCATCTGAACAGAAAGCTTCTCGCCAGGTTTCACAGAGATGCGTTTTACTTGGTAGCGTGTGCCGTTGTCTATTGAGTCATAGCTACCCCAAGGACGGAAAACCTCTCGGTGAAACTCGAACTCACTGCGCTTTTCTTGCTTTAACTTGGACACGATTGACTTGATATTCTGGACCTTGTCTTTGGCTGCGACCAAAATCGCATCTTTGGTTTCAATTACAACGGCATCATCTACACCCACCAACGCAACCATACGTTCTTCAGCATTAACGTAGCAATTTTGGCTACCCTCTACCAGAACATCGCCTTTGAGTACGTTACCATCTGCGTCTTTACCGCTATCAATTTGCCACAAGCTTTCCCAACTTCCTACGTCATTCCAGCCTGCTGACATTGGAACCACCGCTGCGCTGTCTGTTTTTTCCATGATGGCATAATCGATAGAATCTTCTGGCGATTGGGCAAATGCCTCAGCGTCTACACGAACAAAGTCCAAATCTTGTAACTTATTGTCGATTGATGATTTGCAGGCTGCCAAAATGTCGGGTGCGTGTGTTGCCATTTCCTCTAATAAACGGCTGGCTCTGAACATAAACATGCCAGAGTTCCATACATAATTTCCTTGCTCCAAATAGTCTTTGGCTGTCGCTGCATCGGGTTTTTCTACAAAACTATCGACCACGTACCCTGATTCAAGTTGATTACCTTGTTTGATGTAGCCATATCCAGTGTTCGGGGAGTCCGGAACGATACCAAAGGTCACAAGGTGTCCTTCATTGGCTAGCACCGTTGCTTGTCGCACGGCATGATGAAAAGCGTCTGTATCTTGAATGACATGATCAGCGGCTAGAACAAGCAATAACGGATCTCGCTCATATTGTTGCGCTAATAGCGCCGACAAACAAATCGCAGGCGCGGTATTTTTACCCTGAGGTTCTAATAAGATTCTGGCTCCAGTATTAGGAAGTTGCTGCATCTGCTCTGCGGCAATAAAACGATGGTCTTCATTGCATACCAATAATGGGGCACTGATGGGTAGGCCACTTAACCGCAATACTGTTTCTTGAAGCATGGTTTTGTCATTGGCAAGACGAAGAAATTGCTTAGGTAACTTTGCGCGTGACTTTGGCCATAGGCGGGAACCACTGCCCCCTGCAAGAATAATTGGCGTAATCATAACTGTCCTTAAATTGCGGTGTATGAGTAAAACAATCGGTTACTGTCCGTACTGCGTGTAACCGTCTTCAATAAGGTCGTAGCGAATACTATGCCACATGCATATATTGTTCAATAAGTGTCCGAAAAACTTAATAAAAGTTCATATTTTAGACATCTTTAGCTCACGAATAATGATCCATAAATGCGCATTGTTGCGCCGATGTAATGCAAACCAAAGTCGAGAATTATATGAAGGTCACGGAATACGCTTGACTTCGGTTGCTCACTTCATAGAAAGCAGCGTGTGACACAGCGATTAAAATTCATTCCCTAAAACCGTGTTTGCGTCGCTAAATGACGACATGAATGCGAATGTTAAGGATGTTGCTACGGAATACTCGCGTTTAAAGATTGTCGGAGCGGTGTTCGCCCCTACCTATTTCGCCTTTTTACCCTAATCGAATTGCTCGTCTTTGCCTATTTCGACTGGATTTTTCGTATTGACGCTCACGCTTACGAATGCTGTCGCATAACTAAGACACACGGTAAAAATAATATCAGATATAAAAAATGCTTATAGAACATGTTTGTAGCGTAAAAATAGCTGTCAAGGCCTTTAAAAATAAGGTTTTGAGTATCTTTGTTTATCCCCTTGCGGAGCAAAAATCGAATCTCTACAATGCGCTCGACATTTGAAAAAGGCAAAGCTTGCGAAAGTGAGTGACGCAAAGTGACCGGTCTAAGGGGTAATACCTATGACGGCGGCACCGCCAGGTTATCAAGGTAGACAACTGGCTTTCTGTTTGAAGTTTTTAAAATAGAGGCTGTTACCATGTTGAAACGTATTCTTACTTCGGCTGTTGTATTAACAACGTCATTAATCACATCGGTTAATGTACAAGCGGAACTAAACCCTGCTTTCATTAATGACACCTATACTGCGCGTTTTTTGTGGCAGGCTGAAAACCAATCACTAGAAAACAACACGTTTTCTTGCCCTGAATTGGTTGCACCAAAGCACGTTTTTGAAACTGTGAGTATATACAAAGACACTGACTGTCGTTGTGAAGTCGACCCTGTTAAAAAGGCGGCGTACGATGCGGAAAATGCGTACATAAAAGACTATATTTCTACTATTGTTGGGTTAGCCGACACCTACGTTGCAACGCCATCAGAACGTGGCGAAATTGCGCAATGTATGATGCAACATGTCGAGCATTGGGCCGCAAATGATGCCATGCTGGGTGACCATGTTCAGAATGTGGGCTATCACAAAACAGCAGAATTAATTGGCACAATTGCAACGAGTTACCTGAAGGTGCGCAATAGCCCTGATATCGTAAAAATTGATGCAAACTCGGTGGTTGGCAGTTGGTTGAAGCGTGCGTCAGATCACGTTTTATACTTCTACGACAATATTGCAGGTTCTACTACGAAAAAGAACAACCACCGTTACTGGGACGGTTATCACTTAGGCCGTGTAGCCATTGCCATTCAAGATGAAAGTCTGTTCTCGTGGGCGGTTGAAGGCTTGAGTATCGGTTTAGATGAAGTTGACGCAAATGGCGTGCTACCTGAAGAATTCGCACGTGGTGACCGCGCATTCAGCTATCACTTATATGCCACACTACCGCTTGTTGGTTTGGCTGAATTGGCGATAGCAAACCGTGAATATATGCCTGTCGAATTTTATCCATATGAATATAACAACGGTGCACTACATACATTGTTGAAGCTAATGCGAGACGTATCAAATGGCAATGTAGTGGGTGTGTTTCCTGAAGAACGCGAAATGAAATGTCATGAAGCAGCTTGGTTAGAAGCATATTTGGAACGCGCAAAAGTCGCCGACAAAGCTGCTATAAAAGCCGACGTTATCAACTTTAGAAATAATTGTAATGGCAAACTGTTTAACACATTCTTAGGTGGTAACGTCAGCTTAACTTACGGTTCTCCTATGTAATTAAATCAGGCACCTTAGGGACTGCTCTAGGGTGTCTCAATACGTCTCACCGCGGTTTATTTCTTCTTAATAATCAGGCCGCTTCGCTTAGAAGCGGCCTGATTTTCTAAACCAAACTAGAATCACCGTCACGTCAATTTTTAGGTATAGAATGTGCTAATAGATCACCTTTTTTTACTATGTAAGAGGGGTTTCTGTGATTTTTTATCGAATTTTCCATTTACTTTTTTTGATGTGTGTTTGGCTTTTTTCTGTGGGTAGCCAGGCCAATATTCAACCTGCATTTTCGAATGACGTATATACGGCTCGTTATTTGTGGCAAGACATGCACCAGCGTTTTTCCTATACATCATTCCAGTGCCCGGCACTCATGCCCGTTAAACGTCAGTTTAATTCTGGCAGTATCTATAAAGAGACCGACTGTGGATGTGAAATAGATCCTGCTAAACAGGCACAATATCAAGAAGAACTCTCAGAATTGCGTGGCTATATTAAAACCCTTGTTACGCTCTCTGATCGGTACATTGCGACGCCAACAGAACAAGGCGATATTACACAATGTATCATGCAACATATTACCCATTGGGCTGAGAACGATGCAATGCTCGGCCAACATCGTAACGATATTGGTTATCATAAAACGGCAGAACTATTGGGGGCCGTCGCGACGAGTTACCTGAAAATCAGGCATAGCAGAGATATCAAAACGATTCATCATGAGGATACTATCGGGGATTGGATGAAGCGAGCGGCCAGTCATGTGCAGCACTTTTACACCGATAAAGCGGGGAACCAAACGTTACGTAATAACCATCGTTATTGGGATAGCTTTCACTTGGGCAGAGCCTCGGTAGCATTGCAAGACAAGTACCTGTTTCAATGGGCCATGGATGGATTAACGATTGGTCTGTCGCAAATTGATGAAAACGGTGCATTGCCACTTGAAGGAGCAAGAGGGAATCGTGCGTTTAGCTATCATTTGTACGCGACAATGGCGCTGGTGGGGCTGGCTGAGCTCGCCGTGGTTAATCGTGAGTATATGGTAAACCCCTACTACCCATATGAAGAGAACAATAGCGCGTTACGCCGACTAATTTGGACAATACGTGCCAACGCGAAACGCAATAGTAAAGTTCCTCTATTTGCTGATGCTCGCCCAATGAAATGCCATGAAGCAGCATGGTTAGAAATGTACAGTGCGCGAGCGTTAGTTAAGTACAAATATTCAATCAACAAAGAAGTCGTGGCAATGCGCCGCGCCTGCAATGGGAAATTATACAATACGTTGCTAGGTGGTAATGTTAGTTTGACATACGGTAAACCTATCTAACGTATCGCAAGGCGACAAAGCGTGAGGAAGGCGTTAACCATTATTTCTCGGACGCTGATTGAAAGGAATTCGCGTCCGACTTGATCTGTTACATCATGTGTAGCGGTTGGCGAGCTACATTGTATCGCAACCAAAACGTTCACATGTATTTCCGCCCATTCGCGTATATCCGTGAGTTTGATAAGATGAATCATCAGGAAGTAAACTTAGCCAAGAGGCGTCGTTGTCGGTGGCGTACTTTAGTGGGGCAACCCAACTCAAATGGCCGTCGCTATGTAAATCGAACCCTGATTGGGCTTCACCAGCATGTGCTGAAAAGTCCTCAATAGCGCCATCTTTTAATAAATTCTCTGCCAATAAAGTGAGTTTGGAACGCTGATGATTACCGGCTTGAGCGTTGTTTTCATGGACAAATGCGGCCAAGCCCGACAAGGGAAGTAAAGCAAAATTATGGTATGCGTATGCGCGCGCACCTCGCTTTAATTCGTTAGGCAGAAACCCGTCATGCGTGATTTGGGATAAGGCGGTGAGATATACATTCTCTGACCACTGATAAAGGGCACGGTCATTCTTTATTACTGCGACTAACATAACAGACCATGCTGCCCAGTAATCGTGATTGTTCACTTTACGCAGTGGCCGGTTAGAATAATCGTGCTTCACTTGCTGGGCCAGCCTGTAAAGCCAAGACTCAATTGTTGCCTGTTCGACGTCGTTGAGAGGAAGCTTTTCTTTCACCGACAAATAGTAGCTAGCCGTTGTTGATAACGTCCATTTACGCACTGCTTTGCCTGTCATATTCGCTTCAGGGTCATTCAGTGTGGACCCTTTTGCCCAATCTATAAGCAGCGATGTAAAACAGTAAGAAGCTTCTTTCGCAATGTTAGAATCACGCTGAATGTGTTTTCCTAAATAGGCAACATATTTAGCAAACTCATGAATAGGCTGCGTACGCTGTAAATAAGCGGCTTCTGCTTCCTCGTTTAATGTTGCACGTCGTTTGTCGCTCCCCTCATATTTACTTCTGAACGAAAGACTATCGGTAAATATCGGCAATTGCTGGCACGCATAAGGTTTTGCATTTTTCTCAGACCATGTCTGTGCAGATTGAACAAATGCAGGGGGGGCAACAATATGAGAGGGGACTTCACCTTCTGACATGCTATTGCAGCCGCTTAACAATGCGGCTGCGCAGAAAACAGAGGCGACACCTGGGGTTACGTTATTGCGTTGTTTTAACATGTTGTGCAACGAGATTGTTGATTGATGAGGGAATTTCACACAGCCGTGCTGTTGCTGTTGTGGTGTTAAGCTGTTCACCCGAGAGTTTCGATCCATCTTCAAGCATTATTTCATCAAAGTCTAGCGCCAGAAATGCTTCCTTCCCATTAATTTCATGGTCGCCTAATTCAAACACAAAACGGCCATCGGCTTTAGTACGGTTATTGCGTTTGACGCGATAGGTTTTATGGGTTCCTGAACCGAACCAAACTGTGGCTTCAACAGTTCTTACCGCAGGGTTGGAAAAAGCGATGTCTAGCGTCATATGCTTGCTCGGTTGCTGTAAAAGCCCCTTACTAAACAATATTTCTTTTGCAACGCCACCCTCACTGAACGTGATGTTGTCTTGTTTAAGTAGCGCAGTTGATTCGCACCCATTATAAAATAGCGGATTGATTTCGGTGAATATTTCTTTATTGTCGAGGGTATAATACGAGGGTAATTCCCACACAATGACGTCGGGCTTGTTCTCTTGAAAATCAGACTTAAGGTAGTCAATCCACGCGCCTGTTGCAGCACCACCTGAAATGGCAAAATTGCTGATAGAAATATTGCTGTATTCTTGCAAGAAACCATTGAAATTGAACTTTTCTAATGCTGTAAAACTGGTGCCAAGTAGCACAATGTTTGATTCATCATCGCCAAACAGTGATGTGCTATCGTCAAAGCCTGAATTGGTTTCAATAGTGCGAAAACTTTTCTTATATTGAACAGGCAGTTGGGTATTGCAAAGCTGGTTAGCAGCGCTTTGTATACTGCTGTCTGCGCCTCGTACACCTGTGTACAGGGTTTTGAATTTAGGCGTACCTTCAGGGTCACCGTAGCCGAGTTCATTCAGTGTTTTTGCTATTTCTTTTGCCGTTGCGCGAGCGCCGTCTGGGGTCCAGTGTAAATCTCGCTTGTAAAAGAACTCGGGAATGCCTTTAGCGACATGACTCAAGTCGGGTACATGAAAACCGACTTGTCTGAACTGTTCGATTGCTCGCTCATACTGACTCAACATGTCGGCATGTTGCTCACGAGTGAGGTTAGTAAACATTTCTGGCTGAGCAAGCCCTCGGTTTGGGGTGTAAACCAAAATGAGCTCGATACCTAAATTATTTAAATAAGAAGCGAAGCGTTTAAGGCCTTTCAACTCTGCGGCCTCAGTAAAACCGTAGGCGCTATTCAAGTCTTTACCTGTATTCACTAACCAACCTTGCTCACCTTCTTCTACAAACAGATTGCCACGCAGAAAGTTAGTCACATAATTTTCTTCATATTTGGCGGCATCGCAATAAAGTGGGGTTGCCTCAATAGTATAGCTTGGCGCTGTTTCTGCTGATACTGTACCAACAGCTGCGAGTGGAAATAACAATGGTATCAATCGGCGCATAATGATGTCCTATCTTTCGCTTTCTCGAACGGTAACTTGTGTGTTTTGATTTACATTAAACGCAAATACGCTGGTCACTTTATTTCGCGTTAATGCTACAGCATCAGTAGTAATGACTGCGGTATCCTCTGCAAACGCAGCAAAGGGCATGTTGACCGCATTAATGTCACGAAAGCCGACGGTGTGTGGCTCTACTGAATTGACGACGTCATGTTTTCCATCCGCCGTTTTTAAGGTGAGGGTTGGGCGTTGGGTCAAATTGTACAGCTTGATGCGTGCCTTTCGCTTGTTGTCAAAGACTTGCTCGCTAATAGTGAAGTAGCCATTTTCAGCGGTATCATCAAGAACAATTGTAGCTAATTCACCTTTTTTAAGTTCCAGCGTTAAGGGCTTTCCACCGATTGAGAAGGTAAAGCTGCCGAAGCTTTCATAGCCATATCGTGATACTTCTCCTTGTGAGAGGTTCCCGATGCGCTTGTTATCATAGGCAACGTCAATAGTTTGAGAATTAATATTGATGAATCGAAAAAACGCCGCATCGCTGGGTGGAAGTTTTGCATAAAGTGCATCCTCAGCTGCCGTATTGAATGTAAAGATAGCCAAAAACGAAAATAGAATGGCGATACGAAATGTCATGATGGATTCCTTGTCATTGAAGATGCGATGTCTTGAGGTAAGGGTTTAACAAAATAGCGAACGGGAATCTCCCAAATCACAGTGTCAATACCAGCTAAGTCAGCATCGCTTTGCGATAAAAATGCAGCCATTGGTGAAAAAGGGCCTTTCCCTTCAACGGCATAATTTAAAATGTCTTGCTTAAGCGCTTGTTGTAAATAGCCGTGAAAATGCCACTTCTCATTAGCACTATAACTGGTCCCCACTAAGGCAATAGAGGGTAGGCTATCATCACCAAACAGAGAGGCAGTTTCTTCCGCTATCTTTTGTGTTTGAAATACGGGAAGCATTTCACCAGCAGGCCCCAGTGATTCCAAGTAGGGACTAACGGGTATAAAGGTCAGCAGATCACCGCGTAAAGGGATATCTTCGATATATTCAGTGCGGAACTGCGTTTGTCCCTGTAATGCGGGTAACGAATGACTGATCCAATTGGCACTCAGTTTTGCACCTAACGGGCTCCAATGGGTGTCTGTACGTAAAAACGTGTCACCGTCTTGCTTGGTGATAAGCGCGGGGTAGGGATCTACCACAGACAAACTGTGATTGATCAATATGCTTTTTACCTGATCACGTAAATCAAGTGTGTTATGAGGGGTAACACGTGCAAGCCTATCAGAATATATTTCTACTTTTTCGGGTATGACAACAATGTGCGACTCAATGCCCTTTTTCTGCAGCGCATTGACGGCAGTAATAATATAATTGGTATTGGCGTCGAGATTGTTTTGGTAATCAGCGGAAAGTTGATATTCCTCTTGGCTAAATAACCACGCATTTACGCCTACTTCTACGCCTTCCCGTCCTTCATTAAATATCTGATAATTGAAAGCTCCCCATACATTGGTAACGATGTCTTTAATTGGAAATGCTTTTTGATAATGCTGCTCCACTTCTGTCGCGGAATGACCCGTAATCACCGCTTCAGCATTCGTTGAAGTCGGTAATTTAAACCCTCCAGATGACCACACTGACAGGCCAATAATGATCGAAGCAAAGATGGCGGCGTTGAATTTATCTAACGTATTCGTCATGGTTCACTCCTAAAACTGAAAATACAAAAACGGCGAATAGCTAGAGGCTATCAGGCTACTTAAAGCGATTAAAAATACGGGCAAACGCAGCACAGAAACCGTATTGGCCATCATGTTTGAGTGAGTAAACTGTTCAAGCTTGTGAGCATGCTGCATCGCACCACGCAGCAATACAGTGATAATTCCAATAGCCAGTATGGTTAATTGCCAGCCTTTGGGTTCAATCATTGACGCGCCATTTTGTGAGGCAAAGTTGGGGATGAACATAGCTTCATACAACGTGAATGCTTGCTGCACGCTGTCAGCCCGAAACATTACCCAGCCAATCACGACTAAAAGCATGGTGAACATCCACGCCAGTAAGTTGAAGGTTTTGTAGTGGCCTAAGCCTAACGCGCGTTCGATGGCTAGCCAGCCACCGTGCCACGCTCCCCATAGAACGAAGGTCCAGTTTGCGCCGTGCCATAGACCACCTAGCAACATGGTCAGAAACAGATTACGATAGGTTTTGAATACGCCGTGGCGATTGCCTCCCAATGAAATGTAGAGGTAATCACGTAGCCAGCTAGATAAACTAATGTGCCAGCGACGCCAGAATTCTGTAATGCTTTGGCTAATGTAGGGCTGATTAAAGTTTTGAATGAATCTAAAACCCATCATTAATCCCAAACCAATGGCCATATCACTGTATCCTGAAAAATCAAAATACAGCTGGATGCTGTAGGCTAATGCACCGGTCCAAGCTTCAATCGTAGTCAAAGAGCCCGCGGTGAATGCGGCATCAGCAAGGGGTGCAACGGTATCTGCAATGAGAACCTTTTTGATAAACCCTTTCATGAACAGCACGACGCCTGCTGAAAACAGCGCGAAAGAATGCTCTCTATGCTCAAACTGATGCGCCAAATCTTTATAGCGAAGTACAGGCCCTGCAATTAATTGCGGGAAGAGTGCGATAAACGCTGCAAAATCAATAAATCGTTTGGTGGGTGGAGTGTCCTTTCGATGCACATCAACAAGGTAGCTGATGGCTTGGAAAATATAAAACGATATACCAATGGGCAAGATAACGTTGGCCAGTGGAAGCGGCTCACTGTTAATGGTAGCCAGCATAGCATTTAAGCTTTCAATACCAAAATTGGCATATTTGAAATAGCCCAATGTTAATAAATCACCGGTCACGCCTATCGCCAACCAGCGTTTGGCTATGCTTGGATTGCTATCAAGGTGTTTGTGCATTTGAATGCCAATCACGTAATTCCATAGTGTGACGAGTACAAAAAGCAGTAGAAAATCGATTCGCCACCATGCATAAAATGCATAGCTTCCAATTAGGATCACAAACGAGCGATAGCGAAAGGGCGTTGCGTAATAAATCGCTAGAAAAACAGGTAAAAACGCAAATAGGAAGATAGATGATGAAAATACCATGCGAATTACTCCGTCTCGCTGCGTTCTAACTTAACGCCCGCCGCTTGCTTCGCGTAAAGTTGGCGCACGATTTCGGTTTGATGAAGGGCGAAGTCTCCGGTAAAACCTAAACTGCCTTTAGTGCCACCGTTTTTTTGCAAAGTCAGATTGGCTAATTCAACCGTTGAGATATCTTCACCATGAATTGCGCCAGATTCGTTATACGCAAATAAGCCACCTGTTACACTGCCAGACACCAGCATGGTGTATGGGTCAAGCGCTAGGTCACGGTGAGTATGATCAGACAAATCTCTTGTATGAAAATACACAGCGGATCCTTTATTGGCCATGACGATTTCGTCTACTAGCGATACATCGATACTGTTTCGAACGCGTATTCCATGTTCTTTATTTTCGTATATTTTGTTTTTCCACGTTACGTTGTGGCTCGACTCATAAAAGGTAATGCCGTCGCCACCATTGTTGTAAATCGTATTGTTAGCAACGATATTGTGCTCACAAGAACGGTCAAGCATGATGCCAGAACGATTGTTATTAAACACGGTGTTGGCAAAAATGAAGCTATTGTTCACTTCGCGCGAAATAATAATGCCGTGTTTCTCTCTTGCGCCTTCGACGATATTTTTCGCTATGATCAAGCGTTCTGAGCGGTCGTGCGGGTCAATGCCGTACACGATATTGTCGATGTAGTGATTGCCAACAATCGCAACATCTTCTGCTTCATAGCTGAAAAAACCAAAGTAAATTTCTACAAATTTATTGTTCAATAACCAACCGGTTGGTGGGCCTGATGGGTCAATGCCCTCGCCAATCGCGGGTGCGCGCTCAAGGGTACTGTCAGTATGTGTGATTAAGCTGATGCCATAGGATTTTTGTGACTCATAACCCAATGAGTGGAACTCGCTGTTGACCATATAGGTGCGCGTGCCTCCCATAGAGGTGATGAACGGTCTGAACACTTTTTTATCGCCACTGTATTCAGAGTAAGTACCATTGGTTTCGCTCCAACCAGACACCTCACTGTTGAGAATAAACATCACCCCAGCGTTAATAAGAAACGCCCCCGACTCTTGAGACATCAACAATGTGTCGTGGTTGTCTACCACCAAAATGCCATCGTGACCGACTATAATCGGCACTCTGGCAATGTATTTGCCGTCTTTTGTGATGCTGAGTTCTTCAGGTGCCGCCGCGTGAATTTCATCTAGGGTCACTTTACCGTCGCGAACGAATATGGCTTTGGGAAACTCGCCTTGACGCTTAGACCACTCGGTAATTAAACCTAATCGATAGAATTTTAATGCTTCAAAGTTACCCACCATGCGTTCTACAGAGGTTTTGCCCTTACTTGGATATGCCAGTAACTTTGTTCTCACCGCCTGCTCAGTAAATCCCTCAAGAGAAGGCAGAGAGGGGCTGAAATTTTCCGTAGATTCAGCTTTTAAGGTGGAAACCGTAAAGTCTGTAGCCTTAATATGAAAAGCAACGCTGATAGAGAGCAACAAAATCAGATATTTCATTATTCACTCCTTTACAAAACAAACTGTGCTTCTAACGCAAAGCGATGGTCATCACTTTTTTGCGCAAGTTCACCAGTTGGGTTAAAGGTAGAGGCTCGAAGGCGAATAAAGCGTATTGGCCATTGCCAGTTCACTTGTGGAAAGTGAGTAATAGACAGGTCAATGCCCATGCCAAGGTCTTTGTCGCCTCCAGCGATAGAAATGGCACGACCACCCACGTAAATCGGCTGATTTTCATCGTCTCGTTGAAAGCGCGATATCGCCAGCGCTCCACGTGTGTGTTTGCCAAATGCGTACGCGCCAAAAATAGACCAATGACGCAAGTTGCTCATGTCTGCACGTAACGCTTCGTTGAAACGATATAGGGTTTCACTGTTGCCGTAGTGGTGTGAACGATTTGAGTGAATGCCCGATTGCGAGAACGTGTCTCCGTCTCCACCTGATGCTATCGTTGCAGTCATACCAATAGAGAGTGGCTGTTGCCTGAAGTCGAATCGGTAACCTGCGTCGAGGGCATAGCCATCATTGTCTTGTTCAGAGACAATCCCTGCGTCTGTTAGCATGTCTCCCTGTCCAGTTTGAAAGATGGCTTCTAGCTTGAATGCATGCCCAAATGCGGGTCCAGATTTCTGCCAATGACGTGATAACTCTGCACCGAACCATGTACGCTCGCCATTCACTCCGGCGGCATAGCTATTGGTCGTAAGTGGTAACAGGTTGTCATTCGACTGAGAAGCATGGGCTAACTTAACAGCAAGCGTTAAAGACTGATTAACGTGGTAGCGGCCAGATGCAAATACACGAAAAACATCATCGTGAATCTCAGGTAAATCGGCATCGGTACGGTAGCGGTCAAACTGCTGTCCAATACCGAATAGCCACTCTAATTCCGTTGTGCTTGCTTGCCAGGTGATTGACTCAATGTCTGCATCCCACCAAAGTCCGCTGTATTCTCGTAAACGCTGTAATCCAAAGCGAAGTGACTCGTTGGGATACTGAGTCAGGCCATGGTAAGCCACGTAAGCCTGTCTTAGTTCTGCCGACACATTATCGTTGTCGTCTAAATCTGTTGAAATTAACGTTTCTTCATCTACCAAGGTTTCGTCATCCGATGCAACTAGCACTCGGCCATCAAGGTAGGCAGACCAATTTGAATTGAGTTTAAGCCCTTGTTGATACCGACCCTGTAAAAAGAAGGAGTCTGCTTTAAAGCTCTCATCGTTGCTACGAACATTGTGTTCGCGATCAACATACCCCAATTTGATTTGTAGGCGCGAATCGGTAAGTTCTGCACCATTCGCCGCAAATGAGGCTAAATAAGACGTTGAAATTGGGAGTAAAATCAGTGGCAACCATCCCATTGCGCGCATAAATATTCCTTAACAGTGACATCACTGCTTAGACAAGTTAAGTTCAAGTGTTTGGGAAGACGTGATAAATGCGATTTCCTGATCCGCAGTCTGTTTTGCTATTGTTTTTTGCGCTTCACTTAATGAAAGGCCTGATAACATGTCTTGCGTTGCGGGTGTCAGTTCGCCGCCAAAGTAGGTGTAAACCTCTGCAAATGCATGGGCATAGATTGGATTGGGTTTAACCCCTTCGTAGCCGCTAAATACTTTGATAAGTTCTTTGTAGGCTGGTGAATAGCCATGCCTCGCCGCAAACAACAATGCATCCAACCCTTTTTGAAGTTCGGGCTGGCCGAGTTTTCCACTTAGGTAAAGAAGTCCCAAACGAAAATGTGCTTGTGCATCATTTGGCGCTTTCAACAGAAACTGTTCAGCTAACCATGGGTCTTCACTCACACGAAGTCCGTAGGAATAGAGCTTCCCTAACAACAGATAAGCTTCATCGTACCCTTTTTCACCCAATGCAATCAGGGTGTGTTCCAGCTCTTCTGTTGAGAACACGTATTTGGTTTTGATTTCGTAACGAAGCATTCGCAATAACAGTGCATCGGTGAGTAAACCATTTGATTTTGCTGCATGGTACACGTCGGTAACTGCAGGCTCACCATAGGCACTTGAGGCAAAAATGTTAAACAAAGACTCAGCTTGTGATTCATCTATTTTATTATCCTCGTAGGCTGATGAAATCGTATTGATAATACGTTTAACATCAGCATTGCCTGTTTGTAGCTCGGAGATTGCCGAGAGCTTTAAACAGTAATAGGCTGTTTCATTAGTGAAGGAGTCCTGGCAAATCTGTTTTACTTCTTCGGCATACAGACTCGGAGTATCTAAACGATTTATGGCTTGTAAAACATGTTCATCGCTTAGCTCCCCAGTTTTTATTAAGGCAGCGAGGCTCGAGGGTTCTCCAACTAAATCCAGCTGACTTGCATGTTCATGCTCAAACTGAATTAGCTCTATTTGCATCCAAGGTTCAAGCTGCGCTTGTGCTTTTAGCGCCTGATGAGCCTCGTTTACAAAGGCGTTATCGTAAAAAGCTAATTTACTTAATACTCTTGCATAATCACGCTTTGCTCTGTCACCTGTGTGTAAGCTCGCCTCAAGAAGAGACAGTGATTTTCGCAACGAGACTGGGTTGTCACTCTCCATATGGAGCCGTGCAAGTACATAACGGGCATCGTCAAATCCTCGTGCTGATAAGGCTTCGAGTGTGCGCTGTGCTTTTTGCGTTTCGCCACGTTCAAGTTGCTGCTTTGCCAATGCCACATCTAACGGCGGAGTGCCAACACAGGCACTCAGTGTCGTTGCCAGTGATGCACTAAGTAATAGACGTCTCATCTTTACTTCCTTATTTCTCGGCGTTAAAGCACGTCACTCACAGAAACACTCACTGGTAAGTTGATAAGTGATTTATCAATCGGTTGCTCTGGTTGAATAGTGACCAAAACGGAACCCAAATCTCTGGCTTGATCTTCGATGTCTTGGGGAAGTTTGATTGACGTGATTTGACCTCGCATTGTTTGCGCACTATCACTAAACTTGATGTTAGCTTGCTTACCGATAGCTAAACTCTCTAAATCTTCAAATTTAAAGCGTGCTTTGACTTCGGTTGTTGCATCTATCTGCGCCAGTTTTAGTGCTGTATCGCCTTTAACCTTGTATTCACCGTTATCTACTAAATTTGATACGACGGTACAATCACAAGGACTTTCAATCACGCTGCCTACACGGCTTGCTAGCATGGTTTCAAGCTCTTCTTGCTTAATGCCCACAGCTTGTGCAGCTGGCTGCAATACGTCTAATAACGGTGAGTCTACCGTTGCAATTGGTTGCCCCATTGACACTCGATCACCTTCAGACACCAACGCGGTGATAAACCCTTCTCTCGGCGTGACAGCAGAATAAGAGGGAATTGATACAGCCGCAGCAACGGCGTTTCGAACAAAAAAGCTGCTGTACAGGTTTGATGCAATATAGGCAGTTGCACCCAACCCGATTGCAAGTACTAAGCTTGTTCCAATCAACGCTTTGGCGCGCGCCATTGGGGTTAGGGGTTGGCTTCCAGAATGCTTTCTTGGTTTAGAAAAGTTATCACGCTGAAGCGTATTGATCACATCGCCTGCGGCAGTTACTTCACCAGACAGAAACTTTGTGATAATCATACGTAACGTCGACGTTTCTTTTACGCCAAGATCGTGGAATTCACAACCAACGCGAGCTAAATCTTCGCCTTCTTTTGACACCACCTGAAAGCGCACAGCTAAGCTGATTTCTAAGCCATCAAAATTGAATTTTAGGTGGCCTGCGCTGTTGTCACCGCGTTTGAAGGAGTCATGGTTATCACGAACAGCAAAGCCGCTCGCGGACAAATCTAACAACTCAAATGCATAGGGAATGTCAGAATTTGCCAGATGCAGTTTGCAAGGAATACGTACTCTCGCGTGTCTGCGTTGTGATTCTGATTCGTGAACCATATTTACTTGTGCTACTTGCATGATATTAACTCCATCTGGTGGCTACACAATGTGTAAAACTAAAGCGATAAATAAGCTGACCGACGAAAATGTCATTATTTGAGTCGACAGTTGATTAAAGTGACGTTGGAAGCGATCTTTACTGAGCGCCAGTTTGGTTTTTTGTCGTGTCCATGACTGCCGATCCAGCCTGAAAAACACATAAATTTTAATGAGTGAACCGTATATCTGATTGAAATAGAGCATGGCCGGAAAAGCTGGGCCAATGCGGTGACCGGAAAATGCTAAAAGCAGCGTTACCACAGAGCGAGTGAAGGCAATCCACAATAGGTACATCCATAGGATTTCAGACCCATATTTCAACGCGCCCATGATAGCTGCGGTTAATCCAAGAATACTCGTCCACATTGAAATGCGTTGATCCCAAAGCACGTAATAAGTAAGTACCCCTAAACGTGCAATGCCAAGCTTTGTCGCTCGGGAGTTTTGGCGAAGTGAGTTACCGTACCAGCGAAACATCAGTTGCTTAGCGGCTTTCAAAAATTCTTTCTCGGGCGGGTGTTCAACCGTATTGATGGTGGCATCGGGCACATAGTAGGTGTCCCATCCACGTCGCATTAACGAGTACCAACTCGATTTGTCATCGCCTGTTAGGAATTTAAAGCGTCCTAACCGCCAATGTTCAAGGTGGTCATTCTCTACATCATCAATAAATTCGTTCTGCGTGACCACACTTGCTCTGAACATCGACATGCGCCCAGTCAGAGTTAGTACGCGCTTAGATAATGCCATTGAGCTCATGCCAATATGTCGCTGGGCAAAGCGCAATTTATGCCATTGGCTCATCCAATACGTCCCAAGCACTTCGCAGGTTTCATTGGTCGTTAGCGCACCAACATTTGGATAAAGAGAAAAGAAGGGGGCGCATAAGGTGACAACGTCAGGTTCTAGTACGGTGTCGCCGTCAATAACTGCTGCCAGTGCGGTTTCGTCTGGCATGTCATTAGCGATACAGCGAAAGCCATTAGCTAAGCCATCTCGCTTTCCCGTTCCAGGAATACGTACAAACTTAAGTTTTACGTGCTCAGGGGGATCAAATTTCTGCCAAAGAGATTTCATTAGCAGCTCATCAGACATTTCTACGATGGAAGCCACAACCGTGGTGGGGTATCCGCAGCGGATTGCCTCTTCAATGATGGAACTGTATACCTGCGCGGTGGTTTGCGCGTCTATCCGAAAGCTTGTGACCATCAGATAAATATGTGACGGTGGATTTTTCTCAAGCGCGGCGAGGGCACGCCGCTTTTGAATAGGGAACACGATATATAAAAAGATCATACCGCGAATAAAGTGAACAATACCGACTGAGTATCGCCAGATTCCGATGGCACCAATAAACAGAATGTAGTGATAATGCTCTGGGTCGAATACCGTTTTAGGCACCATTAACGTTAGTGCGCCTAACAAACTAAACCAAAGCATCCATCCTGATGCCGCTCTTATTATATCTTGCATCGTGTGTTCCCTGTGCGTGTATTTTACCAGCAGATTCCGTGTTGGCTTTCTGTGGAAGCACTCTCCATAAATCCAACTAAATCAACTATACGCTTGTTGCCTGCATAGCTTGTATTTAACGGAATTATCGACTTGAACTTCTGGTCGGGATTACCAATGATGATGATGTCAGCGTGATCGACTACATCTTCTAATTCATCGTTGAGTAGGTTTGACACATGTGGAATTTTGGCGTTGATGTACTCTTTGTTTGCACCGTGAACAC
The DNA here is from genome assembly GCF_025751585.1 of Fluctibacter corallii. Taxonomy (GTDB): domain Bacteria; phylum Pseudomonadota; class Gammaproteobacteria; order Enterobacterales; family Alteromonadaceae; genus Fluctibacter_A; species Fluctibacter_A corallii. The sequence continues at coordinate 249,823 of NZ_JAOWKX010000004.1, forward strand.
TGGCATATTTGACGTTTTCATCAAAGATTTTTAGATCAAACCCTTTGCCGATAAGCATCTCTGCTAGTTCCACAAGGGGGCTTTCACGAAGATCGTCGGTGCCAGCTTTGAAGCTCAATCCCAATAAACCAATCTTGCGTGATTGGAATGACGTAACGATGTCGTAGGCTTTTTTCACATGGGTTTCATTGCTGTTCATGATGGAATCTAGCAATGGCACAGACACATCCATTTGGTTGGCTTTATAGGTGAGCGCTCTAACATCTTTAGGTAGACACGAGCCTCCGAATGCAAAGCCGGGCTTCATGTAGTATTTTGAAATGTTTAATGATTTATCTTCGCAGACGATATCCATTACATCGCGGCCATCAACGCCCGCAGCTTTAGCTATGGCGCCAATTTCGTTAGCAAAAGCGACTTTGGTTGCATGCCATACGTTGCAGGAATATTTCACCATTTCTGCCACTTCGATAGGCTTAACGATAAGTGGTGCATCTAGATCAGAATAAAGTTGAGTAAGTAACTCAATGGAGATGTCATCTTCAGCACCAATCACTGTCATTGGAGGCTGGTTGTAGTCTTTAATTGCAGTGCTTTCGCGCAGAAATTCTGGGTTAACGGCTAAGCCAAAGCCTTGTCCCAACTTCTTACCAGAATAGTCTTCAATGATGGGGCGAATAAATTCATTTACTGTGCCCGGAAGAACAGTGCTACGAACTACGATTGTGTGATATTCGTCTTTTTCCGCAATTGCTTCAGCAATTTCTCGGCACACAGTTTGGATAAAATCTAGTTTTAAACCGCCATTTTTCATGCTTGGCGTTCCGACGCAAATAAATGAAATGTCGGAATTTGCTATGGCTTCTTTTGCATTGGTTGTTGCACTGATGCGTCCTTCGCGCACGCCCTCTGATAATAAATCACCTAAACCCGTTTCAACGATGGGGGATTTTCCATTATTGATCATTTCAACTTTATCATCAGAAACATCAACGCCAATAATCGTATTGCCTCTTTTTGCTAAACAGGCTGCACAGACTGCTCCCACGTAACCCATTCCGAAAATACTTATACGCATCTGCTTTCTCCCTGTAAGGTAATTGAAAAATAATTAGCAACTAAGCACTAGGTATTTAACTAATACTAAATTCGTGCCACTTCATTAAAATACTGCTTAAAAATTTAATTCGATGGGTAAGTTTGTGAATAACAAACTAAAAATAAACGGTAGAGGTGAACGTTTGGTGTACTATTTGTGACTGAAATGTGTACTAAGTCAAGAGGGGGATTGAAGTGATTATGATAGCTCACTATCGTGGTGCTGCTCTGCACGCCAATGGTGCAAGGGGTTGTGGCGTATTTTTGCATTAAATTAAAAATATTAATTTTTATTTAGGTTGTTTTATTTACCTATGTATTTCACCTGTATTCACTCATTTTAAGATGTCATGGATTCTTTATGTCACTTACATGAAGTTTTTATGAATTTTACTATTTTTCTTGAAAATTACTGTTATCAACTAGCGACTGCTAAATAGTTTATTCTAACCTCAATCGTAAACAGGGAAATAAATCGTTGATGCTTGTTTAGAGTAGAAGTACGGAAAAACGTAAGTTTAGAAAAAAGTGAACTGTATCTAATTGAAGACATTAAGCGTTGAAAAATATCCAAAATGTCACTTCTTATTCATGCAGCGCACATTTATAACGGTGCGTAGACGTGTGTGAATAATTAGCGACAGGGTGGGGCGAGGCTAACATTTTCAGTAAAATAAAGCGTAGTCACGTTTTAACAAAAAGCAAGTTCAACGAGCTCAGGAAAGTTGTGAAGAAATAAAACTACACGCTCATTAGCTGACGCGTTTTTCGCCGTCTAAGCAATTGATAACGTGATTAGTGTTGTTGTTCTAGCTTTATTAACAATGCTTCAATATCTTCTGGGTCGATAGTGGCTTGTTCTGTCTCTGCATCAACGGGAGAGGATGCACTGATCTTTTTCTCCTCGGCAGCCCATTCTCCAAGATCGATAAGCTGACACCGTTTTGAGCAAAACGGTCGAAACTCACTGTTTGATGTCCACTCAACATCGTTTTGGCAGGTAGGGCAGGAGACTTTCATAAGGTGTTTTCTAGTTACAATAGAGAATGCTATCTTAACAGTTTGCGATTTGAAATTCGACGGCAGAATCGACTGACGTTTGACCGTGTTCGGTTGGAACAAAAAACATAAACCGAATAGCATAACGGTATTTGTTGCCACTTAATACAGGGTAAAACCCTTGGTTAGTGGACACAAATACACGTATTAACTCATTCTTGTCATCTGCAACGCCTTGATAAAAACCATTTTCTGCAACTGATGGCGAAAAACGACCTCGTTCACGAAGGAATGACAGCGTAATATCTATTGCATCTCGAATCAGGCCTAACTCGCTTAACCACGCTTGGATATCTTCCTGTTTGGCTTCTGTGGGTTGTTTTAACCAGTAGTGCAAATTTGGTAGGTCAAAGCTACACGCCCCACCCGGAATAGCAAACCGCTGCCTAATAGACGATAAAAAACGTTCCTCTTTGAGGGTTTGGCCTATTTTCTTCGCGTGCTTTAATTCGTCCCTTAATCGTAAAATTTTTTGCAGGGCGGCTTGCAGTGCATCGCTATCTATCTGAGGGTGTTGTGACCAATGCACCAGATTCTTTTCATGGACGTCAATATCTTTGAGTACATCATTGCGAATATCAAGTCGCTCAATAAGATCGAGTAACGTAAAAAGAGCATTAAAAAACTGAATGTACTGCCAATCGGCAGACGCGTGATTGCCCTGTTCAGTTTGTATAAACAGTTGCTCTAGGCGCAGATAAGTTCGCACCTTCTCGTTGAGAGGAAATTCGTAAACGGCGTTTGACATTCAGCTTCCTTATGAAAGATAACTGAACTAAAACGTAAAAGTATCAGAATTTCAAGCCTTTGCTCGGTTTTTTGCTAAAGAAAGGTACTTTTGGTGTAATTCTTCGACACGTTTCTCGGTATCGGCCTTCTCGCCGTCGTTGATTATGACGTCATCGGCATGATGCAATCGCTCTTCACGGGATGCCTGATTATTCATAATTTGTTGAATTTGATGTGCGCTTTGTCCATCGCGACTGCCTGCTCTTAGACGCTGAGTGTTTTCGCTCACATCTACAACCAACACATGATCGACCAGTTCAAATAAATTGTTTTCTACCAGCAAAGGAATCGACAAAATACTGTATGTTGAATTCGCCTCTCTGGCTTGTTTGACCATTTCCTGACGAATTACTGGGTGCAGAAGGGTATCTAGCCAGCGTTTATATGCGCTATCTGAAAAGACGATCTGTCTAAGCGCAGAGCGATTGAGAGAGCCATTGTCTTGCAAAATATCAGGCCCAAATTTTTCTACGATAGCGTGTAAAGCGGGTGTACCGATATCTACGACTTCACGGGCAATGACATCGGCATCAATGATTACGATTCCTTTCTTGGCAAAGGTGTCAGAAACAAAGGTTTTTCCACTACCGATGCCGCCTGTTAACCCTATGACTAGATTACTCATGCTAATACCCATTGCCAATATGCATTTGCGAGCGTTTCACCATATAACAGCGTTATCCATCCTGCGATGGCTAAATACGGCCCGAAAGGGATCGGTTGGCTTTGATCTTTTTTCTGGAACTTAAGCATAGCGATGCCAATGACAGCACCCACAGCAGAAGACATCAAAATAACTGTCGGCAAGTGCTGCCAACCTACCCATGCACCAATGGCGGCCAGTAATTTGAAATCACCAAACCCCATCCCTTCCTTACCGGTTACTATTTTGAATAGCCAGTACACACTCCAAAGCGATAAATAACCGGCAACCGCACCCCAAATAGCATCGTTCGGTGACACGTACACGTGGTGCAAGCTCAGTAGCAAGCCAACCCAAATTAGCGGCAAGGTGATTTGGTCAGGCAATAGCATTTTATCAGTATCGATAAAGATTAATGCGACTAAACTCCATGTAAATAGCACGGCGAAAAACGCTTCGGTACTAAACCCAAAATGAGACGCTGTAATGGTTGATATAACGGCAGTCAATAATTCGACTGCCGGATAACGAACGGAAATAGGCGCGTGGCATTGGCTGCACTTGCCGCGTAGTATTAGCCAACTTAATACAGGAATGTTTTCCCAGACACGTATTTTATGACCACAAGCTGGGCAGGTTGAGTCAGGTTTAACAAGATTGAATGGGGGAGATGAATCAGCGTCTGTGTCGGGATGAAAATGTGCTTGATAGGCCTCTTTCCATTCACGTTCCATCATAATGGGAAGTCGATAAATTACGACATTGAGAAAGCTGCCAACCATCAGGCTGGTAACAAAAACAATACCCAGGAAGAATACGGGGGATGATTCCATCAGAATCAGTACTTCATTCATGCTAATGCTGCCGCTTATTTGTTGTTTTTAACGTGCTATAAAAAGGCTGACAAGGGTGCCAGAAATACCCGTGCAAATAAATCGAAAAATGGCTTGCGTCGATTTGACAAAGGTTCATTACACCACATTACCCATTTGGAATATGGGAAGGTACATAGCGACAATCAGGCCACCAATTACGACACCTAACACTGCCATAATCATCGGCTCAAGCAAGGCGGTGAGGCCATCTACCATGTCATCGACTTCTGCTTCATAGATAGTCGCGATTTTACTAAGCATTTCGTCTACAGCCCCTGATTCTTCTCCGATGGCAATCATTTGCGTGACCATATCTGGAAATACATTGGTGGCCCGCATTGCGGCATTCATTTGTAAACCACCGGCGACTTCTTTTTTTATGAACAGTATGGCGTCTCTGAATACGGCGTTGCCTGATGCCCCAGCGGCTGAGTCTAATGCGCCAATTAGGGGAACGCCAGCTGCAAACGTAGTCGATAATGTGCGAGTAAAGCGAGCAACTGCCGCTTTTTTCAAGATTTCACCAATTACGGGAATTTTCAGAATTTGCGCATCGACTTTATCACGTAGCGCTTTTGATTTTTTATGGGCGCGTTTAAATAGAAAACCGCCAGCGAATAACGCTGCGGCAATAAAGATGCCGTAATCCTGTACGAATCGGGATATGGCTAATACGAACAAAGTAAACGCAGGTAATTCTGCACCAAAACCGCTGAATATTTCCTCAAACTGTGGAACAACAAAAACCAATAAAATCGTTGTTACGATAAATGCAACTACCAGAACCGCAATAGGATAAAACATGGCTTTTTTAATTTTTGATTTAAGCGCCTCTGCTTTTTCTTTGTAGGTAGCAATACGATCATAAATAGTTTCAAGTGCACCAGATTGCTCGCCGGTTTCTACCAAATCGCAATATAAATCGTCAAAATGATCAGGGTGTTTTCTTAGTGCTGAAGAGAGTGGGTTACCCGCTTTGACTTCGCTGGCAATGTCTCCAAGCATTTTACGTGCAGTGGGATTGCTATGACCTTGTGCAATCATTTCTAAGGTTTGGAGCAATGAGACACCTGCTCCCAGCATAGTGGCTATTTGGCGTGAGATAACGCATATATCGGCCGCAGTAACTTTTTTTTGTCCACCGCCAAAGAGTGGCTTGCTGTACTTTTTGATTTTTGTCGCAGAAATACCCTGGCGACGCAGTAAATTTTTTGCCTCAGATAGCGAATTTGCGCTGATCTCACCTTTAATGCTGTTGCCCTTGCGATCTGCACCTTGCCAGACAAATATATCTGGGGTTTTTGTCGCCATTCGTTCTACTCCTCAGAGACAAAAAAGCCCGAACAAAGTCGGGCCATACTTGGTAAAATCAGATTAGCACAGGGTTGCAGGTGTACATACCGCAGTCCAAGACACCGCGCCGTTTGCAAATGCCGGTGTTAGTACATAGGTGGCGTTTGCCATTGTACCCGTTGCGTCTGTCGGTGCTGTTGCGGTAATCACACCATCGGTGATTGATAGACCGACAACACCAGCGGCAGCTGCAACCGGAGCAGGAATACCGTTTGTGCTTTCGTCACATGGTCCAACACCGCCATTTACCTGAGCACATACTTCGACGGCGGTTTTAGCGGCAGCTGTTGAGTTGGTTACTTCAGTGAAACGCGCTTTTTCTGTGTAGCCCTGATATGCGGGTAAGGCAATTGCAGCCAAAATACCAATAATCGCTACCACGATCATCAATTCGATAAGCGTGAAACCTTTGTTGCGGGTGTTCATAGTTGTCTTCATAGTTGTCATCTCCAAGCGTTCAAGTAGAACGACTTTTGTTTTACTAAATTAATCACTGACCAAATTGAGGTCGTTGTCACCGAAATTGCCAAACGGCTAATTTCGGCAGACACGTTGCCTTGATGTAAATTCAGTATAGAGCGACTTAGCAGAGTCACAAGTATGCAGGAACATACCTGAGTCTGACCGATGAAAACAGAGCGGAAAGTAAAAGTGTACTCAATCCTTGAATTTAAGTGCCGTGATCCTTACGGCACTGATATCCAAACAAAAAGATGCTAATTGCTTACAATACGTAAAGACAAATCAATCGCTTGAATATGTTTGGTCAACGCACCAGAAGATACGTAGTCCACACCAATGTCTCTCAATTCAGTGAGCCTATCTTTGGTGATATTGCCTGAGACTTCAAGTCTAGTTTTTCCTTCGTTTACAGCCACGGCTTCACGTAACTGATCGTTAGTAAAGTTATCTAACATAACAATATCCGCACCAGCAGCAATAGCTTGCTTAAGCTCATCAATTGATTCTACTTCCACCTCTACTTGTTTATCGGCATGAGTGCTTCTGGCTTTGCTGACTGCATTTGCGATCGAACCACACGCCATGATGTGATTTTCTTTAATAAGATACGCGTCGAACAATCCTATACGGTGATTGCTTCCGCCACCACAGGTAACGGCATATTTTTGTGCCAGCCTCAAGCCAGGTAACGTTTTACGTGTATCCAGCAGCTTTAGGTTGCTCCCTTTAAGCACCGACACATAATCGTGTGTGACGGTTGCAGTAGCAGACAATGACTGCAAAAAGTTTAGAGCAGTGCGCTCGGCGGTAAGTATAGACTTCGCACTTCCTGCTAACTCGCAAAATACTTGTCCGGGCGAAAGTTCGTCGCCATCTTTTGCCGTCCATTTTATTTGGATTTCACCGTCTACTTGTTTAAAGGCTTCAGTTGCCCAGTCACAGCCGGCCAAAATGCAGGCTTCACGCGTTAGAATTGTCGCTTTCGCTTGGTGATCTCCTGGGATCAGATTGGCGGTAATGTCACCTTCACTAGGAGACAAACCATTTAAATCTTCATAGAGTGCGTCTTTAACATTTTTTTGAATTATTGAAATCATGGTCACTTTTTTAATATTGGCGGAGTATCAGCCATTCTCCTCGTTGGGTGAATTCTAATTGTTTAAGGGCGCTCATACCTAATAAAATTTCGTCTCCTTGCATACCTGGGTTCAAGTTAGCTGACACGTTGTATAGAGCGATGTCACCAATGGTGATGGAGTCGGCACTCGTGCTCGCTACGGTTACAAACCCATTGGCGGTTGAGGCACGGCTTTTGTATCCTGCTGCTAAGCCGAGTTTTGCTTGCAAATGGGCGGGGATCGAAACGGTGGTTGCGCCAGTATCGAGTAAAAAGACAACCTTGTGACCGTTCAATGTGCCCGTTGTTACATAGTGTCCTTGGCGGTTTTGTTTCAAAGACACTTCGGTTACTTGACCTTTTGTAACGGAGTCTGGTTGTTGGTTGGGATTCATTTGTTTTTCAAAATAGTCGTTGAAAAACAATACTAAGAGTCCCATTGCGCTGAGCCAGGCAAGGATGATCATTCCCTTTCCCATCCCTTGTGTAGAGGCGTCTGGCGTATTATCTTGTTGCATATTACTAGGCTTAATCACGTGTAAATTACTACCATAATAGGCAGATATGAAGATTAAAGATGGGATAATCAACCCAAGTCGCGTTGTATTTAGCGACCATCACGATGAACGGCCTGCTGCAAGTGATGTATCACTGCTGGTTATTCACAATATTTCGTTGCCGCCAGGACAATTTGGAGGCGGCTATATTGAACAGTTTTTTACTGGGCAACTTAATCCCAAAGCCCACCCTTTCTTTGAAGAAATACACCAAATGCGGGTATCGAGTCATTTAATGATCAGTCGAGAGGGGGAAGTGATTCAATTCGTTCCCTTGCACCGTCGGGCCTGGCATGCTGGTCTTTCCAGTTTTCAGGGGGTAGAGCGGTGTAACGACTATTCAATTGGGATAGAATTGGAAGGCACCGACACCGTTCCATATACAGAAGCACAGTACCGTGCGCTTCAACAGGTAACCTTAGCTATTCAGGCTAATTACCCGCGGATAACGCTGGGACGTATTGTCGGTCACAATGATATTGCTCCTTTTAGAAAGACGGATCCAGGCCCTGCGTTTAATTGGCAGAAATACCGGACAATGCTTTGTGAGTAATGGGTATCAAGAATTGAACAGGTTGAATTCAGGACATCAGCATGACGCTAATTAGTTTGCTTTTTGTGCTCAGTATTGAGCGTGTCACTACGAAAACTCGGGCTTGGCAGGCAGAACACTATATTCAACGTTATGTTTCATTATTTGAAAAACGCTTAACGTCGCCACCAGAACATTCCCAAAGCTGGATCGTGTGGCTCATTTTGTGTGTTCCCGCCATTCTCACATATGGATTGATGGTGAGTTTAGGCCAAGGGTTTTTAACCTTTGTCATTTCTACATTGATTCTTATGCTATGTATTGGCTGCCCTGCATTACGTGAGGCCTATAAATGTTACTTACAGGCGGCCAATCGCGGTGACATGCAAGCGTGCAGTATGTACGAAGATGAAATGGGCCATCACGACGATGCGATTACCTTTGGCGAGAACCTTGTTTGGCTTAATTATCAGTATTATGCGGCGATAGTGATTTGGTTTGCTGCATTTGGCGCTGCAGGCGCTGTGCTATATGCCACCATACGAGGAGTGCATGAGTACCTTGTAACAATACACAGTGATTATGTGCGAAGCAGTTCGACGGTGAAGCATGTTGCCGATTGGGTTCCTGTTCGAATAACGGCTCTAGGGTTTCTTTTAGTTGGGCACTTCTCACGTGCTTTACCGGTTTGGTTAGGGTATCTGGTAGACCCGAGTATTAAGGCTAAAACGCTGCTGGCGAAGGTGTCTAAAGCGTCAGAAGATATTGAACCTCACGACAGTGACTGCACAGAAGAACCCTGTACATTGGTTAAATTGGCTAAACGTAATGTGATGTTTTTGATGGCGGTTATTTCTGTATTGACGTTATCTGGATGGCTCGCTTAATCAGTGAGCCATGAATCACCAAGCAATTGGCTATCTGCATGTTAAATCGGCCCATGCTGTTCTTTCATTTCTATTTCCGTAGCGTAGCGAGGCTGATTTTTTCATCGCAACGTAATGCTTAAATTGGTCTGACCAGACTCTTAGGAATCGCGTTTCGCCGCTTTTTTCTACAAAAAACACCTGATTTATCGCCATTTCGTCTCATTACTCTTTAGTAAAGCTTTACGCTGCCAATATTCTCGTCTAAGCTATTAGGTTAATTGGTCTTACCAATTTGGTTTTGACGCAAAATTTGATTAGAAATAGAGGATAAATTTCGGGGTATGCAACGCATTCAGTCAAAAAAGCTCTCAGATGTCATTGCTGAAGAAATTGAATCAATGATTATTGATGGCCGTCTGTTGGCGGGGCAAAAGCTTCCTCCTGAAAGAGAATTGGCAGATAAATTTGAAGTGTCTCGTCCGTCTCTTCGTGAAGCAATCCAGAAATTGGAGGCAAAAGGCCTTCTCTATCGTAAGCAAGGTGGCGGTACGTTCGTCAAGCGCCGTTTAACAGCGTTGGTGACAGACCCTTTGCTTGAACTCATATCTCAGCGTCCTGAAACCCAGTTTGATTTATTAGAGTTTCGTCATGCGCTTGAAGGGATGGCTGCATATTATGCAGCCCTTCGAGGGCAGGACTCTGACTATCAGGCGCTAAAGGCTGCATTAGATGAATGGCCAAGTGTTAGCGACAATAAAGACGCTGAAGCAGAAGCCTTAGCCAAGTTTTATCTGACCATGGCAGAAGCATCACACAATGTTGTGCTGATCCATGTTATGCGCAGTTTATTACCTATGTTGCAGGAAAATATTCGTTGCAACTTAGAAATGCTGGCAATAAATGCCAGTGCGACAGAAGAAATTGTTGAGCAGAGAAAGGGGATTGTTGATGCCATTTTGGCGCGAGATCCTGAGGCAGCACGCCGCGCCAGTAACGAACATTTGGCGTTTATTGAAGAAACGCTGCTTAACATCAATCGGCAAGATTCTCGTATTCAGCGAGCAATTAGGCGGATTGAAGTAAAACGATAAGTGTCGGGACGCGTAGTCCTGCATAAAGAATAACAACAGCGCTAAGCGAGAAAATTGCATTTTTGCACTATCTTTAACGACTTAGCGATTCGTTCAAAATAAGTAAATTAACGAAAGGAAAGCACCATGACAGATATGATGCATCCGGATGTGGATCCACAAGAAACGCAAGAATGGTTAGACGCACTCGAAGCCGTATTGGAAGAGGAAGGCGTTGATCGTGCTCATTTTCTATTGGAAAGTTTAATCGAAAAAGCACGCCGTAGTGGAGCGCATCTTCCGTATGATGCGACAACTGCGTATATCAACACGATACCGGCAGGGCAAGAACCCACGATGCCCGGTGATCAAACCATTGAGGCGACAATTCGAAATGCGATCCGCTGGAATGCATTAATGATGGTGCTTCGTGCCTCTAAAAAGAATCTGGAATTGGGCGGGCATATTTCAAGCTTTGCATCTTCTGCCATGCTTTATGATGTGGGCTTCAACCACTTCTTCCGCGCACCGAATGAAAAAGACGGCGGCGATTTCTTGTTTATTCAAGGCCATGTGTCTCCGGGGATTTACTCACGTGCATTTATTGAGGGTCGCCTAACAGAAGATCAGCTAGACGCGTTTCGTCAAGAAGTCGACGGAAAAGGCTTGTCTTCTTATCCTCACCCGAAGTTGATGCCTGACTTCTGGCAATTTCCGACCGTATCTATGGGCTTGGGTCCGATGCAGGCTATTTACCTTGCACGCTTCCTAAAGTACTTGACCGATCGCGGCATTAAAGATTGCTCAGAACAGCGCGTGTGGTGTTTTATGGGTGACGGTGAGGTAGATGAGCCGGAAAGCTTGGGTGCTATTGGCCTTGCGTCACGTGAAGGCTTAGACAACTTAACGTTTGTAATTAACTGCAATTTACAGCGCTTAGATGGTCCTGTGCGTGGTAACGGCAAAATTATTCAAGAATTGGAAGGTACGTTCCGTGGCGCTGGTTGGGAAGTGTTTAAAGTTATTTGGGGACGTTATTGGGATCCTCTTTTGGCACGTGACACATCCGGTAAGCTACTTGATGTAATGAACGAAACCGTAGACGGCGAGTACCAAAATTACAAAGCAAAGGGGGGCGCGTATACCCGTGATAATTTCTTTGGAAAATACCCTGAGCTGAAAGAAATGGTTGCGAATATGTCAGATGATGATATCTGGCGACTAAACCGTGGCGGCCATGATCCGGTTAAGGTTTACGCAGCTTACAAACGAGCTAGCGAAACGAAAGGGCGTCCTCAGGTGATTCTGGCTAAAACCGTTAAAGGTTACGGCATGGGATCTGCTGGTGAAGGTAAAAATATCGCGCACCAAGTGAAGAAAATGGATATGGAAGCGGTGAAGCAATACCGTGACCGTTTTAATATTCCTGTCTCTGACGAGAGTCTAACCGATCTGCCGTACTTCAAATTTGACGAAGACAGTGCAGAAATGAAGTACCTTAAAGCACGCCGTGATGCGCTACATGGTTATATGCCGGTTCGTTTAGCGAAAAGCACGGAAGAGCTAGCTGCACCGCCATTGAAAGCGTTTGAAGCAGTGACGAAAGGGTCTGGTGATCGTGAAATTTCAACAACGATGGCCTTTGTTCGTGTGCTGACAGCGATGTTGAAAGACAAGCAAATCGGTTCTCGAATTGTTCCGATTATCCCCGATGAGGCCCGTACTTTTGGTATGGAAGGATTGTTCCGCCAAGTAGGGATTTACTCCAGTCAGGGGCAAAAATACGTGCCACAAGATGCCGATCAAGTTGCTTACTATCGTGAAGACAAAAAAGGTCAGGTATTGCAAGAAGGCATCAATGAATTAGGTGCTATGGCATCGTGGTTGGCTGCGGGTACATCATACTCCACCAACGATTTGCCAATGATCCCGGTTTACATTTATTACTCGATGTTTGGCTTCCAGCGTGTGGGCGACATGGCATGGGCTGCGGGCGACAGTCAGGCGCGAGGGTTCCTTGTAGGGGGAACGGCCGGACGTACCACGCTTAATGGTGAAGGTTTGCAACATCAGGATGGACACAGCCACACGCAAGCAGGCTTAATTCCAAACTGTATTTCCTACGATCCGACATACGGATACGAAGTGGCGGTTATTGTTCAAGATGGCATGCGTCGCATGGGAGAAGAGCAAGAAAACGTGTTCTACTACCTAACCGTGATGAACGAAAACTATGTTCAACCTGAAATGCCTAAAGGGGCAGAAGAAGGCATCATTAAAGGGATCTATAAACTAGATACGGTGGGTGAAGCCAAGAGCAAGCTGAAAGCAAAATTATTGGGTTCGGGCACGATCTTATTGCAGGTACGCGAAGCCGCAGCAATATTGCAAGATAAATACAACGTGGCATCTGAAGTTTACAGCGTAACCTCGTTTAACGAATTGGCTCGCGACGGGTTAGACGTTGAACGTCATAACATGTTGAACCCAGACGCGAAAGAAAAGCAAGCGTTTGTGACTGAAGTACTCAATGACGGGTTTGATGGCCCAACGATAGCGGCAACTGATTACATTAAAGCCTATGCCGATCAGGTTCGTGCATTTGTGCCTGGCGCATATAAAGTATTGGGCACCGATGGTTTTGGTCGCTCAGACTCACGCGCGAATTTGCGCCATCACTTTGAAGTAGATGCCAAATTTATTGTCATTGCGACGCTTCACGAGTTGGTGAAATCAGGTGAGTTGGATAAAAAGGTGTTGCTAGACGCTATCAACGACTTTGGTATCGATAGTAACAAGCTTAACCCGCTTTACGCTTAAGATTGAAGGAGACGAATAACATGTCAGATATTCAAGACGTTAAAGTACCTGATGTCGGCGGCGAAGACGTTGAAGTCATCGAAATATGTGTATCTGTTGGTGATGAAGTAGAAGCAGAAGCTGCGCTTATCACCGTTGAATCTGATAAGGCGAGCATGGATATTCCTGCGCCATTTGCAGGTACAGTGAAAGATATTCTTGTGAATGTTGGTGACAAAGTCAGTCAAGATAGCCTGATTATGAAAATAGCATCAGGTTCTAACGCGAGCGAAAACACCGATGAGAGCCAAAGCGAAAGCGAAGCCACAAGTGCGCAAGCAAACGACACTGCAAGCGAAGAAAATGCGTCAGCGTCTTCTGCTGGTGGTGCATCCGTGATTGAAGTCACAGTGCCGGATATTGGCGATGAAGAAAATGTTGATGTGATTGAGGTTTTGGTGGCTGTGGGCGACAGTGTGGAAGCCGAAACGGGGTTAATTACACTGGAAACTGACAAAGCCACGATGGATGTGCCGTCACCACAAGCGGGTACGGTGAAGTCTATTAGCGTATCTGTTGGCGATAAAGTGTCTCAAGGAGCGTTGGTGCTTGAATTGGAAGTGGGGGAAAGCAAAGCTGCTCCTGCTTCTGCTTCTGCTTCTGCTTCTGCTTCTGCTCCTGCTCCTGCTCCGAGCGAGGGCAATGCACCGTCTGAAACTGCATCAACGGACGTGATTGACGTCTCTGTACCAGACATTGGTGATGACGGCGAAGTGGATGTCATTGATGTGCTGGTGGCAGAAGGCGATGAAATTGAAGCGGAAACGGGCCTAATTACCCTTGAAACCGATAAAGCGACCATGGACGTGCCATCGCCCAAAGCCGGTGTGGTGAAGTCTCTGAAGGTCAAAACGGGCGATAAAGTGTCGCAGGGGACGTTAGTGCTCACTCTAGAGGTGAAAGGCCAAGCAACCGCCCCATCGCCTGCTCCCGCGCCAGCATCGTCATCGGCACCAAGCCCGGCTCCCGCTCCAGTGACCTCAACGGCTGATCGTAAGCCGCCTGTGCCTCATCATCCGTCAGCGGGTGAAAAAAGTGCATCGGGTAAAGTGCATGCATCACCAGCAGTACGTAGGTTAGCGAGAGAGTTTGGCGTTGACCTTAGCAAGGTGAAAGGTACAGGGCCGAAGAGCCGTATTCTAAAAGAAGACGTGCAATCTTATGTGAAGTATGAATTATCGCGCCCAAAAATGAACGCGGGTTCATCAGTCGGCCAAGGCTCTGGTGGGCTTCAAGTTCTACCACCGCCAAAAGTGGACTTCAGCAAATTTGGCGAAGTAGAAGAAGTTGCGTTAACCCGTATTCAGAAAATTTCGGGGCCGAATTTACACCGCAACTGGGTAACAATTCCTCATGTTACGCAGTTTGAAGAAGCCGACATCACTGAGATGGAAGCATTCCGTAAACAGCAAAATGCAGTCGCAGAGAAGAAAAAGCTCGGCGTGAAAATCACACCGTTAGTTTTCATGATGAAAGCGGTGGCAGATGCGCTGAAAGCCTATCCGGTGTTTAATTCTTCATTGTCAGAGTCTGGTGAAAGCTTGATTCAGAAAAAGTACTATCACATTGGTATTGCTGTCGACACACCAGGAGGCTTGGTGGTACCAGTTGTTCGCGATGTGGATCAAAAAGGTATTTACGAACTTTCTGAAGAGTTGATGGATATTTCTAAAAAAGCACGAGATGGAAAACTTAAAGCCGCCGACATGCAAGGAAGCTGTTTTACTATCTCTAGTTTGGGAGGCATTGGCGGTACGGCATTTACGCCTATTGTAAATGCGCCAGATGTCGCCATATTGGGTGTATCTAAGAGTGAAATGAAGCCGAAATGGAATGGTGCGGAATTTGAACCTCGCCTAATGCTTCCATTGTCATTATCGTACGATCACCGTGTGATTGACGGTGCTGTTGCTGCACGATTCGCGGTTCATCTAAGCACTGTGCTAGGCGATATTCGACAACTCTTGCTGTAATGCTCTCTGTGCGCGGGTAGAAATTGCCCGCGCTTATGGGGTAACGTATTAAATCTGGAAGGTTTTTAACGGCTTTCCTTTGCTTACTGGTGAACAGCTAGGTAGAATTTCGCCGGTCTGGAAGAACAAAATAAAGATTGAGGTCATAATGAGCGATATTAAAACGCAGTTGGTGGTACTTGGCGCAGGACCGGGTGGATATTCTGCCGCTTTCCGTGCCGCTGATTTAGGCATTGAAACAGTGATTGTTGATGCACGCGAAACCCTAGGTGGTGTGTGTCTTAATGTTGGCTGTATCCCATCAAAAGCGTTGCTACACGTAGCGAAAGTCATTGACGATGCAAAAGAAATGGCAAGTCATGGCGTTGTGTTTGGCGAGCCAAAAATTGATTTAGATAAGGTACGTAGCTGGAAGGACAGTGTTGTTTCTCAGCTAACTAAAGGCCTTGGCGGCATGTCAAAAATGCGTAAAGTTAAGCATGTTCAGGGTTATGGTAAATTTACCGGCGCGAACACCCTAGAAGTTGAAGGTAAAGGCGGTAAAACTACCATTACGTTCGACAATGCAATTATCGCAGCAGGTTCTGAGCCTGTTACTTTGCCTTTTATCCCTCATGACGACGAGCGCGTAATTGACTCTACTGGCGCGCTTGAAATGAAAGATATCCCAGAAAAAATGCTTGTTTTGGGCGGCGGTATCATCGGTCTTGAGATGGGTACTGTATACCGTTCTTTGGGTTCGCAAATTGACGTAGTGGAATTCCTAGATCAATTGATTCCTGCGGCTGATAAAGACGTCATCAAGATTTATCAGAAGTACGTGAAAGATAAGTTCAACGTGATGCTGGAAACTAAAGTAACCGCCGTTGAAGCGAAAGATGACGGTTTGTACGTTACATTTGAAGGCAAAAACGCACCTGCAGAGCCAGTGAAGTACGATAAAGTCTTGGTGGCAGTGGGACGTCGTCCTAATGGCAGTCTGCTTGATGCAGACAAAGCCGGCGTAAAAGTTGATGAGCGTGGTTTCATTAACGTAGATAAGCAAATGCGCACGAATGTATCAAACATCTTTGCAATTGGTGATCTTGTAGGTCAACCGATGCTTGCACACAAAGCCGTGCATGAAGGCCACGTAGCAGCAGAAGTCATTGCAGGTAAAAAGCACTACTTTGATCCTAAGTGTATTCCTTCTGTTGCATACACAGATCCTGAAGTTGCATGGGTTGGTTTGACAGAGAAAGAAGCAAAAGAGCAAGGCGTAAATTATGAATCTGCGACTTTCCCTTGGGCTGCATCAGGTCGTGCTATCGCATCAGGTCGTACTGAAGGTATGACAAAGATGATTTTCGATAAAGACACTAACCGTGTCATTGGTGGTGCAATTATCGGTATCAATGCAGGTGAAATGCTGGGTGAAATCGGCCTGGCAATTGAAATGGGTGCTGATGCAGAAGACGTTGCATTAACAATTCATGCTCACCCAACATTGAATGAATCTATTGGTCTGGCATCAGAAATCTTCGAAGGAAGCATTACTGATTTGCCTAATCCAAAAGCGAAGAAAAAATAAGCACTGTTAATACGGTGATTACGAAAGGGCTCAATTGAGCCCTTTCTTGTATGTAATACATTCTGAGTTTTTACAGCAGAATGTTGTGATGAATCAGTATGTTGTAGTGGCTCATATCTAATCTGAGACGTTTGAACAAGAGTTTACACCTAACCTGACATGCAACAAAAGATAAGAAGCGGATATTTAAACTTTTATTTCGCTACTTCAGGTTTGTGCCATTAGCTGTCGTTTGAACCATAGTCTCTTGTATGGCTTTTTTAACAATTGAGTGGATGCAAAAATAAACCACTCTTTTTAGAGAAAACTGATAGTGGTATTTGCTCTTGTTTGCCATTAATAATTAAATTAAATGCTGAAACCTCTATAGATTCGATGTTATCCTCGCTGACAATGAATGATTCATAGAAAGTGTCATAGTCTAGATTATCTTTCTTTGTCATGATTGTGTCTACTGGGTAAGCTTCAGATGTAATGTCATTGCCTGTGCGTATTAGTCTGTCGAAACTTTTAACTTCAATACTTGTTTGAGATGAACTAGTCGTCACGAAAAGTGGTTGCTGAGGCCAGATCACTTCAGATTTTGAATGAAGCTTAAATGAAATACCTAGTCTAGTTATGCTCTGATTCTCCCAAACGTCCATTTTCACTTCAACGTCGTTGAAGGAGAATATCAATTGATTATCAACTCCAACATGACCACGACACCATTCTTTTTCAACTTTACCGCCGATAGCTTTTGGAAAGAAATACTCCTCATGTAAAACCACACATGAGGAGAGAGTAAAAGCCATTAACACAATCGTAATTAGTTTGATGATTTTCTCCAAAAAGCTAATGCCCTAATAATGGGCAACAAAATTGTTGGCTATAATATTTAGGAACGTAAACAACCACCTGTTTTTATCCTAATTTATTAGCTTGTAAGCAAGCATTTTACCTAAGCCATTAAGATAGCACCTACACACACAGCGAGAACAGTGATAAGTGAAGGTAATAACCACCGCTTTTCTTTTTCACTTTCAATAGCGCGAGAGGGTAATTTCCCACCATGCCCCAATTGGCACTTTCGCCACAAAATTGATTAACGAAAAGCTAATTTTCGGTATTTGCAGTATTAAAGTGTTTTAGTAAGTAATTGAGCTATCACTGACCAACAACATTCATTGGTTATCATCCTATTTGAATTGAATCGTTATTTCGACTAATTTCAAAGATCTTTTGAATAGCTACGTTGGATCTGGCTCTGGGCAATCCTATATCTGAATTGATCAATATTTTTATTTGAGCATTTTCAGACGCTTTCAATGAAACAAGCACTTCATCATATGCACCAAATTTCTTGGGATAATCATATGGTTTTTGCTCATCTAAAAAGTACATTTGAATATTTTTATCTTTCCTTTGAACGCTAGAGAGCACACCTGTGATTTGTATTAGAGAAGCTCTATCTGGAAGTTTGTCATTAATAGGGAAGTGGACCAATCCAAGTATCTAGCTCGTTGATTTACCCCGAATAGACTTACTTTTTTACAATTTAGCTAGCCATTTTTACTAAAGGTTGTGACTTTTCGTGTTCGATTCGATTAGACTGCTTCAGTTGTATATTTTGTTCAAAGAAGTCGGATAGAGCTTCTATTATAGAAATTGGGAATAAGATGAAAAAACTAACGTTACTCGCAGCAAGTGTCTCTTTGGCGCTTGGATTAACTGCATGCTCACCTCAACCGTCAGACCAATCAAAAACAGATGTGTCACAGCAACAAACTAAATCGTTGGAGTCTGGTGTTGATCTTAGTGCGGTGAAAGACAGCGTACGTGCTCAAGATGATTTTTTCCAGCATGTGAATGGTGCATGGTTAGATAAAACCGAGATTCCAGCGGATAAATCGAGTTATGGTATGTTCCATACTTTATATGATGACACGCAAGAAAATTTAAAAGCCCTGATTCAGGAAGCGGCAAATGCGGGTGAAAATGCCGAAGCAAACGCGCAAAAGCTTGGTGCGATGTATAACAGCTACATGAATGAAGTATTGGCGAATGAGCTTGGCATTAAGCCAATTCAATCAGAATTGGATACCATCCGCTCAGTTGACTCTTACAAAGGCGTAGCTCAACAAATGGGGATGCTTAACCGTATTGGTGTAGACGCGCCTTTTGGCTTCTTTGTTTATCCTGATGCGCAAGACCCAACTAAATATGGCCTCTGGCTTTACCAAAGCGGCCTGACGTTACCAGACCGAGATTATTATTTTAAGGAAGAAGACAAATACGTTCAGTTCCGTGAAGAAACGGTTAAGTACATGGCCGATATGCTTAAAATGGCAGGCCATGAGTCACCTGAACAAGCTGCCAATGCAGTATTTGATCTTGAAAAACGCATTGCTGAAAAGCATTTGTCTCGTGTAGAAAGTCGTGATGCTGAAAAGAATTACAACAAGCGTAGTGCCACAGAGGTCAACGCTTTATTAGGTGATTTTGATTTTGCTACCTATGCGAAAGCGGTAAGCGTCGATCACGCTGACAATCTTATTGTTCGCCAATTACCTTACTTTGAATCTTTCTCTGAATTATTCAACAGCGCTGATGTGCAAACGTGGAAAGACTATATGACCTTTAAAACGGTCGATACTTATGCGTCTCAATTGAGCAGCGAATTTGTTGATCGCTCGTTTGCATTTCACAGTACAACATTGAATGGCATTCCGGAGCAGCGCCCACGTTGGAAGCGTGCTGTGGCAGCCACAAGCGGCACATTGGGTGAAGTGTTAGGGCAGCAGTATGTAGCGAAGCACTTTACGCCAGAAGCAAAAGCAAAGATGGATCAGCTGGTTCAGAATCTGATAAAAGCTTACGGAGAAAGCATTAAAGATCTAGAGTGGATGACAGCCGAAACGAAAGAAGCTGCATTGGAAAAGCTATCAAAATTCACTCCTAAAATTGGTTATCCAGACAAATGGCGCGACTACTCAGAGCTTGAACTAAATGAAGATGATTTAGTGGGCAATTACAAGCGCGCTCGTGAGTTCGAGCATGTGTATGAAACCAGCCGTATTGGTGAAGACGTTGATCCAGCTGATTGGGGCATGTCGCCTCAAACGGTTAACGCATACTATAGCCCGACGCGCAATGAAATCGTTTTCCCAGCGGGTATCTTGCAACCTCCATTCTTTAATATGTCAGCAGATGATGCGGTTAACTATGGCGCAATTGGCGCGGTAATTGGACATGAAATTGGTCATGGATTTGACGACCAAGGCTCTAAGTACGATGGTGATGGAAATCTGCGTAGCTGGTGGAGTGAGGAAGATCGAAACGCCTTCGATGCACGTGGGAAGAAACTTGTTGAGCAGTTTAATCAGTTTGAGCCAATTGAAGGCCTTAAGGTAAATGGTGAGCTAACGCTAGGCGAAAACATCGGCGATCTTGCTGGTGCAACTATTGGCTATCGCGCTTATAAGATGTCACTAAATGGTGAGCCTGCTCCAGTGATAGAGGGACTGACAGGCGATCAGAGATTCTTTATGGGATACGCGCAAATTTGGCGTGGTAAGTACCGTGAAGACGCATTACGTTCTCGTTTATTAAGCGATCCGCACTCTCCAGGCGAGTACCGCGTTAACGGTATCGTCGGTAACGTTGATGCGTTCTATGAAGCATTTGACGTGAAAGAAGGCGATGGTATGTACATCAAACCAGAAGATCGTGTGAAGATCTGGTAATTGTGCGAACTTGAGTTTATATAGTGAAAAACGGCGCGAATGCGCCGTTTTTATTTTCAGTCCTAATCCTCTATTTATCTCGGTTTTTATAAGGTCAAGGCTTTTGTGAATAATGTCAGGCGCTCAACGCAAGGTGTCTTTTGTAAATAGGTGTCACTCCATAAACTGACTACTCTGCTGTTTTGCCGGAGTGTTTTAGCGTTACGTGCGTATAGTTGCCCTAAACTTTCGTTAAAATTCGCATAGGCGATGCGAGGGTAGTTCTCGTAGTCGATAGGGGGGAGTTTTTTTGTCAGTCTTGATGCATCAATATTACTTTTGATGTTGTTGACTACCGCAGAAACTTGATTCAAGTCTTCGTCGGTTAATAAATGCTCAGGGTTCATATTGCCTAACCCAAAGTCATCTTCCCTGACTAAATTTAAGTAGGTATTCAACGCCATTGTATCAAGGCGTTGTAGTCCATATTCTACCAAAGCAAGTGCGGTAATAAGGTGACGCTTGGTTTCTTGGTTTACCTCTTGATTTTTCTCATATTCGAATCTGGCCCGCATTAGAGCGTCTAATACAAGCGTTTGTAACCCAAAGCTAGTATCTCCTAGTACCAGTAGTACACTTGCCGCATCACTCTTTACTTCAATCTCAGCATCCTTACGCTGGATTAACGTAGTTAACGCCAATTTGTCATTTTGGTTTGCTAACCTTTTAAGCTCGTCAAGGCTGGCTTCTTCATACGGCCTAACATGTTCATGATTGAGGCCAGGTTTATCGAATATTCGAACCTCCTCCCCCAGATCTAAATCGATAAAAGCCACGCCTCTCTCAAGCAGCCATTCGCCTCTTTCTTGCTGAGCACGATAAAAATCTTGTTCTGATAAATCTTCAGCGGCAACACACCATTCGTCGTCATAATGCATTTTTTTATGGGACGTGGGGCCAGCCTGTACATTCACATCACTATTGTGAGACATGAATAATGACGTGTCGTGCTTAGCTGTATCTGCAGTGTTAGGCGTGGCGCGTACCGCTTCACCTTTATTTTCAAGCAATGACGTGCTGTTAGGGCTTGTTCCCTCATGGGGTGTGGTATCAGTGGCTTCAATACTATCAAAATATGATACGAAGCAATAGATGCCGACCAGCACCACAGTTGAAATGATTAACGAGCGTTTTATTTCCATATTATTTTTTCCTTCGCAGCGTTAAGGGGAGACTAGCCGCCACCCCTTACCCAATAAACTACCTTTATTTTTAACGGTATCTTAGTAATGTTAATTACGAAATGAACTGGAGTAACTTTATTACTGTGTATCGTTACCAAGAAAGAGTAAGGCGATCCCAGTCGTTGGTGGCGCTCAATATTGGTCTAATAAGGTATGAATTAAGTGTTTATGTACCTATTCAACCTCTTTTTATGCCTTTATAGATCAATGTTATTCGCTCAATGCAAGGTGTCTTTTTTAAGTAGGTGTCACTCCATAAACTGACTACTCTGCTGTTTTGCCTGAGTGTTTTAGCGTTAAGTCCGTATATTAGCGCTAACCTTTCGTTAAAATTTGCATAGGCAATGCGAGGGTAGTCTTCATTCTCAATGGGGGATAGTTTTATTTGCGCTCTATATTTATTAATGAAATTTCTAATGTTTGAGCTGGCATTTGCTACCTTGGCCAATTCTTCGTCATTCAAAACGTATTCAGGAGCCAGATCACCCAAGTAACCCGTATCCTCATCTACGTAGCGAAGGTAGGTCTCTAATGCGTGAGTATCTAGTCTTTGTAAACCATACTCAACATAACCAAGCGCCCCAATCAAATGACGTTTTACAGTTTCTGTTATCCGACCTTGATCTTGAAACTCAACGTCTGCTTTGTTGAGTGCATTTTGTGTAAGATATTGGAGGCCAAAGCTTGTATCTCCCAATATGAGCAATTGCTCTGCTGCGGCTACCCGCTCGGAAATACTAAAATCCTTACGCTGGATTAACGTAGTTAACGCCAATTTGTCATTTCGGTTTGCTAACCTTTTAAGCTCGTCAAGGCTGGCTTCTTCATACGGCCTAACATGTTCATGATTGAGGCCAGGTTTATCGAATATACGAACCTCTTCCCCCAGATCTAAATCGATAAAAGCCACGCCTCTCTCAAGCAGCCATTCGCCTCTTTCTTGCTGAGCACGATAAAAATCTTGTTCTGATAAATCTTCAGCGGCAACACACCATTCGTCGTCATAATGCATTTTTTTATGGGACGTGGGGCTGGCCTTTACATTCACATCATTATTGTGAGACATGAATAATGATGTGTCGTGCTTAGCTGTATCTGCAGTGTTAGGCGTGGCGTATACCGCTTCACCTTTACTTTCAAGCAATGACGTGCTGTTAGGGCTTGTTCCCTCATGGGGTGTGATATCAGTGGTTTCAGTATTGTCGTATGATATTAAGTAATAGATGCCGACCAGCACCAAAGTTGAAATGATTAACGAGCGTTTTATTTCCATATTATTTTTTCCTTCGCAGCGTTAAGGGGAGACTAGCCGTCACCCCTTACCCAATAAACTACCTTTATTTTTATCAGCGCTATTGTAACGCTAATAAACAGCAAATTGATGATTGTTTAGTCCATGAGCATTAAGTTTTACCCTGAAAACAGCTCTGAAGTGCCACTTCAATCTTGAGCATAATGTTAAAGCTTCCAGAAAAATTGAACCTGAGGCGGCTAGATGGTGAAAGTTTACTACGCTTGTAATGTTTTGATTAGATTAACTAGCTGTGAAAAATAAGGTGTCTAATTCAAATCTGCCGATAGTTAGAATTCACAGAAAATGAGAAATTAAGATAATGAATGCAAACTGTTTAGCAATAGGCATTAAACTTAAGATTCAACGAAATAACTTATCAAAACACACTAATATCGTATTAAATATCAATAATACCTTGGCCAACCAATTGATTATAAACAGGGATGTTTTCTTGTTGTATCTCATTCAATAAAGCCGAATGCTGATGTGTAAATTTAGCTCCGTTATTTACCAGCGTAGATATGTAGTACATGCAGTCACTATCAGTTTTACACAATGTTAACGCATAGAAAAGCGAGTCTTGGGAAGTCTGTTCAATTTGAACATTAACGCCATGCGATATGAGATAGTCAAACACACCTCTAGAAGCTTGTGTTTTCAATGCATGGGTTACGCCATTATTGAATTCTATATCTATAGCATGAATGTCTAAGCCTAATGGTATCAGCGCCTTCAACAATGCCACATTATCTGTAATCGCTAATACGGCAACCGACTGAGCAACAAATGTTGCGCCTTTATCCAGTAATTGTTTAATCGTTTTGATAGGAGCATCGTGAATAAGCGCTTGCTGCAGGGCTAAATCTAACAATTGTTGATCCATCAAACTCACAGCATCTGCAGCCTCCATAAACGCGTTCCAATCCTTGTTACTGGCATTTTTGGTTAGCTGTATTAAGGAAGGCATCATCTTTTGTACATCTTCTTTTTCTTTGTTAGATAAAGAGTCAAGGTTTAAAGGATGGCGAGGTGTAGAATTGCTTGAATGAACACCTGACTCCAGCTCTTGGTATTCATGTGTAGGTTTAATCGCTATGTTTGTATTTTTTTCTACTACAGGCAAGTACAAATCATTTGAAATACTTTTTTGTCTTTCATCCACCTGTTCCGCTTTCGAGACTAGCTTACTCTGTGTTGTAACATCTTTCGTAGAGGGTTCAAAAAAGCCCGCTAAATATGCCGCAAACATACCTAGAGCAACCATGACTACCATTAAAATAAAACTTTTCATTGAAACATCCTTTTCAACATATCCACATACAATGCCAACGCCTGCGGCAAGAGCAAAATTGAAAGTTTCCAATTGCATTTTGGCGTGAAATAAATAAACCAGCCTTCTCCATCGTAGTTATCGTCATAGCCAGAACCTAGAGGAGGGGCCAGGATAGTATACTTACCTTTATTTTTGGTCAATATTTTTATCGAGGTGTGAGCGTGAATAAGGAAATAGCGTCAGTAGTTAAGGAATTCTATGCAAGGTTTTTCAGAGTTGATGCAATTTTGCTATTCGGCTCCCATCAGGAAAAGGCTCGGTTTGATATAGATGTTTTAGTTTTGACAAATGGAAAGGTGTTTAGACGAGATGTACTCATGTTTGGGGAAACCCCGCTAGATGTGACTGCCATAGATGTTAACTCATTGAAGCGGTTTATGCAGAATAAAACTCGCGAATGGTTGATGATTGTAAATACCGGCACTGTAATTTTAGACTGAAAAGAAATCGTAGCTGAGCTAAAACGCGATAGTGAAGTATTAATTCAACAAGGTGCTGCAGAAATTTCAGAGCCGGGTTTGAGGGCTTATTTATTTAGATGCCAGTCTTATATATCAAAGATTGAACGTGCTACTAATGAATTAGAGCAACAATTTTTAAAGGCAGAGTTATTAAAAATCGCTGTCGATTTAGTTTACAAAGTTAACCGTTTTTGGTTTGATGACAGGCTAGAAAAGTTGCTTTCTCAGGCGTTAGATTGTGGGCTTCTTCTCTCAGAGGATGAATATAAGCAAACAGACACTTTTTTAACGGTAGTGAATGAAAAAGTTAGAGGCATTCAGTTAGAGTATTCGGTTGAAATGCAAGGAAATATGAAACAGCGAACCTTTGGAATGTGACCCTACTTTTGATAGCCTTGTACGCGTTACCCTTCTTTTACCACAATGCCCACTGCGGTTATTTGTTCCATTTCTCGTTGTAAGTCAGCAGAGAAAATCGGTTTGGTGTCTAACCAACCCTCTGGAAATGTGAGGGTGAGTGTATCTTTCTTGGCGGATGCGATGATGTCTGGGAGTAAGTCATCTTGTCGCTTGATATTTAACAATACGCCGATGCGCAACATTGCTATAAGTTTTGCAACACATTCAAAGGTGTAGTGGGTAAACTCAGGAATATCGGCGCTTCGTATTTTTTTACGATGAAAGCGCACCAGAATCGATAAAAGGGCCTGCTGCTCTTGATTAAATCCAGGCATGTCGACATTCTGGATGATGTATCCTGAGTGTCTTTGCACGCCTTGTGAGTTGATTTGCAAGCCAATTTCGTGCAAAAGCGCTGCCCAGCCAAGCATACTGCGATGCTCTTTCGTATTAATGTCCCACGCTTTAGCGCATTGGTCAAAGATTGACATGGTGGTTTTTAATACGCGGTTGGCCTGCGCGGTGTCTACATCATATCGAGTCGCCAAACTCTCTGCCGTGCGAACGCGAATATCTGGGCGAGAGAGTTGCTCTTCCATTTCATATATCACCCCTTCGCGCAGTGCGGCTGGTGAGTATTCTAGTGACGTTATCTCTAAACTCTTAAATGCCGCTGTCAGAATAGCGATACCTGCTGCCAGCACGCCACGGCGATCTTCACTGAGTGCTTCAAACTCAAGTTTATCGCTGTGACCAGCGTCACAGCAGACTTTAATCAGATTTTGTAAGTCTTTGTAGGTGACCTTTAAATCAAGTGGGTTGTCTTTAAGTTCTTGAACCAGAATGGTGATAATTTTGGCCGTGCCTGATGTTGCAATGCAAGATTGCCAACCGACAGCGCGATATTTTTCGTCAATTAATTCAAGCTCTTGTTGTGCTGCTGTGATGGCTTTATCAAATGCTTTTTTCTTAATTTCACCCTGTTTGAAAAAACGTTTGGTGTAACTGACACAGCCCATTTGCAAGCTTCTTAACAACTTAGTTTCTAGGCTTTCACCGATGATAAACTCGGTAGACCCACCACCAATATCAATGACTAAACGCTTGCCGCTAACATGGCTAGTATGGGCAACACCGTTATAGATTAAGCGCGCTTCTTCAGTGCCAGAAATGATTTCGATAGGGTACGGTAATATGTCGCGCGCGGCCTTGATAAACACTTTGGCATTCTTAGCTTTACGTAAGGTGTAGGTGGCAACAATGCGAACGGAATCGGGTTCAAAACCGGATATACTGTCTGCAATAATTTTGAGGGTCGCCAAACCGCGCTCAATGGCTTCATCTGACAAAATACCATTTTCGTCTAACCCTTCTGCTAGGCGAACGCGCTGTTTTACTTTATGTAAAATTTGTACTGACCCAGCAACAATACGGGCCACCACAAGGTGGAAACTATTTGAACCTATATCGAGCGCCGCCACTTTGGTGGTGTGGCGTGGTTCAAGATTTTCTAAAACAGATTCTGGGTTGGGCATCAATCGCCGTCACTCTTTTATTCGCAACCAAATTGGCAGTGATAAAAACGCGGTATCACGAATCTTGTGTTTTATCTGCACGGGTGCAGATAATATTTACACATGTTTGCCCAAAATCTCGGTTAGCATATTGAATTTACAACAATATTTATAATACGAAACCTCTGCGATTATGCCAGAGATTTCGTCATTTAAATTTTTAAGGGAATGATATTTTAGTGGTCTTTTGCTTTTAAATAGTTATAGGTTTCTATTTGCGAGCGGAGTTTTCGGCGGTTGCCGCGGCGTACATATTTGTTTTGCTGATCTTTGTCGATAACCCGCGCTTTGATGGTGTCTTTAAATTGGATATTCAAGATATCAACGATTTGTTGTTGCAGATCTTCATCATATACCGGGCAACCTACTTCTATGCGGTTATCCATATTGCGTGTCATCCAATCGGCAGAAGAGATAAACACCCGTTTTTTATCGGCATTTTCAAATACCATCACACGTGGATGTTCTAAGAAACGATCAACGACACTGATGATGGTTATGTTTTCGCTTAAGCCTTTTATGCCAGGACGAAGAGAGCACATTCCTCGCACAATGGCTTTCACTTTAACGCCGCTCTGGCTGGCTCGGTAAAGATCATCAATGAGCTCTTTATCGACAAGATTGTTCACCTTCAAAGTGATGCCAGAAGGCAGTCCGCTGTTGGCGTTTTGAATTTCTTGGCGCACTAGGGCCTGAATTTTCGTGCGCGAATTAAGTGGAGACACTTGCAGGTGCTGAAACTTCGTACGCCGATAGGGTTGTTGTATCAAATCAAAAACTTGAATGGCTTCTTCTGCCAATTCTTGATTGCGGGTAAATAAGCTAAAGTCGGTGTAAATTTTGGCGGTTTTCTCGTTAAAGTTACCAGTGCCGAAATGGGCGTAGTGAATAAGCTCTCCTCGCTCTTCGCGGCTCACTACACATAGCTTGCTGTGAATTTTAAATGATGGGCTACCCAGAACCACACGAATACCGGCTTCGGTCATCCGTTTAGACCATTCAATGTTATTGGCTTCGTCAAAGCGGGCGCGCAGCTCAACGACAACGGTCACGGTTTTGCCATTATCAACGGCATCAATCAAAGAACTAATAATTCGCGATTTAGATGCCACTCGATAAATATTCAGGCGTATATGGCGCACTTTCGGGTCAAACGCGGCTTGTCTAACAAATTCTGTGAAGTGTAAAAACCGATGATATGGATAATACAGTAAGACGTCTTTTGCTTTAATGGCGTCAAATATGGTGTCGTGTTCAGCAAAGATTTTACGGCTAATGGCTGGCAATAGCGGACTTTCTAAGTATGCTCTACCGACATTGGGAAACCCAATAAAGTCTTTAAAATTGCGGTAGTGGCCGCCTGCAGTTAGGCTATCAAGCGACGAAATTTTAAGTCGTTTTCGTAGATTTTTCACCATTTCTATTGGCATATCAGCGTCGTAACTGACTCTGACTGGCTCAGAATTGAGGCGCTGTTTCACACTTTCAGACATCTTGTCTACGAAACTTTCATCAATTTCGTCATTGATGTGATATTCCGCGTCTCGCGTCATCTTAAAACTGAAAGCTTCGAGCTTATCAAATGCCACAAAGCCTCTAAAAATCTGCTCCAAACACAGCTTAATAATGTCATCTAAAATGATGATGTGCTTTTTCTTACGGCTTTTTTCTGGTGGGATCACCACAAAGCGAGAAATTGCTTCTGAGGGAACTTCTATGGTGGCGTACTTAGTTGCAACATCTTTTTTATAAATAGCGACATAGAGATACGTAGATTCGCCATTTAATCGTGACACTAAATCAACTTTTTTATGCAGCAAAATAGGGGCGATATGGCGAAGTATTTTATTTTGGAAGTAATCCCTTAGCCACTCAGACTGATATGGCGTGACGTCTTTACTGTCTAGAAGGTGAATGTTGTAGCGAGCAAGGCCTTTCACGACGTCTTCGAAGATTCGATCGAATTCACCGGTCATCGACTTGACCTTGTCTTGTATTCGCTCCATCAGCAGTTTCATCTGTTCGGCTGCGTCGATATTGCCTTCATTCATATGAATAATGATGAGGCGTTTTACGTCGGCAACCCGAACGCGGAAGTATTCGTCTAAGTTGTTTGAATAAATCCCTAAAAAACGAATGCGCTCAACAATGGGATTATTTTTGTCTGCGGCTTCTTGCAATACCCTTTCATTGAAGGATAACCAACTGAGTTCTTTTGGATAATATAGCTCTGTGTCTGACATGCATGTACCGCGAATAAATCTATTGGAGAAAACTACAACCCTCTATGTTGCCATGTTTCTATGACAGAAAAATGACGTAACACGTTGCTTTATCTACGAATTTCTATGTCGACGACAAGGTCGTTAGCAATGTCTTCAAGTGCATCGGTTAACGCGTCTAGATCGAAGCCTCGTGGTACGGCGACTTTCGCTTGCGCTTTAAATAAGGTTCCGCCCCAATTGGGTGCAGGTTCGCATGAAGAGTCAAACTTAATAATATTTATATTAAATTGATGCAACACAGAAGTAAGTTCTTGAACAATGCCTGTTTTGTCATTTCCCATTACATCCACCAGCACCACTTTTTCATTCTCTGGTGTATTCGCTTCGCCCGGAACCAAGTGAATGCGTAAATCTGGATGCGCTTCAAAAGCGTCGAGAAGTGCTTGATGATGCTCTTCTGGCACATCGACGTGCACAAATCCAGCAAGGTGTCCGGCCATGTGCGAAAAATTACTGCCAGTCCAGTTGCCTTTTAGTGCGTAAACGGTTTTCGCTAAAGAATCGATTAATCCGGGTTTATCTTTACCAACGAGCGTAAAAATCATAGGTTTCATGCTAGTGCGACCTCCTGTAACTGTGCATAGCAAATAGAATGGAGCCAAAAATACATAGCGTGAATGCGCGTGTCACCGCCTGCGCTTAGTATTGATGGCAATATAGTAACAATAAGTACTAATGAATGACTTTAAAAGGTAGGAAGTGAAAATTTTTTTAGCTACGTTTGGGGAAGGGGGGATAGGGAAAAAACAACAGAGTAAAACAACCTAATAACGTAGAGGGCTCGACAAGCCCTCTACGCGGAAAATGAGACATTACATCGAAAATTTATGCTCTATGCCGACAGCAAACCATGAGCTGTCTTCACTTTCTTCAATAGAACGGTCGGTGTACCAAATATAAGCTTTGGTGTCGCTGCCTAATTTATAGTCTGCACCCACTGAAATGCTCTCATTGTCTTCTAATTCCTGAAATTGCGCTTTCAACTTCCACTTAGCAATTGCATACTGTGCGCTAACGGTAAAACCTGAGTCGCTAGAATCAGAGTCGACTTTCTCTTGTTTGTGCGCAATTGCGCCTAGTGTCCAGTCGCCCAGTTTGGTTTGAACGATTGCGCGTTGGGTGTCATAGCCGTTTACTTCGCTGTCAATGGCAAGGGCCGCAAATATACGTGATTTTTTCAGCTTCTTATCGCCATAAAACACCGTGGCTGAAATGCCATCATCAGCATCTACCTCATCTTCTGCGATGTAAGTAAACCCAGCTCTAACCCCACCAAATGAAGGACTTTCATAAGAGACGGAGTCACTCATTCTATTTTCGCCTTTCCACAAGCCTTTTAAGTCAGCTTCGTAGTCATTGAATAAATCAACAGGCTTACTGACCTCTTTAAGTACAGTGTCTTTGCGGCCAAGGAGTATTTTGCCAAAGTCACCTTTTAAACCAATGTATTGGTTACGGGATTTTAGGTTATCAGAATCTGATACATCGGCTAGATCCACTTGCCATTCAAATAGGTATAACACTTCCAGTCCGTTGTCTAATGCCATATCTCCTTTAATGCCCGCGCGTGACGCGTTGCTTTTTAGTTCTGTGAAACTGCCTTCGCCTTCATCTGAAGATTGAGCCGAAATGTTTGCCTTGCCATAAACGGTAATGGGATCCGCCATGACCGAAGAGGCAAATGAACCAGCAATTAACAGTAAAGATAGATTTTTAGTCAAAGTCATAGTGTGTCTTCTTTGTTAGAGCTACCTGAGTGATGAGCACGATATGTCACTATAGTTACAGTTTTGTGACAAAACGTCATTTAATTCATAAAAATGACATAAAAAATTCAATGAAATGTCATTGGGTTATCATGAATTTTCTTATGTGCTCTGCTGTTTAGCATCCGTGACAAAACACCGATCTCCTGACCGCATTGCCAAAAGTGTAGCCTACATCTAGAAAATTGAGTAATCAGAGCAAGTTAAGGGAATTGATGTCGCGCAAAGCGACATGGTTGAGAACGTGCATAATGGTAAAATACGGTGCTGCATTAGTAAGGTAGTTTGCTGAAAACACTCATATATCTGACTGAAATGCCGATATTTTTGTATCTAATCGAATACGTTGACTATATTTGTTTAGGTGCAGGTTATGGGCGAATATCATCGCCAGTTATCAGACATTGGGGAGAGTAATGCATGTCGATATTCCAGAAGTTAACAGTCAGACGTCGTTTAATTGTTAATGCGGTTGTTGTAGGGATTGGTTTTCTGATTCTCATAGGGCTCTCAATGTTTGAGATTAACAATCAAACCAAAATTGGATTGGCACTTCGCGATCTAGAATCAATTAGCACACAGGTTTTTATTCTCAGAAGAAACGAAAAAGATTTTTTGATGCGTAAAGACCTGAAGTATGCGGAAGACCACGATAAGAATTACGCAAAGCTCAAAGTGCACATTGAGGCACTACGCCAGTTTTTTGATGACACAGGAATAGAAACTGCCCCCTTTTCTGCCCTCGGACAACGCGTAGATGAATACCACGAGGCATTTTCTCGCTTAGTGGAGCTACAAAAAGAAATTGGTTTACACCCGAAGGATGGTCTTTACGGCGGGTTGCGTGCAGCAGTGCATTCGGTAGAAGAAGCATTGAAATCACAAAGTGACTACAAATTGCTTGCCGCAATGCTACAGCTGCGTAGAAATGAAAAAGACTTTATGCTGCGCGAAGATATGAAGTATTTAGACCGATTTAATGGTAACGTAGAAGCATTTCGACAAGCTGTATTGGATGCGGGCTATGCACCCGATTTAACACAGCAACTCGGTGATGCCATCGATTCCTATCAGCGCCAATTCAGGGCGTTAGTGGAAAAGCAACAGCAGCTAGGGCTGACGCCTGAAATGGGCGTGTTAGGTGAGATGCGCCAAGCTATTCATAACACTGAAACCAGTTTGGATGCATTAGATAAACTCGGTAGGGAGAGTTTAGAAGCACAAAAAACCAAAACGCTTATATTTCAAATCGTTTTATTCATTTTAATTTTCTCAGTGGTCATGGTGCTGGTGATGCTTACCGCTGCCAGTATAGTCAAACCGCTAGTAAAAATGCGCTCCATTGTGCATAAAAGCCGAGAAAATAATGACCTCACGTTGCGCACGCAAATTCAAGGAAAGGACGAAATTGCTTCATTGAGCGAATTCGTAGATTCTTTACTAGATGCGTTCCAAAGTTTAATTAAAGACGTGCATACGGCATCAATTACCCTAGACAGAGCCACAGAAAATCTGTCAGAAAATGTACAGCTAACCAGTTCCAGTATGTTAAGGCAGCAGGCTGAAAGTGACATGGTGGCTACCGCAGCGAATGAAATGGAAGCGAGCATTGCTGAAGTTGCCAATAATACGACAGCAATGGCTGAGCGGGCTGAATCTACCAACAACGATACCATCGCTCGTAAGAAGGAAATTGATGAAAGCGTGCGTCAAATCAATGTGCTGTCAAGCAAGCTCAATAGTGTCACTGATGTGGTTAATCAGCTTGAAGTAGATAGCCAAACCATAGGATCGGTGCTGGATGTGATTCGTGGTATTGCAGAGCAGACTAACTTACTCGCCTTGAATGCAGCCATTGAAGCAGCCAGAGCCGGAGAGCAAGGCCGAGGGTTTGCTGTGGTGGCCGACGAAGTGCGTAATCTGGCGATGCGAACGCAAGAATCCACCCGAGAAATTGAAAGCATTATTTCTACGCTGCAAGAACGCACGAGTTCCATCGTTTCTGAAATGCAAGAATGCCAAAAGCAAGGCGAAGACAGTGCCAAGCAGGTGGCCAACGCCAGTGCCTCTTTGGCTGAGACAACGAACAATATCAGAGCCATTATGGAAATGACCACGCAAGTTGCCGAGGCGATTCGACAACAGAATATGGTCACATCAGAAGTGAATGAAAATGTACTGAAAATTCGTGATATCACAACAGAAGTCAGTGAAAGTGCAGGTAAAAATGCCCAAGACAGTGCTTCTGTTAAAGAGCAGGCGAAAATACTCAGTAAAGTGGTGCGTAAGTTTAAAACGGCTTAAGTGCCTTTAGGTGATTGCCGTTTTACCATGAAAGCGGCGTTAAATTGTCGAATCAAGGTAGATGATAAAATAGAAATCCCGGCGTTTGAGCCGGGATTCTTGTGTTTGAACTCACGCGCATGACGCGCAGCCACAATCTGTTAGCGCTTATTTAACTGCCTTTCCATCTCTTTAATACTAGAGTGGCGGACATCCAGCCCTTTGACTAAAAAGATAACATGTTCGGCAATATTGCGCGCATGGTCGCCAATACGCTCAAGTGAACGCAACGTCCACAAAATATTCATGGAGCGCGAGATGGAACGCGGATCTTCCATCATATAGGTGACCAATTCACGCATGGCTGACTTATATTCACGGTCAACTTGCTTATCGGCCTTAGCTACGTCCAGTGCTTTTTCTACGTCAAAGCGTGCGAAGGCATCTAGTACTTGTTGCATCATGCGTTGAACGAGGGCGCCCATATGGCGCGCTTCTTCATAACCTGTTAGGCCGTCAGCACTTTCATGTAACGCCAATGCCATTTTGGCAATTTTATGGGCTTCGTCGCCAATACGCTCCAAGTCGCGGGTCATTTTGGTGACGGTAAGCACCAAACGCAAATCAGATGCTGCGGGTTGTCGGCAAGCCAGTACATTGGTACAGGCTTCGTCTAACGCAACTTCACGTAGATCAATATCGTCTTCAACCTTGATTACACGTTCAGCAATATCGCTGTCGCCGTGTTCAATCGCACTCACTGCATCGATGATTTGTTGCTCAACCAGGCCACCCATTTCTAGCGCCTGACTTTTCAGTTCTTCTAAATCAACATCAAACTGATGACTAATGTGTTTTTCTAAGTGTAATTTATCCACTCAACACTCCTTACCCAAAACGGCCCGTAATATACGCTTCCGTTAATTCATGCTCTGGGTTTGTGAAAACCCGTTTTGTATCATTCACTTCCACAAGCTTGCCCATATGGAAATATGCTGTTCTGTGAGAGACACGAGCCGCTTGTTGCATAGAGTGTGTGACAATAGCAATTGTAAATTTTTGACTTAATTCTGCAATCAATTCTTCTATTTTAGCAGTTGCAATCGGATCTAGCGCGGAACAAGGCTCATCCATCAAAATCACTTCTGGGCTAACGGCAATCGTACGTGCAATACACAAACGTTGTTGCTGACCACCTGATAGTCCGGTTCCTGGCGAGTGAAGCCTGTCTTTTACTTCATCCCAAAGACTAGCGCGGCGCAGGCTTGACTCAACAATTTCGTCAAGGTCGTACTTACGGTTGACCAAGCCATGAATGCGCGGTCCATATGCGACATTGTCGTAAATAGATTTTGGAAATGGATTCGGCTTCTGGAATACCATGCCAACACGTGCACGAAGTGGCACGACATCTTGTTTAGGGTGGTAGATATCTAGCTCTTCTAGTTTAATGTCACCCGTTACCTTACAGGATTCGATGGTGTCATTCATGCGATTAAGGCAACGCAAAAATGTCGACTTACCACATCCAGATGGGCCAATCATCGCTACCACTTCATTTTTACCAATATCGAGGCTCACGTCGTGAATGGCTTGCTTTGTATCATAAAATACATTGACGTTACGCATCGACATTTTGGCGTCATCACATAACGGTGTTCCAACAGTTTGTCCGCTAAACGCATTCTCTTCGATATTCGTCGCGACATTGTCTGTCGGTTCATTCATCGTATTGTCTTTCATCACTGCTTCCACAATTACTCTCCAACGTTTACCAACGACGCTCAAGTCGTTTACGTAGCCATATCGCTAACGTGTTCATTGAAATTAGAAATGCCAACAACACCATAATAGCTGCTGACGTTCTTTCAACGAACGCGCGCTCAGGGCTGTCAGACCATAAAAAGATTTGTACCGGAAGGGCGGTAGCTGGATCAGCCACGCCACCCGGAATATCTACAATAAAAGCCACCATACCAATCATCAACAGTGGGGCAGTTTCGCCTAGTGCCTGCGCAAAACCGATAATTGCACCCGTTAACATACCCGGCATGGCAAGCGGTAATACATGATGTAACACCATCTGCATTTTTGACGCCCCAAGCCCAAGTGCTGCGTCTCGGATTGAAGGGGGAACCGCTTTAATTGCAGCCCGACTAGAAATAATAATAGTCGGAAGTGTCATAAGCGACAGCACCAATCCACCGACTAACGGAATTGAACGGTGCATTTCAAAAAAGCCGATAAAAATTGCCAGACCTAACAAGCCAAAAATAATCGAAGGAACGGCAGCTAAGTTATTAATGTTAACTTCAATAAAGTCCGTTAAGCGATTGCGAGGGGCGTATTCTTCTAGGTAAACGGCCGCAGCAACCCCAATAGGGAATGACAGCACTATGGTTACAATTAAGGTGAACAATGAGCCCATGACTGCACCAAGAATACCGGCTTGCTCTGGCTCACGTGAGTCGCCTGACGTGAAGAATGTCGTGTTGAAATTTAGCGCGAGCTGATCATTTTCCATTAACGATTCAACCCACGCGATTTGCTTATCAGACATACGCCCAGTAAATGCGTCTTCAGGGTTGTCGCCACGGCTTTTCACGTAAGTGTCGATATCGTCATCTGCCACTAACCAGACACCTACTGTTTTGCCAAGTAGCGATGGATCGTCTATTAGCATTTCGCGTAGTGAAAAGCCTGCGCCATTGCTAACTAGCGAGTACAGTGTGCGTTTGTCGCGTCGACCTGATACATCAGGAAAGCGCTCGCGTAGCGCAGCTTTAATGATGCCCTGATAGTCAGCGGCCATTAGCTGAGCAGAATTTGACACATCGTCAATATCAAGACGATCTGAGTCGAATGTGACCTCCAGATACACCTCGGTTTGCAAGAAGGCGCTGTGACCTTTGCTGATAATGTCAGTAAACAATATTACCAAGCAGGCTAAGCCAAATAAAATCGCGGCAATACCATATGCTTTGAAGCGCTTTTCTGCGCGGTATCGCGCTTTAAGGCTGCGATTCACTAAATCGATAGCGTTTAAATTTTCAGATGATTCTTTCACAATGATACTTCTTCTTAATTTATGCTATTCATATTGCTCACGGTATTTCTTAACAACCATGAGTGCGATGTAATTTAATGCCAATGTAATCGTAAAGAGCACCAGTCCTAATGCAAACGCTGAGAGGGTTTTCGGGCTGTTGAACTCTTGGTCACCCACAAGCAAGGTCACGATTTGAACGGTAACGGTTGTGACTGACTCGGTAGGATTGAGGGTCAGGTTTGCAGCTAAGCCTGCAGCCATAACTACAATCATTGTCTCGCCGATAGCGCGTGAAACTGCGAGCAGCACCCCACCGACGATGCCCGGCAATGCAGCAGGGATCACAACTTGTTTAATGGTTTCTGATTTCGTTGCGCCCAAACCTAGTGAGCCATCGCGCAAAGATTGAGGCACGGCATTGATTACGTCGTCTGACAATGACGATACGAACGGAATGATCATGATGCCCATGACTAAACCCGCAGCAAGGGCACTTTCAGATGACACATCTAAACCAAACAACCCGCCTGATTCTTTAATAAATGGCGCAACGGTTAACGCGGCAAAGAAGCCATAAACAACGGTAGGAATACCAGCCAGCACTTCTAATAACGGCTTTACAGTGGTTCTGACTTTCGGGCGAGCATACTCAGATAAATAAATTGCAGCCATTAATCCAGCTGGGACCGCAATTGTCATCGCGATAGCTGAAATTAACATGGTTCCCACGAAAAGGGGCACTGCACCAAATGCACCTGAGCCACCCACCTGATCTTCTCGGATAGCCATTTGCGGGCTCCATTCCAATCCGAATAAAAATTCGTGAATAGGCACGCTTTGAAAGAAGCGAATGGACTCAAACAATACAGACAATACAATGCCTGCCGTTGTAAAAATGGCAATTGATGCACACAACAGTAGGATGTTCGTGAAGGCTTTTTCGACTTTGATACGCGCCTTCATTTTCGGCGAAATCTTCAGCCATACCAACACCATCAAAATCATGGCTGTGCTTAAACATACTACGGTCAAAGCCATATTGCTGGTTTGTTGAAGTGCAATGAGTCGATTGGCAGAGTTAATTACATAGGGCTCAGCGTCCAAGCCCATGGCGTTATTCGCCGCGATATTGGTAATCAGACTCAATACCAAATTAAGCTCAGTTTCAGGCAGGGCTTTTACCTGCTCAGGAAGTTCTTGCGTAATGATATGGGCGATCGCGTAATCATCGACTACGCTCCACAGTGCAACGAGGACAAGACAAGGGATGCCGCTCCACATTGCCATGAGTGTACCGTAATAAACAGGTAGAGAGTTGAGCGCCTTGGGCCCTCCTAAATCACTTGCAATTGCCAAAGAGCGCGCACGCCCTATAACGAAAGCAATTGCCATCAGTACAAAGGCTGATGTGATTAACATTGACGTATCCATATAACCTCTAGGAACCTATTTGTAATGGAAGTTGGATGCTTTGAAGGAGTACTAATTGCATTTTTGCTCCTCTTTAAGCGTTAAAAAGCCAGCTCACAAAGAGCCGGCATTTCAATAGTATGGGCATAGATTGCCCAATAAATTGAGACTACATTTATAGCGTTTTTTGTTCCGCAACTGTTGTGGCAATTTCATCACGCTTTTCTTCATTTAGCGGAATCATGCCTTTCTCAGTTAGGTAGCCTTCTTCACCGAATGCTTTTTCACTGGTGAATTCTGCAAGGTATTCACTGATGCCAGGGATTACACCGATATGTGCCTTTTTCACGTAGAAGTAAAGGGGGCGAGACACCGGATAAGAGCCATCTGAAATCGTGTCAAATGTTGGATCTTGACCGTCAATCGATGCCCCTTGAATTTGATCGATGTTTTGGTCTAGGAAACTGAATCCAAAGATGCCTAGTGCGTTCTTATTGGCATTTAGCTTCTGTACGATCAAATTGTCGTTTTCACCGGCTTCAATATACGGGCCGTCTTCACGAACCGTGTGACAAATAGACTTATAACGGTTCTTAAGTTGTTTCGCTTTTGCCTTATCACCCGCTTTGTCTGCGGCTTTAGATTGGTTTTTCAAATCACCAATCCAGTCAAATTTCTTACATCCACCCTCTAAAGCAAGCTCTGCGAAGGCATCACGCGTACCCGACGTTGGAGGTGGACCTAGCACTTCGATTGCACGGTTTGGCAATGCTGGGTTAACGTCTTTCCATGTTTTATATGGGTTCGCAACAAGGGTATTTGAGCCATCTGGGTTTGGCACTTCTTTAGCCAGTGCAAGGAACAAGTCTTTACGAGTGAGTTCCATTTTATCCACGCTGGCAGCGTTTCCGATGACAATACCATCGAAACCAATTAGCACTTCAATAATGTCTTTAACGCCATTTTCGGCACACATGCTGACTTCTGATTCTTTAATGCGTCTTGATGCATTTGTGATGTCAGGAAAT
Source organism: Fluctibacter corallii (assembly GCF_025751585.1). Classification (GTDB taxonomy): domain Bacteria; phylum Pseudomonadota; class Gammaproteobacteria; order Enterobacterales; family Alteromonadaceae; genus Fluctibacter_A; species Fluctibacter_A corallii. The sequence continues at coordinate 288,479 of NZ_JAOWKX010000004.1, forward strand.
TGAATACCTACGCCTTGGCAGAATAATTTTAAGCCACCACCAGAACCGGTTGATTCGACTTTAGGGGTTTTAAACGGGGTAGACTTGCCGAAACGTTCTGCCACTACGGTTGAAAACGGATACACCGTAGAAGAACCTACTACGTTAATGTAGTCTCGTGCTGCATGTGCAACACCAGAAGTCAGTGCGTAGGTCATAGTCAACGCGGCTAAAATCATAGGCTTTTTCATAAATTTCCCAATTTCATTTCATAACGATGAGTAGAAAGTGCGCACAGTATATGTAAGTTATATGACAGTTTTATTACACTTTGCGAATCAGCCCCAGCGATTAAGTGTTGCGTGTTTTAAAGAATTTACAACTTTTTGAAGAAATAAAAATTAAGAAGAGTATGACTGTTTTATGACAAAAAAAGCCGATGTAAAAATACACCGGCTTTCAGAGACTTAACCTCAATGGTTAGGCAATTGCTTAAACGCCGAAGATGCCTTTAATCATAAAGAAGAATACGATCGATAGTGCCGCACCAGCAGGCAATGTGACTACCCACGATACTACGATGTTTCTGACTACACCTAAGTTCAGAGCGGCGATACCGCGTGCCATACCAACACCTAATACCGCACCTACAAGCGTTTGCGTGGTGGAAATCGGTAAACCTGTACCTGATGCAATAACAACCGTAGAGGCAGCAGCTAGTTCTGCGGCAAAACCGCGGCTAGGCGTAAGGTGAGTAATGCCTTTACCAATGGTTTTGATAACACGGTGACCAAACAAGGCCAAACCAGCTACAATACCCAAACCACCCAGTGGTAGAATCCACCAGACGAGTTCTGCTTTTTTGCTGATTTCACCGCCACTGCTAACAATACTCACAACCGCAGCAAGGGGGCCAATTGCATTTGCCACATCGTTTGAACCATGAGCAAATGCCATACAACACGCCGTGACTACCATTAAGATAGCGAATACTTTTTCTACGTTGGCAAAATGTGTGTTCTTATCTGCGTTCGGATCGTATTTAATTCTATTGATAGCCAATTTACCGATAAAACCAATTAAGACCGCGATGGCAATTGCAATTAAGTATCCTTGGTTTGATGGAATATCTAGACCAATATGTTTTAAACCTTTTTTGATGGTAACCAAAGACATTACAAAGCCTGCAAGTCCCATATAGAAAGGAACATAACGCTTTGCATTTTCAAATGGCTTGTCGGTATCAAAAATCAGTTTTTGCGCACTTTGGAAGATAAGATAAGCAATAAAACCGGAAATCGCAGGTGTAATAATCCAGCTTCCGACAATGCCGCCTACTTTGCCCCAAGATACTGCGTCTACACTTACGCCGATTGCAGCGAAGCCAACGATAGCACCGATGATTGAGTGTGTGGTAGAGACCGGCCAGCCTAGATATGAGGCGAACACTAGCCACAAGCCTGCGGCCAGTAACGACGAAATCATACCGAATACCAATAACTCGGGTTCGTCAACAAAATAGGCGGAATCAATAATGCCTTTGCGGATTGTAGAGGTTACTTCGCCGCCAGCAAGATAAGCGCCGGCAAATTCGAATACCATCGCGATAAGAATCGCTTGTTTGATGGTAAGTGCTTTGGAACCAACAGATGTGCCCATTGCGTTGGCCACGTCGTTAGCACCAATACCCCATGCCATCAGAAAACCAACTAAAGCGGCTGTAATTATTAGTATTGTGCCGTAACTCGTTAATATATCCATTGTACTACTCTCTTACGCAGCTAGCATTAACTCTAAACGTGAACCAACACGCTCTGATACGTCAGCTAGCTCGCCAACCAACTCAAAAATATTGTACAAAAACATCACATCAACAGGGTTGAGTGTCGGCTCAAGTGCGTGAAGTTCTTGTCTCAGTTCAACCTGAATACCGTCTGTGTCGTCTTCGATGCGATCAAGCTCTTCAATCATATCTTCAACAATACGGACTTCACGGCCTTTAAAGCCAGTTTCCAGTAGGTCATCGAGTTCGTTAATCACTTTTTGTGCTTGCTGAGTTGCCGCAAGACAACGCTCAAGGTAAGCAATAAAGTGCGTTTGTAACGTTTGAGGGATCAATAGTTTGCGACCAAGCACGCGACCTGAAATATCTTTTGCTTTATTCGCAATTTTATCTTGCTGAGTCAGCAAATCGAGTAGGTCTTGACGCTGAATCGGCATGAAGATACCGCCCGGTAAGTTTACGCGAAGCTCGCGTTTAAGCTCATCGGCAGCTTTCTCTAAACGAGAAATTTCACGCTGTAAGGTTTCAGCCGCACTCCAGTCGTCTTTGAATGTAGACTCAAAGAAGGGAAGCAATCCTTGCGCACACTTATGAACCACATTCATGTGGTCTTCTAGTGGTTTTAGGGGGGATTTTGCAAACACCCCCAAAAATGAGTTTGAAGACATAATTTTGCTCTCTTTAGCTAATTTATATGTGCTGCATTGTCATTAAAGGGTTAAATTTGAGGCGCATCATACAGGAAGTGCCACAAGATAAAATAATAAATCGGTAAAAATCGTTAATTGACATAGATTCTTTCTTGCTTTTTTTTAGGTCAGACAAGCAGCTATGGGCTTATATTGGTTTGATCTATTATATTAGTTTGAACTTGACGATAGTCTATTTTTTAATCGCATCATCAAGAATACTGTCTTCATTTCAGTGTGTTAACCCTTACGCATAGTTTGCTCTTTAATAGAAGTTTTATTGAAAATGTGTCACTCTTAATCGAGTTAAACTATTCAAAAGGTGAGCAAAAATAATGAAGTGGCCAAACCTAAAACATTTGCATTATTTAGTGACACTGCATCAGGAACAGCACTTTAATCGGGCAGCCAAGCATTGTCATGTCAGTCAGTCGACATTGAGCACAGCAATTCAAAACCTCGAAGAGCATTTTGGTACACAGTTGCTTGAACGTGATCACAAAACTTTTGTGTTTACTCCTTTTGGGCTTGAACTGGTTGAGCGAAGCCGGCAGTTACTCAATGACGCAAGTGAACTTGTGGAGTTTGCACGTTCGGCAGGAGATTGGAAAGCTGGCACACTGAAATTAGGTGTCATTCCAACCATTGCGCCGTTTATGTTTGAAGGGCTTATTCAAAAAGTGAATGAAGTGTTACCTCAGATTAGCCTTCAACTGCAAGAAGACACCACTGCAAATTTGCTTTCTCAATTAAATGAAGGCGCATTGGATCTATTGATTCTTGCGCTGCCGATGGAAACACCAGGGTGCAAGCAGCTCGTGATTGGTCACGATCCCTTTCATTTGATCTCTCATCGAGACTTAGCGGGTGAATTGCCTCAACCGCTGGATATGTCGGCACTGCCAGCCAAAAGTATTTTTCTTCTGCAAAACGAGCATTGCCTAACAGGGCATGCGGTCAGTGCCTGCGGCTTACAGCACTCCGAGCAAGTCAGTTCGCTCGCTGCCAGTAATTTGTACACGTTAGTTCAATTGGCAACCGCCAAAATGGGCTACACCTTTATGCCTGAAATGGCCATAGCGCGGAATATACTAGGTTCGGCACCGCTAATATCCATGCCTGCAGAAGAAAATGCATACAGAGAAATCGGCTTGGTATGGCGAAGTGGTACTACTCGAGTGAGGTTATTTCGGTATTTAGCGGAATTGTTGGCACCATTAACGCCGGTTCCCGCATTAAAATAAAAAAATTTGATGATTTTCAAACTTTTTAAATCGTTATCTCGACATAAATAACAAATCAATAATAAACGGAATGTTCTGGTGTTTGAAAAAACAGATGAACAGCTAATAAACAAAGCGCTGCAGGGCAACAAAAAAGCCTGGCTTAGCCTGATAAAACGCTATGAGAGTTCGATATACAATTACGCTTTGCGCATGACGGGGAATCGTGATGATGCCATGGATCTACTGCAAGAAGTGTTTGTATCTGTATTTCGAAATCTGTCGAATTATCGTGGCGAGGGCGCGTTTAAAAGTTGGCTGTTTAAAATTGCCCACTATCGGTGCATTGAATTTTATCGACGCAAAAAACCGTCACACGGGCTGGAGGATGTACCAGAGGTTGAGTGCCAACAGGGAACACCAGAACAGCAATTTAGCGCTGGGCAACACAATGGCAAACTGGCGGTGGCGATGCAGCAGTTACCTTTAGCGCAAAAAGCAGTGGTAGAACTTAAGTTTTTTGGACAATTCACATTTGAAGAAATTGCCGAGCAACTGGGTATTTCAACCAATACTGCAAAATCTCGCTTATATAGCGCATTGGGCAAGCTCAAGACTTTATTGGAGGTAGACTATGCCTAATTATGACAAACACGAATTATTGGCCGCTTGGTTAGAGGGTACCTTAACTGAATCGCAGCGCGATGCGTTTGAAAAAGCATGCAGTCAGGATGAGGCCTTCAGCGAACATGTTGCGGCAGCGAATGTGGCAATGATGGATGTCGACAGTCATTCTTTTCAGTCTGTGCCTTCTTGGAATCGCGACGCTACCTTCACTTCACCTGATACAACCAAGTGGTGGCAGTGGCAAGCGTTACCGGCTATGTCATTTTGTACCTCGATGTTAGCCATTGTGATGGTGATTACCGGATTTGAAGTCAGGGTGGATAATGGCAGCGTTACGCTCGGTTTTTCGTCTCAGCCAAATGCACAGCAGCTTCAGGCCATGATTGATGAGCAGATGACAGAATACAAAGATCAGCAAACCGCAGTACTCACCCAATATACACAAGCGTTACAGCAACAACAATTGGCAACTAATACGGAGTTAACTAAGTACTTACTATCGTCAAGTCGCAAGGAAAGAAAAGAAGACTTTGCTGCGCTTATTGAATTTATTAACCAGCAACGCAGCGATGATCAGATGTTCTATGCGCGGCAATTAAACAAATTAGAGAACCATATTTATCACTTGTCGGATACGGTAACAGACCCGCAACAACCGACCTTAAACGAAATGCAATAATTGAGGATGTAATAATGAAAAAGAGACTGATTGCGGGAATTCTCGCCACAACATTAGTTGCCCCCTCACAGGCGCAAACCGACATGCAAGCATTACATAAAGAGCTGAAAATCATGTCGAATATCATGAAAACCGCATTGACGCTCGATGCAAAAGATAAGGGTATTAGAATGCGTGGCGTAGAGGCAACGTACCTTGCTGATCAAGGTGTTGTCTTCGAAGTCACAACCAGCAATGGCGGTTGGAATTTTGATATTGCTGATTTGCTATCAGATGTGCCTATTCCGCCGGTTCCTGATTTACCTTCCGTGCATTTTATTACCTCAGAGGATGAAATGGTCATCGATATTCAAGAAGAAATCGAAGATGCCACTCGTTCGGCGTTTGAGAGCGCTCGAGGAGAAATGCGTAAAGCACGCAACAAACTTCGCAATCTGCGTGAACAAGAGCGAGAGTATGCGTGGGAGCAGCGAGAGTACGATCGGCGATTACGTGACATTGACTTTCAAAAGCGTAGTGCAGACAAAACACATCTGTCGCAGCTAGAACAAAACGAAGCTGAACTACGCCAAGAACTCGAAGAAATTAAACGTAAACGTGAGGAAATTGCGAAGTATTCTGAGCAGTTAGAGGTTGAGCATAAAGCGCTGAATGAGAAACGTATTGAAGCGCGCCAGCAAACTTTCAAAGCCTTTCTCGCTAAGTTCGAATCTGGGATTGGTGATGTGTTATGTAACTATGGTGCTGGTTTGAAGTCGCTGCCAAAAGAGCAAAATGTGTCTTTTGTGCTAGATAAGTTTGGTCAGGTCGATGATCAGTCGTCGCGCAGTGATCGCATCTATGTGTTTAAACAAAAAGACATCAACGCGTGCGTTATCAACCGAATTTCAACCGACGAGTTGCTCACACGCGCTACGATATACGACTTTTAATGGCTAAGGCCAAGGTTGCAACCACCTACTCCTGTAGGTGGTTTTGCTTTTAAAGGTAGAGTGCTAGGCTATGTGTCCCAGGCTATGCGCCCCAGACCATGTGCCCCAGACCATGTGTCCCAGGCTATGTGCCCCAAGCTATGTGCTCCAAGCTATGTGCTCCAGGCTGTGTGCCCCAGACCATATGCGCTTTAATTGTTTATCAGACTGCCTATTCTAACGTTGAAGTCCCTTTGAAAAGGGTAATATTACGCAGCAAAACAGGAACCAAGGTGAGGGTCGCAGTGAGCAATCCCAGTATGGTTTCATAAGCCTCTGTCGCAGCGTACATAACAATGGCCAACAGTGAAAAGACCAATATAAATAGCGGTATTCTGATGTAGCGCCACGGACTTTCTTTGGAGTCTTCAATCCAGTCACGCATTTCTGAATGTTTTTCAGCATGTAATATAAAGCTACCAAAGCTGGCACTGGCGAGTTCCCAATTCCCTCTGTTTACGACATATCCTCGACGTATCAGATGCTCGAGTGCATCTTTATTCAGAGGGTTGGCAAAATGATCAGTGGCGAGTTGATAGAGAAGAAGTCGTTCTTCTTTGGTACAAAGTTCCCAGCGATAGCGGTAGGTTGCGCCCGCCTTTTCTACAAAAAACGCGGTGATTTCACTATTCGTCCAGTGTTGAAGAATGGTTTCTTTAAAAATGTTTTGTTCTGCCTTTTTCACTTTTAGTTCTAACCATTCGAACAAGCTGCGTTCACTTTGATTTAAAAAATCGTATAAAAAACTGATTTTGCTGCGGGTTTTTTTGTCGTTCATTTTGATGGACAAATGGTAACGAACGAAGACTTGCTCTACGCGCTCAAGCTCAGGCCAGCTAGTGCACTCTCTGCGTAGTATTTCGTAGGGATGTTCAGGAAATTCTCTGATGCGTCCATGACAGGGAAACCAATCGTAATATTTTGAAAACTGCGTAAATAGGCTCGCCCATCGCATGATTTCGGTGGCACACGCCATTTGAGTACAATCGGCATTGGGATAATATTGTTGTTTGGTCAGGCGATATAATGGGCTTACATCTGAAATGATGATGATTTGCAGGTGGGGAAAATGCATCGCAAACTCTATGAACTCTAGCGCTTTGTGTCGGTAAGTCTTATCTAGCGCGATAGCGCTTAAGTTTTTAATGACCAAGAGTGGACTGTCGTGATGGCAATGTCGCACCGTATCCTTAAGGCGAAGAATGACATCTTCTTCGGTTTCCATATGTTGTTCGGGCGACTCAGATACAGATACTTTCGCTTCTCCGCTTAATGGCGGAACGAGTTTTGCGAATACGCTTTTTTCTTGTGTCTCCGTTCTCATTTGTTTTTGGCGAAGTTCAGCTTGTATATCCAAACAGCCTGAAAACAGTAGTCGTGTTTTGTGTTGGCTCAGTATTCTCTCTATGGTGCTTCTTCGAGGGCGTAAAATCATTACTCGCTGGTGCTGTTCTGAACCGTCAAATAAGTTGGTAAGGTCGCTTTCTATTTCACTGCGCTTATCTTCGTTACGATGCTGCTCAATAATATGTGAACCAATAATGCGATTAAGAACGATGTGTGAAATGACGTACCATCCTAAGACACCCACGATTAGCGCAAAGGCCATAAGTACGAACAGGTTGTGTTGTATTGCATGGTAAATACGGTCTTGAACGGCTAACGATATAACCGACGCGCCGTTCGTGTGGGAGTGAATGGAATTGAGTGTGGCGATGAGCTCAGCCGATGATCCTGAAGATTTTAATAAACTTGCCATTAAGGAAAAGCTTGTTTGGCTAGAGTGTTTCGGTGTTGCCTTTTGTAAGCGATCAGTCAGAATGTCAATGTGCTTGCTATGACTGGTTTCGGAGCTAGCACAAAAGGCGCTCAATTCTGAGTATTTGATTTGCCAGAGTCGCTCAACATCACCGTGCTCAGTGGATGTGGGAAGGCAGAAAAACAAATTCGAAAAAGCACGGTTAGCTTTGTTTTGAATATTGAACAGCGCAAAATAGTGCTCCCGTTTATTGATTTTCTTCTCGAGTTTATCCACGAGATCTTTTGATTCCATCAACTCCACTTTATTAATAACATGGTCAGCGGCATGGTAAGTGAAGCTAACTGATGGCGGAATACAAACCAGCGCAGTAAACGCCAACATATAGCTTATAAATAAGCATTGCTTGGTATTTTCTACCGACTCTAATTTGGGCTTATTGAGTGCTGTTGTGTCTTTGTTGCTGCTTTCAATGTATCTGACATCCGATAGATAAGTCATTGCGAACGTTGTCATCGCAATAATCACTGTGCCCATAATAATCTCTTCGCCTAGCGCTAAGGAGGGAATACTGGCAAGTGTGATAACGCCAACAAACACCGCTGCGCCAATCAACCATGGTGCAAAGTGGTATGCTCTGTTAGTACGAATGACCGCCACATAAGTGAGGCATAGCACTGACAATAACCACATTGCAAGGGAATGAAATAACGTGAGTGTTTGCAATGAAATGTACAAGCAGATACTCATTAATAGTATTGTGTAGGTGGTGAGGTACAAATAGAACGTCCCATGACGTCGAGTACTGCGAACCAACGCGTACCAGGGAATAAAGCGGCGCGTTAACCGTAATAGCAGAAAAATCGTAAGATAAAATAAACCGGTCGTGAGTAGCGATGTAATAACCACGATGAGGTTCAGCAATTGCATATCTTGTTTTTTATACAGTACCGCTAAGCTCCAATCATGATGATCATGTAAGCGACCGACGGTGATGTAATGTAAATCACCATAATATTCACCGCGAAATGGCTGGCTGGTGGCGCTGGCATTCCCGTATTCTACCGCTTTGAGCACGCGGTTATCATTGTTGGTTGCCGCGTAGAAGTTGTCCATGAGGCTAAGATTCTCATTAGTATGATAAAGCACCTTGCCTGTCGCATTTTCGAATACGGCAAAGGCAAAATTTCTCGGAAGAATTGAATAGGTAAATACGTCAAGTACGACACTGGCGCTTTGTACGGGATAGGTGTCATCGTTTGTCGCAACCGCAATTTGAGTTTGAAATAATCCATTACGCAAATTCGCCAGTCGCTGCAAAATTAATTCTTTGCGACAAGGCGCATCAGGATCTGGTTGGCTGGCGCAACGTTTGGCGGCCTTGAAATACTCTCTGGAGGATATATCTGCTGATACGTCTTCGCTTTTCCAATTCCAATAACACCCCTCTATTCGTCCCGTCTTATCGGCCAAAAACATACTTTCCACGTGGGGGGCAATATTACTGAGTCTTCCAATTTGCTCTGGAGAGAGCACGCATTTAGTTTGTAATTCTGTATTGATAACGTGTTCTTTTTTAGCTTCTTCCATAGCGCTAAACAAATCAATTTGCATAACGTTTCGGCGAATATCTTCAAGCTCACTATGAAATTGCTTTTTTAGTTGCGTATGTAGTGATGAGGCTTCGAGTTGAATGAGGGTATTGATACGTGAATAGATGAGATAATCGAAACATAAGATAGAAATCACGCTACCCATCATGACAATGCCCATAAATACACGTTTTACATCTAGCTGGGTAAAGGCGTAGTTGTGTGAGACGAATCGCACTTTTAACAGCGAACTAGCACCTAATAAAATAAGCAGTGCAGCAATCGCAATGGTGACAATACTGGGAGATAGGTACAGCTTGGCGAGTTGAATATCTGACTGTGGAGCGAATCCAATAATAAATAAGCGTTGTTTTTTGTCGCTGATAGATACATCACGTAAATCTTCGTGATCGCTTTGGTTAAATTTAACATTAAATTGTTGAGGGGAAATATAAATACGGTATCTAACTCCCGCCATTTCACGTTCAACAATGCTGCTTTCACTGATTAATCTGCTGCTAGTGTAATGCTTTGGCGGTGTAGGGGCGTCTTTCTCGGCTTGTTGGCTATTTTCAGAATCAAGTGAAGTGAGGGAGGAAACTAAAATATCACTGAGTAAATTATCAATTTTTATCCCACTTGGCGACTTCTTAAAGTCTTGCTGTAAAAACACTTCTCCTTGTTCTGTCACGATAAAGTAGCTGATTAACCGGGTATTGGTTTTATTCAGGGGAGGCAAAATGTGATTAGGAAGTGATAAATAAAAATCGGATCCTTCTACAGAAAAACGTGTGTAGTTGGGCTTTAATGATTTTTCGTCAGTAATTTCTACGTGTCGCAGATAAGGGGCTTGTCTCGCTTCATCTTGCATCACTTGTGCAAGGCTGTCGTTTGTATTTTCTGGTTGTGATTTATTGAGGTCGTCAGGAAGCGAATCAGTAAGCCCTTGTTTGTTGTTGTCGCTAACGTAAGTGCTGACAGCTTGACCTTGTTTAAATGCCGCTTTTTGCAGAAATTTTGAAATGTTTTCTAGCCGATCGATAGATTGCTGAAAGCCTCGCCCTATGCGATCAATTTCACGGAAATGTAACTGATCTATGGTTTGGGCATTACTGATAGTTTTTAAATAGTAAAATATACCAAATGCAATAATGGCCGAAGATATACAAAAAATGATAAAAAACAGCGGAGATCGTCTGTGCTTGTGCATAGGCAAAGCGACGTCCATGTAGTGGCACTTTATCTATTAAGTGTAGTTAATATTGGATTTATCTCACATTATCTGTACTTTGAATCGCTGAATTGTATGGGTTTTGCACACCACGTGTTGGACACCACGTGTTGGACACCACATGCACAAATACCCGTTTTAGCCTGCAGTTAGAATAATTAAATATGAATAATCTGGTTTTTCATCCTATTTACAGTCAACTATCGTTGCCTCATCGACACCGTTTCCCAATTGAGAAATATGTCGGTATCCGTGATGCATTATGTACTCACGGGGTATCGAAAGCACGTTTCGTGCAACCTGATGCATTCACGCTTGAACAGGTATGTGAATTTGTTGACCCTGCGTATATGACGGCGTTGTATAACGGAACGCTCGACGCAAAAGCGATGCGCCGCATTGGCTTTCCATGGTCTGAGCAACTGGTAAAGCGAACACTAACGGCTGTGGGCGGGACGGTGTTAACCGCAGAGCTTGCTGAAAAATATGGCATTGCGCTGAATTTAACTGGCGGCTATCACCATGCGTTTTATGATTTTGGTTCAGGGTTTTGCATGGTGAACGATTTGTTTATTGCTGCTAATCGCTTATTGCAGTATCGCGATATCGACAAGGTATTGATTTTTGACTGTGATGTCCACCAAGGGGATGGCACGGCCAAGTTAGCTGAAGACCGTTCCGATATTTTCACGGTGTCGATTCATGGTGAGAAAAATTTCCCTCATAGAAAGCAAATATCAGATATCGACATTCCGCTGCCCAAGGGAGCGGGAGACACACTCTATTTAGAAGCACTTGAAGAAACGCTGTACTTGGCATTTCGCCAAGCCAGGCCCGACGCAGTCATTTATGACGCGGGTGTCGACATTCATATCGATGACGATTTGGGACACTTGAATGTCACTACATCCGGTGTTTTTCAGCGAGATAAGATGGTTATAGATTATTGTAAGGCGCATAATGTGCCTGTTATGGCGGTGATTGGCGGCGGGTATCAACGTGATATTCCCGCGCTTGTTGAGGTGCATTTGCAGTTGTTTAAAGCGGCGAAGGTATACGATTAATAACGTGGCGGCGCAGCTGATTTAGCGTATTATATGCATGAAAAAAATAGGTTCTGCAAATGTGACGCTACGCTAGACGGTGGTGTATAATGCGTGTACGATGTTATTGGATTATTTAATTATGAGGCAACGTATGAGGGGCATAGCGTATGTTTAGCTTCTTTCGTTCTAAGCTAACGGCTGAGCAACAAGAATTACTTAACACGGTACAAAATAGCGGTGCCAAAGTACGCGTTGTTGGCAGAGGCACAGTGGAAGTTGATCAAGACAGCATCATAAATTCAAAGCAGTATGCTGATGCAGTCAAAATGGCAGAGCAACTCGTCGCTAATAAAATTTAAGTCTTCATATCGAATTAAGGACGCTGTCACTCACGTTTCATACGTACATCTACGGAAAGACAATCTATGCTCGCCTTCCTTATTCTTCCCATTTTAGGTACAGGGTTTTACATTTTAATTAACGATCCTCAGGCGTTTATTCGATTGCATCGCTACCAAGGGCAGTTACTGTATTTAAAGTGTTTGGGGTATGGATTAATGTGTTTCTTGCTTGCGTTTATATTAGGGGCAAGCATCAATTACCTTTTACCGCCACAACTCCACTTATCAGCTTTTTCTCTAACATTACCACTGGATGTTCATGCGGGATTGGTGTCTGGTTTGCAGGCTATGCAACTGGGTAATGCGGCACAATTAAACCAAGTTGCCTGGTTTATCATTTTGTCGCTATTGATGTTTTTCATCGCTTCCGGCTGGTGTTGGCTGAGTGATTTGGCGTTAAAACGCCGCTCAGAAAAAAATGGCATTGATGCGAAAATTTTCCTAATGAAGCAACTGGTTAAAGATAGTCCAATGGACAAAATGCTGTTAGACGCGTCGTTACAAATTCAGCCCATGTTATTTAGCTTATCAAATCGAAAGGTGTATGTAGGGTTTGTATCAAGTATGGGGGAGCCCACAGAAAATGAAGGGATGGATCAAGAAGTCCGTATTGTTCCTATAATGAGTGGCTATCGCGATACCAATACACTGGTTCCGGTCTTCGAACATGAATATCATCGGCTAGACAAAGCACTAAGAAAAAGCTTAAGTATTACCATCCGTCAGGAATTAATCGACACTGTGTGCCCGTTTAGTTTCGACGTTTACAAGCAGGTTATTCAAACTAAACCTGCTGTCGATAAAAAATTAACCTTGGTATTTCAGCCTTCACCGCCAACCTATACTTGGCAGGTGAAAGCTGAGTAAATGCAGTCGCCGAGTTAGTCGCTAATAGGGGAAAGTAGCGCTGGGTTTGTTACCAGATTGCGTACACCGTGCGCGTGATCTTCGTTGAATGTGTTGTCTTCACACCACGATTTCAGACTCGATATATCCAGTTTCTCAACGTTGGGGCGTACGCGCCAAGTCACCTGTAATGGTGAACCTTGCTCGTTGTAACTTGGCCCTGTCGTAGACCCTAAATACTGCACTGGTTTTCCTGTATTTGAGGGGATATTGAGTGCTTGGTGCAATCCATTTTGCTTCGCGACCTTATTCACCTTATTCGCATCAAGGGCGCTTTTGTCGTTAACCACGACAAATACTTGGGCTTCTACACGTAACTGTGGATTCTTATTGGCATCGCTTAAACAGGCGCCAAGGGTGGGCCCTGGTGTGATGTCAGCAGATGAATGCACGTAGTGAAACTCTACGGTATCGCCTACCTTCACACCACCATGCTTGCCAGCACAAACCGCTTCTTTAAATGGCGTTGATTCACTGTCAGAGAGTTGACCAGAATACACATAGCCGGTGTTGTGTCCTTTACCGTCACCATTACCTGCATAGCTTGCGAATTCACCGCCAGCATGTTCCGCATTTTTGTGGAAATGAATGTTGCATAGATTCATTTGAGATGAAGCGGGGGAAAGCGAGAAGTGTGTGCGGTTATCGCCTTTTTTATCATCAATATTTCGGGGAGATTGAGGCCCGAACCCTGCGCCTTGGGTATTAGTAGACAGTGCCGCGCGCTGTTGGGAAATAACGCTATCATCCACAGCGTTGTCATGTTTGTGATCGCCTGCAAATGATGCACTGATTGGGGTTAAACTCAATACGGATAACGCTATTCCGATCTGTAGATTCCGATTCATTTGATTCCTCTAATTATTGTTGTTTCTCAGTTATTGTTGATTTCGACGTTTTAAATTGTCAAAGTCCTTTAGTAATAACTCAAGCTCTTCTTCGTCGCCGACAAAAAATTGCTCCCGATGCTCGCCAAGGTGCTGCGCTTTTTCCATCAGTGTTCGTTCAAACTTACTGTTCATACGCGAAAACTTATGCTCAAGCTGCTGCCACTCGTCTTCAAGCTCCATACTCATAAGATGAACTTGCAGTTTTAGTTCATCTCGAAGCGATTTTAATTTTAACCAGATAGACAGTTCATCACTCATCAGATGTCTCCATACGCAATTCTACATAGTAAATGTAGCACCGTTTTATCACTAGTGAATGACAATCAAAGGATTACGTTGCCAGAACGTGTGAGAAGGGAAGGGTTAATGAAGGCGCAGCAAGCCTGTATTACATAGTGTTGCTGCACCTAATTGAATTACAAGGCGTTATTCGGTGAATCTACTCAGCCACCGATAGACCGTTACATTGCTGCGGCAAGTTCTGCACCTTGTCGTATTGCGCGTTTGGCATCTAATTCAGCGGCTACATCCGCACCACCAATTAGATGCACGGTCATGCCCTTGGTTTCTAATCCTTGTTGTAACGTGCGCAGCGGCTCTTGACCTGCACAAACAATAATGTGATCGACATCAAGAATGCGAGACGTGTTGCCAATCGTAATGTGCAGACCTTCATCATCAATTTTCTCGTAACTAACGCCGTTAATCATTTGCACTTTATGATGAGTAAGGGACGTTCGATGTATCCAGCCCGTCGTTTTGCCTAATCCGCCGCCCACTTTTGAGGTTTTACGCTGCAATAAATACACTTCGCGATCGGTAGGTTGCCGTTCAGGTTGCATCAGTGCGCCAGGTGTCGACAACGATTTATCAATCCCCCAGTGTGCTAGCCATTTATCTCGGTGAGTTGTTAGGCTCTCTTCTTCTACTAAAAACTCGCCTACATCAAAGCCGATACCGCCAGCCCCAATAATAGCGACTTTCTTACCCACAGGTTTGTGGTGTTTGAGTACATCTAAATACGACATCACTTTCGGATGCTCGATGCCTGGTATTGATAACTGCCTTGGAATAATACCCGTTGCCAGCACGACTTCATCAAAACCTTGTGAGGTCAGTGTGTCTTCATCAGCTAGCGTATTTAAGTGCACATGCACACCTGTTTGCTTGATACGTTGGTCAAAATACCGAATCGTTTCATAGAACTCTTCTTTGCCCGGAATTTGTTTGGCGTAGTTAAACTGCCCGCCAATTTCGCTTTCTTTATCAAAAAGATGCACTTCGTGACCACGCTCAGCTGCATAAGTAGCAAAAGACAGTCCCGCTGGGCCAGCCCCAACCACTGCGACTTTCTTTTTGTTGGCAGGTTGTTTAAATATTAATTCCGTCTCGTAGCAGGCTCTTGGGTTGACTAAACAGCTGGCTCGTTTTTGCTCAAAAACATGATCTAAACAGGCTTGGTTACAAGCAATACAGGTATTAATAAGGTGAGATTCGTTACGCTCGGCTTTTACCACAAAGTCGGCATCGGCTAAAAATGGTCGTGCCATCGACACCATATCGGCGTGTCCGTCAGCCAATACTTTTTCTGCCACTTCCGGCATATTAATGCGGTTAGTGGTAATTAAAGGCACTGACACTTCGCCTTTCATTTTTTCAGTTACCCACGTAAATGCGGCCCGAGGCACGGAGGTTGCGATAGTGGGGACGCGGGCTTCGTGCCAGCCAATTCCCGTGTTGATAAGGGTGGCGCCTGCTTTCTCGATTTCTTTAGCGAGATACACAATTTCTTCCCACGGCGCTCCGCCTTCAACCAAATCCAACATTGACAAGCGGTAAATGATGATAAAATTAGTGCCGACTTTTTCTCGGGTTTGACGGACTATTTCGATGGCCAAACGAGCACGATTTTCTAAGCTTCCGCCCCACTCATCGTCTCGATGGTTAGTGCGCTTGCAGAAAAACTGATTGATCAGGTAGCCCTCAGATCCCATGATTTCAACTCCATCGTATCCAGCCTGTTGGGCTAATGCCGCAGACTTTACATAATCGTCGATGGTGCCTTTAATACCCCGCTTACTCAACGCGCGGGGTTTAAAAGGGGTGATGGGAGATTTAATGGCAGACGCAGACACAGCAAAAGGGTGATAGCCATAACGGCCTGTATGCAATATTTGCATACAGATTTTGCCACCTTCTTTGTGTACTGCATCGGTAATCACTTTATGCTTTTTAGCGTGACGGCGGCTACTCATTCGGCCACCAAAAGGCGCTACCCAACCAGATATATTGGGGCTGATGCCTCCAGTAACGATAAGGCCAACACCGCCTTTTGCACGTTCTGCATAAAATGCAGCAAGTTTATCAAATCCATTTTTTTCTTCTTCAAGGCCTACATGCATTGACCCCATAAGTGTGCGATTGCGAAGGGTAGTAAAACCTAAATCTAAAGGAGCTAGCAAGTGCGGAAAAGCCGTTTTCGTTTCCATAATCTCTTTCTATTCTTGTCATTTCATTCCGACAACGGAATGCTGTTAAACTGATCCTGATGGGTAAACTGTTAACAAAAGGATATACATTATTAACATCCTACAACTTGTCCGACCATTTGCAAATATCTGAAACCCTTAATAGATATGAAAGATTATATTGAATCTCTTAAACTGACTGATACGACGCTTGTGCAACCACTGTGGAGTGGTTACGGCCAAATTCTTCGAGGTTACAGCCAAGCATTGCATGCGCCTGTGGTTATCAAATGGGTCAACCCGCCTAACGTCGCATCGCACCCCAGAGGATGGAATACCGCCGCGTCTCACCAACGAAAGTTGCAGTCATTTGCCACGGAAAGACAGTTTTACCTTTTCCATCGCTTACCGAGGAGGGAAAAAGGTGAACTCAGCTGTTTGACTGCCAACTTGCTTGCATCTGAGCAAGAAGGTCAAGGTTATGTGTTTGTGTTGGAAGATTTAGCCGCCAAAGGCTTTACTCAGACATCTGCAAACGTGAATGCGCTTGGGCACAGCGAGGCAATTGCCAAGGCGACTGCGAAGGGGCCTTCTAGGGCATCTGTCGAGACGCACATTCGCACAGTACTGTATTGGTTAGCTGATTTCCATGCCTATTATCTTGTGAACGACACGTCGGTGCTTCCTGATGTCGGTAGTTATTGGCATTTAGCAACACGACTAGATGAATGGCAGGCCATGGCCGACGGTCAATTAAAACAGTGTGCTAAACACATTAGCACCACATTGCATCGGGCCCAATTTAAAACGTTGCTACACGGCGATGCAAAATTGGCTAACTTTTGTTTTACTCAATCAGGTGCTTGTGCTGCTGCAGTAGATTTTCAGTATGTAGGGCAGGGCGCAGGCGTGCAAGATGTCGCGTATTTTTTGGGAGGCGTGTTGAACTCAAAACAGTTGTTTAGCACTGAAAAACACTGGTTGTCTTGTTATTTTTCTCGGCTTGCATCGACATTAGACAATTTGAATGCGGATATTCCTACAGATGACGTAGTAGCCGAGTGGCAGATGTTATATCCCTATGCCTGGGCTGACTTTCACCGATTCCTAGCGGGTTGGAAGCCAGATCATGTTAAAATCAATGATTACATGGCGTGTCAAACCGATAGGGTATTGAAAGCGCTAAATGCCTGCAGCAGAGACAACGAATAATCTAAAAAACAACAGATGCAATGTAGAGAGAATCGCGGTATTTTTTGCATCGTTTCAAAATACAGAGGCATAGCCCTCTTTTTAGTAATTGTGATGTTGATGTAAAGTGATGAGTTCATTTTTTTCAGAAGCGCCGGCTAATGCCGTACTGATGGTGCCACCACGGCACTTTGGCTTTAATCGTGAAACCAGCAAAGACAATGTGTTTCAGCACCGCCCTACGACCTCCTCTGAGCGCGTTCGACAATCAGCCGTCAGCGAGTTTAATGCCATGGTGCATAATTTGGAGCAGGCAAAGATAAGCGTCGTGATCATGGATGCTCACGACGAGAAACACACGCCCGATGCAGTTTTTCCGAATAACTGGTTAACGACTCATCCCTCGGGAGAGGTTCTACTATACCCAATGCATACACCCAACCGACAAGCGGAAGTGAAGCCCAAGGCACTCAAGCGTGTGCTTAACGAAGCGGGATATGCGGTTAATCAGTTAATGGATGTTGCGACGCTTGAAGCCCATTGCTCTGGCAGTTTAGAGGGCACGGGGGCAATGGTTTTTGATCATACCAATCAGCGTATTTTTACTGCACTGTCGGAGCGTTGTGACAACGTATTGCTTGAGCGCCTTTGCCACTACGGAGGCGTAAACGATTACATTACGTTTGATACCCAAGGGTCAACAGGAACACCGATTTATCATACTAACGTGCTAATGAGTATTGGCCCGACGCTGGCGATTGTGTGTAAAGAAGCCATCGTTAAAGACCAACGGGCACGTGTTATGAAGGCACTGAATGCAACGCATGACGTGATGGAGATTTCCATGGCGCAAATGGAAACACAATTTTGCGGCAACATATTGGCCGTTAAAAATCGTCAGAATGAAACATACTGGGTTATGTCGTCTTCTGCGTATCATGGCATGTCTGCATCGCAACAAGCACAACTCAAGGAGCACGGCCTTCCGGTAGTATCTTCTATTGAGACTATCGAGCGTGTGGGCGGAGGGAGCTGTCGATGCATGGTGGCTGAGATTTTTCTACCAATATTGTAAAAAAAATGAGCAGTTGTGATGGTTACTTCGCGTATTTTATATTGTTCCCTGTCATTTAAAGGTAAACTGCAAGGGTTTGTATTTGGCCGCAGCACACGAATATAGAGTTGCGCCGGCCTCGCACCGCCTCTAACACCTTATAGCCAGATAACGATAATCGATGTGTCTGCGCGGTCGTCAATAAGAACAGCAGTAGGAATTCTATGCCAGGCTTACACCGTATAATTTTGATTGATACCCACCTTCCCGGCGTGGTTGAGTTGAAACTGAATGGACATACCAATATTTGTGGTACGAATGCATCAGGAAAAACCACGTTGCAACGCCTTATTCCCGTTTTTTACGGCGAATATCCGAGCCGTGTTGTTCCCGCTACACGAGACAGTTTTGAAAAATGGTACTTGCCTCGAGAGTCGAGCTTTATCATTTATGAATATGCTCGGTTTGAAGGCGATTTGTGTCAGGTTGTACTCGCATCATCAGGCTCAGGTGTTAATTATCGTTTTATCGGCAAACCTTTTGAGCTAGAAGATTACTTGTACAAAAACAACCAAGGTGATCATAGCAGTGTGACCATGAATGAATTGGCGAGGAACGTAAAGCGCGCCAATATCATGGTGACAAATTTGCTTAATACCAAAGAGTTTCGTGCGATTTTGCAAAATGACCGCACCGTGCTAAATCAATCAGCCAATAACAGAGAGTTGTTGGGGTACGCTAAAGTGTTTAGCTTGTGCGAAAACAACACCCATTTGCGGCACATTGAAAAGCTAGCAAAAGCCGTGCATTCCAAAGAAGGCAAAATGGAAACCATAAAAGCCATGATTGCTGCTATTTTGGAAGAAGATGGTGTGCAGCCCCCTAGCTCAAGCTTAAGCCGCAACCGAGTAGAGGATTGGATCCGCGAATGCCATTTGATTAAAGAATTTGACGCGATTCGTCCTGAATTTACCAAGTTGGAACAAGCCCACCATGAGCTTGAACAAGGTGAGAAGCGCCTCGCTGAAATTAAGCACCTTTTATCTAAAGATGCGAATACTCTTGCGGCACTTATTTTGTCGAGGCAATCAGAGCTTGAAGACGTGATTCACGAAGTGAAGAAGTCTGAAAGCCAGTGGACTCAATTGCGTGATGAATTGAATCAACAATTGTCTTCAGCCAAAGGCGATATCAAGAAGTATGAAAATGACTTACAAGGTGTAGAAGATGAATTCGATCACTGGCAGTCACAAAATATCGACACTCACAAGAAAAACTTGCAACAGCTCCCTCAATGGCAAAGCGAATTAGACACGCTTAATACCCGCTATGCGCTGTTAACAGAAAAACATCAAGATATTGATGCTGCCTACAATAAGCGAAAAGCCGACATTAGCGAAAAGTTGACGCAAGAGCTTGAAATATACAACGAAGAAAAAGCCGAACTTCGAGAAACCCTAGCGACGCAACAACAAGATGCACAGCGTGCGATTCAAAACGTGAAAGCCGAATTTCAATCTCAGTTGAGCCATATCGATCAAGAATATAAACAGCAACTGAATGAATTAAAGATTAAGCATGCTGAGTTGTCTTCAGCGCTGAAAAATGCCGGGTATAGTGAATTTGAACAAAGCCAGCTAGACTTGCTGGATGCCGCTATCAAAGAAGCTAGCATTCATGAAGATACGGCGAGAGAAACCTTAAGGCATGCACAAAATGCATTGCAGTCCGCTCTTAAAGCGCGCCAGAATGCGTTAACTGCGCTGGAGCAGACTCGCCGAGAGCACCGTGAACGAGAACTTGATGTTGAAAAGGTGGAGGCATTGCTTTATCCGGGCGAAGGCAGTGTGTTGGAGTTTCTTCGCAAAGAAAAACCAGATTGGGAAACCACGCTGGGTAAAGTGATCCACCCTGATCTTCTCTCGCGCACCGATCTCAAGCCCCGTCATGATGACAATCAAGACACGGTGTTTGGATTATCCCTCGATCTCACTGCTGTGAATACGCCAGAGTATGCCAATACAGAGCAGGCACTTCAGTCTAAATTGGCTGAGGCGCAGCGGGCGCTAGAGGTTGCGTTAGAAGCACAAAGTGATGCTGAACTCGCCCTTGCTAAAGCGTCTGAAGTGGTCAGCAAAGCCGAGCTTCAGCAGTCACGCGTTGAAAGTGAATGTAAAACAGCACAAACCAACCGTAAACGTGCGCAGTTAGACAAAGATCAGGTGCAAAAAGAATATGCGCAGGCATTGGCAGAACGTAAGCAGCAGGGCAAGGGCTTGGTCGCAAAAAATGAGACCGAGCAAAAAAACTGTCAGGCTAATCATGCGCTTGCTATTCAGGAAGTTCGCGATCAACAGCGAGAATCTGAAACAGAAACACAGTTTCACTGGCAGCAGTTAACGGGCGATACAGAAGATAAAATTGCCATTGTTGAGCAGCATATCTTAAAAGCAAAGCAAACGGCGCAACAAGACAAAAAGCAAAGCGACGAGTGGCTTGAAAACGAGCTTAATAATCGCGGTGTTGATGTAGATGAAATTGGCGCATTGCAGAAACAGGTCAGCGGGCTTAAAAACGATATTCAAGTTACTGAAGCCCACCGAAACAAAGTCAGAGATTACGAGCGTTGGTACGACGTGGTCTTTACGGGGCACAAGGTGTCGTGGCAACAAGCGCTAAAAGGCGCCAAGCAACAGGCGAGTCAAGCAGAGCGAGAGCTGGCCAAGCATGAAGCGCAATACAAACAAAGCCGTCAAGACAACAAAGACAAGCAAACAGCGTTAGAAGCAGAACTAAAAACGGCGAAAGAGCAAGAAATTGATGCGCAAACTCTACTTAAAGGGCTGACCAAACTCACGCTGCCAACGGCCGACATGGTGGAGTCAAACGCGACGGTAGGGCAACGCATTTCAGAAGGTCAGAGTTTGCTGCAAAATCGTGAGCGTCAATTAGCAGACATAAAAGCCTACGTTGAACACTTCGATCAACTTATCGCTGCTCAGGCAGGCACAGGCTTATCTGATACGTGGGAACGGGCGCGCGAAGAATGTGCCGTGACAACGTCCCAGGGCATACGTAGTGTTGATCATCGTCGCTTAGTGAGCCATTTAGCGCAGTTGCTTAATGTTATTGTGCCGCAAAAACTGAATGGGTTGCGTGAGCAAGGGCGCATTTTTGGCGCAGATTTAACTCAGTATTACAACGTTCTCGAAGACATTGATAAACGTATTGCCAGCCAAAGTCAGCGAATTTCAAAAGAAGTGGATCAAGAGTTGTTCTTAGATGGCGTATCTGAATCATCGGTACGTATTCGCTCTAAAATCAGCGAACTGGAGTTCTGGCCTGAACTGGCGGCATTTAATCGCCTGTATCAAAAGTGGATGGCATCCGGGGCGGCTGAGCTACCGTCTGAAGACTACGCACAGAGCATGCGTCGTGTGTTAGATATATTAGGGCGTGCAGCGCTGACAGGCGGTATCAGTAAGTTGCTGGATATCGAACTGCACATGTTTGAAGGCAAGTCTGAGCTCTTTATTCGTACAGATAGGCAGCTAAACGAATCATCGAGTCATGGTATGGCTTACCTAATTTTGTGTAAGTTTTTACTGGCCTTTACTCGCTTACTCAGGGGAGATGCCAATGCCACGATTCACTGGCCGATTGATGAACTGGGCACGTTACACCAGTCAAATGTAAAGAAAATTTTTGACGCCTGTCAAAATAACAATATTGCCGTTGTCGGTGCGTTTCCGAATCCGGAGTCTGATGTGCTCACACTCTTTGATAATCGTTACCTGATTGATAAAGCCACACGCAAATTACAGGTCGTGCAGCCAAAAACCAGTGTTATCAGTGAAAGAATTAAACAGCGTAAGCAGCAAGCGTCCGAGGAGGTTAGCGTATGATGACGGAACAAGGTCGAGTACTAGAATTGTTGCTTTCTGGTGCGTTTATATGTCAGGTCAGTGATGAAGACGCATGGCGCTTTATCAAAACATCTGGCAACAGTGAAAAATTAGAATCTCAGCTTAATATGCTTAACCGCACACTTGCGTCTGCGGCTGATGGTGATGTGTTTTTTGCCGCGTATCTGACGCTGTCTGAGAAAGAACGCAAAGTCATTGGTGCGCAGTTTCAGGAGGTGTCGGCGAACCTGTTACCCTTGGTAGAATGGTTATTGTTGATCCAACAGGCCAATGGCAGCGATGTTCCCGTGACATCGGGTTCTGCGCTGCGTCTGTCTGAAATCCAATCTGTGATAGAAGATACACCTGCTTACGCGGAGCAGCTTGAAAAAATTTCTCGCTACAGAATGTTTGGCTCTACCAGTACGCAATTAGATGGCCAGTTAAAGCAGGTGTTTAAACGTCTGACTGATTTAGGCTATTTGCTTAAACCCAACCAAGAAAAGCAAATCTATATCGCAACGGGAAAGATTGAATACTTATATGAAGTGATTCGCTTTATCGACGAAACCGAAGCACTGTCACTGACTGAGCAAGCTGAGTCTGCTGTTCAGCAAGGTAGCTTGCTGTAAGGAGCGCCTGTTATGAATCAAAATATGTATCAGGCTGGCGTATCACTGCTTAATGCGTTAAGTCGGCATGCTGATTTGATAATGCATACTTATATGTCTGGCACTGTCGATGAATCTAAGTACAGTGCTAAAGTGATAGAATCTTTGATGCAGCAAGATGTGCTTTGGCGCCCTGACGGTGAGAGTAAAATTCGACTTAAGCACGCCGTACGTAATTTGTTGGAAGGCAGCTTAAAAGATGAGCGCAACCGTCAAATTGATGCCAATATTGGCTCGGCGTTAAACAGCTTAAAAACTTTGGCTGCTCACTACAAAGAAGCGATTTATCATCAACGTTACGCCGAGGCCGAAGCTCACTTGTCTGATCTCGGCGAGCATGTTTATGCATTAACTGAATCGATGTCGAACAATGTGCGTGTGTTGTTTAGTCGCATTAACAATGAATTTGGCTACGTTTCTTCAATAGATGCCAAAATTCGAGAGAACGAATTGGCGCAGTCACAGGTGTCTGAGCTGTTAAGTCAGTTAGAGCTATTTCGTTTTGATGAGCTGAGTGAGTTGGCAGGCAGTAATCGTGAATTGCGCCAGTTGTTGGTGGTCACACTACAACATAGTTTTTCTCGCGCGACGCAGGAATTGTCAATTGTTCAAGGTCGGCTATTAGAACTGCTCGGGCGTTTTCGTGAGTTCAGAGGTCGAACACGGCTGCTTAAAGGCTTTTTGCTGCATATGGAGCAAAAGCCAGACTTTGCGCCCGGTAACTATACTAACCTCACTCAGGTTCCTATGTTGTTTAATCAGGCGGAATCTATCATCAAGCCGGCGTCGGTTGACGTTAATCGGGTTGAGCATGAGAATGATCTGCAAGTGCTGGTGGGGAATATCAAAGCCCTTAATCGTATCGCGCGTGGCGCAGATGAAGACCGAAAAGCCAGTGTGATCCAAGTTGAAGAACAGGCTGAAGTGAGTTTTGTCGAAGACGAGTATAAGCAAGCTGTTGAAGCGTATTTCTGTCACGTAATCGACACGGGGGAGCGTTTAACTGCGTTGCAATACCATGAAAAACAGTCACTGAATTTTGATCCTGAGGTTTGGATTTATCAAGTTATCGGCGGCTATCATGGTTTAAGTTTCGAAGAGCAACAGTATTTTGCCATTGATACCACAGGGCACCCTGATCCTGTCTATGACGGCAACTTTATTATTGAAGACGTTGAATTGGGATTACGTTGATTGGCGTTTAGTAGCCATTTTTGTGTCTACAAATTAGGTCACACGTTGTCTGATGCTTGCGCGGTTGTGGCCGAATGGCGGTTTATATGGCGGTACATTAGATATCGTTCGCGTTTATTAATCACTATATGAGTTTGTAAAATGAAATTATTTGCGTTAGTCATTAGCGTTCTCTTTGTTATCAGTGGGTGTGCGTCCTCTGTTTCGAGCAATAGCGAAAATACGTTTAGACACTCTCCAACTGGACTAGAGGTAACAAAGTTGAACGGTTGGTACTTTCATCTTCCCTTTGGAGAAGTTGGTTTGACAGAATCTTTGATTTTGAAAGATGAAAGATTTCGTCAAGCAATCAATGCACATGCTGAAGTTCCACTCGTAATGATTAGTAATAGTGAGGATCCCGAAAGTATTGATAACCCATATATTCGAATTATGGCCAGAAAGTCTCCAAACCTTGTGGGAACAGATATGACAGTGCTTCTTGAGTCAGTTATTCACACAATATCACGGGTGTACGGGGAGACGAGTTGGGTTGAGAAACCTAGACCTGTCAGCATTGATGGTTATAACGGCGCAACATGCGAAATAGAGGCGACTGTTTCAATTCGGCATCTTGGAGAGAAAACATCAAATGTACGACTGTATATTGTGATGAAGGAAGATACAGTTTTTACCATTGGCTGGAATAGTCCCTCTGAAATTAGAGAAGAAACAGTGGATGATCTGGAGAAAATTGTCTCAACGATAACCCTTTGAAGGTAAATTACAGAGGATTTAAGCCGCAAATTAACTACGAATCCTACATTGAGACAACTATTGGGGTGCTACGTGTTATGTTTTAGCTCACCCCACGGAAATTGCCTTCCAAGGACGGCACAATGTTGCAATTGGTCGTTCAATTCATCTAAAAGGCGCATAACCTCTCGGCTAGCAGTCTCCATGGCTTCTAACGCAGTTTGCGCTTTATCGAACTGATTAGCCACCGCAGCTTGCATGGCATCGAGCCGCTTTTAATGTACAGTTACATACTTTTGTGAAGATGTAGCAAAACTTTCATTTACTCTGGCATTGCGTGGGGATAATCTATGAGCTCCCCACAACAATGCATTGAGAGACTCATACTCAAGGAAGATGTATATGAACGGTAGGCTTATTTTTGCCAGTATTCTGTTGCTTAGCATTGCGTGTAAAGCACTGGCTAGTGCGGATTTTAAGCCGTGCACAGATATCGCTGATTTGCCCGAGTTGCAAAATACGTTATGTTTGACCGTGAGTGTGCCCTTGCACTACACCAACCATTCGGCCAGCGAAGATATCGAATTATTTATTCGCCAGTTTCCAGCCACAGAGCGACGCGTAGGTGCGCTATGGCTGGTGGCAGGCGGCCCCGGTGAATCAGGAGCGTCCTTTTACACACTCATCGATACGTATAGACAAGCGTTTCCGGGGTATGACATTTTTATCCCTGACCATAGAGGCACCGGATACTCATCTACCATATGTAAAGAGGAGTCAGTGACGTCTACTGGCGGCATCTCGCTGGTAGGGCAGGAGTGGGCGACGTGCTTTTCTTCCATGTATGAAAATCCAAACTATGTTAAAGCATTTAGCATCACCCATGCCGCGTATGATTTAGTGGAGTTGATTCAGCGGTTAAGTGGCAAAGGGAAACGGGCGCTTTATGGTGTGTCTTATGGTACGCAGCTCTCGTTGAGGGTGTTAGCCATAAACCCCAATATTGTTGATATTGTGGTACTTGACTCTCTGGTGCCGATGCAAGACGACTCAGCGTACGATCTAAGCCGCCGCTCTCACATTGTGAATGCTGTCGGTAAAGCATTCATTGAACGCTGTGACAATACGGCCCACTGTCAACAAACTAGGGAGCTGACAACTAGGTTGGCAAAACTTGTAGCTGAAAAACTGTTATTGTCAGATTTTTCGGCTGATTTACCTCGCTCTCACTTGTCGGATACCTTAGGGATGTTGCTGGATATTCCGCATCTACGATCGCGTATCCCCTCTATTATTTCTGCGCTTAATGATCACGACGTGACTCTTCTGAAAAGCACGTTGCAAGATGTTGAACACTATTATGCAGGTTTTAATAATGGGTATGCCAACTACGGTAGTTCAATACCATTGGTTCAAGTGATTTCGTCATCAGAAAACAATCTACAATCCTCGCTCAGCAAAGACGAAGTGAAAGGCGCAGAGGCTAACCTTCTTTTTACCAGCCCAATACCCAGATTATTGGCTGGAAACACGCTGCCGACTTATGCAAAAGACCGTTATTTCGCAGCGCTGCCAAAGCAAATTCCTCCTACCTTGGTATTTCAAGGTCAACTTGACCCTAAAACGCCAATTGATGGCGCTCAAAAGCATGTTAACAAATTGACTGGCGCGGGAGAGATTGAGTTGATTACGGTTGAGCAGGCGTCTCATTTTGTTGCATTACAAGCAAAAAATCATTTTATTGAGAAAACCAACGCGTTTTTAAACCGCTCTGAGGCCAATTTACATTAGTACTTTTGAGGAGCCATAAACGCCATTGTTTAATCTTGCAATTCGTCTAAGAGGCGCATGACTTCTTGGCTAGCCGTTTCCATGGCCTCTAACGCAGTTTGCGCTTTATCGAACTGATTAGCCTGCGCCGCTTGCATGGCCTCTAGTCCCATTTTATGCACGGTTGCATGGGGTTTGTCGAGTTGCTTAAATGCGTGTTGATTACCGTATTGTTCTTTTCCTTTCGATTGATACCATTTTCCTAGCCGGCACATGGTGTGATCGGCAAAGGTGCTGGGAGATTTATCTGATAAACCCGCAATCACAGCATATACGTCCCCCTTCCAGACTACATGATCGAGCTTCACCGTTTGAATAAATGTTGTGACGGAAGAGTCAGAGATGGTTTTCTGCATCGAATTGCAACTAGCAATAATGGTTCCGTAATCTTTGTCCAATGCGCGAATGCCCTCAGCCAGAGAGTCATTTTGTGACTGAACGTGTGTTACCGTCGACACCGCGTCTTCTGTGGATTGAATGATTTTGTTTACCAGTTCTGACACTTCATTCGCAGACTCGTTCGTATTATTGGCAAGGGTTCTTACTTCATCTGCGACAACACTAAAGCCGCGGCCAGCATCACCTGCACGAGCGGCTTCGATCGCAGCATTCAGAGCGAGTAAGTTAGTCTGATCTGATATTTTGGAAATGGTCGATACAAACTTGTTGATAGAATCAGCGGTTTCTGACAGGCCCGAAATATTGTCGGTCATGCCTTGCATATTCTGACTCAAGCGGTCTACACCGCTCACAATTGCTGAAACATTGCTGGAAGAGGCCTTGAAAAGGCCTTTAAAGTCATCAACAGACTCGCTTTCTTGTTGAATCTTCTCATAAGAGCGTAAAACCTGTTCTCGAATCGACATGATCTGAAGAATACATCCTATTGCCGAGTGTAATGTTGCAGTTTGAAATTCATCGTCGTTTTGGGTCGTTGTGTATTGGGTTTGCGCTTTTAATGAATCCGATAAACTGCGCTCTCTCTCGGCTAACGTTGCCTTGAGTTGATGCAGTTCTTCTTCCAGCGCAATACGCTTGTTTTTTTCTTCTTCATATTTAGATGCGAGCACGAACATGTTCTGGTGTGAGCCTTAATTACCATTAGATAACCTACAACATAGTTGTTTAACATGATTTTTGCTCAGGTTATTGAAAATAAATCTTGGGTTAACTTGAGCGACAAGTAACAGCGATTACACTTAAAGAACCTGCAACCGAGTGATATGTTTGTTACGCCTATGTACATTGATGACCGAGTAGAGCATGCCGTGAAACATGCAGGGCAACCTGTTCCCGTGATTTTGACATGTTCGGGAAGTTTAACGAAAGTGGAATCAGCACTGACGACCCATAATATACCTGTGACTGGCAGTACGCCTGAATTTTTGGTTTTGCATGCTGAGATAAATCAGCAGCAGTTGTCTGTGTTAGAAGGGGTAAAAGGGATTGGCAGCATAGAGCTAGATGAGAATACAGGCACGTTCTAAAAAGCGCCGCGTTTAGCAGCGCTTTTTCGTCAAATGTCAGCGGCCTTTGTTTAAGGCGTTGTTTTCATCACGTTTTGAAATTTCTCTTGGCCACGAATCACCCATGAGGGGGTTGCCTCGCCTGTTCCCGCGACTTTTAATCTCGGGTGGCGCTCGACCACATCAGAGAGAATCTTTTCTTGCTCGGGTGCGACATCAACAAAAAAGACGTGGTAGCCATTGGCGAGCAGCTTCTGAAAGCGTTTGAATTGGTAGTTAGGTATTTGAATTCCTATCAAGCCACCCTCCCATGTACAAAAGCCTAAGAGTACAACGGAAAGAAAAATGAAAGGAAGCCAGCCAGCTTCTGTTGTATGCCAACCCATAAAATAGGTAATAGACAACAATATCAAAGAAGCAACAATTCCGACAACAGCACCGAGTTCTGTTGAATGAACAACATCCTTTTTTAAGACGGGTTCAATGGCGTTTAGATGGTGTTTTTCAACTTCTGCATCGTTTTCACTTAATACATGCAGTTGTGGTGTAGTGAGCCCTTTAATTTCGAGTTCTCGCTCAATGACTTCTAGGTCGTCAAGGTCATCACTTATATAGTAATGTCTTAACATAATTACCTCCAGCAATGTGGCGATTAGACACACTTATAAAACATCATAATAAGCGACCTGTAATTAACTGAGTATAGCAGCTAATTGGTTATGTCGATTTTTACGCATAGTAATGAAATAAGGTTTAAAAAAAGGTCAAAATTCATACTTGCTGGCGCACGTTGTGTAGATTGAATGGTTGGGATGCGAATAAGTATTCTTAATAAAAGTATTAAAGCATTTCTTAATTTTGTCGATTCTATAGGATGAGAACACAGATAACCGTATGTTCTGACAGGAAAATACGTTCTATATGCGCGTGCGACAAGGTTGTCATAAAAAAATAATAATCGCTCGTCATAATGCCTGCGCTAAAGGTGTTAATGCAGTTTATGAAACACCCAGATCAAGGTAGTACACACATGTTCCATTTCATTCGAAATAATATCCGCAATAAACTCTTACTGCTAATTTCCACTGCATTGTTTGCTGTGGCTATTGCTGGGTTTGGTGGATTCTCTACGTTAAATAGCGTAACGAAGCAATATAGCTACACAGTTAACCATGATATGCACTATATCACTGGAATTGCGATGTTAAACTCAGACTTCAAAACGCAAGTTCAGGAGTGGAAAAACACCTTGCTACGAGGAGCTGATCAGGAACAAAGAGATAAGTACTGGGGGCGATTCTTAAAAAGTAGCGAAGCCATTCAAAAAGATTACTCTGCGTTGTTGGCTGACATGCCGGCAAACTTTCCATCGCGGCCTCATCTGCAAACCTTTGCTGATAGCTATCCTGACATGGTGCAGGCTTATAAGCAGGGCTATGAGGCGTTTGTCGCGTCGGGCTTCGACCACAGACGCGGTGACAAAGCCGTAAAAGGCATTGACAGAATACCTGCAAAAAGCTTGAGCGAAGCAGTCAGTGCAGGAGAAAAGTCTTTGGAGCAAACAAGGATCACATTGAATGACAAAGCCAGTATGGTGACGATTGCCACAGATATCGTCATGTTGGTGGTCATTGTGGTGAGTGTTGGTGTTACGTCATGGTTTATTGATACGCGTATTGTTAAACCATTGAACCGATTATCTGCGGCATCAAAGCGTATCGCCAAAGGCGATTTTACTGATGACATCTCGGTAGTCACTGAAGATCAAATTGGCGACGTGTCTAAGAGTTTTGTGTTAATTCAGCACGATCTGAGTCAGGTTATCGTGGGAATTCAAGATGACTTGGCACGGTTAGGGGGAACAATCGACACGCTTCAATCGGCATTTCATAATGTGAAGCTTGGTATTGATAAGCAAGTTTCTGAAACTGAGTATCTGGTGAATCATGTCACAGACATGACGCAAACCAATCATACCATCACTGATACGATGCAACATGCCAATGAAGCCATTTCAAACTCGGTAAAGCGCGTGGACGAAGGACGTACTCTGTTTAATGAGAACGTACTCATTAATCAAAGAATGTCAGAAGCAACACACAATGCGTCAGACATTATTGAAACCCTCAAACGAGATTCTGATGATATTGGTAGTATTGTTAATGTGATCAATGGCATTGCGGAGCAGACCAATTTACTCGCATTAAACGCCGCGATTGAAGCCGCACGCGCTGGTAAATCAGGTCGAGGGTTTGCGGTAGTAGCCGATGAAGTACGTACATTAGCAAACAAAACGCAGGAATCCACAAAGCAAATTTCTGACAACATTGCCAAATTACAAGAAGCGGCTGACAAAGCGGTGGTGGCAATGGATACGGGTAAAGAGCAAGCACAAGTGAGTGTAGAGCAAGCCAAGAAAACGTCAGAGTTTGTGACGCAACTGCGCGAAGCATTTGAAGAGATCCGTACGTTAAATCAAGATATTGAATTGGCCGTTCAGGATCAGGACAACAATACGCAACGGGTTAATCAAGGGTTAAAAACGATTGAGGGAGTGAGCGAATCTTCAGCGAGTGAGGCTATATCCTTGGAAAATGCTGCCGGCACGCTAAAATCTGTCTTTGAAAATATTGCGCAAGCGACGGCTAGTTTCAAACCTAAGCCATAAAAAGCCAAACAATAAAAACTAAGCAACAAACAGCACATTAAATTTTAATGAATTGAGCAGAGATGTTATCCCAGCAGTGTTATTGACTGCTAGGATAACGCTATTTGGTATTGGGTTGCGCATGTTGTCATGCTTGCATCTTATTTTGGTCATCCGATGATGGTTAAACGCAGTTTAACTCATATTGCGCAACGTACTAAGCGGAGCCATTTTAAGTGCCCAGCGTAATATTGACCATGGCCAGCTTGGTACGTAACTGTTGGCTTTTTCCTTTTCAATGGCGTTTATCATGGCTTTCACGCCGACTTCGGTGTCTACCATGAAGGGGACTTTTTCGACTTTTTCGTTGATTTCACTTCTGATAAATCCTGGGTGAACCGTAGAAACGGCGATAGATTTGTTAAGCACATCAATACGAATGCCTTCGGTTAACGATGTGATTGCTGCTTTGGAGGCTGCATACACGGTAAGTGCTCGGCGAAAACCACGTGTTGCACTTATTGATGAGATGGTTACGAGGTGGCCGTCGTTTTGTGCCCTAAAAATTTCCATTGCGGCTTCGCATTGTGCCAAAGCCGATACAAAATTGGTGTAGGCGGTTTGTTTATTGGCCTCAAAATACCCGGTTCCGACAGAAGCGCCCTTACCAATTCCCGCATTCACAATAATACGATCTATATGACCAAATTCGTTTTTAAAGTGGTTAAACACCTCAAAGACGTTGTTGTGATCGTCTACATCTAACGCGTGAATGGAGATGCGAATAGAAGGATTAATTGACAGGCAATCTTGCTTTAAGGCCTCGAGTCGTTCGATACGGCGTGCGCACAACGCCAAGTTTCGTCCCATTGCTGCATATTGTCTGGCCATTTCGTAGCCCAGTCCAGAGCTGGCGCCAGTAATCAGTATATTTTTTCTTGTCATAATTATCTTATTTATAGGTGATCATGTGGTTGTGGCTGCCTTCAAAATGGCTATGCTCGTTAAGGGTAGATAAAAACAAACGCGTTTGAGTCTTTACGAGTTTAGTGATACCACAATTCACGAGTGTCCAATTTAACTGCGCCAGAGATGTAATATCCGTATTCATTAATGACTGTATAACCATTGAAATTGGACCGCCAGAGGTAAACACTACCACATGCTTTTTGTCTTGGCATTCTCTGAGTAGGGTGGATAAGGCTATATCTACACGCGTCTTAAATTCGTTAAAAGATTCATCGTAATCGGCATCATGGTGACCTCGCATCCACCGTTCTACTGCGCTAGCAAAGAGCTGTTCAAAGGCTGCTTTTGGGTTGGGTTGTGCTTTCACATACGTTTGAATACCTTCTGGCGTAGCAAATTCGTCAGCCAATTTATGCAAAATCTGTTGGTGATCATACTCGTTCCAACCTGCATCCACGGTAGGGGAGAGATTCTCCATTCCCATCGCAGACAAACACCCCTGTGCGGTTTGCTGGTGGCGTTTCATACTGCCCATGTACACGGCATCAATACTCGGCAAGCGAGGCGACAACGCGGTACCTACTCGATGAGATTGCGCTTCTCCTAATGGTGAAAGCAAATCGTAATTGCGCTGCCCGAAAGAGGCTTGTCCATGCCGAATTAGGTATACGCTGGTCATTGTGAACTTCCTTTAATCATGTGTTGGTAGCATAACGGCATTTGGCCTTATTACCGCTTCATTAATTTATTACAACGATAAAGTAGATAATGTACATAGAGCCAAATATGCTTGAAAGCTGGATTTCGAGTTTGCCCGTGGTGGTAGCGGTAGTAAATTTGTTGCACAATTCCGGCAAGCCGGAATAAGCCATACACCTGATAGAATGTGAAGTCCACGGAATCTAGCCCGGTTCTTTCCAAGTAATAATCAATCACTTCGTCTCGTCGCAGCATGCCGTTTAAATGTGTGGGTTGTCTGCGGGTAGATTTCGCCATGAAGTCATCTTGCGCCTCTACCCAGTAGGCCAAACTGTTTCCTAAATCCATTAGAGGGTCGCCCAAGGTGGCTAATTCCCAGTCGAGAACGCCAATGATTTGGATGGGGTCGTCGGGCGATAACACCAAGTTATCAAATCGAAAATCGTTATGAGTCAGGCAAATACGCTCACGGTCTGGCAGATTATTTTCAAGCCAGTTAATCACCTTATGTGCTTTGGGGACGTTCCATGTGCGTGCTTGCGTGTAGCGTTTTGTCCAACCATTGATTTGTCTTTCGATATAGCCTTCACCTTTGCCTAAATGCGTCAGGTTGGCTTGTTCAATATCCACACTGTGTAAATGAATAAGGCTATCGATGGCGTTCAAGCACAGCAATCTAACTTGCTGTTCAGATAACACCAGACCGCGTGGCAGATTTTTACGAGGAATAATGCCGTTTAGCTTTTCCATTAAATAAAATTCTGAACCAATGATGGACGTATCATCACAGTGAGCAATCATGTCTGGCACAAGAGGATATGCAGGCTTTAATGCCTGTTGTAAACGGTACTCTCGCCCCATGTCGTGGGCACCTTTTGCTTTTGTGCCTGCTGGTGCACGACGTAAAATAACAGACGTAGAGGCGGCTTCTGGAAACGTTAAGCAATACGTCCAGTTAGATGCGCCTCCCGAATATTGAGTGATTTCTGGCTGCCCCGATAGTTCGGGCACATGGTCTGATAACCATTGTGATAAGGCTTTTATATCTAGTGTTTCCCCCTCTCTGACTTGTCCCGCTTTATCGGCAAATGAATTGGAGGGAGAAGGAAGTGTATGTTCCGCTGTCAATTTGTCACCTTATTGATATTTTTTTAATTCAAGTCGCGTTACCATGCCCATGTGCACTTCATCAGGTCCATCTGCGAGTCTCAGTGCACGAGCGCCTGCGGCAAATCGCGCAAGTGGGAAGTCTGCACTCATGCCTGCACCACCATGAATTTGAATCGCCATATCGACCACCTCTTGCAGCATATTCGGCACGACTACTTTGATTGCAGAAATTTCGGTCATCGCATTTTTAACGCCCACTGCGTCAATTTTCCAGGCGGCATGTAGCGTCATTAAACGCGCCTGATCAATGGCCATTCTTGCTTTCGCAATACGTTCACCATTGCCACCCAATTTCAATAAAGGTTGGCCGAATGCAACGCGCGACAAACCACGGTTAATTGCGAGCTCTAAGGCTTTTTCAGCCATGCCGATGGCGCGCATGCAATGATGAATTCTGCCCGGACCTAAGCGACCCTGTGCGATTGCAAAGCCTTGCCCCATGCCCACAAGTAAGTTGGCTTTGGGCACGCGAACATTGTTAAAGTGCATTTCGCCATGCCCGAAAGGCGCATCGTAGTCGCCATACGCGCTGAGCATGCGTTTAATGCTGATGCCTTTTGTGTCAAGGGGCACAATAACCATACTATGCTGCTGGTGTTTATGATTATCTGGGTTGGATAAACCCATGAAAATACAAACTTTTGCATTGGGGTGACCCAGTCCCGTTGTCCACCATTTTTTGCCGTTTATGACCAGTTCGTCGCCTTGCTCTTCAATGGTCGCCGCCATATTGGTGGCATCAGACGATGCCACATCGGGTTCAGTCATGCCAAACACCGAGCGAATGTCGCCATTGAGCAAAGGCGTTAACCATTTGGCTTTTTGCTCTTCATTGCCAAAGTGATAAAGCACTTCCATGTTACCTGTGTCAGGGGCGTTACAATTAAAGATTTCTGGAGCAAACAGCACTTTGCCTGTTTCTTCAGCAAGTGGCGCGTACTCTAGGCACGATAGTCCCGCACCTACTGTTTCGTCAGGAAGAAATAAATTCCACAAGCCTGCGTTTCTGGCTTTATGTTTCAGATCTTCCATAGCGGGATGGACAGTCCACTGGCGCCAATTTCCATCTGGATTCATGGCGTGGATATCGTCATACACCTGTTGCTCGATAGGGTATACATGTTCTTGCATGAAACGCTTCATGCGAGCCAAATAGTCTTGGCAGGTAGGGCTATGTTCGAAGTGCATATGGGAATTCCTTAATCGTCGTAACACCACCATACGCAACTTTTTATATTGAATGAAATGAAATATAGTGACATCAAACTGTGAACAATATTCATTTTATTATGGTTGATATAAAACGAATTCAACAACTT
Organism: Fluctibacter corallii; assembly: GCF_025751585.1. GTDB lineage: Bacteria > Pseudomonadota > Gammaproteobacteria > Enterobacterales > Alteromonadaceae > Fluctibacter_A > Fluctibacter_A corallii. The sequence continues at coordinate 323,573 of NZ_JAOWKX010000004.1, forward strand.
GATTTGAACTTACTCAAAGTGTTTGTGACCTTGTTTCAAGAGCAAAATATGACAAGGGCTGCAGAAATGCTGTTTATCACTCCTTCTGCGGTAAGTCATGCAGTTAAGCGCTTGCGCGATGTTTTGGGGGATCCGTTATTCGAACGCAAACGCAATAAAATGGTACCGACGCCAGCGTGTCAGCGTATGGCACCACTGATTATTGATACCTTGACCCGCTTGCAGCAAATTTTACAGCATTGGGGGCAATTTGATCCTGCAACTACTAAGCAGCATGTCACCATTGCCATGCACGACGCATTAGAATTGTCAGTACTGCCTTCTCTTATTGATAATTTATCGTCGTTAGCGCCGGGATTGACCTTGGCAAGCGTGCGAATTCAGCGAGAACAATTGAGCCGTGATTTATCCGCTGGCCATATTGATGTGGCGTTAGATGTCGCACTTCCAGTGAAGCACCCAGTGAATCATCTAAAATTGGCTGAAGATGAGTTTGTGGTTATGGGGGCGAGCAATCATGTTTTTTTTCAGCAAGCGACACCAGACACCTATCTCAGTAGTCGTCATTTGGTGGTGTCTAACCGCCCACAAGGTGCAGCACTTGAAGACCTAATGTTGCAGGCAAAAGGCTGGACAAGAGACGTGAAATTGCGTTGTCAGAATTATTTTGCTGCAAAAGCATTGGTGGCATCAGGTGATACGTTAGTGACTTTACCTAAGCGTTTAGCTGAACGGTTGCAGGATGATAGCGTGCACTTTGCGCCACTGCCTTTTTCACTCGCAAAACTGGAAACTCACATGTATTGGCACAGCCATACGCAAGATGATGCAGCGCTAGGGTGGCTGCGGGAAAACATCGCTCTCACTATGCAAAATGTCAATGCGATGGCTTAGTGAACTGTGCGCAAGCTAATTAATTTTATAGGCGGGTAGGTGGGTGTTGACTACATACAAGCCCGCCATTGTCAGCAAACCCTGGTAACTATCTTCACCATTGCCAGAGAATTCAAAGCGAAATTCAGTTTGCCAGTCGAGCTTTCCACGAAATGCGCCGATACGGGTTTTGCTCCGCGCAACACTGATAAGTTGCAATTGATTTTTTTCGCAATATTGTTGCAAAAATGCATTGGCGCGCTCTGAAATCGCACGCACTCGCCAGAATTGCACACCAATAAGAAAAATACCGAGCAGAAGAACTAAATCAAACAGTGAAAAGGTCATGGGTTAAAGACAGATACTCATCGCAGAATAATACTGGCTGTAATTTAACATAAGTTTTACCCTTGCCCACTAAAAAGTTTACCCACGGCTTTGGCTAACACGTCCGGTTTATGGGGATCCCTTAATACATTCAATACGGCAGACCGTAATTCAGGAATTTGTACAAGATCGGCGTAAATGCCTGCAAATAGCCCTTCGTTGGTTGTTTCTTCGTATTCGGCCACGCGCAGCAAAAACTGTTTTAAGCGTTCCGGTGATTGAAGGTGCTGCCACTGGCGACCTGCAATAATGATTAGGATCGCAGGGGTTTTGTATAGCTCTTCATTATTCAGTGCGCTATCAAGTAGAGATTCCACTAAGCCTGTGCATACACTTTGGCTTAACGCTCTAAGGCCATGTTGCCAGTAAAGCGAGTGGGTTGGGTGCGCAGATAACCACTGCTGAACTAGCTCAGCTAACTGAATCGTAACGGCCTGATTTTCCAATGACGTTAATAATGGCAGTTTAACTTCGTCTGCGATGTCACCGAAACGCTGTTTCAGCAATACAGTGTGCTCATCGTCGTCAATTCGCGCAGCAAAGTCAGCCAACCCTTGAATGGGCAGTGATTGCCAAGGTACAGAGTCTGGTGATTGGACATATCCCAGTGCTTGCGCAAAGTACTCGCTTGACGGCAAGCCCAGTTGCTTTCGGCTTATGCTATTGAAGTCCGCCAACTGATGTTGAGTCGGTACAAAGCTATATGGGTTTTCAGGCAATTGTCCGTTTTTACTCTCTGCTTGCTCTAACTCGCGTCCGAGTGCTTCTACAATGAGTTGCAAAAACTGATTGCGTGCTGCTTGAATTAGAAGCCCTTGCTCATCAAGTGGAAGCTTAACAAACCAGATAAAATGTTGTGACGAGAGCTGTTTGTTCCAAAACGTGATACCATACCAAGCGTGTTGGAGTCGCGGAAATGCCGGCGCTTTCGTACCATTTTCAATGTCTAAAAAGGTTTGAGCTGGTACTTTACGTATACCACGTCCCATGTCGAAGATGCGGTATTCGGTTCCAGCTTGCAGTAAAAATTCACTGATTGTTGATATCTGACTCATGATGTTCTGAATATTGATAATGGTTAGGTGGCAGGTAAATCAACGTTAGATTATACAGTCTGAACATGAAGAATAAAATTAATCAATCGCTCATTTTATTCCTTGAGCAACTATCGCACATCCTTGAAGCACATGGTTTGGTCGCTGAAACAGCCCCAGATGACCACGCGATGACATCATCAGCCCCTTTTGCATGCGATACTATGACGTTTGAGCAATGGTTACAGTTTATTTTCATTCCACGCATGCACGCCTGCATTGAACAGAATAACGTGCCAAACACGATATTAGTGGCACCTGCTGCAGAAGAGCTTATGGCTGCTTCTGCGGGGAAAACTGCGGTTGTCGCAACGCTACATAAAATTGATCTACTACTTTCGGAATAAATGACGTGAATCTTCCTATTATTTACCAAGACGAGCACATTGTTGCTGTGCACAAACCGTCAGGACTGCTAGTGCATCGTAGCCTTATTGATAAACGCGAAACTGAATTTGCCATGCAAATGGTTAGGGATCAAATTGGTCAACATGTATACACGGTGCACCGTCTCGATAGGCCAACATCGGGGGTATTGCTTTTTGGATTATCGTCAGAGGTTGCGCGCCGTTTAACCGAGCAGTTTACGCAAAAGCACATTGAAAAAACCTACTATGCCATTGTGCGAGGTTACGCTCCCGAGCAGGGTGACATTGACTATGCGTTAAAAGAAAAGCTAGACAAGATCGCAGACAAAATGGCAAACAAAGACAAAGAAGCGCAAGACGCGCGCACGCTGTTTAAGAGACTAGGAACTTTTGAATTGCCTTTTGCTGTTGGACGTTACCAGACTGCGCGCTATTCATTGGTTCGCTTGAACCCGCTAACGGGGCGAAAACACCAGTTACGCCGACATATGGCACACATTCGCCACCCGATAGTAGGTGATACAACACACGGTGATGGCAAACAGAATAAATTTGTAAGGGATGAGTTTGGTTTTAATGGGTTGGCACTGACGTGTCAGGCGATGCATATATCGCACCCGATATCGGGTGAACCATTAGCCTTGAAAACCGCCTTTGACGACCGCATGGAAGGACTACTAACCCGATGGGGATGGGATCACTGCGACATTCGCAAAATAACAGAATCTTTGGAGTAATTAAGACATGTCTGATCTAAGTATTTTTGTTGGCTCTGTATACGGCAACGCCCAAAATGTGGCGGAAGAAGTCAAAGCTATGATAGAAGCAAAAGGGCACAGTGCAACAGTATTTACGGATCCCACCTTAGATGACTTTAAAGCCAGTCGGGCAGTGTTGATGATCAGTTCCACCACAGGGCAAGGCGATATTCCTCCAAATTTAGAGTTTTTTGTAGCGGATTTAAAAGATGCGTTTCCGCTAATGGAGCAAAAACCCTTTGCAGTGGTAGCTATGGGAGACAGCAGTTACGGCGACACCTATTGCGGTGCGGGAAAACGTATCTACGAGCTACTTATAGAGCTGCAAGGTAAACCCGTTGATGACTTGCTTGAAATCGATGCAATTGAAACCTTAGAGCCTGAAAAAGACGTAGTGCCTTGGGTAGAAGCGCGCCTTCATGCTTTTGCAATCAGCTAACAACGCTTATATTTCAATAGAATAATTTAATGAGCCCGCTGGTCAGCGGGTTTCTTTATTTAGCCCTAATGCTTTTTGTTGCAATTGGGTGCATGCAGGGCCATCAATGCCTTCTTCGAACTGTTCGCAAGTCATGTTGAGGGTTTCGTTCAAGCACGCTACCGCTTCATGGTATAAACCGTGTTGTTTAGCCAAACGTGTCTGTGAAGTCATCATGTCACATACCCCCTCTATTGCAGACTCAACAAACTGCTTCATGTCAGGAGATGAAAAGTGTTGCCTTTCAGCGTGAGCAAGTGAGCAGGCTCGGACTTTTTGACACATTTTTTGCGTTGCATGGGTGAGTTCATCCGCAAAAACAGTAAACGAACTCAGTATCGCCAAGATTATTACGTGACGTAGTAGCGTGTTGGGCATGCTGTAGTACCTTTGGTGGCGTATAGGGGCGGGAAAGCCGAAATACTTGCCTGACTATAGTTCACGCAGCGGAATAATAAAAATTGAACACCGGAGTTCGCTACATGAGAGGCACCTTGCGCAGATAGGTCACTGAAAATTTGCTGGCGCTCATGGCATTCGCTTTGCTTCTTTGCCATGACAAAGAGAAGCGAGTAGGAAAATCGGAAATTAGCGGTCACTTCGTTTATTGCTGACAACGTGAGTGGCTGTGAGGCACCTTGCGCAGATAGGTCACTGAAAATTTGCTGGCGCTCATGGCATTCGCTTAGCTTCTTTGCCGTAAAAAAGAGAAGCGAGAAGGAAAATCGGAAATTAGTGGTCACTTGTTTATTGCTGACAACGTGAGTGGATGTGAGGCACCTTGCGCAGATAGGTCACTGAAAATTTGCTGGCGCTCATGGCATTCGCTTAGCTTCTTTGCCGTGACAAAGAGAAGCGAGCAGGAAAATCGGAAATTAGTGGTCACTTGTTTATTGCTGACAACGTGAGTGGATGTGAGGCGCCTTGCGCAGATAGGTCACTGAAAATTTGCTGGCGCTCATGGCATTCGCTTAGCTTCTTTGCCGTGACAAAGAGAAGCGAGTAGGAAAATCGGAAATTAGTGGTCACTTGTATATTGCTGACAACGTGAGTGGATGTGAGGCACCTTGCGCAGATAGGTCACTGAAAATTTGCTGGCGCTCATGGCATTCGCTTAGCTTCTTTGCCGTGACAAAGAGAAGCGAGAAGGAAAATCGGAAATTAGTGGTCACTTGTTTATTGCTGACAACGTGAGTGGATGTGAGGCACCTTGCGCAGATAGGTCACTGAAAATTTGCTGGCGCTCATGGCATTCGCTTAGCTTCTTTGCCGTGAAAATCTGCACCTTCTAAAAACCCCAATAGGTTTGTTTCGGTTTGGGAAAGATGGGTGTTTGATTGTGTGACGTGCTTTGAAAAAAGCGGTTCCGGCTTTTGGCTTAATAACGTAAGAAGAGCGGGGTGAATATAGTACTTTTTACAGATGGTTGACGTGTTGCCTAATTGCTCAGCGACGCGTCGGATAATAATATTGATAAACTTTTTACGTGGTGACAACGCATGTTCGGCTAATGCATCAGCATAACACTCACACGCCATACGTGTACCTGCCCATGTTCGAAAGTCTTTGCAGCTAAATGCTTCACCCATATGCGCTTTTATAAATGCATTAACATCTTCACTGTCGATATCTTGCCATCGTCCCTGTTCGTCTTTGTAGCGAAATAACGGGTAGCCGGGTAAGTCTGCGCATTGACGAACATAATGGCTGAGTTGTTCGTCATCGATTTCTACTTGACGTTGTTGGTTGCTTTTACCTTTAAATTCTAGAGTGAGGGTATTAGCGTGGTCGTTTAAGTGCTTTCTTCTTAAGGTTGATAGACCATAAGTTTGGTTTTGCTGGCAATACTGGGCATTGCCGATGCGAATACCTGTTTCATCTAATATCATTACCATGATGGCTAACACTTTGTTTTTTGACCACGTTTTGTCGCCAGTAAATCGCTGACAAATTTCTCGCATGGCGGGTAGCGATTGCGCGAAGGTGATGAGCTTTTCGAATTTAGCTTGCTGCCGTTTAGCTTCCCATAACTGGTGGTAAATGTATTGTCTTCGCTGTTTTAAGTCGTTACCTAAAGCTTGAATGTGGCCGTTGTCTAATTCACAAATTCTCACGTCTTGCCACATGGGGGGAATGGCTAATTTTTTAATCCGTGTGAGAGACGTCTTGCAGCTAATTTTCTCGCCCGATAGCCAAAAATATTGGAATCCACGCCCATACTTTCGTCGGGCAATAGTTAGGCTTTTGTCGTCAACGTGAATTAATTCAGCTTGTTGGCGTGTGCTAGGCGATTCAGGCATGTATTGCGCGCCCTTGTTGGTATCATGCTTTTGCTACGAACCGAGAGGGTAAAGTGGATCGCAAAAAATTATTCCTTTCTTGCGTTGGAAATGATGTCGGCAATCTCACTTTGATGTTCATTCAAGTATTGATTGAATTCTTCAATCACATGGTTATGCTTGATTGTTGATAAATAATACTGCACTTCTAAGCTCGGTACGTGGGCGGCATACACAATTTGCGATTCATCAAACCCCATTTCGCGCGCGTAATAGCGAGAGGTATAAAGGTCTATATCTATCCCTTCAATCACGCCTTCATACAAAAGTCTGACTAATGAACGTACTGTCACATCGTTCACAATTTCCAGTTCATTCGACGCTGACATATCTGCCCAGTGAGGGCTGGCGACGAAGCCCGTAATGGTGCCAATCACGCCAAATTCACGTAAAGGGCGATATTGTGCGATTTTGGGAACAACAGTTCCCGTAGAAAGGGTAAGTATTGGTGCACTGTAAATTAGGCTTTGCTGTTCTCTGCCGTGCCACAGTGGATTGTCTGGCAATCTGAAGTCGATTTTGCTCTCTTCGTACCAATGATCAAAGCGTTTGACTGGAAGAGGAATAAATTCGAATTGATAATGATGCGCTTTGCCAAACTGTTCTAAAATGGTGCGCAAAAAACCATTGTTATGCGGGCTGTCTACAAAGGCGTAGTATGGGTAGTAATCAATGTCTTCAACACCCACAATGAAGGTGATGGGGTCGGTTGTATGGGGATTACCTTCTTTATCATGGGGATTGGCGAAAAGCGTGAACGCAACCAAAGAGGCCGACATACAGCACAATAGCGTGATACTTTTTACTGTTTTTGACGAATAAAAATAATCACGCCATGGCTGCATAGAATCTCACTTTAACTTTGGCAGCGCAATCATGCGCTACGGGTTATTCTGCACCTCTGAGAAGCGCATTGATACCCACTTTAGCTCGGGTTTTCGCATCAACTTTTTTCACGATAATCGCGGCATATAGACTGTACTTGCCATCAGCACTGGGCAGGCTGCCAGGTACAACTACTGCGCCAGCAGGAACACGTCCGTAATGGGTTTCTCCGGTTTCACGGTCATAAATACGTGTGCTCTGTCCAATATAGACCCCCATTGAAATGACCGCACCTTCTTCGACAATCACCCCTTCAACGATTTCAGAGCGTGCACCGATAAAGCAGTTGTCTTCAATAATTGTCGGATTTGCTTGTAACGGTTCAAGCACACCACCGATACCTACACCACCAGACAAATGCACATTTTTACCAATTTGTGCACATGAGCCCACGGTAGCCCATGTATCTACCATTGTTCCTTCATCAACAAACGCGCCAATATTCACATAAGATGGCATGAGTACCACGTTTTTGCCGACATAGCAGCCTGTACGTACGGTGGCTGGAGGTACAACGCGCACGCCTTCTTGTTGAAAGCGAGCCTTATCGTAGTTTGTATATTTGAGCGGGACTTTGTCGAAGAACTGACTTTCTGCACCGTCAATAATGTCATTGTCATTAATTCGGAAATACAGCAAAACCGCTTTTTTAAGCCATTGATGTACTACCCACTCGCCTGCAATTTTTTCTGCCACACGTGCGGTACCGTCATTCAACATTGAAATCGCGTCTAGCACTGCGCGTTTGGTTTCGTCGTCTACGGTCGCCGCAGTGATTTCATTTCTGCTCTCAAATGCATTCTCAATTGTCGTTTTAATGTCTGACATACTTCGCCACTCAACTTTGTTCATCTAATAATTCAATTAATTGCTTTTTCAACGCTACCTGCTGATCCGGGCTTAACGCCTGTTCCTTGTCGTTACTGACTATGAATAAATCTTCGGCACGTTCGCCGATTGTAGAAATCTTTGCCATGTGCAAATTGATATTCAATGCCACGAATAAATGACTGATTTTAGCTAACAACCCAGGTGCATCTAATGCTTCTAATTCTAGCAAGGTCACGTTCGATTGGCTTGAATAAAAACGTACTTTTGTTGGTACGTCTAATTGTTTCATTTGTCGTGACATTTTACGTCGGTTTTTGTGCTCTAATCCGGGTTTGAATAGCTGCGTTTCTATGGCCTTTTGCAAGCTGGTTAGCCGAGACTGAGAAATAATCTGGCTGCCGTCTTGTTCCAATAGGATAAAACTATCGAACACATACCCATCTTGTGTGCTCATAATTTGCGCGTCGTGAATGGTGCAATTACGGCTATCAATCACAGAGGCAACCTGTGCAAATAAGGCTGGGCGGTCTTTGCCATAAACCAGCAGTTCAGTGCCAGCTTTAGAGGTCTTGTTACACAATGCCACAATTAATGATGCATCATCTTCTGGGAAGTTTTGTAGCACCACTTGCGCGTGCCAAGCAAGTTGTGCGGGTTTAAATCTGGCGAAATAGTCGTCGCTGAGCCGACTCCAAAACGTATCCAGTGCCTGCTCAGAAATATTGCCATCATCAAGCACAATCGCTTTTGCCGTCATTTGATGCTCAATAATACGATCTCGCAGAGTTTGTTTACATTGCAACCCATTGTCTAACGCTTTTTCTGTCAACAAATATAATTCCCGCAACAACGACGCTTTCCAATCGTTCCATAGATTGTCGTTAGTTGCTCGAATATCGGCGAGTGTTAACGCATAGAGATGGTTTAAATGGTTGTTGCTGCGCATTGCGCCCGCAAAGTCGTTAATGACTTCAGGATCGTAAATATCTCTTCGTTGCGCAACCACTGACATGAGTAAGTGATTTTCTACCAGCCAGCTGACTAAATCAGAGTCGTGCTTAGTAAAACCGTGACTTTCACAAAAGTTGGCAACATCGACAGCTCCCAATTTAGAATGGTCGCCATTTCGTCCTTTCGCGATATCATGAAATATCGCTGCTACATAAAGCAGTTCTGGTTTGTCCAAGTTTTTGACGATGCGGCGACAACGAGGAAATTCTCGTGAATGAGGGTCATGATAACGGTACACATTTTTGACTAAGCGATGAGTATGCTCGTCTACGGTATAGGCATGGAATAGGTCAAATTGCATCATGCCGACAATGTGATCCCACTCAGGTAAATATGCTTGTAAAATGCCATGGCGATGCATGATGTCCCAGCCCAGGCCAAAGAAATCTGGATGGCGTAACAGCGCCACAAATAGCGCGCGGGATTCTGGCCGGTTGCAATAGTATTCATCTGAAAATTGCCTGCGGGCATTGCGTAATTGGCGAATGCTTGAAGAGTGGAGCCCATTTACTTGTGGTGTATCTGCGATAAGAAGCAAAAAACGAAGAATCGATTCTGGATGTTTAAAAACATGCTCATTGCGCGTTGCAATTAAGCCATCTAATAATTCAAAGTCATCGTTAATCACGGTTTCAGATTTAACTTTGAGCGCTAATATATCTTGCTTAAAGTATTGCAAGAGCATGTCGTTTAGCTCAGTAATACGACGAACAATCCGGAAGAATTCCTTCATCATTCGTTCGACTGATGCTTTACCTTCATCACCATACCCTAAGCGTTTAGCGACATCGGTTTGATAATCGAACAAGAGTCGGTTTTCACTGCGGCCAGCTTCAAGATGTAAGCAAAAGCGCATACGCCATAGGTGTGAACGGCATTCAATAAGCTCTCGCCATTCTTGTTCGGTGAAGTAACCGTAGTCTACCAGTTCTCGGCCATTCCACACTTTAAAGTGTTTTTTCGCTACCCAACCAATGCACTGAATATCACGCAAACAACCTGGGTTTTCTTTAAGGTTTGGCTCAAGGTTGTAGGAGGTGCCGTGGAATTTATGATGACGTGCTTTTTGTTCATCATATTTGGCAATAAAGAAGTCTTTGCTGGTCCAAAAACGTTTGCTCTGTACATTTTCTTGAAGTGTGTCAAACGTCGCTTCGCTACCGATTAGCAGTCGCGCCTCAATCAAATTGGTGGCGATAGTGACATCTTCTTTCGCCAATTTTATCGTGTCTTTTATGGTGCGAACGGATTGTCCAACGTCGAGTTTGATGTCCCACAATAAGGTAATAAACTGGGTAATACGTTCTTCTACCGAGCGCTCGAGCGCACGTTCGCTGAGAATAAGTAAATCTATATCTGAGTGGGGTTGAAGTTGTCCGCGACCATACCCGCCAACCGCTACCAATGCCAAATCTGATACTTGGTCGAGTGCGAGTAAGTGCCATGCACGTTGCAATAAGGCGTCTACTACTGTCGCGCGCCCATGTACCAGCTCATCCACCAATACGTGTTCAAATGCGCTGTCGAGCCATTGATAGCTGCTTTCAATACAGGATTTGAATGCTTGGATATCATTTATATCATCCAATGCATTGATTTGCTCTTTAAGAGACAAAAGGCTCATGGTTCGCTCCTATCCTCGATGCTGCGAATATATCTTTGTCCAGTAACGTGCAGTGTGAAAGATGCAGAATCTAAATTCAAATAACTTATTACACGGCATCAGAAAGGTTAGTCATAAGCCTTTGATGTACGGGTATAAAATTTAGTAAAAAGAAACGAAAACGGGAAAGGGGAGTGCGTATTTGCGGCATAAGGCTACATTACAAATACGCATATTAATTAACTGTGGCGAATGATACGGTCAATTTCTTCGTCGTTACGCAACGTTAAAATTTCGACGCCATCTTCTAGCACGAGTAATGTGTGCTCCCACTGTGCACTCAAGCTGCGATCTTTGGTAACAACCGTCCATTGATCAGGTAGGATTTTTGAGTATCGCTTACCCGCATTTACCATCGGTTCGATGGTAAAGCACATACCTGCTACGAGTTCTTCACCCGTATTAGGCTTGCCATAATGCACTACTTGTGGCTCTTCGTGGAAACTCGCACCAATGCCGTGGCCGCAATATTCGCGTACAATTGAGTAGTCATGGCCTTCTGCATATTGCTGAATCACGTGTCCAATGTCACCCAGGCGCACACCCGGTTTAACCATTTTTATCGCTTTATACAGACTCTCTTGTGTTACTCGAATAAGTCGTTCAGCGAGAATGCTTGGTTTACCGACTACAAACATCTTGGATGTATCGCCATGATACCCATCTTTAATTACGGTGACGTCGATATTAATAATGTCGCCGTCTTTCAGCTTTTTATCAGACGGAATACCGTGACAAATCACATGGTTCACCGAAGTACAAATAGACTTAGGAAAAGGTGGGTGACCATAATTTAGCGGTGCGGGCACACCTTGTTGTTCATTCACAATATAATCGTGACAAATTTGATTTAGCTCGTCTGTCGTTACGCCTTTTTTGACATAGGGGCCAATCATTTCAAGCACTTCTGCGGCGAGTTTGCCAGCAACGCGCATTTTTTCAATTTCTTCAGGAGTCTTGATAATCGCAGACAAATCTGTAATTCCTTTGAAGCTGTAAATACAATCAAAAACAAAGCACTAATAGTAGCGCTTTCCTTGCACAGTGTATAGGGATGTCACAAGAGAAGCGCACATAACGCCTACCCAAGGCACTGAAAGGCTATCGATGCACTTAACGATATTATCGATAACCTATGCCTTTTGTTATGGTGATTGTCGGAAAAGTAGAAATCAGTACGATGTTATTCCACAAATTCAACCACTGTGGTGCTTCCTGCTGTGACAGATAGTGTTTGTTGCTGATTTTCTGGGTTCGGAATTTGGATGGCGTCATATTCAACGGGATCGTCATTGATTGCGGAACATGAGAAGGCAATAAGATAATTGCCTGCAGCCACATCGCCAAAGTCAAACTCATACACATCACCAGACTCACTCAAGGATATTTGAATTGATGCCATTGGTGCTAGTGCATTTTCAGGCGTGCCTGCTGATGCCTCGTTTGCATCGAATTCATCTGTGAGAGTCACGTTGGCTACTTCTCCTTCTGCTGGAAGAGAATATAAGTAGACTGATTTACCATGATCGGTATTCGGTGCGAATACCGTTTCACAGCCAAGCGAATTATTGAGAATGTTGGGGTCTACTGTACCTATCACTTTCCCTGATGATGAAGTTGAAACAATCGATATTCCCTGAGGTTTTAAATTAAAAGATTGGCCATTGGCAGTACTGACCAAAGAGGAGCGCAAATTAAATTCAAGAACATAGGTTTCTTGAGCGCCCTCAGAGACCGTAATGCCTCCCAGTTGGAGTTTATTACTGGGGGTTTTGAGCGGCTTTATTCCACTGGTATCCTCGACATAACAAAAAGTGGAATCGCCATTTTGATTTTGTGGGCACGCGTATGTGTTAATAATGAGGTTTTTATACACGCCAGGTGTGACGCTCATATTTTGCAGCAGTAATTTTTGCTCACTTCCCTGATAGTCAAGTAAGTTAATGGTATCGTAGCTGGGGTCACCGTTGTCGTCAGTGATGGCTAACTCAACACTCTCAGCGTTTTCGTCTTCAGGTACCAGGGTGATGGATGAAAAGGAAACAACAACCGCACTGGCTTCATCTACTGGGGCATCAGAAACAGCGAAAGAAAGGCGAGCATCTGTGGGACTGGGTGCCGGACTAGGACTAGGACTGGGGCTTGGCGCCGAATTACTGCTGGATGAGCCGCCGCATCCACTGAGCACAGATAGCATAGCTAAGCAAATTGCTGTGCGTAAACAAGGCATTGTTTTAACAGACATAGTGTAGACCTTATTCTATTTTCTAAATTGAATCCACGTTGCCATTGTTGCCGCAACAGGTGTCAAATTAAGCTTAGTGAAATTTGAGAAAACGTCCATAACCTCAGAATACGGCGTGTATGGTTCATATACCCTATTTGTTTTCTGAAAGGTCTCTCAAAACTTGATGAAAATCTCGTGATATGATATAAAGCGCCCGCAAAAATAGGTTAGGTGATGGGTTTGTCTTTATTGGCAACCTTCACAAATTTATTTTTACATTACGATTTATTTAAACAACACACATACATCGACACGTTTTTCGGGGTGTTCGTGAGCATGTACGTCATGTAAGCGGATCGAAAAATGGGATGTATGGAGGCTTAACCCCAATTGAGGAAATATTATGCCTAACGTATCAATGCGTGACATGCTACAAGCTGGTGTTCACTTCGGTCACCAAACTCGTTACTGGAATCCAAAAATGAAGCCTTTCATTTTCGGTGCTCGTAACAAAGTTCACATCATCAACCTAGAGAAAACAGTTCCTTTGTTCAACGAAGCGCTTAACTACCTATCAGGTGTTGCGTCTAAAAAAGGTAAAATCCTTTTCGTTGGAACTAAGCGTGCTGCAGGTGAAGCAGTAAAAGAAGCTGCACAAAAGTGTGACCAATACTACGTGAACAAGCGTTGGTTGGGTGGTATGTTGACTAACTGGAAAACAGTGCGTCAATCAATCAAGCGTCTTAAAGATCTTGAGCAACAGTCTCAAGACGGCACGTTTGAAAAGCTAACCAAAAAAGAAGCTCTTATGCTTCAGCGCGAAATGGACAAGCTAGAAAGCAGCCTTGGCGGTATCAAAGACATGGGCGGATTGCCTGATGTATTGTTCGTAATCGATGCAGATCACGAACACATCGCAATCAAAGAAGCTCGTAACCTAGGAATTCCTGTGGTTTCTGTTGTTGATACAAACTCTGACCCAGACGGTGTTGATTTCATCATCCCTGGTAACGATGACGCGATTCGTGCGGTTCAACTATACTTGAACGCTGCTGCAGACGCTGTAAATGCAGGTCGTGAGCAGAACCTAGAAGTTCAAGCTGAAGACGATTTCGTAGAAGCGGCTGAGTAATCAGTACGACGAAACGTCATATTGATGTCATGGACAGGCTCAATACTTTGAGCCTGATTCCATATCGAATTTGTATCAGGGGCAGGTCTGCCCCTGTTTTCAATCAAAGTTTTAAAGACTTAAAATTGCTGAGGAAACAAAAATGGCAGTGACAGCGGCCCTAGTAAAAGAGTTACGTGAACGTACTGGCGCAGGTATGTTGGATTGTAAAAAAGCACTTGTTGAAACTAACGGTGACATTGAGCTTGCAATCGAAAACATGCGTAAGTCTGGTCAGGCAAAAGCAGCTAAGAAAGCTGGTCGTATTGCAGCTGAAGGCGTAATCTTAACGAAAGTTGAAGGTGGCGTAGCAACAATGATCGAACTTAACTGTGAAACTGACTTCGTTGCGCGTGACGAAGGTTTCCTAGCGTTCGGCCAAAAGCTTATCAATGTAGCTCACGCTAACAAGCTAAACGATATCGAAGCGCTGAACGACGCTGAAATCGAAGGCGGTAAAGTAACAGAAGTACGTGAAGCACTGGTTGCTAAAATCGGTGAAAACATTTCTCCACGTCGTGTTGTAACGGTTGAAGGTGACAACCTTGGCGCATACGTACACGGTGGCCGTATCGGTGTAATCTCGATTCTTAACGGTGGTGAAGAAGAGCTCGCTAAAGACGTAGCAATGCACGTTGCTGCAGCAAGCCCTCAATATGTTAAGCCTGAAGATGTACCTGCTGACGTAGTAGAAAAAGAAAAAGGCATCCAAGTTGAAATCGCAATTCAGTCAGGTAAGCCTGCTGAAATCGCAGAGAAAATGGTTGCTGGCCGTATGAAGAAATTCACTGGCGAAATCAGCTTGACGGGTCAACCTTTCGTTAAAGATCCATCGACAAGCGTAGGCGATCTTCTTAAGTCTAAAGGTGCTGACGTAATCAACTTCGTACGTTTCGAAGTGGGTGAAGGTATCGAGAAGAAAGAAGAAGATTTTGCAGCAGAAGTTGCAGCGCAAATGGAAGCAGCGAAGAAATAATTATGTCGATGACTTTTGCATAAAGTTATTGTCATATAAACTACGGGCACCCCAGCAAATCGCTGTACGGTGCCCGTATTGTATATATGGATAACCCGTGGGTTTTTTGTACGTTAGTGTTGGCGTACAGTGAGAATTAACGGGTTATACTTATTAAATTTCAATCCACACTGTCAGTTAACCATTTATAGGATGCATCGATTCATGAGTATCACGCCAAAATCAGCTTATCGTCGAATTTTACTTAAACTAAGTGGTGAAGCCCTGATGGGGGAAGAAGGCTTTGGTATTGACCCAAAAGTCTTAGACCGTATGGCACAGGAAATTAAAGAGCTTGTTGAATTAGGTGTGCAAGTCGGTGTCGTAATTGGTGGCGGCAACCTGTTTCGTGGTGAAGGCCTTGCACAAGCTGGAATGAATCGTGTGGTTGGCGATCATATGGGTATGTTGGCAACGGTGATGAACGGATTAGCAATGCGTGATGCACTGCATCGCGTGTTTGTTAACGCGCGCTTGATGTCTGCGATTCCGTTAAATGGTGTATGTGACGATTATAACTGGGCTGAAGCAATCAGCTTGCTTAAATCAGGCCGTGTCGTTATTTTTGCTGCGGGCACTGGCAATCCGTTTTTTACTACCGATTCAGCAGCGTGTTTACGCGGCATCGAAATCGAAGCTGACGCCGTATTAAAAGGCACCAAAGTTGATGGTGTGTATAGTGACGATCCAGTTAAAAACCCTGATGCTAAGCTCATGACATCTTTGTCATATCAAGAAGTATTAGAAAAAGAACTGAAAGTGATGGATTTAGCTGCATTTACGTTGGCTCGTGACCACAGTTTGCCTATTCGTGTGTTCAACATGAACAAACCCGGCGCACTAAAGCGTGTTGTGATGGGGGAACAAGAAGGCACTTTGATTGATCATCAAGAGCAATTAAGCTAAGCCAGTTTTACCAATTATTGTTATTGAAAAGAAAGATAAGATTTAAGATAGGAAAGTTATTGTGATTAATGAAATCCATGCTGATGCAAAAGATAGAATGGAAAAGAGTGTCGTTGCGCTTAAAGGTCAAATGAGCAAAATTCGCACGGGCCGTGCACACCCAAGTTTGCTTGATGGTATCCAAGTGAGCTACTACGGTGCAGACACTCCGCTTCGTCAGTTAGGTAACGTGATTGCAGAAGACTCACGTACATTAGCGATTACCGTGTTTGACAAAAGCACGACGCAAGCTGTTGAAAAAGCGATTATGCAATCAGATCTTGGCTTGAATCCGATGAGTGCGGGCACAACGATTCGTATTCCTATGCCGCCTCTTACAGAAGAGCGTCGTAAAGACTTAATCAAGGTTGTTCGTGCAGAAGCAGAGCAAGGACGTGTTGCAATTCGTAATATTCGCCGTGATGCCAACAGCGATATCAAAGAGCTTCTGAAAGAAAAAGAAATCAGTGAAGATGAGAGCCGTAAAGCAGAAGAAAACATTCAGAAGCTAACGGATGATTTCATCAAGAATGTAGACGCTTTGTTGCAAGACAAAGAAAAAGAGCTCATGGAAATTTAATCTAACAAGAGATTATGTGAATTCCCATGGGTAATACGCAAAGTAGCAGTATGCCGAAGCACGTTGCCATCATTATGGATGGCAACGGACGCTGGGCAAAGAAGAAAGGAAAGATTCGTACATTTGGTCACAAGGCCGGTGTTGATTCTGTTCGGGCGGCGGTCAGATTCGCCAGAAAAAATGGAATAAAGTCTCTCACCCTTTTCGCATTTAGCAGCGAAAACTGGAAACGTCCCGTAGAAGAAGTCAGTGTGCTGATGGACCTGTTTAAGTTGGTATTAAACAGTGAAGTGAAGCGCTTGATTAAAAACGGCGTAAGGTTACGAGTTATTGGTGACACATCTAAGTTTGATGCCAAGTTAATCGAAAAAATCAGAAAAGCAGAAGAAACCACTCACGAAAATGCGGAGCTAACACTTAATATAGCAGCGAACTATGGCGGTCGATGGGATATCGTTAACGCCAGCAAACAACTTGCTGAGCAGGTTCAATGCGGACAGCTAAAGCCTGAAGATATTGATGAAACCATGTTAGAACAGCACACTTCTCTGCATGGTCTTGAAGAGTTAGACTTGCTCATTCGTACTGGCGGTGAACATCGTATCAGTAACTTTTTACTTTGGCAGTGTGCTTACGCAGAATTTTATTTTACTGATACACTTTGGCCTGATTTTGATGAGTCAGCATTTCAAGCTGCTGTAGATGATTTTGCAGATAGACAGCGTCGATTTGGCATGACTGGCGAACAAGTAAGTGAGAATTAATCGTGCCTCAAAAGCAGGTAAACCGACAAAGCATAACTAAAAGGGTTGCTGCATGCTAAAGCAACGAGTCATTACGGCATTAATTTTGGCGCCATTAGCGCTCTTTGCCATTTTATTTTTGCCATTATTTGGCTTCGAAATTTTAATTGCTGCGGTGGTGGCATTGGGCGCTTGGGAGTGGGCGAATATGTCTGGCTACACGTCCAAGCTTGCAAAATCAATCTATACAGGGTTGATTGTAGGTATATGCGCGGCGCTAACCTTTACGGTCCCCATTGAAACTATCTGGCACCATGGTCAACTTTCTGGTTTATATCGTCTAATACTAGGAATCGCCGCCGCGTGGTGGGGGCTATCTCTATTGATGATCATCGCGTACCCCAAGTACTCAGTATTTTGGCGAAATAGCCGTGTTATTCGGGCTGTTTTTGGGATATTGACTCTGATTCCAACATGGGTAGCAGTTGTTAGCTTGCGCACCAGTTTGTACGACGTTGACCCATATTATGGCGCATCATTGATTTTCTATGTGTTAGGTATTGTTTGGGCAGCTGATATCGGCGCATTTTTTGTTGGCGTGAAATTCGGCCGACACAAATTGCGCCCTAATGTATCACCTGGAAAAACCCTAGAAGGGCTGTTAGGGGGCGTTGGCGCTTCATCTGCCATTATCGCATTTGCTGCGTTACATTATCAGGTTGATCCTACTCGCATATGGATGCATGTACTCATTGGTGGCCTTACGGTTGGTGTGTCAGCACTTGGTGATTTAAACGAAAGTATGTTCAAGCGCTGTGCAGGATTAAAAGACAGTGGAACATTATTGCCAGGGCATGGTGGCGTGTTAGATCGCATTGACAGCCTAACAGCAGCATTTCCTGTATTTGCCTTTTGCTATGTATTGTGGATGGCATAATGCAAGGAGTCACGGTTTTAGGCGCTACGGGCTCCATCGGTGAAAGTACCTTAGACGTCATCGGCAGACATCCTGACAAATATAATGTCGTCGCGTTAACTGCACATAAGCGTCTAGCGCGTTTAGTTGAGCTTGCTAAGGTGCATAAACCCGACTACATCGTTGCTGCTGATCAAGCTGACTATGTTGAGTTGGCAAACTTAGCCAAAGCGCATCACGTATCTGCTACAGTTTTGGCTGGTGAGTCTGCATTGTCTGACGTTGCGTCAATGGCTGAAGCTGACATTGTGATGGCTGCTATTGTCGGAGCAGCCGGATTACTCCCTACACTTGCTGCTGTTAAGCAGGGTAAAAAAGTATTACTCGCCAATAAAGAGTCACTGGTAATGTCGGGGCAGCTTTTCATTCAAGCGGTTAACGAGAATAATGCGACACTTTTACCGATTGATAGTGAACACAATGCCATTTTTCAGTGTTTACCTAGCGACTTTAAATACGGAGATTTAGCCAGTTCGGGCATAAGCAAAATATTGTTAACAGGATCAGGTGGCCCCTTTTTAAATACGCCCTTATCAGAATTCCCGAGACTTAAGCCTGAACAAGCATGTGCTCACCCAAATTGGGATATGGGGCGCAAAATATCGGTCGATTCTGCGACTATGATGAATAAGGGGCTGGAATTTATTGAAGCATGCTGGCTGTTCGGCCTACGGCCTGATGATGTAGAGGTGGTACTTCATCCTCAAAGCGTGATTCATTCTATGGTGCAATACAATGATGGCTCGGTACTTGCTCAAATGGGAAACCCAGATATGCGCACACCGATTGCCCATTGTTTGGCTTGGCCACAGCGCATCGAGTCAGGCGTGAAACCGTTAGATTTCTCGACACTGTCGGACTTTTCTTTTTTAATCCCCGACTTTGCGCGCTACCCTAACTTGAAGCTAGCCATCGATGCATGCAAGCAAGGGCAGTTCGCTACCACCTCATTGAATGCATCTAATGAAATCGCGGTTATGGCATTTCTAAACAATCAAATAGCATTTACAGATATTGGGCGTGTAAATGAAACTGTTTTGAGCCGCTTAACACCGATAGATATTTCATGTATAGACACCGTTTTACACGTTGATCGTCAAGCGAGAGAATTAGCGATGGTGTGCGTTAAGGAGTGTCGACAATGATAGATTTCCTATGGAGTCTTGGTTCGTTTATAGTTGCTTTAGGGCTGCTGGTTGCGGTGCATGAATGGGGGCACTTTTTCGTTGCGCGCAAGTGTGGTGTTAAAGTTGAGCGATTCTCGATTGGGTTTGGTAAAGCCTTATGGCGAACGAAAGATTCGCAAGGAACTGAGTATGTCATTGCAGCTATTCCACTTGGTGGCTATGTTAAAATGCTTGATGAAAGAGTGGATCAAGTCTCTGAGGCAGACTTGCCTCATGCCTTCAATCGCCAATCTGTTTATAAACGTATTGCCATTATAGCAGCAGGGCCCATCACCAATTTCTTATTTGCGATTCTAGCCTTGTTTATCATGTATCTGATCGGTCTTGATACTGTTAAGCCTGTAATAGGAAAAATAGAACCGAACAGTATCGCAGCTCAAGCAGGTCTAGAACCAAACTCGCAATTTAGCCGAATTGGAAACCGAGAAACGGTTGACTGGGAAGCGGTCAATTTTGAGTTAATTTCGGCGATCGGAGAAAAGTCGCTTCCCGTTGAGATTTTGCTTCCAAATGGTCAAAAGCAAGAAAAAGTACTGCTGTTAGATAACTGGAAGTTTGACCCAGACAAAGTGTCTGCATTGACCAGTTTAGGCATTTCGGCATACCGTCCAGAAGCCACTACAGAGTTGGCATTTATCGCTAAACACTCAGGTGCTGATGCGGCCGGATTGAAAGTCGGCGATAAAATTCTCGCTATTGATGGAACTCCCATGCAAAATTGGGAACAAATAGTGGGGTACATTGAGCAAAGACCCGATTCTGATGTCACTATCACAATAAGCCGTGATGGCGTCAACATTGAATTGCCAGCTACGGTCGGCAATCGCAAACACGCTGATGAATCTGATAAGCTGGTTGGTGTATTGGGTATCGTATCTAAAGCGAGACCTTGGCCAGAGTCTTATTTGTTTACACATCACTATGATCCTCTCGGAGCATTCGTGAAGGCGTCTGAAAAAACGTGGCGTCTTATGACATTGAGTGTCGAGATGATTGGTAAGTTGTTGACAGGAGATGTGTCGGTAAAGAATCTCAGTGGACCGATTTCTATAGCGCAAGGTGCAGGCACCAGTGCAGGCTATGGATTAGTGTATTTTTTGAGCTTTTTGGCGCTGATTAGTGTTAATTTGGGGATAATTAACCTTTTACCACTTCCAGTGCTTGATGGCGGACACTTACTCTATTATTTTATAGAGCTTTTAACTGGGAAGCCGGTACCTGAGCAAGTTCAGGATATAGGATTTAGGATAGGTGGCGTTTTGCTATTGCTACTTATGACAATAGCAATTGTTAATGACGTTGCCCGCTTGTAACCGTTGCAACTATCAAGCGCAGCACAAACCAAAAAAATGGTTAGGAAGAATTTTAATAAATGAAGTTGAAACAGTTAGTAGTAGCCGGGCTATTAGTGTCCAGTGCTAGCTTGGCCGAGGCCGCAGCCGCAACTGAAGAAGATGCGAAATTTATCGTAGAAGATATAAAAGTTGAAGGACTTCAGCGCGTTGCGCTGGGTGCTGCGCTTACCTATTTGCCCGTGCAGGTAGGTGACCAGATGAATAGCTTTCGTATTGCTCAGCTGATTCGTGCTTTATACTCGTCAAGCCACTTTGAAGATATCGAGATTTTACGCGACAACAACATTCTTGTCGTACGTGTGAAGGAACGTCCAACTATCAGTAACATCATCTTTGAAGGCAATGATGATATTAAAGATGAACAGCTGTCGGAGAGTCTTGAAGGTAACGATATTCGTGTGGGTGAACCGTTGGATAAAACGGTTCTGACCAGCATCGAAAATGGCCTAAAAGATTTCTTTTATAGTATCGGTAAATACAATGCTGATGTGACTGCCATTGTTACACCTCTCCCTCGCAATCGTGTTGATTTAAAACTGCTGTTTGAAGAGGGCGATGCTGCCAAGATTGAGCAAATAAACATCGTTGGTAACGAAGTGTATTCTGACGGTGAATTGTTCAATCAAATGGAACTGAAGTTTGATACGCCATGGTGGGACTTCATGTCTGAAACGCGATATCAAAAGCAAACGCTATCTGGTGATATGGAAACGCTGACCAGTTACTACATGGACCGAGGCTATTTACGCTTTTCTATTGATTCTACACAGGTTTCAATGACACCGGAAAAGAGCGGCATTTATATTACGATGAATGTCTCTGAAGGTGAGCAATATAAAATATCTGACGTTGAGCTTGTTGGAGATTTGCTGGGTAATGAAGAGTTTATTGAGAGTGCATTACCGCTGGTCGAAGGGCGCTTATATAGCCAGGCTGAGGTGACATACACCGAGGAGTTCATTAGTAAGTATCTGGGACGCTTTGGCTATGCTTATCCCACCGTGACAACGGTTCCAGATATTAATGATGAAGATAAAACCGTTAAGTTGACCTTGTCGGTTGACCCTGGAAAACGTATCAACGTGAGACGAGTATTCTTTGAAGGTAATACGATTACTTCTGATGAAGTACTTCGTCATAACGTCATCCAAATGGAAGGGACATGGTTATCAAACCCACTCCTTGAGTCGTCTAAGAATAGCATTTCTCGACTTACTTACATGGATAACGTTGATTACGAGGTTATTCGACTTCCTGGAGAAGAAGATAAAGTTGACGTTAAGTACTCGGTAACAGAGAAGCCTTCTGGTTCATTTACAGCGGGTGTTGGATATGGCGACAGAACCAAGTTAAGCCTTCAAGCCGGCATTTCGCAAGATAACTTCCTAGGCACAGGGAAACGAATGGCGTTTAATATCAATACCGTTTCGTTCCAGAAAAGTGTGTCTCTGTCTTATACAGATCCTTATTTTACGGTAGATGGAATCAGTTTGGGGGGCTCATTGTCGTACAGCGAATTTGACGCTGGAAACGCGAATTTGATTCAATATAACAGCAAGCAATATTCACTGGGCGCCAACGTTGGGTACCCTATTGATGAGTTTAATCGAATCACATTTGGTTTAACCTACTCAAATGTTGAGTTGGCTGCAGGACGCACATCTTATGATCAGACTACACGTTTTTATAACCAGTTTTTAGACCCTAACGATCCTGATGCGCCTATCGATTATCAAACGTATCTAGGCAGTGTAGCTTGGAGCCGCAGCACGTTGAATCGTGGTCTGTTTCCAACGGCTGGTTCATCCCAGTCAGCCTCTTTTAGTATTACGACACCTAATTCAGACGTTAATTATTTTAAAACCATATATGACGGAAAATTTTATTTTCCTCTGTCTGCGAGCCAGCGCTGGTCTTTCTTAGCCAGAGTTCGTTTGGGTTACGGTAATGGTTACAGTGATATTAATGGTATTGATCAAATACTGCCATTTACTCAAAACTTTACAGCAGGTGGCAGTGATACCCTTCGCGGATTCGAAAACAATACGGTAGGGCCACGTGGGGTATACCAGGAAACACAGTCTATTGTAGACCCAAATGGTAATTCTATTGGTCTTGGTAGTGAAGTGAGTGAACTGGTCGTTTCACCACGCTCACTTGGCGGCAACGCCATGGCCGTTGGGGGAATTGAACTTATCGTACCTACGCCATTTATTGAAGATGAGTATGATACGTCTGTGCGTAGCAGTTTCTTTGTTGATATCGGAAACGTATGGGACACAGAGTTTGACTATGACAAGTACAAAGATCTAAATATCAGAAATGGTAGCGATCCATTGGCTGATTACAGTGATTGGAAGCGATACCGTGCTTCAGCGGGTTTGTCTGTTCAATGGCTCTCACCTATGGGACCTATGGTATTTAGTTTCTCGCGAGCTCTATCAGAACGTGATGGTGATGACATGAAATTCTTCTCGTTCAATATTGGGCAAACATTCTAATTCGAGTAAATCAACGAAGATTGATATTTAATTTAAGGAGCATCTCTTGAAACAATTCGCAAAATCTCTACTAGCAACAGCTGCACTGAGTGGCATGCTATTTACTTCTGCGGCGATGGCGGAACAAAAAATTGGTGTTGTTAGCGTCGAGCAGGTATTTTCTCAAATGCCTCAGGCAGCTGGAATTCAACAAATGATTCAAGATGAATTCAAGGACCGTGTGGAAGAAGTCAATCGTCTTCAAAAAGACATTGAATACCAATTAAACAAACGCCAGCGTGAAGCTGCTACAATGAATGAGCAGCAAATAAAAGATCTAGAAGCAAAAATTATGGAAATGCGTAAAGAGTACGCAGAAAAAGCACAACCGCTTCAACAAGATATTCAAAAGCGTTCTAACGAAGAGCGCAACAAGTTGCTTGTACTTATTCGTCAATCTATTGATGCTATCGCATCAGAAGAGAAATTTGACATGGTGCTGCAAGGTCAGGCTGCGATTTATGCTAAGCCTGAGTTTGATTTGTCAACAAAAGTACTAGAGCGCGTTAGCAAAGTTAAATAATTACTGGGCCTGAATGAAATCCTATACTCTTCAGGAAATCGCAGATCATATCGGCGCTGAGTTACACCTTCACGAGGGCGATTCAGCGTCAACATCAATACATTCTATTGGTACGCTAGCAAATGCTGGCATTGGTCAGATTTCCTTTTTATCAAATAGCAAGTATCGTAGCCAGCTGGAAGACACGACGGCGCAGGCCGTTATTTTGCATCCAGACGACTTACCTCATTGTTCTTGTTCTGCGCTTATGACGGAAAACCCTTATCTTGGGTTTGCCTATGCGGCGCAGTTATTAGACACCACACCCGATGCAGCTAGCGAAATCGCTAGTAGTGCGGTTATTGGTGATAGCGTATCAATGGGGGACGGCGTTAAAATTGGTGCAAATGCTGTAATAGAGTCGGGCGTTACATTAGGCGATTATGTTCAAATTGGAGCCGGGTGTGTTATTGGTAAGAATGCCTCCATTAAAAAACATACTAAGCTTTGGGCCAATGTGACTGTTTATCATGATGTCCAAATCGGAGAGCATTGCTTAATTCAAGCAAATGCTGTGATTGGTAGTGACGGTTTTGGCTATGCGAACGACAAAGGTCGCTGGGTAAAAATACCTCAAGTAGGGACAGTGATTCTTGGCGATCGTGTAGAAATTGGTGCAAGCACGACGATAGATCGTGGCGCAATTGATAACACCGTAATCCATGACGGCGTGATCATTGATAATCAATGTCAAATCGCCCATAACGTTGAGTTAGGTGAGAATACCGCTATCGCAGGCTGTACCGTTGTTGCAGGCAGTACGAAAGTGGGTAAACACTGTACTATTGCGGGTATGTCTGCGATAACAGGTCATGTTGAAATTGCTGATAATGTGCACTTTACTGGCATGAGTATGGTAACAAAAGGCATTGATACACCGGGTTTATATTCTTCTGGTGTGCCTGCATCGCCCAATAAGGAATGGCGAAAATCCATGGTCGGGCTTAGAAATATCACCTCTCTGACCCAGCGTGTCAAAGAACTTGAGAAAAAAATAGAGAAATAAAAGGCTGTGAAAACAGCTTTTTTATTGAAGGAGAGCGAGCTTTGTCCGACACGTTAAACACAATTGAAATTCAAGAGATTTTAGAATTACTACCTCACAGATACCCGTTTTTGTTACTTGATCGTGTAACAGATTACGTGCTGGGTGAGTCAATTGTGGCTTATAAAAATATTACTATTAATGAACCCTGTTTCATGGGGCATTTTCCTGGAAAGCCTATTTTTCCGGGGGTGCTTATTTTAGAAGCTATGGCACAGGCTGCCGGCGTTTTAGGGTTTAAATCGGTTGGAAATACAGATGATCTATACTTGTACGCAGGCATAGATAATGCGCGATTTAAGCGACCTGTAGTACCTGGAGATCGTCTGCAATTTGACGTTCAACTAGTTAAAGAAAAGCGCGGAATTTGGAAGTTCAAAGGAATTGCCTCTGTCGATGGAATGGAAGCTTGCAGTGCCGAATTCATGTGTGCAATGAGGAAAATGTAATCCGTGATCCATCAAACTGCGATTATCCATCCCAGTGCAAAGTTGGCCGATAATGTTAAGATCGGCCCTTACAGCATTATTGGTGCCGATGTTGAAATCGGCGAAGGCACAGTTATCGAATCACACGTTGTGGTTAAAGGTATTACCAAGATTGGTAAAAATAATCATTTTTATCAGTTCTGCTCGGTCGGTGAAGATTGCCAAGATAAAAAGTATGCGGGCGAACCGACTCGCCTTGAAATTGGCGACAGGAATATTTTTCGTGAAGCCTGTACTGTCCATCGAGGTACAGTACAAGATGAGAGCTTGACAAAAATCGGTTCCGACAACTTGTTTATGGCCTATGCGCACATCGCGCATGATTGTATGGTGGGTGACCACAATATTCTGGCAAATAATGCCACTCTTGCTGGCCATGTGCATATTGGCGATCATGTCATTCTAGGTGGCCTGACGGCCGTGCATCAGTTTTGTAAAATCGGTTCTCACAGTTTTTGTGGCGGCGGCTCTGTCGTGTTGCGCGATATTCCACCTTATGTGATGGTCGGTGGGGTAAATAATACTCCCCATGGTATTAACTCCGAAGGGCTGCGCCGTCGAGGCTTCGAGAAAGATACTATTATGGCAATTCGACGTGCTTACAAAGTGCTTTATCGTAATGGTAATCGTGCTGAAGAAGCGGTCGAGAAAATGCGCGAAATGGTTGAAGCTACACCTGAGGTTGGGCTTTTAGCGGAATTCGTCGCCAGCTCTCAGCGAGGCATTGTTCGATAAACTATGCCGAATCAACCGATTAGAATTGGCATTGTTGCAGGAGAGGCGTCTGGTGATATTTTAGCGGCGGGAATGTTGTCGCACATCAGACAAGCCTATCCTGACGCCATTATTGAAGGTATTGCTGGGCCTAAGATGCTTGAGCAAGGCTGTAAAAGCTTGTTCGATATGGAAGAACTGTCGGTGATGGGGCTGGTTGAAGTGCTATCAAGAATTAGACGGTTATTACATATCCGCAAAACCGTATTAAATCACTTCTTAAGTAATCCACCTGATGTGTTTATTGGTGTCGATGCGCCTGACTTTAACTTGCCTCTTGAGAAAAAGCTGAAAGCCAATGGAATAAAAACAGTTCACTATGTTAGCCCGACCGTATGGGCATGGCGTGAAAATCGTATTTATGGCATTGCAGAAGCAACAAATCTCGTACTAAGTGTACTGCCGTTTGAAAAGCGTGTTTATGACAAGCATGGCTTCCCATGTCAGTTTGTGGGGCATACAATGGCGGACGATGTTCCACTTGAGCCAGACAGAAATGAAGCCCGCGAACACTTAGGTATCCCTCAAGAGGCTGAAGTGGTTGCAGTGTTGCCGGGAAGCCGGGGAACTGAGTTAAAAATGTTATTGCCACCGTTTCTCGACACGATTCGGCAATTACGCAAAGAATCGCCCGAACGCGTCTTTGTGATTCCTGCGGCAAATGAAACCCGCTACAAACAAATCGACGAAGCATTACGAACGTCGGGGATAAAAGAGCAGGTGATGCTTGTGCTCGGGCAGTCCAGACAAGCGATGATAGCCTCTAACGTTGTGTTGCTGGCCTCAGGAACAGCAACGCTGGAAGCAATGCTGTGTAAGCGGCCAATGGTGGTTGCTTATAGGCTGAATTGGCTAACGCATCAAATGATGAAAAAGCTATACAAGGCAAAGTTTTTCGCTTTACCAAATTTATTGGCTGATCGCGAAATTGTGCCAGAACTGCTTCAAGAGGATGTCTCCTCGGAGGTGATGGTGCCCCTGCTTAACAAGTTGCTTAGTGGAGAGCAAAAACAAGATATTGCTTGCTTCCATTCGATTCATCTTCAATTAAAATGTCACGCAGATAAACAAGCCGCCGATTCGGTCCTTAACCTAATTCATGAGTAACCAAAACGTGCCACACTTTATAGCGGGAGTGGACGAAGTTGGACGCGGCCCCTTAGTTGGGGACGTTGTTACAGCTGCCGTCATACTAGATCCCTGTAAACCCATTACTGGATTAAATGACTCTAAAAAGCTGTCAGAGAAAAAACGTCTCGCGCTTTACGACGAAATACGTGAAAAAGCCCTTTGCTTTCATATTGGCAGAGCGACACCGGCAGAAATTGACTCGCTAAACATTTTGCACGCCACGATGCTGGCAATGACCAGAGCGGTGGAGGGATTATCCACGCAGCCTGATTACGTCAAAGTAGACGGAAATCGATGCCCTGCTTGGCACTATGCTAGTGAAGCTGTTGTAAAGGGAGACGGCACTGTGGCTGAAATCTCTGCTGCATCAATTCTGGCAAAAGTCACGCGCGATGCAGAAATGTTGGCGCTTCATCAGCAATATCCAGACTATGGCTTTGACAAACATAAAGGTTACCCGACTAAACTGCATTTAGAAAAACTCAATATACTAGGGCCTTTGCCGGTGCATCGAATGAGCTTCAAGCCCGTGCAGGTTGCAACTGCTCAGCTAGGCTTGAGTGGAGTATAAACTATGGACTCTGTGAATTTCGTACACCTTCGAGTACACAGTGATTTTTCGATGATGGATGGACTGAATAAGATCAAGCCCATTTTATCGAAAGTGAAAGAAAACAATATGCCAGCCGTGGCTATCACTGACCAGATGAATATGTGTGGGTTGGTTAAGTTTTACGGTGATGCGCATAATAATGGCATTAAGCCTATAATCGGAACGGATTTTTGGGTGCAAAGCGACGCACTGGAAGAACAGCTGTTTCGATTAACGCTATTGGCAAGTAGCAATGAAGGCTACCGCAACATTACTCTCTTGATTTCAAAGGCCTATCAACGCGGCTATGTGCAAAATAGAGCGGTAATAGATCAGGCTTGGCTGGCCGATCATGCTGATGGTGTCATTATTTTATCTGGTGGCAAAGACGGTGATTTGGGACTAGCGCTGCAAAAAGGTAATACCGAGTTAGCGAATCGTATCACCGCATTTTATACCACGCA
Source organism: Fluctibacter corallii (assembly GCF_025751585.1). GTDB lineage: Bacteria > Pseudomonadota > Gammaproteobacteria > Enterobacterales > Alteromonadaceae > Fluctibacter_A > Fluctibacter_A corallii. Next base: position 352,055 of record NZ_JAOWKX010000004.1, read on the forward strand.
CTTTAATGACAATTACTACCTTGAGTTGATTCGGACAGGGCGTGCAGGAGAAGAGGACTACCTTCATGCTGCTGTCGCTTGGGCTGAGCAACATGCGCTTCCGGTGGTTGCGACCAATGAAGTGTGTTTTATTGACCCAGAAGGTTTCGAAGCACACGAAATTCGAGTAGCTATTCACGATGGTTATACGCTGGAAGATACAAGACGCCCGAAACGCTACAGTGCACAACAATATCTTCGAACCGCAGAAGAAATGCAGGCGCTGTTTGCTGACATTCCTGAAGCGTTAGAAAATACCGTAGAGATTGCCAAACGCTGTAATGTTACCGTGCGCTTAGGTGAGTATTTTTTACCGCAGTTTCCCACAGGTGGCATGACCACTGAAGACTTCTTAGTCAAAGTGTCTGAAGAGGGCCTTGAAGAACGCCTTGTCTTTTTGTTTCCCGATGAGCAAGAGCGTGCAGAAAAGCGCCCCGAATACGATGAACGTTTAAAAATCGAACTTGATGTAATCAACCAAATGGGATTCCCTGGTTACTTCCTTATTGTAATGGAATTTATTCAGTGGAGTAAGGATAACGGTATTCCTGTTGGACCAGGTCGAGGTTCGGGTGCAGGCTCACTGGTGGCTTATGCACTAAAAATTACCGACTTAGATCCTCTTGAGTTTGATCTACTTTTCGAGCGGTTTTTGAATCCAGAACGTGTTTCGATGCCCGATTTTGACGTCGATTTTTGTATGGATAGACGTGATGAAGTGATCGATCACGTAGCCGACTTGTACGGACGGCAAGCTGTATCGCAAATCATTACCTTTGGTACGATGGCGGCCAAAGCGGTGGTGCGTGACGTAGGACGTGTACTTGGACACCCATATGGATTTGTCGATCGAATTTCAAAGTTGATTCCGTCTGATCCGGGTATGACGCTATCAAAAGCCTTTGAGGTAGAGCCCCGATTACCTGAATTGTATGATCAAGATGAGGAAGTCAAAGATCTGATCGACATGGCGCGCATTTTGGAAGGCGTGACACGAAATGCTGGTAAACACGCGGGGGGCGTGGTGATTGCGCCGACGCAAATTACTGATTTTTCTCCTCTTTATTGTGACGATGAAGGCAACAACCCCGTTACCCAGTTTGATAAAAACGATGTAGAAACTGCTGGGCTGGTGAAGTTCGACTTTTTGGGTTTACGTACACTGACGATTATTCAGTGGGCCATCGACATGATTCAGTCTGGGCAAAACAAGACTATCGATATCAGCGCGATTCCGCTGGAAGATTCGAAGAGTTTTAAAACGCTGCAAAATGCTGAGACGACTGCCGTATTCCAGCTTGAATCCCGCGGCATGAAAGACCTGATTAAGCGCCTCAAGCCAGATTGCTTTGAAGATATAATCGCTTTGGTTGCCTTGTTTCGTCCCGGACCATTGCAGTCGGGCATGGTAGATAACTTTATTGATCGTAAACACGGTCGAGAAGAGATCTCCTACCCAGACGCTGAATATCAGCACGAATGTCTACAAGAAATTCTACAGCCAACCTATGGGATTATCCTGTATCAAGAACAGGTTATGCAGATCGCGCAGGAAATGGCTGGCTACTCGCTGGGTGGCGCTGACTTACTTCGTCGTGCGATGGGTAAGAAAAAACCTGAAGAGATGGCAAAACAGCGCGCGGTATTTGAAGAGGGGTCTAAGGGAAATAATATCGATCCCCAACTGGCGATGAAAATCTTCGATCTTGTAGAGAAGTTTGCCGGATATGGCTTTAACAAGTCACACTCTGCCGCTTATGCGTTGGTGTCATATCAAACGCTTTGGTTAAAGGCACACTATCCTGCTGAGTTTATGGCTGCGGTAATGTCGGCAGATATGGATAACACCGACAAAATCGTGACCTTGGTGGATGAGTGTAATCGAATGGGGCTAACCATTTTGCCACCAGACTTAAATGCGGGACGCTACAAGTTTACGGTAGATGAACAAGGCCGCATCGTTTACGGCATTGGCGCTATTAAAGGTGTGGGCGAAGGTCCAATCGAAGCGATCATCGAAGCGCGTGAAACCCAAGGTGCATTTAGGGACCTCTTTGATTTTTGCGCCAAAGTTGACTTAAAACGTGTTAATAAGCGCGTTCTTGAAAAGCTAGTACTGTCGGGCGCGATGGATAATTTAGGCCCTCACCGAGCATCATTGATGGCCACGCTACCTGAAGCAATTGCCGCCGCCGATCAGCACGCAAAAGCAGAGTCTTTCGGTCAGTCTGATATGTTTGGCCTGCTTACCACTGAGCCTGAAGAAGTGCGCCAAGCTTTTTCGAATGTACCTGAATGGCCAGAAAAAGTGTGGCTTGATGGCGAAAAAGAAACGCTTGGGCTGTATTTAACCGGACACCCAATTAATCAGTATGAAGCTGAGCTAAAACACTACAGCTCTGGTCGTTTAATCGATCTGAAACCGATGGGCAAAGACAGTATGTCAACTGCCTGCGGTTTGGTGCTTGGTGTGCGTGTGATGGTAAATAAAAAGGGGAGACGTTGGGCCATCGTGACGCTTGACGATAAAAGTGCACGTATGGATGTTCGCTTTTTCCCCGATATGTACGAAACTTATGAAGAAATTCTGCAACCTGACCGAATTTTGCTGATATCCGGACAGGTCAGCTTTGATGATTACTCAGGTGGCAATACAATAACTGCCCGTGACGCTATGGATATCGTACAAGCGCGTGAAAAAAATGCGAAATGGATCGAATTAGAAGTGAATGCACAGTGGTGTGAACCGCCGCAGGTCAGCAAACTTCAAGCGATACTGCAACAATTCAGCGGGGGAAGTTGCCCAGTGAGAATGCGGGTATTGCATCCTGATGCAGAAGTCACATTAGCGCTTGGTGCACAGTGGTATGTGACACCGGAAGACCAGTTATTATATGAATTGCAACAGTTTCTTAGTAAAGACAAGGTACAGATGCAGTTCCATTAAATTAATGTGTCGTGTGTTTGGCTCAAAGTGCTCAAAAACTAAAACATTTAACTAATATTGCTTGAACTGTGCCGATAAAAGTGAATAAATGGTGGCGTTTCAAGTAGTTGAACTTGATTTTGGGGCTTTTAGATACATATTAAGTATCGGGCAAATGGACGACGACAAACGTCAGGGTATGGAATGAGTTTACAATATCTAGAATTTGAGCAGCCGATTGCAGAATTAGAAGCAAAGATTGAAGAGCTTCGTCTAGTTAATCAAGGCGGCGAATTTGATGTCGGTATCGAAGAGGAAATCACGAAACTTCGTGAAAAAAGCGCTGAACTTACGCGAAAAATCTTCTCTGATCTGGGTGCATGGCAGGTGTCTCAACTCGCTCGCCATCCGATGCGCCCCTATACTCTGGATTATATCCCGCGTATTTTTACAGACTTTGATGAGTTGGCAGGTGATCGTGCGTTTGCGGATGACAAAGCCATTATTGGCGGGCTGGCCAAACTTGACGACCAACCCGTTATGATTATCGGCCATCAGAAAGGTAGAGATACACACGAAAAAATTAAGCGCAATTTTGGTATGCCAAAACCAGAGGGATACCGCAAAGCGCTTCGCCTTATGCACATGGCCGAGCGATTCAATCTGCCAATTATCACGTTTATTGATACGCCAGGGGCCTATCCGGGAGTAGGCGCGGAAGAACGCGGTCAAAGTGAGGCGATTGCCCGCAATTTAAAAGAAATGGCTGAATTGAATGTTCCCGTCATTTGTACAGTGATTGGCGAAGGTGGCTCGGGTGGCGCGCTGGCAATTGGTGTCGGTGACAGAGTGAACATGCTGCAATACAGTACTTATTCGGTTATTTCTCCTGAGGGTTGTGCATCTATCTTGTGGAAAAGCGCAGAAAAAGCGCCACTTGCTGCTGAGGCAATGGGAGTCAGTGCTAACCAGATTAAAGAGCTAGGCTTGATTAACACAATTATTGAAGAGCCTTTAGGAGGCGCACACCGCGATCATAATGGTATGGCGGCGAATTTAAAAGCGTGTTTAAAACAACAACTAGCCCAACTGAAATCACTATCGAAACAAGAGCTTAAACAGCAACGGTATGACAAGATTATGGATTTCGGTTACTGTTAAGCATATTACCGTTTAGATAGGCCGTCATCTGAACTTTCAGCTGGCGGCTTTTTATTATGAAATTACTTGAGCACCTCTACTCGCAACTCTCTGCACTCGACAATGTAAAGACCTTCGTCATTGCTTATAGTGGCGGGCTTGATTCTCAGGTGCTGCTTCACGCCACATGTCTTCTCAAAAGCCGGTTGAAACAGAGTGACCCGCATCTAGCATTTAAAGCGATTCATGTTCATCATGGATTGAGTCAGTATGCCGACGAGTGGCTCGCGTTTTGTCAGGCGCAATGTGAAGCCAGAGACATTGCTTTTATTGGGAAACGGGTGACGGTGGCTGACGTGAATAAAGTAGGCGTTGAAGCGGCTGCTCGGCAAGCCCGTTACGATGCGATTATACAGGCGTGCGACACTGGAAGTGTTGTACTTACCGCACACCATGCACAAGATCAGCTTGAAACCATATTGTTGCAATTAAAGCGAGGTCGGGGGCCAAAGGGGCTATCAGGCATTGCTAAACAGCGTCAGTTATCGTCAGAAATAAGTGTATGTCGACCATTGCTCGATTATGATCGCCAAGAGCTAGAAGCGTTTGCTGAGGAGCATGAATTAACGTGGATAGAAGATGATTCGAACACTGACGAACGTTTTGATCGCAATTTTCTTCGCCACCAAATCATCCCTCTTATGCAAGAACGCTGGCCATCAATATGCAAAACGGCACAACGCAGTGCAGAACAATGCGCTGACAATGTGATGCTACTTGACGAAGTGGTGCAAACTAAATTGCTAGACATCGTCAACGAATCAGGTGGATTGTCACTCACCGCTCTTGCTACAGAGTCCCATGCTTGGCAAAAGCAATTGGTTAGAGGGTGGTTGCAAAAACGTGACATGGCAATGCCTTCTGACGCACAGTTGAACCAGCTACTTAATCTTATGCAGGCGAAAGATGATGCTGAGCCATTGGTTGTTGTGGGAAATTACCACGTTCGTCGCTTTCACTCTCATTTATATGCGTTTGCGCCAGAAGACATGTCTTTGCACCCAATAAACACTATACCCAATACAGTGTGTGACTGGCGCTTGCAAGAACATGATAGTGTTGAAAATTCTTACTGGACACTGAGCGCCTGTGCATTGCCTGAGCGTTTAGAAACGGCACATAACTATGTTTGTTTAGCGCCGCCAGTGTGTTCGATTATTACAGGGCAGCAGGAAGCGGTAACGCTGACTTTGCCTGAGGGAACAGTACTCAGTTTTGGGCACCTTACTGCACGCTTTAAGCCAGAGAATGCGCAAATGTCTAAACCACTAAAACAATGGTTAAAGTTATGGAAAGTCGCGCCTTGGGTTCGAAAGCACATCCCGTTACTGATGTATGGAAATGAAATTCAGGCTGTATTGCTAAAAGATAGGGTTGTTGTTAAAAACTTGTTGCAATAAGGCAACAGGTATACGGCGATAATTTGCCATCGCGGCGGATTCTCGCCACGTAAGAGAAAATACCTTACGCAGCGATAAAGCAACTTCTTCCTGCATTTTTTGCGTGATATAGGGCTCTGTCAGCACGTTCAAATAGTTTTGTTTCACAATCTTCACGCTGATAAATGGCGCTACCAATGCTGCACGAAACACTGTATCTCTTTAGCAACGGATGATTGGCTACATGATCCATAATACGTTGAGCGACGATATCGTTGTGCTCCGGCAAGCTCCCGGGTAGCAAACAGCAAAACTCGTCGCCGCCAAATCGAAATGCATAATCTGAGTCCCGCAATGTTTGCGTTAAGATGTCAGCCATGGCCCGAATAACATTGTCGCCTTCCAGATGTCCGTGAATATCGTTTACTTGTTTGAAGTTGTCTAAATCAATTACCAACATACCAAAGCTTTGATTGTGGCGTTTGGCGTCGCTTAGCATCCGATGAAGTGACTCCTGATAGCTTCGGCGATTACCCAATGAAGTGAGATGGTCTTTCATTGCTAACTGCTTAAGTTGATGATGTTCAAAGGCATTTTTTATAGGTTTACTCATATAGCCGTGAAATTCTTTCAACATGGCAGATTCTTTTAAACTTGGTACGTGGTTGAAAAAGTACTCCGCTTTGGCTAGCACTTGTCGCTGATCGGCAACGTCATGCTTAAAATCCAGATATCTGACATTACGGCTTTTTTGTGTATCGCCCAAGGTGAGACTATCTTCATTAAATACAATGCGCATACCAGCAAGGTTAAGTTTTCCTGCTAGATGACAAAAATAAAGCTCAGCTAACTCTCTCAAGTCTATGGTGGTGAGAAGCTGTTGCATAAATGTATTAAGGTCAAATTGACTCAATTCAGATTGGAGGTGGTCAATCGAAAATACGCTGTCAAACGATGATGATGAATAACGAATTTGTTCCACAAACTGCTCCTGCCAAAATCTTGGCGATAATCTAAGCAAACCAAAAAAGAAGATGAACGCTTAGTTAAAATGCAGATAACGTGCCAAGATCTTTTTGGTATTGGAGAGGATATCTAATATGCATGGCATTTTCTTTGATGTACTGATACTTATGAGTGTTGCGATTGTAATGGTATGGTTATTTAAACGTATAAACTTGCCACCAATCCTCGCGTATCTGGTATGCGGTATCTTGGCGGGTCACGATATTTTGGCGCTTTTTGAACATCCTGAGGAGGTTCAGCTTTTCGCAGAGCTTGGTATTGTCTTTCTGCTTTTTTCCCTTGGGCTAGAATTTTCATTGCCTAAAATGATTGCAATGCGGCATATGGTGTTTGGTGTCGGCCTCGGACAAATGGTGCTTACCACGGGCTTTTTTATGCTGGTCGCGTTATTGTGCGGGTTAACCCTAAGTACGGCGTTTGTTATCGGTACGATGGTGGCATTGTCTTCGACCGCAATTGTGATAAAGCAAATTTCAGAGCTGGGGATTCTCAACACCCGTCGCTCACAAATGGCGGTGAGTGTGCTACTTTTTCAGGATCTGGCTGTGGTCCCCATTCTGATTCTCATTCCACTTCTGGCTAACCCTTCTGAACAAAGCATGGCGCTAATGATAGCGATGGCACTGCTAAAGGGGACAATCGTCGTCGCGATTTTAATGTCGGTAGGTAAGTGGTTATTGCCTCGTCTGTTTTCGGAAATCGCACAAACCCGCACCGATGAGCTGTTTGTACTCACGACGATTTTTGTGGCGCTACTCGCAGCAGGATTAACGTTTTGGTTTGGTTTATCGATGGCCTTAGGCGCATTCTTAGCGGGTATGATGTTAGGTGAAAGCCAATACCGCCATCAACTAGAGGCAGATATTCGGCCGTTTAGAGATATTCTTATGGGGCTGTTTTTTATTACCATTGGTATGCGTTTGGATTTATCGGTGATGATAGCGCAACTTCATTGGATCTTGCTTGGAGCCGCATTACTTATGCCCATTAAAGCATTTATTATTCGTGCATCTGCGTGGCTATTTAAAGGTGATCCTCAAGATGCGTGGGCATCGGGTATCAAGTTGTGTCAAATAGGAGAATTTAGTTTTGTTATTGCAGCCCTTGCTGTTAACAACGCGTTGATCTCGCAAAATCAGGCGTCACTGTTTATTTCTGTGGGGTTACTTAGCATGGCGCTCACACCATTATTAGTAAATCGAAGCTTAGTGTTTGCGCAAAAACTGGTTACTTCACCTATCTCAGATGATATCGCCCATTCAATCGAGTTCGAACAAGGAAAGTATGCCGACCATGTGCTAATTTTCGGTTTTGGTCGTGTTGGGCAATCGGTGAGTCGGCTATTAAAAAAAGAGGCAATCTCTTTTTTGGCTGTGGATGCCGATCCCGTGAGAGTGCAAGAAGCGCGATCTGCAGGCGAGCCTGTCACGTTCGGCGATGTGTCACAGAAAGATATTCTGCGTGCCGTCGGGGTAGAGCAGGCTAAGCTCGTGCTATTAACATTTGATGAACCCGCCCGAGCTGTGAATGTGGTTGAGTTGGTGTCTTCACTTAATCCTGATGTGCCTATTGTGGTGAGAACCCGAAAAGTTCACCATTTAGAAGCGCTATATATGGCAGGGGCGTCACAGGTGGTGCCTGAAATATTAGAAGGCAGCTTAATGCTGGCGTCTCAAGTGTTACACCTGTCGGGTGTGCCAATGTCGCGGATCCTTAAGCGCGTGCGAATAGAGCGAAAAGGTCACTACCGACACATGCAAGGAATCTTTCCGGGAGAATCCACGGAAATCAATTATGAAACCCACGATAGGCTAGAGTTAATGCACGCGGTTAGTGTGACGCATCAAGCCAACGCCAATGGAAAAACGATTTCTGATTTAAATTTATCGAAAATGCGGGTGTCGGTCAAAGGATTGCGACGAAATAACGTGGAAATTGCAGAGCCTGACGACAATACTGTTGTGATGGCTGGTGATGTTCTGGTGATTGCAGGAAAACCGAGGCGGGTAGAGCGTGCAGAGCGGTATCTGTTGTTTGGTAACGAAGTTTAACTGAGGAAGTATGCAATGAAATCACGCGATGTAAATAATACTAAGGCAACTTGTGCGTATGAATCAGATAACGTCTGCTAAAGCGAGTAGGACGCTTGTCGCCTTCCTCAGTTCGCTGATACTGTCTATTTTACTCGTGATTTCACAAGAATATCATGGTCAACTGCTGTCAAATAAGTATAAGGCGCAACTGTTAGCACGGGATCTTAAAAGTAGCTCTGATATGCTGACACAGCTTGCTCGGTTGCATGTGGCGACGGGGCAGGGCCAGTATTTTGATTACTTTCAAATGCTGTCCGATGCGCGTGCGGGCGCAGAGCCACTGCCTAAAAACATAAACGTGTATTTTTGGGATCAGGTAATTGCTGGGCAGGTGGAGTATCAAGCAAGCGATATTCACTTTGCGCTTAAAGATGAATTAGCCATGTTAGCTTTACCAAATGATATCGAGAACAAGTTTGAATATGCACTTAATTTAAGTGATACCTTAATCGGCAAAGAGCTGGATGCCATGTATCGATTAAACAATCAAACTCCCTCTCATACAGTTGATACTACTGATTCACAGCACCACATTATGACGTCTTTAATGGATCAATCTTATTTATCAGCGAAAGCCAATATTATGTATATGCTGCAACAGTTTACTGAGCTATCGAATCAGTATTTTGAGCGCAAACTGGACAACTTGGCCTCAGTGAGGCTCATTGTCATTATCATTTTTATTGGCTCAATACTTTGGTTTGCTGCTGAGTCACTGGCGTTATTTGTTCACTATTAATGAAAGTGCTTTCATTATTATAATTACTCTGAGCCTAAATATCGTTTTTCGCATATATAGACTATAGTCAGACATTAGTTTACCGCTTTTATTAACAAGTATTAGCAAGGTGATTATTTGGCTGAGAGCGCTTAACCAAGGTTGAATATATGCAATTTGCTGGAGCGAAACTCCTCGTAGTGGAGGACGATTCTGTCAGTTCTGCCCTAATCCGTGAGTCATTGAAAGCTTATGGCTACGAGAATCTGTATTTAGCCGAAGACTTAGCCTCTGCCCATCAGCTTTTAGCTGTAAATCGCTTTGATCTCGTCTTACTTGATGTGGGGCTGCCAGATGGTACAGGCGGTGATCTCTTAGTGTCGATTCGTAAACGATTTTCTGCGGTCGCCTTGCCTGTAATTATGATTAGTGGTGATGTGAGTTCCACTCACATTGTTAACTTTTTAGAGCTTGGTGCAAACGACTACATTTCTAAACCGCTCGATATTCCCGTTTTACTCGCACGCGTTAAAAACGTACTCACTATTCGTCAGCTAGACAAAGATATCGGGAATGCTAATGAACGCTATTCATTGGCTGCCAGAGGGGCAAAAGACGGTTTGTGGGATTGGTCAATTCAAACTGGTGAAATATTCTTATCTAGTCGTTGGATGCAAATTATTGGTGCCGACGGCGGGGAATGCACCAAAGATATTTCCTATTTTATTGAACGCATACATGAAGATGATGTGCTTAATTTTAACCGTGACTTACGTAACCATCTCAACGGCGTAAACGATTATTTTCAACATGAGTGTCGTATGCAGCATACCGATGGCTCTTTCCGCTGGACGTTAGTGCGCGGCACGGCCATTCGCCATACTAATGGCAAGGCTTATCGTATGGCAGGCTCCATCAGTGATATTACTGCGAGAAAAGTGCTAGACCCTCTCACTAGCACGTTGAACCGCTCAGCTTTTTTAGACAAGCTCGATATGCTAATTAAAAGTCGAACGTCTAAGTTGATTAAGCATTTCGCCGTCGTGGTGATATCCGTCGACCGCTATCAACTTGTCAGTGACAGTTACGGCCATCATTTTGGTGATCGCGTGATGTTAGAAGTTACGAACCGTTTGTCTGCCTTGGTTTCCCCAAAAGATACCATTGCACGAATAGAAACGGATCAATTGGCTTTTACACTGGAAGATGCTGGAAGTGAAGAGGAGATTGTGGCTTGGGCAAGACGCGAAATCTTGCGCCCCATAGTCATCCCTTTGCCGCCAGAAGACAGAAGTTTACACCTTACATTTTCAGCCGCTGTGATTAACGATACGGATATTTATCGTTACTCTCACGATATTTTGCGTGATGCCAATATTGCGCTGCATGACGCAATGAAGAAAATCGATGATGACATCAGTGCATTTCGTTCCAGTTTACAAATTTCTTTAAAAGATCGTATCGAGATGCTTGAAGATTTGCATGATGCGATTGAACAAGACAGTTTTTATTTCTGCTACCAACCGAAAGTGGACTTTGAGGGGAACCTGTGTGGCGCTGAGGCTTTGATACGGTGGAAGCATCCTGTTAAAGGCGAGGTCTCCCCCGTTGAGTTTATTCCTATCGCCGAAGAAACGGGCCTGATAGTGCCTCTTGGCCACAATATGTTCAAAAAGTTTTGTAAGGTTGTAAAGCAAGTAGAAGATAAGCAACGCGGCATTTTGATGTCGTACAATTTATCAGGTAGGCAATTTTTGGATCCTTCATTGCTAGATGTGTTGATGGGGTGCATTAAAGAGGCGGGTGTCAGTGCAGATTCAATTGAGCTTGAAATCACAGAATCGACGTTAATGAACGATATTGAATCGGCTGTTCAAGTGTTAAAGGAGCTGACCAAACACGGCTTTAAGGTATCGATAGATGATTTTGGTACGGGCTATTCATCACTGGCTTATTTAAAAAAGTTGCCTATTCATACGTTAAAAATTGATAAGTCGTTTGTCGATGACTTACTCAATGACGCTGACGATATCGCCATCATTTCTGCGATTACCAATATGGCAAACGCGCTCGGGCTTACCACTGTGGCAGAAGGTGTGGAAGTCGAGCAGCAAGCGGAGAAATTACATGAGCTGGAAATAGACATGTTTCAGGGGTATTGCTTTTACAAACCCTTAGAAGAAAGCGCGTTTCTAGCCTTGCTGAAATAGATTTAAGTCATACTCGAAAACAAAGAAATGTTAGTCAGAGGGCGTAGTTTGCGGTTTCACGCCATTGTTAGTTCAAAGGCAGGTACACATGAAATTGTTGCACAAACTGTTGTTCGCATTTTCCAGTATTGTTTTAACCTTCGTTATCGTTTTGTTGGTGATTTACAGCAAAACCGACACGGCTAAAAAAATGGGCGATCACCTTGCATCGGAGGTCATGCCCCTAACTAAATCATTATTGGTAATTGAAAGTGAGCTTCAAACCTCAATGGCATCTTTACGCGGATATATGTTGTTGGGCAACGAAGAGAAAGGTCGTCAAGATTTTCTCGCGCGACGCGCAAAAGCCTGGCGTATTATTTCTCGCCATATGTTAACGCTACAAGAGTACGAACAAGAGCGACAAATTACCTTACTGGTTGATGAAATGTCTTCACAGTTTCAACAATTTCGGCAAATTCAAGGGGAAATTGAGGGATATGTCGGCGCTGCCAGCAATATCCCTGCACGGCAAACCTATGAGAACGCCCTGATGCCTAATTTGAAAGTGGTGTTGAGTGCCTTAACCCGACTTATGACCAAATCTTCCTCTTTGAATGAAGTGTCAGTCATTACGGCATTAGCAGATATCCGCTATTTAACGGCGGGATTATCTGCCGATATTGCAGCCTATCTACAGAACCAGTCTTTTGAATTGGAGTTAGACATTAAGGGGAAGTTGGCACTCTTAGAAGAGCGATTGATTCAAACCGACATGCCCAATGATTTTTCGTTGCAAAAAGACTGGGATATTGTACAGCTCAATATGCCGAATGTGGCAGTGGCCAGCCGTAAAATTATTATTCAACGCTCGCAACCGAGTTGGAACAATGCGCGCTATTTACTGACGAGTCGGGCGTTGCCATTGGTAAAAGATATCTTTGACAATATCGATAAAATTCAGGTGATCGTGAGTGAACTTGAAGTACGGCATATTGAGGAGTTTAGCGAAGCAGAAAACGCCATTCTTGCCATTATTAAGTATGCAACCTTAGTCATGGTGCTGGTTTCCTGCGCGATCGCTTTTATGTTTTCACGCTACTTATCTGACTACATTGTCGGGATTCGCAAAAAAGCGGATGAATTGGCGTTGGGGTATGTGTCGTCAACGAAGCTCGCCACCTCCGGACGAGATGAACTGAGCCAGCTGTCTGCCGCCGTTAATCGCGTGTCTGAAAATTTAGATGCCGTGATAAAACAAGCGCAAGCCATGTCTAAGGGGATTTTAGACCAACCTTTTTCTGTCATTAGTGAGCAAGATCAACTGGGAACGGCCATTAACAGTTTGCAATCCAGTTTTATGAGCATAGAAGAACAGGCCAAGCAAATTGCACAACACAATTATAAGCTGGAAATTGTCCCCAGAAGTGAGCGCGATAGTTTGCTGTTTGCCTTGCGAGATATGTTGGTGTCATTACGCCAAAGTGAGGAAGAAAATTATCATCGAGATTGGCTCAAAAATGGCATAAATAGTTTAAATAAAGAACTTCGCTTTACCGATTCGCTTCAAGATTTAGCAATAAATGTATTGGATGTGATGATGGAGCATATCAGTGCCTCAGCAGGCGGCTTTTACCTTGTAGAAGGAGAGAGTGCCAAGCTAATTGCTAGTCGAGGTTATACCCGTCGCAAAATTGAAACCAGCACATGGCAAGCAGGCGATGGCTTAATTGGTCAGGTTATGATTGAGAAGTCGCCGATAGTGTTTGAGCGCATTAGTGAAGACTATTTGACTATTTCGAGTGGGTTGGGTGAAACCTCAGCCAGCAGTTTGGCGATTATCCCCTACGTGTACAAAGGAGAGTTAAAAGGCATTATTGAACTGGCCTTTATGCAAGCAGTGAAAGAAGGGGTGCTTGAGTATGCAAACCTAACCCTTGAGCCTATTAGTGTGTCGATAGACCAATTGCAAGCCAGAGATAAAGTGAATGAGCTGCTGGAAAAAACCAAAGCGCAATCAGTTAAGTTGGAAGAGCAAACGCAGGCTTTGGAGATATCTCGCGCAGATTTAGAACAACAGCAACTCAAACTAAAACGTAATAATGTTGAGTTGGAAGAAAAAACCTCAGAACTCGAGCAGAAAAATCACACCCTGAGCTTATTAAAAGAGAAACTGGAAGAGAAAGCCCTGCAAATGCAGCAGGCAAGCCGATATAAAAGTGAGTTTTTGGCTAACATGTCTCATGAACTTCGCACGCCCCTTAATAGCTTGTTGTTGCTGTCTAAAGAGTTAGCGGCCAATAAACATCAGCATTTAAATGATGATGAGGTGCAATCGGCCGAAATCATACATCAAAGTGGCTCAGAGCTGCTTACCTTGATTAATGACATCTTAGATCTGTCAAAAATCGAAGCAGGACGGATGTCATTGCATATCACGGAGGTGACTAAACAAGACATTGAAAACAGCCTCATGGCAATGTTTAACCATATGGCGCAAGCCAAAGGACTGTCGTTTGAGGTGCAAACAGAACGAAGCCCTGAAACCTTTAAAACAGATAAAACCCGCTTGATGCAAATTCTAAAAAATTTGGTGGGTAATGGGATCAAGTTTACTGAATCGGGTTATGTTCGGGTGCGGATATCGCCTGCGGATGAAGAGACATGTCAAAATCTGAAGATTGATCATGCTGTTGTATTTGAAGTGCAAGACTCAGGTATTGGCATCGACGAAAGTAAATTGGAGCTCATATTTGATGCATTCCAACAGGAAGATGGCTCAACTAGCAGAAAATATGGTGGCACGGGGTTAGGGCTCTCTATTTGTAAGCAGCTAGCCAATTTACTGAACGGGTATATCGATGTGAGTAGTGAAGTGAACAAGGGCAGTATATTTCGTTTCGTTATGCCGGTGGATTTTCAAGATGATGGGCTTGATGAAGTGCTTAATGGTGATAGCGCACCAACATCGCCAAATCTGTTAACACATGACGATGCTGGATTGCGTGAGGACAAAAAGCAGCCTACTTCAGATGATGATACCAGCCGCTCACTATCAACGTCTGATGAAGCAAGTTCGCCAAAGGGCGTGGTGACCCAGCATGGTGAAGAAAGTCACTATATTTTAATTGTCGAGGATGATGAAGGGCTGGCAAAATCACTGGCCAAAATGGTCGAAAAGTTTGGATTTGATGCCGCTATCGCCGGTACTGCGCGAGAAGGATTACAACAAGCTATTGCTCTCGCTCCGCTCGGGGTTATGCTCGATATTGGTCTGCCCGATGTGTCTGGATTGGAGCTGCTTAAAACCATGAAACAGCACCCTGATCTTAGAGATATACCCGTTCATGTGGTGACAGGCAGTGAAATCAATGTGCGGGATATTCTAGAAGTTGGGGGGCTTGGGGTACTAACAAAACCGTTAGATAGCGACCATATTGAACATTCGGTGAATTTGTTTTCTTCCCAAACTCAGCTGTCGGGAAATTCCATCGCGATTATTGCAGGTAAAAAAGAAAGTGAACGGCTCACTAAGCTATTAGATGAGTACGCCATTCAATTTAGCGTGTTTAGCAGCGTTAAAGCATCAAACGAGGTGATTGAAAATGGCTTAGCGTCTGTGGTGATATGTGATTGCCATGTGATTCCGTTTGAGGATGTCGTGCAGTTGCTTGAACACGTATCTAAACAGGTTAATCCACCCAAGGTGCTCTTAACGCGCTTTAATTCCCAAGAAAGCGAGGACGAATTAAAAGACTTTGAAGGGCATTACATTATTGCAGATGAGTTCGAAGAGCATGCATTGATTCAAAAGGCCACGCTGTTTATTCGCGGTTTACATTTTGATCCGCAAACAACAAGCGCTATCCCGTTTTTGCCCTTTCAAGATGCAAAATGTAAAGTGAAAAATAAACGTGTATTGGTGGTAGATGATGACATGCGCAACACCTTTGCCGTCGCGAAGATACTCAAAGACGAGGGCATTATTGTTGATATTGCCTCTAATGGGCAAGAAGCAATTAAGAAGCTGACCAACGCAACGTGTGATCTGGTTCTGATGGATATCATGATGCCCGTTATGGACGGGTATGAATGTATCAAGCAGATTCGACAAACCGATACTTTAGCGACTATTCCCATTATTGCCGTCACTGCAAAAGCAATGCTGGGCGAGCGAGAAAAGTGTATAGAGTTGGGGGCAAATGATTTTATCTCAAAACCCATTGAGAGTAATCGCTTGTTGGCTGTGGTATATGCTTGGCTGTGCATGAAAGTGTAAGTAAAATGAGCACAGAAAATAACGCATTTCTTATCGCTTTACGGGAAGCGTTTGAACAAAAGTGCGACATTGATACGAGTCATATCTCAGATGTGTATTTTGCCTATCAAATTCAGAACTTTTCGTTGCGGTTCCCTCATTATTCGTTAAACGATATTTTACTGTTGCTTGAAGGGCAGGATGCGCGCACTCAGCTTTTGATTGATTCGTTGTTGATCACTACCACAACGATGTTTCGAGAGCCAGAGACATTTCGCGAATTAAGACGTGTCGCGCCGGAATGTATTGGTAAAAGCACAGCACAAAAAGTGGCCTTTTTAGGTTGCTCATCGGGGGAAGAAGTTCTATCGTTTATGATTCTCATGCGCGAAGTGGCGAGGCACATTAGTTTCAGTGCCGTGGCCATTGACATCAGCGAGCATGCAATTTTGCAGGCAAAATCCTCCCTGTATCCACTCCATAATGTCGCCGAATATGCGAAGAATTATCAGCGAGCTGGAGGAGCCGATGTATTTCATCAATATTACCGTAAACACCAGGACTTGGTGGCATTTAAACCTGCGCTTACCGCTCCAGTTACCTTTCAAGTGGGCAATTGCTTTACGTTGCTACCACAACGTCGTTTTTGCTTAATCTTTTGCCGCCACTTAATGATTTATTTTTCACTACGTGACATGAAGCGCATTCAGGCAATGCTAATTGAAAGGCTTGAGCCAGGTGGCATATTGGTTATGGGGCAAAGTGAATCTTTACTTCTGGAGTTTGAAAATAAGCTGCAAAAGGTTGCTGAAGGCATGTACTTAAAAGCGGCGTGAACCTGCACAGCCTATATGGATAGCGGTTTGGAGTAAGAGAGAAGTAAATTATTCTAAATTAGTGTTTGCAAATCATCCCATTTACAGCAATTCGTCTACACTGAATATTAAGTGAAGAACACGATAAATATTCCCCCCTAACAAGGCAGGGCGCCGAAAGATGCAAAAGATTTTGCTCGTTGATGATAAACCAGCCAACCTCGTGGTGTTAGAGCGAATATTGGCTGACACTGAAGTGGAAAAATTGCAGGCTTTAAGTGGCAACGAAACGTTAAAGGTTTTATGGAAACACCCTGATGTTACTTTGATATTACTTGATTTGAATATGCCTGATATGTCGGGGTTGGAGGTCGCACAAATACTGCGTGAAATGGAACAGTTTTGTCATATTCCTATTATTTTTGTCACTGCTGCTGACCCGAGCAGTGATATTCTGAGTCAGGCTTATGGATTGGGAGCCGTAGATTTTATTCTGAAACCGATTGACGATAGCGTCTTGTTGGCCAAGGTCAATGTGTTTTTATCGCTAGAGGAGAAGAAACACGCTTTAGAGCGTGCGGTAATAGAGGCAAATTATTGGCGTGACTTTAACCATCAAGTGCTCGATTTAGCGCCAAGTTTACTGTATTTGTCTGCCGATTTTTCCTCTTTTGAACCTCTAAATATACGCGCTAAAAACGCAGATCTTAGCGACGCATTTAATGAGTTTATTCACACCCATTTTCATCATAATAATAAAACACTTGCCGATGCCACAGAGTCTCGCATGAATACCCACTGGCGAGTTGAACATGGGGGCAAAGAAGAAACCTATGTAGTAACCATTTCACCTTTTTACTTTGGTGATAAAAAACAGCTTCTCGCGGCGCTGGAAAATGTCAGTGAACAGGAAAATGCGCGCCGTGCGGCAGAGGAAGCTGATCGTGCGAAATCTAATTTTCTCGCCAATATGAGCCATGAAATCCGTACTCCGCTGAATGGTATTTTAGGGATGGCGAGCCTATTGGCTAGAGAAGAGTTGAATACGTCGCAGCGGGAATATGCCAATACGATTTTAAGTTGTGGCGAACATTTGCTCACCGTCATCAATGATATCTTAGACTTTTCTAAGATTGAAGCGGGTCGCATGGAGATTGATCGCATCTCGTTTGACTTACCAAGTATGGTTGAAGCGTGCATTATGACGTTTTCTACCAAAGCCCTCGAAAAGCGCATTGAACTGGCCTATGAAATTGAACCTAGAGCCCGAATCAGTTGCTCGGGGGACAAAACGCGGTTGCAGCAGGTACTCACGAATTTGGTCAGCAATGCGGTGAAGTTTACCCACAAAGGATATGTAAAACTGACGGTTACGGTAGAGGAAGAAACCCAAGATGGCTGTTTGTTAACGTTTTCTATTCAGGACTCGGGCATTGGTATTGCCACCGAGAAAATACCACAGCTATTTGAGGCCTTCACACAAGCTGAAATGTCTACTACGCGCAAATATGGTGGTACAGGGTTGGGGTTAACTATCTCACGTAAATTAGTAGACATGATGGGAGGGCAATTATTCGTCGAAAGTGACGTGGACAAAGGCAGCCGTTTTTATTTTACGCTACCGGTTGCCGATATTGGCCCGTCGTTAATTGAACCGGCTGCAGAAGTGTCGCCGAAAATTGAGGGCATACGGGCACTGATTGTGGACGACATGCCTGTGAACTTAGAAATTTTAGAAAAGAACCTGGCGTTGTGGGGGTTAAATGTCACCTCTATGAGTGAACCTGTGGTGTTAGAAGATGTGCTTTCGGCGGCGAAAAATGCAGATCTGATTATTTTAGATTACCAAATGCCGAGTATTAATGGCGCTGATCTCGCCCAGCAAATTCGTAGTCAGTTAGAAATGACACCGCCGATTATTCTGTTTTCTTCAGTGCTGCATATTCCCGAAGAAGAACGAAAGTTATTTACGCAAATTACCTATAAACCTTTCCGGCTGTCTGTATTTTTTGACGTATTGATGCGGGCATTGTTTGACAAGCATCACCGATTTACGTCTCAGCAAAAACCTATCACGGTAAAACGTGCGACGGGGAATACATACCCACTGAATCTTTTGATTGCTGAAGATAACGAAGTGAATCAACGATTAATGCAGCATTACCTGCGCGATATGGGGTACAAACCTGCATTGGCTGAGAATGGCCAGCAGGTGCTTGATTACTTGCGCGACCACAGCGTAGATGTGGTGTTAATGGATATGCTTATGCCAGTTATGGATGGCATACAGGCCACCAAAGAAATTCGCCAATTGTATGGCGATTCTGCGCCAGAGGTGATAGCGGTCACCGCAAATGCCACTAAAGAAGATAAAGCGTTATGTAAACAGGTGGGCATGTCAGATTTTTTAGCTAAACCTGTCAGTGATGTGCATTTAGCGGAGGCGTTAGAGCGCGCATATGCACGTATTAACAATAAGCGCACCGCAAAGGGCGAGTCGCCACCTCGTAATCAGAATCAGTTACCACAACACGCCGTATCTAAGGCTGCCCCATTGAATTTTCTCTCTGAAATTGATGTGCTGGATACTCAGCGCTTTGCGTCTTTTCCTACGGCCTTGCAACAACAATTGGTATCAAGTTTTGAAAATGAGTGGCAAGCTGGGCAAGAGCGAATATTACACTGCTTTGAGCAAGACGACTTTGGTCAACTTGAAAAATCCGCCCATAAATTAAAAGGCGCGTGTTACAACATTGGGTGCTTGCAGTTAGGCAAAATATGTGAGCATTTTCAAGAATGTGGCGAAAATCAGTTATCACCTGAAGAGAGTCTAATTGCTTTGTTTTCACAGGCTGGCAATGAGGCGCTTACCACCTTGAAAGTGTCGGTGAATTTATAAGTGTTGCTGTGTTAAGATGTGGTTAAATATGTTTGTGCTGTGATATTGCTTTCGTAAAATCGTCAACGTTGAGATCTAAATCCCATAAATGGCCTTGAAAATGTTGAATCGTTTTTTGTTTAAGGCCATGAAATTGTGATTCTGTTTCTATACCTACGGCGATTAGTCGCGCGTTTATAGCCTGTGATAGTTTACAACACGCGTCAATAATATCTGAATATATCGTGTTGTGTTCGAACGAGGTAATCAGTACGCGAGACAGTTTGATGTATTCTGGCCTAAGTGTGAGCAGCATGGCCACGGGAATAGAGGTTTCACCAATATCTTGGATGCATAGGCCTATACCAGCATCATGCAACGTGGCAAGATGTTTGATTAAGAGGGGCATATCGCGCGCGCGCTCCCAGTCTGATACATCGATAGTCAAATGCAGATTTTTGCTTTCCAGTTGTTTACTTAAATCAATCAACTGTTGATTCAACTCGTAATTAATTAATTCACGGCTGCTTTGATTTAAAAACAGTTGAATACCTGATAAATTGGCGCTGTTAGACGACGTGCAGACTTCACCTAAGAGCTTGTCTTTCAAGGTTTTTTCGAACGTGCGGCTTAAACCAAGTTGTCTTATATGTTCTATTGTTCCACGAATGCCACCGTATTCGTTGGCGTTTTCTAGCCTGCAAAAAATTTCGCCGCCAATGATCTGATCTCGTTGTCTGTCATATATAGGTTGATATCCGAGCTTTATGTGCCCCGTTACTCTTTCATGATTGCTGGCTCTATGATCCTGACTATTGCACAGCTTCACGCTACCTTTATGATTAGCTTTAACATCGTACAGCGCAACGTCGGCGGCTTTACTCAGTAAAGAGGGGGTTTCGCCATGATCTGGATAAAGCGCCGCGCCTGTACTGGCGGTAATGCGCAACTCTTTTCCTTCATAATGAAATGTACCGTTACATTGCTCAGAAATTTTTTTCGCGATATTTTTGACTTCATCGTCATTGTGAATGTTAGTGAGTAAGCAAACAAACTCGTCGCCGCCAATGCGAGCTGCATAGTCGGAGGTACGTATCGAGTTACTCAATCGTTTGGCGAATTCTATAAGCAGCGCATCGCCCACGTCATGTCCATATTTGTCGTTAATGCCTTTAAAGTCATCTAAGTCAAACGCCAATAAGCCTAATTTTGATTTTTGCCGTGAGGCAAGCGACATGTTTTGCTTAATAGTGTCTTGAAAAGAAAGGCGATTGGGAAGTCCTGTGAGAATATCGACCGTGGCAAGCCGGCGCATTTCCTCTCGCTGTTTAACTAGAGTAATCAGCACTTTTAATTTAGCCACGAGCTGAACTTCGTGAATGGGTTTTTCAATAAAGTCCATCGCACCCACTTGATAACAGGTTTGTTCAAGGCCGTGAACATTGTTTCCGTGTGCGGTAACAAATAGAATTGGCGGTGGTTCGCTGTACTGCTGGTGGATCAGTTTTGCCATTTCAACGCCATTCATACCAGGCATCGAATAGTCTAAAATCACAATGTCGACTTGGCTGTGCAACAAGTGTTTTAACCCTGCTTGCGCGCCCTCTGCTAATATCGTATTTACCTTAAGTGGCGCTAGCATTTGCTCTAATGCGAACAGATTTGAGCGAAGATCATCGACTACAAGAAGGGTAATCGGGTCTTCATTCATTGGTGCCCACCAACAAGTGTGTTGCTTGGCTTGATATCAGATGCTGACGCGTGAACGCTATTTGATAGTTTCGATTTGCTGGTGTGGTGTAAATGCTCCGTAGAGCGCTTATCACATGCCAGTAACTTTACCAGCCATTGAGAATCAACCTCATCTGGCAGTACCTCCGCGTTCGGCACAGTATGTAAGGCAGAGGTTGGCATTGCGCTATGGGGCGTGTTATTTGGGCTGGCAATACAGCAGTGGGCACCTGCATCAAAGAGTTTTTTCAATCCTGTGCTACCATCGGAATTGGCGCCAGAAAGAACAATGGCAAGGGTAGATTTAGCCTCAGAGCCGCAGCAGGATTCAAATAATAAGTCGATAGAGGGCTTAGCATAATGAAAGGGTTCGTCATCATAAAGCCTGAAGCGCTGCCCGTCATTATCTAACAGCACATGGTAACGTCCGTCAGCGATATAAAGGGTGTCACTCTCTATCCAGTCGTGGTTTTGCACGAGTTTGCACTTTATATGCACCAAGCTTTGGAATGCATTGCACAAATTTTTCGCATCATAGTTTTCACTCAGGTGCATGATGAATATGATGGGGGGACAATGATACAAGCTTTCAGCACTTAACAGCTGACTAACTTGCTCAAAGCTGCCAGCGGAACCCCCTATTAATATTCGCTTGTACACACTGAGTCCTTGCGAGAAATATCTTGCACGTAATAAACGTATAGACCAAGTTTAGATATCATGCATGATAATGATAAATATTTATCCCATTGTGTAATCTCTTGAGATTGAACGTGTCTGACCATGGTTCTAAGTTCTCGGCCTCTCCGGTAATGACATACCCACCAGGCACTAAACTAGGGAGGATAAGCTGGTTTATTACCTCTTGTTGTTTTTCCTCAGAAAAATACATCAATGTATTTCGGCAACTTATCACATGTACTGCTCCCAAAGAGGCGTCTCTTGTCATGTCATGGGTGGAAAAGTGACAGGATTGGCGGATGGCTTCGCAAAATGTAAACGTTGATTTTTGCTGAGAGTCGATGAGTGACAATAAGGAGCTATTTGCAGGCAGTGCGAGGGATTTAAATCCTGACTCCAATTCTTCGAGTTTGTTTAATGGATATACGCCTGCCGAGGCAATGTCAATTTGGTTGGCGTTTAAATCGGTACCAATCAAGGCTGCTTCAGCAAGCTGATTACGCAATGCAATCAGCATCGCATACGAATAGACCTCTTCTCCCGATGAGCAGCCAATGCTCCAGAGTCGGAAATTGGCGGTATGGGCAAAATGAGGCAATATTTCAGAATAAAATAGTTGGAAGTACTCTTTATTGCGAAAAAAGTGCGTGTAATGCACGGTAAGCGCTTGCACCAAGTCGTATTCCAGTTTTTTGTCGCCTTTTATCAATGCCAGAAGTAAAGTTTCATGAGAGGCTAAGCCCTGTGTTTCGATAAAACGCTGGATTCGTTTTTGTAGAACAGGCAACGCATATAAAGTAAAGTCATGCTGACATTGGCGCTTAATGACATGCAGTATGAGCTCGCAGAGTAGCTCGTCCTTGTCCATGTTATTTTCCTTGATTGTGTGTGTTTTTTTCTGGTTCGCTTTCGTCGAGAGCATCCTTCTGCTTCGAAGGTGACGTTGCGTGCTTTTGCTCGGGTTCTAACAACGTTTTAATACATGCTAGTAATGCACCGCTGTCTACCGGTTTTTTTAATTGACACATAGGCGCTACGCATTGCTTGGCCATCGCTTCTGGTAATTTATCTGCAAAAAAAATAACGGGCACCTGTTTGAGTTTGTCGTATTCGTTTAAATAATCAATCAAGGTGTGTTCGCTTTCTACAACATCTACTAGTCCTGTGACAATAATATCGATGCGTGTGTCTAACAATTTTTGTTTGGCTAATTCGAAGGTGTCTGTCAAATGGGTTGTCATTCCAGCTTGTTTAAGCAAAATACTCAAATTAAATAAGTTGCGCATATCGTTATCCAGCAACAAGATGCTGTAACTTTGTGTAAACTCGATTTTTTGAGTGGGCGACTCAGGCTGAAGGTTTTCATTTGAGGAAGCGTTATCAGATTGACGAGGCGGGTTTACTTGTGATGCAAGCGACATCGCGTGCTGGTTATCCGATGGTTGTGGGTTTGCGGTGGTATCCAAGCCAAGCAACGCGGTTAACTTTGCTTGTCCTGCCGTATTCCAGCGTAAAACGGTGTTAGTCGTCGCTTCAAGCCAGTATAAAGACGGTGGCATCGAATCTTCAACCAGTGCGATGATAGAACAATGGTTGTCTAAACCCAGTAAAAAGGGTTCGAGATCGTGTTGGTTAAGCTGGGATACGTTATTGGCATCAAGTAATGAAATGATAACGTAACGGAGTTGGCTGCTACTTTCTGGCATCGTGCCATTTTTGCAGCGTAACAACTGAATTCGTTGTTTAATATTGTGGGCACTCAAGTAATCGTATATTTCGACATCATGATCAATCACCAAACAGGTGGGCAAAGGCTCTCGTTCAACTGGGGTTTTTCCATCTAACGGAAGGGTCAATGTGAAGGCACTGCCTACGCTGAATTCAGAAGTGAAATGGAGTTTTCCACATAGATTGTTGGCGATACTTTTTGAGATTGTTAAGCCAAGCCCTGTTCCTTCAAATTGATGTGCAATACTTTCATCACTTTGCCTGAATGCATCAAACAAGATGGCTTGTGATTCCGGCTTAATCCCTAAGCCCGTATCGTTTACGGTGAAATGAATAATCGTATCGTCGCAGGATACACGCAGAGATACCTCGCCTTGCTCGGTAAACTTAAATGCATTAGAAAGCAGGTTACGCAATACCTGACACAGGCGTTTCGCATCGCTCTGGATCATTTTAGGCACGTTGTCATCAATATGGGTATTCCAGCTTAATTGCTTCTTTTGTGCCAAAGGCTGAAACTGTTTTTCTAATTTTTCGATAATAGCTCTCACATCGACATGGTCGATAATAAAATCCATTCTCCCCGCTTCAATTTTGGCCAAATCAAGGAGATCGTTAATTAACAACAATAAGTCTTGCCCGCTTTGTAAGATGACGTTGAGGGAGTCAGTTTGATTTTGCGGAAGTGCTTTAGCGTCGCGTAACAGGGTTTGCGTTAGCACCATGATGCTATTTAGTGGTGTGCGCAATTCGTGCGACACTTTGGATAAAAACAACGACTTCTGTTCATTGGCGTAGCTAAGCTGTTTACTCAGGGCTTGTAACTCTGTGTTAAGTGTTTCTAAATGTTGGTTTTTGTCGTTAATCTCTTTGCTTTGTTCAAGTAGTTGTCGATTACTGATTTTTAGTTCATCGGCCTGCATCTCCAGTTCAGCTTCTGATTGTTGGAGAGCTTGTGTTTGCAGGGTGAGCTCGTTATTCGTTTGATCCAGCTGACTTTTCTGCTCTTGAGTAAAGTTTAGCAGCGCTTGAGTCTGATCCATTTCTAACCGAGACTGAATTAAAATCGCTAGCTTTTCGGTTAGGTAGTGATAATCATCGGTTGAGTCTGTTGATGATGTGTTAACTGTCTCCTGTTGTGGTGTGCTATTAAGCATCTCCAGTACGCCAAAGGTAGATGGACCATGACGAAGGGGAAGAATATGCACTGTTTCAATTGTTCTGGAGCTTGTGGCCGTGTCAATTTTTATCGGTGAATGCTCGGCTTCGAACTGTGTGGCTTTTCCCGTTTCGAATACGTGCTCAGCGATAGGGGAATGGTGTTTTTGTAGCTTGGCCTTATGCTCCTGGGCAAGATTTACGCCCGCAACCAAGCGTAACCCGTGATGCTCGCCTTTGTCAGAGCGCAAAAATATGGCTGCGGCAATACAAGGATAGTGCGCATGAATGATATCCAGTGCAAGTTTGCAAAATGATTGCGTGGATTGGGCTTGATGGAATGCAGTGTTGAGTGCGGTAAATACTTGATGCGCCTTATGTCTGACCTGTTCTTCTTTGATATTTTGCGAAACGATAGTGCGAACTCGCTGCATGGCACTCACGAGCTGTTGAATTTCTGTTATCGATGATTCTTCACTAATATCGGCTGTTAACTCTCCCTTCGCGATTTGATGGCTGTTTTTCGCAATACGTCGGAGGGGCGAGGCAATCGTATTGACAAGCGAAATTCGCCAACGGTTAAGATAAAGTAAACAAGCGATGCCGGTCAGCGCGCAGAGCAAAAAGGTGAGCATGAGGCGTTCGTCAGTTGCTTGTCTAATATTGGCTTGTTTGGTGTTGGTTTGGCTGCGAAGTTGGCGTAGCTCAGAGAGTGCATCATCATGTAATACGCGACTTTGTTTGATTAATTGATCTGCGCCAAAATGATGCTTCTGTGCTTGAATATCCCGCATGGTCATGGCATTGCTGTGAAAGGTTTCAAGCTCTCTGATTAATTGCTCTAGAGACAGCCCTAACGTGCTTTGTTCTTGCTTGGCGTCTTTGAGGATGTCTAATAGGGTGCCATATGTCGCCCAGTAGACTTTCCAATCAACCATCTTGATGTCGTAACTGGCACCCATAAGTAGAGAACTCAATCGTGTTGAATAGCCTCTTAGATCTGCTGCGATGCCAAGCTGCTCTAAGTCATTTATACGCTTGGCATTGTTAACAAGCTGCGTAGTGATAGCAAATAGCCGCGCACTTGCAGGACTAACGGTTTGTAAGTAAAGCTGATTGAGCGGCGTGTGAAGTCGCTTTTGTGAGAGATCGACAATGCGCCAGTGATTCAACTCTTGACGCGAAAGAAGCGTTTTAAGCTGCCTCGTATCCGTGCGACTTTCATGCACCTGCAACGCGTCTGTAAGTTGCCAGATTAATGGCCACAACTGATGAATGCGTTTTTTGTGCTTATCGGCCCGAGTGGAATACCACGCTTCGGTTTCTGCCGTCACTTCTGCTAAGCTAATCTCGAGTTTACTGATGACTGTTTGCGTGTGTCTGGCATGTTCGCTTAGTTGCCTGTAGTCATAAAAATTCCAGCCTAATATGACAACAATGGGAACCATAATCATGATTGAAAGCACTAACACATAGAGCAAAAGTCTGCGCAACGCGCTGTTAAAACTTAGCGCATGCATTAATTGGCCTCCTGCGTATCGGGAAGGTAGGTGACTAGCCGTTGAATCCACGCAAGCTCTTCTTTCATAGCGCGATGATGACTAGGTAGGCTAAATATCTCGGCAATGGTCGGAAGCTCAACGTGGTAATGCTGAATGTTGAGATAAAGCAGGTCTGCATAGACATCGGATAACAGCAACAAATGAAACAGATGTGCGTTGTGTCTTTCTCCGGTAGCCGTTGACGAATCACCTGTTGTAAAGTCGCTGTCTAGGCTTAAAGGCAGCAGTGAGCCTGTATGGGCCTCTGTACTCCCTCGTATTGATGTGATGAGGTCTAGTGCCTCTTTTGGAGGTAAAGCTGGCGTCCAATTCACGATAGAGGATATTTGATTGTCGATGACCATGTTTTGTAATAAGTACAATAATTGCGTGACCCTTAATGAAAAAAAAGCGCGCAATATTCGTGGTTCAATGTCTTTCGCAATCGTTTTGATTGTGGCAACGAGCAACACGTAAAGATCTGAGTGAGTAAAATGCATTTCGTTAGTCATTTTGATTGCAGAAGCTGAGGGAACTGGCTGACGCATGCTATAGCAATAGACTAACGCCACTGATGCTTCAATCCATTTCAAGGTATGTGTGTCATTGATGTCTTTAGGAAATTGGTATCGAGCGGGAGAGCGGATCTTACCCTGTTGCTGCTGCCATAGCTGTAACAGCATGAATAAGTCGTAGGTGAGAATTAAATTGTGTCTTGCTTGTACTTGATTGCGCCTTACTTTCACTAACATCGGAGACGGAGATAAGCCTAAGCTGAGTAACGTATTGTACAAGTGTGATGTGAGCTGATACGTGTGTTGTAAGGTTTCGAATGACGTATCATTGTGATGATGAGGCGTTGATGACAACGTCTTTACCGACAATGGCGCGAAGTCTGAGAAAGTAAACTCGCAATGAGAATTCGCCATTACAGAGGGAAGAATCGACGTGAAAGCGGCAGAAATAAGAAGAACGCGCACGATGTATTTAGGCAGGCTCATGGTGATGTTAGACGTATTGTGCTAAATAAATTTAAAGTGTAGATGCCATTTAAGTATGTTGCTTATCAATGATGGCTATGAATACGATTAATTTGTGTAATGCTGGGTGATAGTTCGGCACCACTAAATGTTGGAGGCTGTGTGAGTAATCCCTTACGACAACTCGTTTACGTTAGCCATGAAACGTCAGACAATGACGAATCATCATTACTTCAATTACTTCAAACTTGCCGTGACCGTAATGCATCTTTACAAATCACGGGATTTTTAATCTATTGTGATGGAAATTTTTTTCAGATCATTGAAGGGCCAGCAGACAATTTACCCGTGGTATGGAATGCCATTCAAAAAGATGCTCGCCATTCTGGAGTAACGTTATTGCTTGAAAGACCCATAGAGCATCGAGCTTTTGCTAGTTGGGAAATGGCCTTTGAGCATTATCAAAGCGAAGTTGCAATCACCGAGCAAGGCTATAACCGATTTTTATCAAGACAAACTGGCGATGATATTAGGTGGTTGTCTTTGCAGCAGCAAGATTCAGATATTGCTAGGATGATTACGCAATTTAAACAAAATTGTTTGGGTTCGATGGACCTAGATATTTAAAAAAGCGCGTATTTCGTCTTGTCTGCGTAATCCATCGCGGTAGCCCAGTTCTATTAAATCGGCACAAAATTCTTTTTCAAACAGTAAGTAGCTTAACAAGGTGGAATCGGCCTTTTGAGTTGCGCCAATTAAACTGAGCAAGGCTCTGATGCCTTTGGGTAGCAAGTGAAAATAGCGCGACGCAAGCGTATTAAACCCTAAACTTGGATTGATGATTAAACATTCAATGGGCTTTAAGCCAATATGTTTGCGCTGCTCTGGCGTCATAATCTTCAGTGTTTGATTAACCCGCTCTAATCGCTCTAAGTCACTGTGTAGTGTGTCGGCAAAAATCGTATCAAGTAAATGCCCCGCAATGCTTGCCGCGGTGGGATAATACATTGCATTAATAAATCGGTTGCTCTGTTCAGGTTGTTCGACACCGATCACTAAAATTTTTTCAGCCCCCAAATGAATCGGCGCACTGAGGGGGGAATGCAAATGTATAGCGCCATCGCCAAGAAATTCGCCGTCAATTTTAACGGTAGGAAACACCAACGGAATCGCAGAGGAAGCCATTAAATGCTCTACATCTAATGTGCATTTTAGGCCACGACGCTGGGCGCGCCGCCACGGTTGTATATCATCACGCGCTTGAAAGTAAGCAATAGAATCATAGCTGGTATAACTCGATGCAAGCACACTTACAGCACGCAGATTTCCCGACATGATATTGTGATCGATACGTTTGAAGTCGAGATAATTTTTAATTAATTGGCGTAGTGGCGCGTTATTCAACAAACTGGTTGGGCGTTTTTGCACATGGTGGCTTCGAAAGCGAGAGGTATAATTACGAAGCATATAACCAAAGACGTCTTTCACGTTGGCTCCGTAAACATGATGGGTACGAAAATGCTTCCAAACCCACTCTAATTTACGAATGCCTAAATGGTAGCATGAAGCATAACATGCAAGTGACGTCGCATTAATTGCACCCGCTGAGTTGCCACATATGATGGGAAACGGAATACTATGATTTCGCGGTAAAAAATGCGTGATCGCTTTAAGTACACCGACTTGGTAGGCTGCGCGGGCACCGCCTCCGGAGAGCATCAGACCGTAATGTTGTCTTTGGATCATATACTGACTCTCTATGTTGAAGCCCAACTGTGCGCCGTAATACTATAGCTTAATTGTCATTCCTTCCGCGGCGGCGAAAACGTCTATCTCAGCATGCGCGATGTCTGTTAACTCTTTACTTTGCGCCTCAATATCTGCGATTTGCGCGTCAGTTCTGTTGTTGTCATGGCTATATAGCGCGAGTCGCTTGGCACGGCTTGCCATAGCCAGCTTTACGGCTTCCTCTGCGACCGAGTGACCCCAGCCTGATTTGGTCGGCATATCTGCCAATAAATATTGCGCATCATGAATGATCAAATCTGCATTTTGAGCAAAATGTACCCAGTCTAAAAAATCGGTTTGTTTTTTATAAGGAGGGTACAATTCGTTGTCTGTAATATAGGCAAGAATTGCGCCGTCTGCTTCAATTTTATAGGCACTGCCATTGCCTGGATGGTTCATTTTTGCGCGTGATACCGTTGCGCTGCCCACCTGCCAACGGTATTCGAGGTCGGTTTGCGAGGCGATGACAATATTGGCTTTAAGATCTTGATAGTGAACTGGAAATTGTGAACCTGACATCTGCGTTAATATTGCATCTGGCTCGAAAGGATCTGTTTCGCCGGGGGTAATATAGATATTGCGTTCGTCCTGATACGCTGGCGCGAAGAAAGGGAATCCTTGAATGTGATCCCAATGGTTATGAGACAATAAAAGATGAATATCGCCTTTTTCATGCTTTAATCGATGTCCTAAATTCACAATGCCTGTACCCGCATCGAGAATGAAATGTGTTCCATCATCAAGCTCAACGTAAGTACATGCGGTATTTCCACCATATTGTATGTATTCTTGCCCTGAAACTGGAACGGAGCCTCTGACACCGTAAAATGTCACTTGCATAGTGTAAATCCCAAAACTGCCCTGTGAGGGAAAATTCTCGCCATACTTAAAGCCTACCATTATTGTTTGGTTTTAGCCTGAAAATTTTGGACACCCACTTTTTAGGGCCCTCACCTTGGATTTCGTTTGTTGAATTTTTACAGCTGGCTCCGCTGGCTAGACATCCACATTACATCACTTTATAGTGCCTGCGGGAAGAAAAGCTTTACCCCATAAATGGACGTTTACTTATGAAAAAAACACTTATCGCAACGGCACTAATTGGTGCCACTCTTTCACTTTCAACCTCAGCGCAAAACTTCGGACAACGTTATTCAGAAGAGCCCCGGGTTTGGATGGTTCAACACACAGAAGACGCGCTTTTAACCTTTATTTCAGAAGACTATCAGAATGTGACACACCCAAGTTGCATGACGCCGTCATACGCAGGTATTTATGCAGTGGAATATGACACACACGGTTTTAACGAAAAAACGGTTATGCAGGCACTAACCCATACTGACACACTCGCAGTGCGATGGGTGCGAACGGGTGAGTGTATTAACGGTTATGAAAAGATTTCTAGCCTGAGTATGTATTCTGCCCCAAGTGAAACGAATGCTGGCGGTGGAACAGTTGGAAATAGCTCAAATGCGCGTTCATTGGGGGTGTATAAATCAGATGGCACGCGTGTTGGAAGCCATTTGAACTTGTCTATGACAAGCTATGCTGAGCTGTATTTTTATGACAACACTGGAAGTATTAAACCAAAGCGAGCTAACAAAGGTATTCGATTTGATCAGGTTTTCTATGATGAGGAAAATTGTGAAGGCACTGCTAGTGTGGCTAGTTCACTCGGAATGATAAATGAACCCGCATTTGGTCTCCGAATAATTAAGGGGGACTCAAGCCAGCCTTTAAGGCACGTTAAGCGTTCAGTGATAAACCAGTGGACTGGAGAATGCTCAAATCGTGTAGAAAGCCAAACGACCTACCCAATAATTCCTGCATCAGATCCCGTTTGCGGTGCCGAAGCGTGTATCGTTAAGGAAGATTAGCGCATTAGTGAGCAGTAGTTATTGAGCTCCCTATTTTGGCGTATCACCGTTGAGTCTGTGCGCGCCCTCTGCACTATCGTGCAGCACTTTGCTAAGAAATGCACAGAAAGGGAGAGCATTTGCGTGAATAAAAAGCAGATTACGCAGCGCTGAAACATAAAAAAACCTCCACCTTTTTAGTCAAGGGGAGGTTTTTATAGAAATTGGTGAGAACTAAAGAATGATTACAAAGCGGTTAAAAACGCGATAGCTTCGTCGATATCTAGCATCTGTTTTTCACCAGTGCGACGGTTTTTGTATTCAATCTTGTTTTCATCTAAGTTACGCTCGCCGATCACGATTGAATGAGGTACGCCTACCAGCTCCATGTCGTTGAACATAACGCCAGGGCGTTCTTTTCGATCGTCAAATAACACGTCGATACCCGCTTGAGATAACTTCTCGTACATGTCTTCCGCTACTTGTTGAATACGATGTGATTTGTGCATATTCATCGGAATAATAGCTAACTTGAACGGTGCGATTGCATCTGGCCACTTAATACCAAATTTATCATGATTCTGTTCAATGGCAGCGGCCACGATTCGAGATACGCCAATACCGTAACAGCCCATGGTAAGCACTTGGTGCTTTCCAGATTCTGTTAGCACGCCACAATTCATTGCTTGTGAGTATTTCTCGCCAAGCTGGAAGATGTGGCCAACCTCAATACCGCGCTTAATTTCAAGTGTACCGTTGCCGTCTGGAGATTGGTCGCCAGCCACTACATTACGTAGGTCGGCAATGTTAATCTCACCCACATCGCGCTGCCAGTTTGCGCCAATGTAGTGGAAGCCTGTTTCATTCGCACCGCACACGAAGTTAGTCATTGCGGCAGCAGAACGGTCAACAAACAGCGGAACGTTCAGCGAAATAGGACCCAGTGAACCAGTTTGTGCTTTTACTGCGGCTTCAATTTGCTCGTCACTTGCCATTGTCAACGGTGAAAATACACCGTCAAGTTTTTCGGCTTTAATATCATTAAGCTGGTGATCGCCACGCAATACCAATGCAACAATGCCCTGAGAGCCATCTTCTTGCACGTCACCTAGTACAAACAACGTTTTAACGGTTTGTGCAGGCATCACGTTTAATTGCTGACTCACTTGTTCGATGGTTTTAGCATCGGGTGTTGCGACTTTTTCTAACGTTTTTTCTTCTGTATCGACAGGAGGCACGGCCATTGCTTCGGCCATTTCAACGTTGGCTGCGTAGTCTGAGCCTGAGCTAAATGCGATGTCGTCTTCGCCTGAGTCTGCCAGCACGTGGAATTCATGAGACAGGCTACCACCAATAGACCCTGTGTCGGCTAACACGGGACGGTACTCTAGTCCGAGTCTGTCAAAGATGTTGCAATACGCCGTAAACATCTTCTCGTAAGTGTCGTTCAAGCTGTCTTGAGTAAGGTGGAATGAGTAGGCGTCTTTCATCGTAAATTCGCGGCCACGCATAATACCGAAGCGAGGGCGAACTTCATCACGGAATTTAGTCTGAATCTGATAAAGGTTAATTGGTAGCTGTTTATAGCTACTAATCTCATTGCGAACAAGCGCTGTGATGACTTCTTCGTGAGTAGGGCCCAGTACGAAGTCACGTGAATGTCTGTCTTTAATGCGAAGTAGCTCAGGGCCATATTCTTCCCAACGACCTGATTCTTCCCACAAATCGGCAGGTTGAACAACAGGCATAAGCACTTCGATAGCGCCCGCTTTGTTCATCTCTTCTCGAACAATATTTGCTACGTTATTTAGTACACGAAGCCCGCTGGGCAACCAAGTGTATAACCCTGAAGCCAGTTTGCGGATCATGCCCGCTCGTAACATCAGCTGATGACTGATTACTTCGGCGTCTGCCGGCGTTTCTTTTTGTGTCGCTAACAAATATTGACTGGTACGCATTAGCCTACGACATCCCTCGTTGATTTTAAAAAGAGCGCTATTCTATCAGCAGGGACATAAGGGCTAAAGAGCTAAATCTTACTTTCAAGCCCAATTCTTACGCTTTTTCGATAGCAAAAACCATATTTTTACTTTCTAAGACACGCCAACGTACATTGTGATTGAATAATTTCACGCCGTATTCGCGAATGTCTCCCTCGGTTTTGCTTTGCCTTTTGTGATAAGCCGGACGCGGATCTTGGTTTAGCACGCCTATCACGACCGAGCGAAATTCGGGATGATGTCGCTCTATATCGGCAATCTGATGTTCAACCGCGGGATCAAATTCTGTTGAAAGTGCGCTGGTAGGCGCGGTAGATGCAAATCCGCCCGAGGCCTCATGTACACTATCTGAGTAAGGCACATAAGGTTTGATGTCTAATATGGGTGTACCGCTGACCAGATCCATACCACTGACAATCAAGTTTACTTTGCCCTTACGCTGAATAACGTCTTCGAATTTCACTACAGACATGCCTATGGCGTTAGGGCGAAATGTGCTGCGAGTCGCCCACACGCCGAGTTTATGATTGCCGCCTAAACGAGGTGGCCGTACTAGAGGCTGCCAGCCATTTTCGGCAGTGTGATGAAATTGGAATATTAGCCATAAGTGAGAAAACTGCTCAATGCCTCTTAACCCATTTATATCATTGTAGGGAGGGTGAAACTCAATTACGCCTTTTGCTTCACGCACTAAACCAGGTTGTCTGGGAACAGCAAATTTTTCATCATACGGGGTAGATATCGTGGCGATAGCCTCAACGGAAACTTGCATTTAATTAATCACTTATACACATTTAGCAACATTTTTACTGGGTTTTGACATCTTTTCAAAATATTTATGTACTAGAATCCACATATCGAATTCGTTTCTCTTGCTACGTGTTCGATAAATCCCAACCAACTCTTTTAAGGCTTACTTTCTGGTAAGCCTTTTTTTATGCCACTTCAACAGGTTACACTTAGCCAGTGTTTTTGTTGAAAGCGAACGGTATAGCAATGAATGCTCCAATGCTTTTTAATACCGTTTTTGTGTTGATAGTAAATAAATACTGCTAACAATATTCTCTCGGCTTTTTGGGCCTCCGACCAGCTTGAAAAAAATCTTGAAGACATTATATCTGGCGGGTAAACGAATAACTCCTAGATCGTAACAGGGTACGTATGATCAGTGTAAAAAATGTTATTAAAAAATTTGGCGATTTTATCGCTGTAGACGGGTTAAGTTTTGATATTAAGCCCGGTGATGTGGTGGGGTTTTTAGGACCTAATGGTGCCGGGAAGTCCACGACGATGAAAATTCTGACAGGATTTATCGAGCCAACTGAAGGCGAGGTCAGAGTGGGTAACATGGCGATGGATCAGTCGCGTAAAGACATCCAAACTAAAATCGGATATTTACCCGAGGGAGCGCCCGCCTACGGTGATATGACACCCGCACAGTTTCTTCATTTTATTGCAGAAGTGCGGGGCTTAAAAGGTGATGCTAAACATGCACGTATTAAAGAAGTCGTGCAGCAAGTTGAGCTACAAGATGTACTAGATAAGCCCATCGACAATCTCTCGAAAGGCTTTAAGCGCAGAGTTGGGCTGGCTCAAGCAATACTGCATGATCCTGAGATTTTAATTCTGGATGAACCGACCGATGGCCTTGATCCCAACCAGAAACATCAGGTTAGGCAGTTAATTCAGAACTTATCTAAAGATAAAATCGTTATTATTTCCACACATATCCTTGAAGAAGTGACGGCTGTTTGCAACCGAGTCATGATCATTGCTGATGGTCATTTGCGTTTTGACAGCACGCCGCAAGCGTTACTACAACGTTCACGCTTTTATCAAGCGGTATCGTTACATCTGAGCTATTCCGCAGATATTTCGGGTTTGGCAGAACTACCCGGCGTCGAGGATATGGAGGTCGACATGCACTCTGGCAAGGTCACGTTATTCCCTGAAGAAGGTAAAGAAATAGTGCATCTGGTTAATGAACATGTGCAGCAGCGTAAACTGCCTGTTGATATGTTGTTTGTTGAACAGGGGCGGTTAGATGAAGTGTTCAGAGCATTAACGTTGGGGGCGACAGCAAGATGATCGGTATCGTTTTTAAACGCGAGTTTGCAAGCTTTTTTGCCACGCCTGTGGCTTACGTGTTTATCACCATTTTTCTCATTTTAAGCGGTATTTTTACATTTTTTATCGGTGGCCTCTATGAGCGAGGACAAGCTGATTTACTTCCGTTTTTTAATTTCCATCCTTGGCTATATTTGTTCCTCGTACCCGCTATCGCAATGCGAAGTTGGTCGGAAGAGCGTAAAAATGGCAGCATTGAACTATTGATGACGTTACCGATCACCTCATTTGAGGCGATGATGGGTAAGTTTTTTGCGGCATGGGCGGTGTTGGCCTTATCGCTCATGCTGACGTTTCCGCTGTGGCTAACCGTTAATTATCTTGGAAATCCAGATAACGGCATTATTCTCGCCGCTTATGTTGGCAGTTGGTTGATGTCAGGTGCATTTCTAGCCATAGGAATGTGTATGTCTGCGTTAACTAAGAATCAGGTGATTGCCTTTATCCTCGCTATTGTCGTGTGCTTTTTGTTTGTCGTGAGCGGCAGCAACATTGTGCTGGATGCATTTAAAGGATGGGCCCCTTCAGTTGTACTAGATACCATTGCGTCCTTTAGCTTTCTCACGCATTTTGAGTCGATGTCTAAAGGGGTGATTGCGCTCAATAATGTCGTTTATTTTCTCATTGTCGCATCATTATGGTTGTATGGCGGATTGTTAATTATCGAGCAAAAGAAGGCGGACTAAAAAATGAAAAATACATTTACGTCTTGGTTAATTGTTGTGTTTGTCACATTGTTATTTTTTGCGTTGGTGCTTCTTAATAATACGTTTTTAAATAGCGTGAGGCTGGATTTAACTGAAAATAAGGTGTTTACGTTGTCTCAAGGCAGCAAGCAAATTATTAGTGAATTAGATGAGCCAGTGCATTTGCATTTCTTTTATTCGGACAAAGCCTCCAAAGGGATGACCCAACTCAGAAACTATGCCACTCGTGTTGAGAGCTTGCTGCAAGAGTATGCGACACAATCAGAAGGAATGATTAAGTTAAACATTATCGATCCAGAGCCATTTTCAGAACAAGAGGACCAAGCCAATCAATATGGGTTAACAGCAGCGACTATTGGCACGGCGGGCGAGGCCATATATCTTGGGCTTGCGGCAACAAATTCAGTAGATGATCAGCAAATCATTGCGTTTTTTGATCCATCGCAAGAGCGCTTTTTAGAGTATGAAGTGAGTAAACTTCTTTACCAACTTAGCGATCCTGAACCTGTACATGTCACTGTGCTTTCAGACTTACCGGTGGCGGGTGGTCCTAACCCTATGACTGGCCAATTCTCGCCGCCATGGGCGTTCTATTCCCAGTTAGAACAGCTTTACACTGTAGAGCAAATTACGGGGGAGGATGCTGGTATTCCTGACAATACCGATGTGCTGCTCCTGATTCACCCTAAAGCACTATCTGAAGCAATGCTATATGCGATTGACCAGTATGTGCTTAACGGCGGAAAGCTAGTTGCCTTTGTTGATCCGCATAGCGAGTCTGATCCTATGGCAATGATGGGCCAGATGGGCGTAAATAGCTCGACGCTAGAGAGATTATTCAAAGCGTGGGGCATTGAGTTTACTCAAGATAAGGTGCTGTTAGATGCGCTAGTAGGTCTTGATATTCGCACACCAGAAGGTGGCGTAGCTCGTCATTATGGCTTTCTTGGTTTAACCGAACAGCAGCTTGATAGAGAAGATGTCACCACATCTGCGCTTGAGATTATAAATGGTGCATCGTTTGGCGTGTTTAATCATTCACAGCCGTCGCGTTTAACATGGCAGCCTCTGCTCATCAGCAGCCAAAATAGCGATCTGATAGACGCACAAATGTATGCATCAATGCAAGATCCTGATGCGATAGCCAGAGAATACACCGCCACCAACGAAACGCATACACTGGCCGTGAGAGTGAGCGGTAGTGCTGATTCTGCATTTTCAACGACGCCAGAAGATGTTCAGTACCCCAAAGCACATACGCCGTCATCCCAGCAAGTTAATGTGGTGTTGGTAGGCGACACCGACATGTTGTTAGACCGTTTTTGGGTGCAACAGGCTAACTTTTTTGGACAAACCATTCTTACGCCGTTTGCCAACAATGGAGATTTTGTAACGAATCTTGTTGAAAACCTAGGCGGTAGCAATGCCCTAATCAGTATTCGAAGTCGAGGTGCGTTTGCTCGTCCGTTTGAGAAAGTGGATGCGCTTACTGTAAAAGCGGAAGAAAAGTTCCGAGAACAAGAGCAAATTCTGCAAATGCAATTGGAAGAAACTGAAATGCAACTGGCTGAACTGCAAGATGGTTATGGTGAAGGCGGATCCTTAGTGCTGTCGGCAGAACAACAGCAAGCAGTAGATGCATTTGTCGATAAGAAAATTGAAATTCGAAAGGCATTGCGCGACGTTCGACATCAACTTGATAAAGATATTGAATCTTTAGGTAATTGGTTGAAATTTATCAATATCGCTGTCGCGCCGCTTATTCTTATGTTGCTATTGATGATGGTTGCGCGGTTGTTTAAGTTTCGTTCTACGCGATATCAACAAGGGTAAACAGGGACGTCCGGATGAAAAATCAATTATTACCTTTATTTCTAATCATGGTGCTTGCTGTGAGTGCTGCTAGTTGGGTGTTGTATCATCAGCACGAGCCTGAAGCACGAACGGAGCAAGTATTGTTTCCTGAATTGCGCACTCAGGCGAGTAGTATTACGCAAATCAAGCTCCAAAATAACACGGGAGTATTATTACATGCACAGCGAAGAGGCGATAGCTGGTACAGCTTATCTTCAGCGGATGCTATGTTTCCTGTGAATAACAATAACCTCTCAAATCTTCTTGTGCAGTTGCGAGATGCAAGATTACTTGAGGCGAAAACGGCTAATCCAGCTCGTTACGCTAAATTAGGCGTAGACTCGCTCAGAGAAATTACAGAAACACCGTCAAAAGAAGACGACCTAAAAGGCACCGACATTGATGCAATGGGAACATTAATCACGTTGAGCGGCGCAAAAACGTTTCAGGTGATATTAGGCAATACTGCAACGTCTGGGTTGGGCAATTATGCTCGTGTTCCTAATAACGAACAAGCATGGCTGTTAGATCAGGTTATTGAACTGCCCGAGAATTCAGTAGATTGGCTTGTGCAGCCCCTACTTGATATTCAAGAGGAGGAAATCACTCGTGTTAGTCGTATTGATGAATCTGGTTGGCAGATCCAGCGTAATGAAGAGACTGGGGAGTTAGTTCTCCAGCCACACGAAAATGGTCATTCGTTGCGCTATGACGGTGTCTTAGACGCGATGTTGTCGAATATAACCAGTTTGCGCTTTGACGCCATTGCCGCTCGCGAAGAGATTAGCGACATCAATTCAGTAATGAGTCAGTTGCTCATTCAGTCACAAAGAGGGGATGTTGAGTTACGAGTGTTTGAGTCAGAAGATAGCGCTTGGCTTACCTTCGATACCTTAAACGAAAACTGGCAACATTTGACACAACATAGATTTGGTATAACGGAATTTACGGCTCGTCAGCTTAGTAAATCAATGGAAGACTTTTTGCCAGAGGCTGGTGACATTAAAACTGACGTCGATGCCGATGTTTTAGAAATAGATGAGGGTAATGAACCTTCAGGAGTTGAAACCTTAGATTAATTTGATAGGCAAGTGGGCTGTCAGGAAAGTGTGTAAGTAGGTGTTTTCTTCAATGAGGCTTTTTGGACACCCACTCAGTAGACCGAGCTCGTTCTTGATTTTACTTTTCGAGTATGGGCTGACATAACGAGGTTGTTTCCGTTCGACCGCCTACGCCTGCTAAAGATGCTTGATTTGAGGGCGGGTTGTGTACTCGCCCTATGACCGCCCGCTCAGCACTTCACTAGCAGAATGCTGAATTCTTCGCTCCGAGCAACACGGCGAAAATAGGATTTATCTTAGAAAATGCTTTCTGAGCAGCCACTTTTCCGCAGATGTGTTGTGAGTTTTTAGGTATTGTTCTCAATGCGTTATTTTTGAGGAGCGGCCATACAGGATGCGAGAAGCATTTTCATAGCATGCTCACCTTTTTGTTCTAAGGTACGCATATTCCTGATTGGGATATTTTCAGGATCAGGATATTGCTTCAAAACGCGTTCAATGCTCGCTTCTCTGATAATATGTAATGTTGGGTAAGGTGACTTGTTGGTATAGTTATCAAGGTCACTTGGATGCGCATCTGCAAAACAATAATTAGGATGAAATGTCGCAATTTGATAAATACCGCGATATCCGCCGTTGTCAACAATAGCTTGAGCATAGTCTACTAGCTCGAGATAGTCGTCGAATTCGTCGAAGCCACTAGGCAACATGATTAGTGTGGTTTCGATTGTGTCATTACTGTCTAGCAATATGAGTTCTTCAAGCACGGTTTGAAGTACATCATTAGAAGACGATGTTGTTTCAACGGTGTAACGGATGCTGTTTCTTACTACTTCGCGTTTGGCAAACGGACATAAATTAAGGTCAACTACTACATCACTCACCCAGCGCTGTGTCTGGGTGATAATGGTCTGCTCGTCTACTTCCATCATTCTGAATGGTACTTTACATAAGCTTCGAGTGTGTTTTCAATTAAGCTTGCTACTGTCATTGGGCCGACGCCACCGGGAACAGGCGTTATCCAGCCAGCGCGCTTCTCAGCGCTGTCAAACTCTACGTCGCC
The DNA here is from genome assembly GCF_025751585.1 of Fluctibacter corallii. Classification (GTDB taxonomy): domain Bacteria; phylum Pseudomonadota; class Gammaproteobacteria; order Enterobacterales; family Alteromonadaceae; genus Fluctibacter_A; species Fluctibacter_A corallii. Next base: position 391,851 of record NZ_JAOWKX010000004.1, read on the forward strand.
GACTAAGCTGCCGTCATCCAGTCGATTAATGCCAACATCAATCACTATTGCGCCAGGTTTAATCCACTCACCGGGAATGAACTCAGCTTTGCCCACGGCGACAACCAGCAAATCAGCTCGTTCAATATGGCTTCGTAAATCGCGCGTAAATTTATGACAGACCGTAACGGTGCAACCCGCTAAGAGTAACTCCATCGACATTGGACGCCCAACAATATTAGAGGCACCTACAATGACCGCATTCATGCCTTTGATGGGACGTTTTGTTGACTCGATGAGCGTCATGATGCCTTTAGGTGTGCAAGGACGAAGGGCGGGGATACGCTGAGCCAATCTGCCGATATTGTATGGGTGAAAACCATCGACATCTTTACTCGGCTTGATTCTCTCTAACACTTCTTCTGCATTCAAGCCGGCGGGAAGGGGCAATTGAACAAGAATGCCGTCAACGGTTTTGTCGTTATTTAGCTTATCAACTAACGCAAGTAACGCTTCTTGTGTGGTATCTGCGTCTAAATCGTGTGATTGCGACACAAAACCGACTTCCTCACACGCTTTACGTTTATTTGCGACATAAACATGAGAGGCGGGATCGGTTCCGACAATAATAACGGCCAATCCTGGTGCGCGTTTTCCGGAAGAAACAATCGCTTCTACGTGAGAGGCGACATTTTGACGAACGTGTTTTGCAATTAATTTTCCATCAATGCGTTGTGCTGGCATAACTTCGATTTTTGTGTGTGGAAAAATGGGTGTCGTATTGTCACATAACGCTCAGGTTTCAAGCAACCTGTTCTGGTGTTAACCATTGATTTTTATTGCGCTATGACTTCGCTTGGAATATCTGGGGGCTTAAACAAATTAATATGACCATCCGTCAGAATGATAAATTCAAAAGTTGACCATTTGGTTAAAATAATTAAACGAATTCTGGTGGCTTATGCTATCTTTAAGGTCCTTTCGTATAAGCTTTAAGAACAGAATTCGTTCCTGATTCCAAATTTTTGTGAGGTCTACTTTAATGGAATTGTCAGCCGTAGAAATTTTTGGCTATTGTGCATCGGCATTAGTTGCGTACTCGTTGACGCAAAGCTCTATTATAAAACTGCGATGGATTAACTTGTTTGGTTCATCGTCATTTTGCATGTATGGCATCATTATCGGTGCATATCCTGTTGCCGTGTTAAATGGCTTCATTGCCATGACCAACGTGTACTTTCTTCGAAAGATTCTCACGCAGCCCAAACAGAATTTCTCAGTATTAAGAGCAAATCAACCATCTAACTATGTCAATTTCTTTTTAGATTTTCACAAAGAAGAAATCAAACAGCTGTTTCCTTCGTTTTTAAATCAGTCACAACAAACCGAAAGAGAGTACTTTTTACTAATGGAAAATACAGAAGTAGTGGGAGTGCTATCTGGATATAGAAATGAAGATGCCGTGTTTGTTGTCGACTTTGATTTTGTTATTCCTGCTTATCGAGATTGCAAGCTGGGGCATTTTGCATTGGGTAAAGGTAATCAGCTTGCTAAATATACTGGTTACTCTCGTATAGCCGCAACGGCAGATAGCGACGCGCACGCTCAATACTTGCAAAAACTTGGCTTTAGTAAGAAAGACACGCTATTGTGGACATTCGACGGAGCAAGAGAAGCCTAACAACAATTAGGGCTTCTCTATAGAGGGAGGCCCTATGAAAAAACTTAAACATGAGCAGCAACTCCTTAAATTAGCGCTTTCGGTTGGCGAAACCTACGCTAAGAATCGAGGATACGATGGATTTACCTCAACCACTGGCCAAAAAGAAAAAGTAGAAGTTATTTATCGTCTGCTTGTAAATGATAAGTTGGTCACACCCATGCCAGAAGAACAAGAAGATCTTTTGAACATGAAACACCGTTTAGCAATATGGGTACGTAATAAATTACCAGAAACCCATCCGTTGGCTAAATGAGTGCTAAAAATGAGCAAATTGAATGAAAAATGTCGTATTTGCAGTAAAAATAACCGTTTAAAAATTTTATTTAAAAAAGTGTTTGACGGGGTGGGGGCAAGTCGGTAATATGCGCCACCCGTAGCGAGGGAGGATTTGAAAACTCTCTCAAAGCGAAAAATCGGTGAGTAGCGCAGCTTGGTAGCGCACTTGGTTTGGGTCCAAGGGGTCGCAGGTTCAAATCCTGTCTCACCGACCATTTATCTGTTAAGCAGATTCGTGAGCGCCCGTAGCTCAGCTGGATAGAGCAACGGCCTTCTAAGCCGTGGGTCGCAGGTTCGAATCCTGCCGGGCGCGCCATGCGAACGGTAATTCGAAGCTGGATCAGCTAGAATAGTTTAACAGTGCATGACAATGGTGGGCGTAGCTCAGTTGGTAGAGCCCCGGATTGTGATTCCGGTTGTCGTGGGTTCAAATCCCATCGTCCACCCCACTTTGCGGAAGTGGTGGAATTGGTAGACACGCTGGATTTAGGTTCCAGTGCTTCACGGCGTGAGAGTTCAAGTCTCTCCTTCCGCACCATCTTTATAACAGTCAATATTCATATATCTATATCGATTATTCGGCTGTATTGCATTTCGGTGAGTAGCGCAGCTTGGTAGCGCACTTGGTTTGGGTCCAAGGGGTCGCAGGTTCAAATCCTGTCTCACCGACCATTTTGCGGAAGTGGTGGAATTGGTAGACACGCTGGATTTAGGTTCCAGTGCTTCACGGCGTGAGAGTTCAAGTCTCTCCTTCCGCACCATTATCTCAATGTCTTTTTCTTGCTAGTAAATCCACGATACAACAGTAAATTTTCTTTGCTACATCCTTATTTCACAAATTAATAAATACTGAAGTGCTGATCAGTCTTTAAATTAACGCACGTAATTAGTAGGTTTTTCCCATTTCGACTCGACTCTTGCAGCCCCTTACACTATAATGCGGCGTCTTTTTATCCGGCAGAGATAGGCTTTGGTATCTTTAGCGTATCGATTGCTGTGGGATGATATTGTGTCAGATAGCGTAAAATTTGCCTATTTGCCGCAATATACCGATGACATTGCAAACAAATTTCTATTACGTTAGCGAATCAAACATCCCTCGATAAAATCCCCAGTAACAAAACAAGAGCGCAAATGAGAGCGCAAAGTTGAGGTAGAAGAATGCAAGTTTCAGTAGAGACGACTCAAGGTTTAGAACGCCGTCTTACTATCACAGTGCCTGCAGAATCTGTAGATTCAGCGGTTAAGTCACGTTTACAGCAATTAGCGAAGACTCAGCGTATCAATGGTTTTCGTCCTGGTAAGGTGCCAGTATCTGTAATTCAAAAGCGCTTTGGTCAAGCGGTTCGTCAGGAAATTGCTGGTGAAGTAATGCAGCGCAATTTCTTTGAAGCAGTTGTTCAGGAAAAGTTGAACCCTGCAGGAATGCCAGCGTTTGAAGTGACTAAAGACAAGCACGGTGAAGATTTAGAGTATGTTGCTTCTTTTGAAGTCTACCCTGAAGTTGAAGTAAAAGGCGTCGAAGAGATTGAAATCGAGAAGCCTGTTGTTGAGATTGAAGACAAAGATCTAGACAACATGATGGAAACACTTCAAAAGCAACACGCAAACTGGAAAGAAGTGAAGCGTAAAGCAAAGAAAGATGATCGCGTTGTGATCGACTTTGTTGGCACCATTGACGGCGAAGAGTTCGATGGCGGCAAAGCTGAAAACTTCACACTTGAGCTAGGTAAAGATCGCATGATCCCTGGCTTTGAAAAGCCACTTGTAGGTGCAAAAGCCGGTGAAGAAGTGGTTGCAGATGTGACTTTCCCTGAAGATTACCATGCAGAAGCGCTTAAGGGTAAAGACGCACAGTTCAAGATCACGGTAAGCAAGGTTGAAGGCCTTGACCTACCTAAGATTGACGAAGAGTTCGCGAAACTATTCGGCATCGAAGACGGTAATGTAGATGCACTTAAAGCAGAAGTTCGCAAAAACATGCAGCGTGAACTAGAGCAAACGCTTAAAGCACGTGTTAAAGAAGACGTTATTGCTAAGCTAGTAGAGAAGAACGAAATTGATCTTCCTAAAGCGCTTATCGAGCAAGAAGTTAATGCACTTCGCGAGCAGGCAAAACAGCGTTTCGCTCAGCAAGCGGGCGGTAATGTTGATAACCTACCTGAACTTCCTGCAGATCTTTTCGAAGAGAATGCACGTCGTCGCGTGTCAATTGGTTTGATTCTTGGTGAGATCATCAAGGTCAACGAATTGAAGGCAGACGAAGAAAAAGTAAATGCAATGATCGAATCTGCTGCGTCTGCGTACGAAGATCCTCAAGAAGTTATCGAGTATTACAAAGCAAACAACGAATTGATGCAGCAAATGCAAAATGTTGCACTTGAAGATCAGGCAATTGAATTCGTTCTTGACAAAGCTAAAGTCACCGATGTGAAAAAAGACTTTGACGAGATCATGAACAAACAGGCCTAATTTACTGTTTGCTAATTGACTTTAATAGTCAGCAACTGATTAAATGCTCGGTAATTACCGAGCATTTTTTTTTGTGAAAGAAGCAATTTATGATGAATACACCTTTCGATCCCCTAAACGCCCTTGTCCCTATGGTTGTTGAGCAAACATCTAAAGGTGAGCGCTCTTACGATATTTATTCTCGTTTGTTAAAAGAGAATGTTATTTTCTTAGTCGGTCAGGTAGAAGACCATATGGCAAACCTGATTGTTGCCCAGATGCTTTTCTTGGAAGCGGAAAACCCAGATAAAGATATTTATTTGTATATCAATTCTCCGGGCGGCTCTGTGACTGCTGGCATGGCAATCTATGACACGATGAATTTCATCAAGCCAGACGTAAGTACGGTTTGTGTTGGACAGGCCGCCAGTATGGGCGCATTTTTGTTATCAGGCGGTGCGAAAGGAAAGCGTTATTGCTTGCCTAACTCTCGTGTAATGATTCACCAACCTTTGGGTGGCTTCCAAGGTCAAGCATCTGATTTTGAAATTCATGCTAAAGAAATTCTGTCTATTAAAGAAAAACTAAATAGGCTCATGGCAGAGCATACTGGTCAGAACTACGAACGTGTTGCACAAGATACAGATCGTGATAACTTCTTAAGTGCAACAGAAGCGAAAGAATACGGTCTAATTGACCAGGTTTTATCTAATCGTATGGATGCTAAGATAGATAAATAATTTGAGAAGTTGGCCTTTTAGGTTAAAACTGATAACACTAGAGAAGTATTTGCTAGTGGGTAAAAGAGGCAATATATAGATGACTGATAAACAAAACGGTGATGACAACAAATTGCTGTATTGCTCTTTCTGCGGAAAGAGTCAGCATGAGGTACGTAAGCTCATTGCCGGCCCGTCTGTGTTTATTTGTGATGAATGTGTCGAGTTATGTAACGACATTATTCGTGAAGAAGTAAAAGAGATAGCGCCGAAGAAGAAGCAGGACGCGCTTCCAAAGCCGCAAGAAATTCATACGCACCTTGATGATTATGTGATTGGGCAAGAGCACGCGAAGAAAGTACTTTCTGTTGCTGTCTACAATCACTATAAGCGTTTGCGTAATGGTGACGTACACGAAGGTGTTGAGTTAGGGAAGAGTAATATCTTACTAATTGGCCCGACAGGAAGTGGTAAAACCCTTCTGGCAGAAACCTTGGCTCGTCTTCTAGACGTTCCATTTACCATGGCAGATGCAACTACGTTAACCGAAGCTGGATACGTAGGAGAAGATGTTGAAAACATCATTCAAAAGCTTCTGCAAAAATGTGATTACGACGTTGAAAAAGCACAGCGTGGTATTGTGTACATCGATGAAATCGACAAGATTTCTCGCAAATCTGACAATCCATCAATTACCCGAGATGTGTCAGGTGAAGGTGTACAGCAAGCGTTGCTTAAGTTGATTGAAGGTACTATTGCTTCGGTTCCGCCTCAAGGAGGCAGAAAGCATCCGCAGCAAGAGTTTTTGCAAGTCGATACGTCGAAGATTCTATTTATCTGCGGTGGAGCATTTGCAGGACTAGATAAAGTCATTGAACAGCGAGCTCATACTGGTGCGGGTATCGGGTTTGGTGCGGATGTTAAGTCTAAAGCCAATAAAGATACAATTAGTAGCTTGTTCAAAAAGGTAGAGCCAGAAGATTTAGTTAAATATGGCTTAATCCCAGAGTTTATTGGTCGACTTCCTGTTGTCACCAGCTTAGAAGAGCTAAATGAAGACGCGTTGATTCAAATTCTTCGTGAACCTAAAAACGCTATTACTAAGCAGTATGGTGCGCTGTTCTCAATGGAGAACACCGAGTTGGAGTTCAGAGATGATGCCCTTCAGGCGATTGCGAAAAAAGCAATGGACAGAAAAACCGGCGCGCGAGGTCTTCGCTCTATCGTAGAAGGTGTATTACTGGATACCATGTATGACTTACCCTCAATGACAGATGTTAGCAAAGTTGTCATTGATGAAACTGTTATCAAAGGTGAATCAAAGCCTATTCTGATTTACGATAACAGCTCAGATAAAAAAGCAGCGTCAGAATAACGTGTAAAGGCCCTTGTAGGGCCTTTTTACTTTGTACGTTGAACTTTGCCTGCCAAGCCCCATATACAATAATTAATTAATAATAAGTGGTTAGAGAAAAAGCATGACGGAACAGCGAGTTGATCGCATTGAAATGCCTGTACTGGCACTGCGAGATGTGGTGGTTTATCCCCATATGGTCATTCCTTTGTTCGTTGGAAGGGAAAAATCAATACGTTGCCTTGAAGCAGCGATGGAAAAAGATAAACAAATTTTTTTGGTTGCTCAAAAAGATGCGGGTATTGATGAACCAGAAACCGACGATATCTACCAAATCGGCACTATTGCAACGATTCTTCAACTACTCAAACTGCCTGATGGTACGGTTAAGGTATTGGTAGAAGGCGGTGTAAGAGGAAAAATTCAAACCTTTTTACAAACTGAAGAGTATTTTGTCGCAGAAGTCGTTCAGCAGGATGACGAGGCAGTGCCTGAAAGTGAACAAGAAGTGCTTATTCGCTCGGCGATATCTCAGTTCGAAGGATACGTAAAACTAAATAAAAAAATTCCACCAGAGGTACTCACTTCTCTCAGTGGAATTGAAGACGCCGCCCGTCTAGCCGACACAATGGCTGCTCACATGCCGCTGAAGTTAGCTGAAAAACAAAAAGTGTTGGAAATGGATGGCGTGAATGAGCGCTTGGAATATTTAATGGCGCTCATGGAAGGTGAGATTGACCTTCTACAAGTTGAAAAGAAAATTCGCACTCGCGTAAAAAAGCAAATGGAAAAAAGCCAGCGCGAATATTATCTGAATGAGCAAATGAAGGCCATACAGAAAGAATTAGGTGAGTTGGACGAAGCGCCCGATGAATTTGAAGCCCTAAGCAACAAGATTGCTGACGCTAAAATGCCAGAAGAGGCTAAAGAGAAAGCGACTGCAGAGTTGCACAAACTCAAAATGATGTCACCTATGTCGGCTGAAGCGACCGTGGTAAGAAGCTATATTGATTGGTTGACTAATGTGCCTTGGTTCAAGCGCAGTGCTGTCAAAAAGAATTTATCTAAGGCTGAAGAAGTGTTAGATACCGATCACTATGGGCTTGAAAAGGTTAAAGAGCGTATTCTTGAATATCTAGCGGTGCAGCAGAGAGTTAAGAAGCTCAAGGGGCCGATACTATGTTTAGTTGGCCCTCCTGGTGTCGGCAAAACGTCTCTGGGACAGTCTATTGCAAAAGCGACAGGCCGCAAATACGTGCGTATGGCGTTAGGTGGCGTTAGAGATGAAGCTGAAATTCGCGGACATAGAAGAACTTATATCGGTTCTATGCCGGGTAAGCTTATCCAAAAAATGGCGAAGGTAGGGGTGAAAAATCCATTATTTTTGCTTGATGAAATCGATAAAATGTCGTCTGACATGCGTGGCGATCCCGCTTCTGCATTACTGGAAGTGCTTGATCCTGAACAAAATAATAGTTTCAGCGATCATTATTTAGAGGTTGATTACGACTTATCTGACGTGATGTTTGTTGCTACTTCAAATAGCATGGATATTCCTGGTCCACTATTAGACCGTATGGAAGTAATCAGGCTGTCTGGTTATACCGAAGATGAAAAACTTAATATCGCAACACGCCATGTCATCGAGAAGCAGATGGAGCGAAACGGCCTTAAAAAGGGTGAGCTCACGATAGATGAATCAGCGATTATTGGCATCATTAGATACTACACTCGAGAAGCTGGTGTACGTGGTTTGGAGCGCGAAATTTCTAAACTGTGTAGAAAAGCGGTGAAGAATATCCTTCTGAATAAAGACCTGAAGAATGTGCATGTAACACAAGACAACTTAAAAGATTTTCTTGGTGTGCAGCGTTTTGATTACGGTAAGGCGGATAAGAACAACCAAATTGGTCAGGTCACGGGCTTGGCTTGGACACAAGTTGGTGGAGACTTACTCACTATTGAAACGACCAGTGTTCCTGGAAAAGGTAAAACCACTTTTACAGGTTCTTTGGGCGATGTTATGCAGGAATCGATTCACACGGCTATGTCGGTTGTGAGAAGCCGAGCAGAAAAGCTTCGTATTAACGAAGATTTTTATGAAAAGCGAGACATACATGTACACGTACCTGAAGGTGCGACACCAAAGGATGGCCCCAGTGCCGGTATTGCTATGTGTACTGCGCTTGTTTCAACCTTAACAGGGAATCCCGTTAAGGCTGACGTTGCCATGACAGGAGAAATCACGCTAAGAGGTGAAGTACTTGCGATTGGCGGATTAAAAGAAAAGCTCCTCGCTGCACATCGTGGTGGAATTAAAACGGTTGTGATCCCGAAAGATAACGAACGTGATTTAGAAGAAATTCCGAACAACGTTAAAGAGGATTTATCTATTCACCCCGTGCAGTGGATAGATGAAGTTTTGGAACTCGCATTGCAAGAAAATCCCGAGGGATTCACGCCTGTAACGGTTTCAAAGAAGAAAAAGTAGACGAAAACTCACTTTTTTTCGCTTTTTTTGCTTTTAAGGGCTTCCTAAACGTAAAAGTTGTGGTAGCCTTTAAAACAGTTTCGCTTTAGGCCTTGATAATAAAGGGATTGCGGCGATTCAACTAAATAAATTAATTGTAAACCATTGCTTGAACTTAGTGGTCAAGCTTGTTATAACGTTGCCGGAACACACACGTTCGGAACACTAAATAATAACAATTGAAGGGGATCTTATTGTGAACAAGAACGATATGGTTGAAGCTATTGCTGCTGGTGCTGACATTTCTAAAGCAGCGGCTGGTCGTGCTCTTGATTCTTTCACTGACGCAGTTACTGCTGCACTTAAAGAAGGTGATCAGGTTGCGCTAGTTGGTTTTGGTACTTTCTCTGTACGCGAGCGTGCAGCACGTAGTGGTCGTAACCCTCAAACTGGCGAAACTATCCAAATCGCTGCTGCTAAAGTACCTTCATTCAAAGCAGGTAAAGCACTTAAAGACGCTTGTAACTAAGCATTGCTTTAAAGGTTTTGTAAAACATCAGAACCAAAGCATAAAGTTTGTTTAAAAGGCGATGAGTATTCATCGCCTTTTTCGTAACTGACTCTACGGTCTTATAATCCATCCCAAATCGCTACGTTTTAAATCGCTAAAACATCGCCATAATTCCTGCCATAGGCGGTAGTAATCTAGTAAATAATTGGGCTATAATCCCGCGTCATACTACCCAAAGTGCATGCCGTTCTGCGGTCATATGGAGTGTAATAAATAAAATGTTGGAAAAAATTAGAGAAGGCTCACAAGGTTTTTGGGCTATTGTTATCCTTGGGCTTGTCATCCTGAGCTTCGTTTTCGCAGGTGTTGGCGGATATATTTCTTCGTCTACAGATGCGCCTGCGGCGAAAGTAAACGGAGAAGTCATTACAATGCAAACCCTTGAGCGTGCGTATCAGAATGAACGTGCACGTATGGAGTCTCAGTATGGAGAGGCGTTCTCAGCAATGGCTGCTGACGCGGACTATCTCAAGCAATTTCGTGATGGCGTACTCGACCGCCTAATTGCAGACGAACTTATTGAGCAAGTAGCCAAAGGCATGGATTTAAGAGTAAGCGACGCGCAGGTGAGAGAAGCTATTTCTGCTATGCCTGAATTTCAGATCGCAGGTAAGTTCAGCCGCGACAGATTTGATGCATTACTTAGACAAGCTGGTTTCCAGCCGCATACGTTTATGGACTATATGCGAGACGAAATGACGCGTCAGCAGGTAATTCGTGCGCTACTAGGCAGTGAGTTCGCCACTAAGAATGCTGCGCAAACTGTATTCGCTCTTCAACGTCAAACTCGTGATATTAAGTATCTCACGGTTTCTTCAGACGAGTTTAAGAATGACGTCAGTGTGACAGAAGAAGAGCTACAAGCTTACTATCAAGACAATTTGACTCAATACGACACAGAAGAGCAAGTGAGTGTTGAGTATGTAGAGCTAAAAGTTGCTGATCTTATGCCAAATGTTGATGTTTCTGAAGAAGATGCATTAGGCTTTTATGAAGACAACAAAAATAACTATCAAACAGAAGAAGAGCGAAGAGTCTCTCATATTCTTATTGAATTTGGTGATGATAAAGAGGCTGCAAAAGAAAAAGCTGAATCGTTATTGGCACAGTTACGTGATGGCGCAGACTTTGAAGTATTAGCGACTGAAAATTCAGAAGATTTATTCTCTGCTGAGAATGGCGGAGACTTGGATTGGTTTGTAAAAGGTAGCTTTGACCCTGCATTTGAAGATGCGGCATTTTCTCTTACCAAAGGCGATATTTCTGATGTTGTCGAAAGTGCTTCTGGTTTTCATATTATCCAGCTGACTGATGTAAAAGCGCAGGAAGTAACTGCCTATGACGATGTAAAGGAAGATATCTACGCCACGTTAAAAGAAGAAAAGGCACAAGAGGAATTCTATAACTTGCAGCTGCGTATGGAAGAAGTCGCGTTTGAATCACCAGATTCTCTCGAAGATGTTGCAGCAGAGGTAAACTCAGAAGTTAACTCAACGGCGCTATTTTCTCGTAATACCGCTCCTCAGCCAATTGCTTCTCAGGCTGCGTTAGTCAGCGCTTTTGATCCAGCGATTATTGAAGATGCTGTAAACAGTGATGTTATTGAAGTAGAAGAGGGGCATGTTCTTGTGCTTCGTGTTGCTGAGCATAAACCAGAGCGCACAAAATCGTTTGATGAAGTGAAAAATACAATTGAAACAGCTTTGTTAGCTGAAAAAGTGCAGGAAGCTGCTAAAGCATGGGCTGATTCAGTTATCGTGTCTTTGCAAAATGGTGAAGATGTTGCATCTAAGCTGGAAGAAAAGTCTCTTGAGTGGAAAACTGCGGAAGGTGTAACTCGATTTGGAGCAAATGTCTCTCCGGCTATTGCGGAGACAGCGTTTAAATTAGGAGCAGTGAGTCAGCCTCGAGATGTCGCTTTGCTGAATAATGGAGATGTGAGCATTGTCGAATTAGTTGATATTCACTCTGCTACTGAACCCCAGCCACAAGAATTGGCTGGTATTCAACAGCAACTTCAGTCTGCGAAGAGCCAACAAATGATGGCTGATTTGATCGAATCACTTAAAAGTGATGCTGATATTGAACGATTTTAATCAATTATTGTTTCTTCATCTTTGAAGGTTGCATTTTAAAGCCAGTGGTATTTACCACTGGCTTTTTTGCTATCTATACTCCAGACATCTGGTCGTTGAAGCGACGACTTTCAGTTTATTTCAATTTATTTGAAACTATCAATGGGTATAGCTGCCATCGGTCATCGCCTTGGACACCCACTCGATTTATTGGATTCTACGAAGAACAATCTCTTCTATAATTGACATTTTTTAACGCTTTACTGCCGCAATAAGGGTTTACAAATAGGCTTTCCAAGTCTGTTATAAAAAGGGGATGTTTTACCTTTACCTGTCAATTTCCAAAACAATAGTTTTCTAATGATTCTTAGTAAGATGCGATTGTGTGAGTGAGGGCCTTTTACAAGAGCCTGAGTGGAATTGTCTAAATGGGCATAATGCACGGCACCCAAAATAGGGCCGCAGGTTGCGCCTATGTTTTGGTTATTATGGTAGGCATTATGAATGATGCCGACAAACGGTAATTTGGCACCGGCTGTGTTGCAAATTGGTGTGTTGCAACATGCACTGTACCACCTATGAATGCCCTTTGCTGATAGCTTCATGCAAGCAATATGATCAATACCTTGAGTTATTTCCAAATGTTCGGGGGCTACCTGATAAATTTCGGTACCTCCGAATTTGTTTAGTGTGCTTGCTCGTTGTGAAAGCGCTGAAGCAAAAGATTGGCAGTCTTGACAGTAACAAACTAACCGGTTACCTGAGTTAGCATCAATATCTTTGATTTTCCCTTTTATTTCACCACAGCGACAACTGAGTTTAAGCGTGTTCATTAGGTATCCTTTAAATGCACATTATAGGTAAGACACCCATCTTACACTTAGTTTGAAACATACGCTCCTATTTCGAGATGATTGGAGCTTGCGTATTGATTTGCCAGTCGTCCGCTTGTGGACTCTACTACCAAAGCAAAACCCTTGTATAAAGTCATTGTGACTTGAATACTCCCAGCAACAATACTTGCCCCTGCTGGGAGTAGAAGTTATAGATGGTTTACTCGTCTTTCAATATCTATTGAAGCCAGCCGAGGTTTAGCCACGTGTAGCGGCTTTTAGACCACCATGACCACCAAGCAGTTTGTTCGTATTTAAAAATAGTACGCTTGGTGAACTTTCGTTTTTTAACCTGCCACTTTGTCTTAGTGTCTACGTGAAAACGGCGTGTATCGGATGCTGGGATGGTCCAAACTCCTTCGGAAACATATTGTAAACCGTATTTTGATATGGCGGGAGTGCTCTTGTAGGTCGCTTTCTTGAAGGCCGGGAAATTAACCCACTCTTTGTCTGAGCGAGGGTATTTAAGTTCATAAAGCCAGCCAATGTCTCTACCGTTACGTGAACGTGTTGAGCTTTGCCAGTCTCGGATGTCTTTTCGGACAGAGTTACTTTGATCAAACGACACGCCAGCGGTGACTTTTCCTTCGCTGTCTAGTCCTGTTGACACACTTAAGCCGCTGGTTGAGGTCAGTGCTACCGTATCTGATTCGTTACCGGGCAGCCGACTTATGATTGCAGCGTTTGCGTATGTCGCATCAGGTTCTTTTACGTCCATATCTAAATCTACATACTCTAGATACCAAGCTTTCTCGGTACTTGAGTCTTTGGTCATGGTTGGGTTTGCACTGCCGTGGAGGCTAAACGCCACATACTTGATTCCATCCGATTTATACATCGCATAAGCGTAGTGGCGTGTTCCGTTGAACACTTTTTCTCCATTATCGTAATTGAATAAATGATTAATGCTTACTGCGGTATAACATTCTCGCTCATCCTTGAGGTTAGCTGGGCATGGGTAAGAAAATGTAAAGCCGCCAGCACTGTTTGCGCTAATAAGCGTATCTGTATTTGCTTTTCTAGTTTCAGTATTACTGATTATATCGTGTGTTGGAGAGAGAAGATCTTGCTCAAACTGTGAAAGCATCGTCTGACGTTTGTCATGCGCCATTGAGCTAAGAGTTTCCTCTAGGGCGTAAGTTTTGTATGACTCTGTAAGATTGGATGTTGATATTTCTACCAAATTATCTTTGCTAGTATTCTGGGAGTCAGACGAGGATGATAGTCCTTCATTGTAGGTTGCACTCACAGCACTGTATGTGAATACTTGGTCTGGGTGGCTTGTTCTTGATGGATGTATTAGAACAATATCGCCTTGTGATAAAGAGGGGAGTGAAGCAAAGCTTGATTCAAAGGCAAAGTTAGCGTTTTCAATAATAATTGGCTTTCCTTGTTTGTACGCTTCACTCAGGTACTGATCAATGTTTGTATCTAGTCCTTTTGTGTAGCTCGCATTGATGTAAATTGAATCATGCTGGGAAACAAGTTTTGAGGCTTGCTGCTGCGGAGAGTCCTCGGAATAAATAGCTGGTGTGATAGTTGACTGATCTGATAAATGACCAAGAACAAAAGACCCTTTATTTGGGCTTAGAGAGAGAATAGAGAGGCTCTGTGATGTTGTTGAGAGACTTTGCTGGCTCTCATTGAGCTTCAATGGTGAAGCTTGAACTTGACTCATGCTTGTTGCGACTAATAAAGCGTTAAAAATAAGGTTGACGTGTTTCATTAAACTTTCCTTTTAAAAGAAACTTACCTTGGTAGTGCGAGATCCAAGAGATAAAAACGCGCTGCTTGATCATGACACTCCAAAGACATGAGCACAGCGGCACAGATAACAAACCGAGGCGTGATGGAAAACGTAGACACCCACTTTTCAGTTAAAGCTGGATAATATGCCTTCCATGGCTAAGCCACAATTTGCCCATAACAATCTCGGCAACTTTGCGCTTTAAATCAAAAGAAAATTATTCACCCCTATGACTAAATCTCACTGAGAGGAAAAGTTGGGTGATTTTTTGACCTGCTTAGGATTCAGCCTATATTTAAGAAAAGCAATATAATTGGCCTTTTGTGGCGAGTCTTGTTGCTCCAACTTCACTTTGATTACGCAAGGGGGAAAGGTGAATAGCACATCCACTGGTACGAGGTGGTATTCAAAACTTTTACATCAACTCTTCTGATAAGGTATTAAATGAAGCGCACTTTACCCCCGTTAAATGCATTGAGAGCGTTCGAGTCAGCAGGCCGACTGGGAAGTTTTTCAAAAGCAGCATTGGAACTGCATGTTACGAACAGCGCAATTTCAAAACAGATAAAATCAATTGAGTCTTATTTGAACAAAGTGCTCTTCATCAGAAATGCGGGAAGTGTGAGGTTGACTTCTGATGGGGAAAAGTACTTGTATGAAATATCAAGCGTACTTGATTCACTCTCCCATGCAACTAAGGCATGTAAATTTAGTAGGGATAATAAAGATATACTTTCAGTTTGGACTTCTCCGTCTTTTGCCAGTTTGTGGCTACTACCCAAATTGTCTGATTTTTTAGATTCGAATGAAGGGACGCATGTCGCGGTAAGAACCGAAGAGAATAGCTTTCCTATCAATACAAGTGTTGACTGTGAAATACGTAGCTTTAAGAAGGAGAAGGCGCCGAAGCGAGCCATTTTGTTAAAAGAGGAGGTTCTTTGGTTGGTAGGGAGTAATTCTCTTAGTCTTTCAGGCTCAGTTGATGTTGCAGGGCATGCCCAGAAATTTACAGCAGCTACGTACCTACTTAATCGTCCTAACGCTTGGCAAAAAGCAACTAAGCAGCTATTTCCACAGAAGTTAAACATTTTTTTTGTTTCAGGTGTGGAGCAGTTTTTTCTTGCATTACAACAGGCTAAAAACAATTTGGGGGTGTGTTTAATCCCTGATTTTATGGCTAAGCAAGCTATACAGCAAAAGGAGGTAATTAGACTGACAGATGTTAGCGTGATTACTGGCTACTGCTACTATTGGATGACACCCAGTTACACGTTCCCAATCAGTAAAGTTCAGCGGTTCTATCAATGGATAAAAGAAAACTTAAGTGAAATCAAGTGCTAATAAATTCGCTTTTTTACAAACGAAGTGAGGGCATGCTCTCATTTTCACTATCACCGTACAGAACGGCAAATAGTACGGGTCTGTATATTAGGTAAATGCGATGTTCACAGTAAACAAATAACAGCTTACTAGTCTACTGTGTATGAGTTAACCACAACAATATGCTATAGAAAGCGGCAATTACTGTAGAGAAAATCAGAATATATTTGAATCCCTGCAAGCCTTGTGCAACGCGGTATCCGTTGTACCGGAGGTATACGATCCAAACGACACTTAGCAAAATGGGAATCATAAATAGGAGTTTAATCAAGTATAACCCTTTTTATCTTAACAATTTGTTTTCACTTAATTTTACACGTATTTTTGGAAAGAGTCAGTGTGTCTATCTCAGGTAATGAAAGAAATATTATTTCTTAATGTCATCGTCGTATAAATGTCATCAGGTTGTAACTGAAGTCTAATCAGAATAGCAAAAAATCAGAGAATATTATTCTGTTTATGACTATTTCAAATAATTTTCACTCCAATGCTGGTAGTAGCCACGTATTAGAATACAGTCACAATTTGTTATCTAGGGCGTCTGTAACGCCCAATGATGCAGGTTGTCAAATTTGGTTGTCAGAGAAACTGAGCTCTTTAGGCTTTGCCTGTTTCAAACTGAATCGTAATGGCGTAAGTAATCTTATTGCCAAAATTGGTAATGGACACCCACATTTTGCATTTGCTGGCCATACCGATGTAGTTCCTTCGGGACCAGAGGAGTGCTGGCGAGTTCACCCTTTTCACCCGCAAGTATTGGGAGATGAATTAGTTGGCAGAGGTGCTGCCGATATGAAGACAGCTATCGCAGCAATGCTGAGTGCAACTGAACGGTACTTTAGGGCAAAAAGTACTTTGTCCGGCACATATTACTGGTTAATCACAAGCGATGAAGAGGGAGAGGCTGAGTTTGGGAGCAAAGAAATAGCTAAGTGGCTGAAGAAAAAGGAAATAAAGCTTGGTATGTGTTTGGTTGGTGAGCCAACTGCAAACTTGATCACTGGAGATACTATTAAGGTCGGAAGAAGAGGTGCTGTATCCGCAAAGCTTAGTATCAGAGGCAAGCAAGGTCACGTTGCTTACCCGCAATTTGCAGACAATGCTATACATAAAGCCCAGAGTATCATTAAAAACTTATTGGATATTGAATGGGATGATGGGAGTGAAGACTTTCCGGGAACAAGCTTGCAGGTTACACATGTCAATTCCGGTGAATTTACCGATAACATAGTGCCCTCTCACTGCGATCTGCATTTTAATATCCGGTATAGCCATCAGTACGATTTACCAACGCTAAAGGACATTATTGCAACTACTCTAGATGAATATAAATCTGATATTCGGATTAAATGGGAGCGGCCTTGTGAACCTTACTTTAGTAAAGCAAGGCTTGATGGGTGTCTTATTACGGTAGTAGAAGAATCAGTTAGAAAGGTCACTGGCAAATTTCCACTGGTTTCTACTTCTGGTGGGACTTCTGATGGGCGTTTTTACGCTTCGCAGGACACCCAAGTCGTTGAGTTGGGTGTACCTAACAAAACTATACATCAAGCAAATGAGCGTGTGCATCTCGCTGATCTTTTTACGTTGGAAGATATTTATTTGGAGACGCTTCGGAGAGTTTTTGATCGTTAACTATCAGCACGATGCGTAACCTTGCTGGGAGCAAGAGATGTATACTTTTTGGGTGGGTGTCCAATAATTTGTTTGAAATCTCTTGTGAAGTGCGATTGGTCAGCATATCCCAAGTTCAACGCCAAGTTTGTCAGGTCTGTTGATGATATATCAAGATGCTCCAATGCTCGATGTAGGCGGTATTTGCGGATTAGCCATTTTGGTGAAATTCCGATATATCGAGCAAAGAGTCGCTGAATCTGTCTTATTGAAACATTGCTTACTTGGCTAAGAGCTTGCACATCTAGAATGTTCGGGTTCAGTTTAATTTCTCGAAATAACTTTTGAACGATTTCTCGTTGTGAATCGTCGTGGTGATTGGGCAGAAGGAGCTGTAAAAAATCATTTAGCCTATTTATACAATGAATATCAGATTTTCCATCAAGATCAGACACTAATGCGCCTACATGGCACATGGGAAAGAGTTTAGAAATAGGGGGATGCGCATTGACGTAAAATTTAGCCCCCTCAGGCAGGGCTGGAATAAGCGCTCCTGGAGTAAACTTTATTCCTATGATTTTGCCTTTACCTTTCATTAAGTAGCTGTAAGCGGTTTTGATAGGGCCAATTAACGTCATGGTATTTTTTTCAATGACTAAGTTGAATTGAGGATCTGGCAAATTTCTTTGAATATGCTCTAAATTTGTTGGTAGATCCCAGTCAACAAACCAATATTGTTCAATAAGAGGCTCTAGCTCTTCACTGGGTAAGTATCGTCTCAAAGTATAATGTTCTGCCGCGAATGATTCGTGCAAAACCCCCGAGATTTTACTTGTATTAACTCTCATATATCTTTGTCCAGATGTCGCATTTTTACAATTCAACGAAATTCTGTTCTATTAAACTGATTTAATCAAATAGATAGCAGAGGATAGAAAGTTGCAGGGCAATATTAAGGTTGAGAGTTGGAACGAAGAATTAGTGTCGGAACTAGGTTGTGGCGGTAAAGTAACCAAAGCGCGGGTGAGTCAGGTATATAGCGGGGATTTAATTGGCGAGAGTCGCGTTGAATATACGATGTTCTATGATAACGTCGGTAATGCAGAGTTTATGGGTTTTGAAGTTTTCAATGGAACTCTGCAAGGAAAGGAGTGTGAGATAATATTTAGACACTCGGGACAGTTTGATAGTGGAGTTGTTGTGAGCCAGTTTGCAATTTTCAATGTCTCAGAAGCTACTCTCATTGAGGGGTACAGGGGGGCATTGAAGTCGAGTGGCGGAAAGCAAGCGAGCTACATAATTCAGAAATAGTTGTTACTGAGCACGTAGACACCCAATTTGAGATTTGAGCTCAAGGGGTAGACGGGACTGCGTGAACGGACACCCACAGTGAGCAGGTAAACTGGACCATACTAAGCACAAAAATGCGTTACAGTAGAGGCAATTGTTGATAAGGAGGTCACAATGCCAACACCACGCTCTAAGCAAATTAGTCTGTCTCAAACCCTATATTACCATTGCGTTTCTCGTTGTGTACGTAGGGCGTATTTGTGCGGTAAAGATGCGCTCACGGGTAAAAGCTTTGAGCATCGCAGGGGCTGGGTAGAGAAGCGTCTATTGTTCCTCGCTCAGGTGTTTTGTATTGATGTTTGTGCTTATGCCGTAATGAGTAATCATACTCACTTGGTGTTGAGGGTTAACCTTGATGAAGCAAATACTCTCTCGGATGAGCAGGTACTTATTCGTTGGCATCGAATATTTAAAGGCACGTTATTATCTCAACAATATATGAGAATAGAAGATAGGCAACAGCTAACGCCAGCAGAGATACGCCAAGTAAAATCAG
>NZ_JAOWKX010000005.1:0-13327 GCF_025751585.1 Fluctibacter corallii
ATGCCTGGCGGCAATAGCGGTACGGTACCACCTGAATCCATTCCGAACTCAGAAGTGAAACGTACTAGCGGCGATGGTAGTGTGGGGATTCCCCATGTGAGAGTAGCACACTGCCAGGCTCTTAATAAAAACAAGAAACCCAGCTTCGGCTGGGTTTTTTGTTTTTAGCAGCATCTAAAGATGCTACTTCGCGGTCAACCGAAACCTGAGGGGATCCCAGCCACAGCCAGAGGCTGTGTCGTTTCGAACAGCACAAGCAAAACTGTTTGCTTGCTCATTTCTGTTCTTCACCCCCAAGTGAGAAGCACACTGCCAGGCTCCCATTACAAGAAGCCCTTCTCGAATGAGAAGGGCTTTTTACGTTCTCCCACTCCATGATAATACCGCTGCGTGAGTAATACTAATCCGCATTAAAGTTTGTCCATTACAGCCCAGTCCCTAGAGCACATTTTGATGATACGACTTGTGTTGCTGATAAAGGCGTTCCACGCATTGCTGCATGCATTCATTCACTATATCGTCATATCCTTCAAAACATCTGTTCGTTAAGTGGTGTTGTCAAAGCCAACTCCATACTTGCTCAATTGGATTCAACTCAGGTGAATAGGGGGGCATAATCGTTGTATTCGGTATCCCTTCAGCAATGTCGTCGGTATGCCAACCCGCGCCATCCATCGCTGCGACGACGTGATGGCCTGTCTTTGTCCTTTGTGATATTTGCTTCAGGTGACGACGTAAGATGTCTTTGCTTATGTAAGGGGTGGGCAACGCTTCTGTTTCACCTGTAGCAGGGCAAACCGCTCCGAATAGATGGGCGTATTTAAACTGTTGTTGGTGAACAGCTCTTGGTCGTGTGCCTTTGAGTGCCAACAAGCGGGTAGTGGTCTTCTGCTGGCCAAAGCGGGCTTCATCTTGAAACGATATATCTATTTGCTCAGGGCGCACGTGTATCGGAATGGTATTAGACTTGAGCAATAAACCGATTGAGCTTATATACTCGCTCGTGCGTGTTACTTGTCTATTGGGGTAGCTTTGAAAAGAGCTATCCATCTTGTTTAGTTAAGGTTTTGTGTTGAGTATTGTCGCTGTTCGTCTATCCGCCTTACTTAGCTCATTTTTGAATGTAATAACGATGAGAAATTGTGGCGAAGCTTGGATCTACCAATAAGGAGGAAAGGGACAACGCCAGTCTACAATGCGCCAATGATTGAGGAGTAGATATCATTATGCTTCTTACAGCATCAAGAGCTCAAAATATGATTGTTAAAAATATGTTGACCACAGCGTAAATATTTTTTAGTTTGGTAAGTAAATTGGCCTAAAAATCAAATTTTCCGCTCTGTTACGTTGGTTCTTTATTAGATCAGTAGTCCAAAAAACAGTAATTACATTTATTTATTGGAGAGCGCAAATGCAGGGAAGTAAGGCATATTTATTAACTGAGTTTGGTGTAATTTCTAAGAGAAATGGACATAGTCGACTTAAAACGTTTATTGATTTATTGGAAGCTTCTGGGTGTGAGCCCAAATATAGTAGGGAAATTCCCTGTGCACAGGTCTTACGAGAAGTAGATATGGTTTTCGTGGATTGTGAGTTAATGTCTCATGAGCAGTTGCGGGAACATCAAATTTTTCATTACAAGGGCGCTGTAAAAATTATATTTTTCAATGCACCAAATGACCTAGAACTTGAAGTGGATATTTTGAAATGTGGAGCGACGGGATTCTTTTATCGGGACGATAAGTTAGACGTGATTCTCAAAGGGATTAATTGTTGCCGAAATGGGCAGCGCTGGTTTAGGCGAGCTGCATTAGAAAGCTTGATTGGTAGATTATTATATAATGAAAATACGCGAAAGGTTCCTATGCTCGGTCTAGAAGATGACGTGTCTGAAGCTGGTTTAACTAAGCGAGAAAGAACCATCGTGAGTCTGGTTGGTAAAGGTGCACAAAATCAAGAAATTGCGGATACATTGCATATAAGTGTTAATACTGTCAAAACACATATATATAGTATTTTCAGGAAAACGAACTGTCGAAACCGAGTTGAGCTAATGACATGGTCCATCTATTCAAATGACCAAGAGTCTAGGGTAGAGTATCAGTAGCGGGCTCGTTGTTCGATTAATATGAAGTTAATGGTGGTAAGAGATAAAATTGGTGCGCCTTATGGAGTGTATTAGTTCAAACTTTATTTGACGGTTACTCATTTTTTCAGATACCGCTATCAGATGAGATTTGAATTAAGTGCTTTCAGATGTGAAC
Source organism: Fluctibacter corallii (assembly GCF_025751585.1). Lineage (GTDB taxonomy): Bacteria > Pseudomonadota > Gammaproteobacteria > Enterobacterales > Alteromonadaceae > Fluctibacter_A > Fluctibacter_A corallii. The sequence goes on from NZ_JAOWKX010000005.1 coordinate 2,265, forward strand.
ACCAAGCGATTTTGTTGCATCAAATAATTGCCAAAGCGCAATTAACAATTGATGTCATTATTTAAGTGGTGGAACGTTAAATTACGATAGACAACGCCGCTAAACTCCTCGACAAATCCAGACCCACCGTTCAATGCTATTTGTGGCGTTACCTAAGTCAAGGACTACCATTGTTCGCGGGAATATAGGCAGCGAGCCAGTTTATAAAACTCCAGAAACGCTTAAGCAGCAAGTCCAGTCGCTAATCCGCGAGAAACACTATGCTCAGTACCTTATGCTCCCTGACAAGATGCTTGATGCTCTCGAACACATTGTTGCTAAGTGCATAGCAGTACGAAAGTGGGTACATGATATCCACTATATAAAACGGATCAAGCGAAAGAGCAGAGGTTAATTTTGCAAATGGACGGCTGTACATATTGCTGGTTCAGTGCCCTAAGCGCTGTCATTTCTCCTAGTTGTGACGGCCTGTGAAGAGTAGGGGATTAACATCACCTTCATCAGCTTTTTTCAAGGTAAAGGTCGTATTGAATCTGCCCTTAGGTTGATACTGGCGTTATGACTCACCAATATTACTGATATGACGGGCGCTAATCGCTAACTCCAACAGGTCTTTATTCCGCAATTCTCGCGAAAAATCTAGGATATCATGAACCGAATATACATTTGTATCACACTACACCATATGTCTAACTTTAGGGGGAAACACAACGTCACCAACTCACTGCTTATGCTCTCAATCGCAAACCAGAGAATTGAAATTCGTACGGGCAAAAATAAGCGGTTCGATAGGTACTTTGTACAATGAAAACAACAGGTAAACAAAATCAGGGAGTCTGAAAAGCTATATTCGGAAGACCATGAGAATCAGGAGAGACTTGGGGCCTCGGTATTGACTGACAGGTTTGTAAATGTAAAAGAAGCTCACCGTCTAAGCGGGTGGCTCATGAGTTTCAATTCACCGCCATCGTATACGGATAAAACAACGAGGAATCGAATTGTTAAAACGTCAGGAAATGCTAGAACTTCACCACATAAATCGTACTGAGTAAATCACTGAAGAAGTCGTCATTGAACTCCCCCTAGTTAAATCCCACATGGGGCAGCGTATGGCGGCTGCTTTAGTCTGAAAGAAACGTCGATATTCAAGCTAGCGGTGCTCGCAATTTAGGGCTAAGGAGAACAAATGAACACGACTGCGCTACAGTTGCCAATACTTGCTGAAGCTAGGCAATATTGATAGTGTGATTACGTCAAAATCGTATAGCATTTGTACCGTCAGTGACCCTTGGTAATTAAACCTTTGCCTTCCATATTCCTTTGTCAATTCCTTTAACCACTAACTCTGCAAGTGCTTTTTCAATGGTTTGTTTAACGCAGGTGAACATGGGTTCGTTTGTCGTGTAACCCGTCTCCATTTCTGCAAGGCGTTTAAAACTGACGTATCTAAAAAATCCAGCACGAATTTCTTTACTCAGTACTTTTTTACTGGTCGACACTGATAATAGTACTTGTCCAGAGCGGACATCAATCGCACGCATATAAACTGATATCTGGTCCTCTCTATACATTTCTGATGCTCCAATACCGAAATACTCAGCACCGAAACCACCGGTTTTAATGTTTGAGTCATAGCTAATTATGCCGCCCTCTAAAATAATTTTGGCTGTTGTTAACGGTGGGAGTTCGTTGTCCCCATTATCTTTTGACTGATTGGCTGCTCGTACAATTTTACGTTCGGTGAGAATATTTTGTAATCCTTCACGTTCTACGGGTAAAAACCAGTCTGTTTCACTCAGTGCCTGAACTAAAATAGATGTGGCGCCTTGTGTTACCGCAGTAGAGAATGAGCTGGCGCCCGTACTGGGCTTATATTGACCAGTTTGATCTCTAAAAGCATAAACTGACACGGGAATGGCTCCAGCCGCTTTAGGTAATGAAGTTAATACCTCAGAAACATTACCCTCATCAATAACAATGGCACTTTCTCTATCTGGAGGCACGACATTAGACAGGGTGCTACATCCACTTATAAATAAAATGGATAAAAGGAATACAAAGTACTTCATTAACCAAACCTTGGAATTTCAACGACGGTAATTTCTTCTGATAACAGATTAGTGATTTCAACGACAATGCTGTCTGGATTGCTCGTGACTAAATGGACTTGATAATCACCACTGACAAACATAGAGTTTTGATCAAAGATACTTTCTACGGGATCACCATTTTCATCATATTGCACCTCGCCGAAAGCAAGGTCGGTTAGCTCCCTGACAATTTTATTGATATACGCTCTTTCAATTGATTCTTGTAATCGCTCAGCGTAGGTGCGCTCTCGAGTTGGTGCTGAATGTTTGCTTTGTGCGTTTGCTTTTCCCAAAAGAAAATTGCCATTTAATGGGCTGCCACCAAAGCTAGGGTTTATAGGTTCATAGACAAGCTCTGTACTGGCAGAGGGGAGGCTAGTGAGCAAGGTAAGGGTAATAGATATTGATAGGTATTTTGCTTTCATTAGTTACTTCCATTCATCTACTGCTAAATCTGGGCTAGATTGTGCGTTTGACGCTGTTGCAATCGCCTCGACTGTTTTAAGTACCGCAGACTCTACTTTGTCTTTTAGTGGCGTTTGACGCCTACCTAAATAGGTTTGGTAGATCGCTTTATTATTCATGAAAACGGTAAGTTTCGTACCAGCTTGCGGAACCACAATTTCCTGTACTCTGACGTTGTTTCCTGATGTGTTGGGAATATCTCGCCAGTATTGGCCAAATTGAATTGCGAATTCATGGCCTTGACGACTAATAGAATTGTTAATTAATAGTCCGCTTAATAAAATTTCTTCAGCTGAAGTATTTTGAATGGAGGTTAAAAGGAACCACGCTATCAGTATGCTTGAAACATGAGCCAACATTTTAACCTCCATGGTGCGAAGTGAGAGGGGGCCTCTCACTCAATACTATTACTATTGTTGGTGAACAGTCGCGATGTTGCCGTCGCCAATTTGCGAGATCACAACGCTGTCATTGTTACCTATAAAGTCACCTGTTACGAGGTTGTCATTACCGGCTTGCGTGATGCTCAAACTCAAATTGTCGCCCGAAACGTTCAACGCATATGTGTCGTCGCCTGAAATCCAGTTTCCGTTACCTTCTTGTGATATTTCAATGAGGTTAGAGGAACCATCTATCAGCATATCTAGATGGTTCAAATCTCCGTCTTGAGAGATGTCGATAACGTTACTATGGCTTTCTATGTTGCCTGCCACACGAAGTACGGCGTCATTCTGATTTCCATCTTGCACCATGCTAAGGGTATTATAATCAGCAGAATAGCCACTTGGACCGTTTTCGCCAACACCCGCTTCTGCGAGTAGCGTATTTTCATTGCCGATTTGAGATATCGAGACCACGTTTTCTGTGCCATCAAAATTAACCGTGCTTGCTAGGTTGTCATCACCCATTTGTGAAACGGAAAAAGCATTTTGGGTTCCAAGTGAGCCTGTGTACCCTTCGTTGTTATTACCCATTTGAATGAGTGTATAGTCGTTATTATCACCGACGTTATCGATAGTCCCTAGGTTGTTCTCACCGTCTTGTGTGAGCACAGCATTGGTATTATTTCCTTCAAACACGCCAAATTCCGCTGTATTGGAGTTGCCCGATTGTGAAAACATAATAGTATTATCACTTCCACTCACCGCGGCAGTAATGCGGTTTCTTTCACCGTTGGACGTGAAAGTCATGGTATTATCGTCACCCATTACCTCTGTAATATTGGTAATGTTGTAGTAGCCGCCTTGATCCACTTTAATCGTATTTCCATCGCCAACTAGAGAGCGTACATAAGATTCGTGCCAGTCTTCAGTTTGCGCGACCTCGATGGTATTGCTATTGCCTTCAATAGTATTGTTGGCCCAATTTCCCCCATCACCTTGATCAATCGTTATTGTATTATTGTCGCCCTTTACGTCATTGATAGTGCGGTTAAAAATAAAGCCAATAGGCCCGCCATCACCCAATTGAGAAATATTAATCGTGTTTGCACTTCCTTCAATCATGACTTCTGCGCGACTTTCGTTGCTTTCCTGATAAAGGTTTATCGAGTTGTCATCACCGATTAACTCAGACGCCAAGATATTTGACGCGCCGCTTTGGATAGCTTCAACTTGGTTACCATCACCTCGCGCTTCTGAATTTACACCATTGAACTCACCTTGTTGAGATACGGTCGCCTCGTTACCCATGCCTGTTACTGACGTTTGAGAAATAGCTGATACATTGCCTTCAGCGTTGGCCATAAAGTCACTGCTGACTTCAGGGTTGTGACCCTTGAGTTGACCTGCTGCCATTGCACTTTGTGCAGCCATCAGTGATATCACAATGGAACTAGCAATCATTGTTTTACGTAGCTTCATAATACTCTCCATATTGGGTGTAAATCGCTCACTTCCTGTATTGGGTGATGTTTACAACCATTTCATTACCGATTTGTTGAACAGCAAAATGCTGTCCGTTCGATTGGTTAATAGTTGCCACATTATTGTCACCATGCTGAAATACTTCAGCTGTACTTTCATTACCCGACTGCACAAGAACGACAGAGTTACCGATACCAAGTTGTAAAATATCGACAGAATTACTCTCTCCGAACTGAGTGATGCTAGCTAAGTTTGATGAGTTTGCGGCCTGATTGATATGTGTTGTGTTGTATATCCCATACTGATTAATAATGATCGCGTTAGCATCAATATTAACCTGCTGAGAAAGACTAATTGTCAATGGAGATTCCACTAGATCTAACGAAGCCGTATCTGCAATCACCTGACTAGAAATAGCTAGGTTGCAAAATGAACAAATAATCAGTGCAAAGGAAAAGGAATTACTTTTTCTTCTCAAGTATGGTGTTGATAGAAAACCTTTCCTTAGCATTAATACTTCTCCTTTATTGCAAATCTACGACTTGTTTCTCACACATCGACTCTACGCAAACAAGGGTTAAAACATCCATCGCCTTTATTTGGTATTTATAAAAATGAATAAAAACAAAGCTTTATATGTTTCATGTCTGCATGCCTTATGGATTTGTGGTACTTAAGTGCTAGATTATATTAGAGAGGAGATGAAACCCAGAAGGATGAGTAACGACAATGAATTAATACTAAAGTATTGGATATCTTGTTAAGGTTATAAAAATTACCCCTAAAGTCGTAATTTGGCATGAATCGTATTTTTTTACTGGCAATATGTTGGAATGTGAGTTTTATTAAAGTCGTTGTGTGTGACTAAATTGAATTTAATGGAGAATCCTAAACTTAATCGACCTCCGTCGATTTATGTCTATATATACAAAGGATTCTACAATGATGAAAACAAAACTTTCAGCAATCTCTATTGCGACGATTGCTGCACTTTCAGCCAGTGTTTCAGGTTTGACACAGGCGAGTACTGCACCAGAGTACAAAAACGATTCGATTCTCGTTGTTTACAAAGAAGGTATGTCTCCTGCTGATAAAGCGGCGGCGAGAAGTTCCGTATATGCTACCATCTCCGATAAAAACCGAGATGAAGTCGACGATAGTTTCAAGCATATCATGGATGGTCGCATCGCTAAATTACAACTGTCTAACAAATCTGTGAAAGAAGCGATTGAAATTCTTAAGCAGCACCCCGCTGTACTTTACGCTGAACCAAACTACATCGTCAAAAAAGCAGCACTGCCAGACGACCCTAGTTTTGGAAGCCTATGGGGACTCCACAATACGGGACAGGACGGTGGTACTGCCGATGCTGATATAGATGCGCTTGAGGCGTGGGATATCAGCACAGGCGACAGCAGTATTGTTATTGGTGTTATCGATACTGGGGTAGATTATCAACACGAAGATCTTGCTGATAATGCGTGGATGAACCCAGGTGAAATACCAGGTGACGGAATCGACAACGATGCAAATGGCTATGTTGATGATGTATATGGTATTGATACTGCAAATGGCGATTCAGATCCGATGGATGATGATTCTCATGGTACCCACGTAGCAGGCACCATCGGAGCAAAAGGCAATAATGGCATAGGCGTTGTCGGTGTAAACCACGACGTGACAATTGCAGGTTGTAAATTCTTAGGCGCAGATGGCACGGGCTCAACAGCGGGTGCGATTGAGTGTGTTAACTATTTTGTTGCGCTAAAAAACGCAGGTGTAAACGTAAGAGCGACCAATAATAGTTGGGGTGGCGGCGGTTTCAGCCAAGCGTTAAAAGACGCCATTACTGCATCTGGTGATGCTGATATTCTTTTCGTGGCGGCTGCGGGGAACGCAGGTTCGGATAATGATTTGAGCCCCAGCTATCCAGCTAGTTATGATAATGACAATATTCTTGCCGTTGCGAGTACCACTAGAACAGATGGTGATTCAGGTTATTCTTACGGTTTAACCTCGGTGGACATGGCGGCTCCAGGTTCAGCTATTTTGTCGACAACGCCAAACAATGGATACGCTTCTTTTTCAGGCACTTCGATGGCTACACCTCATGTAACTGGCGCTGCGGCTCTGACTTGGTCGGTTAATCCAGATTTAACTGCGCTAGAAATGAAAGCGTTGTTGATGGCATCTGGTGATGATAACGCGGTAATGCAGGGACGCACGGTATCTGGTAAACGTTTAAATGTGAACCAAGCCCTTATTGATGCCGATCCTACGCCGAGCTTTAAGTTCTCTGTAACACCTGTAAAAACCGAAATTGTTGCTGGCGAAACAGCGGTGTATACATTTGAGGTGGGTAGTATCTCTGATTGGACTGGAGAAGTTTCGCTATCATTAGACAGTGAGTCTGGTTTGGGTCAGTTATCAGCATCCACAGTGGAGCCCGGTGATACGTTCACGCTAACAGTAGTCACTGATGAAAATACACCTTATGGTGATTACGCGTTTACGGTGAAAGGGGAAAGTGGAGACATCGTAAAAGAGAAGGCACTTGGCCTGTATGTTTTCCCACAAGGATTGACTGATTTTACCTACAGCAATGATGAATCTATTCCAACATTACCAAATGAACAGGATCCTGATGATGTCGGTATTGACTCTGTGATTAATATTCCTGATGCGCTGACTGTGTTCGGTACGAGCACGTTTGTGAATATTACACATACTTATCGTGGTGATCTTGTCTTAACATTAACCTCGCCTGCAGGAACGTCAGCAGTGCTGACTGCGAATTCAGGCGGCGGTGCGGATGATATTGTTGAGAGCTTCGCTTCCGATGCGTTCAATGGTGAGGTAGCGACAGGTGATTGGACGCTTAATGTGTTAGACACTTTTAATGGAGACGACGGCACATTAAACAATTGGGAGTTAACTATTACCGGTATTGGTGAAGTAGCTCCGGCAGCACCCGTAGCAGCATTTAGTTACGAAGCAGAGGCGCTATCTGTTAGCTTCAACAATGAAAGCACCGACGTAAATAATGACATAGTTAGTCATAGTTGGGACTTTGGTGATGGCACCACATCGACTGAAGCTAGTCCATCTCATATTTTCCCTGCAACGGGCAGCTATGAAGTGACGCTAACAACAACGGATGCTGAAGGTCAATCAGATAGCATTACACAAACGGTCAGCGTGACAGATGTATCTATTCAACTTAACGTCGAGCGTGCGCATTTGTCTCGATTCGGCAAATTACGTGTCGATTTGTCATGGACGGGCTCTTTCACTGATACGGTCACCGTGTACCGTAATGGTGTAGAGCTGGGTGTCTTTGAAAATAAAGGGTATTTCAGAGATCGTGAACGCCGTGTTGATGGCACATCATTCTCGTACATGGTGTGTGATGAAACCACTGCATGTTCAGATGAAGTGAATGTAACTTTCTAAGTTAAACATTCATTTAATGCTTATTGGCCCGCCTATCTAAGGCGGGCTTTTTCGTATTTGTGCTGCAATTACATTGATAGAAATGTTGTTACTCTCTCAAAGAACAACGTTAGTGCGCGATGTGTGAACCTTCGTGATGTAAGCTATTTCACCTTGGCAGTGATGCGACTCGTGTTAGTATCGACGAAGGTAGATGATTGAGAATCCAGTGTGAAAGAGAAGTGGGAAGGTTAGAAGAGAATAATATATGCGTGTAAAAAGCGCGCCAATGGCGCGCTATGTTGGGAAGTTAAGGTTGGTAAGACACGCTTAAATCAACATTGGAGTAAGTCGAATAAGCACGAACCCCAATGTGCCATGTACCGACTGTGGGATTAGTAAAAGAACACGATTCGGTATTGCCGTTTTTGAATGGGCGACAATCGTATAGTGTTGTAGTAGGCTGAGCACCGTATCTTACATGAAGGTCTGCATCGCCTGATCCGTTGGTGATATCAACATTAAGTGAAGCCATGCCATTTGGCACTTCAACTGCGTAGTATTTCCAGTTCCCAGTTGTTGCAGATATATCCTGAATAGTTTCATTGTACCCTTGGCCTGGCGTACCTGGTTCTGTGTAACTACCTAGCAATTGCACACCCGTGAATGATGAGTAACCAACAACATGCACAAAATACGTACCGGCCTGAATATTGGTTATGTCACAGCTTTCATTGTTGCCATTTTCAAATGGTCGGCAATCATATGTCGCTGAAGTCGGCTCGCTTCCAAAACGCACGTACATGTCAGCGTCGCCTGTACCTCCACTCATTGTGAAACTGAGATTAGTTGCACCGGCGGGCACTTGCATCATAAAGCGCGTTGTGGTGTTTTGGCTTCCTGATATAGGTGTAAATGCAATACCATTTTCTAATGTGTAAACATCCACGGGATCGCTGCATGCACCTGACAAATAATCTGACGCTGCTTTTGCTTGAACTAGGCCATAGCCAGTTCTGTCGTCTCTGCCTGCTGTATCAACATCTAAGGCGGTTTGCTTGAGGGCCTCGCGAACTTCAACATTAGAGCATTGGAGGTTGTTACTCCAAGCCAGGGCTGCGACAGCCGCTACGTGCGGAGTTGCCATAGAGGTGCCGTTATAATAAGCATAATCCTGATTATCCACGACCGTGAGCGACGCCGTTTGCCCAACCCGGCTAGCCATTGCTTGTCCGACACTACGATTAACTGACACAATGGGCACATTGACTTCATTGGCTCCATCAACTAGAAACGGATTCTGGGTGCCTGGTCTGGCGGTATTACTGTACACAACAATACCGGATGCACCAGCGTCAGCGCAGGCCTTTGCAGGATCAATTTCTGGATAGCTACTGCCACTTTGGTTTGAGTGACGCTCAACCAAACAGATTTTGTTAGTCATTGTGCCACAAGAGTAACTGCTACCCGTGCGTGAGCAGCTTGCTAACTCACCACTGACAGAACCATTAATGTTATTAATTTGATAGTTCCCAGATACTTGAACATAGCGGCTCTGAGGAACAATCGCTTCACCGTCGAAGCTGGTGGAACCGACTATGAGTGAGCCTAAACGGCCATCGCCAGCAACGGTAGATAAAATAGCTTCACCCGGTGCTGAGATCTCAACTTGCGGCGTATATTGTGAAAACTCAGCGTGTTGGTTGTTTTCATCTAGTGCGCCAACTGCCATAACAGTATCGTACGATGCGGGGTAGGAAAGGCTTGAGTTACCATCATTACCCGATGCGGCAATTAACAGCACACCTTGTGCAGTGGCCGCTTCCAATGCATTTCTTTCTGCATTGTTTGCCGATGGCCCTCCTAAACTCATGTTTACAATATTCGCGCCATTGCTAACACAAGTATTCACCGCCGATGCGAGATCTGAGCTATAACCCCAACCTGATTCATTAAATACTTTTACAATATGAAGGTTGACTTTGGCCTCAGGTAAAACGCCCACCACACCTTCACTGTTATTCACCGCAGCAATGGTGCCTGCTACGTGTGTGCCATGAGAGCCGCCAGCCTGATACCAGTTTCCTGTACCAGGATCGTTAGTACCAGAGTGGTTATTGGCATTCAGATCTGGGTTACTTCTCTCGTAACCTGAATCAATTATGCAGACCGTTAAGTTATTAGCTGAGGCGTCAGACAGCTGATCTGCCTGCACTCTGGAAATACCCCAAGGGGATGTTTGAGACATTAAGTATCTCACAGGATCAAGCTCAACGCTTTTCACTTCTGACATACTTCTTACAACATCAAGAAAGGATTTTGTTTCTTCAATGCCGAGCTTCGAGGCAAGTTTGAAGACATGCTTCAATTGTCCTTTACTCAACGTTTTTTTGTGCTTTAGCGCTTTTTTAAGCTTCTTTGCGAGCTTTTTAGCCGCTTTATCTCCGTCTATATCACTGGCAAACTCGACAATAAACTGGTCGGTTGCGTCTGATGCATAGGTTGAACGCTGAGAATCGCGCCATTGATTAAAGCTGATATCTGCTGAAGTCAGCCCTTTAATCTCAGGCTCGACTTCTTTAAGCCCCTGTGCGTATGCAGTGCTGACGGATGATAATGAAAGGGCTGCCATTGCAGCCAGAGAAACGCGTTTTTTCAACGCTTGGGTACACTTGTTGTATCGCATGTTATTAGACTTCGTTGTAGTTATAATTTAAACGCCACGTTGGGCAGCGAGTTGTCCTTCCCATGTCCTACTGCTTCCTTTATCCGTTTCCATTTGAATAATATTCGGACTGAAAAATTACCCTACAGGGCAAAATGTTATATGTAAATAAAATGTTAATATAAGCTGCTATGCCTATTGAGTCTTACTTATAATCAATGGTGATTGATTTTGATTGATTCGATGAATAGAAGGTTTTATAAGCCGAGAATATTTACTTAATGAATTTTGAAATAAATAATTAGAAGGGCGGGTCTTACTTTCTGACAGTGAATAATCCGCTTTAAAAAATGATAGGATAAATGATATGAACCAAGTAAAGAAAACATCAATCGCAACGGCATTGGGTGCAGTCGTGATTGGCGCAATGGCGACCTCTACCGCTGTAGCAGCAGGAAACCCTTTCCAAGCGCAATCTCTCGATAGCGGCTACATGATGGATATGGGAGAGGGAAAGTGTGGCGGTGACAAGTCAGGAAAAGAAGG
>NZ_JAOWKX010000005.1:13422-395458 GCF_025751585.1 Fluctibacter corallii
GAAGGCAAGTGTGGCGAAGGTAAATGTGGCGGCGACAAAGCGCACAAAGAAGGCAAGTGTGGCGAAGGTAAATGTGGCGGCGACAAAGCGCACAAAGAAGGCAAGTGTGGCGAAGGTAAATGTGGCGGCGACAAAGCGCACAAAGAAGGCAAGTGTGGCGAAGGTAAATGCGGCGGCGACAAAGCGCACAAAGAAGGCAAGTGTGGCGAAGGTAAATGTGGCGGCGATAAAGCGCACAAAGAAGGTAAGTGTGGCGAAGGTAAATGTGGCGGCGACAAAGCCAAAAAAGAAGGTAAGTGTGGCGAGGGTAAATGCGGCGGACAGGCTTAATTTCTCGCATCTCCTCTATGAAGGGCTGAGTGTTCAGCCCTTTTCCGCTTAACTCCGTTAACAGGATATACCATGATACAAAATTACATTTCGGGTGTTGGTCTTGGCCTTCGCCGTGAAATGATGGACGAGCTTCTTCCTGATATCCCTAGTGAAGTGCACTTTTGGGAGATAGCGCCTGAAAATTGGATCCCTTTCGGAGGGAAGTACGCTAAGCAGTTACGTCAATTTACGTCATCTGCTCCTTTTGTCTGTCATGGATTATCCCTTTCGATTGGCAGTCCAGAACCGCTGGATGTTAATTTTGTTAAGGAAGTGAAGCATTTTTTGGATTTACACAATGTGATCCATTATAGCGAACACTTGAGTTATTGTTCGGGGAAGGGGCACATGTATGATTTGATGCCCATTCCATTCACAGAAGAAAGCGTTGTGCATGTAAGTACTAAAATTCGTCAAGCGCAGGATATTTTAGAGCGCCCATTAGTGATGGAAAATGTGTCTTATTACGCTGCGCCTGGACAAGAAATGTCAGAGCAGGAGTTTACGTTGGCAGTGCTAAATGAAGCGGATTGTCAGTTATTGCTTGATGTCAATAACATCTACGTAAATTCAATTAACCATGGTTACGACGCAGAGTCATTTCTGGCTGCAATGCCAAGCGAACGGATTGTTTACGGGCACATTGCTGGGCATTTTGATGAAGCAGAGGACTTGAAAGTAGATACGCATGGAGCAGATGTGATTGAACCCGTTTGGCAGCTGCTTGACAAAGCCTATGCGTTGCACGGTGTGTTTCCTACATTGCTTGAGCGAGACTTTAATATTCCTGCTTATTCGATGTTGAAGCAAGAACTTGAACATATTGCTACGCTCCAGAATAAATATCTAACATTACAGCCTAAAAAGAAGCCAGCCTGATGCATTTTTCTGACGTTCAACGCCAATTTATGGAGGAGATTAAAAATCCTTCTCAGCCCTCGCAATTTGCTGATATCGAGCAAAGAAGAATGGCAATTTATCAAGATCTGTTTTTCAACAATGTAAAAGGTTTCATTGATTCTGGCTTTCCAGTACTTCAGTCTTTGTATTCAGAAGATAGGTGGCGTCAGCTAGTAAGAGGGTTCTTTATAGAGCATGCGTGTCGCTCACCTTATTTTGCTGATATCAGCAAAGAATTTGTTGAATATTTGGCGAATACGTATGTCATGCAGCCAGATGATCCACCGTTTCTTCAAGAACTTGCTCATTATGAGTGGGTAGAACTCTCAATAAGCATCAGGCATGGAAGCGCCGTGATATCGAATGCAAATGAGCTGCATATTGACTCCCTATTATGTTTGTCAGATGTGAGTGTTTTATTAAGTTATCAGTTCCCCGTGCATGGCATATCTCCAGATTATCAGCCCCAAGAACCGGAAGAACCCGTATATCTTATTGTATATCGTGATGCTGAAGATGACGTCGCTTTTATGTTGATTAATCAACTAACAGCGTTAGCTGTTAAGCAAATTGAAGATGCTGAGGGGACATTGACCCTTCGGGCGTTAATGGCAGATATGACCGAGCGCTTTCAGCAGTTCGACACTTCCGTTTTGCAAAATGGACTCACAGACACGTTACGAATGTTAATCGACAAGCATATTCTTTATTTAAAGTGAATCGTAAAGAGACTCGAACACGCCTTATAAAGTGTATGCGTTTTAGAACAGAATACGTGCTTAATTTATCGGCTATTCCACCCGTCAGACCAAAAAGTCACCACTTAGATCCACTTTTCGCTAGTCTAAGGCTATTATTTCAAGGCTGATTGCATTAATATTCGCCCTTTGTTTAATTCAATGTGAGGAGCTCTCTCATGCAACACGAAAGTGGTACACAGGATCCGTTTAATTGGGGATATTTTTTTGCTGCCGTCGCAGTGCTAGTGGCATTGCCACTTATGCATGTTATCGCGGGCTGGTTTGTATTTTTCCTGTAAGCGAACGCTTCTCTAACGTCGATATTGAGGAAATCAGTGTCTGCAGAGTATATTAAATCGGTTGTAAAAACCGTACCGGATTATCCCAAACCAGGGATTATGTTCAGAGACGTGACGTCTGTTCTTGAAGATCATTCAGCGTTTACATCAGCGATAAAGTTGATGGTAGAAAAGTTCGGTCCAATGAATATTGATAAAGTAGCCGGAACTGAAGCCAGAGGCTTTTTGTTCGGCGCACCACTGGCTATTGAGTTAGGTGTGGGCTTTATTCCGGTTAGAAAACCTAATAAGTTGCCGCGTGAAACGATCAGCGAAACCTACGAACTTGAGTACGGTATGGATACGCTTGAAATTCACAAAGATGCGATTAAACCTGGCGAACGCGTGTTGATGATAGACGATCTTCTTGCAACAGGCGGAACGATGGTAGCAACAGCGAACCTGATTCGTCGTCTGGGTGGCGTTGTTGAGCACGCAGGTTTTATTATTTCACTGCCTGATCTTGGCGGTGTTCAAAAACTTCAGGAAATCGATGTAGAATCATACGCATTGTGTGATTTTGACGGCGAATAACCTATCAATGAGCTATCAAGTTCTCGCCCGTAAATGGCGTCCCCGCACATTTTCAGAACTTGTGGGGCAAGAACATGTCGTTGCGGCAATTACGAGTGCGCTAGAAAATAACCGACTCCATCATGCGTATCTGTTTACAGGTACGCGCGGTGTCGGAAAAACGACGATAGCACGCATATTTTCTAAAAGCTTAAATTGTGAGCAGGGAAAAAGCGCCCACCCTTGTGGCGAGTGCTCGACCTGTAAAGAAATTGAGCAGGGTAACTATGTTGATTTGCTCGAAATCGATGCAGCATCGCGTACTAAGGTGGAAGACACGCGCGAGTTGCTTGATAACGTGCAATACAAGCCAACGCGCGGTGACTACAAAGTCTATCTAATAGACGAAGTACATATGTTGTCAAAACATAGCTTCAATGCGCTGCTAAAAACCCTTGAAGAGCCGCCTCCCCATGTGAAGTTTCTGCTTGCTACTACTGACCCGCAAAAACTGCCGATTACCATATTGTCGCGTTGTTTGCAGTTCAATTTAAAGGCATTGTCCAGAGAGCAAATATCCACGCAGCTTGATCATATTTTACACGCGGAATCAATTACGTTTGAGGCAAATGCCATTGCGTCATTAGCAAGAGCAGCACAAGGAAGTATGCGTGACGCGCTGAGTTTAACTGACCAAGCGATTGCGCAAGGTAACGGCAATGTATCAGCGAATGTAGTTGCCGATATGCTTGGCTTGATGGATAAAGATCAAGTATTAAAACTGCTGCATGCTGTGCTGAGTAAAAATGTGTCAGGTGTCATGTCGCTGGTGGAGCAACTTGCTGTTCAAGCTACGTCATTTGAACATGTGCTTGATGAGCTACAAAGTTTATTACATCAAGTTGCGTTAACTCAATTTGTGCCTGAAGTTTGCAAGTTAGAAACGACATCAGCGCGTGGAATTTTTGAGCTGGCGAAGATGGTTTCGCCAGAGCATGTTCAATTATTGTATCAAATTGCGTTAAACGGAAAAAAAGATATCCAATTCGCGCCCGACGCAAGAACAGGGCTAGAAATGACCTTGATTCGTATGTTGGCTTTTAGCCCCGACAATCAAGGGAGTTCTGAACAAGCGCAATTAACTCCAATGACTCAAGCGTCTGCGCAGCCTTTAGCGTCTAGTTCTACGAGTACAAATGGGCCCGAAACAAGCCATGCAAATGCATCAGTCAATTCGACTTTGCCTGCCGCGATTCTAGCACAACGAGAGACGCAGTCTGAGGAAATGCATCCCTCCCAGCCTGCACAGGAAAATGCGTATCAAGCGCAGCCGCCTGTCGAAATGGATTTGTCTGCTGTACCAACGAACGTAAACCTAGCGCAACAGGCAATTGAAAGCGAGCAACCTGCTCTCTCAGAAGAGGAGTTCAGCGCAGAATCTTCCGCATTAATTGCCCAACAAGAAGATATCATGTTGCAAGCGCAGCAATTAGGTGCATCGCTTACGCCTGAAACGCACAATGAAAGCGTTCAAGAAGAGTCAACGCCTGCCGAGTCTGGGCCGGCTACTGCGCCTGTGCCAGCATCAACACAATCCTTAACCGAGACGCTATTGTCTCTGCAACAAAGTACGCAGAATCATTCTGGCGCTAAACCTTCCGCCACATCAAGCGGAGGAGAGGAAGAGGGAAAAAAGCCAGCGATAGATATCGATGAACCAAAGGTTCAGGATGATCCTGTTGCCCGTATTCAAGCAGCCTCGCATGCGCGCAAGTTGTCAGAGTTTACCCCTGATGTAAGTGCCTCAGATACCGAAGATAGCTTTTTTGCGGAAAGCATGGTTAAACAAAATACTGCCGCTAATGAGACGCAAGAGCCTAAGGTCACATCGTTACAGCCTATGCAACGCGACAGCGCGCATTTAGGTGCAATGGATAAAGAGGCGACTAATCAGGCACCCAGCACGACATTCGATCTTTCCACAGAGACTGCTGATTTATCGCTAGCGGATAACGATTTTGCCCAACCCGAGCATAGCGTCACCGTAGACGCTAACACCAGCGAGCAGACATTTACTGATAATGTTGCTCCAACGGACAGCGTGTCGCATGCTTTTGTACCGAATCAAGTTGATGACGATGTAGCACAAGCGTCACAACGCGTGCAAGACGCGCCTCCTTGGGATGTGGGAGACGAGGACGTTTTGCCCCATGCCTCAACAGATGTCGTCTTTGATGTGCACGCTGAACAGATGGAGCAAGACGCGGAAGAATTTGATCCGATGGCGCATTTACATGATGAAGTCGATGTGCCTGTTACGGTTGATGTTCCTGCGTTTTTAACAGGCGGAGAAAAAGTACTATACGCACATCAACTTGATACATGGAGTGCGTTGATCGAGTCAATGCCAATAACCGCATTAACAAAGCAATTAGCGTTGCATGCCGCTTATACATTGAAAGAAGACACCGTCGTCCTCACATTACCATCAGAGAAGGCGCATTTAGTGTCCGACTCATCGGTACAGCAATTACAACATGCATTGGGCCAGACATTGTCTAAACCTATTACTCTCGATATTAGGCTAGACATGCCGTCAAACACACCGTTTGCATTACAGAAAAAAATTAATGAAGTCAGGCAAGTTCACGCACAGTCAGTAGTTCAAACTGATGCTCACATTACAAGCCTGAAGAGCGCGTTTTCAGCAAATATCGTTGAGAACAGCATTAAACCCAGATAATCAGAGAGAGAATTATTATGTTTAAAGGTGGTATGGGAAATATCATGAAGCAGGCGCAGCAAATGCAAGAGCGCATGCAAAAAGCCCAAGAAGAGCTGGCTAGTATGGAAGTAACAGGCGAAGCGGGTGCAGGCATGGTTAAGGTGACAATGACATGTAACCACAATGTTCGCCGTGTCGATATCGACGAAAGCTTAATGGAAGACGACAAAGACATGATTGAAGATCTTGTTGCAGCCGCAACTAACGACGCGGTTCGTCGTGTGCAAGAAACTTCAAAAGAGAAGATGTCTTCCATCACTGGCGGCATGCCAATGCCTCCAGGTTTCAAAATGCCGTTCTAATTTTTTGGCGTAGATTGTATGAAATTTAGTCCCTTGATCGATGAGTTAATCGATGCATTCAAAGTTCTGCCAGGCGTTGGCCCCAAAAGCGCACAGCGTATGGCCTTTCAGTTGCTCGAGCGTAATCGGTCAGGGGCGCTAAAATTGAGCCAGATTTTGCATGATGCGATGGAGCATGTGCAACATTGTGGTTCATGTCGTACTTTTACTGAAGCAGAGATCTGCGAGATATGTAGCAGTGCTAAGCGCGCTGAATCGCGGCAGTTATGTGTCGTAGAATCACCACAAGACATCGTAGCAATAGAACAAACTGCAGAGTTTAAAGGGCGCTACTTTGTTCTAATGGGACACCTTTCTCCCATTGATGGCATTGGGCCTAACGAAATTGGCCTGCATATTCTTGATAAACGCCTAGCGTCGAACGCGTATGATGAAGTAATTCTTGCCACTAACCCCACGGTTGAGGGAGAGGCAACGGCGCACTACATTGCGCAAATGTGCAAAAGCTATGATTTGCAAGCCACGCGCATTGCTCACGGTGTACCTGTCGGTGGTGAATTAGAGTACATTGACGGAAACACCTTGTCTCACGCGTTTAGTGGGCGTCGCTCACTTTAACAGCAATTTCGCCGTTTCAATGGCAAAAATTCAGCAAATTTGTTAGTGATGGCTTGAAAAGGTATAAATCACCCCTATTTTCTTTGCGTACACGCGAGTGATGAATAGGAGATTGACATCTATGGCTGAAACAGCCCATCAAGAAACACATGGTTTTCAAACTGAAGTAAAGAAATTACTTCAATTGATGATCCATTCACTATATTCCAATAAAGAAATCTTTCTTCGTGAGCTTGTTTCTAACGCTGCAGACGCTGCCGATAAATTGCGTTTTAAAGCGTTATCGAACGATAGCCTCTACGAAGATGACGGTGACTTACACGTTAAGATTTCCGTTGATGAAAATGCCGGTACCTTGACGATTGCCGATAACGGCATTGGTATGACGCGAGACGAGGTGATTGAAAACCTTGGGACGATTGCGCGTTCAGGCACATCGGAATTTTTTAGTCAGTTGTCTGGTGATCAAGCAAAAGACTCCCAACTTATTGGACAATTTGGGGTCGGCTTTTACTCTGCGTTTATCGTTGCCGATAAAGTCACTGTGCGCACGCGAGCGGCGGGTGAAGATAAGCAACGTGGTGTTGAGTGGCAGTCTGAGGGAGAAGGTGAGTTCACGGTGTCTGACGTTGAAAAGTCAGTACGCGGAACAGAGATCATCCTGCATCTTCGCGAAGAAGAAAAAGAGTTTTTAGACGCATGGCGTTTGCGTTCAATCATTGGAAAGTACTCTGATCACATTAGTATTCCTGTGAGAATGTGGAAAGAGCCTGTGCCAGAACAAGACGGCCCTGATGGCGAAAAAATTCCAGCTCAAGACGGCGAATGGGAAGCCATTAACCGAGCCACGGCATTGTGGACACGTGATAAGTCAGAAATATCTGATGAAGAATATCAAGAGTTTTACAAACATATCTCTCATGATTATGCCGATCCGTTGAAATGGTCGCATAACAAGGTTGAGGGGAAAAACGAATATACCAGCCTGCTTTACATTCCGTCAAAGGCGCCATTTGACTTGTGGAATCGTGACCAGAAGCACGGATTGAAACTGTACGTTCAGCGCGTATTTATCATGGATGATGCTGAGCAATTTATGCCAACCTACCTGCGTTTTGTAAAAGGGTTGCTTGATTCAAATGACTTACCTTTGAATGTGTCTCGTGAAATTTTGCAAGACAACAAAGTGACACAAGCGATGCGTCAAGGCTGTACCAAGCGAGTTTTGCAAATGCTTGAACGTTTGGCAGCGAACGACGAAGAGCAGTATCAAGCGTTCTGGTCTGAATTTGGCAATGTATTAAAAGAAGGACCAGCCGAGGATTTCAGTAATAAAGAAAAAATTGCTGGATTGCTACGTTTTGCATCTACTCACAGTGATTCAGATGCACAAACGGTAGGCTTAGATAGCTACATTGAGCGAATGAAAGAAGGTCAGGAAAAGATCTACTATATTACTGCTGATAGCTATCAGGCAGCGAAAACTAGCCCGCATTTGGAAATCTTCCGTAAAAAGGGCATTGAGGTCTTGTTGCTATCTGATCGCATCGACGAATGGTTGATGTCGCATCTTACTGAATTCAAAGAGAAGACGTTCCAGTCAATCACCCGTGGTGAGCTTGACTTGGGCGAACTCGATGATGAAGAAAGCAAGAAGGCACAAGAAGAAGCTGAAAAGCAAGTAGAAGGTTTACTAGAGCGTGTAAAAACCGCGCTAGGTGACAAAGTTGAAAGCGTGAAATTCACGCATCGTTTGACTGATTCTCCAGCGTGCATCGTTGCTGATGAGCATGGTATGACGACGCAAATGATTAAACTCATGCAAGCGGCAGGACAACCTGTACCAGAGGCTAAATATCACTTTGAATTAAACCCAGAGCATGCACTCGTGAAAATCTTGGCAGATGTTCAAGATGAAGCGCGCTTTGCTCAATGGTCAGAGGTGTTGTTTGATCAAGCCGCATTATCTGAGCAAGGTAGTTTGAAAGACCCTGCTAGCTTTGTGACGAAACTTAACGCATTACTGATGGACCTAGCTAAATAAGCCTACAGCAGAATAATGTCGATTAGAAAGGGGAGCGGATGCTCCCTTTTTTGTTTCTATTGCGCAAAATTAATGTTTTTGTCTACATTTAATGCAAATTGGTGAGGAACCAATGCGACGTAATATGACTATTTGGTTAAGTTCGTTTATTTATAGCCCTTTCAAATAAGGAGTGGGAAGGTTTTTGACGGATTTGTTAAAATAAATCAAATAGAGTGCGTTAATCGATTGTTCTTTGTACTAATCGGCTTGTATCACGCTAGCTGAATGTGTAAAGTTGCGGACTCGAAGTATTTAACGTTTTCAAAGAATAAGAGGACACGGCATGCGCATCATCCTTCTTGGTGCTCCAGGTGCAGGTAAAGGCACTCAGGCTCAGTTTTTAATGGGTAAGTATGGAATTCCACAAATCTCTACGGGCGATATGTTGCGTGCTGCAATCAGCGCAGGAACAGAGCTCGGACTTGCAGCTAAGAAAGTCATGGATGAAGGCAAATTAGTGTCTGATGAGATTATCATTGGTTTAGTGAAAGAGCGAATAGCGCAGCCTGACTGTGAAAATGGCTTTTTGCTAGACGGTTTTCCTCGCACCATCCCTCAGGCTGACGCCATGAAGGAAGCGGGCATTGCTATCGATCACGTTATTGAATTTGACGTTGACGATGAAGTGATCGTAGAGCGTATGGGCGGACGTCGCGTTCACCCCGCATCAGGTCGCGTTTATCACATTCGCTACAATCCGCCAAAAGTTGAAAACAAAGATGATGAGACTGGCGAAGAACTTGTTATACGTCCTGATGATCAGGAAGATACGGTTCGTAAGCGTTTAGGTATTTATCATGAACAAACAAAACCGCTTGTTGATTATTATCAGCAAGAGGCAAGCGCTGGCAACTGTCAGTATCATAAATTAGATGGTACACAGCCGGTTGAAGAAGTAAGCACCAAGCTTGCAGCGCTACTTGGCGAATAATTCTTTTATAAAGCCCACGTGAGTGGGCTTTATTCGTTTAGGGGCAAACCAGTGATGCTATACGTTCCTATTACTTCATTTTATGCTTCTCTGTTGGCAGTTATGTTTTTGTATTTGGCAATACAAGTGATTGTTCAACGGAAGGAGTATGGTGTTGCGTTAGGGGATGGCGGAGAAAAGCACGTTAAGCAAAATATCCGTGCTCATGCGAATTTTGCTGAATATGTGCCTATGGCACTCTTACTGTTGTTGCTCGGAGAATTAAACGCTATCAATCCACTTATCCTGCACATATGTGGAGCGGTTCTTATTTTAGGTCGTGTGCTTCATGCTTATGGCCAGCGCCACCACGTTGCAGAAAGTTGGCAGCGCTTTGTTGGTACGCTTCTTACTTATTTAGTGATCTTCACATTATCGGCGATGAATCTGTGGCTGTTTTATCGATAACAATGCCAGATTGATGTGCAATCTTTTCATCCCGAATGAAAGATTTACGTTTATTCATGCTAATAACAGCCAGATTTATCTTTACACATTTCTTTAAACTTTCCGTAAAACGAATTACAAATCAATAAATTATGATTAGTAGTCGCCTTTGCTCAAAGGGCTACTATCGGCCTTGGAATAAAAGCTGCAACACTGAATCTTGATAAAGACTATCTCAACCGGGCCAACGAATAAGTTCGCAGGAAAATTAACTTGTTTTGGACGATACTTTACATAGTTGAATGAAACGTTGGTAGTTTGTTGAGTCCTGCAGAGTATCGTACTCAGGAGGCGTTATGGATGTACCATATAGTGTTGGTGATGCTAATATTCGTCGCCAAGAAACCCCACTTTATTCTAATGAAGAGAATAGCGCGCGCCCGCAGCAGGGTGATATCGGTGTACCAGACAACTTACCTTCGGATGAAGAGCTAGCTGAAACCAGTCAGGCAAAAGAGCCCTCGCAACGACAACAGGCAATCAGAGATGCGAGTAGAACGACAGATCTAAATATCACTCCGCCATCAAACCCAAATCGACTTGCAGAGGTCAATTTTCAGTTAAATAGCGTTATTGCACTAGAGCAGCAACCTTCGCAAGCACTGGCACAACGCTTATCTCAAATAGAAGAAGAACTCAATCAACTCGATCTTCGTGATGAGATCCGTAGGCAGAGTAATGGAGAAACGTCATTGAATGATATCGCTGAGTCACAGCGAGAAAATGGAAATGTCAGCGATGCTACCTTAAATGATGATGAGGGAATTGTTGAAGAAGAGAATGAAGAAGTCAGTGTTACTTTAGATAGTGAACGGAGCGCGGGCATTTCGCAACGTGAACAGCAGACAAATAGCGATATACAGAATGATCAGCTGCGCGAATCAGGGACAGAATCTGTGAATACTGCAGATCAATTGCGGGAACAGATATCGGCTCGAGTTCAAAGTGCTCTAGCAGGCAATGAGGATAATGTTAATCGTTCCTCGTCGGCTAGACCTGATACGACGAACTCGATTGAAGTTGAAAACGATATTGCGCCCCGCGAAGCCCGCCAAAGTGAACAGGCTGCGCAAACAGAAGCGCGAGAAAATCGCATAGAACGCCGTGAAGAAACCGAGGTAGACCGCCGTGAAGCCCGCCAGAGTGAACAGGCTGCGCAAACAGAAGCGCGAGAAGATCGCATAGAAGGCCGTGAAGAAACCGAGGTAGACCGCCGCGAAGCCCGCCAGAGTGAACAGGCTGGGGAAACAGAAGCGCGAGAAAACCGGATAGAACGCCGTGAAGAAACCGAGGTAGACCGCCGCGAAGCCCGTCAAAGTGAGCAGACTGCGCAAACAGAAACGCGAGAAAATCGCATAGAAGGCCGTGAAGAAACCGACGTAGACCGCCGCGAAGCCCGCCAGAATGAACAGGCTGGGCAAACAGAAGTCCGAGAAGACCGCACTGGACGTCGTGAAGAAAACGATGTAGACCGCCGCGAAGCCCGCCAGAGTGAGCAGGCAGGGCAAACAGAAGCTCAAGAAAACCGCACTGAACGTCGTGAAGAAACCGATGTAGACCGCCGCGAAGCCCGCCAGAGTGAACAGGCTGGGCAAACAGAAGCGCGAGAAAACCGCATAGAAGACCGTGAAGAAAATGAAGTAGGTCGCCGCGAAGCCCGCCAAAGTGAACAGGCAGGGCAAACAGAAGCCCAAGAAAACCGCACAGAACGCCGTGAAGAAAATGACGTAGACCGCCGTGAAGCCCGTCAAAGTGAACAAGCTGGACAAACAGAAGCGCGAGAGAACAGAGTAGAGCGCCGTGAAAGCAATGAGGTTGATCGCCGTGAGGCGCGCCAAAGTGAGCAAGCAGAGCAAGCTGAATCAAGAGAGAATCGAATAGAAAATCGTGAAGCGCAAGAAGTAGATGGCCGTGAATCTCGCCAAAGTGAACAAGCTGCGCAAACTGAATTGAGAGAAAACCGGATAGAGAGTAGAGAGCAGCAAGAGGTCCAACTCAGAGAGCGCCGCCAAAATCAAAACGCAAGCACTGAACAGCGTGAGGAAGTGCGTGAAGAGCAGCGCGTTGAAGAACGGTTAGCGGAATTGCGTGAAAACGAAGAACAACGTCTTCGTACTATTCAGCGAGATAACGAACAGCAAAATACGCTAGTCCAAGAGGAGTTAACGAATCAAGACATCAGAGCAGAGACCCTTCAACAAGCGGCCAGAGAAGCGGAGAATCGTCAAGCGGCTGAAGATGATGTTCAAAGAAATAATCAAGCACGGGTGCAATCTGATGAGGTGGACGAGTTTGAAGATGTCAGGCGGGAAGGGCAGGCATTGGAAACGCTTGATGCTGATGAGTTGGATCCCCTTATCGATGCTCAACAGCGTCAAGCGCTATTGAGGGAGCAAGCCGAAATTTTGCAGGTGCTAGTGGAGAGAAATGCTGAAGGTGAAGCGCCTGAGTTACCTGAGTCGGCGGACACTGATCTCGATGGTTATCTAGAAGAAACACGAGAGCAAGTGCAGGATGAGGTCGAAGACAACGCTCAGCTGATGAAAAATCGTCAACCACGTTCAGAGTCTCTGGGAAATTTTATTGATGAAGTCAGCTAAATTAGACAGATAATTTAGCTAGGTAGAAGACATACACAACCGAGTAAACAGTTGGGATGATCAACCCAAAAGTGATCAGCCCGCCTGATGCGATAGTTGAGTGTGCTTTGGCACACCAAATTCGCTATTTACTTTTGGCTCTAGCTGAAAAGTCAGCATGAGATCGAATGTAAATAATCGCGTTGTTCGTAGGCGTAATACGGTGCATTACGTCGCCAGATGAGCTAAAGAGACTTCCTTCCTCTAGCTGATATTTAGCGTTATTAGTAGAAGATTGATAGGTAATCGCACCTTGAATAATTACCGCTTTGAAGATGGGGTCTTGGCTTTGAATATCGATAGGTATGCCACTTTCCAGTTTTAGCAATATGCCCTGCAAACTACTTTCTGCATCATGCACTTTATTATTACGCCAAAGGTGAGCTATTTCGATATTGCTACTTGTTACAATCGCAGATTGAGAGTGGTCTAGCCAGACCAGATTAGCCGCGTGTACGTTAAGTGCATGTCCTCCAGAATCAAAGTGATTGGATTCTGGTTTAACTAAATATGGGCCGCTGTCAATTTCAAGATAGATGAGATTTTTATCAGCGTTTGCGGCTGTAACGTGTTGTTTGCCTG
The DNA here is from genome assembly GCF_025751585.1 of Fluctibacter corallii. Taxonomy (GTDB): domain Bacteria; phylum Pseudomonadota; class Gammaproteobacteria; order Enterobacterales; family Alteromonadaceae; genus Fluctibacter_A; species Fluctibacter_A corallii. Next base: position 26,715 of record NZ_JAOWKX010000005.1, read on the forward strand.
CGGGTTGTGTCCAGAAGGAAACGGGTGGCAACCACATGTGGGCTGCATCGGGATCATCATTATGCATCGCACCATGAATAACGATGCCTCGGTAAGTGATATTATGAATATGAGGCGGTGATGAAAACCCTTTATTGAATCTTACCAACATGCCTGTGGCGACATTTTTTGTTCTATCACCCCATAAATCAACGGCTCCCGGACTCTTCTCTCCTCGAAGCGGGTTCAGGTATCCCCATTTAAGCTGGTCGACAGTGATGATATCAACCTGGGCTGGGTTTACATCAGATGAGCGACAAAAAGGTGCAAACATTATTAGGGCGAGTAAGCATATATACGAACTCAATTTCATGTTGATCTCCTGTCCTTTTCGAGTATACGTGCAAAAGAGGAGTAGCTAGACTTACTCCTCAAGTATTGTGCTTATTACACCGTGACAACGACCTTTCCCATCGCTTTGCCACTACCGAGGCGCGCGTGAGCTTGACCGATTTCAGACAAGGAAAATGACGATTCATCAAGCACAGGGTGTAGTTCGCCCGCTTCGATAATTGATGTTAATGCGTGTAAAATTTTAGCGTGCTCATTTCTACGATAATTGTGAAGCATGGGGATCAACATAAAGACGACATGCAATGACAAACCTTTAAAGTGAGCGGTTGAAAGATCGAGTTCCACCATAGATACGGTAGAAACGACGTGACCATTGAGGGCTGCCGCTTCAAAGGAATTTGTCATATTCTTGCCGCCAACTGAATCATACACGATGTCGAATCCAGTACCTTGGGTATGCTTTTCAACATAATTCTCTACAGATTCTAATTTATAATTGACTGGTATTGCGCCTAGTTTCTCAATAAGGGCTAACTGAGCTTCGCCTCCGCCTGTGGAATAAACATTGGCACCAAAGTATTTCGCCAGTTGCAGAGCGATATGTCCGACACCACCTGAACCCCCATGAACCAGCACATTTTGGCCCTGTTTAATGCCTGCTCGTTTTAGACCCTCGTAGGCGGTGATGCCCACTAACGGAATGGCTGCGGCTTCACGCATAGATAAGTTTTTAGGTTTCAAAGCGATTAAGTTAGCATCAGCGACGATGTATTCGGCCAATGTACCAGGTAAGTCTGCCAAGCCGCCCGCACAGCCGTAGACTTCATCGCCTACGCTATACTCTGTTACGTTCTCGCCCACCTCTTCTACAACGCCAGCGAAATCCATACCTAGCAGGGCGGGAGCCGAAGGAGAAAGCGGTAGCTCGGGCCCCATTTCACGAATCATCGTATCTACGGTATTCACGCTGGTGGCCTCGATTTTGACCAGTACGTGCCCTGCTTTAATTTGAGGTTTGTCTATTTCCGTGGCTTCGAAAACGTCGGGGCCACCAAAGGTGTTGACTATCATTGCTCGCATAATGTGCCTCCAGTTAATGTAATTACAGTTTAGGTTTATTGAAAAGCAGAATAAATGGCGTTTAAATAGAATCAGAATTCGTATTTTGGATATAATAAATGGACACCGATGGTATTCGATTGTTTGTTATTGCTGCAGAGTTGCTGAATATAAGCGCTGCTGGAAAAAGGTTGGGCATTGCCCCTTCGGTAGCGAGTGCGCGGTTATCTAAACTTGAAGTGAAGTTAGGAACTGACTTGTTTCATCGCTCAACGCGCAAAATCACCTTATCGATTGAAGGGGCAGAGTTTCTTCCCTATGCCAAAGAAATCATTGCGCAAGAAGATGCTGCATTTGCAGCATTAGGGCGAGGCAGCGCGACCGTAAGCGGAACATTGCGTTTTGCGTCGTCTAGTACGTTCGCACAGTTATTTATTGCGCCAATACTTCCCGAGTTTCTGGCGCGCTACCCAGATATTAACGTTGATCTAATGCTTTCAGATGCACAATCAAACTTGATTGAAGGTGGGTTTGATCTTGCCCTTCGTAACTATGCCGTTGAGGATAGCAGTTTAATGGGCAGAAGACTCGCGCAAGACACTCGGATTCTATGTGCATCTCCAGATTACTTGAAAAAACATAGCACACCCAAACACCCTGACGATCTTGTACAACACCAGATTCTTACATTCATGCATTCAAAACCACGAAAGTTAATATCGAGCCAAAATACGGTTGTCTCGGCATTTCCTCCTGTTAAGCACCGCTGTCGTGTTGTATGTGATGATGGTGCAAGCATGCGAATTGCCGCTAAAGCAGGCGTTGGAATTTGTATGAGTTCGAAATGGAATATTTATAAAGAGTTGGAAGAGGGGAGTTTAGTACGGGTGTTGCCAGACTATGTCGTTGACGATAATGCTGCCATTTGGTTGGTCTATCCCAAGTCGAATGTACTCACAGCCACAGTGCGGGTGTTTATTGATTACTTGATTGAAAAAATAGGTGAACCGCCCATTTGGGAGCGTTGATATCGAATACATAGCTCAATAAAAAACAGCGCCGTAAGGCGCTGTTGTTGGGAGATACATGTTTAACTTTGGTATAAGCGGCGTACTTTATTCCGCGCCATTTTCCAGCAATTTACTTCCAATTTCGATTTTACGCGGCTTCTTAGCCTCAGGAATGACACGTTCCATATCAATATGAAGTAAACCATGCTCCATATCAGCGGCAAGTACCTTTACGTGATCACCTAATTGGAAGCTACGCTCAAAGTTTCTTTCTGAAATCCCTTTATGCAAGAATTTACGTTCGCCGTCTTCTTTAGAGGGCTTTTTACCCGTTACTTTTAGGGTGTTTTCTTGCACTTCTATTTCGACTTCATCACGAGAGAATCCCGCAATGGCCATAGTTATTCGGTATTTGTCTTCACCTAACAACTCGATGTTGTAAGGAGGGTAGCTGGCTTGTTTTTCATTGCGACTAGCCGCATCAATCATAGATGCTAGGTGGTCAAAACCAATGAAAGAACGGTATAGTGGAGATAGATCGATGTTACGCATATTCATATCCTCTTAAAGCAATATGTTAAATGTTGCCCCGATAAACGGCGGCATAAAAGTGTAAAATTGTCGAAGCTGGTGCTGTAACGAGCATACTGGTTTTTATTTCCACGTACCTCTAAATCAGCCATGTCAGATTCAACTCAAAAGTAATGTGACATTCACAATGTGTTGGCATAAACAGCACTATTCAAGCTACTGTATTACCACGCAACAGGAGCGCTATTCGATGCCACACCTTTGCTTAGTCTGTCGACCCTTTCGGCGTCGACAACTCATATATATGTGTGCCACACTTTTTTTCAATGTAAAAAATTAAAAAATTTTGATTAATTTTATAAGTGATTGATAAGTAATGAGTAAAAATGAAGAGGTGGTAGCAAAAATTTTAACTTTCTGGTTTGGCGAACTGAAAGATGGTATTGCAAATCCTGAAAAGTCTAGTCAATGGTATGAAGCATCGGCGAAGTTCGATGAAGAAGTGACCTCGCACTTTCATGCTGACTATCAAAAGGCTAAATTGGGAAAATTAGACGATCTTGCTGAGCATCCCAGAGGAGCGCTTGCGTTAATAATTTTATTAGACCAAATGCCCCGTAATATGTTTCGAGGAAAAGCCGAGGCCTTTGAAACTGATTTACATGCCTTGCAAATATGTTTAGCGGGGCTAGAGGCTAAGTTTGATAAGCAATTAGCCTTTGCTGAGCGGCTCTTTTTCTATCATCCGTTGGAGCATGCTGAATCACTCGAACATCAACAACTTTGCGTAGAATTAATGGCCGATTTGATGAATGAACACAAGGGCAATAAACGAGATATAGCCAAGGTAGCGTTAAAGTTTGCTCTGAGTCATCGAAACATTATTGAGGAGTTTGGACGATTTCCTCATCGAAATGCGGTGTTGAATCGCCAAAGTACTTCTTCAGAATTATTTTACCTTGCTGAAGGTGGGGATCGGTTTGGGCAATAACCAACTAAGTGAGTCATGCTCAAAGTGTCGAAACAACTTTGAGCATGATGACGAAACTCTGAATCAAAAAATATTAGGGCAAAGGAACAAAGTGGCGTCCATCGCGGGGAAGATAGTAATTGTTTTTATCTAACGACGTGACCAAACCCAGCACTTTTCCTTGCAATTCAGACACTGGAATAAACCCATAAACGCGAGAGTCTGCGCTGTAATTACGGTTGTCTCCGAGTACTAGCACGTAACCTTTTGGCACAGTAACTGGTGTAAAGTTGTCTAACTTCTGTGATGCAGGTTTGAACGCCACGGCATGCTTTACGTCATCAATGGTTTCGTAGTGCTTGCCATCCACTTTTTCATACATCAGCGGTTTGCCGTTTATTACCAGCTTATTATTCTGCATTGATATACGGTCGTGCTCCACGGCAACTATGCGTTTTAATAACCGGTTTTCAGCGGCTTTAGATTGAATAATCACAATATCTCCGCGCGCAGGCGACCGCATATTCATAACGCCTATGTCAGTAAATGGAATCTCTAGCTGATAGGCCATTTTATTCACGAAAACGCGGTCACCCGGCAATACCGTTGGCTCCATTGAACCTGTGGGAACGTGATACCAGTCTGCGATACTAGAGCGCATGACCATCATGAGCGCGATAAATAAAATAAATCCTTTGTTTTCCTTGATATAGTTAGTCACTTTTGCAGAAATAAGCCCTTTCAAAATTGCATCCTTTATTAATCATGTATATTCGATGGATTTGAGATCGTAATTACCAAACAGTTCCATGTTAGATGTAAGTAAATGTAAAATCGAAAAATTAGGGAGACATTATGGGTGAAACTAACTTAGAAACCTTGTTGGGAACTATGCGTCCTATATTAGCAAAGGACATTTTTGCGTTTTGCACAATACCAAAAGATAAGGTAACAGCAGACATTCTGAAAGTGTGTACTGGCATGTTCATAGAACAAGAAGGAACGACACTGATTCTGGAGCAATCTATTGCATTATCGAAAGGGCTAACGTTTTCAGGAGAATTTGCCTGTATCACGCTTACTGTACATTCTAGTTTGGAGGCGGTGGGCTTAACCGCAGCGGTATCTTCTTGTTTAGCTGATATTGGCATCAGTGCGAATGTCGTCGCAGCGTATTACCATGATCATGTTTTTGTGCCTTATGAAAAGGCCGCTTTAGCCGTCGAAGCGCTTAACGCATTGTCACAGCAACATCAATAGTTGGCTTTTTCGGAGGGAGATTTGGCAGTAAGCTATGTTTTGCAAAGGCTTTCCATTACTGCGGAGTCTGCATGAATAAGTGTGGTGTCAAACAGCGGTATGGAGGTATCGCCTGGCTTAATGAGCAAACCAATTTCTGTACAACCCAAAATCACGGCTTCAGCGCCAGCTTTTTTTAGTGAGTCAACAATGTGAATAAATGCTGTTTTAGACTCGGCCTCAATTTTGCCTTTACAAAGCTGGTGATAGATCACGTTGTGAACGGTATCCCTTTCTGACTCAGTGGGAATAAGAACGTTCATATCGAAAGTATCTTGTAAATAGCTCGTGTAGAAGTCTTCTTCCATGGTAAATCGGGTGCCCAATAACCCCACTGTACGAATTTGATGTCTTTGTAGTGCGCTACCCGTGGCTTGGGCAATGTGCAAAAGAGGAATAGATACAGATTGGGTAACCGCAGGTGCGACTTTATGCATGGTGTTAGTACAAATAAGAAGAAAATCTGCGCCCGCAGCTTCAAGTTGCTGGGCAGAATCGCTAAGTATGTCTGCTAGTGCAGCCCAGTTTCCATCATGTTGAAGTGCCTCAATGGTTGCAAAGTTGAGGCTGTGAAGCACGATATCTGCCGACGCCAGACCACCGAGCTGGTGGTTAACCTGTTGGTTAATCCGCTGATAATAGGTCGCCGTTGATTCCCAGCTCATTCCACCGATTAAACCAATGCGTTTCATGTGAGTTGCGTCCTTACGTATAGCGTTGCTTAATGCTCAAGTTCAGACTTAGGATGATAGCCCCACATAGTAGGGACTATCAATCATGTTGTCTGTGATAAAAATTGCTATTTGCGCACGCCTTCCACGTGAAGCTCCATGTCTACATGGGTTGATGCTGGGCCGAGGTTATAGGTAATACCGTAATCCGCCAATTTCAGTTTGGTGGAACCCATAAAGCCTGCTCGATACCCTCCCCACGGGTCTTTGCCTTCACCAATTTTATAAGCATCAATGACGATAGACTTGGTTACACCATGAAGGGTAAGTTCACCATGCAAATCGAATTTGCCGTCACCTTTGGGAACAACTTTTGTACTCTTAAACGTGGCTTCAGGAAACTTGTCTACATTGAGAAAGTCGTCTCCACGTAGGTGCTTGTCTCGTTCAGCATGATTAGAGTCAATGCTAGAGGTGTCTATTGTCACTGATACTGCGCTTTTGCTCATATCATCTTCAAGAGAAAACTCGCCGTCAAATTGGTTAAAACGCCCAACTAACCAAGAGTACCCCAAGTGCTGAATTTTAAAGTTTATCGACGCATGTGCGCCTTTCGTATCTATCGCATAGTCTGCGGCTTGTGCGTTTATTGTTGCAAAGCTCAAACCTAACGCCAGTGTAAGAGATGTCAAAGTGGTCTTCATTCCTTTTCCTCGTTAAGGGTGGGTTGCTGTGATGTGCTGGGCGATAGCATTCTGACCAGCGTGTTGTCTTTGTTAATAACATGATGTTTCAGTGCCGCCAGCGCGTGAAGTAAAGCCAAACCGATAATTGAATAAGCTAACCACTCGTGAATCTCGCCAGCAATGTCTTCTTGATTAGCGATCCATTCTCCCATTGATGGCACTGAAAACCAGTTGAATACTTCTATACTGCGACCATCAGCCGTTGAGATCAGATATCCGCTCATAAATAGGCTGAATAGCAGTATGTAAAATGCGATGTGTCCTAATTTCGCAAGGTGCTTCTCCCACCGAGCGCCAAGCAATTGGGGAGATGGCTGCTGAATTTTCCAAGCAAGCCGGAAAAGTGTTACGGCTGCCAACAGTAATCCGACACTTTTGTGATAGTGGGGAGCTGTTTGATACCATTCGCTGTAATAGTTTAAATCTACCATCCAATATCCTACGGCAAATAAACCAATCACAGTGAGTGCCGTTAGCCAATGAAGGGTAATACTTACCCAGCCGTAACCAGAATTTGAATTTTTAAGCATAGAATATCCTGAATAACGCATGCGTATGAATACGTTATCTATGCTAGGCGTTTTCGTAAGAAAGGGAAACTAAAAGGTATTGAAATGAGGCTTCAAAAAAATAGAACAAAACGCAGTCTTTCAACTGCGTTAAGTAGAGAGAACGGCTGCCGCGTTATTGGCTATGGCGTTCCTTAAGTACATTTAGCACATCTTGCAATGACAAATCACAGGCCTGAAGTAATACCGTCAAATGGTAAAGCAAATCAGCAGATTCGTTTTTTAATTCGTCTTTATCCATAACGGTAGCAGCCAGCGCTGTCTCGACACCTTCTTCTCCGACCTTTTGAGCGATGCGCTTAATGCCTTTAGCATATAAACTCGCCGTGTAACTGGAATCGGGATCGGCATATTTACGCTCAGCGAGTAACGCTTCCAAATCCGCTAAAAATGCCATGTCAGGATTTTCAGACTCAAACCAGCATGTTTGCGCGCCAGTATGGCAGGTTGGGCCTTTAGGTAACGCCAATACTAATAGGGCATCTTTGTCACAGTCAGCGCTAATACTGCTAAGTGATAACACGTTGCCTGATGTCTCTCCTTTTGTCCATAGACGTAACTTGGAGCGACTGAAAAACGTTACTTGCTTCGTTTCCAAGGTTTTTACAATGGCATCGGTGTTCATGTATCCAAGCATAAGGACTTTACCACTTATGGCGTGCTGAACAACGCATGGCAATAGATTGTCCATTTTCTCCCAAGCAAGCTCATTGATGTTATTTTGTGTAATCTTCATGGTAAGTTCCTCATTGTTCACGAATGGGAATGCGTTTTTCGCGCAGATAGGTTTTCAATTCAGGAATATCGATAACCGCTTTATGAAAAACCGAAGCCGCTAAAGCGCCATCGGCATCCGCTTGGCTGAATACGTCAAAAAAGTGAGACATCTCGCCCGCGCCGCCCGAAGCAATGAGAGGAACATGACATATATCCCGAATGGTTTGTAGTTGTGTTACATCATATCCGTTGCGCACGCCGTCCTGATTCATACAATTGAGAACAATTTCACCTGCGCCACGTGCCTGTACTTCTCTCACCCAATCTTGAGTTTGCCACTGGGTTTTTTGGGTGCGCGTTTCGTCTCCCGTAAATTGATACACCTGATAGGTTTGGGTTTGTGCATCAAAAAAACTGTCGATGCCAATGACTACGCATTGTTGGCCGAATGTTTGGTTAAGCTCGGTAATTAATGTCGGGTTCGCCAAAGCGGGGGAGTTAATGCTGATTTTATCTGCTCCCATCTCTAAAATTCTGCCGGCGTCTTCAACGGTTTTTATGCCACCTGCTACACAAAATGGAATATCTATTACTTGTGCAATACGGCTTACCCAGCTTTTATCGACAACGCGTGCATCGCTTGACGCGGTGATATCATAAAATACCAATTCATCAGCCCCTTGCGCGGCATAACGCTCTGCTAGAGGCACAATATCGCCGATGATTTCATGGTTGCGAAATTGCACGCCTTTGACGACTTTACCGTCTCTTACATCAAGGCAGGGGATTATGCGTTTTGCCAACATGCAATTGCCTCCTCAAGGGTAAACTTGCCTTCTAACAAAGCGCGGCCCAGTATGACACCATCCACACCTGTAGGTTTTAGGTCCTGAATGTCTGTCAATCCTCCAATACCACCAGATGCTTGCCATTTAACGCTTGGATATTGCTTACTCATTTCGGCGTACAGTGCATCATTCGCGCCTTGCAGTGTGCCATCTCGGCTTATGTCGGTGCATAGCACGTGCTTTGCACCGACATGCAAGAAGTCATCAAGTAAGCTTTCAATTGATACCCCTGAATTTTCTTGCCAGCCGTGCGTGGCGATGAATTTATTGCCATTCGCGTCTATATTGATATCCAGTGCGAGCACAATGGCATCACTGCCGTATGTTGTTATCCAGCTTTTAACGAGTTCGGGTGATTTTACGGCTAACGAGCCGATAACAACACGCGAAACGCCAGCGCCCAATAAGCCTTCGACATCTTGTTGCGAACGGATGCCACCGCCAGCCTGAAACTGCATGCGTTTGGTGTTTACCATACTTTCAATCAGCGCTAGCTGGCGCTTGTTGGTGTCTTTGGCACCTGTTAAGTCAACAATATGTAGCCAGGTTGCTCCCGCATCGGCATATTGATTGACCACATCGATGGGATCAAACTGATACTCGGTTTTTTTCTCATAGTCGCCCTGAAACAAACGCACGACTTTGCCATCAATTAAATCTATTGCTGGGATAATCATTTACCACTCCACAAAATTTTTCAGTAAACGTGCACCGGCTTCGCCTGAGCGTTCAGGATGAAATTGGACACCAAAGAAATTGTCTTTTGCAATCGCTGCAGAAAAACGCTGACCATAGTCGCAAGTTGCAACCGTATATTCGTTAGGCTTAACTGCAAAGCTGTGTACGAAATAAAAATACGTGCTTTGCTTAATACCTTGAAACAGCGGGTGGTCAGTATGCTGTATTTGATTCCAACCCATATGGGGTAGCCTGACGCTATTGTTTTGCATACGTTCAACATTACCAGAAATCCAATTTAGGCAAGGCGTGTTACCGGTTATCGACTCCTGTGAACGTGAAACCATAAGCTGCATGCCTAAACAGGCTCCCATCACAGGTTGTGTTAATGCCTTAAGCGTATCAATCAACCCTTTTTTTTCTATGCTGCTCATCGCCGCTTGTGCCGTGCCGACGCCCGGTAAAAAGATCTTATCGGCACTACGTATCACGTCAGGCACATCACTAATCGTTACCTTTGCATCTAAGCGCTCTAACGCATATCGCACCGACGCTATATTTGCACAGCCGGTATTCACAATCACAATGTTGTTAGACACTACAACGCTCCTTTACTACTAGGTAAAGCGTCGCCTTGTTTGGCAATGGCCTGACGTAGTGCACGACCAAACACTTTAAACAGACTTTCCACTTGGTGGTGTGCATTGCCATCTGTGGTAGATAGGTGCAATGACAACCCCATTGATTGAGCTAAAGAGTAGAAAAAATGCGGCACCATTTCTGTTGCCATATCTCCTACAGATTCACGGGTAAACTCTGCTTCAAACTTTAGGAAGGGGCGGTTTGAAATGTCGATAATGCACTCTGCGCGACATTCATCCATAGGAAGTGCAAACCCGAAACGACCGATGCCACGTTTATCTCCGAGCGCTTTTTTTAGCGCTTCACCCAATGCGAGTGCAGTGTCCTCTACACTGTGATGATCGTCGATGTGCAGATCGCCATCCACACTCACGTTCATTTCAAAGCCGCCGTGAGTGGCGATTTGATCAAGCATATGATCAAAAAAGCCAAGGCCTGTAGCGATTTGTGAAGGCGCACTGCTATCGAGATTGACGTCAATAGTGATATTAGTTTCTGATGTTTTGCGGGTGACCCTCGCAGTACGACTCTGGTTTAGCAACTGCATTTCGATATCGTCCCAATTCAGCGATTCTGGGCTATACTGCAAACCGCGTATGCCCATGCTTTCTGCCAACTGCATATCTGTGATGCGATCACCAATGACATACGAACGGGTAAAATCGACTTTACCTTGTTGTAAATAGTCTTTCACTAGCCCCAATTTGGGTTTTCTACAACTACAGTCGTCTTCATCGAAGTGCGGGCATATCAATACGTCATCGAATACAATGCCTTGAGATGAGAAAACGTCCATCATCTTATTGTGGGGTAAATCAAAATCAGATTGCGGGAAGCTGTCTGTGCCCAGACCATCCTGATTGCTGACCATCACCAAACGAAATCCAGCTCGTTGTAACTTAAGTAATACTGGAATGACGTTGGGTTCAAATACGAGTTTTTCCAGTGAATCTAATTGCTTATCAACAGGCGGTTCTTCTACAAGTGTGCCGTCGCGGTCAATAAACAGTATGGGTTGTTGGCTCATGATGATACTTCCTGAGATGCATAAAATGCGGTGATGGCTTCTACCAAGCGTTGGTTTTGTTCTGCGTTACCCACAGAAACGCGTATACAGTTGTCGAGACCACGTTGCTTAGATTGGTCGCGGAGCAATATGCCGCGCTCAATCAGATACGGCATTAAGGTCTCTCTTTCATTGCAGCGATATAGCAAAAAGTTCGCTTTTGTACTGCCTACGGGTGACAATTGTGGGAATTCTGATAATGCAACCTGCAATGCGATTTGCTGACGTTGCAATTCGCGCACTTGTGCTTTCATTATTGAAATGCCTTTGGGTGATAACGCTTGTTCCGCAATTTGAGCAACGGGTGCAGAAATAGGATAGGGCGCAATCACTTTTAGCAAGGCTTGAATTGTCGCTGGGTTAGCGAGAGTGAACCCGCACCGCAATCCGGCAAGGGCAAAGGCTTTGGACAGCGTGCGTAACACAACCAAATTTTCGTACTTTTTAAGCGTTGATGCCCATTCTGAGGTAGGAGAAAACTCAACGTAAGCTTCATCGACTACCACTAATGCGGAATCTTGGTAGTGGGTCAATATTGCTTCGATATCATCCGCGTTTACGCCTGTACCAGTAGGGTTATTTGGCGAGCAAATAAAGACGATGTTAACCTCACCCTTGCGGGCTTTGATTCCCTCTACATCCAGAGAAAAATCTATATTCAACGGGACTTCTTGCACGCCAACATTGCAAGTTTTAGCACTGATTGCATACATACCATAGGTAGGTGGGCAAATCAGAATACTGTCTTTGCCTGGCATGCAGAATGTGCGTATGAGTAATTCTATACCTTCGTCTGCGCCGCGCGTGGCAAGCACGTTGTCAATTTGTATACCAGCGTAATCTGCATAGCTTTTAATGACCTGTTCCGGTTGGCATTCTGGATATCGGTTTAACGTGCTTGTATCTAAGGTGTACGCATTGGCATAGGGTGACTCGTTGGCATTGAGCCAGTCTTTGCCACCACTGAGTAATCGTCTGGCTGATTCGTAAGGTTTTAGCTCGCGAATACTGTCAGGTAGGAGTTTGTTAATTATTGATGTCATATTAGTTCTCCAAACGGATCGCGACAGCCTGACGGTGAGCGTCTAAGCCTTCGGCACCTGCCAGCGACATAATAGCGGGCCCGATAGTTTGTAAGCCTTCGTAGCTCAGTTCTTGCACGGTATAGCGTCGCATAAAATCGGCGAGTCCTAAGCTGGAGTAGGCTCTTGCATAACCATACGTTGGTAATACGTGGTTTGTACCGCTAGCGTAATCACCAGCAGACTCAGGAGACCATTGACCAACGAAAATGGAGCCTGCATTTTTTAACAACGGAAGCTGCTCGCGAGCGTTGGCGACCTGAACTATCAAGTGTTCGGGCGCATATGCATTACTGACCTCAATTGACGTTTGCACGTTGTCAGTGAGAATAAAGCGGCTGTGCTGCATGGCTTCGGTGGCAATCTCCTTACGTGATAAATTAGCAAGTTGTTTTGTTATTTCATCCTGCACCGCTTGGATTAAAGCGTCTGACTCAGACACCAACACCGCTTGCGAGTCTGTGCCATGCTCTGCTTGAGATAATAAGTCGGCCGCCACAAAAGCAGGGTTAGCTTGCGCGTCAGCAATGACCAACACTTCTGAAGGGCCGGCTGGCATGTCGATTGCGGGGCCGCCTGCTAGCTGACTAACTTGCTGCTTGGCCTCGGTAACAAAACTGTTTCCAGGGCCGAAAATTTTATCTACTGGCGCAATAGATTCCGTACCCAGTGCCATGGCTGCAATGGCCTGTGCGCCGCCAACTAAATAAATTTCATCGATACCACATAGCGTGGCCGCATAGCGAATTTCAGCTGATACAGAGCCTTGTGCATTGGGAGGTGAGCACAATACTTTACGTTGGCAACCCGCGACTTGCGCTGCAACACCGAGCATGAGCACGGTTGATGGTAATGGTGCTGTGCCGCCAGGAATATAAAGGCCGACAGAAGCAATCGCATCGTGTTTTAGTTCACATAGCACACCAGCTTGAGTGGTGACCTGAATATCTTCAGGGCGCTGGGCCTCGTGAAAGCGTTTGATGTTGTCGTAAGCAGTTTGAATGGCTTGCTTAACCTCGTCAGAGACACTGTTTGCACTCGATTCAATGTCTTTAACAGATAAACGCAATGCAGGTACATCAACCTTGTCGAACTTCTTATTTAATGCATATAGGGCGGCATCTTTTTCTTGCGCCACATAAGAAATAATCTCACTTACTGATGCTTTTAACGTGTCGCTGCTTTGTTGCGCTGGGCGGCTAAGTGCTTGTTGCTGAGCATTTTTATCCAGCTTTCCCCAATCAATGATTTTCATGTGTGGTTACCCCATCATTTTCTCGATTGGCATCACAAGAATGGAGCTGCAACCCAGTGCTTTTAGCTTTTCCATGGTTTCCCAAAATAACGTTTCTGTACTGACAACATGGATGGCAACAGTTTTGTCACAGCTTGCTAATGGAAGAACGGTCGGGTTTTCTGCGCCAGGAAGTAACGCTTTAACGTCGTCAAGTTGCGCCTTAGGTGCGTGTAGCATAATGTATTTGCTTTCTTTCGCTTGCATGACGCCGTCAATACGAGGGAGAAGGCGGTCAATAAGCGCTTGTTTCTCTGGCGGTAAACTGCCACCTCGCTGAATCAGTACGGCTTTAGAGGTAAAAATCACTTCTTCCTCTTTTAACCCATTGGCTTCCAGTGTTGCACCAGTAGATACCAAGTCGCAGATGGCGTCTGCTACGCCTGCCCTTGGCGCTACTTCAACGGAGCCCGTTAACATCACGGCACTTGCATCAATGCCTTTCTCAATAAAAAAACGCTCTAGAAGATAAGGGTAGGTTGTTGCCACTTTCATTCCGTTGAGTGATTGAATACCTTGGTAATTAAATTCGCTTGGTACTGCAATTGATAGTCGGCAGCCGCCATAATCGAGGCGTCTTAGCGTGCTGAACTCTGAGCGTTTGCTCGCCGCTTGTCGCTCTAACATTTTTTCTTCGAGTTCATTTTCACCGATGAAACCTAAATCGACAACGCCGTCCATCACAAGGCCTGGAATGTCGTCGTCCCTAACGCGTAATAGGTCAATCGGCTGATTGGTAGAATGCGCAATTAACAGCCGATCGCGAATTTGTAGTTTCACGCCAATTGCTTTAAGTAACGCGATACTGTCGTCGCTTAATCGCCCTGATTTTTGAATCGCGATGCGAAGTCGGCTGCTATCTGTCATGTTTTTACCTTTCAATTATTTTTAAGAATCGTTAAATATTGTCGCCAAAACGAAAAACCCCCCGGAAGTTTCCTTCCGGGGGGTTAAAATTTGTATTCTTAAGCCTCTGGAAGGTAACAATAGACCTTCCAGCACGAACCTGAAAGGTTATGCTTTGTGGTGGTGATGATGGTTCAAGTTAAGGCTTAAAATGTTCATTTGTATGTTTATAAATTCGCTGTTCGTTTTCACTGATTTATTAAGGCGTTTAATTGGTCGCCATACGCTTTTTAACCTAGCGAAAAATATTCTTACTTGCAAGCGTTTATTAAAGATGAACCAAAAAGCAATGATTCTGTCTTATAATTGAAAGTAATAAGAATGCAGGTCTTGATTAAAGTTTGCTGGCTAATTGAGCGATATAAGATAATAAGTGCTCGCCTATTAATGGGCAAATACCAATTGAGTATAGTCATGCGCGCGTATTGAGGAGCGTACTATGAGTAACGATTTACTTTTTCCAATTATACCTCGGGAAGGAAAATCTCCGATTGTTAATGAAGAGATGAAGGTGAAACGTATTCAAAAAAAAGAACGTGCGCATGAAATTGAGGAAGATGAAGAGCACCCTCTCAGTACAAAAGAGCGCGATGCACGCGAGAATCAAAAAAAGCAACACAATAAACAACAATCTGCACCTGAAGAACCACATGATTTAACCGATGATGAAGGTGAAGATGAAGTGAATGAGCAAGAAAAAAAAGGGCCTCCTCATTTAGACATCTTTGTTTAGCAGGGGCGTTATCGCTGCGCCTGCATACGTACCTGTCTATCTCGATAGCAATGGTGTATGACCAGCAATTTCAACTAATTACTGGTCGATATAAAGGGCGCACGGTTGTAGAGTTTAGATACTGGGCTGCATCTTCATACAACTTGCATAGTACGTTGTTGTCGCTGGCCAGTCTGAAAAAATACCTAATACCCCAACATCGTTGGCCAATACATGCATAAGTTTTAATGCATCACCATCATTATCTGTGATATTACCAATACTTTGATAATACCAGCCTCCGCCAGAGGTTAGGTTTCCGGAGCGTTCGAGAGTCCAAGTGATCACATCAAGGCCAGCGTTTTTAGCGGCCGTTGCATAAGCAGACGGTACGATGGTGTCATTTGCACCCTCTGTTACTAACACCCACAGCGGAGGCGCGATGATGTTAACCCCATCGGCAACCAGCTCTTCCATAGTGGGAGACCACGTAGAGGCGTCATTCGGGTTAAAGGTGGCTTCGTCATAACGTCCGTCAAGGTACACTGCTTGACGACCAAACTCGGGCTCATTGGCAATCCAATATTTCACGTCGTCAAGGTTGAAAGATTGCGCCCATACATGGTTAGGCTCAATGCCTGCGGCTCTATATTCGTCTATCATCTTTTGCGCGTATTGTGCTTGTGTAAATCCATCAAAAGGCATCTCTACGCTTGGAGATTTCAGTTCAGGTGTCATTTTCACGTCAAGGGATGTGAAGAGTTTGATGCTCTCTGCGTGGGTTAACAAGGTGCCGCGTGTGGAAAATAAATCGGTACGCCAATTGGCCGTGCCATTCAGGTACTCTGCAACGGTTGTGGCTTGCGGATTGGCGGCGTCCATTTTGCCTTTAAGCGATTTAAATTCAGCTAGCGTTATGTCACTGGTGCAGCATTTAGCTTGAGCGGGTGCCCCTGAAACTGGATCGGCTGGCGTAAAGGGAATAGAGCACTTCGCCGCCAACTCGGTTTCAAGAATGTTCGTTGTCGTATGCAAATCACATTGAGAATGTCTGCATACCAGTTCTTTGTCTTTGGTAAAAGTCACATCGCACTCAACGATCCCTGCACCCATGCGCGCTGCGGCTTCATATGATTCACGGGTATGTTCAGGGTACTGCATGGGCGCACCGCGATGGCCAATAGAAAAATCTGTCTTGTAAAACGGCCCTTCAGAGCAGGCTTGCATTGCTTCTTTCAACTCCCCATCTTCCATATCATCAATAAGAAAATATGGGCGATTGCCGATTTGAATATCTTTTCCTTCGCCTTCTGGCACTTTAACAATAACCGCAGTTTCCACCGTTTCCACAATGGTTTGTGTGGTCACAACAGGCACTTCTTTTTCCACTTCGACCACTTGCACATCGTCGTCATCACACGCACTCAAAATAAGTGCAGCAATACTAACGGAAGCGATTTTACTTAGTGTGTTCATAGTTTTCCTTGTTTAATCGGTGTGATGTGGCGCATACGCTATAGATTAATAATGACAAAAAATTTACCGATAGATGAACACTTTGTGCCAATTTTGTGACAAAAACACTGGCAAAAAAGAGAGAGGGAAAATTGTAAGGGAAAGCATTCAAGAAAAGATCGTTAAAAGAGCGGAAAGTATCAGACAGCATCTTCTTAGCGCTAGATGCTGTCTGTGGCGGTAAGCTTAACGTGCTGGCAATGTGACCTTTTCAAGTAGGGTTTTAGCGTCTTGGCGTTCTAAGCAACTCGCCAGTGGCGCACGTTTAAATTGTCTTTTTGACACATTATACGTAACGCCTTCAAAGGACGTTTGTGCGTGCGCGATATCGACACGACACGTGATAGATTCATTACTTTCACGATAGATAATCTTAACTTCTTTGCTTTTTTCAACTAAGTTTTTATAGGGATATCCTTTATCGGTATATACCTTTTCTTGCGCAGATATACTGAACGTTGTTAACAGCATAGCGACAAAATAGACAAATTTTGAAGACATTAAATACATAATCTTGATCCTTACATGAATTGCCCGTGGTTGGTTAGTTTGAGAATAGAGGTTGATTACATGCTGAACAAACGATATAAATTTATATATAGTTAAGTAAAACTTAAGTATTGGTGTGGTGTGATTTCATTACCTCCGTTAAAAGCGCTCCGTGTGTTTTGGGCTGTGGCGAGATATGGCAGTTTTAAACGTGCATCAGAGCAACTGTTTGTGACTCAGGCAGCGGTTAGCCAGCAAATAAAATCGCTCGAAACCCATTTTGGATGTTCGCTATTTACACGTTCTGTCACGAATACTCACTTAACAGAAGATGGCAAACGGCTTCTACCGTATGTAGAACAGGCTTTTGCGTCCCTTGAAGATGGGGTTTTACAGTTAATGGGTGATCCCAAACCCGATATATTGAGAATTTCTGCGGTACATTCGTTTACATCGTCTTGGCTTATCCACCATCTTTCCAGTTTTCAGTCTCTTTATCCCAATTTGATGGTACAGCTGATGCCTTCAAATAGACTGGTTGACTTTAAAGATGCTGAACTGGATGTCGCAGTGCGTATGGGAATGGGAAACTATGAGGGAGTTATAAGTCAAAAGATTATGACTGACAAACTCGCGCTTGTGGCCTGCCCATTGGCATTGAAAGGTAAACATATAGATGATCCGAAAGAGGTGTTTTCACTTCCCGTTATATTTGACACCAGCCCCGGTTTTCCCGAGATGCTGCAATCATGTGTAGCGTCTTTTGGCCTCACTTTCCAACAGTTGCGCTTTCCTATTCAGTCAGATAACGCGGTTCCATTAATTGAGCATGCATTGGCAGGGAAAGGGGTTTTACTGACAAACCGCATTTTGGTTGAACGATATATTCAGGCTGGCACGCTTGTCGAGTTGTTAGGCTATTGTGCGCCAAGTCGATACTCTCTTTACTTGGTCGCACCGGAACGCCATTTTTCTTATGCTAAAGTGCAGCAGTTTGTGAATTGGTTCAGCAACGCAGTTCTAGACACCGTCGAAAGTCGTTCGCAAATTAATTAGTCATATTCGCTACTCAAAATCGGGTTTCTAAGCTGATGCAGCGCCAGACTCACAATTATTCACCGGTTCCACTCTATTTGCATTTCAAGAGGTTCTCGTTTTTCGTCTAAACCACACATTTCATCGTAAGGAGTGGATTGCTTTAGCCATACTTCGTCAAAATTGTCATTCTGGAAATGATCTTTGATTTCGTTTAAACAATGAAACGCCATTGGGTTGTCGTCTTTGTCTCTGACCAGACGCTTTTGCTGACCGTCCATGGTGGCGGCTAGATATGTGCCGCCTTCAATCGATTCAATGAATAACTTCATGCAAGGGCCTCCAAACGTAAATGAATGCGTATACTCGTTAAGTATAGTCACCCTTTTTCCTACGTGGCGGCGAATGGCAGAGATCACCTTTTGCGTTAACGCTCGCTGTCTATTTCTTCGAAAGATAAACCAGCATGACTGGAGAGACGTTCAATAAGTGTTTCACCCAGTAATGCCGCAGGCGTCCAGAATCCACCGTGGCTGTCATGCTCTTTGAGGTATTTGTGTAGAGTGACAGCTGTTTCCGTTAGCATCTTTGCGGTGGAGCCGTATCCGGGATCTCTGTCTCCCGTTACTTTTACTCGTATTGACTGGCTTGATGGCATTTTCCCCAGAAAACGAAGATCAAAAAATCCATTTTCTTGTTCTTCGGGGCTTGGCCCTTCACCTGACTTTGGTAACACGAATTGTTCTAGCAACCACCTTGAAGGTGAAAAGGCCGCGGCAGCCGTAAATACGGCCAATCCTGTAGAGGTGGCATATGCGCGGAATGCCCCTTGATTGTCTTTGCCTGTCAGCATGGCTTCGTCATATTTGAAGTGTTCGCCATAAGCTTTATCTAATAGCGCATTCGTGCGATGAACAATTTTGGTATTGATAGATGCCATTACAAACGGCGCAGCCCATGCGTTGAATTCGTCTTCGTATTCTGCTGATTTGTGATTGTGTTGCCGAGTAGTAAAGCCATGTTGCTTCGGGCACAGTGAATAAGGATCCGTCATGACGCGTCGAACGTGAGGGTTGTATCGGGCTTCTTTGATGATATTCATCATTGACGCGGCAGTGCCGCCAGAAAACGATCCCTTAATACGCTTTACGCGCATTTTTATATGCTCACAAGGCACATTGTATTTCGTTTTCGCTAACTGTTGTAGGTAATACACACCAAGATCTGAGGGCAGACTGTCGAAGCCACAAGTGTGCAATATATGTGCGCCAGTGGTTTTGGCAACGTCTTCGTAACGAGACAGCATTTTTTCAATAAACTGTGGTTCGCCAGTGAGGTCTAAATAATGTACGCCACGCGCTGCACAAATTCTTACAATAGGTTCACCATATATCGCATAAGGTCCCACTGTCGAGATAATGATTTCTGCTTGCTCACACATCGCTTGAATTTGACTGTCATTTTGCGCATCACAAAGAATAATAGGAATATCGCTCGTGGCAGCATTATGCTTCTCAAGTACGCTTTTTAATTTTTTTTCTGAGCGTCCTGCGATCGCCCAGGTGATGTCGCTTCCAGCCGGGTAGGTGTTTAACAAATACTGAACCATTATATTGCCGACAAAGCTGGTGGCTCCAAAAACCACGATATCAAATTTTTTCACGTGACAATGTCTCCTTATTGTTCTCTTCTTTAGCGCGTATTTACTGGTATTTCCACCAATGGTTACTTAACGTGCGTATACCTGCACTTTGCAGGGTTTGTCTGGTTACTTCAATGTCTTCTTTGCTTAAAAATGTGCCAATGTGCACGCTTTGTTGATGATCTTTAAGGGTTAATGTGGCTGGGTCTAACGTATTATTTGCTTCAGTAATATGCAAGTGCGCAGAATCACGTTCTAGCCGAGCTCTTGACTCAGGCCGCGTTATACCTGACTCGATAACAATCTTTTCTTGATCAATAGATATCACTTGTTGCTGATAACTGCCCATGCTGACGCGATACATGAAATAGCCCAACAATGCCATTTCTAACCCTGCAAATGGCAGAACGATCCACGCCCCTACCATTGCCCAACTCACTGCAATAATCGCGATAATGCACCAAGCGATTAAAATAAACTGTTTAATCTGTTTCCAACTGGCAGAACGGTTAGGGCTGAGTATGATGATATCGCCCTTCGATGTTAGTGTATGTTTAACCATAATCTATTCAGAATAGACGTAGAAAGCAAAACGCATAAACTTTACGTTTTATTCAAACCCGATTAATAGGAGCGAGAGCATGCGAGCGGTGATATTAGATAAAGATACCTTTGGCCGCGATGATGTGTCATGGCAGCGTATTGAACAACAATGCTCGGATGTGAGGTGTTTTAGTCACACTGATGCAAGCCAACTGGCCGCCAGACTTGCTGATGCAGAAGCCGTGTTTGTAAACAAAGTCGTACTTGATAAGAAAGCGTTGATTCACGCTAAGCAATTGAAATACATTGGTGTACTTGCCACAGGAACGAACAACATTGATCTTAAAGCTGCTGCGTCTCTTGGCATCACGGTTAACAATGTAGAGGGCTATGGTACTGACAGTGTCGCGCAACATACAATGATGTTGATGTTAGCCCTTGCGGGAAAACTAACCGCCTATCAGCATGCGATCCAAACAGGCGAATGGTCGGCGTCTGACAGTTTTTGCTTGCTGCACCTTCCTATTACAGAAGTGGCGGGTAAACACCTTGTAATCGTGGGGTTTGGGACATTAGGGCAGCGTGTAAAAGCCTTGGCTGAGGCATTTGGGATGCGGGTGTCTGTTGCCGCTCGACCTCATCAAGATTATACCGAAGGCGCGGCGCAGATAGCCCGTAAGCCGTTAGATTCGCTACTTCCAAGCGCGGATTTCCTATCTTTACATTGTTTATTGTCTGAAGAAACCGAAAAGCTTATTAATCAGGTGAGACTTCGCCTAATGAAACCATCAGCATGCATAATCAACACGGCACGAGGCGGGCTTATTGATGAACAGGCGTTAGCTGATGCGCTAACCCAAGGCACTATTGCTGGTGCAGGACTAGATGTGTTGTCTGAAGAACCACCTAATCGTCATCATCCGTTAATTCGTTTGCAACATCCGAATCTTATCTTAACGCCTCATAATGCTTGGGCATCAAAAGAAGCAAGACAACGTTTATTAGATTTAGCCGCCGATCATTTTTGTGCGTTTTTACGCTCAGACAAATCAGCGCGTTAAACTTTTCTTTGTCTTTGTTGTCCATTTCTATACCTTGAAATTTAACGAAGCGACGCCAGTAATAGGTCGTTAAAAAATAAAATAGGGGACGCGCTATGGAGCAACATCAGTTATTTAATGAGGCTCTCATCAAACTTTGCATTCTGATGTATCAGATTGATGGCAAGATTACGCTCGCTGAACAAGATTACTTAGATGAGCTAGCGGGTAGTGTAGAATGGCATGGTGATATGGACTATGAAGACTTTCTGAGTTGCGCAATTCATGAAATTCGTGAAGTGATTGATGCTCAAGAAACCCTGAATTTTATCAGTTCGTTACAAGATGCATTGTCATACAACCCCAACCGAGTATTGTTAGAGGCGAAAGGCATTGCAAAAGCAGATGGCGATATTGTCGACGAAGAGCAGGATATCATTGATTATTTAACCAACCGCGTTTTAGCGCGAGCTCTGAGAGCGCAAACGTCTCGAATAAAGGCGTCTCCGACCCCAGCATAAACGTCTTATACGCACAGAATGTGCACGAACATAACCATTCAAGTGAAAAGCGATATAGAAGCACACAAACACCCTGTATATTTTTGTTAATTTTGGCATAATCACGCCTCGCTTAATGAGGTATCGCTTTTCATGTCTTCTGTCGCTTCACTTTTTTCAACATCTGGCCGCCTTGCACAAGGTATTCCCGGTTTCAAACCGCGTAAACCGCAAACAGATATGGCGATTGCTGTGGGGGATGCCATACGTGATCAAAGCCTGTTAATTGTTGAAGCGGGTACGGGAACGGGAAAAACCTTTGCTTATTTAGCGCCCGCATTAAACAGTAAGAAAAAAGCGATTGTCTCGACAGGAACGAAAAACCTGCAAGAACAGCTATTTCACCGAGACTTACCGCTGCTTAAAAAAGTGATGGGGAGTCATCGTCGAGCGGCTTTGCTTAAAGGTCGGTCAAATTATTTGTGTACCTATCGCTTACGGCAACACGGCGGCAACAGCACGATTATTGATAAAGACACATTGTCAGAGTTGTCTCTAGTTAAGAAGTGGTCTACGAAAACTCAAAGTGGCGATATCGGAGAGCTGAAAACCTTAGCTGAAGATGCCAGAGTTATCCCTTTGGTGACTTCAACCGTGGACAATTGCCTTGGTAAGGACTGTCCTGATTACGAAGATTGCTATTTGGTAAAAGCCAGACGAGAAGCAATGGATGCCGATATTGTCGTTGTCAATCACCACCTTTTCTTTGCCGATATGGCCCTCAAAGACACCGGCTTTGGCGAGCTGATTCCTGAAGCAGACGTCGTGATTTTTGACGAAGCGCACCAAATTCCTGATATCGCCAGTGAATATTTTGGTGAAGCGATATCCAGTCGGCAACTACACGAATTGGCCAAAGATATCGAGTTGCTGTATCGCACCGTGCTAAAAGATGCTGAACAGCTTCATAAGGCCGCTGAAAAAGTGCGCTTAATTGCCGCTGACTTGCGCTTATTGTTTCCTGTTGAGCCAGAAAAAGGCAATGCCTTCGAGATTTATGAACGCGATGATATACAGCAGCAAATCACCAAACTTGATGATGCGTTAGGCGTGTTGTACGAAGTTGTGAAAATTCACATGGGGCGTGATAAAGAACTCGACACTATTTTCGAACGTGTGTGCGATGCCAGAACGCAACTAGCAACGGTAACCAATACAGAGCAAAAAAATGTCAGTCTTTGGTACGAAACAACACCGAGGCACATTATATTACATATGACGCCCCTGAGTATCGCGCACAAGTTTGCGGCCTTTGTGGCTTCTCCGAAACGCGCATGGGTGTTTACTTCTGCAACGTTAATGGTCGACAAGGGCTTTGAGCATTTTCAGCGACAAATGGGCTTAATGGATGCGAAAACAATGTCGCTTGATAGTCCGTTCGATTATCAACAACAGTCTATGCTGTGTGTGCCAAGATTTTTACCAGAGCCGAATAGCTTTGCATTAAAAGACGCCATGGAAGCAGTGGCTAAAGAGTTAATTGATGCCAGTGACGGACGTTGTTTTTTACTGTTTACCAGTCACGCCATGTTACAAGACATGGCACGACGTCTTGAAGATAAAATCAGTAACAAAATTCTTGTGCAGGGCACGACAACTAAACGGGCGTTGCTAGATGCCTACTTAGAAGACAAACAAGCGGTATTGTTGGGGACTGGCGCATTTTGGGAAGGTGTGGATGTGCGAGGTAGCGATTTGACCTGCGTGATGATTGATAAATTGCCATTCGCTTCACCAGATGATCCGCTGTTGCAGGCACGAATTGAAGATTGTCGTAAAGCGGGCGCAAATCCGTTTGCACGAATTCAAATACCGCAAGCCGTCATTACGCTAAAACAAGGAGCAGGGCGGTTGATACGCGATGAAGGTGACAAAGGCGTGTTGGTCATATGTGATAATCGCTTAATTACAAAAGACTATGCGAAGACATTTTTAGCCAGCTTACCTGATATGAAGCGAACACGCTCCTTATCGAAAGCGACCGCGTTTTTGAAACAGATTAGACAAGAGGAAAAAGCATGAAGTATTTGGCCATAGATACGGCTACGGAGGCGTGTTCAGTTGCGCTTTCAGTTGAAGGGAAAATACAAGCAGAATTTGAGATTTGTCCTCAGGCCCACAGTCAAAAATTACTTCCTATGGTTGAGGGTGTGCTCAAAGATAACAACGTAGCATTGACCGAGTTAGACTTTTTAGCATTTGGCCGAGGCCCAGGTAGTTTTACCGGAGTGAGAATTGCAACGGGCATGTTACAAGGGTTGGCGCTAGGCAGTGAGCGCCCAGTTGTTGCTGTTTCTACTTTGGCTGCGATGGCGCAGCAGGCGTTTGACGAAACAGAAGCAACTTGTTGTGTTGCGGCAATTGATGCTCGTATGGATGAAGTGTACTTTGCTATTTTTGATAAAGTTGATGGCTTGGCAAGGTGCATCGGAGAAGAAGCTGTTTTGTCTCCACAGGACGCCGTGAAGCTGTTGCCTGATGAGGCGTTTATTCAAGTTGGAACAGGTTGGGAAGCTTATACTGAATTGCAAGTGGCCTCTCAATTTGCCTCGAGCTCGTCTATTCTTTATCCAAGTGCAGAACACATGCTTAAACTGGCAGAGGCAGATTTTGTTAAAGGGATTGCTTTGTCTGTTGAGCAAATTGAGCCTGTGTATTTACGTGACAAAGTGACATGGAAAAAGCTTCCAGGACGAGAGTAGGCTACATTGGTGTGATTTTTGCGTATGCGTATGTGTTTTGAATATATTTAAGTATTCCAAAAATTCAACGCGCAGTATTCGTGCAAAGTTTATACACTATATTGAGTAGACAGGCGAAATTAGAGTAAATACGTGGAAGTAGAATCGTCGTTGGTGGCTGCACAAAATGGGCTAGCGATTTCACCTTCGCAACCTGAACCACAGCGTCAGGCCGAAGCTCAGCAGCAGCAAGCGCAGCGCCAACAAACAGAATTACCGCGCACGCAAGTAGTCGTGCGCCAAGCTGATAGTGAAGCTTCTGAACAAGCGGATCGCTTTCGGCAGCAGCAGCGCACGACTTATGAACAGCCTGATGCACGTTCTCGGTCTGCAATTAATGCGTATCAAGCGCTAGAGCTAGAAGAACGCCGTAGTGAGATTAAATCGTTATTTGGCGTTGACACTTACGCTTAGTTCCGCAAGCCCTTTGTGTTTTGATTCATTGTCTATTCAGTTTTATTCTCTAAGCTTTATGTTAGAGTGAAGAAAAACCCCAAGGTTGAGTTATGTTAGTACGTATTTTTTTCTTTACTGCCTTATTGAGCCTCGCAGGCTGTTCAAGTGTGCCTGACAGTATCAAGTTACCAGAAAGTACATCACTACCCGCCTTTGAGCAGGTGGTGGCTATACCTGAAAATCATAAAGGTAAAATGGTGAGGTTTGGCGGTGTCATCGCTGAGATTGAAAATAAAGAGCAGGGAACATTAGTGGAGTTGGTTCAGTTTCCGCTAAAAAGCTACGGTCGCCCGCTGGTTAGCGACGACAGCCCAGGCCGATTTAGAGCCTATGTAAAAGGCTTTCTTGATCCGATGGTGTATAAGAAAGGTCGCTCAATTACATTCACTGGCACGTTTCGTGGCATAGAAGAGGGCACGGTTGGAGAGCACAAATACGGGTTCCCTGTCATTGATGCAAACGGCTACCATCTTTGGAAAGAAATCAAAGAAGTTGAAGTCAGTAGCATTCAGCTATGGCATCACCCATTTTGGATTAACCACACCTACTATCCATTTTACCCCTACCACCAGCGCGTTATTATACGTAATGGTCGCGATGGAGCGGGCGCGAAAGGTGGTGCGGCAACAAAAGAGACTGGCAGTCGTAATCAGTAAACGAATGATGCGTCTATTTGTGTGGCAATATGTTGCCACACTGTGGCAGTTTTTGGTTCTATAGATGGCAAAACTATGCCGTCAAAAACGTGAATGTAGTGGAATCTATCCCAACAAGGACGTGATGTGAGAGAAATTATCTTTGACTCTGTTGTGCCTGCGCTTTCTGGGTTGAGTAACGATCAAACAGACAAGCCTCTCTTACTGGCATTACATGGTTGGCTTGACAATGCCGCCAGCTTTTTACCTTTATCTAAATATTTATCTCAATACCATATAGTTGCATTAGACTTTGCTGGCCACGGTAAATCGGCGCATCGTCCCGCCGGAGCACACTATCATTTGCTTGATTATGTGCATGACTTGCATCAAGTTGTTGAGCAGCAGAGATGGACATCATTCACGTTGTTAGGACACTCGATGGGAGGCATAATTGCAACGCTTTATGCCGCTACTTTTCCTGAATATATTGAAAAACTGATAACAATTGAGTCCTTTGGTCCTTTGACTAAGCCTGCTGCTGATGCTCCTAGCCAACTGAAAACCGCGATAGAAAGCCGTATTGCTAATGAAAAATCAGATATTCGTCACCCAACGCAACTTGAAACTGTGGTGTCGGCGAGACAAAAAGCGGGCGACATGTCGCGAGAGTCTGCCCAACTTTTGGTGTCTCGCAATTTGGATTTGTCATCAGAGCCCATGAAATGGAAAACCGACCGAAAACTGCGTACAACGTCATCGTTGCGCCTGACTGAGCCTCAAGCTGAGGCATTTATGTCTGCGATTACATGCCCAGTGTTAACAATTATGGGAACGAAGGGGTTTGATATGATGAAAAAAGCCTTGAGTGAGAGGCAGTCAATGGTTAAACAGCTAAAAATTGTTACTTGTCAGGGCGGACATCACCTTCATATGGACAATCCTCTAGACGTTGCTGAGCAGATAATCTACTTTTTAGAACAGTAATTCATCAGTTGTTACCGATTTTTTAAACATAGGTTTATCTCAGAGCGGCCTTTGGGTAATATTGCCCACCTGTTACCTCTGGTCGGAGCAGCCACGACGCAATTAGCGCATGCTCTGGCACTCATAAAACAAGAATTAAGCCCACGGAGGCAAAGTGGAAAAAATTTGGTTAGAGCACTACGACCCGCGTGTCGCGCCCGAAATTGATCCAGATAGCTATTCGTCAATCGTAGACATATTTGAACAGTCTGTTGAAAAATTTGCAGACAGAACAGCATTTATAAACATGGGGCAAAGCATCACATTTGGTGAGCTTGACCGTGATTCAAAGCAATTTGCTGCTTATTTGCAACATAGCGGACTTGAAAAAGGGGATGCGGTAGCGATCATGTCGCCTAACGTGTTGCAGTACCCTGTTGCGATGTTTGGGATATTGCGCGCAGGAATGTCTGTGGTCAATGTTAATCCTCTTTATACTGCTCGAGAGCTGAAGCATCAGCTAAACGACTCTGGAGCGAAAGCGATCGTCATTGTTGAAAACTTCGCTTGTACGTTAGCTGAAGTGATCAATGAGACCCAAGTAGAGCAGGTGTTTCTTACTCAACTGGGAGATATGTTGCCCGCGCCGAAAAAGTGGATCGTTAATTTTGTTGTTAAATACATCAAAAAAATGGTGCCTGCGTTTTCTCTTGAGGGAGCTGTAAACTTTATTGATGCGGTGAAACAAGGCAAGCAGTTTACATACACACGCCCTGACGTGACGAGCGATGACATTGCCTTCCTGCAGTATACTGGCGGCACTACTGGCGTGTCGAAAGGTGCCATGTTAACCCACCGAAATATGGTGGGCAACTTAGAGCAGGTTTCAGGTATTATTGCCACGGTTGTTGAAGATGGGGAAGATGTGGTGGTGACAGCATTGCCGCTTTACCACATTTTTGCGTTATTGGCGAGTTGCTTAACGTTTGTGAAATTTGGTACGCCGAACTTGTTAATTACCAATCCGCGGGATATGCCTGCTTTTGTAAAAGAACTTAGCAAGTACCCATTTACGATTCTACCTGGTGTAAATACCCTTTTTAACGGTTTGTTGAACACACCTGGTTTTGCTGAACTCGACTTTTCCAAGTTCAAGTTTGGGTTAGGCGGTGGTATGGCCGTGCAGCGCCCTGTTGCTGAAAAGTGGGAAAAAGTAACGGGTAAAGTGTTATTGGAAGGCTATGGGCTGACCGAGTGTAGTCCAGTCGTCACCGTTAACCCGCCACAATTGGAAAAATACAAAGGGTCTATAGGTTTGCCACTGCCGTCAACGGAAATTAAGCTGTGCGATGAAGATGGCAACGAAGTGGGGTTCGGCGAACCCGGCGAGATGTTTGTTAGAGGTCCTCAGGTCATGAAAGGGTACTTGAATCGACCTGAAGCAACGGCTGAGATTTTAAATGACGGTTGGCTTGCAACGGGCGATATCGCCACTGTAGATGAACAAGGCTACTTCTACATCGTTGATCGTAAGAAAGACATGATTTTAGTTTCGGGCTTTAACGTATTCCCGAACGAAGTAGAAGAAGTGGCTGCAATGCACGAGGATGTGCTTGAAGTAGCGGCAATTGGCGAACCCCATGATGTATCAGGGGAAGTGGTTAAGCTGTTTGTTGTACGTAAAAACAGTAGCGTGACTGAAAAGGCACTGATTGAACACTGCCGTCAACATCTGACTGGATACAAAGTACCTAAAATGGTTGAGTTCCGAGACGAGCTTCCGAAGTCAAATGTTGGTAAGATCCTGCGGAAAGAGCTGCGCAAGTAGTCAATCAAAGCCGGCCTGATACGCCGGCTTTTTTATGCGAGATAATGATGGATTACCAATTTATAAGAAATGACCAAGAGCTAGAACAGTTTAGCAATGAGGCGGCAAAAGCCGACGCGGTTGCAATAGACACTGAGTTTGTTCGCACTCGTACTCTCTATCCTCGGCTTGGGCTAATACAGGTATTCGATGGCAAGAGGCTTGTGCTGATAGACCCGCTTGAAATATCTGATTGGTCGGCTTTTAATGCATTGCTGACAAATTCAAGTGTTATCAAAATTCTGCATTCTTGTTCCGAAGATTTGGAAACTTTTTGGCACAATTTGGGTGTCGTGCCTTCGCCTATTTTTGACACCCAATTCGCTGCGTGCTTGTTGAATATGGGCGCAACATTAGGATATGCCAATTTGGTAGAGTTAACGCTTGGGGTGCAATTAGATAAGGGGGAATCTCGTACCGACTGGTTGGCAAGACCGTTAAGTGCTCAGCAATGTCAGTATGCTGCAAACGATGTGTTGTATTTGTATCAGCTTTTCCCAGATATTTATCAGAAAATTAAAGACATAAACCGATTGGAATGGATTTTTAATGAAATGGAAGCATTAAGTCTTAAAAAGACGAGCCAGCTTCCTACGCAACTCGCTTACCTGTCGATTAAAAATAACTGGCAGTTGCACGGTCGGAGCCTGTACATCTTGCAACAGCTAGCGAAATGGCGTGTTGAGAAGGCCATGAAAAAAGATATGGCACTGAACTTCGTCGTTAAAGAACAAAACTTAGTTGAAATTGCCAAACGCCAGCCGACCCATAAAGGTGCGTTGTTTAAACTTCAGGGAATTGCGCCACAAGAGGCGCGCGTTCATGGTGATGAAATCGTTAATATTATTAATGAGGCTAAAGACGTACCGCCTGAAATGTACCCGCCAGCAATCGAGCGCTTAATAGAATATCCAGGGTTTAAGAAGATCGTATCGTCAATTCGCCAGTTATGTCAGGAGCAGGCTGATGCATTGAATATTCCTGTTGAGATTTTAGGCTCAAAGAAGCAAATCCATCAGGTGTTAAAATGGGCATGGTTTGAACAGGACGAAACACGCGAATTAGGGGTAAGACCAGATTTACTCAGTGGGTGGCGGCAACCTTTGTTACAATCTGGCATTGAGTCAATTCTTGGAAAGAGTATAAAAGAGTAAATTATGTTGTACGCAGTCTACAAAAGTAGTCGCAAAGACGAAACATATCTGTACTTGGCTAAAAAAGATGATTTTTCTTCGGTGCCAGAGCCTCTTCTGGCTACCTTCGGTAAGCCGATTTTTGTTATGTTACTTCCACTTATGAAAGTCGATAAACTTGCACAAGTTGATAAGCAAAAGTTGATTGATGAAGTACAAGAAAAAGGGTTTTATTTACAAATTCCGCCGCCGAAAGAAAATCTATTAAAAGCACACCTAAGTGCACAGAATAGCGAAAAGTAACCTTCATGAAATTATTTGTAATAATCGGGCTGCTTATGGGCAGCGTGTTGACGTTTTCTGCGCAGGCTGAATTTTCGGATTACATTGAGTCTATTAAAAATGAGGCGCAAGAACAGGGTTTTGATAGGCCGTTTCTTGACGCAGCATTTGCTGACGTGAAGTATATAGAGCGGGCTGTCAAAGCAGACAAAAACCAACCAGAACGTAAAATTACACTCGATTCTTACTTAGCTTCACGTGTCCCGCAATGGAAAGTGAATCAAGCCATAGATAAATACAAGCAACATGAAGCGTTGTTGCAGCGTGTAGGGCAGCACTATGGCGTACAACCTCGTTTTATCGTCGCATTGTGGGGTAACGAAAGTAACTTTGGGCGTATTCAGGGGAAATTTCCACTACTGTCTTCTCTCTCAACGTTAGCTTTCGATGGACGCCGTGAGGCCTTTTTCAAAAAGCAATTGTTTGCTGCGTTAACGATTTTAAAGCAAGGCCATATTACACAAGATAAATTGTTGGGGTCGTGGGCAGGAGCAATGGGGCAAAGCCAGTTTATGCCAACGTCTTTTTTGCATTATGCGCAAGATTTTGATGGTGACGGTAAAAAAGACATTTGGTCAAACGAGGCTGACGTCTTTGCCTCTATCGCTAATTTTTTGAAAAATGAAGGATGGGATGATACGCGTACGTGGGGTCGCCAAGTAAGGCTGCCGGACCAGTTCGACACCGCTTTGATAGGTTTAGGTAAAGAAAAGGCCAAGTCATTGTCTCAATGGCAGATGTTAGGTGTACGTAGATATTCAGGTGAATTGCTACCTTCTGTTGATATTCAAGCGCATATCATTGCCCCAGATGGCAAAAAAGGACGCATCTATCTAGTTTACAATAACTTTCAGACATTGATGCGCTGGAATCGATCGTCGTATTTCGGTGTATCTGTGAGTTACCTATCGGAAAAAATTAAGGAAGGCATATGAGGCAGCACCGTCTTCACGGCAACAATGAAACGCAGACATTTCCCATAGGAAAAGTCGTGTGTGTCGGACGCAATTATGTCGAACATGTAAATGAATTAAATAATGCTATGCCTGATGAGGCTGTGCTATTTATTAAGCCTTCTACCGCTGTGTGTTCGTTGAATTCCGCAATCGTGTTACCTGAGGGAAAAGGGGGTTGCCATTATGAGGCGGAGCTAGCCTTACTTATCGGTAAACCATTGAAAAATGCCTCTCACAATCAAGTTGAGGTAGCGGTTGCTGGCATTGGGTTAGCTTTAGATTTAACCCTACGTGATAAACAGTCAGAGCTCAAAGCAAAGGGGTTACCTTGGGAAAGAGCAAAAGCGTTTGATAACAGTTGTCCTGTTAGTGACTTTTATCCACTAACACAACCGCTTGACCGAGCGTTTTGTTATCAATTCAGCATTAACGGTGAACTTAGACAATCCGCTGATTCATCTCATATGATTTGGGGAATGATTGACTTGGTTACTGAGATTAGCCATCAATTCACGCTAGAACCCGGTGATGTGGTGATAACGGGTACGCCAAAAGGTGTGGGGCAGTTGCATAAAGGTGATAAACTTAGTTTATCTCTTGAATCATATTTTCAGTTAAACACGCAGGTTAGTGTATGAGCGAAAAGCAAGCACCCTTTTGGGAAACGAAAACATTAGAAGAAATGTCTGATAAAGAGTGGGAAGCGATTTGTGACGGCTGTGCAAAATGCTGTCTGCATAAATTTATAGACGATGAAACAGTTGACGAACTTGCGCCCACAGCAGTGATCTTCGAAGGGGAGCAAGTCCATTATACCAATATCGTGTGTTCGTTACTCGATACTAAGGCATGCTCGTGCACGCGCTATGAAGAGAGAACCAAGCTTGTACCTGATTGCGTTAAATTAACTAAAGATAATTTGGGCGATATTTTTTACATGCCATCGAGTTGCAGTTACCGACGCCTTCACGAAGGTCGGGGTTTACCCTCATGGCACCCTTTACTCAATAAGGGCAAAAAATCCAAAATGCATCAGCTAGGCATGTCTGTCAGAAACAAAGTGGTGTACGATCACGACGTAGAGTTAGATGCTTTTGAAGACTATATCGCGCTTTGGCCGCTAGAGGACATCGATTAGTCGTCCTGTTTTGGCTATGTTTCCCTAGAGAGTCTTAATAAAACTAAACAGGCTTCGAGATAACGTTTGAAGCCGATTAGTCTGTGGGATCTGGCACATCATGAGTTGTAATGTTTCGCTTTTCCCGTTGTTTTCTTAGCCATTCTGGCTCTTCTGCATCAGGTAATTCATTTTGCTGATTGTTATCAGGGTTGATGAAAAAAGCCAATTTAGTCATTAAAGGAAAGTGATCTGAGCCTATATTAGATAGGCGCTTTACTTGTTTTATCTTGAAGTGCTGGCTGTGAAAAAGGTGATCAAGCGGCCAGCGAGCAAACCAATGATTTGCGTGAAAGGTATTAAACATGCCTCGGCCTACACGCGGATCGAGTAAACGGCTTATTTGTCTAAATAGTCGTGTTGATTTAGACCAAGCAACATCATTTAAATCGCCCGTGACAATAATAGGAGAGTCATCGTCTTTTAACTGTTTCGCTAATAAAATTAGTTCTATGTCTCGTTCGGTTGACTCATCGTTTTCTGTGGGGCTTGGAGGAGCGGGGTGCATACAATGTAATTGCAGTAGCACGCCTGAAGGTAGAGCGACACTCGTATGAATCGAAGGGACATCATCCTCCACTAAAAATTTCAATGATGCATTGTTAAGAGGCAACTTCGAGTACAGATGCATACCATAGAGGTTATCAAGTGGGCATTTCACTGAGTAAGGATAATCATCTTCTATGCAGTGTAAATACTTTTCCCATTTTTTATCGGTTTCAAGTGTCACCAGAATATCAGGTCGATAATGAGCAATGTGAGACAGTAAAGGTTTAGGGTCGCTATTTGTCATTAATACATTCGCGGTAATGATGGTAATTTCAGCATCAGGGGTATCCGTGTCGGACAGCGCGTTAACCTCAGGCTTAGCAATTAAGGTGTAGGGTAAAATCCAAGAGAGTTGATAAGCAATGCAAACAACGTGTATACCAAGTAGTAGCCAAGTATCTTGGTGTAAAAGAGGCAAGGTGAAAAGCGATACCAGTAAAATAATAAAAGACAGCGCGGCAAATTGAACACGAGGAAAATCGAACGCGCGTATCCACCACACCTGCTTATTAAATAAGGGCAGTACCGTTGCCATTAGCACAAAAAGCGTTGCTACACTGAGAACAATAAACATAACATCCTGATTTTATTTCGTTATGTGGTCAATAATAGAGTACAGAAGATAAATTTGATATGGGTTTTGATGTGGATGAGGATGTTTTAATACAACCACGACACGTTTTGAATTTTAGTAAACAAGCGATAAACTGTGTTTTTGTAGGCTACCCAGTGGGTAGCCTCTGATTCTTTAGTGGATGGTGTAGCACGTCATTTGTGCACTAAGATCTTGCCCAGATCCTGTGTAAGTAGTTTTACACGTGACAGAAATTGAAAACGAAAAAGCGTTTAATGCATCTTGAATGGACCTTTCATGCGCGTAATCTGGTGAACCTGGATTTGATATAGGATATTTTACAGCCCAGCCGCCATCTATATTATAGAACGTCACATCGCTAATTGTTTGGCAGTAATTTTGAACCGGTCGACACATAAGAATCGGTTTTTCGTTTATACCAGCTACGATTGTAAATGGTGACTCTTTCAATGCTTTATCGGCTAATGCAGTTGCGACGGCATCAACCGCTCGACTTCCAACTGCAGACGCTGCGCTCTCTACAACTTTATTAAGGATAGACGAGGGATTATTATCTTTGACTTTTACCCGTTGCTTGCCTGACGTGTTCACTTTATCTGTGTCGTGATTGCCTAGCGAGCCAAAGCAGTCATTACCGCAATCATCCATCCATAAGTAGACATAATTTTGCCCTGATAGCGTAGACTGAACGTATTGCCGAAAAATACTGTATCCGCGCTCATTAGATACGTTATGAAAAATGTAGTGAGGGTTTTCACTGCCGCCGCTCACGTCAACTCTGATTTCTTCGCCCCATTGTGTTTGAAAATAAAATGTTTTAACCGTAGCTGAAGCATGAAATGGGGCCAAAAATATAAAGAACAAAAAATAACAAAGAGTGTACCGAGACATAAATCATCCTTATTTTGATAAAAATTAAATAGCTATTCCATCCATGGTGGAGTAAATAGTTTTGGTTAATAAAATGACCGCGTCAAGTGCAGAAAAGGGAAGAATCCAGTAAACGCTATGCCTCTCCCGTTCCTATGTTCCATTCACGCATCAACGCCGCCAACTGTAAATCGTCTAATCGTTCACTGTTCGATAAGGTTTGATATATCGCTTTTTGATCATTGACGTGCTTATGTTGGCCCAACTTAAACTTACCTTCCACCGAGGTGACATGAAGCTTCATTGATACTATCGCCGTATCTAGCTTATCCATGTAAGCTTCGTCGTATATGTCTTCTTGCGCAGTGAAATGAGGCTCGTAGGCTGCCAGTATTTCTCTAGAGAAAGCCTTATTAAACGAAGGTGGTAATACCTCTACTTTTGCATAGACGTGTACAGCCGCGTAATTCCAAGTGGGTACAGCGGGCTTTGACTCGTACCACTGGCCAGAAATATAGGTGTGAGGACCCGCAAAGATAACCAGCACCTCTTTCCCATCGAGTTCCCGATGATGAGGATTCGCTTTTGCCATATGCGTGTGAAGAACAGCAACACTGTCACGTCGATGAAGAATCATTGGAATATGAGTACATTGTAGCGGGTCTGCGCTAATCATTTGTGCAAATGGGAAGGCTTCAACGAAATCCCAGCTCTGAGATTCTGTAAGAGCCAGCTTTTTGGGTGTATACATCCTTATACCCTTTTTAACTTCAATAACCGAGAAAAGAGTACCACGACAAAAGTTAAGCTGTATAGAGAGAAGATCACGATCATCCACATAGGCATGCTCAAACCTAAAAATGCCCAATCGATGTTTCCACAGTCACCTGTTGCGGCAAACAGACCTGGGAGCCACTCGTGCAAGGCTAAAAACTCCGGAAAATTCGGCACGAATTCACAACTAGCAAAAAATGGATTGGCAGCAGTTTGAATCTCGACATGCTCTATTGCAATCAGCAATCCCCATATTGCAGAAATGCCCCATCCAATAAATGCCAATGTGCGTGTTAATCCGTGTTGATACAAAAGCGGAAGCAACGCGCTTAAACAAATACCAAATGTAGCGGTGCGCTGGTAAATGCACTTAATACAAGGTTCTAAGCCCATTCCATATTGAAAATAAAGCGCAGTAAGAATGAGTGCCAGTGCGCTGGCAAAAAGTAGTAGCCATGCAGATTTTTTGTCAGCTAAGTGGGCGAGGGTGTTCATAATTTATTCTTTTCGTTGTCATTTTTACTATGGCAATCATTATATTCAGACCAATAAAAAAAGCACCGTTGAAGCGGTGCTTTTTCGTATTTTTGCGTTTAATTTATAGAAAATTAATGACTCGCGTCTTCTACGCCAAGGCCTGTATGATGGCTGATCCAATGCATCTCATAGAGTAAATCGGTCATGTCATACAGGAACAGGTAGGTTGAGACTAACCCGACAATGGTGAGAACAATCGTGTAGGGCAAAGCCATATACACCATTCTGCCGTAAGACAGTCTAAGTAGCGGTGCAATACCTGATGTTAACAAGAACAAGAACGCGGCCTGGCCATTCGGCGTTGCCACACTCGGTAAGTTTGTTCCGGTATTAATAGCCACAGCTAGCATGTCAAACTGGTCGCGAGTAATTGCGCCATTTTTAAGGGCTGCCGCAACTTCGTTAA
Organism: Fluctibacter corallii; assembly: GCF_025751585.1. Classification (GTDB taxonomy): domain Bacteria; phylum Pseudomonadota; class Gammaproteobacteria; order Enterobacterales; family Alteromonadaceae; genus Fluctibacter_A; species Fluctibacter_A corallii. The sequence goes on from NZ_JAOWKX010000005.1 coordinate 62,676, forward strand.
TGTATACCGTGCCAACGAACACGTTGTCACTCACCATCGACAACACCCCATTGGCAATGTAGAACATGACTAATTGGGTTTTGCCTTCAAAATTCGTAAGTACCGATTCTATAACCGGCACGAACAGCTGTTGATCGATTATTACGGCGACGACGCCGAAGAATACGCACAACAGCGCGGTGAAAGGCAACGCTTCTTCAAATGCCTTACCTAAAGAATGCTCTTCAATTACGCCGCTCATGGTAGTCGCAAGCACGATAATCGACAACCCGATCAAGCCTACTTCTGCAAGGTGCAGTGCAAGACCAATAATTAGCCAAACACCAATCAAGGCCTGTGCGATTAGGCGAGCATTATCGCGTTTAGAGCGAGCTCTATCCATGTGGTTGTTGTAATCAGTTAAAATTTCGCGCACGACATCGGGCAGTTTTGCGCCGTAACCACAAATTTTAACACGCTCAACAAAATAGGTGGTGATTAATCCAGCAAAAAAGACGGGAATCGTGATAGGAGACATGCGCAAGAAAAACTCGACAAAGTCCCAACTGGCTTTTTTCGCAATAACCAAATTCTGTGGCTCTCCCACCATTGTCATCACGCCACCAAGCGCTGTACCAACGGCCGCGTGCATCATTAGGTTACGTAAAAATGCACGGAAATTTTCAAGATCATCTTTGCTTGGATGATGTTCATCATTGGTATGGTCATGATCGTGTTCAAAATCAAACCCAGATGCCACTTTATGGTAGATGGTGTAGAACCCCATGCCAACAGAGATGATAACTGCGATAACAGTCAGCGCATCCAAAAAGGCCGAAAGAAATGCAGATGCTGCAACAAAAGACAGCGACAATGCAGTCTTATTACGGATATTGATGAGTAACTTGGTAAACAAGAACATCAATAAGTCTTTCATAAAATAGATGCCGGCCACCATAAACACCAATAGCAACACCACACTCAAGTTTTCATTGATCTCGTGATACATGTGTTTTGGGGTGGTCATACCGATGGCAATGGCTTCAATAAGAAGCAAACCACCGGGTTGCAATGGGTAGCATTTAAGCGCCATTGCCAGCGTAAATATAAATTCCAATACGAGCACCCAACCAGCAACGTATGGGTTGATCATAAAGATAAGTGGGTTAATGAGTAGAAACGCAATAATTAGCTTTTTATACCAGCTGGGTGCGTGGCCCAAAAAATTCTGATATATCGCTTGTGACATAGAAAGTTGCATCAGAGAGTGTCCTTCAACCTTTATACTATTTATTATGTAGCTCTTTTTTAAGAGTTAAGACAGATAAATGCAAGGTAAATCTGTCAGTTAGCTTGAGTTTGTCGAAATATACAGCGTTTTATCTCCACTTGATGGTCATCAAATCATTTTAATTCCCTAATATATCAAGGGCTTTATACATAGATATTAGCGTTTAATTGACTTTATGCGCTGAAAAGTGATGGTTTATTGCTCAATTTTGGCGGCGGGGAAGGCGAATGGTTACGCTAAGTCTATATTGATCTTATTTTTTATTGACGGAAAAAACAGCGATTGAACTGAAATTGTTGTTTTTACGATCTTTTTATAAATGACAGGGCTTGAAAAACGGCTGAAAGCGGCAATAAACAAGGAATTCGCAGTAAACTTTAGGTTTACCGATGTAAATCATCTGGTACAATCAGTTGAATATATAACAAAAACATAACAATTAGTGAGTGGTTGTATGATCTATAAGGCGCAAAGCCCGGCAGGTTTTGCCGAAGAATATATCGTTGAATCGATCTGGAGTGGACGCTTTCCGCCCGGTACCATTTTGCCAGCGGAGCGTGAGCTGTCAGAATTAATTGGGGTCACTCGTACAACCCTTCGTGAGGTGTTACAAAGATTAGCTAGAGATGGCTGGTTGACCATTCAACATGGTAAACCAACGAAAGTGAATAACTACTGGGAAACATGCGGCCTAAATATTCTAGAAACGTTGGCGCGATTAGATCAAGATGGCATCTCCGAACTTGTTGATCAACTGTTGGCTGCGCGCACTAACCTAAGCGCCGTGTTTATTCGTGGTGCGCTTCGTAACAACGCTCAAGAAGCTATAGCTATTTTATCTCGTGCTGTAGCGTCTGAAGACGGCAAAGGGTTTGCCGACCATGATTACCGCCTTAACCATGATCTTGCGCTCGCATCAGGTAACAAAGTGTTTGTGTTAATGATGAATGGTTTCCGTTCGTTTTATGCGCGTATCGGTGGGTATTATTTCTCGTTTGAGAAATCGAGAGAACTAGCAAAAGATTACTACAAGAAACTCGTTGAATTAGCTGAAACTGGCGAGTACGACCAAGTGCCATTAGTCGTTAGAAAATACGGTATCGAAAGTGGCAAAATTTGGCATGAAATTCGAGAAGAGATGCCAAAAGATCTTGTTGATTAATATGTTATGACTATGCGCCTGAACTTATTTCAGGCGTGAACTATTGATTTATTTCTATCAATCACCTTCATCAGTCCCTCCGCTTTTCACATTCTATAGTCAGTGATTGCAACCTATCTTTTATTTAAATGTTAACTATTGATTACTTTAGTATGTGCTTTCTAATTTTTGAGCATATTCTGACCATAACTGGTACATCGAGGATCAAAATATGACTAAGTTAGACACTATCAAAGGTAAAGTAGGCGAAGCTGAAGATTTTGCTCGCAAAATATGGTTAGCAGGATTGGGTGCTTATGGCAAGAGCTACGACGAAGTACAAAATCGTTATGACAAAATCAGCACAGACACGCAGAAAGTATTTCACGAGCTGGTCGCTAAAGGCGAAAAAATCGAGTCTCAGGCTAAAACGAAAATTAAAGAGCAAACCAATGTAGAGGCTCGCGTAGAAGAGGTTCGACGCAAGCTTGGTCTTGACGACCCAACAACGGAAGATAAAGTTGAAGAGTTGTCTGCAAAAATCGATGCGCTAACGGAAGCTGTAGAAAAATTAGCCGCAAGATAATATTGGTTGAGTAGCTCAGTTGAGTCTGAGCTACATGCTATTTGAGGAGCGTAAAATGACAACTGCAAAAAATGGTAAATCTACAAGTGAAGAAGTGCTTCTTGCTGGCGTAGGCGCGTGTGAGGAAGGGCGAGAGATGGCTGTGAAACAATTTGATAATGCGGTCGAATCGGGCTCTGCCTTGTTTAGTGATCTCGTTCAACGGGGCGAAAAAGTAGAAGATGACATCGTCTCTCGATTTTTTGAAACCACAAAAATTAAAACGCGAGTGCAAAATATGCGTCAGTTTTTTGGGTTAGATAACGCCCGTCGTGAACGCAAAATTGAAGCGCTATCAGATAAGGTGGACAAGCTGATAGAAGCCGTCGCAAAGCTGGCTGAAAAGAAAGTGAAAGAGCAGGAAGAAAAAGAGAAGCTGGCTCGACAAGCGAAAACGGAAGATAAAACAAGTACAACGGCTAAAGCGCCTGCTCGTACAAGCGCCAAATCGACAACGTCTACGGGAAGTACATCGACAAGCCGCTCTGCACCCACCAAAACTTCAGCGAAATCGACGACAAGCAATACGAAATCTAGTTAGCATTCTGTCGTTGTGTACACATGAGATTTGTACAACGTTATCCCGACTTTGAAGCCGGGATTTTTTTGCGGGCTAAACTGAGAAAATCGAATCCCTTTAGGTGCCGAGTGAACTTTCCTTCATAGACTGTCTTATTAAATGGTCGCTTGAGATAATAGTTTGGCTTCTTTAGTTTTGAGAGCAGTTAGGTGCTTGTTAAGGGTTTTGCTGATTCGTGTGTTTCTTTTAATTACATCGATTTGCGGCCAGGTTGCGCGTTCAGCATTATCCATGAGTGTTGTTATCCCCTCAAGCGAAGGATTTGCAAAGATGTGTTTAACGTTGCCTAATCCTCTCTCTGGAAGAATATTGATATCTCCCACATATTGCTGCTCAATGATAGAACGGATTTTGTGTATTCCCAAGCGAGCTGTGCGATTTTTCGTTAGGGTTTCCAGTATATCGAAAGCAAAGATGCTATTACTTTTGGCTAGGCTTCCTAAATGTCGGGTGGTCAATGACCAAATGCCTTTTCTAGGGCTTTTATTGCGAGACAAGAATGGCACCGCGATAGGGTTTGTTTGACTCACAATGCTATGATTCACGCCATACAAGCGTGCCAGCCTTTGAAACGGCATGTCTGCCATTAGAGAGCCATCAACAAATCGGCGGTTGGGAATATATGGGACAATGTCGCCATTTGGAGCTTTGGCTTTTAATTGTACTGCGCTAAATATCAAAGGAATGGCACAAGATGCTCTTACTGCTTGTGTGATGATCGCATTAGGCGATGTTTTGGCATTGAGCAATCGAGAGTGTTGATGGATATCTGCAGGTGACACAGTCACCGTAACATGGCGTCCTGTCTTTTTATATGCTTCTTCAAATGTGGTGAGATCAAATAACTCAATGAGGGCATTCTCTAGCGGAGTGCTATCTAGCAAGCTACGTTTGCCCATACCTTTCCAAATATTCCAATCCCGGAATCTCTCGTAAACATGCTCGGGTTGAAAAAAGGTTTTGAGTTCTTCGTCGGTTCGCGTGCCGATAAGCGAAGCGATGATTGAGCCAGCGCTGGCGCCAGAAATCACATTCGGCAAGAGACTATGCTCTGCTAGCGACTTAACCACGCCCCCATGAAAAAAGCCAAGACCAGCACCGCCACTGAGCATCAAGCAGGTTTGCCCATATGCATGCGTGGTTTCTTCGAAAAAAGACAATTTGTGGTAAAAATCAATCTCTGTTTCGTCAGCATTGAAGATGTTATCTAACGCCGTGCACACTTCAGTAATGAATGACTCTATAAGGACTTTGGTGCCCATTTTGGCCTTTAAATTCATAACCGGATTAGCAATATTGGCAAGATTCCCATGAAGCCCTTCATGAAGAATTGACATTAGGCCCTCGGTGTCACCTTTAGAGCGCGCTATTTGCATTCGATTTAGGCGCTTTCTAATCAAACGGTAATCGTAGTCGTGAGACACATCCTTTGCTTTCCATTCGTCGGCACCTGACAGCCCGTCATGCGCTTGGCACGCTTCAACGTACTCTTCGTAACTGCGTGCATTTGAAATCGCTTTTTCGAGAGAAGCTAACTGTCTTTTTAACATGAGTTACCCGCTGTTCCTGTTAAAGCCCAGTTTGTCACTTAGTAAAACGTGGCCGCATGAATTTGGCTAAACATAATGACTTCAATTTATTCTTATAGTGTTCGGATTAATTAGAAATTGCTACCCAATTTTCTTTTACTTGTTTTTATTCTTGTACGACGCATTGGATGATTATGACCAATTTGATTTTGGTGTTTATCAAGAATGAGCTTAAGGTGAATATTGACGGCAATTAGGGCACCTAACATCTTGCCTTGGTTAAGAAATTTCAAAATTAGATTGACCATTCTAAAATGAGTGGTTAGCCTGAACTTTGCTCAGATAACGCAAAGGTTTTATGCAACCTACATGGACTGGAACACCGAACACCTAATTCTTCTCCTTATCCCAATCATCAGTGCACTAGTGGGGTGGGCGACTAACTACCTTGCAGTGAAAATGATGTTTTACCCGATTTCATTTGTGGGAATAAAGCCTTTTTTTGGGTGGCAGGGCTTGATTCCCATGAAGCGAAAAGAAATGGCTGAAATTGAGGTCGATTTGGTTCTGGGTAAGTTGCTGAGTGTGCAGGAGTTAGCATCACGTCTTGAACCAGATAAGCTCACATTTTCTATTCAGCGTAGGCTGAATCAAGTGATTCGCCGAATCGTGAATGATGTCATGCAAGAGTCGGCTCCCGCTTTATGGGCGTCAATTCCAGTACAAGGAAAAAACCTCGTCTATAAACGTATTGAAGCAGACATGCCGAATGTGGTGCATAAAATGGTGGAAGATTTTAAGCACAACGTTGACGAGATTTTAGATATTAAAGAGCTTGTGGTTAATCACCTCGTTGAGAATCCCGAATTAATCAACGAAATATTTCTCAAATCTGGCGAGAAAGAATTTCCGTTCATTGAGCGCTCTGGCCTGTACTTTGGTTTTTTGTTCGGTATACCCACTATGGTGTTTTGGTACTTTTATCAAGCGTGGTGGATATTACCATTGGGCGGGTTATTAGTCGGTTACCTGACGAATTGGATTGCAATCAAAATTATCTTTGAACCCAAACGCCCAATCAACGTGTTTGGCTTAACCATTCAAGGTATGTTTTTAAAGCGCCAGAAAGAGGTTTCACGAGTATACGCCGACATTGTTGAACGTAAACTCATTAATTCACGCAATATTACTCAAAGCGTTCTCCATGGCTCTGGTTCTGAGCAGCTTCTTGAGCTTATTGAGCTTCATGTCAATGATGCTATCGAGCGCTACGTGGCGATTGCTCAACCTTATTTTGCAATTGGTGTGGGTTCAGAAAAATATTTCAAAATGAAAGAACGCGCCGCCCGAATGATTTTCGATAGCTCTGACAAATATTTGTTATATGCCTACGAATATGCGAATCAGGCACTACAAGTCGGGCATGATTTATGTGAACGATTACAAGCTTTGTCACCAGAGGATTTTGAGAGTGTATTGCGGCCTGCTTACCAGGCTGACGAATGGAAACTAATCGTAGTCGGTGCCATATTAGGTATGCTCGCTGGATTCTGCCAACTTTATATTATGCTGGTTTAGCCTTATTTACCCGTCATCTTGTCTGATTTTTTGCCCTGTGCCCCAAGCAACGAATGGGATATCGGTATACTGATTTAGCGAAAAGCTGATCTATGTCATGTAGGTGTCACACTTTTTGCAATACATTTGCTTTATTATTGAGCAGTTGAACAATAAAAGAGCAAATCTGTACCATAGCTATCTATACATTATAGAATTAGTGTGAAATATTGGGTTAAAATATTGACCTGGATGGGGGGGGAATGAAAACAGCAGAAAGGATCCTGTTTACAGCATTGGCACTGTTTAATCAGCGCGGTGAATCTAATGTCACTAGCGTTGAAATTGCAGATGAACTAGACATCAGTCCTGGCAATTTGTACTACCATTTCAAGGGAAAAGAGGTACTTGTATTGGCGTTGTTGGATTTGTACTGCAGACAACTAGATAAAATACTTTCGAGTGCAAAAAACACGGCTTTGACCTTACCTGAATTCTTTAGCTTTCTATATTTAGCGCAAGAACAACATTTTTTGTTCCGCTTTTTTCACCATAATCAAGTCGAACTGACTAGCCGCTATTCTGGTGTGACACCTAAGTTACAACGCATGTTTGATGCACTAAAACAGTGCGTTGATGCTCAATTGAACCAATACTGTGCGATGAATCTTCTTAGTGTGACAGAAAAAGACCAAGCCTATGTTTCTGATCTCATTGTGGCGCTGTTTTATCAACCTATTCAGGTTCTGCCAAAGCTTGATGAGAAGGCCCATGAAAAAAAGCATATCGACGCTTTTTTGCAACGAGTGTTGTTTGTTCTCCGTCCTTATTTAGCAAAAAATGACGGTGGCTTAGAAGAGCTAGTACAGTTTGTGCAGGGCAGTGAACAAGAAAGTGATTTGCATCTTAGCAAAACCACTATTGCTTGAGCTGATTAGTCAGCATGCAGCAGGTGAATAGAGCGAAAAAGTAATAATTGGAGTGAGACCTTGACAAAAAGAATGTCGTTTTTAGATCGCAGTTTTTGGATCACTGAGTCTCAAGATAATCCTAAGCATGTAGCCGGATTGCAGTTTCTTGAAAAACCTGAGAATGGTGGTAGCCATTACGTTGTTTCATTGTTTAACGAAATGCGCCAACACACCAAAGCAGTGGCACCTTTCAACTGTGTGGTTAAACGGGTGTTGGGCTTTCCAACTTCGCTTAAACCTATCACGAAGTTAGATATGGATTATCACGTCCAATACCATGTGATTGATGATGTAAACGATGCGTCTCTCGTTCATCAGTTTGTGGCTTCACTGCATGAAAAGTGGCTAGATCGAGATAAACCTTTATGGCAATACCACTTGATTGAGGATAAAAAAAGTAAACGGTTCGCCATATTTTTCAAAGTACACCATATGTACGGTGATGGTGCGACACTCGTTCGCTGGTTTCAAGAAGGGTATGAACCCACACCCACAACTGACGGTTTTGTCCCTATTTGGGCAAGACTCAGGAAAAAACGTCATGGGAAGCGCATTGCGAATTGGAAACTATGGCTGAGTAATGGGCTAGAGTGTCTTCGCGTTATTTTTGACTTGACCGTTATTCTGATTCGCTTGCTTCTGAAGCTCTTATGGGTAAATCGTAATTATATGCCAATTCCGTTTAGTGGAACCAAAACCCTGTTAACTGGACAAGTTTTGAAAGGGCGGGTGGTTTCTACGGTCGATCTTGATTTTGAGCGTGTCAAACAGCTAAGTAAACGCACGCGTGCATCTGTGAACGAAATTTTATTATGTTGCTTTGATATCGGCGTTCACCAATTTCTTAAGGATCATGGCCATTCCTTTGAAAAAGCGTTGTTTACCAACATGCCAATTAATCTGCGAAAACCAGGCGAACATACCTCGGGAAATAGAATTGCTATAGTACCCGTTAGGTTAGCGCATGGTAAGAAAGATCCCTATCTTCGTTTACGTCAAATCATTGAAAATCACCGTATTGTAAAACGGGCAGCCAAGCGCGCCAGACCAATGGCATTTAGTTATTACACTATTTTGATACAGTCTTTTGCGCTACTTTTTGAACTATTACATTTATCTGATTGGGTGAAACCCATTGGTAATATCTTAATCTCTAATATTCCAGGGCCAAATCATACGCGTTATTTAAAAGATGCAAAGCTACTCGCGTGTTATCCCATTTCTACGATGACGCCGGGAGGTGGCGTGAATATCACGCTGCTTACCTATAACGGAAAGGCGAATGTTGGGCTGGTTTGTGCTGATCGGTATATCGACTCATTGGAATCAATGGCGCAGTATTTCAAAGATGCTTTTACGTTACTTGAGAAGTCAATAGATGACCCGTCTACATCAATCGATGATATTGGTGAGAAGGTAGTTGATATTGGACTCACAATTGTAGAGGAGCAAATTCCCTCTGATCACACACATTCAGGCTCAGTAGGCGTGAGTGGTAACCAAATGACGGGATAAAACGCAAAGTCGTTCGGTTTGGTTGATTCAGTTTGATGGTTAAGGGCTGGATGCAGTATAGCAGCCTTGCTTAACAACGATTAGGCAAAGTGAAAACGAATAACGTCACTTTCGATAGTGATATGGCTACCGTATTTTATAAATAACGCTTCTTCCCAGTCATTCCCATCAAGTATGTATTGGCAAGATGGCGTGCAAGTGAAATGGCGCAACTTTTCTTCCAGCTGAGTATGATGGTAGTCCAGAATATTTTGCTTGCTGCCATTGGTGAATAAAGAGACGTAATCTAGCGATGCATCGGATACGCCAGCGGTTAAAAAGCCAAGTGCTGATTTTACTGTGCCCAGTACCAAATTTTGTAAATGATGAGGGACGAGCGTGGCAAGCGCCTCTCTGGATTGGTTAACTAACGCATACTCATCTTTGATTAAGCGAATTTCATTAATATCAATTTGATCAATAACGACGGCGTGGAGTTCTGATTTGAAGGCAATAGACAGTGTTGTGGCAATACTGACATGAGCGCGATATAGCGTTGCACTTACAGAAGTAATTGTAAAGTCAGTAAAAAGTTGAGCATGGATGTGATTTTGCAAAGGATTGAAAGTTAAGGATAGTGTTTCAATGGTTAAGTTACCTTTTCCTAAAGGTACTCGGATCGGCAGCGTGTAAGGCAAGTGAGCTAAAATCTTGTTTTGTAGCTGACTTTTTTCGTAATCGACATAACGCAGTTTGCCAATTTTAATCAGCCATTTCGCTAGCAGTTGTTTTCCCTTGTGTCGCCAACTCACTTTTGTCACAGATTGCCTTCTAAATAAAAAGGGTGTTTTACCGAGCTTTTTATGTGAAAGTCAATATGTATTAATTATTTACTGAAATTTAACCAACTCATAACACATTTCTTTCAACACTTGATAAACTGGTAAGACGTCTGATTAGTATGTGAGCAGGGAGAGTAAATGAAAACACCATCGCAATCTGAATTTGATTACGTCATTGTCGGGGCGGGTTCGGCAGGCGCAACATTAGCGGCGCGATTGTCAGAGAATCCGGGTATCAACGTGTGTTTGCTAGAAGCAGGTGGCGCCGATAAACATATGTTTATTCATATCCCTTTTGGGCTCTCTTTGTTGTCTCGTGTAAAACACGTTAATTGGAATTATCAAACCGTTCCCCAACGTCATTTAAATAATAGAGAAATGTTCTGGCCAAGAGGTAAAACGCTGGGAGGCTCTAGTTCTATCAATGCCATGTGTTACATACGCGGTGCCGCCGAAGACTATGACCGATGGGCCGAATTAGGCGCAGAGGGATGGGATTGGGAATCGGTACTTCCTTACTTTAAGCGCTCAGAGTCGCAGCAGCATGGGGGCAGCGAATTGCATGGCGCAGATGGTCCTCTTAGAGTAGAAGACTTACGCCATACCAATACGCTATCTCAATCCTTCGTCAAAGCCGCAGAGCAAGTGGGCGTGAAACATGTTGGAGATTTTAACAGTTATCAACGTGAGGGTGTCGGCTTTTATCAGGTAACACAGAAGGAAGGGCGCCGTTGTTCGGCGGCCAGAGCGTATTTGCTGCCCGCTATGTCGCGGCCTAACTTAACTGTAATAACAAATGCGCAGGCGCAACGGGTACTACTAGATGATAAAACGGCTAAAGGAGTAGAGTATCTGCAAGCGGGTGAACGCAAAGTCGCAACGGCTAAGCATGAAGTGATTTTAAGCGGTGGTGCAATCAATACACCACACTTGTTAATGTTATCAGGTATAGGAAGCGCAAACGCGCTTGCGGAGAAAGGCGTCGAAGTAAACGTAGATTTACCGGGGGTGGGGCAAAACTTACAAGACCATCTAGATGCGATTGTTCAATACCGTTGTAAGGCCAAACAGGGTTACGCGGTAGATGTACGTGCCTTGCCCATGTATGTTTCTCATTTTTTCAAATACCTCTCAGGTAGAACGGGGTTATTGACGTCTAACATTGCAGAGGCCGGTGGATTTGTAAAAAGTGCCTTAGCTGGGCAAGTGCCTGATTTGCAATACCACTTTTTACCTGCAATTTTACAAGATCATGGGCGCTCTACGGCGTTTGGCTATGGTTTCGGTATTCATGTGTGCTGTTTGTATCCAAAAAGCCGAGGAAGTATCCAGTTGAGAAGCAGTGATCCACAGCACGCGCCCGTGATTGATCCTAATTATCTCGCACATGAAGATGATCGCAAAGTCATGATAGACGGTGTGAGAAAGGCCCGCGCTATTCTTAATGCGCCAGAGTTTACGCAATATTTACCTCGTGAAGTGACACCGGGAAAAGACAAACAGAGCGACGAAGATATTCTTGCGTTTTTGCGTCAACACGCAGAAACCATCTACCATCCAATCGGCACATGCAAAATGGGTGCGCCGGAAGACGAAATGGCTGTCGTTAATTCAAAATTGCAAGTGAGGGGAGTGCGCAGTTTACGTGTGGTTGATGCGTCGGTTATGCCCTCATTAATTGGTGGAAATACCAATGCACCTACCATTATGATTGCAGAAAAAGCCGCAGATTTAATTAAGACAGGGTGGCATTAGGGTCGTCAAATTATGCTCATTGTTACTTGTCCTGAATAAACAGATTTACAACCGTCTCGCACATCTCGTCTATGTGGCTGGTATCGGCATAAATACCATCAATGAGCAATCTGGCAATACCATGAATGGTTCCCCACGTAACTTGCGCGAGCCTTAAAGGGTCTTCCTCTTTTGGCATAATTCCTTGCTCTTGCCACTTTTTTGTCATAGTGACCTGATATTGAAAGCTTGGAAATGCCACGTTTTTCAGTGCGTCTGTGGCAGTATTTTGTTTCCAAATCGTGCGACCAAACATCAGATCATACATTTCTGGATTTTCAGAGGCATAACGAATGTACTCATACACAAACTCGCGATAACGCGCCTTTGGCGAAAGGTGCGTTTTAGCCAGTATTTCATCTGCCAGTGTATGCCAATGCTCAAAGCCTTCAGCTGCAATGGCACAAAGCAATTCATTTTTATCTTTAAAGTGATGATAAGGCGCTGTTCGCGATACGCCGACTTTGTCAGCCAGCTTTCTTAAAGATAATCCTTCAATGCCTGCCTCAGCCATTAGCGCTTTTGCGGCCTCAAGTAGTGTGACTCTCAAATCACCGTGATGATAAGCGCGTTTTGTGTTTTGTTCTTTCATGGGCGCACAGTAGCATAAATCTTGACAGCGTCAAAATAACCTCTTATCTTGACGTTGTCTAGTTTGGTTGAAGACGATTCTAAATCAATGTAGTCAGGCGTATTCAATACGTACCACCATCAAGAAGGACGACAAAAATGAGCGACAATTTACTTTCTGATCTAACAACGGTGTCGGTTTCCATTGAGAATCACATTGCTCACATTCAGTTAAATCGACCTGAAAAGCTGAATTGCATGTCACCCGCTTTTTGGGAAGAATTTCCGAAGGTCGTTAAAGAGATCGATCGTCAGGCAGAGGCGCGCGTGATTGTTATCTCGTCGACTGGGCCGCACTTTAGTGCAGGGATGGATTTAGATGTTTTTGCTCAAATTGGTCGCTCATTTGAAGGTGAACCTGCTCGAAGAGCAGAGCGATTGCGCCGCACCGTGCTTGAACTTCAAGCCGCATTCAACGTGCTTGAGACTTGCCGCCTGCCAGTCATTGCCTGTGTACAAGGCGGAGCCATTGGTGCCGGATTAGACTTACTCTGTGCGTGCGATATTCGCTACTGTACAGAAGATGCTTTCTTCTCTATTAAAGAAACGCAAATCGGTATGACCGCCGATGTAGGCACATTGCAACGTTTACCGCATCTAATGCCCGCAGGCATTGTGAGAGAAATGGCATTTACTGGCCGAGATTTGCACGCGCAAGAAGCGGTAAAACACGGATTCGTGAATGGTACTTTCGCTGATCAAGCGTCACTCATCAAACATGTAATGAAGCTTGCAGCTTCAATTGCAATGAATTCACCTGTTGCCGTAACGGGATGTAAAGAAATGCTCAACTATGCGCGTGATCATAGTGTGAATGATAGCTTGAATTACATTGCAACCTGGCAAAGTGGTATGTTCCAAATGCCTGACCTTCAAGAAGCATTAACCGCACAGCAAGAAAAGCGCATGCCTTCATTTGAACCGTTGCATCCCAACGAATCTACCATGACAAAATAAACGTTTATCAGGACCAATTATGCAGAAGTCATTTGAATCACTACCGGGATTTAAAAAATACCCACATTTACTTGAGCCACTAGATTTAGGTTTTACGACGCTCAAAAACCGTGTGCTGATGGGCTCTATGCACACTGGGCTTGAAGAGATGCCTGATGGACATGAACGCATGGCCGCATTTTTTGCGGAACGCGCAAAAGCGGGCGTCGGATTAATTGTTACGGGCGGTATTGGCCCTAACGACGAAGGGGCGACCCATCCCCATACTCGTAGGTTAGATAGTGATGAGCGTGTTGCAGAACACAAAGTGATCACCGATGCTGTTCACGAAGCAGGTGGTAAAATTTGTATGCAAATTTTGCATACTGGACGCTACGCGTATAACCCTAATCTCGTAGCACCTTCAGCGGTGCAAGCGCCAATCAATAAGTTTAAGCCTAAAGCGCTAGACGAAGAAGGTATTGCCCAACAAATTCGTGATTTTGTGTTTACAGCTCAGCAAGCACAAAAGGCCGGTTACGATGGTGTAGAAATCATGGGTTCGGAAGGGTACTTCTTGAATCAGTTCATTGCCAAGCGTACTAACCATCGTGATGACCAATGGGGCGGAGAGTATGAAAACCGTATCAAATTGCCAATTGATGTGGTTAAACAAGTACGAGAGGCTGTTGGGAAAGACTTTATTATCATCTACCGATTGTCTATGTTGGATCTGGTTGAGGGCGGTTCGTCTTATGATGAAGTGGTGCAGCTAGGTCTAGAGATAGAAAATGCGGGTGCCACCATTATTAATACTGGAATTGGCTGGCACGAAGCACGAATTCCTACCATTGCGACTAAAGTTCCTCGTGCAGCGTTTACCTGGGTTACTGCTAAATTTAGAGAAGCGCTCAATATTCCAGTGATTACCTCAAACCGTATCAATATGCCCGATGTCGCTGAAGCCGTATTGGCAAGAGGGGATGCAGATATGGTGTCGATGGCAAGACCGTTTCTTGCTGATCCTGAGTTCGTGCAAAAGGCGGCAGAAGATCGGGCAGATGAAATCAACACATGCATAGGCTGCAACCAAGCCTGTCTCGACCATGTCTTTGAGGGTAAAATGACAAGTTGCTTGGTTAATCCTAGAGCCTGTCACGAGACACTATTAAATATTACGTCTGCCGACGTTAAAAAATGTGTCGCGGTGGTCGGTGCTGGGCCTGCAGGATTAGCTGCAGCAGTTACCCTTGCACAGCGGGGGCATGACGTCACATTGTTCGACGCTGCGAGTGAAATTGGTGGCCAATTTAACATTGCTAAACAAATCCCCGGCAAAGAAGAGTTTTACGAAACACTGAGATACTTTAAAAAGCAATTAGCTCTTCATCATGTCAACGTTGTGCTAAATACCTACGTAGATGCACAGACTTTGAATGAAGGAAATTTTGATGAAGTAGTACTTGCTACAGGGATTGTTCCTCGTCAACCCGACATCGAAGGCATTTCTCATCCGTCTGTATTGACCTATTTGGACGTGCTGCGCGATAAGAAGCCTGTTGGCAAGCGCGTTGCGGTGATGGGAGCTGGGGGCATTGGATTTGATGTGTCTGAATATCTTGCTCATGAAGGCGAATCAACCAGCCAAAATATTCCTGCATTTATGAAGGAGTGGGGAATCGATATGACATTGACGTCGCGCGGCGGAATCGAAGGTATGACACCACAACCTCATCCATCGGCACGTGAAATCTTTTTGCTTCAGCGTAAAACCACTAAGGTTGGTGCGGGTTTGGGTAAAACCACGGGATGGGCGCACCGAGCTGGATTGCTTGCGAAAGGTGTAACCATGATCCCAGCGGTTCAATACCACAAAATTGATGATGATGGATTGCATGTGACGGTGGACGGTGAACAGCAAATAATCAAGGTAGACAACATTGTGATTTGTGCAGGTCAGGAACCACTTCGTGCGCTGGTGGATGGGCTAACCAAGCCTTATCACCTAATTGGGGGAGCAGATGTCGCTGCTGAACTGGATGCGAAGCGCGCAATAGAACAAGGAACAAAAGTCGCCAACGCTATTTAGCCTGTCTGCGCACCGTGTTAATGCGGTGCGCTGGCTCTCTAACTTTTACTTTCGTATTTCTAGCCAAATTGCGCCAAAAAAAATTACTAGGCATTTTGCATTAATCGGTGCATAGTAGGAGTATAAAATTTAAGCGTTTGAATTGATGGCTTCACGGTATAGCTTTTAAATCAAGTCGCTAATGTACATACATTATATGGTAGCGAAACAGGGTTGAAGTAAGGGCCTTTATGCTCTAATTCAACCGCCTGAATGAAGATTATGGGTCGATTAGTCGTATTTGTTTTTGTGTTGTTTACGTCATTGTTTGTCAATGCAAATGACAGTTCAAAACATGCCAATAGCGAGATCTTGTATTTTGATCTGGGCATCGAGGGACGCTGGGTACCTTATCAACGAGGTGCAAACTCAGGTAGCTACGGTGTGTTTAAAGAAGTGACCGATGCCATTGCAAAACATGCCAACCTGACTTTTGATCATGTTTACTTTCCAGCTAAACGCGCGCAAAAAGCGCTGATTGACGGACTTATAGATTTTGAGTTTATTAGTCTGGCTTGGCTAAAAGGAAGTCAGCCAGGTGAAGATTTTGTCGTGAGCCAACCAATTTTTGAAGTGCAAGAATACATTGTTACCCTCGAAGGTAACGGTGAAAACTTCGAAAAACCACATAGTTATTATGATCACGCAGTCGGCACCATTGACGGGTACTTTTACCATGATGATGATAAATTCAAACGACATGACTTTTCTACAGAAAGCGAACTAATACAGGCGCTCGGTAAAGGCCGCGTCCGTGTTGCTATTTTGGAGAAGGAAACCGCCAAATTTTGGGCTAGCGTACACGGCGTCAGTTTAGAGTTTACTTCATTACACTCTCGTGGTGATTTGCTCATTCGCCTAAGAAATGAAAAACAGCAATTCATGCCACTCATTAATTTTGGCATCACTAAAATCAAGCAGTCTGGTGAATTGGCAAAAATTTTGTCTAGTCACGATATCGATCCTGCCGTCATTCACTAATAGTTCTGATCCATTCTCGATTTCTCTAAGCAGTCAATGTGTATAGGCAAGGCTGACATAACGCCTGTTTTCGAGCGTGATTGCTCATTTGCCAATCAAAATGAAAAAAAATGTCAATAACAATAAAAAAACTATGGTTTTTGCCCTTGAAGCCTGTAGTAGCGACCCCATAACTAGAGCCAGTTCAAATATCGGACAGTCATAAAGTACGTTCCGATGTGAATCACTTTGATGATCGTAATTGGAGTTAAGCATGAGTAATGAACAACAGCCGCAAGATCAGCAAGAGTTAGAACAGACTCAAGCGGCTGCAGAAGAGACAGTACAAGAAAGCAATGAGGCTTTGACAGAAGAGCAAGCACGTATTGCTGAATTAGAAGCGGCACTTGCGGCGGCAGAAGCAACCGTGCAAGAGCAGAAAGACAGCGTATTGCGCGCTCACGCAGAAATGGAAAATGCCCGTCGTCGTGCGCAATCAGAAGTCGAAAAAGCGCGTAAATTTGCGTTAGAGAAATTCGCCGGTGAGCTTCTTCCTGTCGCTGACAACTTAGAGCGAGCGATCCAGGTTTCTGACAGCGAAAACGAAGCGATCAAACCAATCGTTGACGGCGTTGAGCTAACTCTCAAGTCTTTCATTAGCACGATTGAAAAGTTCGGGTTGGAAGTGATTGACCCACAAGGCGAGAGCTTTAACCCAGAACACCATCAAGCGATGTCAATGCAAGAAAGTGCCGATGTCGCACCTAATACTGTGCTGGCAGTGATGCAGAAAGGTTACTTGATTAATGGGCGATTATTACGTCCAGCTATGGTGATGGTATCTCGCGCGCCTGAAAGTGGCGTAGATACACAGGCTTAAAAACACATTGTGTGGCAAATCGATTAATAAATTTTTCATCTTTAATATTGAAAAATTGTTTAATAGCCCCACAAAAGATACAGACATTTAAAAAGATTTATCGGAGACACACTAATGGGTAAAATTATTGGTATCGACTTGGGTACTACCAATTCATGTGTCGCAGTACTTGACGGCGACAAACCTAAAGTTATTGAAAATGCTGAAGGTGATCGCACTACACCTTCAATCATCGCATACACTGACGATGGTGAAACACTTGTAGGCCAGCCGGCAAAGCGTCAGGCTGTTACAAACCCTAAGAATACATTGTTTGCAATTAAGCGTCTAATCGGGCGCCGTTTTGAAGACAAAGAAGTGCAACGTGATATCGACATCATGCCATTCAACATTGTTAAAGCTGACAATGGTGACGCATGGGTTGAAGCAAAAGATCAAAAAATGGCTCCGCCTCAGGTGTCTGCTGAAGTTTTGAAAAAAATGAAAAA
This sequence comes from Fluctibacter corallii, assembly GCF_025751585.1. Lineage (GTDB taxonomy): Bacteria > Pseudomonadota > Gammaproteobacteria > Enterobacterales > Alteromonadaceae > Fluctibacter_A > Fluctibacter_A corallii. Next base: position 80,501 of record NZ_JAOWKX010000005.1, read on the forward strand.
AACGGCAGAAGATTACCTTGGCGAGGAAGTGACAGCAGCTGTTATTACCGTTCCAGCCTATTTCAACGATTCTCAGCGTCAAGCTACTAAAGATGCAGGCCGTATTGCGGGTCTTGAAGTTAAGCGTATTATCAATGAGCCGACAGCGGCCGCATTGGCATACGGCATGGATAAGAAAAAAGGTGATAATGTTGTTGCAGTTTATGACCTTGGTGGCGGTACGTTCGATATTTCTATCATTGAAATTGATGAAGTTGAAGGCGAGCACACATTTGAAGTACTAGCAACCAATGGTGATACGCACCTTGGTGGTGAAGACTTTGATAACCGTGTTATCAACTACCTTGTAGAAGAATTCAAGAAAGATCAGGGCGTAGATTTACGTAAAGATCCTCTTGCAATGCAGCGTTTGAAAGAAGCAGGCGAGAAAGCAAAAATTGAATTGTCTTCTGCGCAACAAACAGAAGTTAACTTGCCGTATATTACGGCGGATGCATCAGGTCCTAAGCACCTGACAATCAAAGTTACGCGCGCAAAACTTGAGTCTCTTGTTGAAGATATGGTGAAAGAATCTCTTGTGCCTGTTAAACAAGCATTGGCAGATGCAGACCTTACTGTAAATGATGTTCACGACATTATTTTAGTTGGCGGTCAAACACGCATGCCTCTAGTACAAAAGTATGTAACCGAATTCTTCGGCAAAGAGCCGCGTAAAGATGTTAACCCTGACGAAGCCGTTGCAGTAGGTGCTGCGATTCAAGGTGGTGTACTAGCAGGTGACGTAAAAGATGTTCTTCTTCTGGACGTCACGCCTTTATCACTGGGTATTGAAACCATGGGTGGTGTAATGACTGCCTTGATCGAGAAGAACACGACCATTCCAACGAAGAAATCGCAAACCTTCTCTACAGCAGACGATAACCAGTCAGCGGTAACGGTTCACGTACTTCAAGGTGAGCGTAAACAAGCTGCTGGTAACAAATCGTTAGGGCAGTTCAATCTTGAAGGTATTCGTCCAGCTGCTCGAGGCGTACCTCAAATTGAAGTTACCTTCGATATTGACGCTGACGGTATTTTACATGTATCTGCGAAAGATAAAGATACTGGTAAAGAGCAGAAGATTACGATTAAAGCGTCTTCAGGTTTGAGTGAAGATGAAGTCGAGCAAATGATGCGTGATGCAGAAGCTAATAAAGAAGCTGATGCGAAATTTGAAGAGCTGATTCAGGCGCGCAATCAAGCTGACGGTATGGTTCACGCAACACGTAAGCAAGTTGAAGAAGCGGGTGATGCACTTCCTGCGGATGAAAAGAGCAAGATTGAAGATGCAATCAGCGCCCTTGAAACCGCTGCGAAAGGTGAAGATAAAGCTGAAATCGAAGCGAAAACCCAAGAACTTATTCAAGCATCAGCGAAATTGATGGAAATTGCTCAAGCTAAAGCGGCACAACAAGGTGACGCTGCGCCAGAGCAAGGCGAGCAAGCGGCATCGAAAGACGATGACGTAGTAGATGCTGAGTTTGAAGAAGTTAAAGACGATAAGAAGTAATTAACTCTTATGTGGTAGCGCGCTACCACAACAACGTGTTTATCGAACTTGGGCGCTAGCATTTTTCGCATTGCGCCCTTGTTTTTTAAATAAGGGTTACACAACTTTCAGAGTAGGGTAAACAAGCAATATGTCGAAGCGTGACTATTACGAAGTGCTTGGTGTGGATAAAGGCGCGAGCGAGCGCGATATAAAGAAAGCATACAAGCGTCTCGCTATGAAGTACCATCCTGATAGAACACAGGGTGATAAAGATCTCGAAGAAAAATTCAAAGAGATTCAAGAGGCCTATGAAATACTCACCAACGATCAAAAACGTGCTGCCTATGACCAGTACGGCCATGCTGGGGTAGATCCTAATCGTGGAGGCGCGGGCTTTAGTGGCGGTGCTGATTTTGGCGATATTTTCGGTGATGTATTCGGTGATATTTTCGGTGGTGGCCGTGGTGGTCGTCAGCGTGCAAGACAAGGGGCTGACCTTAGATACAATCTTGAGCTCACTCTCGAAGAAGCGGTTCGAGGAAAGAACGTAGAAATTCGCGTGCCGACGTTGGTTGGGTGTGACGAATGTGATGGTTCTGGCTCTAAAAAAGGCTCGACACCAACAACGTGTCCAACCTGTCATGGTAATGGTCAGGTTCAAATGCGTCAGGGGTTCTTTGCTGTTCAGCAAACCTGCCCAACGTGTTCTGGTCGTGGAAAAATTATCGCCGACCCATGCCGTAGTTGTCACGGACAAGGACGCAAGGAAAAAACCAAGACATTATCCGTTAAAGTCCCTGCAGGGGTCGATACGGGTGATCGCATTCGCCTAAGCGGTGAGGGCGAAGCAGGCGAGAACGGCGCGCCAGCGGGAGATTTATATGTTCAGGTGCATGTACGTGAACACCCAATCTTTGTGCGCGATGGCAACAATTTATACTGCGAAGTTCCACTAAGCTTTACCAAGGCCGCATTGGGTGGTGAAATAGAAGTGCCGACCCTAGACGGTAAAGTGAAACTGAAAATCCCTCAAGAGACGCAAACGGGTAAGATGTTCCGCTTACGTGGTAAAGGGGTTAAGTCAGTTCGAAGTGGTACCGTTGGCGACCTGATGTGTAAGGTAGTGATTGAGACACCGGTCAATCTAACGAGTCGTCAAAAGGAACTGCTGGAAGAATTGGATACATCAATGGGTAAAGGAGAAGAGGCAGCAAAATACCGTCCTAAAGAAAAAGGCTTCTTTGACGGTGTGAAGAAATTCTTCGATGACCTAACCAGTTAGTGACATTCTTTTGTAGAGTAAAAGAACGGAATATAAAGCCAGCAATCCCTTGCTGGCTTTTTTCATTTATCGCGTAAATTTGTTGTTTTATTGTGAATTTACAGACCTATTAAGGTTAATTGCGGTATGCTTACCGACTTGCTGTGCTCAAGGAAGCAAATGAATGAAAAAATTAATAACGAGTATTTGTGTGGTGGCGTGCATGTCTGCGAACGCAAAAGATTTTACTTATCCTAAAACAAAATCTGTTGATCATAAGGATGTTTATCATGGCACGACGGTTGCTGATCCTTATCGATGGTTAGAGGACGATGTCAGAAACTCGGAAGACGTTGCCAATTGGGTAGACGCCCAAAATGCCGTTACGCAAGACTATATTGATGCACTCCCATATCGGGAAAAAATTAAAGAATCACTGACTGATTTGTGGAATTACGAACGTTTTTCTACACCAGAAGTGTATGGTGACGCAATTTTTTACCTGAAGAACGACGGTTTACAAAATCAATCGGTTCTCTATGTAGAAAAAGACGGAAAAAGCAAAGTCTTGATTGACCCAAATGCATGGGCAAAAGATGGCACAGGAGCACTTGCAAGCTATGTGGTTAGCCCCAAGGGCACCTATGTTGCTTATGCTATTCAAAAAGGCGGCTCTGACTGGCGAAACTGGAAAGTGCTTAATGTTGAAAGCGGGGAGACACTTAACGATGATCTCGATTGGCTGAAGTTTAATGATGTTGCTTGGAATAGCGACGAAAGTGGTTTCTTTTACTCTCGCTTTCCCGAACCTGAAGAAGGGCAAGAATTTCAAAGCTTAAACTTCGATATGGCTGTGTATCACCATCGATTGGGTGATGCGCAATCAAAAGATACCCTTGTATATACCAATAAAGATAACCCAGAGTGGGGCTATTCAAACTATGTAACGAGTAATGGTCGTTGGTTATTAATTACGGTTTGGCACGGCACAGACAACCGCTATCAGGTGTTATACAAAGATCTCACCAAGAAAGGTGCAAAGCCTACTTTTTTGGCTAAAGGGTTTAATTACGAATACAGTATTGTAGGTAGCCGCGGTGATACTGTCTATTTCCAAACAACAGAAAGTGCACCTCGCAAACGCATTGTTAGCATTGATTTAGGTGCTGATGCGTTGAGCTGGAAAGAAGAAGTGCCTGAGCAAAAATCTGTGCTTGATGAAGCGAGTCTCTCCAAGTCGTCCATCATCGCGCACTATATGGAAGATGCAAAGTCAGCACTTTATGAAATAGAGGCTTCTGGAACCCGCAAAAAACTGGCTTTGCCTACAATTGGCAGTGTTGGAGGAATCAACACGTCATCGAAATCGGATGATGTTTATTATTCTTTCTCTAGTTTTAATTATCCCACTACGATATTTAAAACGTCACTTGCTGACGACAAAACGCAGGTTTATCGCAAACCGAATGTAAAGTTTAATCCTGAAGACTTTATTGTTGAGCAAGTATTTTATACCTCAAAAGACGGTACCAAAGTACCGATGACCATCAGTAGATTAAAGTCTAATGTGAACAAAACGAATTTACCGACGTTACTGTATGGTTATGGAGGATTTAACGTATCGTTACTTCCTCGATTTTCTTTGGAGCGTCTAACATGGATGAAAATGGGCGGCGTTTACGTGCAAGCTAATATACGTGGTGGGGGCGAATATGGCCAAACATGGCACAAGGCCGGCACAAAACTGCAAAAGCAAAATGTGTTTGATGACTTTATTGCTGCCGGAGAGTACTTAATTGAAAACGACATCACTTCGTCTGAAAAGATGGCGATTTTTGGTGGTAGTAATGGCGGTTTACTTGTCGGTGCAGTAACTAACCAACGCCCCGATTTGTTCGCGGCTGCCGTTCCGGCTGTGGGCGTGATGGATATGTTGCGTTTTCATCAGTTTACTGCAGGGCGTTATTGGGTAGACGACTATGGTAGTGCAGATAATCCAAAGGAGTTTAACGTTCTATATCAGTACAGCCCTTACCATAATGTGGAAAAAGGCACTGAGTATCCCGCGGTATTGGTATTAACTGCTGACACCGATGATCGTGTTGTGCCAGGACACAGTTTCAAATATATCGCGGCTCTTCAGGCGGCTCAGGCAGGCCCTGCGCCAGTGATGATCCGTATTGATAAAAATGCCGGACACGGCGCAGGCACACCGACTGAGAAGAAAATTAATCAGTATGCGGATGTATGGGCATTTTTAGCGAAAAACCTTAACATGAAGGTGGCGTTGTAAGCGCCCCCTTTAACACATAAAACGAATAAAACAGGCATAAAGGAAGACTATGAAAAAGTTGATGTTGGCTGTTGCTCTTAGTGTGAGCAGCATTTCATGCGGTGTAATTGCTGAAGAAGCGAAGTCAGAAAAACAAGCAAAAACAGCGGTAGAGTTCAGACAAGCATTAATGCAGTTAGTGCGAAGCAATGTAGGCTCATTGGGTGCGATGTCTAAGGGAAAAATTCCGTTTGATGCAGCGTCTATGGAAAAGAGTGGTTTGCGTTTAGAGCAGCTGTCTTTAATGATGGAAGACTACTTTGCGTTAGACACGCGAAAGTTTGATGTTGGCTCTGAATCTCTCCCAAAAGTATGGGAAGATCAAGCCGATTATAAAGAAAAAATCCAAGCGCTAACTGATGCCGCTGCAAAATTACAAAATGTTGCGGCTGCTGGCAACGATAGTCAATATAAAGCGGCAATCGGGGGGATTTTCAAAACCTGTAAAGGCTGCCATGACAATTACAAAGCAGACTAATCACTGAATCAAGAAAAGGCGCGTTAAGCGCCTTTTTTCTGTCAATATTAACCTTTACGTAACTTTACCTAGCTCGTCACTTGTTAAAACCTTACGCTATCACCTTCATTTAAAATGAAAAGAGGAGGAGGGGTATCAATTTTTTCATACATATTAAGAAGCCGAGTAAGGGCCGAGTGGCTGCTAATATCTCCCATTTTCCAACTGTGCTTGCCAAACCCCCACGGGATGACTACTCCGCATTGTAATTCTTTAGCTGCCATAAGCGTATCTTCAGGGGTGGTGTGTACGTACCGATACCACTCACCATATTCTTCATGGAAGTAGGAAGCGATAGGTAAAAGGCATATATCAATATTGCCATATTTAGCCTGAATATCTTTGAAATGCTGAGAGTAGCCAGTATCTCCTGCAAAAAAGAGGGTTTTTCCTTTGTTTTCAAGAATCCAGCCCCCCCAAAGCGACTTTTCATTGTCATCGTAGATAAAGGGAACCCAGATTCGGCTGCTAAAATGGTGGGCTGGCACGAAGTGAATGCGTGTATTTTTAATTTCCGTTGTAGCATACCACGCCATTTCCTCAATGGATAAACCCTCTTCTGGGAAATGATGTGCGGTGTTAAGCGGAGTAAGATATTGAGGAGCGGGCCCGAGATCCTTAATATCACTTTTATTGAAATGGTCGTAATGAATATGAGAATACATGACTGCGTCAATTTCTGACATCTTCTCGTCGTCTGGCCAATTGGGAGGTTGCCGATTGAAACCTTCTGACAAGTAGAACGCCCAGTTTACAGGCCAATCGAATTGATCGCTAACTGGATCAAACAAAAAGCGCGCACCTTCATCCGTTTCAACATGAAAGCTCGCATGACCAAGCCAAGTAACGGTGAATCCCGCACTCAGTGTGGGCAAGGTTTGTTTGCCTATATAGTGACAGTCTTCATTGTCTGATTCGCATTCCAATTCACGGCGTGGTGCGTAGCAGTCAGCCTCACAGGTAAGCGGGTAGATTTTCTTGCCAGCGTAAAGGTTACGAAAACGCGTCTTATCATCAGCTCGGTACACTACTTTCGTGTTACCGTGCTGGTTAACCGTAACAACGTTAGGTTTACCAAATATTGATGCACAACCCGAGACTGCTAATGCTACAGCGAGTAAAGTAAGTACGTAGCGCATTGAAATATAGAAAGTTTAGTCAAAAAATACATCATATTACAGTGGTTAATGCTTGGCGAGCTCTGCTTTCCAGCGTTGCTCGCCCACATGTGATTTTATTAGCTCTAGCACTTCAGAAATGACCATTAACATTTCGTTCTCTAGCGCTTGTTCTTGAGGGTCGAATTGCGTGAGTGTATTGCGAACAAAGTAGTCGACTTTATCAGGGGAGAGGTCTTGCAATAAATTTACCACCGATTGAGTCACGATATCAGTGACCACATCTTCTAGCGTTCGCTCTATCGTGCTGCCTACAACGGGCACAAGTTTAAGCGTGTTAACTTGATTATTTTGTCTGACTGCACGGCCAACACTGTCTCTCACATGTTGGCGAAATACTTTTCCGTGATTGGCATCCGCTAACGAATCTCCAATGTGAGAGAGCATAGCTGCTGCCCATGCGCAAACGATATCTTGTCGTTTCTTTAAAACGGATTCGAAAATATCGTCTATCAGTGGAGAGCCAGCGGCAATGTCTTCTTGTGCGTCAGATAGTACCTTTACCACAATCCTGTCACTGAGCTCTTCAACAAAGACGTTGTAATAGAAAAAGATAAAACGAAACAGTGCGGTGCGTCTAAGATCAATAATTTGATACTTGTGTAGTCGATGTAAGATAGAAAAAATGCGGAGAAAACGAAAAATACGCGTTGCGCTTAACGGAATGCACCCTACCAAGTCATACCAATGAATAAAGGGGAAAAAGTACCAGCGCATGTAAGTCTTACGGTATATCGCTACCAGCCATCGAAGGAAAAACTCAGTTAAAAATATGGCGATGAAAACTAAATCAATGACCAGAAAGTTCTCATGAATCGGTTGGTAACCAACGACAACTTGCTGTGAAATACTGGAGAGAAAGCCTCTGAATAGCTGCGTCTCAAAAAGGGTATCGAATATGATCCAGAGTAAATTAATGGTGAGTAATAACAACATGACCAAATCTAGCATTAGCCACGGCCCTTCGTGGCTTTGCTTTAATTTGGTCAGGCTGAAATTTAGCACGTGCGTCCTTGCATTGGGTTTAGGTTCTTGTTACGTCTACAAAGACTTTTAAGCGCTGTCCCGGCTGCAAATACTTCTTCGGGTTTAATTGATTCCAGCGTTTTAAATCGTTAATAGTAACATTGAACTTATTGGCTATCCGAGCTAATGAATCTCCACGGCGAACCGTATAAGTTAAGCTTCGCATCACGGCATCGCTACGCTGGTTTTTGCTTACTGAATTCACCCAAATAACTAAGGTTTTACCAGGATGCAGTGTGTCAGTGGGAGCCATGCCATTCCACTTTGCTAAGCTTCGCACGTTGACGTTGTATTTACGACTCAAGTCCCACATGGTGTCGCCAGACTTTACTTTATGGGTTAACTTGTGGGAAGCACGCTTTTTAGACTGAGTCTGTGCTAATCGCTGCTCGGCAGATAGGGTGTAGTTATCGAGCGATTTGAGCGCGACTGGCACCAAAAGGTGATCGCCGACACGAATCATATTGCCACGCATGTCGTTTACTTGCTGAATAATATCTACCGTTGTGTGGTATTTTTTCGCCAGCTTAAGCAAACTGTCACCGCTTTTTACTGTGTGCCGTACCCAGTTTAGACGCTCTTGTTTATCTATGTTAGCCAGTGCATCTTCAAACATTGGGGCTTTTTCTAGTGGCACCAATAAGCGGTGCGGCCCGTGGGGATCTGTTGCCCAACGATTAAAGCCAGGATTTAGCGCGTGCAGCTCTTTTAACGATAAGCCTGCCATGTCAGCAGCCAGTGCTAAGTCAATCTGAGAGCCTATATTTACTGCTTTAATTACCGCTTTGTTCTCAATTTTGGGCCAGTTGAAGGCATATTTGTCACTATTTCTGAGAATATCAATTAGCGCTAGTAACTTGGGTACATAAGCGCGCGTTTCTCTGGGGAGATCCAGCGACCAGAAATCAGTCGGCTTACCCGCTTTTTTATTCTTGCGGATGGCGCGTTTTACTCTGCCTTCGCCACTGTTATAGGCGGCTAATGCATGAAGCCAATCGCCGTCAAAATAGTCTAGTAAGTAATTTAAATAGTTTACGGCACCGAGTGTAGAATCGGTCACGTCCCTGCGTCCGTCGTACCACCACGTTTGCTTCATGCCAAAGCGTTTACCCGTTCCCGGAATAAATTGCCACATGCCAGCGGCGCGACCATGGGAATACGCGAATGGATCAAAGGCACTTTCTACGATGGGGAGTAGTGTCAAATCCAGCGGCATGTTCTCATGTTCAAGGGTGTCTACAATATAATGCAAAAATGGCTTTGCGCGTTTAGCAACACGTTCCATATAGGCGGGGTGGCGTAAATACCAATTGCGTTGTGCTGTAATACGTTTGTTCTCAGGGACATCAAATATGAGGCCAACACGAATCCGTTCCCACATATCATCAATTGGGGCAGGATGGGACTCCACTACATCGGTGGTTTCAAGAGGAATGTCTACCTGTTCAACAGGATGGCTAACTGGAATAGTCCCTTCACTGGCTGTGCAATGCTCAGTGTTGTGCTCTTGTTCGGAGTCACACAGTAAATCCTCTTCAACCTGCTGTATTTCAACAAGTTCAAGTGACTCATCAATTGTGTGCGTGTCGTTGTCGCTTATTGTTGGCGTTGTCAATTGACACGCCGAAAGTGTTACAACGAAAGGAAGTAGCAAGCGTTTTTTCATGTACATCAAATTTTTTGCTCTTTATGTTCGCTATTCTAATCGTCTAGGCCCGATCTTTCCATTCTCTTACAACGGCAAAAACCTGATCAGCCTTAGTTATTTTTTGAGATAAACGTTCTTCGGCAGCAGAAATCACAGAAGGTTCAGTTACTCGTACAAATGGATTGATCTTTTTTTGCTGCTCAATAGTCGTGGGAAGCGTCGGAATATCTTTGGCTCGCTGTGATTGAGCCCATTCAGTATAGGTACGCAGTTGCGCATTGTCAGGCTCAACTAATTGAGCGAACTCTAAATTAGCCAGAGTGTATTCATGCGTACAATATACGAGTGTGTTATCGGGTAATGCCATCAATTTATTTAAGGATGCGTGCATTTGTTCGGGCGTGCCTTCAAATAGACGCCCACAGCCCGCACTAAACAAGGTATCACCACAGAACAGGCCTAATTCGCTCACGTAGGCGATGTGATCGAGCGTGTGTCCAGGGACGTCTACCACTGAGAATGTCAGGTTGAGTGCATCAATGTCAACTACATCATCTTCTTTGAGCGTATGAGAAACCAATGGCGCTTTGGGTGTGTTGGGGCCATACACGGGAACATTGGGATAGGCGTTTAGTAGTTCCGGTAGTCCATCTGTATGGTCCCAATGATGATGGGTAATCAGTACTCCTGCCAATGTAAGGTTTTGATGCTTGATGAAGGTGATTACGGGTTCAGCGTCACCAGGATCTACTACCACGCAGTGTTGTTGGTTGTGAATGCACCAAACGTAATTGTCTGAAAAAATAGGAATAGGGATTACCTGACAATGCATATCGTCTCTTTTGTTTACATGACTAATTGCTGTACTATAGAAATTCAAACCTGTCACATCAAGGGGCAATTGACTACATGAAGCCAGCGTTATCTGGACGTAAGCCGCGATATCCTAGTAATTGGGAGAGCTTGCCTGCGGGTAATGACCTCAAAGACATTATTGAGCATGCGCTGGACGACGTAAGTCGACAGATTTTTGGCTACCATTTTTTAAAGCTTGGCAGCTTGAGCAGTGAGTTGAGCCTATCTCATTCGCCGATAAAACATATATTTAGCATGACGGAGGAGTTGGGCCTCGATAATGCCGCTATTGTAGGTAAGAGTCAGGATTTACCCTTTCAGGAAAATAGCATTGATGCCGTGCTACTTGCCCATGAAATGGATTTTTCACAAGATCCTCATCAAGTTCTTCGTGAAGTTAACCGCGTAATTACTCCAAACGGTCATGTCATTATTGTTGGGTTTAGCCCGTTTTCCCCTGCAGGGCTTCTACGTTTTTTCCCCATCAATCCAAAACAAATCCTGCACGAAGCACGTTTTTTTTCTAGTGTTCGCATCAAAGACTGGTTGCATCTGCTAGGCTTTGAAGTGGTAAATCATCAGCGTCTAATTTTTTCAGAACTGTTTTTTGAGCGTCGTGTTCATGAAGACAGCCGCTGGCAGCGTTGGTGTCAAAAATACCTTCCCGTTTTTTCGACCGTATACGTCATTGTAGCGAAAAAGCGTGTGATGCCGCTGTCGTTAGTTAGACCGAAATGGAAGCCAAAACCGAATTTCACTGCGGTTGGGGCAAGCATGCGAATAGATTCGTCTTCGCGTATGAAAAAAAATTTGCTGTAAATTGAAAAATGGTCGATAAATATCTGTGAATAATCAAATTCTTTTATGCAACGCACAACTGAGGCCCGACCATGTGGTGGAACAAAGAGAACGAAGAAGAGCAAAGACGGATTAGAGAACTGAATGAAGAAAATCAGGCTTTGCAACACAGAATCGGACAGTTAGAAACTCAACTGCGTCAAGCGCAGGACCAAGCTATTCAACAAAATACCGAAAGCTCAGAAATTCAGGTAGTGGGTGAATTAATGCTTGATGGGCAAAAGCAGCTCAGCGATATTCGCGAAGCGCTCAACGAGGCTACTCATCTTTTAAGAGATGAGAGTGACAAAGTTGATAATGCCAGTGATTTATTTACTGGGTCATCGGAAATGTTAGATGACGCGGTAAAAGGGCTCACCCAAATCGATAACATTGCAGCGAAAGGGGTGACCCACGCGGGTGAATTGTCTGGTTTGGCAAGTAGTATTAGTAGCTTTGTAGGGGTGATTAACTCCATAGCCGAACAAACAAACTTATTGGCCCTGAATGCCGCCATTGAGGCTGCGCGGGCAGGGGAAAGTGGACGCGGTTTCGCGGTCGTAGCCGAAGAGGTACGAAATCTGGCAATGCGGTCTTCTGAGTCCACCCAAGAGATTAACAATCTGGTGGAAAAAATTGAGGAAGGCACACGCAATATTGAGTCTAATATTAACGAAGTGTCGGCACAGTCAAAGGATCTTGTTGAAAAAACCAGTGAAGTGAAAGACAAAGTGTCACAGGTACTCAATTTGTCGAAATCGATGGGTAAAACCATTGGAAAAGGTGCGAACAAGGTCTCACTTGTTGGGGTGCAAATTGAACACGTTGAAATTAAACGCAGCGTGTACAATGCACTCATTGGCAATGGTGACAAAGCTAGTGCGTTGGAGCATGCCCCTGCCGAATTGAGTCGGGTAACGTCTGGCGAAGGCTTAAAGCAAATGAACGACATGTCTGCGCTTCGTTCATTGGAGCAAGCTAATCAAAAAATGATGGATGCCGCAAAATCGGCGATAGCGAAAGCCAAAGACCATATAGACAGCAACGTGTTAGACGCGTTGAGTCAAATGGAAAAGGCAAGCAATGAACTAATGGCGCGTATCGAGCAGATGCAAAGATAACATTGGCCTTGTGTTTGTTTAGACTAAAAGGCGCAACGTGCGCCTTTTTCGTATAAAAATACAGTTAAGGAGGGAAATAATTATGTAGACAGTAGGCACAATATGGGTGTCTAAAAAATATACACATTTTTGAATGTGCACGCATGGAGAATTTTTAAACGATTGAAAGTAAAGCTAAAGCTTTCATGGCTTGAAAAATGCAGCGGTTCATTTCGTGCATCCATAATGCTAAGGATATGTCATGATTATGAAAATCAAACGAGCAGTACATGGATTGGCGATAATAGTTTGTAGTCTCTTCGCTTTTACATCAGGGGCAGCCGTCATCCCCTCAGATCTTAATTTAAATGGTTCAGTGTCTTTTGACACAGCTAATTCTTTGCCATTTACCGGCACGGGTTCGCAGACTGCATCTATGACGTCTGTGAGTGGTGGGGTTGGCGCTTCAAGTTCGGTCAATAATGTTACAGTCACGGGGAGTAATCCGCTGAATGCAATCTTCACTGAGACGGGGGATGGTGTCGGTGTTTCTGCTTCAATGAATGGCGGATCAGGCGCTGAAGCTGATGATTTCATTTTTGACATCGGCTTTAATTTGTCTAATACCTCTTTATTAGATTCTTATATTATCTCTTTTGAAATTGCGTTTGCGACTGCGGCTGATGCAGATTCACAAATTGCCAATGGCGATGCATTTGTTGATTCTGAAATTAACTTTTTTGACAGCGCGAATACGGAGTTTTTCTTTTCTGATTTAACGTCCGATGTGTCGTTTGGCGATGAGCAAAATGGCACTAGTACGGGAAGCTTTGGTGCTGCACTGTCGGACAGCGGGACGTATACCTTTGATATTCTGTTAGGGGCAGGAGCGTCAGATTCTTTTACAGGTTTAATTAAAATGGATGGCGGCGAATTCGCGGGTGCGGGTGCGTTTCTCGCTTCGGCCGAAGCTTTTGTAAGTATCACTAACGTCATCAGAAATACCACATCAACGCCTATTTCTGAACCGCCATTATTCATTGCGTTTGTTTTGTTTTTAATCACAGTGATATACCGCAATCAGTCAACGCTAGAAACAAGGACTTCTCATGAAACTATGTAAATACGTTACGCTTACGTTAATGTCGAGCTTGTTGGGTTTGTCGCTCTTTACCGCTAAAGTCAATGCGTGTTCTAGTGATGTTTTTATTGGCACAGTGTGTATGTTTGGGGGGAATTTCACGATCAGGGGCTATGCCCCCGCCAACGGGCAACTGTTGTCGATAAGTAGCAACACGGCGTTGTTCTCACTGTATGGCACAACGTACGGTGGCGATGGCAGAACCACGTTTGCGCTTCCAGACTTACGCGGACGTTCGCCTATCGGCATTGGCCAAGGTATTGGGCTGCCCACTGTGTCTTTGGGCCAACAAGGCGGCGCGGTTGAAACCACATTATCGGTTTCGCAAATGCCGGCGCATTCTCATGGTGCATCTACTACTGTGCAAAGTACTAGCGATGGATCCTCCAGTTCTGCCATTTTAAGGGCATTAGCCGGCTCTGCGAATGTGGGTGTGCCTACGGGTGCTGTATTGGCAAATAACCCAACACGGGAAGATATTTACAACACAGGATTACCTACCGTAGACATGAGCGCGAATGCGATTGTGTTAGATGTGCAGGTTACTACTTCAAGTTCTGCTACCACAACCATTGCCAATGCGGGCGGTTCACAACCTGTTCAAATTCGAAATCCCTACTTAGGAATCAATTTCCTGATTGCCCTTGATGGTATTTATCCTTCGCGGAATTAGTACCATGACTTTGACATTTAAAAAGCGGCAGATTGCCGCTTCTTTTTTTCTTTTGGTGATGATGAGCACCTCGGTGTTTGGCTTTGAAGACTGGAGACAAGCGCTTCATGTTGCCATGCAGTATCAAGCTGAGCACGAATATGAGAAAGCGTACAATCAGCTGCAAAAACACGCGAACAAAGGTAATGGCTTAGCGCAGTTTAATCTGGCACTTCACGAAGAATTGGGATGGGGTAGGGAGGCGAATATTGACAATGCATGTGAATGGTTTGAACGTGCAGCGAAGTCGGGTATTCCTCAAGCAATGAAAAAGGCAGGGGATTGCGCATTGCGTGCCGCTAGTAACGCGCCGAAAGCTGTTTCACAGGATACCGCAATAGCATGGTATCGCGCGGCAATGGCAGAAGGTATTCATGGTGCTGGATGTAGCGCGGGTAAATTGCTGATTGACTCGGGCGTGCCCAAAAATATCAACGAAGGCTTGGCATTGTGTACTCAAGCGGCAGAAAAAGGGAGTACCTCAGCTGCGGTGCTTTTGGCTGATCTGTATTATCATGGCGATCTTATCGAACAAAACTTCCCTTTGGCTCTGCGCTTGTATCAGCAGGCAAACCCTCAAAGCAATGCGCATGCGGCATTTCAAATTGCCATCATGTTTGATTATGGGTTAGCGGTGCCTACCGATCTTCGTCAGAGTGCGTATTGGTATGAGGTGGCCGCTAGTCAAGGTTATCAGCAAGCTTATCTGCCATTGGCTGCATTGTATTGGCAGCTTTACTTAACGTCACAGCAATATAAATCAACTTGGCTGGCTAAGTCATATTTATGGGCAAATACATCCCAGCGATTAACTGATGATAACACGGCAGATTTAACCATATTGATAAAGCGCCTTAACGAGGCAGTGCCTGTAACATGGCAACGTGCACTCGGTAAGAAAATAGCTGAACATCTGAATACCTATCACAACCCAGATGTAGCGATGGTAGAAAATCATGAGGCAGAAAAACAAACGCCGAATTAACAGGTAATTCGGCGTCGAATGTGGTTGATTCTGCTGTAACAGACTAGCGTGTTTATTTGACCTTCATTCCAGGCTGTGCGCCTTCATGAGGTTCAAGAATCCATAAATCAGAACCGCCTGGTCCTGCGGCTAATACCATACCTTCAGACAGGCCGAAGCGCATTTTACGCGGTGCTAGGTTTGCAACCATCACCGTTAACTTACCTTCAATATCTTCAGGTTGGTAGGCAGATTTAATGCCCGCGAAAACTTGCTTTGTTTCGCCGCCTAAATCAAGTTGTAAACGCAGTAGTTTGTCTGCGCCTTCTACATGTTCTGCTTTAGCAATTTTGGCGATACGTAAGTCGACTTTGGCGAAGTCGTCGAATGTAATGGTATCTGCAATTGGATCTTTTGCCAACGGGCTATTCGGATCGATAGCAGGCTTGGTTTCAAGGCTTTCTTTTGAATCTTCAACCATGGCGTTTACTTTATCCATATCTACGCGCTGCATTAGCGCTTTAAATTTATTAATCTCATGATTTAGCAGTGGAGCTTGTGCGCCTTCCCATGTAAGAGAATCATTCAAGAATGCTTCCGCTTGCTCTGCCAATTTTGGCAATACAGGCTTGAGATAAATCACAAGAATTCTAAACAGGTTAATCCCTAACGAGCACACATCGTGAGTGAGGGTTTCTTTGCCTTCTTCTTTGATGGTAACCCAAGGCGCTTGTGCATCAATAAACTGATTCGCTTTGTCTGCTAACGTCATGATGTCGCGAATAGCGCGGTTATATTGACGCTTTTCATAAGACTCAGCTATGCCCTCAGCAGCCTGTTTAAATTCATTTAATAAGGTCTCATCAATAATATTTGATGATAGGGTGGCATCGAATCGTTTTGTGACAAAGCTGGCGCAGCGGCTCGCAATGTTGACCACTTTACCCACCAAATCTGAATTCACTTTTTGCGCAAAGTCTTCAAAATTTAAGTCAATATCGGTGACGCCATCGCTGAGTTTAGACGCGAAGTAATAGCGCAAGTATTCTGGATTGAGGTGATCCAGATAAGTACGTCCCTTAATAAAGGTTCCACGTGACTTCGACATCTTCGCACCATTAACGGTTACAAAGCCGTGTACGTTGACACCAGTTGGTTTGCGCAGACCCGCGCCTTCAAGCATGGCAGGCCAGAACAAACAATGGAAATAAGTGATGTCTTTACCGATAAAATGGTACAGCTCTGCATCAGAGTCGGCTTTCCAGAATGCGTCGAAATCGAGATTATGCTGGTCACAGTAGTGCTTAAAGCTCGCCATGTAACCCACTGGTGCATCAACCCAAACATAGAAGAACTTGTTAGGCGCACCTGGGATTTCGAAACCAAAATACGGCGCATCGCGGCTAATATCCCACTGTTGCAACCCTTCTTCGAACCATTCTTTTAATTTGTTAGCGATTTCTTCTTGAAGCGCACCGCTCACCAACCAATTTTTTAGCATCTCTTCGAACTTGGGTAAATCAAAGAAGAAATGCTCCGAATCTTTCAGAACTGGCGTTGCGCCCGACACAACAGAGCGTGGATTTTTCATCTCTGTCGGGCTGTAGGTAGCGCTACACACATCACAGCTATCACCATTTTGATCCTCTGCACCGCAGCTTGGGCAAGTTCCCTTTACAAAACGGTCGGGTAAAAACATCTGTTTTTCAGGGTCGTACAGTTGGCTGATAGTACGTTTACTGATATAACCCGCATTATCTAGCTTGGTGTAGATATCTTCACACAGCTGCTTGTTTTCTTCAGAGTGAGTGACGTAGTAATTATCGTATTCGATGTAAAAGTCTTGCAGATCTTGATGGTGCTCAGCGCGCGTTTGCGCCACCATTTCCTCTGGAGTAATACCAAGCTCCTGAGCTTTCAACATAACTGGCGTGCCGTGGGCATCGTCTGCACAGACGCTGTAACATTCGTGGCCACGCATTCGTTGAAATCTTGCCCAGATATCAGTTTGGATATGTTCAAGAAGATGACCCAAGTGAATCGAACCGTTCGCATAGGGAAGTGCGCTTGTAACAAGAATTTTACGTGGCGTATTTGACATGTGTACTTTGCTAGTCTTTGTAGTTTAAAAAAGGACGCAAATAGTATCGAAAATACGCGTACATTGCATCTGCAAAATAGGGGAGTTTGATGGGATTTTTTAATTTTTCAGGTTTTAAAAAAGCGCCGTCTATCGATATGGACAAATTAACGCAGGGCGTGGCTGACTTTTTTGCATTAGACACTGCCGATGTCAGTGGTTGGATATCCGTCAACAAAGGCGACGTGATAGTGGCGTTTCCGTTTGCTTGTGAAAGCAAGTGGTCAGGGTTACGTGAGGCATTGAATGCCCTTGGTATAACAGCAGATAATGTGCAATTCACCACCGAAATCGAAGCAAAAAAGGCGCTTAAACCACGAGTGCCAGGTATAAAAAACATTATTGCAGTGGCGTCGGGTAAGGGCGGCGTCGGCAAATCGGCTACCAGTGTCAATCTGGCGTATGCGCTGATGCAAGAAGGCGCAAAAGTTGGAATTCTAGACGCTGACATTTATGGCCCTTCTGTACCAGTTATGCTGGGCAATCCAGACTCTCACTTAGAAAGTGACGACGGTAAACATATGTTTCCTGTTAACGTTGAAGGCGTGTACGCTAACTCAATTGGATACTTGGTGCCGTCTGAAAATGCCACAGTATGGCGAGGGCCAATGGCCAGTCGCGCGTTTCAGCAGCTGCTAAATGAAACCCGTTGGGGAGAATTGGACTACCTCATTGTAGACATGCCGCCAGGAACAGGTGATATTCAATTGACCTTATCGCAGGCAATGCCAGTAACTGGAGCGATTGTGGTCACAACGCCACAAAACCTAGCATTGGCAGATGCTGTAAAAGGCATCGCTATGTTTGAAAAAGTAGACGTGCCTGTGCTTGGGTTAATAGAGAATATGAGTTTTTATCAATGCGGGCAGTGTGGTCATCAAGAACACATATTCGACAATGGTGGTGGTGAGAGTTTAGCGAACAAATATGACACGCAATTGTTGGGTGCATTGCCGCTTGATACACAAATTCGTCAACATGCTGATGCGGGTAAGCCATTGTTGGTGCGTGAAAAAGACGCTGCCATTAGTGTTGAATATCGTCGAATCGCACGACGCTTGTCGTTAAATTTAGCCATGCTAGGGGACAAAGATAACGATAATCGCATTCCTATTGTAGAAAAACATTGAACAAAGAAGGCTTCGCTTTCATAATTTGCGTCAGCCTTCCTATTAGAATTTCAAAAAGAGCCCAAATCATGCGCTTATGTGATAAGGATATTTATCAATATCTTCAGGATGGACGTATTACTATCAGTCCACAGCCTGACTATTCCCAAATCAGCGGCGTAACCGTTGATGTTCGTCTTGGTAACACATTCCGTGTGTTTCAAGATCATGCCGCGCCATTTATTGATTTAAGTGGTCCTCGAGAGCAAGTGCAAGAAGCATTAAACTCGGTAATGAGTGACGAAATTGAACTGCCTGATGACAAGGCATTCTTTCTTCACCCGGGAGAGCTTGCGCTTGCGGTCACCCATGAATCCGTCACATTGCCCGACAACATTGTCGGCTGGCTCGATGGTCGCTCATCGTTAGCGCGGTTGGGGTTAATGGTACACGTGACTGCGCATCGTATCGATCCGGGTTGGCATGGCAACATTGTGCTGGAGTTTTTCAATAGCGGTAAATTGCCATTGGCACTTAAACCAAAAATGAAAATTGGTGCGATCAGCTTCGAAATGCTGTCAGATCGCGCAGAAAAACCTTATAACGCTCGCGTAGATGCCAAATACAAAGATCAGAGCAGCGCTGTCGCCAGCCGTATAAGTGCTGACGAAGAGCGAAAAATGTAGCTGAACAAAAGACGACAACGGGTTGCAACGAAACCAACTGTGATTCGGTAAAACAAAAAGAGCGGCCAAAAGTCGCTCTTTTTGTATGTAAAAACAGCAAACAGACGGGTTTACGAAAATTAACCTCAAAAGGCCATTGCATTAAGGTCAAAAATAAGTAGACTTTATCGCTCTTCGGTCGGTGTGTAGCGCAGCTTGGTAGCGCACTGTCATGGGGTGTCAGGGGTCGGAGGTTCAAATCCTCTCACACCGACCATTTAATCCCTTATAAATCATGCATTTATGCAACCCTGACAAATTTGCCAAAATAAAGCGTCCCATTTCCGTCCCATTTCCGTCCCCTTATACAGTATTACAAAATCGCCAATTCTGCGGCTTCAACACGCGTCCATTGCACGTGATTTTCAGTGTAAATCTTCGTTGTTTTTTCATCTTTATGCGCCATTCGTCCAGACGGGCCTATTCCAGAGTCTTTAAACAATTTTGCTGATAAAGCTCGTATCTCATGGAAGGTGGGTCTTTCTTCTTTATTAAGATCCTTACACGCCTCAATTTCGTCTCTTACTTTACTGAACTGCCGACTAATATACTTACTCGAAACTTGAGTTTGCTTTTCTGCTTTTGTGTCTATGACACTAGGGGAATTGCAACTAAAGAGCTACTAAGTAAAACCAAATGAGATGTCGTTAAAGAGATAACGCATGAAAAATACCAGCATTTTTGCAGGAATTTATAGTGCATACTACGGTGCTTAATTAATAGCAAAGAGGCACAGACATACATTTAGAACGACAAATACTCATTGGAAAGATAGAGCTGTTAAGCAAGAGTTTTCGACCGGATATTGACATTACACCCGAGCTCTTGATAGCAGCAAAAGTGATATTAGCGGAGATCCGCGAAGAACTTAAACCAGTAGAGATTGCGACAAAGGTTTCGTTTATACAAACAAGCACTGATTAGAGATAGGAAACATAGCTATATGTGAGCAAAATCTTCCAAATCTGAAAAGCATATAGGCTTGTTTAGGTGGTGAGGCTCTTGTTCCTTTCGGGACTAAAGTGGCAGTAGATGATAATGCTCAGGCTGGTGTAAAAGCATCATGGCTTAAAGAAATGTTCATAGCAATTGGCTATAGGCCACGTAAGCGATGATATGACAGATGTTTACATAATACCTGATCCACAACGATTGACCGATGCGTTGAAAAACCTATATAAAACAGTTCCTCACCTTGGATATAAAAAATACATATAAAACATCGAATCTTTACTTGTTGAGTTATAGTAAAGATGTGATATTCTTTACTTGCAAGTAAATGGTAAAGAGGTTCTTATGGCTAAAGTAAGTGCAAAAAGGCAAATAACACTACCTATCGAGCAATGTATGATAGCGCATATTAATGCAGGTGATGATGTTGAAAGCTTTGTTGATAGACAAGGTGTAATTTCAATTGTTAAGAAACAATCTGGCGCAGCAAAAGGCTTACTCAAAGGAATAGCTACTAACACGGATGTAAGCGAACAAGAATCACTAGAGAGTATGCTAGATAAATGATAGCGATTGATACAAATGTATTGCTTCGCTACTTGTTGCAAGACGATGAAAAGCAAGCCAATAAAGCGGCTAAATTGATTTTAGGCACTCAACCTGTTCTGGTAACTGATGTTGTATTAACAGAAACGATCTGGACACTAAAAGGCAAGCGTTACAACCTAAGCAAAGAGCAGATTATTGATGTTGTTCACGCACTTTTTGCTGAGCCAAATTTGACGTTTGAAGATGGTCAGGCGGTATGGGGTGCTTTAAAAGATTTTACCAATGCCAAACCTATTAAATTAGGTGGCAAGACAAAGCAAGCAGACTTTCCCGATGCGTTAATAGTTAACAAAGCAAAACGGCATGGTCAGTTAAATAAAGATGAAGTATCAACTATTTACACGTTTGACAAAGCAGCGTTAGAAATAGACGGTACTGAGCAACCTTAAAATAGAAATGTGAACTAATGGATTTAAATGTTGTTATTGAGTTGGGAGATAAGCCTCTTTTAGAACAATCGAAGTTAGCTAATCAGTGCTAACAAGCATGAGGTATTTTGGACAGAATCACAAAATGAAACACAACCAAGCAGACAACGGCTGTGCCTGCTTGGTGCGTGGTACTACTTAGTTTCCTGATTGATTTTGCTCTGTACGTTCCCACATTTGTAAGTAGGCTTCCGCTGAGCGCATAACGGAGGTGTATGTGCTGTGAGTACCCACATTTTTCAAGTCTTCAATGTGCTCTGCTAGCATGCCATAGTGGGCCACGCCTTCGGTGTTATAATCGAATACGCGGTTGCCAGTGCGTTGACGATCGAATACGTATTTACCATCAAAAGAGGTAAATGGATATTGAACACCATCATTGGCATTATCGGCTCTGGGGGCAGCTTGTCTGGCAATTCCGTTTACGTCGGTTGAAAAGCCCACGCCAACATAATAGGGGTATTTGTTGGCTAGTTCCAAATAGGCGTCAATACGGTTGCTGAGTGATTTTACGCTTCTATTCATTACTGCCATAAAGCCGCCTAAGGCTGCCATACGGTCTTGCAGCCCCGTCATGCTGCCATTTTCACCTAGCGGGGTGTGGCTATGGCTGGTGATTAATCCCGAATAGTTGCGTTGTTCTGCGATTTCAAGAACGGCGTTGGTGGTGTCGGGTGACATATGATCAATTTCAATCATGATGTTTTTGTCCATCATACGATTGATCAAAAATGCGCCAAGCTCAGATAAGCCGTCAGCATTGCAGTGTTTATGACTTTGATCATAGTCGGGCTGTAATCCCAAACTTTGCAAAATGCTACTAAGTACCGGAACCTGACCAATAAGCGGGAAGCCATTCGTCATGTTTGCGCCTTCTACGCCATATCCACATCGCTGAGTGTCGAAGAAGTTTCCGGTTGACAGCGCTTGCCCGAGGTTTAAGAAACCATCTTCAATCTTCGCACCGCCAAAGCGATTGTCAAAGCGGTGAATGGGGAAAAATACGCGTATGCCGGCATCGTAATATTCATCTAATTGCTGATTAATCGACGCTTGTGTGCACCCTGTGTCTTTTTCGCCGCAGTCAAAAGACTCCGACACTTCCATTCCCATGATAACGGCCAGCTTGCCTTCACTAATGACTTGGCGAGCTTCGGCACTGCTTTTAACGATGCGGAAAAAACCTTGACCGGGACCGCCTTGTTGGGCATCAATGTAGTTCTGCATTTCATTCATACGACGAATCTGCAATGCTACGCTGTCTGTGGTCACGCAACTATTCGGATTAATCCAACTGGCTGGGTTAACGGTTTTTTGTGCATTGCACAGTACTTCGTTTTCGACCAAGTGACTAACCAGTACGCGCAAGCCTGCTTTGTGCGCTCGCTCAATCCACTTGTAGTAACTTTGTTGGTGCGAGATTTGGCGATGGTTCGGCCAGAAAGGAAAATCAGGGTAACCACGGGTGTCGTATCGGTGGTTAACATCACCATAGCCCATGATATTCCCAATGATATCCAGCGCGCCACTTGGACCATGAATATCTTGGCTGTCATCTAAGGCTTTGGTAATGCCATAACGATGAAAAGGACTGCCGTGCATGAATTTTCCGCCCATAAATTCATATGACGTAATATGCGTATGCGCATCAACAAAGCCAGTGACTTCTTCACCAACTTGCGGATGATTATCGGGTAAACCTGTGTCTGCCAAATTAAGTTCTGCTTCAGGGTAAGGCGCGCAGTCTGATTTGGGCACTAGTTCAAATCGTGTCTCTGTGTTGGCAAAAAACGGGGGTAAAAGATTAATGAAAATCAATCCGCCGTCCCATTTTTTATGGCGTAAATCTAAATTCATAATATGATTGAAAAAGCTGAACTCTTTGCCGTTGCTGCCCGCATGCGCTGTGATTTTCCATTCGTTATACGGCCCTGGTGACTTACCCGCAGACACCTGATAGGGAATGTGTGAACCTAAATAACGTCCGTCTTGGTCTGTCACCATGTAGTGAGAAAAATCAGTGGGTTTGAAGTAAAATTGTGCCGCTTGCATGTCTGATTGGGTGCTAAATTTGTAACTTAGCCCATCTCGCACTGGGCCTCCAACGTTAACGCGCTGTAGATATTTGCCCGTATCGGGTGATTTAATCGCATAGCAACCTTGTGCCAGTGCAAATACGTCTTGTTCATTTGCATTTGCAGAGAGCGTTATTCCTGAGAGTAATGTCGCCTGTGTACACAGCAACAAGGCAGAGAGTCGTGAGATCATCGGAGGGTTTCCTTGTGTTGATTGAGTGTTCTCAGGGTAAAAAATTAGACCAGAAATGAGAAATGCACCACTTTGATGCGGTGAATTGAGTATGCTTGCGTACATTCAGTGAAAATAATCGGTTTGTTGCGGGTTGTGTTCTGAGCTTAGGCGATAGACATTCAAGCTAAATGCAGTACGAACCCGCTGATAAACCACTGACATGGGCTAATAGGAAGCGATAAGTTTGCGCCCTACATACCAACCACTCAGTGCACTGATCGCAGAGACACACGTGCCCCACGTCCAATCTTTGATAGTGATAGAAAGGGGCCAATCGGCAATGAGCGCATAATTGGTCAGGTTATATGCGCCATACGCGCCCAAACCCAATAATGCACCAGATAACCCGATGTTAACCCATGCTGTACTGCTTTTAGAATCGGGGGAATCGCTAAGACTGTCTCGCAACCCTGGCATAACTACCAGGTATTGAATCACAAAACTGTAAACAAGGTAGAAGGTGACCCAAGGCCAAATAGGTGGGTTTTCACGCATCATCGAGGCCATCGCTTCCTGATAAGACGACTTGGCAATGAGCCCCAGCCAAATACCATCGGCAATTAAGTAACTGCCAATAATTCCTGAGTATACTGCTACCCACACTCTGAATTTACACATACGCTTGCGCTCGCAATGGTGCTGCCATTAAGTCGATGGGGGACTGTGGAATACGGGTGTACCGAAATATAAATGCAACATCTTCTTGCTGGTGGCTTAATTGCAGTTCAAGCAACCTGAGACCGCGCTCTGCAAAATCCTTTGCTCTGGTATTCCAGCCTGCGTTCCAACTCTGACGTGCAGCGTCTAAATAATGTTGAATGCGCTCAATTCTGAGGCGACTGTTACGATCATTTCGAGTTTGATCCACTTCTGACAGTCTGTTTTCTAACAGTACTAGCGTATTGGGTTTTACGGTTACAGTATCATCGACGTCTTGCTCGGCACTCACGAAGGCTAGCGCCGAAGTTGTGCATAATCCTATTACGAAGATAATAAATAGCGATCTCACAATCTATTCCTCTTTGCGAAAATGGTATTTAGTTAACTGGGTCGCAGGATTAATACCAACTTGATAGTATTTCTCTAACTTTTTGAATTACCAATAGAAAGTGTGTTTTTCGTTTTGAGGACAAGCGAGATGATTGATATCTCGTGGGTAAAATTTACGTAACGTAGGCATATTTTGCAGAATCTCATCCGATGAGATGGGTGTTGTGGTGAATCAATCTGGGTAAAGCCGTGCATTTCACGGTAAAACTCTCTAAGGTTAGGGTTTTAGGAATGTAGGACATCATCGATGATGAGAAAGGTTGTAATTTTGGTGTTACAGGGGCTATTAGCAATAGTACCTATCACTGTCACGATTTACTTACTTGTTTGGATATTTGGCAGCATTGAGTCTCTACTTACTCCTTTTATACCTTATCGCTGGTATTTTCCAGGTTTAGGACTACTTATCGCATTATTCGCGATGGTGATAATGGGATTATTAGTTAATGCCTACATTTTCAAGATTATGCTAACGTGGTGGGAAGGGGTATTTGAGAAAATTCCTGTTGTAAAAACCTTGTATGGCACGCTGAAAGACGCAGTGAATCTGATTAGTATTGGCAAGGAGCAGCGAATGCAGTCGGTGGTGTCTGTAGAAATCAACCCAGATACACATCTAATTGGCTTCATAACCAGTCAGGAAGGAGCCCAATCTCTGTTTAACGATCAAGATAAGGTTGGTGTGTATATCCCGTTGAGTTATCAAATTGGTGGGTACACCGTGTATATCGATAAATCGCGATTAACGCCGTTAAATATAGATGTAGAAACGGCGATGCGGATATCTTTGACTGGCGGGACGCGCGCCACCGATGAAGCTGCGCTTACGCCTCTACAGCCAGAGGCACAAGCTCATAAAAATAAATAGAATCAAAGTACGGTGATTAGCCACCAGATTTAGACGGTGGCGTGGTCTGTAGCATGCCTACTTCAAGCATAGGGGCTGCGTCTATTTCGTCTGCATCCATCATTTTTGCGATACGCTGCATCGTAGCCACTAATTGAGTCTGTTCCCATTCTTCTAGCTTCTCAAACCGATGGATAAAGTGTTCTTGAAGTGGTTTGGGCGCTTCGGCTAATACGAGCTTGCCTTGTTCTGTAAGATGGATGCCCACTTTACGCTTATCTACACTTGAGCGAAGGCGGCTCACAAGATTTTTCGTTTCTAATCGATCTAAAATGCTGGTTACGGTTGCGGAGCTGAGGTTAATGTTTTCCGCGACTTGTTTCACCATTATGCCGTCTTGCGCGGCAATTTCCTGCAATACAATAAGCTGAGGGCTAGTTAGACCTGTTTCTTTACTGAGCTTTTTTGAGTAGAGGTCGATTGCTCTGATCACCCGTCTCAGGGAAACCAACAATTCATCATACTTTTCCATGGTCATATGTCACTTTTCTTATTTGTTCGAACTCTATCAAATGTGTTGTGTGAATCAATGAAAATTATCCTTCAATTAGTCATCTCGCATCGAACTCAAACTAATATGCACATAATCTGCACCAATGAATAAGCGAATTCGGTTAATTCAATGAAACGTGACGAGAAATTGTTAACAGAAAATTATCGGGTTAGCACCCTTGTATCTTAGAGTATACGTTCAAAACCTGATTCACACTTGATTGTTTGGTGATATTGTGACCATAATATAATTAGAGTACGAATTAATAGAGAAGAAATTAATAGTTTGGCTGGTATTTTGTGCGGTACTCCACAAAACGCATCAGCGAAGTGAAAAAGGTTTAGTAGAGAGATGAAACTCAGCAATACGTTGCACGATGTAATCAAAATAACGAAAGAAAAAGTCTGTTTGTGGTTGTTGCTAAAAGCCTATGGCATGACTCAGCGCCAATCGGTTTCCACCACGCCTGCGCGCAGGCCAGCGAAAGTAGGAGCATCTGCACAAGTCAGGGAGGCGTAATGAGTTACGTGTCGTTGGCGATGTACTTTATCGTCATGTTGGCGATTGGCTTGTTTGCATACCGAAAATCTACCGATGATATGTCAGGGTATATTTTGGGCGGCAGGCAAGTGAGCCCTCAGGTGACTGCGTTATCTGCGGGAGCGTCTGATATGAGTGGCTGGATGTTGATGGGGCTGCCCGGTGCTATGTTTGTTATGGGGTTTGACACCATGTTCATCGCGTTAGGCTTACTTATTGGTGCATTGATGAATTATCTGGTGGTTGCACCGCGGTTGCGGGTATACACGCAGGTAGCAGATGATTCTTTAACGCTTCCTGAGTTCTTTTCCAAACGCTTTGGTCATGCAAACAAGCAGGTCAGAATGGTGTCTGCTGCCATTATTGTGTTGTTTTTCACCCTTTATACGTCTGCGGGTCTTGTGGCTGGTGGCAAGTTATTTGAGTCTGCATTTAATGTTCAATACGAATGGGGTGCTGTGATAACCGTCGCGATTGTTGTGATGTACACCTTATTAGGTGGATTTCTAGCCGTCAGTCTGACGGATTTCGTGCAAGGGTGCATCATGTTTGTTGCGCTGATCCTTGTGCCAGTCGTGGCCTTTACTCAGTTTGAAAGTGCCAGTGAGCTTACCTATTTTGCCAAAGAATCAATTCCGAGTATGCATGAAGCATTATCGGGGTTAACCGTGATGGGGCTGATATCTAGTCTGGCATGGGGATTAGGCTACTTTGGCCAGCCCCACATTATTGTTCGTTTTATGGCTATTCGGTCGGTTAATGATGTGTCGACGGCACGTAATATCGGTATGAGCTGGATGGTGGTGACGATTATTGGCGCTTTAGCCACGGGCTTGGTGGGCGTTGGGTATGTTCAAAAGTTTGGTATTGCGTTGAATGATCCTGAAACGATTTTTATTGTGTTTTCTCAAATCTTGTTCCATCCGTTGATTAGTGGGTTTCTGTTGGCTGCCATTCTTGCCGCCATTATGAGCACGATTTCGTCGCAGTTATTGGTTAGTGCGAGTTCATTAACGGAAGATTTGTTATCAAGCGGCAAGCGAAGCGAAAAGCGAGCAGCTGTCGGTAGCAAACAAAAAGTCACGATAGGCAGAATCGGGGTGGCAGGTGTAGCAACGGTAGCGTTGCTACTGGCTCTCGACCGCTCTAACAGCGTGTTGTCACTGGTGAGTAATGCATGGGCAGGGTTTGGCGCAGCGTTTGGGCCATTAGTGCTGTTCAGTTTGTATAAACAGGATTTAACACACAAAGCTGCCTTGGCAGGTATTGTGTCGGGTGCATTAACCGTACTCTTTTGGATTTATGCGCCAGTATTGGCGGGCGGCGAAACGCTCAGCAGTGTACTTTATGAAATAGTGCCAGGGTTCATCGTGAGCAGCATCGTGATTTGGATGATGAGTGCGATGGATGAAGAGCCTGAAGGCAAAGTGGTTGCGCAGTTTGAGAGAACAGACAAGGTATTGGCTGAGCTAAAACAGCAGCCCGCGACTTAGAGCCAACTATTTAGCGTAAACGCCTGAGCAGACCGCAATACATGAATGAGTTTAAGAGTAGAGTATGAGTGAATTTAACTGGAAACGTATAGTCATTAAAGTGGGTAGTGCCCTTATTGCGCCCAATAAATCAGGATGCAGTAGTCATTATCTGTTGAGCATTGCACAGTTTATTGTGCGATGCAGAAGTAAAGGTATTGAAGTGGTGTTGGTTTCA
The DNA here is from genome assembly GCF_025751585.1 of Fluctibacter corallii. Lineage (GTDB taxonomy): Bacteria > Pseudomonadota > Gammaproteobacteria > Enterobacterales > Alteromonadaceae > Fluctibacter_A > Fluctibacter_A corallii. The sequence goes on from NZ_JAOWKX010000005.1 coordinate 108,575, forward strand.
TCTGGTTCGGTTGCAGCCGGCGCGCACCTATTCGATGATATTGATAATGTACCGATTGCGACGAAAAAAGCCATGGCGGCCGCAGGTCAAACTGAAATGATGGCCACATGGGATAAGCTGTTTGACTTTCCGTCAGCGCAAGTGTTGCTAACTCACGCAGACTTACGCAATCGCGATCGCTACGTCAGTGTTAAAGAGACCATTGCCACGTTATTAAGCAACGGCATTTTGCCAATCATTAACGAGAATGACACCGTTACAACAGACAAGCTAAAAGTGGGAGACAACGATAACTTGTCTGCCATGGTAGCCGCAGCCGCAGATGCCAATGCGCTGATCATTTGTTCTGATATTGATGGGTTGTACGATAAAAACCCGCACTTGCATGAAGATGCAAAGTTAATCTCTTGGGTGAGTAAGATTGACGCTAGCATTTATTCGATGGCGGGCGGCGCAACGAGCAGTGTGGGGACAGGCGGCATGCGCACCAAAATTGAGGCTGCGGAAAAGGCCACATCAAATGGCATCGATACATTCATTATCAATGGGTTTACCGAGCTGTCATTCAACATGTTGTTGCAAGGCAAGAACCCTGGCACGCACTTCCAACCATTTGAGCAGCCGATGCAGGAGAATGTGCATTGGATGACCCATACCTCGAAGGCCCAAGGTGAACTCGTCGTTGAGGGAGACTTCAATGAAACGTTAAACGAAGGGGTAGAGGGCCTGACAGCCGATGAGATTGTGGAGGTCAATGGCGACTTCGCCGTTGGCGACACGATACTTGTCAGGCGAGATGATGGCACCAAATTAGTAAAGGCAGAGGCAAATTATAGCAGCTGTTTATTAAGTTTTCTGACACGCCACAGCGAGCATTCTCGCTATAACGAATATATGCAGAAAACAGGACCAATTATTTCAGAAAAGAATTTAGCCGTACTGGAGGAAAAATGAGTTTAATTACTGAATTGGCAAGAGAAGCAGCGATTGCTGCACAAACGCTGTCGATTCTTGACGAAGAAAAGAAAAATGACGTGTTGATTGATATGGCAAATGCGCTACGTTCCCATGAAGTGCTCATTTTCCATGCCAATCAAACCGATTTGCACAATGCACAGCAACAAGGTTTGAGCGAAGCGATGATCGATCGCTTGACCTTAAACACTGACCGCATCGAAGCGATGGCAAAAGGTATCGAGGATATAGCGAACTTGCCAGATCCTGTTGGGATTGAACGTAAGTTGGGCACACGACCAAATGGCTTAGAAATCAGTAAAATGCGCGTGCCACTGGGCGTTGTATGTATGATTTATGAAGCAAGACCCAATGTGACTGCCGACGCTGGTGCATTATGTTTCAAATCGGGGAACGCGGTAATACTTCGAGGCGGGAAGGAAGCCTTGAATTCCAGCAAAACTATCGCGAGTATTTTGCAAGAGGTATTAGCTGAACACGGATTACCTACCGCACTGATTACTGTCGTTCCCGATCCCGATCGTGCGTACATGATGGAATTGATGGAGCAGCGGGATTTCATTGATGTGATAATTCCTCGCGGTGGCGAAGGCCTGATCAATTTTGTGACCGATAACAGCAAAGTGCCGGTGATACAGCACTTTAAAGGCGTTTGCCACCTGTATGTAGACAAAGACGCAGACTTAGATGTTGCCCTTGAATTGCTCCTAAATGGTAAAACACAGCGCACTGGCGTGTGTAATGCACTGGAAGGGTTAATTGTTCATAAAGACGTTGCTGATCTATTTTTAACACGCGCAGCGTATGCACTTCAGCAGAAGTCTGTCACGGTGAATGCGTCCTCTGACGCGGCAAAGTACTTTGATAACGTTAATGTGATCTCTGATTCAGAATTTGGTGAAGAGTACTTAGATTTAGAAATTGCGGTGACTTTGGTTAATACTGTAGATGAGGCTATGACGCATATTCGTCGCTTTGGTAGCCATCACACTGAGGTAATATGTACCAAAAATGAGCAGACAGCGCGCCTGTTTCAACGCGCAGTGGATGCGTCTGTGGTAATGGTGAATGCATCGTCACGATTTTCTGATGGCTCACAGCTGGGATTGGGCGCAGAAATTGGTATCGCCACTACCAAGCTGCATGCATACGGGCCGATGGGGCTAGAAGCACTGACGACCGAGAAGTATTTAGTGTCAGGAGAAGGGCAAATTCGAACTTAACGATTTTGGGAGCAGACATGCTGGATATTACGCAAAAAATTGCTTTGGTTGGCACAAGCCAAAGTGCCGCAGCCCTTATTAGTGGCTTAATAAAGCAAGGTATGTTGCGTGAAAATATACTTGTCTGCTCTGAAGACGAAGAAGGGCGGAGATTTTTTTCCGAAAAGTTCTTTGTACGCGTGTCGAAAGATATCGGCTCGGCTATTGCATTTGCTGATGTGGTGGTTTTGGCCGTACCGCCATCAATTACAGCTGAATACACCATCATGTTGAACGATGAGATGGAAGCGCAGCAAATGCACCCACTTATTATTACTATCATGGCTGGCATTACAGCGTCAGAGGTCAGTGAAGCGTTAACCAGTTCGGAGCGTGTAGTGGCTGCTATTCCTAATATGCCGTCAGCAATATGCAAAGGTGTGATTGGGTTATATGCGTCTGAAAAGGTCGGTATTGATGATGTTTCGACCACCGAGCGTATAATGTCTGCCCTTGGCGAAACTCTTTGGGTTGAGAGTGAGAATGAGATGCCAGCGCTCGCAGCTGCGAATGCGGGGTTGCCTGCCTATTTTCTGATGTTTATGGAAGCGTTGGAAAAAGCCGCTATAGATCAAGGACTTGATCCGGCAACAGCAAAAACTTCTGTTTTACAAAGTGCCATTGGAGCAGTTAACATGGTGAAACGAAGTTCGGAATCGTTGTCTACGCTTCGGGGTAAGCTCACGTCTGCCACAAACGGGACAGAATCGGGAGTGGCTAAGCTTGAGCAAGGGCAGATAGATGAACTGGTCGCCATTGCGTTAAGTTCTGCCGCATCCAGAATGGAGGAGCTATACTCGAAGCACTCGACAAATATCCATTAGCCAAAAACGGGTGTCAATGAGTGTAAATGAAATAGAAGCTCTACTGCTTCAAACCTTTGCGTTTTTCGCTGAGCATCGCTTGCTCACCTCTATCATCATCGTCATTCTTGCTCTGGGCGTTAAGCGCTTGGTGGTGCGCAGAGTGCGCAAACGCAGCACGCTGCGTGGTGAAGACCGACGCCATCAAATCAATACGTTTAAGCAACTATATAACGCGTCAATTATTATTTTCCTATTGATACTTTGGTCTTCCGAAGTGCAAAGTTTTGCAATATCAATTGCCGCCTTTACGGTAGCCATTGTACTGGCGACAAAAGAGTTTATTCAGTGTTTTTTAGGGTTTATTTACTACTTGGGCGCTAGGCCATTCAGAGTGGGAGATTGGGTACAGCTTAATAATCAGGTTGTCGGTGAGGTAGTAGAAATAGACTGGGCAAAAGTCGCGCTATTGGAAGTAGATGCTGAATCATTCGAGTACACCGGTAAGCATCTTTATGTACCAAATAGCCATATTGTGACGCAAATGGTGAAAAACCTGAACTTTCTTCGTCGCTACTCAATGCATGAGTTTTCAGTCACCCTTGAGCCCACCGTTAATATTTATCCGTTTATGGATGAGGTGTTAGAAGCTGCGATAGAGCACTGCCAGCATTTTAAAGACGTTGCTGAGCGCTACAAGGGGCTTATTGAGCGAAATTTGGACGTTGAATTCATTACGATTGATCCACAAATCGTTATTAACACTAATCAATATGCAAAGGTTGTAGTCAGTGTTTCACTTTTTTGTCCGACAAAAGAAGCATTTACATTACAGCAAAAAATTACGCAAGACTTGATGGCCAGAGTGTTTGAAGCCCAAGAAGCACAGGTAAAGTTACTGCATGGCACCGTCTCAACGCTGCCTGCTCAAATTTAGGTATTTAATCGCTCAATTTAAGAGGGAATTAGTGTTATCACCTTGATTTATAAGCGGTAATGTACACACTTTAGTGAGGCCAGAGTATCGTGTTGGTTGACAGGGAGATGGCATGCAGAGTGACTTTCGAGGAGATTTACGTGAGCGCGCACCGCTAGAAAAAGGCTTTTTGCGGGTTACCACACCGTTTGAAGCCTTTTTTAACAGCCAGACATCAGCTGGGCTAGTATTGGTGATTGCTGCCATCATTGCGCTTTTACTTGCCAATTCTGATTTTTACCCCATTTACGCGGAACTTAATAAAGCGCCACTGAGTGTGTCGCTTGGTTCTTTTGAGTTTTCTCATTCTCTTCACTATTGGGTCAATGATGGCTTGATGGCGTTTTTCTTTTTCTTGCTGGGTTTAGAAATAAAGTATGAAGTGCTAGTGGGTGATCTTTCCGATGCTAAAGATGCCTCGCTCGTTATCGCTATGGCGTTGGGCGGGATGATTTTTCCTGCCGCAATGTATGTGTGTGTGTTGTCATTTTTGGGCGCCGATGCTTGGCGAGGGTGGGGGATTCCCATGGCAACGGATACGGCCTTTGCGCTGGGAATATTGGCGTTGCTTGGGTCTAAAGCGCCACGTTCAGTCGCGGTTGCACTCTCTGCGCTGGCTATTGTGGATGATATGGGCGCTGTGGCTGTAATCGGATTGTTTTACACGGAAAATATTGAGTTATCAATGCTGTTTAATGCGGCGATAGTGTTTGGCATTTTGGTCGCAATGAATCTGGTGGGAATTCGCAGGCCAATATTTTATTTTTTTGTTGGTGTTGTGCTTTGGTGGTGTATTTTACAGTCTGGCGTGCACGCTACTACTGCGGGGATTTTAACTGCCCTAACCGTGCCGACAAAGCCGTATCTCGGTACCCAATGGTTTAGCCGACAAATGCGCGCCTTGCTTAAGCGATTTGATCGTATTGATCAGCCGGGCCAATCAATTGTTGAAGACCGTGAACAACATCATATAGCAGAGCAAGCCGAACGGCTGGCTAGACGAACCACGTCACCAGTATTGAAGTGGAGTCATACACTTGATAGACCGGTTGCGATGTTTATTTTACCTCTTTTCGCTTTTCTTAATGCTGGCGTGATTATCCCCAATGAACTCAATATCGGCGCAGATTCTGCGGTGCTGGTAGCCGTGTGCTTTGGGTTGGTATTTGGCAAAGTGATGGGGATTACACTGTTTGCCTGGGCCAGTATGAAAATGGGCTTTTCGCGCTTGCCTTCGGACATGACGTTTGCTCATGTCGTAGGCTTGGGCTGTTTGGCTGGTATTGGTTTTACTATGTCATTGTTTATAGCCGCACTCGCGTTTGCCGACATGCCTGAGCTTCAAGCACAAGCTAAACTGGGTATTTTAGCGGGCTCGCTGATGTCTGGAATATTTGGCGTTGCTGTGTTTATCGTCACGAGTTCTACTCATAACAAGAAGGAACCTATCCATGGCCGCTAAATCGTTACTAAAAAATGCAGCGTTGCACTATTTATTGGGTGCAAGTTTAGCGTTAGGAATCGGCATTGCGCTGTTTTCAATGCTTGGCCTGTGGTTTATTGGCGCTCTGATGGTTTGGACAGCGTGCGCGCTGGGTATTGTTTCAGCAGCCTATTTTTTTAGTTATGGGCGATTATTTCGTAAGCGTCATGATGGGCGCATTCCTATTTGGGCAAAAGTTGTATTTCTACCGTTTTTTATTGGCATTCATATTTACAACAGAATTGCTCGATTTAAAGATGGAACAGACGCCCTGCACAAAATTACCGATGGCTTGTATTTAGCCCGAAGAATTACTCCTCTCGATATACCGCTACTCATTGAAAAAGAGATTGGTGGCATTTTAGACGTAACGGCTGAATTTGATGCGTTGCAGTTTACCGCTTATGAGTTGGAGGTGGATTATTTGAATATCCCTGTTCTTGATCATGACGTGCCAAGTGAATCCCAACTAATCAAAGCCCTAAATTGGATACATCAACATCGACGTAAAAATCAGAATGTGATTGTGCATTGTGCGCTAGGAAAAGGGCGCTCTGGCATAACTGTTCTCGCTTATATGGCAATGATTTCCAAAAATCAGCCCCTTGAAGACGTGGTGGAGTATGTACAGCAACAAAGCGAACGGTTTAGTCCAAATAAGAAGCAAATGCGCTGGCTAGAACGGTTGCATAGCCAAGAAAAATTAGCATTCGATCAGCATGCTTACCTTATCGTTAACCCTGTGTCTGGCGGTGGTAAATGGGATCAGTATAAGCTTGAAATATTGAGTGTGCTAGAAGCATACCTAGACGTAACGATACACGAAACAAAGGAAAACGAATCGTTAGAAGGCGTAGTTAACGATGCAATCAGCCAAGGTGCAAACCTGATTATTGCTGCTGGTGGAGATGGAACATTGACTGCCGTGGCTGAAGCGTTGATAGATAAAGACATTACCTTTGGGGTAATACCGCTCGGCACGGCAAATGCATTGTGTCAGGTTTTGCTAGGTGCTGAATTTTATACCCAGCCTATCGAAGCCAGCTGTAAGGCAATTATTGAGGGACACACGCAAACCATTGATGTGGCAAAATGTAACGGTAAACTGTCTTTGCTGATGGTGGGATTGGGCTTTGAGCAACGCATGATTGCCTATGCCGACCGTGATGAGAAAAACCACTCTGGTGTTGGCGCATATCTACAAGGGTTTTTTCATGCAGTGGGTGAAAATGAGGCCTTTGAGGCAACCCTAACATGCGATGATTTACCGTCACAGACCATTAAAACGGTCAGCCTTGTTGCTGCCAATGCAGCCCCGTTTACCAGTGTTTTGGCGCAAGGTGGCGGGAGACCAGATTTGACAGATGGACAACTCGATTTAACATGGTTAGAGGCGACAGCGCATCCTATTTCAAATATCGCTAATCTTATGGATTTATGGTCAGCAGGCGCGTCTGAATCGAGTTCGTCTGGTGTAGGTCATCAACGTGCCAAAACAGTCAAAATAGAAACCTCTCCGCCGCAAGACTATGTGATTGATGGAGAGCTTGTTGGAAAAACCCCCATTACTGTTGAAACGTTACCAGCAAGCTTACGTATTCTGGTATCTAACGACAGTGAAGTATCATTAAAAGAACAATAATTTAATGAAGAAGTTCGGTGCATTTGTGCGGTTATTGATTATTTCTTCAATGACCAAATTGGCAGACCTGTTGGTATCACCTAAAACAACGCTTCCTTGGCTTATTACTGCAACGGGCGCGCCGTCGTGGTTAATTCCTATGCTTGTACCTGTTAAGGAGAGCGGCTCGCTGCTACCTCAGTGGATACTAAGAACCACACTCGTGCACCAATTTGAGAATCGAATGACTTTTTGGCGGATTGGTATGGCTGTTCAAGGGATAGGGATTGTCTCTCTCGTGCTCAGTGTGTTTTGGAGCGATCCCATGTGGTTATCAGTCATTTGGATCTTGCTATTGTTCGCAATCGCCTTTGGGCGTTCAATTTGTTCATTAACGATGAAAGATATTCAAGGAAGCAATGTTGAAAAGGGCCGGCGAGGCCGCCTCGTTGGCGCAGCGTCTTCCATATCGGGTGCACTGACGATAGTGACATCGCTGGCGTTGCTGTGGTTTGGTGATAAAGACAACGTATTGGCTGTGAAACTCTTGATTGTTTCGGGTGGGGCACTGTTTCTATTCGCGATGTTACCCTCGCTAGCGATGCAAACTCGTATTGATGATGCTAAAGAATCGTCTCCGAGGCTTCGGGAGATATTTGCTGTCGTGAGTGAGAATCAGGCTTTACGCTCGCTTATTATTAGTCGCTCTTTATTATTACATTCCGCGCTCGTTCTGCCTTTTATTGTAGCGCTGTCGGCATCGACGGAGCGCTTTGATTTGCCTATTTTCATGATTTTGTCTGCCATTGCCTCGTTGCTTAGTTCTTACGTGTGGGGGGCATTGTCGGACAAAAGTGCCGTGCTGACGCTCAAGATATCGTCTTTTATCTGCGTGATAGCTGCTATGGGAGCTGGTTTTTTAGAAAGCAATGCCGTGCCGCTGTATGCATATATATGCTTTTTTACCTTAAGTATCGGTCATGCGGGTATTCGTACTGGGCGCAAAACCTATATTCTCGATATTACAGAAAAGGGTGAAAGGACGACCTACGTCGCCATTGCCAATACCTTGGTTGGTGTAGTGCTACTGCTTTTAGGTGGGGTTTACGCATTACTCGAAAATGCTTTAGGCTCAATGGTTTTGCTGGTGATGGCTACGGTGTTAGTACTTGGCTTTCTGCACACATTTATGCTTGCACCAGAAAAGTAAATGACAGTGTAACATCTCTTACACACTTTCGACTTTAGTGGATTCTGCTATCGACCAACCGCATCCGTTACTTTTTCCGGTGTACATTGCTTTGTCAGCTTCGGCAATCAGTTCGTCCACGGTTTTACCATGCGTGCCGTACAATGCTGCACCGATGCTAGCACAGGCGTCAATATTGATAATTTTTCCTTCATCAGACTCAACCGCGTAACTATCTTGAATCATGTCAAATTTGCTGCGTACTAAACATTCTAACTCTTCTACATCTCCGACATTTTTTGCGATCATAACAAATTCGTCTCCGGCATATCGAGATACGAAATCAGAACTACGCTTAAATATATTAAGCCGAGCACCAATCGCTTTGAGAATTTGATCGCCAACTAAATGACCATGGTTGTCATTAATCCCTTTAAATTTATCTACATCAAAAAATAACAGCGCAAATGGTGTGTTGTATCTTTCACCATCACTGATCATTTCTTTAATACGCTCATCAAAGGCTTCTCGGTTAGGTAACATGGTGAGGGGATCACGGCGTACCTTTTCTTCAAGACTTTTGAGTAGTTGGAAACGTTCTCGTGAAAATCGCACACTGCGTTTTAACAAGTTACCCGTAAGTTCTGATTTTGGGATATAATCTTGTGCTCCTAGTTGAATGGCATCATAACCGATGCTTTCTTCTTCATAGCCTGTTAACACAATGATTGGGTAATCGCCAGCAAAGCGTTTAACACGAATTAATGTATCAAGCCCGCGACTTTCCTGAAGGTTCATGTCTGAGATAATGACATCAGGTGGCATAATGGTAATGGCTTTTTCAAGTGCGTCTAAGGTTAAATAGCTTCGTAATTTAAAGTCTTGCATACCTGAATTTGCCATGAGCCGCTTAACAATGTATGCATCTTCCTCGCTGTCTTCTAAGAGATATATGATAATTTCACGCATGTTTTTTTCCTTTTTTAGGAAAACGGCAAAACTTAAACCAATAACTTGTCAGCGTAGCAATGAGTTCATTCAATTCTTTGGCTGAATCGGGTTTAGTTAGATATGACTTTACACCGAGTTGGTAGGCGGCCTTTACATCACTGTCGCTGCTAGATGTGGTGTAGGTGACTATAACCAACTCGTTAACTGAGTCATTCTCATTAAGTATTTCTAACACGTCTAGTCCGCCCAGTTTCGGCATATTTAAGTCAAGTAGAATAACTGAATCTCTGCAATCATTATTCTCGAGATAGTGAATTAATTCTTGCCCATCATTAAGTACGATAATATTCGTGTCTGGTTTCAATGCGCCACATGCACTTTTAAAAAAATAGACATCGTCGGGATCATCTTCCACTAGAATAATCTTAGTCATCTTTTTCTCCCGGTTGCGGCAACGTAATGACAAATTCGGCACCAATACCCTCTACAGGTTGTTGGCAACGAATATCTCCATCGTGTGCTTTGGTAATTTGCCTGCAAATAGTTAAGCCAATTCCTGTTCCAGCTAGATTTTTAGCTGAGTGTAGGCGATAAAAAGGGTCGAATATTTGTTGAATAAATTTGCTGTCAATGCCAATGCCGTTATCTTTATGATGAAGTATGGCTTCTGCTGTGGTTAATTCTGCTGAAATATCAATATGGGGTGTGCGCTCTTCAGGGCAGAATTTAATACTGTTGCTGATTAAATTCTGGAATAGCTGAATCATCAAGCTTTCATCGACATACAGCTCAACATCGGGGCTTTTCACATTAACGACCGTATTGGTATCCTCAATTAAGTACTCCAATTGATCACATGCGCGCTCAATAATGCGGTTTAGCTTAATGGGATAGATTTGCACATCGGTTGTATAGATACGAGATAAACGCAATATATCCTGAATCATTGTGCGCATTCTGGTTGCTGCACCTTGAAGGCGTGACAATTCGAATTTCGCATCTTCGTCGTTATCAATCACAGGTGCGAGCCGCGTGCTGAGTGAATCTGAAAATGCGGTAATTTTTCTTAGTGGCTCTTGCAAGTCATGAGAGGCAACAAAGGCAAACCGCTCTAAGTATTCGTTGGATTGTTTCAGTTGAGCAAGTAGCATCACGTTTTCGGTTATATCAACAAATGTCCCTAGCATGACCGCGCCGTATTCTGGGTCAAAATGTCTGATGCTACTGTCAATTGACTTACACCATACCCATTTTCCAGATTTATGTTTTGCGCGGTATTCGATTGCTATAAGCGCCCCCTCTTCAGCCTCTTTTACGTTGTTGATATGCTCGGTCACTTTGCTTTGATCATCTGGGTGAATATGACTTGTCAGTTGTTTAGAGTGGGAAAGGTCGTCAAACGTATAGCCTAAAATATCGGTAAAACGTTTATTAATTTGAATGTATTTGGGCGACGCTATGTCATAAAGATACAGTCCGCACACCGTGGAATTGATCATTTTGAGTAAGAATTTTTGGTAGCTCTCGAGGGCTTCTTCCCCTTTTTTCTGTTCAGTAATATCAATCGCCGTGCCCACTATTTTTTGCACTTTTCCTGCACTGTTGTATATAGGATAAAGGGACGTCTGGTACCAACAGGGTTTTCCTCTTAACGGTATTGTTTCTTGGTAATTAATTGCAGCATTTTGTTCTACACATTTTGAGTAATTATTGTGTAAATGCTTCACTAATTCAGAAGGTAAGTATGAACCAGCCAATTCGAATAAGGGCTTACCAATAATATTTTTAACAGGAACATCCATACGACTCGCTGCCGTTTGGTTAAACTCTGTGAAAACAAAATCGTAGAGTAGGGTAGGGTCAGGCTGATCGTGAATCACATCAATCACCCATATCGCATGGTTCGCCCCCTCGTAAATGGTGTTTAAAAATTCGGTTTTTTCTGCCACTTTTTGTTTTAGGAGCTTACTTTCTTGAATGTAACGTAATGAACCTGACATGGTGATAGGCTCGTGCTTTTCGTTCATAATACTGTTGCCGATAACATTGAACCAACCGTATTCACCTAGCTTGTTTCTGCCCAAGTATTCAACAGATAGCTTTTCCCCTGTTCTAAAGTGCGTGTCGAGTGCTTCCGCAATGATGTCTTTGTAATCTGGGTGAATGTGAGATTTCCACTTCTCAATACTGGGCTGTTCACTGATATTGAACCCAATCATTTTCGCAAATGAGGGGGACCAAAACATACTGTTATCTTTGATATGCCATTCCCATATTCCGTCATCGGTTGCATTTATTGCACGTTCAAGCTGTCTGTGGGATTCAAGTAACTCTCGTTTAATTTGGCGATATTCCGTTAAGTTTTTTAGTGTAATAATCGTCGTGGGTGTATCGTTATATCGTTCTCTTACCATGGTCATTTCTGTGGGTATGATGTCACCGTTTCCACATTTAACCTGAACAAGGATTTGTTTTTTAAATTGAGTTTGTGATTCAAGTTCTGAATTTGCACTGCCCGTAACTTCAGAGGCAAAAATATCGAACATATTTTTTTCGAGTAGCGCGTCTTTCGTATAGCCAAATTCTTCAAGAAAGAACTTGGTAGAAACCAAGAATTTATTTTCTTTACCCACTATCGCAGCACTGATTGGTAGGCTGTCCAACATAAAGTTAGCTAAGTCTTGCTCTTCAATTTTTGCCATTAATTTCGCTCTATTCAATGACGCCTCATCGAGTTCGCGCTTAATTCCCTCATATTGGCTAGGCGAGGGAAGCATAATCGCGTTTGGTAAAATACGAAAAACATACACTGCGGTAATGAATGAAACGACTGCTGTTGCAAGCTTTGCTAATCCGTGCGCACCGTACACGCCTTGCCATACTGTATAAATCCCAAAAAGGTGGGTAATGCCGCATAGTAAAATAAATGCAGAGAATAAAAACAGCACACGGCTGTTGCCAATATCAGGACGCTTGTGGGAAAAAATCAAAATCGCGACCGGAATAGAAAAATAAGATGCCGCGATAACAAAATCGGAGAGCACATTTGTCCATAGTATATGAGGCTGCCACAAATAACAGTGACCGTGGGGCATGTAATCGCCTCTTAAAAAAGAGGTCAATAGGCTTTCTTCCATTTTCTTACTACACCGTTAAGGGACGTAACTTAAAAGATAGCAGTGTTTGGAAAATCAACAGCGAAACCGTTAAATTTCACACTCTTGCGTGCGAATTATCTAATGTTTTACGTTAGACTAGGCCGTGTATGAAATCGATATAATCTATTCGTGCCACGAAAGCGCGTTCTAGAGATTGAAAAACACCCTTATACGAATTTGGGGGAGGGAGAGTGTATGAAAATTGAAGTATCACTGAGTGACGGGCAAAAATTAGAAGCAAAGTTTGGCGATTTTGTAGTAACTAGTGATCAAAATAAAACGGTTGGGGGAGACGAGTCGCACCCAGAGCCTTTTGATTATTTTTTGGTAAGTTTGCCTTTGTGCGCAGGTTTCTTTGCAAGAAAATTTTGCGAGGAAAGAGGAATTTCAACGGAAGGCCTTAAGATTACGCAATCACATACGTCTGATGAAGCTGATAAGTATAAAAAGCATTTTGTTTTAGATGTCGCTCTTCCGCCTACCTTTCCTGAAAAGTATAAAAAAGCCATTATCGCTGCGGTCAATACGTGTAGTGTTAAGCGAGTAATCCAGGCACAACCTGAGTTTGAAGTGAATGTACGCGTTCAATCTCAGGACTAAATCAATGAAATTAAGGCGTTCCAATAGCAAGAACGCCTAACTAAATAGGAATCGCTTTGTTTATTTTGGGTATCGAGCACTTAGTCCATGATATACTTTATCAGCGTAGTCTTTGTCATTAATATCAAGCTCACTCAGCACCTCAACCAAATGTTCGTTGTCTTCTCTGCCATGCCACACTTTGATGTAGCTTCCTTCTTTATACCCGTTGTCTTGACGGAAAAAATTCAATACGTTTTTACCGACATATTGCCTGAATAACTCATCTGAGCTGAGGTCTGCCTGTTCAACTATATGCACAAATAAAGGGACATCAAAACGGCGCGCTGCACAGAGACCCGCCAGCAGTTGCAAGTTATCTACAATGTCGGCCTCGCGGAAGGCGTAGGGTTTGCCATCAAAGGTCACTTCAGCGTATTGGCTCGAGAGTTGTTCGGCTATTTGGTTGGCAGATTGGTTTAAATCACCATCGAAATCAATAATGATAGCGCTTAGCGCAAAGTGCCAAATATCAACAAGTTCCATTTGCAACTGAGGAAGATCTTTAGATTGCGCTTTCCACCACTTCCATCCGTGATGTTCAATGCCTTCCACCGACTCAATCATTGCTGCTCGAAGATAATTATATCCAGCAGTAAGCCACTCAGAATTGACTTTTTTATTCATATTATCCTGAAGTGTGAGCATGGTCAGAAGTTGTGAAGACGATAGCATGTAAGATTTTCCCGATATGTATAAACGGGCGCTAGTGTAAAATAAAATGCGTCGGACGCAAACTAGCATATTGCATTAAAATACAATGCCCGCAACGTATGTGTTTCACATATATGCACTTTGGATACTATTTGCACAACCTCATTCGAAGGGCTTGGTTTTCACGATAAAGTAAGGTCAACTTGCGATAAATCGCCACCAAACAGCCGCATTCCTCGTTAAACTATTTTAGTTTTGTAAATAGTATGAGTTGTATGTCATGTCATCAACTCGCATGGGTAATGTGTTTCTTGGGTTTACGTCTGGTAATGGCAAGGATGAAGGGATGGCAATTAAAAAGCCGCATAGCAGTTTCGTATTCATAGGTGCTGGGCTCTTTGCCGTCTTATCTTTTTTGGCACAAGACGGAATAGAAACACGTTTATATTACCTGACTGACAGCCAAAACAAGTCTGCGTTTATAGATGATGAAGGACGAGCTGAAGTGCTTCTAGACACTTCAATGCCATTGTCATTTGCTAAAGATGCTGCACCTTTGGCAGGGCACACATTAGATGCACTGAAGGGGACTAATCACGTTTCCTCAATGCAAGCCGCTTCATGGGTTGAGACGGTGCAGCGCAAGGCGTTTAGCCAGCACTCCAAACAAGCCTCAGAGCAACCTACAGAGCGCTTAAATAGCAAGAAACTGATAGCAAAATTAAAGCCACCACCTGAAAAGCTAACGACTAACGCTAGACAAACACCTCTTAAAACCGCAGACATAAATCATCAGATGCATTCAACACCAGTGAGGTTAACAAATCACCGTGTTGGAGATAAGTTTTTAGCAGTGGATAGTGCAAATGTCTTGGTTTCAACTGACAAACAACATTTACTCAGTGAGCAAAAGTCTGACTTGGTGGAAAAGCGTATTACACCCGTAAGGTTGGAGGGTAAATTGCCCAGATACCCACGCAGAGCATTACGCAGGGGAGAAGAGGCAGATATTGTTGTTACCTTTGACGTATCTGTTGGGGGAGAAGTGGAAAAGATCAATTTTGAAACCGAAGGAAATAAACAGTTTCAGCGAGCGATAGTGAGGGCATTAAAGAAATGGCGTTACGTGCCCGGAACCAAAAATGGTCAGGTTGTGCCGATGAAGGTAAGCAAAAAATTTAAGTTTCTTATACCAGAAGACGTGGCTAATTCTTAGTATCGCTAAAACTTGATAGTGAACAAAGTATCTTCGTAGGCGCGTGTATAACCCAGGTGCTTCTCGATGTCGCTAAGTTTGTGGCCGTTTAGTATTGTAATCGCTGCTATGCACTGGTTTAACTCAGATTTCAATACAGGCATATCAAATTCGAATAGCGTATCACCTGCCGATACAATATCGCTATCGTTAACGTTGAATCTGATGCCTCGCCTGTTGAGTGTTTCTATTTGAACGCCCATGTCTATTCTCACCTTTAGCCCAATTTTAGAGCGCAGCACAATGGAAGCTGACAATGGATCTCGCTCTTCTACACGTGACTTAAAGGGGGCTACGCATTTGTATCCCGATGGAAGAATCGCGACGCCATCACCTAGGAGTTGATGTTTATGGATAAGCGACGGGTGTTGATCTAATGCTATTGCGCGTCCACTTATCGGACTCATAATTGGCACGTTTCGCAAGTTGGTTTTGGGTGGTGTTGCAAGTTGTTTTATTTGATTCATGTTTTTATCTAATGACTTTATATCCGTCTTGCTCTAATGCGTCAGCGGCGCGTTGAAGATCTTTGCTTTTAACCAAGAAAAAATCTGTTTCAAAAGTCGATACGATAAATATGCTGATTTTTGCGTCAGCGAGCACATTACCAATCTGTGCCATAATACCCACCATCGATAGCTCTAATGGGCCAAGCACCTCCATCACTTTCCAGTCGGTATCAGAATCCTCTGATTCGATATGAATCGACTCTGGGATTACGATAGACAATTCCTCATGGGTTTTGCCAATAAAATACAATGAAGAGTTTAACACTTGGTGAGGAATGTCTGCGTCGACAGGCAAACTGTGAATAACAAATGTATCTGGCAGAATGGCGAGTGTTTGTTTTGGCATCAAAAGTCCCTTCTTTTGTCTACTCTTATTGTGCGTAACCTATGGATGAAGTCAAGCGGGTAGAAAAAATTCACGATTTATCCCAAGTTTTATCCACTGAAACTGTGGATAAACTTGTTGAGTTCTATGAATTGATTGGTTAACTCTATGATATTTATAGATAAAATATGCTTGTATGTATTTTGTTCAGATTGGTGGTTGTGAATGAAAGTGTGAATTCTTGTCATGTTATAAACAGGGGAGTAAAAATGTCTCAATATAAACCGGGTGAGATGGGGTGGTTAGATTTGACTGTAGATGATGCAACAACACTTAAATCGTTTTATCAAAATGTCCTCAATTGGCACGCTACACCAGTAAAAATGGGAGACTACGCTGATTATTCTATGAGTGTAGATAGAGAAAGTGATCCCGTATCTGGAATTTGTTACAAGCGAGGAGAGAATGCAGATATGCCTTCTGTGTGGATGCCTTATTTTATTGTTGAAGATTTAGATGCGGCAATAGATAAGGTTACGCAGCAAGGTGGAGAAATAGTAAGTAAAATCAAAGGTTTTGGGAGTAGTCGATATGTCGTGATCAAAGATCCTGCTGGCGCAGTTTGTTCTATATATCAGCAATAAGCTATTAAAAAATATACAAATATTTTATGATCTGAGTTATCCACAGAATCTTGCATTGTTACGAAGTGGCAGTGGTCAGATCATTCACAAATGTGATTCAAATACGCTTGATAATCACGACTGAGTTGATAAATTACTGCGCCTCAAAAAAAGACTGTGGATGAAAGAGAATGGCATTGATTAATATATTTGCAGGAAACAAAGCGTTTAAGCATATTAAGCGAGAAGGCTTTCATGCAGATATGTTCAGATTCATGCTTGGAGCGTCGGGAGGACCAAAATGGTTTGTGCTCGCCGGACTAGACAGATATATATTTCCAGAATTTTTTGCAAATAGAAGTACGCCTCTTGATATTGTTGGCTCTTCTGCGGGGGCGTTTCGATTTGCCTGCTTTTCACAGCATGATCCCCTAGGCGCAATCAACCGATTAGCTGATCGGTACTCTCATACGGTGTACTCAGACAAACCTACAGCCAGAGAAATTACCCAAAAAGGGATGGCCCTGTTAGATTACGTGTTGCAAGAAGAGGGCGTTTCAGAAATAGTCAATAACCCTAATATCCATGCACATTTTGTTGTTGCAAGATGCAGAGGGTTAACGCAATTTGAGTTGAGACCTTTGCAATTGGCAGGTTTGGCGGCAAGTGCTGGGGCAAACTTAGTGAAGCGCCGTTGGTTACAACGCTTCTATCAGAGATATGTATTTTCCAATCGGCTTAGTACACTAAAAATTAACGATCCGGAGGGAATGCCTACGCACAAAATTGAGCTGACCAATCAAAATCTAAAATCTGCTTTAATGGCATCAGGTTCGATTCCTGTTGTGATTGAGGGAATTCGGGATATTCCTGGAGCACCGCCAGGAATGTATCGAGACGGCGGCATTATTGACTACCATTTCGATTTAAAATTTACGACCGAATCTGATGATGATACTTCATTAGTACTCTATCCACACTTCTACGCAAACCCCGCACCAGGCTGGTTCGATAAATCTATAAAGAGCAGGAAACCCCATGCATCGTCATATGAAAATGTTGTTATGGTAGTGCCATCTCCGGAGTTTGTTCGTATGCTTCCTTACCATAAGATACCTGATAGAAAAGACTTTGAACAAATGCCGGCCCCAGAGCGCATCGCCTACTGGCAGAAAGTGTTACATGAAACGGACAGGTTAGGGGAAGCATTTAAATACGCAGTAGAGACGCAGCAGGTCGTTGATGAAATTCAACCTTTACCCTTTTAAATTGGTTGGGGTGTAGCCAGATAGACTACTATCTGAACACTCGAACGGATTTTTACAAAAAGTGCTTGAACATCATAGAGGGCGTAGTTATGATACGCGCCGCTTCGACAGATAAGTTAAAGCAATTTCAATTTTTGTTGATTATGTTCCTCTTACGTAATTAATAAAACACAATGTGCGTCCGTAGCTCAGTTGGTTAGAGCACCACCTTGACATGGTGGGGGTCGGTAGTTCGAGTCTACTCGGACGCACCATTCTTAAAGGCCTGTAGCCATCCGCTAAAAATAGCGCCCCTTAAAACAATATCTAGCGCCCCATTATACAGTGTTCTTAAAATTTAATATTTGCTGCTAAAACTCGATTCCATTTAACACGCCCTAAAGACAAGTATGCGTTGATGTGCGCTATACACGCGTTAGCCAATATCTGCTCTATTGATTCGCTTAGATAGCGGTATCGACCGACATCTTGCCATTAGTCAGATAAATAATACGTGACAGTCGAAACCACTCTAATTTTCTTGATATGCGGGTTATTTTTATCGCGATGTCCGATAGTGAATTGACCTTGTGACGCGCGTTTTATTTTTCCAAGTTGGCTATCTGAATCTTTCGCAAATTTTTCTGCCACTTCTCGTGCTTTCTTAGTGGCTTCTTCTATCATTTCGGGTTTTACTTCGTTTAAGCGAGTAAAAAGGTATTCCGTCTGAGCTTGGTAATAGTCGCCGCTAAATACGATACCTTGTTTTCCCAGTTGTGAGATGTTATTCATGACAGCGCGCACATTATTTATTTTATCTGTATAGACGGTGACAGTTTGGCTGGCGGTATAACGATACTTCACAGGCATATCACCACCATATTGTTGAGCCGACTTATCTGTGATAATTGGCGTGCTGTAGGAAATCGCGCTTTTTTCGATGCCTGCATCCACCAAAAATTCGCGGATTTTGTGGGTATTCGACTCTAGAGTTTGATACAGAGATTCGAGTTGGTTATCTGCAACAGTAAATTGAAGCGGCCAAATCACAATGTCTGCTTGATATTCACGTTCAGCCAGCCCTTTGACGGTAACGCTTCGCTCGTACTCTTTGAAAGTAACCGCTGCGTTTGACAATTGGTACCCAAAAAGTCCAAGACCTGCGACAATTGCCGCGCCAAGAATCCAGCCAAATCCTGTGTTAGGTGTCATACTCTATTTTTCTCTTGTTATGTAAGATTACTCGATGCGTTGTACCATCTTAAGTTTTGGAATCTTAATGACACCTTAACGCGAGGCGCGTGGGTAAAATAATAAAACGCTTGTGGTTAATTATCGGGAGATAGGTGCAATTTCATCTCTACCAAAGCGGGGCGAAAGCCAAGCTTTTCGTATGCACGAATAGCAGACGCGTTTTGACTGTATACATCTAAATAAAAATCGTGAATATTGTGCTGTTTTGCCCAATCTACTAGCTTGGAGATAACATCTTTGTTTAAGCCTCTGCCGCGCATTTCAGGGGCGACGTACATAAACCCCAAATAACCGTGCCTTGCGTGAGTGAGTGATTGTTTTGACGTTTCTATTCGAATGTAACCTGTGGCAATGATGATATTGTCTTGTTCTGCCACGATAACATGCACTGCGGGGTCAGATAATAGTTTTGGTAAATCATAGTATCGAGCATCTGAGGCTTTTATAGTCTCGTTAAATGGACGCTCAGCGCTAAGAACACCTTGTTCGCAACGGGCTAGTTGCGGAATATCTTCAAGTGTCGCTTGACGAAAGTGTATTGTGGGGGGAGGGTGAGCCATAACTGTTCCTTAGTATTGTTTTTTTATACGTCTATTTTAATAGAGACTATTGTGACATGAGGGGCCTTCTGAACTTATTCTACATGATAGTTAGACTTTTTCATCGTTAGACTCTTGGTTTTGACATGACCGTGAACGTGGTTTTTAATCTTATTCTACTGTCAACTTTTATACTCTTTGGTCACTGTTTCCAAATTGTTGGCAAGTTGTTTGAGCTTATGGGCAGACGTTCTATTTTGTTCACTTGAATCTCGAAGTTCTTTTCCAAGGTTTTCTAAACTGAAGGCAGAGGAACGTAACTGCTCGGTATTATTAAGGCTTTCTTTTGCGTAATCTGACAATCTGTGGTTCTCACGGCTTAAGTCGTTGACATTTTCTTGAACATCGTGCAGTGAAGAGGCGGTTTTTGAGGCAATATCAACGCATTCATTTGCGCTCGTTTGGTTTTTTTCCATGGTTGAGACGGTGTTGTTAATAGATTTGACTATAGAGTCTAGAATGTCATTTATTTCATTTGTTGACTCAAAAGTGCGGCCTGATAACGCGCGAACTTCATCTGCTACGACTGCAAATCCGCGACCAGATTCGCCGGCTCGCGCGGCTTCGATAGCTGCATTTAAGGCCAGTAAATTGGTTTGTTCTGCAATTTCAGCGATAGATTGCACAACCTTGCCCACCTGATCGCCAGAGGCTTTTAATGTTAACAATTGATTTGCTGAGTGAGATATGTCGTCTGATAACGCACGAATACTTTTAGATGTCGAAGTCACCAGATTCTCACATTCTTGCATACTTTGTGCTGAACGCCCACCGAGCTCTGCAACAGAATCACAGCTATTTGATAGCTCGTTAATGCGCTCGTCTAAACGTTGAATGTTTTCCTGATTAACACTGATGTTTTTACTGACTTCGACCGCTTGTTGTTTAGTTGTTTCGGCAACGCGGCTAATCTCAACCATCTCAGCATTTAAATTGGTCACGGTACTCGTTGTTTTATGGTTATTGTCCTTAATGGTCAAAATTAGGCTGCGAATATCGCCCGCAAGTTGGCCCAGCTCGTTATTTGAGTGATGATGAATAACGTGGGTTAAATCTTTATTCCGAGTAATAATGTGTAAGTCAGATGATACCGATTTAATGGGGTCGATAATAAACCGTTTGTTTAATACAAATGCGAGGGCGATGCATCCAATCAAGGAGGCTAATGTAATTGCTAATAGCATGTTTGCACGCACGATATGATTGGCAATCTCTTCGTTTTTATCAGATGCGCGCATGTTTACATTGTCAGATATTTGTTTTAATGCTTGGTTCAAGCGCTCAGAAATTTGCTGTTGCTCCATTAATATATCTCGGGCCAAATCCCAATTGACACTACTTTGCGCCATTACGCCCATTAAACGCTGTACATTATTGAGCAAGCCGTTTAGTTCTTTGTCGAGAGCGAGGCTTTTACCAGAATTTGAAAAGACTTGCTGAGACAGGGAAGCAATATCAGCTTTGCGTTGTTCGAAAATATCTGCAAATTCGTTACTACTCAACACCGTACCATACAATGCGAATGCATCGATTTGCGTATTCTTAATTTGCCTTTCAAGAGATTGCAGTTGTTCTTTTAAAGGCAGGGTGTCTTGAGTAAAAGAGCGGCTTAATTCTAGGATGCTTACATTGTTTTTTACTTGAATCGCCGCAGTAATCAAGACGATTGCCAGAATGAACCCATAGCCGATCATGGTGGTTGAATAGACACTGTTATTTTTCATATTAATAATGTTCTCAAAAATTAGAAAACTACTGTTTTTTCAATGACTTTCAGTATAGACCGTTTGAACCAAAAAATTCTTTCCTTGCTTGTAAAACAATAGATGCTTATTAGGTTCTGCGCCATGCATAATGCCAGCCTTTCGATGTGATGATCTGTTTGACTTCGCTGGGGAGTGCGTCGCTCGGAATAGGTAGATCACTGGTGATGTATTTTATTTTCCATATTTTAAAGAGCGGGTTTTGTCCAAAAGTGATTGCGCCAACATAGGCATTGTCAGCGTTGAATATAGTGCAGGTTTTTCTCATACAACATAAACACCAGAAATGACTAGGATGTCTGTACTGTAATAATATACAGCATGGTGAAAAGAGACAACCATTTATTGAGTGAGGTATTGAGTGGGGATATCACAGGCTTTAAGTTGTGTTTGCCAAAACGCAATATGGCGCTGCATTTCGTGTTTGTAGGCATCAAAAGTAGAAAAAAACCTTTGTATTTTCTGCTTAAATGCTGGCGATAGCTCAGGGTGGTGTGCCAATTTTTCTAATATTTCAGAGAGCGCATAATGATTCTGGTTTAGGTTGGCGCCAATAGGCTGAATATGGGCTATGAATTGTTGGCGAAAGACATTGGCTAAATAGGATACGTTGGGTTTATGACGCGCACTTTCGCACGGGAGATCGATTGTCAATTCAGACAGTGTGTCTGTGAGCTGTTTTAAGTTCGCTGTCAAAAATAGCTGACTACGTTGCTGATGCGCGATGACAGGGTATACGGTTAGCACACGCATTGCAGTTTCGATTACCTCAGAGGTGACATGTTTTGCTGATTGCGCGTTTGCTAGTATTGCCAGTGCTTGTGCTACGTCACCGACGTGTAAATTATCCGCGTTAATATACCCCGCATTGTGAGAGAGTTGTCTGCGTATTTCGGGGCTCAACTGCATCATATTCGCCCACACACCACCGAGTTGTGATTGTTTCAATTTAATCCAGGCTTGTATGGGGGGCTTTTTTTCTTCAGGCTGGTTATCGGCACACACCTTTAAAGCCTGAAGGAGTTTAAACTCATAAACAAAACGAACCGATGGCGTTTGGACTTTCCCTAGTGCCGTATTTCGTTCACCAATAAGTTGAATGGCGGGGCAGTGGCTCAAGCGCGCGAACTCTCTCACATTTATGGTTAACATTGGGATGTCTTGGCGCATTTCGCTGAAGTTAGGATAGGTTAATATGTCAGGAGAAACCGTGTCAGGCAGCTCAACACCCAGAACCGCCGACAGTCTCAGGGTGTAATTTTTATACACATCGGCTAGATCGTTTTTTTGACTACAAGAGGTCAGCGAGCATATGAATACGATGCTCCACATAATATGCTTAATGATCTTTTCCTACTTAATACACTTGCTCATCGTCTGACATAACGCATATATCTATACGCCGTTTCGTTTCGTTCATATGAAGGCTAATGTGTACATTGTTACAGCAGTTAGGGCAATCTTCAAAATAATCTTGGTCACCATTGCTGTAATCAATACTAATATGCATAGAATGGCCGCAATGAGGACATTCAATTGTCGCAGATTTTGTTTCCATCATTTACTCCACGGATTCTCTCACTCTTCAAAATACTGTGTATTAAGTGTAGTCGAGGCTACTAATTTCCGTGAGTAAGATAGGGTATTTAGGCTTTTGCATTTGAAGCGATACTTCTTCCTCCATCTACAGAAATGACTTGACCCGTCACGTAAGTGGCACGAATCAAATAAGCAATGGCCTCAGCAATATCTTGTGCTGAACCAAGCCGATTAGCAGGAATAGAAGCCAATACTGCCGCTTTTTCAGACTCTGACAGTGGTGCTTCAGGCCACAAAATCGCGCCTGGGGCTACGGCATTTACACGGATATCTGGTGCTAATTCACACGCCAACGACTTTGTTAGATTAACTAATCCCGCTTTTGCCAATGTATACACACTGTGACGCGCTAGTGGGCGCTCAACGTGAATATCAGCCATATTAATAATCACACCTCGGTTGGCTTTTAACGTAGGCAAACAGGCTTGCGACAAAAATAATGGGCCTTGCAAATTACTCCCTACCAAATGATGCCAATGATCGGGTGTAATTTCCCCGAATGGCGTTGGAAAGAATGAGGAGGCATTGTTTATTAATACATTGAGTTTAGAAAACGCTTGTATGGCGTTATCCGCTACTGCGGCGACATCTGAGACGTTACATAGATCCCCTTGCACGACTTTACATGAATGAGGGCGTGTCTGATTAAGCTGGCTACATAAACTTAACGCGTCTTTTTCAGAGTGATGGTAGTGTAATACGATGTTGTAACCTAACTGGTGAAGGTGACCGGCAATGTGTGCGCCAATGCGTTTTGCGCTGCCAGTAATGAGCGCGACTGGAGTACCTGACATAGAAGCGTGCTTTTTGTTTCTTTTAAAGCATGTAGTGTAATAACAAATGCCAAGAGAAAAAAGCAAATTAGCGTTGCTTCATACTGGGTTTTCTTTGCGCTATTTTCGCTGTTCGATGAATGTCGTCTCGATATTATTGGTCAAGCGCCATCAACATAGACGTGGCAGTATCGCGGTAGTGGCTACCAAACATGAGAGCGTGATTGAGAATATGATAAAGCTGGTACACTTGTTTTCGATATGCGTACCCTTCGTTGAGCGGCCATGTCGCTTCGTAGCCATCATAAAACGAAGGGGGAAAACGGCTAAATAGTTCGGTCATGGCAATGTCTGTTTCTCTGTCACCAAAATAAAATGCAGGGTCAAACAAAACCGGCGTGCGTTGGTGAAATCCAACATTTCCTGACCACAAATCACCATGTAACATGGAAGCGATAGGGTGGTGTCCGTAAAGAAGTTGTTTAACACTGTCTACTGCTCGTTCGATAGAGACTGAGCACTCTCCTTTCTCTGCAAGCAGTTGCAATAAAAAGCCAATACGTTCTTCTGCAAAAAACACATCCCATCGCTTATGCCAATGATTGGGTTGCGGTGTGCGTCCGATGAAATTGTCTTCCTGCCAGCCAAACATTTCTTGAGTATGTTGTTGATGCATGTGGGCTAGTTGAACACCCAATTGGTACCAGCTTTGCTCATCGCCGTGTTGTAACACAATATGCTCAAGCACAAGATAACTGGTATTTTCAATAATGCCTGAACAAATAACATTTGGGACACGGAATAACTGCGTGTCTCTGAGATGGTTCAACCCGACAGTTTCAGCATCAAAATAGGGTAAGCCATCATCACCATTTAACTTGATGAAAAAGCGTTTGTGGCCATCAGATATTTTATAATTCTGATGGGTATCGCCGCCTTTTACTTCTCGAATATCATCACATATAAAATCATCACCGATTGATTGACTGATTTGCTCACTGATGAAGTGCCACATGGCATTGACCATATTTCATGTTAAACAGACTGATAGTATGGAACACAACGCAAGTTTAGTAGGTTGATTACGCTATGCTAAGCGACGTTTTTATGTCAATCGGTAATTTGTACTTTTTGGTATTTTGGATTAGCGACCTTTTTTTGCAGCTGAATAAACGTGGTAAAAATAGACGATATCGCGAGGTGATTAGCAAGCCACTCGGGAATACTTCCGCCCGCATCAGCACTGCCTTGGTAGGTAATGATAACCATTGAGTCGTCGTTTGAATGTGAAGTAGGGTACACGCGCCATTGACCTTGAACATGCTGAATTCTTACTAGGTGGCTTTGCGTTGGGTAACGATCACCTTGATTTTCAATGTTGATAGTGAGGACGTCAATGTTCGAATCATATTCTGCTATTGAGCGGGTTATCATGTCGCGGTCAGAAAATGGCCAAGGTGCATTAAATACGGTTTTCACTGTTCTCTCGCTATGACCAAACCAGTCTAATACATCGACTGATTTTGCGTGGGTTATCCATTCTGTCGCTGCGTCAGTGTCATCCAGTAACGCCAACAGGGCAGTAGATTTAGCCTTAGCGAACGTAATAGCTTGAATTTCAAATACCCCTTGTACACGTTGCCGACTCATCACCACGACATTTTGATTCTGCTTTTCAATATTCCAGCCTTGAGTGGTCTGTGAGGAAATAGGGTTTGCTAGCATGTGATGGTGTTTCTCTTTTGCACTGAGCGGGTGGATAAACGTGACTAACAAAAAAAAGACAAGGAAGGGGGCAAAAACTGGCCTTAAAGCTAATTGCATATCAGTACTAAAATTCGCTATCATTCGGGTTTGCTCCTTAGGTACGTATACGTCCTTATAAAGGAACATCTTTTGAACCTGACTCAAGGTGAAATAACAAGTTTAACTTAAGTTTTTGGCGCAGTCTGTGGTTTTGTTTAATTGTGCAGCCTGTGAAATAAAAAGAAAACTGATGAATAACGCAAGTGGCGCTTGGTAGGCGTCACCACTGTAAATAGGAAAACGAATGGTTACTATAACCCTCCCTGATGGCAGTCAACGCCAATTTGAACATGCTGTATCAGTCATGGATGTTGCAAACGACATCGGTCCTGGCCTAGCAAAAGCAACGATCGCGGGTAAGATCAATGGTGAGCTTGCAGATGCAAGCGATATGATTACCGAAGATGCAAAGTTGCAAATTATTACGGCGAAAGATGAGGAAGGGTTAGAGATTATTCGACACTCTAGCGCTCACTTGTTGGGTCACGCGATTAAGCAACTATGGCCTGATGCGAAAATGGCAATTGGTCCTGTGATTGACAATGGCTTCTACTATGACGTAGACCTTGAGCATTCGTTGACGAGCGAAGACCTTCAAAAACTAGAAAAACGCATGCTTGAATTGGCGAAAACCAATTACGATGTTGTGAAAAAGAAGGTGAGCTGGGAAGAGGCGCGTGAGACCTTTGCATCTCGTGGAGAGAGTTACAAAACAGAAATCTTAGACGAGAACATTGAAAAATCTGATCGTCCAGGCCTATATCACCACGAAGAATATATTGATATGTGCCGTGGCCCTCATGTGCCTAACATGAAATTCTGTCATCACTTAAAAATCATGAAAGTGGCGGGTGCATACTGGCGCGGTGACAGTGACAACAAAATGCTTCAACGTATTTATGGCACTGCATGGGCTGACAAGAAGCAACTGAAGTCGTATTTAACCCGCTTAGAAGAAGCGGAAAAACGCGACCACAGAAAAATAGGTAAAGCGCTTGATCTGTTCCATTGGCAAGAAGAAGCGCCAGGTATGGTTTTCTGGCATAACGATGGCTGGAGCATTTACACAGAATTAGAAAAGTTTGTCCGTGACATGCTGCGTAAATACAGTTATGACGAAGTCAAAGGTCCACTGATGATGGATCGCTCGTTATGGGAAAAATCAGGACACTGGGACAAGTACGCGGAAAACATGTTTACTACCGAGTCGGAAAAGCGTGAATATGCGATTAAACCCATGAACTGCCCTGGTCACGTGCAGATTTTTAATCAAGGCTTGAAGTCTTACCGTGATTTGCCGATAAGAATGGCAGAATTTGGATGTTGTCATCGAAATGAACCTTCTGGTGCGTTGCATGGTCTGATGCGGGTACGTGGGTTCACGCAAGATGACGCGCACGTATTTTGTACTGAAGATCAGATCGAGGCTGAAGTCGGTAGCTGTATAGACATGATATACGAAGCCTATGAAGCATTTGGATTTAGCAAAATCGTTGTAAAACTATCAACGCGTCCAGAAAAGCGCGTCGGTAGTGACGAAATGTGGGATAAGGCTGAAAAATCACTAGCTGACGTACTCACGGCGAAAGGCATAGAGTTCAGTTATTTGCCTGGTGAGGGAGCGTTCTACGGTCCTAAAATCGAATTTACTTTGTACGATTGTTTAGATCGTGCATGGCAGTGTGGTACAGTACAGCTTGATTTCTCAATGCCAAATCGTCTGGGTTCAACATATGTCGCTGAAGACGGTGAACGCAAAGTACCAGTAATGATTCACCGTGCGGTACTTGGCTCGTTAGAGCGTTTTATTGGTATTTTAACTGAAGAGTTTGCGGGTTTATTCCCACTTTGGTTAGCTCCTCAGCAAATAATGGTGATGAATATTACCGATAAACAGAGCGAATATGCGGCCAATGTAGTGAAAAAGTTACAAGAAAATGGCTTTAGAGCAAAGTCTGACTTGAGAAATGAGAAAATTGGCTTTAAAATCCGCGAGCACACATTAAAGCGTGTTCCATATATGCTGGTTGTCGGCGACAAAGAAATGGAAGCTGGCCAAATTGCTGTAAGAACACGTAAAGGTGAAGATCTCGGTTCGATGTCTATCGAAGCATTTATCGAAAAGGCAGCGCAAGAGGTCAAAGACAAAGTTATAAGCTAATTGCTTTTACGCAATAGCAAGAGGTTACCCGCTTTATTTGCTTTTTCACAGCGGGTAACGCGAAGATTGAACATTTTGGAGGACTAGCACATTAAAGGCGCTAACAATAAGGCTCAGAGCGACAAAGCTCGAATCAATAATGAAATTAAAGCAAGGGAAGTACGCTTAATTGGACAAGAAGGCGAGCAGGTAGGAGTGGTGTCAATAAATGAAGCACTTCAAGCCGCCGAAGAAGCAAGTCTGGATTTGGTTGAAATTAGTCCAAATGCTGAGCCGCCTGTATGTAAAGTAATGGATTACGGCAAGTTCTTGTTTGAGAAAAGTAAAGCTCAAAAAGAGCAGAAGAAAAAGCAGAAGCAAATTCAGGTCAAGGAGATTAAATTTCGCCCTGGCACTGATGAAGGCGACTACCAGGTCAAACTGCGCAACCTGCGTCGCTTTCTAGAAGGTGGCGATAAAGCCAAAGTAACGATTCGCTTTCGCGGACGTGAAATGGCGCACCAAGAGATCGGCATTGAACTTTTGAATCGTGTTAAAGCGGATCTAGAGGAAATTGCTAATGTTGAGTCTTTCCCTAACCGGGTTGAAGGCCGACAAATGATCATGGTGCTTGCCCCTGTTAAGAAGTAAGTAAGGTTTACAAGTAATCGGGCCTTATTCCTCACGGAATAGGGATCTGCACCCGAATCACCTTGCTACTGGTTGTAACAACGACCCCTGTATCTGCAATACAGCGAGGTCCATTTAACAATGCGGAGTTTTAGCAATGCCTAAAATGAAAACTAACCGTGGAGCTGCTAAGCGTTTCAAGAAAACTGCTTCAGGTCGCTTCAAAAGTAAACAGTCTCACTTGCGTCACATTTTGACCAAGAAGAGCTCTAAGCGTAAACGTCACTTACGTGGCAAGAAACTAGTTCATACTGCGGATACAGCTTTGATCCAACGTATGCTTCCATACGTGTAAGAGAGGAGACTGAATAATGGCAAGAGTAAAACGTGGTGTAATTGCACGTGCACGTCACAAAAAAGTACTAAAGCAGGCTAAAGGCTATTATGGTGCTCGTAGTCGTGTTTATCGCGTTGCTGTCCAGGCAGTAACTAAAGCTGGTCAATATGCATATCGTGACCGTCGTCAGCGTAAGCGTCAATTCCGTCAACTATGGATTGCACGTATTAACGCGGCAGCGCGTCAAAATGGCATGTCTTATAGCCGTTTCATCAACGGTCTTAAGAAAGCGTCTGTAGAAATCGATCGTAAGATCTTGGCAGACATTGCTGTTCACGACAAAAATGCATTCAGCGCACTTGTAGAAGCTGCAAAAGGCGCACTGGCTTAATTTTATAAACAATTAAGTTTAAGTTCTTTCGGGAAACGGCGAGCAGGATGCTCGCCGTTTTTCTTTTCTGAATCAAGTATCGTTATTTCATTAACGTTTCATAATCATGCAAGCCTACGCAGGTGGTGAACAGAACTCCCCTCGCCATATATCAAATTGCCGTACAATTAAAAAGCAGCTTGCATTAGATGCGTGTTTTGTCGAGATTTTTATGACAAAAAAGCAAATGAAGTGTACGTGAAAAGGTGGGATGGAACGATTATTCAGACGAACTAGAGGGAGGAACACCGGCTTCAGCCAATTCATCTCTTGCGGTATCTTTGGCAAGTTCTCTGTTCGCTTTAATTTGCCACAATTTCATGGCTATGGCTGTAAATGAAAAGCGGCTTTCCGTAGTGTTATTTGTTCCTAACCATCCTTTCAAGAAGCCTAAAGAAAAACTGGCAACCAGAGATTCTGGTCGTTTGAGCAACGACTCCGAATGAACCAATAGTTTATCTGTCAAAATGTGGTTTTGCTGTTTTCTAAAATAATAGGCTTTTTGTAATGCATCTAGTTCACGACGTTCTCGCCTTAATAATAGGTTGCCTAGCATCTTACTTCTCCTCTTCTGGCGGCGTTGACAATTTAAGTACGCGCCACGTTCGGCTGAATCCAATACGAGACGACGTCTGTTTTATCGTGTGCCAGAGCACATAGCTTGCGAATAGATTCAACACAAACAATGACGGAATGACGACCCAGTAATTTGCGTCTATTGACATGAGGCCTAGTGCAACAGCCCAATTGATGAGTCCCCATAAACCCGCTATTACGACCCCCAACACGATTGAGAGTAAAATAGTGAGAAAGAAACTGTGCTTGCTATGCTGCCATTCGTATTGCGCTAGACGTACACCAGCATTCCATTGTTGCTGATACCCTTCTGCTAATTCAGTTCCGGCTGAAAAAATCTCTTCAAGAAGCGCAGAATCACTTAGTGATTCTGCGTCTGCTTCTTTAGGCCTTACAGGGCGGTTCATCAGAACAGTTCCCTCTAATTAGGCTTGCGTAATAATGACGAAATAAGCACGCCCGCTGCAAATGCGATACCCGCAGAAGCGACAGGGTGATCTGATACATATTTGCCGACTGACGATGAATGCCACTTTTTGTCAATTTCGTCGCGCTTTTTACTGAAAGATTCAGCTGAATTATGCGCACCTTCTCTTAATGAAACTTCGGTTGCAGACACGCGAGCGGCTAAATTGTCAATTGCTTCATGCAAGGTATCTCGGGCTTTGTCTGTAAGCGGAGCGCCTGTAGAAACATGTGTATTTCCTGTGCCATTAGGTTGAGATTTACTTTGTGGTGATGCAGTTGCCATAATTTCCTCTTTTACTTTTCCGATAGAAAGTAACAGGTAGACAGCAAAACGTATGCCTGTTAAACATACTCTATATAAATCATAGCGTTGCGACGTCTACCCCTTAGTATTGTCATCGTTTTCCGCGCAACATTTACAACGATTTAAGAGCAACGTGTAATTGTTTCATACTGCTACTTTACTTCGTTTACTGCTTTGTTTAACGACCCGATATGGCAATACGCTCTAATTATAGAATATTTTTACCCTGTTCAGGATCTCTCGCATTTTGCGCTTGATTATGAATCTCTTGAATCGAGGAAGACACATCATCTATTTGATTTATTGCGCGCGCTGATATTGGTGGGGAAGTGGGTGTTGATGCTTCAGCGTTAGTTTTCGGTTCGTAATGCTTTTGGCGATAAATTGGCACGCCTTCAGGAAATACGATTTCTCTGGCATCGTCTGGCATTGAAATATTATTTTCAAGAAAGGCATTGGTAACAGCGCGCATGGCCAACGATGATACTTTTAGTACGCTGTAGTCGTGTGCGTTTAGCCAAAAATACACTTTAATGTTAATCGTGGCAGAGCCTAATGAATCGACCAAAATCTGGGGTTCAGGCTCTTTTAAAATTGGCGTTAATGATGTCAATGCTGACATCGCGATTTGTTGTGCAGTTTGAATATTGTTGTCATAACCGATGCCAACCATGAAGTGACTTTGCATATTCGGGTTTGCTGTGAAATTCTTAATGGTATTTTTGTAAATGGTCGCGTTGGGAATCTGAATATGATTTCCATCAAAGTCCACCAAGGTGGTAGCACGGGCGGTGACTTGTTTGATGATGCCTGTCTGCCCATCGACTTCAATCACATCACCAATTTTAAATGGTCGTTGAATGCTCAATAGTAAGCTTGAGATAAAATTTTCGGCAATATCTTTAAATGCAAATCCGACAATAAGACCGATGACACCCGTGCCGCTAAGAATAGCTAACGCGAATGATGTGAGCCCGGCAAACTGTAAAAACAGATAAAGGCCAAGCAAGATAAATGCTATGCGAAATGTTCTGCGAACCACGGTTTGAATAAGAAGTGAAGAATAGACGTTTGACACTAACCGAGTTAAAAAATTAGCGAATGGCGCAGATAGAATAAACGTAATTATGAGTATTAAGAAGCCGATACCTATTTCAGGAAGAAGGTCTCTCGCGCTGTTGAGTATATCTGTAATTGGATCCATAACACTACCAGTAACGTTGTTTTTGTTTTCCGCGTTTCGCATCTTTACCTGATGCCGATTGAGCATCTCCTGTTTATGTTGACTTGAGTGTTAGCCCAATACGCGGTGAATAGATCACCTTAATAGCATGTATTGTCTATATTTGCCCAATTTTTCAACGAATTAATGCTTTTGCTCTGGAAGAAGGGAGTCAAGATCATGTACAATTGCGGGTTCTTTTTTAAATATATGTATACGCGTTGAAGTGAACCAACGACGCTTAAAATTAGCACTATCCAAATCGAGGAATCTATGGATCTCGACGCCATAATTAATCAAGCAGAAATGCGCATAAACGAAGCGCAAGATGCGGCAACATTAGATGCTGTCCGCGTCGACTTTATGGGCAAAAAAGGCCAGTTAACCGACCTGTTGAAAGGGTTGGGCAAATTGTCGGCTGAAGAACGCCCAGCAGAAGGACAAAAGATCAATCAGGCTAAGGGCCAAATCCAGCAGCTTATTCAAGCTCGTGGCGAATTCCTAAGAGATCAGGAGTTAAATGCTAAGCTGGCTTCTGAAACCATTGATGTTACGTTACCTGGCCGTGGCACGTCTGTCGGTGGGCTTCACCCTGTCACAAGAACGATTAATCGCATCGAGAGTTTCTTTAGTGAACTTGGATTTAGTGTGAAGTCAGGGCCTGAAGTTGAAGATGGATTCCATAATTTTGATGCGCTAAATATTCCGGATAACCATCCTGCCAGAGCAGATCACGATACATTCTACTTTAATCCAGATGTGATGTTGAGAACGCAAACCTCGGGCGTGCAAATTCGTACGATGGAAGTCGAAAAGCCTCCTTTGCGCATTATTTCGCCGGGTCGTGTTTATCGAAACGACTACGACCAAACGCACACGCCTATGTTTCATCAGGTAGAAGGGCTGATGGTCGATAAGAATGTGAGCTTTACTGAGTTGAAGGGCATTCTGCATGACTTCTTGAATAATTTCTTTGAAGAAGATCTGAAAGTTCGTTTCCGTCCTTCTTACTTCCCATTTACTGAGCCTTCGGCTGAAGTGGATGTTATGGGTAAAAATGGAAAGTGGCTTGAAGTGCTAGGGTGCGGAATGGTTCACCCTAACGTATTACGCGCAGTGAATATTGATCCTGAAGAGTACACAGGATTTGCCTTTGGCATGGGGGTTGAGCGTCTAACTATGTTGCGTTATGGCGTTAACGATTTACGTGCATTTTTTGAAAATGATCTACGTTTCCTCAAGCAGTTCAAATAGGCGAAAACGACAATGAAATTCAGTGAAAATTGGTTAAGAGAGTGGGTCAATCCAGCCATTACGTCTGAAGAGCTGGCAGAGCAACTAAGTATGGCTGGCCTTGAGGTAGATGCTGTTGATCCCGTGGCAGGGGAATTTACCGGTGTTAAAGTTGGTGAAGTTGTTGAGTGCGGGCAGCACCCAGATGCCGATAAATTACGCGTCACCAAGGTCAATGTAGGCGAAGATGAACTACTTGATATTGTATGTGGTGCGCCAAATTGTCGCTTAGGTCTTAAAGTTGCCGTCGCGACAGTAGGAGCGGTGTTACCAGGCAATTTTAAAATTAAGAAAGCAAAGCTACGTGGGCAACCTTCTCACGGCATGTTGTGTAGCTTTTCAGAGTTAGGTATATCTGATGATCATGACGGTATCATTGAGCTTCCTGAAGACGCTCCTCTTGGGCAAGACATCAGAGAATATTTGAACCTTGATGACAAAGCCATCGAAGTAGACTTGACGCCGAACCGCGCTGACTGTCTGGGAATTCGCGGTTTAGCGCGTGAAGTTGGCGTATTGAACCAAGCGGATGTGTGTAAGCCTGAAATAACCTCAGTTGAAGAAACTCTACAAGAAACGAGAGCTATTCGTCTTGAATCACCAGATGCATGCCCACGTTATCTCGGTCGTGTTATTCGCAATGTTAATTTGTCTGCTGCTTCACCTTTATGGATGCAAGAAAAATTGCGCCGAAGCGGCATACGTAGCATCGATCCTGTTGTTGATGTAACGAACTATGTGTTGCTTGAGCTGGGTCATCCCATGCACGCTTTCGACCTTGATAAGTTAGATGGCGATATTATTGTTAGACATGCGGCTGAAAATGAAAAGCTGACATTACTTGATGGCAACGAAGTTGAGCTGAAAACTGATACGCTACTTATTGCCGACCAGAGTAAAGCCCTTGCGATGGCGGGGATTTTTGGCGGTGAAGAGTCTGGTGTAACAGCGAACACCCAACATATTTTCCTTGAAAGTGCGTTTTTCTCACCCGATGCCATTCGTGGCGTAGCGCGCCAATATGGTTTACACACAGATGCCTCACATCGCTATGAGCGAGGCGTTGATCCGCAGCTTCAGCGTGTTGCTATGGAGCGTGCAACAGAACTACTTACACAAATTGTTGGTGGTGATGTTGGGCCAATAACAGAAGCGGTGAGCCACGATCACTTACCAACCACGCGTAAGGTAACGTTGCGTAAACAACGTTTAGAACGCGTTTTGGGTATTGAGATAGCACAAGAAAAAGTGACAGATATTTTAAATCGCCTTGGCCTTGATGCTACGTTTGACTGTAATGAATGGCAAACCGAAGTGCCTTCCTACCGATTTGATATCGCTATCGAAGAAGATTTGATTGAAGAAGTTGCTCGGGTTTATGGCTACAACGCGATTCCTAACGTTTCGCCTACGGCACAGCTAAAGATGTCTCAACATCAAGAAGCGGCAATTTCTGCAAAAACGTTTAAAGATGTGTTGGTAAATCGAGAGTATCAAGAGGCGATTACCTATTCGTTCGTTGAACCTAAAATGCAAGCTGCCTTATTCCCTGAACTTAAAGGGTTAGTGCTACCTCATCCGATTTCGGCTGACATGTCTGTGATGCGTGTAAGCTTATGGTCAGGCCTACTGCCGGCTGTATCATATAATCAAAAACGTCAACAAGGCCGTGTTCGTTTGTTCGAAACAGGGTTGCGCTTTATTCCTGATAGCAGTGAGAAAGCGGGTGTCAGACAAGAAAATATGATTGCAGGTGTTGTCGCGGGTAACATCAATGATGAACACTGGGATAAACCTGACCGCGCAGTAGACTTCTTTGATGTTAAAGCTGATGTAGAGGCGCTGTTGTCTGCTACGGCTAAAATATCCGAGGTAGAATTTAAGCCAGCTCAACATAGTGCACTTCACCCAGGGCAAAGTGCTGCTATCTTTATGCAAGGTCATCTAATTGGTCATATTGGCGCGATTCACCCTAAATTTGAAAAAACATTGGGTTTAAACGGAAGAACTTACGTTTTTGAGTTGGATTTAGACGCTATTTCGACTAAAAAGATACCTGAGGCTAAAGAAATTTCGAAATTTCCGGCGAACAGACGTGACATTGCCGTTGTAGTATCGGAAGATAAGGCTGTAGGCGATATTTTAAACTGCGTCGAAAAATCTGGCGGAAATCAATTAGTTGGCCTAAACTTGTTCGATGTATATAGAGGTAAAGGAATTGAGCCTGGATTTAAGAGTCTGGCTATTTCAATTACCTTGCAGGACGCAACGAGAACGCTTGAAGAAAGTGAAATTCAAGCAGAGGTCGATAGCATTGTGTCCCAGTTGAAAGAACAATTCGGGGCTTCTCTGAGGGAATGACGGTATGGCGTTAACCAAAGCCGACATGGCGGAACATTTATTTGAAAAGTTAGGCATTAACAAGCGAGATGCGAAGGAGCTTGTGGAACTGTTTTTCGAAGAAGTCCGTGAAGCATTAGAATCAGGAGAGCAAGTAAAGCTTTCTGGTTTTGGTAACTTCGACTTACGACAGAAGAACGAACGGCCTGGCCGCAATCCAAAAACGGGCGAAGATATTCCTATCAAAGCACGTAGGGTTGTTACATTCCGACCTGGGCAAAAGCTGAAAAGCCGGGTAGAAAATACCAAACCTGCTGATCAGTAAATGACAGAGAACAAAACGCGAGAACTGTGTGAAAGAACATCACGGTTCTCGCTTTTTTTATGCTTTAAATAATATTCCTACATAGACTGTTGCATGGTCAGAAAGTACGTGCCTAGTCCAACAGTAAATAAAAAATATCCCCAAAGCGAATGTTCCAGTACAACGATGAGTGTTGATCGGGTTTGCATGTAGCGATAACCGAACAAAAGCCCTCCAGCGCAAGACAATACAACTGCAATCCAATTCCCATAAACAGTATGGGCCATTCCAAAGCATAATGAACTCAGAATCCATCTCGCTGTTTTAGACGGTAAAATGCGTTTATATCGATGAAAGAAATATGTTCTAAATATTAACTCTTGCGGAATGACTGACACAAGAGGGTAAATTAGTAAGGTTGTCAGCCATAATTGCTGATGCCGCGAAGGAAGATCAAACCATCTATCTGGCAATAAAAAGTACACAAAAATAGAGAGCATTATAG
Source organism: Fluctibacter corallii (assembly GCF_025751585.1). Taxonomy (GTDB): domain Bacteria; phylum Pseudomonadota; class Gammaproteobacteria; order Enterobacterales; family Alteromonadaceae; genus Fluctibacter_A; species Fluctibacter_A corallii. The sequence continues at coordinate 144,588 of NZ_JAOWKX010000005.1, forward strand.
AAAGGGGTAAAAAAAGGGCGAGTAATTGGCGTACATGAATATTAAAGGCAACAGTATGCCATAGCCGAAATCGCTTAAAGCTTTGATCGGCGAGCAAAACAATGAGGCAACCTGTTCCGACTGCGAAGAGGACTGGCATTAACCAAGCATCGATATCATTGATTAATGCTATCATTATGGTAGGTAAAACGATGAAAAGGGTGATGAGTTCACACCATCGAATCAGCTTCATTTTTAATCTCCCAGTGATAAGAATAGAAGCTGAAATAAAAAAGACATATTTCTTGTTACACAATCATCGTGCCATTCTCTGGCTAGCGAGTTTCAGTCGCTTAGGTGTATTCAGATAACGTTAGTACGCAGGCAATACACCAAATCGTTCAGAGCGCTAAGGCTAAAAAAGATGAAAGCATGGTTTGCATTCACCTTTAGTTAGAGGGTCATAGTTTAGCCTTTGGCTTTTCCATTACCCGAGCTTATATGATTACAACGCGTATTTGCCAAAGTGGAACGAGCTGATTTATAGGTGAGGAAGCGCCACAGCTTTTCTAAAGGTCCCATTTTATAACGTCTCAGCCATGCATCACTCATGAATAACTGAACAGTGATAATCGTGATTGCAATCGAAAATTGCACAAGCCGAGATGCCTCGCCAAATAAGCCAAGATAGTAAAATATCCCAGTGCAAAACAATGTTTGCATAATGTAGTTGGTGAATGCCATGCGGCCCACATTAGCCAGTTTTTTACTCAATTCAGACGTGAACGTGTTATCTACGCGTTGTAACCGATTTTCGCTAATCATCACCTTGCATGCCAGCATGACCCAAGCTGCATATCCAGTAGCTTGAATAGCACTACCCCAGTAGTTAAATTGACTACCGAAAAACATTGAGTGCGCTAGTGTGAACTGATGAGATAGATTGTAATGAACACCATATCCCGTCAGCGCTAAGCCAAGTATGGTGGACACTGCGGCTAGGGTGAAATATTTGTTCGCTGACCACTCCAAATGGAAAAAGCGTTTTCGAAACAAAATTATCCCTAAAATCATTAATGCGCTGACACGCCAAAACGTATTTGTCATAAATAAGAACGTTTGTAAAAACAACGCTTTTTCTGCTCTGATAGGTAGGGCTTCAAGCCAACCTGCCGTATACGCGTGTCGTTCATTATTGATGAGTTCAGCAGAAGGTGTCCACGATTGTTGAAGCTCTTCAAGGGCGACTTGAGGCATGAAATTTAGGCTAGATTGAAAAAAGAACGTGATGAGCGATGGAATGGTAAAGAAAATAACACTTAACATAATCAGTGTTTTGGTGGCTTTGTTCCTTACTACATAAATAAACAACCCACATAGTGCATAACTGAACAAAACGTCTCCGTACCAGAGCAAATAGGCATGAACGAGCCCAAACACGAGTAACCATCCCATTCTTATGAAATGGAGCCGATTAGAGAGTCTCTTTTGACTTAGGTTTTGCAAGAAAATAATGACACCAACACCAAATAACATAGAAAAAACCGACATAAATTTTTGATCTGCGAAAAGGTGAGAGACAATCCAGACCAGCTGATTTACGCCTGAAAAGTCACCGTAAACGGTTGGGTTTATGTAGGTTTCAAATGGCATTGAGAAAGATTGAATGTTCATAAACAATATACCCAGTAGGGCAACGCCTCTAAGCATATCAATAGATTGAAGTCTTTCAGGGGCAAGTGAGGTTATCATCAGGTAATATCTCAAAAAGTAGTCGTGTTTTCTGATAGTATGGCGTTGTCGTGAGAGTGACATGTGCCGAAAGTCACTTTCCTCTGTAAGATTGTTCTAAGGAATCAATAATAAAATGAAGAAATTTGCTCTGTTCATCATTGTTCTGTCAGTGCTGGCGATACTGTTTTATCACCATGATGAAAATGAGAATGTTACACAGACAAAGACACAACCTTCGATCAGTTACATAGACATCCTGCATAATCCCGAGTTTAAGCATGGCATTATGCAGGCGGTGTCTGCTAAAGATGACGCTTTACTAAAATCCTTACAAGCCAAGGCGCTCGAAATTGCGGAAGCCGCGAACTTAAGCGAGCAGGAAATTTCGCTGTTTGCTGGTACCAAAGGAGAGGGGTTCATTCGATTTCATGGGAGTCGCTTTCTTTTTTGGCAGAACGTAGAGCAACGTTATCGTAACTTAACAGACATCGAAGATCTTAAGACTCAGTATCCACAAGCGCAAGACCTTTTCTCTAAAGCAGATGCATTATTAGAAAAACGTAACGACTTGCTCTCTCAGATGGTAGAGGAGTATCGAATCGCAGGAATTGAAAACCCAGAAGACGCCGCTAGGCATAACTGGTTAGCCGTTCATACGAATCAAATTTAAACTCTTCTACTGGGGACTTTTTGAATATGTACGGGCGTTTGCAATGCGTTCCTTAAGCCTAGGGTGAGTGGACAGCAAATTTTCTAATTCCCCTTCATCTTTAGAAATAGAAGCAAGCGCCTCGAATGCGTCAGCAAAGTCGTTAGAATCTAACCCTATCTTGTGCAAGTTTGATAGTGCAAAATTATCTGCTTCTGTTTCTAATGCTTGAGAATACTGATTTTGTATCACGGTATGAGAGACACCAAAAAATAATTCAATAACGCCGCCCATGTCTCCCAAAATGTATTCTAACAATAATGTAGTAGACAAGACTTCTGCCATATATCTCAGACTATGTTGATGGGCGACATGACCAAGCTCGTGGAGTAAAATTGCATCGAGTAAACGTGTTTCTTGATCAACGAGTTTGATCAATTCATCAGTGAATATTATGGTACCGTCGGGCAAGGCGAATGCGTTTGGGCCTAATGCGTTACCCTGTCGAAATAGCACCTGATAGGTGACATCGGGATTTTCAACGCGTTGAAGTTGAGTGTGCAAGTGCCTACCCAGCTCGGTTTGTATTGAATTGGGCAAAGTAGAAGGCGCTAAAACGCCGTAATCTAACACGTTTAACGTGTGTTTTGACGCATACTCAGCAAATGCATGTGGCGTAGCAAGGGCTACCGCCTGTCCGATCATAGGTACGATAAACTTAAATACTATAAACAGCATTAACGGTACAAGTAGCAAGCTAGAAAAGATTGCAATAGGGTTTCTTTCTAACTTATCTACACGTGAATGAATATGACAATCTAGCCATTCATTAATCGCAGCCTGCTGCTTAATAACGAGTTTGTCTCCACTTGGAAGTAACACTTCTCTGTCGAGGCGCCCTAATCGTGGAGAAACAGTTAACTGTTGGTGCTCGTATAATTGCACCTCCTCGTCAGTATCTATTTGTAAGTATCGCTCATGAAGAGAAACGTCTACAACGGAGCACATGGCAGAGTCAACCTTGAATAAAGTTGCACACATAGGCTGACTCATAGAGGAGGCTGAATCATTATTCATTGAGTGTGGTTAAACCAATGAAACGTCAACGTCAAACACATCGGCGACTTCGTCCAATGTTGCACTGGATTGTGAAAGTTCGTTTCTAAGGCTAAGCTCGGCTCCAGGAAGAATGCCGACTTTTGTATGAGCCGCCAAATATGCTGCCTTTCGTACTTTTACCCACGCAAGGCCTAACCCAAGGGTGAAAATAAGAATCAATAGATTGCTGGTTCGCAACCACAATAGTCCCGCAAAGTGAAGGTTAGACTCAAAGTTTGCTAAGTTTGCAAGTTGAGAGTGATTGAACAGGTGATTTCTGATTTTGGCAGAGTAGTAACTCGATGCAATCACGAATGAAACAGCATATGCGGCAAATAATGCAATGGTGCTAAAATTAAAGCTACCGCTTTGCTCGAACATCGCTGTGAGATCAATGCCAAACGCAAAAAATAAACCTGTGAAAGCCAGTAATCCAGAAAGCGCCGCAACATAGAATACTGCAAAATAGTTTCCAGTAGACAGTTCCGTGGCAAACTGTTTGTTACCAAATTTTGTGTTTGAAACAATGAAGTTGTCAATTTGTTTCAACGCCCAAGGCAATGTTAGATAGAGCGTAAATAGCGTGGCGATGGGGAAAACGATAAACACACAAAAGGCTTGGACGTAGCGGCCCGTAAAATTAAATTGAATATTGCGATAGGAAGTCATTCTTAGATTGAACTTTATACTCTGGCAGATTAGCCACGGCGAAACGAACAACCAAGCTACAATGAAGATGCCCGCAGCAACAGAGGATATTTGAGTAAGGACAATGTAGAGCACAAAAATAACGACTGCAATAATGCGTCCTTTAAGAATTTGCAGCGGCTTTGCAAGATAAGTAAAGGTGTGGCCGTCTAGTTCTGTATTACTGTAAAAATAGCGGTTTGTTCGAACTTTAGCCCAAGCTGAATAAATACCGAAGGTCAAAATAGTCAGTAGTACATTAACGATCCAAATGCCGAAGAACTCTTTCCCGCGCCCGTTAAACACTACTTGGTGCCAAACGGGTTTTTGTTGTTCACGTTCTTGTTCCTGTTGAGAAGCTTCTAGCAGGCCAATCCGTGTTTTTAATAACGCTTCGCGTTCTGGATAAGTTGCGGCATCTACGCTCTCTAGGGCGTCTTTGAGTTCAGGCAGTGTGTAATGTTGAATTTTATCTTTATAGTCCATGTTAGTTCCATTTATGGTCTCGCTGCGTTCTGGAATAAAGGTGACTACTGTTGAGCAGCGAGATCAGGTTTAGTCCTTTAACCCTGCGCGAATATCTATTTCGCGTTAAGAGGCGCAATTTATATGAAACGTAGCGCATTTTCCAGAATAAATTTTTGTGTGGACATAAATAACCATTTAATGCAGTTCTTTCTCATCCAAGTAAAAATTCGTGTTCAAGTATCAAGTTGATTTTTAACGGGAAAAATTACTGGTTGTTAGTAACAATTTGCTCGAAATTAGGTGACCGTTCTTTTATAGTTCTTATCAATTAGATTTAGGTAGAGGTACTTATGGGACCTGTCATGCTCGACTTGTCAAGTTGTGAACTGACAAGCGATGAAAAAGATATGCTTGATCATCCCGTGGTTGGTGGCGTCATTCTTTTTACTCGAAACTTCCATGATATGAAGCAGCTCAATGCGCTTGTGTCACAGATTCGCCTTCATGCTAGAAATGATGTGATTATTGCGGTGGATCACGAAGGTGGCCGAGTGCAGCGTTTTCGTGACGAGTTTGTTCATATTCCAGCGATGGGCAGAATATATGAGCAAACAGCAGGGGACATGGATGACGCATCAGAATATGCCCACCAATTTGGTTGGCTAATGGCGTCTGAGTTGTTAGCCCATGATATTGATATCAGCTTTGCGCCTGTGTTGGATGTAAAAGGGGTCTCTGATGTGATTGGAGACAGGAGTTTTGGCGAGAAGCCCGAAGTGATTATTCAGCTTGCCAACCAATTTATTAAAGGCATGCGCAAAGCTGGAATGAGATCGACAGGTAAGCATTTTCCTGGGCACGGCAGTGTAAAAGAAGACTCTCATATTGCTATTCCAGTTGATAATCGAAGTGAGTCGGAAATATTTAACTACGATATGCGCGTGTTTGCTGAAATCCACCAGCAGGGCTTATTGGATGCTGTCATGCCTGCGCATGTGATATATCCGAATGTTGATAAACTTCCAGCTGGATTCTCAAAAATCTGGATTAGAGATATTTTGCGTAAACGCTTAGGCTTCGACGGCGTTGTATTCTCAGATGATCTGTCGATGCAAGGGGCTGCGCAGGTGGGTAGTTTCGCGCAGCGTGCCGAGGCGGCGCTGGATGCTGGCTGCGACATGGTGTTGGTGTGTAACGATCATAGCGCTGCCGCTGAAGTGATAGACAGCTTGCCTACAAATTATAGTGGTAGCGAGCGCCTTCCTCGGATGCGGAAACAACATGCACTTGATGTTGAATCTCTCAAAAAAACATATGTATATCGTAATGCATTGAAGGCAGTAGAAAAGTTCCGATAATGAAAGGCATCAAAACTATCGTCATCGCAGCAGTGGCATCCTGTGCGCTTGCATATTATTTAATGGTGATTGGTCAGCCGGTGGCTATCGCCTCAACGGCGGCTATTACTTTATTTACTGCAACACTCTGGGTGACTGAGGCGTTACCCATACCCGTCACGTCCTTGATCCCCTTTGTTGCATTGCCTATGGCAGGTGTGATTTCACATAAAGAAGCCGCTTCTGCGCTTGGTAGTCACGTCATCTTGCTGTTAATGGGCGCATTTATGTTATCCAAAGCACTTGAGCGTTCCAATGTTCATCATCGCTTTGCGACTTACATGCTTAATTTAACGGGAGCAGATAGCGCAAAACGTTTGGTATTGGCGTTTATGTTAACGGCGGCTTTGCTCAGTATGTGGATATCAAATACTGCGACGACGTTGATGTTGCTGCCCATCGCACTGGCTATTTTATCTCATTTCAATAACCCCCGACTAACCGTTGCGTTATTGTTAGGTATCGCGTTTGCAGCCAGCTTAGGAGGAGTAGGCACGCCAATCGGAACGCCACCCAATATTATATTCATGAGTGTGTATTCAGAAACTCAAGGAAAAGAAATCAGCTTCTTGTCGTGGATGAAAACGGGGGTACCGATTGTTTTAATTGCGATCCCGATTATGGCATTGTGGTTGACAAGGCATCTCGGTAAATTAACCGAATGCCCACAACCTGAATTAGGTGCGTGGTCTACCGAGGAAAAGCGCGTCATTGCGGTATTCTTTTTTGTGGCGTTAGCATGGGTATTTCGCCCCTACTGGACGGCTTGGCTAAACATGCCGTTTGTGGGAGACAGTACCATAGCGCTGCTCGGTGTCGTTGTCATGTTCATGATTTCGAGTGGTGATGCAAATGATAAAGATCGGCGCTTATTAGATTGGCAGACCGCGTCTAATATCCCTTGGGGAATGTTGTTGTTATTTGCAGGGGGGATCTGTTTGGCGAAAGGGTTTGCCGCATCAGGTTTGAGCGCGAAAATGGGCGATCTGATGACTGGGCTAGCGACTTGGGATATCTTTTGGCTGGTATTAGGAACCTGTTTATTTGTCACGTTTTTAACAGAAATTACCTCAAATACTGCTACGGCTACATTGTTAATGCCTATTCTTGCTACGGCTGGTGTAGGTGCGGGAATTGACCCTGCGCTATTAATGATGCCAGCGGCAATTAGTGCAAGCTGTGCGTTTATGCTACCCGTTGCGACGGCTCCCAACGCAATTGTATACGGAACCAATGCCTTTTCGATAAAAGATATGGCCAAAGAGGGCTTTATTTTAAATGTGATCGTCGCATTTGTGGTTTCCAGTGTGGTAGTGGTTACCAGAACGTAGGGCTCGTAATTAAAAGAGGGGGTGTTAACAATTTACCTCCCCCTTATCAAGAGACAATACAAAACCATGGTTTTCACGAGCAAAACTCGTTAGGAATGCTAAAGCGCGTTACCAAGATACATGCGGTTAGTTATACCGTTGTATCGGCAATCGCATTTTCATGATTAAGACTACGAGCCAGAACAAAAAAGTAGTCAGACAATCGGTTTATGTAACTTAGTGTGAGTGCAGGAACATCATGGTCATTTGCCAAGTTCACTAACTCTCGTTCGGCACGACGAGCAATGGTGCGACACACATGCGCTTGTGCAGCTTGCTGGCAGCCACCTGGCAAAATAAAATGGGTTTGTGGCGGCAGTGTGTCTGACAGTACATCAATTTGATTTTCTAACATCGCCAAATCATTGTCCGTTAACGCAGACGTAGCAGATATTGCAAATCCTATTTGGAACAAATTTCGTTGTATTTGCTCAAGTTGTGCGTCGAATTTGCTAGGAGACAATAAGCTAACTAGCAAACCGATATGGGCGTTTAGTTCATCTAAGCAACCGTAACAATGCAATATCGGATCTGCCTTAGATTTACGTTTAGCATCGCCAATATAAACTTGGGTTTCCCCCTGATCACCTTTTTTCGTATATATTTTCACGGTGGATACTCACTCTATTCTACGTTGTTACTTGTTAACTGATCTTCTGGTTGAGGGGGCGTGTGGCGACGAATTTGTACCACCATGCCAAAAAGTGGGTGGTCAAAATAATGAATTTGTTTACTGATCACTCTACGCAATTGTTTAAACTCATAGCTCTTGAGTAAATCTGGCTCGACTGGCGTGTCGCTATTGTTTATTTTGTTGAGGTTATCGTCGCTAATTACAGGAACGCGGTAGGCCATTTCACTGTCGATATGTAAATACGGTACATTGCGAATTCGTCGTAAGAATACCTTAATAAACCCATCTAGTTGCCATAATTCGTTAAGTTGTACGCCACGCTCATCGTCGGGTTTTTCCACTTGGTTGAGCATGGCTAATATTGTGTTATGGTCAATATCTTGGTTGTTGTCGAGCTGCGCGTTTAATGTGTCAAACAAATCTGATGAAATTGCTGTTGGTTGGTTGTCATCTTCAATTAATTGTTCGTTGTCTAAACTGATAAATTGCCCAGTAGAATCAAATCGTTTGGCAAAATTTTCTCCTGCAATCAGCCGAAGTGCAGGGGCCTTGCTTTGCCCGAATGGAACATGCTGTCTCCAGCCTAGGTGAAGAAGTTCTGACACATTCCGTTGTCTATTGATATCCCGAGCTAGGCGTTTTAATTTTAATGCTTTAGCAGGGATAAGGTAGGGGGCGCCGCTAAAGGGCTTTGCAATACCATCCACAATTTTAGGTACGCTTGATGCGAAGGATGACACTGCGTTTGGTTTTTGATTCGGCCATGCGAACACTTCGTTATCAAACTTACAATACAATGAATTGGGTAACACGACAGACTTTATCGGCTGTGGTGCCAATGCATTGTGCTTGTTGTTGACGTGTACTTGGTTATGGCTAGCGTTTGAAGCCATCTTAACTGCATCTACGATACCGAGTAAGTAAAGATCTAAATCTGTCATCGGCGTGTCGGATGATTGCCAAGCTTTATTTGACCAAAGTGCATCGAGTGTCACGTGGCGTGCAGCAATATCATGATGAAAACTAAAATCAGAAATAAAGGAAAACGCTGGCTCATCTGCATAACACACAGGGATGCCTTCGATTAGCGTAGTGATATCAGGGTTGAGAAACTGTCCTATCAAATCGAAATCCGCTGAATATCGCTGGTAATTAGGCGTAAATTGTTCGTTTACCAACTCAGGCGTGATGTCTCTCTTAAACATGATAACTTCAATTTCAAACCACCAATCTTGGCTCATGACGGGCGAACTAGCCATAACCGAGAAGGTAAAAAGGCTGAGCAGCAGCTTTTGTTTCACATTGTGTTTTCTCATAAGTCTTAGTAAGTGTTTCAAGCTGCTTTTACCTGTTGCGCGAAGTCACTTAACAGTGATTCGACAAATGCTATTCTGGACTCGGCTGATTCCGTGGTTTTCATGAAACGAATTTTCTGGGGACCTTCGAGTCTGAAAACATTGGGCTTAGACTGAATAAGTTGAATGATATATCCAGGATCCACATGAGGCTGTTCAATAAACTCAATTGCGCCACCAGCTTGGCTTGCGTCTACTTTCATGATTCCGGCTTTTTCTGCATGCAATTTCATTTCTGAAATTTTCATTAGATTTTTTGCCTGAGGAGGAAGCAATCCAAATCGATCAATTAACTCAACTTGCAGTTCTTTGATTTCATTCGTATTTTTGCAGCTAGCGAGCTTTTTGTACAGAGAAAGACGTGTATTGACATCGTTAATATAATCTTCGGGAAACAAAGCTGGCACACGCAATTCAATGTCGGTTTGATTCATTAATGCACCATCAAGGGAGGGTTCCTTTCCAGCTTTTAGTGCATCGACGGCTCTTTCAAGCATATCCATATAAAGTGAAAAGCCAACGGTGGCTATTTGTCCTGATTGATCGTCACCCAATAGTTCTCCAGCGCCTCGAATTTCTAAATCGTGGGTCGCTAGCGCAAAACCTGCACCTAAATCTTCCAGTGACGCAATCGCTTCTAGGCGTTTTTGTGCATCTCGCGTCATGCGTTTAGGGTGAGGTGTCAACAAATAAGCATAAGCTTGGTGGTGTGAACGACCTACACGACCACGCAGTTGATGCAACTGTGCCAATCCTAAATGGTCAGCTCTATCCATGATGATAGTATTTGCTGTGGGCACATCTATACCTGTTTCAACAATGGTGGTACAAACCAAAACGTTAAAGCGTTGGTGATAGAAATCACTCATGACTTTTTCAAGTTCACGCTCACGCATTTGCCCATGACCAATGCCAATTCTGGCTTCTGGGACTATCTCTGCAATATCGGCAGCGGTTTTCTCAATTGTGTCGACTTCATTATGCAGGAAGTACACTTGTCCGCCTCGCAAAATTTCACGCATAATGGCTTCACGAATCATTTCTTTATCGCGCTGGCGTACAAATGTTTTAATCGCTAATCGTTTTGCGGGTGGCGTAGCAATAATCGACAAATCTCGCATGCCACTCAGAGCCATATTCAGTGTTCTTGGTATCGGTGTAGCCGTTAATGTAAGAATATCGACGTCTGCACGCAACGCTTTGAACTTTTCTTTTTGGCGCACACCAAATCGATGTTCTTCATCGATGATAACTAAGCCGAGATCGCTAAATTTTACGTCGTCCTGTAACAGTTTATGCGTGCCTACTACAATGTCTACTTTGCCCTCAGCAATGCCTTCAATTACTGCCTTTTGGGCTTTTCCTCCGACAAAGCGCGACATGACTTCAATTTTAAATGGCCAGTCGGCAAAGCGATCTTTAAAGTTTTCGTAATGTTGCTGTGCAAGGAGTGTCGTGGGGACAAGTATCGCTACTTGTTTGCCTTCATTGGCGGCTAAAAAGGCCGCTCGCATGGCCACCTCAGTTTTACCGAAGCCAACGTCTCCACAAACGAGTCTGTCCATCGCATTTGGGCTGCCCATATCGTGTATGACGGCATTGATAGCTTGGGCTTGATCATCGGTTTCTTCAAAGGGAAAGCTGTCGGCAAAACGTTGGTACTCTTCCCAGTTAATAGGATAAGCGTAGCCAGGTTTAGCAGCGCGTCTGGCGTAGACATCGAGCAATTGTGCAGCCACGTCACGTACCTTTTCAGCGGCTTTTTTCTTCGCTTTACTCCATGCATCGCTGCCAAGACTGTGTAGCGGCGCGCTGTCTAAATCGCCACCGCTATAACGACTGATCATGTGCAGTGCTGAAACAGGCACATAAAGCTTTGCTTCTTTGGCATACTCAATCGTCAGGTACTCTGTCGCCACCCCGCCAGCATCCAGTGTTTGCAAGCCGAGGTAACGCCCTACACCATGCTCAAGGTGAACAACTGGCTGGCCTACCGACAACTCGGCTAAGTTTTTGATAACCGCATGTTCATCGGTTGCTTGACGTTTTTCTCGCAACCGACGTTGACTAATTTTGTGGCCGAGTAACTCTGCTTCGGTGATAAATGCCAGTTTGCCATCGGGTTCATCTAGCAAGAAACTATGCTCGACAAGAGAAACGGTTATTCCTATGGGCTCGTGACTGGCCATAAAGTCAGATAGCCGTTCAAATATTTTGATGCGAATGTCTGCTTTTTTGAGAATATCCATTAGGCTTTCGCGACGGCCTTGCGATTCTGCGCTAAACAAAATTTTTCTGCCGTCATTGACCCATTGATTTACTTGTTCTTTCAAACTGGCCCAAGGCACCTTGCTTTGGTGTTTAATCGCAATATTCTCGACTTTTTCTGCTCGAAAATTGACATACCCCGCTTTGTCTTCCAATGGTGCATGTTGAATAACAATACGAGGCCATTTTTTTAGGTGACCAAAAAGCTCTTCGTAGCGAAGAAACAATTCGGCTGGTGCGAGAATCGGCCTTTCTGTGTCGTAGCGGTATTGTTCGTAGCGTTCATTGGCGTCAGCCCAGAAAAATTCGCTGGCAGAAGAAAGATCACCGTGTAGTACGACACGTGTATTCTCATGAAGGTAATCAAATAACGTAGAGGTTTGCTCAAAAAACAAGGGTAAATAATACTCAATGCCCCCAGGCATCAGGCCTTTCCCTACATCATGGTAGATGACGTTTTTCGCAGTAACATTATCAAACCGTGATAGAAACCGTTGTTTGAATTGCGCGATGGCGTCTTTGTCTGTTGGGAATTCTCTGGCTGGTAACAGGTTTATCCCGTCAACTTTGTCACTTGAGCGTTGAGTCTCAGGATCAAAGATACGAATGGTATCAATTTCGTTGTCGAACAAGTCGATACGATAGGGGTGATGACTTCCCATCGGGAATAGATCGATAATACTGCCTCGAACAGAGAACTCGCCGTGCCCCATTACTTGATTCACATGCGTATAGCCTGCGCGCTCCAATTTGCTGCGAAAGTCATCAATGTCAAGTTGCTCTGACACATGTAAAATTAACAGATATTTACCAAGGTAATCTACTGGTGCCATTCTAAGCATGAGTGTATTGATTGGCACAATGACGACGCTGTTGGCTTGTTGTGTCAGTTTATAGAGTGTTTCTAAACGTTGGGAAACAATGTCTTGATGAGGTGAAAATTTATCGTAGGGCAACGTTTCCCAGTCAGGTAACAGAGTAATGGGTAGCGCTTCACCTTTTAGAAAATAATTTAGTTCTTTCTCTAACTTTAATGCAGATGGCGTATCGGCAGTGACAAGTAATAATGCGCCATCTAGTGCTTTTGCTGCACTCGCGATGGCAAGCGCCAGTGCGCTTCCACGTAAATTGCCCCAATAGTTTACATCGCCAGGTTTACTTGGGAGAGAAGGTGAAAATATAGTTTGCTTCATTACTCAGCTTCGTTTTTCTGTTGTTTGGCGCGAGCGCGTAATTGTAAAGTTTGAAGGTGCAGACTCGCTCGCACAATTAAGTCTTGGTCTTGTTCCCGAATGCGCGTGAATAGTAGTGCTATATGATATTGGTCGTCAGCTTCTTTGCAATCTATCACTTCTGCATACGTAAAAACCGCAGATGCTTCATCAGTAAGAAAGAGTTTCAACTCAGCCTTTTGGCCTATGGAGAGCGGTTTGTCACTTACTATCGTTAGACCGCCACCACCGAATGAAATCGTTTTATATCGATTGTCTTCATGGTCTTGTTGTTGAAGAATAAACGACATGATTAAGTCTATTTTTCTAGATTGATGATTGAGAAACTCAACCAGTTCAGCGGCATGTTCGCCTAATCGCCTCAGTGGTCGCAGTGCTCGGCTTTCGATTTCAGACATTTCACTGGCAATTCGAAATGCATAGGGCATATTTTCTGTCAATTCATCGACAGGTGGGAACTCAAACGCGTCAGACAGGCAAACAAGATTCACACTGATTGAGTGTTGAATAGAAAAAAATTCGTCAAACTGGGCTTGTTTTTGCGCCAGATCTAAATTGCTCATGTCCTCTCCGAATTACTGCTTATTCGCAGGATGGTGTTTTTGCTTGAAAAGCAGGCAAAAGGCATCCTGTTTTAGTTCCCACACTATTGTTGGGGCTTGGTATGCCATAATCAACATTTTTAACACTTCTGCTTGTTCGCAGCAACGCTAACACGTAATATGCCATGCAATTCAAAACTTTAGTATGGCAGACTATTTTACACGTAAATCGACATTCTTTGTGAGTGCGTATTTTATATTTAGTGTAGCCAACGCCATTTAGCCAAAGCCTGAGGTACGTGCACGCAGTACCGTAGGGGTTTAATACAGACGACACTCGATACCATGTTTCAACCTGCGTTTGCTTTTGTTGGGCTCAGATATGCAAGAACGACAAAGCGAAATCATTTTATTTCATTTATCAATCTTTTTTCGGTTGTAGGGATAGCCTTGGGGCTGGTTGCCTTGATTACCATGTCTTCGGTGATGAATGGGTTCCAAACCCAATTGAAAAACCGTGTGCTAGGTATCACGCCGCATATTGTGGTGAACGCTCCAGTAGATGGAGAATTAACGAAAGTGTTACAACAAAGCGCTAGTGTTATTGCAAGCTCTCCCTTTAGCGAATCTGAAGGCGTACTGCAATCTGCGAAAGACTTACAAGGTGTGATGATTCATGGTGTGATACCTGACGATATGCTATTGCACAGCGCTGCGGCACAAGCGATGTTGGCGGGGGAATTTACTCAACTCAAAGCAGGGGAATTTGGCCTTATTATTGGGCGTGCATTGGCCATTCGGTTAAACATTAGTCTTGGCGAACGAGTGAGGGTGATTTCGGCATCTACGGCGGTATTTTCGCCTTTTGGTCAAATGTATAGCCAGCGCGTATTTCGTGTTGTTGGCATGTTTGACATTGGTTCAGAGCTGGATGACAAAGTCGTTTATACGCATCTTCATGACGCAGCCAAACTACAACGGGTGAAACCAGAAGCGATGGCATCTACCCGGTTGTTTCTGGATGATGCGTTTAACTATTTACAGGTGATCGACCTGCTTGATGGTGCTGAACTGAGCTATGACACTTGGCGTGCGAGGCAGGGGCCGCTGTTTGATGCGGTAAAAATGGAAAAGAACATGATGGTCCTCATGTTGGTTCTAATTATTGCGGTTGCGGCGTTTAACATTGTGTCTGCTCTTGTGATGCTGGTGAAGGAAAAGCAGGGCGATATTGCGATTTTGCGCACGCAAGGGATGGAAGATAAAGGCGTGTTTCTCGTGTTTATTTTAAGCGGTTTATACAATGGCGTAAAAGGCACCATTGTTGGATTACTTGGTGGCCTACTGGTTGTATTTTCACTGAATCCTTTACTGTCTTTACTTAATGTACCTATTATGTTGGGAGAGCATGGTCAGCATCTTCCTGTCGATTTACGCCTGTCTCAGGTGGTAGTGCTGGTGGGGCTGTCTTTGCTGTTATCGTTCCTGGCGACGCTTTACCCTGCATACAGAGCGTTAAAATCAGAGCCAGCAAATGCATTGCAGTATGAATAGTCGCCAATAATGGGTGGGAATTCGTTCGCTTAATGAAAATAGTGTGAAATTTCAGACATATGTTGACGATAATTTGGCTATAATAGCCGTTTATTATTTCAAATTTTGTCGATAAACGGTTTGTACTCCGTAAATGTTTAGTTTAATGGGGTGAGAAATCACATCGAACATGCTGGGTAAGAGGTAATCCAATGGAAAAAACATTCATCACCGCACAGCAGTTACTAGAAGACTCGTTTCGTCTTGCTGCTAAGGTTTATGAAAGTGGTTTTCGTCCACATTTTATCGTAGGTATTTGGCGCGGTGGCGCACCAATCGGTATCGCGGTACAGGAGTATTTTGACTTTAAAGAAGTGGAAACTGATCACATTGCAGTGCGTACCTCTTCATACTACGGTATCGACCAGCAATCAAAAGAAATCAAAGTGCATGGCCTGCATTATTTGATTGAGAATGCAAACGAAGAAGACAGTCTGTTAATTGTTGATGACGTGTTCGACTCAGGTCGCAGTGTAGAGGCGCTTATTAAGCAAATTAAGAAGCTGTCGCGTCGAAATATGCCTCATGATGTTCGTATCGCGTGTCCGTGGTATAAGCCACAAAATAACAAAACAGATATTGTGCCGGATTACTTTGTGCATGAGAGTGAAGAGTGGTTAGTTTTCCCTCATGAAATTTCGGGGTTGACGCCTGACGAAATTATTAATGGAAAAACAGATCTTGCCAATGTAAGAGATTTGCTGACCAAGTAAACGTTGTCACGTTTTTATATCCAAACAAAGCGCTTCATGTAGGAGCGCTTTTTTGATTCAACGCCACACAAAGCGTATCTCAGACTGATCACTTATCCTTCAGCTTTCCCCTTAACGGGGTATTGCCGCTTGGCGGCATACTTTTTGAATACTTTTCCTTGAAATTTACCAGAATGATTTTTTCTTAAGGCCGTTTTTTATATTTAAGTAGCCTAGAAGGCACGATATGTCGGTGCTGACAGAAAAATTCAAAAATTGGCATTTATATGTCAACCAAACTCTATGCTGTGCGTTTTTACATAAGCATAGGGAAATTTTACAACGATAAAGGAGCGTCTCTATGCAACAAGTGGCTGTTTTATATCGCATGGTAACGGATGAGCATGTGTGTCCGTTTGGCATTAAGTCTAAACACTTATTAGAGGAACAGGGTTACGACGTTGAGGATCATCACTTAACCAACCGTGAAGAAACGGACAGGTTCAAAGAAAAACACGACGTTAAGACAACACCGCAAACCTTTATCAATGATCAAAGAGTCGGTGGGTATGATGAATTACGTCAGCACTTTGGTAAGCAGACAGAGCAAGAAAAGGTGTCGCGGTATAGGCCGGTTTTAGTAGTTTTCGCTATTGCGTTTTTATTGAGTGTTGGCTCTCAGTTGGCGTTTATGAGCGGCCTGTCTTTTGAAAAAACAGTCTTTATGTTTGTTGGTTTTACTATGACGTTGTTGGCGCTACAGAAATTACAAGACGTAGTGTCTTTCAGTAATCAATTTCTGGGCTACGATTTATTGGCGCAACGTTATGTCCCTTATGCGTACGTCTATCCCTATGCTGAAGCATATACGGGCATCGGTATGATATCGGGCTTACCAGCATGGAGTGTAGCCCCCATTGGATTGTTTATCGGAATGATTGGCGCGATTTCGGTGTTCAAGGCGGTGTACGTCGATAAACGGGAACTGAAATGTGCGTGTGTTGGAGGCAATAGTGATGTTCCGCTTGGGTTCATTTCATTGTCTGAAAATCTATTCATGGTTGGGGCAGCCGTGTACATGTTATGGAAATGGATGTGAATTTGGGTGGCGAAAAATTGATCAGGGTCAATGCCTGTTGTTAAAAGCTGCTGAATAATGACAATAACAAACATTGGGAGCGAGAGAATGCAATTTTCAGAATTTGTGAGTTTTTTTGGATGGATGACAGTGGTTAACTACGCCATTTTATGCCTATGGTTGGCTATTTTTGGTGGTGCAAAACAACACTTATTCTTCTTACATACCCGTTTTTTTCGCCTTACTGAACAACAATTTGACCTCATTCATTACTGCGGAATGGGTTTATACAAGTTGCTGATTATTGCATTTTCTCTTACGCCATTTTTAGTGATGAACTCATTGTTTTAATGAGGGAGTTCATCACAGTACGTGACTTAATCGATTGTCATTAATAATCATTTATCTTGCAAATAAAACTTATCGTAAAAAGTATACACCCATGTAGGCTTATAGATAATGAGTAACGTCATGGTCATACCGTTAAGCATTGCCTCTGGAAACAACATCAATGGAATAAGAATTAAGAAGTTGTCTTTCACGGTGTTCCAATCGTGAAATCCGTCGACAAAATAATAGCCACCCAGCAGTGCCATTTTTAGTGCAATAAGGATGGCTCCTGGGAAAAATGCACAAATGAATACATAAACAAAAAAGTGACGTGGCAATTTGTGAAATGATAGGTTGTAAATGAGGTAGCTGACGCTCAACGGAATGAGTGCACCCAATACGCCATTGATGCCAAACATCGCCCAATTTTCCAACCCAGCAATGGTTACACCCAACAAGCTTATAAAACTGCATACAATGGCCCATCGCAAACCAAGTATCAGTGACAAAGCAGCAAGCCATAAAAAATGCACATTTAGCCCGTCATAAATACCTGCACGGAACATCCACAAGATAAATACACTGGCAGCACACCCAAATACTAGATGCTGGAGTTTTTTGTCTTCTACAAGCTGTTTTAAATCAAGATGACGAACGGTGAAAAACAGGCTGGCGATATACGCCAGCAAGCCAATTATTTGTAAGGTAGTCAACGCAATTCCTTATTGCTGTTGGTAAACGGCCCATATCGGTGCATGGTCTGACGGTTTTTCTATGCCGCGCAATTCATAATCGATCCCCACTTCGCTGAGGGATTGATGCAGTGAAGGGGTGGCTAGAATTACATCAATGCGTAATCCACGATTGTCGTCGAAGCCTTTTGAACGATAGTCAAACCAGCTGAACTGATCGTTCACATCGGGGTTCATGCTTCGAAAACTATCTTCAAACCCCCAGTTCATTAACTTGGTCAACCACTCACGCTCTTCTGGCAAGAAGCTACATTTTCCTGTTTTTAACCAGCGCTTGCGGTTGGCTTCACCGATGCCAATATCTAAATCGGTAGGGGAGATATTGATATCGCCCATGACGACGACATGTTCTTCTGGCGTATGGTAGTCATCTAAATAGGTCATTAAATCTTGATAGAATTTACGTTTAGCAGGGTACTTAGTTTCATGCGCCTGATTTTCACCCTGTGGGAAGTACCCATTCAATATCCGCACACTCTCCCCATTGGGTGCTTCATAGGTCACCATAATCATACGACGCTGCGCGTCTTCATCATCTGTTGGGAAGCCATATTGAACGGCTGTAGGCGCGTTTTTACAGAGCATCGCGACACCGTAATGCCCTTTTTGGCCGTGATGATACACGTGGTAGCCCATTTTTTGCACGTCTTCGAGAGGGAACATCGGGTTATCGACTTTAATTTCTTGAAGCCCAATCACGTCAGGCTGATGTTTCTCAATAAGCGCTTGAAGTTGGTGAAGCCTTGCGCGTATTCCATTGATATTAAAAGAAATAATCTTCATAACATACGATTGCTTTGTGTCATTTTTATATTGGGAAGAATACTACCAGAAATATTCATGTAGCAGAACCCGTTACCCTTATCCATAAGGGGTAGGAATGTGTCGCTGTGTATGCATTGGTGGCCGCGAATAGCCCTTTTTATTAATTGGCGGCAAGGTGATGTCGGGATAATGCACGTGAGAGTAGGGAACTTGAGATAAAATATGGCTAAGGCAGTTTAGTCTGGCTGCGCGCTTATTTTCTGCGTCTACCACAAACCAAGGAGAAGACTCGGTATCTGTATGCTCAAACATAGCATCTTTGGCTTTAGAGTATTCTACCCAGCGGCTGCGCGCGTATACATCCATATCTGAAAATTTCCAGCGTTTTAAGGGATTACTTAGTCTTGCTTGAAAGCGTTTCTCCTGCTCTTCGTCTGACACTGAGAACCAATACTTGATTAGCAAAATACCCTCTCGAATTAGCATATTTTCAAACATAGGGCAGTCTTGTAAAAA
Source organism: Fluctibacter corallii (assembly GCF_025751585.1). Lineage (GTDB taxonomy): Bacteria > Pseudomonadota > Gammaproteobacteria > Enterobacterales > Alteromonadaceae > Fluctibacter_A > Fluctibacter_A corallii. The sequence goes on from NZ_JAOWKX010000005.1 coordinate 163,727, forward strand.
GTTGTGGTACTGCTTGTCTGTGCAAAAGCCCATAACGCGTTCTACGCCAGCGCGGTTATACCAACTGCGATCGAATAATACGATTTCTCCCGCGCTCGGCAGATGGGCGACATAGCGTTGAAAGTACCATTGGGATTGTTCTGTGTCTGATGGCTTTGTTAATGCAGCAACCCGCACAATTCTTGGATTTAAATGGCTCGTTAGCATTTTTATCATGCCGCCTTTGCCCGCTGTATCACGCCCTTCAAATACGATAACCACACGCTGGCGCTCCTTAGCCACCCACTGTTGTAATTGCACCATTTCATGCATGAGAGCGTACAAACACTTTTCGTATTCTTTCTTTTTCATGGTATCTCCCTGAGCCTAACATACTTAACGCTGACACAGACCTTTTCATCAGGCAACATTTATTACAGTATAGAGAATAAGCAAATGTGTTATTTAATATTCGATTAACGAGATTGCGTCATTAAGTATTTGATTAAGTACATTAAAAATCAGAGACTTTGTTACAATCGAGCCACAAATCGGCGGGAAAAATACGTGCTTCACTTAATTCAATCAAACAACATGACGGTACTCGCAGCACACCTTGTGCAGCACATATGTAGCCAAAAAGACGGTGCTTTTTCTGTGTTTCGCCCAGACACCGTCTTAGTGCAAAGCCCAGGGATGGCGCAATGGTTGAAATTGTTTATTGCCGAGCATGTCGGAATTGCTGCAAACTTAGCTTTTCCGCTGCCATCAAGCTATATCTGGCAACTTTATCGAGATCATATTTCTGATTTGCCTGAGCAAAGTGCCTATACCAAACCCAATTTAACGTGGAAATTGATGGCAATATTGCCGAAGTATATTCATTTGCCAGAATTTGCATCGGTCAAATCGTATTTGGTCCCATCTGCAACTTTAGAACAGCGTGAGAAACAAAACGGCAATCAGGATGAACTTAACCTTCGGTGGTTCCAGTTGTGCCATAAAATAGCCGACGTCTTCGATCAATATTTGGTGTACCGGCCAGAATGGATAATGGCGTGGGAGGAGCATGATGATCTCTTAGATGAAGTTGATGTGTCGCTGCACCCGTGGCAGCCCATTTTGTGGCGTGCTTTGCAAGAATATACACGGGTATTGGGTGAGTCTGGTTATCACCGAGCAAATTTGCACACCACACTCATTGAGCAATTGCACACCACATCAGATGTACAGGCGTCAGAAGGTGAAAATCACCCAAACTCTCAACCACAGCCGCCATTGTACGTGTTTGGTATATCCGCGTTGCCCCAACAACAGCTCGAACTCTTAACGGTGTTAGGACAAACCCGCGATGTCTATATATTTTGGTTAAATCCAAGTTGTCATTATTGGGGAGATATCGTTGACACCAAAACGTTAGCGAAGATGGCACTGAAAGACCGCCACAACGGAGATAAATACCGCGATGTTGGCAACCCTTTATTGGCGTCATGGGGAAAACTAGGACGTGATTACCAAGACATGCTTTTGCAGCTTGATGTGCTCCAGCATGACGCATTTGTAGACTTTCCCGAATCACATAATTTGACCTTGCTTCAACATATCCAACGAGAAATCTATGAGTTAACGCATCGTGGTTCGCCTTCGCCGTTGGCTGCCGATGAATTGTTATCTAATGGCCGAACTTTCCCTAAGTTGCCAATTTCTGCTACTGATAATTCGCTGCAGATAGCCGTGTGCCATTCTAAGGTGCGTGAATTGGAGGTGTTAAAAGACAAACTACTACACGCATTCGAAACAGACCCGTCACTACAACCCGGCGATGTGATTGTTATGATGCCTGATGTCGCGGCATATGCGCCTTTTATTGATGGCATATTTACGGACAAATCTGATGTGACGATTCCATACGGTATCTCTGACCGCAGCGCTGCCGACGCATCGCCATTGGTGAAGAGTTTTTTGCAGGTTATGGCGTTACACACCAGTCGCTTCAGCCTGTCTGATGTGTTGTCTTTGTTAGATGTACCTGCGGTACGTCGTAAATTTACCATTTCAGATAATGAGTTTGAAAAGATAAAATTGTGGCTAAACGAAGCGGGTGTTAGGTGGGGGTGGAATGCGACCGATAAAATTCGCTGGGGATTACCGCCATCTCACCAGAATACATGGGCATTTGGCTTAGAACGGCTATTAAGTGGATTTGCGCAAACAGATCATCATGTCTTGTTTGCGTCGGGTAGAAACATGTTGCCGTACGGCGAAGTGGAAGGCCAAGACTCAATGGCTGTTGGCAAGCTGTATTGTTTTTGTGAGAACCTACAAACGGCGTTGAATTACTGCCAGACTGACGCGCCCTTGGCAGATAAAGTAGCAGGGGCACATGCATTGTTAGATAGCCTTTATGACGTTGATGAGATTGAACAGCTTGAGATCAATCATTTACGTCAGGTAACCGAATCGCTTCTTGCACACAGTGCTCAATACCGGGGTGATATTAGCCAAGATATTTTTCTTTATGAAGTCACGCAACGATTGCAGGAAAAAGGCGTAGGGCAGCGCTTTTTAGCGGGGAGCGTTAACTTTTGTACATTGATGCCAATGCGGTCTATTCCCTTTAAACGCGTGTGTATATTGGGCTTAAATGATGAAGATTATCCGAGACAAAATGCGCCGCTTGGCTTTGACTTAATGCGCCACGCTGTGTCACGTCGTGGTGACCGATCTCGTAAACATGATGATCGATATTTATTGTTAGAAGCGTTGTTGTCAGCAGAAGAGCAACTTTACTTGAGTTATCAAGGTTTCAGCGAGCGCGACAACAGTGAAAAAGTGCCTTCCATTTTACTGAGCGAACTAATTGAATACTGTCAGCAAACCTTTTGTATTGAAGGTTCAACCGATGTGGAGGCCGAAAAAACAACCAGGATGTTAACTGAACATCTGATGTCGTATTTTCCGCTACAGCCGTTTTCACCATCAAATTATTTGTCGAATTCAGGCAATGGCGTGAGTTATCAAGCACGGTGGTTTGATGTAGCCGCATCGTCATTTGTCGCTGAAAAGCCGTTTCATCAGCCGCTCACCGCTGAAACACCAGACATTGATGAGCTACAAATTGAAGATTTAATCCGCTTTTTCACCAATCCAGCCCGCTATTTCTTCCGACAGCGTTGGGGAACAAGTTTATCGATTTATACCCAGACACTCGAGGATGAGGAGCCTTTTTCTCTCGAGCCTCTGACACGTTTTCAATTGAGTGAAGCGCTGATAACTGCAAATGAGCCTGATCAATTTGACAGCATCGTTGCTAGCGGTGTGTTGCCTGCTGGGCAAGCATCGCAGATTCACTTTGACGGATTGCAGCGCCGACTCGCACCAATTAAAGAAGCATTATTGGATTTCCGTAATAATCAGCCATTAAGGGCACACGTAGATTTTCCAGCGCTTCTTGAAGGGATCAGTGTGAGCGGCACCATCGATCATATTTACGACGGTAAGTTGATTCGATGGCGAACAGGAAAAGTACGCGGCAAAGATAAGTTGGCATTGTATATTGAATGGCTAACATTGTGTGCCCTTGAGGACTCCCCAACTGTGCTTAAAGAGGCAATATTTATCGGCGAAAAAGCGCATTTTACGCTGCCTCTGTTTGAGCAGCCCGATGCGCTGGCTCGATTGTCGAACTTGTGTTCTTTATGGCAACAAGGATTGCATCAACCTTTGTTCTTTTTCCCTGAATCTGCATTTGCTTGGCTTAAACATAAAGACGAATCAAAAGCGATAGCAGCATTTAAAGGCAATGACTTTGCTAAAGGCGATGTCTCTGACCCACATATTGCGAGACTGTGTCCAGACTTGACGCAACATTTTGATACGTTTACTCGCGTGTCAGAATCTGTTCTCGCGGGTTTGGAGGAGTGGATCTGATGCAGCAGCTTAACAGTGTGACATTCCCATTGACTGGCCCGTCACTCATCGAGGCTAGCGCGGGAACAGGTAAAACCTACACGATCGTTAATTTGTATTTGCGCTTGTTGCTCGGAGACGGTTGTGAGCCTCATGACATTGAAAATATTCTTGTTGTTACCTTTACAAAGGCGGCGACAGCTGAATTGAGAGAGCGTATCCGAGCGCGTTTACATGATGCCTATATGGCGTTTTATGCTGACAAATTGGATAACGTTAATGACGAGGTGCTACACCATTTAATTCACCACTGCCAAGATAAAGGCATGGCATTACGTCGACTTAACCTCGCGATACGGCAAATGGACGAGGCGGCGGTGTTTACCATTCATAGTTTCTGTCAACGTATGCTATCTGAGCACGCATTTGAAAGTGGTGCGAACTATGACGTGGATATGGTCATGGATGAAAGTCAGTGGGTTGAATTAGCGGTGAATGACTATTGGCGACGAGAGATTGCACCGCAAGATACTCACTGGATTGAAATGGTGATGTCGGTGTTTAATTCGCCCGATCAGTTACGCCAGACATTACGGCCTTTGTTATACCGATCAGTTCGTATTGATGATGCACACGATGTGATGCAACTAGAGCACAATGTCAAAGAGTATGTGCACGCAGTGAAGCGATTTAAGCTGTGGTGGCTTAATGCGAATTTATCTGCCAAATTGCTAGAGGCCGGGCTGAAGAAAAATCATTCAGTAGGTAAAGCCGCTTTTCATGAAAAAATTCTGGCGTTCTGCCAATCAGATGACATCGTGCCTCAATTTTCCAGCGCGCCCAGCTGGGAATCCATTACATCTGACAAAATACAAAAAGCGCTACCAAAAACTCTCGACAAACCATTAGATATTGATTTTACCGTGATTGATGATCTTCATCTAACGTTAACGAGTATACAACGTGCATTAAAGCCTTCAATTATTGCGCATGCGCAACATGCGGTATCGCAGTTATTGGCAGACATCAAACAACGATTGTCACTGATTGCACCTGATGACTTGTTACGGGTTTTACATGACGCATTGCGCCATCCTCAAACAGGTAAAAAACTGGCAGAGGCAATTCGCCAAAGTTATCCGGCTGCATTGATAGATGAATTCCAAGACACCGATGCCATACAGTTTTCAATTTTTGAATCATTATATTTGTCTCTGCAATCGGGTTCGCCTCAAGACAATGACAATCATCGCCTGATTAACGAGATACCTGTCGATGCGCCTAATATGACGTCGCCGTGTTGTTTCATTATGATTGGCGATCCGAAACAAGCAATCTATGCGTTTCGTGGTGCAGATATTTTTACTTATATTCAAGCGAAACGCTGTTTAAGTGAAGAGCGACTATTTACTCTGACAAAGAATTACCGCACGCAATCGTCATTAGTACATAGCGTCAACCACATCTTTGCAAGGCAAAAAAATGCGTTCATGATGGACGCAGATATTCCATTTATGCCAGTACAAGCGCATCAATCTGAGACTGCAATCACCATCGGTAATAAAAGACTGAATGCGCTAACATTTCGCCATTTAAGAAGTGACACAGATAAACCGCTCAGTTGGTCTGAAGCGAGTGTGATAATGGCGACAGATGCAGCATTGCAAGTGAAAGAGTTACTCACACTCAATGCTATGGTGGCAGAGCGAGCGATACGCGCTGGTGATTGCTGTATGCTAGTTCGAGATAGGCAAGAAGCGACATTGCTCCGAACGGCGCTGCGTCAACAGGGTATTGATAGTGTATTTCAAGTGCGCCAGAGCGTGTTTAGTTCAACGGTTGCTCGGGATCTCTATTTGTTGCTGCATGCCATTGCAAATCCAGCAGAAGAGCAAGCACTTAGGGCAGTATTTTGTAGTAGTTTGTTTGTCATGGATGCCGCAGAAATAGACGCGTTATTTTCAGACGAAAAGCGGTGGCAGGCGGTGTTAGACCAATGTTATAGCTGGCAAAAGAGCTGGCTACGATATGGCATAATGCATACGGTGATGCAGGTTTGTGAGCAGTTTGATGTCTTTAGGCGAAATGTGATGCACTTTGAAGATGGTCAGCGACGGGTTACGGATTTACGCCATGTTACTGAATTATTGCAAGAGCAGCATGCCAAAACGCCATCGATGTCTCAGGTTCTTCACTGGTTCAGTGAGCATTTGCATGAGCCTGATGATAATCATGAAGCTCAGCAAATCCGTTTAGAAACAGACGAAAACCTTGTTCAAATCGTGACGATGCACAGCGCCAAAGGGTTGGAGTATCCTGTCGTATTTATTCCTTTTGCTTGTCGCGCAAGAGAAGCGAATAACGCGTTATATCACGATGCAAATCATGCTTTGCGTGCAGATTTAAACAATCAGGAAGCACGTTTAGCTTTGGCAGAATCTGAGCGTCTAGCAGAGGATATTCGCCTTTTGTATGTTGCTCTGACTCGCGCTGTGTATCATTGCAGTGTCGGAATCTGGAATCCGGGCGACAGGAAAAAGCAATCTGTGTTCACGCGCTCGGCGTTAGGCGCGCTGTTAATTCAAGAGCACTGTGCCATGAATGACACAGATAACGTTGACGATGGGGTGTTGGCAAAGGCGATTATGGCTTTGGTAGAGGCGAAGTCTTCTAATACAATGGATCTTAGCGATACGGCTTACCATCAGATCGATCCTAGCGCTATGGCACAAGCTCCACATGTGACTGCCCGCAATGATAAAGGGTCAGATAAGTCGGCACTGGCGTTATCAACCGTCACCAGACACAATCTGCAAACGTGGCGATTAGCCAGCTATTCGAGTATTTCTAAACAGCGACAAGAGATTGAACATCATACTTTACTGCCTGGTCGAGACGAAGGGGAGAGGGATATTGAGCCGCAAAAGCCAAGTGTAGATATTGACGCGTTACCTACGCGGTTTGCCTTTGAAAAGGGAGCGCAAGCGGGCTCTTTTTTACACGGCGTTTTAGAGCATTGCACTTTTAATTCGCTGGATAACTTGCCAGACATTGTGGCGCAACAAAGCCAATGGTTTGGCATTGATGAAGAGTGGCACATTAAATTAGTAGATTGGATCACAGAGGTACTTAATACGCCTTTGACGGGCGCGCTCTGTGATGCCAAATTGAGCGATTTGCCTGCTACACATATTTTACCTGAAATGGAATTTCACCTTCCTATGAAGCAGGTAAAAGAAGCGCAGTTTAATCACATTCTTAATCAATTTATGCCCGGAAAAGCGAAGTATTACCGTTTCCAAGAAATCAATGGCATGTTGAAGGGGTTTATTGATTTAACGTTTTGCCATCAAAATCAATACTACGTTGCAGACTACAAATCGAATCACCTAGGCTACCATTTTGACGATTACACACAAGACAACCTCGAAGCGGCAATGGATGATCATGATTACCACCTTCAGGCGATTCTGTATTCTTTGGCTATGCATCGTTGGTTGAGGCGTAAATTGGTAAATTATGATTACGATACGCATTTCGGCGGGGCCTATTATTTGTTTTTACGAGGAATGAGTGAGGCACAGCAAGGCCGCGGCGTGTATTTTTCTCGTCCAGAAAAGGCATTTATAGACGCATTAGATGCCCTGTTTGACGGCGAATATCGCCCTCAATCTTCCGAGCAGGAGCAAATGTCATTATGGTAAAAGACGGTTTACGAAAATTACTTGAAATGGGTATTGTATCTGAACGTGATTATGCGTTTGGTTGCTTTTTGAACGACCATGAGTCGGGGCATGCAGCGTTAATCGCCTACATCGGTTGCTATTTGAGTCAGCGCTTGTCTCAGCAAGATACGTGTATTGATGCGACTGAAATACGTCAGCCATTTTTGCCTGTATTCACGTTTCCAGATCCAGATATATTGTTGCTGAAATTAGCGGAATGTCACCTTGTTGCATTTGGGCCTAGCAACGAGGTGCTCGACAAACCTATTGTCGTAGACAACGGCAAGTTATATTTGCAACGATATTGGTTTTATGAAAAGCAATTAGCTAGCCAATTACTCGAACGTGCAGGGCAGAGACGAAATATTGACTCAACACTAGCGAAATCGGTGATCAAAACCTTATTTTCTGAGACAGCTGGTACGGAAGACATCGACTGGCAACAAATTGCAGTGGCACTAGCGGCAAGCAAGCGTTTAAGTTTTATTACTGGCGGGCCAGGAACGGGGAAAACAACAACGGTAGCGAAGCTGCTGGCGTTACTTCAGTCGTTGGCGCGTGCGCAAGGGCAACCCTGTCGAATTAAATTGGTTGCACCTACGGGTAAAGCCGCCGCGCGACTAAGTGAATCGCTGGAACAGGCTAAAACACGATTGCCTGACGCATTTGCTGCACATTTGCCTACGCAATGTAGTACCGTGCACCGGCTTTTAAAAGTGATACCTAATCGAACCCAATTTAAGCATAACATCCGTCACCCCCTTGCCCTTGATGTATTGGTGGTAGATGAAGCGTCTATGATTGATTTGCCATTAATGTCTAAGTTATTTGATGCGTTACCTCAGCATGCTCAAGTCATTATGTTGGGTGATAAAGAGCAGCTCGCATCCGTAGAAGCGGGCAGCGTCCTTGCTGATATTTGTGATGCGGGGTTGCAGCAAGAGAGCGTGACTTATTCTGCAGAGATGTGCGAAAGCATTGCATCGCTTACGGATATTTACCTAACGCCGCAACGTATTTCTCATGCTGTAGTGCCCCCACACGAGCCTACCCAAACAACGTACAGTGGAATATCAGACAACGTGGTCATGCTACAAAAAAGCCATCGTTTCTCTGCTGATAGCAGCATTGGTCACCTTGCCTTGTCTATAAAAAACGGCAATATCAATGGGGCAATGCAAGTGTTGAAGTCAGAACAACATGACACAGTGCAGTTAAAAGCAAATCAATCCCCACAAGATGTGGTAAACGACATCGCGAAGCACGTTGATGCGTACTTTAATGCCGTGCTCAATGGCGATATTCAACTCGCGTTCGCGTGTTTGCAGGCACAGCAGATATTGTGCGCTCAGCGTAACGGTGAATGGGGCGTTGAGCAAATGAACGCGCGAATTGAAGCCGCTTTGTTCCGCTTAGGTAGAATTGATCTGACGTTTGACTATTACGTTGGGCGGCCAATTATGCTGAGTGAAAATGATCATGCGCTAAAATTGTTTAATGGAGACATTGGTATTGTGTTTCCTGACAGTGATAACCCTGAATTAAACAAGGTGTATTTTCCCGATGGTAAAGGCGGAGTGAGAGGGATTTTACCGGGGCGATTGCCCGCCCATGAAACCACATTTGCTATGACCGTTCACAAAAGCCAAGGATCGGAATTTCAGCGCGTATTATTATGCTTGCCAAATGCGAAGCAAGGCGCGACTAAAGGACTAAACCGTGAGTTGCTATATACTGCATTGACGCGCGCTAAACAGCACTTTACGGTATTTGGAACGCAAGACGAGATTGCAACTTGTATTCATACTCGATGTCAACGCAGTTCCGGCTTGGCCTCAAGGTTGATAGCATCTTAACCTGATTTGTATAGCGTGACGAATAAGCAAGTTAGCTGACAGAGCAATAGTTGAACGCTACAAGAGGGCCGTTACATTGAAAAAAGGGTAAACGCGCAGTCAAATTAATGGGGTGAGAGATGGGGAAAAAGCCTGTAGAATCCCCCGCCTTACATTAAAGAACACAGAAACGAGAAAGAATATGCAAACAGACGGTCAAACAACGTTGTCGCCAGACACTTTTGTAGAAGTGAGCAATATGCAGCCAGAGGCACGCTTTGACTACATGATGGAAACCTTAATTAAACAAGGCGAGCTTTGGGGATTATTTGGCAAAAATGGTTGGCTTATGCTTAAAGCCGATGATGATGAATGCTTACCAATCTGGCCTCACAGTGAGTTTGCTAAAGCGTGGGAAAAAAATGACTTTCCTGATTGCGAGCCTAAGCGTATTTCGTTACAAGAATTTCAAAATAAATGGTTGCCGGGCATGAAGCAGGTAAACCATCTCGTGTTGGCATTTCCACTGAGTGAAGACGAAGAAGGCATTGTTTTGGATGCAGACGAAATGGCGGAATGCATTCAGGATGAGAGAGACGCTCAAGGTTAATGCCGGTGTCGGATTCCGCTGATAAAGCTGGTTTACTCGGCGCGGTTGGGCTGGGCGATATCAAGGCAAAATGTGTTATCTATATCGCTAACCAACCCATTGGTAGCGGATTCGAATCACCGGATGGGGTGATGGCACTGTCGAGTGGCGATATTGCAGATATTGGTACCGCATGCGGTAATGGCTGGCGTAAGGTGTTTAACGTGATGGCGAAACTCCTTTTTGCAGCCCGCTTTAACGGTTGTGATACGCGTTATGGTTCTTGGCAGAAGTACCGTGATAACGAGATGCTACACAGCGAATCTGGCATTGCTTTGGTGTTTTCACCACCTCAAAAAAATGAGGCAAAATTACAGATTGTGATGGGTAAACACTATGCAATTTCATTGGCGTTTCCACAAAACTGGCGATGGCTTGATGCGTATTTTGCTGAGAGTGAGGGTTACCAGATGATAGCGTGCCCGTATTTTGATTATCGCCAGTTAACCAATCAGAAAATTATTGCGTTGGTTTCAATACTTCAAACCTACCATCGCGCACTTTTGCAATCACCCTCGAAGGACTAAACTGCGTCAATGAATACGTTGCGTCAACATTTTCCGATTTTTCAACACATGGATGAGAATGTGCACGGTTACCAATGGGTCTACCTCGATAGCAGTGCCACTACACAAAAGCCTCAAAACGTCATACAAGCGGTAAATCAGTTTTATTTATCGGGCAATGCCAATGTGCATCGCGCCAGCCATGACGTAGCGAGAAAAAGCACAGAAGCTTATGAACAAGCTAGGAAGCGAGTGGCCGCATTTTTGCGCGCGTCGTCTCACGAAGAAATTGTCTGGACTAAAGGGGCGACAGAAGGGATGAATCTGATTGCCAGCAGTATTACGTCTGACATGCTCAACGGTGGTAAGCGTATTCTAATATCAGCGACTGAGCATCACGCTAATATCGTGCCTTGGCAGCGATTAGCTGAACGATTTGGAATGTCGATTGACGTGATACCGGTGGATGAAAAAGGCGTATGGAAGCTTAATGATGGATTGAGTTTGCTTGGCGAGAATACAGCGATTGTGGCGTTAGGGCATGTTTCTAATGCACTGGGAAATATCAATCCAATTTCACCATTTATTGATAAGGCCAAAGAAGTAGGCGCACTAACCATCATTGATGGTTGCCAAGCGGTAGCCCACTTTCCCGTTGATGTCACAGCCTTGGATTGCGATTTCTACCTGTTTAGTGGACACAAAGTGTTTGCGCCAATGGGGGTGGGGGTTTTGTATGGAAAGGCAGATGTGCTCAATGCGTTGCAGCCTTACCAAGTTGGCGGTGAGATGATTTTGGATGTCGAGTACACCCACTCGAGCTACAGAGATGCACCTTACAAATTTGAAACAGGCACACCCAATGTGCCGGCTATTTTGGGCCTTGCGGAAGCCATTCAGTTTGTTCAGACCCATTTTGATGAGATTCAACGTGTTGAGTCAGAACTGTATGAGTATTTGCTCGAAAGTATTTCAGCGATAAAGGGGCTTGAACTATGGGGAGACAATACCCGTAGCGTTGGCGTGGTTTCATTTACTTCAAGCACGATAAACAATCAGGATTTAGGGATCCTGTTGAATGAGCAAAATATCGCCTTACGGGTTGGGCATCATTGCGCTATGCCGTTAATGAAAACATTGGGCATTTCTGGAACGCTGCGTATTTCACTAAGTTGCTATAACACCAAAGACGATATTGACCGAGTGATTGCCGCAATATCGCGCGCGTTGTCACATGAAAATGACACCATGACAATGTCTGTCGAAAGCGGAAGCTCAATATCGACAGAGAGTGAAACAACAGATACATCATCTTTTCCTTTGGCAAAAAAAGTATCGACTGCATCGTCTTGGGATGAGAAGTATCGTCAAATCATGTTAGCCGGAAAGCAGCTTGAACGGTTGGGAGAGGACGAAAAATCATCAGACAATGAGGTTCACGGGTGTGAAAGCCGAGTATGGGTTGAAGTACATACTGACCCTGTGGTGGTCATTAAAGCCGATTCTGCTAGTAAAATTATTCGCGGTTTGCTCGCCGTGTTGCTGGAGCCCTTACAACATCAACCCAAAAGCATGGTGATGCAATTTAACCCTCAAGACTACCTATCATCGCTGGGGTTAGAAAAACATATCAGTGAGTCGCGCGGAAACGGGCTTAAACTTGTGATATCTGCTATCAAAGAGAAGTTAGAAGAGTAGGCAAAAGGGATTGCATTCTACTCGTTTCCAATCAGTTTGTTCTTTGCTTCAATCCACTGCGACATATATTGGGTGCTTTTGTGCTGGTGGTGTTGGAGCATTGCTCCTGTAAAATTCGTTAATCTGTGCGTGTTTAGCGTTTGTTGCAATTGGGTGATACGATCAATTAGCTGAGAGGCGATAAGATCTTTATCAAACCGGGAGCGCAGCAATGGTGTGGCAAGGCGTTGTTTTTCTGCCCAGCTATCAGCTTGTGTATATAGCGACACAGCGCTATTTGCAAACGTTTCCGCATCGTCGGTCACACTGCCAGGCCATGCTTGAATATCGTCAATCATTCCTTCTGCGCCGATTGATGAGGTCACACTGGGCGTTCCGGTTAACATCGCATCGGTTAGTTTGCCTTTTATTCCTGCTCCGAAACGCAGGGGAGCCAAACAGATTCGTGCGTTTGCTAACACCTCGTATGCATCCTCAGCCCATCCTTTGATCAGAAATCCTTTTTTAGGGTTGTGTAGTTGCGTTGCTTTTGGCGGTGGATAAGCGCCATAAATATGTAATTCGGCCGTTGGAAGTTGCTGGCGTATTCTAGGCCATAGGGTATTCGCTAAGTACAACACCGCATCCCAATTGGGCGCATGGCGAAAATTACCAATTGAAATAAAGTGTTCTCGCTCATCAAACTTGCGTACTTCTTTATGTTCAAACGCGTCTATATCCAACATGAAAGGGCAATGAAACAGAAGATTCGACGGTACATTAAAGGTAGAGGTTAATAGCCTAATTTCTGCGTCTGAGATTATCAGGGTTAAATCACAGCGATAAATAGAAGCGATTTCACGTTTGGCCATATCGCTAAACAAATCCGCATTTGTCATTTCACGGTTTTGTTTAACAGCAGTATGCCTTGCGTGACGCAAGCAGTGTAAATCTTCTGTATCCAGAATACGCAGCGCATTGGGACAACACGTTGCGACACGCCAGCCAAATTGCTCTTCCATCATGAACCGATCGAATACCACGAGATCGGGTTGCATGTCGGTAACAAACGCATCAAACGAACTGCAATTCAGAGCAATTGCGTGTTCCTTCACGCCTAAACTTGCTAAAGAAAATCGGTGCTCACCTTGTTGTGCTGGGCTGGCGTATTCAACTTGCCACCCATTATTCAATAAGGTTTGTACAATGCTTAGCATGTGTCGCCCAGCGGCAGACGAGTTAGGTTCTGGCCATACATAGCCGACAATAAGCGCTTTTGGTAAGGAGGTCATGGTCGTTGATTTACTTGCTTTTGATATCTCGTGTCGATTTTACGCAGTTTCTTCCCGCTTTTTTGGCTTCATACAATGCGATATCGGCTTGTTTCATAATATCGTGAAAATCCGTTAAGTCTGCAGTGCGTTCAGCGACACCAAAACTGCATGTTACATTCACGGTCTTACGCGTTGGTGCATCAGCAGCAGAGTGGCGCTTTTTAGGGGCCTCGTCTGGGCGATCTTTTCCGCGCAACACAATATCATAGTCTGCGATGGTTTGCCTTAACACGTCTAAATGCGGCGTGACATCGGCAATCGAACGTCGAGGAAAAATTATGGTGAATTCTTCTCCGCCGTAACGAAATGCTTTTCCACCACCGGTAACAGCATTTAAGCGGCTTGCAACCAGTTTAAGTACTTGGTCGCCAACGTCGTGACCATAGGTGTCGTTGAATTTTTTGAAGTGATCCACGTCACTCATTGCCACCACATACTTTCTGCCTAATGTGGGTACATATTGCATGAGCGCTCTACGCGATGGAATGCCTGTCAGTTCATCTCTAAATGCCATGTTAAAACTGTCGGTGAGTATCGCAAACAGATAAAGAGCGGATATCGCTAATGCAATCATACCGATGACATAAAATTGCGTATCTAACATGATAACGACAAGCAAGCATTGGGTTAACCAAATAACCACATGAGTATGTGTAGGAACTAATGCCACACGCAGCAAGCCTGCTGCCAGCAAGCATGCGATAAGCAAATACTCAAACACCGATAGGTGCGTTAGCAAAGATGGATTCAACGAGTGAAGTACGTCAAATAAGCCTGAAAGATAGGGGGTAAGTGTATTTGCTAAGTTGTCTATGCTAAGTCGCAGTAAAATACAAATAATAGCGATTTCTGTAACACTCCAGACAAGGTTAATGGGGGAAATACCTTTGTCTGGTCGCCAAAGTAGCCACGCTGCCGAGACAAATACATACATCGCAGCCATATTGGCAAAATGCAGGGCTTCTGAGGCAACGATGCCAATGCCTAAACTAAGAAGTGATAAAAAGGCGAGTCGGGTTCGACCAAAGCTAATGGCAACTGTGCCAGCTATGCAGAGTGCTGCATAGGGTAACCACTCCATTGGAGACAACCAATCGCTCAGGGTAGGCTGCTGCCAATATATGGTAAAAATAAACGCGATGATAAGAAGAGTGAGAGGGGTTAATCGCTGATAAATAAACTGCTTTAAAGGCACAACATACCATTGATACTACAGATAAAGATGGCCTTATTGTATGCATAATTATTACGTGATTGCACGGCTTTGATGTTCGGTGTAAAAGGTTTTTGTTGCTTACTTCTTAAGATGAATACGCAAGATGCAAATACGTATTTTAAAATATACGTTTGGGTGTGGTGAGATACTCGCAATTGCGTGTGAAAATGCTTACTATATTTTTATATATCTCATTGCTTGTATGGAAGTTTTTGCAAATATTGTGGTGTATTTGCATGATTTTATCTGATGATCGACGGAGTGAACGTGTCACATCTTATTTTTGGTGCCGGACAGATTGGCTGTTTTATTGGAGCCTGTATGCATGAGGCGGGTGTAGATGTGTCTTTTCTTGCTAGGCGTCATATTAAAGCCATGCTTGAACACGGCCTATTGCTCACCGATTATCAAGGCTACCGATCAGAAGTTACGCATTTGCAATGCGTAGATACAACACAAGCACGGCCTTTCGATGTTGTATGGTTAACCGTGAAATGCACCGCAGTGCAACCATCATTAGATGAGCTAGCGGCTTTTGTGGGCCAAGACACCATTATTATGTGCTGCCAGAATGGCCTTGGCAGCGATCAGATCGTACGCGAACGCTTTCCTAATAACCAAGTGCTTCGTGTCATGGTGCCGTTTAATGTGGTACTGCAAGAGAACGAGCAAGCTAACAGTCAGGTGCGCGAAGTGAGTAAGTTTGCCAATTATCATCGAGGCTCAGAAGGCACGTTATGTATTGAAAAAAATCATTCCGACAGGTTGGCCGCGTGGATGAAATTAATGAACAGCAGTTGTCTGGATGTGGCTGAAGAATCAAACATGACGGGCTTACAATGGGCCAAGCTGCAATTAAATTTGGGCAATAGTGTGAACGCTCTGGCAGACATTCCCGTAAAAGCTATGTTGATGCAGCGCAATTACAGGTTGGTTATTGCGTCTCTCATGGATGAGTTACTCAACGTGGCTCAATCTCAGCATATTCAGCTACCGAAGGTAGCGAGTGTGAAAGGCCATTGGATTCCCTATGTGTTAAGGCTACCGGACATTTTGTTTAAGCTACTAGCGAATAAAATGCTTGCGATAGACCCTACTGTTCGTACCTCAATGTGGTGGGATATCAAAAATGGTAAGCCGACTGAAATTCAGTATTTAAATGGTGCAGTGGAGCGCGCGGGCCAAGCGTTAGGAATAGCATGCCCGATTAATAATGCGATTATTGCTCTCATTTCAAAGAAGCAAAACGGTGAGTTAAAAGGCGCAATTTCTGCTTCTGAATTAAGAAAATATGTATTAAGCAATGATTCGTCTAAACTTAACGGATAATTGTCTGATTTTGCTTTAAAACTTGAAAAGCCCAAATAATTATTGATCTGCTTGGATTTGTGTTTAAATTATTGGGGCGAAACTCTAGGACGTTGAACTGTATATGAATGCATTAGAATGTGCCAATCAGGCTGTAGACGTTTTTGTTCTTCCTGACGCTGTCATGCGCGTGAAAGAACTAATCGATGATGATTCCGCAAGTATGCAAGACATTGCAGATGTGGTGAATTTCGATCCTGCGCTAATGAGTCAGGTGTTACGTGTTGCTAACAGTGCGATATACAATTTTCCAAAATCTATAGATACGGTGAGTAAGGCCGTTCAGGTAATTGGCTCTAATTCTATCTATGACCTTGTGGTTGGGTATGGTGTCTCAAAAGCATTTGGCTCAGTGGATCCTAATGTCATTGAATTAGACAAATATTGGGAAAAAAGCGTTACCTGCGCATTGTTATGTAAATATTTGGCCGATAAATTAGGTGCTGAAGAGCCTGAGCGCTTATTTGTGTCGGGCCTTCTTCATAATATTGGTGAATTGGTCGTCGTTCAGTTTCAACCGGAAATGGCAGCAAAATGTGCGCAATACGATGAATCTGTGACTCCAGAAGCGCTACAACAGCAACATTTGTCGACTACGTATGCGCAAATTGGCGGAGAGCTGATTGCCGCATGGGGATTACCAGAGTCAATTGCTCAAACCATCAAGCATCAACATTTTGCATATACAGAAGCAAAAAATCTGGATGAAAAAATCATGCAATTGGCCTATGTGCTGACGTTAGATAACTCACACCCTGAGTTTTATGCAGGAAATGCAAACGTTGATCCAGAGATGTATGACAGATTAAACCTTGATCTGGCTGATTTGCAGGCGGCGCTGGATTTTACCAATCTACAGGCACTGAGTGTTTTAGCCTTGTTTAGCCCGTCTTCCGCGTCTATTTATTAGCATTCACGTTTCAACTGCAATACGCTATTGCGATGAAGGCAAGGCCTTAGTCGCAATAGCTTAATTATTGTATTAATCGAATATCGCTACGGCTTGTCGGCTTATTGCAATCAAGTCGCCATTTTCATCCCAAATATTAGCCTCAGTGTGGCCATAGCCATCAGCTGCTTGACGCGTGTCTACTTGGTAGGCAAACCAACCATCGGCTTTAAACTCAGCATGTGGATGAATAAACTCTACGTTCCAACTCATCGTGCTTGCTGGGGCTGGCCATTTAAGCATTTGTAAAACAGTAGGCGGCCACGCATCAATCAGTCCAATCAAGTGTGCATCGGTAATGGTTGCCGGCGCTTTTTTGTAACGCATCCAGCCATGAATATGATGGTCTTTGCTTCCTGTAAATGGCAGCTTACCCGAGTCTATGGCTAACTCAAAGTGACGTAAAAATTTAGGCGTAAGTTTGGGGATTTGCGGAATGAATTTCGCCTTTTTAGGTAGCGCCATCGTATGTTTATCATTGTTTGCTACCGTTACTTTTGACTTACGGGGAACACCAAAACTCGCTTGTGCTAAAAGGCTAACGTTACCATTTTGAACAATACGCGCTAAAATTTGCGACGCATTTTTGCCCTCTCGCAGTATTTCTACTTTTACTTCAAAAGGGGCATCGGGTTCAATGGGGCCTACAAAATTACAGTTGAACGAGCGCAGCAGTCGATCAGCGTGAATTGAAACACGCATTGCTTCGTATGCAAGCGCCGCAGAGACACCGCCGTATAGGGTTCTGCCTTGCGACCAATCTTTAGGGACCAACATAGTAGGCATTTGTTCAGGGGATTCAATGTGTTGCCTAACCTGTGTTAAAAGTTCATCTATATGCATAAGTCTGTTATCTGTTACTGCGAGATGTGTCATTTATAGCGGGCAACTGGTCGGATGTCTAGTGAATTTCTAATACTTTGGTGATAATTTAGGCCAACTATCATCACTTTTATTTATATATGTTATTTTATTTACATATAGTTAACATAAAATGCTTGTTTTCTAGGTTGGCGAAAAATTAGACTGATTTCAGGGTGTTGAATTTTCGCACTCTTGCCAAGGGATTGCCATTTTGGCGTATATATCTGATAAGAGGTAACTCGTATGGAGCACGCATCAGTCGCTAATCGAACATCTACCAGTGACGCCCGTTCAAAACACTATAGAACGTATGTATTGATCGTACTCACGTTGGTGTACGCTTTTAATTTTATCGATAGGCAGATTATTGGAATTCTTTCACCGTTTATCAAAGAAGATTTGGGGCTGGATGATGCACAGTTGGGCTGGCTAAAAGGAATATACTTTGCGCTGTTATACACCACCGTAGGGATACCCATAGCGTGGTTGGCTGACCGATATAATCGTGTGAATATCATTGCAATATCACTTACGATGTGGAGCGGTTTTACTGCGCTTTCAGGCTTAGCATCTAACTATCTCCAACTTGCCCTTGCGAGGATTGGCGTCGGTATAGGTGAAGCGGGGGGAAGTCCGCCCTCCCATTCAATCATTTCTGATTTATATCCTAAGGAAAAACGGGCTGCGGCATTGTCGATTTATTCTTTAGGTATTCCCTTTGGTATCATGATTGCGTTTTTTGCATCTGCATTTATTCTCAAAGGCGGCAATGCAGACTGGCGCACCGTGATGATCAGTGTTGGGTTGCCAGGTATCGCCTTAGCACTGCTATTAAAATTTACCGTTCAAGAGCCGCCGCGTGGTGGAAGTTCTGCAGGGCAAATAGACAAAGAACCAATCCCGTTCAAGCAAGCCATCGCAATGCTACTCACCATTCCTTCGTGGTGGGGAATGTGTTTAGGTATTTCGTTTAGTTCGTTTGGTAATTATGCCATTTCTACGTGGGTAATTGATTATTATGTGCGAGCGTTTGCAGGTTTGGATATATTCACACTATTAATTTGGATGGGAATTATAAACGGAACTGTCTATGCACTCGGTGTTTGGCTAGGAGGCGTATTGGCAGATAAATGGTCTGCTAAAACGCCTAAGGCATATGGTTACTTACCGGCCGCTGCACTTATTGTCGGTGCACCTGCGTTTTGGTTTGCGCTGCAAGCCGAATCATTAACTGCTTCACTTGTGTTGTTTACTGTTTTGCTATTTACAACAGGAATGAACCTAGGTCCTTCCTTTGCTATTGCTCAGACATTAGCACCCGTGAGAGTAAGAGCTTTGTCGACAGCACTGTTTTTCTTCGTACTAAACCTTATCGCTTTGGGTGGCGGGCCAACATTTGTCGGCATTGTGAGCAATAGCTTGAGTGCTACATTAGGGGAAACGGAAGCGTTGAGAACGTCTATGTCATGGCTGATGGTAACGTATGGCTTGGCGATTGTGGCATTTTTATGGACAACTGTGCACATCGAAAAAGATTGGCACAAAGCCAGACACTACTAGTGTTGTTTTAGACAAAAAAATGCCGCATAGGGTGCGGCAAAGTGGCTTCGAAGAACACAACGCAGGGAGCGTTGCGGTAGAATTTATTTCGCAGTGCGAGACAATTCCATTTGCTCTTGGTTCGTCTTTTGATTGTTAGACGTCATTACTGAAACCAGAGACAGTCCTTCGCAGCTCATTGTTTTGTAATGGGATGCAATTTTTTGTTGATAATTGATTTTTCCCATTTGAGCACGTGGCTTCATTTCAGTGTTTCGCTCATGCGTGTTTCGCGAGCTATCGACCAACTCAGCGTGTTTGCACACGGACACTAACGCTGTTTCGATGCCTGTGGTCGCACTCTCAGTATTTGCACTCACATGTAAGGAAAACAATGACGACGCGCCTAACATAATGCTTAACATCAAACTGGTTTTCATGGTCATTGTTGTCATCCCTCACTTTCATCGTTGCTGTAATTTTAGTCAGTTCGCTGGCGTGTAAAAGAGTGCAGGGGATACCTATGTATTATAAAATATACGAAAGCACTGGTGGGAGGACGCGGAGTGATGCCAACCTTGTGGTTTTACAGCGTAACTTTTCAATTTTTTCATTCATTTATTGAGAATTGAAAAAGTGGTATAACCAGTTCTAATTACAGCTTGCTTTGAATAAAAAAATGACGCGACTACATTTTGCTCACGCGAATGGCTTTCCTGCTGGCAGCTATCGTCAACTTTTCGAATATTTGCCAGATACATGGCACATTGAAGCAATTGACAAAATTGGCCATAATCCTCAATTCCCCGTTTCTCGCGGCTGGCCATTTTTAATTAAGGAGCTGGAGCATTATCTTGAATCGCATTTTGATGCGCCCGTTTATGGCGTGGGCCATTCATTCGGTGGACTGTTAACTTACTTAACTGCATGTCATCGCCCCGATTTATTTAAGGGCGTGATCATGCTCGACCCACCCGTGGTAACAGGGCTAATGCGTCATGTCGCTAAAGCGGTTAGGTTGACCCCGTTTTTCGATAAAATCACCCCTGCTGGCAAGGCTGCCGTCAGGTGTACTCGCTGGCCTAAAGACACTGATTTGGTCCAGTATTTCAAACAGCGAGGGCTATTCCGTCATATTTCTGAAGACATTGTTGGAGATTACGTTGCGTCTGCAATTGCTTCCAATGAAGATGAGCACATATTAGCGTTTGATCATCAAACTGAAGCTGAAATATTTCGTACTGTGCCATTGAATCTACCTGCGTATTACAACAAATTTACCGTACCTGGAAAGTTGGTTACTGCGGAACACTCTGATGTGGTCAAGCCAAGTATGGTAAAACAGTTTATTCATAAAAATGGTTTACTGCACACTGAATTTAAAGGCGCAGGTCACATGTTTCCCCTTGAACAGCCTGGTGAAACCGCGAAGTTAATTCAGCGCACTATTGATAACTGGGAGCATGGTTAGTCTAAATCGCTTCGTTTTAGGTGCACGCAAGGTGGTTATTAGTAGCCAACTGGTAGTCCTAGCATTTCGCGAGTGACCAACACGACATTGTTATCGGTGACGCGAAACCCACGGGCTACATCCTCGTCTTTATTTTTACCGATTGTTGTACCTTCCGGTATCACGCAACCACGATCTAAAATAGCACGATTAATATTGCAGTGACGTTTGATTTCGACATCGGGCAATAACACAGACTCGTTAACTTGACTGTATGAATGCACGCGTACGTTAGAAAAACACAAACTTTTCCGTAATGTCGCGCCAGAGATAATACACCCTCCCGATACGACCGAATTGATTGCAGAGCCTGTTCTATTGGTTTCTTCCCAAACAAATTTTGCTGGCGGCAGTTGCTCTTGGTAAGTCCAAATTGGCCACCGTTTGTCGTATAAATTTAACGCGGGAACAGGCGATACCAACTCCATATTCGCTTCCCAAAACGAGTCAAGTGTGCCTACATCTCGCCAATAGGTTTCGCGTTGGTCGTGGCTGTCAAAAGGGTAAGCATGCACCGTATGCTCTTTAATAATAGAAGGGATGATGTCTTTGCCAAAATCACGCTGCGAACCATCGGTTTCAGCATCACGTTTAAGTTGTTCAAACAAAAAGTCTGCGTCAAAGACATAATTGCCCATTGAGGCTAAACACATCTCGGGATTATTGGGAAGCGGGTGAGGGGAGGCGGGCTTTTCCTCGAAACCAGTGACATGCATATTTTCATCTACCGACATCACACCAAATGCGCCCGCCGCCTCTTTGCATTTAACAGGCATACAGCACACTGTCATCGGTGCTTTAGATTCAGCATGTTTGGCAAGTAGTGCGCCGTAATCCATGCGATATATATGATCGCCAGATAAAATCATGACGTACTTTGGCATTTCATCGCGAATGATATCAATGTTCTGAAACACCGCATCTGCGGTACCTTGATACCAGTTTTCAGAAAAACGCTGTGAAGCGGGCAATATCTCTACCGATTCGCCCAGTTCTTTTTTAAAGTGCCCCCAACCTCGGACTAAATGGCGTATCAAAGAGTGGGATTTGTATTGAGTGATCACTCCAATTCTGCGAATACCCGAATTTACACAATTTGACAGTGGGAAATCAATGATTCGAAACTTGCCGCCAAAATACAGGGCAGGCTTGGCACGCCAAGTAGTGAGTTCATGTAGCCGCGAGCCCCGACCTCCTGCCAAAATGAGTGCGTAAGTATCGCGCGTAAGGTTACTGATATAGCGGGGGCTGCGGTTAACCATAATACACCTTTTTTGAGTAATACTGACAGTGAACGCCGAAAACAACTAAGGCTGTTTTCTAACTACTCAAAGCGTTTTATGTAGAGTAATTCATCTTACACAATGTGTTTCTAAACTCAATACATTGCATTTAACCTTGCCTAACATTATGCTTCGCGGTTCGTTTCAGAATGGAAGTAGTAACATGCAAACTAAACAAGCAGTAATTTTCGATCATGATGGTGGGGTAGATGATTTATTATCATTGATGCTGCTGTTAACGATGGAACACATCGATCTATTAGGCGTAACCGTAACACCTGCTGATTGCTATCTTTCTGATGCGACTACATCGACATTAAAACTTCTTTCAATGTTCGGGCGTGAAGATGTGCCAGTCGCGAAAGGCACACTACATGGCATCAACGCATTTCCTGCCGATTGGCGTGCACAGCCCAAAATGTGTAATGCGCTCCCTATGATGCTTACGGCCAAAGCAAATACATCGCAAATCAGTGAGTTACCTGCGCATGAGTTTATTGCTACGGCATTGAAAGATGCTGACAATGTCACTTTGCTAATGACAGGGCCGTGTACTAATTTAACCGCAGCAATGGACTTAGATCCAAACATCAAATCGAGTATTAAAGAGTTGGTATGGATGGGCGGAGCAGTACATGTACCTGGCAACGTGTCAATGCATAACCACAATACCTCTGCCGAATGGAATGCGTTTTGGGATCCGATTGCCACAAAAGCGCTTTTTGAGTCTGGTATTAACGTTAAATTAATTTCATTAGATTCTACCAATGCTTTACCCGTCGATATCGCGTTTCTTGAGCGACTCGCTGCCATGCGCGAGCATGCAATGGCGGATTTAGCTGGGCAATTTTGGGCATTAACGGTAAATAGTATTCCTGCTTACGAGTTTACTTATTACATGTGGGATGTGTTGGCTACCAGTTATTTGGGTCTGCCAGACGGGACGATTCAATTTGAGAAAACAGAACTCGATGTATCTGTAGATGAACCCAATGCGGGTGAAACCTTTGTTTCTGAGGGCACTAACAACTTGATTGATGTGTCTGTGTCTGTGAATAAAGATGTGGTTTTAGATTACGTTGCAAGCCAATTTGCAAGAGACTTTAACAAGCGTATTTAACAAGCGTCTTTTACAAGCGTCTTCTACAAACGTACACATCAAAAAAATCTGTTAATCCCTATGCTAATGGGCGCTTAGGCACTTACTTTCACGTTATATTAAGGTAACGGCCTTGCGTCCATTGCATTATGAGTTTAAGCATTTTCTATTCCCCCCGTCTTTGTTCTACATTACACGCTCTTGTTAGTATTAATCAGCCAGTTATAACTTTTCCTACCATATGTTAATAATATGTTATATATTCTGGTCGGACATGATGAATAACAGGAACATCGCCCATGTTTAAAAAACTGCTCATCGGTGTAGTGGTAGTGGTCGTTGGATTTTTTGCTGTCGGATTTTTGTTGCCCTCTGACTTTCGAGTCGAGCGTTCCGTTTTAATCGAAGCACCACCTGAAAAAGTGTTTCCCTATGTGGTTAATTTGCGTGAATGGCGTAATTGGGGCGTGTGGTTTAAACGCGACCCGCAAATGACAACCGAATACTCAGGGCCAGAAGCGCAACAGGGAATGAAGTCCCAATGGACGAGTGAAACCGAAGGATCTGGTGAAATGGAGCTGGTTGAGGTCAAGCCAAATAGGTTGATTGTGTACTCGCTGTATTTTCCTGAATTCGATATGGGGTCGACAGGTGAGATGCGGCTACAAGAAGAAGATGGACGTACCATCGTAACGTGGGTTGATTATGGCGATGTGGGAGACAATCCAGTGAATCGCTACTTTGCACTTATGATGGATTCAATGATTGGGCCTGATTTTGAAGTGGGGCTTGAAAATCTCAAAATGTTGGCTGAAAACGGAACCATCTGATGGAATTAGATTCTTCGTCAGTGCCAGATTTTAGGCAGGCGTTAGCGAACACTGAGTTTAGGCCGTTTTTGAAAAAGTCTAATGGCTTAGCTCTCAGAAGCCTAGGGATAACTTACGGGCTGATTGCCTTGGCGTTTGCGCTTCCCATTTTATTTCCCCATGCTGTTACTGTTCTACTCGGCATTGTGTTGCTCGGAAATCGCCAGCTGGGTTTGGGGATTTTAATGCATGATTGTGTTCACGGTGCATTATTTACATCGTCTAACCTTAATCGCTGGGTAGGAGAATATGTATGTGCGGCACCCATATTCGCGCAATTTGAAGGCTACCGCCGTTATCACCTTCGCCATCATGCCAAAGCGGGCACAAAAGACGATCCAGACTATCCAAATTATCAACCGTACCCCGTCTCTAAGCGGAGTTTAATGAGAAAGTTTCTACGTGATCTGGCTGGCATTACGGGATTGAAAAATCTATATATCCTGATGCTGATGCATGCAGGTTACATTGAATACGATATGTCTTATCAAACCCACTCACGTCAGCGCAAATTAGGTGTTTTTGAGGTGGGCAAGCAGCTGTTTCGTAACATGTTGCCTGCATTAGGGTTTCACGCACTTCTTATTGCCATTTTATGGTTTTGCAATGCCGTTGTGTTTTACGCAATGTGGTGGGCAGCTTACTTAACGACGTTTATGTTGTTTTCGAGAATACGCAATGCGGCGGAGCATGCCAATGTCCCTGATTTACTGAGTGCGGATCCACGTTTACACGCAAGAACCGTTTACGCCAGTTGGTGGGAAAAATTAACCGTTGCACCCTGCGATGTAAACTATCATCTAGAGCATCATTGGATGCCTGCCATTCCTCCTTATCGTCTTAAAGGCTTTCATCAACATCTACTTAAACACAACTTGTTAGATCAAACCGCTATCTTATCTGGCTACCGTGATGTGATTAGCGCGTTAGTGCGCTAATTGCGTACAGCATGCTATTTTACAAAAGCACCTTGAGTTTTACCGTGTTCGGTTGAGTGATCATACTCGCTATTTTTGTGTTTGTAGCGTTCAATAATCTCAGTCACTTTTGATGCTATCTGTTCGTTTAACATCTGGCAGTCATAATGGGGTGGAAACCTCTCTAACGCTTCTTCGATTTTCAAGCCAGCCTCATACCACAGTGTTTCGTGTCCTTTTTCATGCGTCAGGAGATTCTCATAGTATGCGGCAAAAAAAGAGGTGATTTTATTATCAACGTGTTCTGCGTTTGCCAGCTTGGGTAAGGTGTATACACCATTTATTTCAATATGAATTGCGTTAACTCGGCATAAACCATGGTGTTTACTGAGGTTGTAATAAGGCTGCAAATGCCATTGCGTTTGACCATGAAATTGCGCCTTGCCTTTTTTAATCGGAGACTGGGAGCGTAATTCGTATTTTATATCGGATACCGATGTTGGAGCGATGGGGTAGTGATGTGTTGTAGTAGATATGACAACATCTGCTATCGATGAAGCAGGTAAGATGCTCATAGTAAGCAGCAATGTTGTCAAAAATCGGTGGGTTTGAATGCGCAAGTAGATGTATAAATCGCAATTGAATAGACGATACTATAGGCAATTGCTGTTTGTCTGTGAAGCGTAAGTACAAGAAAAAAGGTTAGGCCTGCATCAAGCAAGGGCCTAACCGTCAACGGAGTATTAGATAGTAAGATCAGTGTTGTTTATTACACTAACGCATTGGCGACTTTGGATTGTCCCTCGCGATTAAGAGCGCGCATAATGGTTTGGCCTGCATCCACGAGTTTATTCAAGTCGATGCCAGTATCAATGCCCATACCGTGTAGCATGTAGACCACATCTTCGGTAGACACATTTCCAGAGGCACCTTTGGCATAGGGGCATCCGCCTAACCCCGCAACCGATGCATCGATCGTGGCTATGCCATGTTGTAATGCAATTAATATGTTGGCGAGTGCTTGACCGTAAGTATCATGAAAATGCACTGCCAACTTATCAACAGGCACAACTGTCAATACTTCACTTAGCATTTCTGCGGTTTTTATTGGTGTACCGACGCCAATGGTGTCGCCAAGTGAAATTTCATAACACCCCATGTCCAATAGTTGCTTTGCAACATTGGCAACGGCTTGAGGGTGAATAAATCCATCATACGGGCAGCCTAATACGCATGACACATAGCCACGAACACGTATATTGTGTTTCTGCGCTTCTGCAATCACTGGTTCAAAACGCGTTAAGCTTTCCTCTATCGAACAGTTAATATTCTTTTGAGAAAACGCTTCAGACGCTGCACCAAATACGGCGACTTCATCGACATTGGCCGCCAGAGCGGCTTCGAAACCCTTCATGTTTGGCGTTAGCGCAGTATATTGCACAGAAGGATTACGGCTGATGTGGCGAAATACCTCTGCGCTATCTGCCATTTGCGGTACCCATTTAGGAGAGACAAAACTGCCTGTTTCAATCACATTTAGGCCAGCATTGGCGAGGTCGTGCACTAGAGTGACTTTGTGTTCTAACGAGACGATGTCCTTCTCATTTTGCAAGCCGTCTCTTGGGCCGACCTCTACAATTTTTACCTTGGAAGGGTAACGAATCATGTGTCAGACTCCTCAAAGTCAAGTAATGTAGCGCCACCGTCCACAAGCTCACCTGGTTGGAAAAAGAATTCTTTCACTGTGCCTTTGGTTGGTGCAGCGATTTGGTGTTCCATTTTCATGGCTTCCATGACCATCAATGGTGTCCCTTTTCCGATTTCTGTTCCTACTTCTACCAGATGCGCAACGACCGTGCCATTCATGGGAGCAGTAAGCCCAGCACCTGATGTATCATCGTCAGCTAAGCCGAGATCGGGCATTTCGCGACTAAATCTAAGTACGCGCTCTGATGTGAAAATAGAATAGCTTTGCTCATGCGCGACAACAGTAGAGCGGCGTCGGTGGCCGTTGATGGTGGTAATTAGCATGTCACCATCTAAATCTGCCTGACACTTATATGCGTCATTTTCAGTTTCAATTAAAAATGATCGCGTCCCTTGTTGCATTTGTAACGTCACGCTCAGTGTATGGACTTTATCATCCACACGTAGCGTTAAAGTCTGTGCATGTACTTCATTGGCACGCCAGTTGTTGTTCTCCTGCCACGGAGAATAGCGATCGTGATTGCCTGACGCCATATCGGCTTCTTTGCTAAGCAACAAATACAATGCAGCCTGAGGAATCAGACCTTCTGCATCCGCGTCATCATGTTTAAACAAACTTTCTTCATGTTTTTCGATGAAGTTGGTGGTTAACTCGGCATGCTTAAATGAAGCGTGTGTGCTCAGGTTATATAAAAAATCTATATTGGTGGTCACACCTTCGATGTGGTACTCGCTCAATGCAGTTGAAAGACGAGCCAGTGCTTTTTCGCGGTTTTCATCCCAAACAATGAGCTTTGCAATCATGGGATCGTAGAACACCGATACGTCATCGCCTTGGTTCACACCTGTATCGACTCTCACAAAGTCTGATTCAACAGGTGGTCGCAAAAGGTGCAGTGTGCCAGTTGCTGGTAGAAAGTCATTGTTAGGATCTTCCGCATACACCCGCGCTTCAAACGCATGTCCTTTTAAGGTCAATTGTTCCTGTCGTTTAGGAAGTGGCTCACCACTGGCGACACGAAGTTGCCACTCAACCAGATCTTCACCTGTAATCATCTCGGTTACAGGGTGTTCTACTTGCAAACGCGTATTCATTTCCATGAAGTAGAAGCGGCCATCTGAATCCAGCAGGAATTCGACTGTGCCCGCGCCGACGTAGTCGATGGCGTTAGCCGCTTTTAATGCTGCTTCGCCCATTTGCGCTCGCAGATCGTCAGACATACCAGGTGCAGGAGCTTCTTCGATTACTTTTTGGTGGCGGCGCTGTACGGAACAATCCCGCTCGAATAAATACACCCCCTTTCCATATTTATCACAGAAAACTTGAATTTCGACATGACGCGGCTGAGTAAGGTATTTTTCTACCAGCATGATGTCGTCACCAAAACTCGACATGGCTTCTCGTTTAGCTGCATTCAGTGCAGACGTAAACTCAGATTCAGACCATACCTGACGCATGCCTTTGCCACCGCCGCCAGCAGCGGCTTTAAGCAGTACGGGGTAACCCATATCGTCAGCATGTTTTTTCAGTATGTCTGGTGCTTGGTCGTCGCCATGATAGCCAGGCACTAATGGAACACCGGCTTCTTCCATAATTTGTTTAGCAGCAGACTTTGAGCCCATTGCTTCGATGGCAGACGCTGGCGGACCAACAAATTCGATATCATTGTCTTCACACATACGTGCAAAGTCGGCATTTTCAGATAAAAAACCATAACCGGGGTGAATGGCATCTGCGCCAGTTGCGACGGCAATATCGATAATCTTTTTAGCTTGTAAATAGCTCTCTCTCGAGGGAGATGGGCCAACATGCACGGCTTCGTCTGCCATGTTCACATGTAACGCGTTCGCATCAGCATCTGAATAAATAGCGACAGTTTTTACACCCAGCTTACGGGCTGAATGAATCACACGGCAAGTAATCTCGCCGCGATTTGCAATGAGTAATTTCTTAAACATGATTACTTATCATCCTTTGAGGTAGCCACTTCAGCGTCTTTTGCAGTTTGAACTCGCCATGCAGGTTGACGTTTTTCCAAGAAAGCTGTTAACCCTTCTTGACCCTCTTCAGAAACCCGTATTTCTGCAATTTTATTGCTGGTAAGTTGCATTAAAGGCGCGCCAATGGTTTGGTCTTTTACGTCAAAAACAAGTGACTTGGCGGCTGCCACGGCTAAGGGAGCATTGGCGAGTAGGCTATCTAATATACCTTCGATGGTTGAATCTAGTTCTTCTTCTGTTACCGACTCATCAAGTAAACCTAGGCGTCTTGCACGGTGGGATGAAAAGACTTCTGCGGTCATAAAATAGCGTTTAGCATTGCGGGTGCCCATCGCTTCCATGACATAAGGACTAATGGTGGCAGGAATGAGCCCCAATTTTACTTCACTTAAACAGAATTTGCTTAGTTTGCTGCCGATGGCGATATCGCAGCATGCGACTAAACCCACAGCACCACCAAAGGCTGCGCCTTGTACACGAGCGATGGTGGGCTTTGGTAGCGTGTAAAGCGTATGCAGCATGGTCGCTAGCGCATTCGCATCTGCAAGGTTTTCATCGTAAGAATAAGTCGCCATGCGCTTCATCCAGTTTAGATCTGCACCCGCGCAGAAACTTTTACCTTCGGCTTGGAGAATCATGGCTTTTACACGCTCGTTTGCACCTATTGCTAGGAACGTGTCGGTCAATCCGGCAATAAGTTGGTCATCAAATGCGTTATGTTTTTCAGGACGATTCAGGGTGACATAGGCCACACCACGAGCGTCAATTTCAACACGAATGGCTTCGTTAGAGGGAAGGGAAGTGATAGATGTATTCACGGCTATGTCCTTACATTCTGAATACGCCAAAGCGTGTTTCTTCAATGTCTTTATTAAGGGCGGCTGATAGAGACAAACCTAACACATACCGTGTGTCGGCAGGATCGATGACGCCATCGTCCCACAAACGGGCCGATGCGTAGTATGGATGCCCTTGTTCTTCATAGGTGTCGATAATGGGTTGCTTGAACGCAGTTTCATCGTCAGCACTCCAATTTTCACCGGCACGCTCTTTTTGATCGCGTTTAACCTGTGCTAGAACACCTGCGGCTTGTTCGCCGCCCATGACCGAAATGCGCGCGTTAGGCCACATGAACAAGAAGCGCGGATCGTATGCTCTGCCGCACATGCCATAGTTCCCTGCACCAAAACTGCCGCCGATCAACACCGTGAGTTTAGGAACATTTGCACATGCCACAGCGGTAACCATTTTTGCGCCGTGCTTGGCAATACCGCCAGATTCGTACTGTTTCCCTACCATGAACCCTGTAATATTTTGTAAAAATACCAGCGGAATTTTACGTTGCGCACAAAGCTCAATAAAGTGTGCCCCTTTCTGTGCAGATTCTGAGAATAGAATGCCATTATTCGCGACAATGCCTACAGGATAGCCGAAAATGCGCGCAAATCCGCAGACCAGCGTTGTGCCATAAAGGGCTTTAAATTCGTCGAACTCAGAACCATCGACGATGCGGGCGATGATTTCCCGAACATCATAAGGCTGCTTGGTGTCTTTTGGTATTACACCGTAGATTTCTTCGCTGGCATATAGTGGGTCAACTGGCGGCCTGATATCAAGTTGCGATGACTTAGTGCGATTTAATCGCGCTACGGCATCTCTTGCGAGTTGAAGGGCATGGTGATCGTTATTGGCAAGATGATCAACAACGCCTGATGTACGGCAGTGTACATCTCCGCCGCCTAGTTCTTCAGCGCTGACCACTTCGCCCGTTGCCGCTTTAACCAGTGGAGGTCCACCTAGAAAAATGGTGCCTTGGTTTTTTACAATAATCGACTCATCAGCCATAGCTGGTACGTAAGCACCACCCGCCGTGCATGAGCCCATTACCACCGCAATTTGAGGAATATTCTGTGCAGAGAGATTAGCTTGGTTGTAGAAGATACGCCCAAAATGCTCACGGTCTGGGAATACATCATCTTGGCGTGGGAGGTTCGCACCGCCAGAGTCTACTAAATAAATACACGGTAGGTTGTTTTGCTCTGCAATGGTTTGAGCGCGTAAATGCTTTTTCACGGTAAGTGGGTAATAGGTGCCACCTTTTACTGTGGCATCGTTTGCCACAATCATACATTCGACACCGCTAACGCGTCCGATACCGGCGATCACACCGGCTGCGGGAACATAATCTTCGTATACATTCCAGCCTGCCAATTGTGATAACTCTAAAAAGGGAGAGCCTTCATCTAATAAGGTATTGATGCGTTCACGAGGTAACAGTTTACCTCTGTCGGTATGGCGCTTATTGGCTTTTTCGCCGCCACCTTGTTTTACCGTATCAATGACTTCACGCAAGTCGTTAACTTGAGCGCGCATGTGCTCAGCATTGTCTAGGAATGCCTGAGATTTGCTATTAATTTTACTTTGAATGCGGGGCACGGATTTGCTCCTGACAATTAACTTCAAAAACAGCAAGCGGGCTTATTCACTGATGAATAAACCCGCTCAGGTTTAATTAGATTAGACAGACTCTTTGAAGAGTTCACGTCCAATAAGCATGCGGCGAATTTCCGATGTGCCTGCGCCAATTTCATAGAGCTTGGCATCACGCAACAATCGACCCGTTGGATACTCATTGATGTAGCCATTTCCGCCGAGAAGCTGAATAGCATCTAATGCCATCTTGGTGGCAAGCTCTGCGGAGTACAAAATGGCTCCGGCTGCGTCTTTACGGGTGGTTTCGCTACGATCACATGAGCGGGCAACAGCATAAACATAGGCACGTGCCGCATTCATTTGGGTGTACATGTCGGCTACTTTGCCTTGTACCAACTGGAACTCACCAATCGATTGACCAAATTGCTTTCTGTCGTGAATGTAAGGAACCACAATGTCCATGCACGCTTGCATAATACCTAACGGGCCGCCCGATAAAACAAGACGCTCGTAGTCGAGTCCGCTCATGAGTACGCGCACGCCATCGCCTTCTTTACCCAAAATATTTTCTGCCGGTACTTCGCAATCTTCAAATACCAATTCACATGTGTTGGAAGAACGCATACCTAATTTGTCGAGTTTTTGAGCTTGAGAGAATCCCGGCGTGCTTTTCTCTACAATAAATGCGGTAATACCACGAGGACCTGCGTTTACGTCTGTTTTCGCATAAATAACAAACGTTTCAGCATCAGGCCCGTTTGTGATCCACATTTTATTGCCATTTAGTACATAAACGTCGCCTTTCTTTTCAG
Source organism: Fluctibacter corallii (assembly GCF_025751585.1). Lineage (GTDB taxonomy): Bacteria > Pseudomonadota > Gammaproteobacteria > Enterobacterales > Alteromonadaceae > Fluctibacter_A > Fluctibacter_A corallii. Next base: position 195,908 of record NZ_JAOWKX010000005.1, read on the forward strand.
CGCGTAGCTTCATGCTTACCACATCAGAACCCGCATTTGGTTCACTCATCGCTAATGCGCCAATGTGCTCACCACTGACCAATTGGGGGAGGTATTTTTCACGCTGGGCATCATTGCCGTTACGATAAATCTGATTAACACATAGGTTAGAATGTGCGCCATAACTTAAGCCAATACCCGCAGAGGCGCGGCTCACTTCTTCCATAGCTATGGTATGGGCTAAGTAACCCATATCTGAGCCGCCGAATTGTTCAGATACTGTTACCCCTAACAGGCCCATTTCACCCAGCTTTGGCCATAATTCATTTGGAAACTGGTTTTGTTCGTCTGCTTTTTCAGCAAGCGGAGCGATTTCAGCTTGTGCGAAGTTGTATACGTGGTCACGCAACATATCAATTTCTTCGCCAAGGCCAAAGTTTAGGGTAGGGTAAGGTGCATGCATGGTATTTATCCTCTTCGTAATTCGCTGAGCTCGTCGATACAACGGGCTTCAACTTCGTCCAGTTCATTCATTAGCATTTGAATATCTTCTAACTGCTGATTCATGATGGCGCGCTTTTGTTCTGTCATAAGCAGCATCGCCTCTAGCTGTGCTTCAGAGTTGCTACTGTTGTCATAAAGGGCAAACAACGTTTTGACTTCCGCCAACGAAAATCCTAATCGCTTGCCTCGTAATATAAGTTTTAAGCGTGTTTTGTCTTTCTTTTTGTAAACGCGGTTTTGACCTGCACGCTCAGGTTGCAACAAACCTTGTTCCTCGTAAAACCGAATTGATCTAGGTGTTATATCGAAGGTTTTTGATAACTCTCCGATGGTGTAAGTCACATCAGCCATGGATTTACTTCTCAATTATTTGCTGCTTTTATCGAAAAATATCACTTTACGTTTACGTAAAGAGTAAGTTAACGTAAAGGTAAAGTAACAGTTACATGTCGTCAACATTTGTTCTGGATTTGTGAAGAACGTTACAAAGTCGTATGTTCATAATCCTGTACGAAACGACAAATCTGTACGAAATATTGTCTATTTTTTAGCGTTAAGGAATTCTTATGAGCGGTCAAAATGTTGTCATCGTTGCGGCAAAACGTACTCCTATGGGAGGGTTTATGGGCGCACTTTCACCTCTGGCAGCAACAGAACTAGGCGCAGAGGCGATCAAGCACACTGTGACGTCTGAAATTGCCAAAGACGTCGATGAAGTTATTATGGGGTGTGTTTTACCTGCTGGGCTAGGCCAGTCACCAGCTAGGCAAGCAGCATTAAAAGCTGGGCTCCCCCTGTCGGCAGGTGTGACTACCATCAATAAAGTATGTGGCTCAGGTATGAAAGCGGTCATGATGGCTCATGACCTGATTAAAGCCGGTTCGGCAGATGCCGTGGTGGCAGGTGGCATGGAAAGCATGAGCAATGCCCCTTACTTATTGCCTAAAGCACGTGGTGGTTATCGTATGGGTCATGGGCAAATGCTCGACCATATGATGATGGATGGATTGGAAAATGCCTATGATGGACAAGCCATGGGATGTTTTGCGCAAGCTACCGCTGATGAAGAGGGTATTACGCGTGAAGCGATGGATGAGTTTGCGTTACGCTCGTTGTCTCGCGCATCTGACGCAATCGAGTCAGGCGCGTTTGATAATGAAGTGGCACCCATCACGATATCAACTCGCAAAGGTGAAATCACGGTGACGAGTGATGAAGGCCCAGCCAATGCGAAGCCTGAAAAAATTCCGTCTTTGCGTCCGGCATTTAAAAAAGATGGCACCGTGACTGCTGCCAACTCAAGTTCTATTTCAGACGGCGCCGCAGCACTATTAGTAATGTCAGAAGATAAGGCAAAGTCGCTTGGCCTGCCTGTGTTGGCTACTATTAAAGCGCATGCCACGAATTCAATTAAACCTGAAGATTTTACCATAGCGCCCGTCGGTGCGATGGAAAAAGTGTTAGAAAAAGCAGGGTGGAGCAAGGATGACGTTGATCTATTTGAAATCAATGAAGCGTTCGCTATGGTAACGATGTTGGCCATGAGTAAATTGAACTTAGATGCTGATAAAGTGAACATTCACGGTGGCGCATGCGCATTGGGTCACCCAATTGGTGCATCGGGCGCGAGATTATTGGTCACACTTATTCACGCATTGAAAAACAAAGGACTGAAAAAGGGTGTTGCGTCTCTGTGTATTGGTGGTGGTGAAGCTACGGCTATGGCAATAGAGCTTGCTTAATAACGTTTTGAGAACACCCTTCTGAATACAGGTGCATGCCAGTTGATAGGGTATCTACAGATACATTGAAAATTGGCTTCGCACCTGTGGGCGTTGTCAATATGCTCTCATTTTATTGACAACGTTATGAACACATTAGAAATGAATCGTATCGAATGAAAATGTGCTGAAAAGGACCTATTATGGACAAAACAGAAAAAGCCATTGAAAGCGCTTATCAAGCTCACGTTTCTTCACTTTACAAAATATTGACCGAAGCGCTGATGGTGGCGAATGGGGATGAAACAGGTATATCGGCAGCTGAAGCTCGGTTTAAAAAAGGGCTCGATTTTGCGTCCTATGTAAGAGAGAAAGCAAGGGCTGCCGCAGGGTTGAATTAATCCTGCGTTTAGATGATTGCAACGTTCCTCAGTGATGCATAATGCTTCTGTTTAAATATATACGTAGTGTTATAGTTTCGTTCTGATAACTTTGTGAGCTCGCGTTAGTGAACGCTTTGCGCTTCATGAGCGTTTATTCAGTTCACGCCATCGCCTGATTGATGAAGTGAAGATAAAGTACCAATTGCCACTGTAGACAAGCAAGTCAGGGGGCGACTTCTCTGAAATTTAATTAGACAACATCTAGTGTTGAGCCTTGCCTATATTTTTCTTCAGCAGAAAAGGAGGGGTATAACGCTTTTCCTTGTCAGGAACTATCCTATTTTACGTTTTGGACGCTTATTGGACGACACCTGATAAAAACTGGCAATGTGGGGTAGCGATGAAGGCAACATCTACTCGTCGATTAAAAAGACCAAGGATTGGATCATATTTGCCATCATTTTCGTCAACCACGCCGCGCCTTAATGCCATCTCGTCATATTCAGTCCAGCGGGTACCCGTTACTCGGCATCCTTTTCCACATTCCAGCAAGCCTGTTTCATCAAGCCCCAAAGCGCTTAAAACTCTTTCACGTCGTGCATTTGCTACCTTTACGTTGAATTCCATCGGTGATTTTACACCGCAACCTTGTAGGTCTCTTCGGGCAATGGTAGAGCTACTGGCAAAGCCTGCGACGTCAATAACTATAGTGTGTCCTCGGCCTACACACGCTCTAATTTCTTCTTTGAGCTTGAAAAGATAGCTCTTATCATCTGGCATAATCTTCAACGAATTTTCATCAATACGCACGCTCATATTTTCCTTCTGTAGGTCGGTGTTTTGAGATGCACATTTTGCTTCTGCATTGAAAAAAATCGGTAGTCTTATTTCGCGATTATACAGTGTCTGCTTACTCGCACCTTCCTCTACTTTTAACACTTCTGAATTTTGCTTTTCATTTCTCTTATCCAGATAGATTTTAAGCGACTCTATAATACGGTTACTTATAAGGCTGGTGCTTATAGGCAAACTATGCTGTTCGGTGCTTCGGGATAGTGACGGCGGTAGAATGATTGAAACAGGTAAGGCGGTAGTTTGACCCTCAGCAGTGTGAGAGGATGAGATGTTTATGGATTCTTTTCGAGCTATCATAAAGAGCAAAAAAATGACAATGATAAGCACTAACAGCGAAAAAAAAATACTGAATAGCCGAAAGTGTTTGTTTCTATTCTGAGCTTTAGTATCTCGCCCATTTTCAGCAGCGTGAAAGGCTGCAGCGATTAGAATGCATGTTATTCCGATTAATGATACTGCTAAACTAGGAAGTTCAGCACTGAATTCGACTGCTGTTAGTGAAATGCTACTACTTAGCGAAATAATAAGCCCCGTAAACAACATTGAAATTTCGAAGCCGTTCAGGTTGTCATATTTATCTTTAAGAACTGACAGCAGTTTTCCAGCGGCATAAATTACAGCATATAAAATTAAGAAAACTATAAGAAAATAAGCCCAAATAGGGATATCAGATATTTGGTTTACAGTTTTTTTCTGGTTAGTTTGTAGAGTAGTGTTAATTTTGGCTAGTTGTGATGATATTGCAGATAAATCTAATTCCGAAGATTGGTTAGTCAGTAATTCATGTTTACGCTTTTTGAGATTTTCTTGCAAATCCATAAGCTGTTCGTGCAAGGCTCTATGATGGGAGAAGTTTTCATCGACCGCTTTATTGGTAGCAATTTCCTGCTCTAGCCAAGTTATTCTGTTACTGAGCTCGTTGAGCGTGATGTTTATCGATAATTTAGCCTCTTGCAACTGCTCTACGCAGCCTTCGCACTGATTAAAGCTCTCAAGTGTTTGCGGAGAAAGAGCCACTAAAATCGGTTCATTTGGCTTTGGCGCGGGCTTTTGGAATGCTCCAAATAACATGATTGAGACAGGGATAATCGTCAGTAGTAGTATTAATACCCAGCGAATAATTAGTCTATCTCTGTGCCAAGATGTTTGAAAGTTAATTAATATCATCGTAGCCGTCAATAGCCCCAAAAGAGCCAATAGAAGCATAAGATATAAATCCATTTGGCCACAATCCTTATAAGAAGCCAGAATAGCGCAATAGCACGATAACAGTCGCTGAAAAAACAAAAAGAACTGCCAGCAATATTGAGTTGTGAAGCGCAGATTGTTGTAACAGCTGTTTTTGTAAGAGCTCGGTTACATCGCCTATGCTCAAATTTTGGTTAGCGAACCTAACGGTTTCCTTCACCTCTTTTTTATCATAATTTTGTAATGTAGGACGTAATGATACTTTAACGATATAACCATCGCCGAATTTATCTTGCAGCTGGTGGGAGAGCATTGTCCGTGCATAATCTTCGAATATTTGTCTAGCATCGCTGGAAATAGCAACATTAACGGCTAACAGCGCTCCCACCTCTTCGTCATCTATAACGTGTTTAACAAAGGGATCGCCAATAATATCTCTTTGCCAATCTAACGTGTGCGGGGTAAATTTAGTTCTGAATACCTTTCTGTACGTGTGTTCTAGTTTAGAAACAACCTCCTCGAGTTTTTCATTACGCTCAGCTTTTTCGTGGGGGCTCGAAACACTTTGCGTTTTAGTAATCAAGATATTAAACAAATACAGTGAGTTTTGGCTCATGCTCTGTCACCTCCATGTCTTAATCGTTGTAAAGTCATGTGAACCAATATTTTTAAGTATAGGATAAAAAGCCTAAAAGCTTAGGTCTGTTAGAGCGACGTTACTTCGTTACATATTTTTTGCCGATGTTTGCTATCAGCTAACTGGTCGTTTTTACCTAAAATGAATATGTGGAAATCAAGACCTTTCAGTTTGCACTCACAGGGTTATTTTTCTCTATACTAGCGATTGGGGCGACGCTGTTTGTTAAAGAATCTGCCCCCCGCTTTGCTAATCCAATTTGAAGATAAATTTGGACCTAGTTGTTCGTGTGTTTTCTCTCAACAATATATTTTTATTGATGAGTTCGGCCAATTAAGATGCCAATATGAGAATGTGAGCTTGGAAGAACTTATTTAAAACCTTAAACTTGTAAGAAATCAGGATCGGTTTACTACCGTCGTTATTGCATCTAGAAAAGTGGCAAAACATCAATATGTTGTGTCTGTAACAAAAAAAATTACTAGGCAGTTTGATGACGTTGGTATTATCTGGAGTGACATATAACAAATCTCTTCGCGAGAAGCCGTTTGGAGTTGAATTCACAAAAGGCTTTTACTCAGAAACTTTTGCCTTTGATTTAGATATGTATTCAATAAATAATTTACATTTTGTCGGAGGTGTCAATTGATGGTGCACTTCTCTGACGATGTAATTTGAGTAAGCATTCTCTACCATAAATATGTCCATTTTGGGTTTAGCATAGATAAGTAAATGTCCTCCGCAACCACCGTATCCACCTATATAAATATCGTAACGATATGACTTAGCCTCGTCATCATAAACAATGTTATTTCCATAATCGCTGAAAGTGGATATATCGTGATTACTTAATATTTCAATGTGCCCTCTTGTTATATTTAACGTTTTGACATTAGTGCATGACGTCAAAAAAACGACCAAAAAGAATATTAATCCAATTTTTAACATAAAATTCTCTGTACATTTAATTCTAATAAGACAAGTAGTCGTGAAACCAATGCCTCTTCACATTTATCTAGGAAAGTGCGTAAAGAGATTACAGTGGCTATACTACCACGTAATTGTATTATTTTACGCATCATGCTGATATGTAAAATCGACATGATTATATAATTGGTATTTTTTATTGGAAGGAACACACCAGTATTTTTAATGACTGCTTACTGATTAAGCAGTCCATTTTTAGGGGCGGGTTCAACAACAATAAACATATCGCGATGTTGTTCTATTTTATCGCCTAGCTCTTCGATACGTTTTTTGTTCCCCGTTGATAGTTCACGTTTGCTTAAGTCATTGAACAATCGTAGTGTTCGGGCTTCTTTATGTTTGGGAATTTTACCCTCTACTAAGCTTTGCAGCAGGTTTAATCCAAATGCGGGTTCTTCGGGGAATAAAATATAGGCCTGATAAAAGTAATCGATTGATTCGTTTACTTTATGATCGTTGTAAAGCTCAAGACCTTGTTTATTAAACTTAAGGGCACGAGGACGCTTTTCACCCAGGTTTTCTTCGCTTTTGCTAATTAACATATTGGAGAGGGTTTTCTCGGTGAAATCTTCTAACGCCAACATTTTGTTTTCAGATTCGCATAAAATTTGTGATGCTTTTAACTCATCTCCCACTGCCAACCATGCTTTAACGGCGTCGGTCATGGTTGAAACGTCAGCTTTTTTGAAATTATCAATGCCTTCTTGTTTTAGTAGGTTTTCGGCCTTTTCCATATTGCCTTCCAAAATGGCCGCAACAACGTTCATGTAACTGCGTTTTAAGTCCAAGCCATCTTCTAATGTGCGTCTACCCGCAGAGCCAATGAGAAAACGGGCGACCTGTAGGCTGTCGGCACGCTCATTGGCGGGCTTGTCTTCCGCTTCTTTTAAATAGCATCGAGCGAGTTCTAGTGAATATTCAGCAAATTTTTCTTTTACGCTTCGGCTGGCTTCACGTCGACGTTCCAGTAAGCCAACGGCGTCTTCCACTTTATCTTGAATTTGGTATAAATAGGCTTTTAGCTTCGTTGCAGGTACAGACAGCGAGCTTTCTTTAATCTGCTCCATGTACTCTTCTGCTTTAACGAATTCCTTCTTATCAATGCTAATGCGAGCCAACCATTCGCACGCTTTGTCATTAGTAAGGTGCGTGCCCAGCATACCTTTGAGAATTTTTTCGCTAAGCTCAGAACGACCGGCAAGAAATTCACTTTGTATAAGGCCCCATTTAGCCCAAATAATTTTATCTGAGCTTTGCAATACGTTTTTGTATAACAGCGTAGCTTCATCAAAGCGCTCAAGCTTGATGAGAAGACGTGCTTTTAGTTTGAGCATATGGTTATATGCTCGCGGCATTTTATTCGCGAACATTAGCTCTTCTAACTTTTCCAACGCTTCCGCGTACTTTTTTGCATCCATTAATGTATGCACAGATTTAAGATGCAAATTGACTTTGAGGGTATTAACGACTGTGCGTTGAAGGTTATTAATCGTGTAGGGTTTGAGCACCAAATCGTCGGGATGAATATCAACAATTTGCCCGATAATCATGGGCATGCGGTCTGAGGTAATAAATACCAGACTTGTGGTTTCTTTTAGTAAGCCTTCGCGCTTTAAGTCTTGCACAACTTCAACGCCGTTTTTATTTTCACCTAAATGAAAATCCATTAGCAAAATGTCATAGTGGCGACGACGCATGCTAGATTTCAGCTCTCGCCCATGACTGAAGCAATCCACCTTATTAAATTCCATTGCTAACAGATGATTACGTATGTTGATTTGTGCCATGCCGTTATCTTCTACAACAGCGATGCTGACAATGCGCTTTTCCACTCGGTAATTTGAAACCTGTTTCTATTCTTCTAGTCCAAAGAATAACAGCGAATTTACGTGCTGGATACTCGACTTACGTATCGTTATTTATACAGACGATACAGATTAGGGTTTGAGGTGTACAGAGAAGTTGTCACTCATCATTGCAGTTAATTGCACTTTACGTTAACGTCAAGGTTAAAAGTTTGATAATCTCGACAACAGAAAATTAACAGAAGTGTATTTGCACGTAACATAGTTGCAAATGTTTTAAAAAAACATGGCCTCGTAAAGGTAATGATATGAAACAAGTTCCTCTTCTCATCAACGGTGAATTCACAGCATCCCAGTCTGAGCAGTTTATCGATGTTACGAACCCCGCTGATAACAGTGTGATTGCCCAAGCACCTTGTGCAACTGATCAAGAAATGGCGCGTGCGATTGCAAGCGCAAAAGAAGCATTCGAAAGCTGGAAAAATGTGCCAGTACCTGAACGTGCTCGACTGATGATGCGTTATCAGCATTTACTAAAAGAACATCATGATGAACTCGCTGAAATTTTAAGTCAGGAAACGGGTAAGACGTTTGCAGATGCGAAGGGCGATGTTTGGCGAGGCATCGAAGTGGTTGAACAAGCCGCAAACATTCCCTCACTGATGATGGGGGAAACGGTGGAAAATGTCGCGCGTGGCATTGATACACAAAGTTACATTCAGCCGCTTGGCGTCTGCGCGGGCATTACACCGTTTAATTTTCCAGCGATGATTCCTCTGTGGATGTTCCCAATGGCGATTGCTTGCGGCAACACCTTTGTACTTAAACCTTCGGAGCAAGATCCTCTAACACCAACGCGTCTGGCAGAGCTGTTCATTGAAGCGGGTGCGCCAAAAGGGGTGCTAAATATTGTTCATGGAGGAAAAGAACAGGTAGATACTCTGTTACATCATGAAGATATCAAAGCGGTGTCGTTTGTAGGCTCAGTGCCAGTCGGGCAATACATTTACAAAACGGCCACCGATAACATGAAACGAGCCCAGTGTTTTGCAGGCGCAAAAAACCATTCAGTGATTATGCCAGATGCCAATAAAGCACAGGTATTAAACAACTTAGTGGGATCTTCAGTCGGGGCGGCAGGGCAACGTTGCATGGCAATTTCTGTGGCTGTGTTTGTTGGCGAATCAAAAAATTGGATCCCTGAACTGGCAGAAATGATTAAAGAGGTGCAACCTGGCTTATGGAATGATGAAAAAGCCGGATTCGGCCCGCTGATTAGCCCGCAAGCCAAAGCCCGCGTGCTTGATTTAATTGCTAAAGGTAAAGAGCAGGGGGCGACGTGCTTGGTTGATGGATCAGAGTTTACGTTGTCAGGTTACGAAGAAGGAAACTGGGTTGGGCCGACGGTGTTTGCAGATGTCACAACGGATATGGCCATTTATCAGCAAGAAATTTTTGGTCCGGTGCTGTGTTGTATGTCAGTAGATTCACTCGATGAGGCGCTGGAATTAGTAAACAGCAATCCATACGGAAATGGCACATCTATTTTCACCGCAAGCGGCGCGGCGGCAAGAAAATACATGCATGAAGTAGAAGTGGGTCAGGTGGGTGTGAATGTACCCATCCCTGTTCCTTTACCTTTCTTTTCATTTACAGGGTGGAAAAACAGCTTCTACGGCGATCTGCACGCCTATGGCAAACAAGCCGTGCGCTTTTATACCGAAACCAAAACAGTCACGTCTCGATGGTTTGAGGACGACATTCCAACAGGCCCAAACATGACCATCACACTGAGATAAATCGTTTACAGGCTATAGCGGCGCTAGATAGTCAATGCGCGTCGCTTCGTCGTATTAGCTTTTAACAGGATTTCACATGAATTTTGATTTAACAGAAGATCAGGTTGCCTTTGCCGAGACGGCACGTCAATTTGCTGATCAGGAACTTACGCCGAATGCGGCGAAGTGGGACAAAGAACATTACTTTCCTAAAGAAGTGATTCAAAAAGCGGGAGAGCTGGGTTTCTGTGGCTTGTATACACCTGAAGAGCAGGGCGGACTGGGATTAAGCCGTTTAGATTCGTCTATTATTTTTGAGCAACTTGCAACAGGGTGTACCGCTACAACAGCCATGATGACGATTCACAATATGGCAACGTGGATGATTGCGTCTTGGGGAACGGAAACGGCAAAAGAACACTGGTGTCCCGTGTTAGTTACCGGCGAGAAACTTGCGTCATATTGTCTTACTGAACCGGGTTCAGGATCTGATGCAGCCAGTTTGCGTACCACCGCCAAGCGAGAAGGGGATCATTATGTCATTAATGGTTCTAAAATGTTTATCTCCGGTGCCGGAGAAACCGATGTTTTAGTGGTGATGGTTCGCACAGGCGGAGAAGGTGCCGCGGGAATTTCTGCCGTGATTGTTCCGGCTGATGCTGAAGGGATTATTTACGGTAAGGCGGAAGAAAAAATGGGTTGGAATGCGCAACCTACACGTTTGGTGACGTTCGAGAATGTGAAAATCCCCGTCGATAATCTACTTGGCGATGAAGGACAAGGCTTCAAGTTTGCCATGATGGGTTTAGATGGTGGCCGCATTAATATTGCGACCTGTTCAATTGGCACAGCGCAGGCTGCGCTAGATACTGCGAAAACGTATATGCAAGAGCGCAAGCAGTTTGGTAAACCCATTGCTGCATTCCAAGCGCTTCAATTTAAGATTGCTGACATGGCAACCGAGTTGGTGGCTGCCCGCCAAATGGTTAGACTCGCTGCCTACAAATTGGATACTCAAGATGCAGAAAAAACGGCCTATTGCGCAATGGCAAAACGCTTTGCTACGGATGTGGGGTTTAACGTATGTAACGAAGCGCTTCAGTTGCATGGCGGATACGGGTACATTCAAGAATATCCCGTCGAGCGTATGGTGCGTGACGTGCGTGTGCATCAAATTCTTGAAGGCACAAATGAAATTATGCGCGTCATTATCGGCAGACGCATCTTGGCTGAAAACGCAGGCGACATCCTATAGGAGGTGATATGTCTGACGTTGTACTTTTCTCGTTGTTAGAAACGCCTTCTGGAAAATATATCGGAAAGGCAACATTGAATAAACCCAAGGCGCTAAATGCGCTAGGGCAAGATATGATTGACCTTTTACTTCCTACCCTTCGCGAGTGGGAAAAAGACGACAATATCGTATCTGTGTTTCTTGATAGTGAAGGTGATAAAGCATTTTGTGCAGGGGGCGATATCGTTGCTATGTATAAGGCGATGCAGGCTGCACCAGGTGATATGCCATCCTCATTGCAAACCTTCTTTACCGATGAATATACGCTAGATTATCTGATCCACACATTTTCTAAACCTATCGTCGTATGGGGTAATGGTATTGTGATGGGCGGCGGGCTTGGTTTAATGAGTGGCGCGAGCCATCGTATCGTTACCGAAAGTTCCCGCATAGCCATGCCTGAGATTACGATTGGTTTGTATCCTGATGTGGGGGGCAGTTGGTTCTTAAACAAGATGCCAGCGGGATGTGGTTTATTCTTGGGACTAACGGGTGCCAGCATCAATGCAACAGACGCCTTGTTTATTGACCTGGCTGACTTTTACATACCCCATGAGCAAAAAGACGCATTTTTGTCGCGCCTTATCGATTTAAAGTGGGGAAGTTCAGATAGCTTGAACCATGAAAAGGTATCTGATTTATGTCGCCATATGCATAGCGATTTTAAAGTCGGTTTGCCTAAAGGCAATGTAAAAGCTAACGCAACTAACATTGAAGCGGTCACGCAAGGGGATAATGTGACGCAGGTCGTCGAGTCAATTCTTTCGATGGACGTGACTGACGATAAATGGCTAGCGAAAGCCCAAAAGGGGCTTGCAGCGGGTTCTCCAATTACGATGCATCTTGTTTTTGAGCAATTAGCCAGAGGTAAGAATAAAACACTGGCTGAATGCTTCAAGATGGAATTAGGCATGTCATGCCGTTGCGGAGAACTTGGTGAGTTTCAAGAAGGCGTTCGTGCATTACTGATAGACAAAGATGGCGAACCAAACTGGAAGTACAAAAATGTGCAAGAAGTAGAAACATCTCTTGTTGAGAGCTTCTTTACACCTCGTTGGTCTGATCAAACTCACCCTTTACACCATATTCATTAGCGCAGGACAGGAGCATCTCATGGCAAAGATTGGATTTATTGGCTTAGGCAATATGGGTGGCCCAATGGCCGAAAACCTGTTAAAAGCCGGTCATGACGTTACCGTGTTTGACTTAAATACAGAGGCGGTGAAAAACCTTGAAGGATTAGGAGCGCGTTCGGCATCTAATTTACAAACGCTTGCTCAAGATAAAGAATTCATAGTTACGATGCTGCCTGCGAGTCAGCATGTGAAAAATGTGTATTTATCTGATGAAGGCTTGATCCACACGCTATCTGCCGAATGTGTTGTTATTGATTCAAGTACGATAGATGCGGCAACAGCGAAGCTGGTGGCTCAACAACTAGGCGAAAGAGGTGTTCAGTTTGTTGATGCGCCAGTATCAGGTGGGGTCGGTGGAGCCAAGGCTGGCACGCTTACGTTCATCGTGGGGGGCGAGCAAAAAACCTTTTCTGCTGTTGAACCGATATTGTCAGCAATGGGAAAAAATATTTTTCATGCTGGTGATCACGGTGCTGGTCAGGTGGCAAAGATTTGCAACAACATGCTATTGAGTATCTTGATGGTTGGCACCTCTGAAGCCCTTCAAATGGCTATCGACAATGGCCTTGATCCCAAAGTAATGTCTGACATCATGTTGAAAAGCTCAGGCAGAAATTGGACACTTGAATTGTATAATCCATGCCCCGGCGTGATGGATAATGTGCCAAGTTCAAATCAATATCAGGGTGGATTTATGGTAGATTTGATGAAAAAAGACTTGGGACTGGCAATGGAAACGGCGACACATAGCAGCTCGTCAACGCCTATGGGGGCTTTGGCGCAAAGCCTGTATACCCTACATAGTCAACATGGCTATGGCAAACAAGATTTTTCAAGTATTTTTACTATGTTCGAAAATAAAAAGTAAGGTAAGCACGTGAATTTAAAAGATAAAGTAGTAGCGATCACAGGAGCGGCACAGGGGTTAGGTCGCGCGATGGCTGATACATTAGCCGATCAAGGTGCGCATATAGCGCTCATTGATATGCAAGAAGATGCACTTGAAAAAGCAGCATCTGAGCTAGCAGAGAAGGGGATCACCGCGCGTGCCTATGCAGTAAATGTGACGGATGAAGAGGCGGTTGAAGCCATATTTTCTCGCATAGCGAATGACTTCGGCAAGTTGAACGGGTTGATTAACAGTGCAGGTATCATGCGAGATGGTATGCTACTTAAAGTAAAAGAAGGCAAAGTCGTCGATAAAATGTCTAAGCAACAGTTCCAATCTGTGCTTGATGTAAACCTGACCGGCACGTTTCTTTGCAGCCGAGAGGCAGCAATGCAAATGATCAATACCGAAAGCGAAGGCGTAATCATTAACATTTCTTCAGTGTCTCGTGCTGGTAACATGGGTCAAACTAATTACTCTGCGAGCAAATCGGCCGTCGCAACCATGACAGTGAGTTGGGCGAAAGAATTAGCGAGATTTGGCATTCGTACAGGGTGTATCGCACCGGGATTGGTTGAAACCGCGATGGCCAATCAGATGCGCCCAGAAATGAAGGAAAAGTTCCTCAGCACCGTTCCGCTTAGACGATTAGCGGATGTTAGCGAACTAGGTCATGCTGCCAAATTCATTTTTGAAAATGAATATTTCACTGGGCGCACAATCGAGCTGGATGGCGGCACGCGTATTTAGGCATTCGTTAACATTTGAGTGATAATAGCTATATGGCGCGCGTTGGAGCGTCATGTCTTTATTAAGTAATAAGCGCGAATCTCGCGCTTTTTTCGTATAGGGCAACTATGTCGCTTTCAATTCTTTTGCGTACCAATTACATTTAGCACTTCATCGGCTACGAATTTACCGATGCTGTACAGTAGATTCCTCGCCTGCACTCCACTACACTATGCGGCTAATTTGAATTTGGAAATCTAAACCATGTGGATTTGCCCAAAGTGTAAACAGCCATTATCTCAAGATACGCAATCGTGGCATTGTGAGGCAGGTCATATTTATGATAAAGCAAAAGAAGGCTATGTTAATTTAGTTCTGGCGAATCAAAAGCGCAGCAAAACGCCGGGCGACAGTAAAGAGATGGTGAATGCGCGACGTAATTTTCTTATGTCAGGAGCGTATCAACCACTGGTCAATGGGCTTAAAGAGTTGTTTTCAGTCTATGGATTACTTGATTCAGGTAGCCACATTTTTGATGCTGGATGCGGTGAAGGGTATTATCTAAGAGAGATCGTCTCTGGGCAAAAAGACGTTCACGTTGCTGGTTGTGACGTATCTAAATTTGCAGTTTTAAAAGCGGCAAAAGCCAATAAAAACTGGCTCTATGCGGTGGCAAGTACCTTTGACGTGCCCGTTAACGCCGCGTGCTTTGATGGTATTTTGCAAATATTTTCACCGTCTTCGGAGGCAGAAATGCATCGAGTATTAAAAGAAGATGGGATCTGGATTGTTGTAGAACCCCATTCTCATCATCTGAATGAATTTAAGCAATATATTTATGATGACGTTGAGGAGCACCCTGTACCTGCACATGAAATGTCAGGATTTACACTGCTTGATGAAAAACGGATAACCTTCACCATTTTGTTAACAGACTCTGTCCAACGGGATCAACTGTTGATGATGACACCTTATTACTGGGCTGCAAACCCCTCTCAGAGAGAAACGATTAATGCGTCACTTACCTCAATTACAGCAGATTTCAGAGTGATGGTTTGGAGGAAGGGCGAATGAACAAAGCGCTTTTGTTAGACCGTGACGGGGTTATTAACATCGATCACGGTTATACCTATCAAATTGATAAATTTGATTTCGTTCCAGGCATCTTCGATGTCGCTAAACGATTTTATCAGGCAGGGTATACTATCGCCATAGTAACGAATCAGTCGGGTATCGCACGGGGGATGTATTCCGAGGATGACTTTAACCACTTAATGAATTGGGTAAAAGCGCAATTTCAACATCATGGGGTGACAATACATGCTGTCTATTTTTGTCCACATCATCCTGAGTATGGTATACAAAAAAGATGTTCTTGTCGAAAGCCCGCGCCCGGTATGTTGCTAAAGGCGAAGGCCGATTTTGATTTGAATTTGCTTCAGAGTGTTATGATCGGAGACAACGTATCAGACATGGAAGCCGCCGAAGCTGCAAATGTTGGGCGTAAAATTTGGTTTAGGCAAGATGACAACTTTTCCCCATTGTCGCAAGAGGAGATAAATAAACTAGATATTGAAACGGCGACGTCATTGATTGACATCACCGTGAGTTAAGCGAGGAGACGAGTGTTTACTGATAAAAGCGGCTCAAATGCTTCATTGCTTGGCTTAACAAGCTGGTATTTAGCGGTGCCAAGCTTTCTTCTCCAGAGTCTCGTTCATAGATTTTATAATTTCCATTTCCAAGAACATCAATCTTATGGCCGTTGTACAATACAACCACTTTATTGTCTGTTGTACTGACTACCCAATTGCGATTTGGCGCGATAAGACTTCGGCCTGTACTGTAAATGGATGGGGCAGCGGCACATCCCAATCGTGATAGTACGGTAGGGGCGATATCTTCACTGGTAGACAATGTCGTATTCAGCGCATAGTTACTGTACAGCTGCACTGGACCATGTGGATCTTGTGAGTACGACGTGAGAAGTACGTCAAACCCACTGTTAGTTACGGTCGAGAGCAACGACATAACCTGCGAGCTATTCACAAAAGCAAAGGCAAGAGTGGGCTTTTTTTTCTGCAGATCACGGGTAAATGCAGACCATTCTTTCGTATAGCTCACTACCTTATCGTGCTCGATTACGCTGTCACTATAAACCGTAACGTTAACGCCCATTTTGGACACTAGCTCTAGCACGAGAGGCGTTTTATTTGATAGTGAAGGTTGATACAGTTCTGGCAATCCAAATAACGTCGTAGTCACCATCGACTGATAGTTTGCACCAAACGTGTAATGCCCGCTGTATTTATTAAAACTAGCAAGCTGCTGCCTGAAACCCTCATCGTTTGGCAATTCGCCATCCACAATCACAACAATGGATTGACTTGCTGTATTAATACCACAATAAACTGGCTCGGTAGGGTATTGCAGTTGTTTGCTGCCATAATCCACTTGAAGCGCTTTGCGCTGACGATAATTTTGAATGTCCAGCAAGCCATAACGTGACATCAATGTTTTTGCTGTAGCCGGATAAGAAAGAGGAAACATATCATCTTGCTTTACAACTGGTTGATACAAATTCGCGTCAGCCCAAACGTGCATGGCGTGGCTGCTGACAAAACACAGCACAAAGAAACTGCTGATAGGCAAACCAAGTTTGAATTTTTGCAATCGTTCAATACGTTTCCAAATGGCATTCGCCACAATTAATTGGAACGATAGCCAAACCATAAACAGTAGGGCTAAGAACAGCCATCGAGACCACGTCAGCTGAGCGACTACGGTCTTGGTTTCGGAACGTATTAGCTCTGCACTACTTAAATTTAGATGCAGTCCGTATTTGTTGAACAAAAGTGCATCAAAAGCAAGCAACGCCAACCCAGATGCTGCGACAACTGAGCTAAGCCCTTTTACGACGTTCGCATTGGGAACCAAATAGCATAGCGGTAGAATGACAATAACAAACGCCATAAAGGTGAGAAACCCCATATGGCTAAACCAATTGGTAAAGAGGTAAAGGCTTCCAACTACCGTGCCAGGCACGGGCGAAGAAAACACGTAGATAGACGCGATAACGATTGCTAGCACAATATTGAGCAAAGCAAACCAATGTCCCCAATTAACCAGCTTGGTGACGAGCTTTCTTCTCGGCGTTTCAGTGAGTATCATTTAATTTTTTTATTTTCCGTTGATACTTTTTAAGAGTACTTGTGTAAACTGTTCGGCCATTTTTTCGCGCTGAGCGTCGCCAACCTGATGTTTAAAAATGTTGGTGATTACGTTACCCAGTGCCATAAGTGATAAATCTCGGTCAGCTTGATTCTTTTCTAATGCCATGATGATGTCATGCATAACGGCTTCAAACTGATTATCTGAGTACTTAGATTGTTGTGGCATTAAAAGGTTCTCGTAAATATATAAGTTAAACGATGAAATAGTATCAATCGTCTATCAAAATTGCGAGTGATCCCGTGATAGGTGGTCAATATTTAACACTTTGCTGATTAATTCGACTAAAAAAGGTTCAAAAATGAGTGCAGTCATTCATCATTTCGTTGTACATCGACTTTCGATTAACGAGCAACAAGAGCTTGTGGTTAATCCAAGAAACGCCTGTTTTGACGTTTCAGCTGACATTGAAGAGCTAGCCCACCAAATTAATCATGCGTTCAACACCAAACCTGGTAAAGGCGTTGGTGGCTTCATCGAGGCTGACAATATTCCCGAGACTGAAGATAACGAAAGCAGCGTAGATGCCGAACAGGTTTTACAGTTCAGAACGCTGTTGCAGAACATGATGGAAAATCCTGATAACTTCGTCGAATTTAGTGTAAAAAGCAGTGAACTATTGAAGAAAAGCCTACTAAATGCTGGCACGGTTGAAACCGGGTTTGTGATTTTTAGCCACTACGAATTTTTAGCCACTGAATATTTGATGATTTCTTTGCTGAATACTCGTGAGCACGTAGAAATTAATGCAAATTTAGAGCTGAACCACAGCGACCACTTAGATTTGGCAAAAATGCAATTGGCAGTACGAATAGATTTAACGCAACTCCACACCACACCAGAGCAGAATCGTTACATCGCATTTATTAAAGGACGCATGGGCCGTAAGGTGTCAGATTTCTTCATGAATTTTGTGGGTTGCCAAGAGTTAGTTGATGTTAAGCAACAAAACAAGCAACTTCTTAATTCGGTAGATGAATATTTGTCGAGCGAACAACTTGATCCACAAGAAAAACAACAAAATCGAGAGGTGGTGGCACAATATTACAAAGAAAAAATTGAGCAGGGGGAGGATATTCAGTTACGTGAATTAGCTGACAAGTTGCCGAAAGACAGTGATAACGATTTTTATCAGTTTAACCAACAAACAGATGCTCCTCTTGAAGAAAACTTTCAGGCGGATAAAACGATGCTAAAATCACTTGCAAAGTTTACAGGGCAAGGTGGAGGAATCAGCCTAAGCTTTGACCGCAAGTTGTTCGGTGAGCGCGTGATGTATAACCCAGAGACTGATACGCTGATGATCAAAGGGATTCCACCTAACCTCAAAGATCAATTGCTCAAAGCGAAATGATGGGTGGCGTATTTGTACCACTGGCACAAACTTTAACCAGATAAACTGAGTCAGGTGTCATCGACAGGCATCTGAATGTATACTCTAGCTCTAATGAAGAAAGAAGACGGAACCTATGCAGTTATTCGTAAATGATCTCACCGTAATGGATTTTTCCTATTTGTGCCCTAAGCGCGGTATGGTAGGGGAAAGCTGGATCGTTGATGTTGTGCTTGACGGCGCGCTCAATGAAGAAAGTATGGTGCAGGATTTTGGTAAGGTAAAAAAAGAGCTGAAGTATCTGATAGACGAATATGTCGATCATAAGCTGTTAGTGCCTGCCGAGCACAGCCAATGCCAGATTACGACCAACTCATCCACTGAAATGGTGCGTGTTGATTTTATGCGTCAAGAAGGCAAGTCTATTCATCTCAATTGCCCGCCCGATGCGTATGCATTTATTTATGCAGACGAGATCACGATGCCGTCGGTGAGCCAATACCTGAAAGAAGTCATTGCGACGCACCTTCCCGATAATGTCGAAGGATTGGAGTTAATTCTGCGTGAAGAAGTGATCAATACCCCGTATTACCATTACACGCATGGGCTGAAAAAGCACGATGGTAACTGCCAGCGTATTGCTCATGGTCATCGTTCTAAAGTCATCGTGTTTGAAAATGAGAACGAAAGCCAATTTTGGCAGGCGTATTGGGCAAACCGATGGGAAGACATTTATATTGGCTCTGAAGAAGACATGGTGACGCTAGAAAGAACAGGTTTTGTCCCTGACTTAGTTGATTATGCGGAGCATTACTTGTTTTCTTATGAAGCGAGCCAAGGTATTTTTGAGCTTGCCATTCCGAAATCTGAAACTGAAATTATCGACACAGACTCGACGGTCGAATGTTTGGCACAGTACATGGCAAATGAACAAAAGCGCCTTCATGAAGAAAAGCATGCTGGTAAACCAGCGAAGTTTAAGGTTTTCGCTTTTGAAGGTGTGGGTAAAGGAGCAATCGCCTATGCATAAGGTGCTGGCAGGGATTCTGGCTTTTAGCCTCGTTATGTTTGGCGCTAATATAGGGCAGGCACAAGACTTGGTTCTTGAAGGTGAGCGCACACAAGGTAGTTTATTGCGAGGAAAAGTGGCACCCAATGCTAAGGTGTTTCTTAACGATACGCAGGTGAAAGTCTCTTCTGACGGGTATTTTGCCATTGGGTTTGGGCGAGATGCTCCATTAACCCATACTCTTAAAGTGGCATTAGATGAACAACAGCCACGCGTTCATACGATTACGCTATCCGAGCGAGAATACGATATTCAGCATATTGAGGGGCTACCTCCTAAGATGGTTACGCCACCTGAAGAAGTGCTTAAGCGTATTCGTCAAGATAATCAACAGGTGGCTAACGCCCGAAGAACCGATGATGATCGTGTTGATTTCATGGGCCAATTTGTGTGGCCAGCTGAAGGGCGTATTTCTGGGGTTTATGGCAGCCAGCGAGTGTTGAATGGAAAGCCAAAGCGTCCGCATTTTGGTGTCGATGTAGCAGGGCCTGTAGGTACGCCAGTGCATGCACCCGCTGATGGAATTATTACGTTATGGGTGCCTGACATGTACTATTCTGGCGGTACCATGATTATTGACCATGGCCATGGAGTGTCATCAACGTTCTTGCACTTGAGTAAAGGACATGTTGAAGCAGGTGATACGGTTAAACAAGGACAACTGGTCGGTGAAATAGGTGCGACGGGAAGGGCAACTGGGCCTCACCTTGATTGGCGTATTAACTGGTTCAAAGAACGCCTAGATCCCGCATTACTTGTGCCGAAAAGGTAGTTTGAATTAACGGCTCTAGGTGATGTGTGGGAACTAAAACACTCTATCTACTTGATTTCGATGGAACGATAACGTATTCCGACACGTTTACGCCTTTTATACTCCGTACTATTTCTTTACCGCGTAAAGTCGTTTTTGCGCCCGTGTTCATTCCTCTCTATTGCCTTTATAAGTTAGGTATTTTTCCCGCTTCTTTACTTCGTCAGTGGGTGGTTTACATGGGCTTTGTTGGCGTAAACAAACATACCGTTGAGCGTGCAGGGCAGCGCTATTGTGATAACACACTTGCAGGTGTGTTACGTCCTGACATGGTAACGTTGATTCAACAAGCAAAGCTAAATGGAGACTGCGTATTTGTTGTATCAGCGTCTCTGTCTGCTTATTTGCAACCTTGGTGCAAAACGCTGAATATTGGGCTGTTGTGTAGTGATATTGCATCAAATGAGAGAGGAATATTAACGGGACGATATGTATCAGGTGACTGTACTGGGCACAACAAAGTAACAAGGCTGCTCGAGCAAGTGAATTTATCTGATTTTGATACGATTATTGCTTACGGTGATACCAAGGAAGATATACCTTTACTGCGTACCGCTAACTTGGCTTACTACAAAGGGAGAAAGGTGGAGCCTCTCTCCCTATGCGCTAAAAACTAGGCGTCGGGCAGCCAGTGCTTCACTTTGTTTTGGTCTTCTATGGTTAGGTACAGCGTATTTTTTGGCGCTGCTTTTACCGTTAATGAGAAAGGCAACAATCGCTTATCGCGGAATACATGTATTCTAACCGCCTTTCCTGACTGGCACTGATCTATTGCAGTTTGAAGGTTGTCATGGGTTACCATTTCGTTATTTAGTGCAATGATAATGTCATTTAATTGAAGTCCAGCCTCTTGAGCTGCTGAACCCTCAATAATCTGTGCAACCTGAGCGCCCTGCGCGTGAGATTTGCTGGTTAGTCCTAATCCATTTCTGATTACTTTTTCTGCGGGCTTACCGCCTACATCTTTAGAATTTGATTGGGCCCGACGTGTAATAGATATCCCAACGTGCTGCAATAATTCTTCTGTTGGTAATGGCTGTGTTGTATATAAACACTGTTGTAAAAATGCATCGGCATCTATATTGAATATTTCTTTGAGTGCGCGATGAACCACATCATCTTCGGTGCCCAGTTCGTCTTTTCCAAACGCTTGCCACATATGCTGTATGAGAGCATCGAGAGTGACTTCATTCGTGCTTTGTTGGCGAATAAATAAATCCAAGCACATCGCAATCACAGCCCCTTTGTTGTAGTAGCTGACGATGTGATTGATGGCGCTAGCATCTTGTTTGTAAAACTTAGTCCAAGCTAAAAAGCTGGAGTTGGTGACAGTTTGCTTGAGACTTCCACCGTTTCGCAACAAGCGGGTTAGATTTTGTCCGACTATTTCTAAGTAGGTATCTCGTGAAATGATCCCGCTTCTATACAAAATTAGATCATCGTAGTAGCTGGTAAACCCCTCGTAAATCCAGAGTTGCTCCGTATAGGTTTCTTCACAGAGTGTAGCGTTTTTAAGCACTTTGGGCTTGAGCCGCTTAACGTTCCAAGTGTGGAAAAATTCATGGCTGCATAGACTTAAAAATGTGCGGTAGCCCTCTGACATCTCTGGAGTGTGTTTTGTCGGTAAGTCACCTCGAGAATACATGAGGGCCGTTGAGTTTTTGTGCTCTAGCCCGCCAAACCCATCACTGCATAACAATGTCATAAACACATAATGCTCAATTGGGTAGGGTTGACCAAAAAAGTCTAGTTGGTACGCACAGATAGTCTCTAGATCCCGCACAATTCTCGCTGTATCTGCGTTATGTTTACCTGCAAAAACACAGTCAAAGGTAACACCGCGTGCTGTAAATGGGATGATGTCTAAATCTCCCATAACGACGGGGTAATCGATCAGAGCCTCATAAGATGCCGCCTCAAACTCTCCAAACGCATGTTTATCTTTATTTTTTGAGGGCATGCCTGTAGAAATGACCCAATTAGAACAATGTGAGGCTGTAGGTTTGTTTATCATAACCTGACACGCGGATTCGGCCTGACCTTCTACCTTTAAAAACATACTCGTGCCATTAAAAAATGCATATTCATCGCTGACGTAGGCGCTTCTCACAGACAAATCGAACGCATACACGTCATAGGTAACGGTGACTGGACCTTCACATGGGGATAACTGCCAAGATTGTTTGTCTAGCCACTGCACAGCGACAGAATTCTGATGTTTATCTTCGGCGGAAATAGACACAATATTTCGCGCGAAATCCCGAATCATATAACTGCCGGGTATCCATGCGGGAAGAGAAAGAACCTGTCCGTTGGGGTTAGGAGAGTCAATGATTAAAGAGATAGTGAATAGGTGACTATGTGGTGATGACAAATCGACGTGATAACGAATGGGTAGCGCTGACATAATGATGTTTGTAAATCAATGAGTGATAAGGTTGATATTAACAGAACTTTAATAAGGTCGTTAGTTTGCGAAGTAGATTGATATATCTGATTTGCTCATTCAAAGGCAGAGGGATTCCATGCTAGACTCAAGCTTACCATGTTGAAAAAAGCAAACTTCTCAATGAGAAGAATAAAAATAAGAGGTTAGAGAATTCATGGCAATATTGCGTGAAAAAGTGGGGCTGTCTAACAAAGATTTAAAAAAGCTGCGCTCAATGCGGCCCGGCATGCCACTGGACTTACAAGTGAAATCCCCCACAGGAATTAAACGCGTGAAAACCGAATTTATCGGAATGGATGGTACCCGTTGTTTGATTATCAAATTCCCTGACGAGGGAAAATGGGGCAGCTTACGCGATGCCATTTATACTGACAATAGTATGGTGGTGCGTTACATTTTAGAAGATGAAACAGGCGAGATAGTCGCATTTAAAGTCAAAGTTACGTTAGTACTGAGCAAGCCTGGAAATTACATTTTCACTACATTTCCATTATCACTGCAAAGCCATGGTCTGCGCGCAGAAGAGCGCTCTCAAACGCAAGTGCCAGCCGCGTTGTATGGAGCAGAGAGTGAAGCAAAATTGTGTGAAGGCGTCATTCATGATCTGTCTAATAGTGGGTGCAGAATTGGCGTTAGTCGAGGAACACAAAAAAATCGTATGGCACCTAAAACCCACGTAAAAATACATGTGACTAACTTTGAAGGTGAAACAGAAGCCTTCTCTGGTACGATTATGAATGCAAAAAGTGATGAACTTTCTCACTATTACGGCATTAAGTTTGCTGAATCTGAGGCGGCAGTAGAGGCTCTTCGTAAACGTTTGTTACTGGTATAATCAGTAGTTTTCAACTTGACTTTTTTGCAGTATTCTTAACAAAAAAGTAACAATGTACGTTGCAGCCACGACAAAGGAAAGCAAATGAGACGAGTTGAAGCCTTACTAAATGAATATGGTGAAAGCCATACCAATAGCACAAATATACTGATTCATGCGATAGCCGTTCCGGCCATTTATTTTGTATCAATCGGGTTGTTATGGTCTATACCTACGCCCGCTTTTCTGGATTACTTTAATGTGACATGGGCGCATGTGTTTGCGGTACCTGTTCTTTGGTATTATTTCAAGTTGTCGGGTCCGATCGGTGCAGCCATGACGTTGTTGACCATTGCGGGTTTTCTTTTTATTTATGCAATTGATAACGCTGGTTTGGTGGTATGGCAAGTGTGTTTAGCACTCTTTGTAGTCATGTGGATATTGCAATTTGTTGGACATCACATTGAAGGAAAGAAACCCTCTTTTTTCAAAGATCTTCAGTTTCTACTCGTTGGGCCTGCCTGGTGGTGGGGCCATTGGTTTAAACGTTTAAATATCCAATATTAATGGGCACTTACCTTATCAGATAGTGACCTCAATCCTATTTAGCTAAAGTATGCGATAAACGACGGTGTAGTCAGGTTCAATGGCTGCACCTGTTGTCGTTCGAATCGTATAATCTTTTCATAGTATTACTTTATTTTATTGACTGAGAGTTAGATTGGTACAGTGGCAAAAGCTGTTTGAAAACCGTGAAAGGTTGTTCTGGACGTTACATACTGGTGGCTGGGTAGGTTTCGCCATCATTTTTTATATAGGCTCGTTTTTACATGACATGCGTAGTATTTGGCTGTTTGTCATCGCGCTGAATGCTTACGCAGGTTGGCTGATTACCATTCCTCTTCGCTATGTGTTTCGTTGGGCGAGACAACAATCTATTTGGACAATGCTCTTCACGGTTGCTATCTCGACATACCTAACAGCGTTGCTATGGGCAGTCGTTAAAAATATCAATGCGTGGGAAATATACAAACACGGATATCGACCTGATGAATGGTATATGTATTTTACCAATACCCTGAACTCTCTCATCATGGTGGTGTGCTGGAGTGGCCTATATTTTGGTATTAAAAACTTTCAAATGCTTCAAAAAGAAAAGCAAAATGCGCTAAAAGCATCGACTATGGCCCACCAAGCGCATTTAAAAATGCTGCGCTATCAGCTGAATCCTCACTTTCTTTTTAATACATTGAACGCCATTTCAACGCTTATTTTAATAAAAGAGAACCAAACAGCAGGAAAAATGGTAAGTAGATTGAGTGACTTTTTAAGATACTCACTCGACAAGGACCCAATAAAGCGGGTCGAATTAAAGCAAGAGGTACAAGCGTTAGAATTGTACTTAGAAATTGAGAAAGTTCGGTTCGACGAGCGATTGTCTGTTGAGTGGGAAATTCAACAAGACGTACTAGATGCCGCTGTACCAAGCTTGATTTTGCAACCTATTATTGAAAATGCAATTAAGTACGCCATCTCCAAAATGGAAAATGGTGGTGAAATCAAGATATTAGCAAAACGTTTTGGAAACGATTTGCTTTTAGAGGTGTCTGATAATGGGCCTGGAGCAGACATTGTTGATGGAAGGCTTCAAAGAGCAAGTGGGCAGGGCGTTGGGTTAACTAATATTCGCGAACGTTTACACTCACTCTATGGTGATGATTTTTCGTTTGTGGTGTCTCATAACCACCCTAATGGCGTAAAAGTAAGTATTCGAATTCCGTTTGAAGTAGGCGAAGATGCAAAACAAAATTAAAGCAATGATCGTGGATGATGAGCCTTTAGCCAGAAAAGGGCTAGCGGTTCGTTTAGAGCAATTCGACAATGTTGAGGTTGTGGGAGAATGCCATAACGGCCTTGAAGCCGTGACATTGATCCCTCAATTACAGCCTGATTTGGTATTTTTAGATATTCAAATGCCAGGATTGAATGGCTTTCAGGTCATCAATAAATTACGAGAGTTAAATCAAACTATTCCCCTCATCGTGTTTGTAACAGCCTACGACAGCTATGCAATAAAAGCGTTTGATATTCATGCTCTTGACTATGTACTTAAGCCTATTGATGAAACCAGACTGTCTGAAGCCATGGACAAGGTCAGTACGGTGCTATCTATGCACCAAGAAGGTGACCACAAACATCGCCTTGCAAAATTGGTTGCGGATTTCACGGGCGATGATTGTGAAGAAATTCTACGTAAACTTGCTTCAGGTGAAAGTTTAGATTCTCCAACTTACCCAGATATTTTAGCCATTAAAGACGGCTCTGAAGTGACTCGCGTGAACGTAGATAGGATCCAATGGATTGATGCTGCCGGAGATTACATGTGCGTGCATACTGAAGGCGACACACATATTATGCGCAGAACCATGAAAGAGCTTGAAGAAGAGCTTGATCCAAAGAAGTTTGTACGTGTACATCGTTCTGCCATTGTGAATATTCAATATGTGAGCAAACTGGTTAGTCACGTGAGTGGTGAGTACCATTTGGTGTTGAATAACGGTACAGAGCTAAAAGTCAGCCGAAGTCACAGAGATCGTGTAAAGGATATGATCAATAAGTAAGGCTAAATAGCGACAAGCGTTAAGGTTGTTTAGACAGGTTGAAAAAGTCTGTCTGCACCTTGACCAAATAGCCATCTAAAGACTTGGTATTCGTCCATGCTGATGCTAATTCATTCGATACGGGTTGCTGATTGATTTCACCCACCATGATTCTGTTTTTACCCGCAATGGCTTCTTCTACCGCATAAGCTCCCAGTTTAGTGGCAAGAAGCCTGTCTTGGGACACCGGTGAGCCTCCGCGTTGCACATGTCCTAAAATAACAGGGCGGCACTCAAGTTGTGTTTCTTTGTGTAGAATGGTTGCTAATTCCGTCGCGCCTCCGGCCCATAAGTTTTCACTGATCACAATGACGTAACTACAATGCCCGCGCCGACGTTTGATTTCATCAAGCTGAGACAGAATAGCGTTCAATTCGGTTTTTGTGTCTTTTATTAATTCTGGTACTACCACGTAGTCTGCGGATGAGGCAACCGCTGCGTGCAAACCTATAAACCCTGCGTGTCTGCCCATGACTTCAACGACAAATACGCGTTCATGGGCGTCTGCGGTATCTCGCACTTTATCAATAGATTCAAGTGCTGTTTCAATCGCGGTGTAATATCCAATCGTTGCATCGCTACCAACGATGTCGTTGTCAATAGTGCCAGGAATGCCGATTACTTGCCCTTGCCAAAACTGAGATAAATGAAGTGCGCCTCGAAACGAACCGTCGCCCCCGATAACAAGAAGTGCTTCTATACCCAATGTGTTTAGATGCTGGGCAGCCAGCTGAGCTGCGTTTTCTGACTTGAATGCATCACACCGAGCGCTGCGTAAAATCGTCCCTCCGCGCTGAATAATGTTGTGCACATCACGCGGACGCAAAGAGGCATATTCTTGATTGAGTAAACCATTATAACCGTGAGCATAACCAATGACTTCTATGTCAAATCTTGCTGCGGTTAATACAATAGCCCGAATACAGGCGTTCATGCCTGGTGCATCTCCGCCCGAAGTGAGTATGGCGATTTTTTTCATTTATTGGTGCTCAGTGTGAAAAGGTCGCTTTACTTATGTTGTTAAGATTATCAGTCGATTCTGAAACTGAATACATTTTTTTACATAATTTCTGAGAGTTACGAAAACAAACGCAATCGGGTTGTGGTCTACTTAACACAATACCAATCTGAATCGTTGCACCATGCGTAACAATAACCAAATGCGCTAAGGAAGAAAGATGAAACTTATTCGAACGGCCTGTGTGGCCATTTTGCTATTTGCATTGGCGGGTTGCTCCTCTACCTTTGCTTATCGAAATTTAGATTGGTTAGTACACTGGTTTGTTGATGATTATATTGACCTAACTACCGAGCAAAAACGTGCCTTTGATCAGAAAATGACGGTGTGGCTAAACTGGCATAAAACCGAAGAACTCCCAAAGTATCAGCAACAACTGTCTATGCTGAAGAATCAATTACAAGCAGGAAATATGCAAGCAACTGATTGGATGGCGCACTTTAGGACAGGGAGAAACCATTGGGAGCGACTTCGACGGCATTTGGCCCCAGATCTGTCTGAATTGGCTGCATCGGTATCAAATGACCAAATCGATGAATTTGTTGAAGCCGTGACCAAATATATAAAGGAAGAGCGCGGAAAATACGATGATTTATCAGATGAAGAGCGAATGGAGAAACGCATTGAATCGATGGAAGATGATTTACGAGAATATATAGGACGATTGTCTGATTCTCAAAAGCAGCTTGTAACAACTTATGCGGCTAAATTACAGCGCAATATATATTGGCGTGACTATCAAGCAAGGGTACTGGAGGAAATAGAGAAGTTGCTTCGCGAAAAAGCAATCAATCCTCAATTTGAACAAGACGTTGCAGCGCTAATTATTTACCCTGAACAATTCAGATTACCAGAGCATAATCAGGTTTCGGAGCATAACAAACGTGTTTATGCGGCGTATTATGCTGACTTGATGGCAACCCTTAGCCCCAAACAGAAAAAACGACTTTTGAAAAAAATCGACGATCTCATTGACGATATAGAAGACATGAAGTCTTCATAAATTGAGATAGATCATTTACTGATCTTGTTTTTTAGGCTTTGGTGCACCTATTGGTTTTTGATCACCTTTGCAAATCGTGTCATATTCGTCTCGATGATAACGGAGGTTTAAACACGCTTCTTCAAAGCGCTTTTGAGCCGTTAATGCTTGCTGCGGATAGTCTTTTTGTTGCATCACCTTTTTGAGTTTGGCGCATTCTTGTTGTTGCCGTTTGACTTCCAAAATTTCTTCACAGGGGCGTTGTTGTGATGCGCACCCTTGAACGAATAAAAGACTGAATGCGCCGGATAGAGCGAGAAGGGTGTGTTTTGCGTTCATGTGTACTCTTTTGATACTTCGTTGCGTCTCAATGACGCAGGGTTATTTCCGCAATCTCTGTTTATCTCGTTGCGGTTTATGTAAGTATAACAATAGATTACAAATTTCAGCGGGTCTAGTTTTAAAGCGCCATTGATTTACAAATACTTATAGGTACTAAGACGCGGTAACGATTCGCAGAATGAGCTGACTAGGATTTAGTTTTTCTTTGTAAAGAAAGATATGAGAGTGAGAAAAGTGGTGGAGGGGGCTGGATTCGAACCAGCGAAGGCTGAGCCGTCAGATTTACAGTCTGATCCCTTTGGCCACTCGGGAACCCCTCCACAAGTGAGGCGCATATTACCAGCATTTTTTATCTTGTAAATAGGTTTAAAGAATATTTTGGTTTAACCGATAAAAAATTAATCAAATACAGGAATAAATCGTGCCAGACTCGCCAATAACCTCACATTTGCCCATTATTAACGACGTTGAATACACCGGTTCACTGAACCGTGCGTCTACACAAGGCGCGTCGTTTGGTTTGTTGTTGGCCATGCTTCAGCAAAATATTCTGGAGCGCCCTCATATAGAAAAAGCGGTTCAGTCAGCTAATCAAAACGAAGGCCAGTTTGAACACCTCAAGGTTTACCCAACCCCTGCATTAAAAGCAGACGAGAAACATTTTAGCGATTTGCATATCACGTCAAAACTGATCCATCAGAACATACAGGATGCAATGCTGTTTCAAACAATGCGACCACATCCGCTTTCACAATACGATGATGCGTCACATATTAATGATGAAATCATAGCAAACTGTGATATGTATACACAGCGCCGACTAAGAAACGCGCCAGACCACCAAGTTGATAGTGAAATTCAGGTCGATGAGACGAAATTGTATGATGTGCTCGAATCCCTTTCAGAGATGCGGTTTTAACGCCAAAATTTGATTTTCAACTGCGAATCTTTTATATTGCGCTCCGCAATTTTGCTTTGGTTTTACGTTCCAACTCGCAACTAAAAGGTATCTCTATGACTCAGTACGTAGTATGTGCTCTGTACAAATTCGTCGCGCTTGAAAATTACAAAGAAATGCGCGAGCCGCTTACTCAAACCCTCGAAGCTAATAATATTAAAGGCACATTACTGCTTGCCGAAGAAGGCATCAATGGTACCGTGTCTGGCAGCCGTGAAGGCATCGACAATTTACTCGCTTATCTGAACAGTGACGACAGAATTAATCCCATTTCTTTTAAAGAATCTTTGCATGAAGTTCAACCGTTTTACCGTACCAAAGTAAAGTTGAAAAAAGAGATTGTGACCATGGGCGTTGAGGGTATCGACCCACGCAAGACGGTAGGAACTTATGTTAAGCCGTCTGAATGGAATGCATTGATTTCTGATCCTGACGTGATTCTGGTTGATACGCGAAATGATTATGAAATTGAAATTGGTACATTCAAAAATGCCGTAAACCCTAATACGAAAACATTCCGTGAATTTCCGCAGTACGTAAAAGAAAATCTTGACCCAGAAAAACACAAAAAGGTTGCGATGTTCTGTACCGGTGGGATTCGATGCGAAAAATCTACTGCATACTTAAAAGAGCAGGGCTTTGATGAGGTGTATCACTTAGAAGGTGGCATTCTTCAATATTTAGAAGATGTACCTAAAGAAGAGACAATGTGGGAAGGCGACTGTTTTGTATTTGACAATCGCGTGGCCGTTAACCACGACCTAGAAAAAAGTGAATTTGATCAGTGTTATGCGTGTCGCTTACCTATAACGGAAGAAGACATGCAGAGTGACAAATTTGAATCCGGTGTAAGTTGCCCGAAATGTTTTGGCACCCATTCTGACGATCAAATTGCGCGTTTCCGAGAGCGTGAGAAGCAAGTTAACCTCGCACGTGAACGTAATGAAGAACACGTTGGAACGGAAGCGCGCTTAGCCACTAAACGTCGTCGTCAAGAGAAAGCGGCTGAACGTAGAGCGAGACGCGCGGCGATGGGAAAGACCAACGTTTAATCTGAAAACATCGTAGACTTTTACCGTAAATAAGCGGTAAACTCGAAGTAAATCAACTAGGTATCATTTAGTTATGTCAGAACAAACGCCACTTGCGCAAGAGCAGGTAGAAGAAATTCGTAAAGAGTTCGAGTTTTTCGATAGAGATAAAAATGGTCAAATCGATTTACCTGAATTTATCGAGTTACTGACTGTACTCTCGCCAAAAACCAAGGCGAGTCACGTACAGGAAGGGTTTACATTAATTGATGAAAACGATGATGGGTTTATCGATTTCGAAGAGTTTCTTGCTTGGTGGCAGGAAGGTTGGTGGGAATACTAATTTCGTTCATTAACCCGTGAGATTATTAACAAAGCCAGCATATATGCTGGCTTTGTTGTTTTCCACATTGGTAATTCATAGAAAGGCGTAGTAGCTCCGTCTTAGATCTTGGCGACCAATGGGAATGTCGCTTCGTTATTCCGTTACATCAGGAATATATACCCAACCTTCCATTAGTCTTCGCGCGCTGCGTCCCATAACGGCTTTTTTGGCTATCCATTGGCCATCTTCGGCTTGTTCGGCTTCTGCGCCCACCGTTAATGTGCCAGAAGGGTGTCCGAAGGTGACGATGGAAGGCGAACGTGATGTTGCAGCCTCATTCACAATGGTGCCTGGTATGACCGCTGCGGTAGCGATTGCGACGGCCGCTGTACCCATCATGGCGTGATGGAGCTTACCCATCGATAACGCTCGAATATTAACGTCAATGCTGTCTTCAGAAATGGGTTTACCACTTGACGAAACATAAGAGGCGGGTGGGGCAACAAATGCAATTTTAGGCGTATGCGCTCGACTTGCCGCTTCGTCTATATGAGTAATCAAGCCCATCTTTACAGCACCATGTGCGCGAATAGACTCAAACATTGCTAGGCGCTGTGGGTCTGTGTTGATGTCTTCCTGCAACTCTTTGCCGGTTAGTCCAACATCTTTAGCGTTGATGAATATGGTAGGAATACCAGCATTTATTAACGTTGCGGGTAAATCGCCAATATTTGGCACAGATAACGTGTCTACCAAATTGCCGGTTGGAAACATTGCGCCTTCACCATCAGCAGGATCTAAAAACTCAACCTGTATCTCGGCTGCGGGAAAGGTGACGCCATCTAGCTCAAAATCACCCGTTTCCTGTACCTGACCTTGGGTAATAGGAATGCGTGCGACGATTGTTTTATTGATATTGGCTTGCCAAATCTTCACCGTACACATGCCATTTTCAGGTACGTTTTCTGGCGAGACCAATCCGTGGCGAATCGCAAATGCACCTACCGCTGCCGTTAGATTTCCACAGTTTCCACTCCAGTCTACAACTGCCTTATCAATTGCAACTTGTCCGAAAAGGTAGTCGACATCATGATCATCTTTGTTACTTTTAGATAAGATAACCGTTTTGCTGGTACTGGATGTTGCACCACCCATACCGTCAGTGTGTTTTTGGTATGGGTCGGGACTGCCAATGATGCGTAATAATAACGCATCACGTTGTGGGCCTGCTTGTCGTGCATATTCGGGTAAATCGTCGAGGTTGAAAAATACACCTTTGCTCGTGCCACCACGCATGTACGTAGCAGGGACTTTTATTTGTGGCTTGAATGCCATAATTTATTCCTCGAAAAAAGGAGGCAACGAGCCTCCTTGGTGACTATGTTATGATGTTTCGGTAGCCAAAAAGTCGTTCGCAAAACGCTGAAGAATGCCGCCGGCGTCATACACTGATACTTCATCTGCCGTGTCAAGCCTGCATGTAACCGGCACCTCTGTTACTTCGCCGTTTTTACGGTTGATAACTAGAGTGAGTGTGGCACCTGGCGCAGGTATACCTTTGACATCGAAGGTTTCAGTGCCATCAATGCTGAGTGTTTTGCGGTTTGTTCCTGATTTAAATTCAAGTGGCAAACAGCCCATGCCGATAAGGTTAGTGCGGTGGATACGCTCAAATCCCTCGGCCACAATCACTTCTACCCCAGCTAAGCGAACGCCTTTTGCTGCCCAATCTCGAGATGAGCCTTGCCCGTAGTCCGCACCCGCGATAATAATCAGAGGCTGCCTACGTTCCATGTAGGTTTCGATGGCTTCCCACATGCGTGTTACGTTGCCCTCAGGTTCAACCCGAGCAAATGATCCTTGTACGATGTTTCCGTTTTGGGTAACCATTTCGTTTAATAGCTTTGGATTAGCAAAGGTTGCACGCTGTGCCGTGAGGTGATCGCCTCTGTGTGTGGCATACGAGTTAAAGTCTTCCTCGGGTAATCCCATTTTCGCGAGGTATTCGCCAGCCGCACTATCTGCCATTATCGCGTTAGATGGCGATAGGTGATCTGTGGTGATATTGTCGCCTAGTACAGCAAGTGGGCGCATTCCTGATAAAGTTCGCTCTGCTGCCAACGCGCCTTCCCAGTATGGGGGGCGACGAATATACGTACTTTGTGGTCGCCAGTCATACAGCGGACTGATTTCGTCGCCGTAGCTCACTGATAAATCAAACATTGGCTCGTAAACCTGCTTAAATTGTTCTGGTCTAACGGCTTGTTTGATCACATTGTCTATTTCTTCATCTGTAGGCCAGATATCTTTCAATGTAATCGCTTGCCCATTTTCGTCCGTGCCGAGTACATCTTTTTCAATATCAAAACGGATTGTTCCCGCAATCGCATATGCGACTACAAGTGGCGGAGAGGCCAAAAATGCTTGATCGGCATGGGGATGAATACGCCCATCAAAATTACGGTTACCAGAAAGAACGGCTGTTGAGTATAGCTTGCGCGCCTTAATTTCTTTCTCAATGTTCGGATCTAGTGCACCACTCATGCCATTACAGGATGTGCAGGCATAGGCAACAACGCCAAACCCCAATTGCTCTAACTCTGGCAGCAAATTAGCTTCTTCTAAATACAGGGTCACCGCCTTCGAACCGGGTGCTAAAGACGTCTTCACCCACGGCTTACGAAGTAATCCTTTTTCGTTTGCGTTACGGGCAAGTAATCCCGCGGCTATCATGTTCCTTGGGTTGCTCGTGTTTGTACAACTGGTAATAGCCGCGATGATAACGGCACCATCTGGCATTTTGTCGCCTTCGTTTTCAACTACGCCACTGATGCCTTTTGCGGCGAGATCTGTCGTAGACACTCGCGCATGAGGGTTAGAAGGGCCTGCTATGTTCCTAACCACTGACGATAAGTCAAAGGTTAAGACGCGCTCATATTCAGCTGTGGTTAAATCGTCAGCCCACAGACCAGTCTCTTTGGCATACGCTTCAACCAATTCGACTTGCTTGTCATCTCGACCTGTTAAACGTAGATAATCAATGGTTTGTTGATCGATATAAAACATGGCTGCGGTAGCGCCATATTCAGGGGTCATATTAGAAATAGTAGCGCGGTCGCCCAATGTTAAGTGGGATGCACCTTCTCCAAAGAACTCTAAATAGGTTGATACAACACGCTCGTTTCGCAAAAATTCAGTAAGTGCAAGTACAATATCGGTACTGGTGATACCCGCTTGTGGTTTACCCGTTAACTCAACGCCGACGATATCAGGTAAACGCATGTAGGAAGGTCGTCCCAACATTACATTTTCTGCTTCTAGACCACCTACGCCAACAGCGATAACGCCTAGTGCATCTACCATTGGGGTGTGGCTGTCTGTGCCGACTAAGGTGTCGGGAAACGCCACATTGTCACGTAGCTGAATGACGGGAGACATACGCTCTAAATTGATTTGGTGCATGATGCCATTACCTGGTGGGATGACATCAACATTTTTAAACGCTTTTTTAGTCCAGTTAATAAAATGAAAGCGGTCTTCATTGCGCCGTTCTTCAATCGCGCGATTTTTCTCAAATGCGTCTTTTTCGTAGCCAGCGTGCTCAACAGCTAACGAATGATCAACAATTAATTGCGTTGGCACAACGGGGTTTACTTTGGCCGGATCGCCACCTTTTTCCGCAATCGCATCTCTTAGTCCTGCTAAGTCAACCAATGCAGTTTGGCCCAAAATATCATGGCAAACCACACGTGCAGGATACCAAGGAAAGTCAAGGTCGCGTTTTCGCTCGATAATTTGTACCAAACTATCCTGTAGTTTTTCTGGTTCACACTTACGAACCAGGTTTTCAGCCAGCACACGAGAGGTGTAGGGAAGGGTTGCGTATGCGTTAGGTTTTATCGCATCAACTGCCGCGCGAGTATCGAAATACTCAATGTGTGAACCCGGCAGTAATTTTTTGTATTCGGTATTCATATTTTGTTTCCAAAAGCGCAGGGTAAGCGCCAAGTAAAAACGAGGCGCATTGCCCCGTTTTCGCTCATGTTACACGTCACATTATGTGTGTTAACGTGCATTAATAGGGGGTACGTCTCTGTATTCTTCGCCAGTATATTCAGCAGAAGGACGAATAATTCGGTTGTCTTCACGCTGCTCCATTACGTGTGCTGCCCATCCCGTTAGACGTGACATAACGAATATTGGCGTAAACAATTTTGTTGGAATATTCATAAAATTGTAGGCTGATGCATGGAAAAAGTCGGCATTGCAGAATAGTTTCTTCTCACGCCACATGACTTCCTCACATCGAACCGATACTGGGTAAAGTACGTCGTCGCCTACCTCTGCCGCGAGTTTTTCAGACCAACCTTTGATAATGTCATTGCGCGGGTCTGATTCAGAGTAAATGGCATGGCCAAATCCCATGATTTTATCTTTGCGTGCCAACATGCCCATTAACTCTTCTTCAGCCTGATCTGCTGACTTGAACTTCTCGATCATGTCCATTGCTGCCTCGTTTGCACCGCCGTGTAAAGGACCACGCAATGAACCAATTGCGCCTGTGATACATGAGTGTATGTCAGAGAGTGTAGAGGCACAGACGCGTGCTGTGAATGTCGAGGCGTTAAATTCATGCTCTGCGTATAAGATAAGCGAAACGTGCATGACTTTTTCAAACAGCGCTTTAGGCGCTTCACCGTGAAGCATGTGTAAAAAGTGTCCGCCAATGGAGTCGTCGTTTGTTTCTACGTCGATGCGAACGCCATCGTGGCTGAAGCGATACCAATAGCAAATAATGCTTGGGAAAACGGCTAACATGCGGTCGGTCACATTTTGCTGCTGGTCAAAATCGGCTTCCCCTTCAATGTTCCCTAAGAACGAGCAACCGGTGCGAAGTACATCCATTGGATGGGCATCGGCAGGAATACGTTCAAGCACTTCTTTGAGAGAGTCAGGTAGGCCACGCATATTTTTAAGAGACGCTTTATAGTCAGCCAGTTCGGATGCCGTGGGCAGGTTACCTTTTAGAATGAGATACGCGACTTCTTCAAATTCACAGGTATTGGCGAGATCTTTAATATCATAACCGCGGTAGGTTAGACCTGAGCCTGATTTGCCCACTGTCGATAATGCCGTTTTTCCTGCAACTTGACCACGAAGGCCAGCGCCGCTTAATACCTTTGCCATCTTACATTCTCCTGTTTGTAAGCGATTTAATATGTTGTGCTTGTCAGCGTTTTGGGTACAGTGTTTATTCTGACAGGCCTATTTGTTTTTACCTTGGGCGAAAAGGGAGTCTAACTTCTCCTCGTATTCGTGGTAGCCAAGGTAATCATAGAGTTCCATGCGAGTTTGCATTGTATCGATAACGTCTTTCTGATCGCCTTTCGATAAGATAGTTTGATAGACATTCTCAGCCGCTTTGTTCATAGCTCTAAATGCGGATAGCGGGTAAAGCACCATATCAACACCCCAGTCACCCAGTGCTTTCTTATTCCATAGTTCGGTTTTGCCAAACTCTGTAATGTTGGCAAGAATTGGCACATCAAGCGCCTCTGCAAATGCGCGGTAATGTTCTTCTGTCTGCACCGCTTCTGCAAAGATGCCGTCTGCGCCCGCCTCGACATACGCTTTTGCACGTTCTATGGCTTTTTCTAACCCTTCTTGAGCAAACGCGTCGGTGCGAGCCATAATGAAGAAGTCAGGATCTGTGCGCGCGTCAACTGCAGCTTTAATGCGATCGACCATTTCTTCTGTGCTAACAATTTCTTTGTTTGGACGGTGTCCACAGCGCTTCTGTGCGACTTGATCTTCCATGTGCACCGCTGCTGCTCCTGCTTTTTCCATGTCTTTAATCGTCTTTGCAATATTGAACGCGCCGCCCCAACCAGTATCGATATCGACCATTAAGGGCAAGTCACATGCTGATGTGATACGGTTTACATCGACTAACACATCATTGAGTGACGTCATGCCTAAGTCGGGCAAGCCGTAAGACGCATTGGCGACGCCGCCACCAGATAAATAAATGGCTTGGTGCCCAATTTGTTTAGCCATAATGGCTGTATACGCGTTGATGGTTCCGACAATTTGTAACGGGTGATTAGCGGCTAACGCATCACGAAACTTTTTTCCTGCACTCATAAATTGTTCTCACTGGCTGCACTGAGCTTCTGCTCAATATTGCGTTTTGAATAATAGATATGTCGACGCATCAGCATTTCAGCAAGTTCTGCGTCGCGGTTTGATATCGCCTGAATAATATGGCGGTGTTCATCGTAAGCGGTAGTGACCCTTGGGCCTTCCATACCGAGTTGCACCCTGTACATGCGCACAAGGTGGTATATTCCCTCAACTAGCGTAGAAATAAGCTGCTTATTCTTACTTCCCACCACAATACGGTAGTGGAAATCAACGTCGCCGGCTTCTTGATAATAAGAATCACCGCCTTTGACTTCCTCAAAGTGTGTATTTAGCAGTTGATTGATGTCGGCTATTTCGTTATCTGTCATGTTAGTCGCGGCTAAGCGCGCAGCCATGCCTTCCAGCGCTTCTCGGACCTGATATAACTCAATCAGTCCTTCTGGGCTAAGTGCGACTACGCGTGCCCCGACATTGGCTTTTCGCTCGACCAAACTGCACCTTTCTAACCGATTAATCGCCTCACGTATAACGGCTCGACTTACGCCATAACGCGAAGATAAGTCGGTTTCGCTCAATTTACTGCCTTGGCGAATTAGACCCTCAACAATGTCTTTGCGCATAGTTAAAAAGGTTTTATCTGCTGAGGTAACAGCCTGATCTACTAACATGCTTATCATATTGATTAATTAAATATGTCGACAATATAGACAATAAAGATAAGATATTCAATCTTAAATGCGTGAATTTGTCGACAATGTGTTTTTTATCGTGATGAGAGATTGTTTGGTTTGGCATCACCATGCATATAAGGACGAATAAATTACGAAGAAGGAAGGTGTGGCATGTTTCGAGCTATCATTTCTTTCATGTTATTACCCATTTTCTGTGTTGAGGCTAACCACGATCTTGCAAAGGTGATGGCAGGATACGAAGGGCATTGGCACGGGCATGTCGAATACAACGATAGGCAAGGGGAGGTTAAGACTCAAGCAACGGTTGAGTTGGTGGCAATACTTGCCCAAAATGATACGGCGTTAGTGAAACAATATGCGTTTTCTGAAGCTGGGCATCAGACTCGTGCGACCGCATTATTTGCTTTAGATGTAACAGGGAGAAAGGCCATTGAGAGCTATTTTACTGCGAGTCAGCGCTATTTATTTTCTTACGATGTAGTAGAAAGTGACTATCAGAATAAATTCAACTGGCGGTACACACTGACAGAATATGGAATTAACAACAACATGCCAGCGACAATCACGCGCAAAGTACAACGTAAAGGCAATATACTAAACAGTAAAACCTTTGTTCGCTACGACCATAGTCCTTATCAGCAATTGCTACGCGACAGCATGATGCTGGCGACGAATAATTGATATTGAAGAGAGATTCCAGTCACATCGTCACGTTTACACAGAAAACTTGGCATATAAAATTCGTTCGTATTTCAGTGAGCATTAAGTGGTTTCATCTTTTAGCGTACAAGATTGTGAACGCAGCCATTGTTTAATTATCTTTTGAATATCTGATTTTAGCCATGCAGGACCATAATCTGACATATCGTTGTGCCTAGCATTCTCAATTTTTATCACGCAACTACCGTATTGTGATTGCTCGGTTTTGGAGGGCAATACGCCTTCATCTGCTTTAAAATCAGAGGCTCTTAGAGATAATACCTTTATTTCTGATGTTCTAGGAAGCGGCACACGACGATGATCTAAGGTAATTATTTGCTTTACATAGCT
The DNA here is from genome assembly GCF_025751585.1 of Fluctibacter corallii. Classification (GTDB taxonomy): domain Bacteria; phylum Pseudomonadota; class Gammaproteobacteria; order Enterobacterales; family Alteromonadaceae; genus Fluctibacter_A; species Fluctibacter_A corallii. Next base: position 234,702 of record NZ_JAOWKX010000005.1, read on the forward strand.
TGGTGACTTGCGTAAAAGCCAAGCTGAAATATCGCCCCCGTTTGAGTGTCCCACCAACGTGATAGTATTAAAATCGAACGCACGATACCTAACCTGAAGTTTGTCCCTCACAATGTTTAGCGTTTCAGCGCCACGTATCCAGTTTTCTTTGCGGGTTTCAAATAAATTACCTGATACAGACAGTGGAGGGTCCATAGGTAATTCATGTCTGATAGCGACAACTAAATAACCGAGCTCAGAGAACAGACTAGACAAAAATTGATACTTTGTGTGAGGAACACCGTAACCAGCGCTTAGAAAAATAACAGGGCACTTCATGTCATTTGAGCAGTTATCATTAGTTAGTGGAACGGATACATCTATCGGAATACTTCTGTCCCGGAGAGAATCAATGATTTCGTCTGCACACCCAAATGTACAGACGAAGATAAGCATAAAAGCAAGAAATCTGTTCATTATATTCCCGGCTGTCGCGCTGGTGTCATTGCCTAAGTTGGCTTTGGTGTCTTACTCGTTCTCTTGAGATTCAGCGCTTTCGTCATCATTAACGTCCTGGGTTTTTCGAGGCTTACGTTTTAATGGTGCGTCGCCGACATCTACGCCTTCCATATGTTTAATACGTTTGGCCTTAGGTTTGGCCTGTGAGGCAGATGGCTTGTCGGCGTTGGTTCCCGCCGCAGATTTCCATGGATTGGACTTTTTCTTGGGTTTGTCTTTGTAGCCTTTAAAGGTTGCTTCAAATCCCTCAAGGGTTTCTGCTTCAATGCTTTGCGTTAGAAAACGTTTAACGTGTTTAAAGCTATTCCAATCTTTCGGGCCGACAAAAGACAGGGCTTTACCTTTTTGTCCTGCACGTCCAGTACGGCCAATTCGGTGCACATATTCGTCTGCCATTTTTGGCAGATCGAAGTTAATGACCAAGGCAACATTGAGCAGATCCAATCCGCGTGACGCTACATCTGTGGTCACTAATACCTGATACTGCCCACGGCTGAAGGCGTTCATGATATTGCTTCGTTGCGATTGGTTTAACTCGGCACTTAGTGCAGTAGACGAAACATTTTTTTCTTCAAGCAATTTGGCCAAACGCTCAGTGTCGCTACGCGTGGCCGTAAACACGATAACTTGTTTATTCTCGGCCTCTGAAATGACTGCCGATAACATGGCATCTTTATGCTCAATATGATCAGCAAAGAAAAAACGTTGCTCGATATCCAAATGCTCTTCATTTGCTTGACCAACGCTTATACGTTGTGGTGCATTGAGCATTTCACGCGTCATGTAGTGAAGCTCTGCACTATCAAGCGTGGCAGAAAACATCATGGTTTGACGCTTTCTATGATCGGCTGCACGGTCGATGGCCTTGAGCTCAGATGCAAAACCTAAATCCAACATACGATCAGCTTCATCGAAAATGAGTAATTCTAATCCATTCAAAAATAAAGAGCGGTCTTTTAGGTGATCAGCAACGCGACCAGCTGTACCTACAATAAATTGAGGACCTCGTCGTAGTGCTTTGACCTGATCGTTGAAGTTTTCTCCACCCAAAATCAGCGCACTATGCAGAGACATATTGGCGGTCAGCCACTTAAGCTGCATGAATACCTGTTTAGCTAATTCGCGAGTGGGAGCCAAAATCAAAACGCGAGGATCTTTTTTACTCAGCGCTTTGGTGCGCAGTACTCTGTGAACAGCGGGTAGCAAAAAGGCCAGTGTTTTACCCGAACCTGTTTTTGAAGACGCAAGTAGATCTTTTCCGAGTAAGGCGTGGGGTAATGCCTTGGCTTGAATTTCAGTGGCTGTGTCGAAGCCTTTGGCAGTTAAAGCAGATAAAATTCGATGATCGAGTGGAAAGTCACTAAATTGCAAAATACGTCTCTTATATGAATGATTACGTCACTAAAGCCTAGCGGGTAATTTAAAGGATGGTTCAGAATTAATAGCTTAGTTTACACTGAACGCCATATAGAACAAAGCGGAATATTCTTTGTTGTGGTATGTATGATGGGGAACATGGTGGCGAAGAACCCAGTGTCTTCGCCACCAACTGATTAGAACGTCATTTCTGGTACGTTGTCAGAGGCTATCAATTTCCCTGCGGTTTTTTCACGGATTTCATCAACGCTTACACCCGGAGCACGTTCTTTTAGGTGGAACGCACCGTCTTTCACTTCCAATACGGCAAGATCGGTAATGATGCGGGTAATGCAATTTACGCCAGTAAGAGGCAAGGTGCATTCAGACAACAACTTCGAATTACCGTGTTTGTCTGCGTGAGTCATGGTAACGATGATGTTTTTCGCACCCGCGACTAAATCCATCGCACCGCCCATGCCTTTGACCAGCTTGCCGGGGATCATCCACGATGCAATATTGCCATTAACGTCCACCTCAAAAGCGCCCAATACGGTAATATCGACGTGTCCACCACGGATCATTGCGAAACTTTCCGAAGAGTTAAAAATTGATGCTCCCGTAATGGCTGTCACGGTTTCTTTGCCTGCATTGATCATGTCTGCATCAAGCTGCTCTTCGGTTGGGTAAGGCCCCATGCCGAGTAATCCATTTTCAGATTGCAACATCACGGAAATCCCTTTGGGGACATAGTTTGCTGCGAGAGTAGGGATACCAATACCTAAATTAACGTAATCGCCATCGTGAAATTCTTTGGCAACGCGCATTGCGATTTGATCTCGAGTAAGTGCCATTATCGTGTTCTCCTTACTTGGCCAGTACTTTGCGTTCGATGCGTTTTTCGAATGTACCTTTGATTACGCGATTAACGTAGATTCCCGGCGTGTGAATTTCACTAGGCTGCAGCTCGCCGGGCTCGACGATTTCCTCGGCTTCTACAACGGTTATTTTTCCTGCTGTGGCAGCCATGGGGTTGAAGTTTTGCGCGGTATGACGATAAACACAGTTGCCGTACTTGTCAGCCTTCCATGCTTTCACAATAGCGAAATCACCTGTAATAGATTCCTCGAGAATGTACTGTCTTCCATTAAACTCTCGTGATTCTTTGCCTTCGCCAACAGGTGTGCCATAACCGGTTGCTGTGTAAAAAGCCGGAATACCCGCTCCACCAGCACGCATTTTTTCAGCGAGCGTGCCTTGTGGGGTTAGCTCGACTTCCAATTCACCATTAAGAAGCTGTTGTTCAAACAATGCGTTTTCGCCTACGTAGGAAGACACCATTTTCGTTATCTGTTTGTCTTCTAATAGCAACCCAAGGCCGAATCCATCAACACCGCAGTTATTAGATACTACTGTTAGCCCTGTTGTTTTCATGGTTTTGATATGGGCAATTAACCCTTCAGGGATGCCGCAAAGGCCAAAGCCACCTGCGATCAGAGTCATGTTATCTTTTAGCCCTTCTAGTGCCTCTTCATAGGTACTGACGACTTTATTGAAGCCTGCCATTGCAATTTTCTCCGTTTACATATTGGCTTTAGTATTAAAAAATCTGTTAATAAAGTAAAATTAATTAAATATAATGATTAATAAAAATTACTAATTAAAAATGTCTGTTACGTATCGCCAAGTAGAATCGTTTGTAAGAGTAGCGCAATCGTCAAATTTTGCTGAGGCGGCAGAACGCTTGCATTTGTCTCAACCTGCGTTGTCATTGTCGCTCAAAAAATTGGAATCCATGTTAGGTGGTAAACTCATTTCGCGAAGTACCCGAAGCGTCAGGCTAACGCCAGAGGGCAAAGAGTTTTTACCGATTGCTCTTAGGTTATTAAATGATTGGGATCGGGCTGTGGAAGATATGCAAAGCCGTTTCTCTGCGCAACAAGGCAAATTAAGCATTGCGGCCATGCCTTCATTCGCTGCGACGGTGCTGCCAAATATTCTCTCATTGTTTCATTCACATTTTCCAAACATCAGTTTGTCAGTTTCGGATGTCGTGATGGAAACTGTCTTTCAACAAGTGAGGGAAGGGCGTGCTGAACTAGGGTTTACGTTTGAGTCCGATAGGTATGATGGTGTTGCTTTTCACACGTTATTTTATGATGCGTTTACTTTGGTAGTGCCACCCAATCACGCGTTAGATTCAGAGTCAGTGGTATCTTGGTTCGCATTGCAAGATTTCCCTTTTGTCGCGATGAATCGAGGATCAACGATTAGGGGGTGGCTGGACGATATATTTTCGACGAAGGCGCTGGCAGTCAATGTGGTAGCTGAGGCAAATCAACTTGCCACAATAGGACAATGTGTGAAATTCGGGTTAGGCGTGTCTGTTGTTCCGCAAGTGTGCGCAGAACAAATGCGCCAGAATGGTTTGGTCTGTATTCCTTTAAAAGAAGTATGGCTTCGAAAAAAAGTGGGAATAATTCGTTCAACGCATCACGAATTGTCTGTAGCGGCGGATCGATTTTGGTCATTGGTGCGTGAAGACGACACGCTAATTTTCCCTTATTGAATGCTGTCTGCACTGACTCAATTATATGCAATTGAAGGGAACAGTAAAAAGAGTCTGGCTTAATCGCGTAGCCAAACTCTTTTAATCGAAATAGGGTGTTTTCTACAATTAGAAAGGTTGACCACCATTCACTGCATTGAGTGTGTAGCCATAGCGCCCTGATACTGAGTAGTATGCAATCGTTGATGCAAACACAGCTTTATCAATGCAAGTCTTAGATTTTGATTCCCAAGAAATTTTGCCCACACCAATATCTTGCGTATAGGTGTGAAAATAGAACTCGCCTTGCTGACCAGGTTCTAGCATGGCACCTTCAGCACTCAGTGGTGTATTGGCGGTCGAAAAGTGAAATTTGTATTGATTTGCCGACGGGCTTTCTATTGGGCCGTCAGGATTGTTAAGCGCAACTTTAACATTAATCGTTTCGTTAGAAATATTTGTAATGACATAGCCACCAGTAAAGCCGCCTCCAGCAGGCCCTGTTGCATGTACATAGGCTTGTCCGGTAGAAATACACTCGTCCGCGAACGCATTAAAAGCAGATAGCATTAAGCCTGTAATCAATATTTTTTTCATGTTTTATGTCCTTTAAACGTTGTCCCTATAACAATTAGGGACAACAAATTTAAAGAACATACCTACAGGATAAAACGGGTTTATCTATACGTAAGTATTGGAAAGAATACACCTTACCATTTCTTCTTCGGCGCAAATAATTCGTCTAAGTCACCGTTTTCTTCAGATTTTTTCTTCTTACGATCTTCAGCGTTGGCATTGCGAAGATTGTCTTGAATTTCTTTGAGCTGTTCCGTGATTGATTGAAGCTTTTGTTTCGCGTAATCATCTAATGTATTTTGTGCTTCAAGCGCTGATTTGGCCTTCTCAAAATACTGTCTTGCAGAGCCCATCATGCCGGTCTGTAGCGCGGCATTACCACGTTTGATTAAGGTTTCAACATTAACTCTCAGCTGCAATGCTGCAAGCAATCGGTCTTCTTTCGCGAACGTTGATGAATCTACTTTGCCTTTACTGTGCTCTGAGCGCAATAAAACGCGAAATTTTTTGATCGCTTGAATGTATTGGATGATGAGTTTGTCGTTGTCGGGCAACCTGAATGCGTCAGGCGCGGGTGGCTCTGCCGACACGTTAATGGCCTTGCTGCGCTCTTCGCTTTCTTTTATGCGTTGCTTGATGTCGGCGACACCGGGTGTCATTTCATTGATCACCTTCAGTGCATTGTAAATTCGCTGATGAAGAATATGCACCAGCTGTTGAGACACCGGCATCGAGTCTGCGGCCATTAAAACATTCTCAGTTTCGTCAATGATTGCCCGTTGTTTGGCAACCTCAGTACGTTTTTCTGCTTCAATCCGTTCTCTGTGTTGTTGCACTGCATTCACAACAATCGCCACAACGATGAGGGCGACGATCAGTATGATGACGATAGTAAAAATCATTTTATTATTATTTCCAGTTACTGCTTAACATGTTCATAGGCATTACCTTTAGGGTAATCGGAGCGTAAATACGCTGCCACCAAGTGTGCCGCCATTGGACAATACAATCTCTCCCTTGCGATTTCCAGTACTATGCGCACCAGCAATTAACCTCGCAAAGAAAAGTCCTAGGCCTGTTCGTCCATGACTAATATCAAAATCTTGTATATTTATCGTCGTTGCCTTCAGCATACTTGAGGGATAACCTTTGCCGTCATCCTCTACTTGAAAAACAATATACCCGTTTTCTTCAAAAATTTTTAATTGAATTGTGCTTTTACAATACCGCATGGCATTGATGATGACGTCATTGATAAGTAACACAACCAAATCCCTGTCTAAGTACCACACCAAATTGCCGCTTTGTTCTACTGTAAGCGTTAAGCCTTTGTGCTTTGCATAGCTTTCGTTGTTATACAGGAGCTCATCAATGAGATCCTCGATGTAGCATTCGTCTACATTTAATGGCAGGCTTTCAATTTCTGCTCGGTATAATGAAAGAAGCTGAACCAAACCCGTGTTGAGTCGAGATGCCTCATAATGGGCTGTAGCGAGATGGTTTTTAGCAACCGAGTTTGAATCCTCTACTTTTAAACTTAATTCTTCTATCGTCTGACTAAGTAAACACAGCGAATTCTTCATATCGTGAACTGCCGCCGCGAGTACAGTCGAAAAGTCTATGGGGTGTCGTTCATTATTCATAGTGGTGCTGTTTAAAAAACCATCGGATCATTGTTACTACCTTCATACAGTATCCTTTAAAAACAGCGATTTACCAAAAAAACCATCCAATTTCGAAAAAAATGCGGCTTTTTCTAAAATTTTATGGAATTAATTCTCGCTTGGGTATATATAATTTGCATATAGAATAGAAAAGAGTCAAATGGGTTTTAGGCATAGGACATGAAATTACAGCAACTTCGTTATATTGTTGAGGTTCTCAATAACAACTTAAATGTTTCTGCTACCGCTGAAAATTTATACACTTCACAACCTGGCATTAGTAAGCAAGTACGGATGCTTGAGGATGAATTAGGAGTACAGATTTTTGGTCGCAGTGGCAAACACCTGACTCATGTGACGGATGCTGGTAAAGATGTGATTAACATTTCCCGCGAGATTCTTGCTAAAGTGGAAAGCATCAAAGCGGTAGCAAGAGAGCATACTTTGCCAGATCAAGGCAAACTCAATATTGCGACTACTCATACTCAGGCGCGTTATGCGCTCCCTGATGTTATTCAGGGCTTTATGTCTAAATACCCCAAAGTGTCTTTGCACATGCACCAAGGTACGCCATCTCAAATTAGCGATCTTGCCGCGAAAGGCGAGGCCGATTTTGCGATTGCGACCGAAGCATTGCATTTGTATAACGATTTAGTGATGTTGCCATGTTATCACTGGAATCGCAGTATTATCGTTAATCGTGAACATCCTCTCGCCAAGAAAACGTCAATAGGAATAGAAGACATTGCTGAGTTTCCGTTGGTTACTTATGTTTTTGGTTTTACGGGGCGTTCAGAACTTGACCAGGCGTTTGAAAAGGCTGGGCTGGAACCTAAAATCGTGTTTACTGCAACGGATGCAGACGTGATTAAAACCTATGTGCGCTTGGGTGTAGGTATTGGTGTTATTGCGTCAATGGCGATTGATGAAGAGCTTGATTCAGATTTGGTGAAAATAGACGCTAGCCATATGTTTGAGTACAGTACGACCAAAATTGGTTTTAGAAAAGGTTCATTCTTGCGTAGTTATATGTATGACTTTATTGAGCGCTTTGCCCCGCATTTAACCAAAGATGTAGTTGAAAAAGCGATGATGCAGAAAAACAATGATGAAGTAGAGAAGATGTTTAAAGGATTGACGTTACCCGTAAAGTAAAGGGTAGCCCTTTATTCTTATGACTACCTGCCGCTGAAGCGGCAGGTTAAATCAGATAACAGGGATTTCTAGCACTCGATTATATTCACAGCGAGCCCGCCTCGTGCAGTTTCTTTGTATTTTGACTTCATGTCATTTCCTGTATCCCACATGGTTTTAATCACTTTGTCTAACGACACCTTGTGATCGCCAGTTCCTCGCAGTGCTAGCCTAGACGCATTGATTGCTTTAATTGCACCCATCGCATTACGCTCAATGCAAGGCACTTGTACCAATCCGCCAACGGGATCGCACGTAAGACCAAGGTTATGTTCCATTCCTATTTCGGCCGCACATTCAACTGCACCTGGGCTTCCACCAAGTATTTCGGTTAAACCACCCGCTGCCATGGAGCATGCAACGCCGACTTCTCCTTGGCAACCGACTTCTGCCCCTGAGATAGACGCATTTTTCTTATACAAAATGCCTATTGCCGCACAGGTAAGTAAATAGCGTGCCGCCGTATCTTTGGTGACTGGTCGAATAAATTTATCGTAGTAGCATAGTACCGCTGGGATAATACCGGCTGCACCATTCGTTGGTGCTGTGACAATGCGGCCGCCTGCTGCATTTTCTTCATTCACTGCAAGCGCAAATAAGTTGACCCAGTCCATAGCTTGCATTGGATCCGACGTTTGCTCGCTGGTAAGGCGGCGGTGAAGGGCTGGCGCACGTCGTTTCACTTTCAGGCCTCCTGGAAGAATGCCTTCAGTACCAATCCCGTTATTAACCGATTCCAACATGACTTGCCAGATATGCCAAAGCTTATCGGTAATATCTTCTTTCGTCGCTTGGGTTTGTTCATTCTTATACATTAATGAACTGATACTAAACCCGTGTTCTTTGCAGTGTTCTAGAAGCTGTGCTGCGCTACTGAAGGAATAAGGTACGTCTTCTTGCACTTGTTCAATGGTTGTTTTCTTAACCGCCTCAAAATCTTCATCTTTGACGATAAAGCCGCCACCAATTGAATAGTAGGTTTGGCTCGCCAGCAGCGTTTTTCCTTCATAAGCATGAATTGTCATGCCGTTGGCGTGTTTAGGCAGTGACTTTCTTCGATGAAATGTGATTGCCCCTTGATTCGGGAATGCAATGTCTTTTTCGCCGTTGAGGGATAAAGATTGAGTAACATCGACTTTATGCAATAACGCGTCGACACTACTCACATCTACGGTTTCAGGTTGCAGACCATGAAGACCAAGAATGACAGCCTTACCTGTACCATGGCCTTTGCCTGTCTGGCCCAGCGAGCCAAACAGTTCTACTTCAACGTTATCTGTTTTGTCGAAAAGCTGTTGCGCTTTTAAATCCTGACAAAACTGGCATGCCGCGCGCATTGGCCCGACGGTGTGTGAACTTGACGGCCCGATGCCGACACTGAACATATCAAACACACTGATCATTGTTAATTCTCTAATTCTTCGCTTGATGGCGCCAACTATGCGTAAATCTATACACTAGGGCAAGTTGATAAATCTAATGTTTCGGAAAAGTTAATCTAATGTTATGTAAAGTTTAGTTTGCTTTGTGGTGAATGTGATTCGATAAATTCCTGATAAATGCTGCGGTTGCGCCCCAAATTTGTTTGTTTTCCCACGGAATAAAGTAGATGGGATGTACGGCCTTTTTTCGCTCAACCCAATGAATAAAATGATTGGTTTTGTCTAACAGAAAAGCAAGAGGCACTTCAAACACATTATCGACTTCATTTTCATCTATTTTAAGTGAAAAGGTATCAGAAACGAAAGACACAAATGGTAAGACCTCAAAACGACTCACCGTTCTAAATTTGGGCAATGTACCTATCACATCAATATATTGGCGTGTAATGCCAATTTCTTCTTCCGTTTCCCTGAGGGCAGTATCAAGCAAACTTTTATCTGTAGGCTCTTGTTTTCCACCTGGAAAACTGATCTGGCCGGCATGATGCCGTAAATGTCTTGCGCGTTGAGTAAATAACATGGTGAGAGAGTCTTCTCTGACAACGATTGGCAGCAATACAGCGGCTGGCCTAGCCTGAACACGCAGAGGAAAATCTGATTCAGGCGGAACCACTCTTACATGCTGGAATTGTGCTAAAAACTCATCTTTATTCATGTTACCTAAATGCTGTTAGCTTTCTAAAACAGGCAAAATTTTCGCTACCTTATCAAAGGTTTCCTGATATTCTGAATCTGCCTCAGAGTCTAACACAATGCCACCGCCGGCCCAGCAATAAACCGCGTTTTTTTCTAATAGCAGCGTTCTAATACAGATGCTGGTGTCCATGTCATTATGAATGCCAATATAGCCTATGCTTCCGCAATAAATATTCCGTCTATGAGGCTCCAGCTCATCGATGATCTCCATCGCACGGATTTTGGGCGCACCAGTAATAGAGCCACCCGGAAAGGCGTGCTGAAGCAAAGATAATGAATCATGCTCGGGCGCTAGTGTGCCTGTCACGGTGCTAACCAAATGATGCACAGCAGAAAAGCTCTCAATATCAAATAGGGCGGGAACATCTACGCTGCCCGCCATGCAGGTTCGACTTAAATCATTACGCAGTAAGTCGACAATCATTAAATTTTCAGCTTTGTCTTTTGTTGATGCTAATAATGCCGCTTTTAAAGCAGAATCTGTTGCTTCATCCTGATGCCTTGGTCGCGTGCCTTTAATCGGTTTGGTTTGCACTTTTCTATTTCTGCACTGTAAAAACCGTTCAGGTGAGATACTCAATATATGGTAATTATCGAAAGACAAAAACGCAGAAAAAGGGGCAGAATTTTCTTGTCTTAATGCCAGATACGCTGAAATAGGGCTTCCAGAAAACGTGCTTTTAAAGCGTTGCGCAAAGTTCACTTGATAACAATCACCAGCCAATAAGTATTCATGAATATGGTGCAACTTCTGTGTGTACTCTTCTTGAGAGATATTCGCCTGCCACGCAGATGTAAGTGTAAAGGGTAATGTCGCATGGCTATTTTCAAAGAATCGCACGCATTCATGGTCGCTGGGTGTGGCATAATCATTATGTCGACACACGTAAATCGTCTTGGTGTGGTTGTCTTTAATAATTGACCAAGCGTAAATGCCTATCGCCATATCGGGTGCTTCATACTCGTTGATAGCCGCGGAAGGAAGCACCTCAAATTGCCTACCTAAATCATACCCAAAGTAGCCTAATGCGCCGACTATAAAAGGCAGAGGTTGGTTTTCATCTGCTTTAATGGAAAAGCCCGTATCAACTAACAGTGCTCTAAGCGCGCTTAGCGGAGAGGTTGAGTTTTCTTTAATGTCAGTAGGGGCACTTGCTCTACTAACACGATTTATACCACATTGGTGAGTAATGGTAGCAACGGGGTTGGTAACAAATATATCAAACCGGCTGTCTGGATGTTGGCTATTCGATGAATCTAACAGCATGGTCCAAGGCGTATCTTGAAAGTGCGATAAGAGCGCGGTTAAATCATGGTTGCTGTTCTCAAAAAGCGTCGAGATAGTATATTTATCGTGCCAATTTGTCATCATGTTGGGTAACTAGCGTAAAAAAAGTGATTAGTCATGGAGCTATTTTGGCGGGCAGGTTATCATATTGTGATAACGCTAACGACAATAATCTCTTAACGACGAAGAGGCAATTATGGCAACAATCCGTCAACAGGATTTCATTGATAGCATCGAAGATGCGCTGCAATTTATTTCTTACTACCACCCGCTAGATTACGTAAAAGCGGTTGAAGAAGCTTATAACAGGGAAGAAAGCCAAGCGGCCAAAGACGCCATGGCGCAAATTCTGATTAATTCACGTATGTCGGCAGAAGGGCACCGTCCTTTGTGTCAAGACACGGGCATTGTGACGTGTTTTGTCAAAATTGGCATGGACGTGTCGTGGGATAAAACCGACATGACGGTTCAGCAAATGGTAGATGAAGGAACACGTCGCGCTTACACCAATAGCGATAATCCTCTTCGCGCCTCAATTGTGGCTGATCCAGCTGGTGCACGTAAAAATACCAAAGACAACACCCCAGCCGTTGTGCATATTGATATGGTGCCAGGTGACAAGATTGAGGTAATGATTGCCGCAAAAGGCGGCGGTTCAGAGAATAAGTCAAAAATGGCCATGCTCAATCCCAGCGATGATATAGCTGAGTGGGTAGTGAAAACGTTACCGAGCATGGGGGCGGGTTGGTGTCCTCCAGGTATGCTAGGAATTGGTATTGGTGGCACGGCAGAAAAAGCGGCTGTGTTGGCAAAAGAAAGCTTGATGGATCCAGTAGATATTCAGGAGTTGATGGCACGTGGTGCTGAGACGACTGAAGAAAAGTTACGTTTAGATATTTTCAAGAAAGTGAACGATCTCGGTATCGGTGCACAGGGTTTGGGCGGTTTAACGACAGTGGTCGACATCAAAATTAAATCACTTCCAACCCATGCGGCTTCTAAGCCCGTAGTGATGATTCCAAATTGTGCTGCGACGCGTCATGCTCATTTCTATCTAGATGGTTCTGGTCCGGCTGAATTGAAAGCGCCTAAATTGGAAGATTGGCCAGAAGTGACCTGGGAAGTGGGTGAGAATACACGGCGTGTAAACCTTGATACGGTGACCAAAGAAGACATCCAAGAATGGAAGGTGGGCGAAACCGTGTTGTTGTCAGGCAAAATGCTGACGGGGCGTGATGCGGCACACAAACGCATTCAAACAATGATGGACAATGGTGAAGGCTTGCCAGAGGGGGTTGATTTAACCAATCGCTTTATCTATTACGTTGGGCCAGTGGACGCGGTAGGTGATGAAGTTGTTGGACCCGCGGGCCCGACAACCGCAACCCGCATGGATAAATTCACCGATATGATGCTTGAAAAGACAGGCTTGATTGGCATGATTGGTAAAGCTGAGCGCGGCCCTGCGACGGTAGATAGTATTGCTAAACACAATGCAGTTTATTTAATGGCAGTTGGTGGTGCAGCTTACCTTGTATCGAAGGCGATCAAGAAATCACGCGTTGTTGCCTTCGAAGACTTAGGAATGGAAGCCATTTATGAGTTTGAGGTCGAAGATATGCCAGTTACCGTGGCCGTAGATAGCACCGGCGCTAACGCCCATCAAACTGGGCCAGCTATTTGGCGCGCCAAAATCGCCGATTTGGATGAAACCTTAAAGGCATAAATTGTTATGCGAGAAAGGCGGCACTGGCCGCCTTTTTATATTTTTTTGCACTGAAGTTTATGCTCTGTTACATCATTTGCGGGTGCTACGGTGCGGTGAAGAGTAACAGATAAACTTCAATACACAATAATATAGCGAACTATGTCGTTTAGTAACCCGATTAATAACAATACGTGATAACCATGACAGAATTAAGCTTTCTTGATCCCACTTTTCTTCTCTTTGTTTTTTTCACCGCTAGCTGTGCAGCGGCAATTACATATAGCGTAATGAAATCGCGCCTTAGTGAGGCCGTATCTCGCGCCGACCAGGCTGAACAAAAGGTAATGTTAATCGATGGGCAGTTAGAAAGTGTGTCGCTGGCTCTGCAAGAGCTACAGCAAGAGTATAAACACACGCAGGAACGACTTTTTGGCGCACAGCAACAACTGGGTGAGTTATCGCAAAAGTCTGAGACTATTATTTCTCTTAAAGAAGAGAAACAAACGTTAGCTGACAAGCTTGATGAACAGCATGAGCGATATAGTCATCTTCGTGCACAATTCGATTCTTTGCATACTAAAGCAGAAGAAGAAAAGCGACATATGGAAGAAAAGCTTACTCATGTTGAAGACGCTGAAAAACGGTTGCAACAGCAATTTGAAAATTTGGCCAATAAAATTTTCGAGCAAAAAAGCCAAACGTTCAGTCAATCCAACAAAGAAGGTTTGAATGCGTTACTGACACCCTTAAAAGAGCAAATTGATGGATTCAAAAAACAAATTTCTGACCAATATGTAAAAGAAGGCCAAGAGCGGGCTTCTCTCAAAACAGAAATTATTAACCTAAAAGAGCTAAATAAACAAATTACTGAGGAAGCGGCTGCATTAACTCGTGCGCTAAAGGGAGATAATAAGCAGCAGGGTAACTGGGGCGAATTGGTACTAGAACGTATTCTCAAAGAATCTGGACTGCGAGAAGGTCACGAGTTTGAAAAGCAAGTATCAATGAAAAATGAGGGCGGTAAGCTCTACCAGCCAGACGTGGTGGTGCATCTGCCTAATGACAAAGACATCGTAATTGACTCCAAAGTATCCTTAGCAGCCTATGAGCGATATTTTAATGAAGTTGACGATGAAGCGGCACGCAAAAAGCATCTTGCTGAACATATTGATTCACTCAAGACGCATATTAAACAGCTAGGTAAGAAAGACTATCAGCAGCTGGAAGGAATACGCACACTGGATTATGTGCTGATGTTTGTGCCGGTCGAGGCTGCATTTTTGCTGGCGATTGACCAATCTCCAGACTTGGTGAAACTGGCATTAGATAACAACATTATGCTTGTGAGCCCTACCAATTTATTAGTAGCATTACGTACAATTAATAATATTTGGCAATACGAATACCAGAATCAAAACGCCCAGAATATTGCTAAGAAAGCGGCCGACTTATATGACAAATTTGTTGGGTTTACCACTGATATGGATGGCCTAGGCACCAGCTTGCAAACCGTACAAAAGCGCTATGATGCAGCGATGAATAAGCTAGTCGAAGGGCGTGGGAATCTGATACGCAAAGCGGAAGCATTTAAAGAACTCGGCGTTCAAACAACTAAAAAGATAGATCAGAAGCTAGTAGAAAAAGCCTTAAGTGATGATGAGTAAGCCATTGAGTTTAATGAAAGTGCGTTTACAAGACTGTTGAGTTGCTCATTCATCTTACGCTAATAACCCAATTGATTAATTCGTTTGGCTAAATTCAACAGAGGCAGATAAGCCTTGCCTCTGTTGAACATAGTTACTCGCTAAGCTATTCAAGTTTACATGGTAGCTTCGGCGTTATCTTCGCCTTCATCATCCTCATCGTCTACTTTCACGGCCCACATATCATGCTCATCGGCGTGGACAATTTGCGCCCATATTTTGTCACCTGGCGCAACATCGAATTCATCCGTTAGGTAAACTTTTCCATCAATTTCAGGGGCATCTGCATAACAGCGTCCCACCGCTCCTTCCGTAGTTACTTCATCAATTAATACTTGATATTCAAGGCCAATTTTGTCTTGAAGCTTCTGCGCACTAATACGTGCTTGTACCTCCATAAAGCGTTCAAAGCGCGATTGCTTTTCTTCTTCGCTTACTGGATCTGGTAAGTCGTTCGCCGTTGCGCCTTCTACGTCAGAGTATTTAAAACATCCAACGCGATCTAGTTGCGCCTCTTCAAGAAAGTCCAGTAGAGTTTGAAAATCTTCTTCTGTTTCGCCTGGAAAGCCAACAATAAAGGTAGAGCGAATGATCAGTTCAGGGCATATCTCTCTCCATGCCTTGATACGTTCCAACGTGCGCTCCGCAGCGGCAGGTCGCTTCATGAGCTTCAAAATACGCGGGCTGGCATGTTGAAGGGGAATATCCAAATAAGGAAGGATTTTACCTTCAGCCATCAGTGGTATTACTTTGTCTACTGATGGGTACGGGTAAACGTAATGTAATCTTACCCATATGCCCATTTCTCCCAATTTTTCACATAGTGCCACCATGTTGGTTTTGACTGGCATACCGTCCCAAAAACCTGTCTGGTGTTTGACATCGACACCGTAAGCACTGGTATCTTGAGAAATAACGAGCAACTCCTGAACGCCAGCATCTTTCAGTCGTTTGGCCTCATCTAATACGTCACCGATAGGGCGGCTGTCTAGATCGCCTCGCATAGAGGGGATGATGCAAAATGTGCAGCGGTGATTACAGCCTTCAGAAATTTTTAGATAAGCATAATGCCGTGGCGTTAGCTTTACACCGTGATCGGGAATCAATTGTTGAAATGGATTGTGCTGCGGCTTAGGTAAGTGATCGTGCACTTGTTCAACCACCGTCTCGTAGGCATGCGGTCCAGTGATCGCAAGAACATTAGGGTGAACTTCTCTGATCTCGTCTTCCTTCACGCCCAAACAGCCAGTTACAATCACTTTACCGTTTTCTTTTAATGCTTCGCCAATGGTATCTAACGACTCTTGTACCGCTGAGTCGATGAACCCACAGGTATTAACGATAACTAAGTCAGAATCATGATAGGTCGAAACAACATCGTATCCCTCAGTCCGGAGTTGGGTGAGAATGCGCTCAGAGTCAACCAAGTTTTTCGGGCAGCCTAAAGAGACGAAACCAATTTTCGCTTCGGTACCGGTTAAAACTGGCGCGTCTGCATTATGATGTTTACTGATTTCTTCTTTCGCAACACGTAACGTTGTGGTCTGTTGAGGATCAAATTTTTCGACGGTCATAGATGCCTGATAACTTAGTATTGAATTGGGGCGAGATTATACAGGAATAATTATGCTTGGGGTAGGTAAGGGGGGCTTGTCAAGGATATAATAATTTCTGTTGTTGGTTGGTTTTTTTTGGGGGAAAAAGATAACGGCAATAGCTTGATTACACAGTGTTTTCTACTATGGTGAAAAGGGGCATGGGGTGCTGCTTGTTACAAGTACCTAGTTGTCGTGTAAAAATTCACCATCGTTGGATGCTTCACAGCTAGGTGTGCTTCCAGCAAATTCGATAATCTGGACTTGATTTTTGGACTTTTCCAGGAGACATCATGATTAGACTACTTCTCGCCACTTTCATTTTTACAACCTTTATGACTCACGCAGACGTCCATGTTGTTGTTCATCCGAGTAATGCGGATACGTTTGATGTCACCACGGTGTCTCGTATTTTTATGGGAAAAAACAAGAGCTTTCCATCCGGACAACCTGCCATACCAGTCAATCAGACAGGCAATAAGGCGCTACTTGAGGAGTTTAACGATAAAGTGTTAAATAAATCGTCTAGTCAGATTAAGGCGTATTGGTCAAAACTCCTGTTTACGGGGAAAGGCCAACCTCCTCAGCAGGTTGTGAGTGAGGCAGAAATCGTTGATTTGGTGTCTAAAAACCCGAATATTATTGGCTTTGTCAGTGGTGATAGTGCACAAAATAGTAATTTGAAAGTGGTGTTATCACTCTAAACTGTTTCGTTTTATTGACTCTGTCGCGCACCATTCAGATATTATTTTTTCGAACGTTCTACTAATATCCTGTTAATGGTGATAGAGTCCATCTCCATTATGCTCCTAATACATCTGAACGTTTTATGTATATTCAGATTACATCTAGCTAACATGAATAAAAAATAAGGTTAATGAGGCAGTTTTTATACTCTTTCGCTTTAATGTTTCTTGGCATGCCTTTTTCAGCGGTTGCTATTGAAGATGGCGGCGATATAAACGAAGAAATTGGTTTATTCCTCAATCAAAATCCAGTCAAAACCTTTGATTGTCCTTCAGACTATGTGTCAACGAATGTCAATCGCTTCTTACGCTCGGCGAATTTATCTGACGAATTTGAAGCGTCTCTAAAGCTTATTCAAACTCATTATCAGATCTGCCAAGGCAAATATGTAGAGGCAAAAGACACCGTTGAAATGCTGTTAAGTAACGGCGATGTAGCGCAATCGTCACGAAATTATTCATACGCTTTGTATCAACTTGGCTTTATTCTTGATGTAGATGGAAGCCCTGACGACTGTCGTTATTATCAAAAGGCAGATAGGCTGGCTAAAAACCGATTTGATGACATTGCGCTTAGCGCTCAATTGTCAATTCTCACCGAGTGCTCGACCACGTTACCGCTTGCTGAGAAGTTAGGAAAATTGTATGCCTTGCTTGAATCATTTACTAAAAAAGGCGATCCCGCAGCCATTGCGCATATCCATAATTCAATTGGATTATATTATTCTAGCATTGGACAAGAAGTACTGGCCGGTGAACAATATTTAAAAGCATACGAGTTGGGACTAAAACATTATAACAGTTCTAACTTACTCTCTACATTGGTGAGCGTGATCACCTCAAAATATGCGACTCGAAAATACGATAAAGCTTGGGAATTGCTTGAGGAGTACCGCCGAGTCAATCGAAAAGTGAATACACCATTGAGTAATAGTTGGCTATTTTTAGCTGAATCCGGGTATTACTATCGAACTGCCGATTTTGATGCATTACGTAAAAGTCTTGCTAGATGGGAGGTCTTTCTGCCGCAAATTCAGAGTGCGCGCCATCGTGCTTTGTATCAGTGGTACAAAGCGGGAGTGTGTCTGAATGATAAGAATGTCGCCTGTGTAAATGACTATCTAACGTTGTACGAATCGTACGGCGCGAACTCTCCTATTCCGAATACGAACAAAGACCATCTGAAAATGATAATGGATATTCATTTATTTTTGGGAGATATAGAGAGCAGCAAAGCGGCATTTGATAGGTTTTCCGACGTTATGTTTAGTAATGCGGTAAAGCTACAAGAAGCCGGAAAAATACTGGGTGTTGCGCAGCTTCATAGCCAAGTGTTGGCATTGGAGCAAGATCTTATTGCAACACAGAGAGAGCGGCAAGCTACATTATTTAAATATGCCATTGTTATGCTGCTGATCGTACTTATTTTATCTGTTTATTTGCGCAAAAAATATTTTGAGCAGATCCGCATTGAAAAATTTGGACGAGAGATAAACTCTAAAAAAGCGATTACTGAAATCAAAAGCGTACCTCGCGCAGATCATGAAAAAACCAATGCGTTAGCGCTATTGGATCTTAAAAAGTTTAAAGATGAAGCTAAAGAGCTAGAGTTTATTCTTACGCAAAACATGATGTCTAAGATAATCGGTACGCTGAGTAACGTTACCCGTGATAATGATATTGTCGCCAGAATATCTGAGCAGCAATTTTTAATCTGTTTGGTAAATATTGAGGAGCGTACTGCCCCCCAGTTTTTTGAGCGAATTCAACGCGCATTGGAAAGTACGCTGGCAAATGCATTGCAGCACTCTGTAGACGTCGGGAAGTTGAATCTATCAACATCGTTGAGTATCTATTTATCTACAGAGTCATTTGATGACATAGACGACATTCTTGATGATCTTAAAGTGTCATTGGATAAATCGTTTTCGGTAGCTTGAGGCGGAGTGGAACATGGTAAAAGTAGAGGAAATCACGAGTACGGAACTAATTGCTTCGGCATTTCAAATCATGCAGCAGTTGCGGCCTGATTTAGAAAAAACTCACTATGTAAGCGCCGTCGTTCGGCAACGAGAGCGCGGTTACAAACTGATGGGCGCATACCATGGCAAAACCCTTGTTGCGTTAATGGGATTTTGGGTGGGTGAGAAACTGGCGTGGGGCAAGCATGTTTATATTGATGACTTGATTGTTGATGAAACGTACCGATCAAAAAATGCAGGAAAGGTATTACTAGAGTGGGTCACCGATTATGCGAAGCAACATCAATGTCAGCAGGTGCATCTTGATTCTGGCGTACAACGCTTTGGCGCGCATAAATTTTACTTACGGGAAGATTTCATTATTGCCAGTCATCACTTCGCTAAGAAGTTAAACTAGCCGTGTCAGTGATGTTACCTTTACCGTTAAATCGCTACGATGAGAGCGGTCGAGTCTTGCCACCTATGGGGCTTTGGTTGGTGCTGGCGTATTTGGCAAAGTCACTGATAATCATAATTGGTGCAACCTTGTTTAACGAGCACACCGACCGTCTATTGAAGCTAATTTATCCCAGCTCTGACATTTTACTCTATTCTCTGCTCGGGATAGTGCCAGCTTTGTGGGTGTGGGTATTCGTCGCTTATCGGCAAAAACTTTGGGAAAGAGATAAATATAAATGGGTTAAATGGATTAAGCCCGTGCTGTATTTTTCAATTTGTTTTGAGGTGGGGTTTTCTTTGTTTAATATTGCCTTACAGCATGGAATGTTCAACTGGTGGCATGGATTAAACATTGTGTTAGCGTTTTGGGCTTGTTTATGGCTTGGCAAGAGCAAGCATATCAGCTTGCTCGTGAAAGATTGGCAGGAGAAATAACTATTCAGACTGGTTGTTTTTAACAGCTTGGTGAAAATAGTTATTCACACTGATTTGTGAATCATTCACTAAACGTTGATAACAAATTCCAGCAAAAGCGTATTCATGCCCACCAAACTCTAGTGCGACAAAAGGGGCTTCGGGATCACTTGTGTCATACTTCCAATGACCGCCGACAATTTTAATGAACACTTCGCCAATATAAGCGCCGTATATGTTACATAAAGTGAATACGGCATTGTCTTCCAACACTTGATCTTGATACTTGCTTAGCCATTGAAGCAGAACATCATCGACTAATTTAATACTGTCAACGCTCCCGTCAAGCTCAATACCAAACTCATCTCGCGTAGTTTCAATTGCATTTGCTGCGCTATCTGCCATTAATTGTTCGAGTTCTTCTCGGGTGATATCCATCAATCAACGTCTCAATATGAATCTTTATTATAGTGTGGCTATTTAAACACGATTTGTCGATTTACAACACCCGCAACCTCGTTGTTATAACAAAGTTTTCGACGTTAATGATCTATATTTCAGTTAATTGATTAAGAAGTGAGGCACATTAAATGGGAAGTAAACCGCGTGAAATACTATTCTTCTTTACCGTTCACTGCACTCATGGCTATTTCCATAATTGGCTTATTAGTGACCTTTGATCTCGTTCCGTCAGGCCAGACCATATTAGAAAAGCTGAACGAAAGCTTTCAATCCTATTTTTACTTGATCATTTTTATCATTATTTTGCTTGAGTCTATTGTCTACGTCGGGTTTTACTTTCCGGGGCAATTTTTTGCGGTATCTTTGGTGGTACTTAATCAGCCAACATTTAACGATATATTATTGTTAACGGCTTGTATGGTGTCTGCCGCAACCATTGGTTCAGCAATAAACTACACTTTGGGTCGCCAGTTTTCTGATGATAAGCAATCAGGCGAGGGACGCCCCTCGATAAAAGCGTTACTGCTTGCAATGATACACATGAACTCGTTGGCATTTTTTATGTTCTCTCAAGGCTCTGCAAAAAATCGTTTCTCAGTGGTTCTGCTTGCGGGTGTACTGAATCTTCCTTATTACCTCGCACTTATCTGGCTTACATCTACGTTTAGTCATTCGATAATGGAAATAGCAGAGAGTACTTGGTTGGTATTTACACTGGTAGCTGCTTGGTTAGTTATCGCCCTGTTCCTTGACTGGCGGAAAGGGCGCTTTACATGGAATTCTGTCAACTAACTTTTGTTTCAGTCGTCTTTTTAAGGTATTTATTGATTGCGTGCGCAGCGGCAACAAAGCCGAAACTAGCTGTGACCACAACGGCTGCACCAAAACCATTGTTACAATCAAGCTTCACACTGCCATCGCTTAGGTTTTTAGTGGTACACACTGACCCGTCTTGTTGCGGATATTTTAATTGCTCAGTTGAAAACACACAGTCAACACCAAACTTCCTTTTGCTATTGGTAGTAAAACCGTAATGTTTTTTTAAAAAAGAGCGCAGCTTTGAGGCAAGCGGATCTTGAATTGTTTTTGTAAGGTCACTCACTGCTATTTGGGTAGGATCGGTTTGGCCGCCTGCGCCTCCTGCGGTAATTACTGGAATTTTATTTCGTTTACAATGGGCGATGATAGCCGCTTTTGCTTTAATGCTGTCGGTTGCTTCAATCACGTAATCAAACGTGTTAGAAAGATAATCACGCACATTTTCGGGTGTAACAAAATCTTCTATAACATTAACATTACAGTCTGGATTAATGGCATGAAGCCGTGATGCCATGGCATCAACCTTTGCCTCTCCTACAGTTTGGTGAAGCGCATGAATTTGACGATTTGTGTTGGTTACGCATATGTCATCTAAGTCAATAAGCGTAATATTGCCAATGGCTGTTCTGGCTAGTGCTTCTGCAACCCATGAGCCGACACCCCCAATGCCAATGACACAAAAGTTTGCTTCATTTAAACGCTGGGTTTCTTTGGTGCCATAAAGTCGTTTAGTGCCACCAAAGCGACGGTCGAAATCGGAATGTTGGATTGTCATGCTTCTTGAAACTGCTAATATCACTTAGAATATGGATTATATCAGTCTAAGCAGGATGTGTTTAAAAAAATAATGAATAAGAGTGATGTAATAATTATTGGAGCGGGAATAGTGGGTGCGTCAGTGGCGTATCAATTGTCACAACGTTATCCCGGCCTTAAAGTAACAGTAATTGAAAAAGAGAGTGAGCCAGCAAAGCATCAGACGGGGCGAAATTCTGGGGTGATCCACGCAGGCGTTTATTATGAACCAGGAAGCCTCAAAGCGACGTTTTGCCGAGAGGGATTAAAAGCAACCATTGCTTTTTGTCAAGATCATGGCCTTCCATTTTTGCAGTGTGGAAAGCTCATTGTCGCGACGAATGATCAAGAGGAGCAACGACTGCACGCTTTGTTTCAGCGTTCTCAAGAAAATCAACTCACTACACGCTTGTTATCTCAGTCGCAATTGCGAGCATTAGAACCCAATATTACAGGGCAATCTGCAATTCATGTGGAAGAAACGGGTATTACTGATTACCAGGCTATCACTCGAGCGATGCTTGATAGTGTGGTAAGTAATGGTGGTAGTGTTGCTTACCAACAAGAAGTGACAGATCTGTATGAAGATGAAACCTGTGTAAAGGTTAACACTCAACATCATACGTTTCAGGCAAATTGGTTGATTAACTGTGCTGGATTACATTGTGATCGTTTGGCGAAAATAATGGGCGTTAACACAGATATCAAAATTGTGCCTTTTCGTGGTGAATATTATCAGTTACCCAGTCGCTACAACGATATTGTGAAACATCTTATCTACCCGGTGCCTGATCCGCAAATGCCATTTCTAGGTGTACATCTGACTCGTATGATTGATGGATCTGTGACGGTTGGCCCTAATGCGGTTTTAGCCCTCGCACGAGAGGGCTATAGCAAGGCTGACTATTCGTTCAAAGATGCACTAGAAACTTTGACTTTTCCTGGATTTTGGAAACTGGCTTCCACTCACGCAAAAAGTGGATTCGGTGAAATGCGTGACTCATTGTTTAAGAAGGGGTACTTAGCCCGCGTTCAAAAGTACGCGCCAGACATTCAACTTGATGACTTGTTACCCTATCCTAGTGGCGTGCGCGCGCAGGCTGTTTCTGCACAGGGAAAGTTGATTCATGATTTTGTATTTCATGATACACCTCGCTCTTTACATGTGGGAAATGCGCCGTCACCTGCTGCCACTTCGGCGATTCCGATTGGAAAAGAGATTATTTCCCGTTTGGCTGACAGGCTTGATGTTGCATAATGGTTACTAGAGTGTCTACCTAGACATTCGTTTTACAAATACTACGACAAAAAGAGCAATCGTAAAGCTACCCAAAAATGCTTCCGTTACGGCGATAAAGCGCGTCAAGCCAACTGGCGTGATGTCGCCGTATCCCAGGGTAGTAAACGTCACGACACTGTAATAAAGAGACAAAAAAAATGTGGTGAGGTTGTCTGTTAGGCTCGCATCAACATTGAATTTAATGAGTTTTTCATAATAGTTAACACCTAGAAAAAAGTAACCAATGGCGCAGCTGAATATTAAGAAAACAGAGAACAAAATGGTATTTTCGGGTTTTTCGCCATAACCGCATAGGGTGTCAATAGCATGAGAGAAAAGCCACTTTGCTGTCCAGCGTTTCAGTTGTCGCCGATGGGCGATCCGCTCACGATACCCATATTGACCCGCAAGCACGAAAAGCCCCTGATCTTCAGCACAACGTTTAAGCTGTCGGTACACTTCTTCGGATTGTTCAAACTGGTCCATAGCCTCTGTAACACGCCCCTGTTTTCGATATTGTCGCCCAAGAGATTCCTGAATCAACTCATCACCGACTTCCAAATTGTCGAGTCTTGCATCCTGCCATCGGGTACCGAGTAAATTCGTGTAATTTAAATGAGCACAATGCAAGTTGGCTTCACGAAGATCAGCTTTCATCAGTGAGCCATTGGATAACGTCACATTGAATAAGTGCGCACCTCTTAATTTGGCTCTGTATAAATCACTTTCTGATAGGTCGAAGCCTTGCTTTTCACCAGTATTGACAAGATCAATGCCTTCCAAATTCGCTTTTTTTAATTGCAGGCCAATACTGTACCCACCGTTTTTAATGTGGCTCTCAAGCTTCTTCGATAGGTCCATGTTGGATTTATCTACATGAGGGTCATGCCAAAAGCAATAACCGTTACCCAAATCTTCAAGTGGACATTGTGTATTTTTTAAAGAGACGAATCGGCATTGTTTAGACATGTTGTGTAGAGCACCTATATGCATTTGTTAAGTGTAGCAGGGTGGAGAATTTTGCGCGGATTCCGCAAAATAAAGCTACGCTTTTGAGTAATAGTGTATAAGGAGACAGTTGTAATGGGGTTATTAGTCGATGGACAATGGGTTGATAAGTGGTATGAAACTGATAAAAACGATGGAAAGTTTGAACGGCAAGCATCACAGTTCAGAGATGAAATCAGTCCTGATGTGAATGCAAAATTTCCTGCTGAGAATCATCGTTACCACCTTTATGTGTCACTTGCTTGCCCGTGGGCACATCGCACACTGATTTATAGGAAGTTAAAAGGGCTTGAAGCAATCATTGGGCTGTCAGTCGTTTCGCCTGATATGCTAGAGCATGGCTGGAGCTTTGGGTCATTTCCAGAGGCGACTGGAGATACGCTTTACGGTCACGACTTTCTACACCAGCTGTATACCTCGGTCAATGATACGATTACAACCCGAGTGACTGTGCCAGTGCTATGGGATAAAAAAGAGAAAACGATTGTAAATAATGAATCTGCAGACATTATTCGTATGTTTAATTCAGCTTTCAATGAAATGACGGGTAATCGTTTAGATTTCTATCCGAAACCTTTGCATAATCAAATAGATGAAACTAACCATTTTGTTTACCACAATATTAATAACGGTGTGTACAAAGCCGGCTTTGCAACAACCCAGCAGGCGTATGAAGAAGCTGTGTCAGCGCTGTTCGATGCGTTGGAAGAAATTGAGACCAGACTTGAAGGACAGAGCTATTTGGTCGGAGATCAATTAACAGAAGCAGACTGGCGCTTATTCACTACGTTAATTCGGTTCGATGCGGTTTATGTCGGGCATTTCAAATGTAACATTAAGCGTATCGCCGATTTTCCAAACTTAAGCCGGTATGTTGAAATGTTGTATTTGCACCCAGGTGTCAGTGATACGGTGAACATGGCTCACATAAAGCGTCATTATTATTATAGCCATGCGCATATTAACCCGACGCAAGTAATACCGATTGGGCCAGAATTACCCTTTATTAAGTGATTGTGATCGGATTTCGTTACTGAGCCATTGAATGTGTTTACATCCTCGCATACCATTTGCTCATAAAAATAAAGGCTAAGCCTCTCACTGTTATAAGGATTTTTGAATGAAACCTGTCGTTTTAGCTGGTGGATCTGGTAGTCGACTTTGGCCTAAATCAAGGGCTGCATTACCTAAGCAATTTCTTTCGTTGACTTCAGATAATTCGATGCTGCAAGAGACATTATTGCGTCTTGATGGTCTAGACGTTGATGCACCTGTGTTTATTTGTAATGAAGCACATCGTTTTCTTGTTGCGGAGCAGCTTCGTCAGGCAGATATTGATCATGGTGGCATCATCTTAGAGCCTGAAGGAAAGAACACAGCGCCAGCTATTGCGCTTGCGGCCTATCATGCGCTGAAGTCGGGTGAAGATCCTACACTATTAGTATTAGCAGCCGATCATCTGATTAAAGACGTTGGGCGCTTTCATAAAGCAATAAAACATGCTGAGCGCCTAGCTGAAGAAGGTAAGCTCGTCACCTTTGGTATTGTACCCACGATGCCACACACTGGGTATGGTTATATTCGTCGTGGTGAGCAATTAGATCAGGCTGAGACTGGATTTTCTGTATCTGAATTTGTTGAAAAGCCAGATGAGGCTACTGCGAAAAAATATATCAGCAATGGCGATTATTTTTGGAACAGTGGCATGTTTATGTTTAAGGCCAGCCGCTATATAGAAGAGCTAAGTAAATTTGTTCCCCAAATGGCTGAAATCTGTAAAACCTCTATTGCATCGGAAACTCAAGATTTAGACTTTGTAAGAATCAATGCAAATATCTTTTCTGCATGCCCTGAAGACTCCATCGATTATGCTGTCATGGAGCAGACATCTGATGCGGCGATGGTAACGCTTGACGCTGGTTGGAACGATGTTGGGAGTTGGTCTTCACTGTGGGAAACGGCTGAAGACAAGGATGAAAAAGGCAACGTATTGAAAGGTGATATCATGCTTCATGGTACCGCTGATAGTTATGTAAATGCTGAAAATCGCTTGGTTGCGCTGGTCGGAGTGAGCGACATGGTTGTAGTGGAAACCAAAGATGCTGTGCTAGTGGCGAACAAAAACAATGTGCAAGATATAAAACATGTTGTTAATCGTCTTAAACAAGAGAAACGCCCAGAATTTGAATTTCACCGAGAAGTGTTCAGACCATGGGGAAGTTACGACTCAATAGACAATGGCGAACGTTTCCAAGTGAAGCGCATTACCGTAAAGCCGGGCGAAAAGCTATCTGTGCAGATGCACCATCACCGTGCTGAGCACTGGATTGTGGTATCAGGTACCGCAAAAGTAACAAAAGGCGAAGAAACGTTTTTAGTGACTGAAAATGAGTCTACCTATATTCCTATCGGCACAGTTCACGCATTAGAAAATCCTGGCAAACTTCCGTTGGAGCTCATAGAAGTGCAATCGGGGAGTTATCTTGGTGAAGACGATATTGTTAGGTTTTCTGATCGCTATGGTCGAACGGAGTAGTATTAGTGAGCGAACTTACATGTTTTAAAGCCTACGATATTAGAGGCAAATTAAATGTAGATCTGGACGAGCGTGTCGCGTATCGAATAGGTAGGGCATTTGCTGAGCACCTTTTGGCCAAAAAAGTGGTCGTGGGCGGTGATGTCAGGTTGTCTTCTGAACCCCTTAAATTAGCGCTGGCAGCGGGTCTTATTGATGGTGGTGCTAGCGTTCTTGATTTAGGTATGACGGGTACAGAAGAAATTTACTTTGCCAGTAACTATTTGGATGTAGATGGTGGAATTGAAGTGACCGCGAGCCACAATCCGATAGATTACAATGGCATGAAGCTGGTAAAAGGGGGGGCGTTGCCCATCAGTGGCGATACTGGGCTCTTTGATATTCAAACATTGGCTTCGTCTTATTCTCAAGACAGTATCGATCATGGTCTGTGCCACTACGCACACCCTTCAGTTAAAATTGGCAATACGTTTGATAGCAAAAAAGCATCAGAATTGTTTGAAAAAGGCATCTCATCTATCGATGTTGACAAGCTCAAGAAAAGCGATTGCTATCAGCAGCATGATACTGTGAACGAATATATTGCACACGTGTTAAGTTATGTTGAGCTGACACATTTTACACCATTGAAGTTAGTTGTGAACGCAGGAAATGGTGCCGCAGGGCCGACTATTGATGCGATGGAAAAAGCCTGTAAAGTGCGGGGCTTTCCGATTGAATTTATTAAAGTTAATCATACCCCTGATGGCACATTCCCAAATGGCATTCCTAATCCTTTGTTACCTGAAAATCGTGGCGCTACGTCAAAAGCCGTCGTAGAGCATGGCGCTGACATGGGTATCGCATGGGATGGTGATTTTGACCGTTGCTTCTTATTTGATGAAAAAGGCGAGTTTGTAGAAGGGTATTATATTGTCGGTTTGCTTGCTAAAGCATTTTTGCAAAAGCAAGCTGGCGAAAAAATCATTTATGATCCACGGGTGTATTGGAATACCGAAGAAATAGTAAACCATGAAAATGGTATACCTGTGAAAAGTAAAACAGGACATGCGTTTATAAAGGAGCGTATGCGTGCAGAAAATGCCATTTATGGCGGCGAAATGAGTGCTCATCATTATTTCCGAGACTTTGCGTATTGTGATTCAGGCATGATCCCGTGGTTATTAGTCGCCGAGCTGATTTGTAAAGATAAGAAGCCATTGAGTGACATGGTAAAAGATAGAATTGCCATGTTTCCATCATCGGGTGAAATCAACGCAACTGTAAAAGATGCAGATATGGTGTTAGCTCGCGTTCAGTCTCATTTTGAAGCTGAAGCGCTAAGCATTGAAAGCATTGACGGCGTGGGAATGGAGTTTGATGGATGGCGCTTCAATCTCAGAAAGTCTAATACGGAACCCGTTATTCGATTAAACGTGGAAGCACGCGGCGATGCGGCTTTAATGAAAGAGAAAACAACGTTACTTTTGGGTCTGTTACAAGCCTAAACCCCAAACACAATTAATCAATATTGGCTAAATGAGAGCTAATTCTGGCTCTCATCTCTATTTAAGGGTCATCATAAAAACCTGACTTAACACAACAAAAAATGTTAAATGTCCGCGAAAGCGCATATACCCGTCAGGCTTCACCAGCCAGCATTTATCAGCAATGAGCACCATTATGTAAGCAATAGATAAAGTGATGAGTGCAGGGAAGTAATTCAGAAATGTGATAGAAACCCATCCAACCAAACTTGGCGCCATGGCAAAATAAGGTTGAAATGATGCTGATTCTTTTTGTAGTGAGTCATACCAGTGCACGCCGCCAAGAAATGACAGAATAATCGCACTGTAGGTGAAAAATAGTGTCTCACCAAAAACAGGATTGATGATCGAAAGTGAGATGGCTAATGGTAGTAGAATAAATGGGATTAACCCTAAATATCCTAATACTTTGTAACGGACTCTTTCCATTTTTCATTTTTCCGGCTAAAAAAAATGGCGCATAAGCGCCATTTATTGAATAGTTTGATTAATCTTTTTTGATTGGTGAGTATTTTCTTTGCGTTTCACCAGTATATAACTGACGAGGACGTCCAATCTTTTGACCCTTCTGACTTAGCATTTCATGCCAGTGAGAAATCCAACCAACTGTTCTTGCAAGTGCAAAGATACACGTAAACATATTAGTCGGGATGCCAATTGCTTTAAGAATAATACCTGAGTAGAAGTCTACGTTAGGGAACAACTTCTTGTCTTTGAAGTAAGGGTCGCTAAGTGCAATCTTTTCTAGTTCCATTGCTACGTCTAGTAATGGATCTTGAATGTTTAGCTCTGCTAATACCTCGTGACAGCTCTCACGCATTACCGTTGCGCGCGGGTCATAGTTTTTATAAACACGGTGACCAAAGCCCATCAAGCGGAAAGGATCATTTTTGTCTTTCGCCTTTTCAATGAACTCAGGAATTCGGTCTACTGAACCAATTTCTTCAAGCATTGTTAAACATGCTTCATTAGCACCACCGTGCGCAGGCCCCCATAGGGATGCAACGCCAGCTGCAATACAAGCATATGGGTTAGCGCCAGAAGAACCTGCTAAACGCACTGTAGATGTCGATGCGTTTTGCTCGTGATCAGCGTGTAGAATGAAGATTCTGTCCATTGCACGTGCAACAGCTGGGCTAATTTTGTATTGCTCTGCCGGTACAGAGAACATCATATTTAGGAAGTTCTCTGCATAGCTTAGGTCATTACGCGGGTAAACAAAAGGCTGACCAATGTTGTACTTATAACACATTGCAACCAATGTTGGCATTTTAGCAACTAAGCGATACGCGCTTCGAAGTCTCTGATTTTCATCAGAAATATCAAGGTCATCATGATAGAAAGAAGATAGGGCACCCACTGTACCGCAAAGCATAGCCATTGGGTGTGCGTCACGACGGAAACCTCTGAAGAAGTTGTTAACCTGATCGTGAACCAGTGTGTGTCGTGTTATCGTATCTTTGAACTTGCTGTACTCTTCCGCTGTTGGCGTTTTGTCATGCAACAGCATGTAGCATAATTCAATATAGTCTGCGTCTCGTGCTAGCTCTTCAATAGAGTAGCCACGGTGTAAAAGTACACCGTTTGCACCGTCAATGTAGGTGATAGCAGACTCGCATGAACCAGTTGCCATGAAACCAGGGTCAAAAGTAAAGTAGCCGTGCGAACCTAGTGCGCGAACGTCAATTACGTCCTGTCCCGCTGTTCCAGACATTACGGGAAGTTCGATTTCTTTATCTCCCACTTTCAGAATGGCTTTCTGATCTGCCATAAGATGCTCTCCTCGAATGGTTCCGTTGGAAGTGATTAATTGTATAAATATAAATCACTTCGAAAAAAGTGTGGCTATTTGTACTGATAAAGTCCGCTTAAGTCAATTTAAATGCATTTATGGTCAATATGTATTCTCTTTATTTAAAAATTGGTTACGTTTAAATCAATTGATTTAGATCATAACTACTTAATAAAGAACAAAAATTGTAATTAGTGAAAACGCTGGATATACTTTGTGTCAGCTGAAAGACAGCATGTAAAGCAGTTGTATGCAGATTTACATTCTTGCAACAACTGATTAGTTAACAATAAAAGAGTAATTGGGATTCGATATCTTGATGTCAATGATAAGAAGTGAACCCACTTCATTGAATCGAGGTATGAACAAAAACCCTACGGCTATTACAGGCAACAAATCGTGAAAAAGCAAAGACCAGTTAATCTACAACTCAATACGATTAGTTTTCCTCCTTCTGCCATCGTTTCCATTCTTCACAGGGTAACCGGTGTTGCGATGTTTTTTGCACTGATTTTTGTGATCTGGGCATGGGCAGCATCAGTATCATCTCCTGAAGGATTCGATTCGGTGAAAGACGTAATGGGAGGGCCAATCGGCAAATTCATTACTATAGGAACATTATCAGCATTGACCTATCACATCCTAGGTGGGCTTCGCCACATGGTGATGGATATGGGCCATTGGGAAGAGCTAGAGTCAGGTAATGCGAGTGCAAAAGCGACCATCGGACTATGGATCGTGCTAACCGTTATCTTGGGAGTTGTATTATGGTAACCAATCAGGCCACCATCAAGCGTGACGGCGTACAAGATTTTGTTACGTTACGTTTAACCGCATTAATTATTACTGCCTTTACGTTGTTTATGGGCTGGTATTTCATTTCCACACCTGAAATCACGTATGCTTCATGGTCCGCGTTATTTAGCGGTATCGCGATGAAAGTATTTACGTTGGCTACACTGATTTCAATCATGCTGCATGTTCGCATAGGCTTATGGCAGGTGTTGACGGATTACGTCAAACAACCTGGTCTTCGTTCAATGCTTCAGTGGATTCTAAATATTATGGCGTTTGCTTATGCAGCGTACGGCCTGTTTGTATTGTTGGGGGTATAAGTGAGTATTCCAGTTCATGAGTTTGATGCTGTAGTGATAGGCGCCGGTGGCGCTGGTATGCGTGCAGCGTTACAAATTTCTCAGTCAGGTAAATCCTGTGCATTATTATCAAAAGTATTTCCAACTCGCTCGCACACAGTGTCTGCTCAAGGCGGTATCACTGTCGCGTTAGGCAACGCGCACGACGACAATTGGGAATGGCATATGTACGATACGGTTAAAGGCTCTGATTATATCGGAGACCAAGACGCAATCGAGTACATGTGTAAAACCGGACCAGAAGCCATTATTGAAATGGAGAATATGGGATTGCCATTTTCTCGTTTCGAAAACGGTAAAATATATCAACGTCCGTTCGGTGGCCAATCGAAGAATTTTGGCGGCGAGCAGGGCGCAAGAACTGCCGCTGCGGCTGACCGTACTGGTCACGCGTTACTGCATTTGCTTTATCAGCAAAACGTTAAAAACAAAACAAAAGTGTTCAGCGAATGGTACGCACTAGACTTGGTTAAAAACCAAGACGGTGATGTAGTTGGTTGTACAGCAATTGATATTGAAACGGGTGAAGTTGTTTACTTCAAGTCTAAGGCCGTTGTGCTTGCTACAGGTGGTGCAGGTAGAATTTATGCGTCGACCACGAATGCTCACATCAATACGGGTGACGGCGTAGGTATGGCATTACGTGCAGGTGTACCTGTGCAAGACATGGAAATGTGGCAATTCCACCCAACAGGTATCGCTGGCGCGGGTACATTAGTAACCGAAGGGTGCCGTGGTGAAGGTGGCTATCTGTTAAATAAAGATGGCGAGCGTTTCATGGAGCGCTATGCACCAAATGCAAAAGATTTGGCTGGACGTGACGTTGTTGCTCGTTCAATGATGACAGAAATCCGTGAAGGTCGCGGCTGTGAAGGCCCTTGGGGTACGCATATTAAGCTTAAGCTCGATCACCTAGGTAAAGAAGTTCTAGAATCACGTCTTCCTGGCATCTTAGAATTGTCTCGTACATTTGCGCACGTTGATCCAGTAAAAGAGCCAATTCCGGTTATACCGACTTGCCATTATATGATGGGTGGTATTCCAACTAACGTTGATGGCCAAGCAATCGGTATCGACGAAAACGGCAACGAGAAGCCTATTAATGGCTTGTTCGCTTGTGGTGAAATCGCGTGTGTATCTGTGCATGGTGCCAACCGTTTGGGCGGTAACTCACTGCTTGATCTTGTTGTATTTGGTCGTGCTACAGGCCTTCACTTAGGCGAAGCATTAGACAATGTTGTATCGCGCGAAGCGTCTTCGACTGACGTAGATGAAGCCTTGGTTCGTTACAACCGTTGGGAAAATTCTGACGCAGGTAAAGGTGAAGACCCAGTTCAAATTAAGAAAGACCTTCAACAGTGCATGCAATTGAACTTCTCTGTATTTAGAGAAGGTGATGCGATGGCTCAAGGTCTTAAAGAACTTAAAGAGATTCGTGAGCGTCTTCAACATGCACGCTTAGATGACAAGAGTAGCGACTTTAATACGCAGCGTATCGAATGTCTTGAGCTAGATAATCTGATGGAAACTGCATACAGCACGGCTGTAGCGGCTAACTTCAGAACAGAAAGTCGTGGCGCACATAGCCGCTTCGATTATCCTGACCGTGATGATGAAAACTGGTTGTGTCACTCAATCTACCGTCCACAAACGGAAGAAATGAGCCGACGCGATGTGAATATGTCGCCTAAACTACGTGAAGCTTTCCCGCCGAAAGTTAGAACGTACTAAGTGGAGTAACGAAGAATGAAATTACAATTCTCTGTGTATCGTTACAACCCGGATGTTGATAACGCGCCTCGTATGCAAGATTACACGCTTGAAGTGGAAGAAGGCCGTGACATGATGGTACTGGATGCATTGCTGGCACTAAAAGAGCAAGATCCAACCTTATCATTTCGTCGTTCGTGCCGAGAGGGCGTTTGTGGCTCTGATGGCGTAAACATGAACGGTAAAAACGGGTTAGCGTGTATTACACCGCTGTCTGCGCTAGGTAAAGGCAAAATCGTTGTTCGTCCATTACCCGGCTTACCTGTGGTGCGCGACTTAGTGGTCGACATGACACAGTTCTACAACCAGTATGAAAAAATTAAGCCGTTCTTAATTAACGACGACAAGCAACCTCCTGCTAGAGAACACCTTCAGTCTCCTGAAGAGCGTGCTAAGCTTGATGGATTGTATGAGTGTATCTTGTGTGCGTGTTGTTCAACGTCGTGCCCGTCTTTCTGGTGGAACCCAGATAAGTTTATCGGGCCTGCGGGACTTCTGCATGCGTATCGATTCTTAATTGATAGCAGAGATACCGCAACCGAAGAACGACTAGCTGATCTTGATGATGCCTTTAGTGTGTTCAGATGCCACGGTATTATGAACTGTGTAAGCGTTTGTCCTAAAGGTTTGAACCCGACCAAAGCGATTGGTCACATCAAATCAATGCTATTACAACGGGCTGTTTAGTACGCAGGTCGTCATTGCCAACCTATGTTGGCTAGATGTATAAACACTAAATAGCCATTCCTTTTATAAAGGATGGCTATTTT
Source organism: Fluctibacter corallii (assembly GCF_025751585.1). Classification (GTDB taxonomy): domain Bacteria; phylum Pseudomonadota; class Gammaproteobacteria; order Enterobacterales; family Alteromonadaceae; genus Fluctibacter_A; species Fluctibacter_A corallii. Next base: position 268,461 of record NZ_JAOWKX010000005.1, read on the forward strand.
TTGGTTACAAACGTATCATAAGTTACTAAAATTAAAGGTGGAATACACTTTTATAACGTCTGAATACCAACCGGTATTTGTTTAAGAGCCTTTTTAAAACCAAGGGACAACAATGCAACAAAGCGTGATGAAAGCATGGTGGGATTCGTCTCACATGGCTGGTGGCAACGCTGCTTATGTAGAAGAACTCTATGAAGCTTATCTCGATGACCCGAACAGTGTGCCTGACGAATGGCGTTCTGTTTTTGATCAACTACCAAAGGTTGACGGCGTCGAGCTAGAATCAAATCACAGTGATATACGAAACCAATTTCGAACGCTCGCCGCGTTAGGGCCATTAGGCCGTGCGCCTAAGAGCGGTGGTGACGGTGCCTCAGTCGGTGACGAGAAGCAGGTAAAAGTTCTGCAACTAATCAACGCCTTCCGATTTAGAGGGCATCAACACGCGAATTTAGACCCACTAGGGCTATGGCAACAAGAGCGTGTACGTGATTTAGAGTTGTCACACCATAACCTTTCTCAAAATGACTTTGATACGCATTACAATGTTGGGTCTTACGCCATTGGCAAAGACACATTGTCTCTTGGTGAGCTATACAAGTCTTTGAATCGCACTTATTGTGGGTCGATTGGTGCAGAGTACATGCACATCACTGACACAGAGCAAAAGCGTTGGATTCAACAGCGCCTTGAATCTGTTGAGGCCAAGCCAACTATCGATAGAGATGAAAAAATTAGTATCTTAAAAGGACTAGTTGCTGCTGATGGTATGGAAAAATACCTTGGCTCGAAGTTCACAGGTGCTAAGCGTTTCTCGCTAGAAGGTGGTGATAGCTTAATTCCTATGCTTAAGTCACTCATTTCTCATGCAGGCACTAACGGCGCGAAAGAAGTCGTTGTTGGGATGGCTCACCGTGGCCGTTTAAATGTTCTTGTGAATGTGCTGGGTAAAAACCCGTCTGTTTTATTTGACGAGTTTTCTGGCAAACACGATGAAAGTTTAGGTGCGGGTGATGTTAAATATCACGCGGGCTACTCATCGGATTTCGCAACACCAGGTGGAAACGTGCATTTGGCATTGGCGTTTAACCCGTCACATTTGGAAATTGTTAATCCAGTTGTTATGGGGTCGGTGCGAGCGCGATTAGATCGTCGTCAGTGTGAAGATGGCTCGGCTGTATTGCCAATCACAATTCACGGTGATTCAGCGATTGCTGGTCAAGGTGTTGTCCAAGAGACGTTCAATATGTCTCAGACCCGTGGCTTTAAAGTCGGTGGCACGATTCGTATTGTTGTAAATAACCAAGTTGGCTTTACAACATCAAAAACTGAAGATACTCGCTCTACGCAATACTGTACGGATATTGCAAAAATGGTGCAGGCACCTATATTCCACGTGAATGCGGATGATCCTGAAGCGGTAGTATTTGTGACGAAACTCGCGCTAGACTATCGAAACAAATTTAAGCGTGACGTCGTGATCGACCTTGTATGTTATCGACGTCACGGTCACAACGAAGCTGACGAGCCAAATGCAACCCAGCCGTTGATGTATCAAAAAATCAAGAAACATCCTGTTCCGAGACAACTTTATGCTGATCAACTTGTTGCTGAAGGTAGCATTGAAAAGCATGAAGTAGATAAACTAGTCAGCGAATATCGCGCTGCACTGGATCACGGTGCTTGCGTTGTTGAAGAATGGCGTCCTATGACAGAGCACTCTGTTGATTGGAGTCCGTTCCTTGGGCATGATTGGGATGTACCGTACGATGGTTCTATTGCGATTGAGAAGCTTAAGGAATTAGGGCAAAAACTGACGCAATATCCGGAAGATTTCCCGTTACAATCTCGCGTTAAGAAACTCTACACAGATCGCGTTAATATGGCTAATGGTGACAAACCATTGGACTGGGGTATGGCGGAAAATCTAGCGTATGCCACTATCGTCGACAACGGTACAGACATTCGTATCACCGGTCAGGATTCTGGTCGAGGTACTTTCTTCCACCGTCACGCTGTACTGCACAGTCAATCTGATGCAGATACTTATATGCCATTGCAAAATATTAAGCCTGAGCAAGGCAAAATAGAATTGTATGACTCCGTGTTGTCTGAAGAAGCAGTAATGGCATTTGAGTATGGCTATGCGACAGCTGAACCCACTACACTAACCATTTGGGAAGCACAATTTGGTGATTTTGCTAACGGTGCTCAAGTGGTTATTGATCAGTTCTTAAGCTCTGGTGAAGCAAAGTGGGGACGCTTATGTGGTTTGACGCTATTGCTCCCTCATGGTTACGAAGGGCAGGGTCCAGAGCATAGCTCTGCACGTCTTGAGAGATTTCTACAATTATGTGCGGACCATAACTGGCAAGTCTGTGTACCCTCGACCCCATCGCAAGTGTTCAACATGCTACGTCGCCAAGCTATACGTCCAATGCGTAAGCCACTTATTGTTATGTCGCCAAAATCTTTGTTGCGTCATCCATTAGCGGTTTCGTCTCTTGAGGAGTTGTCTGAGGGTGTATATCACAACGTGATTGGTGAGATTGATGACCTTGCAACTAAAGACGTCAAACGTGTAGTGATGTGTTCAGGTAAGGTCTATTACGACCTACTAGAGCAACGCCGTAAAAACGAACAAACAGACGTTGCTATTATCCGTTTAGAACAACTTTATCCATTCCCTAAGCAAGAAGTGGAAGCGGTTGTTAAACAATTTTCTCATGTTAAAGATTGGGTCTGGTGTCAGGAAGAACCTCAAAATCAAGGGGCCTGGTACTGTAGTCAGCACCACTTTAGAGATGCAATTCCTGAAGGTGCCAAGCTTACATATGCGGGAAGAGAAGCGTCTGCTTCGCCAGCTGTAGGCTATATTTCTGTCCACAATCAACAGCAAAAAGCATTGGTTGACGATGCACTAACGATTAAATAAGGAACCAGTATGACAACAGAAATTAAAGTACCGGTATTGCCAGAATCTGTTGCAGACGCCACCATTGCAACATGGCACGTGAAAGAAGGCGACTCTGTAAGCCGAGACCAAAATATTGTCGATATTGAGACAGATAAAGTGGTACTAGAAGTGGTTGCACCAGAAGACGGTGTAATTGGAAAAATCATGCATGCTGAGGGTGATACTGTCCTTGGTGAGCAAGTTATCGCACAAATGGAGCAAGGTGGAGCCGCACAAAGTCAAGCAAGTGCTGCACCGGCTTCTGAATCAAGTCAAGAATCAAGTTCTGAGGGTAAAGAATCAGTGGAAATCAAAGTTCCAGTACTGCCTGAATCAGTGGCAGACGCAACCATTGCTACTTGGCATGCACAGCCAGGTGAACAAGTATCTCGTGACCAGAATCTGGTAGATATTGAAACAGATAAAGTGGTACTGGAAGTCGTCGCTCCAGCAGACGGTTCATTAAGCGAAATTCTTGCGCCAGAAGGCGAAACTGTCACTGCGGAGCAGGTGATTGCGCAATTTACTGCGGGTGCATCGGCAGGCGCAGCTGCAAGCTCTGGTAGCAGCAATGAGCAAAAGCAAGATGCAGAGCCGGAAGAAAGTGACGCGCTTAGCCCATCGGTTAGACGTTTACTTGCTGAAAAGGGCATAGAGGCTAGCAAGATTAAGGGCACTGGAAAAGGTGGCCGCATCACTAAAGAAGACGTTGAAAAGCATCTTAAATCGGGTGATCAGAAACCAGCAGCGGCAGCAGCGAAAGAAGACGCAGCAGCGCCTGCGGGCGAGCGCACTGAAAAACGTGTTCCAATGACGCGTCTTCGTAAAACAATCGCAAACCGTTTGTTAGATGCTAAGAATTCGACTGCGATGTTAACGACGTTCAATGAAGTTAACATGAAGCCGATTATGGACTTGCGTAAGCAGTACCAAGAAGGGTTTGAAAAACGTCACGGTATTCGTCTTGGCTTTATGTCATTCTACGTGAAGGCGGTAACGGAAGCGCTTAAACGTTTCCCTGAAGTAAATGCATCAATTGACGGTGACGACATTGTTTACCACAATTACTTTGATATTTCGATTGCGGTTTCTACGCCACGTGGTTTGGTAACACCTGTATTGCGTGACTGTGATGCTTTGGGCATGGCAGGCGTAGAAAAGGGCATTAAAGATCTTGCAGTTAAGGGTCGTGACGGTAAATTGTCGATGGACGACTTGCAAGGTGGTAACTTTACCATTACCAATGGTGGTGTTTTCGGTTCATTGATGTCTACGCCGATTATTAACCCACCTCAAAGTGCAATTCTAGGTATGCACAAGATTCAAGATCGTCCAATGGCGGTTGACGGTAAAGTCGAAATCCTTCCAATGATGTACTTGGCATTATCGTATGACCATAGAATTATCGATGGAAAAGAATCAGTAGGCTTTTTGGTTACTGTGAAAGAGATGTTAGAAGATCCAACACGTCTATTGTTGGATGTTTAGTAACGTTGACAGGTGAAATATTCGTTTCACCTGTATCATTGCCGGTGTTTGGCCTATAATGCCGGCACCTGAAATCAAGCTGCGATTTTCGCGGCTTTTGTCTTAAAAAAAACGGATAGAAACACCATGAATTTGCATGAATATCAAGGTAAGCAGTTATTCAAAGAATATGGCCTACCTGTTTCTGAAGGTTATGCTGCAGATACGCCACAAGCGGCTGTAGAAGCTGCTGATCGTATTGGCGGCAGCGAATGGGTTATTAAATGTCAGGTTCACGCTGGCGGACGCGGTAAAGCGGGCGGCGTAAAACTGGTAAAAACCAAAGATGAAATCAAGCAATTTGCGCAACATTGGTTGGGCAAGAACCTGGTTACCTATCAAACAGACGAAAACGGTCAACCCGTTAGCAAGATTTTGGTAGAGTCATGCACAGACATCGACAGCGAACTATATTTAGGTGCTGTAGTTGATAGAACAACACGCCGTGTTGTTTTCATGGCATCGACGGAAGGTGGCGTAGAAATTGAGACAGTTGCAGAGGAAACACCTGAAAAGATTCTTAAAGCACCTATCGATCCAATTGTAGGCCCTCAGCCTTACCAAGCGCGTGAAATGGCGTTTAAATTAGGCCTAGAAGGTAATCAAGTTAAGCAATTCGTTAAGATTTTCATGGGTCTAGCGAAAATGTTTGAAGACTTGGATGTTGCACTTATCGAAATTAACCCATTGGTGATTAAAACTGATGGCGATCTACACTGCCTAGATGCAAAAGTAGGTATTGATAGCAACGCACTTTATCGCCAACCTAAGTTGCAAGACATGCACGATCCTTCACAGGAAGATGCACGCGAAGCACAAGCGGCTAAGTGGGAGCTTAACTACGTGGCACTAGACGGCAACGTAGGCTGCATGGTTAACGGTGCAGGTTTGGCAATGGGCACAATGGACATTGTAAACCTTCACGGTGGAAAGCCTGCCAACTTCCTAGATGTAGGTGGTGGTGCGACTAAAGAGCGTGTTGCTGAAGCATTCAAAATCATTTTGTCTGACGACAATGTAAAAGCGGTTCTAGTAAACATTTTCGGTGGTATCGTACGTTGCGATATGATTGCTGAAGGTATTATTGGTGCAGTTAAAGAAGTCGGCGTAAATGTACCTGTAGTGGTTCGACTAGAAGGTACAAATGCAGACCTAGGCCGTGACGTATTGGCGAATTCAGGCCTCGATATCATTGCTGCTGAATCGCTAACTGATGCAGCGCAAAAAGTTGTTGCAGCAGCGGAGGGCAAATAATGTCAGTTTTAATTAATAAAGACACCAAAGTTATCTGTCAGGGTTTTACTGGCGGTCAGGGCACATTCCACTCTGAACAGGCGATTGCATACGGTACGCAAATGGTTGGTGGTGTTACACCAGGTAAAGGCGGCACTGAGCACCTTGGATTGCCAGTTTTCAACACTGTTCGCGAAGCGGTAGAAGCAACAGGCGCGACTGCATCTGTTATCTACGTGCCTGCACCTTTCTGTAAAGATTCTATCGTTGAAGCAGCAGACGCTGGTATTGAGCTTATCGTATGTATTACTGAAGGTATTCCTACGTTAGATATGCTTTACGTTAAAGAATACGTTGAAGCGAAAGGCGTGCGTATGATCGGTCCTAACTGCCCGGGTGTAATCACACCAGGAGAGTGTAAGATTGGTATCATGCCAGGCCATATTCATAAGCCAGGTAAAGTGGGTATTGTTTCTCGCTCTGGTACACTCACGTACGAAGCGGTTAAGCAAACAACTGACGAAGGCTTCGGTCAATCTACGTGTGTAGGTATTGGTGGTGATCCTATTCCAGGTTCTAACTTCACCGATATTTTACAGATGTTCCAAGATGATCCTAAAACTGAAGCGATCGTTATGATTGGTGAGATTGGTGGTACAGCAGAGGAAGAAGCTGCTGAATTCATCAAAGCTAACGTTACTAAACCTGTTGTTTCTTATATTGCAGGGGTAACTGCACCTCCAGGTAAGCGTATGGGCCACGCGGGTGCCATTATTGCTGGCGGTAAAGGGACAGCTGACGATAAATTTAAAGCGTTAGAAGCTGCGGGCGTGAAAACAGTACGTTCTTTGGCTGACATTGGTAAAGCACTACGCGAAGTGACGGGCTGGTAATCAGCGCTATTACTTTGATCTGAATAGTAAAAAACCGCAGCTGACATGCTGCGGTTTTTTTATTTTAAACCTACTATGTTGAGCTCAGCGCTCTGCCGATATTTACTTTAAGTCTTAAGGCTTCGCTCTCGACATGCATACTCTCTATTTATACTGAACTTGGCTTTTGGCATCTTCATAGTATTGAGAGTACCCTTTCTGATTAATTTTCTGATGCTCTAGCAAAAGACCGTCAAGCATCGGTGCCACTCTCGCTCTAAAGGTGCCTTTTTTTCCTTCACCTTGTTTGAGTTGACGAATATGAGCTTCTGCGCTTGGAGAGCCAGAAAGTACTAGCCCCAGCAATGCATATTTACTTAAATTGTCATTTCTATCTTGTCGGGATTTAAATGATGAGCGTGTTGTAGCAACTTGCTTATCTTCCCAGTAAGTCGGAGAGAGCGCGGAAACAAGATAAGCTTCTACACGTTTGTTTTTTGTGTGATTGGCCAAGTATCCCATGCTAAAAATGGCAGTGGTTTTCGCTCTGTAATGTTCGTCTCCATAATCACCCATTTTATCCTGTTCAATAAAGGTTTTAAGGGCGTCGAATGAGTGTATATCGCCAATCATGCCCAGCAAAGACGCAATGTTTCCCCAAGATTCACTGTACGTGGGGTCTTTCAGCATCGCCTCAAGTTGACGTGCATCTTTAACACCGTAGTTTTTTGATGCGCTGTAAGGTACACCTTCAAAAAAGTGTTGTTGAACAAAGTCTTGAACGGGTAGTGAATGAGTAGCAAATGCCGTAGAACAAAATAGGCCCGTTAACAAGGCCAGCGTTGAGGGTAATTTTTTCATGTTGAATATCCTTTTGGTGAGCCATTGTTAGTTATTTCTGAACGCGTTACATTCGCTCACATTTAGATGGTGACGATGCCCAATACTTGGGTACATAACGGCATTGGTGTCTGAATCGCGGTGTGATAATCCAACATTATGTCCTTTCTCGTGTGCCCAGAGTACATCTTCATTGCTTGAACGTCTGACTACTGCGATACGTTTGCCTGGCTTTGAACCGCAACCAATAATATTGGGTTTGAGGCCACCACAATAATTGATTTCAGACACCACATTGACGCCATCAGGCAATTTGTTAAATTCCGAATCGCTGTCGATAGAACCATCGTGATTTAAAAGCAAGCTAACATTCCCATTTCGTTTCATCTTGGTGTTGCAAGCGGTGTCTCCATAACCGTCATAGCTTTTTATAAGCGCAGATGCATTAGATAATATAGTATCGACTTCAGCATTGGTTATTGATACGTCAGGATGGCGACGTACGTCGAGATAATGTGTACGTGTTGGCTCTATATAAAACTTAACGTAAAGGGAGTCTGACGCTTTGCCATCACTTACAGTGATTAGAATCATTTCTTCACCCGCTTGGTTTGAGTATGGCGTATAAGTAAATCCACCTCCTGACCAATGTCTCAGCGTCCCTTTTTTAAGATAAGGATGTTGTGTAAAGCTCCACGTTAAATAGTCACCGTCAGCGTCGTTTGCACGCAGGGTAAACGTTATTGGGTCGCCTTGAAATATGAACAGGTTAAAAGGGTCGGGGCTGGTAAACTGTGGCGGGGAATTCGCATATGAATTCCCTGATACAAATAAGCTAGATAGTAACGTGGCTACATAGCCAGCGAGTTTTATTTTCTTCATCCTTCTATCACCTTGTGCTGGTTTTAATAACGTGTGTTCCCTCGACAACCTATTCCGATTTGGCTTTATTTATACATTTTGTTTAGCAAAGTTTGTTGTAGGTTGTCTGTTGTTGTTTCTTTAACTGCATTTTCCTCTGATCGAGGTATTCCGGCTAAAACGTTGTTTAACTTACTCACGATACCGCTCAACAAGGAGGCATCATCTTTCACTGCTACGGTGGCGTGAGAGAGATGCTGGCGCATTGCCTCAATATCACCCCGAACAAACGCCAACAAGGTATGAGCGATGTGGGATATGGTGGTTTCATTTTCCTGCCACAATAAGTATGCCGCTAACAAATATTGAATTTGTTTGTATTCTCCCAACGAGAAGTGCAATAGTGCCAATTGTATCCTTGCCAGTTCGTTGTCAGGATAGTGGTCCAATAGGCGGTAAAAGCGGTCTTTCGCTAATTGGTTTTCGCCAGTATCTGCAAATAGCGAGGCAGACAACAGTAGAAGGCCTTCGTCATTTGGGTGTTGTTCTAAAAGTACTTCAGTTTCAGCACTTCCTTGTGCACTTGGTAGAACGGAAATCTTTTCAATCAGTTTGTGTATTTGTACTTGGGAATCCATTGTGTATACCTTTTAACTAAAACTTTGAACTAATGAACCTGCAATTAGCGTCCAGCCATCGATCATAACGAACACCATTATCTTCAACGGAAGAGAAACGGTGATTGGTGGTACCATAATCATGCCTAACGCCATTAAACAACTGGCAACCACTAGATCGATTAACAAGAAAGGGAGAAAAACCATGAATGCCATTTTGAAAGCCAGATTAAGTTCACTCAACATGAAGGCAGGCACTAAATGAGTCAGCTCTACCTCCTCAGGTGTGGCGGGTGGCGGTGCATTTACCATTTCTAATACACGATAAAAGTGCGACTCATGTGTTTGCGCTAACATGAAGGTTTTTAATGGCTGAATTGCATTAGCGATGGCTTCTCCAAAGCCGATTTCTTGCGCGAAAAAGGGGGTGACCGCAGATAAATTAATTTGAGCGAAAACACCATGCATGGCAAAAATCGTTAAGAATAGTGTTAAGGCAATGAGGACACTGTTAGGCGGCGTTTGTTGCAATCCAAGGGCTTGCCTTAGAATAGAGAGCACGATGATAATCCGAGTAAATGCGGTCATGGCAATCACTAATAACGGGATAAAGGTCAGGCTGGCAATGCTGACGATAACACGTAGTTCTGGTGACAAACTGTCTAACCAGCCCGTTTCTGTCAACAGTGCGGTAAATGGCTGAGAGGTACTACTACTCATTATTATTGTTCCTACTGAGTACTGCTGGTTGGCTTCACGGGTTCTTCAGTTAGCGTCGTGATGCCGCGAGGCGACTCATACAGTGTGTAACGCGTTCCTTTGGCTTCAACCACCACGAGATAGCAATGAGATCCTAATGGAAAACGCTGATGTTTATAACTTTGGTGCTTAGATGTATGGCTTCGCTTATGGAGCAATACCCAGACTACGAGAAGCACAATACAAATAACGATTAGCATGAGCCAAGAACCGGAAGAAAATGCGTCTGCAGTTTTTAATCCGAGTTCACTACCAGAGACAACCTTTTCAGTTACATTAGCAGTTGCACTATTCGCCACTGCCACAGACCTCAGTTACTTCAAGAGCGAGTTCGCCATCGACAGCCACAAGTTTACCTTTGGCAACTACAAGATGACGCCATTTGAGCTCAAATTCTTCATCGGTTGCTTTACCAAGGTTAAGGATTTGGTTCTCTTTTAAGTTTTTGAGTTCTTCTATGGTGAGCTCTGTTTCGCCCAAGCTCACTGTAAGTGGCACGCGTGTATGATTAACTATGGTGTCACTAACGTGGTTAATGACAGATTGCCCTTCAGGCAATTGATTTATGTCAGTTAATTCGAATGAAGCGATTTCAGACATGAGATGATCCTTTTACTACAATAACTTTTTGTTCGTTTCGTTTTGCCAAGTAGCCCTGTGCATAGGTTTCGCCATTACATACTAATGTAAATGGCTCGTCGTACTTGTGGTTAAGTGGGATGCGTTCACCCACTTTAAGTTGGCCTAATTTGTCTAGAGACATTGGTTGAGTTTGTGCTGTAACATCAAGCTTAACCTTTTGTGCATTGATAACATCTTGAGAAATATGTTTCATATTTCCAGAAAGAGTGGGCTGTGAAGCACCTTTGCGCATCGATGACACTGTAGGCTCTGGCAGCAGTATCGTGAGCGCGACGGAAGGGGTGAGTACCACGTTAATACAGCAAGAAATTTGAGTATGAACGTCTTTGCTTTCACGCCAGCCCAATGCAGAAAATAAATCATTTCGACATTTTTCAATGAGTTGCTCGATTTTATTGGGCGCGATATTGTCTGAAGACAGTGCCTCACCGAAAATGTAACTCACCAAGGTTTGCCAATCTTGGTGCTGTAACTCTGGCGTTAATTCTTTAGGACGAGCATCTCCGAATATCCTGTTATTCCACGCGAACTCATACCGAGGCGTGCAATTGGCAATCCATTTCATAAGCCATGGATTAAGTTTTTCCTTAATACCAGACTCTATTTTGATTTGCGCACTTCGAGACAAAGTGTTGCATTGACTCGTGCTCACAGTTATCTGCCTCGCGTATTTTCGTAAAGTTGTTCAATCATTTGATTGGCCACGTTTAACACACGAGAACTGGCTTGATAGCCTCGTTGAATAACGAGCATATCAGCAAACTCTTGTGACAAGTCTACGTTTGAATTTTCAACGCTCTTAGTGGCTAGCTTGCTAAATCGAAGTTCGCCCGCTCTGCCAAGTACACGACTCGCATTGTCGCTAGCGGTAAATATCGTGCCACTATCTAGTTCTAATGACTGGATATTGTCAAAATCTGCTAGGGCAAGGGTAAGGGGGGTAAGCTCATCGCCGTTGCTATACTTCAGTTTAATCACCCCTTCATCGGTGAAACTACGATTAATCAACGTTCCTGTTGGTTTACCATCTGATTTTAAGACCGAGACGTTTGAATCAGTGCCTGTTGAATTGGTGTGTGTAACACCAGAAAAGTCACCCAGTTGACCAATTTTCACTTCAACCGGCGTGTCGTTACCACTGCTATCGGCCAAGTCGAATGTAAATGTGCCTTGCCCAGCAGACGGCGTGCCGTCAGGACCAAATAATAGTGACTCTGTGTGGATGACGTTTCCATTGTCGTTGAGTACCTCAACCCGCCAGCGATTAGGTATAATCGCTTTTTCATTGGTAAAGCGAATGCTGACATCAACGTCTTCCCCAAGACTGTTTATCAAAGTGGCATTAGGGATCTGGTAAGTATCATCATCTGGTGACAAGTTTCCTGTCAGGCTTATTGATGTACTTGCTGTTGGTTTGATAGCCTGATAGTTACTTAAATTAATTTCTTGAAGCTTACCTTCGTCATCAATACCAGCTACTTTGAATCCGGTTATTGTGTCGATTAGCACATTATCTTGGTTAAAATCGAACTTACCCGAGCGCGTATAATAGGTGTTATTGTCATCCATAAGAACAAAAAAACCATTTCCTGTTAATGCCACATCAAACTCGTTACCAGTTTGACGAATATCACCAACAGAAAAGCGATGACCTTGCCCGGATATTTCCGCACCCAGACCTGATTGTCCTTGCTCTCCACCAATCGCTTTGAAAAAACTTTCTGTGCCTCGGTACCCCGGCGTGTTCATGTTGGCTATATTATTACTCACAGTGTCTAAGCTTTGTGAGTATGTATTTAGTCCTGCCAATCCAGTAAAAAATGCTTGTAACATAATCTTGTCCTTATTTTACGACGGTAATTTGGCCCATTGTGACATCTGTCATCAATTGGCCGTCAGGGGCTTTCACCGTCAGCGCTGCACCTTGTTGGGAAAAGTTAATACTGGTTACTTCACCCACAAAAGGTTGGCTTGATGCATTATTAATTTCTACAGTTTTTCCAATCAGAGTAATTGCCTGATCTGTTGATTCGATTGCTAGCAACGAAAGCGCATTTTCGTTGCTTTGTCGGTTGATCTCGAGGGAGGAGAACTGTGCTAATTGCGCCAAAAATTCACGGTTGTTTACCGGCTCTAGCGGATCTTGATAATTTAACTGGGCAACGAATAACTCCAGAAAATCGTTTAGGTTAATATTACTTGAAGCATCGGTAGGCGTAGAGCCTGAACCGCCAATAGCATCAATTTCCATAGCCTATCTCCTTGTACTCACGCCCGTTTATCATGAGTTTTTCAATTGTATTGTGTGTTGTGTTAAACATGCTGAGGTAAGATTGAACATCAGTAGAGAAATAATCTCTCACTCGTACGGTTTTGCCGTTTTCTGTCGTATTTATTGTCAGACGCTTAGGGGTAATAGGATCAAAAAATAGAACCTGAGGAGCAGCAGAAAAGAGCTGTTTTTGCGCTGTTCCATTGCTTTTGTTCACTGCGATTGCCAGTAAACTAGCTGCTTGACCGACATTGGTTGTAACCCTTGGGCTTGTATGCTGAAGAGTGTGTTGTGTGGTTAAACTTGAAAGACTATCCACAAATTGAGCTGTACCCGCTTGCAACGTCGCCATTGATGTTAAGGACGTACTTTTGACCTCCCCTGAAAATGAATGAGCTAAACTGAACGATCCCGAAAATGACCAAACAGGTGTAACTACTTTAAGCGTCTGTTGTGTTTGCTTGGCAGGTGTCGAGGGATGAGACTGAAGCCATTGTTCCGTGCTCTCCACTGGTTGGGCCAAGCCATCAGCATTTATTGATTGATCTGCATTAAGTGCAGTGATTGCCAAGGTATTGCTAGGAGTCCCCAATAATGCCGTCTGCCAAGCGAGTTCATTGCCAGCGGTATTTTTTCCATTCTGGGCCAAATCCATGCTAAACATTTGGGATAGTTGTACTTCAATCATATTGTCTATCCTCTGGTGAATTATTATATTGTTTGTCACGCTTAAGGGATTTTAGTCTTAGGTGGTGACGTTCGGTGTCTTGATATTGACTTTCTAAGTATTTAATATTTAAAACTATTTTTGTTTGCTTTGCCGTAAGCGTTTCAAATTGACTGATCAGTGAAGCTTCCGTTTGTTTTTGCAATGAAATTTGAGTGTCTAGATCTGCAATATAATGTAACCAAGCACTATGCATGCTGATATCAAGTTGATTGCCTTGGTGTGACGCAATGTCGTCAACTCTACTTTGTAAGTTACGTATCGTTTGCTTTTTAAGCGTCAAACTTTCAGCTAATTCATTGATATCTTTCGTTAATTGGCTTAACTGAATTTGTTTTTTAGCCACTTTTATTAAGAGCGCACTCATACGAACTCTCCAGGGCACAGGTTTGAGAGATACTCTAAGCCGCAGGAAGAACCGCGCTCAATTTCAGATACGTCACTTTCTGCTAGCCATGTGTTTATTTCGTGGTTGGCTTGAGACAGTTGACGCAGTGATGAAGACAAACTTCCCTCAGCTTCACTGAGATCAATCATCATCTTTTTCTCGTTATACGCAGAGAGGGTTTTCTTGATTCTCGTTAATTGAGTACGTTGATTGTCATCGAATAACGCTGACGTAAGCCGGCTCAAGCTAGTAAGCACATTAATAGCAGGGTAGTGCCCTTTCTCTGCCAAATTTCTATCTAACACTATATGACCATCAAGAGAAGCACGTAGGGCATCAACAACAGGATCATCAAGATCACCGCCGTCCACTAAAATAGTAAATAAGCCACTGATAGCGCCACGATGCTCAAAGTGCCCACAGCGTTCAACAGTTTGTTGAAGCAATGAAAATACCGACGGTGTGTATCCTTTAGACGATGTTGGTTCACCCATAGATAATCCGATTTCTCTCTGGGCCATAGCAACGCGTGTCATTGAGTCAACGAGCAGCAGTACATCGGTGCCTTCCTGAGAAATAGATTCTGCGAGTGAAATACCATATTTTAGAGCGAGAACGCGTGTTACTGGCATTTCCTCGGCGGTTGCGACAATCACCGCCGTACGTGATTTGGTGTCGCTATCGAGCTGGTGGTTCACAAACTCTTCTACTTCTCGGCCCCGTTCTCCAACCAGTACGGCTACCACGGCAGTGTTTTTGCGGCTGAGATGAGAGGCAATAAGGCTCAATAGGGTACTTTTACCTACACCGCTTCCCGCCATTATTCCCAGACGTTGCCCTTTCCCAAAAGGGCAGAAAGTATCGATTGCCCGTACACCAGTGGCAAGGTTTTCCGTAATGGGTTTGCGAGACAAAGGATTAATGACTTTATCCACGGCTACTTCAATGAGCGGGGATGACGATCCCATGCTCTGACTTTCGCGTAACTCTCTGCCAAAACTATCAACAACGAGGCCCAACATGTTAGTACCACCTGGTACCAATGCATGCTTACCTGTACCCTCGACCTTATCCCCAAATCGTAAGCCATGTAACGACTCAAATGGCATCAACTTAACATTTTGGTGATCAATCGCGATGACTTCAGCTTTAACAGCAGGAGTGTTCGCTTGACGCTTTTGTATCAGACATAGTTCACCTACGGTTGCTCCTGGCAGTGTTGCAATGATGAGTAAACCACTGGTTTTTAATACACGACCTTGACGATAGAAACCATCTTGTTGTTCGAGCAAGTGTAAGTTCAATGCCTTCATTTAGCTTCACCTCTATTATCGGCTTCCACTAATTCGGTGAGTGTTTTTAACACTTCGAGAGATGAAAAGCCGCTGTTTCCCGCGGCAGAGGTGAGTGTAAAGCTGAAGCGAGGAAGCGTATTTGTGTCAATGGTTGATATATGTGACGTCAATGTATCTAACAAAGAGGTCTCTTCTAGCCACGCTTTGTCTTTTTCACTAATGACCAACGATGGTTGCACATGTGCATAACTTTCTCTGATAATATTTTCACACCACTGAGTGTAAACGCTATGATCGTTGAGCGATGTCCCAATGATTTTTTCAGCCAGTCTAATACCAAAATAGACACTATCTTGGTTCGCCGTATGTTCGTTATTTTCAACCTTAGGCTGCGCTAAGCTTGCAAGAAGTGGCGCAAGTTTATCTGACCACTCTTTCTGAAGTTGTTGTTGGATATCAGAAGTTTGAGCACGAATAGCATTATGCAGTCGTTGCTCGTACTGTTGGCTGAGTTGATGTTCTATTTCTTGTTTCGCAGTCGCTATTTCTTGAGCCGCACGTTTGTCTGCTTCTATGGACACTTTCGCTTGTTCGTCAGCTAACAGAGCATGCATAAACTGAGCGCGTTCGCTCTCAGACAAAGCTGCAAAGGCGTTTTCTGCCTTGGCTAACGGGGTTGACGCTTCAACCGAGTGAAAGCTTTTCTCAGATTCGGAATACGTCTCGTTGACGTGTGCCGCACTAGTAGAGCGAGATGCGTCAACGGTGTCTTGCTTGCGCTCAAAATGAAAACTCTGCACTGATGCCATTACGCGGTTTCCTTCTGTTCACTGACAAGTTCAAGAAAGGTTTGTTTAGCGTGTGGCGTGATAGTTTGGCTTTCTACGTCGCTGGCATGCTTACGCAATACTGCGATTTCTTTTTCGTTTTTACAGTTAAAAATGTCAATAGGCATGTTGTACTCTGTAAAATCGGTTACCTTCAAGTTAAGTTGACGTGATTTAAGCAACGCTGCATACACATCTTCTTTAATCGCAGCAGGTAGCTGCGCAAGAATACGTTGCTGCTTTCTTTGGTTGACAGCCATTAACATAATGGCTGCTTTACACGCCTTCGCGTTCATGACTCGCTTCCTTGACATCAAAGAGTTGGGTAATTTGTGCCACCATTAGCGTTTCTTCTTGCTGCTGCTTCTTACGATACATCAGCGCACCTCCGCCTAGTGCACCCATCATGCAAAGCCCAAGTCCCAACAGAGAGTAGGGGATGTTACTGGGTTGTTTAAACTGTTCTACAGTATTCGGCGTAGTAGAAAGCGGAGTAAGCGCCACACTGTCATCAGCAGAGCGTGCCGCGTCTGACACAAGATTAGGCATGTTCACCATGCTTACCGATACGCGGTCACCGCGCTCGTAATCGATCGCAAGTGTGTGTTTTACCAACTGAATTAATTCTGTTTTTAGGCTTTCATCCTGAGTGGTATTAATCGATACTGCCGCACTAAGTCTGATAATCTTGCCTGCGAGTTCTTCTTGCTCACGGGTAATTGTGCCGTGTGCATAGGTGACTTCTCTGGTGGTATGCTTAGTACCTGGTTTGGATGCATCTCCTACAGAAGATTCTTCTGTTACTTTTTCGGCCTGAATTAACCCTGCTTTATTGCCTGACTTAACGGCACGCGTTTCCTGCGTAATGACGTTTTCAGTTGACATTTCTACTGCCACTGAGACCGCAAGTTTATCTTCAGAAAAGAAGGGGCGTAAAACGTTCAGCACTTTTTGCTCAAGGTATGACTCAGTTTGCTGTCTTTTAGCGAGAATGCTGTTATCCCCGATACGGGTTCCAGATTGGAGCACGCCCCAATCACCCGAACCATCCAAAATGGCGACATTTTCAGGGGATAAATGTTCAACTGCTGAAGCAACAAGTTGTTTAATAGAATCAAAGTCAGCGAGGCGAGGTACGTAATTGTCTACAGTAAACAGTGTTACTGACGCTTTTGCTTCATTGTTTTTGGTAAACAATGTTCGCTCAGGCAGAGTCAAGTGTACGCGTGCGCGTTTTACATAGCCAAAGTTAGAGAGGGTACGTTCGATTTCACCCTGTAAAGCGCGAATAAAGTTAGCTTTTCTTGCATGCTCTGTCGCGCCCAAATCGCTGTTATCATACAATTCTAAACCGACTTGAGGAGAAGCTTGAAGTGACTCTTGCAATGCGGCAACGCGCGCGCTGTTGGCAACGGCCGCGTCAACATATATTGTGCCTTCTAGCGGGTTCGCTTGGTAAGCGATACCGGCATTTTCAAGTTGTGCAGAATACTCCATCAGTGTTTCTTGTGACACGTTACTGAATATAGCCACCTGCTCGTCATCAAGTGCCCACAAGATAGCCGTGAACGCTGCGAGTAACAATAGGCCGACCCCGGCAATAAGGGATAACGCTTTGTTGTTGTCTAATTTAATATTCATGTTTTTTTACTACTACACTTGCATTCTAAACAGCTCTTGGTAAGCAGCTGTTAGTTTATTTTTGACTTCAACGGCAAGCTTCAAAGATAGCTGTGCTTGTTCCAATGCAATCATTAGTTCGTCTGTTTGAATGGCTTCGCCTTGTGCATATCGCTCGACAAGATCAGACGCAGTCACCAAGTCCTGATTAACAGATTGCAATCCGTTTTCAATGTGAGACAAAAAAGTAGGCTGTGGTGCCGTTGTCTGCTCAAGCGCTGAAATCGCTTTTTGCTCTATTAAATTAATGGGTTGGATTTCCATATTACTTTCCTATTTCCAAAGCTTTTGACGCCATTTGCTTGTAGCTGTTATATACCTTAACGTTGGCCTCATAAGCGCGCTTTGCACTGCTTAAATTAAGCATCTCGCTGGCGAGGTTTATATCGGTGGCGTATACGTTACCGTTTTTGTCCGCTAAAGGGTTGTTTGGTTGATAAATCTGCTTCACCTGGCTTGTGGTTTCTAGCTGTGCGTATTGGGCTGTCCCCTGCGACTGCATTAAAGTAGCAGTGAATAGCGGTTGCACATCGACTGGACTTGTGCTGAGCACATTGATGTTCGCGATATTTCTGGATGCCGCTTCGATACGCATGCGCTCGAAGGCCATACCTATCTTGGCGATTTCGCTGGCTTTTAATTCAGACATCGTTAGCGCTCCGAGTTCGAAATAGCAATCGACATTAACCCCATTTTCCTATTCAGGGTTTCAACCAGAGTGCGGTATTTACCGCTTGCATCAAGGGTATCTGCCGTCAACTGATCGAGAGAGATTTGGGATTTATCTATCGATTGGGTGTGATAATTTACAATGTCAGATGTCGCTGCATTTGGCTGCAACTGTGCATGTTGTAACACTGCGTCAAAATTCGCATGTTGCAAATGGTTAATGGCGGCATTGTTATAGTTAGCCACATTGTTGGCGAGCATTTCATGCTCAGCTTTGGCCACACGCATCGCGGTGATTATACTGTTTACTTCCGTAATCATGTCACTGGCTTCCTATTGCACTATGATGTCCGCATACAGCGCGCCACTTTGCTTCAATCCTTCGAGAATTGAAATAATGTCGCGTGTCGGAATATTAAGTTTTCTAAGGGATGAGACGACTTCTGCAATCGTGGTTTCATCTTTATTGATGTAAACAGCTTGCTGCCCTTCATCAACGTCAATTTCGGTTTCTCTGATAACCACAGTCTCTGCATTCGACTGACTTTCAATCAGGAAATTATTTGGCTGAGAGACTCTCGGAATAGAGCGAATTTTTAAGCTAATAGCACCATGACTGATAACCACTCTCGACACGGGAATATCTGCACCCGACACAATGACGCCGGAGCGCTCATTAACAACAATTCTGGCGAACTCTGTGGTATGTACCTTAAGCTGTTCTATTTGCGCCAAATCGCGCAGAGATAAACCACTGCCAGACACCTTGATTTTGCCGGCATGTTTTCGTGCAACCTTAAAGCGAGGAAATTGCTGTTCTAGTGCAGAGGCAATATTCTCCATGAGCGAAATATCTGGGGCGTTCAGCACAATATTGATTGCACCGTCGTCGTCGAATAACGATCCCTCAATCGAGCGTTCAACCGTTGCGCCACGCGTAATCGTGCCTACAGTAACGTGGTTTTTTGCAACCACATTCTGATCCTGTTCAAAACGATAGCCGCCAACAGTAATTTGGCCTTGAGCCAATGCGTATGAGGTGCCATTGGGCGCTTTCAGTGGGCTAAGCAGCAATGTGCCGCCCGCTAAACTACGTGCATCGCCAATTGCACTCACGCGAATGTCTATTTTATCTCCGGGCTCTGCGAAAGACGGTATATTGGCGGTAATCATCACTGCGGCGACATTGCGGCTTCTTACGTCTGCGTCATCGACATTCACATCAAAGCTTCTAAGTAGGCTACGTAAGGATTGGGAGGTAGAAACAAAATGTGAAGAATCCCCGGTGCCTGCCAAGCCTGAAACCAAACCATAACCCACTAATGCGGTGTCGCGCATGCCTTGAATTCTGGCAACATCTTTAACCGTTGCTATGCTTGCAAAACTGATGCTGGGCAAAAGCAGTGTAAAAGCCACAAAGGCAACAAAAATACGTCTCATATGATACCCAACCATCTTAGTAATGAATTGATAACGCCTGAATCGTGTCCGTCAGATACCGTACCTTCTCCAGTAAAGCTGATTTTTGCGTCAAGTAAACGAGAGGAGAGGGCGGTGTTATTCGCTGCAATATCGGTGTGGCGAAGCTTGCCTTCAACTAATATAATTTGTTCTTCATCGTTGATTTTTAGCTTTTGCGACCCCTTCACGTTAAGCAATCCGTGCTGATCAACGTGCAATACCTGAACGGTGATATAAGCGCGAATAAAGCCTTTTCTCTCTGTTGCAGCATCGCCGTCATTGTCAGCACCAATGCCTAAACCGTAATTCCAGCCAAGGCTATCGCGGCTTGCGCCTGCGGAGATATCAAAACGGCTGCTGTCTTGAAGATTTGCACTTGAACCTGCTCTGGCGTCTTCAAAAATTAGCAAGGTAACGATATCACCTACCCGAATGGCGTTTTTATCTGCAGTCAGAGGACGAAAATCATCGATATTGACTAAGTCATCTGCCAACGTTGTAACCGTAAAAAGGCATGAGAAAACAAGCCCAATACACCTTAATTTATTCGCCCACATTCACGTGTCCTTTTTTTGTAATCGTCGCCTGTATGGGACTGTTCGTGCCTTGTATCAGTACCATGATATTTTCTCCTACCTTTCCACTACCTAGTGATTTCGCTCTGGCGGTGATCTCGATCTGTCCGTTTTCTAATGTGGCACTGACGTTATCACCCGCAGATACTGCTGGTGCACCTTCCAGCCATGTAGAACGGAGCGTGGCTCCACTGGCGATAGCACGCTTGGCTATTTGATTAAAAGGCATCACAGTGTTGAGATCACGAACGCTAATCTGTGTTAAAGGAACAGATTGAAAGGCCACGTTTGCATTTGATATTGCGTCGCCTACCGAAATATTTTGTGAGGCAACTAATACCTCTACATTGGCATGTAAGGTAATATTGAGTTGTTCGCCCTGTTTATCCGCAGACGTCAGCACATTATCTCTTTTTAATATTTGTGCGTGCTTTAATGCAAAATTACGTGTTTTATTCCAGTTTTCGCATACTTGTCGAGAAGTCACTTCTACAGCGTTAACTGAAAGTGCAGAGGCCCAAGGTTGGCGAGCTATCCAAGCGAGAATATTTTCTTTAAGTTTTTGCTCATCGGCTTGATGGCATGCATTAACCCATATTCGCTTGTAGGGGAGGTTGGCTGCGTTTAATTCTTCTTCAGTTAACACCGAGGTGAGATCGAGCCAACCTTTTGTCTCGATATCAAGTAGCACTCGATTTTTAACGTCACCCTGTATGGCAGGCGCGACGTCTTTTAACGTGAGGGGTAAATACGTAGTCATCGATTTCCCCATTACGTTATTCGACGTAAAGCCAGCTAACACTGAAAGCAAAATAAACGCGTTTTTCATTATCTTCTCAGGTTATTCAGAGTTTCTAACACCTGATCCGAGACCTGTATGAGTCGCGCGTTAAGTTGGTAACCACGCTGTGCGAGCATCATGTTCATCATTTCCTGATTCAAAGACACATTTGATGCTTCCAACATACCTTGTTCAATTGAGCCTAACCCGTTTTCTCCAGCTTCAGAATAAAAGGCCGATTGCGCTGCACTGTCTCCAGCTGCAAATACGTTATCACTCAGGAGATGAAGGTCATTGGTATTGGAAAACTTAACCAGTTGAATGTCACCGAGTTGAATGGCTTCGCCGCTGTCTAATGTCGCTGAAACTGCGCCATTGCGACCAATCTCAAGGCGTTTAACATCAGGTGGTATTTGTATTGATGCTGATAATCTGTGGCCTGAATCTGTTTGTAAAAAGCCATCGTTATCAACGCTCAAGCGGCCGCCACGAGAATAGGCTTTCTCTCCGTTTGTTAGGTCGACTTCTATAAAACCGTCACCACTAATTGCGACATCAAGTGCTCGACCTGTCTGTTGCATCTTACCTGCGCTAAGGTCTAGTGCGCTTTCTCCCACTGCGACACCCAATGCCTGAGTGCCTATCATATCGCCATTTGCGTCACGATTTTCTTGCACTACCGTCATGAAATTAACGTGGTTAGCTTTAAAGCCAGGCGTAGACACATTGGCGATGTTATTAGCGATGGAATCCAGTTGCTTTTGTTTTACAGTGAGTCCAGATTCTGCAATATATAAGGCATCAATCATGGTTATTTTCTCCCTAATTCTGAAATACCGTATGAAACCGTGGTGTCATAGGTTTGGTAAGCTTTTTGTAGTGATTCAATAGCGCGTTGGGTTTCGAGCATATTCACGACATCAGTCGTGGTACTTTGCCGAGTTTGGTTCAACGCTTGTGGCAAAACGTTAGCGCGTTCATCGACGTTCCATTGAGACCATTGTGGCGTGTAAAGCCCTTGATCTTGAGGTTGTAAATCTAAATGCTGTGCTGATGGTTTGACTGTTTGTATCAGCGAAGACAGTAGCGATGTGTCCGCTTCTGTTAGTTGAGTTCCTTCGCTCGTAACAGGGTATGCGCCTGAAATATGCGCAATATTACCATCGCTATTTATATGAAACCGTCCGTCTTGCGTTAAGTACTGTTGACCTTGTTTCTCAACAATAAACATTCCCCCATTCATTACCGCAAGCTCTAATGGATTTTCGGTCTGACGTATTGCGGTTTTCAAACTGTCTGCATTCACAAAGCGCTGAACCGACTGTTGACCTTCTACCACCTCTATAAAGGTGCCGCTGGGTAGGTAACCTGGTGTTGACGCATTCGCAAGGTTATTACTTGTATTACTCAATTTTAGTAATTGTAAATTAATGCTGTCGTTAACTATTTTTTCAATCATCTAAGCCACCTGTAAGTTGTGATCGCTCACCACACCCAAACTATCAATTTGAATGTGATTGGGGATTTCAGCGGTAGACAACACATGTACCATAGGGAGGGAACGTGTAATGGTACGCCACACACTTCGTCTGATCATGGGGTTGACCAACAGAATAGGCTCAACGTTTAAGCCAATGGCTTTCTCTGCAAACACTGTGATCTGTTTGATTAGATGATCAAGATCCTGAGGTGAAACTAATAACGCTTGACCATCCTGATTGTTAGCCGCTGACATCAACTTACGCTCAAAATTTGGGTTCAATGAGATGATATGCAGCGTTTTCGCTTTGTCGGCCAGTGGATTAGTAAGCTGTACTTTAAGTCTTTGTCTGACAAATTCCGTTAGGATCTCGACATTTTTTTCAGTTCTTGCTTTGTCAGCCAGTACTTCGAACATCAAGCCCGCGTTATGCAGAGGCACTTTTTCTTGTATAAGATTGACAAAGATTTGATGCACATCTGCAATCGCCAATTGCGTTGGAACGACTTCTGCTACAAGTGTTTCATTCTGGTCTCGTTGTTCTTCTAAAACTTGGTCAACAAAGGATCTGCTAACGAACTCTTGGGCATGTTGCTTAATAAACTCGGTTATGTGCGTAAGCAAAATGGTGTCGGGCTGCACGATTGTAAGCCCTTGTTGTTTTGCGCTTTCGCCCAATTCAGACTTAAGCCACACTGCATTCAATCCATAGGCTGGTTCTTTTGTACGTATTCCGTCAACGCCTGAGAGTTTATCTGCCGGGTCAATCGCGAGAATTGAAGTAGGGTAAATCGCCCCTGACGCATACTCTATATTGCGAATATGAATACTATAGGTGTTTTCATCTACCCCATCGTCTTTATGAAAATCGATGTCGGGCAGTAGCAAACCATATTTGTTTTCGTACTGCTGCTTAAAGGTTTCATAACGGCTTTTTACCTCAGATTGAATCTCTTTGCTGTCGTCAAACAGGGTTTCGTGCATGGCAATGGTGAGAGATAGGCCATTTCCTGACGGTTCGTCTTGTGTTTCAACTTCGTCAATATCTTCTTTTACCGCGTTGTGTTTTCGATACGCGACAAACCCGAACACAGCGAATACAGCCGAAACAAAAAGCAAACTAAATCCGGGTAGGCCAGGAGCCATCGCGGCAGCGGCGAGTAGCACAGCCACCAATGCTAAAGTAAAAGGGTGGGTGACGACTTGCGTAAACAGTTGATCTGCTAAATTCCCTTGCGTCGCAGCGCGAGTAATGATAATTCCAGTACCCACCGCAATAATTAGCGAAGGAATTTGTGTAACAATGCCATCGCCTACGGTTAGCAGCGTGTATAAATGAAGTGCTTGTTGCCAGCTTAATCCGCCTTGCGCTACGCCAATCGAGAGGCCGCCAATAATATTGATTAAAATAATCACAATACCAGCAATGGCATCACCTTTTACAAATTTGGTTGCCCCGTCCATTGCACCATAAAAATTAGCTTCTTTTTCAATCATTGCGCGGCGGTGTTGGGCTTCTTTTTCATCTATGATGCCCATGTTCAAATCGGCATCAATACTCATTTGTTTACCCGGCATCGAGTCGAGGGTAAATCTAGCTGCTACTTCCGCGACACGTTGTGCACCGTTAGTGACAACCACAAATTGCACCACCACCAGAATGAAGAATATGACTAATCCAATCACGTAGTTTCCGGCAACCACGTAATCTCCGACCGCCATGATGACTTTACCTGCATCGCCATTATCTAAAATGAGTCGGGTTGAGGAGATATTTAATCCGAGCCTAAACAGTGTGGCAAGTAACAGCACGCTGGGAAACGTGGAGAAATCTAATGGCCGTTCAGAATAGAACGTCAGCAATAACACCAGCAACGCAAGGCTGACATTAAGAATGATTAATATATCAAGCAGCCATTTGCTCACGGGAACAAATAAAAGCATAAGAATGGCTACCACACCCAAGGCGAAAAAGGCTTCGCCGCCTATACCGAAGCGCTTTGCAAACATCTTCATTGCGTAGCTCCTACGTTGAGTAACTGACGATAAAAAGGAGCCAACCCTTGGTAATATTCAGGCGTGATGGGGTGCCCGATTTTAATGTTTTTATATATGCCTCTGGCTAAAGGAATATCAGTAATTTGAGCAACACCGTGCCGTGCTGCTTCTTTTCGAATAAACTGACCAATTAAGCCTCTACCACTTGAGGTAACGATAGGCGCCACCATGGTCTGAGGGTCAAACTTAATGGCCACGGCTATGTGAGTTGGATTATTCACCACCACATCTGCCGTCTTCACTGTACTCAATGACTTAAGCTTTTTGCCGAGTTCATTCTGCTTCTCTTTTCTTTTAGACTTAATCTGCGGGTCGCCCTCGCGTTTTTTGTGTTCGTCTTTCACCTCGCGTTTACTCATCATCATTTGCTTCGAAAAATCCCATTTCGAGAACAAAATATCGAGTAATACCAAGGGGATAGTAATGGCAAGAATAAGCGCGGCTACGCGAATCATTTCTTGCAGAAATACGTTTCCAAGTTCATCGAGACTACTGGAAGAAGATGCATTTACGAAATGGTAGTAGACAGTTGGGAATATCCAGACAAGGAGCGCAACTACCACTACAAGCTTAAGAACTTGTTTGACTAACTCAAACAAATTTTTCTTTGAAAACAGCTTTTTAAATCCTTTTATTGGATTCATTTTTTCAAATTTGGGTTTTAAGGGAGCAGCTGAAAATACCCAGCCTTTGGTAAGTATATTAATTCCGATTGAAAATATAATAAGAATTGAAAAAAATGGAATTAAAAGGCCGATAACATTGAAAAGTAAATCTCCACTCACATTATTAATGTTGTTGTTTGGGGAAATTAATTGGTCACCTATATGTTGCACAACAATTAATTTAAGTTGAGATGCCATTTCGCCAGAGAATATGGCTAAATAAGCTACTGAAATTAATAATAAAAGCCATCCATTAAGTTCCATACTTTTAAATGTTTGACCTTGCTTTCTCGCCTCTTTTAATTTGTGGCTTGAGGCCTGTTCTGACTTATGTTCATCACTCATCTTACAGTCCCCAAAAAAACTTCACTGGTGCAAACGCTAAATCATGCATGTGGTTTGCAAGTGCTTTAACGGTCAGTGAAAGCACCACTAATCCAACCAAAATTTTGGCTGGTATCAACACAAAGTACACATTCATTTGAGGCATGTTTTTTGACACGATACCTGATGCCACGTCGACTGCGAATAACGCAGCGATGACAGGAAATGATAAATAAAAACCAATCAAAAATGTGGTAGACAAATATGCGAGAATGCCTTCGGTCGCAAACAGTAAATTGCTGCCAAGTGGAAAGAGTTTAACGAGTTCAAATAGTATTTGAATGATATCTAAGTGTAGGTTAAGCGCCCAGAATAAAACGAGTATACAGAACACGAGGGCAGAACCGATCAAAGAGTCTTGGCTATTGGTTGCAGGGTTTAGAATTGCCGCTGCACCTAGTCCAAGTTGCATATCCATTACCCTACCGAAAAACAGCAACGCTACAGCGGGAATAGATAACACTACCGCTCCCAACAACCCAAAAAGAAACTCGAATAACATGGCGGGTATGAAGGCGATGGTATTCTCTGTCGATAAGGTGATATTCGCGTTTTCTCTTGCTAATACGTAGAGGCAGAGCACTAGTGTCATAACTGTGAATGCCCTTACAGTAAGAGGGATTCGAGCGAGTGGACCTGTTAAGGGGATCCAGAACATTACGCCGAATCGGGAGAGCATTAATGCAAACTGCTTAACTTCGGCTTCCATGTTACATTGATCCGATTGCGGTGATAGATTGCGACATATATTGTTCAATACTTCCCAATAGAAAGGGAGACATTGCGCCTGCAACAAGGACAACAATAATAAGCTTAGGCACGAAAGTGAGTGTCATCTCTTGAATTTGAGTGACAACTTGAAAAATGCTGATAAGCAAACCAACAATAAGTGCTGTTATTAAGATAGGGCCGGCCACTTTAGCTGCAACCCAGAAAAGATCTGATAACAGTTGAATGGCGTTAGACGGTTCCACCTCGTACCTTCCTTGTAATTATTATTATTATTTAAACTTCACGTATGAACCTATATTTTGACTCGCAATTAGGTAAATACGACTACCAAGGTGATTGGTATAGTTATTATCTATGTCGTGCAACAAATTACCCTAATACACCTCGCAATGCAATATATCTTTTTCGCTAAATTGGTAAAAATAATTAATTGAAAATGTAGATTCACTTTATATTCTTTTTTGAAATAAAGGATAAAAAAATGCTTGATCTAGTTTTTAATTATGTTAATTTTTTCACCATTAAAGGAGTAAGGTAATAACATGAATAATAACGCCTTGACAAACTTAGACGAACGGATCTCACGGCTTGAGCATTTTTTAGAAGTCGACAAAGACAATCCAAACATTCTTGGAGACTTAGCCCAACTTTATATAGAGTCAGGGGACGTTGACAAAGCGCGCCAGTATTGTATTCAGGGTTTGTCGTTGGATGAGTCAAACCAGAAATTGCTATTTGCATCGGCGTTAGTTGACTATCGGTTAGAGGATTTTGTTACTGCGGTCACTAAAATGGAGACCTTATCTGATAGCCTTCTACACACTCCTCATGTCGCTTATCCATACGCGTACTCCTTACTAAAGCTTCATCGAAGTGAAGATGCGTTGCGTATATTGAAGCATGCGTATCAAATTGATGAACATGAGGATATCGCTTTTCTTCTGGCAAGAACATTTTATCAAGTTAACGCTTATGATGAAGCTATTCTTATTCTTGAGAAACTTCATGCGCAGCAAATACTTCTTGCCCCCGTGTCTGGGTTATTGTCACAGATATATTCAGACATGGAAGAGTGGGATAAGGCAGCGTACTTTGCTACTACAGCATTAGATTTGGATAAACACAATGTTGCGGCTAATTTGACGCAAGGTTATGTGTTGCTCAAAGCAAATCGTTATTCTGACGCGTCTGAGTACTTTAATTCCGCTGTTATGCAGCAGGCTGAGAGTGGGCGTGGCCATCTTGGCTTAGCCATTACTTTCCTTTTCCAGAAAGACTTTACCCTTGCTGAGCAGCATCTTCACAAAACGCTTCAAATACAACCGGACTTACTGCCCGCAATTAATCTCTTGGGTTGGTTGTATATTCTCCAAGACAAGTTTTTCGACGCACGAAAAATCTTTCAAAAAGGTATCGAAATTGATCGTAATTTTGGCGAAATGTATGGTGGCCTAGCTGTCATCGAAGCTATTCAGGGCAATGAGGAAGAAGCGAGGCATCAAGTTAGGCGCTCACTCAGACTGAACGGAACGAGTTACTCGGGAAGCTTTGCCAAAATTATGTTACTAGACAAGCGTGGGGATAAAAATCAAGCCAAAATGGTTTGGGAAAATCTCATGGCATCTAAAATTGATGAGTCTGGTAAAACCATGGAAGACGCGATTATCGAGCAAATAAAGGATTACCTTAGCGTAACCATTCACTAGAACGCTTATTTCTAACGAGATTTTAGAATTCTCAGCAATGGGAAGGGACTTTTGTTGCCAAAAGGCGGCAAAAAATTTCACATACAAAGGGTGAAGGAAATAAAAATGAAAACCAAAATAGCGATTGCCGTGGGATTACTCTCTCTTGGTGCATCGTTCTCTGCGTTATCGGATAGCATGAATGTAAGCTATTCCTTTAACAATGCGAACGGTTATCCAGGAAACGGCGAAGAGATGTTAAGTGGTGGGAGAGGATATTTTCCACTTTCAGGGGCAGGTAATTTTACTGCGACAGGCCGTTCTGGCTTGGGATTGTCTGAAGATGTGATGGTAGTGGGTGGCTTAGCGCCATTCTTAAAGGATATGCCGTTAACATTGTCATTGTGGATTCGTCCTACGTCTTTTGCCGCAGGCTCGACCATTATTTCTAAAAAACATACTGATTTAGGACAAGGCTTTAGCTTGGACTTCGACGGTGCTATGAACCTGTCATTCAGTATTATTGATAATAATGGTGGAGAAATCGCGGTTACGTCTTTGGCGTCAGTACCTACCGATAACCTTTGGCACCACGTTACGGTAACCTATGCTGGAGATGCAAACGCATCTAATCTTGCGATTTATATCGATGGTCAACCAGCAGAGCTGCGTCTTGACTCAAATAACTTGAGTGGCAATGTTGAAACATATCACCCATTAGTCGTGGGTGCTGGTCCTTCTTATACACAAGCGATTTCGGCTGATATCGACGAAGTGTATATGGTGCCTATCGCATTCACCAAAGACCAAGTTACGTGTTTAAACCAATTAAAAACTGACTGTGCATACAGACCGACTGTCGGCACCGTAGGTCCAAGAGGACCAATGGGACCAGCAGGCGAGCAAGGACCTCGAGGCGTTAAGGGTACGGCTGGTGCAGATGGTATTGCTGGCTTAAAAGGCGACACAGGTCCAGAGGGTCCTGTTGGCGAAAAAGGTCCAGTGGGACCGAAAGGGTACACAGGCCCAACTGGACCAGTAGGTGAAGATGGCCTTGATGGTTCTGATGGTAAAGATGGCCTAAACGGGGCACCTGGCGCACAAGGCCCTGTTGGAGACACTGGATTACGCGGTGCGACTGGTGATACGGGCCCTCAGGGTTACACAGGACCAAAAGGAGCTACGGGTTATCGTGGTGCACAAGGTCCACAGGGTAACCAGGGTGTTCAAGGCTCAAAGGGACAAAAAGGTGACCAAGGTCCTCCAGGATACCGTGGTGCTACAGGCGACAAAGGTCTAACTGGACCTCGAGGTGATACTGGGCCTAAGGGCTATACGGGCGCGACAGGAGATCAAGGTCCTGCTGGTAATCCTGGTGCAACGGGTAACCGAGGTTCATCTGGCGCGAATACTGTAGGTAATACAGGACCGACTGGAGATAGAGGTGATACTGGTCCAAGAGGTGACGCACCACAATGGTGTGATGAAATCTTTGGGTTTGCAGAAGCGCCTATCATTGATGTCAGCCCGGCTGTTGTAGGGGTTGATAGTTTCACTGATAAGCCAGTTTACGCTATCGATCCTGAGTACATCCTCAAGGCCGCTACCACCACAGATGCTGATGGTAACCTTGAAATGAATTACACAGTATTAGGCCTTGAAAATGAGCGTGAAGCGTCAGACTTCTTTATCGCTCTTAGTGAAGGTCAACATCTGAAATTCATCAAAGATCTTTATCAGCAAAAAGGATTGGATAACCGATATGTTGCGATTGCGCTAGGAACGCCAATTTTATCTGAAGCGCCAATCCAGCCAGGTATTGGTCTACCAGACACAGCATCGGGAGACAGTGAATAATGAAAATATCTTCTTATACAAAAATTGCTGCTGGTTTAGCGCTAGCATGTGGTTTAAGCAGTGCAAATGCATCTAACTGGGATGCGCATTGGCCTTTATCTGATAACGGCAATGAAACCTTATCAGAGGCACATGTTGGCCAATTCCCTCTAAGTGTTGCGGGTAGCTTCATCGTAGGTAAAAAAGATAAAGCACTTTACTACGATATGATGACGGTAGAAACGCTAAGCATTCAATCTGGTGCGGATCCATTCTCAGCGTCTATTTGGGCACTTCGTGAGTTAACAGACTACAAAGAAACGCTACTTTCTAAGCAAATGGACGACTTTAGTCCGGGCATGTCAATTTATATCAATGACTTTAACCAAGTGGTATTGAGTATACGTGATATCCAAGGTGGTGAGCTACGCGTAACCAGTTCAGAGCAATGGAATGATATGAGTGATTGGCATCACCTTGTCGTCACCTATGACGGCTCTATGCAAGCGTCTGGTGTATCTATGTATTTCGATACTACGCCAATGACAATGATGATTGACAGTGACTCACTGAGCAACGACATCGGTGCCAGTGACCCGCTTACAATTGGTGCTTCAGGTGCTACGAGTTTTGAACCCTTCAATGGTGCGATTGACGAGGTGACGTTGATCAGCCATGCATTAAATAGCAGTGATGTCTCTTGCTTATTTGCTTTACGTGACAATTGCGTAGCGTCAGACACAGGGGATCAACCTGAGCTGGGTGAAAAAGGCCCACGTGGATTCGAAGGCCCTCAAGGTCCTAAAGGCTTGCAAGGGCCTAGAGGTGACGCTGGAGCAGATGGCGCCAAGGGCGAAACAGGTGATAAAGGCCCACAAGGCCCACAAGGTCCGAAAGGCGATAAAGGGCCTGTCGGTGCTAAGGGCTTAACGGGTTTAGCTGGTGCGCCGGGTATTGACGGTCGAAATGGCCGTAATGGTAAAGACGGTAATGATGGTCTTCCAGGTCTACAAGGTCCAGATGGCCCAGCGGGCTTAAAAGGTGCGCGTGGTGCAACAGGCCTTAAAGGGCCGACAGGCGATGCGGGTCCTCAAGGCCTCAAAGGCCCAATGGGTCTTAAAGGCTTGAAAGGTGCGACTGGTGATACAGGTGCTAAGGGTGTCACAGGTCCAATTGGTCTTCAGGGACCCCCAGGTGATCAAGGTCCAAAAGGCTATAAAGGAGCTACGGGTAACAAAGGGGCAACAGGCGCGACTGGTCCTACTGGACCGAGAGGTGCTACAGGCCCTCAAGGCTATCACGGTGTTGTAACAACGGGACCGCGTGGAGCAAAAGGTCCTACAGGATATCGTGGGCCGCAAGGACCCAATGTATACATTTCGGGTAGTGGTGGATTCGATCCACGAAGCTTTGGCGCTATCGACGCGATTAAACAATTTAAAGCCTCTACGGGTTCAAATGAAATTTTACCTGTTGATGGACATGTTTCTGTTAGCAATGCAGGAGACGGAGAATGAAATTAAGGACTTTAATTGCTAGCAGTTTACTTTCGCTAGCAGCAGCGCAGGCTAATGCCACCGATTTTAGCGCATACTATTCCTTTGAAGGGGAAGCAAACGGGTATAAAGATACCTCGGCAAACGGCAATGATGGCTACTTTTTAAATTCGGGTAAAGGCTCGTATATTTTAGAAGGTCGAAATGGCTTGGCAATGAATAAAGATGTATTCGTTGTTGGTTCGCTTCCTGCCCATAAAAAAGATGTCCCGTTAACGTTGGCGTTGTGGGTAAACCATGATGCGTTGAGCGCTGAACATACGTTGATATCTAAATTAGACGCCTCAACAAACCAAGGTTTCAGTTTGTCAATGTCTAACTCAGGCCTACGCTTCTGGCTTAAGGACAAGAACAACAACGGTGTTGAGTTGACTTCAGCGTCGTTCAGTTCGGTAGGTTGGACTCACATTGCCGTCACGTATAGCGGTAATGGTAAAGCCTCAGGCGTTAAATTTTATGTTGATGGCTTAGAATTAGCGGGAACAACTGTATTGGATACCCTCGTAGGTGAAACCAACACGCATGGTCCGCTATACACAGGTGCATCACTTAAAAATCCTAAACCATTCCCTGGTGCGATTGATGAAGTGTTAATCACACCTCGCGTTTACAACATCGGTCAAATCGGCTGTTTAGCAACTTTTGGTCGTGATTGTGCGACGGCGAGCGGGCTAGGACCTCGTGGTGATGTAGGACCACAAGGGCCAGTTGGTGAGGCTGGTGAAGTGGGCCTAGTCGGTCCAAATGGTGCTAACGGTGTTCGTGGTGATGTAGGCCCTATGGGTGACCAAGGACCTGTAGGTCCTGCGGGTGACCGTGGTGACGTTGGCCCAATTGGAGCGCAAGGTGCCAAGGGTGCCAATGGTAAAAATGGTACTGATGGTATAAATGGTGCTGATGGTTCACCTGGTGCGAAAGGACCGAAAGGCCGCGTTGGCCCGAAAGGCCCTGTGGGTGACCGTGGTGCGACAGGCCCTGCGGGCAATAGAGGGGCCACTGGTCCTACAGGTGAAAAAGGTGACACCGGACCCGCAGGAGATGCAGGTAATAAAGGTGCAACCGGAGCCCGAGGCACGACAGGGGGTAAAGGCCCTCGTGGAGTTACTGGTCCTAAAGGCGTAACGGGTGACCGTGGCAACACTGGTCCAAAAGGTGATACAGGCGCCAAAGGCGGAACCGGCCCTAAAGGGTATACAGGTCCTACTGGGGTGAGTGCAGTGTCACACTACGGTAGTGGGCTGGCTGCTGAAAAGGCGAGAAAAGTAGGTCCGAAGGGCTACAAAGGTGATACAGGACCCAAAGGGTATCCTGGTCAGTGTCTCTGTAGGGATAGATGGGGACGTCCTTGCATCATTCCTTAAATCAAAACAATAACTAAAAACCGGGGTGTACAACTGTACACCCCTTCTGTACTTATTTTTCTGGAGAAAACGGATGTCATCACTTATTACTTCATCTGAACTCGGTCTCTTTGGTGCGCAATTTTCTAGCAATAATATTGTTGGTGGGGATGCATTTGGGCATCGTCTCAATCAATCATCACTTAACTTGGTAACAGGTAATGTGGTTATTCAGCGACAAGATCATCTTGCTATGGCTCGCGGCGTGTCGAGCCAACTGGTGCAAACCTATAACAGTCAGGGGATGGACAGTGACGGTGATGCATGGTGGTTTGGTGTAGACAAACGTCTCACTAATATTCCGTCAACTCATGAAGCGGGCAGTACAATTACACGCTTGCAAGGTGATGGCAGCAAGCAGGTTTTTGCTTACGACGTACAATCTGGAAAATACATATCCACTGATGGTGAAGGGCAGCATGATACCCTGGAACTGAACAATGGAACGTGGATATTTAAACGTAATGCAAATAGCGAAGAACGTTATAATGGGCAAGGTCAACTTGTCAGTATTCAGGATGCGTTTGGAAACAGTAAAACGTATACCTACACGAACAACAAAGTCACTCGGATCAATGACGCGTCCGGGCAAACAATTTTTATCGATTACGTCAGCACATCAGGTGGCGACAGAGTCAGTGCGATACGCACGCAGGATAATGCAGGCACGTTAACCAATGTGCGTTATGGCTATGATACTGCGGGTCGGTTGACGAGTGTCACATATGATTTGACACCTGACGATAATAGCATTTCTGATAATAATACGTTTGTGACACGCTACACGTACGATGGCAGTAGCCACCGTATAGCCAGTGTAAGTAACAGTGACGGTAGCAGCACACGTTTCACTTATAAGCAATATCAAGAACGCGGCAGCAGCTATATCGCAACTGGTGATTGGGTTTTAAATACCATGACCGATGGTGAAGGTCGAACTGTGACCTTCGACTACGATGCATTGGCGCGCAGTACCGACGTGATTGACAGTTTCGGACGTACAACAACGTACCGCTTTGACCAGCAAGGTCAGTTGTTGTCTGTCGCAAAACCCCCGATTGATGGTACGCGTCAAACGACATTTTTTAGTTATGATGATGAAGGCAATCTTACGTCTAAAAAAGTAGGCGGAGAGGTTGAACATTATTACTACGACAACAATGGTAATTTAACGGCAACACTCGATGCAGAAGGGCGTCGAATTGAACGCCGTTATGACGCAAACAATCGTTTGATTGCAGAATTAAAGTACGTCGATTTTGATACCGATGGCACGGGATTGGGGCGTCCTGACGACGCGTTGGTCACACGATATGTGTATGACAGCAACGGCGCACTGAGGTTTGTTGTTAAAGACAATGGCAATGTATCTGAATTCCAATACAATGGTTTAGGGCAACAAATTAAATCTGTGGTTCACACCAATGCCTACAATACATCGGGTTTATCTGATAGTGATGACCTTACCCTATCGACGCTGCAAAGTTGGTCAGGTACACAAAACGCAAACACGGGTGTGGTAACACGTTTTACGTATGATTTTCGTGGTCAGCTAAGCACAAAGAAAAGTTTTGACAATGGTGTGTTGGTTGGGAGCGAGAGCTTTATCTACGATCAAGCGGGTAGGCTATTGTCTTCCACTGATGCGACCAACAAAACCACTCAATTTATGTATGACGGCATAGGCCGATTGACAAAGTCCATTGATGCGCTTGGTCAGGTAACCTTAATATCTCATCAAGACAATGCGCAGCGCGTGTTAACCAGCCATGCTAACGGTATGGTATCGACCCAGACATTTAACCGCAATGGTGATTTAATCACGTCATTTGATTCTGCTACAGGAGAAGGGACTGCGAATAAAATGGGGTACTTATACGATGACTTAGGTCGTCTGCGTGTATCTCAGTCTGCAAATGGGACCAATCAATATTATTTTTACGATGCCCATGATAGAAAAATTGGTCAAATTGACGGTGCGGGTCAGTTAAGTACTTGGCATTACAATGACAAAGGTCAAGTGTCACAATTTACGCGCCATGGTAATACGGTCGATCCCCGTCGTTTGGTGTCTGCGCAAGGTGTATTAAATGAAGCCTATTGGAACCTGACTGAGTTCGTGCAGCAGGCATCAAGTAGTGCCGACAGTAAAGAGTTCCGCATTTATGATAGCACCGGATTATTGCGTTTCCATGTAGATAGTGAAGGTACGGCATCTGAAAAAACCTATGATGGTTTAGGCCGTCTGGTGCACTCTGCAACCTACGAAAAGAAACTCGATATCAGTAAGCTTGGCAGTAATGTGTCTGAAAACCGCTTACTAGGTTTGCTATATGATCTGAAAGTGGCAGATGTCACCAATGATGTGGTTACCACGGGTCGAGATCCTATTCAGCCCTATAACTTATCGAATGACGCCTACATTCAAGACCGCTTTTTAGATACTCAGATTTTTGGCGTATACAAAACAGGTGGTTTCGGCGAACGCGTGCCTAATCAGCCTTATATCTACTCTCACGCTGCTGACAAACCCGTTTACATTGAACAAGACTCGATTTCTCAGGTAGAGCAAATTCGACTGAGTGATGGACGCCAAGCGTTAAAATGGTCAACCGATGGCTTGCCTTATCCGAAAGTTGAGCTTGGTTATCGAATCTTACATAACAATGATCAGTTTGAATATTTACCAGTTACATACAGTAACGGAGAATATTACGTTGAGTTACCACAGCTTGAGCGTGACGACTATGAATTTG
This sequence comes from Fluctibacter corallii, assembly GCF_025751585.1. Taxonomy (GTDB): domain Bacteria; phylum Pseudomonadota; class Gammaproteobacteria; order Enterobacterales; family Alteromonadaceae; genus Fluctibacter_A; species Fluctibacter_A corallii. The sequence continues at coordinate 303,995 of NZ_JAOWKX010000005.1, forward strand.
CTTTCTTCTATAAAGACAATTTCAATAATGTACGTAGCCAATCTGGCGGCGCGTTTACGCAACTAAGAGATCCTGCTGTTACATCGAAAACAATAGATGTAAGAAACTTTGAGTCTCACTGGACAGTAGAGCAATCGACGGGAAGCAGTCTGGCAGATGTTATTCCTGCACATCTGTGGGATCAGATCGAGAATGTGTCTGCGACGGTGTATTCTACGCCATCAGAAGCAATTCGCGGTGACTTGCACAACCTAGATTTCGTCGTGCAAACCAACACAATGGTTACTGCATATCCATTATACAGCGGGCAAGTCAATCTAAGTGTGGGCGAAGAGTTGTTGGCAGGTCGCTACCAATTGCATCTTACGATGGAAATGAAAGATGGTTCGACACAAGAAATTGCACCGTTCTTATATGAAGTGGGTAGCCAAAGTACGGGTCAGCTGTCACAAACACTAAGCTGGCCTGAAACCGCCTTTGCTGACCAGCCGGGTGGTAGTGTAACGGTTAAATACAGAAGTGGTTACAGAAATACTGGCTTTACCACCGCTACAGCAACACTGTCTAATGGTGAGTATCAGGTTACACTTGATAACTTGAATGCGGGTGAGTATTACGAGGTCGTCGTTGAGTATAATCAGGGGCAAAGCACCTTCCATGGTTCAGTTGAAAATCAGCGTACGAGTACTTTCCTCTTCTTAGCTAACGATCAAGACGGACTGGTTGAAGCAGAAACACGTGCATATCGTGTGTCGAATACGTGGACTGAAGGTACGTCACTAACGGGGGTTTACACGCAAAGCCAAGCGAATGCAATTGACTACGTATTAGCTGATGTGTTCGATAAAGCCACGGGTGAGCTTTTATATAGCGCATATACCTATATGAGCGCTTACGATATTTACAATGGTGAAGTTAACCTTTCAACCGAAGGGTTGCTAGCCGACGGCCAATATCGCGTCGAGCTACACGAGTATCGTCGCAATCGAAGTACGACACTAAAAACCTTTGATTATGAAGTGGGGCAACAACAAGAAACAACACGCCCAACCATTGTCAGTATTGATATTGATGATTTACCAGAAAATGCGGAAGTACATTATTTCTTCCCGCAGTTAAATGGCGCACGTTATGTAAAAGGTGAGCTAGATAGCGATAACAAGCTCAAAGTACAGATGAACGATTTGTTCTTGTACGATACGCGTCAGATTCCAGATGGCTTATTCGACATGTTTATCGAGTATCGCGATAAAACAACCGGTGAGCGGCTTGAGCGTTTTCATACTCAGGTAAAAGTAGACTACGAGTCTCATGACTCAGTCGTCAGTGATTTTGACAATGCACTTGTCGCACCTGATGGGTTGCATGAGCAATACTATTACGACAGTGAAGGCCGATTAATTGGAAAATCAGATAGAAATGGTTCTATTACAGAATACCGCTATGACTCTGCAGGCCGATTAACCGACGAGATACGCTATGCAGGCGAAGGCGTTTACGGTATATCGCAGAGCTTTGAAACCTGGGCGCAAATGTTATCGCGAGTTGGCACTAGCAATGACGATCAACATACGCGTTATTTCTATGATGGCGCAGGTCGCAAGGTCGGAGAACTTGATGCGGGTGGGTATTTAACACGCTATCAGCATGATGCGGCAGGTCGCGTAATCAGCACGTCTCGTTATCAAAATAAAGTCAGTAATCCAAACGCTGGATTTGACAGCTTGGTGTTGCAATCGTCGGGCCAAATTCGTACTACAAGCTTTGAGTATGATGCATTGGGCAGAGTAGTCAAAGAAACTAGCCACAACAATGTCGAAACCATTCGCACCTATGATGCAATTGGCAACCTGACATCTAAGCACAGCCTTGATAAAAACAACAATGACTATCAACAAGGCGCAGTGCGCAAGTATGACGGATTTGGGCGAGTTATTGCTGAACTGGATGCCATTGGTGCAGAAAAGCTAAGACGCACAACGAACCAAACGTTGATTAATAATATTTGGCGAGATTACGCAACCCATTTCGAATATGACGATGCAGGCAGAGTGATTCATTCTTATCAGCGTCATTCGCAAGTGAAAGACCCTATATCTGGTGCGTTGAGAACGGAACAAATTGATAATTGGTTGTATTACGATAATGCTGGCAGACTCCAATATACCGTTTCGGATACAGGTACGGTGTCTGAGAGTGTATATGATGCGTTTGGGCGTGTAACTCAGGTAAGAAAGTACGCTAATACGGTTAGCACGTCTGGATTAACGGGGGGTGACAACACCAATCAAATCAGTCAACGCTTAACCGCTTCCACCTCAGATATTAGTACATTTTCGCAATATGATTCCGTCGGGCGAGTGACATCATCAACGAATGTTCTAGGTATTAAAACGACGACCAATTATGACGCCTATGGTCGAGTAGAAAGCACGTTCAGACAAGATGGAATCAACGCAAGCTCTGGTGTTACCAAAGCGTATGAATATGATGGTATAGGTAATCTAGTTAAGTCTATCGACTACTCGACTGGCGAAACGAGGGTGACTGAAAATACCTACGATGTCTTTGGCCGTTTAACACAATCTCGTGCTACGGGCGGGCATTCAGTCACCAGAGTACTTGATAAATTAGGTCGAGAAGTCTCAGTGACTGACGGAGTGGGCAAAACAGCGTATACCACTTACGATGGTTTTGATCGTATCGTGACTTCCAGAGATAAATTAAATCGTACGACGCGGTTTACCTATTCTGGTAATCAAATGACGATGACTGATCCATCGGGGAATATCACCCGAACAATGCGCGATGGATTCGGAAATGTACTTGAATTTACTGATGTAAATGGTAAGCGTACAACCTATTCTCGTGATGAAAATGGTAAAGCGGTTGTCGTTAGGGAGTATTCTGCATCTGGTGCTTTACTAACAACAGAAACGAATAAGTTTACTGGACGAGGAAAACTGACTGAGACCCGCAATGCGAATGGTGTATTAACACGTTATTACTTCGATGCCGAAAATAACATGGTGGAACGTGTTGAAGACGTAAGTGGCTTGAAAGAAACCACGCGCTACGAATTTAACGCATTGGGCCGCAAAGTTGCGGTAATTGAGCCCTCTGGAATTCGAACCGAGCTTGAATATGACGATGTAGGTAATTTGAAAACCCATACCGTCAATGTTAACGGTACCGACAAAATTATCACTCGATATAGTTACGATGATCGCGGTAACAAGTTAGCGATGTCTCGTGAGAATGCGTCAGGTATTGTTTATGAAGCAGTAAACTATGAATACGATCAGCGAAACAGGTTAGTTAAGAAAACCGAAAATCCTGGCGGATTAGAGCGTATCAGTGAGTATGTCTATAACCAGTTTGATCAAGTAATTCGCAAGATAGAAGGAAGTGAAACTACCTACTTCATCTACGATGGATTTGGACTTGACAATTTACTGTTCAAAGTATCGAAAACGGGCTTAGTGACTGAGTATCACTACGATGCACAGGGGCAGAAATTAGAAGAGAAGACCTTCGCAAAATCTATTGATACAAGCGGTTTGTTGAATGCGATCAAGCAGGCCAATGAGCCGCGCGTGGTTGTCGAAACCCGCTTAGCGGAACGTCCTACTTATCATAACGATCCTGAAATGCCGCAAGGTCAGTTAACGGAACTAAATAATCGAGAAGTTAACTTTTTCGATGCCAATGGCAATATTTCCCTTCAGTTAACCGCAAATGGCTACTTAACTGAATTTTACTACGATGGCATGGGAAATAAGGTCTCAGAAACACGCTACGAGGCTGACTTCTTTGCGTTATTAGAACTTGATGTCCATCAACGCCCATCAGTATCCCAGCTTCGAAGCAAAATTACTGAAATGAAAACGTTGTTGGCAGAGTATGAAGCTGAACAGGCTGCTCAACCTGCTGCTACGGAAGGTGAAGAAACGGTTGAAAACGAAGTATTTGAGTTTGTTTTCAATACGACACGGTATGTATATGACAGCTTTGGTCGTATGTCGCATGAGATATCTGGCAATGGTAGTGTCACTGAATTCGTTTATGACAAAGAAGGTCAGCTTGTTGCAGAACGTCAGTATGCCAATACGCTAGATATAAGTGGCTTTTCTCTGTCACAGGTGTTGACAGCGAGCCAAGCGTCAGTGCCTGCGAGCTCACAAGACAAACTTAGTCAGACATTCTATGACCGCTTGGGGCGTGTTCAATACACCATTGACAATGGTGGATTTGTTACTGAAATTAAACGCGATGCAAAAGGTAACGAAACGCAAATTGTTAAATATCAAAACGCGGTTACTAAACGTATATACAATTCTGCATCTGAATTCACTAGCCAGCTGAATAGTGCAAACGCCACGATTACTCAGCGTTGGTATGATGAGTTAGGCCAGCTAATTTATGAAAAGGATAGCGAAGGTTATGTGACGCAGTTCACGTATGACTTGATGGGACGGGTAACCCGTTCAGAAAAAACGAGTATCACGCTATCGGTGAGCAATTCTGCTTCTCTTAATACAGTTAAAGGGGCCTTTGAAGGTCTCTCTGATGAGGAAAAAGCGGGCAATATTGTTGATACCTATAGTTATGATCAACTCGGACGCCTTACCGCTTCAACTGGGGCAGATGGGCAGTCGAAAAATTACGGCTATGACGATGCGGGTAATCGTATATACGAAGAAGATTCTCTAGGAAACCGCATTTCTTACGCTTACGATGCGGCTGGGCGAATGACGCGCATGGTAAGGCCGGTGTCTGATACTCAAGGCATGGTGACAGATTACGTGTACAGCGATCGCGGCATGTTGATGAAAGAAACATCTTATGTGAATCTTGTTTCGTTAAAAAATGCGCAAGGTGAATTTTACGCTGCGGGCGCAATCTCGGTAACCCCTTATACTGGTCCAGAGGGCGACCGCATTACACGCTACAGTTATGACGCACAGGATCGCCTAATTCGTAAATCTCAAGAATTGAGCTTCTATGATGGTATTACTGCCAAAACAGAGCTAGTTACTGAGATTAGCTATAACAGCTTCAATCAAATTGTTGAGCAGGTTGAAGGCAGCGGTACGCAAGAAGAGCGCAGAACGCAATTTGAGTATGATGCAGTCGGTCAGCTGGTTAAAGTTATTAAAGCTGCGGGCACGCCAGCAGAATCGGTTACTGAATATCGATACGACGCGTTAGGTAATCAAACCCATATTATTGACGCACGTGGCCACGCACTGGCTGAAACTGATTCTGACTGGGCTATGAATAAGCGCTTATCACTTGGCTGGGTAGTGAGTGACGCGTTTGGCGTAAGAGCAAAGTTTGCCAGTGAACTCAGTGGGGCTGAAAAAGAGCAAGCTAAGTTACTGTTTGCTGAAGTTTCAAGCCATGATAGCTTAGGTCGAGTAACCTCTGTAACAAAAGCGTCAGGCGAAACAACACAGACCGATTACAATGCCAATGGCGATATTATTCGCCATAGAGATGGCGCTGGGAAAGAGAGCATTATGCTCTATGACTCAAAAGGGCGGGCACGTTTTGCTGTTGACGCAAATGGTTATGTGACAAGCTTCATATATACCGTTCGGGGTGATATCGCTTCCCAAACGCGCTACCAAGTTGCATTGCAAAGTGGAACGTATTCTACGTCGACATCGCTCGAGCAAATGCAGTCGCTAATAGATCAAAGAAGCGCTCAGGAAGGGCATCAAACACGTTATGTTTATAACTCACTCGGACAGGTAACCGAAGAGCGTGACCCTATGGGGTATGTACAGCGTTACGAGTATGACGCATTCGGTAACTTAACCAGTATTACAGATAGACGCGGTAATAAAACGGTTAATGTCTATGATATGAAAGGCAATTTGATTGAGAGCCGTACGCCTTCAGTGACTTACGTAACCAATACCAATACGCGAGCCACTGAGTCGGGTGAAATCATCACCAAATATACGTACGACAAATTCGGCCAGCAGTTGTCTATGACCGAAGCAGTGGGAACGCCTCAGGAAAAAACGACCACATTTGAGTATGATGAGCTAGGCCGTCAGGTTAAAGTCAATTATCCTGCTCGTTTGGTCGCTGTAGGCACTAATGGTGCTCAACAAATGGTCACACCAACTGAAACGAAAGAATATGACCTTGCTGGGAATTTGGTGAAAACCACTGATAATTTGGGGCGCTATCAAATTCGTTTGTATGACGATGCCAATCGTTTGACCCATTTTGTTGATCATGATGATGTATTAAGAACGTACATCTATGACGCGAATGGCAACAAAATTGCTGATCGTATTTACCAGCAAAAAATGGACGGTAGTACCAACGAATCATTTATTCGTAGTGTGGCGAATATGCTACCTTACTTTGAAACCCGCTATGAATATGACGGTCAAAACCGACTCGTTTCACAAAGTACATCAGATGCGCTTTACTACGCCGCAGGGGAAGGGTTTAGTCAATCCTCAGGTAAAACGCAGATTATTTATAATAATGCTGGACTAGAGGCGATTACGGTTGACGGTCGAGGCGTAAGTCAGTTTACCTATTACGATGCAGCTGGCAACGCGGTTGTGACGATTAATGGCGATGGTTTTGCGTCAACGCGTGAATATGATGCCAATGGCAATAATGTTCGAGAGACAGTTTACGCTACTGCACTGACAACCGCAGAATTGGCGGCACTTAACGCTAACACCGCGTTGTCTACTGTGATGGGTTATATCAATGCCTCACCGAGTAAAGATCGGACGACATTGATCGAATATGACGCTTTAAATCGCGTTACTGAGCAACGTATACTAAACGTACGTTACAGCACCGTGACCAGCGGCACTATGACAAGCGGTATTGCCGATTACACTACGCGTTTCAGTTACGATGCAAATGGCAATGTACTCACGACAGAAGTAGGCGCTACGAAGAACGGAGCGTGGGTACAAGAAAAATCCTCAATCACGTTCTCTTATGATGCGCTGAACCGTCAAATAAAATCTGTCGATCAGGGTTTCACTGACTACGTGAATGCATCAGTTGCGCCGACTAAGATCATGCAGTTCGATGCACTTGGCAATCAAGTTGTCGAAGCATTAGATGCAAAAGTTGGTACTGTAGGTGTAATTGATACCAACGATCGTATTACGACTCGCCATTATGACAAGTTTGGTCGTGTGATCCGCATCACCGCGCCGGGCGATATTGACATTCGCTACGTCTATGACCAATACGGTAACGTCACCATGAAACGTGAGAAACAAACGTATCAGGTGTACGATGAATCGAATAGAACAAGTTCTACTCGCCATCGATGGTTAATTGACAAATACCAGTACGACAGTGCAAATCGCCAAACTGTGCACACTGACGCCGCTGGTGTTAATCACACAACGCGCTATGATGACGTAGGTCGCGTGGTCGCTAAAGGTGCGCAAGGAAAAGAGCATACCTTTTATGAGTATGACTTAAATGGTCGAATGGTATTTTCCTCAGAAGGAGGACGCCATATGCGTTACTTCTACGATGAAAATGGCAATGCGACACTACAAGTCAATTCAGCAGGGACATCAATTAGACAGCTTTCGTTGAGTGCACTTTTGTCTATGAGTAAAAGTGCAGACTCCATTCACTTTAAAGCAATACGATTTGATGGGCGCAACAATGCGATAGAAAGCATTGACCCTGAACTTGAGTATTTGCGTGCGCAGGCGAATGCCGCTCCTGATGTGGGCAACGTACCGGGAAGCAACTTCTCAAGCGGTGCCGCGTCAGTGGGCAAAGGCGGTGATATAGACGTTAAATTCCATCTCATGGCCTCTGGTTCGAAAGACAGAAAACCAGAACAAATCTACAAGCAATACGGCTTGAGCTTTAAGCTGTCGGGTATGGAAGACTATCAAGGTAAAATTAAACTTGAATGGGATACTGGCTTTGCAGGTTATGCGACGCGCGGAACAACAGAAATTGACTCGTCTTCTTCTGGATATCAGTTCCAAGGCATTAACTCTCCACGATCGTACTTATATGGTAAGGATGACTTTAATCGTTATGGTGTGCAGGCGCACGGTAAAACCACCACAACGAGTATCAAAGAGCGTGGCTTTGTTTACAGCATAAAAACCTATAAACAAGATAGTCAGGGCAATTGGGTCTATTACAAAACTCTTACAGGAAGCTATGGTTGGGAAGGCTCAGCACCTGATATTAATCAGTATAACGCCCGCTCGTTCCCTGATGATAAGCACAGCTTACCTAGCTTGGTAACGTTGACACAGCAACCTGAAAATGCGACGCGTGTTAGTTTGTATTACCGCACGCAAGGGTCTTCAGGCACATTTTCTAAGCTACTGGCGTACGATGCTGGTAACGGAAAATTCCAGGTAGATGTGAGTGCGCTAGCAGATGGTAATTACGAGTACTACTACGAAGCAACTGACGTGGCAGGCCGTGTTGTTAATGGTGCAAAGGGTAATATGACCTTAGGCGCAAATAGCGCTATAACGCATGCTAACACCGCCAAACCTGATCTGTCTAAGCGCAGTTTAGATGTGCTGGCATCGCAATCTGTTGCAGAGTTACGTCAATATGGCGCTTCTCGCTCGCAATCATACAATGCGTTCGGCCAGATTGAGAGCACGACTGATGCTAACGGAAATACCACACGTTACAACTATGATAACCGTGGTCAGTTAGTTCAACGCATTGACCCACGTACACAAGTAACGGGAAGTAATGGCGCGACGGTATCAAGAAGCGTGATGACCCAATACAAGTATGACGTGCAAGGAAATCAAGTCGCTGAGATTGATGGCAATGCCAAGCTACAAACTCGTGAATATTCTGCTGGTAAGTTGACGCGTGTTAATCATGCAGATGGTACGTATCAATTGTATTACTACGATAATTATGGGCAGTTAATGAAAGAGCGTACCAAAGAAGGTCGCTTCGTTAACTATGCCTATGATGCGGGTGGAAATGTCATCAAAGTTGACCGCGCAGGTAAAAATGATGACTTTTATGTATACAACCAACAGGGGCAGCAGCTAAGCCATAACACTGGTTATGCCAATGTAATGACACGTCAGGCAAATATGAGCTATTACGAGTTTGATACTTTAGGTAGAACCACTCGAGCTATTGATCCTGCGGGGTATATCACAACTTACAGCTATCGTTATGATACGAGTATTGGTAACTACGGTGGATGGGAAAAAACCACAACCTATGCCACTGGAGATACCAAAAAAGAACATTTGGATCACGTGGGTAGAATTTCGTTTAAAGAAGATTTGGGTGGAAATACGTTCCACTATTACTACAACGCGAATTCTGGCTTCCTTGACGTACAAACGGGTAGCACTGGGCAAAATATCAGTTATTCCTATTTTGGGACTGGCCAGAAAAAAGGCATTGATGATACGGGTGCAAATAACTATGCAACGTTCGATTACGATGCGAATGGCAATGTAATTGGTGAAGAGTACTTCTACTTCAATGATGGTGGTCAAGCGGTATATAGCCAGCAAACAAGGGCCACCTTTGATGAGTTGAACCGCATTAAATCAATTACGGATACTGGTGTCAGCATTCAATACCAGTACGATGCGGTAGGTAATCGTCGCCGTATTCAATCAACGTACACAAATGTTGATGGAAACAGTGCGTCGGTTGATCACTGGTACACCTATGATGCAATGAATCGCGTTGAGATCAGTAAAGGCTCGCTTGAAAATGGCGCCATTGTCAGAGGTGACGGCGTTAAGGTGACTTATGATGCAGCTGGTCGTCGAAGCACAGTCGAGAATGCGGGAGGCTCAATAGAGTCATACACCTATAATGCATTCGGCTGGCTGGTGGCTGTCAAAGTCGACGGTAACTTACGTGCAACGCGTTCTTATTATGACGGGGGTTATCTCCGTCAGGTGAAAGAGTACCGCCCACACGAACAGCCGGTAGTACGCTGGCGTGAATACCGTGAGGGACGCTATGAATATATTGCGGAACCTTACGAATATTATCCGAATGGAAATAACGGGTCGCTGCATTCAACCACTGATTACTACTACAACGCAGCGGGTCAAAAACGCAGTGAATCTAACAAGCGTTACACGAGTGCTGGCGTAAATGACCAGAACGTGACTACCAGTTATATGCTCGACAAAATGGGGAATGTCCTGTCTAGTCGTGCTAGTACGTCAAGTAAACAGAGTGATGGTTCATGGAGCACCAGTGTTCAGACTACGCGTAATACCTATGAAAAGTGGGACAATTACAAACAATCTAAAATTGAGATCCAAGGCAGCGTGAATGGTGAACTGCGCTATTCATGGGCAAATGGTCTGTCGAAACTGGAATATGATGCAAACGGTAATCTGGTGAAAGCGACTGACACCTACGCCGGACGTGTTCTGGATTATGTAAACAGCTTTGACGGTAAAGTGTTAACGCGAACTGAAGAAGCGCCGACGTACACTAAGAAACAACGTTATTTCTACTACAACGGTGTCGGTGTCGGTGACATTGGTAATGATGGCCCGAGCTATCGTGACTATGCTTCTGTGTTGGCCGAAGCGCAGAAGAAACGTTCAAGCAATGCATCTAAAGAGCAAGAATTTAAACCTGTGATGGCCGCAGATTTTGACGCGAACTTTGTTCCTATTGGTCGCCAAAGTGGTATCAGCAATGGACGCTACACCGTAAATTCTGGCGATACCTTAATGAACATCGCGACACAATTGTGGGGTGATAAATCGCTATGGTATCTCATTGCTGATGCAAACGGACTCAAAGGGACGGAAAGCCTAACGGCAGGAACAGTACTTAACATTCCTAATGTTGCGAGTACCAACCTGCACAATAGCTCAGAAACGTTTAGACCGTATAACGCGGGGGCTGCAATGGGGGATGTTAATCCAACGTTGCCTGAGGTACCGCCTCCGCCTATTCCGCCTAAGAAAGACGGCTGTGGTGGCATAGCCATGATCGTTATGGTGGTGGTTGCGGTAGTGGCTACTGTTGTCACCGCTGGTGCAGCTGCGTTGGCTATGTCAGGTGCTACTATGAGCATGGGCGCAGCATGGGCTGCCGGCACCGCGATAATGACTGGAGCTGCCGGTTTTAGTCTTGGTGTTGCGGCAGCAGCATTTGCTGGTGGCTTCGTAGGTAGTGTTGCCAGTCAGCTGGTAGGTAAAGCCATGGGCGTCGTAGAGAGCTTCTCGCTCAGAAAAGCTGTTGCGGGTGGTTTGACGTCTGTTGTCACCGCGGGTACTGCGGCAGGATTACGAGAATTGGGTTATGTTTCATCGGTTAATGGTAAAGAGGTACTCAGCAACGCTGGTAAAATATGGCAGTCAGCATTGAGTGTACCGCTCAATGTTGGGGCAAATAAGATTGCGGGCATTGATACATCATTTAGCTGGGGTAACGTGGCCGTTTCAGCACTTAGTACCGCGGTTATGACGTCAGACACCATGAATGGTCTACTTGGTGAGATGTCCTTTAATGCAGAAAAGGGCGCTAATTTTGATTGGCGCAATGTCGCTGATGGAACGACAGGTGGCATTGTTGGTGCTGGTGTAAGTTATGCGATAGGTAAAGCCGTCTTTGATGGCGAAGATGAGCCATCTTGGAACTTCAAGCAAGTGGCGTTAAACGCGTTTGGTAGTGCAATTGGTAATGAAATTAACCGTAGTCGCACAAAACGTCATGAGATCGAACAGGTTCAGAAAAGAACGGAGGAATTACTTAGCTCTATCACCAATCTCTTACAAGATGAGGCGATGCGAATTGCTAACGCACAGAGAAAAGAAGTTTTTCAGGAGTTAGATAGTGATGTCCAAGAAATTAGCTCTCAGGTACTAGATAAAAAGCTTGCTGAACGTGCAGCGGCTGAGGTGCCTGAAAGTCCAATTTCTAAGCCACCAGAAGTGGCACCTATCGAAGATGAACTTGGTATTATGAGTAAAGAGAAAGTCACAGCTCTCAATACTCAAAATGCTGAATCTCGCGAGGTTTTGCTTGAAACTGCAAACAATGCGGCTGTAGAACCGTTAGAGCCTAAAGTTCATTTGACGAGGGTTACAGAAGAAACCGCTCCAAGACAACTAACTGACGAAGTAATAGCAGAAGCGGAAGCGAGATTGCGTCAAGGTGATAGAGCAGGGGCTTATCTTGTGTATGCTGAGGCAACAGGGCTTTCAATACTCTACGATCAGGCCTCAATTACAACTTATGCGGGGGTCCATGGTGGTGCAGCATTATTCGGTAACTTTATTGCGAAGATGAATAACGGACCTGACTATCCTGTCACCCTCGATTCATTTTCATATTTGATTGATAATGCCGTACACCAGTTTTTTGCAGCTCACCATGAAGCGACAAAAAATGAGTTAGGCATTTCATCTACAGTTTCACTGTCTAACGATCATATTGAAAACGTGGATTACCTCGTATGGGAAGGTCTAGGAATGGGTGAAAACTTCCCTGGCAATATGTTGCTTTTCATGGATGATACTTATGCAGGCTCCAAAGTTGGAATTGGAGATATTGAACAAGGCTTTCATGCAGGGGCTTTCCATGGCCATTTAGGACGCGTACCGGCTGAATTCATGAATGATCCTAACTTCACGATTCATGAAGGCGCGGACTTTATCAACGTAATCAATAATAATAACAATACGGTTGAGCTCTTTTTCCAAAAAACACCACAAATTCCATTAGTGAGTGCTTTAGGCGACTGGGCAAATGATGCGGTTGAATGGGTAATTGATGCGCAAGCTGAGCCTTGGGAATTACCAACTCAGCAGAATTTAGAGCGCCGCAGTGTCCTTCAGCATTTCATGGAGGCGGGTAATGTCAATCATGTGGAATATACGCCAGCCAATCCAAATCGTTGGTTATGGAATGACAATGGTACGGTTGTATCGCCAAGACAAATTGGTAACTTCCTCAACCCGTTACCTGCAATTCCATCTTCACATGTGGATATTCAAAGGGCATTCTTAGGAGAGTATTAGTGACAAAAAAGTATTTGAAGGTGGCAGCATTTGCTGCTGCCTTCGCTTACCTATCATACAATGCATTACTGTTCATATTTGAAGTCGATGTTCAGTGCTCACAAAACCTAAACGGAGAAAGTAAAAATTGTGTAGTGCTAGATGTTAGCGATACTAAAATAGTCGCTTTGAATCAGCACGGATTGCGCTATGATGATAGACTAAATTTTTTTAACAGCTATGCGTTTACTTGGGGTAGCCCTCATTATAAACCATACACGCAAGAGAAGCTTGTTTTGGCAGATATTGCGGAATGGCCAGTGTTAAGCTCGCAGCTCAATCATCCAATTATTTTGATGAGACAAACGCTAGACTTACAATATTATTACTTGGCGAATGCTGATGAACCAATCTTCATTCGGTGTCAGAATCTGAAGGGGAATGCACAGGCGTGTCATGCAATTGTGATGCTACAAGATCATTTTCATTTATCATTTTATGGCATTGCTGAATCACAACGAATTGACGTAGATCAGTTACTTAAAGACCTTATTGCACTTCAAAAAAGGTTTGAAAGCCCTGTAGTATTGTCGCTATTATTTTGACGTAAATAATGATTGAAACGATAATTTCTGATACTTCGGTTAGAAGTGGTATTCTCTATTATACTTTGATAGCTTTGTCTTTAACCGTGTTAGGGTTTATTGCCGTTAAAGTTAAGACTATCCCTAACACAAAAAAGAAAAGATACATGCCTTTAGCTGTGTTGGGCAGTGTTTTTCCTATTAGTTTTTTAGTAATATCTGTCATTCATCTAATCACTTTAGCGAGCTACGTAGGTTTAAAGCCAAGCGAATTGGAAACAGTTAAAGGTCGCTACTATTTGCTAGAGAGAGTAAAAAGTGGCACCCACTTGTTAGTCGGTAAACGCCATATTTTCGTAAAGAACAAAACACCGTTTTGCAAAGACATTAGTTTATATTCTAAAGTTGGGGTTGCAGAGGGCGATATGCTTAGTGTTGAATTAATTACCAAAACAAGACTAGGCATTACTTTCCAATGCATATTAAAGATAACAAAATACGAATAGTATGAGTGATACGGAATGCACAGCCCACATTATCTAGCGCGTTTCTTTTAGGAATTATTTGGCGCGTTTATGACGTGTCACTCGTGCATATACCTAGTGTCAATTTTTCTCCTCTAACCTATATACATAAATTTAAGCGTAGAAAAGGAACTTTATTCTATGAAAAATCTAGCCTATCAAATTGGCATATCATTTCTAATGGTAATCGCTGGAGCGGAAACTGCGTTTGCTAACTGCTCTACAGACGTGCAACTGTTAAACGACAAACTTTACAAAGAAAATTATTCTTATGAAGCTGCAGTAGAGTATTGGCGTGGAACGAGTGAATCTTGCAAGTCGACGGGAGTTTATTATCAAAAACTAGGCGCCCTGTATAACTTAAATAAGCAGCGCTCAAAAGCAGTGCAAACGTACCATGAAGGACTTGCACTTGATGATGACGCGAAGCCTGATCTGATGGTAGGAATTGCAAATGTTTATTTCCAGGCCGCTGCAGCTGGTGAGGCTTATGAAGAGAATGTAAAGCAGGCAGCATCTGAATTTGCCAAAGTTGTAAGAGCTTATCCAGAAGACGCATATGTTTTGATGCAGTATGCTAACTTTCTTTACTTCATAGAGCGTTATGATTTGGCCTTTAACTACGCTGTGAAGAGTAACAACATTAGAGAGGATTACTACTCTTTGCGCCTGATCGCAATCATTTTTGGAGAGCACAAAAATGACAGTGAAAATGCAATTACCACAGCGTATCGCGCTTTGGGTATGAGGAATAATTTTAATACTGACCTAGAGTTAGAAGTGGTATTGGCGCACGCTTATATGGATAAAGGTGATGCGGAATTTGCTGCGAAAATTTTGCAAAGTTTGAAGGATAGGCGTCCATCTATAGTCACGGAGAAAAAATTTATAGATGCGCTTGAACGTTTGCGTCCACTTTATCAATCTTCTAAAAATTGATGATTCAGCTTGAACTTTGTCGTATCACGGGAGTAAATGTTGACAACCTTTTATGAGATAAAACCTTTCGTTGGTGGGCAAGTAATGCTGGCTGCCTTCTTTTGCTTTATGTGTTTATGGATCATAATTGCATTGGTTCAAAAAGCGTCAATAATGATTGCTTTTTTCTCTTCGCTTGCTGCTTTATTTTTCATCTTACTTTATACCTCTATACAGTCTCGAATTGAGGCTAAAGATAAAGTTGAACGTGGAGAAGGGGTTATCTACTACGAAGGGGTATTTCGATTTAGTGACGAAGCCGTATGTATTAGAAAAGGCTGGGAGAATGCAAGCCGTTGCGGCAGTACGGCATACTCTAGTTATATCAATAATGAGTTCATTGCATTATTTCCACGGCCTAATCTAGTGGCAGTAGAAGACTATTGTTATGAGGCAGAGAAACGCAAATTACAGGCACTAAATGGAACGTTAGTAAAATTCACAGGTAAGTGGGACAAGGCTGAAAAAATAAATATTCCTGATCTAAAAGAAAAATACCACAATAAGTTTTGCATCTATAAAATCGAAGTGCTCGCGTCTTCTTAGCCGTAAGGTGTTTTGGTGGCGAGATGTGTCATTTAACTAAATGTATATTACTTTATCGTTTTATAGGGTTGCGCTGATTATGACAGAATGGAATGTTTTTTATGAATTGAGATCTTTTGGAGCGTTGCAACTTGTGCTTATGTCTTTTGGGCTGTCTATGTATATTTGGATGCTTATCTTTACTCCTAAAGAATTTCCGAAGTTTGCATTGGTGCTTATGAGTATTTCAATGGTGCTGTTTACTTTTTTATATTTTTCTTTAAATTCAAGAATAAATTTAAAAGAGAATATGAATAACGGTATTGGCGTTGATAGCTACGAAGGGCGGTTCATTATAAATTCTGATGAAAGTTGTATTTCTAAAAATTCAAGAAATCAGAGTGGATGTTTATATACATCGTATGATGGTTATGTTGGAGACACTTTTATAGCACTTTTCCCTGCGGTAGGCAGGATTGCGGCTAACCTTTGTTACGAAGCTGACATAAGACCCCTTAAAAAGATCGATGGTAAACATGTTAGATTTGTTGGTATATGGGAAAGTGTGTCTGAAATTGATAAATCTTGGCTACATGAAAAATATCAGAAAGTATTTTGTATCTATAAAATCGAAGTGCTCGATAACAACAAAACCGAAAATATCTGAGCGATGATTCGAATAAATTTTTATTTTGGATGGCTCTGTTTATGATTCGCTTGATTATGAATAAATAATGTAGGTGATTGGTGCAGCAATGATAAAGGAAAAAAATACGGTGGGAATTGAGTATTTCAATATGCTGGGAACCCACCTATACTTGGAGGGTAACTTAAGCACGTTTTCTTTTGTGATTACATAGTCAAACAGTAATACAAACGATGTAGGAAAATACCACATGTAAAAAATGTCATAATTTTCTTTGTCGTATATTTTCAGAATGATGCCTAGTACGATTGCAAAAATCCCCATTATTGGCATTCCAATAAATGACAGCGCCAGACAAACGTATCCAACTATTTCTATTATGTGCATGAAAATATACAGTAAAGAATAAAGATGCAGTTTATCTTATTTCTCTTGCAGGCTAAATCTCAATACATAGCAACGCCAAAGGCGACAAAGCCAACTTGAACTTCCAGATTTGATCAAATATCTTCAACATAGGGTAAAATAAGACCCTAAAATATTCTACAATCTCCGTAACAACTCGATTACATCTTGTTATGTGAAAGTTAATTACGAAATTTACTTTCTTGTTTAGGTTGATATTGGTGCTGTCATGTAGTTATAAAAATATCATTAAAAACAATGTTATATGAAAAAGTAACACCCTCGATTACGTTGACACTGAAATGTCAACTATGTTAATCAACTGTTGCTGTATTTTCCTGAATACGTATGCAGAGTATTGAGGCAACAAATCAATTCCTTGTAGTATTTCGCCCAGAATAAAGAGAAGTGTACTCATTGTTATTAGGAAACGTTGCAGTAGGTGCGCTAACAACTAAACGGAACGGGACACACACATGAAAAACTTCAAGCCCAACCTTATCAAAGCAGCCATGGTGGCAGGTGGCATTGCCGCAGGGTTAGCACCTACTGCTTATGCTCAGGATGCAAATACTACTGATGAATCTGTTGAGGTGATTCAGGTATCTGGTATTCGCGCGAGTTTACAAAAATCCCAAGCGATCAAAATGAGCGAAACCTCTGTCGTTGAAGTGATCACGGCAGAAGATATTGGTAAATTACCAGATTCAAGTATTGCTGAATCACTAGCTCGTTTGCCAGGGTTAGCGGCGCAACGCTTAGATGGACGTGCTAGTTCTATCTCTATTCGTGGTTTAGGCGAGAACTTCAGTGCCACTACGTTTAATGGTCGTGAACAAGTTTCTCTGGGCGACAACCGCGGCGTCGAGTTTGATGTTTACCCCTCCGAAATCATGAATGAAGTGGTGGTGTATAAAACGCCTGAAGCGTCATTGATGACACAAGGCATCGGCGGCACCATTGACATGCGTACTGTAAAGCCGCTTGCCTTTGGTGAACAAAACCTTTCTTTTACTTTACGCGGTGAAAAGAACGATATTGGTCAGTTAAACCCTGATGGGGAAGATACAGGCGTACGCGGAAGCTTTTCGTATATCGACCAATTTAATGACGATACCTTAGGTGTTGCTTTTGCATACGCACATATGTCATCACCTGTGAATGAAGAACGATTCAATACGTGGGGGTGGCCAGAAAATGATGATGGCGTTGCTGTCGTTGGTGGTTTAAAGCCGTTTAATCGTTCATCAGAACTTACCCGTGATACGTTTATGGGGGTTGTAGAATGGACACCCAACGAACGGTTAAAAGTCAATATTGACGCATTGTACATCGACTTTGAAGATGAACAGCAACTTCGCGGCCCTGAAATTCCCGCTGCTTGGGGAGATGCAGGGGTAACAGTGGGCACTATTACAGATGGGTTTGCTACTACAGGCACTATCGGGTGGATTGACTCGCCTGTTGGTGCAGTGATTCGAAACGACATTACCGTACGAGAAGCAGATTTAACCGCTATCGGTGCTAACTTTGAGTATGAACTGAATGACGCGTGGGTATTGGAGTTTGACGCTGCATATTCACAAGTAGAAAGACGCACTTGGTCACTTGAAACCTATGCTGGGTCTGGCCGTGGGAAAGATGACCGTTTACCCGAGTCTATTGATTTTGTATTTAATTCCGATAATCAAAGTGTCACCCTTACACCCGATCTCGACTACGGTGACGACAGCGTTATACAGCTGGGTAACCCACAATCTTGGGGTTGGGGCAACTTATTGGATCCTGACAGCGACAACGACCAAGATGGTTTTATTAATACGCCAACCGTCGAAGACGAGCTAACAACCTTGAAAATTGCCGCAGAGCATGTTTTGGATTCAGGCATGGTGTCTAGTGTAGAATTTGGACTCTACTATAGTGATAGAACGAAATCTAAGAAAGATGCCGGCTTTTTCTTAACACTCCCTGGCACGTTAGACGCAGATGGCAACGTAATCCCCGGCGCGCAAACCGCGATTCCGTCAGAATACAGACTACCTAATGTTTCGCTAGACTTCCTAGGCTTTGGCGAAATGGTCGCGTTTGATTCATTCCGATTCTGGCAAGATGGTAACTACCTTGAGTACGATTCTTCAATTACCGATCCTGATCGTTGGAAAAACACATGGGAAGTGAAAGAAGAAGTCACGACGGCATTCGTAAAAGCCAATATTGATACAGAAATTGGCACCATGCCATTGCGAGGAAATGTTGGCCTACAAGTGGTGAAAACAGATCAAAGTGCTACTGGCTACAACACGCGTCGATTGGCTGACCGCACGTTAGACATACAAAATGCGGAAGGGGGAGATGACTTTACCGAAGTGTTACCGAGCGTAAATTTAATTGCCGATATAGCAGACAACCAAGTGGTACGCTTAGGTTTGGCAAGAACCATGTCTCGTTCACGCATGGATAGAATGAACGCCAGTTCTGGCGAATTAAACTTTGATGAAAAAGTAGGCATATGGTCTGGCTCTAAAGCGAATCCGGCGTTGCGCCCGATTAAAGCCGACCAAATAGATTTAACCTACGAAAATTACTATCACGAAGAGGGTTACTTCGCCGTTGCTTTGTTCTACAAGAAGTTAGAAGACTGGCAACTAGAAGTACCGAGTTTGGTAGATACATCACAATTAACGCCGCCAGAAGGTTTTCAACCTGCACCTATTGGTGTCATAACACAATGGCAAAATCTAGGAGATGGAGACATTCAAGGAGGGGAGGTGTCTTTCTCTTTTACCGGCGCGATGTTGTCTGATGCACTGGAAGGCTTCGGTGGTATCGTATCTGCTACCTTCCTTGATAGCTCAATTGAGTTTGATTTAGAAGTGCCAACCGATACACAAGGCAATACAGACGTTCAGTCTTTTGACATCACGGTTCCGGGATTATCGGATGAAGTCTACAACGCCACCCTGTATTACGAGCGAGCAGGGTTTGAAGCTCGTGTAAGCTGGCGTAGTCGTTCTGACTTCCTCGGTGAAGTATCAGGACTGTCGCTAAAACGCGTGCCAGTGAATGTGAAGGGCAGTGACATCGTAGATGCACAAATTAGCTATAACTTTGATGATTCAGGTATTGCTGCATTAGAAGGTCTGACGGTGACATTGCAGGGACAGAACCTGACAGACGAAGAGTTTGTGACTAATCATGGGCTTGAAGCAGGTCTTGATGTTCGCGATGCACAGCGCTATGGACGCAATTTCTTACTCGGTATTAACTATCAGTTTTAATACAGAAATACGGTAACAGTCAGCCGCCGCTTGGCGGCTTTCTTTTGTGTAAAGCGTGTAACCGTCTCTGGCGTGTCTATGGTTCAACAGGCATTGTTTAGCCAACGACACAAAGGTTTCATTTCTAAACGAGGAATGGTGCTATGCGTATCGTGATTTTGGGTGGGGGATCGTCTGGCTGGATGAGCGCCAGTTTACTCGCCAGACTGATGGGAAATCAGCTTGATATTACGTTAGTCGAGTCTGAACATATCGGGACTATTGGCGTCGGGGAGGCGACGATTCCGCCAATTACTCATTTTAATAAGGTACTGGGTATTGATGAAAATACCTTCATTCAAAAAACCAATGGTACATTCAAGCTCGGTATTGAGTTTGTAGGATGGAAAGACCCAACGTCATCTTATATGCATGCCTTCGGGCAAATTGGCAAAGACATGGGGCTTGCGCCATTTCATCATAATTGGTTAAACGCCCGAAGTAACGGTTACAAAAATGATTTTTGGCATTTTTCGTTAAATTACCAAGCAGCAAAAGCGGGTAAATTTCAGCCATTACCGCGCATTCCCAATACACGCTTGCCCGGCATTGTCCATGCGTATCATTTTGATGCTGGTTTGTACGCGCAATATTTGCAAACGCTAAGCACAGCATGGGGTGTGAAACGTATTGAGGGGGAAGTCGAGCATGTTTCTCTTAACAAAGAAAATGGTGAAATAACCGCGTTACGACTTAAAAGTGGGCAAGTCGTTGAAGGCGATTTCTTCATTGACTGCTCGGGCTTCAAAGGCGTGTTAATTTCAGAAGCACTTAAAACGGGCTACGAAGATTGGCGTCATTGGTTACCCTGTGATCGTGCCTTAGCCGTTCCCACTGAAAATACCTCTGACATTCCACCTTATACACAATCTATTGCGCACCAAGCTGGATGGCAATGGCGCATTCCTTTACAGCACCGAACGGGCAATGGGTTGGTATATTGCTCTGATTATTTAGATGACAACTCTGCAACAGAACTTTTGCTTGGTCAACTGAATACCAACGTAATCGGGACGCCGAAACCTATCAAATTCGTAACCGGTCGACGTGTAAAGCAATGGCATAAAAACTGTCTGGCAATCGGATTGTCTAGTGGATTTCTTGAACCGCTAGAATCAACCAGTTTGCATTTGGTGCAATCGGGTCTGGTGCGCTTTATGAAACTGTTACCAAACAAGAGCAATTATCACGCTGCTGAGCGCGAGTTTAATCGGCAGTCTGAAGTAGAATTTACCCGAATTCGTGATTTTATTATCCTGCATTACGTTTTGAATAATCGAAACGAACCGTTTTGGAAGCGATGCCGAGACATGCCAATCCCAGATTCGCTTGCCCATAAAATCGCGTTATTTAAAGCCACCGGACAAGTATTTAGAGAGCAAGACGAACTGTTCACTGACGTGGCGTGGCATCAGGTCATGCTAGGCCAAGGGTTGATGCCCGAAGCATGTCATCCTCTTGCCGAAGCGCTAAGTGGCAGCCAAACATCAGATCTTTTCTCAAGCTTGGAAACACTGATTAACGCGACAGTTGCCGACATGAGTGAACACACTGCTTACATTCAACAATATTGTCGAATGGACAATCCTCGCTAAAACGTATCGGGGCGTCAAAAAAGGTTTATAAAATGAATATAAAATTAACACACTGGAAACCCATTGCACTCGGGGTCGTAGTGGCGACAATATTACAAAGTTGTACTCCCAGTACAACGCGCATAACTGAACAAGTAAACACTGGTGTAGAAAGACAAAAACCAGTCGTATATCAAGTGTTTACGCGCTTATTTGGAAACACAAATACCACCAACATGCCGTGGGGGACGAAAGCACAGAACGGCGTGGGTAAATTCAATGATTTTACGCCTGAGGCGCTTGATGAAATTCGTCAACTCGGGGTTAGCCACGTGTGGTATACAGGCGTGCCCCATCATGCTTTGGTGGCAGACTATACAGAATATGGCATAACGCTGGATGATCCCGATGTGATTAAAGGTCGGGCAGGTTCGCCCTACGCGGTAAAAGATTATTACTCAGTGAATCCAGACCTTGCTACCAATCCTGCCAATAGGGTGCAAGAATTTGAAGCTCTCATTAAGCGTACACACGACGCTGGAATGAAAGTAATAATCGACATTGTGCCAAATCATGTTGCCAGACGATACCAGTCATTATATGCCCCTGATGGAGTGGAAGATTTTGGCGCATCAGATAATACATCGGTCACTTATTCTCGAGATAACAATTTTTATTATGTTGTAAATGAAGCCTTTGATGTGCCGACATTGCCCGACGCGCTTCGCCCTCTAGGTGGAGATACAGCGCCATTGCTAGATGGTAAATTTGAAGAGTATCCCGCCAAGTGGACTGGAAATGGTGCCCGTACCGCGAAACCCAAGGGAGATGATTGGTACGAGACCGTTAAGGTGAATTACGGTGTTAAACCCGATGGCAATTATGATTTTCCATCTTTACCCGATGACTATCGAACTAAAGACTATTCGGAACACGCTGCATTTTGGAAAGACAAAGATTTGCCTGATTCTTGGCACAAATTTCATCATATAGTGCACTACTGGTTAGACAAAGGCGTCGATGGTTTTCGTTATGATATGGCTGAAATGGTGCCAGTGGAATTTTGGAGTTATTTAAACTCTTCTATCAAAATTAAAAACCCTGATGCCTTTATATTGGCAGAAGTGTACAACCCGAGTTTATACAGAGACTACATCCAGCTTGGGAAAATGGATTATTTGTATGACAAAGTGGAGTTTTATGACACGTTAAAGGCGGTGATGCAGCAAAAACAAGGTGCAGCTGAACTGGTAGAAATTCAAACACGCTTGCAAGATATCGAATCCCACATGTTGCACTTTTTAGAAAATCACGACGAGCAACGCATTGCCAGTCCTGAGTTTGCAGGGAATGCTCAAGCCGGTAAACCTGCGATGGTAGTGTCTGCACTTATTAGCCGTTCGCCAACCATGTTGTACTTTGGTCAAGAAGTAGGTGAAGACGGCAGTGAAGATATGGGGTTTGGTAAGCCTAGCCGAACGACCATATTTGATTATGCAGGCGTACCTGCCCATCAGCGCTGGATGAACAACGGAGAGTTCGATGGTGGACAACTGAGTGATGATGAGCGTGAATTGCGTGCTTTTTATAAAACCGTGCTCAATATTTCAGCGTTTCACCCATCGATGCAGGGGGAATTTGTGCCGTTACAGGCCATGAATCTGGCAAACACTAAAGGCTATACGGATAACCTGTTTTCATTTATTCGCTCGGCACCAGAAGGGAGTTTACTGGTGGTATCTAATTTCGATCGTGAAAATTTGCGCAAATTTACGCTTAGTTTTCCAGCCCATTTACTGGGTGAAAGTGACGCTGGCATCGATTTACTAACAGATAAAGATGTTGCATTTACGATATCAGGCCAATCTGCGAGCGCCGAATTATCGTTGTCACCTAACGAATCCGTTGTCATCGCGTGGTAATCCAATCATGAAGTTAGCGAACTTATTTCATTACAAGGCAGCCTTAACACTTTTCGTTGTGTGGTTGTTTGCTCCTCAGCTAGTATCAGCGACCGAATACCACTATTTATCGCATGCGGTAAAGGCAGATCGTGTTGACATTGAAACCTCACATTGGCCAGTGACCATTCGCCCATTAACGGACAATAGTGTTGAGGTTCATTACGCGCCTGAAGACAACAGTCAGCTTCCCTCTTTTGCGTTGGCTGATGTGATCACTGCCAATCCGTCAGTAAAAATAGAAACGATATTCAAAGTGACAGAGAGTGAGAATGCACTTTCCATTGAGCTTGGTTATCTCTCAGTGAAAGTGACTAAGTCACCGTTTCACATGGCTTATTATGCCAATGGTAAGCTATTAACGCAGGAAGAGAGTGGGCTGTTTTATTCTGATACGTTACGTGGGTTTCGCTTCGCGTTGTCTGATGAAGAAAAGTTACTAGGAGGAGGCCAGCGTGTTTTAGGCATGAACCGCCGAGGCCACAGAATGCCACTGTACAACCGTGCCCATTACGGATATGGCAAACAGTCTAATCAAATGTATTACAGTTTGCCGGGTGTCATCTCTACGCATGGCTACAGCATTTTATTTGATAACTCCGCTAAAGGAACATTGGATATTGGCAGTCACGAAGAGAATATACTTCAGTTTAGTGCGGTGGCAGGGCGAACCGCCTATATCGTTGTAGCGGGTGAAACAATGCAAGAGATTACCCAAAACATGACTGATGTGACTGGTAAACAGCCGCTGCCCCCGCGCTGGGCGTTGGGTAATTTTGCCTCGCGTTTTGGATACCGAACAGAAGCACAAACTCGTAGCGTCGTCGAAGGATTCAGAAAGGCGAACATTCCTCTTGATGCTATCGTGCTCGATTTATATTGGTTTGGCCCAGATATTAAAGGCCACATGGGCAATTTAGAGTGGGATCGCAACGCATTTCCCACGCCAGAAAGGATGATTGAGGATTTGGCGAAAGAGGGCGTTAAAACGGTCATGATTACTGAACCGTTTGTATTAACTACATCACAGAAGTGGCAAGAGGCGGTCGACAATAATGCGCTTGCACTTAATGCCGCAGGTAAACCTAAAACTTACCAGTTTTACTTTGGTGAAACGGGGTTAATTGACGTATTCAGTGATTCCGGAAAGCAGTGGTTTAATCAAGCTTATCAAAGGTTGGCGGAACAGGGCGTGCATGGTTGGTGGGGCGATCTCGGGGAGCCTGAAGTTCATCCAGAGGATACCTTTCATAAATTCAATGGGCAGCTAGTTGGCGCTGATGAAATTCATAATGTCTATGGGCATATATGGGCAAAGAATGTGTATGAAGCGTCACGTAAACTGCAACCTGAGTCTAGGCCGTTTATTATGATGCGTTCTGGATTTTTAGGTACGCAGCGTTATGGCATTATACCGTGGACTGGCGATGTGGCCCGCAGTTGGGAAGGGTTGTCTTCTCAAGTTGAATTGGCGCTACAAATGGGTGCTTTTGGGTTGGCGTACACGCATTCCGATCTAGGAGGGTTTGCTGGAGGAGAGGCGTTCGATCAGGCGCTGTATCTGCGTTGGTTGCAATATGGTGTGTTTCAACCCGTATTTAGGCCGCACGCGCAAGAAAATATTGCACCTGAGCCGATTTTTCATGACAGCGAAACCATTCGCATAGCACGTGACTACATAAATTTGCGCTATCAATTGTTGCCATACAATTATTCGTTGGCCTATGAAAATAGCTTAACGGGTAAGCCACTGATGCGTTCTATGAGTGCAGCTTTCCCCGATAACACTCTTACATGGTTTGATGAGACACAACAATACATGTGGGGAGATGCGTTTTTAGTTAGGCCAATAGTAGACGAACAGGCTAAAACAATTGAGGTGACATTGCCTAAAGGGCAGTGGTATCAAAGGGGGAAAAGCATTCCAATCGCTGGCAATCAAACCTTGCGTGTCACCCCTGACCTAGACACCTTACCTGTCTATATTAAAGGGGGGGAGTTTATTCCTATGTCGCCTGTTATCCAATCTACAGATGAATACAAGGGTGACCAATTAGTACTCCACTATTATTTGGCACAGGGTCAACATTCTCGCATTTATCGCCAATATGAAGATGGTGGGAACGATGTTCAATCAATCGCAACGGGTCAATACCAGGTGCTCACCTACAAGGCAGAAGAGACAACAAAGGGTATAGATCTGCTGTTAAGCCAGTCAGGTGAGTTCCAAGGCGCACCAAGCCAGAGACAGTATACACTCGTGTTACATGGCATTGCGCAGCCGCCCAAAGGGGTAAAAGCCAATGGCGAATTGATTCAAGAACAGTGCGATGAATTAGAATATGACATCAAAATGGCTTATTGCCATAACGCGGGTGAACAACAGTTTCGTATGAAGGTATCACTAGAATCTGAAATGAAAATTGAGGTAAATTTTAAGCAATAAATACCGTTATGTAGTCGCTACTTTATTCAGCATGTTAAGCGGGGGCATTATGCCCCGCTTGACGTTTCTACTTAAAAAGTCGTTTATCTCTGGCAAGATTGACGAATAATTAGCTCGACAGGCAAGGTTCGAGTCTCTACATTTTCACCGTTAATCAGATTTAAAAGGTTGTCTACTAGTGTTTTACCCGCCAGATTGGTGTCTTGTTTTACAGTTGTTAGTTTAGGTGATGTAAAGCTAGATACTGGAATGTTGTCATAACCCACCACCGCTATGTCTTCTGGGACCCGAATGTTAGCCTCGTCTAATGCTTGGATGACACCAATGGCAATTAAGTCACTCGCACATACAACTGCGTCTAAAGCAACTGGCTTTGAAAGAAGTGTCTTGATTGCTTGATACCCTGAAGGCTCATTGGAAATAGCATCCACCTGATAAGATTGTGAATTGTGTGTGCCTGGTTCGCCTAGCGCTTTGCAAAAGCCTTGATATCGTGCTTGAAATTCTGGTGCGTGATTGTCGGCACCGCCAACGAAAGCTAAGGTTTGACAGCCTTGTTCCAGCAAATGCTTGGTGACGTCGTAACCCCCTTGGAAGTTGTCGCAACCAATAGACACGCCGGGAAACTCTTCGTCTTCTGCTCCCCAACGAACAAAATGGGTGCCTTGGGCAACCAATTTGCTCAGTTTATCGCGGTAATCCTGATAGTCTCCGTAGCCTAGCAATATAATGCCGTCGGCTTTGTTGGTGTCTTCATAATCTGCATGCCAGTCATCACTCAGGTTCTGGAAAGAGATCAGCAAATCATAATCCGCTTGTGCACAGGCACGTGTAATGCTGCCTAACATGGTAAGAAAAAATGGATTAATGAGTGAATCATCGGTTGTAGGATCTTCAAACAATAATAGCGCAATCGTCTTACTTTGTTGCTGGCGCAAGTTGCTCGCGTTTTTGTCTACTTTGTAGTTAAGTTCGCGGGCTATTTGCTTAATTTTGTCACGGGTTTCTTGATTGACTAATGGACTGTCTCTAAGCGCTCGAGACACTGTAGATTGCGAAACACCCGCCTTGTGGGCAATGTCGAATGATGTGGCTTTTACTTTCATAAACGAGGTGATACTAACAGTACAAATGTTAACCTGATTAGAACGATTTATTGTTATTACCTACGTTATACAGCAAGCGCGAAGCTAAATCTTCTGATTTTTGCAATGAAAATGTAGATGCATATGTAAGGATCGTGCCACGACTCATCACTGATAGTATGAAAATGCCAACGAAACCTATCGAATTCCAGTAAAGCTTGATAAAAAGATTTTGCATCGTTCTCAATTGGGTATAATGCGGGATTATTCAAAACATTAATAACGACAAACGGGGTGTTATAAATGGCCGAGACAGACATTCGTCCGACCAATTTTATTCGTCAGATCATTGATAAAGATTTAGATAGCGGTTTACATTCGCAAATCTATACACGTTTTCCGCCAGAGCCAAATGGTTTCTTGCATCTTGGCCATGCTAAATCAATTTGCCTAAATTTTGGCCTTGCGCAAGATTATCAAGGAAAATGTAATCTTCGATTTGATGATACTAACCCTGAAAAAGAAAACATTGATTACGTTAATGCTATAAAAGACGATGTGCATTGGCTTGGTTTTGCTTGGGAAGGTAAAGAGCGTTATTCGTCAGACTATTTTGATCAACTGCATGGCTACGCTGTTGAGTTGATTGAGAAAGGCTTAGCTTACGTCGATTTTTCAACTCAAGAAGAAATGCGAGAAATGCGTGGCACGCTAACGTCACCAGGTAAAGAAAGTCCTTATCGAAATACATCACCTGAAGAAAATAACGCTATTTTTGAAAAAATGACACAGGGTGAATATAAGGAAGGCGAGTGCGTATTACGTGCAAAAATTGATATGACATCGCCTTTTATGTGCATGCGGGATCCGGTTATCTATCGAGTTAAATTTGCACACCATCACCAAACGGGTGACAAGTGGTGTGTGTACCCGATGTATGATTTCACCCATTGTATTTCTGATGCCCTTGAGGGGATAACGCATTCTTTGTGTACATTAGAATTCCAAGATAATCGCCGTTTGTATGATTGGGTGATTGACAATATTTCAATTGATTGTACGCCAAGACAATATGAGTTCTCACGTTTAAACCTTGAATACACAGTACTTAGCAAACGCAAGCTAATTCAATTGGTTGAAGAGAACCATGTTGACGGTTGGGATGATCCTCGTATGCCTACTATTGCAGGTATTCGCCGTCGTGGTTACACCCCTGCGTCTGTGCGCGAATTCTGTAAGCGCATTGGTGTGACCAAAATGGATAACATCATAGAAATGAGCATGCTAGAAGCCTGTATTCGTGATGATCTCAATGAAAATGCCTCTAGAGCAATGGCCGTACTTGAGCCGGTCAAAGTAGTGATTGAAAACTTCCCAGAAGACGGATTAGAAATGCTTACGGCAGCGAATCATCCTAATGATGAGAGCAAAGGGACACGTGAACTGCCGTTTACCAAAGAAGTATTCATTGAAGCAGAAGACTTCAAAGAAGAAGCAAACAAGAAATTCAAACGTTTAGTGCTTGGCAAAGAAGTGAGATTGCGTAACGCGTATGTGATTAAAGCTGAACGTGTTGAAAAGGACGAAGCAGGAAACGTAACAACGATTTACTGTACCTATGACAGTGAAACACTGGGCAAAGATCCTGCGGATGGACGTAAAGTCAAAGGCGTAATTCATTGGGTATCAGCAACCAAAGGGGTTGAGGCCGAAATTCGTTTGTACGATCGATTATTTAACGTGCCTAATCCAGCAGCAGAGGACGACTTTGCCGCAGCGATTAACCCTGAATCGTTAGTGATAAAACACGGTGTTGTTGAGCCAAGTTTGCTTGAGGCCGAAGAGGGCAAGGCGATCCAGTTTGAAAGAACAGGGTATTTCTGTAAAGACAGAACCTCAACCGAAACGCGTCCAGTCTTTAATCGCACGGTTGGCCTAAGAGATACTTGGGCTAAAATCGCGGGTTAGCGATAGTTCGTTAATAAATTAACGCCCTCAACCATGAAAATGGCTGAGGGCGTTTTCTATCTGCTTGTTACTATTTACGCGTCTTTAAACCTAATCTCGATGCACTATTTTGGCTGCGCAACGAAGGTTTGACCATTCTCTTTAACGCTGTCTTTACCCATTAAATAGAGATAAAGAGGCATAATGTCTTCTGGGGTTTTTAGTGTTTCAGGATTTTCTGCTGGAAACGCTTTCGCACGCATTTGGGTACGCGTGCCACCCGGATTAATGCAATTAAAACGTAACGAAGAATTAGCATATTCATCGGCCAATACCTCCATCATACCTTCTGTGGCGAACTTAGACATGGCGTACGTTCCCCAGTAAGCTCGACCTTTAGAGCCAACAGACGAAGACGTAAAGATGACGGATGCATTGTCACTTTTCTTAAGCACGGGTAAAAGCGCTTGCGTCATAAAAAATTGGCTTTTCACGTTCACTTTCATGACTTCATCGAAAATGTCTTCTGTTATCTGAGTGACCGGTTCTAAATGTCCAAGGACGCTGGCGTTTTGCAGCAAACCATCAAGCTTACCAAACTGAGATTCTATCGTGGTGGCCATGTCTTGATAATGTTTAACCGTAGCACCCTTCATATCTAGCGGTACAATTGCCGGTTCGGGCCAGCCGTTTTCGACAATAATGTCATAGACTTTTTCAAGTTTTTTAACGGTTCTGCCTAATAAAATGATTGTCGCGCCTTTTTCCGCGAAACTTAAAGCAGCTTGCTTGCCGATGCCATCACCAGCACCTGTAATAAGGATTGTTTTATCTTTTAAGAGATCGTCAGGAGCGTTGTAGTCCAACATAATTCTTCATTGTCCTAGAATAGATAGGCGTAGTTTACCATTGTACTGAAATAAAATAATTGACTTTTTAAATACGCAAATGCATTACAATGTGTTAACAAACCTTTGCAAATCGGTAACAAAGTCAATACTATTGCCTAAACTGATAACTGGTCATACTTGTTGTATTTTGTTTGCACAATTGTAAAGTGATAATTGTGTGGTGAGTAGCAAAAGCAAGTAGAAACAAGAAAAACAAATATGTTTCGGGGAGACGAAATGAAAAAACTTCTAGTCAGTGCTAGCGTAGCTGCTGCATTTTCACTCGCTGGTTGTGGCGGCGGAGATTCGATTGACGAGGTAAGAGCGGATACGCCTAAAGAACGTCCAGCATCACGTATCGTGTATGACCCATCTGGCGGCAAGCTTCAAACGCCGACGGATCTTCTTTTTGCTCTAGTTGAGCAAACTGACGATGGAACGCTAGAAGTACCTGATGAGATTGCTGCACAAGCAAACGGTGGCACGCCTGATTTTGGTAACCCAAGTGTTGCATTAGGCGCAATCGATGGTTGGTCCACGCAGCATCCGTTTTCGATCGAGATTTCCCACCCCACTGGCATTACACTTGATGAGGCTTCGGCTGGTGCTCCTGGCGCAGTGCGTATTTTCGAAGGTGCATTTGGTGGAAATTTAGATGATGCAGATTGTGCGACAGTATCCCCATTAGCAGGCTGTAAAATATACAGTGAATTGACATTTGGTGTTGATTTCATTACCAAAGCAAATGGCGACGACATTGCAGTGATTCCGCTTAAGCCGTTGAAAAACTCAGGCCAATACTACGTTGTAGTGACCAAAAACCTAAAAGCGAGTGATGGACAATCTGTGTTAGGCTCAAGTACATTTGATTTGCTTAAGGCTGACATCAATACGTTACCGCTTGCTACTGATTCTCAATTATTGCTTCAATCGTTGACGAACTCCTTCATGGCTGTAGTAACAGAGCAAGGTGGTGTAAACGCGGATGATATTACGTTTATTAATACCTTTACGACACAGTCTGGTGAACGCATTCTTGATACCATCAAAAAGTTACAAGTTGGTACATTTGCTCAGGCTGTAGCGCAAGGTATGCCTGTAGAGACTGCGGCGCAGTTTTTACCTGCATTATCAGTAAATGAAGCGACCATGGACAATGCATTTGATGTGCTAGCACCAACTTTATTGGGTGCAGACTATGAAAGTCTACAAGCGGTAGGGTTAGATAACTGCGCTGGTATTATTGCTGCTGTGACTAATCCCTCGTCGCCACTCAACGCGACTGCAGCTGGCTTAATCGGGCAGGTTGGCGCGTTTTGTGCTGCTGATTTGAAAGCAGGTAGTATTTCGCTTCCCTATTATTTGAGTACAACAGAACCGTTATCGACACGCTGGAAGGCGGCATGTACGAATGGCTTAATTATGAACTCGCTTGGAGAAGAGCAGATTTCACAGCTCATTCAAGATGGCGTTATCTCTGAAGGGCCTCTCGATGAGATGTGTCAAGCTGCGACAGCGGGTCAAGCAATTCAATTGAAAGATTTGGATTTGACGAATCTTCAAATTAACGATTTACGCCACGTGACGCGTTATAGCCCGATTCCGGCAATGCAAGGTACTAACCCTGATGGCACTCAAACATTGGATGTGCAAATTACAGTACCAAATGAAACAATCATTGCGACACTTGCAGCGTTACCAGGCTCTTCAGTTTCTGCTATTACAAAGCCCGCATCGGGGTGGCCAGTTGTTATTTTACAGCACGGTATAACATCTAAGAAAGAAGATATGCTAGCGATTACTGGTGCTTTATCGGTTGCAGGTTTTGCAACTGTTGCTATCGATCACCCATTACATGGAAGCCGAGGATTCACTATCGATGGTGAGGTGGTCAATGCATCAAGTGGATTTGGTGGCGCCACGACAGATTACATGAACTTGGGTTCACTTCTCACGACTCGAGATAATCTGCGTCAAAGCATTGTAGATGGTATGGGGTTACGATTAGGGTTAAATGCAGTTCTGGATTTAACGGGGGGCAGCGTAGACCTGGATGAAGCCAATGTATCATTTTTGGGCCACAGTTTAGGGTCTATCTCAGGTATTGGTACGGTTGCTATGTCTAACAAATCTATGGGGGGAGACTTGGCGCCACTAGATGGCATGTATACCTTCAAGAATGCAACATTTTCAGTGCCGGGCGGCGGTATTGCGGGATTCCTTGTTGAGTCCCCATCATTTGGTTCATTAATTAAAGGATCATTGCTGGCTAAAGCATCGCCTGACTTCCAAGCTTTCTTGGCTCAGTTTGCTGCACAAACACAAACGCCAGTTGAAGACGCGATTCCTGATGCATTTGATGCGTTCATCCAAATGGTGCCAGAAGAATCACTCGCTGAAATTAATGCAACATTTGCAAGCTTTGTATTTGCAGCACAAACCATTACCGATGCGGCTGATCCAAATAACTTTGCAGCATCTGTTGTTTCAACTACACCAGTGCTTGTTCATGAAGTAGTGGGTGGAGGAACGAATGATGATGGTTCTGTGGCGATGCCTGATCAGGTTATTCCCAATACGACAGAAAATTACATGAGCTTCGCCGGTACTGAGCCTTTGATCCGCTTTATGGGTCTTTCACCGATTGTGTCAACGACACAGGGCGAGTCTGTGACGGGTGCAGTTAGATTTATTTCAGGCGAGCACAGCTCACTTCTTAGACCTACGGCAAGTGCAGCCGCAACAACTGAAATGCAAACCCAAGTAGCTAACTATTTTGGCTCCGGTGCGCAAGCTGTGGTTGTGACCAACGAGTCAGTGGTTAAAAACTAAGCGATTGGATCGGTTTGTTAAAAAGTCAGGTTCTTGCCTGGCTTTTTTTTTGGCAGAATAGCAAGAGCATAAATAACCTGGAGTAGGGTAGTTTGGAATTTTTATATGAATATGGTCTGTTTATAGCAAAGGCCGTTACCATCGTTGTTGCAATTCTAGTAACCATAGGTGGCATAGTGGCACTTGCATCAAAACAAGGGCCCGAAGGTAAAGGTGCATTAAAAATCACGTCGATGTCAAATCAACTTGATG
The DNA here is from genome assembly GCF_025751585.1 of Fluctibacter corallii. GTDB lineage: Bacteria > Pseudomonadota > Gammaproteobacteria > Enterobacterales > Alteromonadaceae > Fluctibacter_A > Fluctibacter_A corallii. The sequence continues at coordinate 336,968 of NZ_JAOWKX010000005.1, forward strand.
ATATTAAGCACGAAATTGAGAGTGAAATTTTTGATAAAGATGAACTGAAAAAGCGTCACAAAGCACGTAAAAAGGCTGAAAAAAATAAACAAAGTGACACGACTAAACCAAATCTGTTCGTCATCGACTTTAAAGGCTCCATGGATGCGCGAGAAGTAGAGGGGCTCAGGCAAGAAGTAACAGCTATCCTCAATGTTGCAGCGAAAGAGGATGAAGTACTTATTAGATTAGAGAGCCCAGGCGGCGTGGTGCATGGCTATGGATTGGCTGCTTCGCAGTTGCAGCGATTCAGAGACGCGGATATTCCTCTAACAATTGCGGTTGATAAAGTGGCCGCCAGTGGAGGATATATGATGGCATGTGTAGGGAACAAAATACTGAGTTCTAAATTCGCGATTATCGGCTCCATCGGCGTGTTGGCGCAATTGCCAAACTTTAATAAGTTGCTTAAACGAAACGATATTGAATTTGAGCAACATACTGCTGGACAATTTAAACGTACATTGACGATGTTTGGTGAAAATAATGACGCGGGCCGAGAAAAATTTCGTGAAGAGCTAGAAGAAGTTCATACAATGTTTAAACAGTTTATTAGCGATAATCGCAATGGCTTAGATGTAGACAAAGTGGCAACTGGCGAGTATTGGTATGGTTCGCAAGCGCTAGACTTAGGTTTAGTTGATGAAATTAAAACCTCTGATGACTACTTACTCAAAGCGAACCAAGATAAGCAAATATTTCTAGTTAAATATGCATTAAAGAAAAATTTTGCAGAGAAAGTAGGAATTGCTGCGTCTACGGCCATTGATTCAGTTTTTGCTAAGGTTTGGAATAGCATTCAATTTACTAAATAAATTAAACGTATTATTAATGATAGATATAGAAAGCCAACCGTAAGGTTGGCTTTTTTATGGGAGAAATAAACACCTTTCTTTACAAATGAAAGGCGGTTCGTAAAACGCTTACTATCTTGATAAAAGACAATGGCACTATCCTAACTTTCAAATGCTATTATCCCATACCGGCCGAAGCGCCTAGTTTGCATTTATTCGTCGATCAGACCCAGTCAAACCACCAGTTTCAAAGGCAAAAAAGGCGCTCCAAAGTCAATAGACAGTTCATAAATCAAAATCCTCTATCAAAAAAAATATTTTTTCATTTTTGATATTTTTGTTTGTTTTTTTTCTACATCATTGTTTATATATGGACTGCCAAACGAGCATTTGGTGTTGAAGATAAGTAAATATAAATACCAAAAGCATGGTAGATAGCCATGCGTTAAAAAGAATAGTTTACTGGGAAAAAATAATGAACACTCCAATAACAAAACTAGCAAAGCATATTCGGTATGTGATTGCCGCCTCGACTACTGTGGGTTTGATGGCAGCATCTCCGATTGCATTTTCTCAAGAGGCTCCAAATGCTGAAGGAGCAGACAACGCAGATGTTGAAAAAATTGCAATTGTTGGCACACGTGCCGCTCCCCGTTCAGTAGGTGACTCTGCTGTTCCAATAGATATTATTTCATCGGAAGAATTTAGAAACCAAGGCTCAACGGATATGGTTTCTATGATGCAAAATGCTGTTCCGTCATTTAACGTTAACGATCAACCGATCAACGATGCATCTACATTAGTGCGTCCAGCGAATTTACGGGGACTAGCATCTGATCACACGTTAGTGCTTGTGAACGGAAAACGTCGCCATCGCTCAGCAGTCATTACTTTCCTTGGTGGTCAGATTTCTGATGGTGCTCAAGGGCCTGACATATCGGTGGTTCCAGCCATTGCCCTCAAGCAGGTTGAAGTATTACGAGATGGCGCTGCTGCGCAGTACGGCTCTGATGCCATCGCGGGCGTAATCAACTTTCAACTTAAAGATGATAGCGAAGGTGGTGTTGTAGAGGCGCGCATGGGCTCTTATTACGAGGGCGACGGCGATATGTATCAGCTAGCCGGTAATGTTGGCCTTCCTCTTAGTAGTGACGGTTTTGCTAACTTGAGCTTTGAATATCGTGAGTCTGACGCCACTAGCCGAAGTGTACAGCGAGACGATGCCCAAGCACTGATTGACGCTGGAAATACGTTTGTAAATGATCCTGCTCAAATCTGGGGTAGTCCAGAGATAAATGACGATATTAAGCTCTTTGCGAATTTAGGCTTAGAACTTTCGAACAATAGCGAAGCGTATTTGTTTGGTAATTATGCAGAGCGTGAGGTTGATGGTGGTTTCTATTACCGTCATCCACATACGCGTGGTGGCGTTACAGCAGGTCCAGAAGTTGATGGTAAGAAAACGTTACTCGTTGGCGATCTTGATGGTGTCGGCACAGGTATTAGTTGTCCGACAGTCTTCATTGAAGACGACAACGTGCTTGATGATGCAGATTATGCCCAAATTGCAGGAACGGGAAGCGATGTTGCAGCGAATTGTTTTGCGTTTCCTGAGTTATTCCCTGGTGGTTTTACACCTCGATTTGGTGGCAAGGTCACTGACAAATCATTGGCATTCGGTACGCGTGGGCAGCTAGACAGTGAACTTAGTTACGATGTTAGCGTTTATATGGGTGAAAACGAAGTCGCCTATTCTATTCGTAATACAATTAACCCGTCGCTTGGTCCCGATACGCCGACCTCGTTCAATCCTGGGCAGTACACGCAGTCAGAGCAGAGCTTTAATATAGACTTAAGCAAACCATTTGACGTGGGTTTGTCTGACCCTCTATTTTTAGCGGGTGGTTTTGAGTATCGTCATGAATCGTTTGAAGCTATCGCCGGTGATCCAAAGTCATATGAAGTCGGGCCTCTGGCATCTCAGGGATTTGGCATTGGTTCTAATGGATTTCCAGGTTTAGCTGCACGATTCCAAGGCGAAAATAGCCGTAACTCTGTGGCGCTATACCTAGATTCAGAAATGTTTCTAACTGACTCGTTTATGGTGGGTGCAGCGCTTCGCTATGAAGACTTCTCAGACTTTGGTAATACCACGAAAGGTAAATTGTCTGCACGCTGGCAGATGACGGATACACTTGCGCTACGTGGAGCATTCTCTACGGGCTTTAAAGCACCTACTATTGGTCAGGCTACCGTGCGCAACGTAACGACCGCGTTTGCCGACGGTGGACGACTTGTTGACCGGGCTACGTTGCCTCCGACTAATCCCATCGCAATACAAAAAGGTGCGACTCAGCTCCAGCCTGAAGAGTCAACCAGTTACAGCATTGGTTTAGTGGCGGAATTTGACAACGGATTGTTTGTTACAGTTGATTATTTCAACATTGAACTTGAAGATCGTATTAGTACCACATCAGGCATCAAACTATCGCAAACAGATATTGATGCATTGTTAGCACAAGGCGTTTCGGATGCGTCAAGTTTTGATGAGGTTAGTTTCTTTACTAATGACTTCACAACAGATACGCAAGGTGTTGATATTGTTGCAAACTATTCAATGGATATGTTCGGCGGTGATACGAAATTCTCATTCGCCTACAACTGGACGCAAACAGAAGTGTCTGATGTTAAGACTTTTATTGTTAGCGGCGAAGAGGTGCAGAATATATCTGATACGCGAATTCGAATGCTAGAAGATAACCTACCAGCAGTACGTTATAGCTTAACGGCGAATCATACGAATGGCGATTGGAGGGTACTTGGCCGCATGAATTATGCGGGGAGCATTTATGAAGACCACTTAGATTCGGGGCTAGATATTGACAATGTCGGATCCGAATACACATTTGATCTAGAAGTGGGTTATCACGTGAGTGAGAACTTAGAAATAGCTGCTGGCGCGAAGAATTTGTTTGATGAACGCCCAGACAACAATGTGTTGTATGATACCGAAGTTGCAGGGTCAGAGTACCCAACAACATCACCAATTGGTATTAACGGCGGTTTTTACTACCTTAAGGGTGTCTACAAGTTCTAGTTTAGAGGGGGCCTAGCGCCCCCTAATTTATATTTGTGATATAGATTAAATCATTTCAAGTTTGTGCTTTCTTTCATGGCTAATTAAACGTAGTGTAATAGGTGAAGTAAGGGAAAACTGGGATAAATACATGAATAATAAATCCAGCGTTTCAAAAACGTTTCTGTCCTATCGGAAGCAAATTATTAAGGCTATCAGCGGCATTGTTAAACGTGACGATATTGAAGATATTGTTCAGGAAACGTTCGTAAAAACGTATGAAGCGGAGCTAAAGCAAGAAATTACCTATGAAAGAACGTACATGTTGAAGACAGCAAGAAACCTTGCGCTAAACCATGTATCTAGAGCCTCTGAAACTTTAAGTGAGGAGTTTAGTGAAGATATCACGTCGCCAAAAGAGTTGATTCAAAATAACATAGAAAAACAAGTTGAGAGCAAGGAGCGCTTTTTACATTTTTGTAAAGCGACTGATACGTTATCTAGTGAGGTAAAGCGCGTCTTTATACTCAAAAAAGTGTATGGTTTGAGTCAGCGAGAAATTGCAAATCAATTATCCCTGAGTGAGAGCACTGTTGAAAAACACGTAGCAAAAGGCCTGCATCTTTGCGCTGTCTATTTACAAAACTTAAATAAAAATGATAGCGACAACGTGATAAACTCGCGCGCCATCAACAAGCTAGCAACCAGTATATGGCGCAGTAAGTAGTAGCCCATGAACAATATCATTCCAATTAACAAAAAACATCTCGCGAGAGAACAAGCGTCTTCTTGGATCAGCAAGATAGACCGAGGTCTGCGCGATGAAGAGTTCAGTGACCTAAAAAAATGGTGTGAACAGGCGGATTTACACCGTGAGTTGCTCTTTGAAATGGCTGAGCTTTGGGATAGTTTGAGCGCGTTAAATGAACTAAGTGGCTTGTTTCCATTAGATGCTTCTGATGAAAGGAGTACCGCACCCGTATCACGATATGGATTCAATTTTATTGGCTTTAATATGGCTACGGCGGCATCACTGGTGCTAGTCGCCTTTATTGCATTCTTAATGGTTCCTCAACCATCAACACGTCAAAGTGATTTTGTTGTTAAATCTGTAGAAGCGAGCACATCAATAGGTGAACAAAAACCGGTGACGTTGGAAGATGGATCAATCATTCATCTCAATACGAATAGCCACGTCAATATTCTATATACTCAACGTTCGCGCCAAATTGCACTAACTAAAGGAGAGGCACACTTTGATGTCGCTCACGACCCAAATAGGCCTTTCATTGTAACTGCAGGTAACAATACGGTTACGGCAGTAGGAACCGCTTTCAATGTTGAGCTAGATTCCACGGGTATGGTGGAGCTCTTGGTGACAGAGGGGAAAGTACTAGTCAAAGATCGAGGAACAAATGCGCCTATCACTACGCCAACACAAGAAATGATGCGATTGGATAGTGTACTACTCGTGTCTGGCGAGAAAGCAGTGATAAAGGGCGAGATTATGTCACAAGAATCTGTAGCGCTTGAGTACGTTCAAAACCAACTGGCATGGCAACAAGGCATGTTGGTATTTGAAGGAGAGTCGTTATCAGAAATATTGGCAGAAGTAAGCCGATATGCAAATGTATCTTTCTCATTGTCTACTAAAGATCTGGGTGAAAAACGTGTTGCTGGACACTTTAAAGTTGGTGACATTAAAGGACTCTTGTTCGCATTGGAATCTAGTTTTGGTATAGAGTACGTTCGGACTGCACCGAACGAATACGTATTGCTGAAAAAAACGTAAAACACCTATCTACGAAATTGTGGCAATTGTCTAAATGGCAGTTGCCAACCTATTCCTTTCTTTAGTATAAACAGAGCATTATCCTTTTAAGATCAATAATAATTTGCCGGATTGCTTCATTAAAAAGGCACCACGTAAGGGTCACAAAAATACTTCTGTTTGCGCGGTTAACATTACAAAAGCCACCATTGTTGTGATGGCGGCTTTTGTATGCTCGGTGTTTGCCGAGGAATCCATTACATTGAATTTACCGCAGCAAAGCATGCATAAATCTCTCACGCAACTGGCTGAAAAAGCACAGGTTACGCTTTTGTTTCCATTAGAGATCGCCGAACAACACGTGTCTCAAGCGGTAGAGGGAAAATTCACTGTGAGTGACGCCATTCGTTTAGTCATTGCCGGCACAGAACTTTCGTTGATTAAAGGCGAAGATGCGTTGTATTCAGTCGGTATGGCCAATGCTATTGCGCCCAATCCGCAACATCAACCTAATATAGGCGATAGTGCGCCAGAAGCTCAAAAACATAAAATTGAAAAAATTGCCATTGTTGGGACGCGTTCTACACCAAGAACGACCACTGACTCTCCTGTGCCAATTGATATTATTAACGCGAGCGAACTGTCTTCTACTGGCGGCATGGATGCGCTTAGTGTGCTGTCTAGTTTGATTCCCTCCTTAAACGTTAACGATCAACCTATCAATGATGCATCTACGTTGGTTAGACCTGCTAATCTGAGAGGATTAGCGTCTGATCACACCTTAATACTGATTAACGGTAAACGCTATCATCGGTCAGCGGTGATCACGTTTTTAGGTGGTGGGTTATCTGATGGGGCCCAAGGTCCAGATTTGTCAACGATTCCTCTGTCTGCAATCCATCAAGTAGAAGTGCTTCGCGATGGAGCTGCCGCGCAATATGGGTCTGATGCGATCGCTGGTGTAATTAATTTTGTACTTAAAAATGATGCCAACGGTGGCGCCGTTGTTGTGCAAAATGGTGGCTTTTTTGACGGCGATGGTGAAGCAACTCAAATCCAATGGAATAATGGATTCGAATTTGGCAGTGGTGGTTTTGTACACTTGAGTAGCGAATTTAGACATCAAAATGCGACGAGCAGAAGTACACAACGCGATGACGCGATGCGTTTAATTAACGCTGGCAACCATTTTGTCGCGGAGCCCGCCCAACATTGGGGGGCGCCAGAAATTAAATATGACGCGAAGTTTGCCCTCAATAGTCAGTGGGAGTTAGATTCTGATACGGCGATGTATAGCTTTGCTAACTTGTCTGAACGGAAGATGATGAGTGGTTTTTATTATCGGCATCCGCAGCAACGACAACAGGTGTTTGTTAGAGGGAATGATGAAACACCTCAATTATTGGTTGCGGATTTAGATGGTATTGACAGCGGTATAACGTGCCCAACAATCCCAATCGTTGATGACAATGTGCTCGATGATACAGATTATTTGTTGATTGCTGATAATCAAACAGAAATAGGACAAAATTGTTTTGCATTCAATGAGTGGTTTCCAGGTGGGTTTACGCCTTTGTTTGGCGGAAAGCTATCGGATATACATGGCGTGATTGGGATAACGTATGATACTGATAATCAGTGGGCTTTTGATTTAAGTGCCACTTATGGTCGCTCTAAAATTCAGTATTTACTTGAGGGTAGCATTAATCCCTCTTTAGGGCCTGACAGTCCAACATCATTCAAACCAGGCGCTGCTATTCAACAGGAACAAAGTTTGCGAATAGATGCTCAGAAAGAGCGCACCGTTAATCAATTGCAAATGAGTATGGCAATGGGAGTAGAGTACAGACAGGAGCGTTTTGAACAGATAGCTGGAGACAAGCCATCTTATCAGGTGGGCTATTTAGCACTTGATCCATTGACTGGAGCATCACAAGGCTTTGGAGCAGGCTCCAACGGATTCAATGGGTTCAAACCCGCTGTAGCGGGAAAGTGGCAGCGATATAATTGGGCTAGCTATGCGGATTTAGAAATCCGATCTGATGCAGGTATTCAACTAGGGCTGGCTGCGCGATACGAGCATTTCAGTGATTTTGGAAATACATTTGACGGAAAAGTAGCGCTTATGTTTGATTTGAGCGAAGACTATTCTGTTCGTACGTCTTTTAGTAGTGGTTTTAAAGCCCCCTCTGTTGGTCAAAGCAACGTAGTAAATATAACCACGGCATTTTTCGAGGGGCAGCTAGAGGATCAAATTACACTCTCTCCACACCATCCTGTCGCAATGCGTTTGGGTGCTTCAGCGCTAAAACCCGAACAGTCTCACCACGTGAGTTTAGGTTGGGTGGGGCAGATGTACGATAACTTCTATGTTACGGTTGATTACTTCAGTATTCACATGCGGGATAGAATAAGCACAACATCAGCGCTATCGCTCACTGATGATGATATTCGTTACCTTGAGTCAATTGGAATATCGGGGACGTCAGGTATTACAAGTGCAAAATATTTCGCCAATGACTTTGATACACACTCTCAAGGTGTGGATATTGTCATGTCTTACGACTTTGATTCGCGGTACGGCGAATCTCAGGTAATATTCAATTATAACTGGACCCATACCGATGTTGAAAACGTTGAGGCCTACATTCGTTTCAACCAGCAAGGTGAGCCAGAACCCACCTCCAACATTACGCAGCAGCGTATTCGTATGCTCGAAAACAACCTACCGCAACATCGTCTCGCTGTTACGTTTACGCACGCAACTGACGCGTTCGACTACTTACTTAGGGCCAATTATTTTGGTAGCTACTATGAAGACCATGTTGATGCTTCCGCTGGTTATGATATCTACGCAGGTAGTGAGTGGACCCTTGATGCCGAGGTGACCTATAGAATGAGCAGTGCTTTTTCGACCAGTCTAGGGGCAAAAAACGTGTTGAATAATTTTCCTGATACGAATCCATACCAAGGGCTGGTAGGATCAACTTATCCGCTGACATCTCCGATGGGCATAAATGGTGGCTTTTATTATTTACGTGGCATCTGGAATTTTTAGGCAAAAAAAAGCCCGGTTTCGAAAGCGCTAGTGAAATCGGGCATTCAGGGAGATACGCAACAAAATGCGTATAGTTATAGACTGCGATGCCAATAAATGGTTCAAATAAATTTTTTTGTACTTGAAGAGATCCAATTTTGTTCTATCACTGTTTATGTAAGGTAAATTAGAAAGGTAGAAAAGCTTGATGGATAAAGAAGCAGTCAACAAAGAAATAATTCATGTTGGTGTAAGTGCGTGTGTAGTTGGCGATAAAGTAAGGTTTGATGGTGGACATAAGAAGTCTGGCTATGTTTCGAACTACCTTGGCGAGACATTTCATCTTGTGCCAGTTTGCCCGGAAGTGGGAATGGGTATGCCTGTGCCTCGTCCTGCAATTCGAATTATTGAAGATGAAGGTCAAGAAAAATTAGTCGACTCCAAAGATTCAGCCATTGATCACACGTCAGCGTTAAATCGCTTTTACGACACTAAATCACCGCAGTTTGCTAAGTTGGACGGGTATATATTTTGTGCAAAATCACCCACGTGCGGTGTAGAAAGAATTAAAGTTTACACGTCAGAAGGTGATGTACTGCACCGTAAAGGAATGGGGCTTTTTTCTAAGCGATTAAAAGAGCAGTACCCTTTGTTGCCGATTGAAGAAGACGGAAGGCTTAATGACCTTGGATTGCGCGAGAGTTTTGTTACCAAAGTATATGTTCATCATCATTTTCGCAATGAAGTGATGAATAATCCAAGCATGGGCGCGTTAGTTAAGTTTCATAGTAAACACAAATTCTTGGTCATGGCATATAGCCCCAAGGCGTACCAGCAACTCGGCCGTTTAGTCGCGACGGGCAAGAAAGTACAATTTGACACATTGATGAAAGAGTATTTAGGACTTCTGTTGGGTGTGTTGAGCAAGCCAACTAATCGTAAAAAGCACACCAATGTATTGATGCACTTACAAGGCTTTTTGAAGAAGCAATTAAGCAAAGAAGACAAGCAAGAATTGTCTGATCAAATTGAGCGCTATCGGTTAGGTTATATTCCATTGATGGCACCGATTACGCTGCTTCAACATCACCTTAAGCACCATCCCAACGAGTATTTGTCGAGTCAGGTGTATCTAGAGCCCTACCCAGAATCTTTGGGAATTCGCGCATAAAAAAGGGGCGTATTCGCCCCGAATTTTATTTTGCGTATCTGAGACAGTTATCGAGGCTTTCTAGCGCCTGTATTCTCAGCTTGAATTTTTTCCGCCCAATATTCTTTTACCGAAAAACCGCCTTTTGCTTTTTTCTTAGTAACTGGCTTTTTCGCTTTAGGTTTAGCTGGGGAAGACTTTGTAGCTGGCTTTGATTCTTTGGTTGCAGCCTTTCCTTTGCCTTTTGACATTTCGTCTGCCAGCTCATCAAGGGCCGCTAGACGCAGGTTCTTACCACCATCAACACTATACCAACCACCTTTGGCTTCAATAGATGGTGCTTTACCATTTGCTGCTTTATAGGCCTCGGTGAATTTTGCAATTACTTGGTCTTTATCCAATTTACTCATAATGAGGTCTTTGCCTTTTTTATTGATTTATATTTAAAAAGTAAAAACTGGACGGGTTTTATACCGTGTTTTAAGTATAATGTCTAATTTTCACTCTGCTGGCAAATTTTAGGATATTAAATGAGCATAAGTCGTAATGAACTAAACGCTTTCTTAGCGAACTTACTGACGCCAGAAAAAATCAAAGACTATTGTCCAAACGGTCTTCAAGTCGAAGGGGCCGAACAGATAGAAAGAATTGTTACTGGGGTAACAGCTTCGCAAGCATTGATCGATGCCAGTATCGAGGCGGGTGCAGATGCGCTACTTGTTCACCATGGCTATTTTTGGAAGGGCGAAAACCCAGTGGTTACAGGCATGAAAAAGCGTCGTTTACAGGCGTTATTGCAAAATGATATCAATTTATTTGCCTATCATTTACCACTCGATGTTCATCCTACTCTGGGTAACAATGCGCAACTGGCACAGCGCTTTGACATTAAAAATGCACGAGGTTTAGAGTTAGGCAATCCATTTAGCGTTGCCATGCAAGGCGAGTTCGAACAAAAAAAATCAATAGATGACATCATCAGTAAGATAAACTCGTCTTTGGGGGTGTCTGCGCTGGTAGAAAAAAGCGGACCTGAAAAGATTAAAACGGTAGCGTGGTGCAGTGGGGGCGGACAAGGTTATATAGAACAAGCTGCCGAACAAAATATTGACCTGTTTATTACTGGTGAGGTGTCAGAGCAAACTATTCATACTGCGCGAGAATGCGGAATACATTTTATTGCGGCTGGCCATCATGCTACGGAACGGTATGGGGCAAAAGCGTTAGGTGAATACATAGCGCAGCATTTGCCAGTAGATGTGACATTTATTGATATTCCTAATCCTGCATAAATTTGCTCACAAACATCAATGACAGAGACTAAACTTCTCTGTCATTGGTTAGCGTTTTCTCGCAATGTAAAACAGTACGATTATGAAGTAGCAATCATTCAGGTCTTAGTTTCTGCCACAGTAATCCCAATGTTTCATACCACCATCGTTCCATCTTTTGAATGTTAGAAGAGTGAGGAAGATAGTTCCTTAAGCTTGGGTTGTCTGAGCGTTTCACCAAATGCTCAGTCGGTGCAGGGTAGGGAACCAAGCCTACATTTTCGAACTCAATCACAGCTCGTTTCATATGGCTCGCTGATGTCACAAGTGCAAATCGTTTATTATGTAAAATGCTCTTTAGGTATGTGGCTTCTTCGTGGGTGTCTCTGCCGACATTCATCGCTTTGAGCTTGTTAAAAGAGATGCCCAGTATAGCGAGTATTTCCTTGTTAAACTCCGCTTGAGTAAATGCTTCCGTGTTATTGACGCCCGATGTAATGACAACAGCGCCAGGGTTTTTCTTATGGATCCTTACAGCTTCAATTAAGCGGTTGTCGGTGCAATGTTTTAGTTGCGCGGATTTAGGCAACGTTGCATCATTCACGTGACCGCAACCCAAGACAACAATGTATTCCACCTCATCTGAAAGGTCGAATTGTGGGTAAGCGTGCTCTAGCTTGCCTAAAAGCGTATTAGGTACAAAGGGGAATGAAGATACAATGATTAACAATGTACCTACTGCGATACTTAATTTTCCCAATGCCCTCTGTCTGAGAATCATTCCGAACAGGATAAGAATAAATGATATACTCATCGGCATGAGTAAGGCCCCAATCCACTTCTTTAGGTAAAACAGTTCCAAAACGGTCACATCCTTCAATAGTTATGAAAGACAATAATAAACCAGATCAAAGCTTTAATACGATAGCTAATAAATTTGAGAAAAATATTTACGGGTCATCAAAAGGGCGATTAAGGCATGAGTTGCTTGTAAGCTATTTAGCAGATCATTTGGAAAGCCAAGATCCGCCACTTCTCGTATTGGACGCGGGTGGAGGAACGGGTGAAATGGCGAAGGAATTTGCGTTAAAAGGTCATCAAGTGCTCGTTAATGATATCTCAGAAGATGCGTTAAGTTTATGCAAAGACAAGCTTAGTCACTGTGACAATGTGCATTATCATTTAGGTAAAATTCAATCTTTGGATTCTACTGATATTCAACACATTATTGCTGGTGAGAGCACGCATTTCGATTTAGTGTTGTGTCATGCGGTATTGGAATGGTTAGAGACGCCTGAAGATACCATTGCACATCTTGTTTCGCTATTGAAACCCAACGGGTGGCTGTCGTTGAGTTTTTTCAACGAAGACGCGCATCGGTTTGCCAACTTATTGTATGGCAATTTCGATTTTGTAAAAAATGGCATGCGACAGCGTAATACCGTTAGGTTGAATCCGAATAATGCACAATCACCGAGCTATATTAAATCAATATTATCCCACTTGCCTGTATCAATTAAACATGAAGCGGGTATTCGCTGCTTTCATGATTATATGCGTCCAGCTGACAGGGAAAGAGTGTCCTTCGAGGAGATAATTGAAATGGAGAAACGTTACGCAAAGGTATTACCGTATCGTGATTTGGGTCGCTATTATCATATTCTGGTGCAAAAGCTCTGAAAGAATATGCTTAATATCAATTGTAAGCGAGATAAAAATTTCACAACTAAATTTATCGCGTTAGAGCGTTATCATGCTGAACAAGAAGGGGCGTATTCAATGCGTTTGATATATGTATATCGTGTTTAACGAATTTAGCTAGCCTTCACAACAACATTAAAATCAACAAAGAAAGGTTGTATCTGGATACCGCCCTAATCTGGCATTTTCAATATTGGAAAGCGTCGTGGTGGCGATTTCCTGTAATGCTTCATGAGTGAAAAAGCCTTGGTGTCCGGTAATGAGGACATTGGGAAAGCCTGCCAAACGGTCAAAAAGATCATCTGATGGGATCTCCATTGAGTGATCTTCAAAAAACAGTTCAGATTCCATTTCGTAAACGTCAAGGCCAAGAAATCCAATTTTGCGTGACTTTAGTGCCGCTATGAGCGCTTTTGTGTCGATAAGCCCGCCACGTGACGTGTTAATTAACATAACGCCATCTTTCATTTGTTGAAGAGAACGGGCGTTAATCATATGCGAGGTTTGCTCGTTTAGGGGGCAATGTAATGAAATAATGTCAGCATGCTCCCAGATATCTCGCAAACTCACGTATTTGCAGCCCATTGCGGTGATACAGTCTGATTGTATAGTGTCGTAGCAAAGAATTTCACAACTAAACCCGTTAAGAATTCGGCACAATGCAGAACCGATTTTGCCTGTTCCAATTACTCCAACAGTTTTTTTATAAAGATTGAACCCAGTTAATCCGAGTAAACTAAAGTTGTTTTCTCGAACACGGTTATAAGCTTTATGGATGTGTCTGTTTAAACTAAGAATCAGTGCCATCGTATGTTCAGCCACTGCTTCTGGCGAGTATGCTGGTACGCGAGACACATGTAAGTTGAGCGTAGCAGCATATTCCAAATCCACATTGTTAAAGCCCGCACAGCGCAGGGCAATGTGTTTAACGCCAAGAGAGTGAAGTATGTCTAAACAGGCTTTATCAAGCACGTCATTAACAAATACACAGATAGCATCAAATGTCGCAGCCAGTGGCGCGGTTTGGTGAGTCAACCTAGAGGGAATAAAGGTAAATTCAACCTCTTCGGCATGGTTATTTTGACTGAGATAGGTCTGATCATACGGTTGACAACTGAATACTGCGACTCGGTACATAGTATTCTTTCCAATTTATTGGTTAGTAGAAATGGCCAGTAAATGTATGTGAATCAACGACAATTAATCTTATGTTCTTCGGATTTTATTGATTCAACTTTGCTTCTCCTGACCTGCTTCTCATAATCTTACGCCAAGATTGTGTTGTATTGCCTTGATCGAAATCACCGTTCTACAACAAGTTGTCTATGTCTTTTTCAATGTCTTCTGGTTTTGTGGTTGGCGCATACCGTTTAACCACCTGACCATCACGGTTTACGAGGAACTTCGTAAAATTCCACTTAATCGCTTTGCTTCCTAATAAACCCGGTGCGGCTTTCTTTAGGTGTTCATAAAGTGGTGCTGCGTCATCACCATTCACGTCAATTTTCTTAAAAATTGGAAATGATGTGTCGTAATTCATACTGCAAAACTGTGCGATTTCGTCATCACTTCCTGGCTCTTGATGACCAAATTGATCACAGGGGAAAGCCAGCACACTAAAGCCCCGTTCATTGAATTTTTCATACAATGCCTGCAGCCCTTTATACTGTGGTGTAAATCCGCATTTTGAGGCTGTATTTACGATTAATAAAACCTGATTCTGATATTCGTCTAATGGCTGCTCCTGACCATTTCCAAGAGGCAGAGAGTATTGATAAATCGTATTATTCATAACGCTTACTTATAATTAAAATTAGACGATGGGTTCGTATTGCCATTGGTGGCCTTCGTAGAAAACCAAGGCACGTCCATATTCTTTTTCTGCTCGCCAAGTGCGATTGTTTAATTTCACCACCACGCCTGGATACAGCCGTTTATTCGCAACCAAGCGTATCTCGTCTTGATAACTGTCTTTTGACGTTTTCAGTTGTTCGGCCTTCATCATTACCCAATGTAACAGGTTTTGTTCTGCTTTTAGCATCGATTCGGCTTCTTCAAACTTTGATACCAGATCTTTATGAATGTTTTTTGACCGAATAAGGCCCATTTTCTTTTCATGACGGGTGTTGTTGTCAATCAACTGCTTTAATAGTTCATCAAGGGTCTCTTTGCGCTCAAGAAGCAGATTGAAGCCACCGCTGAAGTCAATACTGAGGTTACTGCCAGAAACTGCTCCCAGTGTTCCCGCAATTACGCGGCCGTGGCAATGAATTTCGCTCGCAAATAAATTGCCATTAGGATTGTCAACGGGACCAACTGTCACGCTGCCTCCACACATAATTCTGCTGTAAGCGAGTTGACGCCCAATCGTAACATTGCCACTGCAATTAATATCTAATCCTTGCCCGTGTTGAACATGAACATTACCTTGTGATACTAGCTTACTGCTGAAGGTTGTATGGGTTTCATTTACTTTGCCCATCGCTCCTTCGGTAATAATAATGTCACCGCCCGCATGAATAGTGGCAGACTCCACAAAGCCATTAATAGTTACATCACCCGCAGCAATAATGACCATCTTCTCAGTGACATCACCGTTGACCAATACTGCGCCGTCGTAATTGATATTACCCGTTCCTACATTTACGCCAGTACAAATGAAGGTTTCATCTACCCACATTTTTTGATCTTTAAACTTTGGCATCCCAGTAATTTTGGCTACGACGAGATTTTCGTCGTATTCGCTGATTTCAGCGCCTTCGCCAATGTCGATATTTTTCCAATCGCCAGGCTTAGAAGGAATGCTAGTGCCTTTTACGGTATAGCCGTCACGCCCTAGTGTAGGAGGGAGTCTGCGCAGTAGCTCTGTTCCTTGCTTGACACAAATCACATCGCCTAGGTTGCGCATATCAACCCGATTACCACCACTGGCTTGCGGCTCTAAAATTCGCTCTAATGCGTTAGGTACTAAGGGTCTGAGCTTAGAGCTTTTTCCCATTTTAGGTGGAAGGCCTTTGGCAATAATATCTTCAAGAAGGGCACCTGGTGACGCTGACACCAATTTTCTTAACAGTGCATGAACCCGTTTTTCACCGAATCCTCGCTCTATGCCGTTTTCTTTAGCTAATAGTTTGATATCTTCGACAGAAGGAATAGAGCCGCCATAAGGAGCGGTAAGCTGAAGTTTAGCCACCAAATCGCCGTCTGAGAAGCTGAAGGCAATAGCAGTATCACGTTTTTCAGCAACGGTACTCTTAATACTGGTTGCACTGCCTTTGCTTTCTTTGATTTTTGCTTGCGCCTTTAAAAACGCATCTTCAATTATGAAAAAATCACGAAACTCACTTTCTAAAAAGAGAGCAGATAGCTTCTTTGCGTCAATATCGTCGGCTTTTACAGAACCATCAATATGCACATCTACATGTATTTTATTTTCGTTTAATTTGAATTCGATCCCATTCATACTCACTTTCCGACGTCACTTCTTATGTCGCTGCGCTCGTTTCGATGAGCTTTCCGATATACTAGGTTATCGACCAGACTAAAACATACATAACTAATTACAAGCGATTTCGTCCTTAAAAAGCAATTGTTTACAATTGTTGAGCATATGTATACAGGTCTTTGAGTATTTGGCGTTTTCTGGCGTCGTCTACATATTGTTCCGCTAATAAACCAATTCTTTCTAAATATTCTGGGAGAATGATGCTGGCATCACCGTGGGCTTCCATGAGCCGATACTGGCGATGGCGTTGCCATTTCTCTATTTCTTTTTCACTTAATGTGGTCGGGTAGTTTCTTGCTCTGTAGCGAAACAGCATTGATTGTATGCGGGGATCATCAAATTGCCAGGCAAGTTCAATGAGTGCTTCTGGTGCCATTTGACGGATTTGCTCCATCTTTGCTTTATCTGAATCTGAGAAAAAACCACCGGAATACAAGCTGTGGTCTACGTCTACCTGCTCATTGTCTGAATACGGCGTGTCGTAAACATCCTGTAGCTTTTTATGTAACCCTTCTGATTGCTTAATCCATTCTAAATGCACAAGGCATTGTTGCCTATTGATACCCAGCCTTTCAGCTCCTTCTTCTGACAACGACTTGGGCGGAAGCACAACCGGGCATTTATTTAAGTGAATTAACTTCAATGGTAATCGTTCTGTGCCGTCAGGAAAGTCCTCATTTTTGGCGTAAAGTAAGGCTTTAATTTCTTCCGTTGAAAGCGCTGCTAGGCGAGTAGGGTCTTGCTGGAGATTAATGCATATCACCGCGTTTTTGTTGGTGGGGTGATAGGCTATGGGTACCATCCATGTACAACATCCTTGTGAAGCCGGTAACTTTGACGAAACATGAATAAATGGCTTCATATTGTAGCAATCGATCAGTTTGCCTACGGCTTGTTTCTGCCTAAGTGAAAATATGTAGTCGAACAATCTCGGCTGCGCTTCTTTGACGCGCTTTGCTAATGCGATAGTGCCGTAAACATCTGACATCGCATCATGGGCGTTTTCATGGCTAATGTCATTGGCAATGGTTAACTCTTCTAGTTTAAATGACGGTGTACCGTCCGATTTATATACCCAATTAACGCCTTCAGGACGCAAGGCGTAACATGCTCTTACTAAATCGATAATATCCCAACGGCTATTGCCATGCTGCCATTCACGGGCGTATGGATCATAAAAATTACGGAAAAATGTGTTACGCGTAACCTCGTCGTCAAAACGAATACTGTTATACCCCAATGCACACGTGCCCGGTGTACTGAACTCTTGATAAATTTTACGCGTAAATTCTGCTTCGATTAAGCCATCTCGTAACGATTGCTGCGGCGTGATTCCCGTAATTAAACAGGCTTCCGGATGCGGAAGGTAATCATTAGGGATTTGGCAGTATATATTCAGCGGTTTACCTATGGGGTTTAGGTCGGCATCTGTTCTTATTCCTGCAAACTGCGACGGGTGATCCTTTTTAGGATTTGTTCCCCAGGTTTCGAAGTCGTAAAAATATAAAGTTAAATCTGACAAAGAGAGTTTCTTCTAATTAAATAATTGCCTGCCGATCTCAACAAATTATGACGTGGACTTCAAAGAATTTTTCAATAAACCGATCCATATAACAGTAAATAGTCTATGAATAGTACATTGATAAAAAAGGAGAAACGCAATGTCTACCCATACATATAAACTAATTGAACTCACTGGGTCCTCGCCGAAAGGGTCAGATGAGGCGATTCAAAATGCATTGGCGAAAGCGAAAGAATCGATTCATAACATGCGTTGGTTCGAAGTGATTGGCACACGCGGACATATAGAAGATGGTAATATCGCGCATTGGCAGGTTACTCTAAAAGTCGGTTTCACGTTAGATTAACCATTATCGCGGGTTATATTTTGCACGGCTGACATTTTGACTAGAGGGTGATACTTTACTGATTCTAAACAGAAAATCGGAGTCAATGATGCGAACCCTCATATTTAGCGCTGCGCTGCCTTTTCTTCTCTTCCATGCTTCTAGTCACGCGACCGACAAAGCACCTCCTGTTGCGATAGCGATTCATGGTGGTGCAGGCACGCTATCAAAAGCCAATATGTCAGATGAGCAAGAAGCACGTTACCGACAGCAACTGGAGAACGCAGTAAAAGCCGGACATGCGGCGTTAAAGAAAGGCCATTCTAGTGTGGATGCCGTAGTTGCCGCTATTACGTTGCTAGAAGACTCGCCTTTGTTTAATGCTGGTAAAGGCGCAGTGCTAACGTTTGAGGGCGCGCATGAACTTGATGCATCAATTATGTACGGAAAAAACCGCATGGCAGGAGCCGTGTCGAGCTTGCGTACAGTAAAGAATCCCATTCTAGCCGCCAGAGCAGTAATGGAAAAATCTGTGCATGTGATGCTGTCGGCTGACGGTGCGGAAATTTTCGCAAAATCACATGGATTGACGCAGGTTGATAATAGCTATTTCACTACGCCACACCGAAGACAAGCGTTAGATAGGGCGTTGCAAAAGCTTACGTTTTCTCCATCATCTACTTATTCTATTGATACATTCGATTATAAATTTGGAACCGTAGGTGCAGTAGCGCTAGACAAACACGGTGACTTGGCGGCTGGCACATCAACAGGCGGCATGACCGCAAAGCGCTACGGGCGAGTAGGTGATTCGCCCATTATTGGAGCGGGCACATTTGCAGACAACGAAAGCTGTAGTGTGTCGGCAACGGGGCACGGTGAATTTTTTATTCGCTATAATGTTGCCGCTGATATCTGCGCTCGTGTTAAGTATCAAGGTAAGCCCCTTGAAAAGGCTGCGAAGGAGGTGATTCATGATGTGTTATTACCGGCTGGTGGGTTAGGGGGTGTGATAGCGCTTGATAGGCATGGAAACATTGCCATGCCGTTTAACACAGAGGGCATGTACCGCGCTAGCATCAATACTCAGGGCGAGGTATTGGTGGAGATTTTTAAATAAACACAGGCATTTCGTTATTCTGGTGACTATCTTTAACAATAGACACCTAGCATTAATATCATGTGGAGGATAGATGGAGTCTTTAAAAGTCAGTGATTATATGAACCGACATCCTGTTACCTTTGAAACCGAAATGCCCGTTGCTGAAGCTGTCGGTAAGCTGTTAAGTAGCAATCAGCCTGGTGGCCCTGTGCTTGATGCGAATAAAAAAGTGGTGGGGTTTGTATCTGAACAAGATTGTATCAAGCGAATGATAGAATCGAGCTACTACCGTGAACAAATAGCACGTGTTAAAGATATCATGCACAAAGAAGTTCTGAGTGTTAAACCCTATGAGTCAATTTTTGAGTTAGCCCAAGAAATGCTGGGGCAGAAACCGAAAATCTACCCCGTTTTAGACGACGATGGCTACCTTTTAGGCACGATTAATCGTACTCATGTGCTTAAAGCGATTGATATCCAACTAAAAGACGGCTATCGGACGCCGTAAACAACTGGAAATTGCTATCAGGATCTTCTAGGATCTTGCGCTTTAATGACGACTAATCTGGCGAGAAGATCCTTTGACACCCGCAAATCACCAAGAAATAAAAGAATTGATTAATCAAGCAATTGGCGCCGAACGATTTCGTTTTCGGCGTCGACTCAATGATTTAATAAAAAATAAAGGTGATAACCAAGAAAAACAGTGGGCAGATTTAAAGGAGCACGTAGTGCGTTCTTGTGAAAGACGTGCATTGAGAATGCAGCAGCGCCCTGAAATTTCCTACCCAGATTTGCCCGTAAGTGATAAGCGCGATGACATTGCCGACGCCATCCAGAACAATCAAGTCGTTATTATTGCGGGGGAGACTGGTTCTGGTAAAACCACTCAAATACCTAAAATTTGCCTAGAGTTAGGTCGCGGTGTAGACGGCCTTATAGGTCATACTCAACCCCGACGTTTAGCAGCCCGTAGCGTAGCGACGAGGATTGCTGAAGAAGTGGAATCACCGCTTGGTCATCATGTTGGATTTAAAGTGCGTTTCTCTGATCAAGTCAGTGAAAATAGTTACATTAAATTAATGACAGACGGTATTTTGCTCGCCGAAATACAGCAAGATCGATTTTTAAATCAGTACGATACGATTATTATTGATGAAGCCCATGAGCGCAGTCTAAACATCGATTTTATTTTGGGGTATTTGAAGCAATTGCTGCCCAAGCGTCCTGATCTTAAGGTCATCATTACGTCAGCAACAATCGATCCTGAGCGTTTCTCTCAGCACTTCAATCAAGCGCCTATCATTCAGGTGAGCGGAAGAACATACCCTGTAGAAATTCGCTACCGTCCTTTCGACGATCCTGAGCAAAATATTGATCAGACTCAGGCGATTATTAATGCGGTGCATGAACTATCTGGCGAGGGAAAAGGCGACATTTTAGTATTTTTAAGTGGTGAGCGAGAAATTCGTGACACGGCTGACGCATTGTCAAAAGAAAAACTCGGGCACACGGAAATATTGCCTCTTTATGCCAGACTTTCAGCAAGCGAGCAGAATAAAATATTTCACCCTAAAGGCACGAGACGAATTGTTCTCTCCACGAACGTGGCTGAGACATCGTTAACGGTGCCTGGTATTAAATATGTCATCGATCCGGGTATGGCTCGAATTTCACGATATAGCGTGAGAAGTAAAGTACAACGGCTTCCGATTGAGCCTATTTCACAAGCATCAGCTAACCAGCGTTCGGGTCGGTGTGGTCGGGTATCTGAAGGTATCTGTATTCGACTGTATTCTGAAGACGATTATTTATCTCGAGATGAATTTACTGCCCCCGAGATTTTGCGTACAAATTTGGCCTCCGTTATTTTACAAATGTTGTCGCTAGGATTAGGCAATATCGATGCCTTTCCTTTTGTGCAACCACCAGATAGCCGTAATATCAATGACGGGTTCAGGTTGTTAGAAGAGCTTCGTGCTTTAGAGAAGCAAAAAGGACGGGCTAGATTGACTCAGATGGGTCGTCAGATTGCAAAACTTCCGGTCGACCCTCGATATGCAAGAATGGTGGTGGAAAGCGCAGAGCAAGGCTGTATTCAAGAAGTGATTGTAATCGCAGCGGGATTGAGTATTCAAGATCCTAGAGAAAGGCCTCAGGAAAAACGACAAGCCGCAGACGAAGCCCACAGCCAATGGCAGGATAAAGCCTCAGATTTTATTGCTCTGTATAATTTATACAGCGGCTTTCGTGAACAACAAAAAGCGCTCTCAAATAATCAGTTGCGTAAATGGTGCAAAACCCAGTTCGTGAATTATTTAAGAATGCGGGAATGGCAAGATATTGTCAGCCAATTAAAAAAGGCGATTGCTGAATTAGGCTTTCGTTTAAACAGTGAAGCAGCAGAATATGATGCTATTCATATCGCTCTGTTATCTGGCTTGCTTTCTCATATGGGCGTCAAGGATAAAGAGAAAGAATACATAGGTGCGAGGAATTCTCGTTTTCTAATATTTCCGGGGTCCCCACTGTCTAAAAAGCCACCTAAATGGACAATGGTGGCAGAGCTAACAGAAACCTCTCGCTTGTTTGGGCGCGTTGCGGCAAATATTCAATCTCAATGGGCTGAACCATTGGCGAAGCACCTGGTGAAATACCAACACTCAGAGCCTCATTGGTCAAAAAAACAAGGCATTGTTAAAGCATCAGAAAAGGCATTGCTTTATGGGTTAACCATTATCCAGAATCGCTCGGTTAATTTTGGAAAAATCGATGCGAATGTAAGCCGCGATATTTTCATCCGCGAAGCCCTTGTAAATGGCGATACCAAGATTAATGAGACGTTTCTTACTGCCAACCAAGACGCAGTAGCGAATGTACTTGAGCTAGAAGATAAGTCGCGTCGCCGAGACATTCTTGTTGATGAGTCTGACTTAATCGCTTTTTATAGTGAGCGTATCCCAGCCCATATTTGTTCAGAAGCATCGTTCAAAAAGTGGTGGAAAACTAAGCGAGAGCAAGATGCGCGTTTTCTACACTTCGATCCTGAGGCTTTATTCAAACGTGAAAATATTGGCGTATCGCCTTTGGATTTTCCTGACGCTTGGCAACAGAATAATCTGTCGCTTCCTGTAAACTATCACTTTGAACCAAAGGATGAAGATGATGGTGTTAGCCTTATGGTGCCATTACCGTTATTAAATCAGCTTGAAAATGTAGGTTTTGATTGGCTGATTCCAGGACTACGCCACGAGTTAATTGTTGCACTGATAAAAGGGCTACCCAAAAAATTACGTCGTAATTTTGTTCCTGCACCTGACTATGCCACCGCGTGCCTAGAGGAAATACAACCGACAGATAAAAAGGGAAATAGTATTTCGTTACTTGACGCGTTGTCTCTGAAGTTAAAACGTATGACAGGTATCGACGTGCTCGAAGAGGATTGGCAACGTGAGCAATTGCCCAAGCATTTGCTGTTTAACTTTAAAGTGCTAGATGGCAAAGGGCAGGTGATAAAGCAAGGGCGTGACTTGCTCGCCTTGAAAGAATCGTTAAAAGGCAAAGTGAGTGACACGCTGAAAAAAGTGGCAACGCCTGATGTTGAGCAAACAGGGTTGACCGAGTGGAATTTCCCACCATTACAAAAAGAATTCATCAGCAAGCAAGGTGGGTTTGAGGTGAAAGCATTTCCCGCGTTGGTTGCTGAATCTGCGAGTGTGGGAATCAAATTGTTTGATCATCCAGAAAAAGCCAGAAATGCGCATCAAATTGGGTTGCGAGAACTCGTAAAACTAAACATTCCGTCCCCAGTAAAATACCTGCAAGAAAAATTGCCCAACAAAGCGAAGCTGGGGCTTTATTTTAATCCGTTTGGGAAAATTCAAGATCTTATTAATGACTGTATTAACTGTGGTGTCGATGCACTTATTCAAGAGTTTCAATTGGCTCGTCAAAGCGATGTGCGACAGGAAGATGAGTTTATGGCGTTGCGTGATGTGGTGAGAGAACATATTAACGAAAAGGTACTCATTATTGCTTCGTCTGTAGAAAAAGGCCTGACAACAGCACATGGTGTGCAGAAAAAGTTAAAGGGAAATGTCCCATTGACGATGATCAATGCGCATGGAGATATCAAGCAACATCTAAACAGTTTAGTGTACAGTGATTTTGTGTCTGATATTGGTGAAGCTCGGTTAGAACATTGGAATCGATATATAGAGGGGATTGCTCGTCGATTGGAAAAACTGCCTATCGATCCCGCTAAAGACAGAATGCATCAAATGACAGTTGAAAAGGTTCAGGCGCAATATGAGGCTGTGTGTAACAAGCTCCCAGTCGGCGCACAAATGCCTGACTCTCTGAAAGAAATTAGGTGGATGATTGAGGAATTACGTGTTTCGTTATTTGCTCAACAGTTGGGAACCTCGATACCTATCTCTGCGAAGCGAATTACTAACCATTTAAATGAGATATAAAAACTGGCGTTGACATTATCTTGTAGTCACCCTATAAAAGTGTCAACGAGGTGGAATTATTTGCGAAGTTGATTCCACCCATTAAGACAATTTTTTGCGTAATTGGGTAGAGGTAACACATGTTAGGATATGATGATAAGCGCAACTTTTTTAGAATGATGCTAAATTCACCCTGTGAGTTAAAAGTAGAAGATGAAGAGTCAACACGAACGCTTGTCGCGGTGTGCAAAGATATTAGTGCAACAGGCATGTCTTTTGAGGTGGAGGAGCAATCAGTAGAGCCAGGAACCAAAGTGAGTGTTTCTATTGAATCAACCAGCTCTCAAATTCCGTCTTTATCAGCAACAGCAAGAGTGGTGCGCTGTGAGTCCATCGGTGAAACCCACTGCACAATTGGTGTTGAAATTATCGAAATGAATTAAAGACAGCGCTGAGAAGTGCCTTGTTTAAAATGAATGAATAATAACGATATTGAAATACGGAATATCGTTTATTTATATTACCTCTACATTTAAAAAATCCACCAAATGGTGGATTTTTTAATGCGTAGATGAATGTGTTGTTAAGCCTTTTCTGTCGGAAAGTGCACTTCTTCTGATTGTTTGCCCGCATCGACATCGTTAAAGGTATTTACGTCTAGCTCACCCTCAGACTTCGCCACAATACATGCCACCATGCAATCGCCTGTTACGTTAACGGCGGTGCGCGTCATATCAAGTAGACGGTCAACGCCAATAATCAGTGCAATGCCTTCGACAGGAAGGTTTACTTGGTTCAATACCATTGCCAGCATAATCAAGCCAACACCGGGTACGCCAGCCGTGCCAATAGACGCAAGCGTTGCTGTGAGAATGACCATCAAATAGTCTGAAAGTGTTAAATCAACACTGAACACTTGAGCGATAAATACCGTTGCGACGCCTTGCATAATCGCTGTACCGTCCATGTTAATGGTTGCGCCTAGCGGAACAGTAAAACTCGCCACTGAGTTTTTAACGCCAAGTTTTTTGGTTGCTGTTTCAAGCGTAACCGGCAGGGTGGCACTGCTGCTAGAGGTACTAAAGGCAAAGATTGCAGCGTCACGCATTTTCTTAAACAGCGTAACGGGGCTGAGCCTGGTCAGTACATATAAAATTGTTGAATAGGACACAAATGCATGCACGGCTAAAACAGCCAATACTAAGACAAAGTATTGAATTAGGTTGCCAACCAAGCCTAAATCAATGGTAGCGAATAGTTTCGCCAATAGTGCAAATACACCATAAGGCGCTAGATTCATTAAAATCGTGACTAGCTTCATGATAACGACGTTCAAATCGTCGAAGAAGCGCGCTATTCGGCTACCTGTATCACCACTCATAGCGACAGCGACGCCAAAGAGTATTGCAAATACAATGACCTGAAGCATGTTTCCTTGCGCCATGGCATTGATTGGATTCGACGGGAACATGTTAATGATCACTTGTGCAAGTGAAGGGGCTTCTTTCGCTTCATAGGTGGCTTGCGAGGTCATCTCTACACCTACTCCCGGCGACACAATTAACGCAAAGCTGACGGCTAATGTAATAGCTAAGGCCGTTGTGCTGATGTACAACAGTACAGATTTACCACCCAAACGTCCTAATTTTGCGGGGTCACTTAAGCTGCTCGTTCCGCAAACCAGAGAAACAAAAACCAGGGGAACCACAAGCATCTTAAGGCTTGCAATAAATATCTGACCTATAACGTTAAATATACCATCGACTAAAACAGCATACGTAGAAACCTCTAGGGTCAATACACTAAACGTAAAATCTCCGCTATCATCAAAAAGCAGTTTAAGGAGGGATCCGGTTATGATACCGGCAATCATGCCGAAGAAAATTCGAGCAGTAAGGCTATATTTTTGTTGGGACTGACTCATAATTATCCAATTTATCGTTTTTATGGCGCATAGCCTAGCAAGATTGGCGCGGAAGCAAAACCTCTAAAAGCAAGCAAGGGAAAACAATTGATTAAAGTGAAGTTAACAACTATGACGCAAAAAAATGTACTCGGATATTTTTTCACCGTTTGTATGCTAATAATTCTATCGGCTTGCGGTGGCGGTGGCAGCCTTGAAAGAGATAACGATAGTGGCGGAGGGAGCACACCAACAAATAAGCGTGTGTCGGTCAGCATAGAAGATAAAGACGGAAATGCTGATAACTCGTTGTCTTCCGATTCTCCTCTTACAGTTAACGCTGTTGTTACAGACGATGGAAATCCCGTTTCTGGCGAGTTGGTTACCTTTAGCTTAACCGACGATACACTCGCCAAGTTTAACCGAGATACCGCTACTGCACTTACGAATAATGATGGAGTTGCGTCAATTGGTTTGATTGTAGGACAAAATTCTGGGGATGGGTTGGTCGTTGCCACCGTCGATGAAACCGTAACAGGTCAAGTTGGGTTTAGTTCCTCAGGCGCTACGCAAGAACTTACTGAGCCTAAGTCGTTAGAAATTTATGCTTCTGCGAGCCAGTTATCATCAAGCGGCTCAGATACTATTGAGTTAACAGCACTAGTTAAAAATGAACGTAATGTATTGTTAGAAGGGGTAGAGGTTTTATTTAGCGCAGATCAAGGAGCATCGTTAACGGTAACTCAGGCGATTACTGATGCGTCGGGGATGGCCAAGGCACAATTGTCTACACCGAATAACCCAGCAAATCGCATTATCACTGCGACGGCACAAGTACAAACGACTCAACAGTCGCTTATATCAACAACACCTATCCCTGTCGTGGGAACAGAAGCGCGTATAGATGGGCCGACAACTGTTATTGTGAATGACTCGGCAACCTTAACGGTGATTGTTGAAGACTCAGACAGTGATGGTGTTCCTTCTACAACGGTAGGTATGAAGGTGTTGGATGCCAACGGGAATGACGTTACCAGCCAAACCATTGGCACAGGGAGTGTCACTACAGCATCAAACGGCCAAGCAAGTGTTGTATTCAATAGCAGTGTGTCTGGCACTTTTGTTGTACAAGCAAGTGCACTCAATACGGCCGGACAAATCAATATCACAGTTCAGCAAGATCAGTTCATCTTTTTGAATCCACCTGATGTCAACCTCGATGCTGACGATATTCCTCTTAACCAAAATAAGAATCTTCAAATTCGCTGGTTAAGACAAGGGAATCCGTTTGCAAATGGAAACGTACGATTCTCAATTTCTAGAGGGCAAGTGGTAAGTGCTGATGCAACAACTGATACAAACGGTGTCGCAGATTTGGTGGTGAGTTCGACCAATGCAGGTATCGCGCAAATTACGGCGATTGGAACTGACAGTACGAACCAGCAGGTAAGTACACGCCTTGACATAGAATTCGTTGCGACAGTAGCAAATAGTATCATCGTAGATGCAACGCCTGACTCAATTGGGCCAGATGGACAAACCAGTACGATTTCAGCCGTTGTTAGAGACGTGTCTGGTAACTTGGTTAAAAATAAAGTGGTGCTGTTTAATTTAAGCGATGTCAGCAATGGTGAAATCACAACGGGTCGCGCAACCACAGATAGAAGTGGAATTGCAACCACGGTGTATCGCTCAAATGCAGTAAGTACCATTGAATCTGTCGTGGTAACCGCTACGGTTGAGGATAACACCAATGTGACGGGACAAACGCTGCTAACAGTGGGGGATCGTGCGTTTGATATTTCTATTGGAACAGGTAACTTGTTAACTGTCCCTAATGATTCGTCGCTGTCGAAAGAGTTTTCTATTTTTGTAACAGACCCTGACTCTACGCCACGTGAAAACCAACAAATGACATTTTCAGCGCCGCCTGTGCGTTATCCCGGTATCGCGTTTAGAAAAGGATATTGGGTCTGGAATCCCACAGACGAAATATGGGATCAAATCGTTACGCAGAGCTGTGCGAACGAAGATCGAAATGGAAATGGGATACTTGATGGTACAGAGGATCTAAACGGTGATGGCATACTGCAACCCTCTGAAGATCGTAATGGTAACGGCATTTTAGACGGCAGCGAAGACCTTAATGGCGACGGCATGTTAACCCCGGGCAACGTATTTACGGTGCCGAGCACTGCAACCTCCGATGCCAACGGTCAAGCAGTAATTAATGGTGTTTATGCTAAGCAATTTGGTGGATGGGCCGATGTACGTGTTAAAGTATCAGCCGAATCAAACGGAAGCGAGTCCAGTGAAAGTATGGTGTATAGCTTGGGCGTTCTATCTTCAGATTTGAAAGATGAAGCAAATCCGCCGCCTAATAGCCCTTACGGTATCGCACCGGGTTGTGACAATACGAACTAGTAGTCAAAATTCACTTACGAAAAATGATAATAAAAACCCAGCAATTTGCTGGGTTTTTTACTGTGTGCTGATGCCATGCTTTTCTCATCACTTATACGAAAAGCATGTCGCTATCATTATACTTCTCTTTGGAATGGATACACTGAGCCGATTTTAAGAATTTGAGTGAGTTCGTCCAGCGCTGTTCTTGACTCAATTAATAGCTGGGGATCACGTAGGTCGTCTTCTTTTAATTCATCGCGGTAGTGTTTTTCTATCCATTTATGCAAGCGCTCAAATTGGGCATCATTAATTAATGTGTTTTGGTTAACTGCCGTCAACTCTTGCTCGTTAAGGGCAACACGAAGTCTTAAGCAGGCTGGACCTCCGCCGTTTCTCATACTTTGTTTAACGTCAAAGTAATGAACCTGCTTGATCGGCGTATTTAGCGTAACCAGTGAATCTAGGTAATTCGATACTGCTTCACTGTCACGGCACTCGGTGGGGGCAATTATTGCCATTTCGCCGTTGGGCAGAGTAATAATTTGGGTATTGAATAAGTAAGTTTTTACAGCTTCTTGTACTGAGACTGCAGACGTATCTACTCTGATAAAATGTAATTCGTCTCCTTCAAATTTCTGACGAATTTCAGCTAACGCATTGTCAGTATTTGCAAATGCTTGCTCATGATAAAACAACACATTTTGGTTGCCGACAGAGATCACATCGTTGTGGAATACACCTTGGTCTATTACGTCTGGGTTTTGCTGAATATACACGACATTTTCATCACTTAAACCATGCAATCTAGCGATAGCTTGACTGGCTTCAAATGTCTGTCTGGCTGGATATTTTTGCGGAGCTGATTTGCTGTCATCAAATGCGTAGCGGCCGTATACAAAAATTTCTACGCCAGGCTTTCCGTACTCGCTACACAAACGGGTGTGATTCGCTGCACCCTCATCGCCGAAATGTTCATTATCAGGTAAGTGGGTATGGTGGCTGAAATGTTTAGAGTCAGCGAATGTTCCCTTTAAAATTCGGCCGGTTACTTCTGGCTCTAACGAGCGATGATACTTATTTGTAAGGTTAGCTGGTGTAAAGTGAACTTTGCCATCAGCCGTATCTGCGCTTGGTGACACAGTTGCTGCGTTAGCTGTCCACATGCTAGAGGCTGAACAGCATGCTCGGAAAATGGCGGGCGCATGTTTGGCAGCTTCTTCTAATACACGCGCATCAGAGCCTGTAAAACCTAAGCGACGTAAAGCGTAAATATCTGGACGTTCCTGAGGAGCAAGCACACCCTGAACCATACCCATGTCAGACAACGCCTTCATTTTTTCTAGGCCCTGTATGGCGGCTTGTTTTGGACTGCTTGATGCACTAGCATTGCTCAGTGATGCCACATTGCCAAATGACAAGCCAGCATAATTGTGCGTTGGGCCAACTAACCCATCAAAATTCACTTCAAACTGCTTCATGTTACCCTCGTTTGTAAACAAGATACTGGGTTCACTTAAGTACCTTTGCATCTTGATTTATGTATTGCAGCCAAGACAATAGCTAACTTGGCATCATAGGAGTGTTACGCGTCTTTTTATCGTCATTCTGTGCGTATACTCAGATCTCATAAGAAAGCATTCGCACTCATTGGTGATTCATGTTTTCTTATAAAAAGATGTTCTAGATTTATTCATCGTCATTAGATGAGTAACATTATACGTTTTTTCAAAACCTTGCCAAATCTCGAAGGTCAAAAAACATACAGCATTTATCTACCTTTATATATAAGTATGAAGAAGAACTTGTTTTCTATTCACTTTGTAGATATATCTTAAAAAAGAGAACAGGGGTGATAGGTGAGTGATAAACCACCTAAAATGAAGTAAAACCCATATAAATCAAAGGTTAAGCACAAATATATGACAAAATCACTGGTGATTGTCGAGTCGCCTGCTAAGGCTAAAACGATAAATAAATATCTCGGCAAAAATTTTATTGTAAAATCCAGTGTTGGGCATGTCAGAGACCTCCCAACGAAGGCATTAGGTAAAGTTCCGCCTAAAAAAACAGCAAAAGAATTAAAGACGTTACCCGAAAACGAGCGTCAGGAATATTTACGTCACCACGAATATCAGAAGTTGGTCGACCGTATGGGGGTCGATCCAGAAAAGGATTGGAAAGCCCATTACGAAGTGCTTAACGGCAAAGAAAAAGTCGTTAATGAATTAAAGAAATTGGCAAAAGATGCTGACACAATCTACCTCGCAACCGATTTGGATAGAGAGGGGGAAGCGATTGCTTGGCATTTGCAAGAATTGCTCGGATCTAAAGATAAAACGTATCAACGTGTTGTGTTTAACGAGATCACTAAAAACGCAATTCAAGACGCGTTTTCTGATCCTGGTGAAGTTAATGTAGAGCGCGTAAATGCGCAGCAAGCAAGGCGTTTTCTAGACCGCGTTGTTGGATTCATGGTATCGCCACTTTTGTGGAAAAAAATAGCGCGCGGACTATCCGCAGGGCGTGTTCAGTCGGTAGCTGTGCGACTTGTTGTTGAACGTGAGCGCGAAATTAAAGCATTTATTCCTGAAGAATTTTGGGATATTCACGCAGACTTACAAGCTGCATCGTCACCACTTAGAATGCTGGTTAATAAGCATCAGGGTGATGCATTTAAGCCAAAAAATAAAGCAGATGCAGACGCCGCAGTTGCAGATTTAAACGAAGCGTCTTACCACGTTATTAGTCGCGAATCTAAGCCGACTAAAAGCAAGCCTTCAGCCCCATTTATCACCTCTACGCTCCAACAAGCTGCGAGTACGCGGTTGGGGTTTGGCGTGAAAAAAACCATGACGATGGCCCAAAGATTGTACGAAGCGGGTCATATTACCTATATGCGTACCGATTCAACCAATTTGAGTCAAGAAGCGCTTGATAGTTGCCGTGGTTTTATTTCTGACAATTTCGGTGACAACTATCTACCTGATTCACCTATCCGTTATGGTAGCAAAGAAGGGGCACAAGAGGCGCACGAAGCGATACGCCCCTCTAACGTAAATGTTAAATCTGATTCGCTTAAAGATATGGAGCGTGATGCTCAGCGTTTATATGAGTTGATTTGGCGTCAGTTTGTTGCGTGTCAAATGGTACCAGCCGAGTACTTTGCTACTACGATTAAAGTGAAAGCGGGTGACTACGAGCTATCTGCAAAAGGGCGGGTGATGAAGTTTGATGGTTGGACTAAGGTGCAACCTCAGGTGAAGAAAAAAGGCGACGAGGATTTAATGCTGCCCGACGTAAAAGAGGGAGATAGCTTAGATCTCAAAGCACTTGATCCTAAACAGCATTTTACCAAGCCAGTAGCTCGCTTCAATGAAGCATCTTTGGTTAAAGAATTGGAAAAGCGCGGAATTGGCCGACCTTCAACTTACGCAAGTATTATTTCAACCATTCAAGACCGTGGCTATGTCCGTTTGGAAAACAAGCGCTTCTATGCAGAAAAAATGGGTGAAATTGTTAATGATCGCTTGTTAGAAAATTTTGATGACCTAATCAGTTATGACTTTACTGCCAACATGGAACAGCAGTTAGATGAAATCGCTGATGGAAAGGCAAACTGGAAGGAAGTACTTAACGACTTCTATAAAGACTTTTATCAGAAACTATTGCAAGCTGAAAAAGATCCTGACGAAGGCGGTATGCGTCCGAATCAGGCGGTTGAAACTGAAATTGGTTGTGATGTATGTAGTCGCCCAATGAATGTGAGAACGGCGAGTACAGGCGTTTTTCTGGGCTGCTCAGGGTATAATCTACCGCCCAAAGAGCGATGCACAGGAACAAAAAATCTGACACCGGGCGACGAAGTGATCAAAGTCGACGATGATGAAGAGTTAGAGACTGAAGCACTCAGAGCCAAGCGCCGATGCCATGTTTGTGGCACAGCAATGGATAGCTATCTTGTCGATGAAAAACGTAAACTGCACGTGTGTGGTAATACGCCCACTTGTCCGGGCACGTATGTCGAACAAGGTACCTTCAAAATCAAAGGCTATGACGGGCCATTGATTGAGTGTGACAAATGTGGCAGTGACATGGAGCTAAAAAATGGTCGTTTTGGCAAGTATTTTGGCTGTACTAATGAAAACTGTAAAAATACGCGTAAGCTATTGAAAAATGGGGAAGTCGCGCCGCCAAAAGAAGATCCGGTAGATTTACCCGAGCTACCGTGTGAGAAGTCTGACGCGCATTTTGTTTTACGAGACGGCGCATCGGGGATCTTTTTAGCTGCACACAACTTCCCTAAGTCTAGAGAAACACGCGCGCCGTTTGTTGACGAGCTAGCGCGTTTCAGAGATAGAATTTCGCCTAAGTTTTATTATTTGGCGGATGCACCTGCGGCCGATCCTGATGGTAATCGAACGTTAGTGCGTTATAGCCGAAAAACTAAACAACAATACATCATGTCTGAAACGCCTGAGGGCAAAGCGTCGGGGTGGTCTGCATGGTTCACCGACGGAAAATGGGTGGTTGAAGACAAGCGTAAAAAGAAAAAATAGCCGTTTCAATAGGCAGTAAAAATCTCAGGCCGTAAGTGGTATACTTGCGGCCTTATTTTATTTTCAATTACATCGATACACATTCAGAGCAAGATCATGGCACTATCACTTCAAGAACAGTTGCTAAAAGCTGGACTGACCGACAAGAAAAAAGCGCAACAAGTCAAAAAAGAAAAGCACAAAAAAATTAAACAAAAGCAAAAGCATAAAACTGAAATTGTCGATGAAAATAAGATCGCGGCTGAAAAGGCGCGGGTAGAAAAGGTTGAAAAAGACAGACAGCTAAACCTCAAAGCGAAAGAGGAAGCTGAGAAAAAAGCGGTTTTAGCCCAAATTAAGCAGCTAATTACCGTCAATAAGCAACCGAAAAATACGGGTGATATTGCCTGTAACTTTACAGACGACAATGTAGTGAAGCGCGTGATGGTTGACGAGAAAACGCATCGCCGTATCACTCTGGGTAAACTCGCCATCGTTAAGCTTGATGAAGAATATGAAATTGTCCCCACTCCAGTGGCTGACAAACTTGAGCAAAGAGATGCCGATATTGTGCTTTATCGTGCTGACAAACAGCAGGTTGAAGAAGCCAAAGTAGAAAGCGCAGAAGAAGACGAATGGTATGCTGACTACGAAATCCCAGATGACTTAATGTGGTAAAAGGCGATGAGTCAGTTTACGGTTTGGGTAGATGCGGATGGATGCCCGAATATTATCAAAGAGGTGCTATTTAAAGCGGCGCAACGCACGGGTGTTCAACTTACTCTTGTGGCCAATCACTATGTCAAGGTGCCACCAGCGAAAAATATTGCATTTTTGCAGGTTGAGCAAGGGTTCGATGTTGCTGATAATGAATTGGTACAGCGTATAGAATCTGGCGATATGTTAATTACGTCGGATCTTCCTCTTGCCTCTGATGCCATTGCGAAACAGGTGAGTGTGATTAATTTTCGAGGTGAGGCACTAACCAAAGAAAATATTGGTTCAAGACTCAATATGCGTGACTTTCTCGATACAATCCGATCTAGCGGAGTACATACTGGTGGGCCACCCCCGCTGGGGCAAAGTGATAAACAAACCTTTGCGAATACCTTCGATAGAGTGTTAACGCAAAAATTAAACAGCTAGGTGACGAAGCGTTAATTTATTGATATTAATATGGTTTTACAATTGTTTTATAAATTGTAAATTAATCTATACAGCGTTAAAACTTTCATAAAGATTCAATACAGCTTAGATATCAGTATAATCGCCGCGTTTTTGAGCAGTTATGTAGTAGTGAGGCTGTAAATCGTTATGCAAGAAGGTATAACTCAAAACCCCGAGCGTTTAGTCAATGCACTTGTGAGGTATCGTTCTGACCTGTTAACGCCAGGTTTTATAGAGGAGCATGGAACCCTTGCAGTAGACAGTATTTTTCGTGTGCTCTCTATCAATGCTGGTGAAGCCCCCAGTGTTTTGGCGGAAATTCCAGGAACGCCATTTACCCGAGAAATAGCGATCGAGCACATTGAGGTAATGAATGCGTAAACCTTAAGGGTTAAACTAACGATTACATTGTAGATTCAAAAAAGGCCGCTTAATAAAAAGCGGCCTTTTGCATTTTAATCGACGAATTGTTGTCTGTATTTAGGCGTTAAAGCACCGATACAAGGGCTTTTGCGAGCGCATCTACATTACCTCGACTAATGCCAGCAATGTTGACACGGCTTGAGTCTACGAAGTAAACGCTATGTTCATCACGTACCTTTTTAACTTGCTCAGGTGAAATACACAAGAAGCTAAACATCCCTTTTTGCTGAGTCACAAAGGAGAAGTCTTTAGAAGCGCCATTTTCAGCTAGTTTGTCTACGAGAAGTTGACGCAGCGTTTGCATACGTGTTCTCATTTCATTGACTTCATTTGTCCACTGGGCTTTTAACGCTTCGTTATTCAAAATGATGTCTACTAACGCACCACCATAAGAGGGTGGCATGGAATAGATGCCTCTGGCTACAGACTGTATTTGTGATTGAACGATATCACGCATAGCGGCGTCGCTCGTGATCATTGCAGCAAGACCAACGCGCTCTCTGTATAGACCAAAGTTTTTAGAGCAAGATGCCGCAATAATCACCTCTGGCAAGTTTTCAGCCATTAAACGCAATCCATAAGCATCTTCCTCTAAGCCATCTCCAAAGCCCTGATATGCCGTATCAATAAATGGAATAAAGCCAGTTTGTTGGGCAATCCGGAGAACTTCATCCCATTGCTCGTTGGTTAAATCAGCACCAGTAGGGTTGTGGCAGCAACCATGTAATAGGACAACATCGCCTTTCTTCACTTGTTTTAAGCAATCTACCATTTCATCGAATTTGATACTGGCAGTAGATTTATCAAAGTAGGGATAGGTCTCAATGTTTAGACCTGCATCGCCTATTAGGGGAATGTGGTTGGCCCAAGTAGGATCACTGACCCAAACGGTTGTGTCACTGTTACAGCGTTTGATTAATTCAGCTAAAATTCTAAGCGCACCGCAGCCCCCTGGTGATTGCACAGCCGCGACGCGGTTTGATAATAGTGCTTTGCTTTCTTTACCAAGCAGTAACGTTAGCATACCCGTAATAAAGCCCGGCACACCTTGCGGTGTAATGTAGGTTTTAGATATTTCTGATTCCAACAGCACCGACTGGGCTTTAATAACGGAATCTAAAATGGGCGTATTGCCGTTCTCATCTTTATAAACGCCTACTCCCAAATCGATTTTATTCGGGTTTGGATCAGCTTTGTATGCAGCCGACAGCCCAAGAATGGGATCGGCGGGTATTTTGGGTAGTACTTCAAACATGGTAGCCTCAATGACATAGAATTCCTTGGCGTCATTATGCCATTACGTGGATAAATTACGAGGCTCTAATCTATCTATTTTAATGAAAAAGAAACATTTTTTTGTAAAGCACATTGCCCGTTTTTGTCAAAGGTTCGCTCCAACCACAATACGGTTTCATTTTTGTCTATGGTTAACAGAGTTGAAGAGCGCGTGCCATAGTTCTCAAGCTGAATGAATATTGATGATAGGGCTTTTTCCAGCTCAAAAGGCACGCCTGTATCGGGTAAGTGCGTATCGCTCGCTACTTGACCATTTTTTAATAAGTTAAAAAGAGAGGTGTGGTTAAGTGGCGTAGATGACATACAAGCACGCTTAAGATCGTTGATGCCAGACTGCATCTTGGGCCATTGGCTATGAATATCGCCATTAGAGATACTATGCACGCCAGCGCTTAAATGTACCGCCTCGTTGGTGATGTTGTTGTAAACTTGCAGGTTTCGCCAATTGCCAAACAGTAAATTATATCCGTTGTATTCCCCGCGGGTTTGTTTGAGCAATTCGAGATAGTCATCGTCTTTATTTGGCTTTGTTAAATAGTCTAATGTTAAATATCCGCGGCTTGTCATGTTTGATTTTACTAAGCGCGGATCCCGAAAATTAGTCAACGCACTAAATTTTCCTGTTTTGGACATGCCCATCCATGTGCCACCGGCTTCGCGATCTTTTCCGGCCAAAAGTTCAGGTTGTGCTCTCCAAAATTGTGACGGTTCAGTGGGGCGTGCATAAAATTCATCTCGATTTGCTGCAACAATCAGTGGGTAATCGGGATGCTGTTCAATAGCGAGAAACAAAATGCACATAATTTACGGACTTTTAAATAGGGGATGATTGATTATATATTTGGTGATGCAGAGTTATACTTCAAGCCTATTATTTTAATGTTGCTGCACAATTACAGCTTTGCGAGAAATTCCATTATTCAAAGTCAACAGATTTGGGGTATTGTGGTATCGTAAAATTGGAAAATCATTCTTTTTACAGCCCACACTGAAATAATAAATTGGAGTAAATGCGTGTCATATAAAGGCATCACAACGAAATTGGTTCACGCTGACCGTAAACTCAATAAACCTGCCAATGGCGCGGTTCATTATCCCACGAGCAATTCCGTTTTATTTGAATACGAGGATGTTCAAGATTTAGTGGATGTTTTCCAAGGAAAGCAGGTGGGGCATGTCTATTCTCGCTCTTCTACTGCGTCGAATGCTGCGCTTCAAACCATTCTCAATAATATGGAGCAAGGTGTTGGGGCGGTGACATTTGCTACTGGTATGGCCGCCATCTCGTCAACGCTTCTCGCATTATTACGGGCGGGAGATCATATTATTGTCAGCCAGTTTTTATTTGGTAATACACGCAGCTTCATAGAAACCCTGAGTCAATTTGGTGTTGAAGTCAGCTTGGTTGATGTAACAGATGTGCAAGCGGTTGAAAGAGAGGTTAAAAACAATACTCGAGCCGTGTACGTGGAAACAATAGCGAATCCTGTCACGCAGGTGGCCGACTTGGGCGCTATTGGCCAATTATGCGCAAACAGTGGGCTTTTGTTCCTTGTAGATAATACGATGACACCCAGTTTGGTGTTTGATGCCAAAGGCGTGCAAGCCTCTATTACCATGACATCACTAACCAAGTACGTGGCGGGGCATGGCAATGTGCTGGGAGGTGTTATTGTCGATACTGGGCTATTCGATTGGTCACATTATCCCAATATTTTGCCCATGTACCAAAAAGGGGAGCCTTCTCAGTGGGGGCTTACGCAAATTCGTAAACGCGGCTTACGCGATCTTGGCGCGACGCTACCACCGCAGTCTGCACACCAAATATCTATTGGTTTAGAAACCATGGCAATGCGGATACAGCGCGTGTGCGAAAATGCATTGCGGCTTGCTACCTACCTACATAGTCACGATGCTGTTGAGCAGGTGTACTACCCAGGATTGAGCGATCACCCTCAGCATTTTATTGCCAGAGAGATGTTTAATGGTACTTATGGGGGGATTTTCAGTATTGTTTTACGAGATGACATCGATGCTCACCGTTTCCTCAATCAGCTGTCTTTAGTGATTTGTGCAACCCATTTAGGTGATACACGAACCTTAGCATTACCTGTTGCAAGTACGATTTTTTATGAAAATACACCTGAGGAACGAGCAAAAATGGGGATTCATGACAACATGATCCGTTTTTCAGTGGGAATTGAAGATATCGAAGATATCGTTAGCGACTTTGAACACGCATTTGCTCATTTTATATAAGCAATTTAGTCTGTACTAAAGCCAGTTCAAATAATTTGAACTGGCTCCTCAAAATTCTCCGATTTTTTTACTTTGTCTCACCCTGTAATCTGCATCCATCGCAATTGGAGGACAGATTATGAAACGCGTTTTAGCCATTTACACTGGTATTCACCCAGATCAAAGCCATTCATCAAAAATGGTGAATGCTGTTATCGATATGATGCAAGCAAAAGAGAGTACGCAGGCCGCTCAACGAGATGTTGCCCAAAACCCTATTCCTCATTTAGAGCAGGAAGAAATGGAAGCGTGGATAACACCCATTGAGCAACGTACTGAAAAACAGCAAAATCTTGCAAGCTTATCAGACACATTGATTGCCGAGCTGCAAGATGCCGACACGTTAGTCATTGGCATGCCGATGTATAACTTTGGTGTACCATCAACCTTTAAGGCGTGGATTGATCGTGTGGCGAGAGCTGGGATTACATTCAAATATACAGAGCAGGGGCCTGAAGGGCTACTAGGCAACAAAAAGGTTATTATTGTCGCTACGCGAGGCGGCTATTACGCCGGAACGGAGAAAGATTCTCAAACTCAATATTTAAAAGATGTATTTAATTTTTTAGGCATCAATGATGTAAATTTCTTTTACGCAGAAGGACTTGCAATGGGCGAGGAACGCGTAAGTGACGTTTACCGAACGTTTGATAAAAAAATTTCGGAACTAATTAAATGAGGTGGTGCCTAAATTAATGCTGTTAGCTTTGCAATCATCTTTTGTGTGTGATGTTTGCAGCTATAGTGTGTTCCAAGTTGAGTGTGCTTATTCGCCCCGCATCCCCGCGGGGCTTTTTTATGTGAAAAAATACTTACAGGCGAATTGCGCGTTCGATGTCTTCAATAAACTCTTTGTCATCTGGTTTGGTAAAAGAAGAATAGGATTCCACAACATCTCCCTCTTTATTCACAAGATATTTGTAAAAGTTCCATTTGGGTGTGGTTCCTGACTTTTTCGCAAGCATTCTATATAAAGGATCGGCGTCATCTCCCCTGACTGACAGAGGCTCGAACATTGGAAACTGAACGCCATACGTTAATTCGCATAACTCAGCGGTTTTGCCTTCGTCTTTATCTTCCTGATTAAAGTCGTGAGAAGGAAAGCCCAATACCACCAATCCTTCATCTTTGTAATCAGAATAGAGTTTTTCTAATCCTTCGAATTGAGGCGTAAATCCGCAATAGCTTGCGGTGTTAACAAATAACAGGGTTTTACCTGAATAGGCTTTACACAAATTGACTGTTTCTTGAGAATTAAGTTTACGTTTCAGAAATTTCAGTACGTCAGGGCAATCATTAGCTAACGCGGGCGTCGCCGCGATAGCAAACGCGAAAAGGGCCGCCTTGAGTTTCATAGGAGTCTCCATAAAGGTGAATATCGACATTATTATTAATTCTATTCTGATTAATTTAACCGCTTGCTCGCTATTGCGGTGTGATCTGTATTTTGAATGAAGCAGCATTAGTGATAAGTAGTATTACTATCTTTTTACATAAAAATAAGATCACAGGTTTACCTTAAATACCTCATAGGTTTTAATACGCCTGCTAATAAAAAGTCAAATCAGGAATGAGAATGCATCAATATACAAAATCGCTATTGATGGCGGCGCTATCGGCAAGTTTGGTGGCTTGTGCGAGCGTGGACAATACCCAAACCGAGCGTGCTGCTTCAAGTAACAATAATGTATCGATTATCACACCAGAGATGGCAAAAACGCCAGAACAAGGCACATTAAGCCTCGAAAAAATTATGTCTGACCCAGATTGGCTGGGCCGACAGCCTGTCGGTGCTTATTGGCGCTTAGATGGCAATGCCGTGCTTTATTCAAGAAAGCAAGAGGGCTCACCTTTATATGATTTATATGAAAAAGAGCTACAAGACAATGGCAACGGCGATGTAGTTGCGTTAAAAAATCTCCACGTAAAAGACTATGGAAATGGCGTATTTAACCGTGACAAACGGTTATATGCTTGGGAGTTTGAAGGGAATGTGTTTTTTAAAGACGTGAAAACCGGATTGGTCCGTCAATTGACGAAAGACAACCGTAATGCGCACAGCTTGGCATTTCTTCAGGATGGTAGAATCTCTTATCATCTGAATGATGCAATAATGGCGGTAAATCCTGCAACGGGACTGGTTGAGAAACTGGTGTCGTGGAAGTATCAGGAAGCACCAAAAGCAGTAGAGCCGCCACGTGATTACATCGCGCAAGAACAGCAAAAATTGATGCGTGTGGTTGCTAAAAAGCGCAGCGATGCCGAAAAACGTTTTGAGCGTGAAAAAGCCCTCAGTGCGTCGAATGAATCTATGGCTCCTGACGACTTCTACCTTCCCAAAAACCACAGAACAGTGGCCTCAAGCCTATCTCCCAATGGTAAATGGGCGGTTGTGGTGAGTGAAGAAGATACACCATGGCGTGGTGACGAAGACATTATGCCAAATTACATTGGTGAAGACGGAAGAATTAAAGCTGAAAAAGTACGCCGTCGTGTAGCCGAAACAGAACCACAAAGTAATCAAGTTTGGTTGTTAAATCTGGCGTCGGGTGAGCAAAAAGAATTGTCTTATACTGTCCTTCCTGGCTATAACGAAGATGTGCTAGCGGCAGTGAAAAAAGAGAATGCCGAGGCAAACGGTGAAACCTATACAACCAACCGCCTTCCTCGTGATATCGGCCTGATGCAAGACTGGGGTTGGTCACAGAACGCTATCCAGTGGAACCGCAACGGCGATCAAGTCGCTATTATGCTTGAGGCGTGGGATAACAAAGATCGTTGGATTGCGACTGTTGATTTCGACAAAAAAGAATTTGTGCCACAACATCGCTTACATGATGATGCGTGGGTTAACTACACCTTTAATGAATTTGGTTGGTTAAACAACAGTGATCAGCTGTATTTTTTGTCTGAGCAAAGTGGTTACTCTCACATCTATTTGCTGTCTCCTGGACAAAAAGAACGTCAACTTACAGCAGGTAAATTTGAGGTGAGTGAGCTGACGTTGGGGGATGCCGACCAGTACATCTACTTCAAAGGTAATAAGAAACATCCTGGTATCTACGAAATTTATCGTGTAAACATTGCTTCTGGAAATGTTGAGCAGTTAACTGACTTAAATGGCATGACAGATTATGTGTTAAGTCCAGATCAGTCAAAATTGCTCCTTACTCACTCTAAGCTAACGATGCCGCCGGAGTTATACGTTAAATCAGTATCGGCCAGTAAGGCTCAAAAAATTACAAATACGGTATCAGATGAGTTTACGTCCATTGATTGGGTTGAACCGCAAATTGTGCCTGTTCCGTCGAGTCACACAAATGAACCTGTTTATGCGCGTGTGTACTTACCTGAGAATTACCTTCAGGGAGACAAAAATAAAGCCGTTGTATTCAGCCACGGTGCGGGCTATTTGCAAAATGTGCATTTGGGATGGTCGGGGTACTTCCGTGAGTTTATGTTCCATAGCTTCTTGGTTAGCCAAGGATATGTTGTGATGGACATGGACTACCGTGCGTCTAAAGGATATGGACGTGATTGGAGAACTGCTATTTATCGACATATGGGTAAGGTAGAAGTAGAAGACCTTCAAGATGGCGTAAAATGGCTTGGCGAAAACGCAAATGTTGATACAGCGCGAGTAGGGCACTATGGTGGGTCATACGGCGGTTTCATTACCTTCATGGCAATGTTTACCGATCCTGATTTATTCCAAGCGGGTGCAGCGTTACGTCCAGTGTCTGATTGGGCGCATTATAATCACGGCTATACATCTAACATCCTTAATACGCCAGATATTGACCCTATCGCGTATGAACGCAGTTCACCCATATATTTTGCTGAAGGGCTAAATGAGCCGCTACTGATGAATGCACCCATGGTAGATGACAACGTATTTTTTGTTGATGTTGTCAGATTAGTGCAGCGACTTATTGAGTTGGAAAAGGAAGATTTTGAAACTGCGATTTACCCGGTAGAAGCCCATGGCTTTGTTCAGCCAAGTTCATGGTTGGATGAATATCGAAGGATCTACAAATTGTTTGAAACTAATCTGTAGACTGTTTTTCTCTAAAGGGACGTTTTACGTCCCTTTTTTTGTGAGAAAAGGCGATAAACAATAACGCAAAAATAGAAAAGAAAATACGCCGCCTATTGCACCATACAAGTGGGCATCGACAGCGACATTGGCGTCAATAAGGGAAGCAATGGCCGCATCTGCGCCTACGGTTTGCTCGTATATTAATTTTCCAACTACGCCTACAAGCAATAGCCAGCCACTTTTCAAACCTTTTGTAATGTCAGATAACGCGCCCCACACGAAAATGCCGTGAAGCGTGCCAGACATTCCCACATACCAATGCAAGTCTTGCGAGAACAAGAAAATGCCAACCGTTGTGAACAGGCTAGATATCAACCAGACTAGGCTGTATTTTAATGTGGAGTAATGAAAATAGTGAATTTTCCAAAGTAGTAGAAGTCCTAATCCATTGAGTAATAGGTGATAATGGTTGGTGTGAAGTAAATTTGCCGAAATAAAACGCCAATATTCCCCTTCAAGGATCTTATCTTGTTCGTAAACAAGCCATACACGGCTATCATCCAGCACGGCGAGTAGAATAGAGAGTGTTAGAAACGCCAATGGCCCAATTAGGTATTTAAGGTGAAAAGACATGCAGAAATTTCAGTGTAAGTAATGCCAACCTGCATTATTGCATGGTAAGGTCTTTATATGAAAAAGGAATCTTTGTTAGGGGATAGTTATGAGTGAAATAACAGTCAACGATACACAACACGTTCGAGAAATTACGTTAAATCGTCCTAAAAAACGAAACGCATTGACGCAACCTATGTATCAAGCACTAGCTAACGCTATTGAATCTGTGAAAGATACGCCAGATGTTAGCGTGATCCTGATAAAATCAGAAGGCGAGTTCTTCTGCGCTGGAAACGACTTACACGATTTTGCGCGTGCGGCCCAAGAAAGCCACATTAGCGAAAATGTCAGATTTATGCATGCGCTAATGGAGTGTGATATCCCAGTTGTGGCCTGTATTCAGGGAAATGCGATAGGCATCGGAGTGACGATGCTGCTTCATTGCGATATTGTCGTCGCGGCTGCGAATGCGTCATTCGCGTTACCGTTTGTTGAATTAGGTCTAGTACCGGAATTCAGTTCGAGTTACCTTTTACCGAGAATGGCGGGACATCGAATCGCCAGTAAGTATTTATTACTAGGTGAACCTTTCACAGCAGAAGAAGCAATGAATGTGGGCATAATCAGCCATGTCGCATTTGAGAATGATGTAGAATCGATAACTCAGGCTATCGTCACCAAGCTGAGCCAATCGCCAAGAAGTGCCGTTGTTCACACGAAAGCACTGCTCAAAGCGAATCAACGTGAAGTGGCATTGCACATGAATGATGAGCTGGATGTATTTGTGAGTCATTTGCAATCACCTGCTGCGCAGGAAGCCGTCGCGGCACTGCTTGAAAAACGCCCTGTAAATAAAGAAATCTACCGATAACTTAAGAAGTGAATAGATGTTACTAACACGCTCATTACTCGTTTTATGCCTCTCTTTATCAGCATTTTCTTCTCAAGCTGAGCAATCGCGCGAAGATAGAGAGCCAGAAGCCGCAACGGGATTTACACAAAAGAAGGCATTCGTCGCTGATAACTATATGGTGGCCACGGCCAATCCTTTTGCCTCGTGGGCAGGTAAAAATGTGCTAAGAAAAGGGGGCAGCGCGATAGATGCTGCTATCGCTGCACAGGCAATGCTAACGCTCGTTGAACCACAATCATCGGGGATCGGCGGTGGTTCGTTCATTTTGTATTGGGATAATAAAAAGAAAGAGCTTATTACATTCGACGGACGAGAAACGGCACCGTCTAATGCAAATGGCTATTTATTTATGAAAAATGGTAAGCCAATGGCGTGGCGCGATGCGGTTGTTGGTGGCAATTCTGTCGGGGTTCCAGGTACATTGAGAGCCCTTGAAATGGCTCACTCGGAGTATG
Source organism: Fluctibacter corallii (assembly GCF_025751585.1). Classification (GTDB taxonomy): domain Bacteria; phylum Pseudomonadota; class Gammaproteobacteria; order Enterobacterales; family Alteromonadaceae; genus Fluctibacter_A; species Fluctibacter_A corallii. The sequence goes on from NZ_JAOWKX010000005.1 coordinate 380,765, forward strand.
GCAAACTAGCATGGAAGGCATTGTTTGAAGACCCTGAAAAAATCGCAAAAAATGGATTTGAGGTATCAGATAGGCTTGCCAAGCTAGTGAATATGAATTTTCACCCTGGTTTAACGGAGTTTGCTGCGACAAAAAACTATTTTTATCCGGGTGGCAACGCCGTAGAAAAGGGGTATCTTCGCAAAAATCCCGCCCTTGCTAAGGTGTTTAGCGCCATTGCTAATGAAGGCGCAGACGTCTTCTATGAAGGAGAGATAGCAAAAAATATTGCAAAAACTGTTCAAAATGCGCCGATTAATCCGGGGTTATTAACCGCGGAAGATATCAAGCAATATCAGGCCATTAAGCGCCAGCCAGTGTGTGGGTCTTATCGAGAGTATAAAGTCTGTGGTATGCCGCCGCCGAGCTCAGGGGGCATTAACGTGGTGCAAATTTTAAAAATGCTCGAAGGCTTTGAGTTATCTCAATACAAACCGAATAGCGCTACGGCACTCCACTTATTTACGCAATCTTCAAGGCTGGCGTATGCCGACAGAGAAATGTACATTGCTGACTCTGACTTTACGCATTTGCCCTTTGCAGCATTGATTAATCCCACCTATTTAAAGCGACGTTCTGAATATATTACACCTGAGAAGGATATGCGTAAGGCAAGGGCGGGCAAGCCTTATGCTGAAGCTTTTATAGAGCAGGGGCTGGCGTATGAATTACCCAATACCAGCCATTTAGTGATTGTAGATGCTGAAGGCAATGCCGTTTCTATGACCAGTAGTATTGAGTTCGCTTTTGGTTCAGGCCTCATGGTAGATGGCTTTTTGCTAAACAATCAATTAACGGATTTTTCATTAAATCCTATGAAAGGCAATTATCAAGTCTTAAACCGTATCGAACCTAGAAAGCGTCCCCGCAGTGCAATGAGCCCTACGATGGTATTCAATAAAGAAGGCGAACTCATTCTTGCATTGGGCTCGCCAGGTGGAAGCCGCATTGTCAGTTACGTTGCGCAAACGTTAGTTGGCGTATTGGATTGGAATCTAGATATTCAGCAGTCGATCAATTTACCTAAAGTAACGAATCGCAATGATTACACTGCGTTAGAAAAAGGCACGGCAGCTGAAAATCTCAAACCCTTATTTGAAAAATGGGGGCATAACGTGAAAATCATTGATTTAAACAGCGGGTTACATGGTATTCAGATTAAAAATGGAAAGTTAATTGGGGGCGCTGATCCACGACGAGAAGGGGTGGCAGTCGGCGAATAATCGATTGAGTGTATCAAAAAAGTGCAGGTGTAGACTGCACTTTTTTGATTGGATAGACGTTTACTAATTAAACGTTTTACAGATACTTGTCTGCGCGCACTTTGCTGACTTTCCAGTCGCCATCCATTTTAACCATTTCAACAACACGAATGTCTTCGTGTTTTTTATCGTGGCGATGACCCGTGAAAAAGACTGATACCACAGCTTTTTTGGCAAATTCAGCTCGACCAACGCTATTACCTGCATCAGGCTGAATTTCCACTTCGTCGTATATAAGGTTGAGCACATGCCGTTGAACATTTCTGTTGTTGTGATAGGACTGAAGAAGCCTTCCCATTCGAGGGGTGCTCAGTTCAACCGCACCGTTTAAATTGCTGTCGTAGTAAATATGTTCAAAAAACTTCATGGCCGCATAGTGGGGAGTATTAGGATCGAGCATCCCATATTTGCCCGCACTTTGATTTTGAACGTCATCATTGTCGCTACACGCTTGAAGCGTAAAAGCAAAAAATACAATGTATAAAAATCGAGGAAATAACTTAAGCATGTTCCATTCTTTGTCGTGAAATATGCTTATTAGTCTGCGTGGATAGTTACAAAAAGTAAAGGGAACACGAATGTTCCCTTTAAAACAACATAATGATTGGTGTTTAAGTGTGGTTTACTGAACTTCTTCTTGCTCAGAAAACTCGCCAGCGAACAGAGGGCTACTCAGGTAACGCTCTGCTGAGCTTGGGAAAATCACCACAACGTTTTTACCTGCATTTTCAGGCTTTTCAGCAACACGTTTAGCCGCCACCATCGCAGCACCGGTTGAAATACCCGCAAGAATACCTTCTTCTTTCATTAGGCGATGTGACATTTCCATCGCTTCTTCGTTGGTAACTTGCTCTACGGTGTCTACCATTTCAAGATCTAGGTTACCTGGAATGAAGCCAGCACCAATGCCTTGAATTTTATGTGGGCCAGGCGTTAGGTCTTCACCGTTTTTCGCTTGGGTAATTACTGGTGAATCCGTTGGTTCTACGGCTACAGTCAAGATGTCTTTGCCTTGCGTTTTCTTGAGGTAGCGACTTACACCAGTAATTGTTCCGCCAGTTCCAACACCAGCAACAAAGATGTCGACTTTTCCGTCGGTGTCTTTCCAGATCTCCGGCCCTGTTGTTTTTTCATGAATTTCAGGGTTAGCGGGGTTATCAAATTGTTGTAGCAAAACGAATTTATCTGGGTTTGAATCTACAATTTCTTGTGCTTTTGCAACGGCACCTTTCATCCCTTTTGCGGGCTCAGTCAACACCACATTTGCACCAAGCGCTTTAAGCAGTTTACGGCGCTCAAGGCTCATGCTGCTTGGCATGGTTAGGGTTAATTTGTATCCACGAGAGGCTGCGACGAATGCCAATGCAATGCCTGTGTTACCACTCGTTGGTTCAACCAACTCTTTACCTTCTGTTAAAACACCGCGCTTTTCAGCGTCCCAAATCATGTTTGCACCGATACGGCACTTCACACTGAAGCTGGGGTTTCTCGCTTCCATTTTCGCGTAAACATTACCTGTAGTAACGCGATTTAGTTTTACTAAAGGTGTATTACCAATAGACAATGAGTTATCTTCATAAACGTGCATAGGTATTCCTTGCTAAATAAACAGGTATTTGCGTTAAACTATTTGGTATGGCACAAATAACCCGCGTAATAACGTATGGTTATAAGATGAAGGCGAGTTGTTTTTTTTCAAAGTGCTTTTCGCTATATCTTATCGTTTTAATTTACATACATTAACAAGTTCTGAGGATTTTTCATGTCTTTTGGCAGTACTGATAACTACATCGTGAGTAAAGAGCTTCAATTGGCGGTAAACGCAGCAATCACGCTACAAAGACCGCTATTAATTAAAGGTGAGCCCGGTACAGGCAAAACGATGCTGGCTGAAGAGCTTGCTGCTTCCCTTGGAACCGAGTTGATTCAATGGCACATTAAATCTACAACCAAAGCACAACAAGGGTTGTATGAATACGATGCGGTTTCGCGTTTACGTGACTCTCAACTAGGTGATGAACGTGTAAAAGATATCGCAAACTACATTGTGAAAGGCAAACTGTGGCAGGCATTTGAATCTGAAAAACCTCCCGTTTTGCTGATAGATGAAATCGATAAAGCAGATATCGAATTTCCAAATGATCTACTCCAAGAACTCGACAAAATGGAGTTCTTTGTATACGAGACGCAACAATTGGTGAAAGCGAAACATCGCCCAATCATCATTATTACGTCGAACAATGAAAAAGAGTTACCCGATGCGTTTCTTCGTCGATGCTTTTTCCACTACATTGCGTTCCCAAGTAAAGAAGAAATGCAAGATATCGTTGATGTGCATTTTTCTAATCTGAAACCTAAGTTGCTGGAACAAGCACTTGAGTCTTTCTTTGGTATTCGTGAAATACCCGGATTAAAGAAAAAGCCATCTACGTCAGAGTTAATCGACTGGTTGAAGCTGTTGGTTGCCGAAGATATTCCGCCTGAGGCATTGCAAAACAAAGATAATAAAACCGCCATTCCGCCACTATATGGTGCCTTGCTCAAAAATGAACAAGACATCCACCTATTTGAAAAATTGGTATTTATGGCTCGCCGATAATGTTGGTAGATTTCTTTTTCACATTAAGAAAGCACAAGGTGAAATCCAGTTTACGTGAATTGCTGGATTTGCTTGGCGCGTTAGAAAAAGGCGTGGTGTTTGCCGATATTGAAGCCTTCTATTATTTGTCACGGCTTACTTTGGTAAAAGATGAAAGCCAATTCGACAAATTTGATCGTGCGTTCGCTGACTATTTTGAGGGTGTGGAGGCCATCGATTTGTTTGGCAAAGACATACCAGATGAATGGTTGCGTAAAGAATTTGAGAAACACCTTAGCGAAGAAGAAAAAAAGCAAATCGAGGCAATGGGTGGGCTCGATAAATTAATGGAGACCTTGAAAAAACGTCTTGAAGAGCAGCAAAAGCGCCACCAAGGCGGTAACAAGTGGATAGGCACTGGTGGTACATCGCCGTTTGGGGCCTATGGGTATAATCCAGAAGGTATTCGTATTGGGCAAGATGGCAACCGTAATTTTTCTGCAGTAAAGGTATGGGACAAACGCGAGTTTAAAAATTTATCGTCTGATGTGGAGTTGGGAACGCGCAATATTAAAGTGGCGCTACGTAAACTCAGGCAATTCGCGCGAACAGGCGCAGCCGATGAACTCGACATGCAGGCCACGATTGGAAAAACAGCGAAAAACGCAGGGTATTTAGACATACAAATGGTGCCAGAGCGCCACAACGCGGTCAAAGTGCTGATGTTTTTTGATGTAGGCGGCTCGATGGATGCACATATTCAAACCTGTGAAGAGTTGTTTTCGGCGGTGCATACGGAGTTCAAGCACCTTGAATTTTTTTACTTTCATAACTGTATTTACGAAGGTGTGTGGCGTGATAATCAACGCCGCCATCAAGAGTCTATTCCCCTTTGGGATATTCTTCACAAATACGGCCCTGACTATAAAGTGATTATTGTCGGTGATGCCACCATGGGTCCTTATGAGATTACGTATGCGGGTGGCAGTGTTGAACATTGGAACGAAGAGCCGGGCTCAGTATGGCTGCAACGCTTATTAAACCAATATAGCCATGCTATTTGGCTTAATCCGCAACCAGAAGCGTATTGGCAGTATTACGCATCGATCAAAATTTTGCATGAGTTAATGGAAGGGAAGATGTTTCCTATGACGATTAACGGGCTCACTGACGGTATAAAAGCATTAATTAAGAGGTAAAAGACGTGCAAGGAAGCGAAGTAAATATCCTGCATATCGGTAAAGGCAAAGAAACCCGAGAGGTAGTCACGCCGCAAGCTTTTTCAGTATCTGATGACTTAATTGGTCGAGCACTTGCCACGCCGCTACAGCGAGCAGGCGCGTTACTGTTAGATTTACTGTTAGTTTTGATTTTAACCGACGTAAGTCCTGTGTTTTTAGCTGGTTTTGTTGCTGTGATGTTTTTCAGAGCAGGGAACCGACTAAAGCTGAAAAAAAACTATAATGCACTGCGTTTGTTCTTAAGATTTATGACTGCCACATTACTATTTGTCTTTGCTATTGGCCTATTTGATGCGCTGGTGGGTCCACAAGATCCGCCTAGTAAACCTCAATCGTCGCGTTCTGACGTGCTTGTTGTCGATAGTGAAGACACTGCCGCTCGTAATGTAGCTGTCACCGACGCGATTGAGTTATTGGCTTATTCTGCAAAATACAAACAGAGCGTCAAAGACATTCCTAACCGTATCACCCACGGCGAATGCGCCAGTGAGGCTGCGTGTTACGAAACTGCGTTGTTTGAGTTTGGCGAATTGATAGCGGAATTAGACTTGCCGTTGCCTACCAGGAAAAGCCTAGTTGCCGATGAGTTAAACGACGTTGAACAGGTTTTTTCGGCATCTGATCGAGAACGTATTCAAGGCGACCTTTATCAGCTGTTAACGTCTAAACACGAAGAAAAAATCGCAGATATCAACCCTCAAGAAGACGCCACTGTTCAAGAACGAGAGGCAGAAGAACAAGATGACACTTTTGGTTACAGCCTTGTTCAATGGGCTAAAGGCATTGCGGGTGATCTTGGTCTAGGCTTTGGTTGGGCTGCGTTATATTTTACTGCGTTTACCACGTGGTTAGGTGGGTACACGCCGGGTAAAAAGGTGTTTGGCATTAAAGTTGTCAAACTCGATGGAAGTGCAATGAATTTGTGGGAAAGCTTTGGTCGTTACGGCGGTTACGGCGCGGGTATCGCCACGGGTTTATTGGGCTTCCTGCAATTGATGTGGGATCCTAATCGCCAGGCCATACAAGATAAAATTTCAGAGACACTGGTAATTAACACCAGAAAATCAAAGGTAAAGGTAGAATATATTGATTCACAATCACCCCAAAGCGCTTCTCAATCATTGGTTAAATCATAAAGGCGACTGTGCTTGGGTACTGGCGACGTTAGTTCGCACTGAAGGATCGTCATACAGAAAGCCAGGCGCGATGATGTTCATCAACGAATATGGCCAGTATTTCGGTATGGTGAGTGGGGGATGTATAGATGAAGATCTTCTTTTGCACGCGCGAAAATGTCTTGATGCGAATCAGTGCGTATATCGAATCTACGATTTATCAGACGAATATGAAGGGCAAGGGCCTGAGTTGGGGTGTGGCGGCAAAATAGAGGTAGTGCTGCAACCCATCCGCAAAGACAATCAATACCTTGGGTTGGAGGAACTCAGCACTCGCCTGAATTCACGGTTAGCTGCACACTATTCGCTAAACATACGCTCTACAACACCTGATAATCACTGTGTTACGCCTAATACTAACGCCGAGTTATCGTCAGACTATGTCACGTTCAGACTCGAGCCGCCAAAACATTTACTCATTATTGGTGGTGGTGTTGATGCGATTCCGGTTGCGCAACTCGCCAAGCAAATGGGTTGGGAGGTGAGTGTGTATGACCCTCGCACTCGAAATGCGCGTCCATCGGATTTTAAAGGCGTGGATCGACTTATTCGAAGCCCTATAGCAACATTACCAACGCTAGAGGTATTAACGTGTATAGAGGGTGCTGTTGTTATGAGCCATAGCGTATCAATTGATGCAGCGGGGCTGACTGCATTAAACAATAGCTCCGCGAAATACGTGGCGTTGCTGGGGCCAAGCCATCGGGCAGAAAAAGTAATGTCCAGAGCAGCGTTGACACTGTCAGATTTACGTTATCAATTGGCAAGTCCGGCAGGTTTGAACTTAGGTGGCGACTTGCCTGAATCAATTGCCTTATCGATTATTTCAGAGGCCCATGCCTATTTTGCACGTCAAACCGCCCATTCTTTATCAGGTGCTTTACACACGTGAAAACATTGGTTGCTATTCTTGCTGCTGGTGAATCCTCGCGATTTGGTGGCAGAAAACAATTTGCTGACATTCACGGGCAACCCCTTTTACAGCGTGCGCAAAATACAGTGTTACGTGCAGACCTTGCCGATTGCGAACACTGTGTGGTGGTGGGAGCGTTTGCGCAGGAGGTTAGCACGTTAGTTAAGCCACCTTTTAGCGTGGTGAATAACCCCAATTGGCAAAACGGGATTGGCGCCAGTATAAAGTGCGCGGTGAATGAGGCCATTGAACGCCAATGCTCGCACCTGTTATTAGTGCTTGGAGACCAGCTTGCATTGACAGAAGACGATATTCAATTATTACACGCAAACGCAATCGCCCATCCAGATTCGCTAATTTGCGCGAAATATGAAAACACACTGGGTGTGCCCGCTATTTTCCCTGCCGATCGATTTGCGCAACTTATCGCAATTGATGATAAAAAAGGGGCGAAGTGTGTTATCCATGACAACCAATATGCACGTGTCGAGGTTGCGCTCGAACGGGCAAAACATGATCTTGATACACAAGAAGCACTTCGTTGCTGGACGATGTCTGTGGTCAATAATAACGACAAGGACCCAACATGATTAAATTTACCCTAAATGAAAAACCGACAACCGTTGATGTTGACCCCGATATGCCTCTACTTTGGGTCTTACGCGACGAACTCGACATGACAGGCACAAAGTTTGGCTGTGGAATGGCACAATGTGGTGCCTGTACCGTGCATCTAGACGGCAAACCCATCCGCGCCTGCGTAATGCCAGTTTCTGCGATACAAAATAAATCGGTGACAACCATCGAAGGTATAGCCGTAAATGGCAAACATCAGGTTCAAGAGGCGTGGAAAAAACACAAAGTGCCTCAGTGTGGGTATTGTCAGTCTGGTCAGATAATGAGCGCAGTGGCACTGATTGAAGAGAATCCGAGTCCAAACGAAGCACAGATTAACGAGGCCATGAAAGGCAATTTATGCCGATGTGGTACCTACACAAGAATTAAGTCTGCCCTTATGGAGATATCAGAGGCGAATAAGGGAGAGGCGAAATGAAGAATTTAACTTCTCTTGACCGACGTCGCTTTTTAAAGCTGACTGGACTAGCTGGCGGTGCATTAGTATTGGGGGCAACTACGCCATTGAGTATGCCAGTTTGGGCATCTGATAATGCCGACAGCACCCGGCTTAATTTATTCGTTAGCATTCTAGAAGATAATACGGTAGAGATTGTTTGCCATCGAAGTGAAATGGGGCAAGGCGTACGAACTGGCGTCCCGCAAATTATTGCTGATGAGCTAGGCGCCAGCTGGGATACCATTCGCGTCGTCCAAGGCTTAGCAAATCAAGCCTACGGTAGCCAAAATACAGATGGTTCGAGCTCTGTACGCGGCGTGTTTAACACCCTTCGAAAAATGGGCTCAACAGCACGTACCATGCTTGAGCAAGCAGCAGCTGAAAAGTGGGGCGTCTCAGTTTCTGACGTAGAAGCACGAGACAGCCAGATTGTTATGAAAGACGGTTCTCGCAGTGCCACATTTGCCTCGTTGGCGGCAAGTGCCAGTAAGCGCGCTTTACCTGACGAGAAAACCATTACACTCAAATCCAAAGCCGACTTTTCGTTAATTGGTAAAGATGTCGAAATCGTGGATATGGATGACATGCTAACAGGGAACACCACGTTCGGTCAGGATGTTCGGTTACCCAACATGGTCTTTGCCAGTATTGAGCGATGCCCTGTCACGGGCGGAAAAGTCACCTCTTTTGATAAAGATGCGGCAATGAAAGTCAAAGGCGTAGTCGATGTTATTCTTATGCCAGAACAAGCCATGCCCGCGTTATTTTCTCCGGTTTCTGGTGTTGCTGTGATTGCCACCAATACGTGGTCTGCGTTGCAAGGCAGAAAAGCCTTAAACATTAAGTGGGATCTTGGCGAACATGCTGCTCACCAGTCTGGGCCATTTCATGAAACCTTAAAAAAACGGGTGTTAGAAAAAGGCGAAGTGATACGCTCTGCTGGCAATGCATACAGCGAATACGACAATGCCGCTCGCCAGTTTGAAGCTACCTACACCGTGCCTTATCTTGTGCACGCACAAATGGAACCCGTATCGGCAACAGCTGAATACAAAGATGGCAAGTTTGAAATTTGGGCATGTACGCAAGCACCTCAGCGGGCGCAACGCGTGGTGTCTGAGTTTTTTGAACTAGAACGTGAAGACGTTAACGTGCATGTTACTCTGCTAGGTGGCGGATTTGGCCGAAAATCAAAGCCAGACTATGTAGTGGAAGCCGCGTATTTGGCTAAAAAAGCGCAACGTCCTGTGAAAGTGGTGTGGAGCCGTGAAGACGACATGCAACATGGTTATTACCATGCAGTGAGTGCCATGCACTATCAAGCGGGAATGAGTGATAAAGGCGTAGACAGCTGGATTCAGCGCACGGCATTTCCGAGCATCAGTTTTACTTTCACAGGTACAACAGATTCACCTCAAACAGGCGAACTATCTCTGGGCTTTGGTGATATGCCATTTTCTGTTAAGCACCTCAGTTGTGAGAAAAACAAAGCAGAAGGTCACACCCGTATTGGGTGGATGCGTTCAGTGAGTAATATCCATCATGCCTTCGCTCAAGGCAGCTTTGTGGATGAACTGGCACATGAAAACCAGCAAGATCCGCTATCTATGTGGCTATCTTTATTGGGCGATGACCGTATTGTAGATGTGAAGTCACAAGGGTTTGAATACAGCAACTATCAAGCGCCGCTAGAAGAGCAACCCATAGATACAAAACGGCTCAAACATGCGATTAAATTGGTTGTGGAAAAATCGGGGGCAGATAAACCGACTAAAAAAGGCGAGGGCTGGGGGATCAGCGTACATCGTAGTTTTGTGTCTTATGTTGCCGTCGCGACCAAGGTAAAAGTAGAAGACGGAAAAGTCATCGTGCTGGAAATGCACTCAACGATAGATGCCGGAACCGTGGTTAACCCTGACCGCGTGAAAGCGCAACAAGAAGGCTCAATGGTATTTGGTTTATCGTTGGCACTAATGGGCGAGATAACCTTTACCGATGGCGCGGTCGACCAGTCGAATTATCACGACTATCAAATTTTAAGAATGAACCAGTGCCCGCGTATTTACACCTACATTATTGAAAATGACGAACCACCGGGCGGAGTAGGAGAGCCGGGTACACCGCCAGTGGCCGCCAGTTTGGCAAATGCAATTTTCAATGCGAGTGGCAAACGCATACGCGACCTACCTATCAGCAAACATTATCAAGTGTAACGATAGCGTAAGCTACGATATATACATGCAGTTAGGCTAAAACAACGCCTGACTGCATGCCTCTACTCACTCGCTGCGTTCAATGGGTTGCGTTCTCCCATTTTGTCCCAATAACGTAAACATGAAACCAATTCGTTTATTTACCCCCATTCTTATCAAAGTCAGCTTCGTTGTGAGCATACTCTGGTGTATTAAATCTGTTGAAGTGTTGTTTAATGTGGACTTGGGTTTCCTCGGCGTGGTGCCAAGGGAATTAACCGGATTAGTTGGGATTTTGACTGCGCCGCTGATTCACGGCTCTTACTCCCATTTATTCAGTAACACCTTGCCATTACTGCTACTGTCTACTGGTTTGTGGTATGGGTATCCAAAAAGTCGAATACGCGTATTAACCGTGGTGTGGCTGATATCTGGTATCGGAGTGTGGTTGTTTGCAAGAGGCGCGACACACATTGGCGCAAGCGGCTTAACGCACGGCTTATTCTTCTTTTTGTTAGTGGTCAGCATGTTCAGGCGCGACAAGCGCTCAGTGGTACTAATGATGATTGCGTTCTTTATGTATGGCTCGATGGTATTGACTATATTTCCCAGAGAGCCACATATTTCCTTCGAATACCATTTCTTTGGCGCATTAGCGGGCATCGTGTCAGCGTGTTTATGGCACAACCGCGACCCGAAAATGCAAGAAAAACAATACCGCTGGGAGCAAGTGGAAGAAGACGACCCCATCATCGGCGATCAGTGGAGAGAGTAGGGTGAATATCTCAACAGCGGGTGATGAAGTGATGTTTTCTGCTAAACTCCTATCAGAGGGGGATGTCTGCTGAAGGCAAGGAACGGACAGTCGCAAGCTGTGTTGAGGCGATCTAATGGAGATGATAGGAATAGAGTTGTGAATTCTGCAAAGCTGACATTGAACGCCTTGCCAATGGGCAATTGCGAACGTTGTTGGGCGAAGCCCGGAGAGTAATTGTCCCGCCTGCGAAGCGGGCGTAATTCGGCAACTTGTTAACTGTCTTCATACTTTGCAATTACTTCCTTCCATCCTAAAGTAACCAAAACCCAATTAGCTTTGTTTACTACTTCTTTCCATTCGTTGCTTTTATGCAATTCAATCAAGGTATCGGCTAAAGTATTAACTCTTTCATCATAGAACGAATCAAACTCTTCTAACACGTCTAACTCGTCAGTTGAAAAAGAACTCCTAAATGATTCTGCACTCGGGTGATAAAAATCATCAAACCATTGATTCACCAGCTCCCAAGCAACATTAGCAGTTGTAGTAGTTTGGTACTTCACCTGAGACTCAAGATCAGATATCAACCGAACTGTGTTTATTATGTTTACTCTATCTGGGCTCATGGAGACAGTTAACGCTTAGCTAAACGGCACAGAAACGTTGGCTATAATCGCGCCTGCGCGAGCCAACGTTTTTGTGTCCGATTTAAGCTTTTTGTTAGGTAAACATTCATTGGTGACTGATAAACCTAGATCGATATTTGCAACAATATAACCATATTCACGCTTTGATAGCTGACCCTGATGGTAATTTTGTTTTGCAAGTTCATGATCCCATTGCTGACCACATGGTGGTTTAGGAATACTCGTATCAATGGCTAGCAAATATTCTTGCGAAGGGTCTAACTTACGACCTTTCTTGACAGCATCTTTAGCACAAAGACTAAGAGCATATTCTACTGCAAATTTGTCAACACTTGGGAGACCAACAAACTCCACGTCGCACGTCAAAATACGCTCCCCCGTTGAAGTAGTTGTAAATAATTTTCCTGTAGTGCAAGCCGACAATAATAGAACCAACCCTGTTACAGTAAATAAATGCTTTTTCACAACTCTCCTTGTTTACCTAACGCCCACATAAGGGGCAGTAACACGTGGGCTAAAATCCGAGCGAAGCGACAGTGCCCACGTGTTACTTTCCCAGCGAGCGACTTAATGTGATTGTTAGCTCCCGATCTATTTTTTCGCATTCCAATCTTTAAGAATTTTCTTTTGGCTTACCATGCTAAAAACCCATTCACGACCTTGTTTTTCCTTTTTGAAGAGTTTCATGTCTACAAGGCCATTTAGTGCAGAAGATGCAGTATTATAGGAACATCCTAAGTTTTCTTTTACATTCGAAGCCGTAAAAAAATGAGCAACTCCGCTCCGTGCTACTTGGAATATTTTCTGTTGTTTATCAGATAATTTTTTATATAAACCAGATTTCCATAGCCAAACATTAAACTCTTCAGCCTCTTTTAGAGTCCGTTGGTAAGAGTCCTTAAACTTGTTTATAGCCCTAATAATTATTGAGCATTGATAATCAATGAAATAAGTCAAATCCATTTCGTCTGATTCTGTATAAAGATAACTTTTCCCGTATTGAACAGGTGCATTTTTCAATAGCAGACTTATAGTGATGTATCTAAATGCAGAAAAATCATTTTTAAACATATACCAATAGAAAAGAGCCCTTGCAACTCGCCCATTTCCATCTCTAAATGGATGCTCAAAACCGATGAGAAAATGAATTATGATTGCCTTTACCAATGGATGGAAGTAGTCACGATTATCTGTATCGTGATGACATTTATTTACCCAACTACAGATTTTTTTTAAACGGGCCTTCAGGTTTTCTGCTAAAGGCGGCTGATGAACAATATTACCCTCAGCATCAACAACTTTCACATCGTCAGTTTTCCGAAACACACCTGGTGTGTAGTTATCATCGTCAATCCCATCGACGCCGATTTGATGTAAGTCCCTAATAAAATCAAGTGTTAGATCTTTATCTCTATTCTCCCATGCGAAATTCATCATTTTGAAATTACCGATGATCATTTTTTCATCTAGGCTTCTAGGCTTTCGTTTCCTTTTCAACAAGTCTTTTGCAACTTCAGTAGTAGTAGCAGCTCCCTCGAGTTGACTGCTGCTTATTGCTTCGTCTTCGACCAAATCATTTAATAAGTATTCGAGGTGCTTTTCTTCACCGATTTTTGAGCACATCCACTCGAGAGAAGCGCTTGTTGTATTCCTGTCTGTTTCACTTATGGCTTTTTGCATGTTGGGAGTCAGAAAAAAACGCCCCACTTCATTGGAATCCCCAAGAGGAAGAATTCTTTTTAATTGTCTAAATCTAGCAGTTTTTACAATTGACCATGCTAAATCTTTATCTAAATCGTTGGAAAATCTATAACGAAGCTGGTCATAGTGAAGGTACCTCCCTTTATTGTCGGTAGGAGATAAAAGTTCAATATATTCTTTCAGGTGCTCACTGTGCTTCTCCAGAGCGAGCTGCAAGGGGTTACTGATAAGTTCTTTTGGTGGAGAAGCAATCATTGTAATCTCAAAATTGTGAATAATTGAGATAAGAGTATATTAAAAACTAGGTTTTGTCTCAAAAAACTTTAAAATTGAGATAAGGGGGCTAACGGCGTTATAACTGGCGCAGCTTTGCTGCGTCCGGCGCCGAAGGCGCGAAGTTGATAACCTTGTTAGGCATTTTCACCCGCACCGTTTGCAGTAGATTGAACTAAACCATTAAAGAAGGCAGCTATTAACTCGTTGAACCACGAGCACGCCACTTTGCAGGCTGATATTTCAGAATCCGATACCTCGAACTCTGAGGGGGTTTTGGGGTGGGTGATACGGTTTCTGACCTGTTGCGCCTCAAGAAACTTATTCCAAGGGTCGCTGCCAACTTCTAGATCAACTTCTATTCTGAAGTACTTTTCTACGACCAAGAAAGTGAACCTGATATTTTCTGGCAGCTTTAGAAACTTTGCTTGCTCTTTAGGCTGCCCGTTACTCTTAAGGTCATATGTTTTATCAGATAACAATGCGTACTCAGCGGCACTCAATTTTTTTACTTTTCCTTCTTGTACAGGAGCATGAAGTACCGTTTGCTTTAAGGTCCATGTGGAGCCTTCGATTAACGCAAATAGGCTTCGAATATATGCTCTACGAGTGTACTGATTATCCTCTGCATCCAACGCTTTCTCTGCCCAATGTGCATCATCAAGCATGGGCATCAATCTATCTTTTATATCACCTAACTTCACTATTGCTCCTGATGCCTAACAATTTAATAATGCGCAAATTGCGCGTTTTTCTACCGAGCATGTGCTCGTTTTCATCCATATTGCCACGATTACCAATTTAATTAAAGCCAAGCAAGATAGAGGATTCAGGCTGGTTG
>NZ_JAOWKX010000006.1:0-13003 GCF_025751585.1 Fluctibacter corallii
TAGGCCTGCCGCCAGCGTTCAATCTGAGCCATGATCAAACTCTTCAATTAAAATCGAAAATATGAATTTTTGTTGTTGACACTCTTTTAACGAGTGCCCACACAGATTGTCTTGTTATCAAATTGTTAAAGAACTTGCTCTTTAGAGCAGCTACTTTCGTAGCAGCTTGAGGCGTTGTTAACTCTCTCAAGCGAGGCGCGCATTTTACAGCGCTTGGTTTCGATGTCAACTATTTTTTTAATTTATTTTCAAAATTAAAGTTTGTTGCATCGTGCGTCAGACTTAGCTTTCAGCTTGCTGACTCACTCACCAGAACATCGTTCTACTGAGTGATTCGAAAGTGTCGCTTGACTCCCCCGAAGCGGTTGCGCATTTTACCGCGCTTTGTTTTGATGTCAACACTTTTTTCAATGAATTTCGGTGTTGGCCTCAATCTTGCTTACATCTTAAACACCGTCGCTTTGTCGGCGTCTCCGTAAGAAGAGGCGCGCATTTTAGGGACTTTAGAAAATTCGTCAATACCTTTTTTGAAATAAATGAATCAAACGCTCAAATAACAGTCAAAACGCGCTATATTGATTAAATAGAATACAAAATTGATTATCCATTATGGCTATACGTATTGACTAAGCACCCTGACGTTATCTATTCAGATTAGAATAACGTTATGAAGAAGAGGATTTGTTCCGTCCTAAGATAGGTTGACAGTTTTTAGGCCAGTTACTTTAGCTGGCCTTTTCTATTATGCACCTGATTGGGTGTCTCCATATTTGAGCTTAGATACGGTCTCATTTTATTATAAATTGCGATAGATTGTCTGACGAGTATCTTTAATTCCTCCAGCGTTTTACACCGATAGAGTAAGAACTCCTGCTTCAATATTCCGTTTACTCTTTCCGCTAAAGCATTTTGTTAACAGTCATAACCATCCGTCATTGAAGGCTAAATTCGGTTTACCTGAAGTACTTTCTAGTAAATCGCAGAGCAGTACTGCAAGCCTCGGTCGGAGTGATGAACTGCGTTTGCATTATAGCGTTTACCTTTGACCGCCATTTTCAGTGCTTTCACTACGCTCTCGGCTTTCATGTCAGAACCTAGATGGTAACCGACTATCTTTCGTGAATCAGCATCAGTAACTAGCGAAAGATAATGCACGCCTTGGTCTGATTCAAGATAAGTAATATCGCTGACCAGTATGTGTGATCCATCATGCCATCCTTTTTCTTTCAACAGATTAGGATGCTTCTTCATCCAATGTTTACTAAACGTGGTTTTTATATAGCTTTTCTTTGGCTTAACGAGTAATCCTTCATTTCTCAGGTAGGTAAAGAATCCGTCCCGTCCAAGTTTGATATCATGCTCAATCAGCTTTGGTTTAATAAACTTATAAAGCTAACGCGTGCCTAATTGCGGCATAAACTTGCGCCAATATAAAACCCAATCTTTGACGATTGATAGTGCTGCTCTGCGACTCTGTATCCGTCTAACCGCCTGATAAATTGATTACCTTGCAATACCCGCCACGCGACAAGCAGCAGGCAGGTTTATTTCTCTTCTTTCTTTGGCTTGCCAGACGTACCGGATAAGTACTTTTTTCTTAAGCCTGTTCCGTACTCTAGCCTGTTCCGTACTCTTTATCCATAATATCGACCATACCATTAAGAATTTGGTTACGAAGTTTCTCTTCGGCCAGCTCTCGCTCAAGACGCTTGATCTTTTCGGCTGGAGTTTCTTTTGAACGTAGCATAAGGAGGTGCTGAAATGGTTTCGACCAATCCAGTCTACCATGCTTTCTTAACCATACCAGTACCGTGGAACGACCTTGAATGCCAAATTGTTTTTGGGCTTGTTTGTACGTCATCTCGCCCTTTTCTACACGCTCAACTACACCTAGTTTAAAAGCCATTGAGTAATCACGCAGTGTACGCTTACGAGTTGGATTGTTTGATACTGTCATAAAGAAGTCCTCTTTATGTCAACATATTTCAGGACGGGACAAATAAATAAAAAAGCCCCGCATATATAGCAGGGCTTTTTAAATATAGAACGTAAATTTTTAAACTTTAGTTCTGTGGCTTAACTTCTATCAAAGTGGTGGCTTGAGGAACACCATCTGCATTATTGAATGTAATACCACCGATATAAGTCTCTGACGGCTCTAGCGATGTGTCGATTACATTAATATAGTTAGCAAAATTCAATCGAGCACGAGTAGATGCAGCAACACGCGTATTACCAGCCCCATTCGCAACCCAACTTTTTAACATAAAGTTAGTGCTAGCTTCGGTCATACTCTTGCCATGTACCCAAACAAGGTAAGTATCGCCACTACCAATGTTGCTGCGCGGCTCAGGATCAACAAGCGTCACGCTGTCGTTTGAATCACTTAATTGAGAAGAACCAACCTGTGAACAGCTCCATCCAGTGCATCTGTATACATACAAATCTAAATTAGCTGTTTCATCTACAACGAGTGTTTGATCCAGTCCAAATCTTACTACCGACGTCCCCTCTGGCACATCAAAGAAGCTTGTGCTTAAACCTGCTTCGTTGAACGTAAACGCACCGTCAACGTCTTTTGCAACTGACTTAATGTCGTACGTTGGTGCAACCAGACCGTCGTAATCAATAGAAGTAGTGCCAGAATAAAGCATAGTGACAGGGAATACTCCACGACCACGTTTCATCGTAAGTTCTGCGGACTCAGGTGCATCAATCTCTATAGGGAAAACAGCAATAGGACTACGAACTTTGTGCCCAGCTTCATCCTCAAATGTAACGGCACCAAATGCCCACTGACCAGAGACAGCGTTAAGACCTTTAACCACAGTCAAAGAAAATGACGCCTTACCATTCGGCTCTACCACGAGCGTAGATTCTGGCGTTTCGTTTCCTTCACCATCAAATGTTTTAAGCACTAAACCCATACCTTCAGGCGCGTCCAGCGTAGCTGTGTAGGTGCCACCATTTCCACTTACATCTGTGAGCGTACGTGTAACCGTATACGAATAGCCTAACCCATCAATGGCAATAGATGGATAGTTTAGCTGATTTGCACTCATGGCGAAGTTTGCATCAGCAAGCTCATCACAACTTAATGACTCTGAATTTGATTCTTTTAATCCATCTACATAACTTTGCTCGCCAGTTGCGCATAAAAATGCAAGATGATCAAAATAGTTAGAGTCATATACCAAGCCAGGATTCATTGATTCAACAGGCTGTACATGGCCAGAACCAAAATCAAACGGGTCAGCAGGCGTTAATCCATCTTCCTTAGTAATGTCTTGCCTTGCAGTCGTCATCATTGCAGACTTAATACGCGATGGCGTCCAATTTGAATATTGCCCCTTAAGCAATGCAGCAATACCTGCAATATGCGGTGCAGACATAGACGTACCTGTTAGGTAATCGAAGTTTTCACCCGCTACACCAAACATCGACGTTGGCGTTATTGCCGCTAAAACATTAGTACCTGGTGCAGTGATATCAGGTTTGATAATATCCAGCGTATTTCCATTCGGCCCACGAGAAGACCCCTCGTTCATCTGATTGCCAATCACATCTTCTGTAGTGAAAATACCCGCACTCAATCTAACAGAAATTGACTCACCTTCCAAAATGGCATTATAAATAGCACTGCCGTCGACATCGCTCAACATCATCCCTGGAATATCTACATCATAATCACCCCCCATAGTCGTCACCGGGCGTCCTACGGTGCTGTAGACAATGGCCGCTTCAGCACCTGAGGCGAGTGCGCGCTCAAGTTTATGAACAAACGCACAGTCACCACGTTCTATCAAGGCAATTTTGCCTGCGAGCTCTGTTGCATTATCCAAAGGCTCTACGGGAGCATCATCAGACGCCTTACACGCTCGAAGTGGCTGTGCAATTACTAGTTCACCACTAACATCACCGTGTTCGACCAAAGGTTTCGTCACCGCACCCTCTGTAGCAGCAACGATTTCAAGCGGTTCGCGACTGGTAATTTCAATCGCTTGAGACGCTTTAACACCTGTATAGGTAGAATTACCAACACTCATTACCCAAGGCGCAGGCGTACCAACTGTAACTGCATCAGGGCCTGAATTGCCCGCAGACACAGAAACAAAGACACCAGCAGCGTGAGCGTTCAACTTAGCGATAGCCGCAGCCGTCATCAAACTGGTGCGACTCCCTCCAATAGAATAGTTGATCACATCTACACCGTCGGCAACCGCGGCATCGATAGCCGCCATAGTATCACTAGGAAAACATCCTCTCTCTTCTGGGTAGTCACTGTTCCAACACGCCTTGTAGGCGGCGATTCGCGCTCTGGGAGCAACACCAGAAAGGGTGCCCACATCGGTACCAAACAAATTAGCCGTCACACCTGCATTGCCGGCTGCGGTTCCAGCAGTGTGGCTTCCATGGCCATCAGCATCGCGAGGAGATTCAAATTCACCTAATTCATAACGAATTTGATAATTACTTTCAAACGACTCTTTAAAATAACGTGCCCCAATCATTTTATTCGAACAGGTAAACTCGACGTCGGTATTTACATCACAGGTTCCCTTCCAGCCTAGCGCTTCAACAGGATCAGAATAGCTGCCATCATCCGCAAAACTAGGATGATCCGGTGCTATCCCCGTGTCGACAATACCGATAATCACATCTTCACCAAGTTCACCAATCGTGTGCTGCCCTTGTGGACCACTCAATCCTAGGAAAGCCGGCGTGTTTGCCGTATCAGGTTGAAGTAGTTCATCCTTCCATACTGCTAATACATCCGGGTGCCCTTTTAACGCTTCCGCTTCGCCAGCAGTCAATTTTGCAGAAAAGCCATTGAAGGTATGCACGTATGAATAAATTAACGTCCCACCAGTGACGTCTTTTAACAGCTTTTCTTGATTCTGTTTAAGTTGCGCTTGATAAGATTGCATAGCAGGCGTAGACGCGTTGTACAAATTACCTGCTTTAGCCACTAACTGGTTACTCGGCAACAATTCGCCAATCTCAGCAGCATGGCTAATCGCTGATGCGCCCTTCATTTGAATGATATAGGTAGAGGCTTTTGATGCTACTTGTGCATTACCAGCAGCTTCCTTAAATAAATTAATATCGCCTTCCACCTGATAAGCAGCCGAAGATGCAGAAAACATCGCCGCGCTCCCCATCATTGCAACAGAACAAAGTCTGCTAAGTAATGTGCGTTGGAACTTCATTTATTTCTCCTGTTCAACACAAAGTGAGCAATCCGACCGAACGTTATTTTTATGTGATAGTCAGTCGGAGGAAAACTTCCAAACTTGCTCGGATGATTTATTCCCTACGGGAAAAGATGATTGTTATTATTGTATATTTATAGATCGCTATGCGTTGCGACGACGAACAAGTACAAGTGCGCCTAACACTAACATAGCTAAAACTGAAGGCTCTGATACATAAGTTGCCTTACCAAATGCAACATCTGCGAAAAATTGAGCATTAAGAGGATCATTTTCATTACCTACAACCAATTGGCCAAAACCAAACGTGCTGTCGAAATTGAATGAAAAGAAGTTTTGGTTTGCGTCCGTAGCATCTAACTCTAAAGCGAACAAGCCATTAAAGACATTTGCCCCATCTACTTCAGCGAAAAAATTATTAACGAAAATAGGCGCTGTATACCCCACTAACGACACGTTTAAAAGTGAGTCTGCTAAAGCGAATACAGAAGGCATACCGCTGTTCAAGTCTTCATCTGATACACTAAATTCAACAGAACCCAACACATTATCGCCTTGTATTAGCTCCTGAGTAATCACAACCGCATTAGCGGAAAATGCAGACAATGACATTGTTGTCGCCAAGACTAGCGCAGAGAAAAGAGATTTTACGTACTTCATAATTTCCTACCTTAATAATTATTTTGTTTTGGAGTAAAAAACTCGCGAATGCTTAAAGCAAAATATATACCATACATATTTAGCTATATTAATCATGATTTTATATGTATATTATTATTCACAAATGGCCTTAGTGTTAAAATATTTGACGCTCATTTATTAATCTGCTTGCGCATATCTATATGTAAAATACCGCCATCATCGTAGGGCGCGCCTTCAATAATAAAGCCGAAAGATTGATAAAATTTGGTCAAGTATGTCTGAGCCGAGAGCTTAATGGGAGTTCCAGACCAATTCTGTTCACAAAACTGAATTGCATCGTGCATGATTTGCTGACCTAGCCCCCGTCCTCTGCCTTTCTCAGCAATGACAACACGCTCTATTTTTGCAACTTTTTGGGTTTGGTCTCGTCTCAGTCTGCAATAACCCAATAGCGCACCGCCATCCGTCACCAATATATGCTTTGCGTCTTTATCCAAACCATCAATATCTTCATAAATGCTTTGCTGCTCAACAATAAAGACCGACATTCTCAATCTGAGTATTTCATACAACATATCCAGCGATAACGCCGAAAAATCAACCACTTCAATCTTCATTACTAGCTATTCCCGTTTACATTTTGTTAGCATGTCAGATTAAAATAAGAAGGACACAGAGATCAACTCTATGGAAACTGGTACCCTCATTTCGTTGAGCATCTACTTTATTGCCATGCTCGCAATCGGATTTTATGCATTTAAGCGCTCTACCTCTGATTTAGGGGAATATATGCTGGGCGGCAGAAAGCTTAGTCCCGGCGTCACTGCACTTTCTGCTGGCGCGTCAGACATGAGTGGATGGATGTTAATGGGCGTCCCAGGAGCCATGTATGTTTCTGGAGCATCAAGTGCATGGATTGCGATTGGACTCATTGTTGGTGCTTTTTGCAATTATTTATATGTCGCCCCACGTTTACGTGTGTATACCGAGCAAGCTAACAACGCGATTACTATCCCAGATTATTTTGAAAACCGATTTCATGATCATACCCACTCTCTCAGAATGGTTGCTTCCTTGGTCATTATTGTATTTTTTACGCTATACACATCATCTGGTGTCGTGGCAGGCGGAAAATTATTCGAATCGTCGTTTGGACTCCCCTATGAAACGGGCCTTTATATTACCATCGGTGTTGTCGTCGCCTATACGTTTGTGGGCGGATTTCTGGCTGTAAGCCTGACGGATTTTGTACAAGGCTGCATTATGTTTACCGCTCTAATACTCGTCCCCATCGTAGTGATGATGGAGCTAGGCGGTTTAACGAGCGCAATTGAGTTATCAAATAACATCAACCCAAACACGTTTAATTTATTCATTGATGCCAGTAACAATATACCACTCTCAACTTTAGGTATCATATCGTTACTCGCATGGGGCTTGGGATATTTCGGTCAACCCCACATTATCGTCAGATTTATGGCTATTCGGAATGTATCAGAAATGAAAACCGCACGAAGAATAGGTATGTCATGGATGATAATTTCACTTATTGGCGCAATGGCAACAGGGCTATTTGGTGCGGTGTATGTGAATAATACGCAAGCCGAATTAGCCGATCCAGAAACCATTTTTGTTTTTCTGTCTCAAATATTGTTCCACCCTTTTATTGCTGGATTTTTACTCGCTGCGATTTTAGCTGCAATTATGAGTACGATTTCATCTCAACTATTGGTGACATCGAGTTCTCTCACCGCAGACATTTATCAGACCTTTTTGAATAAGCAGGCCACACAAAAGCAATTAGTACTCTTTGGTCGATTGTCGGTCGTCGCTGTTGCGGCTGTTGCCGTTTATTTGGCTCATGATCGTGAAAGCACCATTTTATCGCTTGTATCCAATGCTTGGGCTGGATTCGGCGCCGCCTTTGGTCCCATCATATTAGTCAGTTTATATTGGCGTAACATGACGTTGGCGGCCGCACTATCAGGCATGATTATCGGTGCGCTAACGGTACTAGTTTGGATTTATGCACCCTTTGAAATAGCGGGTAAAAGCCTCAGTAGTTACATGTATGAGATTGTACCTGGATTTATAATGAATCTTTGCACCATTTTCGTTGTCTCAAAGCTAACTCCAATACCTAAAAAAGACATTGTCCGTACCCATGATGCCGTCGAGGAAAAAATGCAAGCCTTATAACGTTCATGCGGTAGAACCATGTTTTAAAGTGAAAATCGTCGATGACTTTCCTAAATTCATCGACGATTTGTATTGAGATTTCAGGTTGTGTCCTTATATTTTTCGCAAACTGATTTTAGTATGTGAAAAGTACGCAATAACAAGCATAAAAATTTTCGGAACATTATGTCAGCAACACCATTTAAAGCACTCAAATCCTATTTAGATTCTCAAGTATTGGGACAGTCTCTCCTAACCGAGAATATTCTTATTGCCTTACTAGCAGATGGACACCTTTTAGTTGAAGGGCCACCAGGATTGGCAAAAACCCGAGCCGTCAATGCAGTATCTAATGGGATTGAGGGAGATTTCCATCGTGTTCAATTCACGCCTGATCTACTTCCTGCTGATTTAACAGGTACAGATATATATCGCCCAGAAACTGGAGAGTTTGTCTTCCAACAAGGTCCGCTTTTTCATAACCTTGTATTAGCAGATGAAATCAACCGGGCGCCAGCCAAAGTCCAATCGGCGTTGCTTGAAGCAATGGCCGAAAGACAAATTACGGTTGGCCGCCAGACCTATCCTCTGCCAGACCTGTTTCTTGTAATGGCAACGCAGAATCCTATCGAGCAAGAAGGAACGTACCCATTACCAGAAGCACAGCTCGACCGCTTTCTAATGCACCTAGAAATTGATTACCCTGGCGCAGAAACCGAGCTTAATATCCTGCGGCTTACTCGCGGTGAAGCTGTAGGTGTGCAGGTCAAAACACCCCAACAAATTAGTCAGGAAAGCATATTACAAGCGCGCAAAGAGGTCTTGAATATTCATCTTTCAGAGAGCTTAGAACGCTACTTGGTGGAATTGATTATCGCCACCCGTACACCGCAAAAATATGATGATGAGCTCGCTCGCTGGATAGAATTTGGTGTCAGCCCTCGAGCCACTATTGCTCTTGATAAATGCGCTCGCGCACATGCGTGGCTACATGGTCGGGACTTTGTAGCACCAGACAACATACACGCCGTATTCCACAATGTTTTACGCCACCGCATCCTGTTAAGCTATGAAGCCGAAGCTGAAGGCAAGACTACCAATGATGCGCTTGATAGAATTTTGTCTTTAGTGCCCGTTCCGTAGGATACATCATGATAGATATCCCACGTTGGCTTGCAGAGCATCAGGCTACTGGTATCTCAGTGTCGATGCCTGAACTCATAAAGTATAAAGATAAAACATCCTTGGTTGATCTTCGTCCCAAGCAGCCGATTAAGGCTCGATTGGCGGGTGCTTATATGGCCAAAACGAAAGGGCGCGGCATGGAATTTGACGAAGCAAGGCATTACCAACCTGGAGATGACATTAGGGCGATCGATTGGCGAGTTACGGCAAGAACCGGGAAAACCCACACGAAGTTATACAGAGAAGAGAAAGAAAGGCCTGTTTTTATTTTGGTAGATTTAACGCAGTCTATGTACTTTGGCACCCAACTTCTTATGAAGTCTGTTCAAGCATGTCACCTTGCAGCACTTTTTGCTTGGTCAGCGAATAAGCGTGGAGACAGAATTGGGGGTGTAATCTTTAATAGCAGCGGCCACGTTGAATGCA
Source organism: Fluctibacter corallii (assembly GCF_025751585.1). Lineage (GTDB taxonomy): Bacteria > Pseudomonadota > Gammaproteobacteria > Enterobacterales > Alteromonadaceae > Fluctibacter_A > Fluctibacter_A corallii. The sequence goes on from NZ_JAOWKX010000006.1 coordinate 9,645, forward strand.
AACCATTGTCTCGCCAAAAAGCGGTGTTAGGGTTTCTTCATCGACTCACTGAATTTTATGACAAGCATGATACTCAGATAAATGATGCTATCGCTTTGGAAGAAGGCTTATCAAGGCTACGTCGTTTGGCACACCCGGGAAGTTTAGTCTATTTAATCAGCGATTTCGCGACTCACTCTGAGCGCACTCACCGCCATATTACTCAACTCAGTAAACATTGTGAAGTCATCGCATGTACCATCAGTGACCCGTTTGAACATCAGCTCCCAGAAAGTAATGTTAAACAAACGGTTAGTATCACTGACGGCTATGTAACGAAGTCTCTAACGCTTGGTGATCGTAATACTGCCGCTCAATATCAAGCCCAGCAAGAACAGAAATTATCAAATTTGTATAGTCGATTTAATCAATATCAAATTTCTCATTTACCCATCTCTGCTGCGTTACCACTTGAACACCAACTGAAAACTTAATAAGCAATATGGACCCTTTGAGCCAATTACACGACATTACCATTCCCACCGACGTCAGTATCTGGCCGCTTGCCACAGGCTGGTGGATTCTTTTGATACTATGCGTCGTAATAGGTACAGCTACAACCTACACCTTTGTGAAAAGAAGACAAAAACGTGTGGAAAAGAAAGTAGCACTACGAATACTCTCGCAGATAGATCCCGACGACGACCAATGGCCGGTGCTCGTCAATGATGTACTAAAGCGCGCAGCAATACATTATTGCGAAGCACTCCAAATCGCACCGTTGTACGGCGAGAAATGGGTGAGCTTTTTGTGTTCACAGGTGTCAAGCAAAGTAAAAGACCAAATTCGTCTGCCGCTTTTAGAATTACAGACATGCCTTTATTCAGAGGGCGGTTCTACCACCATACCTAAACAAGACGTAATCAAAGCGGCACAGATATGGCTAAATACCGCACTTCCTCCCAAAAAACTAACAACACGAGGAGGCCATGAATGATTGAATTTCAATGGTGGTGGATGGTATTCGCCCTCCCCCTTCCTATCTTGGTAAGGTTAATACCCACCAAAAAAGTTGAACAAAGTGCGTCACTTAACGTGGGCGCTATGATGCCACATTTGCCCTCATCTTCAGAACCTGAGATGTCTTCATCAATGTTCAAAAAACTGCTAATGAGCTTAGCATGGATATGCCTAATTCTTGCTTCAATGCGACCCCAATGGCTGGGTGAGCCAATTAGCATTCCAACCAAAGGCAGAGATCTAATGGTCGCGGTCGATTTATCAGGAAGTATGCAAGCAGAAGACATGAACGTAAATGGTAGGCAAGTCAACCGCCTACAAATGATCAAGCATGTATTGGCGAATTTTATTGAACGACGGGTTGGTGATAGGTTAGGCCTCATTCTTTTCGCTGATACAGCGTATCTACAAGCGCCTCTGACTTATGATAGACAAACAGTAGGCAAGCTACTCAATGAATCTGTCATTGGTCTCGTCGGCGACAGTACTGCTATTGGCGATGCCATTGGCCTTGCTGTTAAGCGTTTTCAATCTAAGGAAGAAACAAACAAAGTTCTGATATTGCTTACAGATGGACAAAACACCGCCGGTAATATCACGCCTGAAGATGCATTGAAAATCGCTCAATCTGAAGAAGTCACGATATACACCATTGGTGTCGGGGCAGATAGCATGGTGCAAAATTCATTTTTATTCAGCCGTCGCATAAATCCGTCAGCCGATTTAGACGAGCAAACATTAACCAATATTGCAGAAGCAACCGGTGGACGATACTTTAGAGCGCGAGACACCCAAGAGCTAGAAAATATTTATGCAACGCTTGATAAACTAGAGCCCATAGAGCGAGATACGCGACAGATGCGTCCGCTTTCAGCGTTGTATTTTTATCCGTTGTCTATGGCCTTGTTTTTAGTAACGATCATATTCTTACCACATATATACAACGGCATGCGAACTAGGTTAATTGAGAAAGAAGTATGATAGATTTCAATGCATTTCATTTTCTAAGACCCGGGTGGCTAATTGGATTTATTCCGCTGGCTATCGGCGCATATGTGCTATTTCACAAAAGAGTATCAAGTAAAGGCTGGATGAATATTCTTCCCCCTCATCTATACCAACATTTGGTCATAAGTAATACCTCTTCGCATACACAAAACCCTACGTGGATACTATTTACCGTGGCAGGTACATTAACATTACTCGCGCTTGCAGGACCGACATGGAAACAGCTTCCCCAACCCGTTTACAATGTAAATTCGGCAACAGTTATCGTCATGGATATGTCGCTGTCTATGCGAGCCACAGACTTAAAACCAGACCGATTAACTCGAGCAAAATACAAAGCCATTGACGTCGTAAACGAAATAAATGAGGGAGAAATTGGATTAGTTGCCTATGCTGGCGATGCGTTTGTTGTAAGCCCATTAACAACGGATGTAGGCAACCTTGTTAATCTGATCCCCAGTTTGTCACCAGAAATTATGCCGATAAAAGGTAGCCACACCTTTTCAGGAATTGAAAAGGCGCTATTGCTATTGCAAAACTCGGGGTTTAAACAAGGACATATACTACTTGTAACCGACGGCGTTTCACAAAAGGAAATGTCGTCTATCGTCCCACTGATTCGCTCATCTAACGTTGTATTGTCTGTGTTGAGTGTCGGAACGAAAGACGGAGCACCGATTACCCTTGCAAGCGGAGAACTGTTGAAAAATAGACAAGGCGGTATTGTTATCCCATCTCTTAACACTGATCCGATGCAACAATTGGCCAAGATTGGTAGAGGCGTTCATACCCAATTAACAGTTAACAATGAAGATGTGAGACAGGTTACTAACCGCGCTATGCAAGAATCACGAGCAGGCGAGAATTTCGAGCAAAGTGATGCCCCCCTATCAGGCGACAAATGGGAGGAAACCGGTCCCTACCTTCTTTTAGTAGTTATTCCTCTTGTCGCCTACTTTTTTAGACGCGGGATCATTTTTGTTCTTGCAGGTATCCTTTTTGTTCCTATATATACCCCCCCGGCCCATGCCGATTGGTGGGATAATTTATGGCAAAATCAAGATCAAAGGGGTAAACGCGCCTTTGAACGCGAAGCTTTTGGAGATGCATCGAATTTATTTGATAATCCAGAGTGGAAAGCAGCCTCTTTGTATAGAGATGAGAAATATGGAGAGGCTGTATCAGTCTTAGAACACCTCAATACTCCGAATGCGCATTACAATCGAGGAAATGCGTTAGCTAAGCTTGGACGTTACGATGAAGCGATAGATGCCTACGAACAAGCACTTAAATTAGAATCTGAGCATGTAAAAGCTCGTGAGAATAAGGCATTGCTGGAGCAATTGAAAAGC
>NZ_JAOWKX010000006.1:13098-280526 GCF_025751585.1 Fluctibacter corallii
AACAGCAACAGCAACAGCAACAGCAACAGCAACAGCAACAGCAACAGCAACAGCAACAGCAACAGCAACAGCAACAGCAACAGCAACAGCAACAGCAACAGCAACAGCAACAGCAACAGCAACAGCAAGATGGTGATGGGGCTGATATTAAGACACAAGAAAAAAATCTAGAAAATCAGACCGACAAGGAGCAAGGTGAAGAAAACGAAAAACAAACCTCTGACGCCTCACCTATGTCAGAGGAAGAGAAAGAGGAGATGAGACGGATGCAGTCGATTTTACGTAAAGTACCTGATGATCCTGCTTTCTTATTAAAAAGAAAAATGGAATTAGAGTACCAAAGACGCCAACAAGAAAGATTGCCACCAAGAGAGACTGAAGAATGGTAGTGAATATAGCGAAATGGTTTCAACGCTTATTACTATTGAGCGCGCTTTTTATCCCTATGACAACTCTGGCTAACGTAACAGAAGTGATTGCCAGTGTTGATAAGAATCCCGTTATGGTAGATGAATCGTTCATCTTGACAGTCACGGCTAATGGAGATGCTGAGAGAAATGCATTTGACTCATCAATACTCATGCAAGACTTTATCGTAGGCCGCACTTCGATTAGCAGCCAAACTCGTATGGTTAATTTTAAAACAGATCGCTCTACAGTGTGGTCAACAGTACTTATCCCAAGAGGTACTGGGCAATTTACCATTCCTGCCATCGACATTGATGGAAAGCGCTCCAAGCCAATTCAACTTCTCGTTGTACCTAAAACCCACTCACAAGGGTCGGGCCAAAGAGATATCTATTTAGAAACCCATCTAAATAAGCACGAAGTGTATCTGCAGCAACAACTCACCTACACAGCGAAACTCTTCTTAGCTAAGGATATCACACGTGGCAGCTTAGACGCGCCTAAGTTAGACAGTGCCGAAATTAGGCAAGTAGGCAAAGATAAAGAATATAATGACATAATTAATGGCAAGCGCTACCGCATTATTGAACGCACCTTTGCCATTATTCCTCAAAAAAGCGGAGAGTTTTCGATCACAGGCCCTGTCTTTCAAGGAGAAGTGGTTGATAGCCGTAATCGAGGTTTTGGCTTTATTAACCCAACTACAACCGTTAACAGAATCGGAGACACACAAACAATTAATGTTATCCCAAAGCCAGATTCTTATTCGGGTAACTGGCTAGCGAGTGAATTCGTTGAGTTAACCGAAGAATGGCACCCTAGTACTGAAAGCGTAAATGAAGGCGACCCAATTACACGAACTATTAGCCTTACGGCTGTTGGTGTAGTTGACACTCAACTACCTGACCTTGACGTTGATTACCCAAGTTCAGTGAATACCTATCCGGATAAACCCTCGTCAACGACGGTGGAAAAAGATCAATCACTAATTGCGCAGAAAACATTTTCTACCGCAATTATTCCATCACAGCCGGGTACGTTAACTTTACCTGAAGTTCGGGTGCCGTGGTTTAACACTCGAACCAAACAAACGGAATATGCGATCCTTCCTGAAAAACGCATTAATGTCGAAGGTAATGCATCGGCTGTTACGCCCACCATCGAAACCACTCCCCTTCCCACTCGTTTCTCACAAGGGATGAGCGATAAGCAAGAAATAGTTCAAGATATCTCCCATAAGCAAAGTCAGCTTTCGATGAGATGGTGGTCTCACAGTAGTTCTATTTTAGTGGTAATGTGGTTAATTACTCTCTTAATGTGGTGGCGTCACGCCCATCGCATAACGCTAAACAAAACAGCCAGCCCCGACAGTCAAACGTTCGAAAGTAAGAAACAAGCATGGACAAAGCTAATGAAAAGCGTAGAAACAAAGCGCCCTGACGCTATACTCAACGCTTTACTCATATGGCTTAACGCCGTGACAGAACAAAATTTTGCATCACTCGTGATAGCGCAGCGTCACTTGAAAGATGAAAAACTCGACGCCCATATAAATGCATTGTATGAGTATTGTTATGGTTCAGCAGATAAAGATTGGTCTCCTGATACATTGCGCACAGATCTACATGCTTTAAGAAAGAAATTGACACAAGATAGAGCACAAACGCAAACACTAGCGCCACTCTATCAATAAAACAAAGGAACCCATTATGCGCTTAGCTCAACTTTTTCCCTTATCAGCCATTGCTCTGACACTTATGGCTTGTAGCCCGCAAGGTACAGATACTACGTCACAAACGTCTCAAGGAGCGCCAAGCACTAAAGAGGTCGAAGTCAGTCAACTTAATGAATCTGAGAGGCTTGCAGCTTTTTTCGACGACATGCATACTCAAGGGCTCAAACGCTCACCTATATCGCAGAGTTATCTTGGCCTAAAATGGGATTATGGCAAGTGGGATGACATCAGCGATGAGTTTCAAAACAAAACCAGAGAGTTAAACCTCACGCGTTTAGCGGCGTTAAATGAATTCGATAAAGAGCAGCTTAGCCAACAAGAATTGCTGAGCTTGGAAATTGCTAAATTGTCTCTGCAGCGCGCATTAACCAATGACGAATTCAGACATCACACTTACATCATGGATCAATTCAGAGCTTGGCACACAACAGTACCTAGCTTCCTGATTAATATCCACCGTGTTGAAGATAAATCAGATGCAGAAGCCTATATCTCGCGGCTTCAGGGTGTAAAGCCCCTGTTTTCACAAGTTATAGACCAACTGCGCGTGCGTGAAGAAATGGGCGTTTTTCCGCCTAAATGGTCCTACGATCAGATGATTCAAGCATCGAAAAACGTAATCTCCGACATTCCGTTTGAAGAAAGCACACAAGACTCCACAATTTGGGCAGATTTCAAAGAAAAAGTCGAAGCCTTATCATTAAGCAAGTCAGAGTCTCAAGATCTGCTAAACCGTGCTCGACTTGCACTTAATACACAAGTAAAACCTGCCTATGAAAGCCTTATTGCTGAACTAGAAGAACAACAAACGCTTACTCCCGCAGGAGATGGTGTATGGCGCTTGCCTGACGGCGATAAGTGGTATCAAAATAGATTGAACCATTTCACAACGACCGATTTGAATGCAGACCAAGTACATCAGTTAGGATTGGAAAACGTCAAGCGTATCCATACGCAAATGGAAGCGATAAAAGAGCAAGTTGGTTTTGATGGCTCACTTCAAGCCTTCTTTAAATTTATGCGTAACGATGAACAGTTCTATTATCCCAATACACAAGAAGGCCGCGACAAGTACTTAAAAGAGGCTATGGCGTATATAGACGAAATGGAAAAGCGTATTCCAGAGTTTTTCGGCCTGACCCCAAAAGCTCCTATGATAGTTAAACGTGTAGAAGCATTTAGGGAACAATCTGCGGGCAAGGCCTTTTACCAACGTCCATCGGCAGATGGCTCTCGCCCCGGTATTTATTACGCCAACCTATACGATATGAACTCGATGCCTACTTATCAAATGGAAGCGCTGGCGTATCATGAGGGAATACCAGGTCACCACATGCAGCTCGCAATTGCACAAGAATTAGAAGGGGTACCCGAATTCCAAAAATATGTGTCTTTTACAGCTTATTCTGAAGGCTGGGGCTTGTACACAGAAGAATTGGGCAAAGATATGGGATTCTATCAGGATCCATACTCTGACTTTGGCCGATTAGCGATGGAACTTTGGCGCGCATGCCGCTTGGTGGTTGATACGGGTATACATGCTAAACAATGGTCACGTGAAAAAGCGATCGATTATTTGGTAGAAAATACACCCAACTCTGAATACGACGCTACCAAAGCCATTGAGCGATACATTGCCATGCCAGGACAAGCTACCGCATACATGATTGGAAAGCTGAAAATCATGGAATTACGACAAGCAGCAAAAACCGAACTGGGCGATAAGTTTGACATTCGAGGTTTCCACGACGAAATTCTAAAAGACGGCCCTGTGCCTCTTAACATTTTGGAAGACAAAATTCAAAACTGGGTGAATTCACAGAAAGGTTAATCCTCTTTTTAGCACGGCATCAACGTTACCGTTGGTGCTGTGCTATCTCCATATATTTAGGTATCACGTTACACGGCAAACATCACCTTTTGCTACAATCTTGAATAGGACTGAAAAAGCTATTCAAAGCGATACTTAATCCTTATGCTTATCAAACAGTTAACTAAAATTGAGACATTGATGCATGTTTTCTCGAAATGAAAAAGTCCGAAGCGCGGTCTCTGAAGACATGGCAAATAAGCAAAAACGCTATGAAGCATTAGTACGCGCACTTCACGGCGATATATACAGATATGCGTACTGGCTAGTCAAAGACAAAGCAATCGCTGAAGATATTGTTCAGGAAACCTTCTTGCGCGCGTGGAAATCGTTAGACTCGCTGCAAGATGAAAAAGCAGCCAAGTCTTGGCTTATCACCATTTTACGGCGAGAGAATGCCCGCCGCTTTGAACGCAAACAATTCGATACCGTCGACATGGACGAGGTCGTTCTAGTTGATGACGCATTCTCGAATGAAACCCAAATTGAACATCGTGAACTTCGCAAACAGTTGTCGAATTTGAGCGAAGAGTATCGAGAACCACTCATGCTACAAATCTTATTTGGTTTCACTGGAGAAGAAATTGCCGAACAGTTAAACCTAAACAAAAATACCGTAATGACACGCCTTTTTAGAGCACGAAATCAACTAAAAGAGGCAATGGAGAAGGCAGATTTACAAAGGGGGCGCCAAAATGGATGATTTACAGTTCAGACGTACCATTTATGCAGACCCGAACACCACAAGTGACGAGGTCAAACAAGCTGCAAACCAAGATCCAAACAAACAGCGAAGCTGGGACGAAGTAAGAAATCTTGATAAAGCCATTCACGATGCGAGCCAGATAGAAATACCAGAAGGTTTAGCTGAAAGGTTGATATTAAAGCAGTCTTTCGAACAGCACCAGCAAACGAAAACAAAGCGTAACGCCGTGTTTGGTATCGCTGCATCAATTGTATTTGTGTTTGGTTTTAGTTTCATTCTCTGGCAGCAACAACCCGCCAACATCGCAGATCATGCCTTAGCTCATGTCTATCATGAGGCTGATGGCTATGCACTGAAAGTGAGTGATGATATCCCCATGGATGTAATCAATGCGCGTATATCTTCTATTGGTGCTAAATTTGCGTCAAATTTAGGCCGTGTATACTTTGCTAGCCACTGTTTTTTTGACAGTGTAAAAAGCTTTCATATGGTGGTTGACGGAGAGGAAGGGAAAGTCACAGTATTTGTTATTCCTAAAACCGAAGGAGATACAAGCAAGCGCTTTTTCAGCGATGATAACCTTCACGGTGAAATCATCGAATACCCAACAGCGCATTTGGTTATGGTGGCAGATAAAGGCCAGTCTTTTGATGAAGTTAAAAAACGCGTTGAAGAAAACATTCGTTTTTCAGCCTAAATTAGCAACCTTCCATTCGCAGAGAAGAAAGCGGGTTAACGCTTTCTCTCTGTGACATTTGTCGTTTAGGAAACATCAGGCGCGCTAATACCGCATGTCTGGCGGAATAGGCAAGTCTTTGCGAAGTGGAACAGGTCGCTTACCTTTCCCTTGCCTAAACGCTTTCAATTGATACACATAAGCAAGAACCTGTGCAACCGCCATAAACAGAGCCTCTGGAATTTCATGTTCTGGCTCCGTAGTATGAAAGATGGCACGCGCAAGTAACGGTGACTCAACAATTGGCACTTCGTGAGCGTTGGCGATTTTCCGGATATGCATAGCTAACTCGTCAGCGCCTTTTGCCACGAGAACCGGTGCTCTACTTCCATCTTCTTCATATTTTAAAGCAACAGAAAAGTGCGTGGGGTTGGTTACAACCACATCGGCTTTAGGCACTTCTTGCATCATGCGTTTAGCTGCGGCTTGATATTGTAGTCGGCGAATACGCCCTTTAACCTGCGGATCCCCTTCTGCATTTTTGCGCTCGTCTTTCACTTCCTGCTTGGTCATTTTTAATTCTTTGTTATGCTTATAGCTTTGATATGGCACATCAATAAGCGCGATGGGTATTAGCGCACAACACATAATTAAAAATGCCCAGCCGATTAAATCAAGTGCGTGAAAAATATTGCGAGGATATAGCTCCATATCCAAATGCAGAGCTTCATCCTGAAAAAATACCATTGCCAAGTAAGCCGCCCCAAGCACAACAAAGAACTTAGCGATCGCTTTGAGCAACTCAACTAATCCGTTCACGCCAAACATGCGTTTGAATCCGGCCAGTGGGCTCATTTTATTCCATTTGGGTTTGGCTGATTCCCACGTAAAGTTGTAGCCTCCTAGGGCTATGCTTCCGTAAATGCCTGCGATGGTGGCAATAATTAAATAGGTAAGAACTGGAATGCTAATCGCATCAAACGCGAATCCCCAAGCCTGAAACATATGGGTGTAGTCATAGGTTTCATCACGAGATAGCGTAAATGTTCGGCGCATCACTTCAAATAACGCTTCCGCGATATAGCCACCGAATAATAAAAAAGCAACGGCGCTACCGATAAGCACTAAAGTAGTTGATAACTCTCTCGAACGAGCAATTTGGCCTTTATTCCTCGCCTGTTCGAGTTTCTTGGCCGTGGGTTCTTCCGTTTTATCATGTGCATCTGCCATCAGACCACTCCTTTAAACGGGGCACACATAAAGCAATTCGCACATGAATTGCAAGGCCCTAGACCACTGATTTTCGAAGTGGTCCGTAAAGTTAGACATCGTCAGCCATATAATTACCAACCCCATGATTTGTGCGATTGAAAAGCCGATACTGAAAATATTCAATTGAGGCGCTGCCTTAGTCATTACACCAAATGCTAGATTCACGATTAACAGCGAAACGATTGGGGCCAGAGACAACGTGAGTGCCGCGACAAACATCCAACTTCCCCACTCAGCTATGTCCATAAATCGCTGAGGTTCCCACCATGCGGAGCCAATCGGGAACGCCTCAAAGCTCATCACAATCATTCGAATCATAGACAAATGACCGTCAAATGCCCAAAACAGTAACGTGGCGAGAATCAAGTAAAACTGCCCCACGGCAGGAACATTAATTCCATTCACCGGATCCACAATAGACGCAAATCCCAATCCAGTTTGCATCGCTACCACTTGCCCTGCCAAAACAAACGTATTCAGTACCATGGTTGAGACAAAGCCAATCGCTATGCCGATTACCAGCTGCTGAATGACTAACACAAATGTACCCGCATCAAACATTTCGGGGACTGGAACAGGCGGCACAACAGGCATAATAACTAGCGTCAGCAGCAGGGTCAGCAAGGCTCTTACTGGTGTCGGCACGGTTTTGGCGCTAATGCCTACCATGGCGGCAAACATACCGGATATACGCATAAATGGCAGCATCATGTCTGCCATAAAGCGGGTAATCGTGTCTAGCGCAAATTCCATGAATTATCCAACTACCTCTGGAATTCGCTCCACCATAGAGAAGGTGAAATCCATTAACTTTTGCACGAGCCAATGCCCCCCCCAACTCAACGCTAATAAGGTGACAATTAATCTGGGCAAGAAACTCATGGTTTGTTCGTTAATAGAGGTAGCAGCTTGAAACACGGCAACAATTAATCCGACAAACAAGCTCGGCAATATTATTGCCGATACTAATAGAATCACCATGTTGAGGGATTCTTTTAGTATTTCAACAAAAACCTCTGGGCTCATATTCGATTACCCCATTCCAAAACTGTTTGCTAACGTGCCAAAAATCAAATTCCAGCCGTCCACGAGAACAAACAACATTAATTTAAACGGTAATGAGACGATCATCGGGGACAGCATCATCATCCCCATCGCCATCAAGATAGATGCCACAACCAAGTCGAGAATTAAGAAAGGAATAAACAGCATAAATCCGATTTGGAATGCCGTTTTTAGTTCACTGGTAACAAATGCCGGAATCAACACATTCATCGGCACATCCTCTGGCGCAGTCACCTGATCCTGATATCCCCCCAACTCAACAAATGTTTCTAAATCTCTTACTCGGGTTTGTGACAGCATGAACGCCTTCATAGGTTGTTTCGCTCGCTCATAGGCTTCTTTCGACGTAATCTCTTCACTCAGGTAAGGCTGCAATGCTGTTTGATTAATTTGCTCGAATACCGGTGCCATGATGAACATAGACAAAAAGAGTGCAATTCCAATCAAAATTTGATTCGACGGCGACTGCTGTAACCCTATTGCTTGACGAAGAATAGATAGCACGATAATGATGCGCGTAAATGATGTCATCATCATAATGAAGGCAGGAATTAAGCTCAGCGCTGTCATGATCGCCAACACTTGTAGCGTCATGGTATAGTCTTCACTGCCATCAGGATTGGTGGTCACCGTTAATGCTTGAATGCCGGGCGATGCGAATACCTCTGTAGGAGCCAAAAAGATGACACTCAACCCCATCATTAACCAATACTTCATGATGTGCCCTCTTTTTTGGTCTGAAGGCTAGATTGGATTTTGCCTGCCAGTGCTTGTGTTAGTTTATCTTTAAACGGATGCGGCTCCGTCTGTTGCGACGGCGAAGTCAGTGGTGTGTCTAACTTGCTCAGGTGGTTGATATTTTGACCAGTAACGCCAATCAAATGCTGTTCATCACCTACTTGCAATACAACAACACGCTCTTTCGTCCCCATCGTCATTGATGCCACAACCTTCATTTGCCCTTGCCCAGCTTGTGCCACATTAAAGCGACGCATTATTGACGCCAACATAAAAACAACGGCGATCACCACCAGCAAAGACATAAAAATTGACACCACAGACGTGGGATTAGACAGGCTTTTTGTTTCTGCACAAGCCTGAAAAGAAAGGACAAAAAGGGCTACAAATAAGCTGTAACCCTTTAATTTATTTAAGGTTTTATTACCTAAGCTTTTTAATTCTCTCGATTTGACTAATAACATCCGTTAACCGAATACCAAATTTATCGTTGACCACTACTACTTCTCCATGAGCAATCAACGTGCCATTTACTAAAACATCTAATGGCTCACCGGCAACTCGGTCTAATTCAACCACGGATCCTTGGTTCAATTGAAGCAAATTACGAATGCTAATTTGGCTACGACCGACTTCCATCGAAATCGTAACGGGAATGTCTAAAATCGTATCTAGTTTGCGCTGTTCATCTTCGGTGATAGGCCTGTCTTCTTGGAGTTCGTCCAGTTCAGCCACTTGCACGTCAAGCTCACTGGCCCCCATATCAGGCCCCTCTTCACCCTCGCCTTCTGCATCAGCCTGCTCAGCCATGGCCGCAGCCCAATCATCCATAGAATCATCTTCACTCATACTCTTTACCTCGTATAGTCATTGCAAGCTCGAAGATTGTGAGCACGTTACAAATCCTCTCCTAACACTTGCAAATCTGCATCGCTGTCTATCCGACGGCCCCCTTTCGTTAATAACTGAAGCTCTGACTTCACTGAAGTAGGTCGTGGGATTTTCTCTGTAATTTTTAACGCGACATTGTCTCGCGAACGTCCTAGTTTTGCCCTGAAGGTAGGTAAATCCTCTATCAGCACAGTAATATGCTCAGGCATTTCAATGGGAATGATATCGCCCGCTTTGAGTTCCATGATTTCCTGAAGACTCAAATCAACATCCATCATGTGCGTAGTGAGTTCCACATTCACATCTAAAATTTCGTCTCGTAACGCTTTACTCCAACGTAAATCCGTATCCTCTTTATCGCTTTGTACACCCGCATCAAGCAACTCACGAATCGGCTCCAACATGGAATAAGGAAGTGACACGTGAAAATCCCCGCCGCCACCGTCTAATTCAATATGGAACGAGCTGATCACCACCACCTCTGTGGGGCTGACGATATTGGCCATCGCTGGATTCACTTCCGAGTCCAAATACTCAAAAGAGACATCCATAACAGGCGCCCAAGCCTCTTTATAGTCCTCAAAAATAAGCTTCAACAACATCTGGATAATACGGCGCTCTGTTGGCGTAAATTCACGTCCCTCAATTTTTGCATGGTAGCGTCCATCTCCACCAAAGAAGTTGTCAACCAGAATAAACACCAATCGGGCTTCCATGGTGATAAGCCCCGTACCTTTGAGCGGGCGGAAGCGCACCATGTTTAAACTTGTAGGGACGAAGAGTGTATGGATATACTCGCCGAACTTAATCATCTGAATACCGTTAATCGACACCTCAGCCGAACGGCGCATCATGTTAAATAGACTGATCCGCATATGCCGCGCGAAGCGTTCGTTAACGATTTCCAATGTAGGCATGCGCCCACGAACAATACGATCCTGAGACGAGAAATCATATTCCAGCGCATCACCGTCATCTTCAATCGATTCGGTATCTTCTTCCTCAACGTCATCGACGCCATGCAATAGCGCATCAATTTCGTCTTGTGATAATAAATCGCTCAATGTTTCTCTCGCCTAACGTTCTACTGCATGACAAAGCCTGTGAATAACACCTGCTCTACCACCTGATTACCTGTAATGTCTTGCAATGCTGTCTGAACATCACGTACAGCCTGATCACGAAGCGCCACTTTGCCTGCTTCCGTCACCAAATCGTCTGCATTCGCAGTGCTAAATACTTTTAGTAACGTGCCTTCTATCATCGGAATGTGCATTTTAGCCGTTTCTTCGTTATCGGTGCCTCGCACCATCAACTGAACTTTTATCTGCACAAGCCTGTCTCGTCCTGCACCCGGCACATTAAAGACAAATGGTCGAGGCATCGCTACATACAATGCGCTTCCCACCTTTGCACCAGAGGATTGCGCCTCGCCTTCCGCTTGCTCAGCAACCACTTCCTCTCCCTCTACGGCAGGCTCATCGTCTCCGCCTAGTAGAAAGAACGCAGCAGCCCCCCCGATTATTAAAACGGCAGCAACAATGATAATAATCATCATTTTGCCCTTTTTGCCGCCTTCTTCCATTTGTAATTCTTCTTCAGCCATAGCTCTTCTCAATATTGTGATGGATTGCTGACATTATCAGCCTAAATGGAAAATTCGCAATCTATTCACCATTATAGTTACACAAAATAATCTATTCCGCCCACACGGCCTCTAGTAACTGGCTGTTCTGTCACCATTTCGTTGTTTTCTTCGTCAGATGCGCCATCACCGTTGCTTCCACCTGCAAGTTCTGTGTCATCGTCTGACGATTGACTCTCTTGCTCGACAGATGACTGGCCCAACTCAATGCCTTGTTCCTCTAATAGCTCTTTTAAGCGAGGTGTATTGTGTTCAATCGCCTCTCTGGCAGCTTGTGATTGAACAACAAAATTGACACTGGCAGCTTCACCACTCATATTAATTCGAATTTTCATACTACCAAGTTCGGGTGGATCGAGGCGTATATCGGCCTGCATATTATTTTGATTCACCATAAACCGAACTTTCTCCACCAACTGTTGTTGGCCTTCAGGCTTCAAAATATTGACGGGCTTATCGGTTTGTTGTGCTTGTTGTTTGGCCTGTTCGATCTGACTCGTAACTACTGCCTCTTTCGTCGCAACCTTATCAACTGTATTCAAGGTATTTAGCGGTGTTTGCTGAGTCGCATGGTGACTTTCTAGCTGTCTTGCAACCAATGTTGCTGCTTCACTCGCGCGCATTAGACTTGCCGCGAGTTGCGCACTTTGCTCTGCGATAACATCTTCGGCCATATTAGGCTGAATCGTCTGTAACGCGCTGGTCATCGCGTTAGTTATCGTCTGTGACGTCACGTCAGCGCCGCTTGATTTCGCGTCCTTCAACATGGCTTTCAATGCGTCAACGAAGTGTTGCTTGTCTTGCTTAGACAATTGAGAAATGAGATTAAGTTCCTTAGCTGCGACATCCACCGTGTTTTCACCTTGTTTTACACTGGCTTCAATATTGTCTACTAGCTTAGTCAGTATATGCGTTTGCTCTTTGTCACTTAACGTAGTGAGAAAAGAGAGATCAATCCCCTTTTCTCCAAATGTTCCTTCTACCGCCGTATCTTCAGGCTTTCTTGCCTCAGAGGCCGTGTCTGAATGGCGTAATTGGGCCGCCAACAAAGCGGCTATCAATGCGGCATCAGGTTCGTCGGCATTGGCCTCTCCATTACCGTTACTGTCATCCGCAAGTTGCTCGCGTAAGCGTTCAATCAACGATGTGAGTGTTTCCATTTGCTCTTCAACATCAACGTCAAAATCAGTCGATGTGTCTTGCTTTCCTAGTTGTTCTACCAGGCCCAAGAGCTTATCTAGCATATCGCCAATATCAGAGTCTCCTTCAACGGATTCCTCAGTTCCCTCTTCGGCAAATGAGGCAGCCAGATTTGCTAAAAACACATCGTTTGCGTCACTCTCTGACTCTTCATTAGACAGTTCATCAGTATTAGTTTTCGAGCCCCCCTCTTCTGAAAGGCTTGCTGCGCGTTGCTGAGCTTGCTGAAGTAACGCCAACCAATCAATATCTTGCTGCGCATTGATTGTCTCTTCCAAGTTGGAAGCAACGTCATTTAACACATCATCATTCTCTTGTGTTGTACCATCAACTGACTCACCGTCTTTGTTGGCATCGGCAGCTTCAGTATTCTCAGCCCCTGCACTCACTTCAGAGGCTGGCTCTTCTTGTTCAGATTGGGACTCCTGCTCCGTAGCGCTATCTTGTTCTGATGCATTTTTGTCTTCATTTTCTATTGACGAAGCATGCTCAGCATCTTTATCTGAACTGACGTCTTGCTGCTTTCGTTCAGATGTACCATCAGAAGATTCTGCATGGCGAGATGTGGTGTTCTGACGAGGCTCTTCCACCCGCTCTTGGCTATCGGCACGCGACGGCTCAGGCACAGGTTCAGCCTTACCGGCTTGCTTATCATCGTGCATTCGGCGCGACTGTTCAGGCGCGGTCACGGGTTTAACTGGCTGCGCATAATGCCGATTATTCTCTTCCAGCATTTGCCTAAAGTAGTCAGGGTTTTGCGAGTCACGTGAAGAAGACGAATGCTCTTGCGTACCAATAACGGCAAGCTTTGTCGATGTAGTGGCAATGTGTTGCATCATATCCGCGTTCCAACATCAAAAATTAGGGTTACGGGTTAATCTCAGCAAAGAGTGTTCCAACTTTCACCAAAACGAAAATTAGCGCCGTACGTAGCGCTGTGTTGCCAGCTCATCCAGCAACTGTTGTTCTTGTCGCGCTTCTAAAGCCGCTTTCTGAGCCCGCTTCTTATCCAGTAATAGCTCGACTGCTTTACGCTTTTGTTGTTGTTTCAACCATTGCGTTTTACGTTGTTCTGCCACCATTTTTGCTTGGCTAACTGCATGCATTTGTTGCTCGCACGCAGTATCTAGCTTTGCAACAAAAGCCAATTGCTGATTAAGATTTCTGGCATTCAACCCTTGTTGTGCTTTTTCACGAGACTGACGCATATAATCTAAACGATATACCTCAAGCTGGGAGAGACGTTGTCGCTGCAAGTCAGCATGTTGCTGTGCCAAGCGAAAATCTTGTGCGGCTTTATCTTCTTTTTCCTGTTCCCACTGCGCCACGCGCTCTAATTGCTTATCAGCCATCGTTTGTGCCCCTTATTAACCCGGCCCAAGGCCTGTCGCCAGCTTCACCATCGCTTCAAGACTCTCATCATATGGGATCACTTGCTTCATGCCTTGTTGAAGAAATGCATTAATCGCAGGTTCTGCCGCAATAGACAAATCAATTCGCGGGTCTGTTCCTTTGTTGTAAGCCCCAATGCTAATGAGATCTCGGTTTTGCTGATAAGTAGAATACACTTGTCGAATACGTCGGCTGCCTTGTAAGTGTTCATCACTCACGACCATCGGCATAACGCGGCTAATCGACGCTTCAATATCAATAGCAGGATAGTGTCCTGACTCAGCCAAACGACGAGAAAGCACAATATGTCCATCAAGAATCGCGCGTGCAGAATCAGCAATCGGGTCTTGTAAATCATCCCCTTCAGTCAGCACCGTGTAAAATGCAGTAATAGAGCCTTGATTTTCAGCCCCATTTCCGGCTCTTTCAACCAAGGCGGGAAGACGTGCAAATACCGAAGGTGGATAACCTTTAGTAGCAGGAGGCTCACCGACGGCCAATGCAATCTCACGCTGTGCCATAGCGTAACGAGTCAAAGAGTCGATAAGCAGCAAAACATTCATACCCTGATCACGAAAATATTCGGCAATGCTCACAGCCGTCTCACAGCCTTTCAATCGCATAAGCGGTGATGTATCAGCGGGTGCCGCCACAACGACTGATTTCTGACGCTCTTCGTCTCCCAAAATATCGTGAATAAACTCTTTTACTTCTCGACCACGTTCGCCCACTAACCCAACGACAACAACATCGGCTACCGTTCCTCGTGTCATCATTCCCAATAAAACGCTTTTCCCTACACCACTGCCAGCAAACAATCCCATACGCTGGCCTGAGCCTACGGTAATCATGGCATTAATTGCACGTACTCCCACATCTAGAGGAGTCGTTATGGGTTTACGAATAAGTGGATTCATTGCTGGGCGTGTAAACGGAACGCGTTTTTCGGTTTTAATTGGCCCTAAGCCATCAAGAGGAACACCGTTACCGTCAACCACTCGCCCTAGTAGTTCCATGCCGACAGGCAACCCTTGCTCACGATTAAGAGGTTGTACGCGCGAACCTGGCACTATGCCACGCACAGCTTCGGTAGGCATTAAGTAAGTGATGTTTTCCGCAAAGCCGACCACTTCAGCTTCAATCGCGCCATCGATAGTCTGCACTAAACATTGGCTACCAACAGGAAGTTGACAGCCTACGGCTTCGAGCGTGAGCCCAATGCCGCGCACCAGTTTTCCAGCGGCAACAGTAGGAGGTTCTGGAATTTGCGAGCGAAGCGCTTTTATTTCATCCAACAGTGTCGTCACGCATCACCTTCATTCTCTGATAAACCTTGCTGTAGCAAAAATGTATCTAATACTTCGCGTGTACGTCGTTCAATCGACACATCTACCGCATTGCTGTCGGTCGTAATATCGCATCCGCCGCGACTCATCTGTGGCGCTTCGACAAAAACCCAATTGTGCTGTTGGATTTCTTCATCAGAAAAGTGCGCTTTTATCAAAGCGATATCGTCAGGGTTTACGTGAATTTGGTATTTTGACTCTTGAATGGGCAGCACTTTTAACCCCTCACTCAATGCCTGAAAGATAATGTCATTATTCGTTTTCACTTCTGAACGAATAACCGCCTTGGCTAAGCTGGTTGCTAGTTTAACCAGCTCTTCTTTTAACGCGTCATCTACTTGTTTGATGGGTTCGTGTAGATGCTCCATTAAGCCTTTCCAAACATCCAGTTGGGTCGCAATCTCTTCTTGCGCTTGTGCTAACCCTTCTTGGTATCCTTGCTCTTTGCCTGCTGCATGGCCTTCTTCCAATCCCTTCGCACGCCCTTCTTCCAGCCCTTGAGCTAACCCTTCTTGCTGCCCTTGTTCGAATCCGTCTTGATGTGCTGCAGTGCGGATGGCTTCTATTTCTTCTGCTGTAGGAGGTAGAATTTCTTCCTCTTCTTCGGGCGGCTCATACTTCCATGTACTGCGTTTATTAAAGGCATTGGTTTTTGAATCATCAACTTTTTTGTCGTCTTCAACAAATGGCAGTTCCCACGATTGCGCCTGCGCGGCTTCATCAGAGGGTAATGTTGGCTTACTCACACTCATGACATCCTACTACAAGAATTCTTCGCCACCGCCGCCGCCAAGCATAATTTCACCAGCATCAGCAAGGCGTCTGGCAACAGACAAAATTTCTTTTTGTGCGGTTTCAACTTCACTGATACGCACAGGCCCCAGAGCCTCGAGATCATCAAGCAACATTTCTGCCGCACGTTTAGACATGTTCTTCGTAATCTTATCTTTAAGCTCGTCGTCAGCCCCTTTGATCGCTTTGAGCAGTGAATCTTGCTGC
Organism: Fluctibacter corallii; assembly: GCF_025751585.1. GTDB lineage: Bacteria > Pseudomonadota > Gammaproteobacteria > Enterobacterales > Alteromonadaceae > Fluctibacter_A > Fluctibacter_A corallii. Next base: position 29,042 of record NZ_JAOWKX010000006.1, read on the forward strand.
ACTTCGCGTAAAATAGCTTGAATGGCTCTGTCATCAACGTCCGTCAAGTTATCAAAGACAAACATGAGATCTTGAATTTGCTGACTCATTTCCTCGTCTTGCTCGCGAATTGCATCCATTAACTGGCCTTCCACGTTAGTATCTAGGTAGTTCATGATATCCGCAGCGGCTTTAAGACCGCCCATCTTCGCGGCCTGCGTGCCAGCTTGACCGGCAAATTGTTTCTCCATGATTTCGTTTAGCTCCTGTAAGGCTGCGGGTTGAACTTCTTCCAAGTTGGCCACACGCATCATTAAATCGAGGCGTACTTTTTCAGGGAATTGCGATAGTATTTCGGCAGATTGTTCAGGCTCTAAGTAAGACATAACAATCGTTTGAATCTGCGGGTGCTCATTTCGAATGATGCTAGCAACTTGCTTCGAATCCATCCATTTAAGTGAATCCAATCCTTTCGCACCACTTCCCATCAGAATTTGGTCGATCAGGTTGGCGGCTTTATCTTCACCTAACGCAGCCGTTAATGCACGTCTTACAAAGTCTTGGCTCTGGAAGCCAATCGTACTGTAATTTTGAATCTCTTCAATGAAGTGCTTATGTACCGCCGTAATTTTGGCTTGTGTCATGTCCTCGACCTGCGCCATTGCAGTTCCGAGCTTTTGCACTTGCTTTGGCTCAAGGTGTTTAAGAATTTGCGCCGCATCTTCTTCTGACAAACTCAAAAGTAAAATCGCCGCTTTTTCTACCCCTTCTAACTTACTTACATCATAGGAGGATTCAGCTTGTGCTTCTTGTAATTCTTCAGCCATGGTCTCTATTCCTACTCGTCCTGCATCAGCCAGCCTTTAACTACCTGAGCCGATAACTCTGGCTCATTGGCAACTAAAGCTCTCACTGCTTTTAGAACATCTTCATCTTTGTGCAAGTCTGGTAACATAAGTGTACCATCTGCAGCAAATCCTACCTGCCCTTCGTCAAATTCTTGAGACAGCATGCTGATTGTCTCGTCACCTAAATCAAGTGCATCGTCTGCATCGAAGTCATCACCTTCGGTTGTCCCTTCTGGCTCAATGAGTTTGCGAAGCATCGGACGCACTACGGCGAGAATCAGCACGATGATCACTAATGCACCTGCACCGAATTTCACTAAACGCCAGAACCAATTTTGCTCATAAATAGGAATTTCGACTTCAATAATATCTGCGTCACGGGTAAACGGAATGCTCACAACTTCTAATGAATCCCCACGTGTAACATCAAACCCAATTCCCCCTTGAAGCAGACGTCGGATATTTAGAAGCTCTTCCTGAGTGCGTGGCGATGAAGAAACGCTACCATCTTCTGCCGCTACGTTTTTATAGTCCACGGCAACCGACACACTAAGGCGACGAATCACACCGGTTTGTTGTTTAGTATGGCTAATCGTAGTGTCTAGCTCATAGTTGCGAGTTTCCTCTTTATGATTTCTGCCGGGCACGGTGGTTTCGCGGTTAGCACCTGTAGCTTGCTCAGGGATATTCGACTCAAGTGGGGGTTGGTTGGTTAGCGCACCGGGAATACCCGCGATCACACTGCCGATACTGTTATCTTCAACAATCATTTCACTGCGAACAGCAGGAAGATCTGGGTTGTAGCGGCGCTGAGTTTGTTCAACCGCCGTAAAGTCCATCGATACATCGGCTTGTGCCGTGTAATTACCCAACCCCAGAACAGGAATAAGAATGGAATCAATTTTATTCAGGTATTCTTCTTCGCGCTTTTTCTCAATTTCGTACTCTTTACGCGAGCGTGCCGACATAGAATCTTGAGAGCCGGAATTAAGCAGACGGCCATTATTATCGGTTACCGTGACGCGCGACGGCTCCATGCCTTGCACCGCAGATGCCACAATATCAACAATAGCATCAACTTCTTCGCCCGAAAGCACCGAGCCTCGTTTTGCCGTTACCACCACCGTTGCACTTGCTTTCTTTTCGCGACGTGCAAATACATTTTCTTTTGGCATTGCCAATAGTACTTTCGCTCTTGCAACGCCATTCATCTCTTCTATTGTGCGCGCAATTTGTTGCTCACGGGCATGTTTAAGGCGCTCTTTTTCAACGCGCTGACTAACGCCAAATCCCATGTCAGTCATAATAATATCCGTGCCTGCACCTGCCGAATCAGATTGGCTCACACCGCTTCGACTCATGCCCAATTTGATCTCACGATATTGATCTTCTCTGACGTAAATCGTGTTACCTTTAAGTTCATAATCTGGATAATTCACATCCAGATAATCCAATGTTTCGATAAGCTCATCAGTTTGCATTGTGCCTAGCGGACGAAAATCTGGCTCTTGCGCCCAAATCAAGATGAAAATTGCAATGGCGATACAAATGATCAGTGCAACCACCAAGGTCATCTGACGCATCATTTCTACGCTGCTCAAAGCTTCCATGAAGCCTGACTTTTGCTCAGCTTCGTTGTCTGCGCCGTAATCGTTATCGCCTGCTACGGCTAACTCTGTACCTGTTGCTTCAGCCACGCTCAATTACCTCTTATTAAACTGGCATATTCATAATTTGCTTGTATGCTTCAAGCAATTTATTTCGTACTTGTACTGTAGCTTCAAAGGCAATCCCAGACTTCTCCTTCGCCACCATAACATCCGCCAGACTCATTGACTTATCACCCATCTCGAAGGCCATTTGCTGCTTGCGTGAATTCAGTTGTAACTGGTTCACATTTTCAATCGCTTGACCAAGCATATCTGCAAAATTCTCAGCCGATTTATTGACCTCCAGAGGATTACCTGTCGGCACGCTAATGGGGTTAATCTCCATGCGCGTTTGTGCCGCCATTGCTTGCATTTCTTGATAAAGAGATTGTGCTTTGATGTCCATGGTCCACTCCACAGTACGGAAAATTACTCACTACATGGCTAATAATGCAATTGCGATGCCAAGTAAAAATACTCTTTATTTACAATAGCTTGAGGAGGATTTATTGAAAGAAGTTAGCGTCTTTACTGTGACATGTCGCAGTTTGTCATTTTATTGACATTCACATAGCGCATAAAATAGAGAAGCGCCCTAAGACTTAGAGCGCATTGGTAGACATGGTAAACTATGCAGGAACTTTAATCCCGACTTCACGCATTTTGGCAAGTTTGTAACGCAACGTACGTGGACTAATGCCAAGCTTCTCCGCTACGTCTTTTCGTTTACCATTGCATGAATGCAGTGTATCGAGAATAATTTGATGCTCTTGCTGCCTAAGTTCAGATCCAAGTTTACTCGCGTCTTGCTCGGGGAGCACATTATCTGTGTTAAATCCAGCCTGGTTGGGCGTTGTATAGGATTCGATCATCAAATCAGTCGCATCTATCTGATCATCAGCTGCCAAAATCAAAGCGCGTTGAATGACGTTTTCCAACTCTCGTACGTTTCCAGGCCAACTGTGGTTAACCAGTTTATTACGTGCCGATGCACTCAGTGATGGGACCGCTCTGGCAGTTTGTTTGCAGTGACGTTCAATCAAATGCTCAGCCAGAGGGACAATATCATCTGGGCGTTGACACAGCGGTCGCCACATCAATGGAAAAACATTCAATCGATAGTATAAATCTTCTCGAAACTCACCCGATTCGACAGACTGCTTCACATCACGGTTACTGGTTGCGACCACACGTACATCTAAAGAAATGGTTTTACGGCTTCCTAAGCGCTCGACTTCTTTTTCTTGTAACACGCGCAAAAGTTTAGCCTGTAACCCGAGATCCATCTCTGTAATTTCATCTAGCAGAATTGTGCCGCCTTGTGCTTGCTCAAATTTACCCGGACATGCCTGCAAAGCACCAGTAAACGCGCCCTTTTCATAGCCAAACAGTGTTGCTTCCAGCATGTTTTCAGGTATGGCTGCACAGTTAATTGCCACAAAGGGTTGATCAGCTCGGTTAGACTGATCGTGAATATATCGTGCAAGGACTTCTTTACCAGAACCACTGGGCCCCAATACCATCACGGTTGCTTCTGAACGCGCTACCTTTCTGGCAAGTTCCAATAGCTTTACGCTATTGGTATCCGCAACAATTGGCGTGCGTGATTCAACTTTATGAGCAGGGGCGTATCGACCAACTAGGTTCAGCAATACTTCGGGTGAAAATGGTTTTGATAGATAATCAGTTGCCCCATCACGCATCGCCTGTACCGCATCATTGATAGTGGCAAAGGCCGTCATCAAAATTACTGGCATATTAGGAAGCTTATTCTTGATACTACGAAGCAGTGTGAGACCATTCATCTCACCCATTTGAATATCAGAAATAACCAGATCGACAGAAGACTCATTCAATTTAATCATGGCTTGTTCTGCGCTGTCGGCTTCAATAATTTGGTAGCCTCCCAGCAAGAGCGTATCGACGAGCGCCTCTCTAAGTCCAGCATCATCTTCAACAATTAATATTTTGGTGAGGTTCATTATTGTCCTCCAGATTGATATACAGGCAAGGTCATGACAAAACGCGCACCACCCTCAGATAAATTATTCGCGCTTACCTCACCTTTGTGAGATTGAGCCACAGCATTTACCACCGCTAAGCCCAAGCCCGTTCCTTGACTTCGCGTGGTATAAAATGGGTCGAAGATAAAACTAATATCTTCAGCCTTCACTCCCGGTCCATTGTCTTCCACCGACAATGCAAACATGATTTGTCCTGACACACGGGTAAAATGCCAACGTAAAACAATGTGGTCTGCGCCCACCTCAATGGCGTTGTGAATTAAATTTAAACACGCCCCTTGAATCGCAGAAAGATTGATTTTAAGCGGTGAATGCTTTAATTGAGGCGTTTCACTTTCAACATAAAATGCAACCTGATTGCTATTTAGCATTGCCTCTGCACCGGTTTTGATTGCATCAATCAGATCCTCGACAGACACATCTTGCAGCACCTGCTGTTCACCACTTTTAGCAAAAAGCAACATGTCATTGACTTGCTGCTCTAATTCACCCAAGCGATCAGTCAATTTATTTACGAATCGTGCTCGAGCACTTTCTTGCAACTTATTTGACGTCAAATTTGACGCATAAAGCATTGCTGCAGATAAAGGTGTCCGAATTTGGTGCACAAGAGAGGCAACGGTCTTACCCAATGCAGATAAGCGCTGCATATGGCTGATGCGCTGTTGCATTTGCCGAGTTTCCGTTAAGTCCGTCAGCACGATAAGTTGGCCGGGCTCATTTAGCAAAGGCGTAATTGATAGCTTTACTTTTTTGCCATCACGCAGCGACACTTCATGCCCATCATCAGCTTGGGGGTTAAAAGAGCGCTCTATGATTTTCCACCATCGTTGGCCTTCTAGTGGCTCTCCTAACAACATCTTCGCGAGTGTATTAGCTTGTCTCACCACCCCATCACCATCCAACACAACCACACCAGAGGGCATAACCTGTAGCATTTGCTCTAAACGCTGCGCTTGTTTACGTAACGACTGCAACTCACGAGTGTCCACCACCGTCATAACGTTTGATTCTTCCCCTACCTCGTTGTGACGATGAAACGGCGACAACGAGTCAGGGTAATTGTCACCATGACAGTAATTATGTTGTATTAAAGAAGATTCAAATGCCATATGCGCCTCATGTCAAAAAACAGACATCATTTTCTAAACATGAATAAGCATTTACTGTGCCAATAAATATTTCTTTTAATTTTCAACAAGTAAGATGTCGATATAGACTGTCAAATAGGTGACGCAGGATCAGAATAAAACAGTGAGAGAGGATAAATATTACAGACGGCCAACGTTGCTTTTACAACGTCAGCAACAGCACAACGGATTAGCTTTCCTTGTTGCTTATGTTGTATTTGCGCATTTTTTCTACCAAAGTGGTTCTGCGCATTCCCAGAATATCAGCGGCTCTGGCGACGACCCAATCCGTTTGCTCTAGCGCTTGAGAAATCAGGTTTACTTCTAAATCAGACAGGTACTCCTTCAAATTCAACCCTTCGGCAGGCAACGATGCTGAATTAGGATCAAACTGTCCTTCGCTGTGACTGTTTTGCTGAATTTCCTCGTCTTCGTCATCGCCTCCGCCAAACAAAGCATTAATGGCTTCTCGCTCTAGCAACTCTTCAGGGTATTCGGGTTCAAACTCATCCTCCTGAACATGACGATATTTAGCTGGTAGCTCAGCAACGTCCACCATTTGCTCAGGAAATAAGATCATCAGTCGTTCAACTAGATTAGACAATTCTCGTACATTTCCCGGCCAATCATGTTGCATTAACGATTGGATGGCATTGTCAGTAAACTTCACCGTGGTGTCTGCATCAGATTCCATCCGCGAAACCAGTTCTTGTAAAAGCAGTGGCACATCATCTCGACGCTCCCTTAGCGCAGGGCTTTCAATTGGAAACACGTTCAAGCGATAAAACAAGTCTTCTCGGAATTTGCCTTCTTCTATCATTTTTTCTAGCTCGCGATGCGTTGCCGCTACCACTCGAACATTACACTGAATAGGCTTGGTGCCACCCACACGTTCGTACGTGCGCTCTTGCAAAACACGAAGCAATTTTACTTGCATCTGTAAAGGCATATCACCTATCTCATCAAGAAACAGGGTGCCATTCTCAGCAAGTTCAAAGCGTCCTTTACGCGCACTGATTGCGCCAGTAAACGCACCTTTTTCATGTCCAAACAATTCACTTTCTAGCAGTTCGCCAGGAATTGCACCACAATTGACTGGAATAAATGGGCCATCTTTTCGATTAGATAAATAATGTACATTCCGCGCGATAACTTCTTTACCCGTTCCAGATTCACCAAGCACAAGTACTGTTGCCTCTGTAGGCGCGACTTGCTCAATTAGGTGTCTAACTTGCTGAATTGCAGCGCTTCCGCCCACAAGACTTCGGAAGAGCTTTGTTCGATTTTGCGGCGAGGTTTCTCTTCCGGGTTTTTGACGCAAATATTCTTGGCATCTGTGCAGCATTTGCGTTAGCACTGGATAGGTAACGGGTTCAACGACAAAACCGACGATGTTTTTTGCCAACGGCTCCGACACGGCTACGCCTGCGACACCGATAAACGGCTGACCAGGAAACTGCGCAGCTAAATCATGCATAAGCTCAGGATCATCCGCATCGACAAATACCGCATAATAATGAGAAACAGACTTTAGGTGCTGAACCGCAGATGAAAATGCCACAGACTCTCCTGTTTCCCCAAGAAACGAGAGGATGGTTTCAAGACTTTGCTGCCGCGCATCAAGGTTGGAAATAATTAGCGCTGAACTCATACTACACCTGTCCACAAAGTCAGTGCTACAGTGCATGCATTTATCTTGAAACTAAGGTTGTCTTTGGTGCAATTCATTAGCATGTATCGTTGCAACTTCTAATTATAAGTATTTGTCGTTACTAATGATTTTAATCATTCAACAAGGGATAGCAATATTGTAGCCAATGATTTTTGTAAAACCCGTGTTAAACGGGCAAAAAGCCGTCAGTTTTGAAATTTTATTGCCCAATAAAAAACGCGGCTCCTAAGAAACCGCGCTTTAATCACTTGTCTGTAGCGAGTATCAAGCCGACCCGTTCCGCTTTACCCAAGTAAAGAAAGTACTTGACCACGCTGTTGATTGGCCTGGGTCTGAACAGCAATCGATGCTTGATTTTGAATGCCCGCCTGAATGTTTTCGGATGTAACTTGGGCGTAGTCGGTATCCTGAATACGACTTCGCGCAGCTGCCACATTAACATCTGTTTGCGCAAGGTTTCTGGCTGTGCTTTCAAACGCATTTTGGGTTGCACCTAAATCAGCACGTGCACTACCAACGAACTCTTGTGCAGCGTCAGCTGCTTGCAATGCTTGCTCTGCACCGCCTTGAGATGTCACATCGATATTTAAAATGCCATTTAAACCGGCTGATACATCTTGTGTACCAATGCTATTTTTTTGGCCTGCATTCGCGCCAACCTGAAAATCAATACTGCCATCTTGCGTTAATAATGGCTTGCCAGCAAAATTCGTCTGCTCTATGGTCTGAGAGATATTGTCTTGCAATTGCGTGATTTCAGATTGTATGGCACGGCGATCGGAGTCGCTGAGAATGCCGTTTCCCGCTTGTAACGACAATTCGCGAATTCGACTCACATCGTCATTAATGCCTTTCAGACCACCTTCTGCCACCTGTGCAAGAGAAATTCCATCGTAAGCATTAGATATAGCCTGACGGTTCCCTTCTACCTGAGATGACAAACGATCAATAATTTGTTGAGCCGCCGCGCCATCAGCCGCACTATTAATGCGCTTGCCTGATGCTAGCTTTTCCATCAGATTGTTTTGTTTCTGCTGGATCTGCTGAAGCAACGAACCATTAGATTCTGTATTAAGCTTTAACATAGTAGCCTCCCAATACCTCACAGTAAGAGTAGCAAAACATTTTCTCTGGCGTTAGCTTTTTTTTTCAACAACACTCCTCACCCCTCATACCTTGGTATATTCTTCAATACGCAATATGGTGTGATAAGGCGTGGGTTAAACCAAAAAATATCAAAGTTTCAATACTTCTTTCCGATAACATTAAGGCGATATTGAAAATATTTATGGCGTCAGCGAACGCAAGAGTGTTTTGACACCGAGTATTTGGCTTTTATAGTATTGATACTATTAATAATTATGGTTTTAAGAAACATTGAAATGAAGATAAAGAGCTTAAATATTGATTTTGAATCAGATAGCGTTACAGCGGTCACTGACGATAAGACGATGACCGTTGGCATTGGCACGGAAGAAGGCTTTAAGCTCATTTCAAAAGCAATGCTAAGAACAGGGTGGGACAATAAGTACGTCTACAGTTTTTCTTGGCTTGGCAGACCTATAATTCAGCTCCCTGACGATATGATTCGAATTCAGGAGTTGATTTATCAAATTAAGCCCGATGTGATCATTGAAACAGGCGTAGCACATGGTGGCTCTTTGGTTTTTTACGCTTCAATAATGAAAGCAATCGGCAAAGGTAAAGTGATAGGCGTTGACGTTGAAATCAGGCCTCATAATAGACATGCAATAGAGTCCCATGAACTATTTGAAATGATTACTTTGATTGAAGGGGATTCAATCGCTGACGCGACGATTTCTTCTGTAAAGCAGCAAATAGAAAGTGATCAAACTGTTCTAATATTTTTAGATGCCAAGCATACCAAAGACCATGTTCTGGCTGAGCTGGATGCATACTCTCCTCTTGTCTCAAAAAATTCTTATATTGTTGCGATGGATGGCATAATGAAAGACGTAGTTGGCGCGCCTAGAGCCTCTGATGATTGGTCTTGGAATAATCCCTATGAAGCAGCCAAAGAGTTCTGTTCATTACATGATGAATTTACTCTTGAAGAGCCAGAATTTCCTTTTAACGAAGGCACCATAAATCAACGGTATCTTACTTATTGGCCTGGCGCTTTTATTAAACGTTTGAATGGATAGAAGGGGTATTTATGCCTAAAGTATACTTCTCTGAAGATGACATGTGTACGACACAGAAGCTTCAGATTGCTAGAGTCCAAAACTGGTTTATTGCAAATGGCTGGGAAGTGACGGAAAATCCAGAACTGGCCGATATGCCTATTGCACTTACATGCAATGGCTGGAAACTTCTGACAGAAAATTCATTTAAAAGAATCGAGCGACTTCAAAATTTAGGGCTAAGCGAAAATCTTGTCGTATTTGGTTGTGTAAATGACGCTCATCCTAAACGCGTTAGTTCTGTCCACACCGGACAAACCATTTCAAACGCAAAGATTGATGAACAGATTGATAGCTTGCTACCCGATGCCGCAATCCCATTTGCCGATATTCCACATTCATCAGAGTTTCGCACTAAAGAAGACTACCGAATCTACGACCTCAGTAAGCAATTCGTTAATATCGCTAATGGCTGTTCATTCAACTGTTCTTTTTGTCATCACAAACCTGGCCTAGGTGATCGAAGAAGCCGTACCAAGGAAGACATACTTCAACAAGTAGAAAAGCTTGTGAAGAAAATGAACATTCGAATCATTGTGCTTACAGGTATGGAAACGTCATTTTATGGTCATGAGCATGGCACTAATTTTGCTGAACTGTTAGAAGAGGTGCTCAACATAGATGAGAACTTTGAAGTTCACATCGCCCAGTTTCAACCTCAAGGCCTGCATAAAATGTCAGACAAATTGGCTGAGCTTGTTCAAAACAAGCGTATTACTGATTTCCAGTTACCCATTCAAACCACAAGCTCTCGCATTCTAAAAATGATGAAAAGAGCAGATAGAACGTCACTGGTAGGCCCTTTTATTGAAAAAATTCGTGAAAGAAACAATCGTGTTATCATGCGAACTGACTTAATTGTTGGGTGGCCAACAGAAACGTATGAGGAACTTGATGATAGTTTAGCGTTTGCGGTTAAACATTTTGACGAAATTGCCGTTTATGCAATTGAGTTAGATCCTGACTTACCTGCGTGGAAATATAAATCTGAAGAGTTTTCTGAAAAGGAACGTAACTTAAGAGTGCGGTATGCACGTGAGTTTATAGAACGCCATGGAAAAATGGCACATTGCGGCCAGCAAGACGATGCAACAATGGCTGAAGTAGAAGAGATGCGCCAAAAAATGCGTAAATTAAGAGGTGTTGCTTAAGCCGATGAGTAGCCAGATTAAAAACGTACTTATTACTGGTAGCAAGGGCTATATTGGCCCTGTATTGATTCACCATATTAAAAATCACATGCCTAATATACATATAACTGGCATTGATACGGGCTACTTTAATGAGACCTTTAGTGACATAGAACAGTTTAACCAACACTCTCCCGATCACTACTTAGAGTTGGATTTTAGAACGCTTACAGAAGCCGATCTTATTGATTATGATGCCATTATTCATCTGGCTGCAATTTCCAACGACCCAATGGGAGAGTCTTATAAGGCCGTCACTGAAGATATAAATCTAAAGCAAAGCATTAAGTTTGCAGAGAATGCAAAAAATGCAAATGTGAAGAAGTTCGTATTTGCTTCAAGTTGCAGTGTGTATGGCTTAGTAGAAGGTGAAGATACGGTATCTGAACAGTCTTCTATCGCGCCAGTCACAACCTATGCAAAAACAAAAGTTGATTTTGAAAGCGCGTTAAAAACCCTTTCAACCCCAAGCTTCCAATGCATATGCTTGAGATTCGCTACAGCGTGTGGTCCAAGTAGCAATTTGAGACTGGATTTGGTCTTAAATGATTTCGTTCACTCGGCTCTATTTAAAGGTGAAATCAATATATTGTCAGACGGTAAGCCTTGGCGTCCACTTATCGACACCAGAGATATGGCATCTGCATTAGCATGGGCTGCTTTTAACTTTTCATTTGACACTCCATTTATTGCACTTAACACGGGCCAAAATAAGAATAATTTCCAAATAAAAGACCTTGCCAACATAGTCGCAAAACAACTAGATGGCGTGAAAGTCAATCTTGATGAAAAAAATCAACCAGATAAACGTTCGTATAAAGTAGATTTTAGCCAATTCGAAGCGCTTGTTGAGGATCAAATACCACTTCATTCTCTAGAAGATACGGTAAGCACACTGACAAAGTTAATGATTCAACTCAAGCAAGATGGGCGCTTGGGCACATTTGAACAGCGTAAACGCCTTTTTACCCTCAATCAATTAAAACTAAGTGGTTCTCTTAATGAACAGTTGTACTGGAACAGCCAAATTTAGTTGCCGCAATTGCAACCATGCGGGACAGTGGCAAATGGCGGATCTTGGTACCATGCCGCCAGCCAATGCATATATTGATAGCAATTCTCTATCCGAAGAACGGGTCTATCCTTTAAATGTAGCCGTGTGCGAGCAATGTTTATTAGCGCAAGTTACCGACGTCATTGATCCAAGCAGTATTTTTACCCAATACGCTTACCTCTCTTCTTTTTCTAAAAGCTGGCTCGAACACGCCAAAAAATATGTAGATGAAATTCAAGGTCAGATTAAACTTGACTCCACTAGCTTAGTTATTGAGGCAGCTAGCAATGATGGTTACTTACTAAAAAATTTTGTAGATTTAGGTATTCCCGTTCTTGGAATAGAACCCGCAAAAAATATTGCCGCTATTGCCAATGAAAAAGGAATTAGGACATTAAACTGTTTTCTCAATAGTGAGTCAGGTCGAGACATTGCAGCTGAATACGGCAAAGCCGAATTGCTCATTGGAAACAACGTTCTGGCACATGTTCCAGATATTCGCAGCTTTGTCAGCGGTATCAAACAACTTCTGAAAAAAGACGGCATCGCTACTTTCGAGTTTCCTCATTTGCTTTCACTGATAGAGCAGTCACAGTTCGATACAATTTATCATGAGCATTATTCTTATCTTAGCTTACTTTTCTTGCGTGATATGTTTGCCAGTCTCGGGCTTAAAGTTTTTGATGCCAAGCGTTTAAGTACACATGGAGGCTCATTGCGAATTTTCGTGTGCCATGATGACAACCATAGAGCTGTGACCCATTCGTTAGAATCCCTTCAAAAATTAGAGTTGACGTTTGGGCTTGATAAAAAACAAACTTACGATGTATTTAAAAGTAATATCGAAAAAATTAAACAAGAATTGCTATCCATCATTCAAAATAGCAAGAAAACAGGCCTGAAAATCGCAGCTTATGGCGCAGCTGCTAAAGGCAACACGCTTCTTAATTACTGTGGAATAACGCGGCAAGATATTGATTTTGTTGTAGATAAAAATCCAGAAAAACAAAACAAGCTTCTTCCAGGCTCTCACATCCCCATATGGGGGGAAGCTGCTTTGGCGGAATACCAGCCCGATATTATTTTGATTCTACCGTGGAATCTTAAAGATGAAATTATTGAACAGCTTGCCTATTGCAAAGAATGGGGTGCACAGTTCATCGTCCCTATTCCTTATCCGGAACTAATATAATGGAAAATGTTAATAAACCGCTGAGTGAAGAAGCCAAGGCTTTTAACCATCGCATTGAAGAACGAGTATCAGAAGGATTTATTCCAGATCTTCGTCGCAATCAACGCTGTGAGTTTTTTTACAAAAGTTTTTGGCGAGACCCCGTTTTCTCTGATCTATATGTAGGCAATATGTTCCGAGAGTATCGCGATATATTGGCAAAATATGTGCAGCCAGGTGCACGAATCCTGGATGCGGGGTGTGGAGCGGGATACTTTGCTTTGGAACTCGCTCGTGAAGGATACAATGTGGTCGCCATTGATATCGCTGATTCAGCCATTGAGCAAGCCAAAACTGCGTTGGAATCAAATCCATACAAAGATAATTTTGGTCACCTAGAGTACCATGTGGGTTCAATAGAACAAATTAAGCTAAATGATTCCATTCCCCAAACCTATGATGCGATACTGTTTTCGGGCGTATTACACCATTTAGTTGACCTCGACTTGGCTCTAGACAATGCGTATGACCTATTAAAGGATGGAGGGGTAATATTAGGGCATGAGCCATGCCACGAAAATTGGACTAAATCTGACGCAGCTATCACTTCGCTGATGCGTTTACTGTTAAGCCACACTGACTCATGGTACGAGAGTAAAGAGAGTCTTCTAAAGAGTTATACACCAGAAGCTTTTCAAGACTATGTTGACGACATATTCACTGAATACACCCAAGAGCGAGATAAACACGAGAGTGGACAATCCCCTAATGACAATTCGTGCAATGGTAAAGAGATTACTAATGCCGTCAAAAAACGGTTTTCGCATTTTAAGTCAAAACCCTCAGCGGCGTTTATGTATAGAATGTTAGGTGGTGTTCGCAGACCCAATATATCCCAAGAGCAAGACATAGCGCGTCTACTTGCTCTATTTGATCAATTTGCCACCTCGACTGGCATTCTGAACCCAAATTACTTCTTTTTTAGCGCGCTCAAATGAACAAAGTTGCGTTAAATATAGATGGCGCTTATTTGCTTCAACAAACACGTCATGAAGATGAAAGGGGCTACTTTTCACGCAGTTATTGCAAAAGTACTATGCAATCTCAGTCTCTTGCGACAACCGTTATTCAACAAAGTGAATCTTACAATAAAAAGCCATTTACCCTACGGGGAATGCACTTTCAAAGTGCGCCCTATGAAGAAGTTAAATTGATCAGATGCTTACAGGGTAAATTATACGACGTTATATTGGACCTTCGCCCTGATTCGCCAACCTATTTACAGCATTACGCCACAGAACTAAGCGCATTTGATGGGCAAATGATCTATGTTCCAAAAGGTGTGGCTCACGGATTTATGACACTCCAAAAAAATACGGTCATTGGTTACTCTATGCTTGAAGGAGAATATTCAGCTGAACACGCATCAGGTGTGAGGTGGAATGACTCAGCTTTTAACATTGCGTGGCCAGAATATTCAAATATTGTTATTTCTGAAAGAGATAGAAGTTACAAAGACTACATTGAGTGATTGCTCGACTGTCGACTTGCCCCTAATTGCGTCTATATTATTGTAAATTCGCTAAAAATTAACAGTTGAAACTCAGTATATAAATTCTGTTTTAGGAAAGTGTGACTACCACACTTTCCAGGGTGCATTGCCTTCATCCCAAAGTGATTCTAATAAGCTTTTTTCGCGTAATGTATCCATAGGCTGCCAAAAGCCTGTATGTCTAAAAGCAGCCATCTGCCCTTCTGAACATAACGCCTTCATCGGCTCACGCTCCCACACTGTACTGTCGTTCTGAATGTAATCAATTACAGATTTAGACAATACAAAAAAACCTCCATTAATCCATCCACTATCACCTCTGGGCTTTTCAATAAAGCTTGTCACTGTGTTTTCACTTAAGTCTAAGGCACCCCAACGTCCAGGTGGTTGAACGGTTGTCACCGTCGCTTTCTTATTGCTTGCTTTGTGAAACGCTATCAATTCTTGAATATTGACATTAGACAGCCCATCTCCATAGGTGAAACAAAAGTCTTCTTCATCAAGGTATTCTTTCACACGCTTTAAGCGACCACCTGTTTGCGTTTCGGCTCCCGTATCTATTACTGTTACCCTCCAAGGTTCAGCATATCGATGATGGATTTCTAAAGCATTGTTCGCCAAGTCAAACGTGACATCAGAACTATGAAGAAAATAGTTAGCAAAAAACTCCTTAATGATATAGCACTTATATCCTCCGCAGATAATAAAATCCTGAATACCGTAGTGCGAATAGTGTTTCATTATATGCCAGAGTATTGGTTTTCCCCCAATCTCTATCATTGGCTTAGGTCGCAAATGCGACTCCTCGCTTATTCTTGTACCTAACCCACCTGCTAATATTACAGCTTTCATTCGTTCCTAACTCTCTAAACCTTCGCGTATCGCAAAACTATTTTCTTGCTAACACTATATATTCACCAGCTTCGCCGTTTTGGTCGTCATTCCAGTGCTCATAAACAATCGTTTGCGCAAAACCAACACGTTTTAAAAGTTGACAAAAGTCATCACGATCGTAAGGCCGGAGAACGTGTTCAAAAAACGACCTTTCAGTACTATCGCGTTTTAGAAACTTTTTTTGCCAAAGTATATCTCGCTCGCCTGTTTCACTTAGCGTGGCAAGACAAAATTCAAATGGATCTTCTTTAGAAAACGCTTCCCATACGTTCAACTTTCCCTCAGATAAGGCTAGTTGTGCTTTAATTTTTTCAAAGTCCCAAAGTTCGAACAGTGCAAACCCATTTTTTTTACACTGATTATATATCCAGTCGAGCATCTTATTCTCTGCTTCTGGGTTAGTTGGGGAAACAAGTTGAGCAACAATGTCGACCGCGATAACTAAATCAGCATTTCCAGTTACCTCACCATCGAGAAAATCGCCACATACATTTTCGATACAAGACACACCCTCATGAGTGCAAAATGCTTCGGCAAACCTATTCCGAGATTCACTGAGTTCATAGCCAATTGCGGAGTTCAAAACACCAGATTGTTCTAAATTTATTAGAAGCTTGCTATTCCCTGACCCTATCTCAACTATATTTCCCCCCCAAGAAGCATTGTTATTAACACAATGCTCTTTGATAAATTTAACGTGCTTATCGCAGGAATCTAGTTTACTTTGGCAATACTGTTGAAAGGACTCAGAGTCAAATCTTTTCATATTTTCAACATCATCGTACGCATGATAATTAATGTGTGCCTTACCAAGACTTGAGAGAGCCGCATGACTTTTTACCACGTTGTTCGCCCACCGTCCGCTGATATTACCGAGCCATTAACATAACTTGCCGCCTGGCTGAGTAACCAAATAACTGTTCCTTGGTACTCATCGGCTTTAGCCATTCTTCCTAAGGGGATTCTTGAGGAAACATGCTGAATAAAAGTGCCTCCCTGACCATTCTCTACGCCACCTGGACATAACACATTACTTCTCACATTTTTATCAGCCCAATAGGTTGCCAGATATCGAGTTAGCCCGATTAACGCGGTTTTGGCCACAGAATAGGTCACTGGCTTAACAGGTTGATTGTTTTCAGACACTCCCTCTTTGCGGTATAATCTTTGATCAGGTGCAATAAGGCCTAAATCAGAGGATATATTCAATATAGTGCCACCCTCCGGGTTTTTACTGATTGCATATCCGAAATATTTCGCACATAGGAAAGCACCTGTCACGCCGACATTCATATCTTGCTGCCATTGAGACAGAGGAAAATTTTCCAATCTGGAAAAGTCTTTATCCAGATCATCATTTTCTTTTACTGCTGGATTATTCGCCGCATTATTGATTAGCCCATCCACGTGACCAAATTTACTCAATACTTTTTCACAGCAAGTAGAGACATCTACCTCGTTGGTTATGTCTAATGTTTCACAATGAAATGAAGGCACGTTTTTAGACTCAAGATAACTCGCAGCCTCACGAAGTGCGGCTTCACTTTTATCCAATAGAACGGGAATACCTCCCGCTATTCCAACCGCTTCCGCATGCCGTCTACCTAAAAGACCTGCTGCACCCGTTATGACAATCACTTTACCTTGTAAACTAAATAAACCCTCTACACGCATAAGTGTTAAATTCCTGTTGTCTGTCCACCGTCAACCACAATCGTTGAGCCTGTCATAAATGAAGAACACTCTGATGCAGCAAAAAGTATGAAATTAGCAATCTCTTCCGGGCGACCAAATCGCTTCATAGGCACCGTACGGTTAATTAGCGAAGTTACCTCATTCTCACTTTCTTTGAGTCGCTGCTCCCACCGTCCCCCTTTAACCAGGACATTGCCCGGTGCAATAACATTAATTCTGAGGCCAGGTTGAGTTTTACGAGCAACATTTTTGACAAACGTTGAAATTGCGCTTTTTGCTGTGGAATAATCTGTGGGTGCCCCAATCGACTCTAGCCCAGCTATAGAAGATACGAACACGATACTTCCTTTGTCTGGGCAAATCCATTTTAGAGCGGCACGGCAAATAAACCGGATAGAATCAAAATTCACTTTCCAAATGCTCTGCCATTGCGCCTCTTCAGAGATTGCGTCGGATGAGCTATGACCATCACCAATACACGATACGACTGTATGTATCGTTTTCCAGTTGGATAATACATACTCAAAGCTTGCCTTTACTTTATCTTCTATGGTGCAATCCGCGGTGTACCACAGAATACGCTCATGCCCAAAATCCTTGGCTAACTGCTGCGTAACTGTTTTTAGTTTCGCTTCATCGCGAGCTACAAGGCATACGTACGCTCCCTCCTCAAGAAACATTTTTGCGCTTGCAAGTCCGATTCCTTTAGAGCCCCCAAAAATGAGCACTTTCTTACCTTGAAGACACAAGTCCATTCTAGTTGCGCCCCTTAGTAAGCTGCATAAAAATCAGATCCGCATAGCCTTGCTGCTCTAAAAACTGTTTCCACATTAGGTTTAGGTTATTGTCAATGAACGACAATTTCCCATTTCCAGATGGTATTCCATTATTAGCCCAAACTAATGTATTCGAGAGGTCGAAATTATGCCTAAAACTCGTGTTAGAAATATGATACCCAGCCTTTCGAGCGAGAGTAGATAATGTCTCAGCATTAAAGTACCAAAGGTGAGCGGTTCGATAGAAAAACGTTGGAAATGCCTCTACATTCAATTTCATCAAAATATCGTTAAGATTATCTGTTTCTAAATAAAAACACCCATCGTCTTTCAACAATGGATAGGCATCTTTTAGAAAGCTAAGTGGATTATCGACATGCTCAATAACACCAAACGACACAATAGTATCAATAGATGTCCGCCACTCAGGTAGCAGCTCTTCAGAAGAGGACACGACGATGTGTCCTTTTTTCTTAAGTTCTTCATGAAAACCAACAAAAGGCTCCACAGCGATTGTCGTTTTCGCAACGCCCGCAACCTGATCAAGGAAAGCGCCACCACCGCAACCAATATCTAACACGACTTTGTTTCTGAAGGCCTCAATACCAATTTTATTAATTCGCGGAGGTTGCTCCACGTCATGTACATGTACATAACTCTCTATTGAGGCCGTTCCATTAAACGTTTCACGATAGGTTTCAGATTCATAGAAATCTGGCTCATTCATATCATGACTTAATCTCACTAGACCGCAATGAGTGCACTGCAGGACGTCGACCTCTGCTTTTGACAGTGAACCATACTGTCCATCACGAATTTTACCTGAGTATATCGGCTCGTCTTCATTATTGGAGCATAAACAACACGTGAGTTTCTTCATACTAGCTCCTCAACAATCTCCAAAAGTACGCCTTCGGGATCATGACAATACGCAACCTTGACCTGTCCTGTCGGGTTTATGGCAGGAGGATTAATCATATAGCCCCCTAATTGACACACTTTTTCCAAGAACATACTGGCGTTTTCGACAGTAAATGCAATGTGAGAGCATCCATGCTTGTTAACATTCGCTGGTATTTCAGAGGGCGCCAAATCATGAGAGTGATACTTGAGGAGCTCGAGCAAAAACCCACAAGAAGATCGCATTTTGATCCACTCCAGTTTTACGTTTCTTAACCCAGTCACACTTTCAATAAACGCCCCCTCTTCAACATCAGAGGACACGACCTCAAAACCAAGGGCGGTATAAAAAGACCTTGACGCTTCTAGGTTTTGAACCACAATGCCCGTATGCCTCACATTCTTTAACATGTCTGCTCAACCGCTTCAGCAATGCACTCTGCTAGCACATCAACCCCTTCAATGAGAGCGTCTTCTTCAATACTCAGTGGAGGAGCAATTTTGATTGACTCTCTGCCTGTATGCACTAGCAACAAACCTTTCTGCATGGCTTTTTCACACACCTTATCGCACAATTCACTCAATGGTTCGCCATTTGCGTTTTCAAAAATGACAGCGGCCAGTAATCCCTTCCCGCAAATTTTAGAAATAACATTAGGGTACCGATCTTTGAGTTCAGATAGTTTTCGATGTAGCACCCTTCCCAAAACCATGGAGTTGTCAATTAATCCATCCTCGAAAAGTGCCTCAAGATTTGCCAACCCTGCAGCACAACAAAGTGGATTTGCAGAGTGCGTTGAGCTCATTGAACCAATATCGGGCAGGTCCATTAATTCCTGACTTCCCATCACAATTGAAAGAGGTAAACCAGAACTTGCTCCTTTACCAAGGCACAATAAATCAGGCTCAATGTTGTAATGCTCGTAACCAAAAAGCGTCCCAGTTCTTCCGAAACCTGCTTGCATTTCATCGAATGCGATTAATATTTTATTTTCCTTCGCAAAATCTGCTAACGCTTCAAGAAAACCGTCAGGGTAAAACACAGCGCCCCACCCCTGAAAAGTTTCAATCATAAATCCACAGATATCTTCTTTGGCACTCAAGCCTTGTTGTTCACACATTTGCTCAAATGTGCGTTCAAAGAAAGCCTTAGGTGATTGCTGAACTTCTTCAAGCCATGGGTAAGGAAACGGAAGGTGATGAATCTGCGCATCATGATGACCAATCCACTCTTTCGCGGCTACATTGCCCGTCATCATCTGCGCACCCATCGTTCGTCCGTGATATGCACCACTGAAGCAGACTATTCCACCTTTGCGCTTTCCTTCCTTGGCACCTTGCATGCGCATAAGCTTTAACGCTACCTCGGTCGCCTCAGTACCTGCTGATAGCATAAAGGCTTTTTCAAATTGCGCAGCGGTAACCTCATTTAACTTACGCAAATACGCAATTCGCGTATCATGCGCATAGGTATATGAATGAAGTAAAGGCTTATTCAACAATTGTTGTAATCTATCAATAATTCGTTGATTAGCATGGCCAGCATTAGCAACAAATATAGTGCTGGTAAAATCAAGCCAAACGTTTCCCCATTTATCTTTTACTTGAAAATTATCGGCACTATCCCAAATGACAGGCAATTGTCCATGCATTGCCCGACACTCTAGCGCGTACATTTCCTCAAGCAGAGGAACACTCTCTGGAACAGGTATTTTAGTTTTGATTGTTCGATACTTAGTCTCAACATGAGCAACATCTTGCGGTTGATGAGTAAATGATACTCCTGCCACTAGTTTTGTTCCTTATAGTAAATGGGAAAGTTTTCTTTCAAATAGGTGAGTAATACAGAACCGTCCTTTTGCAGTTGATAACGCAAATAATCCAACTCATCTGGAGAGTCAACTTCACAACTGACCGGTGTATCAAAGCTCAGAATTTGATTGCCATGAGTTGTTTCACTCCGCATAATTTGCGAAGCTAACACAACATCGACGTAACCATTGGGCACGTAAACTTGAGGAAATGCTTCCTTGGGTTGGTTGTATCGCTCTGAACCATCGTCTTTTAAGATCGGTTGATAGAAGCTATGTGTGTCTTTAGTAAACCATTTCAACGGGTTTTCTGGTGATTTATGTCCAGAACGCAGCGATGTTGCGCGTCGCTCAGCTCGAATTTTTTCAACCGCATTATCAATTAATACTGGCTCTCGTAATGGCGTTGTAGGCCGCAAATGCACCCAATATTCCGGCACATTTCCTTCCATTTCTTTCATCCACTCCATTGCATGAAGTAAGAAGCCGCGATCGGTAGAATTATCTTGCGCAAATTTTTGCGGCCGTAAAAATGGCACTTCTGCACCAAAGTATTCGCTTACTTGCTTGTAGTCATCGCTGTCTGTAGACACGACTACCCGCTCAACAACTGTTGATAGTTTCGCAGCGACAATGCTGTATGCAATGAGTGGATAGCCACATAAATTTGCTAAATTTTTATCTTTTACAGATTTTGAGCCCGACCGAGCCGGAATAATTGCAATCGTTTCAGTCATACTGATTAGTCCCATTTAATGCATGAATAAACGGGTTTATCCAATCCATCTGCTTCTTGAAAATGGCAACTCCCTCATCATCACGCCAAGCCTGCATGATAATCAGACCTTGGTAATTCATTTCCTTAAGTGCGTTAAAAACAACGTCAAACTGGGCATCCCCCTTACCTAATTCTACAGGAGGGCCGTTACGCAGTCGGTCTTTAATATGAACGTTTGAAATATATTTACCATAGGCATCAAACTCTTCTTTTGGATCAAACCCTAACGAAGCGCTATTGCCAATGTCATAATTAACCGTAATATTTGGCGAATCAAATTTTCGGATTAAAGCAAGTAGATCATTTGGAGCTAAGTCAGCTTCTATCGCTAAATTAACATTATTTTGGTGACACAAACCAAGTAGTGGTCGCAACATCTCAATAAATCTGTCAACGTCTTTACTGCTTTTCAATGACGCATTATCAACACAGGGAATCACAATATCGCGGCACCCCAGAAGAGGGGCAATAGTAATTAAGTATTTAAGTACATCTACACTTATATTAGCGTGCTCATTGTTAGCTTGATGAAATGGGCTGACCATAAAATAGTCTGCACATATTGAGCGCACTGACACGCCAGTTTTTCTTACAACTTGACATATTTCAAGCAAACCATCGAAACGCATCAATGGGTTTTCAGAGTAGTCTTCAAAATCGAGAATAAACTCCACACAGTCCAACCCTAACTGCTTTGCGATCGTAAACTCTTCCTGCCAATACCCCTTTGGGTGCGCTTGATAATTTCCTTTATACTTAGGGAGCAACCTCCCCTGCATTGTGCCAAACAAATGACTGCCCTTATAAAACACTATGTAATCTGTTATCGACCACGGATAAAAAAAATTAAAGTAATCCTGAAAGCTTATTCAAAGCGATCCAGAATCCTTCTCCTTCATTTTTATGACCCTGCCATATTTCAGGAATGAAACTCGCCTTAGGACAGGATTTCTTCAAGGATGCGGCAAGTTCCACGAAATCAATATCTCCGTCTCCTACCTGTAAACCTTCCCCATTTACCCCTTTAGCATCCCCTAAATGCAAATGGGCCGAAACACGGCCTACATCTAATACAAATTGATTAAAATCCAATCCAAAATGATTACAGGTTAGTTTTGAATGGGAAATGTCAAAACACATCCTTAGCCCTAATTCATTACACCATGCTGTAATTTCCTCAGGCAACACAAAAAGGTTTTGGTATCTTTGTCCGCCAAAATGCCAAGGAAACGGAGCCATTGTTTGCGGTAGTAATTCCACACCATCGCAGTCAAGTTGATGCAGGCTCTTTGCAAAGCGCTCGTAGTAACCTTGTTTATCCTGCTGAGAAAGCGGCGCATCCATGGTGTAACCACCAATATTTGCCACAATCATTGGCCTCTCAGCCTTTTTAAAGTAAGGCTTTAGAGCGCGGGTAATATCTATAACTCGTTGTGTTTCACGAATAGAAAATGCGCGGTACTCTTCGTCAGGGCTTGCTAAATCCATTAGATTACTGTCTTTAAACAGTTCCGGCGCATGAACAACGAAATCACAGTCATGAACTTCTGTGATGTGTTTTTTAATATCCAGTTCCATGTCAGAATATGACAAATGAAACTCATACAAATCGGGTGAAATTCGCTTTGAGAACTTATCAAAGTCATGGTAGCGAACAGGAATCCCCCACGGACGGCTAAAATGAACGGCTTCAACCTTTTGCGTCTCTCCAGTCAAATCAGACAAATAAAAAAAGTCTTCTTTTTCCATATGACGATTCACTTTAACGCCAACTAAATCTTCAAAATACCTTGGAGAAAGCCCTTGTCCAGGACTCTTGATATCTATCATATCTGATGTGATGACAGTGCCAGCTGAAATGCTTCGGTTAACGATTAAACTTTTACTCAGGTTTTCCTTATTAATCATTTCCCCCTGAGAAACGGCTCTGCTCTTTCCATCTCCCAGACTACGCTCAAGCTCACGAATGCCTTTTACCATCTCTTTAAACTCGATAAACTCCAAACTGGCGGCATGGTCTGGGCCGTCCATATTTCGATCTAACGTTAAATGGCGTTCAATAATCTTAGCCCCCAAAGCAACCGCACCAATAGAGACGCCAATCCCTCGCTCGTGACCAGAATATCCTACAAGATGATGAAGCTTGCCAAGTGAACTAAGCCAGCGCAAATTAATGTCTTCATACGGTGCTGGATAAGTGCTATTGCAATGAAGCAGTGCATAATCAGCCTTTTCAGATTGCAGTAAGTCATTAATAAAATGCAGATCATCTTCAGTGCTCATGCCCGTAGAGAGGATAAGTGGTTTTTTAGTGCGAATGAGTTTCTTAAGTAAAGGCACGTTCGTAAAGTCAGCTGATGCTACTTTGTACGCTTTGACATTTAGACTCTCTAGAAAATCGATACTTTTTTCGTCCCACGGAGTGCAAAGGTATGTGATATTTCTCTCATCGCAATAGCGCTTTAACTGTACATGTTGTTGTTCAGATAATTCGAACTCATCAAGTAAATCTAAAATATATTCTGTGCCCAAATCATCGCCGTTGCGTTGCAATGAGCGCTCTCGATACAACGCGTTAAGATTTCTCACCTGAAACTTAACACAATTAGCACCCGCTTCAATTGCCTGATCGATTAACTGTATAGCACGATTAAAGCAGCCATTGTGATTATTACCTATTTCAGCAATAACAAATGTTTGATTATCTCCTATTGAGACACCATCGATTATCATAATATTTTACCGTTTAAATTGACTCTCTAACCATCCAAGAACGCAGCCCTTCCTGCTCAAATCTGAATTGCTGTGTGTTGAGCCCTTTTTCTTCTAGAATTTTAATAAGATTTATGCGCTTAAATGCAGGAACGTAAAATAAGAAAAACCCGCCTCCTCCAGCGCCTAAAAGCTTTCCGCCTATAGCACCGTTGTCTATCGCGATATTATAGATCTCATCCAGTTTTGGAGAGGATATTTTATCTGAGAATTGTCGCTTGAGTTGCCAAGCTTCATGAAGATCCTGACCAAATTGCGTCAGCTTCCCTCGCAACAAGTCGTTGCGCATTTCATAGGTCAGTCTGACATTTTTTTCCACGCGTTCTTTCACTGTTGATTTAGTCATTTGAACGCGTTGATGAGCATGCAGCTTACCTGAATCATGATCTAAGTTGCTGTCGCATAATAACAGATTCTCTTCCAACTCAAGCATAACGTCAGGGTGAATACGGAGCGGATGCACGATATTTTGCTCCATTTTAAACTCCATAAAATTGAACCCGCCAAATACACTTGCATATTGATCTTGCCACCCTCCTTCAATTCCTAAGTAATGTCTCTCAGCCTGATAAGCTATTTCTGCCAGTTCATGCAAGTCCCATCGATCTTGGCGAAATTGATTGAAACATCCAAGAATTGCCGCCGTAACCACGGCAGATCCCCCTAAACCAGATTTCATCCTGAAATCAGAGTGTAAAAAAAGCTCGAAGCCAAATTCAGGTTGAATCATCTTCAACAATGCGACGATGAGGCTAAAATTGCCTTTATGTTGTAACAATTCTGAAAGGTTTTTCGCCTCAAGCGTGTCATTTAAATCTCTTGAATAGATCGCAATGCTTTCATCTGTTCTTATTCGTAACGTCGCGTGACTATACAAAGCGATCGTACTATTTATTACTGCCCCGTCTGTCTCACTAAAAAAGTGAGTTAAATCTGAACCTCCTCCACCGAAACTAATTCTCACAGGAGCACGAGATCTCGCATAAACGGGCTCTTGATTACTGGGCGGAAATGAATCACGAGTTATCACCCGAACGAGTTTGCCTGATTCGTCAATTAAAGGGATAGCTTTTATTGTTTGATCCAATCTTTTAAGCAAGTACTCCCTTGATGACCCCTCATTTGCATAAATAAAATTTCGATTTACGCAGTTTGCTACAATATTATCTAAAGACACGCCGGACAAAAGTTTTCGCCTAATATCTCCATCTGTAGCAACACCTGAAACACGCCCAACCTCATCAACTGAGAAAATAATCCCCATGCTATTTTGATCAATCTTTTGCAACGCTTCACGAAGAGTTACATTCTCATCGACTGTAAAGAGGTCTGTATTCATATTAGTTTTATACTCTCAAGGTACTTACGAAGTTTGTCATAGTCTTCAGGAATGCCGATATCGATAAAAGTTAACTCTCTAACTACGGCAGATAATAATGATTTTTCCGCTAAATAGGGAAAAATGTCATACTCGAGAGAAAACGCATCTCCCTTTTTTCTACCTTTAAAAACGTCTCTGTTTAACGTGTAAACGCCAGCATTAATAAATGGAGAAATCGTCGCGGTATTTTTCTCTATAAACTCAACCACCCGATCCGACTCAAGTAATACACGACCGTACCTCGATGAATCAGGAATAGATGCAATCAACATGGCTGGTGCGTTTACTTTTACCATTTCATGAATTTCCTCCTGAATCCATGTGTCTGCATTGACTGCGACAAAGTCTCGGTCCTCTTCCAGGTGCTCAATTGCATTTAAAATTGCTCCACCTGTTCCCAATTCTTTGTCTTCGGAGATCACATGTATGTGACATTCTTCCTTTAACTTGGAAAAGAGTTCAGAATTAACGGCGTCTATTATCTGCTCGGCCTTATAACCTGCAAGAATTACAATCTCTTTAAACCCTTGCTTGATCCAAGCACGAAGTTGGAAATACAAAAAGGGCTTATCGTTTACTGGGGCCAATGGTTTCGGAACGTCAGCGACAACTGATCGTAAACGTGTTCCTTTGCCACCAGCTAGCACGTACAAGGGTAAATCTTGATTACTCAAAGTCGTCTCACTCCGATTCTGTGCCGTAACACTTGATCAATGTTATTTCATTAACGTCCTGCATTAATTGCGTCGCTATCTCACGTTCATACGCTTGAGAGGAAATAAGAACTGTATCGCTATATTGTGTAATCTCTTTAGGCGATATAACTCGCATACCATACAAGTCTGAGCCCCATAGTGACGCATTGTTATCTGTCAGTGAAACGGTCATATCGTCGAAAAGGCCCAGCTCCAATAGCGCTTTAGTATGTTGACCCGCACCGAATATAACTAGAGACTCTCTATTATCTAATTGAGGAGCAAGTCGTGTTTTCATGGATTCTATCCAACCACACCCATAGATACTCTCGATGGAGTTTATGCGACCTTGAATCCACCTGTTAGTTGATTCGGTATGACGTTGTATGTGAGCATCAATTGATTCAAATTCAGATGTTATATTTACCGAAGAACATAAGGTCTTCAAAAAATAATTTAAATCAGGGTAGCGTTGACTGGTCGGCGTGCTTCCTTGAGGCATGTGACAATCCAGATAATAGATAAAGGCTTTTTCGACCAATGCGTTAGAAATATGGTACTCGCTAGCGCGATTGTTCAGGACATTCGCAAACACTCGAAAGACTTCACTCCCTTTTGATAAAAGCGACTTTTGATTTAAATCAGCTTCATCAACTCGACTACTCGAAACTGGAATATTTTCTCGAAGTAACCACTCGATATCAGTGACTTTATGCTTTCCTTGCACCAATAAATAGAACGAGCAAAAAAATTCAAACATGGCGGGTCTAAAGCAGTGTGCAAATTCAAACTCTGACAACACGGGCAAAACGTAGCATGATAAGTCTTTCCACACATGTGAGCGTTGGAGCGAGTAAACACAATGCATATAATTTTGAAAAAATGCACACACCCGCGCTTCTAAATTATCCTGCTCGCAAGAAAAGTCACGCGCATTTAAGCCTACTTCATAATATTCAATACCAGATTTTGGAAAATAATTATTGAACGCAAAAACTCGTCCTTGATAAGAAGCGTAATCGCAATTTGCATCTAAAAACCGAATAGCTTTCACTAAGGCAGGTATGATAACAAAGTCATCATCCGCCAAACTCAGAGTATAGGCTGTGTCGACTTTTGAAAATCCCATCGCCATTCTGTCATACATACTTGTTTGGGGGGAGTGTACATATCGTATTCTATCATTGAATTTATATTCAAATGCGTTCTCTGAACCATCTATGATAACGATGTTAAGATTATAATTGACTAACAAATCAAGTTGTCGTTTTAAGAAAGCATGACGTTGATAAGTAACAATGACTATAGTGAGAGACTCAAGCTCAGGAGCGTACTTCATTACACGTATCCAGCCATTCGAGCATAATACTTCATATTCTCGACCTGCTCATGTATCGAGCACATTTCTTCACAGTCACCAGAAAGAAACGTCTGTGTCTGTAAGTAAATGCCCGGTTTAAAGTCAATATCTAGTGAGCCGTTAAGTTTTACTTCATCGATTGAAATACTGCCAGCTTTTTGTATCTGCAATTTTTCTAGGGGAGCAAAAATATACTTTACTGAGGCACTGCTTACCGATACGGCCCATCGACCGGGCCCAGACCAGTCACCATGATAACTAAATAACGCATTCGACTCCATTGCACCGCTACCACTAAAAACGCTGCCACGTGAATGCCAAGGTAAACATCCAGATACTTCGCAGTTTAGCGTCTTAGGTTTACCACCGAGATAAAAAGCCAAATCAGCGACATGACTTGTATTGGAATAAAACCAGTTTTCCAGCACCTCTTTTGAAAACATCGTTTCATCAATTAGATGTGACCACTCCGTAATTTCAAATGTCACACTATGTATATCTCCATCTCGGGCTAACCGCCTTTTGGCTTCGATTACCGATTGATAGAAACGTCGATTATAAGCAACATACACATCGGCCCGTTTTATATCCGCTAGCTTTGCAATCTCCAACACGCCTGCGTAGTCAGACGCACCTGGCTTCTCTAGCAAAATAGATTTCACGTTACAGTGCAAGAGAGATAAAGCAACGGATTTCAAAGAGTCGATGGTCACTGCGACTATAGCTTTTTCATAACCACCTTTCGCCTCTACTCTGCTCTCTAGCGGTTCAATATATGGCTTAATGTTTGTTTCTTTATAAAAGTAGCTTGCAGAAGCCTCACTTCGCGTCAAGCAATCAAAAGGGATGTGCATTGATTGCAGTACTTTTGCATATGCTACAGCCATTGGGCCCGCGCCAATTAATAATATTGAATGAGTCATATCAGGTAATAGGTATAAAGTCGTTTGATTGGTGCAATAAACGATTAAATTGAGGCAAAAATGCTTCTATCATCGCAACATGGAGCTTTGCTGACTCATCAAAAGATGGTAACTCACATTTATCATGTTTGATAATGCCTAGTGAAAACTTTTGACTCATTTGGCTTTGAAATGGAAGAATAAAATCAGATTTTATTGATTCATTGTCTATTACCGTCAAAATATCACTATTTATTTCATCAATTTGAAATTCAGCTCCGCTATTTTCTATTTTAATCTTTATTTCTTCCTTGCCACCATCATCATCACAATTAATATGAATAGAGTGTTTATCACACTCTAGGTAAATCTCCCCAGTTAGCTCGTAAAAACCACTCCTCTTAGCTTTTAGTAAACGGTCATCCAAATTTGTCTGAAAATCTAAATTTACTGGATTTATGTTACCTAAGTAGAAAAATAAATCTAGAAAGTGGATAGCGTTACATGCCATCCCCACATTTTTACCAAATAGCTCCATCTTAATAGGTTGTTGTGGGTTTATACGTTCTTTGACTTTTTTGTAGCATGGCATCATTCGTCTCGGACAATTCACCCACGCTGAAATAGACTGTTGATTCAGCAGCGAAGACATCTTATCTACTTCCACCTTCGACTGAAATAGCACTTTTTCAAAAACAATGGATTTAACAGTGTTTTGTTGTATCAAGCTTTCAGTTACTGCAAACCTAACATCAGCATTTGTCGCTATAATTGCGAGAGAAATGTCCATATTTCTAGGAAATTCGGTAGTCGTTTTCAGTATTTTTGAGGCAAATTTATCTTGATTTAAAAGTGCAAACTCAGCCGCATTTAATCCCGCCACATCAGGATCATAAGCTAAGATGTCATAATGATTTTTTTCACTCAACAGCGCTTGAACGTGCCTAAAACCGATGTTTCCACATCCAACCACCACAATTAAAGGTCGGCCTTGCTCGCTCATTAAAATGCCCCTTTTCGATCAAATCTATCCTGCAAGCACCGAAATTCGCTTCTTATTGATGCATATTTTTGACACCGATTGACTAAACCTTGAACATCAAAATATCGCTTCATTGCGCCTCTGGTGTTAACTAAAATAATTTGTTTTACAGACTTTTTTAGCGCGACCTCAAACAGCGGTAGATAGTGTAAGAGTGGAATACCGTTATATGGAATAACGCATGTGCTATAGTTATCACTTAGCACCTTATTATTGACGATTTCCTCGTTATTAAATGGCTGTTTCTCAACGGCTATATAACGGAGGTTTTGACAAGTAAGCTGCGGTTTAAAAGCATTCTGACAGACTACATCAACCGAAAGGTGCTGAGTTTTTTCGCAAAGATTTTCGAGTATTTTACCAAATATAATTTCATTACAACTTCGAAAAACCAGAACATTTCCAGTTAAATTTTGAAAAAAATGATCACTTTCAGCGCCTAATAGTTGATCAATGTAGCGATCATTTTGGCTGACATCCTGCGAATACCACAGGTGTAACAAACTTTTCGTATTTAAATCACATGAAAAACGAGGTTCTACTTCCAGTAAATTCGCTAAATACTTTTTCTGAGGCTCGAGAAGATGCCAACCTGAGTCAATCACATCATAAATTTCAGATTCTTTAAAATAACCTGATTGAAAAAAATCGTGCCCATAAGCAAATACTTGCTCGGCCCCCCGACTTAAGAGATCCATTACGGCAAAAATCCCACTGAATGGCATACATCCCAATTTTTCAGTAAGCGCTTTATATTTACTAGCACTCGCGAACGTATAAGCAACACCGTCAGGATGAGACTGTTTTTCGAACCAGTCGACACAATCGTCCCAGGTAGATTCATAATGAGGAAGTTTAGGTTGAAAAACCATTAACTTTACGTTCTGTTTGTAAATAGCTTGCAAATCAACAGTCCAATCATCAATTTTTGGCAATCCAAACCAAACATCACACCGGGAACCCAATTCATTGTTTTTATCCGGTATCTCACACATATCAGAGACTTTTACGACTAGATCAAAACTGTCGATAAACGCTTTTGATATTTTCCCTCGACCTTTCAAATAACCTGAAGAGGCAAGAACGATGCATCTCTTACCTTTGACTATATTATCGGCGTCTTGAATAAACTTCACTATACTGACTCCGTAGCGCTTTTTCGGCAAACGAGTATAGTAAATACACCGTCGTATCCTTGCTGAATTTGACCTTGAACATTGTCTTTTTGCGAATATACATCTATGTCGGTAAAACCCACTTGGCGAACCATTGAAATAATTTCATCGGGCGTGTAATGCTTCTCATGAAACTTAAACTTCTCTTTACTAAATGGCATGTTAATTTCATTCGGCGTAGAGCAAATAAATATGCCGTTTTCGGTAAGATTTTGATAAAAGAATGTCATCAACTCTTTATCAAATTTAACATGCTCTATCGTTTCAAATGACACAATAGCATCGAACAAGGACTGGAAACTGCTCTCTCTGGCATCCTGACATAAATAGGTTACATTCTTTGCCTGATAATGCTTTTGAGCAAACTCAATGGCAGCAGAATCTATATCTACTGCAGTAACATTTGCTGCCGTGGTATCTGCAAGTAATTTAGCACCGTACCCTATTCCAGTCGCTAAGTCTAAGATTGATTCAACGCTGGCATTATTAAGTTGCTCAGCCGCAAAACGGTATCTATTCACATGGTCTTGGCGAATATTTTCGAGTGAACTTGAAATTTGCCTCTCACCCCTTTGCATTGTCTTTTTGGCTGTTGCAACGAGATGCACATCATTTTTAATCTCTATCTTGATATCTACGAACCCTGCACGCTCAAGTAAAAAGCGCATTCTTTTCTCGTTATAACCAGATTTATGCACATCCCAATACGTATTTTCATAATTACCACTGCGAGGATCACATTCTCTCTGCCAACCAAATATTCCGGCAAAACCGTATCTTGCATCAGAGTTAGGATCCTTTATTGTTGATTCGTTCCAATCCGCTTTTAACCACTGTTGAATATGAAAATCCATATTTGGAACAACAATATAAACAGTCCCCTCAATAGCAAGCGCATTGTGCCAATCTATAAGTGCTGCTTCCGCTTCCATAGAGGTTAGGTGTTCTAACATGTGTCGAGAATAAATATCTGTTAGGCCTGTGATATGTTGTGATACCTCCCATGCATTGCAGACTACATCTATTCCTTCTAACTCTCTTAAGTCACAATGAAGGTAGCCCTCTCTTCTATCCTCGCCACACCCGATGTAAATTTTTTTCTCAGTCGACGCACTAAAAGATTTGACGGTTTCTGCAGTATTATTTTCACTTATCATATGTTTCTCTAATCTTATGGGAGTGCTGTTTGATTCAAACGCTACAAAGCTTTATCCGAAGCATGAATAACCTAGATACGAAAAGCGCTCCAACTTCTCACGGGAAAATGCGGTGTCACTCGTATGGAATTGTCTGTAAATCATGGCAGCTAACAATTTATCAGGTTTGTCGTTGTGAACTGACAGTAGACAATGGCCTTCACACTTAACTTCTTTACCCAATAATGCAGCTTCAAACAAAACCGACGAATTTATACCATGCACAAGCTTAGCGCCTTCAATAAGCAATAAAGTATGTTGCGATGATACGTGCCCATGTTGATATTGATAAGTACTCGCATGGGTATCTTTAGGGTGAGCCTTAAAGACAATATTTTCATTAGGATATAGCGCTTCAATGTAGTCAATAAACTCTTGCATACCACGACTAAAACGAGAGTTGTTCACAATATTCGTATCAGTTGGTACTTGAAGCGGGACAAATATATAATCTTCAGGCAACGAAACCGTTAATGGAGGTTTGTTCATTGAAGTGATACTTGCGCGAAAAGTCTCTCGCTTTTCGTGAAGAGTTAAAAGGTGGTCATCTGAAATCCACTCTAGATCATCCTCGGATAGCTGACTGTCAGTATTGATGCCTTTACGGTCAAAATAGAAAAACTCATGTTGAGGAAAAAATCCACACTCTACAAAAGTGAAAGGAATATCTAAGCTCATTAATCGCGTCTTTACCGAGTCATAAATTGACATTGTACCGTTCCAAATAATGACTCCCTCAGCGTTTTCTATTACGTGAGTTTCTACCCGTTGTAGTGGATGTCGAATAACCACATCCATCTGATGATTTTGCAGCCAAGTAAAAAAGTATCTAAGGTAGTGATCAATGTTTTCAATCGGGTTGATAGCATAGAAAAGTACATAACGCTTAGATTGAGGCACAGGTTGTCGATAGTGAAACTGTGTATGAATATCCCCTCGTCCAATTAAAACATCTACAAACTCAGCCTGTGTTGGTATCCATTTAGACACCCTGTCAATGATTTCTAACTGAAACAGATTTGTGCCCAACACAAACAGCTCGATGTCACTTTGGGCGATATTAGATTCCGGTTCTAAACGACACCCCTCAAGACGCGGATTATCACGCCGCGTATAAATAACCGACGGCATCGTCCCGTGTGTGCCTTTAACTAATTCGAGTAATTTTACAACGTAGTCACCGTCTCCTATCACTGCGTAGTCTTTATCTTTTAACTCTTCAATAGAGAGAAATTTAAGAGCATAAGAGCTATGAGCGACAAACATTTGTTTCCCCCTCCATTACGCTAATATATTTCTTGCTTTAAGCATTTGGTACAACATCGCCTCAGTATAGCTTCGTTCATGCTTGCTTAAAGATGCATTGTTACCTTGCGCGTCTACCAGCCGAACCTGATTAAATAGTCTATCCGTCCAGTAAAATTGGTTCTCGTAAAGAAACCCAAAATTTGCAGGTGTATTTCCCTTGAGAGTAGCCGAATGAAAAAAGTAAGCATTTGGCCTATCATCTTTACCCAGCGAGGCACCCAAGCATGGCTCTGACGTCTCAATACCTAGCAAATCAAAAAACGTTGGGAATAAGTCGAAGTGACAAGAGTGCTCGATGCTCTTCGACTCCAAATTAGGGTGATGCATGAAAAAAGGAACCTGCATTTGCTGTGATATGACAGAATTTGAATGAAAACTGTATCCGTGTTCGCCAAACGATTCACCATGATCGCCGGTAAACACAATTAACGTATCAGATAAATCAATTCTCTTTCCTAGCCGTGTCAGAAATTCATCAATAATGTAATCAGATTCTTCAATTGCATTTAAATAGGTTTCTTTGGCAGATCTTCCCTTATGACGACTAAACCTTTGTTTATCAACAACTTCATAAGGCATATGTGTTTGATCGTTTATTAAATGCAAAAAGAAGGGAGAGTCATCTATGCATTCTACTAACTCATCTACCATGTTCCAAATTCGATAATCAGCACGTAAACCATTGGAGGGAATATCATCTGTACCCCAATATTTATCGAAGCCTATACGATTAAGTAATTTATGGTAATCGTAAAGATTGATATTGGCACTATCTAAGAAAAAAGTTTTGTAACCCGCTTTTTTCAGCGTTTTCACATGTTTAGGCTCAACGCCTGGGTACAAAGAGTCCTCCCTATTGTAAGGGTTATTTGAGTAAGCACCACTGTATATTTGATTGGTCGATACCGTCGTATTGGGACACAAACAGTAATGCTTCCTTGAATTCCACGTGTTGTTTTCGAATCTCTTCAACAGTGTCGAATACGCGCCTTGATTGTTATACGGAGGAATATATGCACCTAATGATTCAAGCGTAATCAGAATAATATTCGCACCTTTGCACTCACCAAAGTATCGGCTCTTTTCCGGAATAGCGGGTTTGGGAGGAATAAAGATTTTATGCTCTTCTTTAAAATCAACGCTCTGATCGACACTAACATTATCGTCAGAGAAAAAATTCAAGAGCAAAGTAGGTGTAGTTAAAAAGGCAGCAGAGCTCTTTTTCAGGCTCTTAATTAAAATTGAAATCACCAATAAACTGATTGTAGTCAAACATAAAATTGCAACCCATGCGTTTGAAACAAAAGTGCCGTAAAATACCATTGGCGCAGTAAGAAGCGAGAGCATCATTGCCAAAGTATCCCACAATGATTTGCTCCCAGACCTGCTACAAACATATCCCAATACGAAAATTGCGAGCATAATTAAAGGCACAAGTATTTTCATGTTAATCAACACTAAATACGCACATAACAGAGGAGTGACAACGAGCGCGGGCGGATATT
This sequence comes from Fluctibacter corallii, assembly GCF_025751585.1. Lineage (GTDB taxonomy): Bacteria > Pseudomonadota > Gammaproteobacteria > Enterobacterales > Alteromonadaceae > Fluctibacter_A > Fluctibacter_A corallii. The sequence continues at coordinate 63,705 of NZ_JAOWKX010000006.1, forward strand.
TTTTAAAAACCAATAAAAGATGAGGGATACCTTTCACCAGCCCCTTACTACCAGTCATGAACCACGAAATGGTTTGCCGATTCACTTCAATTCTGTATTGCACAAATAGCATTGCGTCTATTAAGGAGAGCATGCCAACGACAACAATCAGTAAAGACACTATGCCTAGCAGATACGAAGACGTGACGTAGCACAATGCCAGTAAACCACTACTAGCAAAAAGTACAAGTAAATCATCGAGACACACTTCACTTGCCAATGCGCCGCGTTTACCTCTCAATATTTTAATGAGGCGAAGTAAACCTGAGAGGAATAAAAATGTGGTAAGCCCCGCCAACATAGCATCTACTCCCACACTTGGTAACTCGGTCATCCAAATTACTCCAAGATAATCTCACGAGAAAGCTGACTAAATAAATCATACCCGTCCCAAACAGGGGAAAAAGTCAGTGCACTTCCCGTAGGAACAACCCTATCTACCCCTTTTATCGACGGACACGACAAAACGTTTAGCAATCTTTGCACTTCAATACCCGCGTAGGTAACTGTTTGTACCTTTTCGTCAAGATAACTTGGCAAAGCCTCGAGGGCAGTTAAATCAACAATAAAATATTGCAAATATCCAGGATGATTAACTTTATTTAGTGGAAATGACTGTGCCAAGCACATAGCCGTAATAGCATCATCCATAATCACAGAGTCAACGACACCTGAGCTTCGCAGTTGTTGGAGGAGCACAAGTCGCTCATTTCGTTGGTAAATTTGCTGGGAAGTCGCCGTTGCTAGCGTATTTACTGCTTCAAAAAATGCGCGTTGATGACGTAATTCACCCAGCCAAAATATGATTCGCGGTGACGAACACGCTTGCTGCTCATATGGATGAGTGTCTCGCCACAGCCGCTCCGCTACGCCATCAATTGTATCGCTATTGGTAAACATATCACCGTTCACAATGGCAACTGACTGCCTATCTGCAAAGGAAACATCACGACATCTTACACCCGTTTGAGCGGCTCGAATTTCGCTGACCGTTTCGTCACCTCCCCAAATTACCCGAGCGTCAACACGGGCTGAAAGGTACGTTGTCCAATTAGATGCCTTTTCATATGAAATAAACTGATTTGCACTAGACAGTGCAGCAAACTCTGATTTTGAAAATTGCGATTTAATCGCCTTTAGCAACAGTGCTTTAATTCTCGACTCTTTTGTAGAAACACGCACTAAGTTCCGATTTCCCATCAGCAAACTACAAATCCAGCTATACATAAACATTGTATCTACATTGTTTGGCGTAATGTGAAGCACGCTACCTAGTGGCTTTAAATACTTTCCTTTTATTTTCTTTTCAAAGTGAAAAAGGTTCGCATCTCTCAGCCAAAATCCTAAAGACACTAATTCAGGGTACTGCTTACACGCTAAATCTGTCAGTAAGTGACGTGACATTGCGCGAGCAAACGACAAGGTTTGCTGTGCGTAAGTGGGGAAAAGTGAAGAGTCAAAAAATTCATCTAAATCGAAGCGCTCATGACTTAACGAATGAATAGGGTCTAGTTTATCAATCATTTTTGAGTATCACTACAGCCTCTCACCTCGGCCTTGGGTAAACGTCCACTAACAGAAAAATACGTGCCCTTACGCGTGCACAGGCAATCATCGATACCATGTATAGTGCCGAGATCCTCTGTCAAAATACTGTGTCCGGGGTAACTGGAAGGGATAGCAGACATAACCTGAATCAAGCCTTGTCTACCGTGAGGCTGAACCGCCAACGTAAACGGATCGCGAACGATAATTTCTGACTGTACAGGCGCGTGTAAAAACCCATGTTCGCACTCTACAAACACCGACCCAACTTGCTCGGCCATCCCATAAAAATTATGTACTTTCGTGATGGCGGTTAGTGTATGTAGTCTAGCTTTGAATGCGTCATTGCTGACCTTTTGCGCTTCCAACTTCTTCCAGCCTCCACTGTGAAGCAAGATACCATTTGGAAACGATATTGATATGTCCGACTTTTCGAGCGAGTCTAGAAAATGCGCCCATACCATGAAGGTAAAACCGAACATCAGCACCGGCTGATCGGAATACTTATCGCGAAACTGCTTTATTGCCTCAATATCTAGCGACATGTCAGGCTTCAATGCGTAAGTGTGATCCCGTCCAAAAAAACTCAAGCCCTGAATCCCTGCACCACGTGCAGAAAATTGTCCGCCTGGCTTCACTGCATCAGGGTGATCAATAATCAACATGGGAAGACGCTGTTTGCCAATCCATTCCTGCATGATTCTCACTAAGACTTTCGATTGCCGGGAGCTGGTGTCTCTATCTAACGGAATATAAGCAGGCACCTGCCCAGTCGTACCCGATGAATTCAGCACTCGAAAGATGGCATCATCACCAATACTCTGTAACCGCAATAATTTGAACAAACGAACTGCTAAATAAGGTAAGCTCGATATAGTATCAGCATCACGTCCAGTCACCTCAGTTTGCATTATGTTACGGTACTCTGAGCAAGTGTTTACATGATGCTCGTGCAGCAAATTCAACACGTTGAGTAACACTGGATGCTTCTCATTATATGGCGTATCATAGGGTGGCAAGGTCATCAATGCGTCGAAAGCATCTTGGTACTGCGTGGGAACACTCACGATGAATACTTCTTTGTAAGGTAGTTGGATAGCGCTTGATAATCAGGTTTTCCATTGGCCGTCATTGGCAAAGACGCCATCTCATGAACACGCAGTGCAGAAGGATGAACACCTAGTTGTTTTGCTAATCTCAATCTCAAACCCTCTGCAATATCCAATTGCCCTTGTGTCGTCATAATATCAATTCGGTTATCTACGCCTAAGACGAATCCGTTAATGCCATTTTCATGCAACAACGATTCTATCGCATCCAAACTAAAACGTTGCCCCCACAATTTTACAAAGCGCTTTTTTCTACCCACAATGTAAAAATCGCCCGCATCATCAAAATATGCAATATCTCCGGTTGCCAACCATTCTGGATTAGTGAGTTTAGCAAGGTCAGAACGCCGTTGCGCATACCCTAACATAACATTTTGGCCACGGTAGCACAGTTCACCGTGCATATATGGCGCGGTGATCGTCTCGTTCAATTCATTGACTAATGTCAACTCACCGCCAGGAATCGCCTGGCCGATGGACGATACCTTTTCATTAATTTTTTCAGGGGACAAATAGGCCATACGCGCCGTCGCTTCAGTTTGTCCATACATCACATAAAACGCGAGCGATTGTGTAGCGGCAAAATCAGCCAACGTGTCTATCAACCTAGTTGATAGCTTTCCTCCTGCTTGCGTGAAATAACGCAAATGTGAATAATTTTTTTTATGGAACCCTAAGCGTACCAGCATCTCGTAGGTGTAAGGCACACCCGCAATGCTCGTGATCGGATATTCTTCAAACAACTGCCAAAAAGCTTTGTCAATAACAGACACACTGGACAATAAAACCGTGGCTCCTTTGAGTATATGAGACGTAATCACAGACAACCCATAGGCATAATGTAAAGGCAAGTTACCGAGTGTTAAATCATCCTGTCTGATAGGCAAATATGCACAAATTGACGCTGCATTTGCCTGAAGATTCTCAACGCTAAGCATTACCCATTTTGCAGAGCCTGTTGAACCGCTCGTAGAAAGCATTAACGCGACGTTTGGGTCAGCAACAAGCTCTTCATTATGAACAGTAACCGCTATGCCATTTTTCACCATCACATTTGGCGAAAAATGCTCAATGATTTTATCAAGCTCATCGTTTGCAATAGTGGGATTTACCAGCATCGCCACATGCCCTTCTCGTATCGAAGTGAATAACGCGATCAGGGTATCAACGGTATGCTCAGCGTTAATCAATATAAGAGAGCGCTTATCAGGTAGCGTTGTTGCCATCTTTTTACAGCGAGAGTCTACGTCGACATAACTGACGCGCTCAGCAGGCGTTATGAACGCAATGTCGTCACCATATTCAGCTAGTTCAGTAAAAAGAGACATCAATGCTCAGCCTAAACTTGCATGCCGCCATCGACATGAAGAATTTGCCCCGTAACATAACGAAGCTGGTCGCTCAAAAGTGCGACGATAGCGTCAGCTACATCATCAGGCTGCCCTAACCTTCCCAGCGAGATGGTATCCATGAGAGCTGCTTTTTTGCTATCGTCATAATGGGCTGTCATTTGAGTGTCTATAAAGCCCGGTGCTACGCCGTTAACGCGAATGCCCACTGGCCCAAGTTCTTTAGATAGCGCACGCGTGAGCCCTGTTATTGCCGCTTTAGACATGGCATAGGCACTTTGCCCGACACTGCCTTTTTCGCCCACTACCGAGCAAAGATTAATAATATTGCCTCGCTTCTGCCGAGCCATCAGTCGACTGGCCAATTGGCAATGTAAAAACGTAGATTTCACGTTCACATCCAATAAAGCGTCTACATCGGTCATTCGTGTCATCGCAAGCCCAGCGTCAACCATGATACCGGCACAGTTAACAAGCCCAGATAGCTGACCTACGTGTTGTTGAATGTGCTGAAATGCTGCTTTAACCTCTTCTTGATTGGTAACGTCATAGCAAAACGGAATCGCGTTATCGCCCAGCTCCGTGGCGAGCAGCTCTAGTATCTGCTCATTCCTGCCACCCATGAAAACCGTCGCGCCAGTCGCCACCAGCGCACGACACACAGCTTGACCAATGCCACCACTTGCACCGGTCACCAAAAAATATTGTTCATTAAGCATCAAAGGATATGTCATGCTTGCTTAGAATCTCTTTCGCTTTTGCTACCGAACTCATATCTATTATATCGTCAGTATCCAGCATGATATTAAATTGATTTTCTAGCTCGGCGATAAGGATCATGTGCGCAGTCGAATCCCATTCAGGGATCGTATTATATGTTAGCGCGTCGGTAACCTGCTTGGACTCAATGCCTAAACCTTGCGAAAATGCTTCTGTGAGCTTTTGTTGATTACTCATAACTTTCCTATCGGGATAAAAATGCTTTCAACTGTTGAGTATGTAACTGATAATCCTCGAAATTCAAAGAGATATCAATTAATTCACCTTGATTGACGACTTTATAACCCAATTTAGCGTTGTAATTTAGTGCTGCCTGATTATCTGGCTTGACTACAGCCACTAACTTCGTCACGCCCAGCTTGTTAAAACAATAATCGTTTAATAATAGTGTGGGTGCGAAAGCAAGAATATTCTGACGATATTTCGCCTCGCCAATATACAAACCCGGTTCTATTACATTCGCCTGTTCGATAGGTATGTTATTTCCTCGTGATTTTATATTGGCAGAACCAATTGCCTGGCCCTTGTATTCAATAACAAAATGACGCTGCGTCTTATCCCGCTGCACTTTCTTAAACCATGCACGTTGCTGTTCGTCATCAATCGTACTGTCGGATAGCATGAATTGACGAACCTCTGGTAAATTCCGCCATTCACGTAACTGGTCTAGATCATTTTCTACGACATCTCTCAAAGTAACCTGGTATCCCGTCAGCATTTGCCTGTTAACTCCTTGTACTTCTGTTCAATCGCTTTAACCACGCGTGTTGCTCCTTCGTTATCGGCATACCTCAATGCCAGCTCATGCATACGGGTTAACTGCTCATAATCATTGAAGTCACAAAGCACTGACTCAACGATTTTTTCACACTGAGCAATCATTGCTGAATCGTTTACTACCGATAAATCGTGTACACGCGCCCACCCTTCCTCTTGCGCTGATTGAGTGGCAAGCAATTGATTATCAGCGACGACTAACAGATGACTTGGTGTGCCACACGTTTGCAATTCAAATTGGCTCGAACCCGCCGCTGAGATGACAAGTCGAGATTGATTAAATAACGCTGCGACACGTTGAAGATCATGATAATGGCTGACATCAAAGCTCAAGCCTTCTAACACGCGCAACAATTCTGATTGATTAGGATAAGCAGCACCAGTAATCACATTGACGGGAAAGTGAATCGGGTACGCATTCATTGCATTCAACAATGGAATAGTTAGCCCTTTGGGATCACTTCCCCCCATGATGATAGTTAGCGCTTGACGCTTCGAGATGGGTAAAGCTCGTATTTCCGCGAACTCTCGTCGCATTACACGATAGCTGGCTCCCAAACACTGCGTAGCGGTGGGTGCAGTATTGTCGTAATTCAGCTGAAAGGCCATCGGAGCCGCATTGATCACTACATCGCAAAACAGCGCATGTAAACAATTCATATCGTCAAATGCGACGACCAGTTTACATAGTTGCCGAAACACTTCGCGAAAGCACTCACCAAAGTGATAACCATCAATCACAGCAATATCGACCGCATGAATCTGAATAAAGTTCTCTATCCACGCCAGTTCCTGCGTATCTGAGTCAGCAAATTCACTTGGTATAATAACTCGGCTACCAACCCAATCCTCTCGACTTTGGCAGACAGCATAAGCCGCTTCGTTAACTATAAACGTCACGCGATAAGATGCGGAGTCAAATGCTTGTGCCAGCGCTAAACAGCGCAAAAGGTGCCCCAACCCTATTTGTGAGGAAGCATCAACACGAAATAAGACATGTATAGGGGTTGTTGATAGCTGCACGAATTACTCGAAGTCTTCCCAACTTAAGGCCTTACCTGCCGGCAAATCACATTTAGCCCGCTTGCCCAGAACGGTATCCCAATGCTTTGGTGCTAAACCAAATGCCGGACGAACAATACGAATATTGTCTTTACTCAACATTTCGCCTTGGCGAACTGTCTGGCTGACAAATATAGAGCGCCGATATTGTTTGGCCTTTTCTTCGTCCACTGAGCCACCAAATTTAACTTCGCCCAACGCGTGCCAAGCGGTATTGGTTTCTTTTACCAACGCGCGCAGTTCTTCGGGTTCAAGAGAGAATGCGGCATCAACGCCTCCAGCCTGACGATCTAAAACAAAATGTTTTTCAATCACCGATGCTCCAAGCGCTACTGACGCTACCGAAGCACCAATACCTTGCGTATGATCAGACAACCCAACTTCACAACCAAACGCGTTTCGCAATGTGGGAATCGTGTTTAGGTTCGTATTGCTGGCTTTGGCAGGGTAAGTACTCGTGCATTTTAGTAAAATAATACTGTCATTCCCACACGCTTTGGCTGCATTCACTGCTTCCTCAATGTCAGTAAGTGACGCCATTCCTGTAGACATAATCAATGGCTTACCCGTTTTCGCGGCGGCCCTAATAAGTGGAATATCAGTCAATTCAAATGACGCTATCTTGAAGCAAGGAACCTGTAACTCATCTAAAAAAGCCACGGCGTCTTCATCAAACGGTGAGCTAAATGCCAATAATCCATGAGATTTTGCACGTTCAAACAGAGGCTCATGCCACTCATAGGGCGTAGCAGCTTTTTGGTACAACGCATGCAAAGACTCACCATACCAAAGACTGTCGGCTTCATTGATGGTGAAAATTTCATTTTTCACATTAAGCGTCATAGAATCAGCAGTATAAGTTTGCAATTTAATTGCATGAGCACCGCATGCTGCTGCTTCATCTACCATTTTTATTGCAAGGTCAAAATCTTGATTATGATTACCGCTCAGCTCCGCGATAATGAAAGGTGGTTGTTCCCCACCAATTTTTCGATCGCCAATGAAAATATCAGTCATCGTGAACCGGCTCATCGAAAATCGACAGAACACTCTCAACCAATGATTCTGACGTAACTAATTCATCAGACTCTTCTGTAGCATAATCTGGCATGAGTGTACGCGGGTCAATCGCTCCCGTAATAGAGAGGACTGGACACCCAACACTCGCGGCAAGCCAATGGGCTGAACCAGGCACGCACACAAGCAAACTTGATGCGCTCAATTTGGCCAGCACAGCTGTCGCATCTTCAATTTGATTCGGCACTTCCCAAACTGAAAACCCTGCTTCTTTCAATGCAATTTTCAGCTGCATACCATAAGGGTAATGCACACCCTCTTGCAGCGAATCGGTAGCAAGTGCAATCACGGGTTTCTCATTGCCGCTTTTAACACTTTCATCAGGCTTCACCTCAACCGACATATCAAATTGAATATCTTCAAAATCACAGCATTTGCGAAGATAAAATTCTGGATAACCATTTTCTGGCAAGTACTCGCCATGCCACCACTCGGTGTACCATCGCGTCATGCCGAACCATGTGCTCTGCATATACATCGTAGGATCGGTGACGTACTCAGGCTTTAACGTTTGCGCTTGAAATTGCTCTATCAACTCTTGCACAGACAGTGTGATAAAGTTGCCCTCAACACGTTGACCTGCATCTTTTAGAAATTTGGCTAAAAAGCACGGCATAAATGAGGTATCAAGATTAATAATCTTGGTAAACCCCTCACCAATAATTTGCTCTGCCAATCCCAGAAACGATTCCATCGCCTGTAGCAAATGTGGAGGCCATTGGTGCGTTTCTAACTTGTGTACTTGAATGTTAGGCTCTGCTAACGCAACCATGTCGGCCGCATGACCAAAGGTCAGAAAGTGTACGTCTGATTCTTCATGGGATTGTTTAATATGACGAATGGCAGGAACCCCAATACTCAACACATCAGCAAAATCCTGCATGCGGATGATTAAAATTTTGTCACTTTGACGCATGTCAGTCATGTTTAACTCCTCTGACATAAGCCTGATACATTAATTCTGCGCGATACCAATCTTCAGGCGTGTCGATATCCTGTACTAAATGGCGAGGCAAAACGATTGGAATACTGTGATCACTAAATATCGTTTTACTTGAAAGATAATCTTCGGTTCGCCCCCAATAAAACTGGCCAGCATCATGGTAAGCCTCTTCCAAATCCTGCGAGCGTTTGCCGATAGATGCAGGAAACATGGCCTCAGTCCCTTGCTTATCAGTCATTTTTAACGCGCGCTGTATAGGAAAAGGATAGCTGGTTACAGAAAAAGCAAAGGATTTATCTTGCTTTGTTGTCAACGCGTCCAACCCCTGCTTTAAGAAATCGGGTTGCAAAAACGGCGCAGTAGCATAAATGCAACAAGCAAAATCGGGTGTAAAGAACCGCGACTGGCAAAACTCGATAGCGTGAACAGTAACAGGTCGCGTGCCGGTGTAATCATCCGACAAATTTTCGGGCCTCAAGAAAGGAACATCTGCACCGTAATGCAATGCAACCTCCTTTACTGCCTCGCTGTCTGTTGAAACAATGATTTTTTCAAACAGACCAGATTGTTTAGCGGCTTCAATGGAATAAGCAATTAATGGCTTACCTGCAAACTCTTTGATGTTTTTAGCAGGAATACGTTTACTGCCACCTCTCGCGGGGATAATGGCGAGATTTTTAAGCTGACTCAAGATAATGCCTCTTCGAGCATAGTAACTACGTAGGTAATGTCATCGGCAGTCATGTCAGGAAATAAAGGAATAGTTATCGCATTTTCATAATATTTCTCAGAATGTGGGTAACTGCCGGCTCTGAAGCCCAAACGTTGATAAAAAGGTTGTAGGTGGATCGGAATATAATGAACATTCCCCCCCACACCTTTATCAACTAAGTGTTGAAATACAGAGCGACGCTTACCATTCTCTACTTCAACGACAAATATATGCCACGCACTTTCATCCAATGCTTCTCTAACAGGCAAAATCAACGGCAGGTGCGCTAATTGAGCGAAATACTCGGCCGCGATCTGGCGACGTTTTTCCACAAACTTATCCAGCTTTGTTAGCTGTGACAATCCAAGTGCGGCATGCACGTCACTCAAACGATAATTTAAGCCAAGCAGATGCTGTTCATATAACCACGGTTCAGGGTCTGTAGACAGCATTTTGCTTCTGTCTTTTGTAATGCCGTGACTCGAAAATAGTCGTAGCTGTTCATAACGCGTTTTATCATTGGTCAGAACCGCGCCGCCCTCGGCCGTTGTTATTGACTTAACAGGATGAAAACTCGTGACAACAAAATCACTAAATATCCCACACCCAATAGGCTTACCATCATAGGTTCCACCCAATGCATGGGCTGCATCCTCAATCACGGTAATACCGTATGGTTGAGTTAAGGCTCGAATTTCCCGCATTGGGCTGCTCATGCCAGAGAAATGAACCACCACAAGGGCATCAGGTAACGCATCATTTTCTGATGCGAGTTGTAACTTACGTGATAATGCCTCAATGGAAATATTTCTGGTACTAGGATCGATATCTACAAAGTCGACGTCGGCACCACAGTAAAGTGCACAGTTGGCGCTAGCAACAAATGAATTAGGCACCGTCCAAACCAAGCTACCAGACTTAATACCCGCAGCCAAACATGCAATATGCAAACCCGATGTTCCGCTGTTGACTGCAACGGCAAAGCCAGCACCTGTGTACTCACAAAGCGCACGTTCAAATTTAGGCGTAACAGAACCTTGAGTTAAGAACTGGTTTTCCAGTACATCAATAACAGATGAAATATCATCTGACTCGACAGAGTGCTTACCATAAGGTAAGTGTCTCTTTACATAGCTCATAAGGTTTCTTTATCTAGTGCTCGCAGTTCATCGACGGTAAGAAAGTGAGGATTGGTACCAGAATGATACTCAAACTTATCTGCCACCTCTTTCCCACGCTCCCCTAGCTTATTCTTTTTATAATCGACATTTTTGTCGAAAAACTTAATCGCTGGCGTAATTACGTAGTGGTCGTCAAATTCTACTGAATGATGAGCCATCTCCTCTGGCACCATGACTTCATGTAATTTTTCACCCGGACGAATACCGATAATGTCATAGTGTTTTTGACCACTCATGGCTTCAACCAAGTCAAGTATTCGAATAGACGGGATCTTCGGAACAAAAATTTCGCCACCTTGCATTCGCTGGAAGCTATTCATTACGAACTCTACGCCTTGGTCTAGCGTTATCCAGAATCGCGTCATTTCTTCATGTGTAACAGGCAAGGTTGTTTTACCTTGGGCCAACAGTGAACGATAGAATGGTACAACGGATCCCCTTGAACCGACCACGTTACCATAACGAACAACAGCAAATCGCGGGCCTTTTGCCCCAGATATATTATTGGCGGCAACAAACAACTTGTCTGAGGCTAGCTTGGTAGCACCATATAAATTAACCGGATTGGCCGCTTTGTCTGTAGACAACGCAATTACGCGGCTAACTTTCGCTTCAATTGCAGCATCAATAACATTTTGCGCACCGTGAATGTTAGTTTTGATACATTCATTTGGATTGTACTCAGCAGCCGGCACTTGTTTAAGTGCTGCGGCGTGGACAACATAATCCACATCTCTCATGGCGGCTTTTAAGCGATCTTTATCTCGCACATCACCCAGAAAATAACGCATGCAAGGATCATTATAAGTTTGCTGCATCTCGAATTGTTTAAGCTCATCACGCGAATAAACAATGAGTCGTTTAGGCTTAGCATGTTGAAGAATATGCGTGATATAGCGCTTCCCAAAAGAGCCAGTGCCACCGGTAATTAAAATTGCTTTATTATTAAACATTACTCTATTTTCCTATCAGCTTCCGCTTTCCAAGACTCAACTCTTTTTTCACAATCTGAAAAATTTCGTTCTATCGAAGCAACGACAAGCTCTTCAGGTATATAATTAAGTATCAGCTCATCCGGTTGCGGAGCTCTGGTGTTTTGTCTAGCACGATTTTCCAGAGAATCTAACAAGGTTGCGTCATCTCTTGGTAAAGCATAGTAACTAGAAAACTCCAACCAGGTAGTATTAAATTGGTTAGATAAAGACTCATTTTCTATCGTATTTCTCTTACTAGTCGCACCTTCAAAAACTTCGACTTTAGGATAAAAGAGTTTGTATTTATCGGCAGACAAAACATACATCAGCATGCAATATGCACGCATTTTATCCCCATTCAATATTTCAATATCAGGATTCAATTCAAATAACCAATCCTTTCCTTGAAAGCCTTGCATTACAGACAAGCGAGGATCTAAATCTATCATTTTCAAGCAACGTGCTAATGAGTATTCACTCTCTCCACAAACAATCCCTTTTACAAAATCTACCTTACTCTTTACATTCAATATTTCATTAGTCACATTAGCGGAGTCATTAATATCAACTATTAGCAGATCACACTCCGTACCTACTTGCAAAGAATTAATTGCGGTTACTTCTAATTTAAAGTCGTAATAATTAGACAATCGCTTAAAATTAGCAATCATCTTAGCTTCTTCAGAAAGCACAATTACATGCTTTTTCTTCAAAAGAGCGTGTAACTTCTTTTCAATTCGATGACTGGATAGAGAAGAGCAAAAATCAGTATCTAAATTAAAATTTAAAACAGCTTCTTTTATATCTTTGAAAGTCGTCAACCAACGCAAACGTTGCTGATTAATGTGTTCCAGCTTTTCCTTGTCACTCAATGCCGTTCTCAGTAACTTAGTAAATGCCACATTGACAAAGTTAATCGTACCGTAAAGATAATAGAAAAGAAGTGAAGCACCATTTTGGTAAGATGCAAACATCATAGACTTCACTCGTTCGATATACTCTTCAACTTCAGACAAATTAGAAATTTCAGATTCAGTCAGAGTAATCATTGCTGAAATTTCTTTATCTAAGGTGGCAGCAGAATACTTAGCATTGAACTCCTCATCAAAACGGGTGAAGTCGATGAGTTGATAACAGTCATCCAATATTCTTTCGACAGTCTTTTTCTTCAATTCAGGCGATGATGTAATCAGAAAGTCGTCTATTCGTAACGGGATTGCACCCGCAATATACGCCCCCTCTCCCGCGTTGTAACAACTCCCAGAATAAGATTCTAATGTTTGCTCAATTATGTGCTTTGCAACTCTGAACTCATGCTTCGTAAATACGTAAGGAACGAAGTTTCCTTTAATTGCAATCGACGTATTAGTAGATGCTTTAAAATCATATAGCGGTTTTCCGTCATCACTGTAATATCCGCTCTGTTTCGAGTGATGATTGTCAGGATGCTCAAATCCAAGATCAACACCAATTAAATATATATCAACAAAACCGAGCGTTTTAAAAAGATTTAAACTGAAATTCGTTACAGTAGGGAATGCAAATTTCAATACGGAAAAACGCTCTTCTCCAGCGACACTAAGGATAGACGTTGTAGATGACTCTCCCTCTTTAAATGCAATAAGCTTTTCTTTAAACAGAGCTGCTGTATCAGGGTGAACACCATTACATGTAATAAGATCTATTTTTTGCAGATAATCATGACTACCGATTCTAGAACACCAATCAAAAGTCGCCCGATTTTGTTCAATCTCAGCATGAAAATCCGGTGTAATGCCATTTTTATGTAAGACCTGAAGTGACGTGCCGCAACTGACAATTATCGCTTTATCCACCAAAGATTTAAGAGTCAATATTTTAGAGTCTAAAGATGGACCGTTTCCTACTAAAATAACAGGCACTTCCTTATTTTCAATGGAAAGGCAAGCGCTAGGGTTACGAATTAAATGACGAAATTGTCGTTTAATCCCTATCCGGGTTTGTGAAATCCCATACCTGGCATGATCAAAGTACTCCCCCATCGCAATCACAACCTGAAGTTGTTCTCTTAATTGCGCCATTGTCTCGTTAAGCAAAGCATTGTAATAGCCGCTGATAAAATACGTTTCGGCGAGTATATACGGACCAATTGAATAGAACTGATTCAATAAATCTCGAAATAAGCTCGTACCATCATCACCGATATTGATATAAATTCTATGCTCGCTCTTATCAATATTTTCTAAAATAGAATACCACTCAATAGAAAATAGTGATGCATAGAAAAAATCTCTATTAGGTTCACAGATAAAAACATTTTTAATATTATGAGATTGCAGGATACTCTCTAACCCATATCCAGAGCCTATTCCAAAGAAAATTAACGATTTAATGTCTTCGGGTAAATCCGCTTTTTCTTCTTTAAGCTTGGATATGACTTTTTGCGTCTTTTTTACAAATCTATAATGTAAGTAGTCTTTAAGCTTATTCCCATGATAATCGATTACAAGACCATCAATGTTTGGATTTTTTTTGAACTCGTTTAATTCTAATTCACATTCTGTTTTAGGGTTATCACCATACAAAAATGTGAGTTTATTATAATTTAGAAGATTCACACATCCATTTTTATCTTCAAGTGGAAGCCAGTATTTTGGTTCATAATTTGCAAATTCGTCAGCAATATTAGGAAAGTATTTTTCAAAGGCACGTATGTTTTTATCGTACGTAGACCGACTCGACTCCACATCATTAAAACTTGCAAGTTCAATATTATTAGACCATACCTCACAAAAGTCAGCTGAAATTTCGGTCGTTGAAAAAGAAATTCCACCACGCTCGATTTGCCCCCAAGCTCTTCTACTTAGGTCTTTATATACAGAATCAAAAACGGGATGGTTATAATGTTTATAGATAAAGAATGAATCAAAATTAATGTTATCTTTAAGCTCTTTTACATTGTCTATAATGTCTCGACTATCTTTCCCAATTTGAAAAAAAACTGAACAGCCTTGCTGTCTCACTTTTTTAAAAATCGTATCCCAATTAGCAATCATTGAAGAACATAAAAAATATTGCTCTTCAGGCTCATAGATCACTAAATTTCGTACTCGAATCTTATCTAGTAAGAACTCAATGTGGTGACCTACTCCTAATCCCATCACGATCAGTAACTCTATTTCATCACTTTTAACTTTATCAAAATGAGTTACGATATCTTTAAGAGAATCGGGGACATCTACGCAGTCACTTGAGCGCGTTTTTTCAGCAGTGTCATTTATATCCACTTTTAAGCACATATTGAAAAAAGCATCCACCTGACTACTAATTTCAAGCTTCGGTTTTAGGCCATACAATGCCCGCCCTGTACTAAAATCAACAATGTTAGCTTCCCCCCATTTATTAACAAATGGCGCGATATTTTGTGTTTTTCTATTTTGGATGGTGCTGACTAAAGAGGGAATATTTCTTAAAAAAGAGTTAATATTTACTTTTTGCTTTTCACTTATAAATTTTGCAAACTCTTCTTCTAACCTAACTTGTTCGGCATCTTCTGCGAGGTGATATCGAATATTCTTAAGCATATTTTATCTATATTTTTTTACTGCTTTTTGACCGCGCTTGAGAGAGGCTATACTTGACAATGACTCAGATAATAAGGACTTAACATGTTCAGTTAATACTTTGTTCGCTTGCATTTCAGATTTAGCAAATTCTCGCTTCTCCGCCTCCGGCAAGGAAGCCAGAATTGATTCAATCAAATGATGTCTTTTCTCAATAATACTTAGTACTGAAGCCTCATCGACTTCTTCTAGTTCTAAAGCTTCATAGATCTCCTGATTTACGATGCGAAGGGAATCAGGAGTTGAGTCATGATCTAAATGTAGATTTATTTTCACACGGCTTGTCGTTTTTGACGCTGCGCTTCATATGCCTGTTGTTTTGCATCTTCAGGGATTTGCGCCCACGCATTTTTAATAGGTAGTAAAAGAGTAATCACTTCATCCATAATCTTCAAGTTATTCTGAATGTTAGCGTCAGTAATGCGCTGAATCATGTAATCGTACAACGCAAACAAATTGTCAGTAACTTCACTCTCCACTGAAAAGTCAAGCGTGTCGCGAAGGTTAATTAGAATGGCAGAGACACGAGATAAATGCTCAGATTTTCCCTCGAAATCTTTACGTTCCATACAACCTTTCGCGTATGCCATGCGATCAAGAGCACCTTGCATTAACATAAGTGTTATCTTATGCGGATCAGCGTTAGCGATATCTTGCTTCAAGCTACCTTTTTTATATGCATTAATGCCTTTCAAAGCCACTGTACAGTCTCCTTATAACCCACCTAGCGCAGCCATCAGGGCATTACCAGTTTGATTCAGTCTCGCGACTGTTTGGTCGAGGTTTAAGTATTTGCCACGTAAAATTTGTTCGTAGCTTAACATACGCAATTCAAATTGCTCACGTTCAGTAGACAATTGATCTTTCTCATCTTTTACTGAACGTTCACGCGACGACAATAACCCGCTAAAGGTAGTGTACTCTTTTACATAGTCGTAAAGATTTCTAGCAACACCATCGTCTGTATTCGAGAAAAGATTAGCAATTTCGTCAAAGTTGTTATCTAGTGCGTCTTTTAGGCGATCTTCACCGCTTTTTAAACCAAATTCCGACGTCGTACCAATCTCCAAGTCGCCATCATCATTAAATTGGATACCTATCTGAAATAATCCCCCTAACGCAGAGGACTCCACGCTTGAGCTGACAATATTCGCAAGCCCAGTCTGGATACTTCTTACCATAAAGTCACCAGCCAAAGCCCCGTCTTCCTCAAGCTCAGATTCACCGTACTTTGTCAGTGTTTTAATTTCCTTATTCAGCGCATTGAAGTTTTCGACGAAGTCTCGAATTTTCTTTTCAACGCCCTCTTTGTCATAACCAATAGACAACGTTGATGCTTGAAAATTATTCGTCGCATCTTTGGGAGACAATTCCGTCGCTTCGAAAGAAACGTTTTGGATGGTATTGTTAAACTTATTTGTCTGGCTTTCGACGAGAATCCCATCGATGGTAGCCTGTGCATTTTGCGCACTTTTAATGGGAGTCAGATATGTAGCCGTCTCGGTTGAATCTGTCGTGGCAACCTTTTGCAGTTCTGCAATGTCATTATCATTGACAATTTGTAAGTCATTACCTGCCCCAGTCACTGACGATGAAAACACGAGCTTTGCACCACCGGTAGCCGTACCTGTGTCGATAATGTTCGCATTAACACCAAAATTACCGCTGGCCTTGTTGATTTCATTACGTAAATCAGTAAGGGACATACCTGCTGTAACATTGACAGAGAAGCTGTCACCCGTAGAGCCTATTTTGAATGTTAGGCTACCCGAGCCTGCGCTCAATACACTAGAGTTGGAGTTTGCATATCCACCTGATGCGGCGTCAGCTGTCTCAATACGGCTACCACTTGCTAATTGCGTAACCGCAACCTTATAGTCACCTTCTAAGGCACTATTAGAGGCTTCCGCAGTGAAAGGTGTGACAGATTCGCTTGGGTTCGTAACTTTAGGTTCTCGGCCTTTCAGGTTGAAGTCACTTCGCAAGTCATCAACCGACTTTAAAAAGTCACTCATCTTAGACTTTAGTTTGCCAATACCCGATATAGTCGCATCAAGTGATTTCTCTTTGTTATCGAGCCTATCTTGCTTGGGCTTACGCTCAGCTTCAATTAACTGATTAACTAAATCATCTAACGCTAACCCAGAACCAACACCTAATGACTGGATTGTCATGACGAACCTCTCACATTACATTAAACTTGCTTGTTGAATAGCACTCCTACGGCTGTCCCTACATCTGTTTGCAGTTCTTTAATCCGTTTCGACAGCGCCAGTACCTCTTCTGAAGGTATTTGCCTGATCACTTCACCTGATTCAGAATCCGTGACCTTGACAACCTGTCGCTTGCTGGCCTCATCTACAGAAAATTGCAGGCTACGGTTGTTTGATTGAACAAACTCACTGATCTCTGCAACGGCTTTTTCTATCGAGCCAGCATTAACTTCAACATTCTCTTTAGTATCGGCAAAATCTGCCTCAACTTTACTCTTTTTCTCAGATTCAGCTTGCGCTACTTTCTGCTCTTTTTCTGACTCAGCAGCAATATCGGAGCGCGGCTCCTGCTGAGACGTAGACCTTAAAGCAAAATTCTGACCAGCTTGTGAAATATTTACTTCCACCTTTCACCTCCACTCAGAAGAATGAGGGGACACTTACCTAAGTATAGTATCCCTCTCACTTTAAACCCAGCGGCGATCTGTTCGGATATTGTTAGCCTAGCAACGACAGTGCCGACTGTGGGCGCTGGTTTGCCTGACTTAACACCGACAATGATGCCTGCTGAATGATCTGGTTACGCGTCAATTCTGCAGTTTCTGCCGCAAAATCGGTATCACGAATACGTGCACGTGCACCAGAAATGTTTTCAGAAATACTACTTAAGTTACGAATAGTAGACTGGAAACGGTTTTGAAGTGCACCCAAATCGGCTCGAACAGAACCAATAGTAGAAATTGCCGCATCGACTGCAGTCAATGTTGCCGAGGCTTGTGCTGTAGTGGCAACAGAGTTCGAACCAAGGCTCAACCCTGATGTACCAAAGCCACCGCTTCTAGAAAGGTTGACTGAAATCGTCTGTCCACCATTCGCACCCACTAGGAAGGCCGCAGAATAACTACCCGTTAGCAGATCAACACCCGCGAATTGGGTGGTAGAACTGATACGCGAGATTTCTAACTTCAGTGCGGATACTTCTTTCTGAAGTGCTGCACGGTCAGACGACGAGTTGATACCGTTTTGTGACTGTACCGCCAATTGACGAATACGTTGAAGTGACGTGGTTACCTCTGCCAACGCCCCTTCAGCCGTTTGCGTCAAAGAAATCGCATCGTTTGCATTACGTACAGCTTGGTTCAAGCCCTGAATCTGACTGGTTAGACGATCAGAAACCTGAAGACCTGCCGCATCATCCGCGGCACGGTTGATACGAAAGCCCGACGACAATCTCTCAAATGACGTGTTCAGTCTTTGCCCTACATCAAACAATTGACGTTGAGCATTGATAGATGACACATTCGTGTTCACATACAAAGTCATAATATACCTCCTGAGAACTGGCCTGGGCTTCTCACACCACCGAACAGTTCGCCTCAATTCAGCTTTCGAGCCCCCGCTCTACTCGCTGCCTCAATTTTTTGAAGTCAGGTACCTCAACCTCACTTCAAAAACCTCAAAAAAGTTTAAAACTCCCCTCAGCTATCGTTATCGACATGACTTGAAGCATCTTTAGTTTTTTTTTCATTTTTTTTAGAAAAAAGATTAAAATATTTATATCCAATTGATTTTTAACACTTTTATTTTTCAATTTTTATATGAGTGAATCTGCTAAATGCAGCAACGCAAAGGAAGGATATATGTCTACGGACAGCGATTTTCGTAGTATTTAGCGTAAATTTAAGATGAAAAGGGTGATGTACCAAAAGTATGGCACACAAACTGCTTAGGTATTGGCAGATATAATCAGGTATGATAAAAAAGACAATAAATTGACGACTTGATTGTAAAAATAAAAAAGGCCGGGCCAAATGACCCGACCAACTTGCTCACGTTAGGAGATAGAGCAAATTCAGTTTCCGTCCGGCTGGCAGGGTTAGAGAATGAACACTGGCCTCTCAACCATACTTCTACACTCTCAGTCCTGTTAGTCGGCGTTTTCCCTCCTTGGATTTGCCAGTGTCATACCTTTGACACCTTAGGGTTGGCCTCTCAATTCCTACCCTCTCGAAATCATTATGTTAATTAGCCACCTAGCAAACTTAGCGCTGCTTGGGGACGTTGGTTTGCCTGCGACAATACCGTTGTACTGGCTTGCTGAATGATCTGCCAGCGGGTTAATTCTGCCGTTTCGGTGGCAAAATCTGTATCACGAATTCGCGATCTTGCCGCAGACACATTCTGCGAAATATTACTCAAGTTCCGAATCGTTGACTGAAAGCGATTCTGAATAGCACCCAAGTCAGCCCGTTTAGCATCTATTATGGATATTGCCGCGTCTACTAATGACATTGCCGCAGATGCTTGGGGCGCAGTTGCTACCGACGTATTTTGTCCGTTGAACAACCCCGATGCGCCAAAGCCACCAGGCCGAGAAATGTTGACACTAATAAATTGCCCGGCATTAGCGCCCACCAAAAATACCGCGGAATATGTTCCATTGAGCACATTCACGCCAGCAAACTGCGTAGTGGTCGCGATACGGCTAATTTCTAACTTCAATGCCGACACTTCTTTTTGCAGCGCTAATCGGTCAGTCGACGAGTTAATCCCGTTTTGAGACTGCACCGCCAGCACCCGAATTCTCTGTAATGCGGTGGTTATTTCTTGTAACGCACCTTCAGCAGTTTGAGACAAAGAGATCCCGTCATTGGCATTTCTAACGGCCTGATCCAAGCCCATAATTTGGGAGGTCATTCTGTCTGAAATTTGCAGCCCTGCCGCATCGTCTTTCGCACTATTAATTCTAAATCCTGAAGACAGTCGCTCGAATGCAGTATTCAGTTGATTACTCGAGGTAAATAACTGCCGTCTCGCATTTAGCGAAGACACATTCGTGTTTACATATAAGCTCATTGTTCTCTCCTAACATGCACAACAGCCTATGTTTTTATTGTTATCAGGCATAAGTGCTTAATAAATTTCAGCATTTAAATTTTGTTGGCACACTATGTGCTAAACTTTTAGTGTTAGTCAGTTTTCTGACTGGCACTTTTGCTGGGCTTAAGCCTGCAAATTTACGTTAGAGTGAGCGTAAGCTCGGGTCGACTGTCGGGATTGATGGCCTAATACCTCAATACCTCTCACTACCTCCTGGCGTCTTTTCCGCCAGTCGACTGTTCCTCTCAGGAACAAAAAAGCGCTTTTCTCTTAACCTGATTTGCGCCTTACCTGGCATTGTCTCTATCTTCGGTCGGTTGCAGCCTGCCCCCACATTTTGCAATTCGACCGATCCTTCTTTTCCTATTTTTTGCAGATCAAGAGAGAAATGTTTCTTTGATGAAAGGCAAAAAAGCACTTTTCTCTTAACCCGATTTGTCGCTCACAGCATTGTCTCTTTCTATCACCGCCTGCCCCCACATTAGGTGATAACTCTATCTTGCTAGATTGCAGCCTGCCCCCGCATGTGCGTATCTAACCTATTGATTTTTATCATATTACCCTCCCAGCAGACTCAATGCAGCTTGTGGTCTTTGGTTTGCCTGACTCAACACCGTTGTACTCGCCTGTTGAATAATTTGCCAGCGGGTCAGTTCTGCCGTTTCGGTGGCAAAATCTGTATCACGAATTCGCGATCTTGCCGCAGACACATTCTGCGAAATATTGCTCAAGTTTCGAATTGTGGATTGAAAACGGTTTTGTATTGCACCGAGATCGGCACGCTTTGCATCAACGATTGAAATCGCTGCATCAACAAAAGTCATAGCAGCTGATGCCTGAGGTGCAGTGGCAACAGAGACATTTTGTCCATTGAACAAGCCCGAAGCGCCGTATCCACCAGTTCTGGAAATATTTACACTGATAAATTGGCCCGCATTTGCGCCCACCAAAAATACCGCAGAATAATTCCCAACAAGAATGTCTACACCACCGAACTGTGAGGTTGTCGCTATACGGCTGATCTCTAGTTTCAGTGCAGATACTTCTTTTTGAAGCGCAAGACGGTCACTTGACGAATTAATCCCGTTTTGTGACTGCACCGCCAAGACACGAATACGTTGCAATGCAACCGTGATTTCCTGGAGTGCACCTTCAGCCGTTTGCGATAGTGAAATGCCATCATTTGCGTTTCTCACTGCCATGTCCAATCCCATAATCTGAGATGTCATGCGGTCAGAAATCTGCAAACCGGCAGCATCGTCTTTCGCACTGTTAATGCGAAAGCCTGAGGATAGACGCTCAAACGCTGTGTTGAGCTCTGTATTAGACGTGAATAGTTGACGACGAGCGTTCAACGAAGACACGTTCGTATTAACGTATAAACTCATTTTTTTCTCCTAACGATTTTATTTCACGTTAACGGCATGTATTTTTATTATTTGCTATTAACGTTGACACTTTCGTGTCATGTAACGTTCTGATTTTTATTGCTTTTATGACGTTACTTTGTAGGCCTGCTTGTTATTATTTTTGTATCAGTGCCTTATGCTCTGGTTATCGTTAGGATGTAAAAATTCCTTTAGAAAAAAATTTAACTATTTTTTAATATCTATATTTTTCAATAACTTAAATAAATAAGGCCAGCGTAGTGCTGGCCTCTGCTCAAATGTGTTAGGAGAGAAATTGAGCTAAAAAGTGTTATTTTTGAAATATCACGCTCAATTGAGAGAGCGAGCGTGATTTCTCAATAATTATCCTAGCAGCGACAATGCTGACTGAGGACGCTGGTTCGCCTGAGACAGAACTGTCTGGCTTGCCTGCTGAATGATCTGGTTTCGCGTTAACTCTGCGGTTTCAGATGCAAAGTCAGTATCTTTGATACGTGAACGTGCACCCGCAACGTTTTCAGAGATGTTGCTCAAGTTACGAATGGTTGACTGGAAACGGTTTTGAAGCGCACCCAAATCAGCTCGCGCTGAACCAATCGTCGAAATCGCCGCATCTACCGCAGTTAGCGTAGCTGATGCTTGCGCAGCTGTGGCAACAGAGTTGGTCGACAACCCTAAACCAGACGTACCGTAACCGCCTGAACGAGACAAGTTAACGCTAATTGTTTGACCACCATTCGCACCCACTAGGAATGCCGCAGAGTAGTCACCCTTAAGTAAATCAACACCCGCGAACTGTGTAGTTTGCGCTACACGCGAAATTTCTGTTTTGAGTGCAGACACTTCTTTTTGAAGTGCAGCACGGTCAGCAGATGTGTTGATACCGTTTTGTGATTGCACTGCTAACTGACGGATACGTTGCAAGCTAGAAGTCACTTCTTGCATTGCACCTTCCGCGGTTTGCGTAAGTGAAATCGCATCGTTCGCGTTACGAACAGCTTGATTCAAACCCTGAACCTGAGATGTCATTCGATCAGTAATCTGCAAACCTGCAGCATCGTCAGCTGCTCGGTTGATACGGAAACCTGATGAAAGACGCTCGAAAGACGTATTCAATCTTTGCGACACATCAAATAATTGACGCTGTGCATTCAAAGATGAAACGTTAGTGTTTACATACATTGACATGGTACTACCTCTTACACTCTCAGTCCGACCTATCAGCCGGCAACTAACGAATGTCAGTTGAAACTACACTGGTAGTGCAATCACCAAATTGTTTAGAAATGGAGATTGGCACTGGCCTCTCATTTAAGGTTATCGCCTGATTAAAAAATAACTTTAGGCAAATAATTGCCTTTTTGAGCCAAAACGGTAATTATTTGCCCTAATAAGTTTAACGTATTGTTTTAATTAGATTTTATTAAATGCATTTTTTTACCACAAGGTAAAAAAATGCGGAAAGTTATCGCCTCATGCAAAAAATGAATAAAAATATTCATTCAGTAACACGACATTATTCCCTTTTTGGAACAAAAATGATCTAAAAAGGTGATTTTCAATAAAAAGCCAGACGTAAAGTCTGGCTCAGTTTGCACATATCAGTGACTAATCACATGTGCGCGTTGTATCTTATTATCCAAGTAGCGAAAGTGCAGCCTGGGGACGCTGATTTGCCTGAGACAATACAGTCTGACTCGCCTGCTGGATTATCTGATTACGTGTGAGTTCCGCAGTTTCTGTCGCAAAATCAGTATCTTTGATACGTGAACGTGCACCAGATACGTTTTCAGAGATATTACTCAAATTACGAATCGTTGATTGAAAACGGTTTTGAAGCGCACCTAAGTCAGCTCGCGTTGAACCAATTGTAGAAATAGCCGCATCTACTGCTGCTAATGTGGCAGACGCTTGCGCTGCGGTTGCAACAGAGTTCGTTCCAAGACTCAGGCCAGACGTACCAAATCCGCCAGTACGAGATAGGTTAACAGAAATCGTCTGACCACCGTTTGCGCCAACAAGGAATGCCGCTGAGTAGCCACCAGTAAGTAGATCTACACCCGCAAATTGTGTGGTTTGCGCAACACGTGAAATTTCAGTTTTAAGTGCAGACACTTCTTTTTGCAGTGCGGCACGGTCAGCTGACGTGTTAATACCATTTTGAGATTGCACGGCTAGCTGACGAATTCGTTGTAGGCTAGATGTTACTTCTTGAAGCGCACCTTCGGCCGTTTGGGTTAAAGAAATTGCGTCATTCGCATTTCTTACCGCCTGATCCAATCCCTGGATTTGAGATGTCATACGGTCGGTAATTTGTAAACCTGCCGCATCATCTGCCGCACGGTTGATTCGAAATCCTGATGATAAACGTTCAAATGACGTATTCAAACGCTGAGACACGTCGAATAGTTGACGTTGTGCGTTTAAAGATGAAACGTTGGTATTTACATATAAAGACATGATACTTCTCTCTTACACTCTCAGTCCGACTGACTTGGTCGGCAACTGGAATAATCGGCTTTGGCAAGCAAATTTGATACACCAGTTGAAACTACTCTTTATGGTGCAATCAGCCCGGTATTCACTGGGAGATTGACACTGCCCTCTCATGAATAGTTATCGTCGGCAGGAAAAATAACTTAAATGAAATTTGCCATTTTTTATCAAAAGGCGGTAGAAACATGCCTTAAGCGCCAAATATCCTGTAAACACTGAGCTGACAGGCAGGCAAAGTTTTGCCAAATTACTGATTAAGATTAAATGGATGGAGATAACGTAGTAAAATAGAAGCTAAAGATAAATTTAAGCATGAAGTGAGAAAAAGGCCGAATCAAGTCCGGCCAACCGCTCGTACGTTAGGAGAGAGTGAGCGAAACTCTCAAACGGGTAAGGTTAATCACGAATTCACTACCTCCTGACGCCCTCACCCGCGAGATCTTATCCTAATAACTGCAACGCAGCCTGTGGTCGCTGGTTTGCCTGCCCCAAAACGGTTTGGCTCGCCTGCTGAATGATCTGGTTACGTGTTAGCTCTGCAGTCGTTGCCGCAAAGTCAGTATCACGAATTCGTGAACGTGCGCCCGATACGTTTTCAGAAATATTACTTAAGTTTCGAATGGTTGACTGAAAACGGTTTTGTAGTGCACCCAAATCAGCGCGCGTGGCACCAATTGTTGATATTGCAGAATCCACGGCTGTCAGCATTGCTGATGCATTGGCTGCCGTTGTAACGGTATTCGTACCTAAATTCAGACCAGACGTACCGAAACCACCAGAGCGCGACAAGTTAACGCTGATTGTTTGACCACCATTTGCTCCAACAAGGAATGCAGCAGAATAGCCTCCGGTTAATAAGTCTACCCCTGCAAATTGCGTGGTGGTCGCGACACGAGAAATTTCGACTTTCAGCGCAGATACTTCTTTTTGTAGCGCTGCACGGTCAGCAGAGGTGTTGATGCCGTTTTGTGATTGCACGGCAAGCACACGAATACGTTGTAAGCTGTTTGTCACCTCTTGCAGCGCACCTTCAGCAGTCTGTGTTAGTGAAATCGCATCATTTGCGTTTCTTACAGCCTGATCAAGGCCTTGAACTTGAGATGTCATTCGGTCAGTGATTTGCAAACCCGCAGCATCATCTGCAGCACGGTTAATACGAAAACCTGATGATAAACGTTCAAATGACGTGTTAAGTCTTTGCGTAACATCAAATAATTGACGTTGCGCATTCAAAGACGACACGTTAGTGTTGACATATAATGTCATGGGAAGTCTCCTACACTCTCAGTCCAGCATTCGCTGGCAACCGAATACAATCCGGTGGTTTAATAACACTAAATAGAACAACAACTTACAAAGTAGGATGTTGTTACTGGCTCTCTCGTTTATGTTTATCGACGGTCAAAAAAAAGCCTTTAACATATTTTGCCGCTATTTTGTGCCTTGAGGCAGAGACTTGCCGTTTTGAATGATTTAAGCCTATGATTTTATTAAAGATCAGAAAAGCTCGGGAGATGTGAAAAAAATGCAAATAAAATCAATAACCGCCGTCGGACGACGTGATCAACACAATGGATTTACCGATCTTTGTTACTTTAACAATCAACTATTTTGTTGCTACAGAGAGGCGACGAATCATGTTAGCCGAGATGGCAACATTCGCATTTTAACCCTTGATTTGAGTGGTAATGTGGTCGCAGAAAACCAAATCAATTGGTGGCAATGTGATCTTCGTGATCCGAAGTTAACCATTACGCCAGACAATCAACTTTTACTCATCGCGTATGCACGCACGCAGAGTGAAAGTAAGCCCGTATGTTGGAGCTCTGCCGATGGCACGAGTTGGTCGTCTCCACGCTTTTTCGGTGACGCATACTGGTGGCTTTGGCGTATTCGGTGGCATCAAAACCAGGCGTATGGGTTAGCGTACAACCGCTCAGCCCAAGCCATTCATTTATATCAAGGTCACCCGAAGCGTCGCTTCTACTGCTTCGAGAAAAATGTATTGAGTAAAGAAAAACAAGGTTTAGGGTATCCGAATGAAAGCGATATGATGTTCGATTCGTTGGGTACATGCTACGCGCTGGTAAGACGCGACGCAGATACTTGCACAGCCCAATTAGGCATTGCGTCTGCGCCTTTTAAAAAATGGACATGGCACGATCTGCATCAGTATATCGGTGGCCCTGTGATGTTGCCGCTAGATGATAACTATTGCCTCGTAGCGGGAAGGCAATGGGAATACGACCAAATAAGCACTGCCATTTGGACGTTAAACTTAAAAGACAAATCACTTACCCACTTGATCACATTGCCCTCTGCCGGCGATTGCAGCTATCCAGGGCTCGTTAAGGTGAACGATACACTCTATGTGAGCTACTATTCGTCACATGAAGGCAAAACTAATGTGTATCTTGCTCAACTCGCATTGTAGTCGGGCATGACATGATAAAGCCCAAAGATTGGTAGGGTAAGCGCTTATGCGGTTTTACTGTTAACGTGAGCAAGTAGCGTATCAGCGCGGTTATTCCATGTATGATTTTGCGCAATTTCGGCACGTAATATGTGCTGGATATTCACGTAACTGTCGCCATCAAGAGGGCTGAAGGAAGCTAAATTCAAATATTGCAGCGCTGGATGTATTGCGTGTTGAGCAAAAGGAACGTCATCGATAATTGTCAATGTGCCTAATGCCAACGGCATCATCAACCTCTCATGCAGCCCCCTTTCAAAGCCAGGCGAGTTATGAAATCCGTAGCGAGCGTGTTTAATACGTAAACATAAATCAGAGAACGGCATTGCATCTTCATAATGATGAAAGTCACTCACTTCTTTATATCTAGATGCATCTGCGCCAACGACCGTCAAACGCACGCCTTTTTCTTCAGCATGGTGTAACGCCTCACGTCGCTTTTTTGCTCGTTGATAAAAATCCACAAACATGCATACGGTTTTAAGATTTTCATCTAGCGGCGTTGTGGCTGCGTGCTCGCCAATAGGCAGAATACCGATGGCTTGCATAAAGCGCGTAATTGACTGCGTGCCGTCGATCATCTCTCCCACCTGAGACCATACGGGTTCAAGTTTTTTTCGCCAGTGCATTAAAGAGAAATGGGAAGCGGGAAAGATTATTTCGTCGGTTTTGTCCTCAAAGCCTGTCACGGGTTCAGCCAACCAGTTTTCGTCTGCCGCATGAGGAAAATACAACGCATCAATACCGCAGAGTTGGCAAAACGCAGCGTGCTCTTGGTCGACACACAGCACGGTTACGTTTGCACCATAAAAGCGAGAAAACAAATGTAATGGGTGATCAACTAGCAACACATAAATCGGCTTACCAACGTGCTTCAAATAGTCGCGCTGACCCGAAACCTGTAAGTCTAAGCCTAGGCCATTAAAACTCACTACAAAGTCGAAATCGATTCCGCTTTCTAACGCTAATACAGAATCAGCAACGCACGTGTCATTTTCTACTGATAACAATGAGACATCGATGCTTTTCTGTTTGAGGGCATCCGCTAATCCATTCACAAACGACGATACTACGCCGTAGCGGTTTTCGCCGACCACCATCAAAGCTCTCATTCATATTCCTTTTTTGAACTGACTCAATAACACATTAAAGTGTGTCGTTTATTGTTGTAAACGTACTAGATATAATCGAAAAGTGACAGCCCTGTAACCCGTGCAAAGGTAGCTTGTGCCGCTTGCAGCGCAGTTTCTTGCTTACTCAGCTCAGACACAGCTTCCGCATAATCAACATCTTCAATATCCGAACGAGCCTGCTTATTGGTAATTTCCAAATCAAGGTTAGACACGTACACAGAACTGGCAACATTTAACCTGCCACCCAATCCAGAGTTCGCATTTGCTAGCGACACTAAACCATTATCTGTGCCCACCAATGCATCATTTAACTCTTCTCTGAACTGCTTTTCAGTCATATTGTCGTCATTCAAAGCAATGTAAAAATCGTTCAGGATTTCTGCAAAGTTTTCTTTTTCCGGAGGCTGAAGAGTAAAGTCGACGGTATTACCAGGCCCACCTGTTATATTAAACTCAATGCCTTTAAAGGTGAACGGCTCGCCAGATGTATAGCCGACTGTACCGACAGTGGCACCTGTCCCGATATTATCGATTTGTACCTGGTTTCCACCTGGCAATACGGTAATCCGATAATCATTATTCGCTGGCGTGAGTAAGTCGTAATTATCTTTATGAAATTGATCAAAAGCGGCTTGTTGCGTAATCGTTGATGAAGCACTCGTCGCAGTAGACGCTGTGATTGATGTTTTCAAACGCGCAAGTACATCTTCAAAGACTTCTTTACCATTACTATTTGCTTGAAGATTGACGTTTTCAGACACCTGGATCTTATTAACGCCATCATCCCCTTGGTACTGGTATTTATTGCCGGTCGCTGTCGGATCGTAAATAAACGCAGGCGTACCGGTTTGATACCCTGAGAAAATATATTCACCATTAGCATTACGGCTGTTCATTAAGTCAAACACTTCATCGCGAATTTGGCCAACTTCGATTGCGATGGCCTCACGATCAATATCACCGTAAATGCCATTTCCTGCTTGCACCATGAGTTGGCGCGCTTTGTCCATCGATGACTTGATGTTACGAAGTACCGCCTCTTCCTGATCTAACGAACTTTTAAGGAGGTCATTGTTGCGTTTAAATTGCTCAATCTGATCCAGCTCTTCAGTAAGTCGCACCACTTTCGCGGCCCCCACAGGATCATCACTAGGCCGCAGAAGTTTTTTTCCAGAAGACAGTTGCTGCTGAATGTCAGAGATATCTCCCTGATTATCCAATACAGATTTAATGCTTCTATCAAAAAGTTGATTCGTTGAAATACGCAAAGAAATGCCCTCCCGTCACCTATCGAACCGCGCCAAGTATTGTGTCGAAAAGAGTTTGTGCCGTAGTTAATACTCTAGCAGACGCTGCATAGGTTTGTTGATATCGCACCAAGTTTGCAGCCTCTTCGTCTAAACTAACGCCTGATACCGATTCAAACCAATTTTTCGATTGATCTTTCATCGCTTCCGCCGCCTTTAATGAAATATCGGCCACCGCGGCCTTTTCTCCAATATCACTGACAATATTGGCGTATTTCTCTTGGAAGGAAAAACGGCTGGTAGTGCCATTATTACTCGACAGCACAACATCTTTATTCTGTAAATTGGCAAGCTCAAGGCCATTACGGTTATCATTCAGACCATCGGTATTGTATGAAATGTTAAATGTATCACCGGCTTTGGGTACCCCTTGAAGGCTAAAGTCATAGCCAGGGTAATCATTCAACGCGGTCCACGCAGCGGGGTAACCCGGCGCGCCTTTAGCTTGTTGAAGTAAATTGTTTAAGTCTGTTGCCCCGGCCACAGTCACGATCACATTGTTGGCACTATCTCGTACTTCATAAGACGTAGCTGAAGTAAAAACAACTGAAGCAGGTGCTCCCACCAAACCACCAGGTGCAACACCAGGACCTTGAATACCACCTGCGCCATCAAATGCCGACGTATCAGGGTCGAACGGTGCCGTATTATCTACCACCGTGTTAGTGACCGTTGTTGATACCAATTCGGCATCACCAAAGTTATTGATGCTCGCATCGACGCGAAATGGCGAAGCCAATGCAATATCTTCAGGTCTGGTCATTTGTACTTCAAGATCAGCCGCTGCATCTTTAGTAGGTTGAAACAAAAATTGGTCTCCCACGGCATAACCCGCTCCATCAGGAAACTCAATTTCAATCCCACCTAACACTTTTTCAAACGTACCCGCTTGTGCTGTCAGCCCCGTGTAGGTTTGCGTAATTGGGGTGCCTGCGGTATCGGTTACAGGGCTACCATCGGGGTTTAGTAACGCAACGGTAACGTCTAGCGTCGGCGGTGCACCGGGCGTTACTGCGTCAATGGTGACTTGGTAATCCGCGCTGGTCAAATCGCGCGCGCCGTCTTCAGACACCCGCGCGTTGGCCGTCAATGCCAGGCTGGAATTGGCGGCATAATTTAACCCAGAGACGGTAGGAAGCTGAAATATATTACTGCCAAGTTGTTGGTCGTAATCCATGCCTAAGCGGTTTTGTTCATTCATGGCTGCCGCCATTGACAACGCAATCTGACCAAGCTCACGACGAGCGGGATCGAGTACTTCACTACGATAACGAAATAGCCCACCCATTTTCCCACCAACATCAACCTCAGCTAAACGCAGCGACGTGGGTTTACCTGTGCTTCTCAATTCAAGATTCTTATACTGAATGTCGGGGTTACCGTTTAATCCAAATAAATTAAATGTGCCATCTTCCAGAACAAGAGATTCACCACTGGTCAGGTTGACCATAGTAATACCGTCGTCATTTCCGCTTTGACGAGTCTCAATCGACATAATTTCAGCCAAATCTCGTATTGCCTTGTCTCGCTCATTTTTGAGCGCACCAGGCTCTTCGTAGCTATTATTAGCCTCTAGAACTCGTATTTTGTCGTTAAGCTTCGCAATGGATTCAATCAATGAATTCGCACGATTTATCGTCGATTCCAACTCAAGGTTCAGCTCTTCTTCCTTGGTTTTCAAAAACTCAGACATCGTACCCACTTGCCCCACTAGAGAATTCGCTTCTCCGAGAACTAACTGACGGGCAGCCATATTTGTCGGCTCATCTGTTGCAGTTTGAATTGATGCGTAAAAACGACTCAGCGCTTTTGAAATACTGTTGGCTTCGCTGGCAAACAAATTATCAACCGTCGATGTGCGCTGTGAATAAATTTCATGTTCACCGACCTCAGTAATATCGCGTCGAAGCTGATTTTGGGCAAAGGTATTGATAACGCGCTCAGTTGTACCACGTCCGACTCCACCGTAAAGTTGAGTCACAAAGGTCGTACGTTCACGTACGTAACCTTCTGTGTTTACATTGGCAATGTTATGACCCGTGGTATCAAGGAGTGTATTGCTAGCGCGTAACCCTGACTGAGCAATTGTATATAAATCGGTATTGCGAATCATTGATTATTCCTTAGCGTCCAGTCAGCGCTGAGCCAATGTGATTTTTGACATGATTAAGCACACTAATCACTTTATCTGCATAGTTCGGATCGGTTGCATAACCCGCTTTTTGAAGTTCGCTAAAATATTGCTGAGGCTGTTCAACTTGGCGAATAGCCTGTTTATATCGCGGATTCTCCGACACAAAGCTCACATAATCTTTTACAGAGTCTGCAAAAGAATCGTAAGCACGAAAGTGCGCCTTTTCTTTTTTCGCTACGCCATCGCGATACTCGAGCGTATCCACATGCGCTCGCTCGCCCTGCCAACCCTGATTGGCTTTGATGCCAAATAGATTATGGGAGTTCTGCCCATTCGTGCCGTGAATCATGTGCTTGCCCCAGCCAGTTTCAACGGCAGCTTGCGCCACTAAGGCATGAGGATCCAAGCCCAGCTTTGCAGCCTCTTGCTCGACTACAGGCACCAAGGCATCGATGAAACTTTCAGGTGTATCAAAAACTTGTCGCTTGGCAGGCTGCGAATTTGAGGCATTATCAACATCAGACAATGCCAATGGAGACGCTGGTTTGTCGCGACGATTCACGCGATTCTCTGATAACAATGAAGATAAGTTCCCATCTTGTCGAATGATACTCGCGGGCGTGAAACCTTCTTTATTTGGGCTCAATTGTTGAATGATAAGATCGGCTAAGCCCATGCTACCAGAACTGGCCAAATCAACGGCAAGTTGCTGATCATGCATGTCGCGATAGAACTTTACTTGCTGACTATTGAACGGACTGTCTTTATCTGACAAAGCATCCTGTGCCTGACGCATTGACTTAAGCATCATCTGAACAAATATCGCTTCAAACTGTTGCGCCGCTTCTTTTAACGCACTTTCATCACCTTCTTGTGCAGCTCGGCGAAGATTATCGATCCCCTTGAAGTCGTGAACATTTCGCGACATCTCAAGCTGATTTTGCATATTTGAAGAAAAGTCCATCGCTCGCCCTCTGCCTATATCACAATCAACTCACCTTGAAGCGCACCCGCTTGTTGCAGCGCTTCAAGTATTGCCATCAGATCTCCCGGCGCTGCCCCGACTTCGTTAACTGCACGAACTAACGTATCGAGAGTGACGCCAGGTTCAAATTTAAACATGCGGGTATCATCTAGATTCACATCTACAATAGACTGAGTAGTCACCACCGTATCCCCGTCTGCAAGCGGGTTAGGCTGATTAACATTTTGAGTTTCGGTAATAGTAACAGTAAGTCCACCATGGGTAATCGCCGCCGGCAGCAGCCTTACATCCTGACCGATAACAATGGTGCCAGTGCGACTATTGATAATCACCCGAGCAGGCGCGTCTGCAGGTGTAAAATTAAAGTTTTCGATAGTGGCAACAAAACCAACCCGTTGCCCTACATCTCTCGGTGCTGTAACACGAACCGATGCAGCATCAATCGGTGTGGCGAGTGCATACCCTTTGCTTGGGTCTGCGCCAAGGCGCATGTTGATGGTATCAGCCAGCGCTTTTGCAGTTGAAAAGTCAGGTCGGTGCAGGTTTAGAGTAAGAAAATCATTTTGCATTAAACCACTTTTTACACCGCGCTCAACAATAGCACCGTTTGCAATGCGCCCCACCGTCGGTGTATTTGACACAATACGCGAACCATCAGCGCCTTCAGCGCCAAAACCACTGACCACGACACTTCCTTGAGCCACTGCATAAATATTGCCATCAAGGCCTTTCAAAAAGGTTTGTAGTAATGTTCCGCCACGCAAACTCGCGGCCTCACCAACGGAAGACACTGTCACATCAATAGTTTGCCCGGGTTTGATAAATGCAGGTAGGTCGGCATGTACGGCAACGGCGGCAACATTTTTGATTTTAGGTTTAACGCTATTGTCGAGTTTGATGCCAAAATTCGACAACATGGTACGAAAGCTTTGCTCTGTAAACGGGCTTTGCTCGCCGGTTCCTGGCAATCCCACAACCAACCCATAACCTACCAGCTGATTACTTCTCACACCTTGAATACTGGCAAGATCTTTAATCCGCTGTGCATAGCTCACTGAGTTTATACATATGCAGCTAACAATCAGCAAACCCACCGTAAGGTAACGACGGTACCACATCATAACGGCCACCACTCAGATTGGAAAAATTTGGTCAACCAGCCCTGTTTCTGCGCATTGGCAAAAGTGCCCGTACCGCTATATTGAATTCGTGCATTGGCCACTTTGTTAGAGACAATTTCATTGTCAGGACTAATATCCGCAGGACGCACAATGCCGGTTAAACGAATATATTCATCACCATTATTAAGCGTCAGCCATTTTTCACCACGAACCATCAAATTTTGGTTGGGCAAAACACGAACAACCGTGACAGAGATGCTGCCAGACAAGCTGTTGCTTTGATTGGCTGATGCATCGCCTTCAAAGCTGTCAGAAGACGTGATGCCTAATTGGATACTTTCACTTCCAATCCTAAGAGGATTGCCACCTAAGCCAATAATGGGATCGTAATTGATCGCATTGTCACGGCTCGTATTCGTTCCTGCCGACTTGTTCGCGCTCGTATTTTCCTGAAGCGTGACGCTAATGATGTCACCCACTCTGCGCGCTTTAACATCGGAATACAGGCTACTTGCGTTACTTGCCTGAAAAATAGATCCATCTTCGGCCACTTTATGCATGGCCTCTTCAGGCATGACGGGAGCGTAAAACGGATCATTAGGTAAAGGAGACACACGATCAGTGGCCTGACATCCAGCCAGTAAAACAATCAAAGAGATCAAGCCGATGATTTTCATAATGCTACCTACTATAGTTGCTGAATAACCTGACCAAGCATTTGGTCTACCGAAGAAATGACCTTTGAGTTCATTTCATACAAACGCTGACTTTCTATCAGGTTGACCAGTTCTTCGGTTACGTTAACATTTGAGGTTTCCAATGCACCCTGAATAATGCTGCCGATGCCTTCAAGCCCCGGTACACCCTGAATAGGCGCGCCACTCACCGCAGTTTCAACATAAAGGTTTTGCCCAATTGGCTGAAGGCCTGTTGGATTAATAAAATCTGACAAGTTAATCTGCCCAAGAATGGCGGGCTCAGCTTCACCTCGAACCGCGACGGAAACCTGACCGTCTTGTGAAATGGTGATCTGCTGCGCATTTTCGGGCACATTAATCGCAGGTTGCAATAAGAAGCCCGCGCCGGGTGTGACTATTTGTCCCTGATCATTCAACGTAAACTGGCCATTTCGGGTGTAGGCGATCGTACCGTCAGGTTGCAAAATTTCGAAGTAGCCTCGACCTTGAATTGACATATCTAACGCATTGTCTGTGGTTAGCATGTTACCTTGCGTATGGGCTTTTTGAGTGGCTACCACTTTACTTCCCGCTCCCAACATGAGCCCTGAGGGTAACTCCGTGTCAGCAGATGAGCGCCCACCTGGTTGGTTGATATTCTGATAAAGCAAATCTTCAAAAATTGCTCTGTCTTTTTTAAAGCCTACGGTACTGGCGTTGGCCAAGTTGTTAGAGATGACGGCAACGT
Source organism: Fluctibacter corallii (assembly GCF_025751585.1). Taxonomy (GTDB): domain Bacteria; phylum Pseudomonadota; class Gammaproteobacteria; order Enterobacterales; family Alteromonadaceae; genus Fluctibacter_A; species Fluctibacter_A corallii. The sequence goes on from NZ_JAOWKX010000006.1 coordinate 98,410, forward strand.
CAGTTTGTGCCGCGTCTAACCCAGTTTTACTAATCCAAAGTGCCGGATGCATCTTATACCTCCACGCCTATAAACGTTATCTCAATGCGCATTACAAAATACGCATTAGTTGATTGCCGCGCATATCCATTTGGTCGGCTTTCTTCATGAGTTTCACCTGCATTTCGTAGTGCCGTTGCAGGCTGATCATATGAACCATTTCATCAACAGCATTCACGTTGCTGCCTTCTAACATGCCCGTCATCACACGAACATCGGGATCTTCATCTGCGATTTGCCCGTCTTTCAGGCGAAACAAACCATCATTTCCACGCTGTAAATTCTGAACATCAGGATTAACCAGCTTTAAGCGGCCGATTTCTTCCAAAACAGTGACAGGCGCACCTTGTGGCCTGACTGACAAGGTTCCATCCGTCGCAATATTGATATTTGAAACAGGTATCGGTAAGAAAATATTGCCAGCATCACCCACAACAAAATTGCCGTGAGCATCTTTGAGCGCACCATCGGGTCCAACTTGTAAACTGCCAGCACGGGTGTACGCTTCATTGCCTTGAGCATCGATAACACTAAACCAACCATTGCCTTGAATTGCCACATCCAACTCACGATCCGTTTTCACCATCGCACCACCTTCATAATTGTTGGTGGGCGATTCGGTCATTGCGAAAACACGGGTGGGCAGGCCTTCTCCAAAGGCTGGCATCGCACGCGCTTGTTCAAGCTGCGCTTTAAAGCCTGTGGTTTGTGCATTGGCAAGGTTGTTCGCTCTTACTGCCGTGCCGAGTAAATCTTGTTTAGCGCCACTGGCGGCGATGTAGAGTAATTTGTCCATGACAACTTTCTGACTACCGTTAATACTTAACTAAATACGCTGCAATTTAGATGCCAACGTGATTAAAATGAAGCCAAACTGAGGAAGTAGACAGAAAAAAGGCCGCTAAGCGGCCTTCAAAATGAGGGGTTATCGGATGTTCAATATGGTCTGGTTGAGCTGGTTATTCACTTCCAATGCCCGAGAATTAGCCTGGAAGTTACGCTGAGCGATAATCAAGTCAATCAATTCCGTTGTTAGATTCACGTTCGCTTGCTCAAGCGCCGACGAGTTAATTTCACCAAAGGTTCCGGTTGTCGCTTCACCCGCTAGTGCTTCGCCAGACAAAATACTCTCTTTCCACTGCGTATTACTTTGCTGCGTCAGGCCTTGCTCATTGGCAAACCGTACCAGTGCCACTCGCACGATAGGCTCTGAAGTACCGTTAGAGAAGGTCGCTCGAACCAAGCCATCAGGGCCAATATCAATCCCCGTCAAGCGCCCTACAGGTAAGCCGTCTTGCTCTAACGATGTTACTTCAAAGTTCGATGCAAACTGTGTAGGTTCATCAGGCGTCGCTAAAGCGGGGTCTAAAGAAAAGTTCGTTGTAATGGTTTGGGTCACATCCGAACCATTGGTTAACGGTGGATTACCTAGCGGCTCACTCACTATATCCCCTGTCACCTGCGGGTTATTTGCCGCATCACGAATACCGATAAAATCGCCACCGCTACTAAACTCCATTCGGAAACCGTTGATCGCGTTACCCGTCGCTGTTCCTGCTTCATTAGGACCACCTGGACCAGGAACTGTGTTAGTTGTTGAATCAACGGTATCAATCGGTTGATTATCAACATACGTTACCACCACCCATTCGTTTACGGCCGTCGAATCTTTCATAAAATAATACGTCATTTCATGATTATCACCCAACGAATCATAAATGGTAATGGATGTCGCTGCGTTGTAGGTATTCGGGTCAGTTGGAGAAAACAGCGTGATATCTTTTGAATCAGCACCCGCTGGTAGGTTAAAACGTGGACGTGTTTCAGTCGTTGCCTGTGGTGAGCCTGACGAATCAGGAATTCTTACTGGCACCGTAGTACTCAATGCCACAGATGCAGACGTACCATCTGGATTCACCGGAAAACCTAACAGGTTATCACCGCTGGAGTTCACCACGAAGTTGTCAGAATCCAGTTTAAACTGCCCTGCACGGGTAAATGAAAAGTCACGAGAACTACGCTCGGGTACAGTCGCAAAAAAACCGTTACCGGTTATCGCCAAATCCAAAGCAGTATTGGTAAACTGTAGGCTTCCTTGAGAAAATTGCTGAGCAACATCCTGTGTCAAAACCCCGTCACCTACTTTCGTTTTACCACCAGAAAGTAAAGACGCAGCATATACGTCACCAAATTCCGCACGAGACTCTTTAAAGCCCACCGTGTTTACGTTGGCAATATTGTTTGCTGTTACATCTAGGTCTTTCTGCGCAGCTGATACACCACTTAACGCTATATTAAAAGACATTGTTCACTCTCTCCTGTCACCAGTTATACGGACTAGCCGCCAATCTGAATGACATCATCGAGTTTCACACTCTGATCACCATTCAGATTTAAAATAATACCTTGATTACTTCCCGCCAAACTGACACTTGCCACCTGACGGTTTATCGCTGTTGGAATAGCAGTTTGCTCTCCGTTCACCGAACCTTGTGCTTTGATCACATAGTTGCCGGCTGGCAATTGATTGCCTTCTGCATCTTTGCCGTTCCAACCAAATTCAATATTGCCAGCAGGCTGGGTGCCTAACTTCATCGTTCTAACCACTTCACCCGCCGCGTTTTCAATAGAAATTTCCATTTCCTGCGTGGTTTTTTCGTTGATGATTACACCCGAAATACCCGCACTTCCCTCTTGCAGTGGAGCAACATTGCCTGGCAACAATACTTGTCGCCCTATCAAACTTGATGCCTGCAATGCCTGATTTGATGTCATAGAAGCAGAGAACGCCTCAAACTTTTCATTCAGATCATTGATGCCCTCAGCCATGGTAAAGTTGGTCATTTGTGCAACCATCTGATCATTGTCTACGGGCTTGGTGGGATCCTGATTGGCTAACTGTTCGGTCAGCATGGCAAAGAAGTCTTCTTGGCTTAGTTTTTGACGACTACCATCATCTATTTTGACGCCTTCTTCCTGCCAATAGAGATCTTTGTTAGTTACGCTATTGTTGTCTACTGTAGTCACAAGCTTGCCCTCTTGCTGCTTAACTTAGCCACTATCGGCCTTGCCCTAGCATTAATACACGACGAAATATACGTTTAGTGGTATCAGCGACCTGAACATTCGTTTCATAAGACTTTGATGCCGACAGCATGTCTGCCATTTCTTCAACCACGTTGACATTGGGCTTATAGATATAACCGTTTTCATCGGCTTGAGGATGACCGGGACGATACTCAATTTGTAGTGGCTTAGGGCTTTCTACGACACCCAGTACTTTGACTCCACTTCCCAAGCCCTGCTGCGCTGAGGCTTTATCCATCTCTGCTGCAAATACCGGGTGACGAGCTTTATAGGTCGCATCGTAGCTACTACTAATACTGTTAGCGTTAGCGATATTACTGGCCGTGGTATTAAGGCGCACACCTTCAGCATGCATACCTGTCGACGCAATATCCATAACATTAAATAAACTCATCCGCCTTGACCTCCACCAATCGCTTTCTTCATGCCTTTAAACTTGCCATCAAGAAACTGTAAGCCTGCCTGATAACGCATACCGTTATCGAGAAACTGATTACGCTCTGTTTGCACTTCAACGGTATTGCCATCGCCCGTGTCTGGTTGCGCTGGAATACGATACTGAAGTTCAGAATTTGTTTGCATAGAGCCGGGAAAATGGCGCTCATGGGTGCGATCCAAAGAATGCTTTTGCGCATATTTGGCTGATTTCATCGCACTTTGAAAATCGATATCTCGCGCTTTGTACCCTGGCGTATTGGCGTTAGCAAGATTACCTGCTATCACTTCCATACGGTCAGTGCGTATTTGAATGGCTTTATGATGAAAGCCCGCTAATCTATCGAGACTGATTGCCATAAACTTCTCCTCTTTACGAGAAATTTACAGCAAACAGTGTGCCAATGCGGAAGATAAGATGAAATTTAAAGGCAGGTAGTTAGAGCAACTACCTGTTTTTCTTACGATAATAGAGGCCTGGGCTACAACGCACCATATCAAAGTCTTCACTTAAACCAGAAATAGACTCTGACGCCCCGAGGAATAAGACGCCTGATTCATTGAGTGAGGCGGCAATTTGTTGCAGGATTTTGCGTTTAACCTCAGCCGAAAAGTAAATTAAGACATTGCGGCAAAACACAATATCGAACTTACCGATACCTGACACAGGGTTGAGTAAGTTAATAGGTCGAAAGGTCACCTGCCGTTTAATTTCGTCAGAAATACGGTAGCCGCCGGAAGGCAAAGACTCAAAAAATTGACGCTTTCGCTCTTCCGACAATCCTCTGGCAATCGACAAACTGTCATATTCACCTAATTTCGCCCTCTTGAGCATATCGGCCGATAAGTCCGTACCTAATATAGACGACATATCTTTAAAAGCACCGGGATTGGCTTGTCGATACTCTGCCAGCGTAATGGCTATTGAATAAGGCTCTTGCCCCGAAGAACATGCAGCGCTCCAAATTTTTACACTCCTGGCGCGTGTTGCAATCTCTGGCAATAACGAACGCTTAAGCAAGTCAAATGGGTAGGTATCTCTAAACCAAAGGGTCTCGTTTGTCGTCATGGCATCAAGAACGGTTTCGACGAGTTCTCGATCACGTTCTTTTATCACGGTGTCTATCAACGCAGTGAGAGAAGGCAGAGACTTTTCTCTCACTAATGGCATAAGGCGGCTACGAACAAGATACTGCTTATTGGACCCTAGAACAATACCGCACTTGCGTTCTAGAAATTGTCCAAATTCGTTGTACGTTTGCAACGAAACTTCTGTCATTTCCACGTATATAATTACCCGTTTGTTATTCTACGGCTCTATCCATTTCTGTACTGCTGATGCAAGTTCGTCCGGGTGAAATTTCGCAATGAAATCATCAGCACCCACTTTTTTCACCATCGCCTGATTAAACACGCCACTGAGTGATGTATGAAGTATCACATGGAGGTTCTTAAGCTCTGGTGTATTTTTAATTTCTGCGGTTAAGGTATAGCCGTCCATTTCTGGCATTTCAATGTCTGATACCAGCACGCCTACTTTGTCTGTCACGTTACCCGTTTCGGCAGCCAGTTCTTTCAAACGATTAAGGGCTTCAAGACCATTTTTCGCTGCTTCTATTTCAAGTCCCAATGTGGTGAGTGCCTTTTTAACCTGATTTCGTGCAACTGAAGAGTCATCAGCGATAAATATGATTTTGCTACCGTATTTCTCCTTGTCAAAATCACTGACTACATCTTCACTTACATCAGTATCTAATGGTGAAATCTCATTAAGAATTTTTTCTACATCAAGAATTTCAATTAATTCACCTTCCACTTCCGTAACGGCCGTTAAATAACTTGCACGTCCGGTTCCTTGTGGTGGCGGCATAATCGCATCCCAGTTGGTGTTAATAATGCGTTCAACAGAACCCACTAAAAAGCCCTGAACCGAGCGATTGTACTCAGCAATAATGATAAACGCGCTTTTTAAATCTTCTATGCGCTTACCGCCCGTCGCCATGCTTAAGTCAATGACAGAAATGGTTTGTCCACGAATGTGTGCAACTCCGCGGACTAGCGCGTTGAGTTTCGGCATTGAGGTCAACGGTGGACACTGCAGGACCTCTCTCACTTTAAACACGTTGATACCAAACCGTTGTCGCGTATTTAACTTAAACAGTAATAACTCTAAACGGTTCTGTCCTACCAACTGCGTTCGTTGATTGACTGAATCCAAAATACCTGACATACACCACCCCAAAAATATTCAAACTAGGCACAATGTTTGCGTTAATCGAAAAGAAAGCAAAATTAACGCGCTTGTACCTCACAATGCGCCTGAATTTTGACACATTCACAGACTTTTCCGATCTATGGAATTAAGCATAGACAAAATGACGGCAAGTGAACATGAAAAAATTACCTAGCATTATGAGAATACAGATTTTTTTTCTTCTTTTGAGTCTTTTTCCGCTTATTTTGCCAAGTGTCAGCTATGCTGAGACCCAAAATAATTCGGTGAGACAACATGTTATCGACTCGGTAGAGGAATTTGTTTACAGAAATTTAGCCTCTTTTGATCAGGCAGCGCTAAAAGTGCACGTGTCAAACATTGATCCTCGGATTCAAATCCCAGCCTGTACTGAAGAATTTGTTTATTCTGCCTCCCACGACGCTCTACAACAATCAAACTTTGCGGTAAAGGCATCCTGCCCTGCAAATAATTGGTATTTGTATGTCATGGTAAGAACCGTTGTCATTCAACCCGTTGTGGTGCTGAAAACCATGGTCAGCCCAGGCACAATTTTGACTGACGCGCACGTGGAAGTCGTAGACATTGACAAAAAACAGTTAAGATTTACCACTTTTGCCGATAAAGAGAATGTCATTGGCGCACGTATCAAGCGAAGAAGCCGCGCTGGCGCACCAGTGTCACCCGATCTTCTCTGCTACGTGTGCAAAGGCGATCAAGTCGTGATTAAGGCTGATGCAGCCGGATTAGTATTGAAAACACAAGGAATCGCCGAGGAAGACGGCGTGGTTGGCGAGACAATTCGTATCCGTAACTCGCGCTCTAATAAACAAGTGTATGGTCGGGTAACCAACCCAACTGAAGTCGTTGTTAGCATTTAAAACAGGTCTCAGGTGCATTATTCGCAGACAAACTCTATACTTCAGGTTAAGCCTTAAAGAGATAGCTGCGTTACCTAATGAGTTTTTTTCAATTTTTTGTTAAAGTTATCCTTAAGTCGGCCGATACAAGGTACGAGGTTAAATAGGTATTAGGTGTTATTATGGCTATCAACAATATCAATGGCGGCATTAACAAGGCCCCAATCGATAATCAAAAACTGAATCAACAGCAACAGGCGCAAAACCAAACAGCCAATCAACAGGCTGCAGCGGCAACGCAAAAAGCGCAGGTGGCTACTACGGCTCCACGCACTGACTCTGTATCGCTTACTCAGTCAGCTCAGCAATTATCGCAGGTTCAAAAGCGCAGTTCAGACGCACCTGTAAACCAAGAAAAAGTCGATAAGCTGAAAAAGGCGATACAAAGCGGTGAATATAAAGTCAACCCTGAAGCATTGGCTCAAAAAATCAGCACGCTTGAAGGGGAGATTTTTGGCCTCAAACGTTAGTTAGAGACTGAATAACCTATGCCTAATAACCTCAAACAGCTCATAGAAGGTCAAATTCAGCAACTCGAAACACTTCAAGTGCAGCTCGATACCGAGCTGCATCTTATTAGCGCGAGAGAGCCCGAGTCGTTAATGAAACTCGTGGAAGAAAAAGCACATAATCTCGACGACATTGCGCAAACGGATACGCAAATCAAACATCTTTACCAAAAAACCGATGACGCTGATCTCAAGGCAGAGCTAGAACCATTATTTGATAAAGCCCATGCTTTAGTTGAAGAGTGTAAGTATCGCACTGAAATAAACCAACGCGCGATTGAACAAGGGCAATTACGCCTTACCCACCTTAAAAATTTATTGCTCGAATCACGAGCGAAAGAATCAATGACGTATGACAAAAGCGGCCGCCCCAAAGGGGGGATGTCGGGTCCTAGCATCGAAGCATAGGGTAATCTGATTCATTCACAAAAAAGCGGAGACCCGTTGCCTCCGCTTTAGTACACTTCACTCGACTACTAGTAGTAATGCACTTTTCGAATACGTTTCGGCTTTGCTGTAGAAAGGTAAATAGCGTAAACACGCCCGAAATCTAACTCCAGTTCGGTCGCATAGGTGTCTTCCCCAACAGGGTAGCTTTTTATGACTCGCGCTCCTCTGATCACACCTTCCACAGACGATTTAAGGCTAGTATCTGTTAATACCAAATTTGCGAGAGTCTGATTACCGTCAACTTTTTGGCCATACACTTGCTCTGTTAACTCTCGGTAGGCATCAAGCTTAGAGGCTTTTATTGCCATCAAGGTCTTAGTTGTAGTATCGCCACCTCGTTGTGGGCTAATTGGCGCATAACCAATTGCCTGCAAAACAGGGTAGGTTTCAGGCTCAATGGTTTCCCACTCAACTTGCTTGTCAAACATAGTAGAGCAGCCTCCCAACAGAAGTGCCGATAAAATGGGAAGAAGTTTTAATGTAGAACTCATACACTGTCACCGCGTTAATCTTTGTAGCCTATTAATGAATATGACCACTACAATACTATTGCAGGTGTTCAACCCTGCCTGCTTTCTTGAGTGAATAGCAGCAAGTTACGTGCCGCTTTCTCATTTTTCCTTATATTTGAAAAGCTATCGAGATGTAGCCTACCGACAATACGGTATGGTTTGTGCTTGAAGCTCTATTAATGTTAAGTAACGCCGAAAAATAGACAGTGGTAAAGGTATGGTAAAGGTGTCTAAATTGAATCTGCAACGTGTATTCATAAAACTGACTGTTTTATTTTGCTTGGGCATAAGTGCAAACGCGTTTGCTATTTGGTTTGAGTCTTCCGGACAGGCCATCATTGAAAATGGTAATCGGGAGTTTGCGCGCGAGAAGGCCACACAAGAAGCCATAAAGCAAGCATTGTTGTATTCGGGCGCGTCGGTAAGAAGTGTGCAACGAATGGCGAATGGCCTGCTTAAAGACGATCATTTAGAAATTCGAAGTCATGGAGAAGTGAATGCTATTGAGCTTATTCATGAGTCTTACGAAGACGGATACGTGACAGTATCCATACGTGCCGACATTTTCCCTCAAGGTGCTAACTGCCCTGCGTCCGATTACAAAAAAACCATCAGCACAGCGCGCTTTCCTATTATTCACCGAGAGCACGCAGCCGTAGGCAATATCTATGGCATCGGAGCCCATATTCCGCTTCGTTTGCAATCCACGTTTGATAATCAAGGGCAATACGCGGAGATGTCTTCACTGGAGCCTTATTACCTCAATCCAGATATTATTAACTTGCAACAACATGTGGTGCAGATTGCCCGCAAACATAATACTCAGTATGTATTACTTGCGGCCATTACTGAGCTCAGTTTAGAGCACTCTGAAGAGTCAATTTCAGATAAGCTATCATTTTGGGAAGACAACTATCCGCTGCGTCACTTTAAGTTGAATGTCTCGCTTTACGAGGGCCAAACTGGCGGCAGGATTTTACAAAAAAGCTATGCAACACAAGCACAGTGGGAATTCGATCAACACATCGAAGTTGACGTAAACACACAAGAATTGTGGTCATCTCGCTTTGGTCGAGAAGTTGACGGTATTCTGCAAGAAATCGTAGAAGATGTAGACGAATCAATCAGCTGTACGCCAGCATATGGTCGCGTACTGGCGGTTAAAAATGAAGAGATTCACATTAACCTCGGCAGCAATGCAGGGGTCAAACAAGGCGATGAATTCACGCTCCTACAGGTCAGTCAATTTTATGACCCTATCGGAACCCTCCATTATCAATACCAAGTGCACCCCACCCGCGTAAGAGTCTCTCGCACCTACTCCACCTCCGCGGTGGTGAAATCAATTGATGGTTCACTGTTAGCGAATATACAGCCAAATGATTTTGTCGCGCGTCAGTAGTGCTTTAAATCATTGATTGAGTGAGTAATAATGCTCTCTCAATTACGTCCCCATAGTTTAACTGGATAAAACAAGAGCCTCCTAAGCTTTAGATCTGCGTTCGAGTCGCGGTGGGGACGCCATTTTCTCAAAACCGTTACAGCTCTCTACATCATGTCTTCAATACAGCCAATATGGCTCTCTGGACTTCCCAGCTTTCACTAGACAGTTTTTATAAAAATTCATCGACAACCAGCACAGAGGCCGATCAACTTTGAGCTATCCAACAAACATCTACGAATCTCTATCCATACATTAACGCGCTGCGGGGAAATCCCCCCCTTCTGGACCAAGCCGAAACCCGCTTTGGACCAGAAAATGATAAACGTGTGGAACATCTAAGGACAAAGGTTTGGGCCTGGCAAGGTCACAAACGAAGATCCAAAATACATTCCGGAAGTTTAATTAATGTGCTCCCGAATAAAGTTACTCAACAAAATAGAACTGACAAATATCATTAGGTTATTGGGCAATTTATTTGAGAAACTTGCTTAATCTTAGTTTTTTTATGTTTTTAATCCTGTTCTCTTCTGGAAATGGCTTTATTGCATCAGCTTTAATCAACTCGACCATTTCTGATGTAATTCTGAACTGCTCTCCTTTTAGGCCAGAATTCAAGAAGACATCAAAACATCTGTTCGCCTCGGAATATCTTTCCAATGTGGATAAGCATATGCCCTTAACATATTGAAAATATGGTTTTGCCTCCTTGCTAATACTAGCTTGCAATTTTTCTAAAGTATTTAGCTTTTCAAATTCTGAAAAAGCCTTGGTTAAGCCGTCTCTAAGGGTTAGTGTAATCTGATCATCTAGACTCTTTTTTTCCTCGACAGTTGGGAACCTTCCACCAACGACTACAGCATCTAGCCAAATGTCCTTTTCGGTTAGTGGAAAGCAACCATACCAAACAAACACATCTTTTCTTGATATACAAATTTCAATAAGAAAAAGTAAATCATTTGTTACATTAACGAACTTGTTTTTCTTAAGGTTTTCGAATCCGTTAAGGCGTAAATCAGCCAACAAACTTTGGTCGAATTCAAAGCTAGTCATAGATATTACTACTTCTTAGTAACGAGAATTTCAATTATGTCACTCCCATCAAAAACACTTGTCAACTTAGAATTCCTCTTTTTAGAGCCACCTCTACCCGTTTTCAAATCGAATGCCAACAAAGTTTTGCCAGTTCAAATATCTAAAATGACTACGCCAATTCCTATTGAACCCGAATGTCTGCGTTTTACCTTGCTTCCTGTTCCTTTATCACGAAATACTTCGGACACAACTCGCAACCCAAACTTTTTATACTTCTTATTTATTCCTTTAATCAAGTTTTCAAACTCTCTTTGGGCAGCGGTTCCTTTGGTTGCAGCACTTTTGAAAGTCCTGCCAGCAGCTTCTTGAAGTAAAATCTCAAGTAAACTTTGCTAAACCAATTATCTCGTTTCCAACTATACCAAAAGCTTTTCTTCCTCCAGTGCCAGTAAGTGCATTCGTTAATGCCGATCGCCCAATAGCAGAAGTCGATGATTTAACGAGTATCGAATTGATTCTTAATGAAATACCAATGTTCTGAAGAGTGACATATCCGCTTGGGTCATAGTTATTTATCGGGTCTCCGTTACCGTAAAAATATTTATGTAGTGACGCTGGGTTTGTATCTACTCCTTCGAACTCATCCATCTGCGTAAACCGACCCACGCTCTGGTCGTAGTAACGTGCACGTAGGTAATAGCTATCTAATTCAGAATCATACTGTTCACCAGTAAACAGATAGTCGTTATCTGTTGAGCCCGCTTGGTTCAGGAGTGTACCGAATGATCGACCAAACTTTACTAGACAGTTTTTATAAAAAATTCATCGACAACCGGCACAGAGGTCGTTCAACTTTGAGCTATCCAACAAATATATTCGAATCTTTAGCCATACATTAACGCGCCATAGATAAAAATTTTGCCACACTTGGTCCAAGGCAATAATCATCGTGTCAAAGACGATTAGCACACAATGGTCCAATATCAGGGATTATCTATGTGGAAAATCCCACCCTTCTGGACCAACCTGGAACCCACTTTGGACCAGAACGTGATAAACGCGTGGACCAATAAAGGACATCGGATTGGACCACAGCGATCGTTAATTCTGCTTTGAGTTCTAACTATCGTGAGATTAGGAGTTCCGATATTCGTTACTTTTTCGGTTGTAATGCCGTTTATTGCCAAAACCGATATCAGCGGTGTCTTTGTGTACATCTAAAAAAGAAAGGTCTCCATCTACTACCTTGCTATTACCAAAATGAAAGGAACAAAGTTTTGGCAAATCTTTAATAAAAGACAATGAATTAACTTCTTTACAAGAAATTCCCAGCTTTTCAATACCTATAAATTTGGAGATGAAGCTGTAGTCATTTAACCGGCCACAAGCGTTGATAAAGAGGTTATTTAAAATAGAATGCACTGACTCAACTTTAACACTTTCCAGCTTGCGCATTTCGATAATCCATAGCTCTTCTAGAACAGGGAGTTCATCGATACACACCAATGATTCACATGGTAAAAAGCCTACATTTAAGTATTTCAATTTTTTGAGCACTGAAAGACCACTTAAATCTTTAATTTTGGATTCATTGCCAATTCCAAAAGCATTTAGGCTGGCAAATTGGGATAGAACGCCCAAATCTTTTAAACCAACATTTGCCAAATCTAAATCAATAATTGAATTTGCAGACGCGATATTATTGAAATCCAAATTAACATCACAAACACTAAGCGAATCCAGCTTTTTAAGCTCAGGTAGAGATAAAACAATACTTTTTTTTCTATCCCATAGCCCAACGCCCAATTTATTCAGATTTGTTAAGCAATTTATGTTGTCCAAAGAGGTAATCTCTGCACTTCTCGAAATACCAAGGTGCTGGATGTTTTTAAACCTTGGATCACAGAGAAAGTCCAGATTGCCCCACTCGCCATAATCTATTTCCAACTTAGCGAATTTTCCCGCTTCAATCTCTTCGAATATACGGTCATCCCACTTCACAAGTAATTTTAAAATTCTAGCGTATTTATCTTGATTAACTATGTAATCAGGGTGGCCACTTGTTGATTTTCTATATTCAAATCTTGCCCCACTATCTAACCGCATAACTTTGCCTTGCTTAATGCTTTTTGTAATTTGGGTCTATTTTTACCAATAACATTCTTTTGGTTACCTACAGGAGCATTTTTAATTTTTCCACTTTTGTCGTATCCAGCTTCTTCAAGTAGTACCTCTAACACCCACTTCTCCAAGATATCTAGTGCATCCTTAATCTTTCCATTGTCACGAACTGTGACTGGAAAACTACTTAAGAACGCTTTTGCCTTTACTCTGCCGGCGGTAGCGTGCTGGCTGCTTCGAGCCTGTACATTCTTGGCTTGTTTAAAAACATTGATTCCGAAGTATGTAAGGCTAGTAATAACCAGCTTTATTCAGGGCATTTTTCAGATATTTAAGAGCATTCTCTTTATCAATACCACATTGCTTCGGCAGAGTGGCTATCTCTTTCTGTAGAATTTTCGAAACCATTGCCTTTTTATTTTCAATTGAAGCGCAACAATAAGTATCATATTCAAAGGGTAATTGAATTATGAAGACACCGCTTAAAACATCATCAATGTATTTTGGAGACTTCCATTCATCCAAAACCTCTTTTCGAGAAAGCTTAACTACAATTTTCCCGAAGTTACCTGTTACATTTTTTTTAAGTGTTTTATATAGATAATCCGATATTTCTTTAGTATCTGTAGCAAATTGGAATGCGGCCTCTTTTCCAAAATGCTTAGATAAATGTATTTCGATTTCACGTAAGTACTTATTCATTGTTTTACCTTAATAGCAAGTTGGCCGTTTATTACCTTCAGGATTGTGCCCATTAGCTTTATAATATGCACAAACTAGCGCTTTCTCAGCAGCCAATGCGGCCAACCTATTTGGTAGGTCACTAAACATCACAACTGACACATACCTTTTAGCTCTAACCTTTTTATTGAGTTTATTTACCTGAGCATTTGCTCTCTTTGACGATCCATTTTTATTTAACGCACCACCACTTATACCATATTTGTAAATATCAAAGTCTTGTACATCATCAATTCTATATAAATGTTGTCGCTTCCCACTATTTTTACTATTTCCATGAACCTTTTTACGCTTATTGGAAAGTCGCATTATCTTTAATGCAGGTGCGGCTGGTAGCATCCCTAAAAGGATTCCAGAGCCTATGTTTAATGGAGAGGCATTGTCACCGCCATTGGTAGCCAAAACTGAACACATCAACTACAACGTTCGCTCTCGTCGCTAACATAGCTGTAATATCAACAGCTCTCATAGTCGATGCCATACTAAAATGCCCTGTTGGATCAAATTTGTTTGATGGTTCAGCATCTGCGTAAATATATTTATTAAGTGTAATTGGATTTGTTAGACGTCCCATCCAAGTATCCATCTGCGTAAACCGCCCGACTCCTTGGTTGTAATATCTCGCTCTCAGGTAATAGCTATCTAATTCAGAATCATACTGTTCACTGGTAAACAGATAGTCGTTATCTGTTGAGCCCGTTTGATTCAGGAGTGTACCGAATGATCGACCAGACTTTACTAGACAGTTTTTATAAAAAATTCATCGACAACCGGCACAGAGGTCGTTCAACTTTGAGCTATCCAACAAACATCTTCGAATCTTTAGCCATTCATTAACGCGCAGTGGGGAAATTTTTTGCCGTATTTGGTCCAATTGTTTGTCACTCTCTGATCCAAGGCAATAATCATCGTGTCAAAGACAATTAGCGCATACTGATCCAAAATCAGGGTTTATCCACGTGGAAAACCCCACCCTTCTGGACCAAGCAGAAACCCGCTTTGGACTAAAAAAATGATAAACGTGTGGACCAATCAAGGTACAAACATTACAGCGTGAAAAACACTGCTACACTTCTTCAATAAACTCATGTGAGAAATTCCATCGTCATTTGCTATCCTTGCATCAACACTGCTTTTAATCAAATATCTTGCGATTTCATGGCGTTTTTGTTCTACCGCTTCTATTTATTCTATGGCATCTGATTTATATAGTGTCACCGTAAAACTAGCTCCCATTTTATTCATTTTGGAAATCATCGAATCACTAATTTCTATTTGGCATGAGCTTTTTTCTAAATGTCCTTCATATCCAAAATCAAAATTCTTGGTTTCACAGCTTTTCCATTGCATCTTTGCTTCTTCAGATAAATCATTAAATATTGAGAAATACATATCTAACAAATACTGCTCATCACCGTTCAAGCCTGCCAATTCAAAAGAATAATGACTGTGACCCTCTAAAAAGCCTTCGTTCATTACTACTAAGTTACTTTTCAGCTCACCCACAAGTAAATTAATATTGTTTTTAGATTTTAGATCAAAATCTATATTCAAAAATTCAAGGCTCATAAGACCCCTTTACTAAACGAATAAGTAATTTATTTATCATAAGTTAGTTGTTTCCTCTTGGGCACTGAATTAACGCCCGGCCTTTCCAACATTGACGGGGTTTACAGTGTCGAGCTTGAGTTCCACTAACACAACGTGCACTTGCTAAAGCTTGCGCATTTGTAATAGCTTGCCTTAGAGTATTACCAGTTTGGACCAAACTGAATATATTGATAGCTGCAATTTATCCATTTAAAAAACGAATTTAAATAACATCAACCCAAGAAAACATGTAGCACTCTCGCTGACCAATAAAAAGCATAAGAAGGCTAGAAAAACTTTCCTCGATTAAATATGACTCTTCAAAATTTATGTTTCTGACTAGAGCAACATCTAAACGAACATTTGTTTTAGGCTCAAATTTAGATAACCTATTCACTACAGAAGATATTTTATACTCACTTTCTGCCTTACTGATTTTTACTAACGATATTGACTGGTAAAAATCTTCAAAGTCTTTTTCTTTTTTTGAATTTGGTGTACCGGAGCTGTAGTTTTCCGCTTCAATCCAAAGAGCTTTTAATATTTCTTTTATTTCAACCATGTTTTTTTCAGAAGAAATTAACATTAGATTACCTACATGTTCCTCTTCACTTCTGTATTCATAAACACTTATAGACATATAGATTAATTACCTCAACGGGTGTCCTTGTAACCAAATTCCATCTTTTACGTAATACTGAACTTTTACAACTCCCATATTTAAAGTTCCCTTACTTTTTGCTCTATTCTTCAGCCAGCCAAGATATAGAGACGCGCCGACCGCAGATCTACTCCAAGAATCAGGAAACATAGTTGATTTCTTTCTTCTAAACCTGCCAGTCTTATAGTCTGCAACGTTAACCCATGCTTTATAGACGCCATTAGGTTTCTTCCAAAGCACTTCAGAGACATGCGATGAACCTGCACTATGCTGAGTACCTACTATTGCCGTGCTGTGAAATCCTTGGGCAGTTCTTCTTTTAATTTCACCATGAAATATGTGCTTATCATCAAGAATAGGAACTATACACCTAATTTTTGAACATAGTTTTTTAGCGAAAAGCTTGACTAATTTTGCTGAACTACTCATACCAACTAACGTCGCCATACCAACTTGTTGTGGAGTAACTTCTTCACTATTCATTGTCGAACTGAACACGTCGACAGCGACACTTGCTCGGCTTGCCAGAGATGCAGCAGCATCCAGCGCCCTAACCGTTGAAGCAATCGAAAAATGCCCTGTCGGATCAATAATATTAATAGGATCAGCATGAGTATACATGTACTTATGCAGGGTAAGCGGTTCGCCCATTCGTCCCTGATAAGTATCCATCTGCGTAAACCGACCCACGCTCCGGTCGTAATAACGTGCACTTAGGTAATAGTTATCTAATTCAGAATCATACTGTTCACCGGTAAACAGATAGTCGTTATCTGTTGAGCCCGTTTGGTTCAGGAGTGTACCGAATGATCGACCAGACTTTGCTAGGCAGCTTTTATAAAAAATTCATCGACAACCGCCACAGAGGTCGATCAACTTTGAGCTATCCAACAAACATCTACGAATCTCTATCCATTCATTAACGCGCCGCAGATAAAAGTTTTCACCACACTTGGTCCAAGGCAATAATCATCGTGTTACTGACAATTAGCACATGCTGGTCCAAAATCAGGGATTATCTAGGTGGCAAATCCCAGCCTTCTGGACCAACACGGAACCTGTTTTGGACCAGACATGTTACAGATGTACCCAGCTAGCAATTACTGCCTTACTATATAAAGTCACTAATCCTCTGGTGGTTTATAAGGTTCCCAACCCATCTTAATATGATGAGCAGCCATTGCTTCCTCTGGTGTATCCGCGACTATAGTGTGTAGCAACTTCGCTTTCCCAAAAAATAACCCTTTGTCCTTAAACTGCTTTATTCCTTCTTGGTCCGCAAAGGTAACACCATTATCATCCTGCCAAGCTTCATATGTAATTTTCATGTATCAGTTTGTATAAACAAAATTTCTGGAAAGCATAAAATACAAAGCATAATTAAATTATCTCAACATCATTGCCATCTGTTTCGTATAAAAAGTAATCATCAGAAAGCACTTCAACTGTTTTTTTTCCATTCTCAATGTTTACTGCACCCCAACATAATTCTCCTTTTTCAAAATCGGCGATATCTATTAAACACTTGACCCTAATAGATTTAATACCTTGACCAAGAAAATAGGAAACATTTTCAAAGTAATCCGCCAAAAATTTCGACCGAGAAATGTATTTTTCAACTAACATTTCATCTCTCACCATGCCTAGAATAACGGGATTAGATATCTTTAACTTTTCTATCTTTTCTTCTTGATCTTTTGAGAGATACGTTAATTCCTGACTGTTAAAATCTAGGCGCTTATCTAATTCGTAAACTCCGTATTTTCCATCGTAAGATTTAGCTAAGTTGCAAAAACCTATATCTGTTTGTGATTCTATTATTTCATCTATTGATGAGGGACTCGCTACCAAATATATAGACATTTATCATTTCCCCAATCGAACTTTAAACTAATATTCCACACCATATCGATGTGTAATATTATAAAAATAATGCACTTCGACACGGCGCCCCGCGATACCTTTCCTCTTATTCTTTTTACCTGAACCAGGCTGACCATTGTCATGAGATCTTTTAATCCACTTACCTTCGCCATAGGCCCTTATTAATCTAGGTAGCACTTTCACATTAAATCCAATACCTATTCCTGCTCCAAGTTTTACTTCTAACATAACTTTCGCCTCTTCTAAACCGGTTGGAATTTCATCTTTGACACGTTTTTTAATGCCACTTCTTCTTGTGTATCTATTTAGCTGACTGAAGTTACGTTTAACTTGCGCTTTACCAACCTGATTGGAGAATATACTTATATAGGATTTCGCATTAATCCTAGCCGCTAGTAATGCGGATCTGATCGTATTATTTAATCCAGAGCTAACCAGGAAGTTCCCTGATGGATCATAATTGTTGACTGGATCTGATTCGGCATAAACAAATTTGTTCAGCGAACTTGGTATCAGGGTATTTCCCATCCAAGTATCCATCTGCGTAAACCGCCCTACATTCTGGTCGTAATAACGTGCACGTAGGTAATAGTTATCTAATTCAGAATCATACTGTTCACCGGTAAACAGATAGTCGTTATCTGTTGAGCCCGTTTGGTTCAGGAGTGTACCGAATGATCGACCAGACTTTACTAGACAGTTTTTATAAAAAATTCATCAACAACCGCCACAGAGGTCGATCAACTTTGAGCTATCCAACAAACATCTTCGAATCTTTAGCCATTCATTAACGCGCTGCGGGGAAATCTACCCCTTCTGGACCAGCGCAGAACCGGTTTTGGACCGCAAGGTGATAAACGCGTGGACCAGAAAAGGACGTTATTTTGGACCAAATTCAATGTCAAATTTTGTCTAAAAAAATTAGCAATTAACAATTATTTCTTTTGTCTAAGATCTCTTTCATTTCAACAGCACCCATCGAGTAACCTTTTCGTTTGCTAAAAATAGCTCTTCTCATCGACGGGATTTCCAAAAGAGCTTTGATGTCCATGTCTTCAACTGTTGTTGAGTCTCCTAACTCAACGAACTTTAGCTTGTCTGATTTGAGTAATTTAAGAGACGGAATAGATTTATTCATAAAATAAAACTCTTCAAGTGATGTCAGGAGACTCAAAACCGAATAGTCAGAAATCTTATTTGAGCCAGAAATATAAAACTCTTTCAACTCAGGATGGAAAGCTAACCCATCAATATTGGTTAATTTTAAATTTCGCTCAAGAGTCAAAGAGCTTATATTCGAAAATTTTGAAAGCCCGTCTAAATTGCCTACCGAGGAAGAAGCTAATAACAAGCTGTTAACACTTTCGAATAAACTGTGCGGCAAACTCTCAAGCGGACCTTTAAATTTACTTAAACCTAAAATTTTTGGCTTAATTGACGAAGTAAGAATTGACTTTGTGGTTCTACAGAACTCAATGTCTAGCTCTTTTATTTTCTTGAAGTTATTAAAATCAATTACACCTTTCATCGGTCCCTCTAAATAGAGGTATTCAAGATTCGGCAATTCATTTATCCACGATATATCTTGATTCTCATATGGGCAGTATCTTATTGCTTTCACATGATTTAACTCTTTCGTGATCGTCCCAAGTATAGAAACGTCTTCATGCGGCACCCATATTGATTCAAAGTTATTTGAAAAGATTTCTTCAAGATCTTCTTTTTCTAACTTACCGTGTATTTGCAACTCGTTAAGATCAAGAGACTCCAAATATTTATGTCTTATTTTGTTACCCATGCTGCTTTATCCTGTCGGGCATATTTTGAATTTTTTCATTAACTTCGCAAGGTCTTTTCTTTTTTCAGTATTGAACTGATTGCGTTTGTTCGCTGATTTCCCTCGAGAATTTTTCCCGCTTGATTTGCCTCCAGGCCCATCCAAATCGTCAATGAAAGACTGCTCCAAAGCATCTAAAACATCATCTAACTTGTCGGCAACACTAGGCGCAATTTCTACAGGTAAAATATGGGTTAAATTCGCAATATCAGTTCTGCTCTTCCTAAAGTGTGCTCTTATTCGTGTTACAACGTTAGCTCTAGATTGACCAACGTATGGTTTGTTGATCTTCGTATCATCAAAAACATAAAGACCAATCGCTCTGGAGATATAGCTTTCAGCTAGCTCTTCCACGATAAAGCAACCGCCATTCCAAATTAACTTGCGCCCAGTTACAGCACCTGAGTGACCAGGTATTGCTCTTCCTACTGTCTGAATATTTCTCAATATATTCTGAGTTGTTCGAGCGGCCATTATATCTCCCAAACCAAACATCCCTGTAGGATCGATAAAGTTAACCCCGTCTGAATAGGCGTAAATATATTTATTGAGTGTAATTGGTTCATCATCAACACCCATCCAAGTATCCATCTGCGTAAACCGCCCTACATTCTGGTCGTAATAACGTGCACGTAGGTAATAGTTATCTAATTCAGAATCATACTGTTCACCGGTAAACAGATAGTCGTTATCTGTTGAGCCCGTTTGATTCAGGAGTGTACCGAATGCTTCGTATGTATACGCGTCTGTGATTTGTGCCTGACTGTCAGATAGCGTTCGCGTCGTGCCTAAACTATCGTAGTGGAAGTATGTATAAGCATCGGACTCGTTTTGACTAATGAGGTCATTTCCATAGAGGTACTCTTTGAGAATGCTATTACTTGCGTCTTGCTCGGCAATGACTTGCTGATAGGCCTGATTGCTATCCACAATATAGTCAGTGTTAACGCCGTCAATTGACTTGGCGACACGAATAGCATCCACGTTGTATTCAAATTCTACCGTTCTGATACTATCACTAAACTGCATCAATCGCTGATTGGTGTTGTAGGTATAGGTTTTGGTGATAGCGCCATCGGTTTGTTCGGTGAGATTACCCTGCGCATCGTACGTATAACGGTTATCTCCTTCTGAGAGCAGACGGTCATTGTCATCATAGGTGTATGTTGTACTCACACCATTGATAAGGCTACTTGTCCGATTGCCAACGTTATCGTAGGTGTACGTTGCATTGTAATCGCCATTGAAGGCATCAGTTATGGTTTCTGCAGTGAGTCGATACACATCGTCATAGGTGAAAGTGCTTTGTCGGCCTGTATGCTCAACAATGCTTGTTCTGCGACCGGTGTTATCCAGCGTATAGGTATAACTGGTCAGTACATTCTCGTCCGCATCAATCGTGGTAACCGAGGTTGGCCGGTTAAGCGCATCATAAGCGGTCACACTGGTTAATCCGTTCGCGTAATAAATATGTGTTTGGTTTCCAACCGCATCATACGCGAAGGTGGTAGTTTGCTGCGCGTTATCCGTAACCGATATTAACCGATTCAGCGCATCATAGGAGTAGGTTTCCGAGCGCACATCGCCATTAACATAGGTTGTAGTCATGTTGGTTTTGTTACCAGCAGCATCATAGCCATATGCGATAGTGGCGCCGTTAGGTTGTACCTCTTCTATTAACTGGTCTCGATTGTCATATTTATAATGGTATTCGCCACTGTGGTTTTTAGCGTAGGTGCGATTTCCATTTGCATCGTAGCGAAACGTCTCACGAATATCTGGTCCACTGACTGACATTACACGCGAAGCGCTTCTTTCATAGCTATAGTTGATTGTTTGGCCGTTAAAATTGACATGTTTGATGACATTGTCTGCGCGGTCATATTCAAATGTTTCCCTTTGGCCCATCGGTAAAATTCTCGCGGTTACTCTGCCGCGGCTGTCATATTCCCACTGGGTTTTGCGTCCTTGAGCATCAATCTGTGCGATTTTATTGCCCGCTTCGTCGTAATGGTAACGCGTCTCCTGATTTAGCCCATCCTTTACTAGCGTAAGTCGACCGATTTCATCGTAAGTGTAGTGAATCGTCCGCGCATTCTGATCCGTTTTACTAATATTTCGACCCAAGGCGTCAAAACCGTCAGATAACGAAGTCGCATCTTCGAACGTGGTGCTAATTCGCCTGTCTAATTTGTCGTACGTATAAGAAGTCGTTCGGCCCAGCGGATCTATTTCAGTGATTACATTACCGTTACCATCATAGGCATAGTGCCATTCTTGGCCTAACGCATTGGTTGTAGTAATTCTTTGGCCTGCTTTATCGTACGTAAACGTGGTGGTGCTTCCATTCTCATCTGTTTCTGAAGCCAAGTAGCCCGCTTCGTCATAACGCATTGTAATAAAGCTGCCATCGTCGTAAGTCGTTTTTACTACACGATTGAGCTTGTCATATGTATGGGTGGTAACGTTTCCATTTCGGTCAGTTTCGCTTAATCTGTTCCCCTCTGGATCGTAGGTGAACTGTTCAAAGCTTTCGTCTGAATAGTGAGTTTTAAGCAGGCGATGATAAACGTCATACT
This sequence comes from Fluctibacter corallii, assembly GCF_025751585.1. Lineage (GTDB taxonomy): Bacteria > Pseudomonadota > Gammaproteobacteria > Enterobacterales > Alteromonadaceae > Fluctibacter_A > Fluctibacter_A corallii. The sequence goes on from NZ_JAOWKX010000006.1 coordinate 120,484, forward strand.
CATGACTAAGACTAACCAACCCATCGTATTCACTGCGCTTGTTACCCATCGCATCGTAGCTAACACTTTGTAGCAATCCCTCGCCATCTTGTTCACTAGTCAAACGCCCTACGTTATCGTAACGGTATTGAATGGCATCCTCACTGATGCTGGCATCGGCCGTGGTTCGAAACAAAATCTTGGTAGTAAGTTGATTATCACCATTATAGGTATAAGTCGTAGCTGACCCGTCAGGGTTGTCTTGGCGGGTCTTATTACCCTGCTCGTCATAGCTGAACTTCGTTTGATGACCGAGACCGTTCTGAGTCAGGGTTACCAATCCCGCGTGATTAATACTATTTCCAGCCAAATTTCCGTTGGGGTCTTCAACACGCAGTAGGTTTCCTATTGCATCATATGTGTTGTTAAACACGTTACCGTTGGCATCGGTGATACTCAGCTCCTGACCACGCTCGTTGTAGGTGTAGCGCGTTTCGTTGCCTTCTTCATCTTTTACTGTTAACAGGTCATTCTGCGCATTAAACGTGCGTGTGATTGTGTGACCAAGAGAGTTCGTCTCTGTCAGCTGGTTATCCCGAGCGTCGTAGGTGTAATGTGTGCGTTCGTTTAAGGCATTAACTAAGGTGGTAACGTTTCCTCTGTCATCGTAGTAGTAGCTTGTGATATTTCCGTTTCGGTCTGTTATTACTGACTGTTGACCCGAAATATCGTGATCAAATTCTGTGCGATTGCCGTCAGTATCTTCCTGGGCAATCAGACGCCCGTCACTACCGTATATATTTTTAACACGCGTACGCCCCAGCGAGTCGATAATATCAACCAGCCCGTGGCGGAAGTTATATGTATATTCCTCAAACTCTGAACGTACCGGCTTTAGAGCTCGAATCAAGTTTTTATCAAATGAATATGAATAAGTGTAGCGCTTATTTTCTGGGGTAAAAATAGAATTAATGCGGCCATCACTCGAGCGATTAAAGGTGATTTTCTTGCCACTACTGTGAGTAATACCTGTGCTGTCGAAAGTAAGCGTATTGCCGTTGGGGTCAACAATCTGAGAGACACTTCCACCTGCAACGAAGTCGTACTGAAACCCCTCTCGCGATGTTAAAACAAACGCGTTTTCGTCATAAGTTAAGCTTGTTCCCAAATCTTCTAAGTGGTTATTGACCAACCTGACCTGTCGGCTGTTTTTCAAAGCAAGTGTGGACTGTGTATCGCCGATTGGTTCGAACGTCAATGCAACATCCAAAATTGGCACTGCCTCATTACATTCAGGGCTGGCTTTCACTTTGAATCGTTCAACATCATCGTTTGGTAGGGTCACTGCAATCAGAATATCGCCCTGAGACTGAACACAATAAGTGCGAAGCGCACCAAGCGGTCCGCTCGTAAACTCATTGAGTTGCCAAGCCTTTCCGAGCTGCCTGCTTTTTTCAGTTTTAACCAAGTTATAGTCTAGATTCCAACCATAGCCGAAGTCACCAAACTCTCCCTTGTTTCGGCTGTCATAGGTGCGCGTGATTGAGATTGGTAACCCGGCCAATGGCACGGTGAATTCGTTAACTGAGTATGTGAAATTGCCAACTTTAAGATTACCGTCTACCAACACATTAGCAACGTCAGTAGTTCGGTTACCCGCTGTATCAAAGACATCAAGTTGAATGCGATACATGCCATTGGTAAACATAGAAGGGTCAAATTCATACACCGACTGTGACTCTACTGGTGTTCGCCCGCTCGCTATTAATACGGGGTTGTTTTTGCTGGAGACAGATTGGCTATATAAGCGCCATTCAGCTAACTGCTGATTGTCAGTTGCCGTAATTACAATATCTCTGAGTTTGGTAACTGTTGACGTATCTTCAGGAGCATGCATTTTCGCAACTGGCTCTACCGTATCTGACCCGTCGCTCACAGCGAAATACCCAGTGGCTGTTGCTATATTTCCACTCTTGTCTGTAGCGACAAGCGAAAGATCGTATAATCCGACGACGGCCGTATCTTCAAATACAACTGTGCCGTTTTCATCTAAGCCAACCTGCTCTCCGTTAACGGTTAATTCAAACGTTACATTACTTGCAGCACCGCTAACCGATGCAGATAACGTGATGGGTTGTGAAGGTGCTACAAAATGGGATTGAGGCGAAATACCAGCGGTAAAAGGTTGCTCCTGAGCAGATACCGTGACTGGAAACGTAAAAAGGCGTGAAGTGATATTGTCCGATGCACGAACTGTGATCTCGTATGTGCCCAATCGCTCATTGCTTGGGGTAAAAGACACTACACCTGTCTCTGCGTCAATAGTAAGATTGGCTGGAGAAGCGAGAGAATTTGTACCGGGATTAAACACACGGGTTATCGAATAGACAAGGTTATCCCCATCCGGGTCAGACACCTTTATCTCAGACTGATAACTATCGCCGACTTTTGCATATGCCTGAGGATAGGCGATGAGTTCAGGTGCTCTGTTTAACACAACCTCTAATTCGTAAGAATACTCTGACACCGCCCCCGTTCTGTCAAATAACCTGATAGTCACTTGATGAATACCAATGTCGCTTTCCTTAGGCAAGAAAGACAACGCGCCAGAAGCACACGTGCCTGGATTAGCAACCCGCTGATAGAGTGTACCCGTGATATCACAATATACAGTGTCACCATCAGGATCATTTACAGCAATACGTTGATTGTAAAAAACGCCTACGTAAGCTTTAAGTTGAGTGATGTCACTCACCAACTCAGGGGCGCGGTTCCCTACAAAAGCGTTTAACGTAAATGCTTGTGTACCACTTAGACCTGAAGCATCGACAACACCCACCAACACATCATGCTTTCCTACATCCGTGGCTAAGGGCGACCAAACCACCTGTGAACCAACCAATTGCATTCCATCAGGCCCATTGAGCAGTTCGTAGGTAAGGGTGTCCTCTGCATTAAGATCTACAGCAAACACGTCGTACTGATATGAATTCCCTACCTGAACACTGGTTTTCGGAATAGATACAATTTGAGGTGGGCGATTCTCTGAGCTAGAGCCTGCTTGCCAGTCGATGGTCAGCGCCGTGGTTGTTTCACCAACTGACACCTCAATGATTTCTTTTTGAGGAAATAGACCGTAATAACAGTGATTTGATTTGCCATTTGAATCGGTAACATAGTATGAACGCTTTGTAGCTGCGTTAGGCGTGTCAATATCTATCCGAGCACCAATTAGGGGTAATGCATCACGTTTAACACTGATATCAATGCAAACTTGCTCACCTATATAGGCGTCGGACGTGTCCGTAATAACAGCAAGTTCGAGTGAATTGGAGAATCTTGGTAATCGAATACCTCCCTGATAACCGTACGAATCCGCATCACCGTATCCGTAGATATAGGCAGAGAATGGCCCATCTGCCGTTACTTTATGTGCTCCCTCATCGACAAGCAAAGAAGCTGCTACATGCCCCGTCGAGTGGACGTCGGTAAATAAGGTTGCGTCAACTTCAGCACCATTAAGCCTCAAACTAGGCAGCAAACGTGATTCGATAATGATATTTACGAAATTAAAATCAATATTCTGATCAGTTGTTGCGAATTGATACTGGCTGACTAACTGTTCCTTAGGCGTTAACACAACCATAAATGGGTCGCCGAACGCTTGATTTTGGTCGTAATCGGTTTCAAGTCCTTTAGAGTATTGCGCAACAAGGAACGGATGATTAGCTGAAAAAGCAGCATTTTCTGTTAGCGTGTCTTCCACGTACTCGCCAGCGTCTAGTGTAATGATATGTTCACCGTTGATACTAATTTCCGTCTTGTCTGTATCAGCTATTATTCGGAAAGTGTCTCCACCAAAACGCTTGGCAAATGGTGAACTGTAGTAAGTCAGCCCCCAATACTTAGTCGGTGGCATTTGTTCAATCAAATGGTCACATGCTTGAATTCCCGTTGGAACAAAAACACACTCATTACCTGAAAACACAGCTATTGGTTTATTACTCTCAACTAACGATCCTGTCAGCGTGCCACCACTCATTTGATTGGCTTCCAAGCTGTAGACTTCACCCGCATTTAGGTCGACCGTCAACATGTCACCTTTTTTCTGGATTGTCGTATTGCCCATACTGCCATCAGCAACTAACTTTACCGTTTCTTGATAGGTCAAACTGACTTGCGTGTCATCTTCCGTTGCGACGAAATATACTTGACCGCCATCGTACGTCATTAGCCTGTGCCTACTGCCAAGCGAATCAGTTGGGTAAACGAGAAAACCATCCATTGAATCGGGCTTTTGATTCAACGCATACAACACAACGTTTCTATCTGTTGTAACGTGAATACCAACATCCTGAGAACGTTTGAGGCTGTTTTTCGCATACACCTCAGGGGGAATATCAATGCGTTTTGTTTGCCCAGCCTCAACATTGAATGGGAAAGATAGTCCTTGTAATGGAACGTCAATTACTCCTTGGGCATGATGCTGAGAGGAAACATACAGAAACAAGTTTCCTGAGTGTGAAGATAAATGATTGGTTCCAAATGCCAGCCAAAAATCTGAACCTTCATGGCTAGGCTCAGCGTTTAGTACGCTCAGTTGATATGATTGTGATGTAAATATTGATTCTGAAATGCTGGCTTTGACATCAAACGAATATACTCCCTCACTGGGCGCATCCCATGAAATTTCGCCAGTAGCAGCGTTGATAGATACACCATCTGGTTGTTTATCCAATTGGAACGTCACGTTTTCAAACTGTTCAAGCTGAACTTGATAAACAAATGGCTTTCCTGTCACGGTAACCAAATTAGGATCATCGATAAACACTGGGGCACTAAATGGTGGCTCGATAACTTCAACGTCAAATGTTGTAGTGGTGGTTGTTTGTTCGTCTGAAACCGCAATCGTAATCTGATAATGTCCTTGCTGGCTCACTTCAGGAGTCCAGCTAAACTTACCCGTGTTATCTTCAATGACAGCGCCTTGTGGGGCATTTATGAGTTTATACGTTAAACTATCGCCATCTTCGTCGGTCGCCTCAATATGTAGAGATAGGGTTTGCGTTGCTTCAATCTGTTGAGGCTCGATTGTCACTATTTCAGGAGCGTCATTTACATTTGCAACTGTCAGCGTAAACCACTGCTCTTCATAAGCTCCTGCTATATCTTCTACCCTAAGGACAACCTTATGCATACCAACATCTTTCTGAACAGGAAACCAAGTCAGACTATTGGTTGTCGGCGCTAACATCATCGTTGCTGGGCCATTAATTAGTGATAGCGTCACCTCATCACCAATATCTTTATCCCTATAGGTTACCGTATAGTCATACGCGGCATCTTCATTTATGTGTGTTATCGGCAAAGACGTAAAATACGGGGCATCATTAATATTTGAAACATTGACAGTGTAGGCTTGACTATCATAAGCGCCTTCAGCATCCATTACCGTTACAACGACGGAACGCTCTCCAACATCTGAATCTTCGGGCAACCATGTTATCAACCCTGTAGCAGCATCAATTTGCATACTGTTCGGTGCACTTTGAAGTGAGTAGCGTAATGTATCTTCTATGTCTTCATCTTCCGCAACCACTTGATATTGATAAACACGACCTTCTGTCGCGTGTGTTAATGGCGCTGAAGTAATATTCGGCGAGTCATTTTGATTACGTACAGTTAACTGGAAAGATTGTGTTACTGCTCCTTCTTCAGGATCACTAACAGAAATAGACACCTCGACAGCCCCTACATCTTGCTGACGAGGTAACCATGTAATCAACCCCGATGCCCCATTAATTGTCATTCCTTGAGGCGCTTTATTTAGAGCATAAGATAAAGTGTTGAGTGCATCTGCATCAGTGGCCAGTACTTGGTAACCATATTCATTATCTTCCTGCGCCTGCATGACAGGTTTAGACGATATTACGGGTAATCGATTGTCAATTTCACCTCTTATGTTAATAACCAACGTTCCGCCTGGCGTGCCTTTCAGTTGCACTGCAAGTTGGTTGACATCACGCAGAGAAACCCGCCGTTCGATCAATGTCACCTGCTTATTGAAATCACGTTCCGATAATATGCGCTTGCCGTTTAACCAGATTTTTGCCGCAGATACGCGCGTAGAACTATGGTTTAGCCCGCCATTATACACTTGCATAACGACGTACCTAGAAGAGGGATGTCCGGCAAACTCCAGATGCTCAGTTGATGGAGCTCCTTTACTTCGAATAAAGGTAGCGTCTTCTACTAGCGAAACATTATCGGCATAAACAAATAGAGAGATTAGCGTTAAGAAAAGGCCCAATCCCTTAGCAAGCGCATATCGCATGTCTTAATTCCTTGACAATGATTTTAAATAAGAACGTTAGTCCTTAGCCGGAATCAGTGTATTACATTGAGAACGTAACTTGAATCTTATGCCGTATTGTTATCTATAAATGGGTATATATTTTGGTCGGTGACGCCACGCAAAAGTACACGCCTGCATCACGCCCTTTGCATCACAATTGCGAGACACGACCAAACATTACAAATCATTCAGGCATAAAAAATCCTCAATCATTGTATGCACAACCATTGAGGATCTTTAAAAAAAGCCGAGTGTTTTTTGAGAAAAACAGCGTATTCAGCTACGCGTCAGTATACGCATAGGCAGTCAGTCCCAACGCTTGAAGTGCAGAGTTAAGGTGAGCATTGGCTTCCTCAGTCGGCCCCGGATAATCTCCAGCAATGGCAACATTGCCTTTGTAGCCAATATCTTGCCATCCTTCTCGTGAGCAGAAATAGGCAGATAAAACCAAACTGCGCAATCGTGAAAACGCACGAGCTGGACGCTCGACCTTCTCATTAACCTTATCCCTGAAGGCGATATCATCAATGATTTGCATTCGCTGCGTTTGAGCAAGCGACAAGAAAGGCGTCTCGAAACGAAGGGTGGCTTCGTCGTTAATCCACGCTAAGAAGTGTAAAATAGTAATGCGATCGCGTTGTTGCCCTGAATAAGGCGCGCTCACCCACTCGTCAATCACATCGGGCACATTCACCTTGGACGCAGACGGAAATCCACCTTCCGCTGGCACAATAATATCGGCCAAAATAGCAGTGGCTTCTAACTGCTCGGGCGTCATTGTTCTCGGCCATGGCGATTCGGGCGGAATAACCAAATTGGGATCGGTACCGTACCCTTTTGCGGTAATCGGCTCTAATGTTAAGTCTGGCCAATGGGCTGAACGGCCGCTAACAATCTGATCTGCCCCCGAGCAGCCTGTCATCGTGGCAAGTGACGTACCAGCAATGATTGCACCCATAATTTTAAGCGAATCTCGGCGAGACAGTCCGGGCTGATACATAAAGTGACGCTGTAATTCAGACATGTTAAATGACTCCCTTATTCAGTTGCTCACTTAACCAAGACGCATTACGCATAGCGAGCGTCATAATGGTTAACGTGCAATTCTTATGCGGATTGGAAGCAAAAACCCCAGCATCCATCACAAACAGATTATTGCAGTCCCACGTTTGTCCCCATTGATTTGTGACAGAGTCTTTGGGTGAACTGCCCATACGCGTTGTGCCCACTTCGTGAATAATCTGGCCTCCGCGAGAAATTGCTTTTTCAGCTGGCGGCAACTCGCCTACTTTTGCCCCCATATTTTCTAGAATTTTCTTAGCGGTTTTTAGGCCATGTTCAACCTGTTTAAGCTCGTGTTCGGCCCACTGAAAGTGAAACTTAGCGACGGGAATACCCCATTTGTCGGTTACCTTATCGTCAATTTCCATGTATGAATGTTTGTTGGGCAACATTTCTCCACGTAGGGCAAATCCGACGTATGCACCGTAATGCTCTCTTACACTGGCTTTAAGAGGAGCGCCATAGCCATCTAAGTCTCCCGATACCCATGCTCCCGGTTCACCAAAACCGCTGCCGATTTCAAAGTGGTAGCCTCTGGGGAAATCTAATTCGCCTTTTTCATGCTGCTTGTGGCCCCACCAAGGAATAAACAAATGGTTGGCGGTATGACCATCTTCATTGTATCGAGGACGATTTTTTAATGTCGGGATAAGCGCTCCCAAATATGCCCCCGTGGAATCCATTAAATTGCGTCCAATTTGTCCACTGGAATTCGCGACGCCCTTTGGATGCGCTTTACTTTTCGAATTCAACATAATACGCGCAGACTCACAGGCACTAGCAGCCAGAATGACTACTTTTGCAGTCAGTGACTTTTCGGCACTGGTGTTTTTATCAACGTAGGTAACGCCTGTGACTTTGCCGCGTTCATCTACATTTACCTGTTTCACCATCGCATCGGTGATCACATCAAGGTTGCCTGTTTTTTTCGCAAGTGGAATAAGGGATGTGGTAGTTTGAAAGGCCGCCCCAATTGAGCAGCCATGACCACAAGGCGTTGCATAAAAACATGCCGCTCTATCATCTTTAGGGCGAGTTAACACTGCACGGTGCATAGGCACTGCTGGAATACCCAGCTTTTTTGCAGCCGCAGCAACCAGCAACTCTGGCACACGAGGTTTGGGAGGCGGCATCAGCACGCCCTCCGCTGAGGGAGGCATGTCATCTAATCCAGTATTTGTGCCACATACACCAACAATGTCTTCTGTTTTATCATACCAAGGTGCCAAATCTTCATAATCTATCGGCCAATCTGCGCCCAATCCGTCACGTGTTTTACCTTTAAAGTCGTGTTGACTGAAGCGCAGTGAATAGCGCCCCCAATGGTTAGTACGCCCACCCAGCATGCGCGCACGCCACCACATCCACTCCGAACCACTGCCTTGCGTATAGGGTTCACCGGGTACTTGCCAGCCTCCATCGACTGTTGCGTCATAAAACCCAAAGTTTTTATCTTTGTTCCCCGCCCCCATTAATGGCGCGTCAGAATTTCGTTTGAACATAGGGGTTTCGGTTTTAGGATCATAATTTCGCCCAGCTTCGAGCATCAACACCTTGTGTCCTTCGTTTGCTAGCGTGTAGGCCGCCATCGCACCACCTGCGCCAGAGCCCACCACTAATACTTCATGAGTGTGTGTTGTCATCTTATCTACTCCTAATGTCACAGCCGCTAAAGCGAACGAATTTTGATATTTCTAAACCACACCGGATCGCCATGATCTTGAAGGCCAATATAGCCAGAATGGTTTTCACCAAACCCTTTCCAAGTCGCGAATTTGCTCGCATCCACCAGCTTATTCCACGTGGTGCTGCCAATCACAATGCTGGTGGTTTGAATACCGTTTTGCCACACTTGTAAATGCTTATCCAATAATTGAATTCTTACCTGATTCCATTCGCCAGCGGGCTTGTGGGAACGTGCTGGTGATGCCACCATATCGTATAGCGACCCTGATAAATGAGAGTCGATTTTATTGTCGCTGTGGCGCTCATTATCCAATATTTGTATCTCAGGTGCGTGAGAGTAAACGGCACCACCTTTTTCATCTGCGAGAATAAAAATGCCGCTGTTACCAGCTTTTGATACTTTCCACTCTAACTTCAAGTCAAAGTTGTCGTAGGTGTCGCGAGAGATAACATCACCGCCGCCTTTGGTCGATAAATGCATGGCACCATCATCAATAACCCATTTGGGGCTAACCGTTTGGCCTTTGTAATTTCGCCACTTATCGAGAGAATGCCCATCGAACAACAGCTCCCACCCTTGTGATTTCTCTTCACTCGATAACGCATTATCCGTTGTTGCTGCTAAACTGGTTTGACATGCCAATGTCAATACCGTGCCAAAACCGAAACCAAGTAGTGTTTTTCTCATTGTTATCTCCTTAATTCGATATAGATGAAGGCGCATGAGCTGCACTGGCGTGGCATTTCGCCACATAAAAATAAAATCCGATAAATGCCACAATCAGTACGGCAGGAAAAAATAGCAGGTTAGACAACACGGCTTGGGCAACGTCAATCCCGACCTGAGTGTCAGAGGCGTTACTGGCCTGCGCATTGACGCGAGCCGTGTCTATCCAGCTACCGATAATAGGGTTCCACATACTGACTGCGAACATACCGGCGCCACCAAGCAATGACATTCCCATTGCACCTGTTTTCGGCGTATATTCTGCAGCGCACCCCAGCATGGTGGGCCAGAAATAAGTCACCCCCAACGCAAACAGAATAACCGCAAAGTAAACAGCCCCCCCGCTAACTTGAGACAACATATAGATGCCCGCAGTAGACAAAACAGCAGACGCCAGCAATACCCCCGCAGGATTCAAGGTTTTCACGATAGGTCCAGCAAAGTAACGACCAATCGCCATCAAACCTGCCATAAGTGCAAGAATGAGCATCGGCGATGCACCACTTGCCCCCAAAATACGCTCAATCCATTGCTGCGTGCCTAATTCAGCTGTCGCGGTGAATGTCATACACAGCACCAAAAACAAATACACAGGCGAAATCAAATGTTTTAGGTTGCTTATCGTAGAGTGTTCAAAACCATGGGTGTCAGGGAAGTACGCTTTCAGCATCATCGCACCATACAAAAGATTAGGTAGCAAAATAATCGACACCTGCCATTGCCATGACAATCCCCAAGACGTCATCACATTAGACGCAATCGCGCCAATGACGATGCCGCCAGGGAACCACACATGAAACCGGTTAAGCATTGTGGTTTTCTTTTGAGGGTAAAGTTCAGCGATAAGCGGGTTACACCCGGCTTCCACAGACCCATTCGCAAACCCGATGAGAAAGGTTGAAATGAGTAATCCCCAAAATCCGTCAGCTGTGACAGTAAGGGTTAAGCCTAAAAAGTGACAAAGGAAAGCAAGCACGAGCAGCTTGCGAGCGCCGATGGCGTTGTATATGGCTCCGCCAAACATGGTGGCAACAGGAAAACCTAAAAATGCCATCGCATTTATCCAGCCTAATTCCGTGTCGGTCAATCCAAATTCTAAACCAAGCTGTCCGAGTATCCCCGCACGAATAGCAAAGGTCATAGACGTTACCGTAAGGGCGACGCAACTTAACCTGAACAACTGTGAACGATAGTCATGCATGTTTGTTTTCTCCTACTTCAGGCCCAGCACATGATTGTTTAAAGCGATATCAGGCTCTACACGAGCAAAATCATCAAAGGCTTTATCTGTCGGACGTATTAAGTGATTACGAATAAATGTCGCTCCTTCTCGGGCACCATCTTCTGGATGTTTAATACAACACTCCCACTCCAACACCGCCCATCCATCAAAGCCATACTGTGTTAACTTACTGAAAATTTTAGAAAAATCTACCTGTCCATCACCGAGGGAACGAAACCTACCAGGACGATCAATCCAGTTTTGGTAGCCACCGTACACACCAGAACGCCCCGACGGAGTAAACTCAGCATCCTTTACGTGAAATGCTTTAATACGCGAATGATAGATATCAATAAAACTGAGGTAGTCCAGCTGTTGAAGTACGAAATGACTGGGATCATAAAGAATGTTCGCACGAGGATGATGATCACAATGTTCTAAAAAGCGCTCGAACGTCACACCGTCATGCAGATCTTCTCCTGGGTGTAATTCAAAGCAAACATCGACACCCGCATCATCGAAAGCATTAAGAATGGGTAACCAGCGCTCAGCCAATGCTGCAAAGCCCTGCTCCACCAACCCTTGAGGCCGCTGTGGCCAAGGATACATGGTGTGCCATAGCAGCGCACCAGAGAAGGTAGCATGGCTAGTTAATCCCAAATACCGACTCGCTGTAGCTGCATTGCGTAATTGTTCAGCTGCCCATTGCGCGCGCTGTGCTGGATTCCCTCGAAGGTTAGCTGGGGCAAAACCATCAAACATCCGATCATACGCTGGGTTAACAACCAAAAGTTGACCTTGAAGATGGGTAGACAATTCGGTGATTTCTAAACCATAACTACGCACTAACCCGTTAATGTCCTCACAATAACGCTGGCTTTTTGCGGCAGTGTCCAGATCGAATACGCGGCTATCCCAAGTGGGAATCTGAATGCCTTTATATCCCATGTCAGACACCCACTTACACATTCCCTCAAGAGTATTGAACGGCGACTCGTCCGATAGAAATTGCGCAAGAAAAATTGCGGGTCCTTTGATTTGTTTCATACCGTTCTTCCTTGTTTTAATTCACACCATTTAACGTGTTGATTAGATGCCTCAACCACTTGCTCTATAAACGCCATACCTCGCAGCGCTTCATTAATCCCAGGCACAAACTGCCTAGCCGCTTTGTCTGTGCTATTGTATTCATGAATCGCGTGCGCAAAGGCTGCGTATAAATTACCAAACGCTTCTAAGTATCCTTCTGGATGTCCGGCGGGCAAACGCATTGCACTATGTGTTTGTGGGTGCAGTGCACCGACACCACTGCGAATATGTTGAGCATGACCATGCAAATCGCGAAGAATTAACGTATTGGGTGACATCTGCCGCCACTCGATGCTCGCTTTATCGCCATATATTCGAAGGTGCAAGTTGTTTTCTTCTCCAGTGGCAATCTGACTGGCCAGCAAAACACCTTTACTTCCGTTATCAAACTGCAACAACACGGTTCCATCATCATCAAGCCTACGTCCCGGTACGACCGATGTTAAATCGGCGCAAATGGCAGTAATCTGCAACCCAGACACAAATTCAACTAAGTTAGCTGCATGAACGCCGATATCTCCCATGCAGCAACTCACACCTGCCTTGCTGGGATCTAAACGCCACTTGGCCTGTTTGCCGTCTTCTGCCTCTTTTGAGGCCAGCCACCCTTGGCTGTACTCCACAACCATTTTTCTGATGGCACCTAATTCGCCATTTTGAACTTTAGCTTGCGCTTCTCGAATCATCGGGTATGCGGTGTAGACGTGAGTTAAACCATATAAGCGTTGGGTATCATCCACCGTCTTTTTAAGCTGTAAGGCCTCTTGATAAGAAAATGTGGCAGGTTTGTCAGACATCACGTGAAAACCCTGCTCAAGTGCCAATTTGGCTACAGGAAAATGTAAGTGATTCGGCGTAACCACTGCAACAAAATCCATTTTTTCAGAGGCTGGTAATGCAGCTTCCTCTCGCATCATGGCTTCATATGAGCCATAGCAGCGAGAAGGGGCGAGATTCAAGGATTCACCAAACTGTCGACTTTTATCTGCATCGCCACTAAACGCACCACAAACAAGTTCGATGTCGCCATCAAGGCGAGCCGCCATGCGATGCACTGCGCCGATAAATGCACCCTCGCCGCCCCCTACCATTCCCATTCGAATTTTTCGCTTCGAACTATCGGTCATAGATCAACCTTTCAATCAGATGTAACAAATTCGTTAAAAAGCATATCAAGCCGCCCTTTTTTGCTTTAATAGAAAATCGGTTGACAATACGACAAATTCGGCGTTTATTAAATGTAAAACATTCGTAAACAAAAAGTGAGATCGACAAATGGACGTGCATGAGATGCTAAATCAGTCAGGCGTAAAGCGTATTATTGCGGCGTTCGACCTTTTGCCTGATATTTTATTTTGGGTAAAAGACAGGGAGAGCAGGATCATCTACGGAAATGAGGAATTTGTGCACCATCAGGGCTTCAAGCACCTCGATCAAGTCAGATTAAAAACCGATTATGACTTTTCCCCCAAGCATCTTGCCCATCAGTTCGTTAACGACGATAAACGTGTCTTAAATGGACAACAAGTGAGCGACAGACTTGAGTTGAATTACACAACATCTGGTGAATTGGGTTGGTTTTCAACCTCTAAACGTGTACTCACTAACGATGACAATGACGTAATAGGCACCTACGGGATTACACGGCACTTGGAAAAAACCTCGAAAGCCCTATCTCACGTGCATGCCATCGAGGCGCCAGTTAAGTTCATTCGCCAACACTTCAGCGACAATATATCAGTAGAGCAATTGGCAGAACTGGCGCATCTATCTATTAGTGCATTAGAGCGACGTTTTAAAAAACACCTTGCCAAAACCCCGAATCAATTTATTAATGAAACCCGTTTAGAAAATGCCCGCAAACTGCTGGTAGAAACCCGTTTACCCATCGGAGAAGTCGCCTATCAATGTGGCTTTTCTGACCCGAGTTATTTCAGTAAACAATTTCAATTGCTCTTTGGTGAAAAGCCCTCAACCCTGAGAAAACACGTGGATAATTAATCCACCCTGCATGTTACCCATATCGCATCATAATAAGCATTGTGGGAAATACTCCATTACAGAAGTATGTCAGTTGTATGTCGGAGAACAATAAATGAATATATTACCTATAATTATCAATAATTTGCACGATTTCATGTGTAGTTACACAACGTTAAGCGTGTTTAAAAGCCTCCCTATTAAAATTCATTCAACGCCGATTTTGTTGTATAGGTGACCGAATTTCTGTTATCGCTCAAAGGTTAACCAGCCTTATGATTTTTAACAATCTGTTAACGCCGCATCTGATTCGCTTGGTGGCAAAGAGCGGCGAAATCCCTCACTCACGTTCATCATGCGAGTACTGATTGAGAGAAACAGAGACGACCATTAAGCAGCAAACGATTGCTTAACAAAAATAAGAAAGTAACCCTGATATCAGGATGGGAGAATGGAATGGCGAGCTCTACGATAAAATCAAAACACCTGTGCCGCACGTTCAACTTTGCACGGAGTCGGATTAGCCTCGCGTTATTGGCCGCGCTCAGCACAACAACACTACCTGCGTATACGCAGGAGGCTGAACAAGCCAATGATGATGAACTGGTTGAAACCATTGAGGTTAGAGGTATTCGAGCGAGTATGGCTGAAAACCTGGCCATCAAGCGTATGTCAAATGCGATTGTTGATGCCATCACCGCAGAAGACATTGGCAAATTCCCCGACAAAAACGTAGCGGATTCTCTCCAGCGAGTACCCGGCATTGTCATTACCCGAAGTGGCGGTGAAGGCAGCCAAGTGTCTATCCGTGGCTTATCAGAGGGACTTACGTTTACTCAACTTAATGGTAACTACATCGCTTCCTCCCCCGGCGCCCCGTCGCGTTCGTTTAATTTCGCTTTATTGCCCTCCACCATGGTGGAGCGGGTTGAAGTCTTTAAGTCATCAGAAGCACGATTAGACGAAGGCGGTGTGGGCGGCTCTATTATTGTGCACAGTCGTAAGCCATTTAACCTAGACGCAAACTCAGGTAGCGTAAATGTTGAATACACCTATGCTGATGTTACCGAAGACTATGAGCCCAGTTTTAGTGGCGTATATTCTTGGAAAAATGATGATGAAGACATTGGCTTTTTGGTTGGCTATACCCGACAGGAACGCACAAACCGCTCACTAACAGGGGATGCAGCTGATGGTGGCGGGATTCGATTTGCGACAGACGCAGACAGCGATCCTGACTTAGGCGTTGCCCCAGCCTTTGATGTAAATGGCAATATCATTCCGGATAGCACACGTCGCTTCGGCGCGTTGAAAGATGCCAATGGCAATGTTTACGATGGAGTCTGGCTTCCACAAGTGGTTGGTGCGCAAGTCTTTAAAGAAGAACGTATTCGTGAAGGAACGCAAGCGACAATTCAGTATGCACCGCTCGATGATTTAACCTTTACATTCAACTACTTCCATTTCTCACTCAGTCAAGATCATACTAACTCTCGCTTTTCCATGCCGGAATGGAAAAATAGCCCAGACTTCGTCAACAACGTGATGACCGACGACTCCGGCACTATTGTGACTGGCATTGATTACACCACAGGGGCAAGTGGCACAGAGGGAAATTTAGAATTCCCATGGATATCAGGCGGCTATGTGCGTGAAAAAGACACCTCTGATACCTTCGATTTAGAAATGGAATATGTCGCGGATGATTACAGCTTGCGCGTGAATGTAGGCCATACCAAAGCAGAGGGTGGCCCGTCAGAATCCTGGAATGCTGCCTATAAAAGTGGAGAACCAGCTAGTCGCAGTGAAAATGGCATGTTGCGAAACGCTGCTAACTACGCGGGTTGGCGACTTGATAATCAGGTTTCGTTATACGCAGATCCACTTTTGCTGGAAAACCTCCAAGCAGGTATTGGCGGCGACCCCGATCCAGGCTCAACCTACTCTAGCTTTGCTATTAGTGATATTGAAGAAGATTACGCTCAGATTGACGTAGATTACAGTGTGAACTGGGGGCCCATTTCTCAAATTCGAGTGGGCGCGAAATACCGTGAAAGTGAGTTACACAGAGAGGTAAATAATACCTTCTTTCTCACTCCGGAAGGCGTTGAATTAATCGCATCAGGTCAGCTTGATCCAAAAGATGGTCCAATGGAAGATTACATGTACCAGTGGATTGGCGGAATGCCAAATTTTGCTGATGTATTGAACGACCAAGGTGAGCAAAACATCACTGGTGGCTTCAATATTAATGTCATGCCCACCATTAATTGGGACAAATATCGCGATATTGTGACTGACAATTATCAAGAATACACAAGAAGACAGCTTGAGTTGGCCTACGATATAAGTGAAGAAATCCAAGCCGCTTATCTCCAAGCTGACTATGAATACGGTGATATGCGCGGCAACATTGGTGTGCGATATGTAGAGACCACAACGACCGTCGCCTCAACTGACCGCATCGTGCTATTACTGGATGATATTGACGATGAAGTTTATGCTCAAACGCAAGATGTTAACGTATCGACTACCTCTGGCGATCAGCGTGCTCTCGACTTTGAAACCCTAATAGAGCGTGACGTTGTAAACAAACAATGGCTACCCAGTTTCAACTTTGCATGGGACATCTCTGACAACCTGATTTTACGGGCATCAGCGGCAAAAACCATGTCTCGTCCCGGCCTAGGAGATTTGGGCGGGCAAGAAAGCTTAACCTATGTGTCTGAAGAGTACGCAGAAGACCGTGCAACCATTCGCTTTAATCCCGTAGATGTAGGCTGGTCTGGCAGTGGCGGCAACAAAGCCTTGGAGCCCTATGAATCAATTCAAACGGACCTGTCTCTTGAGTACTATTACGGTGAGGGATCCGGTATGGGCATCGCGTTATTTAATAAAGAAGTTGATAACTTTATCGTACCGTTAATTATCACCTCTGTACGTCCTACCGAAGGCTACACAAATCCATCGACAGGTGACACTATTGTGCCTGCTGGCAATATCACCGTTAGTCCGTTTAACTCTGTCGCCAATGGCTCGGACGCCACCTCTCGTGGTATCGAACTTTATGTTCAACACAACTTCGAGAGCGGCTATGGATTCAACGCAAACTATACCATTAACGACACCAATCAAGCAGATGTCAGTATCGACGGAACAAAAGTAGGCGAATCGGCGCTCATTGGCAGTGCAGACAATCAATTTAACCTGTCTGCGTATTATGAAAATGATTTATTCAGCGTTCGCGCCTCTTACAACCGTAGAGGCAAACGCAGCTTATCTTTGCATGACGGCTTAACTGTTTACGGTCTGCCTTATGAGCAGATAGACGTCAATGCCTCATACAACATCACTGAGTCTCTGATCTTTAGTGCCTCTGTTATTAACCTCACAAAAGAAGAGTCCTTCTCGCAATATGGAGATGATACCGATGCTCGCCTACGCAGCAGCAACTATACAGGACGCCGAATATACGCTGGCGTAACGTATCGCTTCTAACCTGACTTATATGGAGATAAACAATGAACAATCAAACCATAACTCACCCTTCATTAGTCAGAATACCAGCGATGCTGTTAACTGGCTTTCTCGCTGCCTGTGGCGGCGGTGGAAATGATCCTACGCCAACCGATGTACCGTTTCAGCCTGAATCAACCCATGCCACCATTACGGGCTCTGTTGTTAAAGGGCCTGTATATGCAGCTTCGCTTAACATCAGCACACTCAATAACAGTACGCTGACGATTGCATCTGGTGGAGAGACCCTAAATGACGGCAGCTTTAGCATAGCGTTACAAAGCGAGCCGGGATTTGGCATCAATTCGATAATAGCCCTCACCGCTGAGGCAAACGACAATACAGTGGTGGTTTGCGATGCAGCGCAATGTGGCGATAGAACCATAGGTGAATCACTGAGTGCAGCACAAGTAGGTAATTTATCGTTAACCACATTGAGTCATGTTGCCGTTGATTACAATAACAGCGCTGGTGGCAGCACTAACGCAACCGTGCAATTAAATGCGCTCACAACACTTGCCACTACGCTCATTCAACGCGCAATAGATAATGGTCAAAATGTCAGCTCTTCGGCACTGCTGGAAATCGCACAACAAGATGCATCATCACTGCTGCTCCGTGTATTCGGATGGCAAACTAACAGCGTTAACCTTTTTGACGAAGCAGTAGTTGATGCGCAGTCGTATGAAAAGTTCGTTACGTCAGAGCAGTGCAACGAAACGCAAAGCACCGATGAAAGCGGCGACCCTGTGTCTGAGCTTGTCTGTCATGACGTATTATTAGGCGAAAACATCATTAAATTATCGCTCATTAACGCCAGCCTCGCCGCGTTTCCAGAGGGGAAAACCCTGTCTGAGCATATTCAAGATACGCAACAACACATACTCAATGCCCTCAACGATGACAAAGATGCACTAAAAACGCTGCGTGAAGGCACACTGGCGGCCATTGAGAATCATCCTGCTTTGTCTCAACTTGGGATGACGGCAGCAGACATCATCGACCTCTCACTTTCATTGGAAGAGAGTACGGGAACAAGTGGGCCGCTCACAGAAGTCACTTCTCAAGAGAATGTAGCCACTGCAACAGTTGAAGCTAGAAACAGCATCAGCGACGCTGAAAATGCCTCAAAAGTATTTGATGGAGACGTTAACACCAAGTGGTTAGATCATAATGACTACAAAGGCGCACCGTCAGAAGCTGATCCGTCTTGGGTGCAAATTACCTTCAATGAACCCCAGGCCGCAAACACACTGCTTATCACCAGCGCCAACGACTCGCCTGAGCGTGATCCAGAGAATGTGACCGTGCAGGCGAGTAATAATGGAGAAAGTTGGGTAGAACTCGCTAAAATTACAGGCATTGCATTTAATGAACGATTTGAGCGCCAAGCTTTTACCTTTGCCAATCAGCTTGCATACCAAACCTACCGTATAAATATTACGAAAAACCAAGGCAACACCGACCTAATGCAAATTGCAGACATTCAGCTATTAGGCCCTGTATTTGTTGGGAAAAGGCACACCGACACCACGTCTTATACATCCACTGCACGGTACAGTATTAGTGATGCAGAAAATCAAGACAAAGTCTTTGACGGTAATCCAGACACGAAATGGTTAGATCATAACGACTGGCAAGGCGCGCCCAGCGACGCAAACCCTGCGTGGCTACAAGTCGACTTTGCTCAACCTGTGGCAGTAGATACACTGGCAATCACGAGCGCAAATGACGCGCCTGAGCGGGATCCAGAAAACTTCAGCTTGTTGGCATCTAACGACAATGGCACCACATGGACCTCCATCGGAGACTGGGTGGGAGAATCGTTTGACGATAGACTTTCACGCAAAAGCTGGCCTGTCAGTAATCAATTGGCTTACACCTCTTACCGCCTAGAAGTGTCTAAAAACCAAGGGAATGCAGACCTCATGCAAATCGGTGAGATTGAACTTATCGGCCCTGAAGTGGCTGGGGAAAATCACGCTCTTTCCAGTGGGGCAAGCTACACTGCGCGTTTCAGTATTAGTGATTCAGAAAGCGCCGCACAAGCATTTGATAGTAATTCAGATACCAAATGGCTGGATCATAACGACTGGCAAGGTGCGCCCTCTGATTCAGATCCTGCGTGGATTCAGGTTGATTTACCAGAAGCAAAAACCGTCAATACACTGACCATCACCTCTGCCAATGATGCACCCGCAAGGGACCCTGAAAACTTCAGCTTGCTGGGCAGTAACGACGGCGGAACCTCTTGGACAACGCTGGCCAGTTGGACCGGTGAAAGCTTCAATGAGCGCTTTGAACAGCAAAGTTGGGCAATTAACAATACACTCGCTTATGCCACATATCGCTTAGCTGTCAGTAAAAATGCAGGCAATGATGGACTGATGCAAATTGCAGAGGTGGGATTAATAGGCCCACAATATGAAAGTATTGATCATTCAGACAAAACTGGCAGTAGCTATACAGCGCGCTTTAGCATCAGTGATAATGAAAGCGCCGCACAAGCATTTGATAACAACCCAGAAACAAAATGGCTTGATCATAACGATTGGCAAGGCGCACCCAGTGAAGCAGACCCGAGCTGGATTCAGGTTGATTTAGCTGAACCAACCGTGATTGATACGCTTGCTATCACCAGCGCAAACGATGCACCCGAGCGCGATCCCGAAGATTTTAGTCTACTCGGCTCAAATGACGGCGGGCAAACTTGGGAACCCATCGCCAATTGGGTTGGAGAAAGTTGGAATGACCGTTTTGAACGCAGAGTCTTCAGCTTTACCAATGGCTTCGCATACACCAGTTATCGCGTATCAATTAGCAAAACCAATGCAGATTTAGTGCAAATAGGAGAAATTGAACTGATTGGGTTAAACAAATAACAACATATGTTTAACATTTTGCTCAGCTAATCTTCTTGCCGCTGAAGGCGTTAACGCCATCGGCGGCTTTACCAACTATAGATATCTTCTATTGCTTAATCCACCGCCTTTCGCACGTTTATCCCATTTTTCGCCGCTCATCCGATAAAACCTAGAGAAAACGCCCCATCAACAAACCATTAGTTTGATTTATATATGTGACTTAATCAAAAAAACATACATATCATCAATACTCAGCATAAACGGCAAATATTTTACCTGGTTAGACCTCACGAATACCATTTGTTTCGAATTTGTTAATACAACGTAAACAAGGACACACTTATGAAACTGACTAAAACGCTGTTGTTGTTCCCGCTTTTGTTCTCCCTGTCGCTATTTTCACTCCAATCCCAAGCCTCAGATTATACGAAAACGAAATACCCCATCGTCTTGGTACATGGCCTGTTTGGTTTTGACTCTGCATTAGGCGTAGATTACTTTTTTGGCGTACCCCATGCGTTAGGAAAAGACGGAGCAAAGGTATACACAACACAAGTTTCGGCAGCGAACAGTTCTGAGTTCAGAGGCGAACAATTATTGCTTCAAGTTGAGCATATAATTGATCTGACTGGTGCTGAAAAAGTGCATTTATTTGGCCACAGCCAAGGCGCACAAACTGCGCGCTATGTTGCTTCAGTACGTCCAGATTTGGTGGCATCAGTGACGAGCATTGGTGGTGTTAACTGGGGAAGCCCTGTCGCGGATCTGGTTCGAAATAAAGTACCCGATGGTTCTTTCAGCGAGGCGATTGCTGAAGGTGTATTCAACGCCCTTGCGACAATAATAGACTTTGTTTCAGGTAACGCAGGTAACCCTCAGAATTCGCTTGAAAGCCTTGAAACGTTGACCACCGAAGGCACGTTAGCATTCAACGCTAAATATCCAGAAGGCGTGCCTTCACAATATTGCGGCAACGCCAACATGATTGCAGACAATGGTGTTTATTACTTTTCTTGGAGTGGCGGTAAAGCGTTTACCAACATGTTTGATCCTACCGACGCAGCGCTTACGGCTACCAGTCTCGTGATTGGTGAGACCAACGACGGGTTAGTGTCCAGCTGTTCAAGCCGTCTAGGTTACGTGATTAAAGACAATTACAAAATGAACCACATTGATGAGGTAAACCACACCTTTGGTATTCATCACTTATTTGAGACGGATCCGCTTACCGTGTTCAGACAACAAGCTAATCGCCTTAAAAACCTAGGTTTATAATCCAATGAAGGCATTTGCTATTTGCCTGGTGGCCGCCCTTGCGGCCATTTCAGCCTCATTTTATTTTAATGATAACTTACGCAATAGCCGCGCAGCAGACGGCCCAAAAAGTCAGAGAAGCGTATCCAGCATGACTGACACAGATACCACTTCGCTGGCAATACCTGCTCAAGCTGTTCGCCCACTTCACGTCTCGGTTGATGGCGAACAACATGTTGCTGACGGAAACTGGCTAAACCATCAAACTCGACACCTACTGGATTACTATCACAGTTTTTACGAGCAAGGTGAAGATATAATGTGGTCAAAATTTGACACCTACTGTTCTCCCCTTCCCCATTGTCCAGAGCTAACAGAAATACTCATTCGCTACCTCGACTACAAACTGGCTCTCGCAGCAATAGATTCTGGCATGGTACATACCGCTATTGAAGCCCAGCAACGCCTGATAGATGTCAGTCGATTACAAGACGAATACTTTTCAGAAATTGAGCGCCATGCGCTGTTTACAGAAGAACATACCCGAGACTCACTTGCACTTCAACGTATGCAACTGATGCAGGATAAGACGTTAAGCGAAGCCGCCAGACAAACCCTTCTTGAGGCGCATTTTGAAACGATGCCAGAAGAACACAAGCGGCATTTTACCCCCAGTTTTGAGTTACAAAAAGCCATTACGCTAACCCAGCAACCCAATAATTATAATGCGCTGGCAGCGGAATTCGGCGATGAAGTGGCAACACGACTCCAAGCCTCAAGGCAACGTAAGGAAAATTGGCTTGCCCGTGTAGAAGAGGTGAAGCGATTGTTCGCTGCGGAATTAAGCGAGGCTTCTGATTCTGAAAAACAAATTTATCTCGACAATCATTTTACGCTTAATGAACAAAAGCGCCTGCATGTTTATCTTGCTTACCCGTCGCTCACATCGGAAACACCTTAACCACCATTTTTCTAAAGATCGCTTCAATCCCCCACTCAAGGCCATGATATCGAGTGCGAAAATTGCGCCCAAACAGAGGCGCTATCGCCCCTTCATTCTAAATTGATAACCCCTACATATACGCTAAGACTACCCAACACTTATCGACGTAAAGTTTTTCTGATCACGATGAAAAAATATCATGGTCAAAAATACATCAATACACATTTATTCATGGTACAAAGCGCGTGAATTTTAACGCTCTTCAGATTGTATAAAAACCCGTGTCAAATTCATTCTGAAGGTACACATTAGGCGAAAAGCGCCTATATTTTTTAATAAGTTATCCAAAATATTAAGGAATCATCGTGCCCAAGACGCTTGTGGTAACCGACAACGCTCAACAGCTTCCAACACTCAATGCTAAGGTGATCAGTTTTCAACAGTATTTGTCTGAGTATCCGAAACTGTCTGAGCCTAAAACGCGAGTGATTAACCTATGCGACACAGATAAATATTTGAGTCAGGGATACTATTGCTCGTTGTTGGCGGAAGCACGTCAGCATCGTGTATTGCCGAGCGTCAGCACCATCAACGACTTAGGGGTATACGATGACAATCAACAGTCTTTGGGCATTCAGATCCCATTACCAGAGACTGTGTCGAAGTCATTGGCTGAAGGCAAACATCAGTGTTTAGTGTTTTTTGGACACGTTTATCAATCGCCTATGGCAAAGGTTGCTCGCTATGTATTTGAACGGTTTGCCGCGCCACTTTTGGCGATCAGTGTCGAAGTAGACAATAGCAGAGCCGTTGCCACCATCGATACATTGAGTATGCACCAGCTGGATGACGCGCAGCAACACGCCTTTTTTGAGCAGTTACAACACTTTACTCAACAGGTGTGGCGAAGCCATAGCCGCAAAAAAACACAGCGCTGGGAAATGGCGATTTTAGTAAACCCAGATGAACCAACGCCTCCAAGTGATAAAAAAGCGTTACAACGTTTTGTTTCTGCCGCTGCCACTAACGGTATTCATGCGGAGCTGGTGACCGCAGCAGAGATTGGCATGTTAAGTCGGTATGATGCTCTGTTCATTCGCGAAACAACCTCGATTAAGCATCACACCTACAATCTGGCCAGAAAGGCAGAGCAGGAAGGCTTAGTGGTCATCGATGATGCAGCCTCGATTTTGCGCTGTTGCAACAAAGTATTTTTACATGACGCGTTTACGTATAACGGTATCCCTGCGCCACGCACACACTTTGTCTCGGATTCAACGCCTGAGACACTAGCAAGTTTGGTGGCTGATTTTGGCTTTCCTATGGTATTGAAGCTACCAGAAAGCGCATTTTCACTTGGTGTATTTAAAGTGAAAACGGAACAAGAACTGACAGACAAATTGGCTATTCTGTTAGCTGAATCTGCACTCGTGTTGGTTCAGGAATACTTGTATACCGATTACGATTGGCGAATTGGCGTATTAAACGGACGCGCCCTTTATGCTTGCCGTTACCATATGGCGAGAGGGCATTGGCAGATTTACAATCATGGTGCCAAGACGAAAGATACTTCGGGTGATTTCGAAACGTTACCTACGTTTGAAGTACCGTCAAAAGTATTAGAAGCCGCATTAAAAGCCGCCAAATTTATTGGAAAAGGATTGTACGGGGTCGATCTAAAGCAATTGCAAGATCAGGTGTACGTAATTGAAGTCAACGACAACCCAAGCATTGAGCAAGGCGTAGAGGATCAATATTTAGGTAAAGAGCTTTATATGCAAATCATGCAGGAATTTGCTAATCGACTCGAAGCGAGGGGACGTTAATGGCGTTGCCAGCGGTAGCAAATACGAAGGTTGATATTCGTGATGTGCAAAAGTCCGATATCAATGCACTCACTCAACTTGAGCAAACCTGTTTTGCCACTGATCGTCTGAGTAAGCGTCAGTTCTCATACTGGCTAAAAGCGCAGCATAGGGTCTTTTTAGTGGCTGAATCTAACGGTTCATTGCTGGGTTATGGGTTGGTGATCATGCGTAAAGGCACGCGTTTAGCGCGCCTTTACTCTATCGCCGTAAGCCCTGATGCACGCGGTTTAGGATTGGGCAAACAGCTTATCGAGGCGTTAGAACAAACCACATTATCTTTTGACAAATTATTTATGCGCTTAGAAGTGGCTGAAAATAACGAAGCCGCAATCTCTTTGTATAAATCAATGGGGTATAAAGTATTTGGCACTTACACCCATTATTATGAAGACAATAGCAACGCTCTGCGAATGCAAAAAGACATTCGACAACAATTTGTTGCGCGCAAATTATCCCCCTATCCGTGGTATCAACAAACCACAGAATTTACCTGCGGCCCTTCTTCATTAATGATGGCGTTGGGTAAATTAGACAAACAATTTGTGTTGTCGCAGCGCTTGGAATTAGATTTGTGGCGAGAAGCAACCACCATTTTCATGATGGCAGGACACGGTGGTTGTCACCCTATTGGGCTCGCTTTGGCTGCGCATAAACGCGGTTATAAAAGTGAAGTGTTTATTAATCAGGCTTTACCTTTGTTTACTGGCGGCGTACGCAGCACACATAAGAAAGAAATCATTGAGCATGTTGAACTTCATTTTGAAGAACAAGCAACCGCCGAGGGCATAACGATAAAAAATGAAGAATTCACGCTCGAACATTTAAAAGCAGCGCTATCCTCTGGCAAAGCGGTACTCACGATGATC
Source organism: Fluctibacter corallii (assembly GCF_025751585.1). Classification (GTDB taxonomy): domain Bacteria; phylum Pseudomonadota; class Gammaproteobacteria; order Enterobacterales; family Alteromonadaceae; genus Fluctibacter_A; species Fluctibacter_A corallii. Next base: position 145,895 of record NZ_JAOWKX010000006.1, read on the forward strand.
AGCACCTACCAACTAGACGGACACAAAGTGCCCCACTGGATAGCTGTCACCGCTATAGATGATACCTGTTTGTATATTCACGACCCTTGCGTGGACGATTTGCATTCCGCTCCGCTGGATTGCCAACATATTCCTATCGCACTGGATGATTTTTATAAGCTGTCGAGCTATGGCAAAACCAAACTTCGTACAGCGGTGTTGTTGTCTTTACAATGAGAAAATAAATATGGCTAACGCAAAAGCGCATGATGTTGAATTTGTCCTAATCGGGCGCAACATTTCGTTGGAAAAAGTCAGTAAGCAATTAGGCAACCAATTTTTCGAAAAACGCTATCGAGATGCGCTCTATATCAGCGTACCTAACGGTGATTGCTTTGTTTTCGATTACGGCGTTTTTGTTTGCTGGGGATTAAGTGATCAAAAACGCGATCAGATACTCGAAGAAATTTTGCCTGCAACGCTTATTCCTGAGGAATCTCTACGTTGGGAAAAACTCGCATTTGACGTCCATGAAGACAAGCCGGTATCTATTAGTGGTGACGAGGTCTCTTTGCCTAATCGAAAAACGCTAACATTGTTGGCCGTAAGTCATGCTATCGCTCAGTCATGTAAGCTTGAGCAATTTGAAAGTGTGGCGGAGAAAGTCATTTTAGATAATGCGTATTTATCAGATACCCTAGCGAAAACGGGAAATATTCCACTGAATCGTAAAAAGCTTGCGAAACTCAGAGGCATGTTATTCCAAACCACAAACGATATTGTTCTGCACTTTAATCTTTTAGATACACCTGAGTTTTTTTGGGAATACCCAGATCAAGAAGCTCACTATTTGGCAGTTGCCAAATATTTAGATTTAAAGCCAAGAATAGAGCTTTTGAATTTAAAATTAGACACCATTCACTCTCTATTAGAAATGCTAGCAGCGGAGCAAAATCATAAACATTCTGCTTTTTTGGAGTGGATAATTATTATCTTGATCGCGGTAGACATTGCGGTTTACTTTGGCCACTAACCATTAGGTGAGAGTTTTATCCATTTAACATCACCTAAGTAATAGATTACTCTGCAGGTGATTTAATATGGCGATTTTTATTTATTTAATATTTTGTCTTTTGGTTTTATATGCCTTTTGCAGAGGTCAAGTCACGGCCTACTGCGAAAGGCTTTATGATCCGAAAGAGAGATTAATCATTCACAAATCTCGTTGCTCAATATTGTACTTCAGTTTATTTGCCCCTTTGGTATTGTTAGCTGGGTATTACAGTGACATAGTGCTGAACCTATTTAACCTCGCGACAAGCGCACAACTCAACGTTGGCGCAAACGACGCTGCGTTGAGCGCACTGTCTGAAAATAGTTCCGCTATAGAACGATCGATTATCATTACGCTAATGCTCTATGTCATCAAAGACAGTAAACGCTGGCAACACAATGAAGGGCAATTTTTAGAGCTGTTAACCAACATGTTTGGTGGAAAAGAAGAATACTACGAACTAGAACACAGTATCTCTACTAACTTTGCCTCGGCACTCACCCTCAAGCACTTAAGTACAACCCAGACAGCGGAGCTTGATGGATACAATATTCCACCATCACACGCACATATCAAACAACTCATGGCGCAAATTATAACGTGTAAGCAATACGGGCCACTTAGCCATTTGCCCGAGCTACATACCGCTGAACAATATACGATGGAGCTAATCAATACGACTCAACAAGACGTTATGGTACGAGAACGAGAAACCTATCTGGTGATAGGTAATCTGCTAAAAGCGGTTCTGGCAAAACTCACTAAGATCTCACCAGATAAAAGAACGTTATTTACACATCTGAAGCGCATTGGGGTAAAAATTCCTAAAAAGTATGGTTTGAGTATCAGCTTTAGTTTCCAAGCTATTGTGTGGGTCTGTATTACGTTAGTGACTACCAGTGCGATTTTCGCCATTCATGTTGCTCAACTGCCGCTCACGGCGGGCCAAATAGCGGTTAATCCAACGCGCCTCTATGAGGCTTGGGTGACGTTCTGGTCTATTAACATTGCTATTGGCATGACAGTCGGTTTTCTCACGGCAAAAATTTATTTTAAAATTCACAGAACCGTAGACACATTACCAATGTTACTCATTGCTGGTGCCGCAGTCATTGCCATCTTGTTTTTTGCCGTCACTCAGCTTATTGGTCATCAAGCGAGTTATTTAGTATTTCCGAACCACATAAATGCATTTCATGTCACCGTGCCCCTACTGTACTTCGTGACTACGGTAGTGTCTTTAAGTTATGGCGCGAGTCATTTTCATAGCCACGATAAACTGGCTTGGATAGTGAGTCGGCGCAGCATAAATTGGTTGCTCATGACACTAATTAGTATCGCTTGCGCGCTGTTTGTTTTGTTCATGACCTCGTTATCGTCAAAGCATGAGCCACTGTATTACCAACAGTCTCTGTCTATTTATTTTGCGATTACGCTAATACTCACTAATCTCGTCTTTTTCTATCGAGGTTACCGAGCGGCTATTCGTTATAAAAATCAGATCCAACGTGCCGATGAGCGACTGTCTTTATTCGGACATCCACTTGATGTATCGGTCACAGTAGGGGGAGAAACCTATACAGGAAAACTCCTTAACTTTTCCAGTTCAGGTTGCTGTGTAGACATAGCCATTCATGTAGAAGATAAAAGTGATGTTCAATTGCAGCTTGCCGAATCAGACCTCACCAGTAAGCTTATATGGCAGAAGCGCAAAGGGGTATTCCACCCTCATTATAAGTCTGGGCTTAACCATGAGAATGAAAAGAAGCATGAAGCATTTCTTAATTGGTTAAACGAGAAAGGCTTAGATAAATTTATTGTCAGTATCTAACCTAAGCAAGCATCGGCTTTGAATATACAATGGCTTTCAACATACGCATGCAAATACTTCAGGCAACAAAAAGGCGGCTTAGCATGCCGCCTTTGCAACAATTTATACTGGGCGTTATTAAGGAATAATTACTTCACAAACCCTTCGTTCGCTTTTACCGTAAGTGGGTGATAGCCCGCCTTGGCTTCAGCGAAGGCTTTTTGCGCCATTGTTTTCCCTTCTGGCGTTTTCGACAACGCTCGATACAACGGCTTAACCAACTTGTTGCGGCCAATACTTACCAAATAATCATGCAGTCGCGCATAGGCGGGTTCATACGTATTCTTTACGCTTACCATCAACCAGCTATGTGCAATCTCGTTATTGCGACTTTGGGTTAATTGAAATGCATTGTCTAATTCAGAAAGCTGCGTGTTCGACAGTTTTTCAGGCAAGTTATTTAAGAAGTACAACCACTCATGTACCGTCCACTCTGCTGTATTGATATCATTTGCAGCAACCTCGCCCGCCAACCATTGGCTACGAATAGTATCGATTTTACTGAACGCATCTGACGAGGGAACAGTTGTATTTTCAGGAATACCAGGCTCAAATATCCATGTATGTATTCTGTCTTTAGACAGTTTGTCAGGATATTGCGCTAACAAGGTTTTATCTAGGTAAGTTATAAACTCGTCGGTGGTGATACTTTTAAACGCAAAATCCTGAAAGTATTGCAGTAAAAACGCATCAAAGTTGTCGCGCCCGATTTTGTGCTCTATTTCACGTAAAAATAGCGCCCCTTTTTCATAGGGAATATTAGAGAACACATCATCAGCATCACGGCCTCTTAAGTCTATCGCGAGAATCTGATCGTTCTTATCTAGTGATGAAATATCAGCTTGCAAATCTTGGTAGCCCAACACCGCTTCCATGTTGTAACGATCAGTGCCGTAAATCATTTCCATGATTCGGTAGGTCAAATACGTCGTAAACCCTTCGTTTAGCCACAAATCACGCCATGTCGCATTGGTGACAGTATTGCCCGACCAGCTGTGTGCAAGCTCGTGGGCAATGAGTGCAACCAAGCTTTTGTCGCCAGCAATTACGGTAGGTGTGATGAAGCTTAAACGCGGGTTTTCCATGCCTCCAAATGGGAATGAAGGCGGTAAAATAAGTAGATCGTATCTGTCCCATTGGTATTCACCGAATGACGCCTCTGTCACTTCCAACATCTCTTCAGTGTCTTCAAACTCTTTGGCTGCCGCATCTAACAACGCAGGCTCAGCATATACCCCCGTGCGTTCACCCATCGGTTTGAAGGCTAAATCTCCAATAGCTAGCGCAATCAGGTAAGACGGAATCGGTTGCGGCATAGTAAAGTGGTAATCACCATCGCGTGCGGTGTCTGGGTCGTTTGATGCACTCATAACAGCCAGCAAGGCTTCTGGTGTTTGAATTCGTGCATTATATGTCACACGCACTTTCGGCGAGTCTTGCAGAGGAATAAAGCTCCGCGCATGCAGGGCCTGAGCCTGAGTAAACAAAAACGGGTGCTGTTTGCCCGCCGTTTGTGCTGGCGTCAACCATTGCACGCCAGATGCGTCAGGTGATGTATGGTAATTCACCGTCACTTTATTCGCGCTGGCAGGAAGCGAAATAGACAAGGCACTTCCTAAATTCGGGTCGGCCTTTGCCAATGAAAAGTCTACAGGTTCACCATTAAACGTGACTGATTCAATTGATAAATCTCGCGTATCCAACATCAATGTAGACGCTTCAGGTGCCATTCGTTCAACCGTCAGCGTGGCTGAACCTTCTAATATGCGCTTGTCAAAGTTGGCAGTGAGATCTAAATCAATATGCTTAACAGCAATTTCAGAGGGATTTGCGTACGAGTGATAATCAACGCCCGTTTGAATGGTAGACGTGACGCTACTTTCTTCAGTGGGCTGCGACTGCATGTCGGGCGCTGGCTGCGAACAAGCGCTTAAAAGGCCAGTTGCAGCAACAGACAGCATCCACCCACGTACGACACGATTTGATACAGGGGAAAAGTTCATGTTTTTCTCTGATGTTATTATTCTCAAAGTAGTAACCTACCACAATACGCCATGTTACTGAACCTAATGCGAAAAGCCGTGTAGAAATGGAATAATCCACCATCATCACGGTAACTTTTGCTACCATAGCGTTGTGCCGGTTTACGCACACCTATTAACAAGGAAAAATACATGGATACATTGGTTAACAAAATTGGAAAAGTGATTGGAAAAATCGCATTTTCAGCGACACTCCTGCTTCCCACCTTATCACTGGCGGCGACTTATCAAGGTCTTTGGTATGAATTGCCTCAGTACTTTGGAGAAGACAAAGTCCCAAAATATTCAGGCGCTATGGGCACCGCCACCACGAAGCATCGGCCTCTCGCCATATACTCTGACAAGCATAACAAAACGTTCTTTACTTATGGCGGTTTAGACCCTGCAAAGCCAAGTCAAATGGCCATTTACGTGGGTTGCTACAATCATTCAAACAAACGCCTCTGTTCGAATCCTACACTTGTTACTGTAAAGCCGAATGTGCTTGATCAACACGACAACGCGTCAATTCTCATTGACAAAGATGGGTACATTTGGGTGTACGTGAGTGGCAGAAACACAAGCCGTCCGGGTTTAGTCTACAAAAGCCGCTATCAGGGTAGCATTAGCGTGTTTGATCAAGTGACATCAACCCCTTACCCTGCCCTCTTTGCTTATCCTCAACCTTGGTTAACCGAGACTAATGGTAAAGTGCTCTTGCACACCCAGTACACAAACGGCCGCGAACTCTACATTACGCAAAACAATACCACCACTAAAATGGTAAAAGGTGGACACTACGCCATTTCATATACCGACGGCGACCGCATTGTTATGGCCTACAACTCGCATGTTAATAACCACCCTGACTATCGAACCAATGTCTATTTTATGGAATCATTTGATGGTGGAAGAACATGGAAGAATCGCTTTGGTGATGCACTTCCGCTACCACTGGAACAATTTGATTCGCGCGCTGCACTGCGAGATGGCTATCGCAATACGGGGTATTTCACGTATTTAAAAGACATTAAAATTAATCAAAATGGCGAAGCAGTTGTTCTCTTTACTGTTTCAAAAACCGCGGATCCTACCAATTTCACTCACCGTCGTTCATTGATAAAAGTCATCGTTCACCGAGACGGCAGACTGTCGATTACCACAGTTGGTTCAGCTGACGTGGTTCATGGACGCTTTGAAGAAAACCATAATTATTCCTCTGCGATGATTGACTCACTCACTGGCCATGTATTTGCGACTGGCTACGAAGCTGGTTATTCAATGCGAGATAGAGCTGGCGGCAATATTTATCGTTTTTGGGGTAATGTCATGTCGGGTATACAGGTCACCTACGATCACATGCAGCACCACAACTTCTTACGAGACGTGTATAAGAAAACGCCTAACAGCGCAAGTGACTTCTCTATGTTCTGGGCTAGCGGACACCCAACTGATAACACCATTCCGTCGCAACTCCACTATTACGGTGGCTCGACAGTGCACACCATGCACTAAGCTACACAGAAGGGAGCGCGATACTCGCCTCCCTCAATTATACTAATGAAGATATCTTTGCAACATCATATTACGCTGACAACTCGCTTTGTAGGTCCAACGCTTTAGCGATGAAGTAATCCGTCCACCACAACATGTATTCCATTACAATCTGATTTTGCGCCTCTTGATCTCCCGCCGCCAATAAATACGGGATATCTAAAATTTGTTTTCTGGCAGTATCACTTTCTTCGACGGGCGTAAGAAAATCTAACAAACACAGTGAGTCAGCAGAGATAAGTAAAGACTGATCGCGTATTGCCGCTTCCAACGCTGATTTGACTGTCATCAAATCATCTGTGCTTGGCAGCCCGCACTGCGCGCGCGTACATGCCACAAACCATGTGTCAGCCAATGTTCTTTCTTCCTCACTAAACATGGCATCTAAATATTCAATCGCATTGATATAGCCATTCGAAAAAGACTGGCGCAACGCACCATGAGCGATAAACCCTGCGCCTTGTCTTCCCATTGCGCGTTCTAGGGCGGTCACCCCCATTATTCCATAGCGAATGGTATCGGGATCTTCGAACGACGAACTACCGCAGGCTAACATGCCGAACAGTTGATGTTTGTATAAATGATGTGCTGGCGATGTAGCGAGTACCCGCATCCAATTTTGAAATTGCTCAAATCCACGCGCACGTCTTGCAACTAATCGCTCTGGACCTTCAGCGTGAATAGCATTCAGAATAGTTTGATGAATCGCCACACAACTGTACATCGTTTCCATTTTTGCCATGGCAGATTGGCTAATCGCATGACGCCTTTCTGGATTTTCCAATATCTCTAATAATGTGGTTTCAAAATTGTCTGGATTGAATGCAATATAATCTTCCCCCTCGTTGAAGTAGTCCTCCATTTTTTGAGGCTCCACATCAAATTTTACATCCATTTGAAGAAGTACTGCTCCTGCATTCATGGCTTCACAGGTACGGTAGTTATACGGACCATTAAATCCACACACGTTTAACACCACTTTACTGCAAACAATGGTTTTTTCGTAGTCTTGCTTATTGCATTTTTGTGCAAAGTGAATAGTAAATCGGTGACCGTATTTCAGTTTGAAAGCCTTAGCTAACTCAATCGCTTGCCGCCGATATTCGCCATATTCAGGCCTGACAACGTCGGTAAAATTAATGAGTACATCAATATCTCGTTCTACCCCGTCATTTTTAATAGTGTAATGAAACGACCCCCAATTGGCACCAAATGGCACGTCAAGTACGAGCTTATCTGGATGACTCTTAGAAAATAACGCACTGAAAGGCTTAGATACGGGTAACACGACATCATATAGCCGCGCAATCATATCGGTATTCACTGCGCGAAAGGTATGGCATATTCCAGCAACGGTTGGAAAAGGCGATTCCTCTATTCCAGCTGGCGGCACAGATACACCACAAGCTTGCGGATCAAAATAGTAATCTGGCGTAAACCCTTTAGGCAAACGGCTCACAATGTCGTTAAAATCATCTCTGAATACATCGAAGAAAATACGCTCGTCTAGCCCTTGCTGATTTTTCGCGTCCGATAACGAAACCAAATCACAAAATGCTAGCAATGGAATGCTTTGGAAATTCGGATAAACATTGTGACAAATTGCGCCAAGCAGCACCTTAGGACGACGAATTTGCATATGCTCTGCATGCCTGACTCGAAAGCCATTACGAAACATTAAGAATGCTACCGACTTTGACATTCCGGAATCCGCTGTTTGCTCCAGTTCACGTTCAACATTTTGCAGTGCGCGTACATCATGACCTGCGCGAGCCTCCCAATACTTAAATTCTTCTACGATATCCCTGATCATTGCTCTGGTCTTGTGTGTAATAAGTAAGCAACTATCGCAATCCACACGCCACCCTGTTCATTTTTTGTACTAAAAATATATTTTCGATAGGTATATCACTGAAATAAAACTAAATTTTTAGCTAAGACGAGTAGAAAAACTAATCTTTAATCACGACGTAAACGTAGTTTATGTAGATAGAATCGGCATGACTTTGCCGTTTACATCATGTCGAGCAGATATACCTTGCCCACCAGCATACATTCTTCGCCGTGGAACATAGTTGAAATCTTGATTCGGTATGGGTATAAATCCGCGACAGCGTGATACTGGAGGCGAATATGAAGTTTAAAGACGCAAACACCGATACGACATTTTTAGATGCCATGAAAGACGTTACGCCGTTAAAAGATAAAAACGATAAATACACAACCAGAATGCAAGGGCAACATCAACAAACTCTCGCTCAACAACTTAAGCGAGAAGCGCTTCTAAAAGCGAGCAGAGGCGAAGCCAATTATCTAAGCATTGAAAAAGTGACCCCAGTCGACCCATTAGATTTTATTGGGTACAAAAAAGAGGGAGTGCAAGACGGTGTATATAAAAAGCTAAGACTCGGACAATACGCTATGGACTCTACCCTAAATCTCCAAGGCATGCGCTTTGAAGAGGCACGAGATGCAGTGTTTGACACCGTGACAGAAAATCATAAAAAAGGTATTCGAACGTTATTAATTCAACATGGGCTAGGTAAAAATACCAAGCCATTTCCAGCCTTTTTAAAAAGCTACGTGAATCAATGGTTGCCGCAAATGCCCGAGGTGCTGGCTTTTCACAGTGCGCTTAAACCACACGGTGGACTGTCAGCAGTATATGTGCTTCTTAGAAAGAATGCCGACCAAAAGCTGGCAAATCGCGAGTTGCATCGTAAAAAGTGAAAAACATCTCACATTTATGGTGATTGAGTAACCGTGACTTGTTTACCTTGACTGGTCAATGCACTGGCAGGAGAACTCATCACAGCAGCAACCACTAAAAAAATGACGGTGAGCAGCACACCTGCTAATCCAAATCCTTTCGTTGAGCGATTCATAAACGACTCTTATTATTATTTATTGTTTTGTTTTTATAATTTAGTCCAATTCACAATGAATATTTGGCTATATTACTCCGTGAGATTGGTTATTGATTTATTCTAAACGCTTAAATAATAAACACACTTTATAGTCAGTGACAAGTTTTATAATTCACATTGCGCATAGATATGATCGATAAATGCTTCTAGTGAACATACTAGAATTAACTATGATAAATAGAAATATAGGGGCTTATTGGGAATTATAAGTGTCAGACTCGCGTAATTTAAGTTAGAAAGTCTGACACTTAATTTTGATGTAAATCCGTATATCACCTGTTATTAAACGGTGACGTGTATTTACTCAAATTAAAAACACGCGCTCAATCGTCTTACTGATACGCGATTTGAATAATCACTGCATTCAGAACCATTGCACGCCTTCACCCACGCATACGAGGTCTGCGAAACATTTACGTATTTATAGGTATTTGTTACGGTATACGTTGGCCCACTAGGTGGTGTGCTTGAATAAGTGCTCACATACACTTTGTAACTCGTTGCACCCGGTACTCCATTCCATGTAAGGGTGTTTTGGCCGTAACATGCAAAAGAATCCACACTCAATGTCGGAGGCAAGAGCTGATCATTAAGCTCTTCTATTGCACCACGAATATCAGGTAAAGGACCGATATTTCCCCCATTTCCAGTTTGTGGGGTTCCAGTACTCACGAGTAGTTCGCGCATAGTGTGTGGTTCAATGGTTCTAGACAGAGCTGAGCGTGCATAGCCTTGAACGTTAATTGCTGCACCAGCAACAATCGGTGATGCACTTGACGTACCCGCAAAGCGCGACGTATACAGCCTGTTTGTGCCTTCATCGAATAAATCGCCATAACCTGTCGTGGTTACATTTTCACCCCACCCGTGCATATCTATTCGAGAGCCAGTATTAGACCAACACATTGGCGTGCGAGTGGTAGAAGTGCTAGCCCCCACTAAAATAGCGCCAGAATCGCGTACATTGCGATTAAAACGGCCGGCAAAATGCGGATCATCAAGGCTTACACTGCCATTTCCACCCGCTTCAATCACTGTTACGCCGTTAGCGACAATAGTTGCTATCGCATCAAAGTTCGCCTGCCAGTTTTCCATCGCCACAAACCCACACTGAGGTTCATTACAGCTGCATACAGTATGAATCCCAGATTGCTGATGCGCCTCGATAATAACGACACCACCATTTCCCACGGTATTTCCAGCATCAAGAATGCGGCTACTAAATGAGCCACCTGGCGCCTGCGCACCTACTTGAGCGTTGTAACTGATACCTGTTACGCCCTGATTATCGCGCTTTGCTCCAACCACACCCACAACAGCCGTGCCATGATCTCTATCTGCACCATTGGTGCCATCAAAGTAGAAAGCAGGTTTTATGTCTTCATGATTAAAATTAAAACCGCTTTCAATATCAACTACTTTAATGCCACTTCCCGTTCCGCCTGATTGTGTCCACGAAAACATCGCATCGATACCTCCTTGACTCGCAGGGAGCAAATATCCCTGACGGCCTTGATAATCTGGAGTAGGAGTGGTTGTACCGCCACCACCGCCGCCGCCCGGAGGATCTTCACATCCAGTAAGAATCGGACAATCATAATCAATGGGGAGTGAAGCTGGTTCAGGCTTCGGGTTCGCGTAAGCCACTTCAACTAAGGGGTTTTTATTTAATGATTGAAGCAAATCTGCAAGCTGGGTTTGCGTCATATGCTTAGGCACATCGACGTGAAAATACAAGTTCAAATCTGCCAGCTCACGCCCTTTTTTCTTCTGACCTTTAATTTTTAAGTCTTCAATAAGCCCTTCATCTAAAGAAAATAACGGTGATAATTTTCTCAATTTATTCAATTTAAAATCTAATTCAAGCTGATCAAGATAGGTTTGGGCAACATCCCAAGATCCCATCGCTGTCGGCAGGGCATTTTTGAGTTTTTTAGACTGATTAGGGACTAATCGGCCATTGTGTTTGATTCTGACACCACTTCCCTCAATAAACTTTATTACGATGCCATCAATGTCTTCCAATGGTAGTACCGGGTAATTGGTGTCTTGTTGATTCACTATTCGTGGAGACAAAGGCTCAAGAGTATCAGACTCTATTTCCTGTGCGGTGACATTAAACGTAACACTGGTTGCTAAACCTAAGCAAGTTGAAAACAACGTGCCAAATAACGCGCTACGTTTCCTTACTAATGCATTTTTCATGTTTATTCCTTTGTATGCGTGAGCAAAATGCTCAAAATTAGACTAAGGAATTTTTTTACCAATGTAAATTACAAATTGGTTAATTTATCAACCGATAAAAGTAATTAATTAATCGCTATAACAGAAATAAATAGGACCTCATGTTTTTACAAAGAGAGAGGCAGAAATCACTCATGTAAACATAAAATACGCAGGTCATCCGCTAAATGAAAATATGATAAAACAAAAAAGCCACTTTAAAATATCAGTGGCTTTTACAACTTACATTCTTACTTCTGATGCATTACCTATTAACCAAAGTGCTTTCTCGCGTTTCTAAACATACGCATCCAAGGGCTGTCTTCTTGCCAGCTATCTTCTCGCCATGAATTAGATACCGCTCTGAAAACCCGCTCGGGATGCGGCATCATAATTGTGACGCGGCCATCTTCTGTCGTTAATCCGGTAATTCCCATCGGTGAACCGTTAGGGTTGGCTGGATAACGCTCTGTCGCTTTACCGTAATTATCGACATACCTAAGCGCAACTTGATTCGCTGCAACAATGCGTTGACCGCCATTTGCGCTAAATTCTGCATGCCCTTCGCCATGAGAAACCGCGATAGGCATCCGAGAGCCTACCATATCATCAAAGAACAACGACGTAGAAGGCTGCACCTCTACCATGGCAACGCGCGCTTCAAAGCGCTCAGACTTGTTGGTGACAAAGTGTGGCCATAAATCCGCGCCTGGAATGAGTGACTTCAGATTAGACAGCATCTGGCAACCATTACAAACCCCAAGAGACAGCGTATCTTGCCTTGAGAAGAACGCAGAAAATTGCGCTTTGGCTTGCTCATTGAACAAAATAGATTTTGCCCAACCTTCACCCGCGCCAAGAACATCGCCATAGGAGAAACCACCGCAAGCAACAAGCCCTTTAAATTGTTCAAGCGTGACGCGCCCAGATAGAATGTCACTCATATGAACATCAATCGCTTCAAAACCTGCTCGATTAAACGCGGCCGCCATTTCTACATGAGAATTGACGCCCTGCTCTCGTAAAATCGCCATTTTAGGCGCAGCGCCTTTCGCGATATACGGTGCCGCCACATCTTCGTTGATGTCGTAAGTAAGGTGAGCATGTAAGCCAGGATCGAGTTGGTCGAACTTGGCCTCATGCTCCTGTTCCGCGCAAACTGGGTTGTCGCGACGTTTTTGCATGTTATAGGTTGTTTCAGCCCAAATCGTTCGATAATGTACACGAGGTTGATTAAGCAATTCATTGCCATCGCGTGTAACGCGAATCACATCCGTCGTATTCAGTTGCCCAATTTCATGCACGCAAGCATCTAATTCATACTGAGTAAAGACATCTTTCACGGCACCTAGCTGGCTATTGGCAACTTGAATCACTGCCCCTAGTTCTTCATTAAACAAAACATCGATGTCGCTACCTGTCAATGAAGATAAATCGACATCAATACCAGTTTTGCCAGCAAATGCCATTTCCACCAAGGTTGTAAATAACCCGCCGTCTGAACGGTCATGGTAGGCAAGTAATTTGCGCTGATTCACCAAGGTTTGAATTGCCTCAAAAAAGGCTTTTAACTGTTCAGCAGAGTCCACATCAGGTGTGACATCACCCAGCTGATTAAACACTTGCGCCAGACATGACGCGCCCATTCGGTTTTTACCTGCGCCTAGGTCCACTAAGAGTAATGATGAGTCGCCCTTATCGGTCCGAAGCTGTGGCGTCAACGTTTTACGTATATCTTTTACAGCACCAAATGCCGAAATCACTAACGACAGAGGTGAGGTGACTGACTTGTCTTGGTCATTTTCCTGCCATTGGGTTTTCATCGACATGGAATCTTTGCCCACAGGAATCGTTAATCCTAACGCTGGGCATAACTCTTCGCCCACGGCCTTTACTGCCTCATACAGTCCGGCATCTTCCCCCGGGTGCCCAGCCGCAGCCATCCAGTTAGCAGAAAGCTTTATACGCTTCAAATCACCAATATCAGCAGCAGCGATGTTGGTTAACGCTTCGCCCACTGCCAGTCGAGCCGACGCGCCGTAGTTCAACAATGCCACTGGCGTTCTTTCGCCCATCGACATTGCCTCACCATGATAGGTATCAAAGGCTGACGCTGTCACCGCAACGTCGGCGACAGGCACCTGCCATGGGCCAACCATTTGATCGCGGCTAACCAACCCCGTCACAGAGCGATCGCCAATTGTGATCAAAAAGGTCTTCTCCGCAACTGTGGGTAATCTCAATACGCGCTGAGCTGCATCCTCTAGCGCAATACCATCAAGCGCTAACGCTTGCCCTGATGCCGTTTTAGACGCTACATCACGATGCATTTTTGGGGGCTTACCTAGAAGTACATCCAGTGGCATGTCGATAGGTTTGTCATTAAAGTGCGAGTCTGTAAGGGTAAGGTGTTCCGATGCAGTCGCCTCCCCTACCACGGCAAACGGTGCACGCTCTCGCTCACAAATGGCAGCAAATCGCTCAAGGTTTTCAGGTGCCACTGACAATACATATCGCTCTTGTGACTCGTTACACCAAATTTCAAGCGGCGACATACCCGGCTCGTCATTGGGCACGTTACGAAGTTCAAAGTTCCCGCCACGTCCGCCATCGCTGACCAGCTCAGGAAACGCGTTAGACAATCCGCCCGCGCCAACATCGTGGATAAACTGAATGGGGTTATCGTCTCCCAATTGCCAGCATTTATCGATCACTTCCTGACAGCGACGCTCCATTTCTGGGTTGTCGCGTTGTACTGACGCAAAGTCTAAATCTTCACTCGATTGCCCCGATGTCATGGACGAGGCTGCGCCGCCACCCAAACCAATGTTCATCGCTGGGCCACCCAACGCAATCAGCTTAGCGTGTTCGGTAATCTCACCTTTTTGAGTATGAGACGCTCGAATATTTCCCAATCCTCCAGCGAGCATAATAGGTTTGTGATAGCCTCTGACTTCCTCACCATTGAAACTATTTACCCGTTGCTCGTAAGTTCGAAAGTAACCAAGAATGTTGGGGCGACCAAACTCGTTATTGAATGCCGCCCCGCCAAGAGGCCCTTCCATCATAATGCTGAAGGCATTCACAATACGGTCAGGCTTACCATAATTTTCTTCCCAAGGTTGTTCAAACCCCGGAATACGAAGGTTTGAAACTGTAAAGCCCACCAAACCTGCTTTGGGTTTAGCACCGCGACCGGTTGCCCCTTCATCTCGGATTTCTCCCCCCGATCCCGTTGCAGCGCCGGGATGTGGAGATATCGCCGTAGGGTGATTGTGGGTCTCCACTTTCATCAGAATATCAATTTGCTCTTGATGGTATTCGTACTGGTGATTCGTTGGGTTAGGAAAGAAGCGCCCAGCTTGCCATCCTTCCATAACCGCGGCGTTGTCCTTATATGCTGAGTGTACATATTCTGGTGTTACCGCGAATGTATTTTTAATCATCTTAAACAATGATTTGGGTTGCGTTTGTCCGTCTATTGTCCAGTCAGCATTAAATATTTTGTGTCGACAATGCTCCGAATTGGCCTGTGCGAACATATACAACTCAATATCATTTGGATTTCTTCCCAATCGTGTAAAGTTTTCGTACAAGTACGCGATTTCATCTTCTGCTAAGGCTAGCCCCATTCGTACATTGGCGTCTTCAAGCGCTTCTTTGCCCTGTGTCAGAATATCAATAGAGGTGAGAGGTCTCGGCTCTTCAGTATTGAACAATGCGCTCGCATCATCAGCACTAAACAACACAGCTTCAATCATTCGGTCATGCAATAACGCAATCACGTTGTGTTTTTCTGCGTCTGTAGGAGATGTGCTGTATTCAACATAATAAGCACATCCACGCTCCAACCGTTTGACACTATCAAGCCCACAGTTATGTGCTATATCTGTCGCTTTTGACGACCACGGAGAGATGGTGCCAGGTCTGGGCACGACCAAAACCAACTCACCCGTTGGAGAGTGAGATTCAATGTTTGGACCGTAAGTTAACAGTTGCTCTAATACTTGACGTTTGGTGTCATTGATCTCACCTTGTAAATCTGCAAAATGAACAAATTCTGCATAGATACCTTTTACAGGGAGAGATTCAGAAGCAAATCGTTCAAGTAACTTATTAATGCGAAAGTCTGACAGCGCTGGCGCACCACGAAGGATTAACATACCGGTCATCACCAATGTTAAGGTGAATACAGTCAACAAACGTCACCGTATTCACGGTTTCGGGAAGAATTGAGGCGCGAATTATAGAGGAAATCATTCCATTTGGTAAGAGCAAAAAACAGGTTTCCGCAAAGTTTTATCTGACCAAATAGTCAAGTCAAAAACCAGTAACACGCTGTTATCTATGGTAATTTTAACGCGCTCACACCATGGCCCGAACAAAGACTCAGTGCATTTATTTTCAATTATCGAGTTTAATTTGAACCGTCGTGTGATTAACGTACAATACATAGTCATCGGCTCAGAGCATTCATATTTCGCTTTGGTAGCCATTGTAAAAGTTAGTCAGCAATCTCGGCAGTCTCTGTCAGGAGACAAAAATAGGCGTTACAGAAGGTGAAGTATCACGTGCCATCCACATGTTTTAAATTCTGCTTAGTGATTCTTGTGCTGTCGGCAGTTTTATCATGTAAGCCCTCAGAGCAATCTAGTCACCTTGAAACCGTTAAAAATCAAGGCGTACTGAGGGTTGGTACTAATTATGGTTTAACCACCTACTATAATGATGCAACCGGCCCTGCCGGCTTTGAATATGAATTGGCCGCTGGTTTTGCAGATTATTTGGGTGTTCGATTAGAGGTCTTCCCATACTACACATTGAATGAGTTATTCCCCCAATTGGAAGACGCGCATCTAGATATCATCGCCGCCGGAATTAGCGTGACACCCGAGCGAAAGACCAAATTCCGATTTGGCCCAGCTTATCAGAATGTCAGCCAAAAATTAGTGTTTAAACAGGGGAATACTCGCCCTAGAACAATTGAAGATGTTGAAAGTGGATTGCTTGTCATTTCTGGCAGCAGCCACGCAGAAACCTTGCGAGATTACCAAGCCCAATTTAACAACTTACGTTGGACAGAAACAGATGAAAAAGACGCCGAAGAGTTGCTAGAAATGGTGTTGGCGGAAGAGCTGGATTATGCCGTTGCTGATTCAAATATTCTAGCGCTTATCCGTCGCCGTCACCCCGAATTGAGTATAGGCTTTAGCCTGAATCAAGAACAAGGCATTGCCTGGGTGCTAAACAAAGAAACTGACGACTCTTTGCTTGCCGCTTTAATCGAATATTTCGGCACTGTACAAGAAGATGGTCGACTTGCTGCACTTGAAGACAAATATTTTGGACATGTCAGGCAGTTTAATTATGTCGATACCCGAGAGTTCATTAAATCAGCACAAGATACGCTCCCTGCGTATCAACATTGGTTTCAGGCCTATGCTGATGACGTTGATTGGCGATTGCTAGCAGCAATGAGCTATCAGGAAAGTCACTGGGATCCTCTCGCCCGCTCGCCAACAGGTGTAAGAGGGATGATGATGCTTACACTAGCAACTGCAAAAGATGTTGGCATTAAGTCTCGGCTCGACCCTGAACAGAGTATACGTGGCGGAGCAAAGTATTTCTCAAGCTTACTGCGGCGTATTCCTGCACGTATTACCGAACCAGATAGAATTTGGTTTGCCCTTGCCGCCTACAACATTGGCCTGGGTCACTTAGAAGATGCACGCATCATTACTCAAAAACAAGGCGGTAATCCTGACTTGTGGGTAGATGTGAAAAAACGTTTGCCTCTACTAAGGCAGAAAAAGTTTTATAAAAATACGCGCTATGGCTATGCAAGAGGAAATGAAGCGGTCACCTACGTTGCCAATATTCGTCGGTACTATGATACCTTAGTTTGGCTCGATGAGCAGCGTCCCGAGCTTTTGGAAGCGTCAACAGAATCAGACGAGAGCCTAGAGAAACCGACAGACTCTGCTAGCAGTAACGATGCCAAATAGGTATCACGCATGCGTTGATGCTCGACTCTTGAAACAAAATTGTTAACTTTTTTGCACCAAATGGTCAAAAAAGTGCTGTTGTCATATTTATTTCATCTGAAAATGCCACTATATTGGTGGCCTCAGGCTTTGCTTCTATCAGTGTTTATAGCGCGCTCAAATAAGTTCCTTTTGCCTCCCTGTTCGGAACTCTCATTTAAATGTGCACTCTAACAGTGGGAAGCAAAGAAGTATGTCGACACTCAAGTGAGTGAAAACATGGCCCAAACATTTCGTTGTTGAGCTCCTAGGCTTTAGGGGTGATACATTGAAACAATGACGAACAAGAGAGGTAATGAGTTTAATTTAGATTAAATAAAGGAATACCAATGAGAAAAAGACGAACTTACACAGCAAGACCGAAACTCGGCAGTAATACGCGCAGACGCCTTATGTTAAAGCGCCTTCATCAAAAAGTTATCCAGCGTAGAAAACAATTCCAGCAATCTACTATGCTAGAAGAGATAGCTGAAGCGTGTTAATTCGCTTTGCTATCTTTTTGGGCTTGTTTTATCGCTTTAATTTCTTGCCTTCTTCGCTTAAAAAAGGCTGACAGGCGAGCACCGCATTCCTCACCTAACACACCTGAAATAACATTCACCTGATGGTTTAATCGATCATGTCTAGCGAGATCCATCACGCTCCCCGTTGCCCCAGTTTTTAAATCACTTGCACCAAACACCAAATTGGTAATTCTGCTATGTACCAAAAGACCAGCACACATTGGACAGGGCTCAAGCGTGACATACAAAGTCGTATTCACTAATCGATAATTTTCGATATGTTTTCCCGCGGCACGAATAGCCATCATTTCTGCATGGGCAGATGGATCATTGAGGCGAATAGACTGATTCCACCCTTCGCCGATCACCTGGTTATCTCTAACCAACACCGCGCCCACAGGGATCTCTCCCAGCGCTTCGGCCTTATCAGCTAATGTTAAAGCATGTCGCATCCAATATTCGTGGTTCATGTTTACTGCATCTATAAAAAGTAAAAAAAGGTGCGAAGCGTTTCTTTTCTCCACCGTTGAGTCAAATATTATCTCAGAATGTTAGGCATGCGAAAAGATCACTCACCTGCTTGTTGGTCAAATTGCTCAATTAATTAGTCACTTTCACTAACTAACACTACGAGTCTTTTTAAAGCATAAAGCTATTTGTTTGTTTTTATTAAACTTTTTAAACTTGGACGCGATATTGCTATTACCTATCTATATTATCTAATCTGAGCTAAATTAGAGTAAGTGTGGCTCTTATACTCTGTGAGGGAAAATCATGAATTTAACCGCCATTTTTATCGTCGGCATCGTTTGTTGGGCAATTGTAGAATTGGTTAACGGTGGAGGCAAACGCAAGCTAAATAAGAAAACTGACGTTGATAACGACGCGTTGCGCCAAGAAGTCAGAGCGCTGAAAGAGCGTGTGGAAATACTGGAGCGTATTGTGACGGACGAAAAATACGATTTAAAACGCCAGTTCGATAATTTGAATAAAGACAACGCAGCGTAATCCCCCGTTACTATTTCAACAAACAGCCTTTGACACTGCCCTTTTACTAGGGCGGTACAGGATATGTATAAATGACTGGATGAAACTGGCTTTTTATCATAGCGAAACAGATTCAGTTTGATACGAGTGTTAAACATCACTCGCTTCTACTTGTGATAAGAGTACCTACAGACACGTATTTTTATTAGGTAGAAAAAGTAGTGAAGTGTTTAAAGTAGCAAACCAAATAAAACCCTAACTATTGATCGCAAGTCCAACTCAAAAGATTAAACTAGCTCATAAACCTCAAAGAGGGTTTGCAATTTTAACCATCTTTGTCATGACACAATTGAAGCACAGCCCGTGCTGTTCGGTATCCTGTAAAGCAAGTCGCAGTCTATGCGCCTATGCTTGCTCAACCGTGGTTTGAAAGCCAGTACCGACTTTAACATTAGCTGCCGCAGCTGCTCACTTTACCAAATGATTTGTTCAACGTGGGTCGCCAAGATTCGTTTCCCAAAATTTTTTTCTGTCCAGACAGTCGTGCTCTCAAGCATTTACTATGCTCCAAGTACTGTTTGAATATCTGATCTGGTCGGTTTTATTTAAATCAAAAAAATCCCCGCTAATTACTTAGCAGGGATTGGTGTTTAAGAGACAGGGTAAAACCTGGCTTTATCAAGAAACGTTATTCCCACTCTATTGTGGCTGGTGGCTTACCAGAGATGTCGTAAACTACGCGTGAGATACCATCTACTTCATTGATAATTCGGTTAGAAACATTACCTAAGAAATCGTAAGGTAGGTGTGCCCAATGAGCTGTCATAAAGTCGATTGTTTCCACCGCGCGTAGCGACACGACCCAATCATATTTGCGTGCATCTCCCATTACACCCACTGAGCGAACAGGTAAGAACACGGTAAAGGCTTGGCTTACTTTATGATATAAATCTGCCGCGTGTAGCTCTTCTATAAAAATAGCATCTGCACGGCGCAATAAATCACAATACTCTTTCTTGATTTCGCCAAGAACACGCACGCCTAAGCCGGGTCCAGGAAACGGATGGCGATACAGCATATCGTATGGCAAGCCTAGTTCAAGGCCAATTTTGCGTACTTCATCCTTAAATAATTCACGCAATGGCTCCACCAGACCAAGCTCCATATCCTCTGGCAATCCGCCTACGTTATGATGAGATTTAATAACGTGCGCTTTACCTGTTGCCGATCCAGCAGACTCAATTACGTCAGGATAAATTGTGCCTTGTGCCAGCCATTTTGCGTTTACACGCTGACTCGCTTGCTCATCAAATACCTGAACAAACTCGTGTCCGATAATTTTACGTTTTTTCTCTGGATCTTCCTCGCCCTTAAGCGCGGATAAAAAACGTTCTTCCGCGTCGACTTTGATGATATTCAGCCCAAAGTGGTCGCCGAACATGTCCATCACTTGTTGGCCTTCATTAAGACGCAACAAGCCATTGTCGACAAACACACACGTCAACTTATCACCAATAGCACGATGCAAGAGCATTGCCGTCACTGATGAGTCCACGCCACCAGATAACCCCAAAATAACTTCATCATCTTGCACTTGTGCTTTAATTCGCTCGACCGCATCGTCGATAATTGACGCGGGCGTCCATAATTTTTCACACTGACAAATATCTTCAATAAAATGCGATAAAATGCGCATGCCCTGTCGAGTGTGAGTCACTTCGGGATGGAACTGCACCCCGTAAAAACGGCGATTGGTATCTTCCATAGCCGCATGTGGACAGCTTGGTGTACGCGCAATGGTCTTGAACCCTTCAGGAATCTGAGACACTTTATCTCCGTGACTCATCCACACATCCAATAGGCCTTTACCATTATCTGAAACATGATCTTCTATATTTGCAAACAGCGGACTATCTTCAATTTTTTCTACTTTTGCATAACCAAATTCACGAATATCAGACCCCTGCACCGCACCGCCTAGTTGCGCCGCCATAGTTTGCATGCCGTAGCAAATTCCCAAAACAGGCACACCTGCCTTAAATACATATTCTGGCGCACGAGGCGAGCCCTCTGCGGGAACCGACTCTGGGCCACCTGATAAAATAATGCCTTGAGGATTGAACTCACGAATTTGCGCTTCCGTTACATCCCACGCCCAGAGTTCGCAGTACACTCCGATTTCACGAATACGTCTTGCGATTAACTGCGTATATTGCGAGCCAAAATCTAATATAAGGATGCGCTGATCATGAATATTTGTGGTCATTTACCCTACCCGTTAAAACGAAACAACAAGAACCTGACCTTTCAGTCAGTTGAATTAGATAGTAAAAAGGCTGACACACGTCAGCCTTTTTGATTGTTAGCCCATGCGGTAATTAGGCGCTTCTTTGGTAATACTCACATCATGAACGTGAGATTCCCCCATGCCCGCAGCTGTTACTCGCACAAATTGCGGCTTGGTGCGCAATTCATCGATAGTGCTGCTACCCGTTAACCCCATCGCAGAACGAAGCCCGCCCATTTGCTGATGTATAATGTTGGCAATAGGGCCTTTATACGCGACGCGACCTTCAATACCTTCAGGTACCAGTTTTTCAGCATTTTTACTGTCTTGGAAATAGCGATCAGATGACCCGTTACTTTGATTCATGGCACCCAAAGACCCCATACCACGATAAGATTTATAGTAGCGGCCTTGGTAAAGCTCCACCTCGCCAGGCGCTTCTTCTGTTCCCGCCAACATGCTGCCCACCATGACAGAGCTCGCCCCAGCTACGAGGGCCTTCGCAATGTCGCCAGAAAAACGAATGCCGCCATCAGCAATTACGGGAATATCACGCGCTTTCATCGCTTCAGCAGCATCAGAAATAGCCGTAATCTGCGGTACACCACATCCCGTAACAATGCGCGTTGTACAAATAGAACCTGGGCCGATTCCCACCTTAACCGCATCAACACCAGCATCAGCCAACGCAATCGCACCTTCTGCCGTTGCAACATTGCCAGCAATGATTTGAAGGTCGGGATAGGCTTCACGTGTTGCGCGTACGCGCTCCAAAACGCCTTCACTGTGACCATGAGAGGTGTCAATCAATAGTACATCAACTCCCGCTTTTACTAGCAGCGCAATGCGTTCATCAGTACCTGGCCCAACACCTACGGCTGCACCAACGCGTAAACGACCCAACTCATCTTTACATGCGTTAGGTTTGCTTTCTGCTTTTTTGAAGTCTTTAACGGTAATCAAGCCTTTAAGCTTAAACGCATCATCAACAACCAGAATTTTTTCAACGCGATGCTCGTGCATCAAGGCAAGCACTTGCTCAGAGTTCGCCCCTTCTTGAACGGTTACCAACCGCTCTTTTGGCGTCATCACACTGGTCACTGCCTTATCTAAATGCTGCTCAAAGCGCAGGTCACGCCCAGTGACAATACCAATTAGATTATTTTCATTATCAACAACCGGGAAGCCAGAAAAGCCATGTTGTTGAGATAGTGCGTTCACTTCACCAATGGTAGCACCCGCGTCCACTGTGACAGGATCAGAAACAACGCCACTTTCGTACTTTTTAACCATACGAACGTGTTTAGCTTGTTCTTCAGCTGGCATGTTTTTATGAATGAATCCCATTCCGCCTTCTTGCGCCAATGCAATCGCGAGGGTTGCTTCTGAAACAGTGTCCATTGCAGCAGAAACCAAAGGGATGTTAAGAGTAACACCGCGTGTAAGTCGTGTTTTCAGACTGGCGGTGTGAGGAAGAACGGTTGAATGGCCAGGCACCAACAACACATCATCGAACGTAAGAGCTTCTTTAGCTATCCTCAACATGCAACTTTACCTTTAAAGTGGGTGGTTTTAGTTGCGGCGCAATTGTAGCGGTTTTATTTTTTAAGGTAAACTAACTTCTTCCACTAAATATAAAAAAATTTGAGGTCTAGGTTGTATACATCTTCAACGCCCACCAGAAATATCTTTACTGTAAGTAAGTTAAATAAACTCGCACGTACAATACTGGAATCTGAAATAGGGCAAATCTGGTTAACTGGAGAAATCTCAAATTTTGTCGCCGCCGCCTCTGGGCACTGGTACTTCACCCTGAAAGATAGCAAAGCGCAGGTTAAAGGGGCAATGTTTCGTAATGCCAACACGCGCGTGCAAACTCGCCCTAAAGAAGGCGATAAAGTGCTAGTTAGAGCCAATATTAGTCTGTATGAACCACGCGGTGATTATCAAATGATTGTGGAGCACATTGAGCCAGAGGGAACTGGGTTGCTCAAACAACAGTTCGAAGCACTCAAACTGGCCTTATCTGCAGAAGGCCTTTTCTCTCAGCATTTAAAGAAGCTGCTGCCTGCTCACCCCACCAAAATTGGCGTGATTACGTCGCCTTCTGGTGCAGCCCTGCACGATATGCTTACGGTGCTAAATCGGCGTAATCCTGCTATCGAAATCATCGTTTACCCAACCTTAGTACAAGGTGAATCGGCACCAGATGCCATTGCTCAAGCAATACAGCAAGCGGATCAAAGAAATGAAACTGACATTTTGATCGTTGGGCGCGGAGGCGGCTCAATGGAAGATCTATGGGCCTTTAACGATGAACGCGTAGCACGCGCAATTTTTAGCGCCACACTCCCCATTATTAGCGCGGTAGGGCATGAAACGGATGTCACTATTGCTGATTTCGTTGCCGACATTAGGGCCCCTACTCCATCCGCAGCGGCAGAATTGGTCAGCAGCGATAGAAGTGAAACCCTGTATCGAATACAGAAACAATATAATCGTTTAAATCAAGCCATATTTAATCAGCTCGCACGAGTAAAACACACTCACAAGCTGGCGGGACAGCGCCTCCAGCATGTACACCCTCGCACACGATTGATGCAGCAAGCCCAACGTTTGGACAATATTTCGCTGAGTTTGAAGTCGGCATTGGATAGCTGCATATCTAAGGAACGACGTCGACTTAACACTATCGAGCATCGTTTACTTAATCGTTCACCAGACAGGCAAGTCGCTAAACATATTGAACGCTTAAGTACAGCGAATGAACGGATTAAACATGCCATGTTATCTCAGCTTAACCGCGCTGACCAACAGCTGAATGGTATCAGCCAATTAATGCACTCAGTCAGTCCGTTAGCCACGATGGCGAGAGGTTACAATATCGCATTTAAAGACGATGAAATTGTTAACACCGTCACGCAAGTCAAAGAAGGTGACAAGCTGACACATAAATTTAAAGATGGCGAGATTACATCAGAAGTCAGGTCGATAAGCCCAACGCCAAGTAAATAGGTTGCATGAAAAAAATCGTAATCTGAAGGGCAGGCACACCCTTTAAACAAAGGTCTATCACTATAGTCCGTAACTCAATAATGATAACTACGTTACCACAGCGCGAATTCAAAGAGATCCCTTCACCCGATTTAGGTGAAATAAACCCATCGGCAGGTAAGCAAGGCACAATTATCGTCATAGGCGAGACAGTGTGAGGGGCATGGAGGCCTTTCTCACACTGTTGGAATTTGCTTGACGATTGGGTCAATACCATTTCACTTCGAGGTAGCTGCGCGGGGATCAAAAGGACGGCACAACCCCGCCCCTACACGAGCACCTTTGGTTGACTACGGCAGTTTTGGCTAACGCCAACTCAGCCTCGGCTCGAACCCAAGGGTTCTCATCAAAATCTCCCCATTACTCCATCACGCAACTTGCGTGATGGAGTCGAGGATTAAACTCAAACCTTTTTCCTCTTAAATTTATGACTTAATGCTCAATGTAAACCTGTAACAGTGAAGGTTACTAAGCTAAATAAACAGCAATTAAAACCTAAATGCATGAAACGTGTTAAACTATCAACGAAAAAAGAAGGCTCCAGACCTAAACTGGGGCCACGCGGATTCGTAAGACCAAAACGGAGGGATATTGAGTGGGTAGTGAGTTAATTAACATAAGTTACAAAGGAGAGAGTGGCGAATCTAAAATTAGGACTGTTCAAGTTGGCGAAATAGTCCATGTCTCTCTAGTAGACGTCGTGAAAACTTTATCAAAGGAAAATGAGGAACTTGGCGAGCAAAACCGTCAGGCTGCTATCCCTTCGATAATTAGAACGGTTTCATCAACCCTTGATAAGGATGAATATATTGAGCGCCCGGTCGAAAACGCCAGATATGATAACGAGACGGAATTGTTCGTTACACATCCAGGCCTATACAGAATTATCTCGGTCGATAAAAGTAAGGCTTCCAGAAAGTTCCAGAAATGGCTTTTTCATGACGTTGTTCCCTCAATTGTGAAGTTTGGAACTTATCCCGCGCCCGAGAATACAGGTTCATCCCTTTCCCAAATGGCGGAGCTTTTGGCGCAAAACTCGAGATTGTTAGCAGATACCATTACGCGTCAAGACAAACTCGAGGATGAAGTAAATACAAAATTCGGCGCACTCGACGATCGTGTAAAACAAATTGAGTCTTACGGCGAAGACACTTCACAGTATCTTACTGTTGGCGAACGCTTAGATGAACTTGATATTACTTTCGATGAAAAGGCGCGCGAAGAGATAGTTGCTTGGTGTGAAAACATAACGATTAACTCGGATTACAAGCGAATAAAATGCCCATCCAACAATAGATTTAATGCGAAGTTCGCGATCAGTGTTATTGACGGGGCTATTTCAAATGTTAAAAAACTTGCTGCACATAGGGCTAACAAATAGAGGCATGATTTGTTCCTAACAACTTGTTAGCCTCTCAGTAAGAGCATCAAGATCGAATTTCGTGGGCCACCTTCTGTCACGTTATCGCCCTTGTAAATTCGCTGAATTTCGATTCGTTCTATGCGGCCGATATCTCTTTTGCTCGAGACCAAAGTAACACCGCCATAACCGGCCCCTTCGTTCTTCGGACTATGGCCCGATATGCGGTCACTAACACTATCCGGGCCCCCCAAGGAACGAAACTCGGACTTTATCGTGTGACGGAACTCGTGGGCCGGAGCTTTGGAGTCGACTCCAAAGCTCCTAACTAAAGGCGACCACCAAGAACTTAACTTATCGCCCGGACGATTATATTTCCCGACGGGAACCTCGGGGAACAAAGGTCAATCCCTCGAGTCGGACACGATGTCGAGGAAGCCAAGCTCTATAAGGTGATAATGTAGGGGGATATGTCGGTGAGCTATTTGTCTTAACCGAACGCCCCTCTCCCCGTCGTACGTTTATATAGTGGACGCCGTTTTTTGCTGGTATATCGCCTTTGTGCAGTTGGCCAACGTCGTTAAGACGAGTCCCCTAGATAATTCGGGGCCTGTCGATAATTTGGCGGTGAGGGAGGGATTATTCGTCGCTCGCGACTCATCCTGCGGGCCAACGCCCAGTGGCGTTGTTGTCTCGGCAGTTTGGCTCACGCCAACTCAGCCTCGGCTCGAACCCTAGGGCTCTCATCAAAATCTCCCATACCTACATACAAAAAAACCCGCATTTGCGGGTTTTATGTATGTGGCGGTGAGGGAGGGATTCGAACCCTCGATACGTTTCCGTATACACACTTTCCAGGCGTGCTCCTTCAGCCACTCGGACACCTCACCTTAAATATGGTAGTTTGCGTTGCAAACAGGCCGCGTATATTAGGGAAAAGGCACGCGATAATCAAGCAGAAAACACTGGCCACAGCTTGGTTGCTTATATTGCCACCAATTCAGCACCATGTTTTTACTTGCTATGTTTACGCATTCCCTTTTACAGCCAATTTGTTAGAGGCAGAAAAATCTAACATACGATTTAATGGAATCAGCGCTTTTTCACGAAGGTCAGCGTCAACAAAGATTTCATGCCCTGTATTATCCGTCAACGCTTTGTATATAGCTTCAAGGCCGTTCATTGCCATCCAAGGGCAATGAGCACAACTTTTACACGTTGCACCGTTACCGCCCGTTGGCGCTTCTAAAAAGGTCTTGTTTGGCTCCAACTGCTGCATCTTGTAAAAAATGCCTCGATCAGTTGCAACAATAAACTTTTCATTTGGTAATGTTTGACTGGCTTTGATTAACTGTGTCGTTGAACCAACCGCATCGGCCATTTCTACGACACTGGCCGGTGACTCAGGGTGAACAAGAACCGCCGCATCAGGATGAAGATGCTTCATATCTTTGAGGGCCTTGGCTGAGAACTCGTCATGAACGATACACTCGCCTTGCCACATTAACATGTCAGCGCCAGTTTCTTTGGCAATATAAGACCCTAGATGGCGATCTGGCCCCCAAATAATAGGCTTGCCTTCGGCTTCTAAGTGCTCTACGACTTCAAGCGCAATACTGGATGTCACAACCCAATCTGCGCGCGCTTTCACAGCGGCAGATGTATTCGCGTAAACAACGACGGTATGGTCTGGGTGCGCATCACAGAACTGGCTAAATTCGTCTATAGGACAACCCAAATCAAGGGAGCACGTGGCTTCAAGTGTCGGCATTAACACCGTCTTTTCTGGGCTCAGAATCTTTGCCGTTTCCCCCATAAAACGAACACCTGCAACAATCAGAGTTTGCGCTTCACTGTCTCGACCATAGCGAGCCATTTCAAGAGAATCAGAGATACACCCACCCGTTTCTTCGGCAAGCGCTTGTATTTCAGGATCGGTATAATAATGTGCAACTAGCACAGCATTACGCTCCTTTAACAGCGCTTTGATCTGATTGACATAATGTTGCTTTTCTTGCTCAGTCAATGTTTTTGGCTTGGCAGGAAAAGGATAATCGATTGGCTCGACTCGAATTGGCTGACCCATAAGACTCTCTAGCATACACCTCATTGAATTGGGCGCGCATTATACATGAAATACGGGAAATTTAAAAATTTGGCGTAAAGTAATTAAAGCAAGATAAGGAAGAAAATAATTTTAAAAGAATGGTGGGTCGTGCTGGATTCGAACCAGCGACCAATTGATTAAAAGTCAACTGCTCTACCAACTGAGCTAACGACCCATTCAATTAGAAATGATAACCTGTCGAGAATAAAGCTATCATATATTGCCTGATGATGGTGGGTCGTGCTGGATTCGAACCAGCGACCAATTGATTAAAAGTCAACTGCTCTACCAACTGAGCTAACGACCCATCAATTTAGGCAATATGAGAAAGTGGTGGGTCGTGCTGGATTCGAACCAGCGACCAATTGATTAAAAGTCAACTGCTCTACCAACTGAGCTAACGACCCGCTTTCTTTGTTACCCCTCGGCAACGGCGGCATATATTACTTATTTAAATTTTGCATGCAAGCCAAATATGAAGTTTTTTTTGCACTTAACGATTGTTTGCCTATAAATCATGCAAAAAGCCTGACTTTTGCAACACATTTAACCTAAAGGCAACATAATGATGTGTAATCTACCGCCCCAACCTATTGTTAATTCAAACTTCTTAGACGCGTTTCAGCTAATTTTTTTGACGCAGAGTCAGGGTATTCATTCATGACTTGCTCATATAACTGTTTAGCTCTTGCTACATTTCCGCGCTTTTGCTCTACAACACCCAATTTAAAAATCGCATCTGCGCGTTTATTAGAATCAGGATACGTTGCAATGAGCACTTGAAATTGTTCACTCGCGCCTGACCAGTCTTGTTTATTAAACAATAGCTGACCTAGCCAATAATGCGCGTTAGGGGCAAAACTTGAATTAGGGTACTGATTTAAGAAACGCTGAAACTCTGGAATCGCTTCATCGTACTTCTTTTCTTTTAAAATCAGATTGACGGCTTTATCGTACAATGATGACTCATCTAACGATGCATATGATGCAACACTGTTCGCAGTACTGACATTCCCCTGTGATGGTACAGCAGATTGTACACTGGCACTTGTGACCGCTGCGATGCGTTTATCTATTTCTAGGTATAACTCTCGCTGGCGTTGGAGTATGTTTTCGAGCTGATAGTTGTGCTTTTCTAACGTGCCTCGTAGTTCGTTTACTTCATCTTGCAAGGTATCAAGTTGCTCCTGAACACGATGCTGTGCCCCTGTACGGGCATTAACCATGCGCTCAAGTGTTTCGATACGCTGATCAATACTATTCGTGTTAACGTCTGATACAGGCGCAGGAGCCGCTATTACAGCGGCCCCCGTAGAAAGTAAAAGACTACACGCTAATGTGCGAATAATCATATATTTCTATTCTATTGATAAACTAAAACACCACGGCGGTTCTTAGCAAATGCAGATTGTCCACCACCAACAACAGCTGGCTTTTCTTCACCGTAAGATACAACAGATAACTGACTAGGGTTAACGCCTGCATTAACCAAGTAAGTTTCTACAGATTTTGCACGGCGCTCACCCAGAGCGATATTGTATTCAGGCGTGCCACGCTCATCACAGTGACCTTCAATCACAATCTTTTGGTTAGGATTTTTAATTAGGAAGTCTGCGTGCTTGTCTAGAATTGGATACGCATCAGAACGGATCGCTGAGCGATCAAAATCGAAGTAAACAACTTGCTCATTGCGAAGCTCTTGGAGTTTTTGCTCGCGCATTTCAGTTGCAGACATAACTGGCTTGGCTGCATTTGCAACTGCAGCAGCTTCTGCTTCGCGACGCTGACGCTCCATTTCAGCCTGCTCTTGTGCAGCACGGTTTGCTTCAGCTTCTGACATCTCATCCGCATTGTTAGACGAACAAGCCATCATTGTTACAACTGGCAAAGCGATCAGCATGCCTTTGAAAACTTTATTAAGTTGCATCCTCTTAATCCTTATAGTTATCTAAGTTCTAATTCTGTGTGCCAAGCGTTTACAGTAAAAACGGTGACCAGCTTGGCGACTTAACCTGGCCATTGGCAGCAGGTAAGCGTGCTTTAAACCTTCCATCCAACGAGACAAGTGACAACACCTGTACGTTCTGATGCAAAGTACTATATATGATCATGCTTCCATTCGGGGCAATGCTAGGTGACTCATCTAAAAATGTCTTCGTCAGCACTTGCATATTGCCATTTTCCAAATCTTGTTTAGCGATATGATAGTTTCCTCGGGTGCGATTCACCAACACCAGTTGATTTCCATTCGGTGTTACCGTTCCCCCTAAGTTCATTTCGCCATCAAACGTAATACGCCTAATTTTGTTATTAGCTAAATTTACGCGATAAAGTTGAGGTTTACCACCCCGTTCTGACGTAAAAATCAAGCTCTTACCGTCAGGTGTCCAACCTGGCTCAGTATCAATCGACCTATTTTTGGTAATTCGACGCAACTGCTTAGAACGTAAATCCATAATATAAATTTCAGGATTGCCGTCTTTCGACAATACCATCGCGAGTTGTTTTCCATCTGGAGAAAAAACCGGAGCACCATTTATACCAGGAAAATCAGTTATTCGAGTTCGACTCATAGTATAGATGTCTTGAATAAAAATTTGTGGTTTCTTGCTTTCAAAACTAACGTACGCAAGCTGTTTGCCATCAGGCGACCACGAGGGAGACATCAATGGTTCTTTAGAGCGCAATAAAATGGTTTCGTTAGCGCCATCATAGTCCGCAACCACTAACTGATAGGGAAAATCAAATTTTTCTCTGTCTCGCACAATCACATATGCAATTCGAGTCAAAAATGCGCCTTTTTCTCCCGTGAGCTGTTCATACACAATATCGCTGATTCTGTGCGCGTATTGCCTGAATTCATCACCACTAATCACCGCTTGCCACGAGTCAAAGACATGATCTTGGCTGTTTACTAAACGCCCATTGCTCAGCGCCTGTGAGCGACCGCCAGTAATCTGCCCACGAATTACATCAATGACTTCAACAGAGACTTTATAACGATCCATGCCTTGCTCTTCGACGCTCCCCACCACAATGGCTTCAACGCCGGCTTCGGCCCATATGCTATAGTCTACTTCCGAGTCTTGGCTTGGAAACTGAGGCATTCTCGACGCATCAAGCGGATTAAACTTTCCACTTCTTCGTAAATCGGCTGACACAATGTTTGTCAGACGCTCGGGCATCACACCTTCGCCTTTCCAACGAAATGGTACAACGCCAATTGGCCGTGCCGTATCGATACCCTCGGTAATTACAATCTCTAATGTCGCTTTCGCTTGTATGCTGACCAACGCGGTCATAAGAACCAATATCTTTTTTAACATGTACCTTACTGACTCATGGTTAAATTAAAACTTCTAAACTCTTCAAATACTTCCGGATCTTTAGGTACAGGCAACGTGACTGCACTTAGCACAGCATTCTCAGAGGCCCGACATATTCTATCACTCCCTTTCAAGACCTTTACGTCCACCACTAAACCATTGGAAGCCAACTTGATATTCAACCGGCATGATGTGCCTTTCATAGAATCATCAACAATCCACTTTTGCTTAATCGTATTGCTAATCAATGCGGTGTATCGCTGTACTTCAGTTAAAACCTGCTGGCGTCGCTGCCTACTGCGTATTGCTTGCTCTGCTTGAAGCTGCTCCTGAAGCAACTGTTCTTCAACTCTGCGAGCCTCCGCTTCCAGCATTTTTTTCTCAGCTTCTCGCTTGGCTTTTTCTTCTGCCTCTTTACGTGCCTTTTCTTTCTTTTCTTTTTCTTTGCGAGCGATTTCCTCTGCCTTTTTCTTTTCAGCTTCTTTCTTCAATCGCTCTTTTTCACGGGCCTCAGCTTGCCTTTTTTCTGCTTCACGCTTCTTTGCTTCAGCGGCCGCTTGCGCCTTCTGACGCCGCGCTTCTGCCTGTCTTTGCTTCTCTTTTTCGGCTCGCAGCCTGCGCTCGCGCTCCTCTTGCTTTTTACGCTCAGCGGCTTCCGCTTTACGCCTTTCTTCACGTTGTTTAGCACGTTTCTCATCTTCAATTTTCTTGAAGATTTCATCAACTTGCGATTGCTCAATCATTACCGCTTCAATGGGCATGATATTCATTGCCAATTCTGGGGCTGGCTCGGGCGTATGAAAATTAACACTGGTCACCAGCACTCCGACTATACATAAGTGCAATAACGCAGATTTCAACCAAAAGGGTGAGACATTCCCCATAAATTACTTCTTCTCTTCTGGCGAGTCCGTCATGAGTCCTACAGAAGGAACGCCTGCTCTTTGCAATAACACCATCAGTTGCACAACATTGTTGTATGGCACTGTACCATCGCCTTTGACGACTACAGGGGTGGTAGGCTCCAACTTAAGTTGTGCTGCAACAATAGTTGCTAAATCTACAGGATCCAATGGTGAATCTTGTGACTCACCGACGTTGAGGAAATACTCACCACTGGCGTTCACAGATGCAATAATAGGAGGTTTAGTTTCTTCCGCTAATGGCTGCGCGTCAGCCTTGGGCAAATCCACTTTTACCCCTTGTGTTACCAACGGCGCAGTGACCATAAAAATAATCAACAAAACCAGCATAACATCAATATAAGGTACCACATTGATTTCTGAGACTGGCCGTCTGCGTTTTCTTACAAACATAGCAATTCCTTACGCAGTGGCTTCCTGACTAACACGTTGCTGTGCGTGAGCTTGTCGGTGCAAAATACTAGAAAACTCTTCCATAAAGTTGCCATAACTGTTTTCGAGACGTTCAACTTGATGGCTAAAACGGTTGTAAGCGATAACCGCAGGAATGGCGGCGAACAAGCCCATTGCCGTAGCAATAAGCGCTTCAGCAATGCCAGGAGCAACCATCGCAAGTGTGGCTTGTTGCACTTCACCCAACGCGATAAATGCGTTCATGATCCCCCAAACTGTTCCAAATAACCCAATATACGGACTAATCGACCCAGCGGTAGCCAAAAACGGTAAGTGACTTTCCAGTGCGTCGACTTCACGCGAGAGACTTACCCGCATGGCTCTGTATGTTCCATCCATAACTGCATCTGACGATGCTGTACCCGCTTTTCTTAAACGTACATACTCTTTGAAACCCGAACAAAACAAACTTGCCATACCTTGTACAGAAGAACGCGCAGACAGCTCTTGATATAGCTTGTTAAGATCAACACCTGACCAGAATTTATCTTCAAACTTTTTCATTTCACTTTTTGCATCTTTTAACGCTTTACTGCGTTGGAAAATAAAAGCCCAAGAAATAACTGACACAGCGAGTAGTGTTAGCATAACTAGTTGAACAAGAAAGCTTGCCTGAAGAAACAGGTCAAAAAAGGATAACTCAGACGACACGAGACATTTCCCCTAAAATTGCATCTGGAATTTTACATGGCTTCATAATACTGAAGTTGATGCATGCGACTTTAATTGTCGCTTTTACCAGACATTGATTGTTAGCATTATTTATTTGTTGAAAAAAAACGACGCTTGCGCGCTTCAATTCTACTATCTGGCTGTGAATACTCAAGATTTCGTTGAACCGTGCAGCGCGAATATTGTCCATTTCCACGTGTTTGACGACAAAACCAACAGATTGTTCCAATAGTTGATCTTGTTCAAAGCCCATTTCTCTCAACCACTCTGTTCGCGCTCGTTCTAAAAACTTCAAGTAATTGGCATAATAAACAATTCCGCCAGCATCCGTATCTTCGTAATACACCCTAACTGGCATAGTATGTTTAACTACATTGGACATTTCGATACTTGCTCTCTACCCTCATGAAAATAGTCATTCATGTTGTCTTTACATTAACCCATAAGTCGTACGTTGTTATCTCTCAAGCCTCTTAAGTCTCTTAAGCAAGATTCTTTCCAACTTAAAATTTGATACATAAATTACGAATAAGTATGTCAACGCTATGAATACTGTTGGAGAATACCAAGTAAATCTGCACTTAAACAGTCCAGTTGGAAAAAATCAAAGAGATACAAGGAGTTAATAGCTCAGCACACGCAAACAGATCAGACCAGAAGGTCAATAAAAAGAGTGTTAGGCATGAATCATTATTCAGCCAGCATGAATTTAGAAGAGGTGTTTACATTTTTTTCACAATACATATATTAATAGAACATTATTTAATCAATATATAAAACCCCTTAATTATAAAGGGATTAATAAGCATCAGTCGTCATGTAAAAAACTTCCCTAGAATATCATACGCATCTATTCATTAGTTTTTGTAATCTGAAAAAACAATTTTTCTCAGTTGTGTAGATTTATTACATCCGTAAAATACACCTTGTTTTCTGAGCTAGCGCGAGATTATCAAATCAGTCGATAGACAGATGCAGTTGTCAATTCTCCTGTTGACATATTTGTTCCCTGGAAATTTTTTCCTTCCTTCAACACTTGTTGCTTTGCCCGCGAATTTCGCGGGCTTTTTTTTGTCTTCGATTTGCTACATTAGATTGGTTTTTCTGAATGATATTAGACATGCAATCTCATTCTCTGTACTTTACTGTTGCCTGAAAGAGTGAATCTGCTCGTGATGATGGGTTGTTTTACACAAAGCGTCGCAACCAGTGGGTCATTCTATTAACGCAATCTCAAGTCGCAGCAAAACCTGCTAACCCCATATGAGAGAATAGAGTGCAACGCCTCCATTGCACACTAATCTTGCGGCGTAAATCCGAAATGTGTATAGGCGCGTTGCGTGGCGATACGACCTCTTGGAGTTCTTTGCAGAAAACCCTGTTGAATTAAGAAGGGCTCAATCACATCTTCAATGGTGTCTTTTTCCTCGCCAATAGCTGCCGCTAGATTATCTAAACCAACAGGCCCGCCCATAAACTTATCTAGAATGGCAACAAGTAGCTTTCTGTCCATATAGTCGAACCCTTCCTTATCGACATCAAGCATATCAAGCGCTCTTGCTGCAACGTCTGCATTAATTTGCCCATTGGCTTTAATTTCTGCATAGTCTCTTACTCGGCGCAATAATCTATTGGCAATTCTAGGTGTTCCTCTGGCGCGCCTGGCAACTTCGATGGCTCCGTCTTCATCCATGTGCAGATTTAAATATTTTGCAGAACGAGAAACAATATTGGTTAAGTCTTGAACGTTGTAATATTCCAGCCGTTGCACGATACCAAATCGATCACGTAAAGGAGATGTGAGTGAGCCCGCTCGAGTCGTAGCGCCCACTAAGGTGAAAGGCGGTAAATCAAGTTTGATTGAACGGGCCGCTGGCCCTTCTCCTATCATGATATCTAACTGATAGTCTTCCATTGCTGGATATAGTACTTCCTCAACAACAGGGCTTAACCGATGTATTTCGTCTATAAATAAGACATCATTTTCTTCAAGGTTAGTGAGTAGCGCGGCCAAATCACCAGCCTTTTCCAACACCGGGCCAGATGTTGTTTTAATACTTACGCCCATTTCGTTGGCAACAATATTGGCCAACGTGGTTTTACCTAGCCCCGGCGGCCCAAAAATAAGCAAATGATCAAGCGCGTCATTTCGATTGCGAGCCGCCTGAATAAAAATATCCATTTGCTCTCTAACATGATCCTGACCGCTATAATCTTCCAACATTTTTGGCCGGATGGCACGATCAATCACGTCATCTTCATTGCTCGCACCAGCGTGTACTATACGATCTGCTTCTATCATGTTATTTTACACTTAATCAAACACTGTATTCTTATACAGGATAATTTTACCAATGTATAGCGCGAACTACGCCACTGAACGTAAAGATTCTCGAATTAGCGCTTCGCTACTCATATCATCTTTAAACACTGACTGCACCATTTTACTCGCTTGCTGCGGCTTATAGCCGAGCGCCACCAGTGCACTTAAGGCTTCTTCTCTGGCATCATCTGCCATAACAAACGTAGAGCCTTGCTCCTGTTCTTGCATTATCGGTAAATCTGACTCAGTACCTGAAATGGTAAACTTCTTAAGTCTATCGCGCATTTCAACCACTAATCGTTCGGCAGTTTTCTTGCCAACACCCGGTAACTTTACAAGCCCCGACACGTCATCATGACTAACGCATTGAACAAATTGCTCTGCAGACATACCAGATAAAATGGTTAACGCTAACTTAGGCCCAACACCATTCACTTTAATCAACTCTCTGAATAGAGCTCGAGCGCCTTTATCTGCAAAACCAAATAATAACTGTGCATCTTCTCTTACAATAAAGTGTGTGAAAATGGTTGCTTCTTCGCCGACTGTCGGCAAATTATAGAAGCTGGTCATGGGTAATTGAATTTCATACCCCACACCCGAAGCTTCAATCACAATTTCAGGGGGCGTTTTCTCAATGAGTGTGCCACGTATTCTGCCAATCATAATGTGTGTCTCTACTGTTAACTTATCTCAATCTACCACGCACCACTTTGCGTGCTTGACCTGCCATACTAATTAAGCTTTGCTGGGTGTGACCGTGGCATAAAGCAACTG
The DNA here is from genome assembly GCF_025751585.1 of Fluctibacter corallii. Taxonomy (GTDB): domain Bacteria; phylum Pseudomonadota; class Gammaproteobacteria; order Enterobacterales; family Alteromonadaceae; genus Fluctibacter_A; species Fluctibacter_A corallii. The sequence goes on from NZ_JAOWKX010000006.1 coordinate 182,339, forward strand.
CCAACGCATCAGCAGCGTCGGCTTGAGGCGATGCACTAAGTTTAAGTAAATGCATCACCATATGTTGTACCTGAGTTTTATCGGCGCTGCCTTTGCCAACTACCGACTGTTTTATCTGCCGCGCAGAATATTCTGCAACAGGCAACTGCGCACAGGTTGCAGCAACAATGGCTGCGCCTCTTGCTTGTCCCAACTTTAGCGCGGAGTCGGGATTTTTAGCCATAAATACTTGCTCAATCGCAAAGAGTTGAGGTTGATACTGAGCAATAATTTCACTCACACCATTAAATATTTGGTTTAGGCGACCAGCAAGCTCTTCGCCTTTTACTCGAATGCAGCCGCTCGCCACATATTCCATTTTCGCACCAACCTGTTTAACTACGCCGTATCCCGTAATACGAGAACCGGGATCAATGCCGAGTATTATTGCCACCAAACTCTCCGAGATGCTTATTCACTAGGATTATCTAACATTGATGCATTTGAATACACTTCCTGTACGTCATCAATGTCTTCCAACATATCAATTAGCGTCATAAATAACGCTGCATTGTCTCCGTCTAGTTCCACTTTAGTCGATGGCACCATTGTCACTTCCGCATGAATAGCGACTAACTTTTGTTGATCCAAATAGTCTTTAATTTTGCCGAAATCATCAGGTTGTGTGTACACGTGCACTACCTCTTGATTTTCTACTACTACATCTTCTGCACCAGCGTCGAGCGCAGCGTCCATAATACGTTCTTCCAGTGCCATATCATCAAAAGTAATCACACCCAATTTAGTAAACAAGTACGATACCGAACCATCCGTGCCTAAATTACCGCCATGTTTCGAAAACGCATGTCTGACCGCACTGACTGTGCGGTTGCGATTGTCTGTCAAGGTTTCTACCATAATCGCCGTGCCTGATGGACCGTATCCTTCATAGACAATACTCTCCATAGCGTCGCCATCAAGATTCCCCGCACCACGCGCAACCGCATTATCTATGGTGTCTCGCTTCATATTGTTCGACAGCGCCTTGTCAATTGCAGCTCGGAGTCTGGGATTAGATGTGGGATCGTCCCCTCCTTCCCTAGCCGACACAACGAGCTCGCGAATCAACTTTGTAAAAATTTTTCCTCGCTTAGCATCTTGCGCTGCCTTACGATGTTTAATGTTCGCCCATTTACTATGTCCGGCCATAGTGCTCTCCGAGTGGTAATCCGTATTCAGGGAATGAAGGTTGCTATTGCGCTTTTATTTGTATCAGACCACGCCTTGCGTATTGCTGTCGGCTTATCCAACCAAATAAAATCCAAGTGCTCAGTAAGCGTTAAGATGAAGGCTGAGTCTATTTGCGCACGAAAAACATGTTCGATGTTGGTAGTGGTTCCTGGTGGATAGCGATGTATCCAGGCTTTTCTAATGACATACTCGTTGGTTTTGCCGCAGTCAATAATTGGGATGTTAAGTGAGACTAAGTCTAACCCAGTTTCTTCTGCCACTTCTCTGTACGCGGTATCTATTGGTAATTCACCATTTTCCATAGATCCTGTTACAGATTGCCAGAAAGTGGGATCATCTTCACGCTGAAGCAAGAGAACGCGCCCGTGTTGGTCATATAACACAACCAACACAGACTCAGGACGTTTATATGACGCCAAGTGTGTACTTATTCGTCGTTTTTCACTGTTGACTGAATCGCCAACTCTTCTAATTGCTGAGGGTTTGCCTCTCCTGGAGCGTCAGTCAGTGGGCACGCCGCGGTGGTGGTTTTTGGAAACGCCATGACATCGCGAATAGACGTCGTCCCTGTCATTAGCATCACTAAACGGTCTAGCCCAAAGGCTAATCCAGCATGAGGTGGCGCACCGAATTTTAGTGCTTCGAGTAGGAAGCCAAATTTCACTTCGGCTTCTTCATCTGAGATACCCAATAAGCGGAACACCTCAGCTTGCATAGCCTGGTCATGAATACGAACAGAACCGCCGCCTAATTCCACGCCATTTAGTACCATATCATACGCGTTGGAAATAGCGTTGGCAGCGTCATTTGCAAGCTCTTCTGGGGTCATATCTCTTGGCGCAGTAAACGGGTGGTGCAAAGCGTGTAGTTGGCCGTCAACCTCTTCAAACATTGGGAAGTCGACCACCCAAAGCGGACGCCACTCTCCCTCTAGAAGATCAAAATCTTCACCTAACTTCAAGCGTAAAGCGCCCATTGCCTCCGAAACTACTGTTGCATTGTCTGCACCAAACAAAATGATGTCGCCTGTTTCAGCTTGCGTTCTCGCTAACAGTTCATTCACAACAGTTTCATTCAAGAACTTAAGGATGGGAGACTGTAAGCCGTCCATGCCTGCCGATTTATCATTCACTTTCAGCCAAGCCAGGCCTTTAGCACCATAAATGCCAACAAACTTACCGTAATCGTCGATTTGTTTACGCGACAACGACGCTCCACCCGGCACACGTATGACTGTTACGCGTCCTTTTTCATCATTTGCAGGTCCAGAGAATACTTTGAATTCTACGTCTTTGAGAATATCTGCAACATCCACTAGCTCAAGTGGGTTACGTAAATCAGGCTTATCGCTACCGAAACGGCGCATTGCGTCGGCGTAAGTCATGCGAGGAAACTCACCTAAATCTACATTTAGCATCTTCATGAATAAATCGCGAATCATGCCTTCTGTGATATTCATTACGCCTTCGGCGTCGAGAAATGTGGTTTCAATATCGATTTGAGTAAATTCAGGCTGTCTATCTGCGCGTAAATCTTCATCACGGAAGCATTTAACGATTTGATAATAACGGTCCATTCCCGACATCATTAGCAACTGCTTGAATAGCTGCGGAGATTGAGGCAAAGCAAAGAACTGGCCTTTGTGCGTGCGGCTTGGAACCAAGTAGTCACGCGCGCCTTCAGGGGTAGCTTTAGTGAGAATTGGCGTTTCGATATCCAAGAAACCGTCATTTTCTAGATAGTTACGTACCGCGCTGGTAACACGGGCACGGAATTTAAGGCGGTCAGACATGAGCGGTCTACGCAAATCCAAATAACGGTATTTTAAACGTTGCTCTTCGCTATTCTCTTGATTCCAGTCAAGCGGCAATACGGCAGCCTTGTTCAGAATCACTAAGTCTTTACCTAGAATCTCGATTTCACCCGTGCGCATGTCTTTATTAATTTGCCCTTCTGGACGCGCGCGCACCAAACCCTTTATCTGAACACAAAACTCGTTACGAACACTGTTCGCGACATTAAAAAGCGCTTCTAGATCAGGGTCGTAAACGACTTGTACAATGCCTTCACGATCGCGTAAGTCTAAAAAGATAACCCCACCAAGGTCGCGTCGCTTGTTTACCCAGCCACAAAGTGTGACTTCCTGTCCGATATGAGATGCGTTGATATTGCCGCAATAATCTGTTCGCATGAACTGTGCCTCTGTTGCGCGTTTACAGACACGCATGTGTGTTAACATAAGTATGAATAAGCCGAATAGTATAAACGAACCGATTTAAATGCACAGTAGGTGATCGGCCCGTTTGACCAAAAAATCAGCGAAAGGTGAAAGTCAGTCGCGCTTTGCTGCACAAATAATGGCCCAACAAAGCGCGCTGACCTTTTTCAGCTCGCGATTGTCGAAAAAATACCGCGAGAGATATGAAAAGAAACTGGCGCGCCGGTTAAATAGCGACCGCTTCTTGTCGGAAGTCGGCCGATTGCAAACTGTGTTTTTTCATGAGCTTGTGCATGTCTGTCCGATTTCGACCTGCCAACTCAGCCGCACGGGTCACATTCCCTTCGGTCATCTTAAGCAGCTTCAGTAAATAGCTGTGTTCAAATGCATCTCTGGCCTCAGTCAACGTTGGCCATTTTTGTTCCGATGCAGACAGTGCCTGTTCTACCAAATGTACAGGGATCACAGGCGTATGCGTTAGTGCGACACACTGCTCAACCACATTAACCAGCTGCCTGACATTGCCCGGCCAAGGTGCTGTCGCTAGCATTTGCAATGCATCGTCTGAAAAACGATTCGCTTCTACATCATGACGCTCTGCGCTTTGCTCTAAAAGATAACGAGCCAATAGTGGAATATCTTCCGAACGCTCTCGTAACGTTGGCAACTTTAAATTGACAACATTGAGGCGGTAATACAAATCTTCACGAAAGGCGTTATCGGCCATTTCCTGAGCCAGATCTTTATGGGTAGCAGAAATGATTCTGACATCAATAGGAACTTGTTTAGTGCTCCCAACAGGCCGAATCTGCCGTTCTTGAATGGCTCTTAATAACTTCACTTGCAACGGAATCGGCATATCACCAATTTCATCAAGGAACAAAGTGCCGCCTTCAGCTTCACGAAACAGCCCGGCATGCGCATTCACGGCGCCAGTAAATGCCCCCTTTGAATGCCCAAACAACTCAGATTCAAGTAAATTTTCGGGTAACGCACCGCAGTTAATGGCAACAAAAGGTTTATCAGCACGCTTACTCGCCTTATGCAAGGCACGAGCAAGCAACTCCTTCCCCGTCCCACTGGCACCGGAGATCAATACACTCACATCTCTTTGCGCAACGCGGTGTGCCTGATCTAGTAACTGCTCCATCTGTACCGAGCGTGTAATAATATGTGCACACCAGTCTTCTCTTGCTGCTGATTGGCGTTGTTTCAGCGCATTTGAGAGTAACTCGCGCAATGAATCGTGGGAAATAGGCTTAGTCAAAAAGCCAAATACTCCCCGCTGAGTAGCAGACACCGCGTCTTCTATCGTGCCATGTGCAGTCATTAATATAACGGGAATGTCTTTTCGCAACGCCACAATTTCTTCGTACAAGGTCATGCCATCCATGCCTGGCATTCTCAAGTCACTGAGCACAGCTGCATAAGAATGGGTGTTTAGCATTTTTAAGGCATCTTTGCCGCCATTAACACTATCTACTTGATAACCTTCACCTTCAAGCCTAAGCGTCATTAAGCGCAATAGGTTCTCGTCGTCATCGACAAGTAAAATGCGTGCATCATTCACGTTATGATTAAGACTCATTGATTACTTCCGTCTCCTCGAGGCACCATAGACGCCTCTATTTTCATTAACTTTTCAATTTTGGCTTGCTGTTGAGCAATTCGCTCCGCCTGCTCTTCAATTTGCTTCTCTGCAGCGGCGTTAAGCCGGCTCAATACCGTCACAGCAGATTCTAGCTCCAACATTTGCTGGCTAACCGCAATCACATTATGCTCAATGAACGCTGACATTTTAGGTGATAACGTAGGTAGCAAATCAGTCGCCCAATTCACGGCTCGTAAACGGTCTTGATAAGGCGTATTTGCAGCCTGACTCAGCAGCACTTTTTTCAACTTTTCTTCAGGTGAATCACCTAGTCCTATTAAGGTTTCTTTCCTTGTTTGCCAATCAAGTTTGAACCCATCAAGCCAGAATTGTGTCCAGTAAGCGAAGTCACATACTTCGCTTCGATAACCATCATCTATCTCATCTTCAGTATGTTCGGCGGCTTGCATTGAGATAAACACACACTGATTTTCTTCTTTCGCTGCGGCTACATTATTTCCGTTAGTTATTTCGCATCCTGAAATAAGTAGGCCAAGCGCACAAGTAATAAACTTGTACTTCATTGACTCTCTCCATTTTGAGGCAAAGTGACTCGTACACACACATCAGCATAATCTACATCAACAATTTCAGCATGACCATGCATCATTCGAGCGCAATCTGCGACGATGGATAAGCCCAATCCAGATCCCGTTACGCGGTCATGGCGATATCCTTCACCGCGTTTGAAAGGCGTAAATACAGACTGGCGCATTTCCTGCTCAATCTTTCGCCCTCGATTTGCCACATCTAATACCACGTGTTTTTTATGTACATACAATTTGATATACACAGGTGAGGATTTCGCACCATGTGCTAACGCATTAGACAGCAGGTTGTCTAAAATTCGCCTGAATAGCTTTTCATCAACCACCATAGACGGCACATTTAAATCCAATTCAATAGGGTTGCTATTTTGCTTGATAGCAAGGGAATTATCTGCCATGAACACATCAATAAGTTGCTGTGGATCTACCTGCGTATATTCAGGTTTAGCCTGCTGGAGTAACATATTGTAGTCGAGCAGCTGCTCAATCAGCGTATTGAGCCTTTCGGCAGCACCATTTAATAACGTGACCACTTCTTTTTGGGAATCACTTAACTCACCCACTATCTCATCAGAAAGTAACGAACATCCTTCTTTCATACTCGCCAAAGGCGTTTTCAACTCATGAGATGCATGCCTAAGCAGTGCTTTACGTAAATTTTCTAACTGAATAAGACGGTCAGACAAGTTGCTCAACTTATGTTCAACTTCAATTAATTCTTTTGGCCCACGCTTAGACACTTTAGGCAGCTTTTCGGCTTGATTAGCAATCATGCCAATCATTCGTTCGATCTTCTCAACAGGAGAGAGTATCACGCGCGTGGCAAACCAGATAAGAGGTAACGATAGCCCTACCATCAACACAGTTGACCAAAACTGGGTTTGTTGAACCGTACTCACGAACACTTTATGACCTTGAATACGCTTTTCTAAATGACGATCGACGTCTTTTCCAATGGCGCTCAGCGCTTGCCTGAAGGCCGCCAGTTGCGCATTAAGTAGCAATTCATCTAATACGATCTGATTATTCTCAAACCAATTCAGGCGATTTTGCATGTCCTGACAATTCGCCTGCTTTTCAAGTTCATTGCATATCCCGGCAAACAGCCCTTTGCTTCTGGCGTAATATTGAGACAACAGAGACTTAAGCTCAGGGTTTTGAATAACATTGAATTGCCGAACATTACGCTCAATGTTGGATGCCATAGTTTCTACTTCGCTCATCTTACGTGTAAGCTCAATGGCATATTCGGCTTCAGTAGAAGCGATTTTACTCATACTGCTCAATGCCGTACGGCTTTGCAGGAGCAAAATCCCCAGCGGAACAAGCGCGATAAGAAAACTAAAGACGATGACCTGTCTTAACGACGCAAATTGCATGCTACCTCATTTAAACAATCTTTGTGTTTACTGACTTCATATCGAAGGCAGATCATTAATGTTGTTACTTTGCTGCTTTGTTTCAGCAGTACTTTGCTTAGAAGCCCGCACGCCACAAAGCAAAAATTCATGTGTAGACAGTACGCCATCTTTATTCAAATCAACTCGGTGGAATTGAGCGAGTAAAGGTGCACTAGCTACCGCTTCTGCGATAGAAATTTGGTTGTTGCCGTCCTTATCTAGTATCTGTATTTGATTGTCATCGACAGTCAAATTACAGGAATGCGAATGCTCTATGGCAAAAGCAGATAATGAATATACGTACACAAACAAAGAAGTGGCGAGCAAAATATTACGATTTGATGCCATGATTCCCTCCACAGCGTGGTAAAAATTTATTCCGTGTAGTATATCAAAAAATATAGGCATCCTTGCCCAAAATTACCATAATTCGGTAAAAAGAAGTGAACCGCGCTGTAAACAGACTTTGTCCCACGACCAGACAAAAAACGGATTCTCCTGTCTCACAGCTAACTCCTCCATGGTACTTCAGTCTCAGGAACCAGTTGACTGACGCTGTGCCAAAGCCTCTTTACAAAGTGCGTGCCAGTTTTACATTTTCCTTATATTTCAATAAGTTAAAAATAATGATGACAAAAGCAGACAGATAGATGTTACCCAATTGATACACCCACCCACCAACTACAAAAAAAACATTACATTTCAACACCTTATAGTGTATCTTTTTTGCGACACCAATAAACATAAAGCCAAATATTTACTAAAAAAAGGGGTCACTGACCTGACACTACATTCAGTTTTGTTTTGATAAACTGGCTGTGTGGTAAGTAAAGTAAATCAGCTAACTTACGAATAAGGTGCTCCTCATGGGGATCAAGTTTGTGATCTGAAAAAGCCATCTGCCACAACATCGTCAATATTTGTTCTTTTTCTTTGATGTCGCAATGTTGATTAATTACCCGAGTATACTCCACTAAATCTACAGCCTGAGAAGCCTGTTCATGCGATGCCTTTAGCAACGTGGCAATTTCGTCTTCAGGTAAATTAAAATGCGACCGAATCAGTAATGTGCATGCTTCTCTTTCTTTTGGTGTTAACTGATGATCGGCTCGCATAATTTCATAGAGCAAAACGGCCGTACACAGTTCGACAGAGTGTGACGTATTCCCACCGTCTTCTGATGACAAAGACTGACGAAACCATTCCTTAACAGACTTGAGCATTAGCCCTCCTTTGTTGTTTGCGCAATGATACTCTCAAATAGCGAGTTACTGGCCTGAAATGCAGCCTGAAACGATGCACCAAAGCTCCAATCTCCACCTGCGAAAACAGTATTGCATTTGCTCTGAAAAATTCCGATGGGAGCTTCTCCTAGAGCAGGTCTGGCAAACCGCCAATAATGTCGATAACTGCTTGTTACTTTTAACGCGCTTACCCCGAACATATCACACAATGTCTGCTTTGCAGTCGCTAATAGCGCGTCCTCATCAATCTGGGGATGGCGATCTGAAAATTCATGGGAAAAATACACCACCCACGTTTGATGAATATTGGGGGAGCGACTCAGTGTTTTCGACGTGTCCAAGCACACCACTTGTATATCTGATTGCTCAACATGAATAAGTTTAGCATGCGTATTAATCGGTTGAGCTATCTCCATCGCAACAGACCAGCAACTTGTCCAGTTCTGGCTGGTTTTGCCAGTGAATTCGTCAGCGTCAGGAATATCCTCCAGCAATAAACGCGTTTGCGGCCAAGGCGCAGTCATCACAATACTATCAAACAAGCCATAACTGCCTTCTTGCTCGTCCCAAAGGAGCCAACCTTCAGGTAGTCTTTGGAAGTGAGCCACCTTCGCTTGAGTTTTTAACTCACTACCTTGCAACCAACGTTGGCAAGCATCATTAACCCCACGAGGAAAAGCATAACGAGTGACAGGCTGTTTGCCCTCGTCTGCATCGTCATTTTTGGCGTTTAATTCACCGTTGTAAGTGAAGGCTTTATCTGGCCAACGGACTGCCACCCCATCACTCACGCAACGTTCCATAAAGGTCAAGAACGCGTCATTGTACGCAGGGATCACCGGCGCTCCCATATCAAAGCTGCCCCACTCCGTTTTTTTATGACACGCTCTGCCAGCGGTCCCCCGTGACTTTTCTAGTACTGTGACGTCAGCACCGCTGTTTGTCAGTTTATTTGCGAGTAAACATCCTGTTACCCCAGCCCCTACAATACCTATCCGCATGCTTTTATCCCCGCTTTAACACCTTTAATGTCCCACCTATTTGCCTGATACGAAGATATTTATAGAAAAGGACAAAAATTCTTACGAGAAAAAGCGAGACAAGAAGTTAAATGACTTTGATTCTCATTTAGTTTTGTATAATATGTAGCGTCACTATTATAACGATATAAATTTATTTACCGCTCACGAGGATATCATGTTAACAATGAAGCGCTCTCGCATTGCTTTGGCTGTAGCTATCGCTACTTTAGGATTAACGGCATGTGGTGGAGGTAGCTCCTCTTCACCAGCCCCAGCCCCTACACCGTCAAAATCAGCACCTACTGACATTTCCTTATCCTCTATATCGATAACGGAAAATGTTAAAGGCGGTGTTGTCGGTGAGCTTACAGTGACCGACAGCGATTCTGGTGATAGGCATATGTTCACCACCTCAGATGAGCGTTTTGTTATCGATGGCACAACCCTCAAACTGGCTGACAATACGGCATTCAATTTTGAAAACACACAAACGGTTGATGTAGACATTACTGTATTTGACGGTACGTTCACTTTTAATAAAACCTTGTCTTTAACCATCGAAGATACCCTTGATTTCTATGAATTCGAGAGCAAAATCAATCCAGGAGCGTCGTCAGTATCGTACAGCGGTCAAACTGCACGTCATTTGCTGATTAACGATTTAAATGCACTGATTGGCGCGCAACTGGGCGACTCAAGCACGTTCGATAGCAACGGCACATTTACGTCAAAACAAGACGTACTTGATGCGCTAAATTCATACTTTGATGTTACTGATTATGAAGCACTCTCTGAACGTGCCCTTTTGACCACAACCACGCCAGCAGCGGATCAAACAACCCTTTCTGCTGTATCTTCTTCCTCTAAAAATCTTGTGGGCAAAATTGCTGGTAATGACGCAACAGGGCAGCACAAAGATTGGAACAACGGCGACTTCATGGGTTGGGGTGCTACGGGTTCAACAACGCCTGAAAAATTAGTGCGTGAATACTTTGATATGCTTGCTACTAACGCCGAAACACAACTGGCTGGTACAACACGTCAAGACCCATTCGGCAACGATATTACTACACTTTACCTTACCGATGACGGTCGCGATCTTAAGCAACTCATTCAAAAATTCTTGCTGATGTCTGTGGCATTCTCACAAGGCGCTGATGACTATCTAGATGACGACACAGCGGGTAAAGGTTTGTTGTCAGATCACGAAGACACGACAACAGGCAAGGCTTACACTGCGCTTGAACATCAGTTTGACGAAGGATTCGGCTATTTTGGCGCAGCACGTAACTATTTAGATTACAGCGATGAAGAGCTTGCTCAAAAAGGCGGACGCGACAACTGGCAGGGCTATTACGATACCAATGGCGATGGCAAGATTGACTTCACATCAGAGTATAATTTCGGCCAATCAATCAATGCTGCAAAACGTGATCTAGGCGCTACAGTGGCTACGGATTACACGGCAGAAGCAATGAACGCCTTTCTTCAAGGTCGTAAATTACTTAACGACACTGCAGGAACAGCGCTGACCGTCGCACAGCTTACAGAATTGCAAGACTATAGAGATACCGCACTATTGGCGTGGGAAAAATCTATTGCCGCGACGGTTGTACACTACATCAATGACTCGATTGCAGATTTGAACGCAATTGGTACCGATGAATTTAGTTACAGCAATCTTGCAAAACATTGGTCAGAAATGAAAGGTTTCGCACTGGGCTTCCAGTTTAACCGTCGCTCTCCGATGATGAAAGTCGATGGCGATTTTGAAAAGCTGCACACTTTTATGAAAGATGCACCTGTGCTTACAGGTGACGCAGAAGTAACGGCTTACATCAAAGACTTACAAGACGCCAGAGCACTAATTCAAGCGGCATACGGATTCAACGAAGAGAATGTCGCTAACTGGTAAACGTTTGTTTTTACATTAAATTATGATCGAAATAAAGGTTGGTTCGTAAGAATCGACCTTTTTGCATTTTTATATGCAGGATAAATTTTGGAGAAGTTATTCGTGTTTTCGCTTAACAAAATTAAACAAGCAATGGTGCTAAGTGTTGCTTTAACTGCGACTTTCTCGTTGAGTGGCTGCGGTGAAAGTAGCAGTAGCGAACAGGGTGAACAATTTGGTGGTTCACCACAGACTCCCCCTACCACTCCCACGCAATTTAACCAAAAAGCATTGCTGGAAAGTGTGGCAAACAATGTTATTTTGCCTACGTATAAATTATTCGCAGATAACACCGTATCGCTAAGCGCAGCAATATCTGGATATTGTGATGCTCAGCGAGCCAGTAGCAATGATACGGCAAGCTGGAAAACCCAGTCACAACAACAGTGGCAAGATGCCATGGTGACTTGGCAAATGGCAGAGATGATGCAAATCGGCCCCTTGCTTGAGAACAATAGCAATTTACGTAACAAAATTTACTCATGGCCAAATACCTCTTCTTGCGCAGTAGACCAAGATGTTGTGCTATCGGAACAAGCAGATTACGACATCGCCACACGCACGGTAAGCCGAAAAGGATTAGATGCACTTGAATATTTGTTGTTTAACGACACGCTAGATCATTCTTGCACCTCTTTTGGCTCAGAACCGGTAGGATGGGACGCAAGAACAGACGAACAAAAAGTGCAAGCACGTTGTGCTTATGCAGAAAAAGTGGCTGCAGATTTAACCATTCAAGCGCAAGTACTGCTCAATGCATGGGAAGGCGACGATAATAGCGGATACAAAAATATATTTATTAATGCGGGTGAACCAGGCAATGCGTTTACTGACGCACAAGCCGCGGTAAACGATATCTCTGATGCCATGTTTTACATAGATAGCGCGACGAAAGACGCAAAACTTGCTGCGCCACTCGGTATTATTGCTAACGACTGTGGTCTGAGTGTATGCCCAGAGAATGTCGAGTCACCCTATGCCCAGCATTCTTTGCAAAATATCACCGCTAACATTAAGGCACTCAACTTGTTATTCAAAGGCGGGGAATCTAGCGATGCGGTAGGCTTTGACGACTACCTTGTAGATGTAGGAGACAGCGACACTGCGCTTCAAATGACGGCGGATCTTACGCAGGCACTTGAATATGCACAAAGTTTGCAAAACACACTGACACACCTTCTTGAGAATAACCCAGACAGCGCCAGAACACTTCATGGCGAGGTGAAAGACGTGACGGATAAAATGAAAGCCGATTTCATTCAAAGTTTGTCATTAGAGCTTCCAGCAACCTCTGCTGGTGACAACGACTAAACAATCATTGATGGCATATTTAGAATAAAGTGAACACCTTATGAAATATTCGTTACTTGCGACCCTTATCACGGGTTTAGTGACTACAGGGGCGACGGCACAAACGCCCGACTCAGCGAATCTAGAACGTATTAGCGTGCTTGGCGCACGCAATGACATGAGCTCTATCGCGGGCTCTGTTGCACTCATAGATGAAACCGAATTAGAAAAATTTGAATATGATGATATTGCACGCATTCTAGCCACAGTGCCGGGTGTGAACATCCGTCAGGAAGATGGCTATGGTCTGCGTCCTAATATTGGCTTTCGTGGTGTCACACCAGAACGTAGTAAAAAAATCAATATCATGGAAGACGGTGTGTTGATTGGGCCAGCCCCCTACTCTGCGCCTGCTGCATATTATTTTCCAATGACCAGCAGAATGACAGCAATTGAAGTGACCAAAGGCCCATCAACAATCAAATACGGCCCTAACACCGTAGCTGGGGCGCTAAACTTGGTTACACGTCCTGTTCCCGTATCAAGTGAGGGCGGAATTGATGTTGCACTAGGCGGAGACGGTTACCAAAAAGCACACAGTTTTTATGGTAACACGATTGGACAAACTGGATTTTTATTTGAAGGGTTGCACCTATCTGCTGATGGTTTCAAGACGCTAGACACGGGTGGGGACACTGGGTTTGAAAAAACCGACTTAATGGCAAAGTTTAATCATGAGTTTGCTACAGGTAACGTTAACCATCTCTTGGAGCTCAAACTCGGCTACACCGAAGAAACATCGGATGAAACCTATTTGGGACTAACAGACAGCGATTTTCGTGAATCACCTTATCGACGTTACGCTGCCTCTCAGTTAGATAAAATGGACTGGGAACACACGCAAGCGCTATTCACCTATCATTTAGAAGCAGATGCATTCAATCTCACAACACGCGTATACCGAAACGATTTTGAGCGTGCATGGTTTAAAGTAAACGGATTTGCCAGTTCACTGGGCGCTACGCCAACGCTGCAAGCTATTTTAAACGCACCAGATTCAGACGCCTATAATCGCTATTACAATGTGCTCACTGGCGCTACAGATAGCACGTTGCAAGAGATCATTGTATTGGGCAACAACGACAGAGAATATTACTCACAGGGCATTCAAATTGATGGCGAATACCGATTCACTCTTATGAATTTAGCCCATCGTTTTGAAGCAGGCGTGCGGTTTCATGAAGATGAGATTCAGCGCAATCACACTGAACAACGTTTTTTCATGCGAAGCAGTGAATTAGTGAATACAGGAGAAGGTATCACGCCGACATCCACCAATACTGAGCAAAGCGAGACAGTCTCTGTATACCTTCAGGATACTGTTGACTTAGGCGCTATCTTATTGACAGCCGGCGTACGAGGTGAGTTTATTGATAGCGACTATCAAAACCGTACCACGGGTTTTGAGCAAGATTATCAACGAAAGTCGTATCGTATTTGGTTACCTAGCATCAGTGCTTACTATCGTCTCGATGCTAACAGTGGAATCTTCGGTGGCGTGCATAAAGGATTCGTACCAACAAGTCCCATTCAAGATGCAGCATTAGAGGCAGAAAAAAGTACCAATTATGAATTGGGATATCGTTATGCCAATAATGGAACCCAAGCTGAAATCGTCGGCTTTTACAGTGACTACAGTAACTTAAAAGAGAGTTGCTCTAATTCAGCTGGCTGCGATACTGATGAGGAGTTCAATGCGGGTGAAGTGGATATATACGGGCTTGAAGTAAGCGCTGGTCAGCGCTATACGCTTTCTGACTCGTTAACAATGCCTGTACACTTGAGTTACACCTACACCGATTCAGAATTTAACCAAACATTTTATTCTGACTTTGAGCAATGGGGATTTGTGAATAATGGCGATGCAGTGCCTTATCTCGCTGAACACATGGCAAGTTTGTCTGTCGGATTAGAGGGACAAAATTGGCTCGTATCTGCCATTTTAAGCTATTCTGGTGCGATGCCTGAAGCCGCGCAAACTGCTCTCACGGGTGATGCCAGAGATGCGACATTGGCAGGGGTTGAAACAGACAGTTACACCACCTTAGACCTCACAGCAAACTACCAATTATCAGCGCGTAGTGAAGTGTACGCAAAAGCCGATAATTTATTAGATGACGAGAGCATTGTCAGCCGTCGCCCCTATGGCGCGCGCCCAAACAAGCCACGTCAGTTTGTTGTCGGCTATAAATACCGGTTTTAAGTCAATATGTTAGCAGGCCTGACAGAATTTCTTCAGAGCAGTGTGATGTCACTGCCTGATTATCTTTTAAGTGCAAATCGACGTACGTTTGGTTTGTACTTACTGTCGGCCTGTTTACTTGCTATTCCTGCGTATTTTGTTCACAAAAAACAAAAAACCTTATCAGGTTTTGCCGGTTATCTTTTCAATCGACGAATTTGGCTGCATGATTCTGCCAAGTTAGATTACGGCCTGTTTATTGTTAATCGATTAACGCGTGCATTGCTATGGGCCCCAATAGTACTGACTATGGTGCCCATAGCAATGGGCGTAAGTGGTGCGCTAGAATCCTTGTTCGGTCACCCTGCTCCACTGACCTCACATCCTCTCGTAGTGATTAGTGTATTTACACTGCTGTTATTTTTATTGGATGATCTCACGCGGTTTCTATTACATTTGGCATTTCACAAAGTGCCAATGTTGTGGGAATTTCACAAGGTACATCATTCAGCAAAAGTGCTTACTCCCATCACCATTTATCGAACACATCCCCTTGAGAGCTACCTATACGCGTGCCGCCTTGCGTTAGCACAAGGAATTGCAGTCGGCATTGGTTATGTCCTCTTCGGACAATCATTGACGATGCTGGATGTAATGGGGGCTAACATCTTCGTGTTTGTATTTAACATCATGGGGGCAAACCTGCGCCATTCGCATGTGCGCTGGTCATGGGGAGATATCATTGAGCGCTGGTTTATTAGCCCTGCACAGCACCAAATCCACCATAGTGACAACCCCAAGCACTTCGACCGTAATCTCGGTTCGGCATTGGCGATTTGGGATCGATTAGCTAACACGCTAGTGTTGTCATCAAGCGCTACTCGCATTCGATTTGGATTAGGTAAGCACCAGCCACACCATCAAACACTATGGGCGTGCTATATTGATCCCTTCAAGGCACTGGTTAACACGTATCGCTCCAAACCAGAAAAAGATGCGTTGTCCTCGCTACATTCATCGAACACGCCCAAAGCGCCTACGATAGACTGAGGTAGTCGAGGCTTCTGCTGATGCGCTAAGTTAGCTAAGAAGGCTTAACTGACTCTTGCTCAATAATACTTAACTTGCTCTGGCAAACATCACCACGTGAGCCAAGTCCGTCTTAATCCCGAATTGCTCCCCCACCTCATGATCGTGGTGACTCGGTGCTAGACACAGTAGCGGCACATGACTCCCTTCTACCCCTAATTCGTACATGATGTGAGACCCTCTGAACATACGGTTTAAAATTCTTGCTTTCTGCGGGCTTTTGTCGTCATGCTCTATGTCATCAGGGCGCACAAGTACTTCAACTCGCGCCCCTTTATCAAACTGATGTTGAGCAGATAATGCAAATTGCCCTAAGCAACAATCCACTTGATGGTGCTCAGTAATCACGCCTGGAATTAACACACCACTGCCAATAAAATCCGCGACAAAGCGGCTAACAGGTCGATGGTATAAACCATAGGCGCTATCCCACTGGTGCAATGCGCCGTCGCACATCACGCCGATAACATCCGCTATAGCAAAAGCCTCATGTTGATCATGGGTGACCATTAAAGCCGACGTTTTTTGATGTTTTAAGATACGTCGAATATCTTTCGCGAGCTCTTCTCTTAGGTCAGCATCTAAGCTCGAAAAAGGTTCATCAAGCAGAATTAAATCTGGCTCTGGCGCTAATGCTCTAGCCAATGCGACACGCTGTTGTTGGCCACCTGATAACTCATGCGGATAGCGCTCACCAATATTTGGCAACCCGATGAGGTCAAGCATGGCATCGACACGCGCGTGACGTTGTTCTTGAGGAACAGTATGTAAACCAAACGCGATATTGTCTGCAATACTCATATGTGGGAATAATGCAAAATCCTGAAACACCACCGACATGTGTCGTTTTTCGGGTGGAATGTGCGTAGACGCGCTGCTAACCAACGCACCACGAAGCTCTATGCTTCCCGATGCCACATGCTCAAAACCAGCAATAGCGCGTAACGTTGAGGTTTTTCCACAACCCGACGGCCCAAGTAAACAGCCAATTTGCCCCTCTTTCAACGACAAAGACACATAGTTTACTGCGGTTACATTGCCATAACGGATTTGGATATCGTTTAGGGTCAACATGACAAGAAATTACCTTTGGGACGCGCGGTCAATCGCGCGCGTTAATAAAATGACGGGAACCAGTCCCACCAGCACAATCGCCAGAGCAGGCATCGCCGCATCGACTAACCTTTCATCGGAAGCCAATTCAAAGCTTCTCACCGCCAACGTATTAAAATTAAACGGCCGCAGAATCAACGTTGCGGGCAGCTCTTTTAGCACATCAACAAATACTAGTAAGGCAGCACTTAGCACGCTAGCCCGAAGCATAGGTATATGAATCTGCTTTAATACCCTAATGGGGCTGGCACCTAAGGAGCGCGCAGCATTATCCATGCTGGGCGTAATTCGTCCTAATCCTGATTCAATATTGTGAATGGCAACCGCTAAAAAACGAATGCTATACGCGAATAACAACGCAAACACAGTACCGGAAAAAACCAAACCTAACAGTTCACCTGTCCAGCTCTTCCAAAGGGCGTTAATAGCGTGATCTGCCCAGCCAAGCGGAAGCAAAATACCCACAGCAATAACAGTACCAGGAATGGCATACCCTAATGAAACGACACCCACATTCCCCGACAGTAAAGGGGTTTTCTTCAATCGTTTACCATAGGTCAACAATAATGCCAACGTCACTACTACCACAGCGGCAGCTAGCGCAATAAACAATGAATTAAGTACCAAGGCAGTAAACTGTTCATCCCAGGCAGTTTTATAGGTTAACGTCGCCCAATATCCTAGCTGAATAGAAGGTAAAATAAACCCAAATAGTGGCGGCAATAAACACAGAAAAAACGCAGCTGCGCCTTTTGCCATCCCAAGCTGTTTTCTGGTTTGGCTTTGATGATTCTGTCCTTGATGAAAATACTGGATTTTTCGGCGGGACATTTTCTCCAACACCAAAGTAACAAAGACAAATGTACATAAGACAGAAGAGAGCTGCGCCGCAGCAATACCATCACCTAGGCCGAACCAGGTACGAAAAATGCCCGTAGTGAAGGTGCTTATCCCGAAATATTGAACCGTTCCATAATCAGCGAACGCTTCCATCATTGCCAGTGCAGCGCCAGTAATTAACGCAGGTCTGGCTAGCGGTAATGTTACCTTTAGAAAGTGCTGGTACTTCGTCACACCCATACTTTGACTGGCTTGATATAAAGACGCCGGTTGTTCACTAAATGCCGTCTTTGCCAGCATATACACATACGGATATAACACCAACGACATAACAAGTATTGCGCCTTCAAGTGAACGAATATCAGGGAAGGTATAGTCACCATACCCCCATCCCGTTATGTCACGTAAGGCAGATTGCACCGGCCCCATAAAATCCAGAATGCCAGTGTAGGTATAAGCAATAATGTAAGCGGGCATGGCTAAAGGAAGCAATAACAACCAATTTAGTATACGCCTTCCCACGAAATTATAACGTGCCATAATCATGGCTGTCGTTGTGCCTAATACAAGTGCACCGAGGCCCACCCCAATAGCCAGCAACAGGGAATTGATGATGTAGTCTGACAGCACTGTATCAGCAAGGTGTGACCACACGCTGGTGTCGAATGCACCCCAGCTAAAATAAATCACAAAAATGGGCGTACACAACATTGCGCCCAGCAAAAGTAAAGCGCCCTGCCAAGGGTCGGTCAGGGCGCGAATATGTTGATTCAAGGTGATACTACATCCATTTTGATGCGGAAATAAAGCTGCATCATCGTGTATTTACACCCATGATGATGCAAGGGCTAAAGCGTTACTTCCAGCCAGCTTTATCCATCACTTTTACAGCCTCGGCGTTTAATTCACCGACGCGATAAAGAGGGATGGTTTCCGCTTTGAATTGACCAAACCCCTTTAGTGTATCACTGTGCTCAACGCCTTCAAGCACTGGATATTCATGATTGGTGCTGGCGTACCACTGTTGGCTGTCTTTTCTGGCAAGATATTCAATCAATTTTACTGCTTGCGTTTTATTTGGTGCATGTGCTGTAACGGCAGCGCCAGAAATATTAATGTGCGCACCACGGTCAGTTTGGTTAGGCCAGAATACGTTAACTTGTTGCGCAATTGCTTTTTCTTTACTGTCAGCACTTTCAAGCATTCCGCCCAAATAGTAGGTATTCGCTATCGCGATATCGCACTGACCAGCTACCACAGCTTTGATTTGATCGCGATCTCCGCCTTTTGGTGGGCGAGCAAAGTTTTTAACGAAATCTTTCGCCCACGCTTCAACTTTCGCTTCACCTTGCTGCTCAATCATTGCCGCAACCATTGACTGATTGTAAATGTTTGACGAAGAGCGAATACAAATCCGGCCTTTCCATTTTTTATCTGTAAGGGCTTCAATCGTGCTCAATTCTTTCGGATCGACGCGTTCAGGGGAGTACATAATCGGTCTAGCACGCACAGTAAGTGCAAACCAATGATTATCATCATCTTGAAAATGCGCAGGAATTGCTCCTTCAAGCACCTCAGACTCAATAGCTTGCGTCACCCCTTGTGTTTTCGCTCTTACCAATCGACCAACATCAGTGGTCAATAGTACGTCTGCGGGGCTTAATTGTCCTTCGCTGTTCAGTCGGCTAATTAAGGCGTCAGCTTTCCCTGTAACAAGGTTTACTTTAATGCCCGTGTCTTTTGAAAATTTATCTAACACTGGCTTAATCAGCGCTTCTTTGCGCGCTGAATACACGTTGACTTCATCAGCCTGTGAAACGAAAGAGGTAGATAACATTGCGACAGCAAGTGCGCTAAGGCCACTCAAAATCTTGATATTTTTTAACATTGTATGCGTCCAGCGTGCTTTAATTGCGCTAAAGTGTAATCTTGTTGATAATGATTCTCAATAGCGTTGTGTGATTTTTCGGGTAAATCGCAGAATCTCATCGACAAGCGCCATTAGCTTTTGGCTTCGTACATCAAGTAATAACTCTCTTGCATGCCTAACGAAACATAAGTCTGTTGCGCGACGAGGTTGTCTTTTTCAACGTAAAGACGGTATCCGCAGACGTCTGCATTCTCTTCTGCCAATGTCTTAACTTGCTCATACAAGGCTTTATATATTCCTTTACGACGAAACTCAGGCATAACATAAACGCTTTGAATCCAGTAAAATGTGCCATTACGCCAGTCACTCCATTCATAAGTTACCATAAGGCTACCAGCAATATTTCCGTCTACTTCGGCCACCAAATAAAACCCTTTACTCTGATCATTGAGTACCTTCGCGACGCCTTGACTCAGCGTATTTTCATCAAGTCTTTTTCCTTCAGTTTCTTCTGCCATTGCCTGATTAAACGCAACAATTGCCCCTTGATCAGACGGCAAAGCTGTTCTGATTTGCATAAATTTTCCTTATTATTTAATGAGAAAGTCGACTTTAACGCGTGTGCCGCCAGGATAATAGTGAACATCGTGACAAATTTCACGAATCAGTGGGATGCCTCTTCCAAAACAATCGTTGTCAGTGGCGTTATTTACTTTGGATATGTCGAACCCTTGACCAGAGTCCGAAATTTCTATAGTGAGTAAGCGGGTGTCTGGGTCCAGCTTAACGTCGATGTGAACAAAACCAGACTCCAATTGCTGTAACCGTTCCAAACGCTGCTCAAAATATTCAAAAAATCCATCCGTGGTTTTCTTCATATCACTGTCTAGCTTCAACAAACCATGATCAAGCGCATTGTTAAACAATTCGCTTAGCACAGTAGAAATATCAGAGCGAAGGGTATCCAGCCCCATCTGACTGGCAATCATCATCGTTATGTCATGTACAGGGTCAAGTTTTTTCAGTTTATCTGCATCAAGCGCAAAATGTATCTCAAATGGCAAAGAGGTAAGATTAGGTGAAACATCTAACTCAAGCGGCTTACAATAAAAAGACACTAAAGTAATGTCATCAAGTTGCTCAGCGTTACCTCGAAACTTTTCAATACGCTCATTTAACGACGTGACAGTGACATCAGGTTCATTTTTCAGCCAACGATAAAATGCTTCTTCGCCTAGCATTTTCTCTTCTGCATTCGTTAACTCAACTAACCCATCGCTATAACCCAGCAGTCTATCACCTTCTTCAGCTTGGAAATGCTCGACGACATCGTCAAATTCGCCGTCATCCAATATTCCAAGAGACATATGCATAGATTCAAAATGCTTGCGAATTTCACCTTCACGGTTAATCAGAATAAGGTCCGGCATGCCACCATTCCACACATTAATATGCGTACCATTTTTTGCCACCTCCACAATTGCAGCGGCAAAAAACATATCAACAGGAAGCAGCGACAATAACGTGTGGTTGATGGTAGCTGCCATTTCAGACACCGCCAGTCCTTTTGATGCCATAGCTTGAAAAGCACGCGTTACGGGTAAAGCACCGATTGCCGAGGCTAGTCCATGCCCGGTAAAATCTCCCATTAAAAAGTACAGGCCACCCGAAGGACTTGGCTCAATCAAAAATAAGTCCCCGTTAAAACTACTCGCGGGTGCCAGTCGATAATCAAAATAACGCCCCGCTTTTTTATTGATAGTTAGGGCATTCGCGAAAATGTGCTCCACAATAGCATGTTCTCGCTCAACACTATTTCGGTAATAAGTCAGCTCTTCCTTTTGTTCGAAGGTTTTCTTACTGAGCTCACGAGTTCTACCATGAGCTCGGATTTTTGCGGTCAAAATGACTTTATCAAAGGGCTTCGATGCAAAATCATCGCCGCCAACTTCAAGACACTTTGCTAAGCTGCTTTGATCATCTAATGCGGTGATAAAAATGACGGGCAAATAGATACCACCCGCTTTCTTTTTTAAGATAGGCGCGACGTCGTAACCGCTCATATCGGGCATGACAATATCGAGCAGTACCAAATCTGGCTTTATTTTTTCGGCAAGTTTTAGCGCCTCTTGGCCATTCTCCGCTTCGTAGCAATCTTTATAGCCTGCTTCTTCCAGCATATGCACCAGAAGAAACCGGTTCAAAGACTCGTCGTCAACAACCAGAATGCGCATTATTTACTCAGTTAAGATATGGAAAATTTCTTGTCAAATCGCGAAATTTTCAAAATTTTAGCCACTTGAGGGCGGCAATTAATAATGTTGAATTTCTCAACATGCCCAGACAGGGTTTTCTGCATATTGAGCAACATACCAAGTGCAGAGCTATCCATATACTCGGTTTGAGATAAGTCGATATTGACTTCATTAATCTCTTCGGTTTCTGTGCTGTAGGCATTTCTGAAATCCTGCACTTTGCCAAAATCAAACTTTTCGTCCATAAAAATCGTTAGCACCTTGCCATCGTTAGAAATCTTACGTTCCAGACTCATGTTCGCTCCTCGTATGCACCAGATTGCAGCTATACTTTACTTTGGCATAGTCAATTGATTAAGCAAATTTTTTATCAACAAACGACTAAGTTCAAAGCTTAACGCTAAAACTACTATAGTAGAAATAAATGACTCTGAAAGTTGCAAATCACGGGTTTGAATAAAGAGATGACGTGAGCTGAATTTTGGATAGTCGAATGATGGTTAATAATACACCAATTATCGACACTTTTTGACTCGCCACAGGCTAAACAGTATGCTCAGTTAAATCGTTGATTTTAGTTATTAAATAGTAATCAATATGAATGACAATCAATTAGTTTACAGTACCGATGGCGGCCGTATCACACCACAAAAGTCGGAGCCAAAAGCGCCTAAAGGTGATGGTATAGTACGAATCAAAAGGGAAACCAAAGGTAGAAAGGGAAAAGGGGTCACAACGGTTCACGGCGTTGAACTGGCAGCTGACGCGCTAAAAAAATTGTGTTCCGAGCTGAAAAAAACATGTGGAACAGGCGGAGCAGTCAAGGAAGGCGTTATTGAAATCCAAGGTGATAACAGAGAAAAAATCAAAGCCGCTTTAGAAAAACGCGGTATGACAGTCAAATTGGCTGGCGGCTAGCCCTTAACGTATAAAGGTTCGAATATGGATCATATTTCTTTTTCCGATTTGCACATTTTGTTGGTTGAACCCTCAGACACTCAACGCAAAATCATTACGTCTTTGCTGATTAAAGAAAGTGTTGGTGAGATAGACGCAGTCTCTACTGTGGCAGAAGCCAAAAGTGCGCTCAAGTCCCACTCAAGTGATGTCGTGGTCAGTGCCATGTACTTTGAAGATGGTACGGGCTTGGATTTACTCAAAAGCATAAAAAATGATAAGGAAACGGCCTCTATCCCCTTTATGCTCGTGTCGAGTGAAAATCGCGTATCTAAATTAGAAGAATTCAAACAAGCTGGCGTTGCAGCTATTCTCCCAAAGCCGTTTAAGCCTGAATATTTGTCTCGCGCGCTACGTGCCTCTTTGGATCTAATCAATACCGAAGAGCTGGATTTAGAGCTTTTCGACGTACAGGATGTACGCGTGTTATTGGTTGATGACAGTAAACTAGCACGTAACCATATTCGCCGCGTACTTGAAGGAATGGGCCTTGAAAAAATCACTGAAGCGGAAAACGGTGCAATGGCATTGACCTATCTGAAAGATCAGGAATTTGATTTGGTAGTGACAGATTACAACATGCCAGAAATGGATGGCAGAGAATTGTCAGAATATATCCGATTCAATGCAGAAACAGCGCATATTCCGATTATTATGGTGACGTCTGAAGCGGTAGACAGCCCACATATGGCCAATATACAACAAACTGGCGTCAATGCTTTGTGTGACAAACCGTTTGAAGCCAGCGAAGTCAGAAAAATGCTAGCCTCGCTGCTCAGCGAATAATACTCATCACGTAATTGAGAAAGCCTCAGTATCACTAAACAGGTATCGGGGGGAGAGATCACTCCCCCAATCTATAACTTGAGCCATTGACTTCAGCGTGTAAACATTTTAAGGTTTGGGCATGATTATTTTATTCCGCGCATTTTTTCTGTTTTTTATCTCATCATAATGGGAGGACAGTGCGCGCCTGAAACGCATACAAGAACCTCCCAATCGGGAGGTTTTTTTTTGGAAGAAGGAAAATACCCCTAATGGTAACCGACGCGTTAAACGATATTAGACAGGCCATTTCAGAGATAGACAGCCAAGTTCTGGCGCTGTTAGCCAAACGACAAGGCCTAACGAATCACGTTGCTGAAACAAAGATTAAGCATCATATTCCGGTTCGCGATCAAAAGCGCGAAGAGCAACTGCTATTGTCGTTGATTAAACAAGGTCAACAACATGGCTTAGATCCTCATTACGTCACGCAACTTTTTCACGTCGTAATTGAAGACTCTGTGCTTAACCAGCAAGCCATGTTAGCGCAGCGGGCTAACCCTGAAAGCGCCCTGCCCCTTAATCGTGTTGCATTTTTGGGTGACAAAGGCTCATACAGCTATTTGGCGACACAAAAATATTTCTCTCGTAGGCCTGGCGAATTAATGGAAATAGGCTGCCAAAGTTTCGCAGACATTATTAATAAAGTAGAGACTAACGAAGCCGACTATGCCGTACTCCCCATTGAAAACACCAGTTCGGGCAGTATTAACGAGGTATATGACCAGCTTCAACATACCCATTTGTCTATCATCGGTGAGCTGACTCATCCCATCAAACACGCAATGCTTACCGCATGTGATACTGACATCGCACAAATAAAAGTACTTTATGCGCATCCTCAAGTTTTCGCCCAATGTAGTCACTTTCTTGCCGAATTAGGAAATGTTGAGGTTAAACCCTGCGATAGCACATCTGCTGCGATGCTCGCTGTCGCTGAGGCCAATTCACCTGTAGTCGCGGCGATTGGCAGTGAAGCCGGTGGTGCGCTGTATGGTTTAAACGTGATTAAGTCTAACTTAGCCAATCAAAAGGAAAACCATAGCCGCTTCATCGTGGTTGCCAGAAAGCCCGTTAAAGTGCCACTTCAAGTACCGTCAAAAACCACATTCATCATGTCGACGGTACAAAAACCGGGCGCGTTGGTAGACGCTTTGCTCATCTTAAAAGACAAAGACATCAACATGACCAAACTGGAATCACGCCCTATTAATGGCAACCCTTGGGAAGAAATGTTTTATATTGATGTAGAAGGCAACATAGAAGATGGGCCGATGCAACAGGCCATTGAGGAATTAAGCGCAACCACCCGCTATTGCAAAGTGCTTGGATGCTACCCAAGTGAAGAAATTAGCCCCACAAAAGTGGCTGCAGTTAACGCCCTCATTAAATAGTGCTCTTTTCGTTGTCACTCTTGGCGTTTTATTGCATCGTTAAGAGTGACAACGTGCCCACGAGTGCCAAAGCAACAGAAGTGAATTTATTACTACTCTAGAAGCACAGGTGCGCGCAGCACCTGAACGCTATCTACACGTGCCGATCATCATCAGCTTTTAGCAGCAGCTTTTTACTATTCACCAAGCAGGCTTTAGCGTAATCACCAAACCAGTTGCCAACTGCAAAAAACTGTTTAATAAACTCCCCTTTGTTACCAGATTCAAGCAAATGAAGCGCATTATCAAAGCGATCTCGAAAACGCTTTAGTAGGGCGAAAGTGTCTGGATTATTATAAATAATATCAGCATAAAGCTGTGGATCCTGTGCAAACAGCCGCCCGACCATTGCCAATTCTAATCGATAAATGGGTGAGCTAAATGCAATTAGCTGTTGAAGATCCGGGTTTTCTCCGGCCAGGTGTACGCCATATACAAAACTACTGAAATGACGCATCACCTGAATAAAGGCCATCGCATCATCATGCTCTTTTGCAGAACTGTGTTGCAGTGCCACGCCCCAAACCCTCATTTGCTCTATCAGCCATTGATAAGCATCCGAATGGCGGCCATCGCATACTACCACCACTTGCTTCACTAAACTTTGCACGTCAGGCCCAAACATCGGGTGCAATCCAACTACCGGACCTTGATGCGCAGATAACATCGCATCAAGTGGTGCTTGTTTAGTACTGGTGATATCGGCAAGTATGCAGTTTTCAGGCAAGCCAGATAATTTTTCAATCACCTCTACCGTATATTTAATCGGAACCGCCACGATGACTAAACCGGCACCCTCTAAAATAGATGCTGAGTGTGGCCAGTCTTCTTGTTCAAGCACTGCTACTTCGTAACCGCTGCGGGTAAACATGTCTACAAACACGCTTCCCAATGCACCATGCCCTCCCACAATCACGATTTTACCCGCTTGAGGATGTGTACACTTGTATGCATTATGTTGAGTTTGATAGGAGTCCCGCATTATGCGCCTTAGCAAGTCTTCTACCAAGGCTGGGGGAACCCCTTTTTCTTCAGCTTGTGCCCGTCGACGGCGAATTAAATCGGCCTCTCTGTCAGGCGCATAAATGGGCATGCCAGTTTTGCTTTTTAGCTCCCCAACTTTCTGGGTAACAGAAGCACGACGAGCGAGCAATTCCACCAATTGACTATCAATGTCATCAATGTGATTCCGCAACGTCGCGAGATCGATATCTGTATTACTCATAAACCTTGGCCTACTAGATGTTCCCTTCTAGTTTAGTCTGCCGCATCGGTAATACGGTAATCAACTTTTCTCGCGTACTATCTAGTAAGCGCTCTGTTGTATCCCAATCAATGCAACCATCGGTAATTGATACACCGAAATCCAGTTGCTCCAGAGCTTTACCCTCGCCATTTTGATTCCCTGCATTTAAGTGGCTTTCAAGCATGATACCGATAATAGATTGGTTACCTTCAAGTATCTGGTTAACAACATTTTGTGCCACTAACGGTTGACGTCGATAATCTTTCGCTGAGTTAGCATGGCTGCAATCGACTACCAACCCTGCACTGAGTCCGACATCATCTAAAATAGTTTCAAATTCAGAAATGCAAACTGAATCGTAATTAGGTGTTTTGCCACCGCGCAGAATAATATGCCCGTCTGGATTACCTTGAGTTTGAATGAGACTCACCTGCCCCAACTGATTGATGCCCATGAATGCATGACCAGAAGCAGCGGATTTAAGTGCGTTCAGTGCAATATCCAAGCTGCCATCAGTGCCGTTTTTAAACCCCACAGGCATTGATAAACCACTGGCCATTTCTCTGTGCGTTTGAGACTCAGACGTTCTGGCACCGATAGCTGCCCAGCTAAATAACTCAGCAAGGTACTGTGGACTGATCGGATCCAAGGCTTCAGTTGCCACTGGCAATTCTAATTCAGCTAGCCAAATCAATAGTTCACGCGCTTTGCGAAGCCCAGTTTCAATATCAAAGCTGCCATCTAAATGCGGATCGTTAATTAACCCTTTCCAACCAACGGTAGTACGAGGTTTTTCAAAATATACGCGCATGACAATGTATAACGTATCTTTACTGGCCTCGTGTAGCTCTTTGAGACGCTTGGCATACTCTTTTGCTGCATCTATGTCGTGAATAGAACATGGCCCACACACAACGAGTAGACGGTGATCTCGTCTGTGAATGATATCACTGACTGTATTTCGTGCTTGACTGATAAAATTCAGGGCACGCTCGCCAACAGGTAGCTCTTCAGCAAGTGCCTGCGGGGTAATCAAAACATGTTCAGACGTGATGTGTACGTTATTCAACGGATCGCGTAGCATTAGAAATCAAACTCTCTTTTAAATTACAGTGGAATATGCGTAGACTAACGGCTCACACCCCCATTGTAAACCCCAAATTACAATAGCAAAGATAACTTTACACACCTTATAAAATTAGGCAAAAATCGCCATTTATATGTAAACATTTAAAAACACATTATTTATTATACGTGCGCCCTGTGTATAACTATCTTTCTCAATCAAGATAGGCTAGTGTTGAGGGTAAACTCATCGAACAAGGAATGTCGGAGCCCGCATATTATGGAATCGTCATGGAATCACAAATTGACTGTGCCATTGTCGATGGTTCTGTTGCTCATATTAATCCTATCCGTTGCTACTTCCTATATTGTGGTATCTGAAACATCTAAAGCAGAGAATGAAAGTATCGAATTGGTGCACTCTCAGACACTGGCTTATATCCAGCTCAATATCATTAATACGGAGCTAGCTTATTTATCAAGCTTAGATGAGGGACAGATATACAGCAGAGACACTGTTACTGGGATTCGACAACGCATAGCCTCACTCCTTAATGCGATTGACGTCATCGACCGTCATTCAACTAATTTATCTCACGATACCAATGTACATAGTCCTATTCCACTCACCGACTACCTCACTAAAATTCGAATAAATGCGATGCAATTGGCAAAGCACATCTCGATACCTAACGGAGCTGCGCAAGTAACGGAATTTGTCCAACAAACAACAAACACTCGGCAAGTGATAGAGGGTGCCTTACCCCTTCTTCTTGAGCAGATTCAAGTACAGAAATCGGAGGTACAGCACAGTCTTTTACTCGTGAGACTATTCGTTTTAGGGCAAAGTGTACTCTCTCTGTTAGTCGTATATATATTGGCAAGAGCACTCAAAGCCTATATTCGTTCAATGACAAGAACTAAGCGCTTATCTCGTTTTACAGAAAACACACCGAATGCGATTTTTTGTTTAACTACAGACGATCAGATCTTCTATAAAAACCCGGCCTGTGGCGAGCTATTGTCCCGACTACAGGTCTCAGCATCAACGTTGATCGATCACATTGCCTCTTCACTGCAAAGCTCACAAGTATTGCTTGAGAAATCAAATAAAAAATCCACGTCGTTTTATACCATTATTAGGGATGTCTCACTTCGTTGCGATGTGCATTTTGCAGACGAGGAGCAACAGTGGGATATTCACCTCACAGACGAAACAAACCGCATAAAAGCTGAAAACCAACTCAAGTATCAGGCATACCATCATCCTTCTTCGGGATTGAGTAATCAGCGTAAATTTCGTGCCCAGCTATCAGACCGCGCGCAAAATCAAGATGCTTTTATATTAGGTATGATAGAAGTTCGCTCATTCTCGGAAATATTACAGCGAACTGGATTTCTTGAAGCACAAGATGTTGTTAAGCATATTGCGAATATCATCAACGATACCTGCGCAGATCAGCTCTTTGATGCTGATGTTTACCATATCGGAGATAAAGATTTTGCAGTTATCATCGATAAAACCTGCAATGTTCCCATTATCGAATCGTTAGTTTCCCATATTAACGCTGCCCTTAGGGATGCCCCTGAATTAATTGAATTTCGTCCACAACTTGATTTTGGCTTTGCGTGTTTTCCCCATGACGCTAGCTCTATAGAAGCTGTTATCAATGTTGCCAGAATTGCATTAGATACGTCTGCGTCTAATCAGCACAGCGCATTTAAAGTATTCGATAAAGCCTTAGGGGCAAAAATTTCACGGCAGCAAAAAATTATTGAGGCTCTAACACTACAAGTTGGCAGTCCTTCAATGAATTTATTCTACCAACCCCAATTGGATACAACATCTGGCAACATTGTTGGGTTTGAAGCTTTATTGCGTTGGCAATTCGAAGGAGAGTGGATTTCCCCTGCTGAATTTATTCCTATTGCTGAAAAATCTGGACGTATCATTGAGCTAGGAACGTGGGTGTTACACCGCGCTTGTGAAGAAGGAGCGCTATTAAGGCACCACAACCCAGAATTGTCACTTGCAGTGAATATTTCACCGAGCCAATTTCACCACCCCGACTTTTTAGATACCTTAAATGATGTTCTGAACACAACGACCTATCCAGCCCATTATCTAGAATTAGAAATCACAGAAGGCATGCTCATGTCTGACAAACAGGAGGTTGCACAAAAACTCAGTACGCTGAAAGCAATGGGTGTAAAGCTATCGATTGATGACTTTGGTACCGGATACTCATCCCTGAGCTACCTGAAAGCACTGCCTATCGACAAATTAAAAATCGATCGCTCCTTTATCGCTAACCTGCTCTCGAATCAAGCCGATCAGTCTATTGTGAGCGCAATTATTAATCTTGCTGAAAACCTAGGCATGAATTTGATTGCAGAAGGCACGGAAACCAAGGGGCAAGTGGATTGGTTGAATAAACGAGGATGTCGTCAAGTACAAGGCTTTTGGCTAAGCGAAGCATTAACACTAGACAACGCGATTGCATTTATGGCTGAAGAACGCTCACATCAGCATATTTAAACACGAGTAACCTAGATCGAGTAACTTGGATTGATTACTACTTAATCTGGCAATGCTGTTATGAGAGCCGCATCAATTCTGGCAGTCTCTAATGTACGTGTAGCGGACATTTCGTATTCTTTCCCATGAAAAAACAGGATATGGTTTTTCTGTGGAAACGAGTGCTACTATGAAGTCTAAGTAATAAGCTGTTAGGCCTCAGGAAAGATATGGAAGATAAAAACTACTCCTCAGATTCACCTATACACGAGCAAGAACAGGATAGGTTTTCTCGCTGGAGCTTTTCCGAAAGGGTAGCTCAAGTAATATCAAAGCGAAGTGATCCAAGCAGTATAGTTATTGGACTCTATGGTATATGGGGCGATGGTAAAACATCCGTGCTCAACTTTATTGAAAAATCTTTGGATTCTGATGAGAACGTAATATGCATTAAGTTCAACCCTTGGCGCTTTGGTGCAGAGGAAGAACTGCTAACAGGTTTCTTTTTTGATATAGCTGATGCTCTAGATGCAGAATTAATAAAAACTGGTGATAAGCTTAAAGATTTCGTTAAAAAGGCGGCTCCTGGTGCTGGTGCAATTATGGGCGCAAAGGGGGCAGGAGATGCTTTTGGTTCTTTCATCTCAGGGCCAGATATAAATGAGCTTAAGAAAAGAATAGAAAATGAGCTGGAAAAAGCTCAGAGGCGAGTCCTTATACTAATAGACGATGTTGATAGGCTAGAAAAAACAGAAATTCATGCATTGTTTAGACTAGTTAAGCTAACTGCTGATTTTAAATATACATCATATATCTTGGCATTTGATAAAGATGTTGTCGCTGCATCCTTGCAAGACCGCTACTCTAGTACTGCTGAGAATGCAGGAGAGGCATTTCTAGAAAAAATTATTCAAGTTCCCTTACATTTGCCAGCTGTTGAAAAGCAAGTACTTCGAGAATTTTGTTTTCAAGGAGTGGATGAAGCAATAAATATTGCGGGGATCACACTCTCACAGCAGCAAGTTCAAGAGTTTGTTCGTAACTTTAGCTCTGCATTCGACGATTGCTTAACCACCCCAAGAAAAGCCAAGTTATATGGGAATACATTAATGTTCTCTTTGCCTATCTTGCAAGGAGAAGTAAACCCTGTAGATTTAATGCTTTTAGAGGGCATAAGGGTCTTTTGCCCTTCGTTGTATGGGGTGCTGAGGGTAAATAAGTCGCTATTTACAGGTACTTTTCGAGATAGCTATTACTCGAATAATGATAATGAAAAAGATCATATAAAAAACCTTGTAAATGATGCCCTTGACGTTGGAAAAAACATCAATAAAGCAGGTTTTATTGAACTGCTAAAAAATATGTTTCCTAAACTTCAATCCGTCTACGGGAACATGAGCTATGGATCCGATTGGTATGAGAAATGGAATAATGGCCAAAGAATTTGCTCTGAAAATTATTACTCAAGATATTTTACTTATGCCATTCCGAGAGGTGATATATCTGATCACGCAATCCAAGCGCTGTCTGACGAAAGCGAGAAGTGGGGAGTGGAACTTGATAGAGAAAGCAACCCTCTGAATGAAATTCTAACCCCCGCTTCATCGGAAACATTAATTAAAAAATTGAGGCATAAATCGGGCGAAATTAGCGCTACTGCCTCAATTGCACTTGCTGTAGCGATAACACAAAAGAGTGATGAAATTTCAAACCCAGAGGTTTTGTACAGTTGGACGACTCCCTTTTCCCAAGCAGCCATGCTGGTTAGCGATCTGATCCAAAATGTGCCGAAACCAGATCGAACTGACTTGGCAAAAAAATGCATCGATACTGCCCCTATACTTGGGTTCAAGCTTGAAATATTTGGATGGTTAAAGCGAGAGGATGAGAACAAACCTGAAAAAGATGTGTTTTCTGAAGCAAGCATAGATGAAATTGGGAAACACTTGGGAAAAGTAATAGCTGATGAGCTTAAAGACCAAAAAGATATAACACTATTAGCGCCTACATCGATACCAACAATATTTTATACATTGAATAAGTTTGTTGAGAAAGGCTATGTTAATGATTACGTGGATGAATTGATTTTAAAGGATCCAGAGTCTCTAATTAGAATAATCGACTCATATGTACCAACAGCGTGGGGAATGGAGACCGGGGTTTCTCACAAGTCGGATTTTAAAAGGGATCAATATAACAGCTTAACTAGTGAGCTAGACGCCTCAACAGTTTTAAGCGCGATCGAAATGTACTTTCCCCAAGCAATGAAAGTCTCTGATGACTTCCCTAGATTGTACGATGATGATGCAGAAAAAGGTCTCCTATTCTTGAAGCAATTTGTATGGTTGCATCAATACGTTATACGTGAATCAGAAGATACAGAGAATGAGAGTGACGAGAAGGCCTAACAAGGCGGTGCTACGGAAAATTTACTCGCTGACGCTCCTAAATTTCCGCAGAGCGCGGCGTTAGGCATCGGAAGGTAATATGCAGAAATCCGAACAAGTTTCACCATATTTTTTGTATGATTTGGAGAGGTTTCGTACTTTTGTAGAATTATCTACTCGACACTGGAATGAAGAAGCAATTAAATACGCCCAATCTGATATTGAAACAGATGAAGGATCTTGCTGGGACAGATATGAATATCGTACTGATCTTAGTACTCACTTTAATGAAATATTTCCTCAATATCAGAAACAGTCTTACTTGCTAATGTTGGTATCTTTATTTGAAGACTACCTTAACCAATTATGTAACAGTCTGCATTTTGAGAATGAATTTTGTTGCAGCCTAAAAGAGTACAGTGGCTCTGGAATTGAAAGAGCAAAGAAGTATTTAGTAAAAATTGCAAATATCACTGTGCCAACTGGAACTAAAGATTGGAGTCAAATAATAGATGCACGCGATATTAGAAATATCATAGCTCATAATGCTGGTCATTTAGATCAAGAAAGCCATAAAAAGCAAATGAAAATAGTATCTAAAAGCCAGCACTTAAACTCTGAACAATATGCAAGAATACATCTTAATATCGAGAATGAGTATTTGCTTGAAGTCATTGGTGCAATGGAGGAAGTAGCTAAAGTACTCTGGGATGAGATTAGAACGAATGCCTAACAAGCCAAGTCAACGGGTCAATTTTTAGCTGGCTCCCGTCGATTCGCTCCTAACTTTAGCCAGTGTAAAAATTGCCCCTGCTTGGGGCGTTGACCGTCCGCTCATTGTCTAATCGTGCCGTTAAGAGAAGCGTATAGGTCGGAAAAGTACGTGCAGCGGTCGTTGGCTCCTTTCATTTAAATGACAATATCGAGTGAGCAACTTCGTGAGGGTATTAGTAAGTGAAGCTAATTATTTAACTGGATGAACTGCGTCTCTCCCATATTCGGGAAAACGACCCAATCGCTCGTTTTTCTCTTTAGCATTTAATCCCGATCGCCAGCTTTCCTTTATGTAGCAATATGACAGCTTGTTTGGTAATAGTAATGAAAGTACAAAAGTGAGCGATGCGGTGGCAGAAAAACGCGCAAATCGCGATATGTTAAACTGTTAGCCGCTGAAAGAATCATCTAGCATGCGCTCAATATAATGCTCGTGGGAGTGAATCTATTTGGATTATGAAAAAGTATTTAGAGGCATTTGGCTTAGACTCTTAAATAGTAAAAGCTATTCGGAACCAGATCTTAATGCCATAGGAGAATGGGCTAAACATAAAGGCTTATCCAATGTTTCTGTAAAAAGTGTCGAAACGGGTGGTTTCGTAAAAATTCCTGCTATCAAGCTTGTTTCCTCAGAGGGTACAGCTTTATTCCCCAAATGCCTTCCAGATGAAGTCTCAGGGATTGATAAGAAAAAGAATTATCTAAACATCAGAGAAGAAGCTTGGAAAAAAGCAGACTGGTTTGAGCCTCCCTACGTAATGATGAGAGTTACGAACCCAATAATTGACTCTTTGACAAAATTACTAAGTGCTCCTAGAGAGCGAATCGAAGGTGATTTTGATCATCATATTACAGGAATATATACAATGGTTGATTGCGCAACAGCCATTGAACAGCTTTTCCCAAGCAGCCTGATCTTAAAAGAACATACAAAAACTATAAGAGAAGCGTATCTATCTTTCTACGGCGGGTATAAAACAGCAGCAATTGCTGCACTAATCCCTATTGTGGAAAGCGCTATCAATGATTTTTTAAGCGCAGAAGCCAAATCGAATCTTAAGCTACTTGAAAAAGTTGATTATGTAATTGATGCTGCGGTTGCGAAAGCTACTCTAGTACACTATGAACATTGCTGGATAGCAAAAGAATTTACAAAAATTGAGCATTTGAAACTTGTAGATGAACGTGTATATCTGTTCGAGACCATAAGAAGATGGCTCAAATTTAGCTTCTTTAGCAAAACATCAAAATATAAGGGCTTATCAGGTCTAAATCGCCATTTATTTGCTCATGGTCTGTCCCTTGTATGGCAAAAGCCTACTAACTTTCATCGCCTCTTAGGGGTCTTAATAGCACTAGCTTGGCTGGAGGGATGGGTAAATGAAGATGTGAAAAATTCTACACTTTTTCCTGATAGAAATGATGATAGTAGGCTGTTATTTGAGGAGGCACAATTCAGAACTGAAATGCAGTTTGTTTCTCAAAACATAATGGCAGAAAGGTATCAGAAGCATGGAAGAATAGTGCCAGAATTTCCAACTGATGATGGGTGGCACCTGAGAGCTAGTATTCTTTCAAAAAAGTGTATGAGTGACTTAGTTCGCCCACTCAAGGATAAGGGCTGGCATTTAACCGTAAGCGATCCTCAAAAAGATGGTGAATATATACTTGTTGAGGGAGTTTGTAAAAAACAAGAAATTTCTGTTGCTCTACTGTATAGCTGCGGCACAGGAAACAAGACATATAAAAAGTTAGACGAGAATTGCCAATATATTCTTTATCTTGGTGCTCCTTATCATCAAGATCAGTATGCGTATGGTATCAAGGCCCATGTTGGCCCTTTGGATGGGTGGCAACCAGTTGCACCGGGAACTATGCTCGGCTAACAAGGTGCTTCTGTCGGAAAAAATTTTCCGCTGCGCTCCAAATTTGCCGCAGAGCGCGGCGTTGGCCGTCTGCTGTTTGCCTAATGCTGTCAGTCAAGACCATCGAGTGAAGGTGTGAGCTCAAGTGTGGGTAGTACAGGTAACCCAGAAACACGCTTTCTCTTATTCAGAGAATAACCAAAGTGGAAACGTTATTACGCTCTGGCTTTAAAATACGCTTTCAACTGTCTGTAAGCCGCCTCTGTCATCTGCGCATCTGTGCGGTTACCCCCTTTATCGGGGTGAACACTCAACATCATAGAGCGATATCGCCGTTTCACTTCAGTGAACGTGGTATTTTCATCAAGAGAAAAGTGTGCGAAAGCATGTTGGATTTCTTCTTCTGTGTAATGCGCCCCATGCCCCATAGCCTTCCAAAATCCATCTAATAACTGTTCAACGTCTTCTTTTCCCGTTTCATTAAGGTTGCTTATATCTAAATAATATTGTCTCAGCTTATCCTCATGAACTAAGTCTGATGTTAACGGTTCACCTTTTCTGCTCGGTAGTTCGACAATTTGAATACGCTGCACAGAAATCTCGACATCTTTGTTTTCAGTTTCTCGCATCGTATCTCGAAGCAAATACAAGGCATGAAACAAAATAAAATGTGTTTGAAACATTCTTAGCGAGTCTTGCAAACAATCTTCCGTAAATAAATGATGTGGGTAGGTTTGCAATCGCTTTATCAATGCGAACTCAGTCGTACCTTGTTCAAGTAGCAGGCGTTCTTGATGCAAACTTTCGAGCACCTCGTTTACAGACATACGATATGGATCCTTATTTCATGACCAACCATTTATAAAAAATAAAGCCCACACAGGTGGGCTTTATTCTTGACATTTAGCCAGCTGGATAGACATAACTGGCTTGAATGCCCAACGGAATCCCTAGCGCCCAGTATGCAAGTAAGAATACCGTCCATAACAGCAAAATAGTAACACTGTACGGTAACATCATTGACAACAATGTTCCGATACCGGTCGACTTCACGTAGCGTTGACAGTACACCACCACTAACGGGAAGTATGGCATAAGCGGAGTAATGATATTAGAAGAAGAATCTCCCAAGCGGTATGCCGCTTGTGTTAGATCGGGTGAAATATTCAACTGCATCAACATTGGAACGAAAATCGGCCCCAGTAACGCCCATTTGGCAGATGACGATCCAACAAACAAGTTAACGAATGCCGTTAGGAAAATAATACCGACAATGGTCACCATGCTAGGTAACGCCAGAGCTTTTAAGACTTGAGCCCCTTCGATCGCGAGTAACGCCCCCAGATTCGATTTACCAAATGCATCAATAAACAATGCACAGAAAAACGCCATTACAATGTAATAACTCATGCCCTGCATGGCCTTAGTCATTGTGTCAATCATGTCTTTAGACGTTTTAAAGGTTCCAGACATAAAGCCATAAACAACACCTGGTAGCAGGAATAATAAGAAAATGAGAGGGACAATAGACTGCATCACTGGAGCAGCGAACGAAGTCAATTGGCCATCAGGCGCTCGCATTGGCGAAGTCTCTGGGTAAAGTACTGCAATAAGGGCAACAATTCCCGCAACCATCGTCAGTGTGGCGAAACGTAATGCCCGACTCTCTTTATCTGACAATTCTTTGAACTGGTTTGCAGCCTGTTTCGCCTGCTCAGTGCCATCACTATCCGTACCACTTGCCTTGAATTCATCACCATCGAGTTCAACATGCTTTAATCTTGGTTCGATAATTTTGTCTGTGATATACCAACCAATACTCACAATCAGCAACGTTGATGCTGAGTTGAAGAACCAGTTGTTTAACGGGTTAATTTGAATATCGGGGTCGATGATCTGCGCAGCACTTTGGGTGAAGCTTTGTAGCAAAGGATCGATGGCAGAAGGAATAAAATTCGCGCAGAATCCACCACTCACGCCAGCAAATGCAGCAGCAATACCCGCTAATGGATGTCGTCCCATAGCATGGAAGATCACACCAGCAAGCGGAATAACTAACACATAACCGGCATCTGTCGCAGTGTGGCTAACGATGGCAATCAATATGATCATTGGAGTTAACACCTTTTGCGGTGTTACGTCTAGCATGCGCTTTAATCCGGCACTAATAAAGCCCGAATGCTCAGCAACCCCCACACCAAGCATCGCGACAAGCACAACCCCCAGTGGCGCAAAGCCCGTAAATATTGTCACCATACGTGAAAGGAAGTCGGCGAGAGAGTCTCCCGTCAACAAGTTGTTCACCACCACGGCTTCGCCAGTTCTAGGATCGATTGAAGAAAACGTAAAGTTAGAAAAGATAGCTGATAATCCCCAAATGATTATCAAGCAAAAGAAAAAGATAATAGCTGGGTCAGGAAGTTTGTTTCCAATCTTCTCAACCTTATCTAATGCGCGCGTCACCCACGTATTAGGCGGGTCCATCGGCGTGGTAGAACCGTGTTCCATTGATATTCCTTAGTATTGTTATAATTCATTTAAGACGTGTTTATCTTTGCAGTGTTTTCATGTCAAGAGCACGGATTGAGCCACAATCAGCGACAAGTTAACTCATCTACTGCAAAACGCCCCAAAATGCGCTTTGCGGGTTTACACAACCACAAAGATAGACACATCAAATTTCGATGCAAAGTGTGCCATACCTAGCCTCAAGAGAAAATGATTAATCGCCCGATTTCTTTCCCCCGTTGTCTGAACTGGAAGAAATAGTCATCGCAGGCACGCCCGCAACCGTTGTATAGTCGGCCACATCTCGGGTGACAACAGCACCCGCGGCAATAATCGCGCCTTTGCCAATTTTCACGCCTCCCAGTATGGTCGCCCCAGCGCCAATCCAAACATCATCACCGATTGATATAGGGTGTGCAATTGCTAACCCTTTACGTCGACGCACCGCATCCTTAGGATGGGCAATCGTCGATATCACAGCATTTGGCCCTACGAGAACATGATCACCAATCAGTACTTTCGCAGCATCTAATATTGTTACGTTATGATTGGCATAAAACTGCTTACCAACATGAATGTTATAGCCATAATCGCAATAGAAGTGAGGTTCAACCCAAGCGCTCTCAATTGAGCCGAACAAATCTCGTAATAAAGCACGACTTTTTTTCCGAGACTGTATGGCTATTTGATTGTATTCCTCACAACGTAACTTTGCCCTTTCGCGATCTTGGAAAAGGGTTTTGTCGCTCGGGAAAAACCAATTTTCCGATAGCATTTTCTCTTTTTCAGTCACACTCACGTTAACTCTTCTCTTTTTTACTCACAGTGGTTAAATAGTTATGCCACGCTTGGTCGAAGGTTTGCATACGTTGATGTCGCGGGCTAAGAATGTGGGCGTCTCGTTGCTTTTTGTCACCAAACGGACCTTTATTACATAGTCGACAATAGTCACCAGAACGTTGCGTAGGTTTGATCAAGCTAAACGCATTTTCGTGGTGGGTTTTATCGCTGTAGACGTATGTATACCCACGAGTATCTGCAACATAATTGTCTCGATTAACATTGCGCACTTGATACTCAGAATAGTCACTCGCATCGAAGGGCGTTTTACCCAAATACCGTATGCCTGTATTCAGTGTTATTGCGTTTTCTATGTCCCAATGGCTATAGGGTTTCACGTCTTTAGAACTGATGTAACTTAACCTTGCGCCTTTCTCGCACAGCAAGTGAAGCGCCGAGTGCACAAGAAAATATCGCAACAGGCGCCGATGCTGTAAGTTGTGCTGTACCGCTCTATCGTATTCTTCCATGCCTTTTATCTTTAATAACTGCGGTATCAGCGGGAATTGAAAGATGACTACATCAAATACATCAACAATTTTACCTTTCCAGCTAGCTGGATCGGTAATGTCTATACCAAAATGTACCGGTACGCCAGTACGCTGAAGCGATTGGGCAAAGTGGGTTTGATACTTAGCTGAAAGCGCCGACTCCGAATCTAAAACCGATGCTTGCAATTGCAAAGAAGGACATCGTTGTTTAAGGGAATAGGAAAATGAAAGATCGCCATCTCCAACAGTCAAAACACGCCATGAAGGCTGAAAATACACAGGTTGCTCCGATTCACGTTGCTACGACGTGCGGATACTACCAGTAAAATCAAGGTAAAAAAAAGAGAGATCATTCGATCTCTCCAAAAGTACCAGTTATTACTGGCGGTGAAGGTCTAGGTAACAGGAATAATTTTCAATTCAACACGACGATTAGCTTGTCGCCCCTCAGCAGTATTATTGCTAGAAATCGGTTGGTGTTCACCATATCCAATAGTTGTCACTCGGGGCTTTGCGACATTTTGCGTCATTAGATAAGTCGCAATGCTTTGAGCGCGACTCTGAGACAATGACATATTAAATTCCGCACTTCCTACACTGTCTGTATGCCCTTCAACAATTAATGTCGTTTTTGGGTACTTGTTCAAAATCTTAGCGACGTCGTTTAATACGGGATGAAAGGAATAATCAATCGCTGCACTGCCGGTATTGAAGGTAATATTGCCAGGCATCTGGAGCCATAATTCATCGCCATTTCTGACAACATTTACGCCAGTATCCGCTAATTCTTCGCGAAATTCCTCTTCTTGTTTGTCCATGTAGTTGCCAATAGCTGCGCCTGCTAATGCCCCAACTGCGGCTCCCCATACATATCGGCTTTTCGCATTGTCACCGGTTGCTTTACCTAAAAGTGCGCCAACGACTGCACCAATCCCTGCCCCTTTTTGCTGGTTAGATGCTGTGCTAGCACAGCCTGACAACAAGGACACAACCACTAAGATTGCAACTGACATTCTTACCATAACCTTCTCCTAACCTTAATAAACGTTAACAACATAAATAAACTCAGTGTTAACAGGCTCTCAATGGTGTAATCATTTTAATAAGTATTGTGAACCCAAGTTACTGAATAGAAAATGAATATATCCTTTACGCTACCCATTGTATGCATTCACCGTCCAGTTCGAGTAGAGTGAATGTGAATACTCATAAGCATTGCGAGTGACGTAATATGTAATTGTTGGGTCGCTCACGCGATTTTAAAGGTCATAAAGAGATAAAGACGGATATCAAGACGTAAAAAACCCGCCAATTGGCGGGTTTTTTGAAAAAGTTAACACTAACGCAAAAATTAAATTCTTAGTTAAGCTTCTCTTTGATACGTGCAGATTTACCTGAACGCTCACGTAGATAGTAAAGCTTAGCTCGACGTACAGCACCACGGCGCTTAACTTCAATAGAAGAGATTGCAGGGCTGTGTGTTTGGAATACACGCTCTACACCTTCGCCGCTAGAAATCTTACGTACTGTGAATGCAGAGTGCAGGCCACGGTTACGCTTAGCGATTACAACACCTTCGTATGCCTGAAGACGCTCTTTTTCGCCTTCTTTAACGCGTACTTTAACAACAACTGTATCACCTGGACCAAATTCAGGAAGGTCAGTTTTCAGCTGTGCTTCTTCAATTTTCTTGATGATATCTTGATTGACTTTACTCATCATATCCTCTCATCCTAGATTAACTGTCTTCTTGCGTATCCGCATGCTGCTCATACTCTTGCTTGAAACTCTCAAGCAATCGCACTTGCTCCTCAGTCAGAGCTAGGTCGTTTAATAACTCAGGACGTCTAAGCCAGGTTCTCCCTAGCGATTGTTTTAAACGCCACTGCCTAATTAATGCGTGATTACCACTTAGTAACACCTCTGGCACTACACGGCCATCCAAATTTTCAGGTCGAGTGTAGTGTGGGCAATCAAGTAATCCTTCATTAAAAGAATCTTGTTCAGCAGACTCATGGTGGCCCAATACGCCCGGTACAAACCGAGATATCGCATCCATCATAATCATGGCTGGTAGTTCTCCACCACTAAGCACGTAATCACCGACAGACCATTCTTCGTCTATTTCGGACTCGATAACACGCTCATCGATACCCTCGTATCGGCCAGCGACAAAAATTAAACGCGAGTTTTGCGCTAATTCTCTAACTGCCTGCTGATTTAATTTCTTGCCCTGAGGTGACAAATAGATCACCTTAGTATTTTCT
The DNA here is from genome assembly GCF_025751585.1 of Fluctibacter corallii. Lineage (GTDB taxonomy): Bacteria > Pseudomonadota > Gammaproteobacteria > Enterobacterales > Alteromonadaceae > Fluctibacter_A > Fluctibacter_A corallii. Next base: position 223,481 of record NZ_JAOWKX010000006.1, read on the forward strand.
CCCGCAACCTTTTTCGCTGCGTGAATTGCGTCTGTAAGTGGCTGCACCATCATCAGCATACCAGGGCCGCCGCCATAAGGGCGATCATCAACGGTTCTGTGCTTATCGTGGGTAAAATCACGTGGATTAAACGTATTTACCTCTAATAAGCCTTGCTTAACCGCTCGACCTGTTACACCTTGTTCAGTAAAGCTTTGGAACATCTCAGGGAACAAGCTCACTACGCCAAACCAACGTGTGGATGTGAGTGACATGTTAAAAACCTGGGTCCCAATCTACCTTAATGGTGCGAGTTTGCATGTCTACTTGCTTGATAACATCATCGAACAAGTACGGAATCATGCGTTCTTTTTGACCGAAAGCATCGTTCGTACGCGCTTTAACTAACATAACGTCGTTAGCACCCGTCGCGAATAGCTCCTTCACAACACCCAAGTCATACCCTTTATCAGTAACAACTTGCATATCGACTAGGTCACGCCAATAATACTCATCGCCTTCCAATTGAGGTAGCTGTTCCGCTTTGATGATTATATCGAGATTTTTAATGGCTTCAGCCTCGTCTCGATTATCAACCCCAACCAGTTTAGCGATTAGCGCTTTATTGTGCGGTCGCCAGTGGTCAACCTTATATTCTTTCCCATTCTCGCCCAGAACCCAGGGAGAATAGTCAAAAATACCACTCAATTCTTCGGTATAGCTAGTAATTTTGACCCAACCTTTTACACCATATGGTGCGCCAATCTTGCCAATTACCAGTGTGTCAGACGCGTGACTCATCTATACCTCTTTATTTCTGTTTAGCGAATTAAGCAGCTGCTTTTTTCGCTTCTTTAACCAAGCTAGCAACACGGTCAGACAGGCCAGCGCCTTGTCCTACCCAGTGCTCAACACGCTCAAGATCAAGACGAAGACGTTCAGCCTGACCTTGTGCAGTTGGGTTGAAGAAACCTACGTTTTCAATGAAACGACCGTCGCGTGCACGGCGGCTGTCTGCAACCACTACTTGATAAAATGGACGCTTTTTCGCGCCACCACGCTGTAAACGAATAGTAACCATAAATGCCTCAAACTCGTTGTAGCGTTACTGTTAACTTAAACACCTTCTATTTTCCATTGCTATGAATGCAAGATAAAAGGCCGCGGTATTGTACGGATTTACAAGAAAAATGCAAGTAAAGTTCGAGGCCTTTTCTTTTTAGCTAGAAAAGGCCTATATATTAGGGTTTCGGTAGGTTGATTAAAATGAAGCCACCACCTTAACAGAATCGTTCACTTTTGATTCTTCTATGATGCCGATAGTAGAGGGATTCTTGCTGATCACATCTAGCATTTCATCCTGAGATGCCACCTCTTGAGGCGGCACACCAGCCCCAGTGAAAAGCATTTTAGACCAATACGCTACATATTTAGTTTCTGACTTCCCCAGCATACCATCGTTGAATGCTGCGCGAATGGCATCGCCCTCTGTGTAGGTTACAGGAAGCACTTTACTTCCATCATCAAACGCCCCTTTTTTTCCAAGAAATATCTTTTTAATGTCTGCCTCAGAAATAGCGTTACTATTTGATGCATTCATAATAACGACGTTCTTGGAGAAAGCAGAAAACGCCACAACACTTAGCAGTATAAACAATATAGTTTTCATCACTTCCCCCTTAAAATGCAATATCCAGAGACACCGCGAACGCCTGAGCGTCTGTATCTCCATCTCTGTCTTCATCTATAAATACAGCAGCATCCCCATCGTCGCTAAAGTCTAAAAACTCGGCTTTAATCGCGGTTCTAGGGTTAATGTTGTAACGTACACCAATCGCAACCGTACTATAAGAATCGTCTAAAGAACCATTTACGCCGTCTTCAAAACCTGCGGTAATTCCACCTGGCGCAATAAATCTTAACGTTCCTTCAAACTCTGAATAAAAAATATAGGGCACCCACTTCCCTATCGTGTAGGCGACTGACGTAAACCAAGATTCATAAATGGTGTCGTACTCATTCCATTCAGCAATAGCAAACAAGCCCCCTTTATCTATAGACATAGACACATCTACAAACCGTGTGTCCGCCCATGTACCGCCAAACAAAGGGGTTGATGGATAGTCGCCTTCAGCAAAAAACGTAAAACGCTCTTTTCCATCCAAAAATGATAGACGTAGATTGAACCAATCTACCTGCGTGTCTACCACAATACCTTTCATATCTTCATACTTTTTCGTGGTAGTAACACCTCTCACGCCCCGAAACTTACCGCTATCATCATAAAGCTGCTCGGTTTTATATTGTTCAATGGTGGTAATTAAATCATTGGGATCGGTGTCTTGCTGCCCCGCGTACAACTTAAACGAGGTGGTACCGATATCCCAGTCCCAGTTATAGTTAAATGCAACGCCATGATAATTTGTAACGGCTAAAGAATACGCATCCGACGGCACTCGCAACCACGGATAAGCAATGCCAACATCCATAAAATCAGAATAATGATAAACCGGTAAACGCATACGTCCTACACTGATATTTGCATCAGGCGTCACGTAATAGCTGGCATACAGCCATTCCAACTCGGGCTCGAAGTCATTGATTCCGCGAATCATGACTTGCCCCGTTAGGGCAAGTTTGTCTGCCGCCTGATATCTGGCCTGAAGGCCGACTCGGGATTCAGTTTGAAAATCCCAACCAGATTCGTATTGGCCCGCAGCTTCCGGTAATCGCGCCCAGTAACCATCGCCATCTACCACCGTTCCTCCTACAAGGCTGGCAAAGCCAGACAGGCGTAAATCCGAATTGGCAAAGGCACCTGTCGACGCGAAGGCCGAAAGAAGAACAGCACCCAAGCCAATGCTCAAGGCGGTTCTGTTTTGGTGTACGTGTCTCATTGAGTGTTGTCTCCATTGGTATAATTCTTTGACAATTATAGACAACGCTGCATAACTGCAAGTGAGAGTGAAAAATATTTCATCGCTTGACATTAAAGGCCTAAGAGCAAATTTGAGTTTTGCCGTCATCGTGCATGCGGATTAAAGTGAAAAAAATGAACCCATATCGACGAAGTGTGAATATCAAGATAGGTAATGGCGTTAAAATACGGTATGAGTGGTAGACAAAAAAAGAGCGCCTAAGCGCTCTTTAAGTATGTATCTTTTATTTTTTCCCGAACATACCGCCCATGCCTGGCATACCGCCCCCCGGAGGCATCATGCCCTGCATGTTACGCATCATTTTCTTCATGCCACCGCCTGACATTTTCTTCATCATTTTTTGCATTTGCGTGAACTGTTTCAGTAAGCGGTTAACATCCTGAATCTGAGTACCTGAGCCCGCGGCTATACGCTTTTTACGTGAACCTTTAATCATATCGGGTTTTGCACGTTCAGCAGGCGTCATTGAGTTGATGATCGCTTCCATTTGTACAAACTGCTTATCATTTGCGTGCTCTTTAATTTGTGCGCTCATTCCGCCCACGCCAGGCAGTTTATCGAGCATCGACATCATTCCGCCCATATTGCGCATTTGCTCAAGCTGTTCTTTGAAATCCTGCAAGTCAAAGCCTTTGCCTTTTTGTACTTTCTTGGCAAGCTTTTGGGCTTTGTCTTTATCAACTTTACGCTCAACCTCTTCGATTAAACTTAGCACATCTCCCATGCCAAGAATTCGTGAAGCCACGCGCTGCGGATGGAACGGCTCTAATGCATCTAACTTCTCGCCCATTCCGAGGAACTTAATCGGCTTGCCCGTAATGTGTCTAACCGACAAGGCTGCACCACCACGCGCATCACCATCAGCCTTGGTAAGAATGACCCCGGTTAAAGGCAATGCATCGTTAAACGCTTTTGCTGTATTTGCAGCGTCTTGACCTGTCATTGCATCAACCACGAAGAGGGTTTCAACAGGTTTAACTGAGCTATGTAGCGTTTTGATCTCTTCCATCATATCGCCATCGACGTGCAAACGCCCCGCGGTATCGATAATCAAGACGTCGAAAAAACCTTTCTTTGCATGATCGATTGCCGCTTCCGCTATGGCTACGGGCTTTTGCAGTGTAGACGATGGGAAAAACTCAACGCCAACATCATTTGCCAAGGTCTCCAACTGTTTAATCGCGGCAGGACGATATACGTCAGCACTCACCACCAATACTTTTTTCTTTTCTCTTTCGACAAGATACTTAGACAGTTTACCCACACTGGTAGTTTTACCTGCGCCTTGCAAACCGGCCATTAAAATTACAGCAGGTGGTTGTGTAGCAAGGTTTAGCCTTTCGTTGGCCTCGCCCATTACTTTTTCAAGTTCGCCTTGTACAATCTTAATGAAAACTTGGCCAGGCTGTAAGCTCTTGGAGACTTCCGTTCCTACCGCTCTTTCCTTAACCTGCGATACAAATTCTCTAACAACAGGAAGCGCAACATCGGCCTCTAACAACGCCATCCGCACTTCACGCAGCGTTTCTTTGATATTTTCTTCAGTGAGGCGACCTTTGCCGCTGATATTTCTGAGCGTTTTACCTAAGCGATCAGTCAAATTCTCAAACATAGACGTACAATTTTTCCAACTTAAACTGGCGCGGATTATAACCAATACGCCTGAGTGAAGAAAGGGAAGAAACGCCTAAAGAAGAGACAAATAAAAATTTACACCCCGAAGTCACAAATTCAAGCCTCCACACAAACGGATAATTGCCGCATAATATTGGCAACAACATGAATAACATGTAATCTTGCCCCCTCGGGATTGCTAGAAAGACTTAAAAAGGACACACCATGTATATCGGCCTAATCGCCGCCACCATGTACTGTATCACTGCGTTATTAATGGGAATGAGGCTGTTTCATCAAAAAGGCCCTTCTTTTGCGGTGCTATGGGGTTTTGCAGCGATAGCGTTAAGTGCACACCTTATTCTTTTGTCGCAGAGCATACTACTCGAACCCGGTCAAAATATGAGCATAAGTAACGTGGCATCACTGGTTGCATGGCTCATTTCAATTAGCATGACTGTAGGGTCGCTGGCCTTCAGAAATATATTCTTACTCCCTGTCGTTTTTGGCTTCTCAACGCTGATTATTTTGTTCAGCTTGTTTATCCCTGACACGCATATTATGCATATCGAACTCAAGCCAGCGTTAATTAGCCACATAACACTCGCACTGTTCGCTTACGGCTGCTTAACCATTGCATTTTTGTATGCTCTTCAACTCGCTTATATCAACTATCGCTTGAAACACAAGCAAGCTTCGCTCATTGATTCACCGCTTCCACCACTTATGGTGGTTGAGTCTATTTTGTTCAAAATCTTGTTAACTGGTACGCTTTTATTAACCCTTTCATTGATTACAGGTTTTATGTTCTTGGATAACATGTTTGTGCAGGAACAGGCGCACAAAACTGTATTTTCTATTATTGCATGGGTAATATTTTGTGTTGTATTGGTGGGTCATAGAAAATGGGGATGGCGAGGTCGCCCCGTCATATCAGCCACCATCGTAGGCACCGTATTTTTGACAATTGCCTATTTCGGAAGCCGCTTCGTTAAAGAAGTACTGATAAATTGATAAATTACTGACTCGCATCTTGAATGAAAATCAAAATACCCTTACATTCTCTATAGCTCACATTTAAGGAACCCGTTAGTTGGACGCCATTTCTACGAGTACGTTATTTATACTGCTCGGTATACTTATTCTTGTATCCGCTTATTTTTCTAGTTCTGAAACCGGCATGATGTCGATTAACCGCTATCGCTTGAAGCATTTGGAAAATGAAGGGCATCGCGGTGCGATGAGAGTACAAAAGCTACTTCAGCGTCAAGACAGGCTGATAGGCCTCATTCTAATCGGTAATAACGCAGTCAATATCGCTGCAGCATCGATTGCTACCATTCTTTGTATTCGCTTATTTGGCGATGTCTGGGGGTTAGCGGTCGCCAACTTCGGTTTAACGCTTGTCTTATTGATTTTTGCTGAAGTTACACCTAAAACGTTAGCGGCGTTATATCCAGAAAAAATTTCTTTCCCTAGTTCATTTATCTTATTGCCGCTCTTAACTCTGTTGTATCCTTTGGTTTGGTTAATTAATGGCATATGTAACAGCATTTTAATGGTACTGCGTATCAATCCTATTAATGATCAAGGACAAAACTTAAGCCGCGAAGAGCTTCGCACTGTCGTTCACGAAGCTGGCACGATGATACCTAAAAAACACCAAGATATGTTGGTCAGTATTCTCGATCTTGAGCAGGTTACCGCCGAAGATATTATGGTGCCCCGTAGTGATATAGTGGCTATCGATATCAACGATGATTGGAAAGACATTCAAAGACAACTGGTAAATGCACAGCATACACGGGTACTGTTATACCGTGACACGATAGATGATGCAGTCGGTTTCGTGCACATGCGCGATGCCCTGCGATTACTTTCAAAAGATCAATTCACCAAAGCAAGCCTACTTAGAGCCGTAAGAGAAATTTATTTCACCCCTGAGTCTACGCCACTTCATACTTTAATGTATAAGTTCCAAGCAGTGAAAGAGCGCATAGGACTGGTGGTTGATGAATACGGTGACATTCAAGGGCTTGTTACTCTTGAGGATATTCTTGAAGAAATTATTGGTGACTTTACAACGAGTATTTTGCCTGATCACAGTAAAGAAGCTAACGTTCAACCCGATGGAAGTGTCTTAGTCGATGGCAGCGCAAATGTCAGAGAATTGAATAAAGAAATGGATTGGGTATTTCCCACTGAGGGACCAAAAACATTGAATGGTCTTATATTGGAAGCACTTGAATATATTCCCGAAGCCAATGTATGTTTGCGTGTAGCTGGATACCCACTTGAGATTATTGAAATCAAAGACAACATGGTTAAAACCGTGCGAGTCATGCCTGCGTTTTACGTTACCCCGACACAATCCACAGCAGATCTTTAAATGAATTAAGAGCGTTCATTCGACAATGGCGAGCATTGCGCAATACGGTCAGCTTTTTTAGCGCGCGCACTCGCCTTAAGCGCTTCGACACGCTCATTTAACGTTGAGAGCTTGGTCATTATTTCACGCAGCTCGTCATCATCGCTTAATTGCGACTGATCAACATGAGCTTGCAAAACCTGTCTCAAATGTGCGGGTAACGTTTTGCTGGGCATTGCCTCCTCCTCTCGCCTCTCTTATCGGTACACTGCACGCAAAACTGAAGTGAAATTTATGTAATATTTTAATACCTAATTATCGTATTGAAATACCTTACAGTAAGCATAACGTAAATTTTACCTCTCTGGCGCAAAAAGAATCTAATCTTTTCTCATAGCGCGAGATCCCCCAATTACCCTATTGTTATTCTGGCAAAAACTGCCCAGCTAATGATGCAGCCCTACCTGGGGTATATCGCACTGCGGCAATAGAACCTGCCGAAAACAGCATAGAGTAATGATGCCGACAGATGGAATCCAAAAAATAACTGACGAATGGCATATGACTAACTAATAACACACTTTGTAGGTTGGGCTGTGTTTCATAGAGCGCATCCAAGTAAATCAACGCATCACTAGGATCACTTGAAGGAACGATATCCTCGCATGTCAGTCTATCTTTAGAACGAATCTCAGCAGAAACGCACTCAAAAGTTTGTTGGGTTCGCTGATACGGACTAATCAATGCCAAGTCGATTTCTCCCCCTGCACTTTCGCACATTTGTCTCATCCATATACCGCTTTGACTGGATTGTTTTCTCCCCAACGCAGTGAGCATTCTGGATTTATCGTCCCACTCATTAGGCTCCGCTTCTCCATGCCGCATGATAAAAATCAACATACAATCGCCTTAACCATTTCGAAAACTCATAAAAATTTGCTATACCAATAGGTTATACGCCACTAGAACTTTATTTATCAGTCACATATTTATGATAATTATACTCTATGAATTCTATTTTTTATCTATATTTAATCTGTCTTCTCTTAGTCGTTTTTGCTATTTTTAAATAACTTTCAATTTTTGATTGAACTTAAGCATAATTAAATTATCAATACATTTCAGGTAAATATAATGCCCACCCATTATATTTAATTCAATGAAATAGCTATCGATATATTTAAATACCGTTATGCTGTGCTTAATCACTATTTATGCGTAAGGTAGACTCATTTGCTAGTCAGCCAATTTGATAAAAACTCATATAAATTACTTCAACTAAACAATGGCTTAGACGTTCTATTAGTGCATGAGCCAAATAGTAAAAGAACGACTGCCGCGATGACCATTGCAGCAGGTCACTTCAGCGATCCCGTCGAGTGTCAGGGACTTGCTCATCTTTTAGAACACATGCTGTTTTTAGGGAGCCGCAATTTCAATGAGCCAAATAATCTGAACCAATTTGTCTCACAACATGGTGGAAATATTAATGCCTGGACTGGGACAGAGCACACGAGCTTTCACTTTGATGTGATGAGCAATGAATTGCGAGAGAGTTTGGCGCGATTTTCTGATATGTTGTTTTACCCCCTTTTTCAGGAAGCATTGATTGACAAAGAGATTCACTCTATCGACGCTGAGTTTAAGCTTAAGCAAAAAGATGACCTGCGCAGGCTGTACCAAGTTCACAAAGAAACTTCCAATCCTCAACATCCATTTTCAAAGTTTTCAGTGGGCAACTCTGAGGTGTTTCGGCAATTTCCCATTACTGAATTAAAGCAAAAGCTAATTAACTTTCACCAGAAAAATTTCGTGACAAATAATATGAAACTCTGCGTGATAAGTGGGCTATCACTAGAAAATCTTAAATCCGAGGTTGAAATTGCTTTCAATGACGTAAAAACCTCTGCACCTTTGCCAGAGCTCGAACTACCTAACCTGTACACGGAGTCACAGGTGGGTATCAAAATTAATATTCAGCCAATCAAGCAAACAAAGCGTCTCATAGTTAGCTTCGCTTTACCGAATACGGACAAATATTATCGTAGTAAGCCATCTTCAGTGCTCAGCCATCTGTTAGGAGATGAAGGCAAACATAGTCTTCTTGCTTATTTGAAGTCTAAAAATTGGGCAACTAGTTTAGGTGCTGGCGGAGGAATTCAAGGAAGTAATTTCAAAGATTTCAATATCAATATGCAACTCACAGAATTGGGCGTTAAGCATCAAAATGATATTATCGAAGCCATATTTTCAACAATTGCACTCATATCAAAAGAGATTCCAACTCAGCTTTGGCGACTGGAAGAGAAAGCGAAACTGTCTCAATTGGCGTTTGATTATAGCGATTCGGGAAAGGCAACCGATCTCGCAACACAGTGGTCAAGCAACTTATTTGAGTCTCCTAAAGAGCACGTTGTAGCGAGAGACTACTTATTAGATAGGCTTGATATCAAACCCATTCAATACTGCTTATCGTTTATGACACCAGAAAACATGCGTGTAAAACGCATCTATGAGGGACTAGAAACGGATAAAATAGCGAATTGGTATAACACGCCATACAAGACGATTCCGCTGTCAACTGAGGAATTAGCGCAATTTTCGCGCCCCAAGGACATTCCAGAGATTCAACTTCCAGAGCCAAACATCTATATTCCTTCGTCAACGAAGTTAATCCCTCCAACATCTGACTTTGCAAATCCCGTCAGAATTTCTCGTGGCGATGGTATGGACGTTTGGTTTGCACAAGACAACAAATTTAATCAACCTAAAGGGGATTGCTATCTCGCTTTCGATTGCAAGGCTACTGACTTAGGGATATACACAGCAGCACAAAAACGCATGTGGATATCCTGTTTGATGGAGCATTTTAATGATGACTTTTACCATGCAGGTATCGCAGGTTTAAATTTCAGAATCTACCCTCATCAAGCGGGATTTTCTATACATACTAATGGGTTCAGCCAACATCAGTTAACCCTTTTCAAAAACCTGTTAGAACGAATCCAAACTGACAGTGAGACAGCGCTCGACACCTACTTTGACAAAGTGAAAATAAGACAGATTCAGTCACTGCAAAATGCGTTGTTGAACAAACCCATTAACCGTTTATTCTCTCATCTGTCAGAATTACTCCAACGTTACAATTTCGGCTCAAAGCAAATGCTGGAAGCCGTCAAAGATACGTCAAGAGGGGCTATGTCTAACTTCCCAAGCATACTTTTCTCTGAAATGTATCTTGAAACCCTCCTCCATGGAAATTGGTCTTATGAAGAAGCAGAAACATTCACTCAGGATCTTAGAGAGCGCAACCCATCTGCCAATATTGGCTTAAAATTGAATCGCGATGTGGTGGACCTAAGAGCGCAAAGTAGACTGGTTTACCAAGTATCCAGCGAAGAAGAAGAGTCAGCCGTTGTAATTTACTTTCAAGCACCAGGATTTACAGAAAGTAGTGTCGCAATGTCTATTCTCCTTGAACAAATTATCGCGGCTCCATTTTTCAATTACATGCGTACCGAAAAACAGCTTGGATACCTTGTGGGTACGGGCTATATGCCGTTTAATCAGCATCCAGGCATTACATTATATATTCAATCTCCCAATGCAGGAGCGTCAAGTCTGGTTGACGAGATTGAACAATTCCTTCAGAACCACTTGGCCGATATCCATTCGTTTGCGCCCTACTGGCAGCGATTAAAAGATAATGTCATCAAGCAGCTATCGGAAAAAGACGCGAATCTTTCAATGAAAAGCCAACGTTTATGGATGGCGTTGGGGAATGATGACCTTAATTTCGATAAAAATGACAGAATTATAAAAGCCATTGAATCTTTGGAGCTAAGTGAACTGGCACGGTTTGCATCCAGCATGTTAAATCGAGAAATGTTTGGCGAATTAGTCATCTACTCTCAAGGGCAAGGTCTACCTAACTCAGAGGTAAAAGGAACACGTATTGAGAATATCGATGCGTTTAAACTATCGAGTCACTTTATCATATAAACCGTACTCAGGTTTGAGTCGAGCTTATCTGTTGATGGCAGGCAAGCTCGACTCTTCATCGCAGCAAGTAACTCAAAAATCCGTTCTTGCAGCTTGCTTAATCCTCTCCAGTGATCACCTATAATATTCGAATTTTCATTACAGGATACCGGCATTCCCGAAATTAACCTTGTAGAGAGACAAGAAATTAGGCATATTGTGGCTTTCGCGTATCCCTATGATTACTAGGGATTTAAAGGATAATATAAAAAGGTAGAGAAACTGCCAGTGGGTGTTGTGTGCAAGGCCTTAAATCTCAACAAATATTCATTTTCTTTTTCGTTTTTTTATCATGTCTTCATTCTACGTTTGCCTACCCAGACGTAACTGATATTCAATTTGACAACTATTCAGTTGCAGATGGATTAACCCAAAGTACCGTAACGGATATTATCGAAGATAATCTTGGCTTCATGTGGTTTGCCACCACCAATGGTCTCAACCGATTCGATGGTTATGAATTTAAACAATACGTTCGCAAAAAAGATGACATTCACTCCCTACCCAACAACTTTATTAGAGCGCTGTATATTGATAGTAAGCAACGGTTATGGGTGAATACCTATGATGGAATTGCGCAATACATTCCTGAAAAAGATCACTTTAAACGCTACCCTATCGCCTCTTACGGCATAACCAAAGATGCTGGCAGTCAAATATGGGCCGTAAACGAAGTTGATACCAACACACTGCTCGTATCAGACCAAAATGGTTTATATCAACTTGAAGAAGATAAAGATGCATTTTCGCTTTTCCCTATTGAGGGCTCCGCACACCCGAAAAATGTTAGGGTGATATTTCAGGATGAATATTTTATTTGGTTAGGTACGAATGGCCAAGGCGTTTACTTCATCGACAACCTGACACGCCAGCTTTACAAAGCAGATGGAAATAACCCTTGGCGTGTGAGCATCCCTAGTGACCATCTCTTCCAAATTGCAACCATTAACGATAGCCACTTATTTGCTACTGAAAAAGGACTCTTCACGGCCCAGTACACGAAGGATGAAACAGGAAACTTAGCAGTACATATAGAAAATCGATATTCAGAAGCCATCAGAGCCATTACACAGTTGTCAGATTCTACCATCTGGCTTGGTACACCCGACGGTATCCGTGCTATCACACCAGAATATGAAACACTCTACTCTATTGATAAATCGAATGACTACTATGTGGGACTTAAAGATAGATATATCCTAAACTTCTATCAAGATAGCAAAGGTGCAATCTGGCTAGGCACACCTACAGCAGGCCTTCATCGCTACCACCCTCTTAATGCAAGAATTAAGAATTTTTCAGACGTTAAAGTTGACGGACGCGAAAAAAGCTTATCAATGGTTTGGGGAATTATTGAATCACCAAATGGTGAAATATGGATCGCCACTCAAACCAGCGGTTTATTTGTCTTTAACTCAAAAAATGCAAACTACAGCATCTATCTTGAGGATTTTGAGCACGCTATTTTCGATATAAACTTGGATAAATTCGGGACAGTTTGGCTTGCTACCAGCAATGGCATTTACGGCTTTAAGCATGAAAACAATCAACTAGTACAATACGAGCACATATTTGAAGGCGAGCTCTCTCAAGATTCATCTTTAATAGATAACCAAGTATGGGCGGGGCCGCCTATGTCCACGCCATCTTTGATAGACGCTTCTACGTTGGAAAAGTCGAAGATATCACTGTCCATTCCTGGGCTCATTTCTGCCTTCCCTGAATACCTAGACGAAAATAGAAACTTATGGCTGAACACCAAATTAGGATTAGTTCTATATAACTTGGATACAAAAGATGTTAGACAAGTTCTCTATTCAATTGACAACTCTCAGCCAATCCTCTTGGCAGTAGAGTCTTTTAAAGACTTTTATTTAGCAGTAACCATGAACCATGGCATTATGAAGCTAGATAAACAAACCTATTCTTTGGTTGAAAGAATTGCTCCTTCCATTAGCGAAGAGTACGGCCTATTCAGTACCGCCATTACGTCAGACAACAGTGCTTGGCTTGCGGCTTCGAACGATATCGTAGAAGTTAATTTAGAAACTGGGCATGTGGAAACACATATCAGAAGGCATATGTTGCAATATGACGAACTCACCGAGGGAGCAGCAACGCTCGCATCTGATGGCACGATTTTGTTCGGTGGCATTGATGGCATTCATGTTATTGACCCTAAGCTTATCGCAGCTGGGAGAGCACAAAATCAGCGCCATGCAATTCCTGCAATCACTGAATTAAAAATACTTAATAAGCCAGTTAAAAACATTGGACATGACAGTCCTTTGCAAAAAGCAATTGCGTTATCAGAGTCTATTACTCTGCCACACAACTTTTCACAATTTACCCTGACGTTTTCGCAATTAAACTCGATATCTCCGAAAGAAGTAAATTATCGATACCGATTAAATGGAAGTGACGAGCATTGGGTATATGTTGACTCACTCAAACGTTCGGCAACCTACACTAACTTGATGTTTGGTGATTATCTATTTGAAGTACAAAGCCAAGCACAAAGTGGTGATTGGTCCCCCAGCCGAGCAATGAAAATCATCGTGTCACCACCGTTGTGGTTTCACCCAAGTGCACTCGTTTGCTACTTCGTTGTACTATCTCTGCTTACAATCTATTTTTATAGACAATATCGTGCTAAACAGGCCAGTGAGCGCGCTGTTCGTGAAAGTGAAGAACGGTTGAAGCTCACCCTATGGAGTAGCGGCGATGAACTATGGGATTGGGATATCTCTAAAGGCCAGGTTTTTCGCTCTAACACGTGGGGAATCCTTGATTTTCCCCAAGATGAAATACGCACTAATGCCTCGTATCAAACTAATATTCACCCAGATGATGTACCTCGTATTCAAACTGCCCTGAAGGAGCACTTAGACAAAGATACTGACCACTTTCAGGTAACCTACCGCGCGAAAACATTTAAAGGAGAATGGATCTGGTTACTTGACCGAGGAAAAGTCGTAGAGCGCGGCAGCCAGTACCAGCCCGTACGTATGACTGGAACCCTTAAAAATATCTCACACTTAAAACAAGCTGAAGAGCAACTGAATTTATTTAAGCGTTCTATTGAAACCATCTCTGATGGTGTGTTTATTACTGACGAGAAGTTTAAGTTTATCTCAGTTAATCAGGCATATTGTAAGCACACAGGGGAAACCCGAGAGCAAGCATTAGTCAGTTATCTTACGTTTCACCAATACCCTGAAGCGTTTACCGAGGAAGTAAAAAAATCCCTTAGACAAAAAGGTAACTGGAATGGTGAAGTAGAGTCCCGACGCTCAAACGGTGACAAGTACGAGATGGAATTAAATATTGATGCCATCCAAGGTGAGAATGGCAAAATCAGCCATTTTGTTGGCGTATTTTCAGATATCACGGCACGTAAGAGCACAGAAAAAGAACTGTTAAAGCTTGCCAATACGGACCCGCTCACAGAGATGCCGAACCGTTCTTTTTTTCAAGCGAGTCACGCAAATTTAGTAAGGAAAAATATCAAACATGCGCTGCTGTGTTTAGATATGGATAACTTTAAAAAGATTAATGATTCTCTTGGACACCAAACCGGTGACATCCTGATCAAGCAAATTGGTAAACGACTCCAGCGTGTAACGGGTAATGAGTTAACGTGTTATCGACTGGGTGGAGATGAATTTTCGATTCTTGTTGACAATACCACCGACGTTCACAAAATTACACATCTTGCACAGCGCGTGCTTGATGATCTCGCCCGCCCCTTCCTTATCAACAAACAAGAATTTGTTTTAGGGGCAAGTTTAGGTATTGCGTTTTACCCAGGCGATGGTAACACGCCACAAGAATTGTTAAAAAATGCTGATACTGCTATGTATTTTGCGAAGAATGCAGGCGGAAATAAATACCAGTTTTTCAGTGGCGAAATGAATCAAAATGCAGTTCGACAACTTCAAATTGAAAACCTTATCCGAAATGGATTAAAAGAAGATCTATTTACGGTGTTTTATCAACCTAAAGTTGATATAGCCACAGGGCGGCTAGTCAGTATGGAAGCACTGGTTCGCTTTGAACACCCAGAGAAAGGCATTGTCAGCCCAGCGCAGTTCATTCCACTCGCAGAAGAAACAGGTCAAATAATTGACATCGGAGAAAAGGTGTTGCAAAAAGCCTGCGCAGACACCAAACGTTGGGTTTCAGAAGGCCTCTTTACAGGACGTGTTGCTGTAAACATTTCTGCAAGACAATTTGAGCTTGCCGATTTAGATGATCGCATCGAAAAAATACTTCACAGCGTCAATCTATCCCCTTTACATTTGGAATGTGAAATTACCGAGGGTACGTTGATGCAGAATCCCGATCAGGCGCTTATGATGATGGACCGTTTGCGACAGCGGGGTATCCATTTAGCACTGGATGACTTCGGAACGGGGTACTCTTCGTTAGCCTACCTTAAAAAGTTTCCTCTCAACACGCTAAAAATCGATAAAGCCTTTATTGACGATATCGCTACGTCAAGTGTCGACAAGCATATGGCAGCGTCTATTATCAATATCGCCCATAATTTAGGCCTTAAGGTAGTCGCAGAAGGTGTGGAACTCGAAGAGCAGTTGTCCATACTCCGTCGATACGAGTGCGAGATGTTACAAGGTTATCTGTACAGTAAACCATTAAGTTCTGCGAAGTTTGAAAAGCTCTTGAGAGAAAACCATCAACTAGGAAGATTTATATCCGAAAAAGTTGGGTAATCATTCACTAAAGCAAAAATAGTTGGCACGCTATTCGCTACCTCTACTGTGATGACGGAAACACGTCAGAGCAGTCATAATAATAGAGGAACCACAGCATGCTTAAAGCATATGCAGTTGCATTAATCATAGCGACATCAACACCGACAGATAACACAGTTCAAGCAGATGTAATTAAAGAAAACCTGACGGAAAACAGTCACAAAGTAGAACTTTGGAGGCAAAGCAAAAAAGTTGATCTTTAGTCTTTATAATTATTAACGATCTTCAGACTGTAGCACGTAACCAACAACTTTCTTTATACTCATTATAAACCTAGAAAGGCACGACCGTTGCAGTTAGAGCTGAACATGGAAAAAGAGAGCCCAGCTCTCTTTTTTATGCTCGCCAATATACGTTCCTAAATCCCCTAGCTCGCCTAAACGCCATATGCTGAGAAATGGTAAACATAGGAAAAACAAACGGCCCAAATAAGAAACCGGCAACTGCCCATTTTTTAGCTGGCATTGCTGACTGAAATGCCTCAATGTAGAAGAATAAACTTGAACAACAAGCCATACATAAAAATACAAGTAACATACTACTCTCACTATTCTTGCATATTCTGACGGCCTCACACCACACCGCTGACTCTCCCTCTAAGAAGTCTAATAAGACGATATAAGGGACTAAAATTAAGCGCGGAGATTATATAGACATTTGCTGA
Source organism: Fluctibacter corallii (assembly GCF_025751585.1). GTDB lineage: Bacteria > Pseudomonadota > Gammaproteobacteria > Enterobacterales > Alteromonadaceae > Fluctibacter_A > Fluctibacter_A corallii. Next base: position 239,861 of record NZ_JAOWKX010000006.1, read on the forward strand.
AAAATACAGCAATTAGATGAATTTTCACCTCAATAAAAATTATCATCTTAATAAAAAAGCCCAGCAAACGCTGGGCTTAACATGAGTATCTACCTGTACTATATCTCGGTATTACCCGTAGAATTTTCCATCATTTTCAGACATTTCAACCAAGATTTTTGCAGGTGTAAACTTGTCACCAAGTGTCGCCGAATAATGATTTAGTCGAGCTACAACGTGTTTAGCACCCAATGTATCCATGTAACGGAATGGACCACCTAGGAATGGCGGGAATCCAATGCCAAAAATGGCACCGATATCACCATCACGCGGGCTACGAATTACCCCTTCTTCTAAACACATAGCCGCTTCATTAAGCATCATCATAACACAACGTTCAGCAAGCTCTTCAGATGACAGCTTTTTGGCGGGCGTTACATTTAGCAGTGAATAAATGCTCTCATCCACTTCTTTGCCCGGTTTTTTACCGTCGTAGCTATAGAAACCACGTTTGTTCTTTTTGCCCTTACGATCATCAGCCAACACTTTATCGAATGCATCAGCAGACTTAAAGCGATCACCAAATTGATCCATAAGAATCGGTATAATCTTGGTGCCAACGTCAATACCAACTTCATCAAGCAATTTGACAGGGCCAACAGGGAAGCCAAACTTGACTAAAGATTTATCGATATGCTCAATAGGCTCACCCGCGAGCAGCACGTTGGCAGCTTCATTCATGTAAGGCGCTAGAATTCTGTTCACATAAAAACCGGCACCGTCTTTAACCACTATGGGCGTTTTACCCTGCTTGCGTGCCAACTCAACCGTTGTAGAAATGGTTTTATCTGAGGTCTTTTCATGCGCTATCACTTCAGCGAGAGGCATTTTATCTACTGGTGAGAAATAATGAAGGCCAATAACATTTTCAGGTCGCTGTGCTTCTGCAGCAATTTTGTGAATCGGAATGGAAGACGTATTTGACGCAAAGATCGTAGCTTCATTACAGTGACTTTCAACGTCAGCCACCATTTGCTGCTTCAATTTTACATCTTCAAATACCGCTTCAATTACTACATCGGCATCAGAAAAACCCGAATAGTCTAGCGAGCCTGTCAACAATGCCATCTGCTTTTGCATCTGGGACTTCATCATAAAACGGCGCTTAACTTTTTTAATCAGTAAGTCGTAGCTGTACTTCATAGCATTTGCGATGCCTTCATGACGTACATCTTTAATTCTCGCTGGCAAACCCGCCTTGGTTGCCGTAACAAACGCGATACCGCCGCCCATCAAGCCGCCACCTAGTACGCCTACTTTTTCAAGTTTACCAGGCTCAACACCTTCAACGCCTGTTTCCTTTTTCATTTCGGTTGTGGCGAAGAAGATATTGCGAAGTTGCTTAGACTCTGGCGTCATTACCAGCTGTCCAAAGTTACGCGCCTCTACTTGTAGACCTTGCTTAAAGCCTTTGTTTACGCCTGCTTCTATGCAGTCGATAATTTTAAGAGGGGCTGGATAATTGCCCTGCGTTTTCGCCAGTGTTTGCTTTCGCGCTTGTTTGAAAAGAATATTACGACCAAAGCCAGTCCCTTCAAGCAATTTATCTTGCAAGTTTCTGTTAGGACCAGATGGTTTTCTCGCTTTTTTATTGGCAAGTTTAATCGCGACATCAAGCAAAATGCTCTTTGGCACCATTTCGTCAACGATGCCGTATTTTTTCGCCTGCTTAGGGCGCACTGGCGCGCCAGTTAGCATCATTTTCATCGCCTGTTGAATACCAATTAAACGAGGCAATCTTTGTGTACCACCACTACCAGGTAATAAACCAAGCTGTACTTCTGGAAGACCCAACTGTGTCTTTGCATCATCAGTACAAACACGGTAATGACATGCAAGGGCAAGTTCCAACCCGCCGCCTAGGGCAGGCCCATGAATGGCAGCAACGAAAGGAATCGACATATCTTCGATGCGCTGAAAAATATCCTGACCACCTTTAGCAATAGTTTCAGCATCATTTGCCGACTGACACGCTGCTAGCATCGAAATATCAGCACCTGCAACGAATGAGCTGTCTTTACCACTTACAAGTACAACACCTTTAATTTGCTTGTTTGCTTCAATTTCATCGAGCATGGCTGCAATCTGTTCAGCAAACTCGATTTTTAGCGTGTTCATTGTCTCGCCTGGCACATCCATTGTTAATATGGCGATACCGTCGTCTCTTACATTAAGAGAAAAAGCACTACGAGATTCTGTTGTTTCTGTCATTGTTTGTTCCGTCATAGCTCACATTACTCCGTCTCAACGATCATTGCAGCACCCAAACCACCAGCAGCACATGCAGTAAGAAGGCCAGTACCTCCACCTTTGCGGTTTAAGTCGTTTAGCATTTGCGTGATCATACGCGTACCCGTTGCTGCGAATGGGTGACCGTAAGCAATAGAGCTACCCATTTGATTGAACTTGTCCATGTCAATTTCACCCGTTGCTTTGCTTCTGTTTAGCTTCTCTTGGGCAAACTTATCACTGGCAAACATTTTTACGTTTGCTAATGTTTGCGCCGCGAATGCTTCATGCATCTCAATAAGCGTTAGGTCATTCAATGTCATACCTGCGCGGTCTAATGCAATCGGAGTCGCATAAGATGGCCCCATCAACATGTCTTCCCATACATCAATTGCCGCAAACGCGTAGCTACGAATGTAACCTAATGGTGTGTATCCCATCGCTTTTGCTTTACTTTCTGTCATCATCAATACCGCTGACGCACCATCCGTCAAAGGGGTTGCATTGGCGGCAGTCACTGAGCCATGTTTGCGATCAAACACCGGACGTAGTTTTGCGTAACCTTCGAGTTTTGAATCATAACGCACGTTATTATCACGCTCTAACGCACCCTTAAATGGCTCTGCATAGGCCGTCATTACTTCTGATGCAAGATGCCCCTCTTCCCAGTTCTTCGCCGCTAACGTGTGTGAACGATGTGCAAGTTTATCTTGCTCTTCTCGGCTAATTTGGTGAGTTTTTGCCATTTGCTCCGCAGTTTGTCCCATAGACAACCCTGTTGAGTACTCTGCCACCGCGGGCGGTACTGGTAGCAAGTCTTTGAAACCCAACTTTTTGATCACGCCCCACTTTTGACCAAGGGTTTTTGTTTTCTGTAAATCAACAAGCGCTCTTGCTAAGTTTTTGGATACACCGATCGGTGACACAGAAGTAGAATCTGCACCTCCAGCAACACCGACTTCGATGTTTCCAGCCATCATAGATTCGGCGATATTTACAGCAGACTGAAAACTCGTAGCACATGCACGAGAAACAGAATAGGCGTCAGTATGAACATTCATGCCCGTGCCTAATACAATTTCACGCGCAATATTGGGTGCTTCAGGCATTTGCACAACCTGACCATACACCAACTGATCAACCATTTTCGGATCAAGGTTGGCGCGTGTTAGCATTTCATTGACGACCATTTTTCCAAGGTCGACGGCAGGAACGCCATGAAAATGAGTTGCCATTTTGGCGAAAGGAGTACGAAGCCCCGCTACAATAGCGATACGATCGCCACTTCGGGTTGTCACTGATTGCTTAGCCGACATAGTTGCCCTCTTTAATAATTATAAGACCTTGGTGGTCAGACCTGTCGAGATTGAGCGATTGTACCGTCTGTTATATAAAATTCAAAGTTTAGTGAATAATTCGTCAAATGACGCCATGGTTTTCAATTCTCATAGCGTTAAATTTATCTCTTTTCATTCCATTTAGTTATTGAAACTAACTCATTACAACTTTTTGCTTTTAAATAGATGATTTTGTAATTCGTTACCATCCCAGTTCTATGATAGAGTCAGCGCCAAAATACAGTTAATTTTTGCAATGGGTTTCAGGAAAGTCATGTCGGCAACAATTCCATCAGTTACACATTTAAAACAGCTAGAAGCAGAGAGCATTCATATCTTTCGAGAGGTTGCAGCAGAGTTTGATAACCCTGTCATGCTCTACTCGGTCGGTAAAGATTCGTCTGTTTTACTGCATTTGGCGCGCAAAGCCTTCGCGCCGGGCAAGATTCCTTTTCCTCTTCTTCATGTAGACACAACGTGGAAATTCCGTGAGATGATCGAGTTCCGCGATCGCATGGCAAAGAAATACGATTTCGACTTGCTTGTGCATATCAATCAAGAAGGCGTTGATATGGGCGTAGGACCGTTTAGCCATGGTAGTGCTAAACACACAGACATTATGAAAACCGTCGCCCTTAAGCAAGCGCTAGACAAGTATCAGTTTGATGCCGCTTTTGGTGGCGCGCGACGTGATGAAGAAAAATCTCGCGCAAAGGAGCGCGTTTACTCATTTAGAGACGACAACCATCGCTGGGATCCCAAAAACCAACGTCCCGAGCTTTGGAATATCTACAACTCTCAGATTAACAAAGGTGAAAGCATCCGTGTTTTTCCTATGTCAAATTGGACTGAATTAGATATTTGGCAGTATATCTACATGGAAAACATTGAGATTCCCTCTCTCTATCTTGCCAAGCCACGCCCCGTTGTTGAGCGTGACGGCATATTGATTATGGTAGACGACGAAAGAATGCCTCTGAATGAGGGGGAAAAGCCAGAAATGCGTTCCGTGCGTTTCAGAACGCTTGGCTGTTATCCGCTCACTGGCGCCGTCGAATCAACTGCCGCCACTTTGCCAGACGTGATTCAAGAAATGCTGTTGACCAAAACCTCCGAACGTCAAGGCCGTGTAATTGACCACGATTCTTCTGGATCGATGGAAAAGAAAAAAATGGAAGGATACTTCTAATGTCAAACAATATTGTCTGGCACCAACATGATGTAGACAAAACACGCCGCGCATCCAGCAAGACGCAAAAGCCATGTGTTATCTGGTTTACCGGGCTAAGTGGTTCGGGTAAATCAACCATAGCAAACTTGTTGGAAAAAAAGCTTGCGGATGAAGGCAAACACACTTATTTGCTTGATGGTGACAATGTGCGCCACGGCCTCTGCGGCGACCTAGGCTTTAGTGAAAAAGACCGTGTGGAAAATATTCGCCGTATTAGTGAAGTATCAAAGCTGTTCGTCGACGCGGGCTTAATCGTGATAACCGCATTTATTTCTCCGTTTCGTGCTGATCGAAACTTTTGCAGAAGCTTGCTTGCTGAGCATGAATTTATCGAAGTATTCGTTGATACTCCGATTGATGAGTGTGAAAAGCGTGACCCTAAAGGCTTATATAAAAAAGCGCGCCAAGGTGATATCAAGCATTTCACAGGCATCGACTCGCCTTATGAAGCACCCGTGTCGCCAGAAGTACACTTGCCTTTTGATGGTCAAAGCGCAGAAGCCCTAGCGGAGTTAGTCTACGGGCAACTTACTGACCAAGGACGAATCTAATATGGTTACGCTCGAACAAATCATTGTTATCGCGGAAAAAGCAGGTAGCGCCATTTTAGAGATATACGGCCGAGACTTTGACATCAATACTAAGGCTGATGAAAGTCCGCTCACCGAAGCAGACTTGGCGTCACACAATATTATAGTTGACGAGCTCGCACAGCTGTCTGACCTTCCTATCTTGTCGGAAGAGAGTGCAGATATTCCTTGGCAAACCCGCCAGAACTGGAAGGAATACTGGCTTGTTGACCCGCTTGATGGTACCAAAGAGTTTATCAAAAAAAATGGTGAATTCACGGTCAATATCGCACTAATAAAAGACGGTCGTCCCGTGATGGGCGTCGTTAATGCACCGGTTTTAGAAAAAACCTATGCAGGAAGCGAATCAGAAGGCGCATACGTTTTATTTCAAGGGAAAAAGTCCGCGATATCCCCTGCTCCACGTGAGCGCGATGAAACCTGGAAGGTAGTAGGCAGTCGCTCCCATCAAAGTGCAGACATTCAACGACTTCTTGAATCTCTCGATGGTGATTACGAACTCATCCCTATGGGCAGTTCGTTGAAACTATGTCTTATTGCCGAAGGCCAAGCCCATTTGTATCCGCGAATTGGCCCGACTTCAGAGTGGGACACAGCGGCAGCGCACGCTGTTGTTGAGGCAGCCGGTGCATACGTACATGTGCTAGATGCGAAAACGTTAACTGCATCAGACGCCGAGCCTCTTCGGTACAATCAGAAAGAATCTCTTTTAAACCCGTATTTTTTAGTGAGCTGTTAATAATGAATAGCCAAGACGAATTATTGCAATCCGATATTTTGAGTTACCTTGAACAACATGAGAAGAAAGACCTTCTCCGCTTTTTAACCTGTGGCAGTGTTGACGATGGAAAAAGCACCCTCATTGGTCGTTTATTGCATGACTCAAAAATGATTTATGAGGACCAACTGGCTGCCATCACAAAAGACAGTAAGAAAGTTGGAACAACCGGCGAAGCGGTTGATTTAGCCCTTCTGGTTGATGGCCTTCAATCAGAGCGCGAGCAAGGCATTACTATTGATGTTGCTTACCGTTACTTTTCAACTGAAAAGCGTAAATTTATTATCGCCGACACGCCAGGACATGAACAATACACCCGTAACATGGTAACCGGTGCGTCTACCTGCGATCTTGCCATTATTCTGGTCGATGCCAGAGGCGGCGTAAAAACGCAAACTAAGCGCCACTCATTTTTAGTGTCTCTGCTAGGTATCAAGCACGTTATCGTTGCCGTAAACAAAATGGACTTAAAAGACTACAGCGAAACGGTTTACAACGACATTAAAGAGGATTACCTCGCATTCGCAGAAACATTGAATATTCCCGATATTCAGTTTGTACCGATCTCTGCGCTCGCAGGTGATAATGTAGTAAATAAGAGTGAAAACACCCCTTGGTATCAAGGCGACACACTCATGCATATGCTAGAAACTATTGAAATAGGTGAAGACAACAACACGAATGACTTCAGATTTCCGGTTCAATACGTAAATCGCCCTAACCTTGATTTTAGAGGGTTTGCTGGCACGGTAGTATCTGGCGAAATCGCCAAAGGTGATAGCATCACCGCGCTGCCTTCGGGTAAGCAGTCTCGAGTAAAAGCGATTGTAAATTTTGATGGCGAAAGTGAACATGCTCACGTACCGCAAGCCACTACAATCACACTTGAAGACGAGATTGATATTTCACGCGGCGATATGATTGTGAAGTCTGACAATCTTCCTTTGCAAGGCACACAGTTCCAAACGCACTTGGTTTGGATGGCGGAAGAAGCAATGCTGCCAAATAAGCAATATGGATTTAAGTTTGCCACCAAGTTCGTTCAGGGAAGCGTATCTAATATCCATCACTTGATCGATGTTAACACCATGGCGCATAAAGATGCTGTGCACATGCAATTAAATGAAATCGGGGTGGTTGATATTAAACTGACTCAGCAAATCGCATGCGATCCATATGAAAAAAACCGTGCAACAGGCGCATTTATCGTAATAGACCGTCTTACCAACAGTACGGTAGGTGCTGGCATGATCATCGATGCGAAAGACGACGCAGCGACAGGTTCAGATTATTCAGAGTTTGAGCTTGAGTTCAATGCCTTGGTCAGAAAGCATTTCCCACATTGGAATGCCGTTGATATCAGTAAACTTTAATTTGTAAATGACCTTCCTTCCCTTTTTCGTCGCAGGTATTTTTACCCTAACCATCGCAGCGCTTGTGTTTTCTGGCAAGCGCCCTGCGACAATTTTTGCGATATCAACATTAGCCCTAATTGCTGGGCAAGCCATCTCTGTCGAGAACGTGCTGCACAACTTAACCAACAAAGGCCTAATAACGTTGGTATTGCTACTGTTAGTCAGTGCAGCCATTGACAAGACATCGTTGATGAAACGCGCGGGAAGGACATTATTAAATCCCAAATATTCAACCAACTATTGGAAGCTGTTCGGCGTCACATTTTTTTCTTCGGCATTTTTAAATAATACAGCTGTTGTCGCCAGTTTGACTGGTCCAATCAAGCAGAACCAGTATCATCCAGCATCAAAACTGCTGCTGCCATTATCGTATGCGGCTATTCTCGGAGGAACGGTAACCTTAATTGGCACCTCGACTAACCTTATTGTTGACAGCTTTTTAGTAGAGGCAGGTCTACCGGGATTTAATTTTTGGGACTTCACCTTATTCGGTATGAGCGCAGGCTTGGTGTGTGGCGTGCTGATGTATTTTTTAAGCCGATTTTTGCCCGAAATAGATATTCAAAAAGAAGCCTATAAGTGTTATTTCATTGAAGCGAAAGTCAGTGAGGATTCAGAACTCGTAGGGAAAAGTGTTGAGCAAAACCATTTAAGAAACTTGCCTGAACTGTTTTTAGTTGAAATTGTACGTAGAAAAAAACTTATCTCTCCTGTTACGCCAGATATGGTAATTGAATCTGGTGATAAACTGATTTTCTCAGGCAACATCCAAAAAGTGGATGCCCTCAACCATATTAAAGGGCTCACCCTTTTCGCAGAAAGTAATGGATTATTGCGTGAAAACCTCACTGAGGTAGTGGTAACCAATCGTGCACCTATTATTGGCCAAACCCTCAAGAAACTGGGGTTCAGAGCGATGTTTGACGCTGCGGTTGTGGCTATTCGTCGTGACGGTGAGCAACTGTCTGGGAAGCTGGGCGATATCGCGCTAAAATCTGGCGATTTTCTTTTGTTAGCTACTGGCTCTGACTTTGCTAGCCGAAACAATATTAATAAAAACTTTTTCGTTCTCTCTGAACAGCGAATTACCCGAAAGCTCAATCCGTTTCAAAATACGTTGACCTTGGGCGGGTTTGGTATTGCTATCTTGCTCGCTGCCACCTCAGTCATCCCCCTATTTACAGCTCTGCTTTTCTTGCTAGCAGTACTTACCTTTACTGGTGTCACCAATAATGCTGAGATTAAACGCACTTTGCCTGTAAATCTAATCATGGTCATTGTGGGCGCATTAAGTCTCGCCACCGCATTAGAAAGCGCAGGAGTCATCCATTACGTAATGGAAAGTGTGCACCCTATTCTATCTAGCATTTCGCCATTTTGGGCGCTTGTAGGTATCTATTTATTAACACTACTACTCACAGAGTTAGTGACCAATAATGCGGCGGCAGCATTGATGTTCCCATTCGCCTTGGGGGTCGTAAATGCCTTAAACACTGACTTGATGCCATTTGCGCTGGCAGTGGCATTTGGAGCCAGTGCCAGCTTTTTATCTCCGTATGGATATCAAACTAATTTGCTGGTATTCAGTGCGGGAAATTATCGTGTTAAAGACTTTTTACAGTTTGGACTCCCCATTTCATTGACTTACTCCACTATTGTGCTGCTGATGCTAAAGTGGGCTTACGGGCTATAGAAAAAAGCCCCAAATAAGTAAATAACAATAGACAGGAATACTGTTTCTCCTCAACGCTTTTCAGTATTCTCTTCGTTATTGTATAAGTTGAGTTAATACATGGTAATTCTCATGTTCAACACGTTCATATGTCCCCTCGTCCACTACAATAGTGTGAAATTCAGCTTCGCCGTCATCGTTAACGAAGTTCACTTCTAGCCAATGTTGGCCATGTTCATCAATATACCAAACACGCCATAGCAAGCTCGAATTAACCAACCTTTGGTAAATCATATACGTACTGTAAAGATCAGAGTCCGGGTCTTCCGCCGCCTTCTGTAAATCGTAAGGTAATGATGTGACACTAATAAGATAATCAATTTGTATCATTTTCTTTTGATTACACAATCAGATGCTACTAATTGTATGAAGTCTAACGGAACAAGACTGTTTCACGATTAAACCAACGCACACAAAACACAATAAGCCCCCCAGCTATCAAAGCTGTCGAAGCCAATATACCGACCAATTGATAGTAATCCATTGTACCTTTAATCAACTCTTTGATTGCTAAAGAAACATTCGTTAGAGGAACCCATGCCCATACCCCCTTTAATTCAACGCCAGGTAACATTGCCAATATGATAGGAAAAATAACAACAAATACGAGCGCACCTGAATAGCTTTGTGCCTCTTTGTAGCTGCGTGCGTAAATGGACAAACTGAGTAACACTGCCGCAAAAATGGCCACCACAGGTACCAACATTAAAAACATTAAAAAGAAATCTATAGCGCCAATAGATGCCATAAATTCCGAAACAAACGCGATGGCAAGTCCTTGGCTGAGCACCGTCCCCCAAAGCGCAATACTCGATATGGTAGTGAGCGCGGCCATGACCCCAGCAGTGGCAATCGTGAAGAATTTTCCCATCACCAATTTGTGCCGCTCAATCGGCGAAATTAATAATGTTTCTAACGTGCCACGTTCTTTTTCACCTGCACCGATATCAGCTGCTGGATACATTGCGCCTTGAAGGCATAAAATGAAAATCAAATACGGGATCAAGCCGCCAATTTTCTCCCCCCAGTTTTCTCGTTTGTCTGCCACATCAACCTTCGTCAACACAATGGGTTGCAAGACCGCTTGCTGCTGTGCATCAGACAAATTAACGGCAGCGAATGCCGTCTCTCTTAACCGCGCAGTATGCTTATCTACTATCGACTTCAAACGAGTTTCAACTAGATTCAAACCTGCGTCATTTAGATACATTTTTAGAGTTATCTGCCCTGATTCAAGAATGTTGTTTGAATAGTTATCCGGTATCTCAAGGACAAAATCTACATTGCCAGCTCTAATTTCAGCGTGAAAGTTGTCAGAAGTGACTTTTTCCGAACGGGAAAAATATGCTGAGGTTTCAAGCGCCTGAACCAATTCAGGAGCATACTGCTCACCGACAATATGATAGTAGAGTGTTTTTGACTCTGCTTGTTGAATTGCTTTACTGGAAAAATACCCCACGACACCTGCCAAGGCCGGAAATATGATAATGGGCAATGCAATCATGAAAAACAGTGTTTTCCGATCTCGCAAGAGTTCTAGCATTTCTTTCTTAAAAACCATCCACATGTTTATTTAACCCCTTTCACTTGCTACCGAATGATGAGCAGCGTGCTCTTGCGAGAGACACGTTAGAAAACTGTCGTGAAGTGAGCCACTTGCTAGCCCACGGAACGCGCTAATACTGTCGTCGAATTTAGTCTCGCCTTTATCAATCACCGTCACGCGGTCGCACAATTCAGCCACTTCATCGAGATGATGAGTAGAAAATATCACTGGCGTGCCCGCGTCTTTTAAGCTTCTAACAAAGTTCAGCACAGTTTGTGTGGCCATAATGTCTAAGCCAGTTGTTGGCTCATCTAGTATCACCACATCTGGATTGTGAATAACGGCACGGGCTATAGAGGTTTTTTGCTTCATTCCTGTCGAGAAATTTTCACATCGGCGATCTAAAAACGTATCTAGGTCGAGTAACTCACTAAGCGTGTCTATTTTATTTGCAATGTCGACGTTAGACATGCCGTGCAATTGTCCGAAATAAGCAATATTTTCGCGTCCAGTGAGTCGTCCATACAATCCTGTTGTGCCCGAAAGAAAACCAATTTTTCGGCGTGCAATAACGGGGTTAGACACCACATCAGTCCCGTTAATAAGAATGTGTCCAGAGTCAGGTTGAAGTGCAGTAGATAGCATTCTCAACGTCGTCGTTTTTCCCGCTCCATTAGGGCCCAGTAATCCAAGCACTTCACCTTTACCACATTGGAAAGAGACATTCTGCACAGAGTGAAAAAAACGTCCTTTCATGCGCGGATCTTTTTTCTCGGATTCACTGAGTTTTTTAGGGTTCTCAATTGAGAAACGTTTCGCCAATTGGCGTATTTCAATCATTTCTTTATCCTTCTTATTGTGCAGCCTTCCTTAGGCTCGGCAGAATAATACTATTTATTCTATTTTTATCTTTTATTACGAACGTCCTGTTAATTGTGCAAGAATATACACTTGTAAAGACTAATCTTTAAGTGAATTGTGCTTTGCTCTCAATAAGCAAATACATCCTTTTGGGGAGACAACGCATACAACATTGAAGAAATAAATATCAAAAAGGGACAATCAAGTGGAAAAAGTGAGTAATCCGTTTCAAGCATGCAGCGATATATTTTTCAAACCTAACCGCGTCTTTGCAACCTTAGCAGACACACACAACTGGTCGTGGGTTGCGTTTATTATTGTGGTAGTCATGGGCGTATTGCCATCTTACCTGTACTTTAACCTTGTCGATTTTGATTGGTACAGAGAATTACTCGTTCAAGCGAACCTAGGAGATGTCAGCCCATCTGAACAAAATCAAATGCGAAATAGCATCACGAAAGACGCAACACTCACATTTTCATTGGTTGCCGGCATTATTGGCGTAATAATCGTCAATTCCGTACTTGCCCTTTACTTGAATCTCGTCACTAAGTCCGACGAAGAAAATGTCAATGGTTTTACCGACTGGTACGGGTTTACCTGGTGGGTCGGGCTGCCCGTTGTTGTGAATTCTCTCTTAGCGTTGATGTTGCTACTTTTTGCGCAAGATCAGCAAATATCGCCGTCGTATATTGTGCCGACTTCATTGGCATTCATTTTAGGACTAGATATGCAAAACGACTGGTTTGGACTATGCAGCGCTATCCGCCTGGATGCGATCTGGTCTATTTACCTGATTGCAGTGGGCATATGTCAATGGACAAACTTTTCCAAAAATAAAGCATTTATGGTTGCAGCATTACCCTATTCTGTAATTTGGGGAGTTTGGTTTATGTTGTCATTAGGCAGCAACGGTTAACCTCGTACGTCACGTTCGTCTTGGTCTAAAGTAATCGCGATTTTCGTAAAATTGGGGATCGCGATTTGCCTCCCACCATTCAGGGATCCCTAAAAGAGGAATCGGCTTTAACACACGAGGCATAGAAAACAGGTCTTGGTCACGAATCTGACTAACAAGACGTTCATCTAAATGTATGAGCTGTTTTTCAAATGGCAAAGTAAAAAACGCATCACTTACTTCTACCGCCAACCACTTTCCAGTCAGGCCAATAAAAGGTTCAAGCAACATCTCTAAATTGGCGTGTCCGAACACAAAGGGTTTAATGACTGTCCCCCAGCATTGCCTATTCTCAACAAAAATCTCATGCCAAGCATGTTCACGTAATAAATCTAATAGTTCGACTTCCGACACAGCTAATACTATACCGCACTCATCAAAATGCGTGACGCGATTGCGCCGAGGCGTACGGGGGTTCACTCCAAACTCAGAGATGTCTTGCATATGAATATGGTTAAGCAGCCGCTTCGTTTGCGGAAACATATGCCAAACCAAACCATTGAATAAGTCATGCCAACTCTGTGGACGAGTAGGCACTTTCCCTGTATGAGCAATAATCTCCTCATAATACATGTCGCTTTTCGGCATGTTGTCTTGGCATACAAAATCAGGCACATCATACGATGAGTGTTTAATAGACATCGTATTTAAACCTTCAGCATTAGGCCATTCCTCATACTGTAACAATGGAAACTGAGACACAATTTCTTGAAATGGTGGTATCAAATGGCGTAGATGAAGAGGCGTATTCCAAGGCTGTTTCATAAGACGACTACACAAGGTTTAAAAGTCACGACACTTAGCCCAATTGCCATTACCTAATCGCGTTTGCACGCACGCATACGATGAATACATGCATTTCATAGACGTGACTGGGTAGAGTCAACGAGCGAGATTATTTATACTGTTGCCCGACACTATGTACAACAACAAGAGAACCAACATGAAACACACGTTGTCTTTTTCTCTTGCCTGTTCAGTTGTGCTTTTGGCGGGTTGCTCTAAACCTGCCGAAGAGGCATCAACGACGGCCAAGACCAGCAATTTCGAAGAAGTTTACCAGAACATCTCTGAAGACGCTCTAAGAACACATACGAAAACACTAGCCTCTGACGAATTTGAAGGACGTTTACCCACAACGAAAGGAGAAGAGTTAACCCTGGATTACCTTGTTTCCCACTTCAAAAAGCTCGGTTTAAAACCTGGTAATGGCGATAGTTACTTGCAACCTGTTGAGTTACTTGAGATTACTGCAAAGCCTGAAATGACATTAACAATGGGCTCCCAGTCGCTCACTTATAAAGAGAACATGGTGGCGTCCACCAAGCGTGAACAAGAGTTTGTTTCTTTAAAAGCATCAGACATTGTCTTTGTAGGCTACGGTGTCAATGCACCAGAGTATGGCTGGAACGACTACGAAGGCCTTGATGTAAAAGGGAAAACGGTTATCGTATTGGTCAACGATCCGGGCTTTGAAAATCCTGAAGGCGATAAATTCCAAGGAAAAACGATGACCTATTATGGTCGCTGGAGCTACAAATATGAAGAAGCCAGCCGCCAAGGTGCAGAAGCGGCGATTATCGTTCACGAAGATGCGCCAGCGTCTTATGGCTGGTCAGTGGTCGCTAACAGTTGGAGCGGTCCTCAATACAGCTTAGTCACAGAAAACGGGAATGCTGATCGCGTGGCCGTTGAAGGCTGGATCTCTTTAGATGCGGCTAAACGCGTTTTTGCTGAAGCAGGATTAGACTTCGCCAAAGAAAAACAAAAAGCCCTCAATGGCCCTCATCATCAGCCGCTAAACCTACAGGCTTCTATCGATATTAGCAGCACATTGAAAAGCTCTAAAAGCTATAACGTGATTGCAACAGTAGAAGGTAGCAAAGCACCAGATGAGCACATTATTTATACCGCGCATTGGGATCACCTTGGTGCAGATCCGTCTAAAGAAGGCGATCACATCTATAACGGCGCGCACGATAACGCCACAGGTACAGCTGCGAGTATTGTTATGGCTGATGCATTTATGCAATTAAACCAGCGTCCAGAGCGTTCTGTTACGTTCTTGCTTGTTACCGCAGAAGAACAAGGCTTATTGGGCTCTAAGTACTATGCAGAAAACCCTGTCATTCCGCTGAATAAAACAGTGGCAAACATCAATATGGATGCAATGAATATCTTAGGTAAAACCAAAGATGTATCTGTGATCGGTATGGGCAAATCAGAGCTTGAGCAGTACCTTGAAAGCGCAGCAACAAAACAAAACCGTGTATTAAAGCAAGAGTCTAAGCCTGAAGCTGGCTACTATTACCGTTCTGATCATTTCAGCTTTGCCAAAAAGGGCGTACCAGCATTGTATGCTAAAGGAGGCGCAGAGCCGATTAATGAAGAAACAGCACAATACCGTAAACGTATGGGCTTAATTCAGCGTGGATGCTACCATCAGGTGTGCGATCAGTACCGCGAAAATTGGGACTTTGGCGGCATTCACGAAGATACCCAGTTACTATTCGATGTAGGCTACCATATTGCCATATCTGACAGCTGGCCAAACTGGCGCGCAGAAAGCGAATTCCAGCGTCCATAGTGACAATTACTCACGATGCGGCTTCTCGTCGCATCGTTGCTCCCCTTTTTCCCCTACTATTCTCATAACCTCTATTCTTTGTCTTTATTCTCGTCATTTGTAATAAAACTACATTTAATACTTGCAATTTGTAATCAGACTGGCACATTCAAAGGCTGGATGAAATTTTCTGTCAAACCTTTCTCCAGAAATATTTATCTCGAATTTAACTTTTTTCCGAGATAAATCATTTAAACATTTTATTTTTTAATCAAAAGAGAGATCGTTTCCTATGTGTGGAATTTTCGGCATTCTGGACGTCAAAACTGACGTTACAGAACTAAGGACGCAAGCGTTAGAGCTTTCCAAATTGCTGCGACATCGCGGCCCTGACTGGTCAGGTATTTGGAATAACAATAACGCGATTTTATGTCACGAGCGTTTAGCAATTGTTGACGTGGATAATGGCGCACAACCTTTGACCAGCCGAAATAACAATCACATTTTGGCGGTGAATGGTGAAATTTATAATCACAAAAATTTGGAGAGTGGCCTGACAGAACCCTATAACTTCAAAACCAAATCGGACTGTGAAGTTATCCTGCCGCTGTATCAACAAAAAGGTATCTCATTCATTGATGAACTTGAAGGCATGTTTGCTTTCGTGTTGTACGATCAAGAGCAAGATGCCTATCTTATCGCACGGGATCATATTGGTATTATTCCGCTATATACAGGCTTTGACGAGCACGGTAATTTTTACGTAGCCTCAGAAATGAAAGCACTCGTTCCAGTGTGTAAAACCGTGCAAGAATTCCCTCCCGGACACTTTTTATGGAGTAAAACGGGAGAATTGACGAAGTACTATCAGCGTGATTGGATGTCGTACTCAGCTGTTGAACATAACGAAAGTAATTTGGACGCGTTAAAAACAGCCTTTGAAAAAGCCGTTAAGTCTCACTTGATGTCAGACGTACCCTACGCGGTTTTATTATCTGGCGGTTTAGATTCATCTTTGGTATCTGCGGTCGCTGCAAAGTACGTAGCAAAGCGTATTGAAGATGAAGACAAGTCTGACGCTTGGTGGCCTAGGCTTCATTCGTTTTCCGTCGGCTTAGAAGGGGCACCTGATCTACTTGCTGCGCAAAAAGTGGCAGACATGATCGGCACGGTGCACCACGAGATTCACTTTACTATTCAAGAAGGCCTCGATGCGATTCGAGACGTTATTTACTACCTTGAAACCTATGATGTCACCACCATTCGCGCTGCAACGCCGATGTACCTCATGAGCAGAAAAATTAAGGCCATGGGCATTAAAATGGTGTTGTCAGGCGAGGGAGCCGATGAAATATTTGGCGGGTATTTGTATTTCCACAAAGCCCCAAATGCGAAAGAATTTCACGAAGAAACTGTACGTAAACTCGATCGACTCCATATGTTTGATTGTGCACGCGCGAATAAAGCCACATCTGCATGGGGCGTTGAAGCACGAGTTCCCTTTTTAGACAAGGCATTTATTGATACCGCCATGCGCCTAAACCCGAAAGACAAAATGTGTTTGGAGGGCAAAATGGAAAAGTGGATTTTACGCAAAGCATTTGACAACGGTGAGTACCTTCCAGAAGAGGTGTTATGGCGTCAGAAGGAGCAGTTTGGCGATGGTGTTGGCTACTCTTGGATTGACTCAATTCGCGATTTTGTCGAGCAGGAAGTATCAGACCAACAACTGGCCACTGCCGAATTCCGTTTTCCAGTCAACACGCCAGATACCAAAGAAGGCTACTATTACCGCACTATCTTTGAAAGCTACTTTCCACAAGAAAGCGCGGCTAAATGTGTGCCTGGAGGCAAATCAATTGCTTGTAGTACGGTTGAAGCACTTGAATGGGATGAGAGCTTTAAAAACAACGCCGATCCATCTGGTCGCTCAATGAAAGATGTGCATCAACAAGCGAAGTAAATGCGATTGCGCAGTCCTGCGCTAACAGTCAAAAAAGTAGCCTTGCAACGAAGCGAGGCTATTTTTTATGATCAAACATTATTTGGGTGAAAACCAAAGCTCATCTCGGTCAATCGGCGTTTCTTCAGGCAAGGACGTATTATCAAGCTTGAAAAATTGGCGATTCGCCATGTTAGACCGTTCCAGAATGGGAGCATAGGTCTCATTAAATAGTGCATCAAACTTACCGCTTTCAATCGCTTTTTCTAGGCCATTTTGAATCAGTTTAGCCAACGTAATATTCCGCTTGTTCACAAAAAAATAGACAGCAGAAGGGTACTGAATCCCAATATTCGGTACCACTTGCGTAGTCGGTGCGATACTCTCAGTCTCAAGCTCACTCCACACCTCTATCACAGAGCGAGGAAATACATTAGTTGGATACTTCTCTAATAAACTAAATAGCCCCAAGTATGTCTTACTTGTTACCACTTCAAAGCCGTTTGATTGCAAAATTTTCGTATCTGGCCAATCGTGTCCTTGTATAACACGATGCTGCATAAGTTGTTCTGGACTCGTTATATTCGCCAGCTTAGGGAGTTGGGTTTCGTTGGCCAACAAGAGTCGCCATCCAATCAACCCTTTATATATAGGAATGCGAATAGGTAATAATTGAGACTCTCGCGGCTTGTCAGTCATACTCCATACTACGTGAAGTCCGCGGTTTTCACCCAGCAACTTTAGCGCTTTTCTCTGAAGTAAAATACGGTCTGATGGCGAAAGTTTATATTTTACCCCAGTGTGCTCTAGCGCTGTTTTGAGTAATTGAACTGGATAGCGAGTACGCTGATCATTTTCGGTAAGTGGCCGAGGATAAATAATATTCCACGTTGCACTATATGCTGCGCAAGAAAAAAAACTCGCAGCGATTAACCATATCAGCGTTATTCGCATCATTAGGATTCCTTAGTCATCAAACCTGTCAGCGCATTTTCTTGATCGTCAATAACTGCCACGATAATTTTGAGTGTCTGTTCATCAACGACTTGCATAGTATATGAACAATAACTGGTAATGAGCAATCTATTGCCAACATCCTTGAACTGCCACCGAACACTCGCAAATAGCACAGAGTCAGATAGCCGAATTGCTTGATTAACCAATGCTTCACAGTGTGATACTTCTTTTTGAGAAAGTGCTTGTAAAAAGCCTTGATTAACTTCATCAATATCTTCAGATGTCGACGCTACACGCTTGATATCATTGAGTACAAACACGCTAGGCAGCGAATGATAAGAGGTAAGCGTGTCTACCCGCTTGTCGTTCATTGCTTGTTGATATTGATTAAAAAATTCTTCCGTTAACGACGCCATAATAGTTACTACTCAATTCCAATGTACTTATGTGTTTGAAGAGATAATCGCCAATTTCGCTTAATGCAGGTTTCCACTGCAAGCTCTGTGGCTCTTTTCTGCTGACTAATAGGTTGCAAGTATATTAGTGGATTGCGATCTGAGTTGAGACGCGCTAGCAGTAAATCAAGCTCTTCGATATGCTTCTCCATCGCAATCGGATGTTTAATTTCATCAGCACGGTTTAACGCTGAATCCAGCACCTCGTAGCCACCTCGCATATTAACTTTCGGTGACACGGTAACCCAAGCTCGGGAGTCGACCATCACATCGAATGTTCCACTTGTTTCAACATTCACGGCATACCCTGCATCAATTAACACGCGCGACACGTCATTGAGGTCATACATGCATGGTTCTCCCCCTGTCAGGATCACCGTCTTGGCAGTGTATTCCTGCTGTGAAAAAAGCGATAGCAGGGACTCTGAGGTGGCAGAAAACCAGCAGTCAGATTCTTTAGTTTTACTCAAAACTTTCTGGCTACTTTGCTCTTTTTCGGGGTTAACTTCCCATGTGTGTTTAGTATCGCACCAAGAACATCCTACTGGGCATCCTTGCAGACGAACGAAGATAGCGGGCACACCTGTATGGGCACCTTCACCTTGCAATGACTCAAAAACTTCATTTATTTTGTATACTTGTTGTTCAACCAAGCGAAATTCCTACAGCTTTTTTACCCCACCTATTATCTATTCGGTGAGGATTCGAATAAAATCAGGGTATCAAAAAGCGAGATTATAGAGAAGCAATACCCATGGCACAAAAGGTTGTAGTAATTTTTTCTGGTGGAATGGACTCTTACACCGTTCTAAACAAAGCTCTTAGAGAGAGGCATGAGGTCTTTGCCATATCATTCAATTATGGTCAGCGCCATGATAAGGAGATTGATTATGCGGCACGCGCTTGCCGTGCGCTGAATGTTCACCACAAAGTGGTCGATATTTCCGCCATAAATTCATTGGTTGGAGGCTCATCGTTAACCTCTGATATAGACGTACCAGAGGGCCATTATGAAGAAGACAGCATGAAGCAAACCGTTGTCCCAAATCGAAATATGATTCTGATTTCACTCGCAGTTGGCTATGCAGTCTCTATTGGCGCGAGTAAAGTCTATTATGGAGCCCATTCTGGTGATCATGCTATTTACCCAGATTGTCGTCCTGAGTTTGTTGAAAAGATGAATGACGTATGCAAAATTGCAAACTATGAAGAAATTGAAGTCGTCACGCCATATTTACATGACAGTAAAATTGCCATTCTGACTGATGGTCTCAATATGGGATTAGACTATGGCATGACTTGGACTTGTTATAACGGTAGAGAAAAAGCATGCGGCAAATGCGGTGCTTGTCAGGAAAGGCTAGAAGCGTTTGAGCAGAACAATGCCACCGATCCGTTGGAATATGAGGCATAACCTTTACTGTCTCAACGTAGCTAATGAAGCAGCGAAGCACGTCTTTTGAGCCATTTAGAAGGTTATCTATCACAAAAAAGCCGCATAGCTAAAAACTATATGCGGCTTTGTCTTTATTCTATTGGTAAGTAAATCAATAGCTATTTCTGACTTTCTTTAATAAAGAACCCCAACTCTTTGATGCAATGGCGTAGAACAGGATTCAACCTCGTGTTTTTACCATTCATGACGAATAATTCATGGCTGAATTCAAATTGATCGCCACCACCGACTGGCACTAATCCAAGCCCTGCTGCTGTTTCTTTAGTCATGTAGTCGGGTAACAAGCCGACATACTCGCCAGTCATAATTGCCGATAAACATCCATCGTAAGAATCCGAGAAAGTTTGAATAGCGAGTCGATTATCACCCTGTATATAGTTACTTGAAGATAACCCTGAAATACCAATGGCTGGATACTCTTCAAGCTTCACTCCATCTGGCAAACCTTCTCGATATTTAGCCAATGGATGTGTTGGCGCACAATATAGACGCCCCTGAACTTTGACATCAATGGGGTGAAATGTCACAGATTCAGGTTTCACCATATCATACGTAGAAACAACCAAATGACACTCGCCAGAAAGGGCAACATGTTCGACTTCGTTGTACAATCGTGTTTGGATATTCACGTGAATATCATCAAACTTTTTCATTGTACTTTTTACTGCTTTACTCACAGCTAGATGCACCGAAAGCGGCATACCAGCCATGATGACTAACGTTACATGACCTGAATAGTCGTCATGAAGACTTTTAAGATTAAATACAAAATTATCAAATGCGTTGAAAATGCGTTTGGTTTCTTGAAAGACGACTTCGCCTTCTTTGGTCATTTGAAAGCCACCCCGCCCCCGATGACACAATACCAAATCCAAGCGCTCTTCAAGCTTTTTAATTGCAGCAGATATATTTGGTCTCTGCATGCGTAACACGGGCTCTGCGGCAGTGAAGCCATTACAAGACGCTACGGCATAAAACACCCGCAGTAGTTTAATATCGGATTCCTGAAGACGATTTAGCATACAGCACCATTATTAGTATAATTTTAGATACGTACTAAACTATAGGCAAGCCGACACAGGATTACAATGGAAAAATGTTTTACATCAAGTATATTGAGCCTAATTGCTCACGAAACCGCCACACTTTTTTCACGTAACAACTCAATTTCATCTCGCAGCGCTGCGGCTTTCTCGAACTCTAGCTCTTTCGCAGCTGTAAACATTTGCTTTTCCAAATCTGCAATTTTTGCCATAACCTCTTTTGCCGTCATGCCCTCATACTGCTTACCTTTCTCAGCCACTTTTCGCAGTTTAACCTTGTCTCCATCATTGCGGCTGCCCTCGCCTAAATCCATGATGTCGGTAATCGGCTTAACCAGTTGCTGTGGTTCAATGCCAAACTTTTCGTTATGAGCCTGTTGCTTTTCTCTGCGCCGATGTGTTTCATCAATCGCTCTCTGCATTGACCCAGTCATCTTATCGCCATACATAATGGCCTTGCCATTAACGTTTCGAGCCGCTCGTCCAATCGTTTGAATCAACGAGCGATCAGAACGTAAGAAGCCTTCTTTGTCGGCATCTAAAATTGCTACCAATGAAACTTCAGGCATATCCAGCCCTTCCCTCAACAAGTTAATGCCTACCAGAACATCGAACTTGCCAATTCGTAAATCCCTAATAATTTCAATCCGTTCTACGGTATCTATGTCTGAATGCAAATATCGTACTTTTACGCCATGTTCACTGAGGTAATCCGACAAATCCTCTGCCATACGCTTAGTTAATGTCGTCACTAGTACGCGTTCGTTTACTGCGACTCGCTGGTTGATTTCGGACATCACGTCATCAACTTGGGTAGCAACAGGGCGAACTTCTATTTCTGGATCGATAAGGCCAGTAGGTCTAACCACTTGTTCCACCACTTCCCCGTCAGATTTTTCCAACTCATACTTACCTGGAGTTGCTGACACATATATGGTTTGTGGCGAGATTAACTCAAACTCTTCAAACTTTAGAGGGCGATTGTCTAATGCTGAAGGTAGTCGGAAGCCGTACTCCACTAAGGTTTCTTTTCTAGAACGATCCCCTTTATACATTGCCCCGATTTGCGAAACAGTCACGTGAGACTCATCAATAAACAGCAAGCCATCGGCAGGAAAATAATCAAGTAGCGTTGGAGGCGGCTCTCCGGGCGCTCGCCCAGACAGATAACGGGAGTAATTTTCAATGCCAGAGCAATAACCCAGCTCCAACATCATCTCAACATCAAACTGCGTGCGCTGACTAATCCGTTGCTCTTCTATCAGTTTATTGACGCTTTTTAACTGCTCTTTTCTTTCTTTCAGTTCCTCTTTAATGCGCTCTACTGCATCAAGAATCTTTTCTCTCGGTGTCACATAGTGGGTTTTAGGAAACACCGTCGCCCGAGCAACGCTCTTATCAACGGCCCCCGTTAACGGATCGAACAGACTGATTTTTTCAATCTCTTCATCAAAGAGTTCAACCCGAATACCTTGACGCTCTGAGTCAGCTGGAAATATATCTATGACGTCTCCGCGTACCCTAAATGTACCGCGCTCAAAGGCGACGTCATTTCGTGTGTACTGCAATTCGGCTAGTCGACGCAATATGTCTCGCTGATCCATCAAATCACCTTGGCGAAGATGAAGCAACATTTTCATGTAAGATTCGGGATCACCCAAACCATAGATGGCAGATACGCTCGAAACAATGACAACATCTCGTCTTTCCATTAAGGCTTTAGTTGCTGACAGACGCATTTGCTCAATGTGATCATTAATTGACGCATCTTTCTCAATGAACGTGTCTGTCGTCGGAACATAAGCTTCTGGCTGGTAATAGTCATAGTAGGAGACAAAGTACTCAACCGCATTATTTGGAAAGAACTCTTTCATCTCACCATACAATTGAGCGGCCAACGTTTTATTGTGGGCAAGAATCAATGTTGGCCGCTGCACCTCTGCAATCACATTTGCCATAGTAAAGGTTTTACCCGAACCAGTTACGCCTAGCAGCGTTTGAGAAGCCAGCCCAGAGTCTAATCCATCAATCAGTTTTTCAATCGCTTTGGGCTGATCGCCAGCTGGTGAGTAGTTAGATGCTAACTCGAATCCTCGACTCATGAACGCTCCCCTTCTAGTGCATTGGTCATGTTTGCCTCATTTTGTGACAACTTGAGTGCGCGCTTAAACCATAAGTACGCGACTAGGGCAGTCAACACATTGGCTAAAACTGCGCCTCCAAACAACCCTTCTAGCCCAAAAAGAAGGCTCCCTAAATAGGCAACGGGTACAAAAAATATAAATAATCTGATAATGCTAAGTATAAGTGCAGACATCGGTTGGTGAATCGCATTAAATGATGAGTTAGTTAATATGATGACACCTTGAAAACCATACCCAATCGGCACGATAAACAAAAACAGGGTAATTAACTGAGCCACGTCAGCCTCTTCAGCAAATGCCATTGCAATCCAAGATGACGTGAGCATAAATAGAAGGTACACGATTACTTGCCAAACAAGAACAAACTTAATGCATAGCTTATAGGCATCTTCTACTCGATGCATTTTTTGCGCGCCAAAGTTCTGGCTTATAAAAGGTGGTAGCGTCATAGAAAGTGCCAATATGATAATACTGGCAATAGATTCTAGACGGCTCCCAACGCCCCAAGCAGCGACGGCTTCAGACCCATATGTGGCAACAATTGCCGTCATCACGCCGCCAGCAATAGGCGTCAACATATTTGCACCTGCAGCAGGCAGGCCTATTTTCAAAATACCACGACTTGTCAGCTTCATTTCCTGCCATGTCAGTAGTCTCGGTAACATCAACTTACGTTTAATCGCCAATAGATAAAGGATATAAAACATGCCTGCAAGCCACGCTATAAGTGTTGCCACTGCTGCACCTTGAATTCCCATAGCAGGAATGGGTCCCCAGCCAAAAATCAAAATAGGGTCCAACGCTGCATTAACAAACCCACCCATGGCCATCACCATACTCGGCGTTTTAGTATCGCCAGACGCCCTTAATACACTATTTCCTACCATTGGAAGCGCCAAAAAAACACCAGCTGCGTACCATACGTACATATAGTCTTTGATGTGGGGCATGTGCTCTTCGGTTGCGCCCAATAACCTGAAGACGGGTTCTATCGTTAATTCGCCAATAATCGCTAATGTACCCACCATGATAAAAGACAACATCAATGCGCCAGTGGCAAATTCTTTGGCTAGGTGATCTTGTCCCGAGCCTAGATAGCGCGCAATCGTTGCTGATGTACCAATCCCCAAGCCGATGTTCAAGCTAATCAATGTAAAGGTAACGGGAAACGTAAAACTGATAGCGGCTAGCTCTTCAGTACCCAATAAGCCAACGAAAAAGGTATCAACCAAACCGAATGTCATCAGCATAATCATGCCGAATATCATTGGAAGGGTCATTTTTCGTAACGTGTCTGGAATTGACTGAGTCAACAAATCAGGTTTCGAAGCGGGTGTTTTACTTGGACGCACTAAAAAAGTCTCACTTTGGATTAGCCCTTCATTTTAAGTTACTAAGAAACGGAACAGCAACTTAAACAAGGGATATATTCAGTCATCTACCTTAAACATTCGCTATTCGAGCGACTTCCTTCGCAACATCGCGCTGTTAAATGACTGAAAAGGTAAATCAATCATGCTATCTATAGTTAACAATCCAACAAAGGTTGATCAATACATAAAGTAAACGCTTTCATTTTTGATCGTAGTGATGGCAACTTTTCTTGTTTGAAAGCACACGATCCATACAATGATCAAGTATTTTTTTCTTGACTAGCTAAATAACACACAACGTCAAGTAGAAACGAACAAAATTCATCCGACTTGAGCTCTTACCAGACAATAAATTCACTAAACACATGTTTTTTATATATTTTTACTGTGTTTTATGAATTTTTTTGATTTACTATTGACAGCGATACCATTGGGATAGACAGACACACATTTTTTTCATCAACACAGTTATCCACAGTTTTAGTGGATAACTCACATGAGCTCAATATTTACGCTGAATTAAGCTCGATCAAAATGATCGATTAGTAAGTTGCCACTAACCTTATGAAACAACAGACAGGTTACAGATTTATTAAACACTGTATATAACAACAGTTCAAGTCTAGGTTCTTATAATTTTAAGTTATAAACTTTTATTAAAAAGACGTAAAAATTATTAAACTATCAAGCCTACTTGGCACAAAAGATTTTTCTGTATCGGTAAGACGACTACCTATAATTGAGCAATGCTTTTTTATATTACGTCTTTAGAATAAACTGCGATTCCAGCTAAATGAAATTACATTGTTAGCAAGCCCAGATTTATCATATGTGTGGAGAAAGCTTTCCCTGCCTCAGTACCGCTTTTTTACGGGATCCCCCCTCGTCTCTATATAAATCAATGCAAAACCGCCTCTTTTTTACCCATATCGAGCAGGTATTAAGCAAACAAACAAAATATTTAAAATTTATTGCAGATTGTGTTGACAGACAGGACTCACATATTTAATATTCGCCACCGTTGAAACACGGGTCCCCCTTAGCTCAGTTGGTTAGAGCGACGGACTGTTAATCCGCAGGTCCCCCGTTCGAGTCGGGGAGGGGGAGCCAAATTTCAACGCTACAACACAGGTATCTGTTCCCCCTTAGCTCAGTTGGTTAGAGCGACGGACTGTTAATCCGCAGGTCCCCCGTTCGAGTCGGGGAGGGGGAGCCAACCTTCCAATATATTCTCCCGCTTATCGTTAACTTATTAATTTTTATATTCTTTTTATATTGATAATTGCCGCTAAATTTGGCATTTCATACTCTATTCCATTTCTATTTAATAACCCTATAAATATCAAGTTGTTAATCCTTGCCTAAATAAGGATAATAACCGCCGTATTTGAAGATGCAAACTGGAATAGAATGACTGAGTTCTTGTTGTTAATGGTAGGTACCGTACTAGTAAACAACTTTGTACTGGTACAATTTTTGGGACTTTGCCCCTTTATGGGTGTCTCATCAAAGCTGGAAACCGCGATTGGTATGTCAATGGCAACGACCTTTGTGTTGACAATTGCCTCTATGTGCAGCTATTTAGTTGAGCACTATATTCTACTTCCCTTAGATATCGGGTTTCTACGGACCCTAAGTTTTATATTAGTTATCGCCGTCGTCGTTCAATTTACGGAAATGGTGGTGCACAAAACCAGCCCCACACTGTATCGACTATTGGGAATTTTTCTACCTCTGATTACAACCAACTGTGCTGTATTGGGTGTTGCACTTCTGAATATTAATAAAGATCACAATTTCATAGAAAGCCTTATATATGGATTTGGTGCTGCTGTCGGCTTTTCATTAGTGCTGATCTTGTTCTCAGCGATGAGAGAGCGCCTCGCTGTAGCGGATGTCCCCTCCCCCTTTAAAGGTGCTTCTATTGCTATGATTACTGCTGGGCTTATGTCCTTGGCTTTCATGGGCTTTACTGGACTTGTTAAGTTATAATGACTCTACTCATCGCACTTATTGCCGTCGCTATTCTCGCGCTCATTTTTGGGCTGATTCTTGGGTATGCATCGATAAAATTCAAAGTCGAGGGAGATCCCCTCGTTGAACAATTAGACCACGTTTTGCCCCAAACCCAATGTGGTCAGTGCGGCTATCCTGGATGCCGCCCATATGCAGAAGCCATTGCTAATGGTGACGAAATAAACAAATGTCCTCCGGGCGGCGAAGCAACGATAAAAAAAATCGCTGATATAATGGGAGTTGAACCTAAACCTTTAGATGCCGCTCATGGACAAGAAGACATTAAAAAAGTGGCATTTATTCGTGAAGATGAATGTATCGGATGCACTAAATGTATTCAGGCGTGTCCAGTCGATGCCATACTCGGCGCGGCAAAACAAATGCACACCATTATAAAAGACGAGTGCACAGGGTGCGACTTGTGCGTTGAGCCCTGCCCTGTTGATTGTATTGATATGGTTCCCGTTGAAACCACGTCTAAAACGTGGAAATGGCAACTTGATGCTATTCCCGTCAAGCAAGTAGAGACACAATAGGAATCTGAAAGGTAAGCTGTGTATAACGAATTTAAAACGATAATCGACAGAATAAAACAGGGTAAATTGTGGCGTTTTCGTGGTGGCGTGCATCCGGATGGCCGTAAGTCGTTGTCTAATACGCATGAAATCGCCGATATTGCCATCCCTAACCGTCTTTACCTCCCCCTTAAGCAGCATATTGGCGTCGAGGGTGTAGTGAGTGTGGCTGTGGGAGATCATGTATTAAAGGGACAAAAACTCACTAAGAGCTCCAATCCTTTCTTCGTGCCTGTCCATGCTCCAACGTCCGGTAAAATTGTTGGTATTGAAAAGCATGTATCAGCTCACCCTTCAGGCATTCCTGAGCAAACGATTATTATCGAGCCAGACAAAAAAGACACGTGGGCCGAGCTTAAACCTCTAAAAAATTATGATGCGTTTCCCAAGATAAAAGTGTTAGAAACTATTTGTCAGGCTGGCATCGCAGGGATGGGAGGCGCGGGCTTTCCTACGCACTTGAAGGCATCCCCAAAAAAAGGCGTCGAGTTTCTTATTATTAATGGTGTGGAATGCGAACCTTATATTACAGCTGACGACAGGCTTATGCGAGAACATGCCAATCAGATTCGTCAAGGTATAGACATTCTCGCCTACCTACTATCACCGCAACACATCGTTATCGCCATAGAAGATAACAAGCCTGAGGCGGTTCAAGCATTAACAGAAGCATGCAGTGATAGTGCGGACATTTCTGTTTGCGAAATTCCCACTCGCTATCCAGCTGGAGGGGAAAAACAGCTGATACAGGTACTAACAAATCGTGAAGTACCCCATAATGGCCTGCCAATTGACGTTGGCGTCATTATGCAAAATGTTGGTACCTGTTTCGCGATTGCAGACGCCGTTCTAGCAGGCATCCCATTAATTCGGCGAGTAGTTACCATAACAGGCGAAGCTATAGATCGTGCTGGCAATGCTTGGGTACTATTGGGTACACCGATATCACACTTAATGTCCCAAGCCGAGTATCACGCCAAACGTCAATCTCAACAGCGCATGATAATGGGTGGCCCAATGATGGGCTACACGGTTGCATCAGCAGATGTTCCGGTGATTAAAACAACCAACTGTATTTTGGTGCCGACAGATAAAGAAATGCCGCCGATGGGAGAGGAGCAACCGTGTATTCGTTGCAGTGCCTGCGCCGATGCCTGCCCAGCCCACCTGCTGCCCCAACAATTGTACTGGCACGGTAAAGCGAAAGAATACGACAAAGCACAAGAGTACAATCTATTCGACTGTATTGAGTGCGGGGCATGTGCATTTGTTTGCCCGAGTGAAATCCCTTTAGTGCATTACTACCGCCAAGCAAAAGCGGACATTCGCATTCAACAAGAAGAAGCGGATAAGGCTGAAAAAGCAAGAGAGCGATTTGAAGCACGAAAAGCCAGACTGAAACGTGAACAAGAGGAACGAGAAGAAAAGCACCGCAAAGCCGCCGAGGCACGCCGTCAGGCAATGGACAAAACAGACAGCGATGCCAAAGATAAAATTGCCGCCGCGCTTGCACGCGTAAAGGCGAAGCAGTCTGGCAGCCAAGAAGAAGCCCCTAAGACGGCCAATAAACCGAATGATAAAGTAGCGGCAGCCATAGCGAGAGCAAAGGCAAAAAAACAAGCAGCTTCAGAAAGCGAAGCAAACGTATCCAATACGCAAAATGGTGGTGAGTCGAACCAACCACCGTCAACAAATGACAAAGTGGCAGCGGCAATAGCGAGAGCAAAAGCCAAAAAAGCGCAGCGCGCGGAGCAAGAAAATACATCGATTGATACGAATACAAGCGATGAACCTCAAACATCTAACACCGCTTCGGATACCCAAACAGAAAAGCAAGATCGCATTGCACAGGCCATCGCACGTGCAAAAGCAAAGAAAGCGGCAAAGCAACAGTTTGAACGGGCTGAGAACAAATCCAGCTCAGGTAGTAGCACAGAAGGTCAAGGCGCTGAAGCCTCTATGCCAGTAATAAAAGATGAAGTGCCACAGCCAACTGACACCGCGCCGTTGAGTGAAAGCGAGGCGAGAAAGCAGCGGGTTGCAGCTGCCATAGCCAAAGCCAAGGCGAAGAAAGCGAAGGCAAAAGAAAAACAAGCGCTGAAGCAAGCAGACAATCTAAAGCAAGAACCAGATTCGCCAGCGGTATCTATAGAGAACGATATCAATCAGCAACCTTCTGCTGAATCTGCGCCTGCCGATCCTGAGACCATTAAAAAACAAAAAGTGGCGGCTGCTGTCGCACGTGCAAAAGCACGTAAAGCAGCAAAAGACGCAGAAAAACTTAACGAACAAAACACTAAGGATAGCTAATTACCATGATGCTTTCGTTATCCAGTTCTCCCCATTTGAAGCGCCAACGTAATACCGGACAAGTGATGCGCTTAGTGATGTATGCCGCGATTCCTGGATTAATCGCACAAACTTGGTTTTTCGGATTTGGCGCACTAGTCCACTTTGCCGTTGCTGCCGCTACATGTATTGCCACAGAAGCATTAATTGTTGAGCTACGAAAACGCGATGTTGAGCGCACCATCAAAGACAGCAGCGCGTTGCTCACTGCTCTATTACTCGCCGTCAGCATTCCACCTTATGCGCCTTGGTGGTTAACGGTAATTGGCAGTGTTTTTGCTATTGCCATCGTTAAACAGCTTTACGGCGGATTAGGAAATAATCCATTCAATCCGGCTATGGCAGCGTATGTCATGCTACTTATTTCTTTTCCCGTACAGATGACAAATTGGGCGCCTGTCGCCAGTTTAAGTCAATATGAGGAATCGGCGCTAGATAGCGCGAGTATTGTATTCACAGGTTACAATGTCGAGGGTTATTCGATAGAACAATTAAGGAGTGATGTAGATGGTCATACTATGGCAACGCCACTTGATCATCTTAAAACAGCACTGACAACGGGAGAAACCTCAGAAGAAGCGCTTCAAGCCCCTATTTACTCAAACGGATTGGGTCAAGGTTGGTTTTGGATAAACATGGCTTATCTGTTTGGTGGTTTACTCCTACTGCGCCTTAAAGTCATTAATTGGCATATTCCCGTTGGAGTGATAGTCGGCACGTTTGCCATATCTGGTTTTTTCCATCTTATTGATGGTAGCGTATATGCAAGCCCATTATTTCACCTCTTTTCAGGCGGCTTGATGTTCGGTGCGTTTTTCATTGCTACCGATCCAGTATCTGCCTCTACAACAGATAAAGGCCGACTCCTTTTCGGCGCGGGCATTGGGCTGTGGATATACATCATAAGAACATGGGGAGGCTACCCTGATGCCGTTGCATTCGCCGTACTCATTATGAACATGGGCGTCCCTTTGATTGACTATTACACACGACCTCGTACCTATGGTCATAGAAGCGAACACAAAAGCGCCATTAAACGAGCAGAGGATCGCGACTAATGGCTAAGAAGTTTGTTCTAAATAAAGGCTTAATTTTAGGTGCGTTTGCATTAGTATGCACTGGGTTGGTGACACTAACTTTCGCGTTAACCAAAGACACGATACAAGCTCAACAAGTGGCAAAGGTCACATCAATTATTAATCAAATCGTACCAAATACGCTATATGACAACGATATGACGCATAATTGTGCCATAGCGACAGCTGATCCCCTATTGGGAAAATCAGCCAATCACAAAGTATATCGTGGGTTTCTTGATAATACGCCGTCTGTGCTGGCCATAGAGTCCATGACATCTGACGGCTACAGCGGCAATATTTATTTTATTGTTGGGGTGAAATTCAATGGTACGGTAACGGGCGTACGCGTGCTAGAGCACAAAGAAACGCCGGGGCTAGGTGATAAAATCGATATTCGTATCAGCGATTGGATTACGACTTTTAAAGGCACGGAATTAACTGACAATAATCAGGCTCAGTGGGCGGTCAGAAAAGATGGCGGGCAGTTTGATCAATTCACTGGCGCAACCATTACGCCACGCGCGGTTGTCGAGGGCGTAAAAAGCACACTTGAATACGTAAACAAAAACAAAGACCGCTTATTCAATGCTGAGGCTACTTGCCAGCTAGGCAATGAAACCACTGAAGATGAAGAGACCAGTGATGAATGAATATCAAGAATTGACATGGCAGGGGCTGTGGAAGAATAACCCAGCACTTGTGCAATTACTGGGCCTATGCCCACTTCTTGCAGTTACCGCAACCGTTGTAAATGGATTAGGATTAGGAATTGCCACAACACTTGTGTTAATCGGCTCAAATTGTACCGTGTCGCTTGTCCGTAATTGGGTGCCGAAAGAAATACGCATTCCGATTTTCGTCATGGTCATCGCTGCTTTTGTTACCATTGTTCAGTTATTAATGAATGCGTTTACATTCAAGCTATACGAAGCATTGGGCATTTTTATTCCGCTCATTGTGACTAACTGCGCCATCATCGGTCGAGCGGAAGCGTATGCTTCGAAAAATCCCGTCAAGTTCGCAGCCTTTGATGGAGTAATGATGGGAGTAGGCTTTACTCTTGTGCTTATGATTCTGGGTGCAATGCGTGAACTACTAGGATATGGCACATTGTTTAGCGGCGCAGAGTTGCTACTCGGTGACTGGGCAACGGTGCTTAAAATCACGGTGTTTGAAACCGACAGTCAATTTTTACTCGCAATACTGCCTCCAGGTGCTTTTCTCGGCATGGGACTTCTCATCGCGCTGAAAAACGCACTCAATGATCGCGTTGAAGCAATGGTTGTAAAACCTCAGGAAGGTAAAGTCGTGACACGCGCTCGCGTTACAGGTGATACCGCAGCAGACAGCTAGATATCCACGCAAACATAATGAAATACTAATTCGCGATGAATAAAGAAAAACGAAGAGAAATACTCACGCGTCTTCGTGACGCTAACCCTCACCCAACAACAGAGCTAAACTTTAGTAATCCCTTTGAGTTGTTGATTGCTGTTATCCTTTCCGCTCAGGCGACCGATGTTGGTGTAAACAAGGCCACTGCAAAATTGTTTCCCATCGCCAATACGCCAGAAAAAATGTTTGCTCTTGGTGTTGATGGATTAAAGGCGTATATCAAAACCATCGGCTTGTTTAATTCGAAAGCGGTAAACGTTATAAAAACATGTGAGATGCTTATCAAGCAACATCAATCTCAAGTTCCTGAAAACCGAGAAGCGCTCGAAGCCTTACCAGGCGTAGGGAGAAAAACAGCAAATGTCGTATTGAACACCGCTTTTGGCTGGCCCACTATCGCCGTAGACACCCACATATTTCGCGTGTCAAACCGCACTAAACTCGCCATGGGCAAAAACGTCGATCAAGTAGAGCAAAAGCTACTTAAAGTCGTTCCTGCCGAGTTTAAAGTCGATGTGCATCATTGGCTTATCCTTCATGGCCGTTATACTTGTGTTGCCAGAAAGCCCAGATGCGGCTCTTGCCTCATCGAAGATTTATGTGAGTTTAAGGACAAAACTGAGTAAACAATCTCCCCTAGAGCAGCATACCTATACTTTTTCCAATTCAACCGAATGTTTAATAACTAGACTTTTGCGATAGTTGCATTCCATTCGGTTGAAAGAGACTGTTTATTGACACAATTTACTCCATAGTAGATTTTAGGTTGTTTAAAGCCGCTTTAAATAGCTCAACCCTATAATCGTTATTTTTCTGGGCGAGTTCCAATGCTTTAATACGGTGCTTTAACTCAATGTCCTTATTGCCTTTCGCTAGAAACAAATCAGCAAATGTATCATAGGCATTGGCTGAGTGAGGATAAATGGACAGCCAGTAATCCATAATGGCTTCCGCTTCAGAGTAGCGCTTTTCTTTAATCAAAATGTATACAATACGCTTCAAACGATTGCGATTATAAAAGCGCTCCCCTTTAGGTAGTGCCATAAAACCATATTGTTCACTAAGTTTAGTAAAGTGAGCCTTAATATTTTTAAGCGTTAAATTGGCTTCTTCGGTAACGAACTTGCGATAATTCACATCCCATTGCTGCGATGGGAAAATAAGTTCAAACCCTGACATAATTGCGGGTAAAACAGCAGCATAAGATTGCTTGTCAATTAACTCCCATTTGAACGATAGATTTTTTGTTAAGTAAGGCGACAACTTAGTTTCTAACCTTTCGTAATCATCCAAAATTTTAGGATTACGGGTCGCGCCACCTTTAGGCATCGATATATATAGGTATCGTTTACCTATCTCTTGTTGTTTTACCGAATTGATGACTTTATCAAAAATAGTTTCGCTACCGTACCCCACAGCACCAAAGTCCGCCTGATTGACCACGATATAGCCAGCAAAAAGGCGTGGCTGCTTCCAAAAACTATGTAGTGTTAGACTTGCAGAAGGAGAAAGGCCTATCAGCACTTTAAAGTCGGCAATTCGATAACTTTTCTCTAGAAAAGGTAACACCTCGTTTTGAATAAACGATAAATAAAGGTCCTCCTTTCCTCCAAACCACAACGGTTCGCCTTTTGCGCTTAAAGGCTTTGGTGTCATATCTCGCCTTGTCTCAGGTGCGTTTTGAATACCAACAACAATAGCTTCTGGCATTTGGCTATTCATAGCCTGAAATTGGACGAATCCGGAAACACTGTGAAATAACATCTCACCATCAAGTACGACTACAAGAGGATATTTAATGTGGGGGGCAGTTTCTTGGTAATTAGCAGGTAAAGAGATGTCAATTACCCGCTTACCATTGAGGTTTTGGGAATCTATTACATGTCTAGCAATATTGTTGAATGCACTTTGGCTTTGCGAAATATAGATATCATGCGATTCATTAGCATATATAGTTGAACCCCTGAATAAAGTGAAAAATAAAATCACACATGATATGTAGCGCATTGACTGCTCCATTTAGATTATCAACCAAAATGCTCTTTTTAGAGCTATCTACAACAGTCAATTAGCTTAGATATAAATAAAACTGACGAATAGACATATACGATGAAGAAACGCACTTTAAAGATAAAAAGAAGAACGTTATTTTCAGTGGCTAAATTCATGAAAAATCACATGATCTGATTATTTATCCAGTCATTACAAATCCGAGTTTTAACCGAGAATATTAATTTGCGCCACCCATCCTCTACTATTATCATGAGGCCCGCCAACGATAGTCGTCTATTCACATACTTTGTGTCACAGCGGATTCAGTTTGGCAATGGGCAAGAATGTCGATCACGTTGAACAAACACTCCTGAAAGTCATTCCAACCTAATTTAAAATCGATATAAATCTATGGCTTATCTGTCATGATCGCTATACCTGTGTTGCCAGAAAGCCCCGCTATGGATCACGTGTCATTGAAGATTTTTGAGAGTGTACAAAAAAACCAGTTAACACCTAAATTGATCAACTTACTTGGACGCGTCTTGGATTAAACCGAGATGCATTCACCTTTTAACCAATAACCGTACGTAAATACCCTTATGCACACCCTTATAATTTGCCTATCTATTTTGGCTCTCCTTTTAGTTATTTTCGAAGAAACTATTCACATCAACAAAGCAAAGAGCACGTTATTTTTAGGTTGTTTGTGTTGGCTAATCTTTTATATTTTCCCAGAATCGGGATTTAGCAGTGAACAAATAAGCGAAAGTTTGAATGAAAACTTATTGGAGATCGCTTCACTCTGGTTGTTTCTTATGTCAGCAATGACATTTGTAGCGTATTTAAATAGTAGAGGCTTTATATCAAGCATCGTACAAAAAGCCTTACCCTCTCAAGTAAGTGAAAAAGCGCTTCTAATTTACTTGGGGTTGGGTTCTTTTGTGTTCTCTTCACTGGCTGATAACATCACCGCTACGTTGGTATCTGTCGCGGTTATCACACAACTAAAAGTTCCTATTAAAAAGCAGCTAAAATACGCCGCGCTTGTGATTTTCTCGGTAAATAGCGGAGGCGTTTCACTCATAACTGGAGATGTAACAACACTGATGATCTTTCTTGCAGACAAGGTTACGATCGTCAGCTTGCTTCAACTCATCGTTCCCGCACTTGCTGGGGTATTGAGCTTGGCATTTCTGTTATCTTCAAACATGTCTGGGCATGTAACTCTACATACGAACAACAAGCCTATTGAATTTGAGGATAAAATCATTGGCCTCATCTTCTTAACCACCATTGCCGCGACCCTTTCCTTAAACGTGATGTTTCAAGTTCCGCCGGTATTAACTTTTTTGTTTGGCTTAAGTATTATGTTTTTGTGCGGCCACTTTTTATCTTTGCCTGAATCAAACGAAAATGTACTCAATTATATTCGTAAAATTGAGTTCGACACGCTGCTATTTTTCTTAGGTATTCTATTAATCGTTGGCGCACTTAAAAAACTGCATGTGCTTGATCATATCGCGCTGATTTATCAACATTTACCGACGTCGTTGGCAAACTACCTTCTGGGCATCAGTTCCGCTCTTGTAGACAATGTACCTTTGACGGCTGCCGTGCTTAAGGCCAATGTGACCATGCGTCCTGATGAATGGTTGTCTGTCACGTATGCCATGGGTGTTGGGGGTTCGCTGCTAGTGATAGGTTCAGCAGCGGGTATCATCGCCATGAGTAAAATCAAGGGGCTCAGCTTTATCAGCTACCTGAGCATGTTCCTTCGATTACTTATCGCCTATTCAGTAGGATATTGGTTGTCAGTATTAATAGCGTAGAACACTAACCAATACGGAAACTCTACTTTTATCACAACCTAAACGATATTTGTCTAGATTGAAGCAACGTAAGTGAGTAAATAACAGAACGAAAAGCATTGCTACGCAATGCTTTTCGTATATGTAAAGATTAAAAATCTGAAGGAGCAGGTGGAACGCTTAATGGTTGTTTAGGGTTTTGTTCAAGCTCTTTTAATAGCTCTTCAACCGCACGTTCTATAGAAGGATCTTGCCCCTTATAAATCAATTCAGGGCGATCAATAACCTCAATGTCTGGCACCACGCCTTCATTTTCAATTATCCACTTTCCTTCATTATCTAAAATGCGGAATGTCGCAGCAATCACCTGACCACCGTCAACTAAACGCGGATTCCCTGAAATACCAATCAGTCCGCCCCAAGTGCGTGTTCCTATCAGCTTTCCTAAGCCCGCTTGACGGAAATAATAAGGCAATGCATCACCACCTGAACTTGAGTAGCCATTGATCAACATCGCTTTAGGGCCATCGTGGGCCAACTGGGGCGTTTTCGTAGGTTCAACGCCGCGACGCTTCCAGTAATTCAATGGCTTGCGCGCTAGCCATGTAATTATATGCTCAGGAATAAAGCCACCACCGTTATATCTGTCATCAATGATCATCGCATCTTTAGTCGTCTGCGGCATAAAGGTTTTAAAGAGTTCACGATTACCGGCGGTGTGCGTGTTGGGCAAATGCACATAACCAATTCGCCCATTAGACAATTTATCAACGTACGCTTTGCGCGATTGCACCCATTCTAAATATCGTAGTCCGGTTTCGCTGGCGACAGGTTTTACTGTAATGGTCCAGGTGTTTTCTTGATTTGGCGAATCACTTAGTTGTAACTCGATGCTTTCTCCCTGAGTATTTTCTAACAACTCATAGAAATTACTCACTCCATTGGTTAATTGACCTTGTACAGCAATGATGTAATCGCCTTTGGTCGCTTTTACACCTGGCTCATCAAGAGGAGAACGAAAATCTTCATGCCAATTTTCGCCTTCAAAGATATCATCAATTTGAGCAAAACCAGAGGCATGCCGAGAAATTTTTGCCCCTAGCAGGCCATGCTTTTTGCGCTCTACTTTCGGCTCATCTCCCGATTGAACATAAATATGTCCAGCGTTTAATTCACCCGCAATCTCACTAAGCACATAATCTAAATCTGCACGATGTGCTACGGCTGTCGCCAATGGCTGGTACTTATCGTAAATGGCCTGCCAGTCTTGCCCATGGTGGTTTTCATCATAAAACCAATCCCGCAAAGTGCGCCAGCCTTCTTTATACATTTGCTGCCATTCAACCTTGGGGTCAACTTTGAGCACCATCTGGTCTAATGTTAACTGTGACTTCTTCAAGTCTTGATCCGCCTTAGGTTCAACAATACTGTAATTGTTACCCGATTTAACCAATATGTACTCGCCATTGGCAGACACGGTATATGCGCTCACTCCCTCCGCTACGGTTTCAACTTTACCGTCACGTCCAACGCCAATTAACTTTAACGCATTATCAGATAAAGCAAGCACAGCACCTTTTGTTGCACTGAGGGAGCTGTAGTCTCCGGCTTTGGCATTTAAAACCTCTACACGTTGCATAAAGTGTTTAGGATCTAACAATGTAGAAATTGAAGACGATTCACTTTCATCTTCTTTATCTTTGCTGGTTTCTTCGGCCTTTATTTCCACCTCATCGCTTTTAAAGCGATTTACAGCCACTACATCATCGTTAACGGCAACTGCGTAGATGCGTGTTGCATCTGTGTACAAATAATCAAACTCGTAACTTGAAAACGTTAGGTTGAAATCGCGTTGCGAAGTAAAATACAAATACTGGCCATCAGGTGAAAACGTGGGGTTTTGCTCTGACGTCATTTCATTGGTTAAACGGGTGGCTTTTTTACTATCAAGGTTGTAGTGCCACAATGAACCATAACGGTTTTCATTGTTTTTTAAATAAACGATGTCTTTACTATTTGGCGACCAAATGTATGTTGTCAGATTGCTCTCGTTAAATTTGGCAACATCAATCTGCGTCAAATCACCATCGTCAACATCAAGTACCCACAGGGTATGGTTTTTATCAGCAAATAAAAGCTTTTTACTGTCTGGTGACCAGACGGGAGTGAAGCGCCAAATCGTACCGTTGTCTGTCAGCTGCTTAGCCTGATTCTTATTTGCACGATCCTTAATATAAATTTCATACTCGCCCGTTGCATCACTCATATAGGCGACGTAACGACCGTTTGGAGACCAACTCGCGTCAATCTCTCTACTCGCAGGTGTATGAGATAAATTGCGCGTGACACCATCATTTTTAGGAACTGAAAACACCTCTCCGCGAGCCGTAAACAACGCCCTTTTGCCACTATTATCAATACTCATGGAATCGATAAACTTACTCACATTCATACTGTAAGACTCGGCGTATTTTCGCACTCCAGGAATATTGATTGCGAGTTTTTTCGCTTCGTTAGTATTTGGATCAAAACGATACAAGTAGCCGCCATTTTCATACACGATTGCTTCTGGTCCAGCCGAAGGCCAGAGCACATCATACTCATCGTGATGGGTCAGTTTGGTCGGCGCTTTATCTTGTTGGTATTGATATAGGTTGAGCGTAAACTCTCGGTCAGAAACAAAGTAAATATTGCCATTTACCACTGTAGGCTGATGATCCGTCGCTCGGTGATGAGTAAGCTGCTTTGACGTGTGGTTAACTAAATCATATGTCCAGACATCTTGCGCTCGCCCGCCTCTGCTGCGCTTCCACGTTCTAAACTCTCGATCAATAGGCGTATAGATAAATGTATTACCATCGGCTGATAGCATCCCGCCTCCGGATTCTGGAACAGGTAACGCCTCTTCCATTCCACCATTTATCGACACTTTGTAAGGCCGTCCCATTCGTTCACCCCATGGTAAACGATTCGCGCGAAAAACAACGTGTTCACCGTCAGGTGTCCAGTCAAGTATGCGGTAGTCAAAGCCGCCACGAGGAGGCATAGGGCCGACATCATTGTAATAGGTTAGCTGTTTTAGATCAGAACCATCCGCATTCATCACATACACTTGACGGCTACCATTGTACTCAGCCGAAAAGGCAATTTTACTGCCGTCTGGGGAAAACTTCGGAAAAGTTTCAAATCCAATATGATCGGTGAGTCGCTGACTGTCACCCGTTTTATGGTTAGCAATGTAAATATCACCAGCATAAACGAATGTAACGTTATCTTTATGGATATCAGCAAATCGCAGTAATCGGGTATCCTGCGTTTGATATGCATACGAGGAGACACTCGTAGCAACTAACAAGGGGGCTAAAGTTCGTAATAGCTTCATGAGATCGTTTTCGTGTTATTGTGATAATGTAACATTACCACATTTATTTAATGTGTATAAACTATCTCACTGATATTCCGCCAATTAAATAAATATTAATGGCGCTTGCCCTATTATCAAGGCATTTCACCTAAAACACGAAGCGATATGAAGAAACGGATAGTGCGTACTTAGCACTCAAACTAGGTACGCTATGTTTAGCCCATAAGAAACGTTTCAGCGTCTATGCTTACTTAGTCAACGATATTTAACGTATGTTGACGCTGTCGATTGATATTTAGCGACAATACGTCTGGGCGGGAATAATGCCCCGCAGGGTCGAAGTTATGACGCTCTTCAAGCACTAACGCAAAATCAATTTCAGCGACAAAAATACCTTCGTTACCCACTTGTGGAGAAATGATCCACTCTCCTGTTGGGCTGGCGAGGCAGGAGCCGCCATTTGAAAAATGCGCTGGTGCATCAGACATAATTTCGTCAAATAACGGCGTATTAGAAGGAATATCTGAAGGACGTAAAATCGCACTAGCAGCCATGGAATAGCACCGACCTTCCTTCGCAATAAACGGGGCGGTGTCTCTTGTGTTATGCTCACCACCAGGCCAAATACCCACGTGAAGGTTTTCACCTTGCCCATACAAGGCTGCACGAGCCAATGGAAGCCAGTTTTCCCAACAGTTCAGCGCCCCAACCGTAAACGGGCCGACTTTATGCGTACGCAAGCCATTTCCATCTCCCACAGACCAGGTTAATCGCTCCTCATAAGTAGGCATTAACTTTCTATGTATATGCTTGATTTCACCGTCATCGCCAATTAACACCATACTGCAATAGATGCTATGGCCGCCGCGATCATCAGGGCGTTCAGCGCATCCAATGACAATCGCGATTTTGCGTGCTTTGGCTAACTCACATAACGGCGTTAAATCGCCCCGCTCAACGTTGACCGCTTGCTCCAAGTAATGCCTTTGCATGCGTTTTTGCGCAGGATGATTAAACTGTGCGCCCCCCGTTCTTTCCAACCAAATGGGATATCCGGGTAGTAAAGTTTCACCAAATGCGATAAATCCTGCGCCACGATCAGCCGCTTCGGAGACCGCTTGCATGACTTTTTCCAGTGTTTTGACTCGGTTTAACCATAATGGGGCAACCTGACCAATGGCCACAGTGAGTGTTGAAGCGTGCGACATTTGCTTTTCTCCTTATACACATCCAAAACGCATCTACCTGTATACGTTAACTCAAAAGAAAAACAAAACCTGCCAAAAAACAAACAAAAATTGCCAAAGCGAAAGATTATCGAAACAAAACACGGCGCAACGCGCCAGCATAAGTTTGAGATAAACTTTCGCAATACGGCCTCAAAACAGCCCAATTAGGTCAATATGACATCAATTCTCAAATCGAACCTGAGG
>NZ_JAOWKX010000006.1:280624-294672 GCF_025751585.1 Fluctibacter corallii
GCGCAACGCGCCAGCATAAGTTTGAGATAAACTTTCGCAATACGGCCTCAAAACAGCCCAATTAGGTCAATATGACATCAATTCTCAAATCGAACCTGAGGTTACCGTTAGATTATCGAAACAAAACGCGGCGCAGCGCGCCAGCTTAAATTTGAGATAAACTTTCGCAATACGGCCTCAAAACACCCCAATTACGTCAGTATGAAGACAACTCTCAAATCGCTCCTGAGGCTACCGTTAGATTATCGAAACAAAACACGGCGCAACGCGCCAGCATAAGTTTGAGATAAACTTTCGCAATACGGCCTCAAAACAGCCCAATTAGGTCAATATGACATCAATTCTCAAATCGAACCTGAGGTTACCGTTAGATTATCGAAACGAAACGCGGCGCAACGCGCCAGCATAAGTTTGAGATAAACTTTCGCAATACGGCGTGCTAAATATATGAGGACAAACCAGAGGCTAGCTGAGCCAAGCCTTTACGAAATCGCTATGTAAAAGCTGGCTCGTGTAAATCGCTATGACAAACGGTGAGGTTTAAGGTTTTGCCATACGTACCACAACGCGTCGGTTCTTGGCTCGCGACGCGCTGTTGGTGTTGGGTGCAATATGGCGTTTTTCACCATGAGCCGTCACTTCAATGCGATCTGACTCAACGCCAATGTTACTAAAGTAATCTTTCACCTCGTTTGCACGGCGCTCAGATAACTTCAGATTATTCCATCGGCCGCCATAGCTATCGGAATAGCCATCTAGCAGCACTAACTCTAATTCTTTGTCTTCTTTAAGGTATTCACCAATCATAGACAGGCGTTTCTGTGAGTATTTGGTAAGCTCGACAGAATTCTTTTTGTAGCTTAAAACCGTATAGGCAATATCGTCAAAACTATACGGCAGTAAATTGGCAACGCATCGTGAAAAGTCTTCATAGGATGGACGAAAGTTACTGGCGTTTAATCCAACCGCAACACGATCATAATCGTTATACCAATCTTGATAAAAAATGGTGGGCCAAAACCCTTTCTCCAACTCAGACAACATAATCCACGCGGCTTTTTGGGGTAAATCGCCATTATATTGTTTGCGTAAATTCATGTCGGCGATAGAGCGTTGAACTTCGCCCGGCATCCATTTAGGAGGAACCGAATACACAGCAGCAATTCCGTACGTATCAGGCAAACGCATCATATCTAGCTCGAATTCCATATTCAGCTGTTTGGATGCCATACTGGTAAACATAGCCTCACCATACCCTGGAATAGGATGTGCTAAGGTACATTCTAATCGGCTGGCTTTTTTTAACTGCCAATCAGACGACTCAACCGGCGCGTTGTATTGCCGCAATCCTGCCAATGCATTAAATGTCAGGCACGCGATACTTGCGGCCAACAAAGTTTTTTTCATGATACTGTTCTGCCCCCAACAATCATGATCTCATGACTACCTTCACGTTATCGGCGGTTTGGCGATAAGGTTTAATACTCATCAACCAGAATAGAGATCGTAAGTGCGTATATGACGCATGCACATTCGATCACCTAAACAAAGATATTTGACTTTACTCACTTCAATATCATACCTCAAATTACCCAAAATGCGCGGTCACTTGTCGAATATCAGCTAAAATTTGTCCAATTA
Source organism: Fluctibacter corallii (assembly GCF_025751585.1). GTDB lineage: Bacteria > Pseudomonadota > Gammaproteobacteria > Enterobacterales > Alteromonadaceae > Fluctibacter_A > Fluctibacter_A corallii. The sequence continues at coordinate 282,266 of NZ_JAOWKX010000006.1, forward strand.
AATCACCTCTATTCAGCATAACTGGATAGACTCGCTAATAATTGCCATAATTGCCGACCCATTTCAGATAGAGCCAACGCCCGATGAGTCAACCCGTGTTACTTAAAGAACGTTTTCGTGGTTATTTCCCTGTCATTATTGATGTAGAGACGGCTGGATTTCATGCTAACCGTGATGCCCTATTAGAGCTGGCTGCGGTGACGTTAAAAATGGATGAAGCGGGCGTGATATATCCAGATAAAACATTTCATTACCATATTGCTCCCTTTGAAGGCGCGAATTTAGAGCAAGCCGCGCTAGACTTTAATGGTATCGATCCATTCTGTGCTCTGCGTGGGGCTATAGAAGAAACTGATGCGATGAAAGACCTGTGCAAAAATATCCGTAAAGCACAAAAAGAGGCAGAATGTCAGCGTTCCGTCATTGTGGCGCATAATGCCGCATTTGATCAGGGGTTTGTGAATGCAGCGATAGAACGCAGTAGAATAAAGCGCACGCCTTTTCATCCATTCGTTTCATTTGATACGACCAGTCTTGCAGGGTTGGCGTTAGGGCAAACTGTATTGGTGAAAGCCTGCCGTGCAGCTGGCATTGCCTTTGACCAAAATGAGGCACACTCAGCGCTTTATGATACCCAGAAAACCGCTGAGCTATTTTGTTATATAGTCAATACGTGGAAAAACTTAGGGGGTTGGCCCCCGCCTGTGACACAGTCATCATCGGACAATAGCGAAGCACCAGAAGAAGATAATCCACTGAGCTAACGCTGCTCGCCTCATTTTTTAGCGAGTAACCACTATTTATTTTCGTTATTTAACGGCGCAACCGCGCCGTTAAATAGTCAACGCAGCCAATCTACGTTATTGATCCATATTATGCATTTCGAGATTACTCATCTCTGCACTAGACGAGTTAGACTTTGCTTCGTCACTGCGCGCCATATCAATTCGCTCTAAATATGCTTGATTCACATCGCCTGTTACATAGTTGCCATCAAATACTGATGTCTCAAAACGATTAATTGTCGGGTGCTCCTCACCAACTGCAGTGGCAAGATCTTCTATATCTTGATAAATCAGGCCATCAGCACCAATTAATTCGCATATTTCATCAATATCTCGTCCATGCGCTATCAATTCATTGGCCGAAGGCATGTCGATTCCGTACACATTTGGGAAGCGAATTGCAGGTGCTGCTGACGCAAAGTACACTTTTTTCGCCCCAGACTCCCTTGCCATTTCAATAATTTGCTCTGACGTGGTGCCTCGCACAATGGAGTCATCCACTAAAAGAACGTTTTTACCTTTGAACTCAGATGAAATCGCATTTAATTTTCGGCGCACTGATTTTCGGCGCATCGTTTGTCCTGGCATAATGAAGGTTCTGCCGATATAGCGATTTTTTACGTACCCTTGACGGTAAGGCACATCTAGCTCTTGTGCGATTTGCAGCGCAATATCCATAGACGTTTCAGGAATTGGAATGACCACATCTATATCAAGATCAGCCCATTCTCTGGCAATTTTTTGCCCTAATTTACGTCCCATGTTAACGCGAGACGCATATACAGAAATACCATCAATGAAGGAGTCAGGGCGAGCAAAATAAACGAACTCGAAAATACACGGCGCATGGACTGGGTTTTCAGCGCACTGTTGAGTATGAAGCTCACCGTTTTCGGTTACAAAGACCGCTTCACCAGGTGCGACATCTCGAATTAATTCGAAGCCCACAGAATCCAACGCGACACTCTCTGACGCTACCATGTATTCGTCGCCACCATCCGTTTTTCGTTTTCCCAGCACCAAAGGGCGAATGCCGTAAGGATCACGAAATGCCACCATTCCATTGCCGATAATTGCTGCCACTACTGCATACGCACCTCGAATTCGGCGGTGTACATTGGCAACCGCCTTAAACACTTCTTCAGGCTCTAAAGTTAATCCTGAACAGTTTTGTAGCTCGTGAGCAAAAATGTTTAATAATAATTCGGAGTCAGAGGTGGTATTGATATGGCGGCGAGCAATTCGAAAGACTTCTTCTTCAAGTTCGTAGGCATTGGTAAGGTTACCGTTGTGTGCGAATGCGATGCCGTAAGGAGAGTTAACGTAGAAGGGTTGGGCTTCTGCAGAACTGGAACTGCCTGCGGTGGGATAACGTACATGCCCTATTCCTGAATTTCCTGTGAGCCGATACATATGGCGATTTCGAAACACATCCCGAACCAGGCCGTTGGCTTTTCTCAGGTGGAACATGCCGTCGTCTATGGTCATCATTCCAGCTGCATCCTGCCCCCTGTGTTGTAGCACTGTTAATGCGTCAAACAGTGCTTGGTTTACAGGGCCTTTGCCAACAATTCCAACAATACCACACATGCGATTTACCTACTCTAAACGGGCTTTAAGAAACTAGAGTTGTTTTCCAAAAATGTAAAAAACCACTCTATCACGGGTTCAAATTGGGGTATTAACACAGACCCTCCCCACCAGCTACTCTGGTCTGAGGCAGTGAACGTGTCCATAAAAAACAATAATGCACTGACAATTAAGGTGCCGCGCACAGCGCCAAATACCAGTCCGAGTGCCCTGTCGGTGCCCGACAAACCACTAAATTCAACCAATTGTCCAATAAGGTAGTTAATAAGTCCGCCAAGAATCAAGGTGGCGGCAAACAATATCGCAATCGCAGCACCGCTTCTGACGAGAGGGTCATTAAAATACGTAAGAAGTACCGCAAGATCGGCGTAAAATTGACTAGAGACAAAGAACGCAGCAAACCATACTGCGAGAGAAATCGCTTCTTTTACAAAGCCGCGAATCAGACTGATGATTGTCGAGACCGCGATAATGCCAATAATGGCGTAGTCAATCCAAGTCATAGTAAGGAATTAAGCCTTTGATGATAGTCACTTTTTTCTAAGCGACGGAAATCATACGATGGAAAAAACGCGCGCATTCTATCAAAAATAGGTAGAAATACCAGCAATCATTTTACCGTAAATGGCGTTAAGCGCCCCTTTAGGTTAGTCAGTTCCTGTAAGTGAGGGATGGCATTTTCGAGTTTTTGTTTGTCTACATCTGGGCCAACAAACACTTTATTTAACTTACCCGCAGCAGTTTCGACTGGCTGGCTAAAAGCCCGATAGCCAGCACCTTCTAGTTTCGTCATCAGCTCTTTAACATTTTTCTGGTGGCGAAACACGCCCAGTTGCACGACCCAGCCAGCAGTTTCCATTAATTTTGTTTCGTCAGTTTCAACAACGGTTTGCGCTTCCAAGTCAGCGTCAAAGGATTGAGATTGTCGGGCTGCAACATTGGCGGATTCACTTTTATTCGGTTCAGACGGCTCATCTAAAACAGGAGAGGTAACCACTTCGACTTCACGCACCGCTTTACTCTTCACATCCTCAGCTGGGAATTCAGACGTGTGCATGACGGGCTTCACCGCAGGCTTTTGTGGTAAATCTACGAACAAATCACGACTAGTTTGCTTTTTTCCATCGAGAATGTCTGGCAGAAAAATTACTGCTAACGCAACGATTATAATGGTGCCCACCAATCGATTTTGAAATGCAGAAGTCACTCTCTCCCCCCTTTATCTATTATATTTTTTCAGCGCATCTGCAACCGTAAAGAACGACCCAAACACGATGACTAGATCGTCTGAATGTGCCTTTTCAGTCACGGTATCTAGCGCTTCTTCAACTGATGTGAAGTCTATCACTGTTTGATGTCCGACCAGTAGCGGTTTGAGCATATCCGTAGATGCCCCTCTTGGCACAGACAGTGGCACCAGATTCCATGAGGCCTCAAATTCACGCAGTGGAGCCAAGCTCCCCTCAATGTCTTTATCAGACAACATGCCCACGACAAAGTGCAGTGCCCGGTAGTCAAATCTGCGAATTTGCCTCGCAAGATAGCCCGTTGCCTGTGGGTTGTGAGCCACATCCAACATGACTCGTGGTGCGTCATGAACGATCTGACATCGCCCTGCCAGCGTCATACCTTGTAACACGTTGTTCAGTTGGCTCGGTGTTAGTTCGATGCCCAGCTGCATGAGGACAGCCAACGCGGTAGACGCGTTCTGTACAGGTATATTAGGTAGAGGAAGATGAGACAGAATCTTGTCACCGTGACGCCAATGCCAGGCTGAGGGCAACTCTTCATAGCCAAACTCGTCACCTTGCCACAAGCACCGGCACTGAACCTCCGAGGCCACATCATATATGGATGCAGGTGGGTTCGGATCACCAACAACCACGTTTATGCCTTTACGCATGATTCCGGCTTTTTCTCGCCCAATGACTTCGCGATCGTCACCCAACCACTCTTTGTGATCAATATCGATACCTGTAATGACGGCTAGATCAGGATCGATGATATTCACCGCATCTAAACGGCCACCAAGACCCACTTCAAGTAGCGCTATATCAACCTTAGATTCAGCGATTAATACAAACGCTGCAAGCGTTGCAAATTCAAAGAATGTAAGGGAGATATCACCACGCGCTTCCTCTACCCGAGCAAACGCATCACAATGGGACTGCGGTTCCAGCATTTGTCCGTTGATTCGTACACGCTCTCGATAATCAAGAAGGTGAGGAGAGCTATACACAGCAACGGTTTTTCCAGCTTGCATTAAGCCATATTCGACCATAGCGCAGGTAGAGCCTTTGCCATTTGTGCCCGCAACCGTCACAACGGTGCTATTTTTTAACGAAATATTCAAACGCTGAAAAACGGTGTTGATTCTATCCAACCCCATATCAATATTTTTCGTATGAATCGACTCTAAATAGGTGAGCCATTCAGAAAATGAGCGGCTTGTTGAATCAGTGATGGCATCAGAAAGGCCACCATTATGGTGGCCAGATGAAACGTCGCGGTTTGTCATGAATGTTAGCTATGCTGTGCGTGTAATTTTTCGAGAATACTATAAAGTTTATCACGCATTTGACGTCGATCGACAATCATATCGATCGCCCCTTTTTCCAATAAGAATTCGCTGCGTTGAAATCCGGGCGGAAGGGTTTCACGTACCGTTTGTTCAATAACGCGCGGCCCAGCAAAACCAATTAAGGCGTTGGGTTCGGCTATATTCACATCGCCTAACATTGCTAAACTGGCCGAAACGCCCCCCATGGTAGGATCTGTCATCACCGAGATGTACGGCAGACCTTTTTCGCTCATTTTAGCTAACGCTGCGCTGGTTTTTGCCATCTGCATTAAGGACAACAAGGCCTCTTGCATGCGAGCCCCACCACTTGCTGAAAAACAAATGAGTGGCATATTGTGCTCAAGACAGGCTTCAACAGCCTTAACAAATCTTGCGCCCACAACCGATGCCATAGAGCCTCCCATAAACGAGAACTCAAACGCAGCTACCACGACAGGCATACCATTGAGCTTGCCCTGCATAACCACCAAGGCATCTTTCTCATTCGTTGATTTTTGCGCAGCCGTAATGCGATCTTTGTATTTTTTCGAGTCTTTAAATTTCAGTACATCTTGTGGCTCTAACTCTGCGCCCAATTCCTTTCTGTCGCCTTGATCAAGAAAACTGTTAACGCGAGCACGGGCTGAAATTCGCATGTGGTTGTCGCACTTAGGGCAGACCTCTAATTGCTTCTCTAACTCTGTTTTGTATAAGACAGAGTCGCATTTACCGCATTTGCTCCACAGTCCCTCAGGTACATTACTTTTTGTAGATGACTGCGTACGAGGCAGAATTTTTTGTATCCAACTCATCGACTTTTTCCTATCGGCTGCAACGGCAGCTTATTATGTTTATCCGAAAATTGGCGACATTAAATCACAATCCAGTCAGCTTTCGAAAACAAAACTGGTCTTAGAAGTCATGCCTAGATATTACTAAATATGCGTACAATTACAAAAATAAAGGCCCAAGTGGCGGTTTTGGCAAAGAAAACGCTTCTGGATATGTTACATCCACTAAGTATAAACCATTCGGTTTCGCTGTTGCGGCGGCGAGTTTACGGTCTTTTTTTGCCAACAATTCCGCAATCCAATTTTCAGGTTTTCTTCCCGCACCGACTTCAATAAGGCTCCCCGTAATGTTGCGCACCATATGGTGTACAAATGCGTTTGCTTGGATATCAATAACAATATATTGCCCACGTCGTTCAACTTTTAAGTGGGTGACATGCCGATAAGGCGATTTAGACTGACACAACGCGGCCCGAAACGAACTAAAGTCATGCTCCCCCAGTAAACTTTGACCTGCACGGTGCATTTTCTCAGCATCAAGATCTGCATATACATGGGTCACCCCTGAATGCAAAATAGCAGGTCTAAAACGATGATTAAAAATCACATATCGATAACGTCGTGCCGTAGCCGAAAATCGCGCGTGAAAAGTGTCTGGAACGGTTTGTACCCACCGTACGGCAACAGAGTCGGGAAGGTTAGCATTAACCCCCATTGTCCATGCTTTATCGGGACGCTGAGCATTCGTGTCAAAATGAACGACTTGACCTGTTGCGTGCACACCAGCGTCAGTGCGACCTGCACACGCAACTTCAATAGATTCACTCGCAACCGTTGATAAGGCTTTTTCCAAATGCTCCTGAACACTAGCGACTTCTCGCTGACGCTGCCAACCAAACAATGCAGCACCATCATATTCAATTCCCAACGCTATTCGCATAAATTCAATATACTCTTACATACCCATTTCTATCTATCCGCGTAGTTTACCTGCTTATGACGTAAATTGCTGTGTTTCGTGGTGGTAAAAAACGTAGATACCAAAAACTGATCAATGGTTGCCAATACTCGCGCTTGTACCGCATCTCTAGACACCCCTTCTTTGTCTATACATAAAGCAACGCCCAAAGCAGTATAGCTATGGTTACAGGCATCGAGAAAAACAAAATGCCCTTCTTCATCTTCTAATGTCATATGAATTGAGTGGTTGAGCGTGTCAGCGATGTATTGACCATGTGCAGGGTAATATAAAAAATCATTATTTTTTGCTCCAACAATCAGGGCGGGATGCGATAACTGCTCTAAGCTGCGTCGGGCTGTAATATGACCTAAAGCAGGATCAAGCAGCATTAGCGCAGTCACGCGGCTATCTGTGAAGTCCTGTTCTATCGGATGCCAATCTTCATTTTCAGGCTCAAAATATTGTAGATATGCACAACTACGATCTCTTTGAGCGTGTTCAGTTGAGCAATAATTCGCCAATTGCTCAGGTGCATACCGAGCGCCAGCAAGCATCAACGCCGTTGAACCGCCAGCAGAATGCCCTATCGCTGTAATATTGCGCCAATTTACAGGTTGGCTGAACAATAACCTTGTACTGTCATCAGGTAACACATTCCGCTCAAGCCGGTGTAAAACAAAAGACACATCTTGTGGCCTTAGCCACAGTTTCAATGCCGTAGCATGGTCAACCGTGTCCTGCCCGTAGACCCAAGATTCACCGAAATGACTAATGCCGACAACTACGTACCCTCTGCGAGCGAGTGCGTTGCCCACCCAGTCATAATCATCGGCTGAGCCCATCGAGCCATGAGAAAGAACAAAGGCCCGCTCCGTATTGGCTTCTTCGCTTAAACATAAATGTGCAGACCTACAAGCTCCATCTTTTTTTGGATACCACAAGGTTACCCGAACAGGGCGTGCGCGAGAGTTATCGTAAAAAGTGACATGCTGTTTTTTCGCAGCATACTCTGCTTCAGGTAGCCGCGACTCTTGTGCCAATGAGGCAGCACTCGCTTGATTTGACCAAGATGTAATACCGATCAGTAACAGTAATAACGCTTCGCGAATCCAATATAAATACATATTCATCCCTCCATTAAGGTTTAACGAAGAGTAACCAACAAGAAGGTTAATTGGATGTGCCAAAAGTCATATCTGTCAGAAATATCCCCACGGATGGGCTTCACTCACATTGAGTTAGTTTGCCATTAGGCAATCTATACATACTGATAAAATTGTTTGGTAGTAAGGTGATGTTGAGGCTTAGAAAAAATACCTGAACTGACAAGATATCAGCTCAGGTATAGGTGACTAGACGGTATATTTATTTTTTGCCAGCGATATCTTCGGTAGACGAGTGTACTTCTGACACTTGCACCTGCGCATCAGACAACGCGACTTTGCCCTGCTCTACCGCATTGATCGCATCTTCTACAATGGGAACATTGCCTTTAATTAAGTCATCTAGCGTGCCATTGTTAGCATCCACCACACCGATTTCTCTCAGTAGCGTGTCAACCACTGGTGCATTTGCACGATAATTCAGTGCGGCGCTCGTTACTTGTTCTGCAATGCTACCATTCCCCACTGAACCAGCTGATGCCGCGCCCGAGGTTTGACCATTGTAGCCTTGAAGAATCTTGATCCCTTCAATATTCTCAAGTGGCCTTACGGCGCTGGCAACGATTTCTGGCAAGACTTTAAGCACGGCCAGCGACTTTTGTAAGGCGATTTGCTCATCTTTGAGCATGTTGTCGGCTTCGAACATTGCTTGCTTACCCGCAGCTTCCACTGCATAGACCTTTTCGTCAGCTTCCGCTTGTAATTTCTTCGCATCGGCTTCCGCTTTTGCTTCTGTAAGAATCGCTTCAGATTTGTCCTCTGCAGCGGCTTTTACGGCTTCCGCTTGAACACGCACAGAAACCGCTTCACGTTCGGCTTCTTTTTTTGCATCGATCAATTCAATTTCCATGCGACGATTCGCTTCGGCTACTTGCCGGGTAGTAATAACCTCTTCCGCCTTTTTCACTTTTTCTTTTTCAGCTTCTGCCGCTTTTGCTTGCGCTGCTGATTCTTCTTCTGACTTGGCGGCAATCGCAATATGCTTATCTTGTTCTGCTACTTCTAAATCGCGTTCTTGCTGAATGCGTGCTTGCTCTATTGCGTTTCTTTTTTCGATTTCTCGCTGCTCTATTTCTCGCTTCTTCGCAATTTCCGCTGCCTCTAACGCACGTTCTTTAGCAATTTCTGCCTCACGCTCTTGCTGCTCTTTTAGCTCACGGTTTTTTGCAATTTCAGCTTTTTGGTCGGCGCGCTTAAATTCCAATGCCTGTTGATGTGCAAGTTTCGCTTCTTCTTCTTGCTGCGATATGGTGAGAGATTGTTTCTCAGCTTCAAGATTAACCTGTTCAATTTTAATGCGGTTTTCTTGCTGTATGTCGTTAGTTTCTTTACGCTTTTCTTCGATGATTTTTGCCAGACGTGCACGACCTTCTGCATCAAACGCATTGTTTTCATTAAAAAAGTTCAGATCAGTTTGATCAAAACCCGTTAGTGAAACGGACTCTAACTCCAAGCCATTTTTCTCAAGATCATTCATCACGTTTTGCTGCACTTTTTGTACAAAATCAGAACGCTGCTCATGCATTTCTGTCATCGACATTTCAGCAGCAACCGCTCGAAGTACATCAACAAATTTAGATTCCATAAGCTTCTTTAGCTCTTCTACGCGCATGGTACGGGTACCTAGCGTCTGAGCAGCCATAGAAATCCCCTCAGCATGAGGAGCAACACGAAGATAAAAATCTGCTTTGACATCTACTCGCATGCGATCTTTAGTAATAAGTGCGTCTTTCTGTGTTTTTTCTACTTCAATACGCAATGTATTCATGTTCACAGGAATCGTTTCATGCACAACGGGCAATACGATAGCGCCGCCATCTTTTACGACCTTTTCACCGCCTAATCCAGTACGCACAAAAGCGATTTCTTTTGTAGCTCGAGTAAACAGTTTTGCCATAATCAGACCAATGGTCAATAGCGCCACAAGCACTGCGCCCGTGATGATCATTATAAATGTGAGATTGCTTTGGTCAGTCAATCCTTCCATGGGGTACTCCTAGTTTTTTATTTGATTAATCGAATGCGATGGCATTCCAAATGGCGTTACTTTTCTCGACAAGCACCACTTGTCGGCCAGATAAAAACTCCAACTCATCTGACATAGGTTGCACTAGCACGTAGTGTTTCTGTCCAAAATCATCGGTAAAGACTGCTTCAGCTGGGTTTCCTAACGACGCTTTTCCTACTGTAATGCGTGCGACTCGCCCTTTGAATTCATCTGAATATATTGCTGCGCTTTCACTTTTAGGTACGAGTCTAGCGAGAATGTCACCGATGAAATGGCAACTAAAAACAGCAAACAACAGCGCGAGTACAAAAACAATCCAGCTCGGAATAGGGACACTAATGACAAAATGAGACACATAATTAATGGCTAACCCACACACGCCAAATGCAGTTAAACATATGGTAAGCCACACAAGAAACGGCAACTTATGCAAACACAACCATCCCAATATGCTCGTTAGACCACCACTCACATCGAGATCGGCATCTGCATCCAAGTCAAAGGGCAAGATGTCATCAAGGGTGCTAGCAACACTAAAACCAATCAGAGCAGCAACGCCTTCGATCAACCCCAAACCTAGGATAATCATGATGGCAGCCGAATAGAGGGAATTAGCGTCAGAAATCAAGAATGGAATCATGGGTGACATATCCTTATGTGCCATATTAGGTCAAATACAGCTTCATGTGCTGAATTAGAGTGACTTTCCTCTCAGTGACCATTATTAGTTTAACGACAGAAGATCAATTTGGTAAATCGCTATCGGAATCAGGCATTTAGCCTGCAACAACCATAGGCGCCGCTTTCATCACACTCTAAAGGGATGAACGATTGTCGAACAATCAAATGCCTAGGTTCAGCGAAAGATCTATTTACTTCCCTTTATTTTGCCTTTTTCAATCACTATTGGGAAGAGGAAAACAGGTACAGTTTCAGAATTTCTGCACCTGCTTGTAAATATTGGTGAGTAGATACCAGTTTATTCAATTGAGTCCAAAGGACAACACACACTATAAAGGTAGCCTCATCTTATGATTTGATTCAATTCAATAAAACAAACGCTAAGACAATGAATCTAATATAGATTTAGCTTCCCGCTGCTGCTCTTCGCTGCCTTTTTCAGCCACATCAAGCAGTAGCTGTTTAGCTGCATCATTGTCATCCATTTCAAGATAGGCTCTGGCAAGATCCAGTTTCGCGCCCATGCCTTGGTCGGCATCAACATCTACGCTATCTTGATCACCGCTGACCCCAGAGTATTCCTCTAACGACACATCAAGATTGAGATCACGCTCTGGCATGTCTTCTTCGTCTATGTCGCTTTCACTTAATAGCGTTTCTACATCTACAAAGTCGCCATCCTCTTCAAGCTCGAAAATATCATCATCCAAAGATGTCTCTGGTGACTCTGATAGCAGGGCATCTAGATCAATATCTGCTTCAGCATCATCACGATTGTGTTCTTGAGCTTCAGAAAGTGCATCCTCTTCTAACGCATCAATTGCCGAATCCGTTTCTACGTCTTCGTCTAATGTATCGAGTAATTCATCAAAATCCGTTGATTCCAGTTCATCAAGAATCTCGTTATCAACGCTTTCTTCTTTTTGCTCAGAATCAGCATCTGAAAGCCAATCATTTAGGCCAGGTACGTCATCCAATTCTTCCGGCCCGTCGCTATTCGACGATTTGGATGGCGGTTGCTCTTCTTTTTCTGACGTTGTCTCTCCAGTTTCAAACTCTTCGGTAAAGCTGTCTAACGCTTGCTCGAGATCATCATCATCTAATTCGTCAAGATCTCCTAGTGAAGGCAATTCATCAACCATTCGTTGACTTGCTTCATCTGCGGCTCGTTCTTCGTCAGACAATGTACTTTGCTGTTGAGATTCAGGTCCACTTTGCTCTTCTTCAACCAGTTCTTCATCTGGTACATCTAACGAAAATTCTTCCAGCGCTTTGTCAAACTCATCCACCTCTTCGGCAGAATTTTCAGATTCAGTGACTGGCTCACTCTTACTGTCATCTTCAGAATTTATTTGACTTAACAGCTCATCCGCGGTTTCAGACACAATATCATCAGATGACACTGTATCAGACTCTACGGCTTCGTCTGACGGGGCATTCTCGTCATAACTGAGGATGTCGTCAAAGTCGTCAGTGTCTATTTCTGACGGTTCTGTCTGGGCGCGTTCTTCATTATCTTCTTCAGAGGTTGCATCAGCCGGTTCAGATACGTCTTCCGACGACGTCTCGGACGAAGTTTCAACCGATGTATCATCAGAAACGTCAGGTAATTCACTCTCTTCATCGGCCTCCAATTCCGACTCAAGATCACCACTGTCTAGTGCATCGTTAAAATCGTCTTCGATAACATGCTCAAGCTCCTCCGACACCAGATCATTTTGCTCTTCATCAGGCACATCTTCCGAGACTGGCTCTGGCTCTGGCTCTGGCTCTGGCTCTGGCTCTGGCTCTGGCTCTGGCTCTGGCTCTGGCTCTGGCTCTGGCTCTGGCTCTGGCTCTGGCTCTGGCTCTGGCTCTGGCTCTGGCTC
>NZ_JAOWKX010000007.1 GCF_025751585.1 Fluctibacter corallii
CTCTGGCTCTGGCTCTGGCTCTGGCTCTGGCTCTGGCTCTGGCTCTGGCTCTGGCTCTGGCTCTGGCTCTGGCTCTGGCTCTGGCTCTGGCTCTGGCTCTGGCTCTGGCTCTGGCTCTGGCAATGAAGCTGACGGCACTTCTTCTGAAACGTCAACTGATTCCTCTTGAGCAATAGCAGACTTTTCTTCAACCGGTGAAACGTCTGGCTGCCCCTCATGGACGCTATCAGATTGTTCTAGCGCAATATCTGCGACTGGGTCAACCTCACTCTGTTCACTCACATCATCAATATGAGATAAATCTTGCACTCTCTCATTGTCTGCCGCCGACTGGCCCTTAGCCATCGCGTCGGGTGTAGTCTCTAGCTGAGAATTATCGACAGTGTCTTTATTCGTTTCTTGCTCGTTGACAGCAGCGCTTTGCTCTTGTGGGCTTTCGGCTTTCTCAACAACCTGCTCCTGCGGAGTCTTATTGAGTTCATCTGTCGCTTTTTTCTTGTCTTTTTTAAACCAGTTAAAAAACTTAGACATATCGCAAATCTATTCCTATAAAAATCGTGTCATGCACAGGGTGTTATGTCGTGCTCTCACTCAATCGCCAAGCCCAGCCCAATGATGACGCCAACATGGCGCTTGTTTCATACAGAAAACGAATGTTTACATTCAATCTGTCTGATAATAAGGATATTTAACGCAATTGGTATTACACTAGGCGCAATTTTGTCATCATAACATTTCTTGATCCCATGAAGCGAGGCACAAAACGCCAACCAAACAATAAAGGCCAAATTCGAATCATTAGCGGTCAGTGGAGAGGTCGAAAACTCCCTGTGCTAAATGCCGAAGGATTGCGCCCTACTACAGACAGAACCAAAGAAACCCTCTTTAATTGGTTAATGACTGACGTAAGAGATGCCGTCTGTCTTGACTTATTTGCCGGAAGTGGCGGATTAGGATTCGAGGCGCTATCCAGATACGCATCTTTTGTCACCTTTGTTGAAAAAGACAAACACAATGCAAGTCAACTGAGTGAAAATATGAAGACACTCGGAGTAGATCCTAGTAAAGCGGAGGTCGTTGTCACAGATGCACTAAACGCAACGTCAAAACTGTCTCGACAATACGATTTAGTGTTTCTTGATCCGCCTTTTCAAAAAGGATTACTTCCAGACGCGATCAATGCCCTAGAGACGCAAAACTTACTTGCAGATAGTGCACTGGTTTACATTGAGTGCGAGGTAGAGAACGCATTGTATACTGTGCCAGAAAACTGGGAATGTATTAAACACAGTGCCAGTCAACAAGTTGACTATCGATTATATCGAATAAATCCAAAGTAGTGGGTGAAAGTCACGACAATAAGAGGACGAAGTGATGGAAATGGAAAAGCCAAATGGTCGCGGCTTAACACGCTTAATTAATGCCGGACGATGCTCAATAGCCGGTATTGGCTACGCAATTCGTCATGAGGCGGCGTTTCGACAAGAATTGATAGTATGTAGCGTATTGATTCCACTCGCGCTGTTTATCACCGCGGATCCCGTTAAGCGGATATTACTGATCGGGCCGTTGTTATTGGTACTCGCCGTTGAATGCGCCAACAGTGCCATAGAAGCCGCCATTGATAGAATTAGCTTGTCGCGCCACCCACTCTCTAAACAAGCAAAAGATCTCGGCTCAGCAGCCGTATTTTTTTGCATGTTAATTGCCGCGCTAAGTTGGGGACTGATTTTGTTCAGCTAACGGGTACGATAAACCGCCGGCTGAACAAAACAAAGACATTACTCTCGCTCAATTCCAATATTGCTGATCCCATCGACGGTCGCCATTTCGCGAAGTGCCTTCACTGAATCAGTATTGCGCTTTGCCGTAGATAGAAAATCTAACAGCGCATTTTGAAAGCCAATTTCCCACTGCATGAGTGGGTGAGCTTTAATGTCTTGTGCAGAAAGCTCCTCTTCTGAGGTTGCCTCAATAAATGCTTCAACCGACCCTTGAGAAAGCTTGCTCACAACCACCGCGCCCTGCAAATCATCTTGTTTGGCAAGGTACATCGTCGAAGTAAGCGATATGGCCGCATCAATCGCAGGAAACACACCATAAGAATCAAAATCTGCGGCATCTGGTGTCATTTCTTCTACCTTTTCAATGTGGGTTGCCCAGTTAACTTTCATCTTTTGCTGAGACAACCACTCCCAAATGACATTCAGAGATTTTTCAAATTGTTCATTCCCTTCAAACTCACAGGCCTGACAAAACAGCCGAAAGTTGGGTGACATACGTTCAACTAAAGTAGTGGCAAAAGCAACCGCGGCCCACCCTTCTAGTTCGCGTACACGTTGAAATGTATTTAACTTATTATTCAATGCGTTTTCTCTCTACGCTATGATAGCGAGTAGTAGTTTCCGACACCATCGAGAAACATTTGTACCGATATCATGATCAAAATCATTCCCATCAATCGTTCAATCGCGGTTAGGCCACGCTCTCCCAAAACACGATGTAAATTAGATGAAAACATTAATATAGCGGCAGATACTCCCCATGCAGACAATAACGCAATAGACCAATCCGTCATTCTGGTAGGGTCTTGATTTGCCAACAAGATGAGCGCTGCCAATATTGACGGCCCAGCAATCATCGGAATTGCCAATGGCACCAAGAAAGGTTCTTCTCCATCAGCGAGGCCGACTACGCCACCGGGCTGCGGGAAAATCATCCGGATGCCAATTAAAAATAAAATGATACCACCTGCAATACTCACGGCTTGCTGTTTCACACTCAAAAAGTCGAGTACAGCCTGACCGCTAAATAAAAACACCATCATGATCACGAGTGAGAACACAAGTTCGCGCGCAAGAATGATGCGCCTGCGTTTGGGCTCAATTTTCTTTAAAACAGACAGAAACACCGGCAGGTTTCCCAGCGGATCCATGATAAGAAATAATGTAACGGCAGCTGACCAAGTATCCATGGGTAGAACAAGATAATATTTAGCAATTTCGCAAAGTGTATATCAAGATAGCGTCTTACACTAGTCGTCTGAATTACAAAGAAAAAGCGGCTCACTCAATCCAACAGTGGCGTTTTAAAGTCCGGCCTAAATTCGGCGATTGGACAAACCCCTCAAAAAATAGCAATAATGCGAAGTTAGCAAATCCAGCATTTTAAGCTTTAATAATAATAATTTAATTTAAATGAGGAAGGTCCTATGAGCCTGATGTCTGTTTCTGAAGTAGCTGAATATCTCGGAGTGCAAGAAATTCGAGTTGAGCGTTTAGAGCGCGAAAATTTATTGGTTTCCAAAGACAAAGACGACAGCGGAAAACCCATGTTCGCCAAAGAAGATGTACAAAAGTACAAAGAATTTGCAGAAAGAATCGGCGGAATATAACCCTCTCAGTCGTTTACAACGTGACCGTCGCCCCTGCGATATTCGAGCTGGGACGACGGACTTGGTTAGTTTTATTATTCTTCCATTAAGGCTTTTGCAATTACGCGTACGCCAAGGCCAGAGGCACCTGCTGGCATAATCTCATTACCATTTGCGTTGTAGGCTGCTGCCAAATCCATGTGTACCCAACCTTTACCGTTATTATCAACAAAGCGAGATAAGAAGCCAGCGGCATTTGAGGCGCCACCACCACCACCGCCTTTTTGAGGGCGACTGTTTGCGGTATCAGCGAATTGAGAAGGACACTTTTCTTGATGCCATTGTTCAAGCGGCAACGGCCACACCAATTCATTGACGTCATCGGCGTAGTTCATTACACGTTTTTGCAATTCAGAATCTAAGCCAAACAGTCCGTTATAATCGCTACCCAAAGCGACAACGGCGGCACCAGTCAATGTCGCGGCATTCAGAATAAAAGGCGCACCCGTTTCAGATGCTGCCATCAGACCATCAGCTAGCACCAAGCGACCTTCCGCATCGGTGTTAACGATTTCGACGGTTAGGCCATTCTTATACGTTAGAATGTCACCCAACTTGTAGGCATGACCACTGATCAGGTTTTCTGCACAGCATAAAAACAACTTAATACGTTTTTGTACGCCTTGCATGATAGCCAAGCCCAAACCGCCTGTGACTGTTGCAGCTCCGCCCATGTCGCATTTCATATCTAACATGCCTTCGCTGGATTTAATGCTGTAGCCACCGCTATCAAACGTAATTCCCTTACCGACCAACGCCGCATCGACAGCAGCAGAAGCATCACCTGATGGGTTGTAATCCAGTTCTAATAATACAGGAGGGCGTTCACTGCCGCGTCCTACATTGTATATGCCTGTCCATCCTTCATCCTGCAAAGCTTCACCTTCAACAAGACGATAACTAACACTATCGGGCGCCAAAGAGGTTAACCATTGTGCTGCTTTTTCAGCCAACATCTTGGGTGAAATATCTTCTGGCGTGCCGTTAATCACCTCACGCGTGAACGTTAACGCTTGATATTGATTATCTAACTGTTGCTTGTCTTCATTTTCGCAGAACGTAACCAGCCCAATGCGCTTTGGTCCACCAAAACTGCTTGCAAAAGCCCATTGCTGTTCTGCCGTCCAATCACCTGTAAGCGCGATTGATGGTAACTTCAATGTTTCTAATTGACGCGACGCTTTGCGAATTTGTCGCAGGATCTCACGTTGCGATTGAGATTCATCAATGTGCACTGTTGCGCCATTTTCAGCTAGTGAAATAAGTGCTTTTTCTCCCCACGTGGCAGAGGCTGCCTGATGAGAAAGGGAAACGGTAAATTGAGACATTCAATAACTCCTTGCTGGCTTTAGTCCTCGCAGTGTGGGAGGCTAGCACATTTTGTAAATTGAGTAAGTGATATTGTTATGGAGTTTGAACAGCCATTAATCAAGGGAACGCTGATTAAACGTTATAAGCGTTTTCTTGCAGACGTTGAATTACCCAACGGTGACGTGGTGGTCGCGCATTGCCCGAACACGGGGGCAATGACTGGCTGTGCAGAGCCAGGTTATACGGTATGGTTGAGCCAAAATGATGATCCAAAGCGCAAACTTAAATACACGTGGGAACTGGCACAAACCTTCAATAATGATTGGATAGGTATCAATACCCACAGAGCGAATCGATTGGTGGAAGAAGCCATTCAAAATCAAACAATTACCGAGCTGGCAAATTACGAAACACGACTTCGTGAACAGAAATACGGTGACGAAAACAGTAAAATTGACTTTCTACTACGCGGTGAGGGTAAACCCGATTGCTACGTGGAAGTTAAATCTGTCACCCTGTTGGAAGATTCGCACCACGGCTATTTCCCTGATACCAAAACCGCACGAGGCACAAAGCATTTGCGTGAACTTGCTGCAATGAGGGATAAAGGTGTGCGCTGCGTATTGATTTTCTGTGTTCAACACTCAGGGGTCAAACACGTTTCAGCTGCTGCGCATATCGACCCTGAATACCAAAATGCGTTGCAAGAAGCCATAGAAAAGGGGGTTGAAGTCTATGCATGGCAATGTTGCATCAGCGATAAAAAAATCCAAATAAATCAATCTCTCCCGTTCTTAAATGAAAAAAAGGGTTGATTTTTATTTTAAGCGCGCCATATTTCACCCTCTTGCGAATAACATTGTGTTGCATAAGGTTTTTAACCCTCAGTACGCTGTCTATAATAAACAGAGCGAGTGGAAAAAACGTATTCATTTGAAGCACACGCAATATGAAGCGCAACCACCTTATATTCGACGCGGGGTGCGCCTTTACAGTAGTACGTTGCGTATATAGTGGGAAATGACAGCGGGAACAGCGAATTGTCTGTAACGTTGACCGTTTAGACATTGCGAGGGGCGGAAGTTTCTGGTATAGATAGCCGCCTGCTATTAAGCCTTTGCGTCGTAGTTTTAGGAGATTTGGCACATGCCAACAGGAAAAGAATCTAAGTCACTCGGACTTTTGGCCTTAGCTGGTCTTACTCCCTATCAGGAGAAAGACGGCGAGGAGTATATGAATGATGCGCAGCTTGAGCACTTTCGTAAAATTCTGCATGCGTGGCGAGATCAACTTCGTGAAGAAGTCGATCGTACGGTACACCACATGCAAGACGAAGCTGCTAATTTCCCCGATCCTGTCGATCGTGCAGCGCAAGAAGAAGAGTTTAGCCTTGAATTACGTACCCGTGATCGCGAGCGTAAACTAATCAAGAAAATAGAGAAAACCCTTAAGCGTATTGAAGAAGACGATTTTGGCTTCTGTGATGCGTGTGGTATCGAAATTGGTGTAAGACGTTTGGAAGCACGTCCTACAGCCGACCTGTGTATTGATTGTAAAACCCTTGCAGAGATTAAAGAAAAACAAATGCAAGGTTAGTCCTTCACGGAATTAGATGAAAAGCTGCACTCTTGCAGCTTTTTTTGTTTAAATAACAGCCACCCAACACCGTTTCATTACGCGAACAACGCATATGACTCGATTAATTACTTAGCGAAGGTCTTTACGCCCTCATTATGATGCCGAATCAAGATCAGCTCTCTCCTCACTTTCAACGTGTCAATAATGGCAACCCAGAGGAAAGTAAACACTCGTATATTGGACGTTTTGCCCCTTCACCTTCAGGGCCTCTGCACTTTGGTTCTCTGGTAACCGCGGTAGCCAGTTATCTGCAAGCTAAGCAAAATAGTGGACGCTGGCTGGTTCGCATTGATGATATCGATCCACCCAGAGAGGCAAAAGGCGCGAAGCAGGAGATATTGGACTGTCTTGAGCTACACGGGTTAGCTTGGGACGAATGTATTTATCAATCTTCCCGAAGCGATCGCTATGATTCGGTGCTCCAACAGCTTTTAGACGCCAATCTCGCATACTTTTGTAGTTGCACCAGAAGTGCGATCAAAGCACGAGGAGGCTTCTACGACGGGCATTGTAGAGATAAACATAATCTTGACGCGCAATGTGCAATTCGCTTTAAAAATGACGTGCAAACCGACTCTCTTCACGACCAATTACTCGGAGATATTGCCATCTCTGAACAAGCGGCATCTGAAGATTTTATCATTAAGCGTAAAGATGGCCTGTATGCTTATCACCTGGCATCGGTTATTGACGACATTGATTTTGGCATCACCGAAATAGTAAGAGGAGCAGATTTACTCGCGCCATCTGTGTGCCAGCAATCTCTTATGCAGGCGTTGGGTCACCCCTATCCAAAATTTATTCATGTACCCGTCGCAGCAACAAAGCCGGGGTTTAAACTCAGCAAACAAAATCACGCGAAAGGCATTTCAAACACATCATTGAGTCAAAATTTGTTTGATGTGCTGCGTTACTTGAATCAACCTATCGCCGACGAAATGACAAAAGCGGCCCCAAACGAAATTTTACGTTGGGCGACAACCCATTGGGACGTAAATCACATACCCAAACGACAGGAAATCATCGTAAATTCAGTTGAATAACAGAATTTGAGGTTAAGTACTATGATCTACCAATAGAATTGAACGGGTAATAAGTATATTATTAGCGGCCGATTTTTCAGCCTTTTGTACATTAACGGAGCGTTATCATAATTTCTCGAGTCATTAACAAGGTCAAGCGTGCACTTACCCCAACGCCTGAACAAGATAGTACCAAATTAACCGCACGCGTAATTACCCAGCGCGAGCATGGTATTTCTCGTGATGATATCAGTGAAAACGCAGCCAAAGTACTTCATAGGTTGAATGGTGCAGGTTACGAAGCCTATCTGGTAGGCGGGTGTGTAAGAGATTTAATTTTAGGCTTACACCCAAAAGACTTTGATGTAGTAACCAATGCGACACCTGAACAAATAAAAGGTTTGTTCAGAAACTGTCGTCTAATTGGGCGTCGTTTCCGTTTGGCACATATCGTATTTGGTCGTGATATTATCGAAGTCGCGACGTTTAGAGGTCACCATCAACCAGAATCAGGTGACGCTTGCGAGAAGCGCAGCAAGCAAAGTCAGGAAGGGCTGATTTTACGCGATAATGTTTTCGGTTCAATTGAAGAAGATGCCGCACGCAGAGACTTTACTGTTAACGCAATGTACTACAGCCTTGCTGATCAAACCATTCTCGATTTCGCCAACGGTATTGACGCTATCAAACATAAGCGAATTGAGTTGATTGGATCTCCAGAGGTTCGTTACCGAGAAGATCCTGTGCGTATGCTACGCGCGGTGCGTTTTGCAGCCAAATTAAATATGCGTATTAGTGATGCCACAGCGCAGCCTATTTATGAATTGGCGTCGTTACTTAGCAATATTCCTCCAGCTCGGCTTTTCGAAGAAGTACTGAAGCTACTTGCATCTGGACATGGCGTTAACACCTACCGTTTATTGAAAGAATTTAAGCTCTTCCATCAGCTTTTTCCGATGTTAACACCGTTTCTTAAAACAGAAAGCGGAAGAGAAAACAGTTTCATTGAGAAGGTACTGGAGAACACCGACAACCGTATCAATTCAGGCCAACGCGTGACACCCGCATTTTTATATGCAGCCGTGCTTTGGTATCCGCTTGAAGAGCACGCGCAAAAGCTCGCATTTGAATCGGGATTGTCACAGCATGATGCATTTAATATCGCAATGAACGATATTTTACATCGCCAGATTCAAAGAATTATGATCCCTAAGCGTTTCTCTAGCGGCATGAAAGATATCTGGCAAATGCAGCACAGACTGCCTAAACGCTTTGGTCGCCGAGCCTATCAATTGCTCGAGCATCCTCGCTTCCGTGCGGGTTACGATTTCTTATTAATTCGTGGGCAAATAGAAGGCGGCGATCTGCTTGAATTAAGCGATTGGTGGACAACCTTCCAAGATGCAGCAGCCGATACTAAAAAATCGATGCTGAATACATTACGCGACAAAGAGGGAAAACCAGCAACCAAACGCGGAACCCGCAGACGTCGAAGCAAGCCTAAGGCAACTAAAAAGTCATCATGAGCACGCTCGCCTTTATTGGTTTGGGGAGCAATTTAGCCACTCCCGTTGATCAAATTATGCAAGCGCTCGCTGCAATTGCGGCGCTTCCCAATACGCGCATAGAACATACTTCTTCCTTATACGCTAGCAGACCAATGGGACCACAAGATCAGCCCGATTACGTCAATGCGGTAGTGAGTATTCAGACCACTCTTTCCCCTCTCGCGCTGCTCGACGCATTACAGAAAATTGAATTAGAGCAAGGCCGTGTGCGTAAAGCGGAACAGTGGGGGCCTCGCACCTTAGATTTAGATATATTATTGTACGGCGACGAGATCATTGACGAACCAAGACTCCGTGTCCCCCACTACGGTATGAAAGAAAGAGAATTTGTACTCATTCCCCTATTCGAAATTTCACCAGAAATACGCTTTCCTTGCGGGGAATCCATTAGTGTCGCGATTCAAAACATTCAACGTAACGGGTTGTCTAAACTTCCCGAACACAGCACGCAGTTTGTGCCAAACTAAGCAAAAAAACGGCCATACAATGGCACAATCGTTAGCAAAAGGTGATATACGATGACAAAAAAAGTAACTACATCCGTATTGCTGGACATGAAACAGCAGGGGCAAAAGATCACGTCGCTAACCGCTTATGATGCAAGCTTTGCAAAATTATTTGATGAGCAAGGCGTAGATGTCATTCTAATTGGCGATTCATTGGGAATGGTACTTCAGGGTAAAGACGATACCTTATCTGTCACCACTGAAGATATTGCCTACCATACACGTGCGGTCAGTGCCGCATGTCAACGCAGCTTTGTCGTGGCTGATATGCCCTTTATGTCATACAGCACGCCAGAAGTCACTTATGAGAACGCGGCCAAGCTAATGCAAGCGGGTGCAAGCATGGTGAAAATCGAAGGTGGTGATTGGTTAGTAGACACCATCAAAGGCCTCAATCAGCGCGGCGTTCCAGTTTGTGGTCATTTAGGGCTGACTCCACAATCTGTTCATGTTTTTGGCGGATTTAAAGTTCAAGGACGCGATGACTTGCAAGCCGAGCAAATGGTGGAGCAGGCGCAAGCACTTGAAGCTGCTGGCATTCAACTGCTTGTATTAGAGTGCGTGCCGACGTCACTTGCAGAGAAAATTTCACACGCGGTGAAAGTGCCCGTTATCGGTATTGGCGCAGGCGTAAAAACCGATGGTCAAGTGTTGGTTATGCATGACATGTTTGGAATCAGCGCCAATTACATGCCCAAATTCTCTAAAAACTATCTTCAAGAAACAGGCGATATACGCAAAGCCGTCGCTCAGTTTATTGAGGAAGTGAAAACGGGGGCATTTCCGTCCGAGGCACATAGCTTCAACTAATCAGGAAAGCGAATAGGTTAGTGTATGCAGATAGTTAAAGACATACTGTCATTGCGAGAAACCCGCAGACAATGGCAAATAGATGGCAAAGTTATCGCCTTTGTTCCCACCATGGGAAATTTGCATCAAGGGCATTTGACCTTAGTAAAAGAGGCGAAAAAATACGCAGATATTGTTGTTGTGTCAATATTTGTGAACCCATTGCAATTTGGCCCTGACGAAGATTTGGACGCTTATCCACGGACCTTGCAACAAGATGCCGATGCACTGGATGCATTAGGTGTTGATGTACTTTTCACGCCGCAGGCTAAAGATATCTATCCACGTGGACTAGAGCAACAAACCTTTGTTGAAGTGCCAGGTATTTCTTACATGATCTGTGGCGCAAGTAGGCCGGGGCATTTCCGTGGTGTTGCAACGATTGTCTGTAAGCTGTTCAACATGGTGCAACCTAACATCGCCTTTTTTGGTGAGAAAGACTTTCAGCAACTTCAAGTGATCAAGGCAATGGTGACAGATTTGTCTATGAACTTGAACGTGGTGGGCGTGCCTACGGTACGCGAGGAAGACGGATTGGCGATGAGCTCACGCAATGGTTACTTAAGTGCTGAAGAACGCCAGCGAGCTCCCATTTTGTATCAGGTACTTAACACGTTAGCCGATCAGCTTGAATTAGGTCGCCGTGATTATTCTAAGCTCATCTCTGAGGCAAGCGAGACGCTGTCTAACGCGGGTTATAAGGTAGACTATATAGAAGTTCGCGCGGCAAGTACGCTCCTTCATCCAGGCCATGAAGATCAAGAATTGGTCATTTTAGGTGCTGCGTTTTTAGGCAAAACCCGCCTAATCGACAACCTACAAGTTACACTGAAGTAGTCATACACAAAGGGCGCTTTTTCCACTGCGCCCTTTGTTCTCTAAAGGCTTATGCGCTGGCTTTATCCTGCACCAATAGTGCCTTCCAAATATCTAAATTCTGAGCAATGTCTAATTGTTCATTAAGAATGTCTTGAAGGTCTTCTTCGGTCGTCAGGGGATTAGCTAGCACCACACGAAAAACCGTAATCGGATCATTATGATAGGTGCTGGTGTGTAACCGCGTTCTCGATACAAACGACTTTCCTGCTTCACGTTGTTGTTTTTGCACAGCAACAGTGAGTTGATCTAACAGCGCATTGACATCAGCATGCTTAAGTAACGGATGGTTTGCTAAAAATGCGGGTCGTAATCGATATGTAAGGAGTGACAATGTCGGCGATGTAATCAGCTCAAACTGTGGGTGATCATCAATCATTTTGGCGAATGCTTTCGCCTTTTCAATGCTCATATCAATAAGCAATTCATACCCTTCTCGGCCAAAAATATGTAGCGACGCATACACCATCATTGCCATGCCGTTGCGCGACCCTTCAAGGGTGGTAGCGCCCAAATCTTTAGAGCCTTCGCGCAAAATATATTGAGCATGATGACGAACGGCATTGCTGCTGTTGGGATCTTTGAACAACACCATACCCGCGCCCATCGGCACATACATTTGCTTGTGGGCATCTAGCGTCAGAG
The DNA here is from genome assembly GCF_025751585.1 of Fluctibacter corallii. GTDB lineage: Bacteria > Pseudomonadota > Gammaproteobacteria > Enterobacterales > Alteromonadaceae > Fluctibacter_A > Fluctibacter_A corallii. The sequence goes on from NZ_JAOWKX010000007.1 coordinate 11,849, forward strand.
AGTCAGCGCGCTCAATCCCGTTGAGTAAGCTACGATGTTTTTCAGAAAATAACGTCGCTCCGCCCCATGCGGCATCAACATGAAAATGACAGCCAACCTCTTGAGCAACGTCAGCGAGCTCATCTAAAGGATCAATATGGCCAGTCTCTGTTGTCCCTGCAATACCAACAATAGCCAATAATTTGTTCCCATTGGCTTCGTATTCTTTTGCCAATTTCAGCGCACGCTCTGGCGATAAACGTTGAGTCGGGCAGTCTATCGTGAGCATCTGTTCACGGCCAATTCCAAGCAGATCCACGGCTTTTGATAGAGAATAATGCCCGCGTTTTGATGATAAGATACCAAGATTACCGTACCCATAATGGCGCAGCGCTGATGCCAACCCTTCTCTGGCAACGCCTTTAAACACACCATCAGCCTTAAGCATAGTATTTCGAGCTACCCACAACGCGGTCATATTGGCAATAGTACCGCCCGAACAGAACGCACCGAGAGAGTGATTTGCACTGTGCAAGTAAGCATCATAAAAATCACCATCTCGCTGATACACCAGTTGATGCATCATACCGAGCACCTGGCGCTCTAACGGTGTGAAGGCTTTTGATGTCTCAATTTTTACCAGGTTTTGATTTAGCCCTACTAATAACTTTGCTAACGGCAAGTGAAAGTAAGGCAAGGCAGACGTCATGTGTCCGATAAACGTTGGTGAATAGGTATTTACAGAGTGTTTTACAAGCTTATTAAGCAACGCATCAGCATGCGCCGACACAAATTCAGGATGTTCAGGCACACGATGATCTGAAAATGTTTTTTCAATCTCTTCTAGCGGGATCGCCTGAGTCACAACGTGCTGAGACAAAAAGTCTGACACGTTGTCTGATAAATGTTGTTCAATTTGGGCCAGTTTTGAATCGGTGCCTTCGGGTTTAGTAAAGACCCGGAACAAATGCGCTAAACTGACTTCGGCTTTTGCCACGCTTGTAACCTCAACTGAAAAATTTCAACCGCGAACTTTAACCTACTTCCCGCTTTACACCAAATATTGAAAGCGCTTAACGAATAACTTATTGTCATTAATACAAGAAGAAATCAAATTTAATGGCATATAGGATTAACCTGAATTATCAGGTGAACAGCGTAGTTAAGCTGCTATATTGAATAATAATGATAACAATAAGGAAGAATATCGATGCCAGATACTGATGCATTTAGTCTGGAACACATAGTCCCCTTCTTTCAACCGATAATGGATTTGAAACATGATCGCGTTTGGCGTTACGAATGTTTAGCTAGGCTTGTTACGCCCGGTGAATACATTTTTCTTCCTAATCAGTTCTTGCATCTTATTGAAAGAGAGGACAGTGTTGCCCAATTTACCGAAACAATGTTTCACCGTAGTGCAGAGTATTTTCGCAACACGAGCATAGCGTGGAACTTAAATTTATGTGAAGAAGATATTGCTGATGACACACTATTCTCCATGCTTAAACGCGTGCTAGATGACTACCCTAACCCTAACCGTGTTGGCTTTGAATTAACAGCAGACACCGCTCACTCAGACCTGCCGCGCTTCGACCATTTTTTAAATAATGCCAATGCACTCGGTGTTAATGTCTTCCTTGATCACTTTGGCGTGGCTGGTGACGCAGATATGGCGTTACTTTCACGTCCCATTACAGGAATAAAAATTGCGGGGAGCGTGATGTCTGAGATATCCGACTCTAAACAGGTTCGTAGCCATGTGGCTCATCTGCTTGATGCCGCCGATACCCAGAGTATCAACGTCATCGCAGAACACATAGAAGACGAAGATACACTAAACGATATTATGGAAATAGGCATTGGCTACGGGCAAGGGTTTTACTTTTCAACCCCTCAAGCTTCAGCAACGTAATGTCTGGCCAAGTGGCCAGACATACTCGCAAGCTTACTTGTTTGTGCTCAAATCACACACGACACGCCAACTCTGTTGACCGCTAGCCCAGTATTTTCTTTCAAACGGTGTATCCGGTTCAGCTGCCTGATACAGTTCAGTTTCAACATTAAACCCTGCAATGTTAAGTGCCATTGCAAACTCTTCAATGTAGATTTTCCAGTTACTGCGAACCTCTAACAAACCGCCTAGCTTGACAATATCGCCAAAGGCGGCGCTGGCGTGCCAACGTCGCTGTACATGCGCCGATTTAGGATACGGATTGGGATACAGTAAAAACTGTTTCGCCAAGACCCATTTAGCATCTAAAGCGAGTCGCCAAAAATCATTTAAATCAGCTCTTACGATGATGTAGTTATCTGATTCAGCTTGGTAATGGCTATGCTTGCCTGTACGAAGCGCAGATTTATCGACGCCCACTACCAGTGCATCAGGATGTTTCGCTGCAATGCGCGCCGTGCTCTCGCCAACACCACAGCACGCATCAAGAATAATCGGTCCTTGACGTTGCTTTAACCATGATTGCACTTCGTCAAATGCGTCTAAGGTATGCTGGCTGTAAGGCTTAAGGCTTGAGTGAGACAAATGTCTATTCACCAGCTCAGGAATTTTTTCATGAGGCCCTTGCTGATTAGTTGTAATACTTCGTGAGTTACCTTGTGACATTACGTTCGAATTCCTACGCCACGATTAATCAATTGATAGGCAACCGTGAACAATACAACATTAAATACCAATAGAATGATCACCGATGTAGAGAAGCTCACATCAGACACACCTAAAAAGCCATAGCGAAACCCATTCACCATATACACTATAGGATTTGCTTTGCTCACCCATTGCCAAAACTCAGGCAGCAGTGAAAGAGAATAAAATACCCCGCCCAAGTAGGTAAGCGGCGTTAATACAAATGTTGGGATTACGCTAATGTCATCAAACGTTTTAGCATAAACAGCGTTGATTAAACCCGCGGTAGAAAATAGGCTTGCGGTTAATAACACTGTGATAAAAATGATGAGAGGGTTATGTATTTGCACATCCACAAAAAACATCGATACGAAGGTCACGATAATGCCAATCAACAATGCCCTTGCCACACCACCGCCAACAAAGCCAAGAATAATGATCCAATTCGGCATGGGGGCCACCAGTAACTCTTCTACATTGCGTTGAAACTTTGCGCTAAAAAACGAAGATGAGACATTAGAATAAGAGTTCGTGATCACCGCCATCATGATGAGACCTGGCACAATGAATTCCATATACGTGAATCCGCCCATTTGCCCGATACGCTCACCAATAAGACTCCCAAATATGACAAAATACAATGACATCGTAATGGCAGGAGGAACCAGGGTTTGGATCCAAATGCGCAAAAAACGCGTGCACTCTTTTATCCATATTGTACGAAGCGCTACAAAATTTCGCGACCCCATCATGACTGTGTTTCTCCTGTGGTTTTACCTTGTTCCACCATTCTGACAAACAGCTCTTCCAATCGATTCGCTTTATTTCGCATACTTAAAACCATGACATCTTGTTCGGTTAGCTGCCTAAATACGTCATTTAGGCCCTGCTCTTTTGGCACGTCCACTTCAAGGGTATGATCGTCAATCATCCGGTACTCAAACCCAAGCAGGGAGACCGAATCTGTACCTAGCGGTAAATCAAGTACAAAGGTTTCAACATTTAACTTGGCCAGCAACGCTTTCATGCTGGTATTCTCAACGATTCGGCCTTTATCGATGATGGCGATATTACGGCACAACATTTCTGCTTCTTCGAGGTAATGCGTAGTAAGAATAATCGTAATCCCTTGCTGATTAATTTCTTTGAGAAATTGCCACATCGAGCGACGGATTTCGATGTCTACGCCTGCCGTCGGTTCATCAAGAATTAACATTCTTGGTTCGTGCATCAAAGCACGTGCAATCATCAAGCGCCGTTTCATGCCGCCAGATAGTTCTCTTGCACGCGCGTCTCGCTTTTCCCATAGATCGAGTTGCTTCAGGTATTTTTCTGCACGTGTTTTCGCCACGTCTCGCGGAACGCCATAATATCCAGCCTGATTTACAACGATTTGCATCAGCGTTTCGAATTGATTGAAGTTAAATTCCTGCGGCACAAGACCAATGCTTGATTTAGCGTCTACCAATTGTGTGTCCATGGAATGACCGAACACCTCAACACTGCCTTCTGATTTGTTCACCAACGAACTTACAATACCAATAGTGGTGGACTTCCCCGCACCATTGGGGCCGAGCAACGCGAAAAAGTCTCCTTCTTCGACATGTAAATCGATACCTTTGAGTGCCTGTACGCCGCCTTTGTAGGTTTTCTTTAAACCCACAATATTCAGTGCTTTCATAGTATGCTCACAAATCTTAGATAGCCCATTGATATGGCGGCAAAAAACGTTTTTTCAAGCCTTAAGTCAGAACGATTACGTTTCTCACATATTGATTAGACGAGCAGTATTACTCTGCATCCATATCATTTACGCGGCGTTGTATTTCTGCCTCCGACACATCTTCAATGTGCGTGGCTAGCGACCAAATATGACCAAAAGGATCTTTTACTTGCGCAAACCGATCTCCCCAAAACATATCAGACGGCGCCATCAGCGATGTAAAACTATGTTCAATCGCCTTGTGGTATAACGTATCGACGTCAGATGAATACACATACAACGAAGAAGCGGTGCCTGCCAACGTGCTTGGTGACACTAACCCCCATTCAGCATTCTCATCGGCCATCATAATAATCGCATCTCCTATCTGAATTTCAGCATGTACTACCTTATTATGTTGGCGAATGACTTCTCTTTTTCGGGCATTAAACACCTTTTCATACAATGCAATGGCGTGAATTGAGTTAGCAACAACAATTGATGGCGTCACGGTATGATAGTGGTCGGGTACAGAGACTGGCTTGCTCATTTTTTATCCGTAAAATATATGCTAGTGTCAGGTTGTTATAGCTTAGTACAAAAAATGACACGGAGGCCTTATGCCATTGCTCCCCCCTTTACCAAAAGACCATACGCCAGAACTCAGTGACGATTTTGCGCTATTTGAGGATATCTTAGGCTTTGTGCCTAACAGCCTATTAACGATGCAGAGAAAGCCGGAAATTGTGAAGGGATTTGGCGCGTTGACCCAGGCGGTTATGGCACAAGACAGCGAAGTTGACTTGGGGTTCAAGCGGCTACTCGCACATTTTTCTAGCCGCGCTGCGGGTTGCCAATACTGTGAAGCACATTCGCTGATTGCAGCAAAAATTCACGGCATCAGTGATGAAAAAGTCGCGGCTGTTTGGGACTATAGAACCAGTCCTCTCTATTCCGAAGCAGAGCGCATCGCGCTGGATTTTGCTTTAGCGGCTGGCTCGGTACCTAATGGCGTTGATGACGATATCATGGAGTCAATGCGACAGCACTGGACGGCAAACCAGATTGTAGAAATCTTAGCCGCCGTGTCGTTGTATGGTTTTCTTAATCGCTGGAACGATTCAATGGCCACACAACTTGAAGCAGCACCTAAAGCTCTGGGCGAGACCGTATTGGCAAAAGGAGGCTGGACAGGCGGGAAGCACATATCAAAACAATAAAAAAGAGGCACCGAGAAGGTGCCTCAAGCGAGTCAGGAATGACTTCCTGTCCAAAATGTAGTTAGAACGTGTAACCTACCATGACAGAGTAAACCCACGGGTCGATATCTACGGATACACTACCTTCCACTCCACCCGCTTTGAACGTGGCGTCAGTGTCAATGTCAATCCAACGGGCAGAAGCATTCACGTGCCAACTGTCATTGATGTGATAATCCATACCTAGCTGTGCAGTTAAGCCAAATGAACTATCAAGATCAAGATCGCTAAATCCAGCATCACGGTTAGCAGAGGTAAACTCTTCATCAAAAAATACGGTGTAGTTTAAGCCCGCACCAACATAAGGTTGGAACACACTATTTTTGTCCATCATGTAGTAGTTTACTGTGACAGACGGCGGTAAGTGCTTGATGTCGGCCAGTTGACCGACACTATTTAGCTCAATTTCATGTTGGAACGGCGTAGCAGCAAGCAACTCCACAGACACATTGTCTGAAACGAAATACGCCAAGTTCAAGCCTAACTGGGTATTGTTGTCTACACTTACGCCTATTCCCAAATCTGCGCCACCAACAAAAACGTTAGAGCTAGAATCATCAGGTGCAACCGTAGTTGAACCCGCTCTAACTAACCAGCTACCTGCTTCTGGAATCGCTGCCTGCGCTGTGCCTGTTAACGCTATTAAAAGGGCTGAAATTAACGTCTTTTTCATCTTTTTAATCCTACAATGAATTGATGGGCACAGCATAAGACCAGTTGCTGTTGAATGACTTGATCTGCGTCAAGCAATTGATGCATCAACTTAGTTTGCCACTGTCATAGAACGCGCACCTTCGTCTAATTTGATAACGACACGGCGATCAAAAAAGTCTTTTTCTCTGCTAGCGGTTTCATACAGCGGTTTAGACTCACCAAATGACAGCGTGGTAATTTGTTCTTTTGCTACGCCAAGTGACGTTAAGTAGGATTTCACACTCAGCACCCGCTGCTCTGACAATGCCTGATTGAACGTATCGTCTCCGCGTCGGTCTGCAAATCCGCTTAACTGTACTGTCATATCGGGATTTCGTTTTAGGCTATGAGCCAAGGTTGTTAGTTGAGATTGATAATGTGGTGCTAATGCGTATGAGCCTGTTTCAAATTGAATACTCGCCTCTAAAGGCTCCAATACACGTTCAATTTGTGTATCCATTGATACCAGCTGCACTTGCGTCTCCTCTTTTAAGCGCTTGTATTCACCATTTAATGCGATAAGTTGCTCTTCTCGTTGCTTCAACTGATTAGATGCAAGAGTCAAGCGTTGCTCGTTATTTATATCTTCAGCAATCAGAAGGCCGACAATGCCGCCAATCATCGCACCCAATGGACCACCTGCCAGCGCGCCAACCGCAACGCCAGAGCCAAGGCCGACCACTTCATTTTGTTTTGTCGTGTCCACCTCTTCTGCTATGACTGATGTTGATGCTATTAGACCTGTTAGTGCCACTGCTAATACTGTTTTTCTCATTTTCATTCTCCTTACGGGATTCGTGTCGCTGTTGATGGATATTAAACACCAGAGAATGGGCATCGAAGGGGAAAAACTATGGAAAAGCGAAGGTGAAATGTGGCAGAAAAATGGAAATTGTCTCTCTTCACTTTTACTTCAGGTTGAATCAGATATAGTGTCGGCTACTGTGATAAAGAGGTAAAACGGTGAAACGTGTCGCAATTATAGAAGATGACCCACTCATCAGAGAAAACTATGCATCGGCATTAACAAAACAAGGTTACGAAGTGCTTACTTACTCTTCAAGACCTGAAGCCGAAGCTGCATTCAGCATACGCTTACCTGATTTGGCGATCATTGACATTGGCTTACAAGACGAAATTGATGGGGGATTTGCGTTGTGCCAATTGCTGAGGCAGCAATCAACCTCTTTACCTATCATTTTTTTTACTGCGCGCGATAACGACTATGACACCATTTGTGGATTGAGAATGGGTGCAGATGACTATCTGACAAAAGATATTAGTTTGCCCCATTTACTGGCTCGCATTGCTGCACTGTTTCGGCGGAGCGAAGTGATGCGCCAACCCGTGAATCAAACTGACATTATCGAAAATGGTAACCTGGAGATGGATGCAAGTAGAATGTCGATTAAATGGAAACATATCCCCGTTGAGTTAACCGTAACGGAATTCTGGATGCTATACGCGATTGCTAAGCACCCCGGATTTGTGAGAAGTCGCCAACAATTGATGGACGAATCAAAAATGGTAGTAGACGACACAACCATTACCTCACACATTAAACGTATTCGTAAAAAATTCACTGAAGTCGACCGGGACTTCAATAACATAGAAACCGTGTATGGCATGGGCTATCGCTGGAAAGCACATCAAGAATAATACGTTATGATCTTTGGTATTCGATTCAAACTTCTGGTGATTTTGTTGTGCTTGTTGCCAGTACCTTACTTGGCCTATCAATATGTGTGGGAGCTTGAATCTTACCTAAGACAAGGGCAGGAACAAACTATGGTAGGCACTGCCCGCGCCGTTGCCACCGCGCTGCATGAGCGCCCTAATTTATTTGACAAACAGGCTGCGTATTTACAAAAAGTAAGACGGGGAAAAGACTTATATGCGCATCCAATCATTAATCCTATCCAGCTTGACGGGCACCTAAACGACTGGGCTGAATACCAACATTTAGCTATCGCGTATGATCAACGGAACATCATTCGCCAATCCCATCCTTCGTCTGAGCAGAGCCTCAGCTTCAAGCATTTGGTTGGGCGTTATCGCCAATATCTATATGCCATGTTCGACGTTGCTGATGATCATGTCGTGCTTCGTAATCCCAACGTCCTTCGAGTCGATAAAAACGATCATATTTTAATTTCCCTTAAAACCCCCGAGTACGGTTTTCAACGCTTTATTATTTCCCCCCATGAAGAAGGATGGGTTAATGCTTACTTACTTCAAGAATCAGATAATTCAGGATATGCAAAGCATGTATTTCCCTCTATTCAAGGGTTTTGGCGCCTCACCGAGAAAGGCTATCAAGTAGAGTTACGTTTGCCTCTAAACATGTTAATGAGCGAAATTGCCTTCGCTGTGACTGACGTAGATAATCAAGAAACTCGCCAGTGGGTTTCGGTGATGGGAACCGGTGATCCGGATAATAGAGATGATTTGGGCACCGTCTTGGTTCCGTCTCCAGAAATTGAAAAAATCATTCGAGGATTACGCTATGCAAATTCGCGCGTTTGGGTGATTGATAACCACAATCGTGTTTTGGCGCGATCAGGATCTATCCACTCTTCTGTTGGCTTAAAAACCTCGATTGAAAATGAACACCACGATAGTAAGTTAAACGGCATTTGGTCAGAAATTGAAAATTCTCTTCTCTTACCACTGTATTACAAAATACTCACTCGCCCTCCTTCAGATTTTGTAGACGAGCTAGAGAATGCTTATTCCTTAAAAGGAAAAGCGGTTTTGGAGGCATTAACAGGTGAGCCGGCCTCTCACTGGTATATCACCCCCGATAACAAAGCCGTGATTCTTTCCGCCGCGCACCCTATTTTTATCGAAGACAAAGTCATGGGTGCTGTCGTGGTCGAGCAAACGACTCACGGTATTCGCACGTTACGCAATCGCGCATTGGAGCAACTGTTCCATGTCATTTTGGGCATGCTACTGTTAAGTACAACAGCATTATTTTTCTTTGCCTCTCGTATATCAATGCGGGTGACGAAGTTACGCAATGAAACGGAGGCCATCATTGATAAAAATGGCCGGATTATCGGCAATATCGTGCCCGCTTCGGCCAGAGATGAAATTGGCGATCTCTCTCGCGCATTTTATGATGTTATCAATCGTTTAAATAACTACAACAACTATCTCGAAAACATGAGTTCGCGGCTGTCCCATGAGTTAAGAACACCCATCGCAATCGTGAATTCTTCATTAGAAAACTTGGCGCTCAATCACCTTGATACGGAGCTAGACGAAGAGAGTCGAGAATATATACACCGCGCCCAACAAGGCATTCGAAGGCTCAGTAAAATTTTATCGAGCATGAGTGAAGCAACACGTATGGAGCATGCGCTCCAAAGTACGCAAACTGAAACCTTTGCCCCACTTGATGTCGTACGAGGTTGCACTGAAAGTTATGCAATGACTTACAGCCAACGTAAATTTAACTTAGAACACGATAAAACGTTGCCTTCGCTGCAAGGATCCCCTGAGTTATTTGCCCAAATGCTCGATAAGATTATTGCTAACGCCGTAGAGTTCAGCCCAATTGATTCCACGATTGGCATCGCGATGCACCAACTTGACGGTAAACTCGTTTTACGCATAACAAACACGGGCCCCGTTCTGCCTGATAATATGCAATCGCAGCTCGCCAACTCTATGATTTCAGTAAGAAAAAGCGAACACAGCCAAGATCCCCATTTAGGACTAGGTTTGTACATTGCTCGTATTATTGCTGAATTTCACAATGGTAAACTGTCGATTCAAAATCTTCCCGATGGGTCTGGCGTAGAAGTGTTAATCTTACTCACCTACGATTAAGAACAATAGTTCTTAATTTAAAATCATGAAAATCAGGCAGTTACAACCAGTAACATGACCAAATGGTCTAGTTGTTTTCTTTTTCATATTGTGAAAAATAAGCGCCATTGCCTATTATTAATTCTGATATGGGCTTCGAGCAAAAAAGAGAACAACTATGTCTAACGCCACCCAACTCAGCGTCCTTGAGAGGATATTCAAAATACAAGCGCGCGGTTCAACGCTTCGAACCGAGATTATCGCTGGATTAACGACGTTTGCTGCAATGTCTTATGTATTGGTGGTGAATCCCAATATTCTCGCTGCAGGTGGCATGCCAATAGAAGGACTGATTACAGTCACAGCGCTAGCAGCATGTATTGGCACGCTACTAATGGCATTTCTAACAAACTACCCGCTCGCATTAGCACCGGGTATGGGACTGAATGCATTTTTCGCTTTTACTATTTGTTTAACGCGTGAAATACCTTGGGAAGCTGCTCTTGGCATCGTATTTTGGAACGGTATTTTGTTTGTATTACTCTCAGTCACGGGGGTAAGAAAGAAAATCGCCGACGCGATACCCGGGGCACTGAAAGTGGGTGTTCAAGCTGGTATTGGGCTTTTTATTGCCTTTATTGGACTGCGTAATGCTGGAATTATTACTTCGCACCCAGAAACGTTAGTCACTTTGGGAGACTTCACTCAAACGCCAACATTGCTGGCATTTATTGGTATCTTGCTGACGGTCATTCTTATTGTCAGAAATATTCCTGGCGCTATTTTATTATCTGTTATTTTTCTTACCGTTGCAGGTGCTTTTATTCCCACAGAAGATGGGTTTATTACCGCTACCCCAGCATCAATCATCGGTGCACCCGATGGAATCAGTTCTACCTTTCTAGCAATGGATTTCTTCTATCCGATTGAGCATATTGCCGAGACTTGGGATCTGATATTCGCTTTATTGTTCGTTAATATGTTCGACACCATTGGCACATTGATAGGCGTATCGCGTAAAGCGAAATTGCTAGATGAATCGGGTAACTTACCTAAAATCGGCAACGCAATGATGGCTGACGCGACGGCAAGTGTGGCTGGTGCAACATTGGGAACATCGCCGGTTACAACCTACGTAGAATCAGCAGCAGGCGTATCAGTTGGGGGCAGAACTGGGCTCACAGCCGTCGTTGTAGCAATATGTTTTTTGGTGGCACTGATCTTCACACCACTGATGAAAGTGATTCCTCTTATGGCTACCACGCCTGCTTTATTGATGGTCGGCATTTTTATGATGGAATCGATTCGTCAGCTGGATTTCGATGATATGACGTCGCTTGCAACGGCAACTGTCACGCTGTTGGCTATGCCACTTACTTATAGCATCAGTGAAGGTATCGCACTGGGGTTCATTACCTATACCGCAATCAAGATAGGAACGGGGAAATTCAAAGACGTATCCACGATTACTTATATTTTGGCTGCGATATTTTTTATGCGCTATATATTCGATTTACAATAGACTACACACACCAATCTACTTCTGATAGCGCCTTGAAAAACCAATTCAAGGCGTGACCCTCTCGATGCTTTTCCTTGGCCAAATACAGCTCGACTGCGGGTCGAGGGACCTGAACATGGCGCGACACCATCTCGCCGCTATCAAGATAGGGTTTAACCAAGTGAAGGGGTAAAAATCCCGCTCCCAAGCCTTCTTTTTGGGCTTGAAGTTTACTTAACATGTTATCAACGCGAATTTTCTGTTTACTTTGCAATACACCTGCACTTCGCGTGGGGAGTCGGCGGGAGCTGTCGGCTACAACGATCGAGGGATATAAGGCAATATGCTCCGGCTGAATATCGCCTTCGACACTGGCAAGAGGATGGCTTGATGCTACCGCAAATACCATATTTGCTTGGCCAATTGGCACCATATCATACTGCCCTTTGGGTAGTTCACCCGACACACCAATCGCAATATCTGCTCGCTGGCTATGTAGCGCATCCCAACCACCAGCCAAGGCTTCTTCGATAATTGTGATCTCTACCAACTTATCGAGCTGACAAAATTCAGACAGCACCCTCAACAAGGGCAACTCCGGAATAATAGTATCTCTGGCGATCACTAACGACGTTTCCCAACCTGATTCAATTTGTCTGACTTTCGCCTCTAATCTAGCAGCAGAAGCAAGAATAAATTGTCCCTCCTGTAAAAGCAGCTGTCCTGCATTTGTTAATTTTGCGCGCTGTTTGCTGCGATCAAATAACGCGACACCAAGGTCACTTTCTAGCTTTTGCACGGTATATGTGAGTGCAGACGGCACCTTAAACAGAGCCTCTGCCGCTGCAGCAAAACTTCCCTTCTGATCAATCGCTTCTAATACTCTTAGAGCGTCGAGCGTAACCGCATGATGCATGGTAGATCCTTTTATGGTAAATCGAACAATATAGCCGCCACATCTTGCGCGGATTGCCCCGTAAAGGCAATGCTGTTTGCAGCGCGAACTGTCAACCCGTCGCCTGATTCAAGCCTTACTTGCGCAGAATCACTTTCAACCAGTAACTCACCTTCAATCACATGAACATAATAGGTTCTCGACGAATTCAATGTGTGTTCTAGGCGAGTCTGCGTATCTAATCGAAGCTGGCTCACTGTGGTGTCTTGCTTAATTTGCAATGTTCCCTCTCTACCATCTGGGGTAATTACCGTTGTTAGCCCAATCGCTTCTCCAAAGTGTTTTTGCTGATAGCTGGGCTCACCACCTCGCTCAGACGGCGTTATCCATATTTGTAAGAACGTTAGTTCTTCTTCATCTGAGCCGTTATACTCGCTGTGAAATACGCCCTTGCCCGCTGACATCAATTGAAACTCACCTTTTGGCAAGCGCTGAATATTTCCCATACTGTCTTTGTGTTCAATCACACCGTGAGTGACAAAGCTGATTATTTCCATGTCACGATGCCCGTGAGTATCAAACCCCGCAGAAGGCGCAACACGATCATCATTAATTACACGAAGAGATGATACGCCCATGTGTTGTGGGTCGTAGTATGATCCAAATGAGAATGTATGTTGACTTTGCAGCCATCCAAAATCAGCTTTACCACGCGAATCTGCTTTTCTTAATGTAAACATCATTTTTCTCCTATTTACGTGCAACGCGATACAACCACTGATCGACGGAATATTTGCCGGCACCAGACAATACCAACGACAATGAAGCTACCATCAATACCAAACCAAACTCGTAACCGTTAGCTGCCATAAAAAAGCCATTACCAATGTGTACCGAAAAGATGGCGACGAGCATAGTCACTGCCAACGCAGCCCCAGACAGCCGCGTGAGTAACCCTAATAGTAAAAATAGTCCACCGAAAAACTCAGCGCTTCCTGCAGCAAATGCCATAAACCATCCTGGCTCTAGCCCAATAGATGCCATCCATTGCCCTGTCGCCTCCAATCCATAACCACCGAACCAACCAAACAATTTTTGAGCGCCGTGCGCCACAAATGTAATGCCGAGTACCCCACGAAGTAATACGGGCGCAATTCCCTGTCCAGGGTGAATAAGGGTGTGTAATTTATTGATATACATATCTCTCTCCAATTCTAAAATTCTGACAATTAAAAGACGAATAAAATGCTTTTGTTTAAGCTTGAAAAGAGGATAGATAACTAAGCGCAAGAAAAAAATCGGAAGAAATTGATAACTATATTCAAAATTTTTGAACAACACCTTCCTTGGTGTTGGTTAAAGGGCATTGATGATCGCTAACGCGCGCGATTACCCTCATTCAATGAGTAAAGGATGGCTAACAACCTAGCTCTGTAGCAAGACCGCCCAAACGTCCTTCAACAGCGCCTTCTTTGAATGATGGCATTGAAGGCATAAAGTTGAGACCGGTGCGTGTCTCAACTTCATTTACTGTCACTTCAGTCGTGCAATAATTAAGAGTACGTGATGCGGTCTGCTCCATAATAAAGGCTGATGCTTCAATCCAGCCGCTGCTACTCAACGTAAATACTACTTTGAAGTAGCCTGAAGGAATGGTGTGATTCTCATTAGCGCCAGGTAACGTAGCAAAATAGTATTCGTACAGTGGGCCAGTCACAACATATACGCCCTGCCCTGTTCTTACATAATCACGAACGGCATTTTCCAATTTGTTCCACGGTCCTTGGTTCAAATCAGAGGCTTGCGGGGTAATATTAGATAGATAGTTGGTATCACTCCAATATGCAGTATTACTGAAAGAGGATAGAGGGACTTGATGCCCACGATCAGTACCAATAACCGCATGGGCATCAGTATAATCATTGGGTTCAAGTGTATAGTGGTAGGAGATCTGCGGATCTGCCGACCAACTGCGTGACCGAGAAGGCCCATCAATGGTGGAGGGAGTAACATTGTAAGCCACCCAATCAGCAAACTTTGTAGTTGGGTTGTTGCTTAATGTATAGATTGCTCGGCTTACGGTTTGGTTTGATGTAGGGGCGCCAGTCGGACATCCCAAACTGCTGCACACGTTTGCGTCAGCAACCTGAGACGTCATTAGCAAAGAGATCAACGTTAATGATTTTTTCATGACTCGCCTTTTTAGTATTTTATATTCTAATTATTATTATTCTCGCCATGTGCACTCTGCTCACGAGTGAAAGAAATACACATGTGAGAGCGTGTAATTTAAAACCCATACCTTGGTACAGGTTAAAAATTGCGCGCAGCATATCATTAACAAGTGCTAGTTTTATGATCAAATGTATCTATTTTGGCTATAGATAAAATAAATGATATTTATAGTAAATGACTAAGCAGAGGAAGAATGGGAGCTAGGAACAAGGTAAACACGCCCTAAAAAGCGTTCACTGAGAAAAAGAAGGAAAGCATGCCCACAACACGATTGTGGGCAAGGGAAACTGCGGTTAGCCGTTTACGGCGATAGACGAATTGTGCATTTCAGCTCGACGCTTTTTACTGCTTTTGCGCTTGTTACGACGATTCGACCACATGTAAACGCCAGTGACTGACAACAATAACGGTGCAGCACCTAGTACACACCATAAGAATTTTGAGAGCTCACCGCCAAATGTGCCAAAGTGTAACTCACGAAAGCTATCAAGAAGTTTACTCACAAAGCCCAACTCGCGAATATCCCACGACGTGATCATATCTCCCGTTTGAGGGTCAAAACTAGCACCACTGCTATATTGGCTATACAACGGATTGCCTGTAGGAACCGAACCAAACACGCGAATATTTTCATCTGGCTCATACGCTAGCGATACATACGTGGGCGCCAGCCCATCGACGGTGTCTGTGGCTTTTTCAATTAAAGACTGAAGAGACAGCGAATGATTATACATACGCTCTGTTAACACAAAATCAGCGTGAGACGCATGCTCCTCAGACGTCTCGTGCAAATATCCTGCTATATTCCAGTACGCACCGGTAATGCCAAGAATCAGCAATACGGGCGATGCCAGAATACCGATAAATTTATGCACATCACTGAACAATACCGCTAAGGCCCTGCCTGTTCTAAAGGTAAAAAAGTGCTTATAAAAATTTGAGTACATAATCAGGCCTGTAACGCCAAGCGTGATTAAGATCAATGAGAAAAATGCCGCAATCAATAAGCCTGCATCCCCAACTAAAAAGGTGTAATGCAGCTCAAGCAACCAGTCTGTCAGGTAGCTATGCAACCCAACGGGCTCACTAAGCACTTCGCCAGTATAGGGATTGGCGTAGACTTTGTGAAAATCAAATGTCCCTTTTTTAATTACATACACTCGGTCAGATTCTACACCATCAAAAAACATTTCAATGGTGGCGACTTCAAACTCAGGTAGTTGTTCATGAATACGATCTAAAAACGCATCCAAGTCTAGTCTTTCACCTGATACCCCACTCAACATGGCTTTATCAGGCATAAGCCATTCATCAATTTCCTGCTTGTAGACCAGAATACTTCCCGTCAGTGAAATCACCAATAACGGGATTAACGCAAACAGCGCCAACCACGAATGAATTTTAAACGCCGACTTTTTCATCTTCAGAGCCTCAATTCAAAAACAAGGAAAGCCTCGTCATAACGACGAGGCTTTACTATCGACATCAAAATGTACGTAGTGCGGCACATTTGTCAGTCAAGCACCTATTACATGGCGTGATTTAGAAAGAATATACTGCACGCGCAGTGATATTTCTTTCTTCGCCCGGGAAGCAATCTCCGCGCGCTAAGCACGTTGAGTAATATTCTCTATCACCAAGATTTCTAACATTAAGGGATAAGTCCCAATCTTCCAGTCTGTAACCTAACTTCAAATCAATCACTGAATATGAAGGTGTCACAATATGCACTAGCCCTTGTGTGCTGTAGCTATTGTCTACATAACGAATTCCCATCCCAGCATTAAAACCAGCCTCTTTTGACGGCTCGTACATCGTCCATACAGACGCTGTACGCTTAGGAATACTAGAGCGTTCATTACCATTAGGATCTTCGCTATCTAGCCAGTTAAAGTTAGCCTCTACAGAGATGACATCGAAGCGTAAATCGGCTTCAATTTCGATACCTTGTACTTCAGACACACCTTCTTGTTGAGTCGGCGCGTTAGGTAAATCATTTGGATTCGCAAGGTTTTCCAGCTCGATATCGAAAACAGCTAACGTCACAAGGTGTGATGTGCCAGTCGGCTGGTATTTGATACCGGCTTCAATTTGTTGGCCTTTTTCTGGCTTAAGCGCTTGCTTGGAAATTTCATCAATGCCGAATTTTGGTGCAAAAGACTCAGAATAGTTGATGTAAGGCGAAAGGCCACTGTCGAACTGATACAGAGCACTAACACTAATGCTGGTCTCTTTTTCATCCGTTTTCACGCCTTCGACAGACTTTTCAACATCATCAAAGCGCACACCTGCATTCAGTACCCAATCGCCGATACTGATTTGATCATGAAGATAAAGACCCCAAATGGTGTCTTCTGTTTCAGTGCCACGTGTAACAGCAGGCAGTTCAGGTACTGCGCCATACACTGGGTTAAACACATTGATTATGCCACCAACAGGAATCGGTAGGCCGGTTGAAAAATCTACGCCATACAAATTTGAGCGATCATTACGATTGTCAATTCGCTGGTTACTTACGCCAATCAATAACTGATGCTCTACATTCCCAGTTGCGAAAGAGGCGCGCGCACGCGCATCTACCTGAAACTGATCAGAGAAACCATTAGAGATATACCAACTACGTGCACCGTTACCATTTTGGTCTATGCGTGGCGTACCTGCGCCAAGAAACGAAACCCAAGCTTGTTTGTACTCAGACTCGCCGTCTCTGTAGCGAGAGCTTAAATCTACAGACCACGTATCATTGATCTGATGCTCTGCTAAAAGTGTAATCGCCCACGATTCTGTATCGAACTGGTTAAAGCCAGGTTGACCAAAATAGGCTGTATTGCTAATTTCTTGCCCCGATGCCGATGGGTACAATGTGCCAGTTAATGGCAGAAACTGGTGCGCACTGTCACTCTTACGTTTAGTGTAATCTGCCAGAATCGTCACTTGCGTATCGTCTGAAAACTGATAAGTAAATGATGGCGCGATAACCAACGAGTCATCGTTAATTTCGTCAATTTGCGTGTCACTTTCACGGTATAAACCAACAAAACGACCAAGCAATTTTTCATCGCCCGAAGCAAAATGCAGATCCGTTGCGATTTGTCCACGACCAAAGCTACCCGCTTCTAGCATCACTTCGTTTGTCCCTAACGCGGTTGGACGCTTTGTTACAATATTAACCAAGCCACCCGGTGAACCCGGACCAAACAACACAGAAGCCGGCCCTTTCAATACTTCAACCTGCTCTAAGGTATAAATTTCAGGGCGTGTGTTATTGTAGTTTCCGCTTAATGACTGCATACCATCGCGGTACTCTGGCGCATCAAATCCGCGAATTTGAATGAAGTCTCCACGAGTACTAAAACCAAAGGTTTCGGCAGTAACGCCACTCGAGTAAGTCAAAGCATCATCAAGGCTTAACGCACCTTTTGCCATGTAAGAGTCGAAGGTTTCAATCGACACCGAGCGAGCGGTTTCCATAATCGGCGTATCTGATTTCAGCGCACCAAACTTGTTCGGCGTACCAATAACTTCAATGGTTTCCATGTTGTTAGCAGCATCAGGCGCTTGCTGATTGAGTTTAGTGTTGTCTTGCGCATTAACTGCACCAGTTAAAGCAAGAGATAACGCGAATGCAATATGTGTTTTTTTGATTTCCATAACGTCTTACATGATGAGTGTGTTTAAAGCACAAGCATAATATTACAAATGATAATTATTATCAATTGCGTTTTTATGTAAGTTTACTTTTTACTACAAACGTTACAAATGGCAAGACAATAGGATACAAGTGATGTTTATACAGAGGAGTTGAGCCGAAGGAAGGTGTAGTCCGTTCTAGTATTCAAAGAATAACGCAGGGCTACCTAGTTGAACCAGTAGTGCACTGTTGCGTTGAATTCGAGATATCTACTGAGTGCAAGTACAGACAATCAAGTTTAGTAGCCACCCACCGCTTGTTTAACCAAATGTCGAAATTGATCTTTCGTCACATCTGACGGGCATACGCCTTTATCTACAAGCTCAGCGCGAATGGTTTCAGGCTGCTTATGTTTGACCCAAGCAGACTGTTGCTTTAGATACTGAGTTAATGTCTTCTGCAATTTACGTGTTAAACAAGCCATTTGATTTGTCTCCACCTGTCTATCGATGCAATGATTTTACTCTCTGACATCTAACGCCAAGCATAAAAAAGACCAGAAATATTTTTATCAATATAAACAGGCTATTAGTGAAATCCCTTGGTTGATTCTTGTCATTCACTGTAGGATTATTATTTAGGAGTCAGTTAAATTTACACATCACGTCTGCAATAAGTTCATATGCATATATTACTCGTAGAAGACGACAGCAAAATAGCCCAGTTCATTCAAGAGGAGCTGGAAGAAGACGGTCATCGCGTGGTGATTTGTCAAGATGGCAAGACGGGAGCGCACACTGCACTCACCTCCCAATGGGACATGATTATTCTCGACAGGATGCTACCCAAATTAGATGGCCTCACATTACTTCAACAAATAAGAGACCAAGGGCTAGCCACGCCAGTTCTTATGCTAACCGCCATGGACGGTATTCAAGAGCGAGTAGATGGATTGAGCACGGGGGCAGATGACTATTTGGTAAAACCCTTTGATATTGCCGAGCTGCGCGCACGTATTTATGCCATTGTCCGGCGCTCAGTAAATACAACAAACAAGACTCTGCTTTATGCCCAAGATCTAGTGTTAAATCGTACCACACAAGCAGTAAGTCGTGCGGACCAACCGATTATACTCATGCCCCGTGAATATAAAATACTTGAATATATGCTATTACACGCCGACCAACTCGTTACTAAATCAATGTTGCTTCAGCATGTATGGCATTTTAACTTTGATCCGCAAACCAGCCTAGTGCAAACCCATGTCAGTCGGTTACGCAGTAAAATCGACAAGCCTTTCGACTCACCATTAATTGAAACCATTAAAGGACAAGGCTATGTCATCCACTCATAGCGTGAATGTACATAAAGCCAGCGTATTTCGGCTAACTGTGCTGTGGTCGCTATTATTGACGGTGGTAATAGCTGCCCTCCTGTTTGTTATTGAAACCATATGGATAAGCCACGCTGAAAGCGCCTATCGGGAGCGCATTGAAGAAGAGTGGCATTGGGTTGAAGAGGTATTTGAACACGACGGCATCGACGAACTGTTGTCGCACTTTGATGAAGATGGCGTGATTTGGTCGTCGGATTATCTTGAAGATGTCGCAGGCGGTGAAGGCTTGGTCTTTCAACTCCGCGATGACGAAGATACTGTCGTTGCTGGTTTTCCTAATTTTACAACCGAGAATGAGTGGGCGCGCACGACCTTATCGTCAGAACACCATCGCTATGACATGTTTGTGCTAACCGCGCCTTTGGATGAAGACTATCGCATGTCGGTAGGAAAAATTGTCTCGTCGCCATTTTTGCACCTTGAGAAGGTCTTTAGCTACGGTTATTTGATTGTATTAATCGGTGCCCTGCCCTTTAGTTTACTCTGTGGATGGTTAGTATCTCGTTCCGTAAACCGTCGTCTGAGCGCATTAGTCAGCGCCGCCAGTCAAATTCAAACTGGTAACATAGACACGCGCTGCATCGTATCGCCGCGCTATGATGAATTTGACCAAGTGGCTATTCAATTCAATCGGATGATGGATAGCATTGCCTCTTTGCACCGACAAATCGAAGATACCGCAGTGGGGGTCGCCCATGACCTCAGAACACCGCTCACACATGTCGATCAGCATTTGCAACGTATCTCCCGCCATATTCATCAGCCAGAGGTAGTAGCATCGCATGCAGAGATGGCGCGAGACAGTGTGTCACAGCTAATGCAAACCTTTAATGCGCTTGTGCGATTAGGTGAGTTAGCGTCAGGCAAGTATAAATCTCAGTTTACGGAGATAGACATTGGCGCATTGAGCCAAGATCTCTTCGAGAGCTATCAGGTGGTGTTTGAAGAAGCAGGAAAATCCCTGACTCTTAACGCCAATGCGACTTCGCCCATTCTGGGTGATGCTGGACTGCTAAGCCAATTGTTGGTGAATTTACTCGAAAACGCATTGCAGTATAGCCAACCTAATGCACAGGTATGGATTTCGTTATTTGAGACGGCGAACTCGGTGACAATGGTTGTCGGAGATAACGGGCCTGGTATTTCACCCCAAGAGCGCGAGCGAATTTTTGAGCGCTTCTACCGAGGCGATAAAAGCCGTTCGACATCCGGTAACGGACTAGGGTTAAGCTTAGTGGCATCTATTTGCCAACTGCACCAAGCGACGATTACTGTGAAAGATGGCACGCCCGGGGCAGAATTTGTTATCAATTTTCCTACACCTTGAAATTACCCTGTAACACCCTCTGAAATCCTTATCTGTCAAGGCTTTTAAGCATACAAAATTGTATGACGCTCATGCTTCCCTCTGATGAATTTTTGCGCCTTAATAAGGGTAACTTCCCACAGTAAAGGTGAAACCATGGGTTCTTTTTTAACACAATGTCTTCCCGACAAACTGCCGTCAACCAATATTAGGCAAAGCGCAATACACGGCGCACTTCTGAGCGCACTGCTGACTGTGCTGGCTGCTTGCGGTGGCAGTGGGTCGTCTGAAACAAACACAGCAAGTGCCGTCACCTCAACCAACGTGACGTCACCCGCACAGGGTTCGAGCAGCCCTACTGCGCCTGCGCCCGATTCAACCACCAAAGCAGACATACAGGGCATAGAGCGCTTTCAAACCCCTGCGTCTACGTCTCGATTTTTAGGGCAAGCAACCTTCGGCGCGACTCACCAGCAGGTTGAAGCACTCACCGGCACGGCCAGTTCAGATTGGGTCATGAAGCAATTTGATATGCCCACTCAATACACACTTCCTATGCTGCTAACCTATCGGCAACATTTCGGCTTGCCCGAATACATCGAAGATATTAATTATTTAAACGGCCAAATGACCGGCTTTGCCTTTTGGAAAAATGCCATTGCTGGAAACGACCAGTTAAGGCAACGCATGGCATTTGCGTTATCGCAAATCGTCGTTGTGTCTCATACCGGTGCCGAATACCTATCAGAATATCCAGAATTAATGGCCTATTACATGGATCTACTCGCTAAACATGCCTTCGGCAACTATGGCGACTTACTGTTAGATATTACCTATTCGCCTGCTATGGGCATGTACCTAACCTATCAAGGGAATAAAAAAGGCAATCCAGAGACAGGCAGTGTGCCTGATGAAAACTACGCCAGAGAGATTTTACAGTTGTTTTCCGTTGGTCTTGTCGCCTTGAATATGGACGGAACACCCAAACTCAACGAGCAGGGTAATCCAATAGAGTTGTATGACAACCAAGATATCACCGGTCTTGCGCGCGTTTTTACCGGTCTTGATTTTGCCTATGGTGATGAACACGATGAAGTGGATGGAGAAACCTTCTATCCCGAATTGGCACCGATTCCAATGGCGTTGAACCCAGATCTGCATTCACGTAAAGAAAAAACGTTCTTAGGGCTGACGATTCCCGCGAACACCGATGGCGTTACCAGTATTCAAATGGCCATTGATCATATTATGGCTCAGCCCAGCGTCGCACCTTTTATTGCACGACAGTTAATTCAGCGATTTACCACCAGCCATCCTGAGCCCGATTATATCGAACGCGTAGCAACGGCATTTGAAACGGGGTTATACACGTTGCCTAACGACGTTCAGGTAGGCGAAGGCCGAAAAGGAGATTTGAAAGCCACATTAGCAGCGATTTTATTTGACCCCGATGCAACATCAGATATCAATCCGCACAGCCAAGTCGACACGAAACGCTTTGCTAAAGTACGCGAACCCGTATTGCGCTTTACTAACTGGGCGCGTGCTTTTGCACTTGAGAATGTCACCCCGGAATTAATCCCGCTGTTGTGGAATACAGAATCGACTGACACATTAAACCAACAGGCGCATCACTCTCACTCTGTTTTTAATTTTTTCCGACCTGGATACGTGCCTCCTGCCACCCAATCTGGTGAGGAAGGCCTAACCGTGCCCGAGCTACAAATCGTAACGGCTTCCAGCATTCCGGGCTACATCAACTTTATGGAAGGGTTTATTTTTGCGGCAGTCCAAGAAGATCCAGAGGTGCTCAGTGAAGAAGAAAAAGTAGAGGCCATAGACGAAGGCGATGTTGAAGTTCGGTATGACTTTAGTGGTTCTGAACGCAGTTTTTTGCCTAACTATGATTTTGAACGCACCCTAGCCAATGACCCCGAGAAACTTGTTCGCCATTTATCACTTTTGCTCAGCGCCAATGCATTGAGCGAATCAACTCAACAACACATTGCCAGCACCATTGCACTGATTGAAATCAGCGAAATAGACACGGACAACACGGCGGGCAATGACGATAGCGAGTCGCTCGAAATGGAAGACGATCCACTTTATCGGCGCGTCATGCTGGCAGTATTCATGATAATGACATCCCCTGACTACCTTGTACAACGCTAGGAGAACGATATGAAACTTAATCGACGAGCATTTTTAAAAGGGGCAGGAGCAGGCGTTGCCGCTAGTGCATGTGCCAGCGGCCTAGCGTCATCACTTTTTAGCTTTCCTGCTCACGCGCAGTCTCAAGGAGATTATAAAGCACTCGTGTGTGTATTCCTCTACGGAGGAATGGACGCCCACGATGTCGTATTACCTTACGATCAAGCGTCATACAATCAATTTAAGCAAGTCAGACAAAGCTTGTTGACTATTCAAGGGAGTGCACGCCAACGAGAGAACCTACTGCCTCTCAATCCTATTTCACACAAACAAGGCAACAGGCAGTTTGCCCTCCCGCCTGAAATGGCTGGTGTGAAACAGCTTTTTGATGCTGGCGATGCTGCCATCATAGGCAATGTCGGCCCGATGATTGAACCGGTAAGTAAAGCAGCCTTAGAAGCCAAAGCGGTAAAATTACCCCCGCGCTTGTTTTCACACAACGATCAACAGGCTATCTGGCAGTCTAGCGCCCCCGAAGGTGCCCAGACCGGCTGGGGAGGATTGTTTGCCGACCATGCAGCAAGCAGCAATACAGGCAAAACCTTTACCAATATTTCTACCGATGGCAGTGCTTTATTTTTAACAGGAAATACTGTTCAGTCTTATCAAATTAGCACCCAAGGCGCTGCGAAAATTGGCATACTGGAACACTTGTCAGAAGACACTGAACAAGCGGAGTTAGAAGCCGCATTGCGCCATCATTTTGGCAAAAATACGGTTAACTATGATCATCTTTTACATGGCGATATGAGTGCCATCTTAAATAACGCCTATTCAGCGAATTCAGCCTTCGACCGCGCCACACAAGCTGCAACGCAATCTATTTCAACCACCTTCCCTACAGGTCAGTTAGGAGGACAACTCAACGCCGTCGCCAAAACCATTTCACTAAGAAAAGAACTTGGCGTGTCGCGACAAGTATTTTTTGTGGGAATGGGCGGCTTTGACACCCATTCTAACCAAGCCAAATCACTGCCTGCGCTGCTGACTCAAATCGATCAAGGCCTCGTGGCATTTAGTCAAGCGATGAAAGAAATGGGATTACACAATAATGTGACCTTGTTCACTGCGTCTGATTTTGGCAGAACGCTTGCGGTAAATGGTGACGGAACCGATCATGGCTGGGGTAGTCATCACTTCGTGATGGGCGGGGCAGTGAAAGGCAACGATATATACGGCACAATCCCCGAGTCAACGTTAGGACATGAGCGCGATGCTGGCGGTGGTCGCCTAATTCCAGACATTTCTGTCGACCAATTCGCCTACCCACTGGGCCGCTGGTTTGGTGTAAGCGATGCACACCTCCAACACGCATTACCCAACCTAAAACACTTCACCGCTCCACCGTTAACGTTTTTGTAATGAAAATAATGACCGCAAATTAAATTATGCGGTCATTAAAATTACATTGCTTACATTTTATGGAAATAAGTGAAGGTAGAGACTTGATATATGTAAAGTGTACAGAACTAGACATTTACATCTTTCACTTAGAATATTACCCATAACTCATAGTGTATTCGATCCATCTATACCCCCTATTGTTAAAAAATCGTAAATCTAACTTGAAAAAAATCAGCACTACGTATTTAATGAGTTTTCTTGATTAATTTTTAATCAAGTTGTAACTAACAAGGAGATCTTAGTATGAAAGCTAAACAGAATATTTTTGCTCAACGTGTAGCAACGAAGTCTGAAGTTAAGATGGATAAGAAATGGAAAGCTAGCAAAAAGCCAGCTATTGCAGGGTGTTCAGGCCCTGACGCTCGCGGTAATTCCCGCTGGGGGGGGCGCGATAACGGTATTTGGTGCTAAGCAATATTCTGATCTAAGTAGCTCAAATAGTGAGCTACTTCAAACCCCATTTATTGTTATTCTCTTCAAACATCTCGAAGTCAATTCTAGCTTTCCTTAAAAAATTTCATCTTACACGCTTTTTTGTTATTAAAATGTAAAATTACTTGCCATGCGCCTTTATTGTGTATTAAATGTACAAACCTGTGCAAATTAGTGCAGGTCATTTACTAAAAAGGAGATTCTAGTATGAAAGCAAAACAGAATATTTTTGCTCAACGCGTAGCATCAAAATCTGAAGTTAAGATGGATAAAAAATGGAAAGCCACAAACCAACCTGCAGTCGCTGGATGCTCAGGTCCTGATATGCGAGCGGACTCTAGACGTGGATCACGAGATAACGGTATGTGGTGTTAATAAACAGTACCATTGAATCTAAGTAGCTCAATTTTAGAGCTACTTAGCAAAGGGAGTTTTATCACTCTAAAGTAAACTTGGCAGGAAATACGTCATAGTAAAGGAGTCAGCGTTTAAGCGCTTAAATTCAAAGGATATGAAAAAAATTCTCATTCTTAGCAATCAACATGATTATCATGTCATGCGAATGCTTGATGTACTTCGAGCGAGGCGCATTCCGTACTTTACTTTAAATTTTGACGAGTTCCCATCGAACTATGCGCTTAGCCAATACATAAGCGGTTCCGAATCCTATTTCTCTCTTAAGCACTTACGTTCTAATGAGTGTATTCACTCAGAAGAAATTGGCGCGGTTTGGTCTAGAAAACCAGCCCCGTTTTCTTTTGGCGACAAAATTGAAGATGATTTTATTCCATTTGCCAACGCCGAATCGGAACATGCGCTTTTTAGCGCGCTGTATACTTTACCATGTTATTGGATGAACCATCCTAAGCAACTTCGAGCGGCAATGTGGAAAGGTGAGCAGCTCGTTACAGCACATCGCTTAGGATTGAATATTCCTAACACGCTCATATCGAATGATCCAGAAAGCGTAACCGCTTTTCATCAGCGTAGCGAATCTTCAATATACAAGACGATGTCTGATCCTATCATTATGGATACAGGCGATGACTACCAAGCCGTATTTACCTCCTTGGTAAAAAATGACATGTTAGAAGACGAGGCTTCGCTCGCCTTGATTCCAAATCAGTTTCAGCATTATGTCGATAAAGCCTATGAGCTGCGAGTAACGTACATTGATGGCACGCTTTACTCAGCAAAAATTGACTCACAGAAGCATCCTGAAAGTCGCGTTGATTGCCGACAGCACTATATAGATATTCCCTACTCCCACTATTCATTACCTGATTTAATAACTGAAAAGTGTATAAAATTCATTCAGCACTATGGGCTTAACTACGCCGCATTAGACTTTATTGTCACTCCTGAGGGCAGCTATGTATTTCTCGAAAACAACCCAAATGGACAGTTTCTTTTTGTTGAAGAACGCGTTTCCTCACTGCCCCTTACATCGATAATGGCCGATGCATTAATCAAGGCTTGTAAACTATGACCAATTACCTCATCGAATCTGTAAAAAGTGCCTTGATTTCTATTCAAGTACAGCGTAAGAAAAGTATTCTTCTCATAGCCGCTCCTCATCTTGATATTGGATTGCTCACTGAATTGTATCGTTACCGTAAGCAGATTGATCAACAAGATGAATTAGACATTGTGCTATACACAAAAGGCGGTGATGTAAACGCAACACGCAGAATTGCGCTACTACTTCATGATTTTGCTGGCGCCACTAACATCATCGTACCCTCCCATTGCCAGTCCTCAGGAACACTACTAGCATTGGCAGCGAAGCAAATCTTGTACACGCCATTATCATTATTTACGGCTATCGACCCTCATTTACATGGCAATGGAGGAGATGACTCTCAATCAATTTCTACGAATGATATTCGCTATTTTCCAAACAGCTGTGTTGATTGGTTCGGTATTGATGAATCTGAAGCAAAAACCATGTTGTCTACCCTTGCTGATTCAATTTTTGCTCCTACGCTAACAGCCTTTTACCGAACTGAACAAGAAACCTATCAAGTCGCTCAAGAGTTACTCTCTCTTCCTGCTTATTTAGAAAACACGCAAATAATGGAGATAAGTCGCTTTTTAATTAATGGGTTACATAGCCACAATTACTATTTAACAGGAGAGCAATTACAGCGCTTAGGATTGAATACTTGTGCCGCGAAAGAGCTCGAAGAGGCATGCAGCGTATTTGCCGAAAACTTACCAGCAATGATCGGAGGCGCGGCACGTGAAAATATAGATGACACTTGGTGCGATGCGCTAATTATCTCTCCGGACTCCGTTAGCCAACGTATTAAGACACCCGATTCGATCATCACGCAATGGACACGCGCATGATACTAAATACGCTAAGCGCAATCTTGCTTCTCCTGTTGGCATTCACTCTCATGTATGCGAGTTACAGTAAGTTACGACATTTTGACGAGTTCAAAGCGAATCTTGAAATCAGCTTTTACGTACCCTCTGCTGCAAGTTTTCTCTTCGCAACAGGCATAATTGCAACAGAAGCGTGCGTGGCTATTTTGCTTTTAGCGCCCCCAACTTTCCTTCCAGTTATTCTCGTTGCCAGTGCGTTATTCGCTATTTTTTTGCTGATTTCAATTATAGGTACAGTGTCAGACAACGCGTTAACGTGTAACTGTTTCGGTGAAACTGATGAAATCAATTTCGTTGATGCCATAAGAAATAGTCTGCTTTTCTTAAGCTGCCTATTTGTGTGGTACTCGCCCCCTTTGCTAGAGTGGCACGTGATAAGCGTAGTATATGTTTGTCTATCCATTTCTCTGTTACTGGTGATTCTTAACATCAAACCTATCGTGAAGTTTTTAGGGTTACCTCTCTCATGAATGACAATGAACTTCTTATCTTATTGGCCATTATCTCAAGCCTAACCGCCCTCAATTTAGCGTTGAACGTTAAACTCATTCGACACTTTCTTCACCATGAGGAAGCGCCCATGCAAAGGATCATCGAAGATGAAGAGTTTCCTGTGCTAACAGCCACACAGCTTTCTTCAGATGCCCCCTTGGCAATCCCTCGGCAGCACGTTGACACTGCGGCGGTGTTTTTACAAACCAATTGCCCTAAATGCAAAAGTAAACTACCGATGCTTGAACAAATGATTTTACGGTCAGATGATGCCAACGTCACAATCCAAATTCTGGTGCACGACCAAATGCCAAAGTTAGACAAATTCTTTCAAAGCTCTTCCTTACAACCTCATATTGCAGTACTGAGCTATCAAGATTACTTAAGGATAAATCGTCATGAAGTGTCGCCAGCCTATGTGTTTATTAGTGAACAAAAAACCATAGAGGCGCAGGGCTTAGTCGGTGATGATGGTTGGCGATACTTTGAAGATAATGTATTAGGAAGTGCATAATGAAAAACCGCCACATGCAACGGATAGCTATTTTGGCACCCTTTACAGGGTTAGCCATTTGGGCATTAACGTTAATGGTACTGACTGCGCTAATTCAACTCTTGTTTCCACAGATCGTAAATTACTATGTAGAGGGCAACCAGCCAGATACACTGTTATCACCACTGAATATCGGGTTGTTTTTTGGTGCCATAACATTTGCTATATTAAGTGCGCTACGTTTTTATTTATTCGAGCAGTTAGGCATTAAGGCGATTACGCGCTTTAGGCAGCAAATTCACAACCGAATTCTTGACAAGAATACGCATTTCTTTGAGCAAGCCAATATATCTGAAATGTCGTCGCGCCTAACCGTTGATACACAAGAATTAAGACAAACAATCACAATTAGCGCATCTCTATTTTTACGCGCTACGCTAATTACAGTAGGCAGCGCCGTCATGATGTTTATGACTTCGCCTCTACTTTCTTCAATTTTATTGGTTCTCGTACCGGCCTTTTTCTTTGCAACTCGATGGCTGGGGAGTAAGTTAGATACCTATTCTCAGCGGGTACAAAATAATCTCGCAAAAACCAGCCAGGTTGCTTTCGACAATTTTAACTGTCACATACTCACAAAAATATATAACTTTAAAGCTCAGGCAAATCATCGATACGAAGATGCACAACAGAAATACTACACCTCTGCCACGGATGAAAATCGGCTATTTGCCGGCTTTCAGGCGACGTTTACCGGTTTAGTCTATGCAAGCATGATCACAATGCTGATTGTTGGAAGCTTTTTGGTTTCAAAAAATACACTCACAGTGGGTGAGTTGACTGCCTTCGTTTTGTATTTAGGTATGGCCTATACAAGCCTTAATGGAATGTCTGGTTTTTGGGCTGAATGGATGCAATCTGTGGGTGCCACTCAATACCTTTTTGATATATTGAATGAAGATAGCAATAACGACGTCATCTCAAGTAAAGAAGCGATTGTAGCGGGTGATATTCAACTTAGTTCACTTTCGTTTACTTACCCACAGCAGGCTTCTAAACCTGTTATAAAAGAGTTGAACGCGCGCTTTGAATACGGAAAATGTACCGCTCTTGTTGGGCCATCAGGTGCAGGAAAGTCCACACTGATTAAGTTACTCATGGGGCTGTACGAGCCCACAAACGGTCATATTTGTATCGGCGAACAACGCATTGAAAGAAAACATATCCCTGCGCTCAGAGGCGCGATTGCATACGTTGAACAAGACCCTGTGCTGTTTAACGCATCCATTTTAGAAAACCTTCAATTTGCAGCGGGAAGCACGCCACCGCCTCCACTCGAAGAGGTAATAGATGCATGTAAACGTGCTAATGCACACGATTTCATTTCTAAATTGCCCAACGGATATCACACACTTATTGGAGATCGAGGAGGGCAATTATCAGGTGGTCAAAAACAAAGAATTGCCATTGCCCGCGCTTTTCTCAAAAAAGCCAACATTGTGATTCTTGATGAATTCACCAGCGCTCTAGATGAAGAAAACCAAACACTACTCAATGATGCAATTGCTGCTCTCAAAAAAGACAAGATGGTGATATATATTACCCACAAACCGACGCAAATAGAATTGGCTGACAATATTGTTTACGTAGAACCACAACCATGTTGAAAACGTTCGTTATATTGATGCTAACGAACGCCTTTATGAAATATCGTCTCATCTAGCGCGGTTAATCGACTCACGTTACACACGCGTTAATGCACTTGTGCTATGGCTTGCTCAACACGTTGCTCACATTGATATACTCCAGGCAACGTGGCGCAGTATTCTCCGGCATCTGCCAAAGCATTGCTCTCGCTTTGTCTCAATGCAAACTCCGCTTCTAACGCGGGTTTCTCCGCCTCTGTTGCCACGGCAATGAAGGCTTTAAGCCGTTCAATTTCGTCATTCACTAAATCCTGATACCCCCGCAACCTGCCAGATATCCGTAAATAATCCGCTGGCATATTATTGGCAGAGGCTGGAATTAACGTCATGTGGCCTGACTTCTCGTAAGGTTCTACAGTGTACTTAATGGGTTTGAGCAGTTCAGGGGTAAGATCTGAAGCATAGTTACCGCCAGCCAATAAATAACTAAATAACTGATCTGCATAATCTGTACACGCACTGATATCGGTGCCTCGGCAATACTTAGATGTGCCTATAGATTGTAAATAGGGTGTCAGTCCGCCATCTGTATGTACTTGCACACTGTACACCGCATTTTTTATCGCATTAGAGAATTCTTTGGTTTTCGTGATGGTTTTTTTGAAAAATAACACCCTTATTTTAATCTTAGTTTGAAACCACTCGTATTCGGTTTTGTCTCTGAAATAAAGCTTGGCTGTTACATATAAATTAGCGCCTTTTGTCAGGCTGTGAATGTAACTATCACCGCAACGCCCAACGACGGCGGCGGGATCGGTATGAATAAGGGAGGCTATTTCATCGGTAATGCGGCGATTTTCCAAAGAGTAATTTCCGCCGTTGTAATTGAGCATCAAGGTTGATGCAATACTGTTGCGGTTTTCAGTGGTTTTTTTACGCATTGAAAATTTCGCTGAGCCGCCAAAAATAACGAAATTAACGCTGCCTCGCACACTCCCACTAACAGAATTCATCATCGTAGTGCTGTCCATGCCCTGTTGAAACGCTAGCTCTCCCTGACTCCCTCCCTGAAATATCCAGTCTCCTGTTACACATGGGCTTAAAGGCATATTCACTTCACTGGAGAATCCCATACCCAGTGTTTCTTTATTGGTGCCTAAAGCGTAAAAGGTATCGCCATAAGTAAAAGATGCATACAGGCACGAACATAAAAGTAGTAGTCTGGCTTTCATATTGCTGTCCAATCATGGTTTGCGAAAAAGAGAGGAACGCCCGTCCCTCTCTTTCTTAACGTTTTGCTAGTTTTTATAACTAACCATTTTGGCTATTCAAACGCAGAGCCGTATGTATCCAATGCGGTTTTACACGGTACCCAAACCATAACACCTGAAGCCGGATCCTCTGCATCAACGAATGCTGGCGCCCAACCAAGGTTACGGAAACCAAGAGAAGTATCGTTGTCTTCTACACCAAAATTTGCTGTTGCTTCCCGTGCATTTTCACACTTAAAGAATGTAGATAATGACTGCGACGGAATATTTAAGTCATTCAGGCTGTAGGCTTCAATACATGGAACATCTGATGCACCGCACGAACTTTGGTAATTCGACCAATTGTCAGCGCAGGCCGTCCCGTAAGGATTATCGCGGCAGCGCAGGGCATATTCGTGATAAACCCAAGCATTATTGTAAGCCGCATCTTTTACTGCTTGGGCTTTGGTGCGTTGCTCGTCTGTCATCCAGCTTGAGTATTTCGCCAGTACAGAACGGGCGCGGTGCTCGTGATTTACCGACTTTTTGAACTGTTCTTCGAGCCAAATAGTGCGGTATGTGGTTTCAAAACGGATCTCTTGCTCGTCAGCAGCCAACCGTTTTACATCCAAAGTACTGGCATTGTATGGCACCGCTTTATAACGCACGACGTTATAGTCAGACAATCCATTAAACTGCTTACCAAAATCATTTTTCGCGTAATTTACAGCTTGCTCGAATAACGTAAAGCACGGTTCATAGTTGTCTAACGAACACGAAATTATGTTGTTAGGGATCACATTGAGTAATCGCGTCGGCTCGCCGCCTTTCTGCAAGGCTCTAACCGTAATACGTACACTCTTTTTCAGATCCTCATCAATATAATTAAGTTTTCCATCGACACTAATGCCAATATTTCCCGCGCCATAGCTCACGCCCAAATAGCCGCCTATTTCGCTTTTGTGCTGTTCACTTAAATACTCAATTTTCATATTAATAAGTAACTGCGCACCGTACTCAATTTCAGTGATGAAACTATCGCCGGCTAAGCTCATCAATTTACTTTGATAATTGTTTGCCAACTCCTCACCTACGGGTGACAAAGTAAACCCCGTATTCGTATTGAGCGGTTGAAGCACGCGCTTCTTAGGCGTGAGGGTTGCCTGAAACGTGTATGTGTTTGAAAACTCCGTAGAGGCGACTTCTTTGGCTAAGTGCCCACCTGCATTCACACGTACAACGGGGAAGCCAACATCGACATCCACGTTACCGTTTAATTGGCTTAGCACGTCGTCGTACGAGGCATTGTTGATTAGTTCAAACTGCACCTGCGTGTTACCCAAGTTCTCGACCACCGTGCCAGCCACGGGCTGCACATTTAAAAACTCTTTGGTGTCAGTGTTAAAAGCTGTGCCAAGAATGACATGATCGTTCATCAACCCTGGAATTAACGTTTGATTGATATTACTTGCTGACAAACTCTGCTTCGCTTGTTCTATTGCCTTCGCTTCCGCTTTCATGTGTACGTCTGATTGCGCGAGCGCAGTTCCTGAGGCCAACATCAGCCCTAATAAACATGTTGCTTTCATGATGCCTCCAGATTATTTAATGTAAAACATATAGTCTTCGACTTCGCCAGAGTCGATTTCTTTACACGCATCATTGCTACCACCAAGGTAATCCATGGTAATGCGCATTTTCGTTAAACCCGGTTGAGTGCCTGCTGGAGGCGTTAGCTGATAATTCACGGTGCTGTCAGAGACACCGGCAAAATGGGTTTCATCGGTATCAGAAAAGTCACCGTCACGGTTCCAATCCACAAAAACATGCCACGTTTCAGGATACTTTTCGTTGTTAACGAATCCGGGAGTCAACGCCAATTGATAACTGCGATCTTTATATACTTTTGCTGCCTTACCTACATAATTGGAGTAGAACGTCGCCCCTGATTCGTTAGCTAAATCAGATACAGTGACAGACTTGATGAACTCATACCCTTTTTCACGCGAGGCAACAGCACAGTACTGAGGTAACTCGCTGGCAATCATAAGTGCGCTGACCGCGTAGTCAGAAGGAATCGATACACAACTGTCGGTGGGTGATTTGCCCGCATACCAACGCTGGGGATTTTGACCATTTTCATCACCAAAGGTTATGTATTTTGCGTCAGATTTAAGCTGGTTATTTTTGTACAATAACACCTGCTTCAACTCTTCTTGTTTCTGCTCTCCACTGCGCGGGATAGTCGGGTCTAAAATTTGATCTGCAAGCTCAATCAGCAAGCTCGGATAACAGGTTTGTAACCATTGATAACGTCCAAGCGCCTGCTGAGGTGTGAGAATGTCTTTCGACTCGAAGATCGTCGTTGCTACCGCGCTTTGTGCGCCAACCACCCATAACGCCGACAAGGTAAATAGCGTATTTTTCATTTTCATGTTCATGACTCCTTACAGTTCCAGCCATTGGCGGTCGTAGGTAATGATGCTGTTATTGCTGGCCAGCTCGCGGTTGCGGCAATACGAACCAATAGGATTACGTTTGCAGTAAGACACCGCATCCGCTAACAAAAATGAATTAAATAGCGAGTCATCACGGATGCTTTCCAGCTTGTTTTTGTGATTCGCGTCTAACTCATTTGCGTAGTAATTCAGTAGATTGTCTGCACGGCGATTGTCCATAATGGCTTGTACCCATGCTTCGCTAAGGTTTTTCGTTGCGAGTTTCGTTAGTACTGAACGACTTGGATACGGAGCATCTGGTAACAATGCGTTTAAACCAGGGCCTGAATGGGTATACGTGCTGGTGTACAGCTTCGCAACATTGTATTTATCAAGGCTGGTAAACTGATTGATGTAGTCGGTTTTAATGTAGTTAATGGTATTAGCAAAAATATCAAAACACGGCGTGGGATCTTCCATCGTACAATTAACTAATTGCTCAGGAATAACTGACAACAAACGGTTGGGATCGCCCCCCATTTGAATCGCCGATACGGTAACCTTGATATTCCGCTTTGTCTCTTCGTCTACTTTTTCGAGCGCGCCGCTCACACTCACTTTACCTACCCAATCTACATCGAGTTGACCGCCCCACTTCACTTTGTCTTCTTTGTTTTTGTACTGGAACTTCAGGTTAATCATAACCTGCGAGCCGTACTCAATCGCCGAGACAAATTCATTGCCGATGTTTTCGAACTTATCGCCAGGCGCATCATTAACGAGATTCATTGCCGCCTGCGTAGGTTGATAACCCGAGTCAGTGGAAGGAATAAGCATTTTCTTTTTAGGCTTTACTGACAAGTAGAGCGTGTAGGTGCCAGTGTAGTTATCTGCGGCGTTTTCCTTAGCGTAACTCGCACCGACACCCACTTTAATGGCAGGTACATCAAGTTGTGCACCAAGGTTGCCATCAAGCATGTTGGCCAGCTGCTCGTAACTCATGTCAACACCCACGGTAAAGTCTAACTCTGTGTTGCCATATTCTTGCGTTTCCTTACCGTTTACACTTTGAAGTGAATACAAGCCTTGTTTTTCACTGTGATAAGCGGTTCCTAGTGTGATTGTGTCGTTGCCATCGCCTGGTAATTCTGAATTTAACTGCTGTACATCATCCGAGGCTGCATTGGCCATACCCGTATAGCAAAGCGCCATAGCAAGCATAATAGGTCTAATCTGCATAAGTATTTCCTTGGAAGGACAGGCAGCAAGGCGCTGCCTGTAGAAAAGTTAAAGGCTATTGATGTAGTCTGTTTTCCATTTTTCAGGAAGCTGCTCTAACACTTCTTCTTGCGTTAGCGTTTTACCCTGATACTTGTAGTTGAATTTATCTTGCGCAGATAAATCGCCCACTAGCATGTTGTTTGCAAACATGCCAAGGTCACGCTTGCCAGAAAGCGTAGACTCTTTAGACGGCTTCAATTTCAGGTTGTAGATGTTATCTTTGTAGTACTCCGTTGCCACTTCGGTGACCAGCGCCGAACCCGATTTCGATAAAATGCGATCACCAGGCTCAAGTTCGCTGGCCCATACGATGCCTTTGTTTGACGTAGACACCGGATGGGTTTCTGTCATCAGAATACTCTCATCTCCCGTGTGAATACGGTACATTTGAATAGCTTCAATACCTACAGACACATCCACCACTTCCATCGCCTCAGCAGTCATGGCATTGTTTGCCTGCGCACCCATGACGAAATCACCTTCCTGAATTTTTTCAATTTCAAGCTGTGTGCCGTCAGCCATAGTGATTAGCGTGCCTTTTGCTAAACAGCTGTATCCCAGCTTAATTTTAGGAAGTACTGGCGTGTAGTAGTTACCAAAGCGTGATGCTTCTTCAGAGGTAATCGAGATTTGGAAGTTACTCTCGCGACCACCTCGACCGTGATTGAAGTAAGGGAACCCTTTAACTGCAAACGTAATATACCAGTTAGCCTCTGCAATATTTGAGAACAGCTTAGCATTGCCGAAACGGCCTTCCGCGCGTGGAATGTTCCAGCTAATGAGAGTTTCTTTTTTATCTGGGTCAACATCAAACTCTAAATAATCAGAGAAGCTCTTAATCGTGCCCTCTAACCCTTTATAGCTCTGCTTAGTCGCACCACCGTAATTGCCTTCTTGAAGATAAACGTTAGTGATTTCGTCAATACCATTTGGACGCTCGCCAACCGGTGTGTCAGTCGCATAGATTTGCGTTATTTCGTGACCCACAACAATTTGCCCTGCAAACGGAATGTTCACATCGGTAATTTCGTTTGGATCGCCAATTTGATCAGCTTTGTAGTCACAATCTGAGTGTGAACGGTTTAAACATACTTTAATCACCGCGTCGTTGTTTTGATCAACGGGGTGTGTTGCTGTATAGACCGGACGCCCATCATTCGCCACGCTGATCATTTTGCTATGGAAGCCATTTGTGTCTTCTTTAGACGCGGCCAATTGATTATACGCAGCGTCAATGTGTGCCCAAGAAAACGGATATTCCGTGTACTTGAGTGCTGACGTAAGTTTGCCATTCGCGTCTTCTGTCTCTACGTAAGAACTTGCGTAAATGGTGTCAAGATTAGGAAATTGTTGCTTCAACGTTTTAAGCGTTACTGTTGAAATAACCACTGTATTTTTACCGTCAAGTACGGTAAACGTGCTGCCCATTGGCGCAATTTGGTTACCGTTGGCATCTTCAAGCAATAAGTCGACATAGGTAGCCGTCGTACCACCAAATACCGAACTTTTCGCTCTGATAAGCAGGTATGGTTCAGCATTATCTTCAGCGACTGCCACGTTCATATCTAAGAACAAATGCGCGTTTTCGATAATATCCAGCTGTGCGGGATCGAGCTCCACTTCTTTTTCTAGTGCAGGAAATTTTTTAAGCTGTTCTTGCTGCGCTTTCAATTCCAACAAGCTGTTGTGCAGCTGCGGAAAGGTCTGCTCTGTTTTTCCTGCTTTTACGAAGCGCTCTTTCGCCAATGCCATATGAATAGGGTTGGTCATATCTAACTCACGAACCCCCAATTTATTGCGCTCGATGTTCACACGTTTAGCCACAACAGGGGCTTGCGCATACTCGTGGAGTGTGTGGTTTGACACACCCGCAACGCTAACGTTACTGCTGAGTGCTGCGCATATCGCCACAGACAATGACAGCGGCACAAATACGGACTTTTTGTTTAGTTTCATAATTTGATCTCTGTTAATTATTTACGTAGTTCTATGATGTAGTCTTCGATTTCACCGCTGCCGCCGTCATTGGCATAGTTAGAACACGGGTTAATGCTGTTGACTCGTGAAGCGGAGTAGTACTGCAGAACGCGCATTCTGGTCTGCAGGTTATCCCTCGGGATTAGGTTTGACGGAATCGTGAATGTGCTATTAACTCGACCAGTACCTGCATCGCCTACGGTCTGATCAAGTTCATTCGCTACACGCTCGGCTTTATTGTTGCGCCAGTCTCCGTCACCAAACTGACCATCGCCATTCAAGTCAATCCAGATATGGTAATTTTCAGCGTACGCGACGCCATCACTGTAGCCTGCAACAATTTCAAAATTGATAGGAGTGTCGGCTTGCAAAACGATTGGATTATTGGCATTGACAATGCCACCCGCGCTGCCATTACTTAGCGGGCCGACGCCTGCTACGGTCATGCTTTGAATATGTTCGTAAGTGGTTAACCCAGATGCCTCGCAATATTCCACTGGCTGATTGCGTTTCACCTCAATCGGAACAATCTTGGTTACGGATGTCCAAGGACCACTACTGGTCTTATATTCAATTTCCAATTTCGTCGTGTATGTACCTTCGGCGGTATAATGATGTTGTGTGTCTTCACCAAAGTTACGTGTGTAGGAAGTAGACTTGTCGCCGTCTCCAAACGTCCAATGCAACTCCGCGTTACGCCAACGGTTATGAGAGTGGTGCACATCTGGCGGTGTAACAGTGCTATTGTTGAACGTGGCAGTAAACGAACCGTTTTGATTCTCAACGACTGTCACATCGTATTGAGGCAAGTACCCTTGCTCTGCCACCTCTACTTGCTTAGCAATACTCACGCCCTGTGGGTTATCTGGATTTGTTAAAGTAAGTGTAATGGTGTAAGTACCATCGCTACCGTAGGTGTGATTGACATCTGGATCGGTTGCACTGTTGTTATCGCCAAAGTTCCAGTGTACCTGCGTACCCGCGGGCATTTTGCTCAACCCTGAAGTCAGCACTACCTGCCGGCCATTTACGACAGGGTTGAACTCAGCCTCAGTCACCGTAGTGAAGTTAACTGTATTTTCCCATCGAGCTAACTCGCGGTTGTCTGCACTTAGCGCTTTTGCAACAACATCATAAGCCCCCGATTGGCGATATTGGTATACAGGCGACGTTTGATTGCTTGTGCCACTGTTGTCACCAAAATCCCATTCCCACCCAGAAATGCGACCATCAAGGGTTTGGTTATTAAAAGTGACTTGATTTTGCTGACTTTGAACTTGAGCAGTGATGTCAAGCGTGGGAGGCGTGCTGTTGTCGGCAATTTTTAGTGTGTAGTCTTCGGCTTCACCCCATGTAAATTGCCCACATGCACTCGACAATAACCCAAACGATACCATCACCCTTGCGCGAATTTTAGTGCCTGGATCTCCGCTAACCGACAATGCCGTTGAGATGCTTTGCTTATCTGAACCGAAATAGGCGAGCTCTTCGGTTTTGTGGAATTGGCCGTCACCGTTTTTATCCAGCCAAATATAAAACTTCTTGGTATTGTTGGCGCTACTATCAGGTAACCCAGCCTTAATGCTCACGTTAAACTGCCCGCCATCAATTACGTCGATTTCTTTATGGCTAAAATCTGAATAGGGGCTACTGCCGCTGTCTTGTGTTTGGCCGTTCATCGTGACCGATTGAATGTAATAGCGGTCTTCGTTACCGCCAGATATCGTGCAGTAATCAGCCCACGTAGACACCGACAACTGAAAAATATCGGTGGAACCATCTGGCGCTGTGGCCTTCAAGCTCACTGGATATTCCCCTTCAGCACTGTATTCAAACGATGGATTGAAGGCATTACTGGTAGAATTGTTACCGTCACCGAACGACCACAACCACTGCCAGTCAGCGGTGTTGCTGTTGATCTCATCACCATTTAAACGCGTGTTATTGTGAAACGACACCGTTAAAAAGCGTGTTTCAGGTGTAAAGTCTGATTCCACACCATAATTAGCTGGCAATGAAATACCGACTTGCGCAAACGCCTTGCGAAGATGATTTTTAAGCTCATTGGTCAGCCATTTGCTGCCATCAGATTTACGCACACCATCTGCTGCCATTGCCGTAGTAGCCGATTGCAATTGGCTTTTTACGCACGATGCTGCTTCTTGGTAGCTAGAGGTGGCTGTCCAACAATAGCGGTTCGCATTCGCAAACACGATGAATCCATATTTGGGATTCCATGGATTGCTTTCTGTTTCACTAACAGACTGAGTGATCAAACGATGAAACGCTTTATTAAATACGCCACCGCCATGATGGGCACTGACGTTATCTTCCCAATCCTCAACGTGATCGATAGATTGCCCGTCTTGGGTAGGCTCATCCATATATCGAAGGGCAGCATTGGGCGTTTTATATGCCTCATAATTCGCTTTCCAATCGTTTTCTCCCAGCAAATAGAACTTCGCCGCCTCACCAGCAATATCAGAGAAAGACTCGTTAATTGCACGCGCTTGCCCTGTAAGCATTAACTTTTCAGTGCCGCTGCCATATTCATGGGTAAAACCGTGCGATAACTCGTGCGCCACCACATCAAGCGCTACCATTGGATAGAAAAGCTGATAGCCATCACCGTAATAGACCTGACCATCTTCATAAAACGCCTGATCCATATCTTGCCCAAAGTGAACATTTTGAATCACCTTGGTGTCACCCAATACCTTGGTATTGAGGTATGTTTGGTACATGAGTTGAGTCACTTGCCCGTGATAATGGGCATCATTGAGGGGTGAGTAAGCATTATTGGCCGTGCGTTGATTATTCTCGTTCTTGCCATCTGAGCAATCGTAGCTGAAGGTCGACGACGCAGGCGCGAGTTCATTTTTCGCATCGCGGGTGTCGACGTCCATTGCATTGAGGAAACACGTATTATTGTCGACGTGCACGACAAAGGTACGAAGTGGCAAGCTTCCATCATAAGCAGACTTGTCGTAGGTTCTGCCCCCCACTTTGATGTTTCCACCAGGGCCACTGCCGCCATCATTAAAATTACGGAAGAGCGCATCGAGTTCATCGATGATGGCAAAGTCAGAATCTAATATGGACACCTTCTTAACCATTGATGTAGATTGGTTGCCAACATCCGCCATCCATTCAATTTTAAATGCGAAGTGCGCCATGTGGTTATTATCAAGATATATAATTCGCTCAACCGATGATTTAATAACACGTTCAGGCAAGAGTTTATGATGAGCGAATACCGCCTCAAGCGCCCCCTCTTCCGATTTTTCCCAAAATGATTTATTGCTTTTTAAATCATTATCAAACTCGGTGACTACGTGCCCAAAACCCTCGATAAACTCGCCTTTTTTACCCGTTTTAATCACCACCTGATGATTCCACACTGGCAAATCATGATTAAACTGTTGATAAGTAAGGTATTGATGCTCTGATGAGTTTTGCTCTTTTAACAGTTTAAATGCGCCTTTGTTACTGTGTTCTGCCGAAGAAAGTCGTTTTCCAGAAGAAGACAATAACGCCTGCAATTCGTCTAGCTGGTCATGTGTAGAAGAGACCTGTGCAGCTTGCAAGGGCATATGACCAAAAAGTAACACGCCCACAGCGAGGCATATTTTATTCATTTTCATGTTTTCACTTAACCTTGTGTTCAAGTGT
This sequence comes from Fluctibacter corallii, assembly GCF_025751585.1. Taxonomy (GTDB): domain Bacteria; phylum Pseudomonadota; class Gammaproteobacteria; order Enterobacterales; family Alteromonadaceae; genus Fluctibacter_A; species Fluctibacter_A corallii. The sequence goes on from NZ_JAOWKX010000007.1 coordinate 52,590, forward strand.
GCAATGACATGCGCGTTATAGATGAGACGCTTTGAATACAAAGCGCCAGTGCGCCCACTCGTTCCAACCGCCAAATGGAATATTTTTTACCTTATGATCGATAAAATAGAGAGTCAACACGCCCCCTTATGGAAAGGAATAAATTAAACTTATTTATTACTTAAGATTATGATTTAGAAAAAATATTAATATTAAAATAAATATTTCTTACGAAAATAATTCAGACAAAAGTAAGAAAATAGCTAGTAATAAAGCATTATTCGTTACATTTAACATGCGCGATATGTAACATTAATTGATGAGTAAGAATGAATGGCAGAATTGGGAGTTGAATTCGCAGGAGCTAGATTTGGGTGTGATTCAAACGTCTTATTTGATATCAATATACACGCACATGCAAAAGGACAATATTAAGACCGCAAAAAATATAAGAGACAGGTATGCCAAAGGCATATCAGGAGGTGTATGACGCTATAATGCGATTAATACGAGGTGATGTCTTCACTAATCGCCACCGCTGGAGTAATTAATACTGTTACCTCCCGAGCCACCGCCAAACGCTTGGCTCGCCCTCTTACCATCCTCCGCATCTTGCCCTCGATGGAGTAGCCAGATCCCCAATGGGCCAAACATAGGAAAGAGCCAGACGATCATCGTTTGAGCGACCTTCTGAAACCTATCTAGGTCATCTCTTTTAAAAAGCATGACGCTAACGAGAAGGTTTAAGAAAACCATTACCACAAGTAACGTCCAATTGAGATTCATATTTTAAATTACCTTTAGGTTTCGTATTTAGTCACTGATTTTTTTCACGGCCATGCCTGTACACTGCTTTGCAGCCCAGCAATTATTTACCAAAGGAGCAACGCTACAGGTTGTGTTTATTACCGCATCCGCACCCACTTTCACAGCTTTGGCTTTTCCATGAAACTTTCCGACTTAAGTACATTACTAATATATGAAAGGTGTTGACTAGAAAATAAGGCAAGCAGGAAGGACTTGCCATAGATGAACTAAGCTGAAATTCTACATAAAATATTCATCAGTGACAGCCTTGAGGGAGAGAGAACGAATAATCGCTCTCTCCTCCAACCCAATCACTCAACCGTTACTGATTTTGCTAGGTTACGAGGTTGGTCTACATCGGTGCCTTTGATAACGGCGACGTAATACGACAACAATTGAAGCGGTAAGGTGTAAACAATAGGTGCAATGCTAGATTCGCAATGCGGGACGTTGATGACGCGCATGGTATCATCGCTTGCAAAGCTCGCTTCTTTGTCAGCAAAAACATACATGATGCCACCGCGCGCGCGCACCTCTTCTACGTTAGATTTCAGTTTTTCAAGCAGTTCGTTGTTAGGTGCAACCACAATGACGGGCATTTCATCGTCAATCAGTGCGAGAGGGCCGTGCTTGAGCTCGCCTGATGCATACGCTTCGGCATGAATATATGAAATTTCTTTCAGCTTAAGTGCGCCTTCCATTGCAATCGGATATTGATCGCCACGGCCAAGGAACAAGCTGTGATTTTTGTCGGCAAATTCTTCTGCCAACTCTTCAATGCCGCCCGTAAGGGCCAATGTTTCTTCTAGTTTGCTTGGCAAACTATACAGACCAGCAACAATGGCTTTATGATCGCTGTCAGCCATCCCATTGTGCTTACCCAACGCCAAAGTCAGCATTAAAAACCCAGTCAACTGCGTTGTGAAGGCTTTAGTAGATGCCACGCCAATTTCAGCGCCCGCGCGGGTCATAAAGGCCATATCAGACTCACGAACCAACGATGAACCCGGAACATTACAAATGGTCAGGCTCGACATGTAGCCTTGCTCTTTTGCTAAGCGCAATGCCGCTAGCGTATCTGCCGTCTCACCCGATTGTGAAATCGTTACCAACAAGCTATTTGGGTGCACGAACGACTTGCGATAGCGAAATTCAGAGGCAATCTCGACGTTACATGACACATTTGCATACTGTTCCAGCCAATAGCGCGCTGTCATTCCGGCATGATAAGACGTACCGCAGGCAATAATTTGAATGTGCTTAACCTTTGATAAAATCGCTTCCGCTCCGTCACCAAAAATGCCTTCAACTAAATCATGCTCTCCCAAACGTTGTTGCAAGGTATTACGCACAACGGTGGGCTGCTCATGAATTTCTTTAAGCATATAGTGACGGTATCCGCCTTTGTCGCCTGCGTCATGTTCAACTACTGAATCCACCACTTCACGCTCAACAGGATTGCCGTCTTTATCAAAAATATGCACGTCACGACGGGTAATTTCAGCCACATCCCCTTCTTCAAGGAAAATAAAACGACGTGTAACAGGCAATAATGCCATTTGGTCTGAGGCGATAAAGTTTTCACCAAGACCCAAACCAATCACCAATGGCGAGCCAGAGCGAGCAACTACCACGCGAGATGGATCTTCACGATCCATGATCACGGTGCCATACGCGCCTTCAAATTTTTTCACAGCCGTTTGCACTGCGCTTAACAAGCTGTCGGCTGACGCCATTTCCATCTCAACTTGGTGCGCGATGGTTTCAGTGTCGGTGTCAGAGGTAAAGGTATAGCCTGCCGCCTTTTGTGCTTCGCGCAAAGACTGATAATTCTCAATAATACCGTTGTGCACAACCGCAATGCGATCAGACGAAAAATGAGGATGTGCATTGGCTTCAGTTACACCGCCATGTGTCGCCCAACGCGTGTGAGCAATACCTGTTTGGCCAGTGACGGGGTTTGCTTCAACAGCATCTGCCAACTCTTGAACTTTACCTGTGCGACGCACGCGAGTTAAATTATTGCTGCTATCAAGCAATGCCACGCCCGCAGAGTCGTATCCACGATATTCAAGGCGCTTTAGGCCTTCTAACAAGATTTCTACCACATTACGTTCAGCTACTGCGCCAACTATCCCACACATCACTACTCTCCTGATTTGGTTTTCTCATCGACGCAAATAACACGAACGCCATATGATTCAATTTTTGCTTTAGCAGCCACGCCGATGTCAGTATCCGTTACTAACACCGAAATTGCCTGCCATGGTAATTCTACATTCGGTATCTTACGCTGGAGTTTCTCAGACTCCGCCATCACAATCACTTCATTGGCCACCTCAGCCATCACTTGGCTTAACTGCGTCAGCTCATTAAAGGTTGTTGTACCTTTTTCTAAATCTAAACCCGCTGCGCCTAAAAATACTTGGTCAAAATTGTACGCTCGAAGCATAGATTCTGCCATTTTGCCTTGAAATGAATGCGATTGAGGATCCCATGTTCCCCCCGTCATCAGCACCTTGGGCTCGTTCTCTTGCTCTAAAAGCTGATTAGCCACATGCAACGAGTTGGTCATTACCACCAACCCAAGCTTAGTTGCGAGTTCTGGAAGCAGCGCCGCAGTTGTACTGCCACTGTCGATAATAATCCGGTTGTGATCACGAATCAGCTTCGCTGCCTCAACGGCGATACATTTCTTTCGTTTTGAAACTTTCTCGCTCGACATTTCCGATGCGGTTTGCGGTAACGGCACAGCCCCACCAAACTTACGCATTAGCAAACCATTATTTTCAAGCTCGGCAAGATCTTTACGGATGGTTACTTCTGAGGTGCTAAATACATCAGCCAACTCATCAACTGCCACCTCGCCTCTTGCATTAAGGCGCTCAATAATGGCACGACGACGTTGTTGTGTATTTCTTTTTTGCATTATGAAACTCAAACTTACGAATTGAAACTTATTTTATCTTTATAATTTCGAAATGCAAGTTTAAAATTTCACCATAACGTGGGTGTCTAGGAAAACTCTCAAACAAAAACAACAAAGCCAGCGTTTTACCGCTGGCCTTGATAAACATATAGAGCGTGCAAACAACGCTTATGATTTCTTAACAGGGCGCTGCCAACCTTGCATATTACGCTGCTTATTACGCGCTATCGCCAGCTCTTCATCACCCACTTCTCTAGTCACTACTGAGCCAGCCCCAACTGTTGCGTTGACACCCACCGTCACAGGCGCAACCAATGAACTGTTTGAGCCAATGAATGCGCCATCTTTAATAATGGTCTGAGACTTATTCACACCATCGTAATTGCACGTAATGGTGCCCGCGCCAATATTCGCTTTTTCACCCACAATGGTGTCGCCCAAATACGTAAGGTGGTTTGCCTTTGAGCCTTTACCCAAAATGGTTTTTTTCATTTCAACAAAATTGCCCACCTTCGAAGACGACTCCATTACCGCACCTGGGCGCAATCGGGCAAATGGACCAACCGAACAGTTTTCGCCAACATTAGCGTGTTCAACTATGCTGTTTGCTTCAATCACTGCACCAGCTGCAATATCGCAATCAATCAAGTGGCAGTTCGCCCCAATACGCACATTGCTTCCGATGTTTACATTGCCTTCTATTATAACGTTTACATCAATGAACACGTCTTGGCCCACAGTCACTTTGCCACGCACATCGAGTCTGGCTGGGTCGGCCAGCGTTACGCCTTCCATCATGAGCGTATTGGCTTGCTCTCGTTGATAAGCACGCTCGATATTAGCCAGCTGCATGCGATTATTAATGCCTTCCACTTCAACCGCTGTATCTGGATGAGCCGCTTTGATAGTTTTTCCCTCTTTGGCAGCCATTTCAATCACGTCAGTGAGGTAGTACTCACCTTGCGCATTATTGTTATTTAGCGCACTCAACCAGCGCTTCAAATCTGCACCGGCCATCATCATCATGCCGGTGTTAATTTCTTTAATTTGCCTTTGCTGTTCTGTCGCATCTTTGTGCTCAACAATAGCAACAACATTGTCTCCGTCGCGAACAATGCGCCCCATTCCAGTAGGATCTTCCAGTTCGACAGTCAGTAGGGCAAGATCAGCACTACGTTTAACAAGGATTAAACGTTGCAGAGTATCAGGTTTAATCAGTGGTGCATCGCCTACCAAAATCAACACATCTTCATTGTCTTTAATGTGTGGCACAGCTTGTTGAACCGCATGCCCTGTGCCGAGCTGTTCACTCTGCAAGCACCACGATAGTGCTTCATCAGACAATCGCTCTTGTAGCTGATCACCACCATGCCCGTAAACAAGATGCACATTCTCTGCACCAATCTCTCTGACCGTGTCGATAATGTGTTTTACCATGGGTTTGCCTGCAATTGGGTGAAGCACTTTAGGCAAAGACGACTTCATGCGGGTTCCTTTTCCAGCCGCAAGCACTACTACAGAAAATGTCATAACGAATCCTGAACAATGATAATTTGGCGTTTATTCTACAAGAGAGTACCGAAACTTCCAGACTCGTGTCGCTGGTACGCGTAGTTTTATGACCCATTGTCCCTACTTTTTATGGGTATTTACGAGAAAACCGTATTTTTATTAGGAAGTTCCCTTCAACTTTGTTCAATTTAACGACACAAACAGATATAATTCGTACAAAAGGAATGCAAATTCGCAGTGAATAAATGGATCTTAAGTGAGTAATTTTAGAAATTTGCATCGAAGTATTCTTGCACTGTTCGTTGTTGTAGTTATTTCGATCGTTATTCTTGCACACTTTAGTGTGTCAAAAATCGTGGCTGAACAGAGCCGTGCGCATCAGCGATCAATTTCGCCCGCTCATGCACTCATTGTAGAGCATTTGATGCAGCCGCTTCATATAGCGCAAACCTTATCTAAGTCTCAAGAAATTAAATCGTTGATGCAGGCCGACGACATCGACGAAGCGGCTATCTACAACACATTAAGCCGGTTAAATCAGGAGTTTGGCTTCCTATTTTTCATTGCCAGTGAAAAAAATCGTCAGCAATATTATTCAGATCGCACCACGCACACTTTAAAAGAAGGCGAAGTCAGCTGGTATTTTAAATATAAAGACGTACCAGATTCGGCCATAGCAGACATTGGCAAATGGGAAGACACCCACTTTTACATTGACATAAAGATTTTTGACGACGATGGCCGCTTTTTAGGTTTTTTCGGTACAGGTAAAAGTTTGCAAAGTTTCATTGAGCTGTTTTCGTTGTATAAAGCGGAATATGGATATGACTTCATCTTTACTGATCAGCAGCGCAATATCATGCTTTCATCAGATCCCTTGCTTAATGCCAGAAACTCGACCTTTACGAACCTAGAAAACCTACCATGGTTTCAGGATTTAAAAGCCGACAATGAGGCGATTCATTCTTTGAACAATACTCTGGTTAAAGTAGACGGGCACGACTACCTCATTGCCGAAGTTAATATTGCACCGTTCAATTGGACATTACACCTACTTACACCGCTACAAGCTCGCCAAGTTGAAATCAGTCAGGGGTTTATTTTTAGCATCGTTACCTTATTGGTCATTATATTTGTCATGTTCATGGTGATTTATCATTTGTTGTATTTCTTCAAACAAGACATGCACAAAAACATGCAAATGGATCCTCTCACGCAATTGCCCAACCGCGCAAAGGTAGAGCTGAGGTTTGGTGAACTCCAAGAACAACATGTACCAATGAGTTGTTTGTTGGTCGATTTAGATCATTTTAAATCTATTAACGACACGTACGGCCACAATACAGGCGATCAGGTATTAGTAAAGGCGGCTGAGGTGCTGCAAAATTCCATCGGTGAAGACGATATAGTCGGCCGTTGGGGTGGAGAAGAGTTCGTGATTTTACTGCCGAACACCGATCCTAACCGAGCTTATGAAGTGGCACAGGCACTTCGCCAAAATGTCGCCAATATGAATTTACATTCCGACAAGTTCATGATGAAGGTCACGGCCAGTGTGGGCGTATCATACAGTCACGCCCCCAACAGCTTAAAAGAGCTAATAGCATCTGCCGACGATGCGCTTTATCAAGCAAAGCGTGATGGACGTAATCTGGTTAGGGTTCAGCTTTTTGACGCTGCTTAATCACCCCAGTGGTAAGTGAAACACCAAACATGATGAGCAGTGCGCCAATGACGATTTGGCTGTTAATGGTTTCTCCCAGAAAGAGCATCCCCCACATAACGCCAAATACAGTGACCAAGTAACCAACAGACAATGCTTTGGTAGGCCCAACATTCGCGATAAGACGGAAATACAAAATATAAGCGAATGCACTGCATACCACCGCCATAACCAACACTTGTAACCACGCAGAGGTTGATGGCATTACCGCTGGCCATGTAAGAAACGCTAATGGTGCCAGCGCCGTTGCTGCGAAGATTTGGCTTCCTGTTGCAATAGCCAAGGCATTCACGCCGGCCAACCATTTGCGTGTATAGCAAACAGCAATACCATAAGAGCACGTTGCCCCTAATGCAGCCAGAATTGGCATAATGGCTAAATAGAACGAGTCAGCTGAACGCGCATTGGTGGTAACCAGCACCCCAACAAACCCTAGCACTAAACCGCCCACAGCCCACAACGTAAGCTTTTCTCGCAACCACAAAAAAGCAATAAGCGCACCGAACATGGGAGCAGTAGCGTTTAGGATTGCCGCAAACCCTGCACCAATCTGAACCGTGCTATAACTGAATAAACAAAAAGGTAAGGCAGTATTAATCACCCCAAGAAATAGCAACTGACGCCAATAGCTCGTCACCGTTTTGACTTGCTTGGACATCATTAAAAAAGGCAATAGACACAGTGCTGCAATGCTGGTTCTTACCGCAACCAGACTAATTGCACCAAATTCCGGCGTGGCCGTACGCATAAATAAAAATGAGCTGCCCCAAATTGCAGCTAATAACACGAGCTCAAATGCATCTTGTAATCTCAAAATGACGTCCTATATCAAAAATGTCTGTTGGGCATTTTCCAGCGACAACAGTTTTGCTTTTCGTTCCAGCCCACCAGCATACCCTGTTAACGTTTGATTAGAGCCAATCACACGATGACAAGGCACTACAATAGACACTGGATTTTTACCATTGGCAGCTCCCACAGCCCTTACTGCTTTGGGATTGTTCAGCTTATCTGCAATTTGCTTGTATGAACAGGTCTCCCCGTAAGGTATTTTTAGCAATTCGTCCCACACTGACCGCTGGAACGTAGTGCCTTTCATATCAAGCGGCAAGTCAAACACATCTCTGCTACCCGCGAAATATTCCTCTAATTGCATCACGGCAGCTTTTGTATGCTGATTTGGTTTATCTTCACGCTGCTTATCATCTTTGAAATAAATCGATTGAATGCCTTGCTCTGATGCGGTGATCTCTACCCACCCCATCTCAGAGCGAATAGTCTGCGTGTAAACTTCATTTGTCATGAGGCTAAACTCCATAATTGAAACGTTAAATAGCTACGCCAAGGGGCCGCTAAGTCTGCATCCAGTGCATATTGAGCAAGTTGCTTTTTAATCACCAAATCGGTGTTTAACCAAATGTCTGGCTGCGATTGGCCGCGCATTTCAGCATACGCTGCCGTCCATGGCCCAATGCCTTTCAATGCCAACCACTGTACAGGGTCAGCGTCAGGCTTATCGGCTATAAATTGCGCTAACCTTTTTAGTGCCTGTCTCCGGCTGTCTGGCATTTTCAAAAAGGTTAAGTCACTCTCTGCCACTATTTCTGGCGTGGGAAACCAACGCTTATCATCGCGCTTCACGCCCACATTTTCTACCAATTTTGTCACCAGATTAATCGCCGCTTTCACAGAAACTTGTTGACCTAACACCGCTCGGCAGCCTGCTTCAAACGTGTCGAACACACCAGGTAACCGTATACCCTGCGTACAGTGAGACTCTGTTAACCCCGTGCTGTGTAATGCATGACTAATCACAGCGGGATCTGCATCCAAATCTAAGATTCGACGTATATGAAAAATCACTTGCTTCAAGTAGGCGGGATCAGACAATTCTACGCTAACCTCAAAGCATGATTTAGCCTCATGATAAGTGGCAGTGAATTGCCCATAGCATGCCTCAATTACGATGGTGCGACCGTACGATTCATCGGTCACCCACTCCATGTCAGGAATGGCGCGCATAGCTAAAAACGCTCGCACCTGAGGCCAATGATACGGAGGCCTAAAAGATAACGAGAGAGAAATAGTATGGTGAGAGACTGATTTACCATTGCGCAATGCAATCGGCGTTAAGCCCATTTGTTTTTTCATATTCTCTTGCAAGCGGCGCGACGAAGAGAACCCACTGGCTTGTGCCACGTCTTCGATGGTCATCGTTGATTGCTGAATTAACTGCTTCGCAAAAAGGAGCTTTTCATATAATTGAAACTGTTTGGGGCTTACTCCCAATTTTTCAGCAAACAGACGACGCAAATATCGATCAGTAATGCCCAAACGCTCCACCAGATGTGCGAGGGTGTCTTGCGGATGTTGACGAATGAGTTTTATGGCCCGCTCAACCGTTGTGTCCACACCTTTCCACGCAAATGAGCTAGGCGCGCTATCGGGGCGACAACGTAAACAAGGCCGGTACCCCGCCTGCATCGCTTGATGGGCGTAATCATAATAGGTCACATTATCTTCTTTTGGAGCCGGTGCGGGGCAAATAGGGCGACAAAAGATCCCCGTCGTTTTTACTGCTACAAAGAAGGTCCCATCAAACCGATAATCCCGAGCTTGTCGCGCGCTCTGATAGGCTTGTTGACTCAGCACCATATTCATTCCACTACTCGCAAATAATGATATAAAAGTGTACCGTGAATCGGATAAACACACCCGCGTAAAACGGAACTGAATCAACAGTTGATTAATGTATCGTGAAAAAAGGATAATAGCATCGTAATATATAAGGGCTAAACGCCCTAGAACGATAAAAACAAATATTAAGATTCCATGTTGTTGAAGCGATTTTTATTTACAGGTCTATTTATCATAAACCTGCTCATTGTTGACCTTGCTATTGCCCGACAGGCGCCATGGTTATATGACTATGCCGATAGCACCCAAGCTAAAGCTGCGAAACATAATATTCCTGGCTACGCATTGGTGTTTGTAGAAAAAGGCAAACCCGAGCACATTTTCACGTTTGGTAAAACGAGCCGAAAGGGCGCGCCTATTTCCGAAGACACAGTATTCAGGCTTGCTTCTGTCTCAAAAACCTTTACAGGGATGGCAATTGCCAAACTGGCAGAACAAAAAGCCATTAATTGGGATACGCCTGTATCAAAGCTCGCGCCTGAATTTGGGTTTGCTACCAATGGCCGCAATGATCTGACCGTGCGCCATATTGTTGGGCAAGCCAGTGGCTACATGCCCAACGCCTACGACAACTTAATTGAAGCCAATTACCCGCTCCCTCGGGTACTAAATATGCTGGCAGATTTAGAGCCACTGTGTACACCAGGCAAGTGTTATACCTATCAAAATGCGTTGTTCGGTGTGTTTGAGCATTACTTTGATGCCCAAAATACCAGTTATCGCGCCGTGCTTAATCGAGAAATTTTAAAGCCTTTAGGTATGCCCACTGCCAGTGCCGGATTAGCCGCGCTGTTATCTTCCGATGAGTGGGCAAAACCCCATATTGCCATTCGAAAAGACAAATGGCGTGAAGGCAAAGTCAAAAAGAGTTACTACCGCTATTCGCCCGCAGCAGGGGTCAACGCGAGTATAAAAGATATGACTATTTGGCTACGAGCCATGCTAGGTGAATATCCTCATGTTATTTCTGACTCACTCATAGAGCAAGTCACAACGCCCGTGGTAAAAACATCACGTGAATTGCGCAGACGCGACTGGAAAGGGTATTTGAACGATGCCCACTATGGTTTAGGTTGGCGTATCTATGACTTCAAAGGCCAGCCCCTTATCTATCACGGTGGCTGGGTTCAAGGTTATCGTGCAGCCATTGCATTTGCACCAGAGCAACAGGTTGGCTTTGCAATCCTGATGAATGCAGAATCAAATACAATAAACGGATTAACCGCTGCATTTTGGGCTGACTTTTTCACCCAATATGCAACTCTTGCGGCTAAGCAAGAGAAAACCCAAAACTAATATCTACCACCGTCCCTCGGGGCAGCGCATACTTTATTGCCAAAAGGCTTGAACACTGCCGAGTGTCAAGCCTTGCCTTTCTCCACCCCCTTTTGAGCTAGGAAGCTCAACGCTCTTTTTTAACCGTAAACAAATGTTTTTACACAGCTTGTGAAAATATTGTCTACCCTTAATAACACAATAACCTTTGACACTTCTTCACGCTTCGACGGAGCAAATTATGATTAAACTTAGCCGCAGTTTGATATTTTTTTGCAGTATGCTTTCGTTGTACGGTCTTACGTTTAGCAGTTTCGCATCGCAATATGTGTTTGAAGCTGGACACCCGTCTCTTCAACGTTGGCTTCTGCCTGAAGAGGTACCTGCACCAGACAACAATAAAACAACACCAGAGCGCGTTGAGCTAGGCAAAAAGCTCTTCTTCGATACGCGATTAAGTGGCGACGGCAACATGTCTTGTGCAACCTGCCACAATCCTATGTTTGGATGGTCTGACGGGCTTGCCACAGCCAAAGGATTTAAAAGTATGGTGTTAGGCCGCGCTACACCGACTATCGTCAACACAGGTTACAACTCCATTCAAATGTGGGACGGCAGAAAAGCCACATTGGAAGACCAAGCCATGGGCCCGATGGAATCACATGTAGAAATGAACATGAGTATTCCCCGTTTAGTCGAATTTTTAAAAACATCTGACTATGCGAAATCCTTTAAAAAGGCATATCCCGATGAACCTATTGGTACAGAAACCTTAGCGAAAGCCCTCGCCGCATTCGAACGCACTGTGGTGAGCCGCAACTCCCCTTTTGATCGCTGGGTTAAAGGGGAAAAAGACGCGCTTACTCCTGCTCAGATTAACGGGTTTAAAGTATTTGTTGATCCTGACAAAGGAAACTGTGAAGTGTGCCACAGCGCGCCTAACTTTACAGACAACGGCTTTCACAATATCGGCTTGCCGTCTTATGGGGCGGAAACACCAGATATGGGCCGCTTTGAATTTGTGCCTATTCGCCTAATGAAAGGCGCATTTAAAACACCAACGGTAAGAGACATCACAACCACGGCCCCGTATTTTCATGATGGCAGTGCACGTACGTTAGAGGACGTCGTCGACCATTATATTACTGGCGGTGTTGTCAAAACCAATGTCTCTCCGAATATGAAGGCGCTGACGTTAACCGATAAAGAAAAAGCCGATTTAGTCGCTTTCTTAGAAGCCCTAACGTCACCGCAAAAACCTTTTACTTTGCCAGCGATTCCACTTTAACGCGAAAAATCACAAGGAGAATGTATGAAAGCCCTTTTCATCACCCTACTGTTACTTATCGTCAGCGCGACGGCTATAGCCAAAACCGTTGAAGTAGCACAAAAAGACAAAGAGTTTACGGTTGCTGAAGTTGAAATTAACAAAGGAGATGTAGTGCGCTTTGTGAATGAAGATCCATTCTTTCACAACGTTTACAGCCTGTCAGACACCAAGTTATTTGATTTAGGATCTTTCCCTAAAGGGGAATACCGAGATGTCACCTTCGATCAAGCAGGCACGGTTGAAGTGGAGTGTGCTATTCACCCAGCCATGAAAATGAAAGTCATCGTTAAAGAATAGGATAAGCACCATGCGCAGGTTAAGCATGATAAATAGTGTATGGGTGCTGATGATCATCAGCAGTTTTGCAACGGCAAAGCCAGACAGCGCAGCAACAGGAAAACCCAACTTGGATGTCTATGAGAAGGTCAGTCATCCATCGATGGAATTGGGCGCTCACGTATTTAAACATCGATGTGCCTTGTGTCATGGTCCACAAGGCATGGGTGAAGGACGGCTGGCAATGCAAATCAAAGATTACCCCGACACTAACCTGCGTACTAATATCAAATACCCAAATCGAGCGGGGCTTGAAAAAGTCATTGCCCATGGCGCGTCATTAGCGGGCGTATCGCCTTATATGCCGCCGATGGGTGCAGATATCAGTTGGACAGAATTACAAAGCGTTGTCGATTTTGTTTTACTGTTACGCGAAGACGCGCCCAAGGCGCTCACCTTTTTAAATGACGTTCACATTAAAAATGAAACCAACCTTCTTGATTTAGGTAGACAGGTCTTCAATACGCGTTGCACTTTGTGTCATGGTGATTATGGCAAAGGCGACGGCCGCATGAGTAAAATCATCAAAACGCCACCACCAGCCAATTTAACGGTGAGCGTATTACCTAAACAATATTTACAAGACATCATTGAAAAAGGCGGAGAAAAAGTCGGGCGTTCTATGCAAATGCCGCCTTGGAAAGACCAGCTTAGTGAAGAAGAATTAGAAAGCGTAGTTGAATATGTGTATACCTTGCGCAATTAGTTAACGGTTGTGCGCTACATGAATAATAAAAAGCGAGCGCACAAAACTAAGGCAACCACTCCCGGTAAAATCACGCCTAAGCATCTCTTTTTAACGCGACGAGAGGTCATTAAAGGCGCGATTGCGCTTGGCTTATTACCTGCTTGTTCAAAGCCTAATATTGCGCCTTCTCCTGACGTTACCCCGCAATCATTAGTGTCTTCTTATTGCAATTACTATGAATTCAGCCGCTCAAAAGAAGCCGTGAAAATTCTAGCGCAAGCGTTAACCCTCAATCCATGGCAAGTAGACGTCACCGGATTAGTCGACACCCCTTATTCAATTGATGTGAGTCACGTTTCCTCACTGTTTACTCTGCATTCGCGCACCTATTCACTTCGTTGTGTAGAAGGCTGGTCTGCAGTAATTCCTTGGCAAGGTATTCTGCTGAAAGATGTCATTTCTAGGGCAAATCCTAAGCCAGAAGCAAAATTCGTAAAATTTATTGGTCACTTTGATCCAAAAGAAATGATCGGTCAGCGCAGACAGATTTTACAGTGGCCATACACTGAAGGACTTAGGCTCGATGAAGCCCTTCACCCGTTAACCTTACTCGCGACAGGCATGTACAGCGGTGCTATAACGCCTGAAAACGGCGCACCATTGAGGTTAGTCGTGCCTTGGAAGTACGGCTATAAGAGTATTAAAGCCATTCGTCGAATTGAACTGGTTTCTTATCAACCACTCAGCAGTTGGCAACAGATGGCGCCTAGCGAATACGGCTTTTTTGCCAACGTTAATCCAGACGTTCCACACCCAAGATGGAGTCAACGACGAGAACTACCACTCGGTGAAACCCAAAAGCGTGCTACCCAGTTGCTAAATGGTTATGCAGACGATGTACAGCACCTTTATACGCCAGACATTCTGAACAGCCTTAGCTGAATAACATGCCGCTATGATGATGGGTGTCTACTTACTATAATGCGAGATTCGATTCAGTTCATTAAACGCCAACAACCTATTATCAAACGGCTGCTTTTGATAATAGCGATGCTCTTAGCCATCTATGCGGTCTTCCCCGCTCTGATACCCAGCGCCAATAGTTTTGAAACTATTATGTATCGCAGTGGCACGTATGCGTTGATATTCTTACTCCTCAGCCTCGCGATTACGCCGTTGCGACGCTGGCTGTCGATATGCTTTACCTATTTACATGCTCCCTATGGAAAACGCTTAGCCGATTGGAACTTTTTGATTCAGTACCGCAGACGTATAGGGTTGATTTCAGCCCTTTTTGCGTTAATACACTGTATTGCCTATTTGCATATGGAAGTCGTTTGGATAGTAGATGAAGCAATCGAAGATGCGTTAAGGCGTTCATTTATTTGGATAGGCTGGCTATCAATCACGGTTTATGTCGTTCTTACGATCACTTCTATCACCGCAATTCAAAAAAAGCTGAAACGCACATGGCGGCAGATTCACCGCAGTGTGTATGGCTTGTTAGTTTTGGTGTTATTGCACTTTTTTCTAGCTGAAAAAGCGGGCGACACTGCCTACCTGCCTTACGTTATAATAGGAGGATTATTGCTAATTCATCGAATCGTATTTGCCATCGTCGATAGGCACAACCAACGGTACGATGACGGTTTAGAAGCAACACGCTAAAGCAGCCTCAGGTTATCTCTGAAGAACAGACATAACCTGAGTAACTACCTGCGTTATTTTTGTTTCAGGTAGGTATATCCAGCCAGACATTGCTCATAAAAGTCTGTCCATTTAACCCCTTCACGTGGGTTCATTATGCCTTCAGACACCTTTCGGTCAATCATACGCTTCACCGTTTGTGCCATTGAACTAGGGTGATATTGCATAATTGACAGCACGTTTTCTACCGACGAGCCGGGCACGACTTCTTCAATGTAGAAGTCTTGAGGATCATCGTCATAACTAAAAATATGCACTTCATTGAGTCGGCCAAACAGGTTATGCATATCGCCCATTACATCCTGATATGCGCCAGTTAGGAATAAGCCTAAGTAATACTCTTCCCCAGAACGTAAAGGGTGCATGGGTAACACATCAGACACACCATTTTCGATAACAAACTGGTCAATTTTACCGTCACTGTCACACGTAATATCCACCAGCGAACAGTTCACCGTTGGGCGCTCATTCATGCGGGTAATTGGCACAACGGGCAAGACTTGGTCAATCGCCCACGTATCAGCAGCGCTTTGGAAAACCGAAAAGTTACACAAATACTGGGAAGAAAGCGTGTATTCGAGCTCTTGCATTTCTTCTGGCACGAACTCAGCATCACGCGTGCGATGACGAAGCTTCACCATAATCTGCCAATACAAAGTTTCAATTTTTGCTAACTCTTCAAGCGTTACCACACGAAGTTTAAACGCGTCTATTGCTTGCTCTTTCCACTGAGATGCGTCATTGAATATTTCTTGCAAGTTGTCTTGTTGATCAACACCCAACGCCAAATCGCGCATATTCGACACTAAAATGTGCTCGTCGTCTTCCTCTTTGGTGTCAATTTCGGCGCTATTCGCACGAATTTCACCAACAATCTGTGTGACTACGCAACTATGGTGTGCCGTTATTGCTCGGCCACTTTCACTGACTAAGTTCGGTACAGGCACGTCTTCCAAGTCGCACACTTCTTTCATACCGAATACAACATCAGCGACGTACTCTTCCATACTGTAGTTACGCGACGAGTCATTCGTTGATTTACTGCCGTCATAGTCGATGCCTAGTCCGCCACCCACATCAACATAATCCAGTTTAAAGCCCATGCGATAAAGCTCGGCATAAATGCGTGCGCCTTCGTTAATGGCTTCTTTTACCGCTCTAATGTCGGTTAGCTGACTACCAATGTGAA
Source organism: Fluctibacter corallii (assembly GCF_025751585.1). Taxonomy (GTDB): domain Bacteria; phylum Pseudomonadota; class Gammaproteobacteria; order Enterobacterales; family Alteromonadaceae; genus Fluctibacter_A; species Fluctibacter_A corallii. The sequence goes on from NZ_JAOWKX010000007.1 coordinate 68,762, forward strand.
AGTGAAGCAATTTGAAGGTGTCTCCCATTCCTTCAGACTCAAGGTAGCGTGCAGCCTTAATGATCTCGCTGATGGTGAGGCCAAACTTGGCACGATCGCCGCCAGAACCTTCCCACTTTCCTCGGCCTTTAACTGTCATTTTCGAACGCAAGCCCACAATAGGCTGTATGTCGAGTTCTTTCGCAATTTTGACCAGAAGCAACAACTCAGAAAACTTCTCAATGACCACAATCACTTTACGACCAAGCTTTCTAGCTAGAAGCGCCAAACGCATAAACTCTTCGTCTTTATAGCCATTTAACACTGTCAGTGAATCTTCATTGGTATTGTACGCCAGTGCGGTAATCAACTCTGCTTTTGAACCTGCTTCCAAGCCATAGTTGAACGGTTTGCCGGCATCAACAATTTCCTCTACGACTTCTCGCATCTGATTCACTTTTACAGGATAAACACCCATGTACTGAGCGCCATACTCGGCGTCATTCATGGTGCGTCGAAACGTCTCGTTCAGTTTCTCTACCTGTGAACGCAAGATGTCATGAAAACGCACAACGACAGGTAATTGAATACCCTCTTCTTTGATTTCTTCAAGCACTGCTTTGAAATCAATACGAATGTCTTTGTTATCCAAATCTGGTGTAACGTGTAAATTACCGTTTTCGCCAATTTCAAAATAACCGCCGCCCCAGCGACCTACACTGTATAAGCGCTCTGCGTCTTCGATTGTCCAATCTTCGTTATTGCTCACTTCTATCCCCAAAATGTGCCTGATATTTTCGTTTGATTCACCATCAGGCCTTCCGAAAAAGAAAAAGGAACGCCTATCTAGAATCCTCTCTAGATAATAGACGCCCCTTACGCGACTTTGCACTGGATGTGCTAAATTTTATATGGGTATTATGTCGGCATTAATTGTTAGGCGCATCCATTTTTTTGCAATTTCTATCCGTTTTTTAATCGCCTATTCACCAATATCTTCGTTCCATAATTCAGGGTGTTGCTCAATAAAGGTTTTCATCAAGGTTTTACAGGTTTCATCATCCATTACGGTCACCTTAACCCCTTTTGATTTAAGTAGTTCTTCCTCTCCAAGAAAGGTCTGGTTTTCACCGATCACAACGTGGGGGATCCCATACAGCAAAATCGCTCCAGTACACATTGAGCATGGCGACAATGTCGTAAATATAACTGACTCACGGTATACGCTGGCAGGTAAACGGCCAGCATTCTCCAACGCGTCCATTTCACCATGTAACACGCAACTGCCATTTTGCACACGACGGTTGTGACCCGCACCAATCACGTTACCGTTATGCACCAACACCGAGCCAATCGGAATCCCTCCTTCATCTCGGCCTTTTTGTGCTTCATTAATTGCAGCTTGCATAAACGTTGCTAATTCCATTCTTTTCCTCACTCGGTTGTACGCTGATTCGCTACTGGTTCTAATTGGTAATATTCATTACTCAAACAGCGAAATTGTCAGCGATATGTCATGTGAACATGATAGTATCTTAGTCGGCAGGTTGAAGATAGCGAGCGGGACAAACAACAAAACGAGCACCAACCCCATGTGGCGCAGGAGGTAATATGTTAATCGAAGTTGATACACATTCTCACACGGTAGCCAGTACCCATGCTTACAGTACGGTGGGCGAATATGTGCAGCAAGCCAAAGCAAAAGGGCTGAAGATGATTTCGCTCACTGAGCATGGCCCGCAGATGCCAGATTCTCCGCATCCTTGGCATTTTGGCAATCGTTCGGTCATTCCACGCGTGATAGACGGAATCGGCGTCTTGCGAGGTATCGAAGCGAATATTTTGCCTGACAACGGAAAATTAGATATTCCTAAAAACCTTCATCCCTACTTAGATTTTGCCATCGCCAGCTTTCATGAGCCTGTTTTTCCACCTAAAGATAAGGCAACCCATACACGTGCCGTAATCAACGCCATTCAATCGGGACAATGCCAAATCATTGGGCATCCAGGAAATCCCAATTACCCGTTAGATTACGAGGAAGTGATCCGCGCCGCAAAAGATGCCAACGTATTGATTGAAATTAACAACAGCTCATTTACTCACTCTCGAGTCGGTAGTGAAGAAAACTGCACACGCATTATGGAGCTAGTTGATACACTCGACTGGCAAGTGGTGTTTTCAAGCGATGCCCACATTGCATATCATGTAGGCGACACGCATCAATGCGAAGAAAAAGCAGCTGCGGTGGATTTCCCATTGGAGCGCGTGGTAAATACTTCTGCTAAACGCTTTTTACAATTTCTTGAATCTCACGATAAAAATGTCGGTATCGCCTTTGAACAATGGTTAAAAGCCATGACATAAGTTACCGTGTTCGTAAGACTTAATGGTGCGCTTTAGGTGTAAACCTATCTAAGTAGCGTCTTCACCATAAGCCAAAATGTCTCCTGGCTGACAATCTAGCTCACGACATAACGCTGCAAGGGTTTCAAACCTGACACCCTTCACCTTGCCCCGTTTTAGCAATGACAAATTGGCTTCCGTAATACCAATTCGTTGAGCGATATCTTTCGAACTCATTTTTCTTTGCGCCATGACCACGTCTAAATTCACAATAATTTTCATCTCAGATAAACGCCTTGTTTTCTTCATCAATAGACGCGGCGAGCGCATAGAGTTTTGCAATGATCAAAAAGGTGATTGCCACAACCAATTGTCCTGGTGCGATATTCAATTCGATGTTTGCTGACTGACCAGTGACCACTAATAGCATCAACAGTGGCCATAATAGCGAGTAAGCAACCATTCCGGTATACCCTTGTGCAGCCCGATAAAGGCAGTAGGCCGCATCATGAGAGAAAAACTCGCTTCGGGAAGTATGGCGAAAAAAGCGATCCAATTGCATATAAGCAAACACGCACAACCCAATCAAAGGCAGTAAAGACACCCATAGCCATGTTTGCGAAACCGTCTGTTGCTCCCACAGCGCATTGAACTGACCACTAAATAAACTGACCCACCAACGCCCTTCAATAAACCATCCCATTGCGCTGGTTATCATGACCAATATTGCAAAAGAGGCGATAAGCAAACGCGCCCCTTTGCTTAACGTGCGTATATGTCGATTTAGAGAGTTTTGCTCTACTGATGTTTCTAACGCCTTCATATCTAACAGTCTCATAGTGACAATAATCTCGCTATTTTACATCTTGAAACAATTATTACAAAACAACCTATAATTATTGTATTACGATAATTTGTTATCACAGAACATTAACTACGGAGTATTCTATGAATATAACAGCGCCCATCAAACTTTGCGTGTTTATTGTCTCTTTACTCTATTTGAGCGGCTGCCAGCTTGCGAATTCACTCTCATTTTTTCTAAAGCAGCAGCAGGCGAACGTCAAATGGACCACCCCCGACAAGACAACAAGCGTGCCATTTACAACATACAACCATCACATTATTGTGCCTGTAAGCATCAATGGCGGCGAGCCACTGAGGTTCGTGTTAGATACGGGTGCAGCCGCAACCGTTATAACCCAAAGCCCAAGAACGAAGCATTTATCCTTTAAAAAAGATTCACCTATCGCTATCAGCGGTTCGGGGAATGATGGCGACCCCACTGCGTACGTTTTGGATAATATTACCCTCAGTACGGGTGACTTCTCGATTGCAAACCTATCGGTTATTTATGCCACAACCGACGCACTCCCCTTTGATTCCCAAGACGAAACTTACTTCGACGGCGTGATTGGAGCTGACTTTTTTAACCGCACGACAATTGAAATTGATTACGGCAATATGCAAGTCACATTTGCTGAACCACCAGAAAGTCACGAACATTTCCACGATCAACGCTTAGCACAAGGTTGGCAATTCCACGCCATGCCAGTTCATAGCGATACGCCATTTATAGACACCCATGTAACAATAAACGATAAAAAACACACCGTGAAAGTCATGATAGATACAGGCTCAACAGGATATTTATCTCTATTTATGGGTGTCTTACCAGAAGGGGTCACCGTACCAGCCAAACATTATGAAGCACGTTCACGGGGCATCAGTGGCTACTCACGCAATAAAGTAGGTTTGGTAGACAACATGACACTTGCAGGATTCAATGTTAATCATTTTCCTGCCTATTTTAGAAGCGAGGGAGAAAACCCCCAAAGTGGCAGCCATGGGGTATTAGGCAATCAAATACTGCGTCAATTCAACGCCATCGTTGATTTTGAACATGAAGCCTTGTATTTAAAGCCTATCCGCGATGGCGTGTCTTCCCAAACATTGCCTCATTTGGGCTTGCGTATTCTTCCTCATGAAAACGGGGGGATCATCAAAGCAATTTATGAATTCTCCGCATTACCCCAAAATACATTCAACGTGGGTGACATCATCACGTCAATCAACCAAACCCCCGTGAACTCAACGAGCTTTGATCATATTATGCAAACAATAAGTAAAAACTCGTCAAATCACTCACACATTGAAGTCTGTATCGCTGGGCATCAAGACTGCTACGACATTCCTATCTCGCCCATGCCGTGGGAAAATACCGTGGGGAAATAGTGCTAACATCTGGCACACTCGGCTGTCAGCATGAATTCATGTAAGCAGCATATTTAGTCAGATTCTAAACAAACGGCAGGGCGCGCAATAAGCGCACTCTGCTATCGCAACCGTTTTGTCATCCTTACACTATATTAATTGGACGACTCTTGCATAAATGCCGCCATGGTCTCTGCCGCAGTCATGGTGTGCGTTTGATTACTAAAAGAATAGAAGTGTGGCTTTTCATCAATAAAAATTTGGTGTTCCATGTCCATATTGTCAGGAATAGTAAATAAACCCACCGAAAGAAAATATTGCCCAGTTTGCTGCACACGATAAAACAAATGTGAACCACAACGAGAGCAAAAAGCACGCTCGCCCCACTCAGAAGACGGGTAAGTCGTGAGACTATCTTTTCCCTCGATGGTAACATCCGTTTGCCCATCCGCTGTCATTAACGGGCCACCGCCCCATTTTCTGCACATTCCACAATGGCAGACACCCACAGCAGGCACAACGGTATTTGCCGTAACCGTTACATCACCACACAAACAACGTCCAGACAGCTTTATCGTTTCGCTCATGATCATTCCTTAGTTCACAGTTAGGTTATCGCTTAAGTACATCTCAACTTACCAAATTTAACTCCGGTAACCAGACACTAGTTCAACACTGGTTATTTGTACAGATAAATACTCGCTTTTGAGAAAAAACACATGTTATTCAAACCCATACCTAAGTATTAACATGCCGCTTTCGCATGCACGCTTTCTCAGGTCTAATGGCCGCCGTCAATAAGACCTATAATCCTTTTATTGGAGTGTTAACCATGTTGAAAGTAGTTAAGATTTCTCTTGCAGTAGCGGCTTTATCATTCGGTGCAAACGCATTCGCGAACGATGTTAATGCGGCTCTGTCTAACATCTGCACAATTGTACAGGCAGATGACAAAGGCGAACTTCGTAAAAAAATGAAGAAAGTTCAGTCTGATTACAAACTTAAACTTCAAGATTATTATTCAGGTGTGTCTTGCAGCGGCGAAAGCTTAATTCGTTTTGCCTTTCTTAACGGTGCCGTTGAGTCTGGATCATTGTTAATTAAAAAGATGCCAAAAAGCCAACTTAATGCACCTGAAGCAGACGGTAAAACGCTACGTGCTTGGGTCAGTGATAAAGGCCTAATGGACTCACCTATCGCAAAAGTATTGAACGACCGTATTTAGTTTCAACATGGTCGGTAAGCGACGGCTTACCACTTAAGAATCGGCTCCTCTACGGAGCCGTTTTTTTTTGTATTTCTGATAATTAACACACTTTCCTCTTTTCAATTTCCCCCCCAAAAACTGGCAAAGCTGGTATTTCAGCCTAAATTTAAACTAGCGTGGAAATCACAAGTTGAAATACAAACAGGGTGAAGAATGAGCAAGTTTCTCTCAAAGCACATTTCGGCAATTATTCTCTTACCTTCCATTATTCTGATTTTAATCAGCCTATTCGTAATGTGGAAAAACATTGTTGCATTACAGAATGAGTCAAAAGCATACGAAATTGTCGAGTTTTCGGAGGTGGTAAAAGACCTCGTCGGAAGCTTGCAAGTGGAACGGGGTATGTCATCAGGCTATTTAGGGTCTGGCGGTATGAAATTTGGTCAAGAACTACGCGACCACTACAACAAAACAAATATTGCCGTTACGAATTACAAAACCTTCGTTAAATCATTGGTGTTAGGTGAGGTAGGCCGAGATTCAAGCGCCAACATTCAAAAAGCATTGAATGACTTACAGCGTTTGGAAGAAGTGCGCGAAGGCGTGCAACAAGGGGCATTGCCCTTACAAGACACCCTCAAGTATTACACCCCACTGATTACTAATCTCATTCACGAGACCCTTGTCATCATGCGGGTGTTTGAGAATGCGCATGTCACCCGAGATCTCTCAACATTATTCGCACTTGAACAGGTAAAAGAGCAAGGTGGCATTCAGCGCGCCACCGTCAGTAATATTTTAGCTTCAAAATTTTTATCGGCAGAAAACCGTGATTTAGTCTCTAAACTAGTCGCAAAAGAAAGGGCGTATTTAGACACCGCTACGAGCTTAGCCATATACGAATTAAAGGATGATATTGAGCGCTTTATCTCTTCACCACAAAACCAATCAGCGGTGTCTTTACGCGACAAAGTTCTTACCGAAGCAGCCAACGGCCAATTTAATGAAACACCCGAATCTTGGTTTGCGGTTGCGACACAGCGGTTAAAAGCGTTAGGTGACTTGAATCAGCGTGTTATTGATGATTTAAAGAGCTATATGAATGACCTACACAGTGAGATGGTTTTATTCGTGATACTCGATGCCATTTTTATCGTGTTTGTGGTTGTATTAACTTATTTAGTGTACAAAACCATCGATACCATGGGACAGCAGGCTAGAGAAATAGACAGCACGCTGCGAGCTGTGCGAGCTAACAGTGACCTTACTCTAAAAATCCCTGTCATTAGCGAAGACTACCTAGGTAAATCAGCCAATCAAATGAATGAGCTACTAGATAAAATTGGCACAGACTTCTCACGTATCGCTCATATTACTTACAGTGCAGTGTCGTCAACCCATGATACAGTAGTAGCTGTTGTGCAAAGCGACACCAATATACTCCGACAACGCGACGAAAGCTCACAATCCACGACCTCAGTGGAAGAGTTAGCCGCCAGCATTGTTGACGTAGCAAAGCAAATTCAAGGTACCGCAGACTCCACCAAAGCAGCCAGTGATCTCGCCAAATCGGGCCGAGATGCCGTCACCGAAGTCGTAGAAAACATTGACGAAGTCGCGACAGAAGTGAATAACATTCGTGACAATATTGCGACCTTAAATGACGGGGTAGTAAATATTTCAAATTTTGTTACCGTGATCCAATCGGTTGCCGAACAAACCAATTTATTGGCCCTAAATGCAGCAATTGAGGCGGCCCGTGCGGGTGAACAAGGCCGCGGCTTCGCCGTGGTGGCAGATGAAGTACGCAGCTTAGCAAAGCGTGTTCAAGAAGCCACTGAAGAAATCAGCGAAATTATCAGCACGTTACAACGAGACTCTGAAACTGCAACACGGATGATAGAACAGGGCAAAGAGAAAACCGATCAGGCTGTCGATAACGCTAGAAATATTGAAGCGTTATTAGAGCAAATTGTTGAAAGTGTTGTCGCAATTCATGACATTTCATTCAGCATTAGCTCACAAGCTGAGGAGCAGGCCAGAATTACACAAAATGTTGCAACGAATGTCACCAAGATAGATGAAATGTCAGATCAAAATGCCAAAGGGACGCACCAGATCAGCCGCGCTGCCACCGCGCTTGCAGATGTCACCTCAGAGCTCGTTGAATTAATTGACGAATACCACTTTGACGACAAACAGAAACTATCGTTTCTAAATTTGCCCCATAAGTAGAGAAAAATACGCTGTTGCAGTATAAATAGCTCGCTAAGGGATGACCACATCCCTTACGCTATTCTGGGTTTAATATTTTCAAGGATACAAGGCAATGTCAGGATTTGAGGCAAGCGCACTGCACACAGAATGGAGCACACTTCAAGGGCAGTTTCACAGCTTCGAGAAAACCGCGGTACATTTAAAACTGGCCGGATTGATCGCTTTAGGTGTGTTGGTCTTTCACCGCCACTTTGATTACTTAATTGTGTTTATTACGGCGGCGCTATGGGTAACAGAAGGGATGATAAAAACCTATCAGGCTCGCATCTCGGATCGACTATTGGTAGTAGAAAAAGCCATCGCGGAACAACAGCATTACAAAGCCATGCAACTCAACACGATGTGGAGCGAACAACGCGCAGGGGGAGTAACTTTGATCATCTCATACATGCGCCAATGCCTGAAACCCACCGTCGCTTTCCCGCATATTTTTGTTGTGTTGCTCGCTTTAGTAGCAACATCAATACCGCTTCCCACTTTATCTCTTTGAAACCAGAACTGACTGGCATGAATGCGTAACGCATTCATTTAGCGACATATACAAAAAAACCGGCTCAAGAGCCGGTTTTCAAAACTGATTGATTCAAAAATGCGAATTACGCTTCTTGAATGATAACCAATTTAATCGTAGTCATTACATCAGAGTGCAACTGGATATCGATTTCGAACTCACCAGTTTCACGAAGCGTACCTTGTGGTAGCTTAACTTCTGACTTAGCCACTTCAACGCCTGCAGCAGTAATTGCTTCAGCGATGTCACGTGTACCTACAGAACCGAATAGTTTACCTTCGTCGCCCGCAGGAGCAGCGATAGTCACATTTTCAAGTTCACCTAGTTTAGCAGCACGCGCTTCAGCAGCAGAAAGCTGGTCAGCGATTTTTGCTTCTAGTTCAGCACGACGTGCTTCAAATTTTTCAACGTTTGCTTTTGTTGCTGGAACCGCTTTTCCTTGTGGGAAAAGGAAGTTACGAGCATAACCAGACTTAACGTTAACCTGATCACCCAATCCGCCAAGGTTGGCGATTTTGTCTAGTAGAATGATTTCCATCTTTGCTACCTCTTATTTACGCCAACAATTACTTATGAGAATCAGTGTAAGGAAGCAATGCTAGGAAGCGCGCACGCTTGATAGCAGTTGACAACTGACGCTGATATTTCGCACTTGTACCAGTAATACGGCTAGGTACAATTTTACCACTTTCAGTGATGTAGTTTTTAAGCGTAGCAATATCTTTATAGTCGATTTGCGCTACACCTTCTGCAGAGAATCGGCAGAACTTACGACGTCTGAAAAAACGAGCCATTATCCGTCTCCTTAATGATTATTCTTCAGAAGAAGCTGCTTCAGTAGCAGGCGCTTCTTCACGTTTCTCTTCACGCTTGTTCTCACGACGCTCTTCTTTCGCCATTGGAGATGGCTCAGTCACAGCGTTCTTAGTGCGCATAACAAGGTTACGAAGAACGATATCATTGAAACGGAAAGCAGTTTCTAGCTCTTCGATCGCTTCAGCAGATGCTTCTGCGTTGATAAGAACATAGTGTGCTTTATGAAGCTTTTCGATTGGGTAAGCCAATTGGCGACGACCCCAATCTTCTAGACGGTGGATAGTACCGCCAGCATTTTTGATGATCCCAGTATAACGCTCGATCATACCTGGAACCTGTTCACTCTGATCAGGGTGAACCATGAAAACGATTTCGTAATGACGCATCGTTGATTCCTTACGGTTGTAGTCTCGTGCAGCTCAGCCAGACTGTGTTGAGACAAGGAACAAAATAAAGTAGCTGATTTAAGGGCGCGCATTGTATATAAATCCCGCATCCAACACAAGATATATTTGCTGTATTGTCGCTATAGGATGGCGCTTCAACCTTAGTAACGACAAATGCTCAACACGCTCGCCACTCGGTTAATGAGGAATATGTTCCGCTCCAACCAACACGCCGACACCAATTAACGCTATCACTGACCAGATCAAGGTTTTCCGTTCAACCCGCTCACCTAACACTTTAGCTACGATAAGAGATAAAATGACACTGGTAGCAAACAAGGTTTGTACCACCGCTGCTTTGGTATTCGCAAACGCGACCATCTGCAAATACAGGGCTGCAAACGTACCGATAACGGTTGCGCCAGTAAACAGCACCCAAGTTTGTTTTGCGTTGTTAGTTTTAGGTAGCCACGTTTGACGCATCAACACCATTAATAGGACAATCATCACCATACCGCCCACTAGGCGAATCTGACTTGCATTGAAGGCATCAACGCCCGTTGATGTGAGAATATCTCGACTGATTACCGCGCCTACAGCCTGACACAATGCAGCTAAAGCGGCATAGACATATCCAGTCGCTTCAAAAAGCTTGGTAGTATCTTTCTTTTGAATTTTCACTACCATATCTACCGACAATATCACCAGTGCAATACCTGTCCATTGTTGCCAAGTGAGCCATTCTGAGATCCAAGCCATAGCCAATAATGCAGTAAAAATAGGAGCGAGAGTTTCGGCCACCAAAATGGACTGGCTATCGCCTATCTTGTTTAGCGCTTGGAAAAAGAACGTATCGCCTAATCCAATCCCAATCACACCGCTTAGCAACAACCAAAACATCGCTTCATTAGACAATGTATAGGCAGGTACAAAATAGGTTGTAATAATGAACAATATGCCAATTGCAGCTAGCCCTTTCCAGAAATTCAGGGCCAAAGGAGAAAAGCTCCTTCCTAATATCGCAAACATTCTGGCAGCTACAGCCCAACACAGTGCGGTACTTAATGCGGCAATTTCACCCGTAAACATAGGCTCTCTCTACTACTTGATTAGGTTAGACAATAATACTCAACTGAGAATGGCGGCTAGGGTAAAGATTTAAGCGCTAAAAGGCCAGCGAATGCCGACCTTTTATTTTGTTGAGCGGGTAATTTTGCGTCTATTTAGTCGCACTAAACATAGGTTAGTTGTACCACGCATAACTCACTTTCATGAATAGAGACTGTTCAGCTACTCTTCGATGTGGAACCTGATCATTTTGAACACCGAAATCAGAATATCCCAAAAAGAACTTAGTAAAAGGATTGACTTTGTAGGAGTACAGCAATTGAGTACCAAAATCTCTGTTGGTTTCATAAAAATTAGAGCCGACATAGTTTTCAAGATGCCGATCAACATCATTATATGCGAATGTAAGACGAATAAACTGTTCTTTATCAAATTGATACGTAATACGTGCATCAGTCAAACTGGCTGTAAATAGGTCACCCGAGTCCACATCAAAGTCCTGATAGGTATGGTGAACGTCTATCGTAGTATGAATACCTAAATTTATAAAAAATCGAGTTTGAGACATAAAATCGTCGCCCAAACGATTGTTAACAAAATCGATTTGTCTTCCAGTTCGAAAATACTGAGAAATATACATGGTCGAAATAGGGCGTGTTACTATCTGCATGTACCATTCGTGCTCATCAAACAATGCGCTGCTATCTTCTACTCGCAAAGATTCTGCAACACTTCGAAAGCCTACACGTTCACGATCAGAATAGCCCAATTCAAAGTACGTTTTGTAAATGCCCGTGACGATGACTTTGGCATCCCATTCCTGCTCAAGTAACTCCCCTGCTGAACTTTCTTTTTTCTCCCACGTTCCTCGGGCTTCTACTTCATTCCACCAACTGTTTTCCTCATACCACAGATAAGCGGCAGTCAATTTGTCTTTTACGGTATCAATGGCAGGTATATAGCCCAAGTCTGCACGAAAGTCTTCATCAAAGGATTCGCGCGAAGCGGTCAAATTCCAGTCTCTCTCAAAATGAGAATATTCCAATTTAAATGCTGCCCCACTGATCTCCTGCTCTTCTGTTCTCAACGGTGCTTCGTTAAACAACTCAGTTTGGCCACAAATATACTTGCAAAAGCGGTCTGAAAAATTTAAAGGGTACTCTGTATCCGATTTCAATACTTGCATCGTGATCGTATCTTGCTGTGTCAGGTCGTACTGCGCATCAACACCAAAGACATAATTGTGATAATTATCCGACTCACGCAATGTAGTGACTGCACCTATAGATAGTCCCGACGAATAATCATAACGATATCGTGCAGCTGCATTTGTTGACTCTTCATCAATAAAACCAATGGAAGACGAAATATTCCCAGGAACAAAGAAAGTGGTGCTCTCGTCATCCGCTACAAACACACCCAAGGTGTGACTTCCCATTCGTCCAGTCGCTTTTACACCATAATCAGGTGCCGACAAGTTTCGCGTATACACGATGTCTGTATACGTAGAAAAGTAGTCATTATTTTCTAGAAAAAATGGACGTTTTTCCTCATAGAACAACGAAAAGGGTGTGTTCACACTTAATTGTGCGACATCTGCCTCCACTTGGGAAAAGTCGGGATTGATTGTGCCCGACAGTGACACTTCTGGTGTAGGATTCCATTTTGCAGTAACACCGGCCTCGGCTCGCCCCTCATAATGCCAGTCATTGCCACTGGAAAGATCTCGAGAGCGTTGTCGGCCTGCGACAACAAACGGTGATACAACGGTATCACTTCCTTGAGATACATGTTTAAACCCCTGCACTCGCCCGTACTGACATAACAAGCAAGACTGGTCTCTGGAGTAAGGAACGTTCGCGAGCCTCATGTTTTCTTCACGAGGATAAAATCGCACTAAACGGATTCCCCACGTTTTAATATCTTGAGATTGTTCAAAACTGAATACTTCCAACGGTAGCGCAATTTCAACTTCGTACCCTTCGTTTGTAATACGCCCCGCTGATTGCCACGTTGCATCCCAACTGTAAGATTCTGTTCCCGTTAATTCGTTATAGATAGAGTCTGTCTGCACACCATAGGGGTTGACGTTAAATCGGTATGCGAGCCTATTGTCGTTAAATGTATCAATTTCTACTCCGACATTGTCGTGACTGATAACCAAATCTCGATCTCGATAGAGCGCATAAATACTTGCTGGATCGGGATCATACGCCTTGAACGCAACGTAAAGGTATTCACCATTTTCATATATCCATACATCGGTTTTAACGGGTGCCGGCTCGTTTTCATTTGGCCATGTCTGGTAGTCAAGCGTTTGCTTTAACGCATTGTCCCATGCAGCTTCATTGACATAGCCGTCGATGGCTATTCTGTCTGGCAAAGAGGGTAAAGTATGGGGGGGGACAGCATTACTATAGGCGAAAGACGGACCAAAAAAACAAGTCAATAACAGCGCCCACTTAAACAATTCCCGAATCAACATCAGCATATCCTTTGAAAAATAAACGGACTCAGCAAATCCTTAACTGAGCTATCCTCGTTTTTTACAATTCTCTACAAAGTACCTTCGCCCAAGCTGTGAAGGTAAAAATCCCACATTTATGAAATAGCAAATCAATAATGAAAAAATATCGAGTGAAATTTACAGCCTGAGAATACGATATCTCCAGTAGAGGTCACATCAACTTCAGGTAACGACTTAACAGCGAAATTTAATTACCCTAAGGTTAAAATGTTAACCCATATCTGTAGAGAATTGTACTAGTTTTTTAAAAAAAATGAAAAACTAGACTCACATTTTACTTGAGGTAAATATATTAACCATTGGCAGCAAAAGTCATCTTGCTGATACAACCACATACTCACTGCCAAAATGCTAAATAAAAGAGGACGACAAGACACTTTGTTAATTCAACCAAGCGTAGCTCAATTTCATAAAAATGGATTGCTCTGTAATTGTTAGATTGGGCACGTTGTCATCTTCAAACCCTGAACTTGAATAACCAACAAAGAACTTTGTCAGTGGGTTTAGTTTGTAGGAATACAGCAATTGAGCGCCAAAATCAGTACTTCGCGCATCGATGTCATTAGGATCCAAGTAATTTGCTTTGTTCCGCTCAATATCAGAATACACCAATATAAGGCGAATCAGTTGACGTTGGTCAATTTGATATGACAAACGGGCATCCGTCAGATTTGCAGTGTAAAGTCGCTCTCCCTCGACATCCATTGAACTGTATACATGCTCAATATCGATTTCAAAATGTTCACCTAAACTTAGCGTGATATTCGGTTCAACTGTCCACTCCTTGCCAAGTCGGTTATTCACAAAATCGATACGATCCCCATATCTGGCAAAGGTTTCAAAATAAACGCTAGAAGAAGGGCGGAAGTCAAAATATGTCCAAATAGTATCTTCGTGGAATAGCGTCGTATTGTTGTCTATCGCTAGTATGCTCCTATCGTGGCGCAGCCCTACGCGATCTCGTGTCTCAAAGCCAAGCTCAAACGATGATTGCATTCCCGCTTGCAGCAAAAATTGAATCTGTGACTCTTTTTCAAGCAACTCTCCATTATCAGTGTGATGGATGTCCCAATCACCGCTGATTTCAAATTCATTCCACCAGCTGTCTTCTGCATACCAAATATATCCACCGCCTATTACATCCGTGGTTTTATCAATACTTGAAACAAAGCCAAGGTCAGCGCGAAAACCGTCTCGCTTGGCATAGTGGTCATAACGGAAAAACCAATCTCGCTCTTCGTGACGATAATTAAGTTGATAGGCGATTCCCTGAAAACTATCCTCTTCTTTGGTACGCATAGCAGCTTCAGAAAAATCATCTTTTACCTGACAGTTGTCGTCACAAAAGTCCTTAAATAACGTATCCGGATATTCTGTGTCTGATCCTACCCATTGAATACGCAGCGTATCTTGGTGAGTTATTGCATATTTAGTGTCAAACCCCAACACGTAATTGTGGTAATGGTCGGCAGAGCGGAACGTATTAATTAAACCGAAAGACAAATCATCAGACACATCGTACCGATATCGCAACGCCACATTAATGGATTCTTCCTCTATGGTTGCAATAGAAGAGCCCAAGTTACCTGGTACAAGGAAGGTCGCATTCTCATCATTCGCAATAAAAACGCCAAATGTGTGATCATCTACTCTGCCCGTTACTTTGGCACCATAATCGGGTGCACCAATATTGCGGGTATACACCAGATTATAATTAGTTGAAAAGTAATCGGCATTTTCTAAGAAAAAAGGCCTTTTCTCGTCAAAAAACAATGCGAAGGTATTGTTAATACTCAACTGTGCCGCGTCAGACTCCACTTGCGAAAAGTCAGGATTGATGGTGGCTTGAAGCGAGATTTCTGGGGTAACCCCCCAATTAACATCAATGCCGACTTCGTTAGTATTTGAATCATCCCAAATTCGTGACTCATCCAAATCACGACTTCGTCCTTTTCCAACAACCAAAGTAGGAATAAGCGCCAGATTCTTGCCTTGCTTTGCGTCCTCAAACCCCTCAATTTCACCTAACTGACAGAGTGTGCAGGCATTGTTTCTATCGTAAGGAATATTAGAAATACGAAGCCGTGTCTCACGCGGATAAAAACGCACAAACTCCGCCCCCCAGGTTTTAGCGCCTTTACCCTCAGAGAAATTGAAAATACGTAATGGCAACGCAATTTCAACCTCAAATCCTTGTTGAGTAATACGCCCTTTTGATTCCCAAATGGCATCCCAGCTATCACTTTCTTCTTTGGTCATCTCATTTTCTATAGAATCCATTTGTATACCGTATGGATTTACAAAGAATTGATACGCAAGGCGACTATCATTAAAAGGATCGAGCTTTACACCAATCAGATCGTTACTCCAGACCTTATCTCGGTCACGATAAAAGGCACGTATATCATTAGGTTTAGGGTCAAAGGCGGTAAAAGCGAGATATAACGTATCACCACTTTCCATGATTTTTACTTCGGTTTTAACGGGTGGGGTCGTGTTTTCGTATGGCCGAGTAACGTAGTCGAGGGTAATGGTTTCGGCTTGCGCCCACTCTTCTTGATGAATAATGCCATCAATATTCACGTCCGTCTTGATGACCGGAACCTGATAAGTTTTATCTAAATTTTGCGCAAATAACGAGTACGAAAATGCCAATCCGCACACAATAACAGCCATGTGTAGGATCCCATTCCATGTTGTTTTATTCATTTTATCGTTCCTGACATTCCGCAACCGCGCAATAGTAAGGGCAAATAACCCTTTGGTTTTACAAAAATTTATACGTATTTTCTCGTATACAAGAGAAGAAAACACGAAAAAATCGATAAAGTACCGATACCAACCGACAAACGTTTTCACCCCATTTTGATTCGCGGTGCGTGGTAGTTATAAAAGCATAACAAGGAGCCAGTATATGATTGCTACAAACAGCAACGTCAGTCACGAATTAACATTTATCACTCAAAAAAGTGCATCCAACTCATCAATGATTCGAACATTATCTTCGATAGCATTGGCAGCCGCGGTCTCATTTGGCCTATTTGCAATGATGAACACACTCATCAAAAACGACCAAGCCTACATCGCGCCCACTGAAGGGCCAGTCGTTATTGATTTTTTGCCCGACATACAAGATGAAAATACTAACGAAAAGTCGCCTATGCCAAAGCAACCAGAGCCAATCGAAAGGCCTATTGAACGCAGAGAAATTGAACCGCTAGAGCCTAACGAAATGGGTTTTAACGGAGGACATGAGATTGTAAAACCCACTCATCCAAACAATTTAGTAGACAAAAATACGCTTCAATCAGGCGATAACGAAGCTAGACCGATTGTTCGAGTTGGCCCCAAATATCCCCCTGATGCGGCACGCAATGGCCTTGAAGGATGGGTGAAACTGTCATTCTCAATTAATACAGATGGTACAGTAATTAATGTTAATATCATCGATGCTGAACCTGCGAGAATATTCAATCGTGAAGCCAAGCGCGCACTGTCTAAGTGGAAATACAAGCCACAATTAATTGACGGAAAGCCAGTGATGAGAAATGGATTAGAAGTGATACTGCAATTTACACTAGAGAAATAGCAAAGCTAGTTATCCAGAATCAAGCAAAAAAAGGAGTATTGAATGAGTATCAGCCTTACAATAAAAACGCTCATCGGTATTGAAGTCACTCCTGAAATACTAATGGAACGCTACGCTGAGACAGGCGACGCAAAAGTATTATCACAGCTTTATGATGCATGCGCAGACGATTTGTTTCACTTTCTGGTTACGCACTCAGATTATACGCTTGCCAAAGATGTCGCACAAAAAACTTGGTTGAAAATAATCGAGAAGCGGCATCTATATAGGCCATCTGGTCGTTTCAAACCTTGGTTATTTACCATTGCCAGACGAACCTTGTTAGACGAATTTCGTGCCCAGTCGAAGTGTGTCGAATTAGACCAACTGTCGCTACACACAACGACGCCAAACATGACGGCAGAGAAAATAGAAGAACGCTTCGATCAAGTGTTAATGCAACTACCGTTTGTGCAACGGGAAGCATTTTGTCTTCAACAAGAGGGATTTAGCCTAAAAGAAATTAGTGAGATCACTAGCACTTCGGCGGAAACCATTAAAACGCGTATTCGCTACGCAAGAAAAACATTGCGTGACGCACTGGAGAATATTCATGAGTAAACAGACAAACTTGACGAAGACAGACGATAAACTAGATCTTGATAAGCTTTATCTGAATCGTAAACATCAACTCCGTATGCCACGTTCATCCAAACACGTTTTACTCCAACACGCTCGCGAAACGCGCATTTCTAACGGTTGGTTTAATCGATTATCTTTTTACGCGCTCGCAGCGAGCACCATGTTATTGGTCATGTTTGTATCATTTACACCTAATCAGTCGCCTTTAAACAATGCGCACCTTGTGACGAATGTAGAGCTTCATAGTATGCCCGTAGATAACATCAAACCCTCTATATCAGCAGAACTGACTCAACGCCGAGCTCAACATTACGCCGATTATATTGCGAAAGAGCAGACACTTAAGGCATATCGTCAGTCTTTCGCAAAAATTATGTCAACAAACAACGGGTTAGAACTGAAAACGTGTGACAATACTCGCTTATACCTAAGCCAAACGCTGGTAAATGCGTTGGCAAATATGAACAAGCTAGATAGTAACGTCAAGAAAGGCCAACAAGTTGCGATTGTATTCGACAAACAAGGAATAATTTTATCTATTTTGGAGCCCAAACAAGGGCCAATGTGTTAATCAAAATATGAGTCACAGAATATGAAAGAGTTAATTCCAGCCACGGTGATTCAAGGCCATCGAATTGCCTCAGGGCAATCAGAGAGTTCGCCCTATCCTGACGGCAGCATTGCCTTGCAAGCCCCCTTTTTTGCAAGGGAGGGCGTATGTATGGATACACTTTACAAGGGCACGCTCAACTTAACGATCTCCCCGTTCGAATTTTCCATCATTGCACCCGATGTTACGTTGGAGAACCTTGTGTGGTGTGAAGGATTTCCGGCAGAAACCTTTTCATTAGTGAAGTGCCAATTAATGTTTAAACAAAAATCCTATCAGGGCTGGATTTACTATCCTCATCCCGACACCAAACCTAGAGACTTTCATCCACCTTCTCTAATTGAGGTGCTTATGCCCTTTATTGAGGGTGTGTGTTACGGTTCTGAAGTAACCTTAGAAGTTAACGCTGAGCAGGTGAACATCACCGCACCTCCCACTGAACGCTAAGTCAAAAATCGAATCCGGTTTGCGTAGGCACTTCACGTGTAATTTCTTCAATTAGCTCTGCACCTCGCTCTGATGCCCGATTCACCCGCTGAGACACAGGATAAAAATAACAAGACTCATCATAATCTTGCCATGCAATACTCTCTGCTTGGGTCACATCTGCCTCTAACCACGACTCAGCAGACGCTCGATTTATAAAAACGGGCATTGCATGGTGAAGGGTGGCTAACCCGCCTTGAGCGGGTCGAGTTAGAATCGCACATGAGGCATATTTACCCGTTGATCCCGTTTCGAAGATACCACCAAATACAAGGGGCGCATTATCCTTTGGCCTAACAAAATAAGGCTGTTTTACATTGCCTACAGGTTTCCACTCAAAGTAGCCAATAGCAGGAATCAAGCAGCGCTGACCTTGTCTCCAAGCGCGTCGAAAGGTCGGCTTTTCGGCCACACTCGACAACCTCGCATTAAACGTCGCGTACTGACTGCTTGGGCGATCTAACCAAGGCGGAATCACGCCCCACCGCATTGCCTGCCCCCCTGAGGGCGTAAACACCGGAATCATCATGCTAGGAGACACGTTGAAACCCAGCTCTAGCTGTTGCGGCCAGCTATCAAGAATATCTGACCACCCATGCATTGCGCCTACATGGTTGGCATATCGACCACACATAACAAAATCGCATTTACTTGCTGTTTCATTTGAGTAAGTGTATGCCAATTACATCTAGCCGTGAATAGCTTAACGTTACGCACAAAAAAGCCAGCGACATAACGCTGGCTTAGATCAAAATTGAGATAAAATATTGGTATATACCAATCTTTTATTACAACTGAATATAATCTCCTGATACGGTATCAACTACCACTACGATATTGTTGAAGGTTGTTCGACTCTTACCTACAACAAACAGTAAGCCAGTGTCAGTATCCATTGCGAGACCTGCACCCGTTGATGGTGAGAAAAAATCGTTACTGTTAATTAGATTTTCAATTAATACGCTTTCTTTCTCAGTGGTAAGATCAAACGCAACTAAGCTAGAGTCTGCATTGATATAATACAACGTATTCGTCTTTTCGTTGACTTCCAAATCTGAAATTGAGATGTTGCTCGCACCATTAACGATTGAGACACTATTCACAGAACCTGTATCAACGCGTAAAAACGGATAGTCAATAGCCGAATTAGCCGCCAATATAATACTGTTATCATTTGGATTAAATGCAGCAGCAATCGGTGCATCAACAGCTAGCGGCGTAGAATCAGGGCCTGCAACCAGAGTGCGATTTCCAGTGTTCAAATCTACTGATGAAACGCTTTCATTGTTGTTATCAACCAAATATACCGTGCCATTGTTGCCTACAACAATATCTACTGGATGACCCACGTCGCTAGAGGTAATCAGCTTAAGCTGCAAATTAGACGGTTCAACCGACATTAATGCGCCACCCGTGCCGTTCGAAAACCCTAGGAGCATTTGGTTTGAGTTTTCGTCAAACGTAAAGCTATACACTTTAGATGTATCAAAATCACTTCCGGCGGGTTGAATATTCAGAACGCTCGCTGTTCCTTTTTGTAAATCTAAAGCATGAGTTTGATTATCACGAACCAAAAGGCCCGTTGTCTGCACATACAATGTATCGTTCTTTGAATCTAAACCGATATCCACAATATCATTAGGTATTACAGTAACTGCATCTTGATCTGAGGATAACGTTAACTCAACGCTTGAACTCAATCCTTTGGAGTCCGTTGCTTTTACAGTCATTGTATCAACGTTTAGTGTATCAACATCTGTCGCTCGCCACGTACCATTGGCTGCATCAACGGTGGCTTCGAAAACAGTACCATTTGCATCAAGCACAACCTTAGATAGCGAAGCACCATTTTTTACGTCAACAGCCCCAAATACATCGAGCTTGTCAGCGTTTGTATAGCTTGACTGAAGGGGAAAATGAACATTCACGTCTGGAACAAAACGTGAAACGACTTTCACATCAACAGTATCGGTCGCTTCAGCGCCAGACTTATCTTTTACGGTGACAGAAAAAGTAAAGGTTTCTTCAATTTCAACATCTGGAGCTATAAAAGAGGCGCTAGATGAATTGCCATCAATAATGTCGATAGCATCCATATTTTCACCCACTTGTACCCACTCATAAGATACGACTTCATCCTGCGTATTGATATCGGCGGCCAATGCACTCAGAGTAATTTTCTCGCCAGCTTTCACAGACTGGTCGGAGCCTGCATCTACGGTGGGGGCTACGTTATCTTCCGTTATGACAATTTTAAATTCATCTTTCACCGATGATGATGCTGTTCTGCACGTTACAGTCACCAATACAGTATTTGGCTTAGTCGGTTTTCCTACTAGCGCTTCAAAATTAACAAGAGTGAGCCCAGAAGCATTCGTCAAACGCGTGATACCGTAGCTCACGGCTTGTCCACTTGTACTTTCACAGGTATTAGTTGGAATTTCGAAATTGAAATCCACCCCTACCTTTGCAGTCAAATCTGGAATCGGGTTCACAACCTTTAACGATCCTGCGGGAGTAGGTTGCTGAGATGACGTAGGTGACGTTGAAGGCGATGAAGCATCAGAGTCGGAAGAGCCGCCTCCACAAGCCGTCAACCCAAAAACAGAGAGAGAAAGCAAGAGTGCTTTGCCAGAAGATATTTTCATTTTTTTATCCTTTTTCTTGAATATCAATCCATTAGTCCATGTAGATATTCAAATACCGCTTTACAGGATAAAGACACCGAGCAGACGCGATCAGCCCTCAGGAAAATCTGAGTAAAGATTGGAACTAGGTAACCCCACTATCTGCCAATTTCAGCAGACTGGTGGCTTTGCGTCCAAGTCTCGCGACTTGTTTGCCTTTATCTATTAATTTCGCAACACAATAAATTGCGCGCGAATGTTAGCCACAACAAAGATTTGAGTCAACACCATCCCACCAAGTACCGACTAAGGTACTGAAAAATTGCAAAATAATAATGCTTTGTGCATTTGATTATTGATTCCATTACACACTCCCACATAGGCTTGAAACGTGTGGGGCTAAATAGAATCAGTCATTGAAAACAAAAAGAGGCACCTAAACGTGCCTCTTTTTAGAGCTAAATAGACTTAGAAGTCTCTTCTATAACGCAATCCAAACTCGCTCGCATCATTGCTTAGAATTTGTAGGATATAGTCACCTGTATTCAAACGTGCGTTGTCATAACGCTCGTCAAACACGTTGCGACCATATAGTGAAACCGTCCAGTCTTCACTAGCTGCAACGTAAGAGATATCAAAGTTAACTAATTCACGGCTGTCTAGCAATGTTTGACGACCTGCGTCAGACGTTGGCTCACCATACATTTCATCTCGGAACGAATAGTCAACACGCGCTTTAATGGTTGCGCCACTGGCTAGCGGATATTCAAACATCGGACTAATCGATGCTGTTAAATCAGGTGTCAGTGGTGCGACAGGCTTCACGCCATCTTTCTCGTCAACATCAACATCCATATAACCTAAGCTAGTATGTACTTTGAAGTTATCTGTTAGTGTTAATGTACCTTCGAATTCAACACCGCGAGACGTTTGCTCAACAACCAAGTTTACTGTGTTAAAGCCACCTACTGCGGTTGTACTTACCTGATAAGGCAAATCTTCAAACTCGGTGTTAAATACTGCAACACTCATGCTGAAGTTGTCTGTTACTTCACCTTTTACACCTAGCTCATAGTTCACTGCGGTAATGTTCTCAGTCGCAACAAAACAGCTACGCGAAGTAAACATACAGTATGGACGAGCAGGGAACTGGCCAGATTGATAACCATTTTGGATGCTACCGTACACGTTGATGCCGCTATCGAAGGTATAGTTTGCAGACAAATCAAACGATACTTCGTCCCATTTATCACTGGCAAATTGTGGTTTCGTCGCATCTGTAGGGCCATCTTCGCCATCGATCCAAATATCTGCTGATGCTTCTTTCTCATCTTTGGTATAACGCAAACCACCAGACACACGAAGAGCATCCGATACATCGTAACCCACGTTGATGAATACCGCTTTACTTGTTGTCTCTTGGTCTAGCGCTAGCAGTGTCGGCCCTTCATTAAAAAACGCACCATCGGTTGAACCCGCAGTACCTGGCATTTGATAGTTGCTGCCTTCTTCTTCAAACCAGTAAAGGCCAGAAACAAAGTCTGCATCACCCAAAAAGCCGTTTATTTGGAATTCTACCGAAGTTTGATCAGCTTCACCTAGCTCAGGGAACTGGTCGATGGTATACACTGTGCCATCGTCATCCAAACCTGCTTTGTACTCAGAAGAACGAGAGCTTACAACCACCTTTGAAGCAAAATCATCATTCCAGTTCCAATCAGCTGTCAGTGAAATACCCGACGCTTCATTGGTGACCGTGGTCACATCACGTGAACCCGTTGCGTTGTCATATGGGTCTGCTGTTGTGTCAGCATTACGCAGTGGGCCATTCTCGAATGTGCCACCAAAACGACCACCCGTGTAGTAAGCGCCTGTAGGCACTTCATCGATCAATACTTGATAAGGACGTAAACCACCTTCACCATCGTTTTTATCCGCCGTTAATACTAAGCTGAAATCATCGCTAGGTGCATATCGAACAGACAAACGGCCGTATAACTCTTTTGTTTCGCCTACATCATATTCAGCATCTGGCACGTTAATGAATTCACCGATGCCATCACGCGCGTTGTAACCTGCATTTAGGTTGAAAGCCAATTCAGGTGTAATTTCACGGTTAAGGAAGATATCTGCTTTTTTGCGTCCACGCGTACCCGCTTCTACATTTAACTTCGTGACCGCCACTTCATCTGGCTGCTTGGTGATAATGTTTATCGCACCACCAATAGAATTACGGCCGTACAATGTTCCCTGAGGTCCACGTAGTACCTCAATACGCTCGATGTTATTCAAATTCCAGTTTTGACCTACTTGGCGTCCAAGATACACACCATCAACATAAACACTCACGCCTGGGTCGGTTGTGATCAAGTGATCTTGCAAACCAATACCACGAATAAAAGGGTTAGCCGAAGATGTATGCCCCGCAGAGAAGCCTGTTACGTTTAAGTTAGGAACAAACTTACCCACATCCGTTAGGTCGGTTACGCCCTGAGCGGCAAGCGCTTCACCATTAAATGCACTAATTGCAATCGGCACCTCATAAATAACTTGAGAACGTTTTGTCGCCGTAACTGTGATAGCTTCAATGTTGCTGTTGTTGTCTTCTTCTGCCGCATCTTGAGCAAAAGCATGACCAGACAAAGCAAGAGAAATAGACGCCCCTAAAAGAGACATTTTTGAAATCTGAGAAATTGTGTGTGTGTTTTTCATGTGTGATTTTCCAAGGCTGCTCTTGACGGCCTGATCGCTATCAAGAATCATATTTTTTAAAATATGGTAGCTATTTTTATTCCCTTGAAAACTTTCATGGTGCATTACGAAAACACACTGAAAGTTTCGCTGGGCATAAAAAAAGGTGCTGTCGGTGCACCCTTGGAAGGTAATTATATATCGGATCAGACCAAGAATACTACTATTGTAAAGCGGTTTTTGTGATTTTTTTGACTAAACAGTCTAATGACAGCATATTTCTCACAGTCAAAAGCACTAGCGCACAGTAATCTTTGAATTACTTATTACAAGGTTCAGTTTCAAAGCCTTTGTCTTCCCACGCTTTCATCCCTCCTGATAGGGAGTAGACGTGAACAAGCCCCATATCTTTTAGCGAATTTACAGTTAAAGCCGACCTTGCACCAGATTGGCAATAAAGTAATATTTTATTTTTCGTTAACCACTGGCCTGGGTTCGATTTTCCTGCTTCTGGCACACAACTGAATAATTGCGCTTCGACCATTCCCCTTGGGATACACTTTGCATTAGGAATACGTCGATTATGATGCTCTCCATGCTCCCTAACATCAATAATTAAAGGAAATTCCGTCAAAAGGTCTTGCGCCGTTGTCGTATCAATCTCTTTTATTTCTTTTTTGATTTTTGCTACATACTCTGGGAAATTCAGCATGCTTCCTCCTCAGAAATGAATTTACCCCCACCCTTAATGGCAGCAAACCCTTCACAATTTCAGCAGTCGTTCAGAAAATTAACTCTACTTTTACTTCTAAAGAATAGA
Organism: Fluctibacter corallii; assembly: GCF_025751585.1. Lineage (GTDB taxonomy): Bacteria > Pseudomonadota > Gammaproteobacteria > Enterobacterales > Alteromonadaceae > Fluctibacter_A > Fluctibacter_A corallii. The sequence continues at coordinate 93,537 of NZ_JAOWKX010000007.1, forward strand.
TAACACTTTAGATATTGCGTTAATTTCTTTTTTTAACGGTAAAACATAGTTGTACCTAATTTACCAAAAATCATACATTCACAATTTACAATATACAAATATTTAATGCTGTGGTCTTTCCAGTTTAAGAGAGATTGTAGTTCTCAATGAACAGAGTATGATGATGGGTTAATGAAGTAACCATGCGTGCTGTACGACGATGACTTTTGAAGAAATGCAATCCAACGCTGAGCAAGCTTCTTCCTTGCTAAAAGCAATGGCGAATAAACATCGATTACTCATTCTTTGCATCCTGAATGACGAAGAATTATCAGTGAGCGAATTGAACAATCAAATTTTAATTCCTCAATCTACATTGTCTCAACATCTGAGCGTTTTAAGAAAAGACAATTTAGTTTGCACCAGACGTGATGCGCAAACTATTTACTATTCATTAGCAAGCAAAGAAGTTAAAGCAATCATCTCAACTTTGCATGATTTGTACTGTGATTAAACTAATCACCTTTTCCTCATACTCTTGAAAGTCAATGCCTCACCTCAACGTATTGCGCGCTTAGGCTGCTTTCAATAAAAGCGGCCTAAATGACCCCCTTCTAATAGATTAGAAGAATGCGACCTTGCCTCTCACCTAAATGGTAAACTAGTCTAAACTTGTGTCGCTAAACCAAATTTAACAGTCTTCAATTAAGGAGCGAGTAACGATGGAGCCTGAGGATACCGTTGCTAGAAAGGAAGAGGATTTTCAAGAAGACGTAAACTACTTTGCTTATGGCGCCAATATGGCTTCACGGGTGATGACCAAACGTCGAGGGATCGCACCGATATGGAGCTCACAGGCACATATTATGGACTGGGAGCTATCTTTTACACATCCTGGCATAAATTTTTTAGAGCCTCGCTTCGCCAACATCACACCACAGCATGGTTCAGTTGTGTTTGGTGTGATTTATCGAATTTCAGTCGACGAGTTATATACCCTCGCCAAATCTGAAAGCAGTAAATACACGTTTGCCAATGCTATGGCACAACTTAGGGATGGAACGACACTACCGGTTATCATGCTAACAAGTGAAGCTGCAAAATCTCCGGGGTTACCATCAAAACGCTATCTGGATTTAATGCTAGAAGGCGCAAAAGAATTTCACTTACCATCTACTTTTATTAAGCATCTGGAGCTTCACCCTTCTAAGCATGTTCCCATGTTATCACCTATATTTGGGTGGAGTATGGAGCGAGTTCACTCCTTGCTCAATTCTTGGGTTTAACACGCAAATTGCCTTTTAGCATTTGATATCACCGCATAAAATAAAAGCCGTTATATAGCGGAGGGTGAACTCTAATCCTAAGACACTTGTCAGACCTAATTCAATCGATATATTCGTGTAAACTATAACGAGCTGGCGACCATGTACCACCAGCCACTTGACCGTAATTCGTTGTATTCTGGAGTATCAGAAATGGGTGTGGGACTTTTCAATATTACAGCTGCTGTATTGATAAGCATGCTGACTTTCGCATGTGTGGGCAATGCCGCTCCCACCCAAGAGCTCGCTGAGCTTGAGCAAGCGCTTAGCCAGCGTCAGGGCAACAATGTACTGCCGATTCTTGAAGAAATCGTAGAAATCAGTTCGCACCCGCATCCCGTATATGCCAAGCAGTATGCATTACGGTGGGTCGCTGCCGCCAGCCAATACGCCTCTGACACGCCGCAATATGCCAAGGCGCTGATAAAGCTAGCCACTTTACAAGTAGGTCAGGCCAACATTTCTGATGCATCTGCCAATGCAACAAGAGCTAATAATTTAAGTAAAAAGTATGGCTGGCAAATGGCTGAGGTCGAAAGCCTTCGCCTTTTAGGGGTAATTGCGCGTTACGAATCTCATCTTGACGAAGCCCTTACCTTATTTGAACAAGCCAAGCTACACGCAGAAAAATACAATTTACCTATTGAGCGCGCATCTTCTGAATATGAAATCAGTATCATCTATTTTTACCAAGGCAAGTTTAATGAGGCCATACGTATTCTCAAACGCATTCTGCCAACCTTTGCCTCGTTTTATGACACCATAAAAGTAGGTAAAACACTAAATATATTAGGCATTCTGTATGGAAGCCAGTCACGCTATGAGGAATCTTTAGAAGCACATTTACAGGCACTTGAGATCGCCCGAGAAACCGAAGATGCTTCGACAGAGCAGGCATTACTTAACAACATAGGGGTAACCTACAACCGTTTAGATAAATACGACGAAGCCTTAAAGATTTATCAAGATGCGCTCGCGCTGGCAAAGCGAATTAATGATACACATAGCGAAGGTCTGGCCTTGTTAAATATCGCGCCTTTATACCGTGACGCAGAAAATTACGAAACAGCTATTAGTTATTATCAACAAGGTATATCAATAGCAGAAAAACTAGGGGACAAAAATCTTCAATCGCAGGGACTGAATGGGCTGGCGGGCCTGTATTATGCTAAAGATGATATACCTACGGCAAAAGCGTTGGCACAAGCAGCACTCAATTTAGCAGATGAAATCGGTGATAACACCGTCGCTCTCAACCCTCGCTCTCACTTAGCCAGAATCGCACTACAAGAAAAAGACTTTGCCGCCGCTTTAAACTACGCGCAAGACGCGTTGAAAATTGCAACGCAACAAGAATTCAGCTCAGAAGTCAGTGACATGCATTTTTTATTGGCAACGATTTATGAGGCACAAGGAAATTTTCAGCAAGCGCTTGAAGCTTACAAAACCTACTCTTCAATTAAAGATGACATTTTTAATGATAAGAGTGACAAAAAAATTGCGGCATTACGCGCTAAGAATGAAGCCATTCAAACAGAACATAAACTCGAACAACTCGCACTTGCACAGGAGCTCCAAAACGTAGAACACAAAAAAGAAATGGAGCATCAAGAGCGCATCGCCGACGCGCAGATAGTACAGCGCAACGTAATTATTGTATTGGTTATTTCATTGGGTTGGGTAGCGTTCCTGTTACACAGACGCTGGCTACAAAGGCGCCTGAATAAAAATCTAAGTAAACAAGTAAAACATCGAACAAAACAGCTGGCTCAGAAGAATGAAGAATTGCAGGAAGCCTACGAAGTTATGGAGCTGCGTAGCCAAACAGATGAATTGACCAAGTTATTTAATCGCCGCTTTTTAATGCAGCGACTCACCAACGAATTGCAGAATTTGCAGCAACAATCGCACACAAAGCGTAAAACAGACATGCATCAAGATTACGTTTTTTTGATGTTGGATTTAGATAACTTTAAGCAAGTAAATGACACTCACGGACATACCGCAGGCGACATTGTCTTGATGGAACTCAGTAAAATCATGAGCCAGGTGTTCCGAGGATCTGATTATTTGGTTCGTTGGGGCGGTGAAGAGTTTCTCGTGGTGATGCGCCACGTCAATCGACACGATGCATCAACCTACGCAGAACGCTTCAGACAGGCAGTCGCCACCCATCCGTTTCATGTTAGCGATGACACCACGTTGCATCTCACCTGCTCAATTGGTTTCACCTGTTATCCACTCATACCAAACAACTATTCAATTGCTAACTGGTCTCAGGTGGTAGATATCGCCGATACCTGTTTGTACGCCGCCAAGCGCAATAAGAAAGATGCGTGGGTAGGATTAGAGTTTTCAAACACACCTGACGATCCAGATTTATTCAAACATATCATGTCAGATACCCCAAAAGTATTGAGCTACAAAGAAACTCACTTGCTGACATCTATCGTGACAACACAACCTCTTTCATGGCAATAGAGTTACGTAACGCAAGTTAAATTCTCAATGAAATTTGATACTTATGGTTCAGGGTGAAAAAACACCTTGTAAATTGTCTATAAAGCACTACTTTTGTAATACAAATAATATCTTTTTGATGTCAAAAATAAGCTTTATAAATTGGTTGCCGATAAAGTCCATACATGAATACATGAGATACTGGAGAAAATCATGTCTGCCCCAAGTAAAAAACCGCTTACGTTGCGGTTAACCACGCACCTCGTTGACGAGATTCAGGAAGCCGCTTCAACGCAAGGTATTACTACACAAGAATTTATCCGCCGCGCAATAGGTACAGAGCTGTACTTAATGAAAGAACATGCCAATGGCTCGCGTGTGCTGATTCAGACAAAAGACAATGAAGTAAAGGAAATTGTGCTAAGATAAATTATGCAGTGATGGTTACGGATGACGTTGAGGAATTGGGTTATGGCCAAAGAGGATGAAAACGATCAAAGTGTCATTGTTATTGATGATTACGTTCTGCCGAATGTGATCCATATCGACACACCTGTGCCTAATCCTCCTCCTGAAGACGACGAGACAAGCCACACTGTATCGATCAAAACCTATAGAAATCTAATTTGGCGAATATACCGCTAGTCTTTTCTTCTCATTTGCTTGTTATCTTTTCTTTTCGCTTCTCTCAATTCACACATGTTGATATTACAGAAAATTTTAACCTTATACTTTTCAGTGCTTTAGTACTGAATTCGTAACATATCGACAAAACCTCACGTTAAAACACTTGCGCCTGATTGTTTTTTGATCAATATTGAAACCAATAAGACATCAAAAAGATATCTTATTTAATCAAACCAATCGGAGTACTCATTATGTGTAACAGAGAAACGTTAGTACTGAAAATTTCGAGAAAAGTCATTGATGAAATCCACCGCACGGGTATGGACACAAAATCATTCATGATGAAAGCCATTGGCGATGAGCTGTTCATCAGGAATGAGCTGGCTGAAGGCAATGTGCTGTGTTCAGTATCTAAGTACTCGACGGTTAAACAACTCGATATGAGATAGGTCTCTTAACGCTCTAGATTGAGCAGACAGGAAGAAGAACATAAGAAAGGAGCGCTTACACTCAAAAACAAGGATTTGCCAACGAGACACAATCTCATAGTCATCCTCATAGGAGGCATTGGTATGAGAGGAAGTAAACTTCGTGATGAGCGTAAACGTAAACTAAATTTTCAACGCATTTTGACCGTATTTAACAAGAAAAATGCAGCGAATGAACCAACAGGGGAGGAACAAAGCGAATCGACTATTGATTCATCAATAGCGCCTCGCACGATTAATGTTGATGATCAGGTTAAGATTTCATCCAATAAGCGACGTATGGATCTTGCCATTATCTGGTCACTCATCTTTGTAGGGTTGATTTTTGTTCCAATGCTGTTTGTAGGTTTCGGCGCGATTGAGTTTGAAATCTGCAAGCAAATTTGGGAACAACTACTCACACCTACCGTCGCCATTAATACCGCAATTATTGGATACTTGTTCGGTCGAAATGGTAAAAACTAACCTACCAATAGACGTAAAATAATAGGGTAGCCAAGGAACGCTACTCTGTGTTTTTATCTTTGCTTGTGTCTTAACTTCCGACAATTCATTCGCAGTAAACTAAACTCACTATTTCTATAGAGTGCCCAGAGGCGGAATCGATACGCGCTACGCAGTAGCACCGACACGAGGTGCGAATTTAAACATAACACACACCGTTAGAATGTGTTCTTGAATTCACTTAACCCCAGAACGAAAAAAGCCTCGACCATTTCTGATCAAGGCTTTCGGAATAATGGTGCCCAGAGGCGGTGTCGATACGTGCTACGCAGTAGCATCGACACGAGGATTTTCAATCCGCTAAGCAGACAATGCATTTCAATTTAAAATCAATCACTTAGATAGATTTCCATTCCAAGTGGAACTTCCGAAAACTGACTTGCAAACCGCATGTTTTGGTTCAATTAAAACTGCGTTTTTGGAAATCAATTTTTAAGGAGGTTTTATCGAAAATTCACGTTCACGAAGCGCATAAAACAAAAAACCGAGGTGTGAACTCGGTTTGATATTGGATGTGAAGTCAAGATTAGACGAATCTTAACGCCCCACCAGTTGTAGTTGCCAGACTATAACTGCGATTTTGAAATCAGTTAAATATTACCGTTGGTACTTACTCTTGCGTAGCAGATCTTCATAAACAAAGGTACCTTTTCTTTACATTGAAAACTTTACGGATTTATTTACACTCAAGCAAGCTGTTTCCTAAGGTCTTGTCAGTAAATGAACACTAGCAAACAAGTGGTCGTTTATTTTACGAACTATTTGTCTGCTATAATTTGATTAAACCAATTGGAGGATTTGTATAAAGTCTTGGGAAGAGCATAAAATTGAAATGCAAAAAGAAGAACAAAAAGGATGGCTATCTGCATTGGTCTATTCAACTGTAATTATAGTGCTGGTATTCGCCTTCCTTAAATTCTAAGTTTCTTGAACTCCTTTATGTACCATTTATGAAGCTTGTTTAACTTAGGACTCAATGCGTCAATGCTATTTGCATAAATTGCATCGCCAGTTCTAATGGCGGCAGTTAGTCCTGTCTCATAAACAAATCTTGTTGCAACTGACGTAAGTTTCGGTGTCGAATCCCACGCATTGGCTAACCATTTTTTCAGTCCTTCATCCTCGGGGACGATGAACGTTACGCTGCGCATAGCACGTGTCATCCCGACGTAGAATAGCCTTCTGTTTTCTTCAAGTTCTGAATCCGTGGTTAATTCTTTTGGTAAAACAATGTCAGCATCATTTTTAGCTATACCTGGATAGTCCTTTTCATTTAGTCCAACCATTACCACATGGTCCCACTCAAGCCCTTTGGAAGTATGAAGCGTAGATAAAACAAACTCAGCAGTGCTTACAGGTTCAGGTGGTTCCAAAATCAAATTCAAGAATTCTAAACCAGATAGATGAGATGTAAGCAGTAACTGTTCAATTCTAAAGGTACCGCGCTTTTGGTCGTTAGAGCCAATTCGTGAAACGCCTCCAAACCCAATGCTATCGAATAGCCCTAGGTTTTTTAGGTCTGAAAACATAGTAGAAGCGTTTGTATTTTCATCATATTTGTTTTTTAAGGCACTTAGTTCATCTACTCTTTGTCGCCGAAATTCGCTTTGCCCCAATAAACTGTAGAGAGTATTCCATAAATCTGAATCTGGATGCATTAATACTTGTCTTGCTTCCTGCAGTTGCCCCTTTTCCCATTTGAAACCAGCATTTTTTAAGAAACCGAAAACTAATGTCTGCCTTTGTGGATTGCCATTTAAGATTTGTAAATCCCCAAACATCCCTATGGAAAAATAGATCGCTAACATGCCAATTTCTGCCCGAGTGTATAGAGGTGAATCACCATTCAAATACGAATAGGCAATTCTATTCATTCGCAATGCTAGTTCTGTTTCAGCGAGGCTAGCTTTCGTCCTTGATAGTATTGCGCAAGAGCCATCTTGATTGGCGAGCTCTCTAAGTGCACTTTGCATGTCGTCTTCATGATAGATTTGAATCTCTGTATTCGTCGCACTCGGATGACTTATACAAAGACTCGATTGCTTGACAGAATTGCGACGGATCACGGAATTAGACATAAGGGCTAACTTATGTCCGAATCTAAATGTACAGGAGAGGTTAAAAACTTTTGTATTTATATAATGCTTCTCGAATATACCAGCAATGAAATCTGGGCGCGCACCACGCCATTCATAAATGCACTGGTTGACGTCTCCCACAGCCATAACAGACACCCCAGACGTCGCTACCCTTTTTACAAGTTCATTTTGTATGAAATTTACGTCTTGATATTCATCAACAATGATCTGCCTGAATGTCCCTAGAATCTGTGGACATTCGTTGAGTATTTTTACTGCTTCAATCAAACAATCGTCAAAAGTACGTAATTTGTTTTCATCTAAGGTATCGCAATACCAACTGTAAGCTCTTAAAAATTCGGGTTTTGTTTCGTTCAATGATGGATCTGAAGAAATATCGCTCGGTACTATTCCTTCGGCACGATTACGGGTGATAAAAAGCTCCAGTTCCTCAATATCATCCTGCGGGATATACGTGTCGCTATGCGAAAAACCATTGCGATACGCTTGTTTAACCATGTTTACATGTTTTGGGTCGGCAGGCGTTAGTAGCGTTCTTTTCTCAATAAGCTTTCTATTTTCTGCAACCTTAATGACTTGTAGTGCGAAGCTATGAAATGTTCGTACTTCAGGAATAACATCACTATCTAGAGCAATTTTTAGCTTTTCAGCAAAACTCACTTGTGCTGATTTATTGTACATGAGTACCAAAATAGCCCTCTTCGAAACTCCGGACTTAACTAGTCTTTCTACTCTTTTAACCAACGTTGTCGTTTTGCCGCTACCAGGTACCGCTTTAACTAGTGCATGTCCATCAAGGTGGTGGACGACAGCTTTTTGCTCTCTTGTAAGTCTTTTGGCCATTAAATCAACTCATAATCGGCACATCTTCTCGCCTCTGTATAAGCCACTTTCTTGGCTCTTTTTTGGCATTCCATGTAGCCGTCAATCCAATTTTTTCCATGCTTGCACAGAAGGCACATTGGGTATCTTCTCTCTGGATCAGCATGTTGAAGAAATAATTGAAGATTCGCCTCTAAAGCATCAGATGGGAGTTTCTTTAGCCACATATTCACACTTGAGAAGTCGTCAACTTCGATATTTCCAAGTGCGACTCGCTTCTCGTAGAGCCTTCCAGATTCGCTTAAAGTCCAACAGGAAATCTCAGTATTGTCGGCTATGCAAGTACCGCTGCATTTATCTCTAGTTTGTATTTTTGGAGAAAAGTTATACAAAGAAATTCGTTCATCGATTCGGCGATAGACGCCGTCCAATAGCATTTGAATATCTCTCTCTGATTCAATTTTGAATTCAATAATTGGAATACCGCTAGCTATTTTCTCTTGTGAACATGGGTGTGTTACACATATCTCGATGAAACAGCGTCGCTCGCTTTTCGAATCTTGCAGCAATACATCAGGTGTAAAACCAGTCACGTTATCGAATTTTTCTAACTCAGCCTTATCGAATATGCGTACTAGGTCGTATCTCGCTAATGTCACTTTCTCGCATTTAAAACCAAAGTCATCCAAGAGTTTGGCTTTGTGACCGTCACAAACAACCAGTCGATTTAGCTCCAACGTAATGGGCTCATTTTCAGTTAAAGCGCGTCTATAGGTATTCAGAAATGCATTTTTAGCGCATTTATGAATATATGTTTCATAGGAACAAGAATCGTAATGATGGCGAAAATGCTTGGCCTTGATTTGACCTAAAATGGGAATGAGGTCGCCTTCACACCCGGGGCAACTATATCGTTCTAGTCTCTTTGCATCATTTACGTGTGTAAGATTACCCCGTGAATTATAGGCATATCGATACTGTACAGAGTCTTCTTTTTCATCCATAAAATTTGTTAACTCAGTGAAAACAATACTTAAAACAGCTAGTAACCAGTAAATCTTAGCTTTTAAAAGTTTAACATGTACAAAATGATAACTGCATTGTGAGGTGCATAGCGAGCAAAATGGTGCTAAATGTGAGTTATTTTTTGATGACGCCCTAGGTGCTTTTTCAGAATCTGAAAAAGCGATAACGAAAAAATTTTTCGATTTTTTTACACGCTTTTTAAGCTGTTGTTCTGTTCCAAACAATTACCACACCTGATGGATATTCATCTATTTATGGCCAGCCCACGGATCACGTGGGCTAAGGGTGGGACAAATCGTCACAAATTCTAATCTCTACATCTCCTACTTTTCAGTTTGCTCTCTCTATGTTACCAACTTGCGTTTTTTACACTTTCCACTAGTGTTTTACTTAGTTTAAGGGTTTTCCCCAACCTTTTAGCAGTTAACGTCGGGAGTTAGATGACTTTTTTGGAAACGTTAACTGAGGAAAACCATGAACAGTTCGATATTTTTAGACAAAGGGGATGTGGTAAGACTTACAGGTACAAAAGTACGTAAACTACAAGTCGAACACCTTTCAAAATCAAATATTTCTTTTCAGCTAGACCGCAATGCTTAAACTCAATATATCAATGATTTTGGAAAGCTGTTTCTTTGTGCACGATATTTCTAAAAGGGGCGGAGCTTTAATGTTTGATTGGACTGATGATTTGAGGGCATTAATAGACCGAATAACTAATTCAATGCCTTCCGCTTCAAAATATTTTTTTACTAGTAAAACGGGTGAACCACATAACGCGGAATCATTCAGTAGTGCTTGGCAGAGATCGATGGCTAGGGCGTTAGAAAACGACCTAGAGAAACCGTTTGCTGAGAGATATTTGAGGAATAAAGCTATAACTGACTACAATGACCTGGCGAAGGCTAGCAAAACAGTAGGTCACACAAGTACTTCCGTTACAAAGCAACATTATAGTATGCTTGGAGCGCGGGTAGAACCGTTCGAGAAACGAGTATAGTTTTTGGAAAATACGGTTTTATTTGGAAAGTTGAAATGGGGCTAGAATTGAAAAAGCCCCGCAATTGCTTGCAGGGCTTCAAGAATAATGGTGCCCAGAGGCGGAATCGATACGCGCTACGCAGTAGCACCGACACGAGGTGCGAATTTAAACATAACACACACCGTTAGCATGTGTTCTTGAATTCACTTAACCCCAGAACAAAAAAAGCCTCGACCATTTCTAGTCAAGGCTTTCGGAATAATGGTGCCCAGAGGCGGAATCGAACCACCGACACGAGGATTTTCAATCCTCTGCTCTACCGACTGAGCTATCTGGGCAATCTCGGTTAGCTTAGCGGTTTCAGTAACTCGCCTCGCTGTGGGTGCGTATTAAACGGATATTGACGCACTAAGTCAACACCTTTTTGTAGAAATTTATCACTTTTGTGACCGTTTGAACAAAAAGCACCCATATTGCTATAAAAGCCACCGCATTTTACTTGCTTGGAGGTGTGTAACCTTCAATTTCAGGCTCTTTTCCTTCAAACAAATACGCTTGCATTTGTTCTTCAAGGAACTGGCGAGCGGTAGGCTCCATCATGTTAAGTTTATTTTCGTTAATTAGCATAGTTTGCTTTTTCTGCCAGTCCATCCATGCTTCTTTTGAGATATTGTCGAAAATCTTTTTGCCAAGTTCGCCTGGGTATAATTGAAAATCTAGCCCTTCGGCGTCTTTCTTTAATCGCTGACAAAATACGGTTCTGCTCATAACTGTTCCATCGCTTGGTTATAAATGCTTGCCAATAGTAGCAAACAATTTTTTAGTTGGTGCTGCTAATCCCACGTTCGCGGGCTGGGTCAAATCGTACCACATTTGCACTTGCTCACCTGCCATTGATTGGGGCGGCTGCGACAAATGCAATATCACGGGCTGAATATCCAAATGATAATGGCTAAACGTATGTCGAAAAACAGGTAGGGGCTGTTGGCTTACGGTACCTAATTTCAACCGCTCTATTTTGTCTGGGATCTGTTCTGGTGTATCAACCTCATAAAACCCCCATAATCCACCCCACAACCCGCTAGGAGGGCGCTTATACAATAACGCTTGCTGCTGCCACATGGGAATCATCATTATCGTCGATTTCTCGGGCAATATTTTCTTGGGCTTTTTACCCGGCAGTTCAGCTTGACGCCCAGAAGCATAGGCAATGCAATCTACTTGAACTGGACACCTGTCGCATGCGGGTTTACTGCGGGTGCATACCGTTGCGCCCATGTCCATCATGGCTTGCGTGTAATGGTGAGTGCGAGATGTAGGCGTTAACGCATCGGCATGCTCCCACAGCACGTTTTCAACAGCTTTAACACCCGGCCAACCTTCGATACCTAAATAGCGCGCCAATACGCGCTTTACATTCCCGTCAAGAATACTATGAGACTGATTGCAAGCGATTGACAACACGGCTCCGGCAGTAGAACGCCCAATGCCCGGTAGCGTCATTACTTCGCTAAGCGTGCGGGGAAACGCACCGTTATATTCAGCCACAATCATTTTTGCTGCTTTATGTAAATTTCTAGCGCGGGCGTAGTAGCCCAGCCCCGTCCAGTGATGTAGCACCTCATCTTCTGGGGCATCAGCCAACGCGTGAACATCGGGAAAACTTGCCATAAAACGCGCGTAATACGGAATGACTGTTTTTACCTGAGTTTGCTGAAGCATAATTTCTGACACCCAAACCCGGTAAGGCGTGATATCCTGTTGCCAAGGAAGATTCTTTCGGCCATGTTGGTCAAACCATGCCAAAATGCGATCGGAAAAGCTCATATACAACGTATCGCTACCTGTTTCTAAATAACTGTTAGCGATTTTACTCGATTTGACCCGATTTGGAGCAATTTGATTTGGAATTATCCCATCCCGTTCTATTTTTACCTGGCACATTATGCGACGAACGCATTTGGTTTCCATGCTGGAAGGCGATGTCAATTCATCAACGTGCGTATGTGCCGTTACAGTGGGCTGAATCGCTAGATCAAATGCTTGCCCTAACCGATGACAGAGTGAAAGAGTATGGCGCGCCAGCGCATCTAGTCGGATTCTCTATGGGCGGTTACGTTGCACTTGAGTATACATTAGCGAATCCAGACAAGGTCGCATCGCTAACCTTAATTGGCTACAACGCCGATGGCTTATCAAAAAATGAGATTGCTAGCCGAAATAATATTGTCTCACTCATTGAAAAAGGCATGTATAAAGGCAGTTCAGAAAGTTATTTACAGCCTTATCTGCATCCTAGCAATCAAGACAACACTAAATTAGTTAGCTATCTAGCTAGCATGAATGACGACTTAGGCAACGGTGTGCTTAAGGCGCATATCAAAGCGGCGACACCTCGGCCATCGAGGCTGAAAGAACTCACCAATCTTGATGTGCCCGTGCATATCGTAGCGGCAAGTCATGATCTCATCGCACCACTCAATACGCTTGAGCATATGCACACAATCGCAAAAGACTCTACACTGTCTGTGATTGAGCACTGCGGCCACATGATGTTAGTCGAAGCGCCAGATAAAAGCGCTAAGGCAATAGAAGATTTTCTGGCCCAGCGAAATCAATAACTTAGCCAGATATTAAGTCAGGCAAAGAACCACGCTGCGAAACCTGACTTGCAATGCATATTTGTGGCGGCATAATGCGCAGCAATTTTACAGATTATTCGCGAAGGAACTCTTAAATGGGTCAATATAAAACGCAAGAAGAAGCCGAAGCGGCGGGCGTTTATGTAAGAAAAGTCCAAAGCTTTGTGAAGCGAGAAGGTCGCCTAACAAAAGGGCAAGCCAATGCGATTGAAAACAACTGGTCAGAAATGGGCTTAGAGCACCAAAACGGCTTACTTGATTTCAATCAGGTTTTTGGTCGCACAGCGCCTGTTGTACTCGAAATTGGCTTTGGTATGGGCAAATCGCTTGTTGAAATGGCTAAAAATGCACCAGATCATGACTATATAGGCATCGAAGTACATCGTCCGGGTGTTGGTGCTTGCTTGATGGAAGCAGAAGAACAAGGCGTAACAAACTTGCGTGTATTTGAGCACGACGCAGTGGAAGTATTAGCCGATTGCGTGCCTGATTCCAGCTTAGCCAGAGTACAGCTGTTCTTTCCTGATCCGTGGCACAAAAAACGTCACCATAAACGCAGAATTGTGCAGCCAGAATTTGTGCAAAAACTTCGTGGTAAGTTGGCAATTGGCGGCGTATTCCATATGGCCACAGACTGGGAAAACTATGCCGAACATATGTTAGAAGTGATGTCTGACGCAGAGGGTTATCAGAATCAATCAGTCAGCAATGACTATGTGCCACGCCCCGATCATCGTCCTCTCACAAAGTTTGAACAACGTGGCCACCGCTTAGGTCATGGTGTTTGGGACTTAATGTTCGAGAGAGTGAAATAATGATGTTATCTGCGCCAAGCCAGGTGCTCGTGAGAAATGCATCACTGTTCAGTGATGGCAAATGGGCTTTAGTCAACGCGGCCGATGCAGCCATCTTCAATGGGCTGCCTGAGGCATCGCTATGTGGGTTTCATCAGTTCTACGATATTTATGAGCAAGCACAGCAAACAAGTCGATGCGCGCATACGTTCAGCGCAGACTTTGCCCCAGAGGAACGTCTCGACGGTGCTGTTATATACATGCCAAAGGCGAAAAAGCATGCGGCCATGCTAATTGCGAATATCGCGGCATGTATCAAGCCAAACGGCACACTGATGTTGGTAGGCGAGAATAAAAGCGGTATAAAAAGCGCAGCCAAACTGCTTGAATCTGTTGGCTCACAAGTGAATAAGATTGATTCGGCACGGCATTGCGCGTTGTTCGCCACACAAATTGATAACACCGTAAAGCCTTTTGTTCTGGCCGACTGGGTAAGCGAACAAGGTATCACCTTCAATGGCAACTCAATTCAGCTTACCTCGCTTCCCGGTGTATTTAGCCACGGTGAACTAGATGCGGGCACTGCATTATTACTGGAAGAGTTTAGCGCTCAGCCAGACAAGAACGTGTTAGATTTTGCCTGTGGAAATGGCGTTATTGGTATTTGTATGGCTACGCTAAATCCCTCTATCAATCTAACTATGACCGATGTAAGTGCTTTAGCTTTGTATTGTGCTGAGCGTTCAGTGGCAGCAAATAACGTAAAAGCGACCATTATTCCTTCTAACGGGCTATCTAATATTGAAGGAAAATTTAATCGGGTGTACACCAATCCACCGTTTCATACAGGAATCAAAACCGACTACTCCATCACGGAGAAGTTGATTAAAGGATTGTCTACTCATATGCATAATGACGCAAAATTAACGCTTGTTGCCAATCGATTCTTGAAATATCCAGATTTATTAGAGGCAACATTCAAGCATTTTGCTACCATTGCACAGACATCCAAATTCAGCCTATATCACGCGGTAAAATAAAAATCCAATAAGGAAATACGAGCCAACCGCCTCGTATTAGTAGTAACAAAGGAAACAACCTAATGAGGAAACTCACCACTTCACTTGCCTTTTTAGGCATGAGTCTCTTGTCGTCAAACGCTATGGCGGCCGATTTACCAACAAAGGCATTCAGTAGTCTTCCACAATACGGTTCCGTTAGTTTAAGTGACAGCGGAAGCAAGCTCGCATTCTTAACAAACATCCAAGATGATACGGGCGATGCGGCCACGCTAATGGTCTCTTATGACATGACCAAGGGCGAAAAAAAGTATCTACTTCATACAGATAACGAAGATGTAAAAATCAATTGGTATGAGTGGGCTAACGAAAATACCATTATCGTTAGTGTGAGATACGCGGGGTCACGCTATGGCACAGATACGACGGAAACAAGGCTATTTGCCATTGATATTAACGGCAAAGACGATAAAGTTGAGCCACGACTACTCATTAAGCCTCGTAGGTCAACGGGTCGTGCAGCAAGTAATCACTTCTCTCAATTCCAAGACAATATCATCAACTTTTTGCGTGACGATCCAGAGCACGTGCTGATTTCTATTGATCTTGATGAACCACATCTTCCATCAGTTTACAAACTCAACATCTACACCAAGAAGATGCAGCGTGTAGAAAAAGGAAAGCGTAAAATTCGCGATTGGACGACTGATCGTCAAGGTAATCTCCGTGCAGGTGAGTCGTTAGATTACAAAAGCGGTGAGGCAAACATTTATGTTCGTAAAAAGCCTGATTCAAAGTGGCATAAACTGTTTGGCTACAATGCACTCACCGACCCATCGATTGCAGTATCAGGATTTTCGTATGACGGAAATACGATGTACTACACTGCGGTCAAAGACGACATGCGCTCATTATTTAAAGTGGATTTAACCACAGAAAAACATGAACTGGTTTTCCATGATCCTGAGATGGATGTGAGCGGTCGACTCATCTATTCCAAAAAATCAGGTGAAGTCATCGGCTTCTCTCACGCCAATACTGACACTGGACGCATTTATTGGGATGAAGATCGTAATGTTCTGCAACGTTCAATTGATGATGCATTGCCTGACACAGACAACTATATCTTTGACTTCAGTAAAGATGAAAACACCTACTTGTTGTATACCGAAAACGACTATACACCAGGAATGTACCTAATTGGTAAGCGTAAAGAAAAAGCCATCAACGTACTGTTCTCTCAGTATCCTGAGTTGGAGTCACTGCCAGATTATTCTCATGATTTGATCTCCTATACAGCACGCGATGGTGTTGAAATTGAAGGTTACTTGAGTAAGCCTCCTGGTACAGAAGGCCCACGTCCGCTTATCTTGTTTCCTCACGGTGGACCTGGAGCACGAGAATTTGCGGGCTTTGACTACTGGACATCTTTTTTCCTTAACAAAGGTTATGCTGTATTCCGCCCTAACTTCCGAGGCTCAACGGGATATGGTTACGAGTTCGCACAACAACAAATGAAAAGTTGGGGCCTGCAAATGCAAGACGACCTCACTGATGCTGTGAACTTTTTGGTTAAAGAAAACGTCGCTAACAAAGACAAAGTATGCATTGTAGGCGGCAGTTACGGCGGATATGCTGCTGCAATGGGCATTGCGAAAGAACCTGACCTATTCAAGTGTGCAGTCAGTTTTGCTGGTGTAGCTGATTTGAAGCGATTAGTGTTTGATGCGCGTGCGTATACGAGCTCAAAGTTTGTTAAAAACCAAATTGGTGATGATTACGATGATTTGGAAGCACGTTCTCCTATCAATCATATGGATAAAATTAAAACACCCATATTACTAGTTCATGGAGAAGATGATCGCGTTGTTGATGCAAAACAAAGCCGCTATTTGGCTGAAGAGCTAGAAAGTAACGATAAGAAGTTCAAGTATGTAGAGCTTGAAAATGGTGATCATTACCTGTCTATTCAACGAAACAGACACCGCTTTTTTGCTGAAATGGATGCTTTTTTAACAGAACATTTAGACTAGCACCGTCTAGAAAATCATAAGTTAGTATCGCACTTTGCGAGTACAAGGTGCGATACAACTAATTAATTTATTGATTTTTTTGAAACTTTTTTCTGACATAGATCGACTCTATTTGTTTAAATAGAATAATCAATGTCAGGAGAACGTTTGTGCTTAACAAAAACCTCATTACCTACATCCCCCTGTTACTTTTAGCCGCTATATCTGACTCTGTGTATGCTGCGCCCCACCAGCACAACCTCTGTGCCACTGAGGATATCTCCACAGCGATAAAGTCCACTATAGCGTCCATTCAGAAAGACTATGATTTACCCTCGTTTTCTTTAGCACTTGGTCTGAATAACGATTTGCTCTTCGCTGATGCTATTGGCTATGCCAACATCCAGAAAAAGATTCCCGCAACGCCGACAACTCGCTACTCTGTTGGCAGTGTCGCTAAACCGATGACCGGCATTGCCCTTGCGACATTGCTAGACGATGACGTCATGCAGCTTGATGCGCCGATTGCAAGCTATTTACCTAATTATCCTGAGCATGCACATGCTGTCACCTTTAAACAGCTAGCCTCCCATACGTCGGGCATTGGCAGGCCTTGGGATATTCGCCAAACGCTAGAATTTGATAAACCACGCGACTTCAGTACGCCAATGGATGTGCTGCCGTTTTTTAAAGATGAGCCATTATGGTTTTCACCTGGTAGTGATTTTCAATATACATCAATGGGTTATGTGTTGCTGTCCGCTGCGATGGAAGCAGCCGCTAAACAGCCTTATATGGAGATTATGCAAGCAAGTTGGACGCAATTAGGCATGCATAATACCGCCCTCGATGACAGTATTCACAGTAATGAAAAAGAAGCGACCTATTACACGAAAAAAGACGATAAAGGCCACTTTGTTCCAGCCATAACCCCTCGCGACCGCAGTTTTTTATTTGGTGGTGGCGGGTTTATTTCTACCCCTTCCGACCTGATTAAACTGACTCGAGCGCTTTCTACCGATACACTACTCTCAAAAAATGCAGTTAAGCAAGTCACGACCCCAGTAACGCTAAACAATGGTGAGGTCAACAAGCAGTTTTACGGCCTCGGATGGCGCATTCAAACGTCTAAAACCTTTTCAATTAATGGTAAGCCTGTCAACATTGTTCATCATGGAGGCGTCATGGGCGGAGCTTCTACTGCGTTTGTTCTGCTTATGCCTGATTACGATGCTTCTGTTGCTTATGCCACCAATCACGTACCTGAAAACCACGGAAAAATGCGCAGTGAAGTCGGCAAACTGTTAGCAAGAATTGTCGAAAAGCAACACAAAAGTTGCACTGACATCACCGCCAACGCTAAGCTATAACGCAGGCCGCGCCACAGTGAAAAAGGAAAGGCAGTGAAGATACTATTTGTAGTTTCTGAGGTGGAAGATCTTGCAAAAACAGGCGGATTAGCTGATGTAGCCAAAGCCTTGCCCATCGCATTAAAGAAAATGGGCCACGACGTACGTATCGTAAAGCCACTGTATAAATCCGTTGCAGAAAAACACACCTTAAATACGATTGTCGATAACGCCCATATTGATGCCCATGACAAGCGCTATACCTTCGCGATAAAGACGTTATCTTTGCAAGATGTTCCGGTTTACTGCGTTGATTATCCTGACTACTTCTATCGAGACGGATTATATTCCGATGGCTACCACGCCTATGGCGATAATGCTGAGCGCTTCGCCTTTTTCTCTGCCGCTGCCATGCATGTAGCAAGACACATCGATTTTGCACCAGACATTGTTCACTGTAACGACTGGCACACGGCACTTACACCATATTTTATGCAGCAAGATACGTCTGGTTTTTTTCAGCACACGAGAAGTGTATTAACGATCCACAATGGCGCATTTCAAGGTAACTATCCTCTTAGAGATATTCCTTTTTTACAGCCCCATTTGCATTTACACAGCCACAGCGAAAGTGGTTATCTGAACTTTCTTAAAATAGGCATTCGTTACGCCACTAAAATCAATGCCGTAAGCCCTAACTATGCCCATGAATTGCTAACACCTTTAGGTTCACATAACTTATACAATGACTTTCAGGCCAGAAAACAAGATATTTCAGGCATTCTAAATGGATGTGACTACAGGCAATGGGACCCAACCAATGACACCTATCTGCCCGCCCACTACACGCCTGAGAACCTTGATGGCAAACGCATGTGCAAGCAAACCCTTCAAGCACAGGTAGGTTTACCGCAAAAATCTGATGTGCCGCTGCTGGGTATGGTTTGTCGATTAACCGAGCAAAAAGGGTTTGGCTATTTACTTCCAATTTTAAATAATCTACTTCAGCATAATGTTCAGTTGTTAATTGTCGGTACAGGTGATCCTTCTATCAGCGACGCACTTGCCGCGCATGCAGAACAACACCCTGATAAATTTAAGTTTAAGGAAGACTTTAGCCCAGCGATTGCCCATTTGTTGGAAGCGGGGTGCGACTTCTTTTTGATGCCATCATTATTTGAGCCGTGTGGCTTAAACCAGATGTACAGCCTTGCATATGGCACATTGCCCATTGTTAGAGCAGTCGGGGGCCTGAAAGATACAGTGATTGATTTGCAGGAGCGTCCCGATGAGGCGACCGGTTTTGTATTTGAACACCCAGACAGTTCCGCCTTTTTAAATTGTTTACGCCGCGCACTCTTGTTTTATTATGAAGCGCCAGAGCAACTGCAAGCCATGCGCATTCGCGCCATGAAAACACGCTTTACATGGGAAAGCTCCGCGCTGGACTACCAGACCCTGTATGAAAACTGTCTGACCCATGTACCTATTTGATATTAGTGTTTGCAGAAAATAACGGAGATCCCTTTGAGAGTTTTGATTTCACTACTGTTGTTACCCAGTATTACATTTGCGCAAATGCCAGAGAATTGCCTTGAGCTGCCAGAACGAAGTGACGTTTGTCCTCATCTTGTTTATAAAAAATCGCCTGTAGATGTTAACGTCGTTAATGTAAAAGCGGGCGACATGGTGTGCATTTGTATGGCCGATTTTACTGAGATTCGTTTACCCGCAGATTCTCGCCAGAAGCAAATAGAACAGCAAGTTGCGCTCAGTCGCTCGGCCTCTAAGCTGGGTATGAAACCCGAAGACTTGATTAAGCTGATTCGAGAATAAGCCATAATTTAAGTATATTGGCAACGAGGTGAGAAGCGCCCTAGGTATTCTGCATAGTGCCTTGGCATTAAAACGGGCAGTAACCACAAGCCATCGTTTTCAATCCAGTAAATGGCATTTTGCTCAACATCTTTTGCGAGATTGATGGCTTCAGATTGCGTCAGCAGTATCGCCAAACTGGGTTCGTAATACGTAAAATCGCGGTTACCAGCTAGCAATGACACCGCCTTCCACTCCCGCAACTGAACCCTTTCTTGCAACTGAATTTGATGACGCAGATTGCTTGTTTGCGGCAAGGGAATCGAACGGGGATTGTACGCTGTGACAATCGAGAACGCAGACCACTTAACAGGTGTATTCAACCTAAAATAAATGTCTCGGTATGCTGATAGAAGTGAGGCATGTTCAGACAGAGATTTCTTAGTCACCGTTGAGAATCTTGTTTCCTTTTCGTCCAGTTTATACCACTATTGTTAAATACAGTGTAATAATAAGAATATGACAATACGCACTTAATGTCAGGAAACACTAATATTTACTCGATTAAGAATCTCTTCATTACGGTAGTGATGGCGATTACCGCCTTTGCGTTGGCAGTAGCATCTGCTATTTCTCTGTATTTGCAGATCAACAACTATAAAAAGGAGTTGGTGCAAGATGTACGCACATACTCCGAACTTATTAGCATTAACGCCACCAACTCCATTATCGCTGAAGACAGTTTTAAAGAAGAAGAGAACCTCAAAGCGCTCGCAGTAAACGACGAGATCTTCAATGTGCACATTTATAATTTGGATACAGATGGTTCTCCCATGTTTTTCTCCAGCTTTAACAAACCGGGCATCGCACCGGTTGTGCCACAACTGAGTCGAATTGAGGAGCTTTCGGAGCCCAAATTGGAAGATGACTTCATGGAGATCATTTGGCCTATACGCCAAAGCGGGGCACTAATAGGCTACACCTATATTCGCTACTCGGCACAAGGCTTGGTTGACTTAATTACTCAGGCCATTGCGATTACCCTTACCGTGACCATTATTGCGCTGGCAGTGTGTTTCTTTTTAATACTCAAATTGCAAAAAACACTGACAAAGCCGATCGATTCATTGATTAACATTGTTCAGCGTGTATCTCGTCAGCGGGATTACTCTCTTCGTGCAGACGCGTCTAATCTTCGAGAGTTTTCTTTGCTTGCAGAATCTTTCAACGAGCTTCTCAGCCGCACACATGAGTACATGCTAGGGCAAAACGCAGCCGAGGAAGAGCAACGCAAATTACAGGCCAGCCTCGAAGAAAAAGTTAACCAACGCACCGTCGCCCTGAAAGAGGCAAATCAGGAATTAATACAAACGCTAGAAAAGCTTCATCAATTTCAGCGCCAACTGGTGCAAAATGAAAAAATGGCTTCTCTTGGCGACATGGTTGCGGGCGTTGCGCATGAAGTCAACACGCCAATTGGCTTGGGTGTAACAGCCTCTACAATGATGCTCGATCGCCTTGAGCAGCTCACGAAAGAGTTTGAATCAAAAACCCTCAAAGCCAGCTCGTTGGAAAAATTCATCGGAGAAGGCAAAGAGAATCTCAATATTATTTATCGCAACTTGAATCGCGCTGCTGAGCTTATTTCATCCTTTAAACAAGTTGCCGTTGATCAATCATCAGAGACCAGTCGCGTGTTCTCTTTCGGCCAGCTAATGGATGAAATTTTACTGTCACTTCGTCCTAAGCTGAAAAAGGAAAAACACCATATCAATGTAAAATGCGATAGCGATTTATATATCGAGAGTAAAGCAGGCCCGATTAACCAAATCATGATTAACCTGATCATGAACTCAGTCATCCACGGTTTTGAATTTATGGACTCTGGCGAGATTGATATCGATGTATCGTTAATAGACGATAACAAACTCAAACTCATATACAAAGACAACGGCAAAGGCATTCCGGAACATTTGCGCAAACGCATTTTCGATCCCTTCGTCACAACCAAGCGCGGGCAAGGTGGCAGTGGCTTGGGGATGCATTTGGTTTATAACTTGGTAACACAAGCCCTCAATGGTTCAATTTCAATCAATAGCCAGGAAGGAAGCGGCGTTGAGTTTCAGATTATTTTCCCAGTAAAACGACTTGACGCAGAAAGCGCAGTGAAACGTGGGTAGTGGTTGTGTGTTGTTGGTAATAAAGTTACGTGATGCAATTGAACTTATCACAATCAGTTAACCTCCAAATAATTGATAATTCCCTGTTATCACGTGAAAAATAATATAAAATAGCAATTGTAATTCGCAGATACATCCCAACCTTGTATTACAATTACCATTCGCTATGTTTAAATTTACTTAACACGTTGTGTAATTTTTCTACTTAGCTAAAGTACAAGTACACAGTAGCGAATAGAGACAGGCTTGCCCCGATGCAGGTCGGTTAAATTGTTGATTTTACGTTTAAAGATAGTGTGAACACCATGCAGACGCCGAATATTTTAATAGTTGAAGACGAAGTCGTAACCCGCACCACGTTAAGAAGTTTATTCGAGGCCGAAGGGTACAACGTATTTGAAGCCGAAAATGGCGAACAAATGCACGACTTTTTTGAAAACAACGCCATTAATTTGGTGATCATGGATATCAACCTACCCGGCAAAAATGGACTTATTCTTGCGCGCGAAGTAAGAGACAGAAAAAATGTTGGTCTTATCTTTCTGACTGGCCGTGATAACGATGTAGATCGTATTCTAGGGCTAGAGATTGGCGCAGATGACTATCTTACCAAGCCATTTAACCCAAGAGAGCTAACCATCAGAGCCCGCAACCTTCTAGCGCGCACCACCAGCAGTGCTGAAGACGACGACTTACCAAGCCGCGTAAGCTTCAACGGCTGGACGCTAGATGGCGATAGCAGAAGCCTTATTTCACCAAGTGGTAACGAGTTCAGACTGCCACGCAGTGAGTTTCGTGCGTTACACCTATTTTTGAGCAATCCGGGCAAAATACTCACTCGTGAGCAGCTAATCATGGAAATGACTGGCCGCGAACTTCGCCCGAATGACCGTACCGTAGATGTGACCATCCGACGCATCCGTAAACACTTTGAATCTGAGCAAAACAGCGAAGATTTGATTGTCACGATTCACGGCGAAGGTTACCGCTTCTGTGGACAGGTTGACGTCTAACATACGTTAAGAAGAGATGAAAAGCGCAGCGTAAAGCTTCCAATCCACTCTTCCATCCTTTCAAAAGCCGATACCCTCAAGGGTCTCGGCTTTTTCTTTTTGGGCGCTAGGGATATCTTCATTCTCATTAATTTAAGAGAAAAAGCTCTGCGAGGGTGAGGCTATGG
Organism: Fluctibacter corallii; assembly: GCF_025751585.1. Taxonomy (GTDB): domain Bacteria; phylum Pseudomonadota; class Gammaproteobacteria; order Enterobacterales; family Alteromonadaceae; genus Fluctibacter_A; species Fluctibacter_A corallii. Next base: position 116,840 of record NZ_JAOWKX010000007.1, read on the forward strand.
ATTTAAAAAGTAGTTTATACTTGGCCTAAATATATTGCCTACAGATTTTCTAATTCGATATTTACACCAATAAGTTGGTTATGATGGTTATCAAAAATCACCCATTCAAAAGGTGGGATCGTAAGAAAATACTCAAAAAAACGTAGTTCACTAATTAATCCCAAAATATCATTTTTATTACCTTTCAGTACAGGCCAAGGAGGAAACTCGTCGTCAGTTAACGCTATATAAAGGGTTGGATTTCCCAGTATAGCTTTACTAATCAGCGCTAAACCATCTTCGCCATCATAAGTAATTCTACTTGCTTGCCCTTTCAAAGACTCCCAAAACCATAGTTTATTGTGGTCTTGGACATACCTTCCTGCTATCTGCTCCTTAACTATCTGAGCCTCTTCGCAGGTAAGTTGCACAATTGATTCAAATGCAGCTACCTCTTCTAGAACTTCAGTTAAAATTGTCATTCGTTCCCCAAGTGTATTAATCTTTTCTGTTTGACCTTGAAGGCCGACGAGACTCCTCGTTTGGGAAATTTCCTCAACCTCATCCACCAGCCTTCCGAATAATATGTTGCTTATCATGATGAGATCCCAAACTACTGTGAGATCTATCAACGCCAACTTTAGCTCTTTTAGGCTTTTTTAACTCAATTGTTGTTACAGTCCCTCACTCCAAAGGCTCAGAAATGCAGACCGCTGCCTGTTTTTGGAATAAAGCCGTCTTTGGCGATCATTTTGCTACCCAAGTAAATGTTGTTTACGCCACCTGCTGGGGTGTCTTGATACAGCAATACGCCGCCTTGGCTGTATGCCGCTGCATCGATTACCTTTGCTATCTTGTACTTTTACACGACAGTTATGGCTCGTTAGTGAAATTCATCAGAGCAGTCAATGAGATGGTAGTAGCCCCGCTAGTGCGGAGCGTTAGATTCAAATTAAACAGTTAGTTAATTATTCCTACAATTCCAAAAATTAGTAAAAATAACCAAACCAAGAGAAGTGTAAAATTTAAGCCAAAAATTATATTCTTTGAATTTAATTTAAGAAAGTAACTTACTAACGAAGTAGCCACGAGCAAAGAAATAACGCTTGCAACAGTGCTAGTTTGTAAAAACAAAAACTGTTCGTGCCTCCAATTCTTCGATACCATTACAGACATATCAAAAGCTATTAACGAAAAATACCCGATAGAGCAGAGCGTTGCTAAAGAAGTGATAGTTAGAACAAATTTATGCATAGCGCTACCGTTCCTGTTCTTTAAGCTTTTGAGATTCTATTCGTCCACTCACTTTTACGACTTTCAATTGGCCAAATCTTGTAGACGATTCCGTCGAACTAGCAAACGGATTCCTAGATTTACTATCTACCGTTACTTCGCCAGTTGATGTCTTACTCTGCATACCATTAACTTGAGACCAATCTTCATCACCTTTAGCAGCGATAGATCCAATGGTTACGCCCGGTTCATAGAGTCTAAATAAGTCTCTGCCAGTTGCATAATGAGTATCATTAATAGCATCTAGAGGCTCTAACTGGAAAAATTTCTCTCTTGGAGTGTACAAAATGTCGTATACGCCCACTTCGATAGGCGCTCCAAAAGGCTTGCCACCAGATTCAGCATTTACTCTTATTCTTTGTCCTGTATCTCTATCTCTCATAGTAAGAACACCAGTATCAATATTGTATATGGCCCTCACTTCTTCTCCATCAGGATCAACATATTTGTATGGGTTGTTGTTTGCGCCGTTGCTATCTTGTACTTTTACGCGACGATTATGGCTTGTTGGTGGGAATTGTCAGTGATAATAATCAAACAGTAGCAGCCCGCGAGCGTGAGGCAACGGATTCAAAATTTTCTATTCAGGATGTTTTTGACACGGCCTACGTAAAGTAGAAGCTCCATGCAGCACAATTAGGGATAAAAATACAATACCAACGTCTGTAAACCACAATAAAAAATTAAATTTAATTGACATGGTAAAGTCCACAATGAAAGAAAAAGCAGACACGAAAAAGATAACGAACACGCCGTGAGTAGCAGGCATACTTTTCGAAGATTTTTCTAGAAAATAAAAACACAAAATACTTATAGAAAATATAACAGCGTACTTATAGAAAACAACCCAGCTTGGGAACTTTTCGCCTGATTGGTCTATATCTTCAAAAAAGTATCCTATCGGTATACCCGACAGCATTAAAGATAAATAAAGAAGCAAACTGTATTTTGCAATCACTTTAAAATCCATAATCTAGCTCTTCAACTTACTAGGTTAAAAGTTCACTTCCAACAATTCTACCACGCCATAAATAACAATTGTCGCACTAAATACCGTTGCTATCTGCTCCTTTACTATTTGAGCCTCTTCGCAGGTAAGTTGCACACTTGATTTAAAAGCAGCTATCTCTTTTAGAAAAAAGTTAAAATTGTCACTTTTTTCCCAAAATTTATTTTACTTTTCTGTCTAACTGTGAAGGATGACGAGGCCCCTTGCTTGGGAAATTTCCACGACCTCATCCACTAGCCTGATGAATGATATGTTGCTTATCATGATGCGCTACCAAACTATTGTGAGGCCTATAAAAGCCAACTATAGCTCCGTTAGGTTTTTTTAACCCTATTGCTGTTACAGTCCCTCGCTCTAAAGACTCAGTAGTGCAGACCGCTGTCTGTCTCTGGAATATAACCATACTTGGCAATCAGTTTTCTACCCAGTTACATATTGTTTACGCCACCGGCGGAGGTTGCTTAATACAGCGTCACATCGTTATTCCTGTATACCCCTGCATGGACTATCGTTGCTATCTTGTACTTTGACACGACGGTTGTGGTTTGTTAGCGGGAAGCGTTAATTTGACTTTGGCAGCCTGGCGAGTGCGAGGCTTTGGATTCAAAAGTAGCAGCCTAAACTTTCGATGTTCGTCTTCTCAATTTAATCCAAAGTTTAGCTGATGAAAACAGCATCATGACAACTCCAACTACTAAAGCGCATGTAAAAATAAGGAAGCTAGAATCGTAGGATAATAAATTCAAGTAATTTCCTAAAAACAGTAGCAACTCAAAAAATCCCCCCAAAACTATTACGCCAATTCCCTGCATACAGACAATTAAGTAAGCAATCGAAATTTTCTTTTTGTTTGCATCTAACATTGATCTTTCACTCCACAAGAGTCCGCAACGCCAGCAGCATTCGAGGCAACATTTCCTAGTACGTCACCAACACCAACTGATGTTGAGCTAGCACCACCACCCGTAGCTCCTTTAATATGCTGTGTTAGATTTTGATCTGCAACCGAAGTTGCGTTAAATGCCTTTTGTTTAAGTGCGGCAGTGCCAGCATCAATTGCATCACCGACAATCGTTCCTGCAGCTCCTCCAGCGGCTCCAAGTACAGTTCCAACTCCAACATTGTCAGTTAAGTTGTTTCCATCAATAGCATTGTTGGCGACTGTTGATGTTGCACCTATCGCCCCACCTGCCGCCGTATTTGCTGTCACCCTAAGTACGTTACCTAGCTGCGCAGTTTTCGTTGCGAGGCCAGCCCCAGTAGCACCTGCAAATCCAGAAACTAACGCCTTACCTGCGTTTTTAGCTATTCCAGATAGACTTGTGTCTTTAAGCTCCCCCGTTAAAGCTTGTCGAGTAATCTCTAACCCAACCCCAGCAATAAATCCTAAGACACCAGCTTCACCATCAGGATCAACATATTTGTACGGATTGTTGTTGGCGTAAGTGTATCTGCCGAATCCTTGTATAGGATTGCTACGCAACATATGCCCCAACGAATCAACCGGATCATTCGAATAAAACCGCCCGATAACTGGATCATAGTATCGTACCTGCATATAACTCAACCCTATATCTGTGTCGAACTTATGCCCGGTATAGCCGATATCATCCACTTCACCTGGTAATCCTCCCGAACGACAGACTTTCAAGTAATTATGAAGAACTGAGTGAGAATCATTAGTAGAAAATTAAAATTTCTGGTTTCACCTTCGGCATTAAAGCCTAGCGCTAGAGCAATAACTTCTACAATAGTAGACTTGCCACTACCATTTTCTCCGACAATAAACGTCACACTTTTTGAAAATTGCAATTTTTCAAAATTCTTTATCAGTGGGATGCAAAATGGATATTCTTCCCATGAGAGAATCTTTTCCTTCTTTCAAGATATTTCCTCTATGTACAAAGTTCAACTCAGCTTTCTTTACTGGATTTTAAGTTTTCTGGTTCTTTGTCTAAGTGTGGAAACTTTAAGTAAATGGGCAACACTAAACTCGTAATAAAACCTCCATAGGAATTAGCTATATCTCTTACTAGCTTTACACTTTGTTCTCTCGGTAATTCTTTTGATATGAGAGCACTCAGAGAATCTACTGCGGCTGTCACGCCCTTCATTTCTTCTAGAACCGAAACAGCTAGTTGTTCATCTCCCGGAAAAAGGCTCTCTAGTGTCTTTGTCTTAATAGTTTTCATCCTCACCCCATAATCCAATAACAATATCCCCGTCATTAGAAGTTTGATTCTTTTTAATGGCTTACTCGAAAATAAACCGTGGCAAACAATTAGAAAGCTAGTGCTTTTGAATTTCTCTCAAAATCTGATACAGCCTATCTCTTGCTTCTTTCACTAATCTATCATGTTCGATTTTGTCTATACCACCAGTTTCATAATCATCGTTAATTTGACTTTGGCAGCCCGGAGAGTGCGAGGCTTTGGTTTCAACATTCAAAAAACTTTATCCCAAAATAGACGTAACAATGTTTTTATCGTAGAAATTGTCACGTTTAAAAGCTTCATCAATTTGACCAAGCCAATAGTCTGAATCAAAAGAATCACTGTTATTACAACCTAAGCCACGAACCAAGCCAGTTTTGGCTAACTCACTGAAGACTTTTGCAATATTTGACTTATTTAGTTCTGAACTATTAACAGATGGTAAATAGGAGGCAGAACAATACAGAGCAATACACACATGCCTAGCTTCAGTAAGACTAACGCCTTTCTTAAAACACCTGCATAATGCTTTTTCCAAAGACTCCTTCATCATGGCTTTTTACCTCCTAACTCTGAAATCATTTTTTGGACTACCCAAAGACATGTTGTTTATTCAATCTGTGGGGTTTCTTGATACAGCAATACGCCGCCTTGGCTGTATGCGCTGTAAATTGCACCTTTACTATCTTGTACTTTTACGCGACGAGTTATGGCTCGTTAGTGAAATTCATCAAAGCAGTCAATGAGATGGTGGTAGCTCCGCGAGTGCGAGGCGATGTGGTTGGATTCAAAAATCAAGTCGAATTATCGCCTTTATCTCTCTTTCTTGACTTAATAAATTCAGAGATTCCGTATGCAAATATTAATAAACAAAGTGTGAAAAGTACCGCTAAAGTAGCGTAGAAAGCCGTTGGTTCTGTTTCCACATTGCTCTCGATACCTTTTATCGAAATATTGCCACTATTGTAAATGAAAAATAAGATTAACGTTAATCCAAATGATAGTGCAATATACCCTAAGCCATTGGATGGTTTGTCTTCATCTTTGTTCATCGTCTTTGAACTCCTGTGATTGATCAATTTCCTTATTGGCAAGTTTATCTATATCTTCTACGCCCGTGTCCACTAGGTCACCTGCAACAGCACCAACCACTGTTTTTACAACCGCCTTGATAAGGTCTTTCTTAGGATTTTCACTTGGACTAAAGTCTTCCATGGCATTATCAGTCAGCGCTTCGGCACCTTTAGAAGCACCTGCACTCGCAGCATTGTCAATCGGGACATCACCATTCGCCACTTCTGCGATTGCTTCCCCAACGGCAATCATATCACCTAAACCGGGAGCAAGACCTGAAACCTGTTGCACAGCTTTGCTTACCCCTTTACCAATTGGGTCATTTCGCAACCACTTTTGCTGTTGGATATTAGCAGGATTGATACCATATTTCCCATCAGGATCAACATATATGTATGGGTTGTTGTTTGCATAGGTATAACGATTAAATCCATGTACAGGGTTGCCACGCTGCATATGTTCCAAAACATCCACCGGATCATTCGAATAAAAACGACCTATGACTGGATCATAGTATCGTGCCTGCATATAGCTCAACCCTATATCTGTGTCGAACTTATGCCCTGTATAGCCGATATCATCCACTTCACCTTCAATACTCGCTCCAAAGGCTCGGTAATGTTGATTACTGCCTGCCTTCGGAATATAGCCGTTTTTGGCAATCAGTTGCTACCCAGATAAATATTGTTTACGCCACCTGCTGGGGTGTCTTGATACAGCAATACGCCGCCTTGGCTGTATGCGCTGTAAATTGCACCTTTACTATCTTGTACTTTTACGCGACGATTGTGGCTTGTTAGTGAAATTCATCAAAGCAGTCAATGAGATGGTGGTAGCTCCGCGAGTGCGGAGGGCTAGATTCAAAAGTCAAAATTTACCTTATTTGATTTTGTTTAACTTTACTCTAAATAAAGCCAATGCAAATGATCCGATAACTCCAACAACAATCAAAACCTTTGAAAATATATCTATGCGATCATTGTTTTCTTGAGCTTGTTTTACCGAAGTACCGTAATCAAACAAGCTTGATTCTTCAATTTGAAGGCTCCATACCGAGCAAGAGTAACCGAGTATTTGCCGACATTCTTCCTTCGTTTTATCAACCAACACCTCAAACAGTGTATTACTTTGAGAGCTTTCAAAAACTTCCAACAATTTAAGACGCTCCTTTTTTGTTTTAACAATAAGTGCAGGTTCAAATCCACTCAATTTAAATTTGATACCGTTGGTCTTAGTTTCAAAAGCAGTGAGTTGGCCACTAATTACAGTCAACTCTGCTTTATCTGGAACCCCACCATCTTTTACAATAAAAACATAGTTTATATACAAGCCAACAAATATAGAGAGAGTGCTTATAACAAGCCAAGCGTGAACATATTTTTTTGCAATCATCGTTGCCCTTTATAATTTTTAGTTATTTGAACGATTAGTCCTTTTGAAGTTCATCGACGTCCATTTGTACTAGACCCGCAGTTGCAGTTTCCACAATGGCAGTAGCCTGCTCTTTAACCTCTTGGGCTACTTGAGACTTTGCATTGCCTTGAACTGTAACGCCAGCAACAACGTTACCGCTAACCGCCGCTACAGCTCCCTCTAATGCTGCTCCAGCTATGTCGGCGCCATCTATTTCTTGACCATTGATCAGTTGAGTAGTGGCTTCGCTTCCTCCGCCTGCTAACGCACCAGTTGTTAATGATGCTACCGCGCCAGCTCCTTTTGCCATATTGATTAATGTTCCGATACCACCCGAGGCACCTCCGACTAAAGTTCCAACTGCCATCGCTCCAGCTTTTTGACCAAAACTCATATCTGAGTCTTTAATTGAATTATATGTCGTTGCAGTACCAATAACTGCCCCGACTATAAATTGAACGGCCTCTCCATCAGGGTCTGTATATTTATAAGGGTTGTTATTAGCGTAAACGTAACGGTTGAAGCCATGTATTCCCCCAGTTCCGCCTAAATGTTCCAGAGTGCCAACCGGATCATTCGAATAAAAACGGCCTATGACTGGATCACAGTATTGTGCCCGCATATAACTCAACCCTATATCTGTGTCGAACTTATGCCCGGTATAGCCGATATCATCCACTTCATCTTCTCTTTTCAACAAGATGTGTCTGATTATGTCTGAGACTAATTCAAATTATTTACTCTGCAAACAAGCACTGCTTAGCGGCGTAGTCCCATTTCCCGCCTTGGTCTAAGCATGAGTCTATTTCAAATTGTTCTTTCAGGTAAAAATACAAAGATAAAACTATGAAAATTAATAAAGTCCAGAAAATGATTTTCTTAACCTTAAACCTAGTATTTTTCATCCAAGGCCTCCAGTTTCAGATCTCCACAAGCGACTGGGCATGCCTGAGGCTGTTGTTGTTTCCTCATTTCACTTCCTGCATCCCTTCCTTGTTTATTGGCTTCTTGATCGGCTGCACTCGATTCCTCAGAATCGCCCTTAATATTCTGGTCAGTCCATTCTCTCGTATCACTTATAACTTCAGATAATTCTTCACCCAAATCTGAGCTAATCGCTGCCTCACAATTTGCTTTACAATGACAATACTTGTCAGCACCTATGGTATTTGCATCACGCATATCTGAATAATTTTTCCCAAATTTATCCAAAACTTTCCCTGTTTCAATTATGCTGTCATGGTTCCCCGTTGGGGTTAGGGCTAGTATGTTTGATTCTCCGTTGGGATCAATGAATTTAAACGGATTGTTGTTTGCGTATGCGTAACGACTAAAGCCATGCATTGCTCTAGTCCCGCATAAATGCTCCAAAGTACCTACCAGATCATTCGAGTAGAAACGACCTATGACTGGATCATAGTATCGTGCCTGCATATAACTCAACCCTTTACCTGTATCGAATGAATGCCCGGTATGGCCGCCTTTGGCTTTACACGCTGTAATGTGTGCCTTTGCTAATTCGTACTTTTAAGTGACGATTATGGCTTGTTAGTGGGAGCCTTAAAAGTATTGGTAAGAGGCTAAAAATCCCGCTCCCTTAGGACGAGGCTTTGGATTTAAACGAGAATTAAATTAAATAACCAGAGTTCATTGAATCTTTTATTTTACGTAAAGTTAAACCTTGAAACTCAACACGACTTTCTTTTTGGGATCTTAAAAAAGGAAAAAACCAAAAAAGGACTCTTTGATAGGCATTGTCCCCCACATACTCATGGGGGAAATAGTTATCAAATTTAAATTTTGAGATATCAACACCGTACTGGTCTTGCAATAATTCAATATAGCTTTCAGCAACGTCTCCAAATACATTCAGATCGTGATAAAGGCGTAAGTCGAGTGACGATTCATTTTTATAGTATTTATCTAAACCACTGTCACTCAAAAAGTCATTGAAGGAGAGTTTTGAACAACTCATTATAGTTCCTTAATACACGATGGCGGTTGTGGTTTGTTGGCAGAAGGCGTTAATTTGACGTAGGCGGCCCCGCGAAGGCGAGGCATTGGATTCACAAAACAAGGCGAATTGTCTGACAAGTGTAACTTTCGTTGCTCTATCAACCGCCCTTGTCATCTCTTCTGCGTAAACCAAACAAGAGCCTCACGCAGAGTGATAAATCTTTAGCTTCCGGCTACCTGCATTTCATCGATGAGAATACCACCCGTTTGGATGCTGCCACGAAGTTCTTTTTCGCTGCCAACGGCAACGATGCGCTGGAACAGATCTTTCAAATTGCCGGCAATGGTAATTTCATGCACTGGGTATTGGATTTCTCCGTTTTCTACCCAAAATCCGGCTGCTCCGCGTGAATAATCACCCGTTACAATGTTAACGCCTTGCCCCATCACTTCAGTGACTAGTAAGCCCGTGCCCATTTCTTTGAGCATGGCTTGGTCGTCTTGACCGGTGTCTTTCACAATCCAATTGTGAATGCCGCCCGCATGACCAGTTGTTTGCAAGCCAAGCTTTCTGGCTGAATAGCTAGTTAACAAGTACTGTTGCAATATTCCAGCATCGACAATGGTTGCATCTTTAGTCACCACCCCTTCGTTGTCAAACGGAGAGCTGGCAAGCCCGTTACGAATGTGCGGCTTTTCAACAATATTGAACCATTCGGGAAAAATAGACTTGTTTACATGATCAAGTAAAAATGATGACTTTCTATACAAGCTTCCGCCACTTATAGCAGACACAAAATGCCCTAATAAGCCCGGAGCCAACTCGCGATGAAACAACACAGGCACTTTCGCCGTTTTGATTTTTCTTGCGCCTAAACGGCTAACCGTGTGCTGTGCGGCTTCTTTACCAATTTGTGCTGGCAGTACCAAGTCACTGGCCTTTCTAGACACCGTGTAGCTGTAATCGCGTTGCATGTCGCCGTCTTGCTCACCAATGACCACGCAACTCATGCTAAAGCGGCTACTCGGATAACCCGCAATAAACCCATGGCTGTTTCCGTATACCTTTGCGCCTAGATTCGCGTTGTAAGACGCACCATCAGAGTTAATAATGCGAGAATCGGCACTTAGTGCAGCCTCTTCAGCAGCGATGGCCATCTCTATGGCTTTTTCAGTGTCTAATGCTTCGGGATGGTATAAGTCTAGATCAGGATGTTCAAATGCCATTAATGCCTTATCTGCTGGGCCAGAGCATGGGTCTTCACCCGTATGCTTCGCAATTTCAATGGCTTTTTCTACGGTGAGATTAAGTGCGTCGCGGCTTAAATCGGCAGTAGAGGCACTGCCTTTTTTGTTTCCTTGATAAACCGTGATACCCAATCCACCGTCGTTGGTGAATTCAACCGTTTCCACTTCTTTTAAACGAGATCCAATTGCTATGCCTTGCACTTTTGAAATGCTTGCTTCAGCGGCAGTAGCACCACGTTTTTTTGCTAATGTGAGTACATCTTCGACGGCTTGCTTTAAATCCGTTAATTGCTTTTGCATCTGCATATTTGATCACTTTATTATCGTTATTACCACCAGAGGCGCTGGTGAGTTACAATTTGTAGATAGTGTAACACTAAAGATAACTCTATGACTGATACAGATTTCGAAATTGACCAACAAGAACCCGAATTTAAGAGCAAAACTCAGATTAAACAAGAGGCGCATGCCTTACAGAAACTGGGGGAAGAGCTTGTTAAGCTGGGTTCAGCAGCATTAGCAAAAATACCAATGGATGACGAGCTTGAAGAAGCGGTTGAGCTAGCGCGTAAAATTAACAAGAAAAAAGACGGTTACCGTCGACAACTGCAATTTATTGGCAAATTGTTACGTCAGCGCGATGTTGCGCCGATTGAACAAGCGCTGGCAGAATTGCAGGCAAGCAGCCAGTTGGCGAATAAGGCCTTTCATAAAATTGAACAAACTCGCGATACGTTACTCACGCAGGGAGACGATGCAATTCAACCTTTACTGGTAGAATACCCAGACTTGGATCGCCAAAAGTTACGCCAGTTAGTACGCATGGCAAAAAAACAGAAAGAGCAGAACAAGCCTCCTAAAGCCGCACGTGAACTTTTTCAGTATTTAAAAGATGCGATGCAGGACTAAGTCTTTCTTGCGAGTTTAATTGCGTATTACAGCCGTGCCGATAAATTGTATCTTCGCTTATCGGCACGCTGGCTGCGTCTGAAAAAATAAGACTAGGCTGTGCCGCCTACGGTGAGTTCGTCAATCTTCAAAGACGGTTGACCTACGCCGACAGGCACACTCTGCCCATCTTTACCACACACGCCGACACCTTTATCTAAAGTAAGGTCATTGCCGATCATCGATACCTTTTGCATCACTTCGGGACCATTACCAATTAAGGTCGCGCCTTTGATGGGAGCGGTAATTTTCCCTTTTTCAATTAAGTAGGCTTCAGAGCTAGAAAACACAAACTTTCCAGACGTGATATCGACTTGGCCACCGCCGAAGTTAGGCGCAAAAATGCCTTTATCGATGGTTGAGATGATCTCTTCCTGAGAATGCTCGCCAGCCAACATGTATGTGTTGGTCATGCGTGGCATAGGCAGGTGAGCATAAGACTCTCGACGACCGTTCCCAGTTGGTGCTACACCCATTAAACGCGCGTTGAGTTTGTCTTGCATGTAGCCTTGCAAAATTCCGTCTTCAATGAGTACATTATACTGAGAAGGAGTGCCTTCGTCGTCAACCGTTAATGAACCACGACGATTGGCAATGGTGCCATCATCTACAACTGTTACACCTTTTGCCGCTACACGTTCACCGACACGACCACTGAAGGTAGATGCACCTTTTCGGTTGAAATCTCCTTCAAGACCATGCCCTACCGCTTCGTGCAACAATACACCTGGCCAACCATTACCCAGTACAACAGGCATAATGCCAGCAGGAGCATCAATGGCGTCTAAGTTGACTCGCGCCATGTGAATCGCTTCATCGGCCAAGGTTTGGTAACGCGGCTTAGTAGCATCCATTTCATTGAAATAATCGTAAGCAAATCGACCACCCGCTCCGGCACTGCCTCGCTCTCTGCGGCCATTTTTTTCCACCAAAACTGAGCAGTTTAGGCGAATTAAAGGGCGAATATCAGTAGCAAACGTGCCATCGGTGGCAGCGATCAACACTTCTTCATACACACCGCTTAAACTCACAATCACTTGAACGGCAAGTGGCTCTTGCTGACGAATGTATTGGTCAACCGACTGTAGTAATGAGATTTTGGCGTGCTCTTCCATTCCCAAAAGGGGATTTTGGTCAAAGTAGCGGGTATCAGCAGTGACGGGATTGAACCCCTTCACTTTGTGAGCGCCACCTTCTGACGAGATTGAGCGCGCAGCAACAGCGGCTTTTTTTAGTGTTTCTGGTGAGATCTCATCGGAATAAGAAAACCCCGTTTTCTCGCCACTCACTGCTCTTACACCAACACCTTTCTCGATGTTATAGCTGCCATCTTTGATAATACCGTCTTCAAGTACCCAGTTTTCATGCTGGCTAGACTGAAAATACAAATCAGCAAAATCATTATTGTGCTGCTGAATCACATTTAATGTCGATTGAAGGATATCGCGATCAAGCTCAGATTGCGTGAGTAGGTTTTGTTCCACTAAATTAGTCAAGGTGACTCCTGAATTTATTGTGCTGAGCAACAGGCATAGACGTTCGAATTTGCTCGCAAAGTGCGAAATCAAGGGACGAGGATATACTCCCTGCGCCGTAGTCGATTTCAGCTAAAATCTTACCCCATGGTGAAATGATACACGAATGCCCGAATGTTTGCCGCCCATTTGCATGCTCACCACCTTGATTAGCAGCCACGACATAACATTGATTTTCGATGGCTCTAGCTTGCAATAAGCTATGCCAATGGGCTTCGCCCGTTTTTTGGGTAAATGCAGCAGGTACAACAAGTACGTCAATCTGCGCCATTGCGTTAAACATACCCGCAAAGCGAATGTCGTAGCACACGCACATGCCTAAGCGGCCAAAAGGCGTCTCGATCACCTTTAACTCTGTGCCTGCTTTCGTATATTTAGATTCTTGATAGCTGCCTGTATTGTCATCTACCTGAACGTCAAACAAATGAATTTTCTGGTAATCACACAGCACATCACCCTTATCGTTAATTAGAAGCGATGACGCCGTAAAGCGTGACTCGCCTTCCACTTTCAAGGGAATAGTGCCTGCTACGAGCCAAACACCGTAGGCTTTTGCCAGTTGTGTCAGCCTACTTTGAATAGGCCCGTTGTTCGGTTCTTCAGCAATATCTAACAAAGATTTATCTTTGCCACCAAAATACGCGAAACACTCAGGCAACACGACCAATGTTGGCGTCTGAATACTCAACCCGCGCAAGATGTGTTCAAGCTGCGTAAAATTAGCCTCGATATCAGGTTCTGACACCATCTGAAGGGCGATAAGGTTAGCCATTTTCCACCTCTAACGTTAGGGGCTCTAATTGTTCAACGCCCTCAAACTGACCATTTTGGTCGTCAGTTGGAGGAAGTGCTTCTGGCGGCGTGGTTTGCGCGGGTAAACTGATGTCTTTGCTTTTTCGGTCTAGTTCAGAAAATACAGGTTCATCTAGCGTCCCCGTCACTGAGTAACGAATATTCGAAATCACTTTCGCCTCGGTAAGCACTTGGTCTATCGCGAGCGCAGCGATAGCCGTAGCTGGATTTACCATCCAATACACTAACAATGGCAAACTGGAGGTGACATTGGGAGTGAAGCTGATTTGATAGTTCAGTGCGCGGTTATCTAAATCGGTGAACCCTGCGATGGTCATCTCACCCGCGCCGCCATCAATCACCGTATCCTGCGTATAGGCTTTACCATTTTCAATCTGGAAACTGCCGCCCATCTTGTCGTAGAAAAAGCCTTTGGCGAACACGTCTCTAAAATCTAAACTGAGCTTTCTGACCAGCGATTGCAAACTCAACACACTGAACAAACGCGAGCCTTTGTCACTCACCTCTGTTAAATAGCCGTCGCTTAAACGCCAAGTAATATCACCATTTAACGATGCTAGAGCTAGGTTGTATGGGTCATCATTCCAACGTAAATCAAACGAAACATCGGCTTCTGAGTCTTTAATACCAGACTCCACATCAAACCCTTTTAATAACGCGCCAAAGTCATCACTATTCAAATCGCCAGATAATGACGTTGTTGCAACCCCTTCATTGATGGTCCAAGCCCCTGTCGCTTGCAACAACCCATGATCATTCAGTAAACGTAACGAGGCGATATTCATTCCATGCTTAGTCGGTTTAAGACTAAGATTAACGTTACCCAGTGGTTTATTAAGGATCTGACAATCGCCACAGTTAAACCGTATTGGCGGTAACAATAACGCGATTTCCTGCTGAGCCTCGCCATCTTGATAGGCATTGTCAGGTAGTTCATCTAGGCGAACAAAGTCTGCGTCTATTTGCACCCCCTCGTTGTCCCAGTCATCAAACAAGGTGACCGTTGCTCTAGCCTGCCGTGAATTGAACTCCAACAGCCAATTGTCAGTCTGATGTTTCGCAACCAATTCCAGTTTATTTAGTTCGGTTCCAAAGGCCGTCAGTTTTCGCACGTCTACATAAATTCTATCTGGCTCGGACAAGATTGGCTTATCGGTGCCAGGCATCTTGTCTACTAAGGCAGAGACCGCACCATACCACGAGGAAAAATCAGCCTCATCGAGGCTCACAGAAACGCTGAACCCTAGCCCCATACTCACGAATTCTTCTTCGCCAATAGACAAATGGGCACGAGAAAACTGCATTTCATTGTGAGGTAAGACCCCAGTAAACTTCACCTCACGTCCCAACGTTGCCACAATATTTGACGCTTGTTGATTGCCTTTACCACGAATCGCAAAGGGAAGCACGGAGTCAGCCGTTTTCGCAAAAGGAGCGGGTAAATCAGACGTTACCCCTTCTAATTGACTTGCCAAACTGAAGGTGTAGTCATAACCTTCTTCCGGTAAAACCAAAGATACCTTAGCCAGCCAAGGCACTTCACCGTCAACGTGTTGAGCAAGGCCCGCTTGAAATTCAGATAATAACGGCGCTACCTGCCATTGACCTTCAACGTCAATATCCGCAAGATAGGCACTGGCAGATTGCTGACCTTTGAACTGAATATTTACAGCTTGCTCTAGCAAATTAGCTTGTAATGATTCTGCTGTCACTTTGTCATTAACGAAGGTTACCGTTCCATTGGCATCACTGAATTTCATGTCCAATGACGGCACCATTACTTCATTGTTAGATAAATACACCGTTCCGCTAGCAATGACATCATCCCCAGACAGCGGAATATGAAGATTCAAATCCGTATTTAATAAGCCATTTACCTGCACACCCGTAGTAAGGGCTTCTCCAACAGAATCAGCTAGCTCACTATCGCGCATGAGTGCCGCAACAGCATCGCCTTGCCCAAAACCCTTAGCATCAATAGACAATACCGCAGCTGCTGTTAATGATGGTATCACCGCGTGCAAATCTTCTAAGTTGACCCCCGCTATCGTGCCCGCTTCACTGCGCATAAATAACGTTTCGTTTTCAAACAATAAATCAATATCTAATTGCGTTAAGCTAGGCCAATCAGCATCGAAAGAAAAATCCGCATGTTGAATCTCAACTGCGGCTTGAAACACTCCGTCGTTATCATTAAAAGGAAATGATGAGGGGCTACCCTGCCAGATCAATTTTGCAGATTGAATCTGTCCCGCTTGCAACGCGCGATTGAGGTATCGCTTAGTATCTTGCCCCATTAAATCAGGAAAGAGCGCTTTTACACGTTGAACAGCCAATGGAGACACATTAGATAAAATAGCGAGATTATTATCAGCCGTTCGATAACGCGCTTGCGCGGTCAGTGAAACAACGTCACTCTTAAACTGGAGTGCTTCGAGAAAAATGTCCCAATCCTGCTCTTGGGCCGATACTGAGACTTCTCCACTTAGAGATTGAAAGGGCAAATCATCGTCTAACACGTTAGATATACGAAGGGTTTGTTCACCAGCAGAAAACGCCAAATGACCGTGACCATCAAACCAATTCAATTCCCCTTGTAAGCCTGCCAAACCCGGAATATCAGCGTGTTGCTGCCAACTGAAATCCTCAAAGCGCATCGTCAGCGATACGGTGTCATCCATCAACATGGCAAGATGAGAAATTTTGGCTGTTGGAGCAAGAGATTGTATGGTTTTTACTGTATCAGGGTCTGCAATAAGGGCTGCAGCAGGCAGCATAGCAGACACAGGCACTGGAGATTGATTGCTAATATGCAACGCACCTGACTGGCTAATATCGCCATACCAGCTTGAAATTAGGCTTTCATCTTCTATTTGTAGTGCAAGATTATCAACAGCAAACCGCCACCCTCCAGAATGCGGAATAGCCGTTAACATGCCGCCTTTAACCGCAGCCGACACGCTATCCTCTTGTGTTTTGAAATCAAATTGACTGTCGCCTAGCTCGACCTGAACATCTGCAATGGCACTATTGTTGATACCCGCCCATAACGCGAAGTTGCCTCGGCTCTTTTTCAACGTGAGGTGCTCACCTGTTAACTGGTTCAGTAAAGGTGCTAAGTCGAGATCTTCGCCTTTCGCATAAAATGTGCCATTTAACGCATCTTTAGCACCATACAATTCTAGACCGAAATAGGCCGAATTAGACGCCAATTCCACAACACGTAACTCGCCTACGCCTTGGTGCCTGTCGTCGCTATTTATCCACCGGAGCCGCTGAATATCAATAAGCTGAGCGTCATCTTTGGTAAAAATACCTATGCGGCTATCGTTAATCGCAAAATCTTGTAACTGCTCTAGAAACAAGCTTTGCAACGCTTCGACGATGGGATAGTCACTGCCTCCCCCCTCAAGTTGGTCAATGTCGATCGTAAGGGTGAGCCCATTTAACTCAAACTGGCGAGAATGGACTTTTCTGGCGTATACAGACCCCCAAAAATCGAGTTCTACTTGCGTTTCTTTGATATCTAAACTAATCGGTGAGCGTTCACTTTGTTGTAATGAAATGTCACGCAGTAGTAATGTCGGGCCAATGCCGCTCCAGCCAGCAGACAGCTCACCAATGGCCAGCTCAACGCCATATTGTTGGCTTAACCAGTTTTGAAGACGATCTTTTTGACCATCCATATATGGAAGTGAGTAACGAAGTAGACTCATCACCACAGCCACGAACACCAGCATCACCGCGGCGGTCGTCCAAAGTTTTTTAACTATGTAGGCTGCAATATACGAGGCTGACTTCACATCATTACCACATCAAACTTATCTTGGTTATATAGCGTTTCTGTTTGTACCTTTATTTGTTTCGTAACAAAGGCCTCAAGTTCCGCAAGCATATGCGATTCTTCGCCCAATAGTGCTTCTGCCACGGCAGGCGACGCATAAACAACAAACTTGTCGGCATCATAGGCACGATTTACTCGTACAATTTCCCGCATGACTTCAAAACAAATCGTTTCTACTGTTTTAATCGAGCCACGGCCTTTACACACTGGACAATCACCGCACAGTATATGCTCGATACTCTCTCGGGTTCGCTTGCGGGTCATCTCAATGAGGCCTAACGCTGTGAATCCGTGAATATTGGTTTTGGCACGATCTTTACTGGTGGCCACTTCCAAACTGTGCAGAACGCGTCGTTTATGATCAGGATCTACCATATCGATAAAATCAATCAGAATCATGCCACCAAGGTTGCGTAATCTCAGCTGACGAGCGATCGCCTGTGTCGCTTCGATATTGGTATTAAAGATGGTTTCCTCAAGGTTACGATGCCCAACAAAACCGCCAGTGTTGATATCTATCGTTGTCATCGCTTCCGTTTGATCAATAATCAGATACCCACCCGACTTCAAATCGACTCGACGCTCTAATGCACGCTGAATCTCATTTTCAGCATCATACAAATCGAATATTGGCCGCTCACCAGGATAGTATTCCAGCAGGCTATTGAGCTCAGGCACATACTCTTTGGTAAAACTCTGCAATTCTTGAAAAGACAATTTTGAATCTATTCGGATACGATCTAAATCCGTGCCCACAAAGTCTCGTAGCACGCGTCTGGCAACAGGTAAGTCTTCATAGAGCACGTTAGACTTACGTTTGCTAAGGCGAGATTGAATCTTGGCCCACAACCGACGTAAAAACTCTGCATCTTGAATCAGCTCCTGATCGCCGACACCTTCAGCAGCCGTTCTTACAATAAAACCGCCATTTTCAGAGCAAAACTCCTGAACGATATGTTTAAGACGGTCACGTTCAGCTTCTTCCTCTATGCGCTGCGATACCCCAACGTGAGTGACACTGGGCATGAATACCAAATAACGAGAGGGTAAGGTGATATCGGTTGTTAAGCGCGCGCCTTTGGTACCGATGGGATCTTTGACCACCTGAACGACAATGTCTTGTCCATCACGCACTAACTCACGGATATCTTGTTTTTGTATGTGAGAAGACGAGACTTCTTCAATAATCTCGGAATGAAAGGCAATATCAGACGCATGCAAAAATGCTGCTTTTTCAAGGCCTATATCAACAAACGCGGCTTGCATACCCGGCAGTACCCGGCTTACTTTGCCACGATAAATATTGCCTACTATGCCTTTTTTTGTATGGCGTTCTACGTGGATCTCTTGAAGAATGCCACTTTCAATCAGTGCTACCCGTGATTCTGAGGGGGTAACGTTTATCAGTAATTCAGCGCTCACAAAAACCGACTCCCACTTCATTTAACAATTGACGGGTCTCATACAACGGTAACCCTACCACTGCGCTATAGCTGCCACGTATCTCTGTTACAAACTGTCCAGCCAAGCCTTGAATACCATAACTTCCAGCTTTGTCTTGAGGCTCTCCCGTTTGCCAATACCATGCGATTTCTTTTTCGCTAAGCGATTTGAACGTCACGTCCGTGATAACAGTTTTCTCAACTGCGTTATCGTTCGTAACCACGGCCACTGACGTAAGGACTTGATGTGTGTTGCCCGACAAAAGCGACAACATGCGTTTACTGTCGTCAAAATCTCTCGGTTTGCCGAGGATATGTCCAGCATAGACAACAACGGTATCAGAACCCAAGGTTGGCAAATTTACATCGGCTTGCTTAAAGCCTACTCGCGCCTTAGTTAACGATAGTCTTTTCACCAATGAAATCGCAGATTCATTCTGAAATGGCGTTTCATCTATATCTACGGGATGTTTGGTGAACCTTACCTGAAGCTGCGATAAAAGCTCAGCACGTCTCGGTGAATTAGATGCCAGTATGAGAGAGTAGTTATCCATCAGGTTATCCTGAGTTGTCGTCTAACTTTTCTAAGCAATGAGAAAATCCAAGGCCACAATGCCATTGAAGTAAACACAGGCCATAAATAACTGAACAAGAAGTTCACATCAGTAAGCAAATATTGCAGCCAGAAAACAATGAGGTGATAAAGTGCGGCGAGTAAACCAACGATCACCGATTGTTGCCACACGGAATAATTTCTTAAGCGTTGATAATTCGCAGCCAATACAAATATGCAACTACACATGGCAAAGCTGTGCACGCCAAGCGCAGTGCCTAGTAAGATATCTAATAGAAGACCATTGATAAACGCAACGCCGACGTTCACCCTGTTTGGGAGAGCAAGCGTCCAATACGCTAATACCAAAAAGACCCAATCGGGGCGAAATGGATCGACTGACGCAGGCATCGGCATAATTTGTAATACGAGGGCAGCAATAATACTCAGTGCAATGGCATAGTTGCGAAAATTCATATTTATCCCTCTTCCGCAAATACAGGTTGCTTAGGTGCGTTTTCTGGCCATAACAACAGTAAATATTTAAGCCTGTCTAATTGTGCCATCGGTTCAGCACGAACTTGCGCAAACGGGCGACCCTCATCTCTCACAATGGAAGTAATTTTTGCCACAGGGTAGCCTTCTGGAAAGACATTGCCTAAACCAGAGGAAATGAGTACATCACCTTCTTGTACGTCTGCACTGTGAGGGACATGTTCTAGCAGCAATTCATCCAATCGTCCGGCTCCCGTCGCGATTATTCGCACATCGTTGCGCTCAATACGCACAGGTATTGCGTGGGTCAAGTCAGCAATCAGCAATACGCGACTCGTGGCTGTGCCAACATCCAGTATCTGGCCTGCGATTCCTTTGCTATCAAGTACCGATTGTCCCTCATAGACGCCGTGAATTGCGCCCTTATCAATAACGATCTGATGGCTAAAAGGATTATTATCAACAGCCATCAGCTCCGCGATCATCTTTTGCATGTCTTGGCGAACTGGTGAGCCTAACAACTTACGCAACCGGTTATTCTCCTGCTGCAAAATCGTGTAGCGCTGGAGCTTTTCATTCATAAGGGTCGCTTGTTTTACTAATTCGCGATTCTCATGTAATAAACGCTGATGGCTCGCTAAACGGCTAGCGCTAGCGCTGAGCATTTGTTCGGGTAAACTCGCCAGATACTGAAGTGGGGTTACTAAAGAATTAAGGTAAACTTTGGAGGAAGAAAACGCATCAAAACGATGGTCTGCGACAATCAACACCACCGACAATACCAAGGCAATCACTAGCCTGATAGTAATTGAAGGACCTCGAGTGAATATTGTATTCATGTTTGCAGAACAGATTCGCGTTAGTTTAAATTTTTATTGACCGTGTCTGCATTGATAGAGAAAACTCTGTACAGATACTCCCCTGCTGCGCAAACAGCGTGCTGAGCCTTTAGCCCAGCACTTGACCGCTTATTCGTAAGAGAACAAATCTCCGCCGTGCATATCGATCATTTCAAATGCTTTACCGCCACCACGGGCTACACAGGTGAGCGGATCATCGGCGATCACAACGGGAATACCGGTTTCTTCCATCAGTAGACGATCTAAATCTTTTAATAATGCACCACCGCCAGTTAGCACCATACCTCGCTCTGAGATATCAGAGGCTAATTCCGGTGGAGACTGTTCAAGTGCAACCATTACCGCAGATACAATACCCGTCAATGGTTCTTGAAGCGCCTCAAGTATCTCGTTGCTGTTTAACGTAAAGCCTCTTGGTACACCTTCAGCCAAATTACGTCCACGCACTTCAATCTCTTTCACTTCTTCGCCTGGGTAAGCTGCACCGATTTCGTGCTTGATACGCTCCGCTGTTGCTTCACCAATCAATGAACCAAAATTACGGCGGATGTAGTTGATAATCGCTTCATCGAATTTATCACCCCCGATGCGCACAGACGAAGAGTACACCACACCGTTAAGTGAAATAATGGCGACTTCCGTTGTACCTCCACCGATATCAACAACCATAGAGCCTGTCGCTTCAGACACTGGTAGGCCAGAACCAATTGCCGCAGCCATCGGTTCATCGATAAGGTACACTTCTCTTGCTCCAGCTCCCAGTGCTGACTCGCGAATCGCGCGGCGTTCAACCTGCGTAGAACCACAAGGCACACACACCAAAACACGCGGGCTTGGACGTAAGAAATTGTTGTCGTGCACTTGCTTAATAAAGTGCTGTAACATTTTCTCAGTTACGTAAAAGTCTGCAATTACACCATCTTTCATAGGGCGGATAGCTTTGATATTGCCTGGCGTACGTCCTAACATACGTTTCGCTTCACCACCCACGGCCGCGACACTCTTTGGCCCGCCAGCGCGTTCTTGACGTATCGCCACCACAGAAGGTTCGTTAAGTACGATGCCTTGATCTTTTACATAGATAAGCGTGTTGGCTGTACCGAGGTCGATTGACAGGTCGTTGGAAAACATTCCTCGAAGCTTTTTAAACATGGAGTAACCGCATCCTGAGTGATTAAGTGTTTTATTTCGCTAACTTTACCAATGCCCTCTGGGTTCAGCAAGTAATGAGATCCCTTTCAAGCACAAATAGTTCAAATAAATCAAGCTTTACCGTATTTTCGATTAAAATTCGGTCACATCTTTCTCGTATTCAAGGCCATTACGTGCGTGGAAACCAGAAAACAACAAAGACAATAAATAGACTGCGCACGCTTATGATAAGCAGATACAAAAAATCCCGATATAAATCGGGATTTTTTTAGACTCTCGCTATACGCTTACTGTTCGCGTAATACTCGGAAGCCAATATAATTTGAGCGGAACTCTGGATCTATTTCCATACGGGTTGATACGCGGGCTAAACGCGGAGCAAAGTTCCACGCACCGCCTCTTACGACAGCACCTGCCTGAGCACGATTACTCGTAGACCATTCCCACACATTACCGACCGTGTCGTATAAGCCGTAGTCGTTACGCTCAAATGCGCCTACTGGAGCAGTGCTAACATTAGACCATTGGCTACCGCACCAGCCACAGTTCGCATTATCTGTACCAACACCGTTACCCCACCAATAGTCAGATTCAGTGCCTGCACGTGCAGCATATTCCCACTCTACTTCGGTAGGCAAACGATAACGGTGAGTGCTTGCTTCCGATAGCCAATCTACGTAGGCCTGAGCATCATTCACGCTAACACATACAACGGGGCTTTTTTCAGTTTGCACAAAACCTGGTGCACGCCAGTTGCGCTGCTCAGCCCAGACGGCCTTGCCATTCTCATAATAAGCGCAGCCTTTGGTTTTTTCAGCTTCAGTCACGTAACTGGTCGCTTCTACGAACTTCTCGAAATCACCCACGGTCACTTCAAATTCAGACATACCGTAAGAATTCATCAGATCTTGTGTTGACACGGGACGTTCGTTTTCCAAACCTACCCCGTTGATGTCTCCCATGCGGAATGTTCCCGCTGGAATCACAACCAGCTCTGGTCCTGGGATATCGCCAGCTAAAATATCTTGAATACGCTCACCTTTTGCAAAGGTGTGCTTAGCACGCTCTAAATCGACGCGCAGGGTGCGTGTTTCATTCAGGTTAATCGTTTGACGATAAGGTTCAAAGCCGCGCTTAACAACTTCGATATCATGTTCGCCGGCAGGCAACATAATTTGTAGGCGCGTCGAACCATATGAAACGCCGTCAATGAAGACTTCATCGTCGTAGACGTTTGAACGCACAGTTAGCTCGTGCATAACAGATTCGTCGGTCGCCACGGCAGTAGAGGTTTCTGTGACCAATTCAGCGACATCCTGCGCTTTATTTTTTGCGCCAACACAGTAACGTTTGTCTAGCCCTAACAACTGACAACCTTCATTGCGTTTCAGGTTACCTTGTAATTCCACCGCCATTTGTACGTTGAAATTACCCATGCCGCTGAAGTTGCTGTCTGTAACTTCACTACGTAATACCTGCACGTACGCATCAGAAGACGAACGACGGCGCTCAGCTTCGACTTTGTCGCTCAAGCTGTCATAAAGCTCGTCTAAGAAACGCTTAGACGCTTTTTGCTTCGCCAAATTTTTACCGCGTTCCATACATTTGTTGATGGTTTCATCACGATCACACACCACATTATGGCTGACGGTAACGCTGTTTTTACGGTTAAATTCCGCATACAAACGGTCGATACGGGCACTATTCAGCTTCTCTTTTAAGCTTTCAAGCGTATTCAACAGGCTGTGCTTTGACACTTGCAACTGCTCAACCGCACGCAACTTGTTTTGCCACTCGTTGTATTTATCAGTGATTGCGTCTTTAAGACGCTTGTGGGCGAGTACAGCTTCTTGGTATTTTTTCTGTACGCCTGTGATATCGAGCGTTGGATCTTCTACCATTCGCTCGTATTGAAGATTCATTTCAATCAACGCAGCCTGACGATCAACATCAGCCAATGCGGCATTTTCACGCAATGCTTCCAGCTCACGCTCTAGCTCTCTAGCAACGGCCTCTTCAGCCTCGAGATTCTTATGATAATTGTCATAATCAGATTGTGTTTGCGCAATTTGCTGTTCTATCTCTGTCACTGACATGTCAGCAGCGTTTGCAGAAGCAACCACTACAGAAGAAGACAGCGTGACAGCGACGGCTAAGGCCAAATGTGCTATTCGATTCATTGTCCAGTTCCAAACTTATCGCCAAATGGCATACTGCGTATTGTTTTTATTCTGTTTGTAGCTTAACACTTTTATTTAGGATTTGCCCAAAAGTTGCTACACCAATCGTCTATGCTATTGAGTTGACGCAAAAAGCGCAAGCGTATTCCCGCCACAAAACACAAAATAATGCTTAGATTTGTTGAATTTAGCACGCCTTTGTATTTTTACACTCAACTATTTGCATTAGGTTTTAAATTTTATACCTAGGTATCAATTTGCACTAGTCAAAGACCTCTCGCCAATAAATAATTCTGTCATTTCCTCTGTATATACCAAAGGTGACTTGCGCACTTGGGTTGCCTTTTCCTGATTCATTGCCATTCCAATCAAAATCAAGATAATCATCCCAACTAAGCAGATCTGACCGAAGTTCAATGGTAACAATACCACGCTTTCGTAAACGGGTATCTGCCGCTTGATTCACGAAAATGCCACCATGCCCTAATGAACTACCTTTCACAAACCTAAATTGCGAAGATGCAATGTTAACTGCATCAGTAATGTCTTCAGACGATGACGACATATGCTTCATGCTCACCTGCTGGGGCGTGATTGAGAATGGCGTGAGTCCAGTATGATCGACATTACGCACGAAGCCCTGACCTTCATCAACATAATACTGCACATTCACTGGCACAATTTTGTTTTCAAGCTCAGAGCCGGAGGTGTTCTCTAACACCAAACGCCCCCAGCGTAAGGTCGAATCCGCTGACTCAGCGACAACCGACGCCACAACAAACCCGTCACAATCGCCATCACCCTCTGTATCAAAGCATACCGTTTGCCCTTCCAACACGCGACTGAACAGCGTCGGGCCCACTTCCAAGCGCAACTGGGCAACGTGGGGGGCAATAGGCGTTATCGTCCGATTATATAAATACTGAATATCGTGAAGGTTAAATTGTCGCACGCCAGCGGTCATCTTCACGGTTTCTGGTCGTGCTGGTTGATGGATAGTCAACCCAGCTGCATAGCCATTATCAGTGACAGATAAGTCGGAAAATGTGCTTGGAAGTTGCCAATCAAAAATCGCATCATAGTTTTTGGTGATTTGACCCGTCGCATTCACAGCGCTGACGATATAACTTGGCGCTTCCACAAAGCCAATGGGTTGCCCAAAATATGAAAATTGACTGTGGGCATGCTGAACCTTTATGTCAGCCAAGGTCTCTCGTTGCACATCAAAGTAGGCAGGAATAAACGTGCCTAGCGTAGTCGCACCCGCACTCGGAATAGTAAGGTGAGTGCCTAAATAATTCACATCGCGAACATCAATCGCCACGCTTCCCACTTCCATATAACGTGCATTCAGCGTTGCAGCGCCTTGGCTAAAATTGACCAGCGGTGCAGCACTAAACGTCTGCGATGTTTGGCTAGATAAACTGCCGCTACCATAATCAAGCAACCCTGAATACGGCGATGCATCTGTTCTCACTACGCTCATTTGCAAATTTTCAGGCTGATAATTCGGCAACACTGCGCCCGTCTCAGACAGCGCCTCAATCACAATATCAAACGTGTGTCCTGCTCGCGTACCGCGATTAACCGACGTTTTAGCAAGACTGAGCTGGTAAGGAATAACGTTGACTTGCTGCCACCCCGACGTCAACGTCACATCGTCAACGACAACAGATAATTTCAATCCTATTCGGCCAGCATCTTGGTATGAAATACGATTTAGCGCTGCACTTGCCTGACTAAAATTGGCTGGCGTGAAAGCATGACTCCCCGAATTGATGTCTACGCCATTCACATTCAGCGGTGTTTTACATTGGTTTGGTTCAGCGCACTGAAATTGCACTTGTAGCGAGCGCTCACCCTCTAGCAGCGCCTGGCACACGCCCTCATTGTCTTTTACCGCCTGAACCGACATCGTAGAGAATTCACGTCCTGCAACCTGAGTGGGTAAAGTTATAGCGCCTGTCGCGTTAACTATTTTTAGTCCTGCATCGGTAAAAGGTAACGTGCAATTTGCGACACCGTCATTCCGTAAACATTGATAAGAATACGCGGCTGATGGTGTTGATGAGCCTACGGCAAGAGACACGATTTCTGGGGTTGATTGACGAAACGCGACACTGACGCCTTGGCTATTGGCAGGGATCACTACGTCTTGTTGCACCGGTAACAGCGTGACAGAGGCATCCTGATCATAAACATGCGAACAGTCTGCATTTGCACACGCTTTGATAAACACCGTTTCCGCTTCGCAAGTTAGCCCTGCACCATCATGTTGAATTTGAAAATGATGCACATTGTGACATGACACACAAGCGTAGTCTGACTGCTCATACAACGTTCTGACATCAGCAATATCAAGCTGTTTGTTGTACAGCCGAACGTCATCTATTTCACCGTTAAAGTGATCGGTTAGGTCGCTAGGCAGGCTCTCTGAATTATCTGTCAGCCATGCATTGGCACCAAGAATAATGGGTTCAACATTGTTTTTCAGGCGCAGCTTCGCGGTATCATTAAAGCCGTACAGTCGCCCATTGATATACACATGCATGCCTTTGCTACCAAAGGTGTACACCAAATGGTGCCATTGGCCCTCTGTAACAGTGATTGCACGAGAGGTGTCAATATCATAATTGGTATTTTTTGACTGGTGGCGAACAAACAGTCCTCCATCGCTATCGACCCAAATAGTCAGGTGGTCGCCACCGTTATCGGTGCCATCAGAATCTTTGGAAAACAGCGCCATGCCACCACGTGAACGCCGATGAGAATGAGACAGTTCTGGTGCTTTGAACCAAAAAGCAATCGCCCCATTGTTAACTTCAAATTTTTTGTTGTGAGGAATAATTACGTGGCTACCCTTGCCATCGAAGCGCAGAGATTGGCAGAAACGCCCCGAAAATTCGCTTTCGAGCATACCCACACCGGTGCCATGTATGCCGCTTTCAACATCGACAAGTTCATTCTCGTCACCCGAAAGGCTACACAGATCAAAAGGCCAATGAGAAATCAGCTTTGCCTGCCCTGCCACCGTAAAGCTCAGCAAAAATACAAGAATAGACACTCGGCTCCACATCACGGATTAACCTTAGCATCAATTTTTACTCTGCGGCTGGTAACAATCTCGCCAGCCACGCATACACCCGTCGCTTCAAAACGATAGTAATCAATGTTCTCGCTGGTGAATGGCGTCAAAGCGCAGGTTGCTGTCGCGGAACATCCTTCGAATCCATTTTGCGCAGATAAATCTAACGCAAGACTGTCATCACACGTGCTTGCGCCAGTCACGGGAAACGCAAGCGCTACTTTTTGCTGAAGCGCAGATTGTGCAGCATTTAACGCGCGTAAACCGTACACTTCTACCACGGTATTTTGTGCAGAGGCTGCCAACATGCGTGTCATCACTAAGCCAATAAGCGAGAACACAACAACAACAAACACGGCCACTACCAATAAACTGCCTCGCTGCGCTGCCAACCCAGACAGTGATCTTATATCTTTTACAGAATTGTTTGAGTGCGCATTAAGGTACATTGGGCTGATGCACCTCGTTATAAAACGTAATGGACTCGCCACTTTGCGCAAACTTCAGCAACACAACCACTGCGGCATTTCGGGTAAGCGTTGCTGGTGTTACCGTGAATGGATCACCAAAGGTGTTACCGGCCACGTTCGACAATGTATTGGCATTATGCTCTGCCACCACTTCACCTGCGTTTGGAAATAACGGCTGCGCAGCAAAAAAGCCGTAATTAGCATGCCGGGTAATGCGGCCTGCGACGACGCAAAAACTGACTGGCGTATCAACAATATAAACACGAGCGCTAGGCGAGTCAGTTGCAAATCGATGTTCGGCCTCAAGGGTCAGTGTAGCCACATTAGACGACACGCTAGGCTCAGTCGCCAGTCCAATACGGTGTAATGGGCTAATATACACATCATTTGCAGTCACTGGATATATCACAACTTCATGCTGAGATTCGTAAAAATAGCGATCGGGAGACACCGGATCCCAACTCACTATATCAAACGTATCACTAGCCGGCTCTGGCGCGACGGGAATATCGAAATAAACACTGCTCCACACGACAGGAACAAATTCAATACAATGCCCAGTATTACTGTTTCCCGACACTCTCACGCTATTAGGCAATGCACCGCGAAGCTCGCGATTTATACGCTCAACCACAAAGCGGCTATCGCCTAAAAGACGATCACGCGCTACAGCATCAGCATAGATTTGTGTGCCTGTGCCTATGTAACGACTTACCCCCAACGACACAATGCCAAGCACAACCATAACAGCGACAATTTCAACCAGCGTAAACCCTCGATGAGTTTGCCCAAGCATCAGAAATTTGTCCTGTAAAAGGCAAACTCTAAGATCGACGAAGATGGCGTTGTCACTGATAGGGCCACCCGTTTCGCGGTTTGCAGCGTATCGGGTTCACCGTCAAAATCACCATCGTAGATAACGTTAATCGTTACCGTATAGCCTGCATATAGAGGTACGCCATCCAATACGAGCGGTGATCCATTGGAGTCTGTTAACGAATCACCTTGTATGATGAGGCCATGATAATCATCAACATCGTCAAAGTTCGGCCTTCCGCCTTCAGCATCTGGGCCAAAAAGATTGCTTGGCGTACACAGCACACCAGATTCATTACAACGCGCGGTGCCGTTAATTCGGTCGGAATGTTCATCAAATGACTTGGCCGCAATCTCGTTAATTAGCGATTGCGCCAATTCAACGCCTCTGACTTGAATAATCGGATCAACACTTTTGCTGGCTTGCGGCGCTATCAATGTGGTAACGATGACTAGCACAATCGCAAATACAATAATGCCGAGCACAAGCTCAATGAGCGTGAACCCGTTTGCGCGATGTCTAAGATGATATGAAATCAAAGGCGTAACCTTAATCACAGGCATGAATATACCCGTTTGGTTCGATGCACACAAAACGTGACGACGTTACGCCACGCACTTCAATGCGTTGACGAAGGCTGCAGGCTAGCCCATCTTGGGTGGTGCACCCCTTTGATGTAAACCGAACGTAAGGGTCAAATGCATTGTTCACGCCTCCCGAGTCTTTTGCTAACACTAACTCGACATTGTCTTCTGCCATTTCACCTGGTTCAGTGCGTAAAAAATTAGCATCATCTTCACTACCAATACCCGGCAAACAAGTAGCCAGAGGGTTGCCAGAATAATTCAAGGTTCGCGGCCCAAATTGAGAGTTCGCTCCTTCTTGAAGGTTAATCTGATAACAATAGAATGCTCGGCTATCTTGCATCGCACGTTGCTGCATATATCGCAGCGCACTAATTAAACGTGCCTGATACGTCTGTTCAGCAATACCTGTGCTATAAAATCGTGGCGCAACAGCAATGGCGAGCACACCAAGCAGGAGCAACACCGTTACAAGCTCCACCAGCGTGAAGCCTCGGTTAAAATAGAGTTGCTCTACTGTATCGTTCACGAATGATTATGCTTGGCAACCTGTCACATCTAGTGTCACAACAGGCGCAACATTGGCCGCCGTAGACTCTGTGTAGACTACGCTGCAATCATCAGGTTCAGGAGCTCTGTCATCACGAATAGTGATTGCGTTGGTGGTACCGTTCATATTGCAAGATATGTTGTCACCAGCGACCTGAGTGCCAATCGTGCCAACTTGATTGGCCGCCGCCGTATTACCATCTTGCGCCGCCAATCCAATCAACGCGCACATTTCCTCGGCATGAGGGTACCCGTTAATGGCTGGCGCATCACCGGTTGACGTGGATGGATCGTTATCGAAAAACTGTACCGTGACCCCCTCAATCGACACAGTTTGGTTGGGTTGAATTAACAATGCTGCGCGGGCAATCTGCGTAGAGGATTGCACCGCACCAAAAATCCCTTGCATGGCTGCACTTCGCGCATTACCACCCAAATCTAAAAATCGTGGCGCCGCAGTCACTGCGAGCACGCCTAAAATGACGATCACGATGATCAATTCAATTAATGTAAAGCCGCGTTGTTGCATGTTAATTACCCCAATATTGTTGTTATAGTTTGCTCAATAAAGTAAGTCGCGCCTATGCCCCATACGTATTTGAGTTAATACATGGGTACACATTACGTATTAGTTGTTACTAAATACAATCACCTGACCAATGCGAGGGTCGTAAACAAACCCATTGCCTTGACCGTTATTGGTCGGCTCAGCCGTCAGATTTCGTACTGTTCGGCTTAAATAGTAATAACACTGATCATTTCCACCGGAACCCGTGCCTTCGCTGGCTCGTGTAAAGTAGCGATGATCTTCGAACGGCCGCTGTGCCCAATTCGACGAGATCGTCGGTGCACTTTGCATGATCAGGTTAAATATACTTTCACAATCCAAATCATTCATTTGCGTATCTTCGCTACTGGCGTCGCTGTTTAACTGTCCAGTTGGGTAACCTGTGTCTTTGTCGACGGCCACCTGAATACCTTCAATAGTGACAAAAGTCGCATTGGTTCCCTGATTATCAGACGGACGCCCCTCAATTTCCCATTGTGCGCGTACCAGCCCAACACCTGTTGCAAATCCACCTGCAACGCCTTCCACCGTGGCATCTTCTGCCTCTTCAGTAAAATCGAGCAGTCTCGGTAATGCCGTCGCAGCCAGTAACCCAAGAACGACAACTACAATGACCAATTCAATAAGCGTAAATCCCGCCGATTTGCCCAGCTCTGAGCGTCCATTTATTGTTCGACTTATCACACTCACGCTCCCTCTTTTTGTTAACGTTTTTCTACTGCACAATGGCGACCCATACAATTACGACTGCACCTTTCCCACATCACCTCGATAAACGTGGTAGTCAAAGTAAGGCCCCACTGACATGCGGAACCGACAATATGAATCCAGTGCATTACCCGTAATTTTCACGCCGTCGTAATATTCACCATAGACCTTAAACCCTTCAACCATTAACGGCAGGTTAAGCACCATATCCCAAGTTTTCTCGCAGCCTTCACTGGTAGGTTCAACTCTAGGCCACCCCAAATGGCTCATGATCATAGGACGACGCTCTTTTTCTATCAGTGCCCCTTCGGTATCGGTGGTATTTTCGTAAGTAATCACTACAACGATAGGCGGTCTTCCCTCTGCTTGCCATTGCCAATGGGCATTTGTCACGCTTTTTTGAAACTGTGCGGCCAAATTATTCATTGTAATTCGCTTATAGTTTGGCTCGCTGTCATTCAAATACATAATGAAGCCAACGATAACAGCTACAAATACAATCAGCACAACCAGTTTTTTCAATAAACCCGATGTAGATTCAATGGCTCGCTCTTGTTTGTCCATTTATCTAACTCCTCGATAGGCGCCCATCATGTCCCACATTGGCGTAAAAATTCCCAAGGCAAGCACTAATACCATGCCTGCTACAATTGAAATGAGCACGGGTTCAATTTTCGCGGTCAGACTTTTTAAATCGTAATCCACTTCCCTCTCATAATATTCCGCCACTTCGGTCAGCAACTCATCAACACGACCAGTCTCTTCACCCACTGCGATCATTTGCATGACTAGCGGCGTAAACAATTCACTGTTGTTCGCTACGCGCGTGAGGCTTTCCCCTTTTTCAATATTACGGCGCATCGTTGTAATACGAGATGCCATAAAGGTATTGTCTACCGCCTCCGCCACCAAGGATAACGCCGTAGTTAAGGGAATACCGGCAGATAGCATCATTGAAAAGCTACGCGAAAATCGACCTAACAAGGTACGTTCAAAAATATTACCAACGATGGGCAACGATAGCTTTCGAGCATCCCATTGATACCTCCCCTGTTCGGTAGCCAAATATCGCCGTGTAAAAAAAACCAGCGCGACAGTGCCTGCGAGTAACAAAGGCCAGAAGGTCATGAAAAAATGTGACGAGCTAATCAAAATACGTGTCATGAGCGGTAATTCCGCACCAAACTTAGCAAACATGTCTGCAAAAATGGGGATCACCAGCATGTTCATCACCACAAGTGCGATAACAACGGCCATTACCACAAACAGGGGGTAACGCGTGGCGGTTTTAATTTGTTTACGTGTTTCTTGTTCTCGTTCAAGGTATTGAGACAGCTGTAAGAATGCGTCATCTAACTTACCGGTGTTTTCTCCGACATGCACAATACTGACGAACAATTGATTGAAAATATGTGGATGGCGGTTTAGCGCAGCAGATATGGCTCGTCCACGCTCAAGTTGGCCGCAAACGTCATGCAATGCATGTTGCATGCGCTTGGAATTCGTAGTGTCAGCCAAGCCACGAACTGCGCGTAAAATAGGAATGCCAGATCGAGTGAGTGAATACATTTGTCTGGCAAAGATAATCAAATCATCCAGTTTAACGCGCGGGACCAGCAGACTAAATTGGCCGGCATAGGTGGATGAACTAAAAAGAGCATTATCACGTGACGATGTATTTTCTGCATTTGATGTTGTATGCGCAGCCAGTATGTCAATCGGTGTTAGATCGCGCGCCACTAGCATGCGCGCAGCTTGACGCTGGTCAGATGCATCTATCTCACCTTGCAAATGCTGCCCTTGGGCATTACGGGCTGTATAATTAAACGTCGTCATTGTCCCCGACCTCGCCAGACGACATCTCGACGTCTACCGTTTCAGCCAGCGGCTGCGCTTCACTCTCTGACACCATTTCTACCAACGTTAACACGTCTTCAACAGAGGTTATGCCAAGTTTAGCGTATGAATAGGCAACATGAGAAAGAGGCATATACCCCGCACTTTTCTCTGCGGCCAGCCCAAAGGCATTCGTGTCTGAAGCTTTAAGGGCGCTCATCATTGCCTCGTTCATTTCTAGCAATTCAAACACACCAATACGCCCACGATAGCCAGTGTGATTACAGTTTTGACACCCTGATCCTCGCTTAAACACGACTGATGCTGCGTTGGGGTCGATATGGCTGAGCCAAAAGCGTTCCTCTGCGTCGGGTATGTATTCTTCAGTACAATTGCTACAAAGTCGCCGAACCAATCGCTGTGCAACCACAGCACGCAATGAACTCGCCACCAAATATCCTGGTGCGCCCATATCCAGCAGCCGAATTGCGCTACTAATGGCATCGTTAGTATGTAACGTTGATAGCACCAAGTGCCCGGTCAATGCGCCACGCAATCCGATTTCAACCGTTTCAGTATCACGCATTTCCCCTACCATGATGATATCGGGATCCTGACGCAACGTGGTACGCAAGATATTAGAAAAATCGAGTCCGATCTTTGGGTTGATTTGCACTTGATTAATACGTGGTAAGCGATATTCCACTGGGTCTTCTACGGTAATGATTTTCGATTCAGCGCGGTTTAATTCAGATAACGCCCCGTACAAGGTCGTAGTTTTACCTGAGCCTGTCGGCCCTGTTACCAATATCATGCCATGCGGACGATGAATCAATTTACGCAATCGCGCTAGCATCGGTGCTGGCATGCCTGTTTGCTCTAGGGTGAGTAATCCTGCCGATTGATCTAACAAACGCATCACCACCGATTCACCATGCTGTACAGGCATGGTAGACACACGCACATCAATCTGATGGCCTTTAATTCGAATTTGCGTGCGTCCATCTTGAGGCAATCGCTTTTCGGATATATCCAGCCCCGACATAAGCTTTAGACGCAATACCAGCGCCGAAGCAATATTTTTCTCTTTGATTATATTTTCTTGCAATACGCCATCTACGCGCTGCCGAATCCGCAAAATTTGCTCATCAGGCTCAATATGAATATCCGATGCCTTTGTTTGTACCGCATCTTCAAAGATGGATTGCAGCAGCCTAGCCACCGCAGTGTCTTGCTCGTCATCCAAGCCTTCCGTAAGCGAAAATGCATCATCTTGTTGATACTCCTCCGCCAACTCTTGGGCAAAAGAAGCAATTTCTTCTGTTCGTCGATAAAAGTTATCAAACGCTTCGAACAGTTGACGTTCACTCACCACCGCCACGTCAACAGGCTTAGGTAGTAATGCTGACAACGCATCTATCGCAGCCAAATCTGCCGGATCGCTCATGCCTACCAACAGCCGATCACCCTTATTCTCCAACACAATGGCACGATGTCGCCGCGCTTGCACTTCTGGCAGGAGTTTCACTGCTTCAGGGCGCACGCGATAGGTTTGAATATCAATGAGCGGTACATTCAAATGCTGTGACAAAAACGTGAGTAGTTGCTGCTCGCTAACAAACTTATGCTCAACGAGTACTTGCCCCAGTTTTCGACCAGACGCGCTTTGCTGCGCCAGTGCCTCGGTCAGTTGTTGCTCACTAATGATGTGGTTTTTAACGAGTAGATCACCTAAGCGAATTTTCGTACGGCTTTGATTCATGACGTTTTCTCCGTCAAATACGCAATTCGCTGGCTTACAAAAGTTCGAATGTCAGGCGTCAGTTCTGCACTCTGGCTAACATACAAATAGGCATCATGCGCTTGATGAAAGTGACCCATGCGCTCTGAAGAAATAGCGTATCCTATCCACCAAGGTACATGCTCGGGCGAGGCTGTAACCAAATATTGATAATCCTGAAGCGCAATCTCAAACTGCTCTGTCGTCATCGCTAGGTTAGCTCTTAATGCGATGTAATCCAGACTTAGATTCGCCATCGGAATTGCAACATTCAGTACCGTCAGTGCATCACGAGGTCGTGCAAGTTGGTGGAATAGTCTGGCTAGCATCATGCGTAATTCTGGCTTTTGTTCAAATGTAACAATAGCGGTTTCTAATGTTTGTATCGCTTGTTTACTATCACCAACCGCAAATAACAGTGAGGCTTGCTGCTTAATGGCATCAACATTCTCTGGCTCGCGCTGAATCAGTGTGTTCAATAATGCGATAGCGTGCAGGTGATCCCGCGTTTGTACTGCAAGGCGGATTTGCTGCCTTAACTGCGTATTAGTTAGGTCATTGGGTTGATGTGCAGTAATAATCGCTTCAGATTGCGTGTCAGGTTGAACTATCGATTCAGCGTCCATCGTTTGTGCTAAATCAGTCGCGGTTACTGTATCCGATTCAACATTATGCTGATACTTCACCTCTGACATTGTCGGTTGTGCCACCTCAGAAGACGAAGTAGTCGAAGGATCGGTATAATCTACCCCCAACTCGGCAATATCACCCACATCAGAAGGCAGTTTAGGTACAACTGACGCTCTAGGGTTTGTGAGGTTACTTACCTTGGCCTGTCTCTCATTGACCTGGCTTAACTTAGTAGCACTATTTATCACAGGTTCCGCAAACCCTGCCCGTTCACTGTGTTCTATTTCGTTAACATCAGAAAACGCTGGAATAAACACCCATGCCATTATAATGCTAATCACAACCACCAATACGACCAGTACTGGTTTGGTCGCTGATGACGAGGATGGCTGATAATCAGCCTGCTGCTGTTGAGTATGCTGACGAGCGTCAAGATCCTTCAGCATTTTATTCACGACACTCATGCGAACATACCTAACGACCAACCTACACCCGCCAACGCCACGGCACCAGCAAACGCCAACACGCTGGCCACTTGCCAATAAGGAGACGGAAGATCATCCGCAGCTTCCGTATCTTGTGCCGCGAGTCGCACATGCTTTGTATCGACTGACTGCTTGCCTTCTCCGTACGCTAACATCAACGCTTTATGGCACAGCACATTTACAATGCGAGGCGTTCCGTGGCTTGAACGATACAGGAGTTTGCACACACGTTGGTTAAATATGTTGTCATGTTTCGCGCCAGCGACGCGCATACGATGTCGAACATATTGATAAACCTGATCGGCGTTCATTAATACCAATTGGTAAGAGAACGTAATACGTTGCTTAAGTTGGCGTAACTCAGGCATCGCCAACTTTTCATCCAGCTCTGGCTGGGCAAACAATACCACTTGCAGTAATTTGCGCGACTCCGTCTCCAAATTAGTCATTAAACGCAAGGCTTCAATACTTTCAGTGGGCAAAGCTTGGGCTTCGTCGATAAGTAACACCACACTTTTATTTTGCTGATGAATGTCAATTAAACGTGCCTGAATGCGCTGCGTAAACACTTGCTGATCACAATGTTCTGTCAGTTCAACTCCCAATTCAGACGCGACTGCACGGCGCAACTCAGTAGGAGATAAATACGGATTAGGAATATAGGCGGTAACAAAGTGCGCGGGTAACTCGTTCAATAGCTTTCGACAAATCAGGGTTTTACCTGTACCGACTTCACCCGTTACTTTGATAAAGCCTTCTCCCGTTTTCAGCGCCATCATCAGCACGTTCATCGCTTCTTTGTGAGACGGTAAACCAAAAAAATAACTGGTATTGGGCGTTAACGTGAAAGGCAGTTCGTTTATCCCAAAATGATACAAATACATGTTGCTATTCCACGTATAACCAGTCGGCCATTTGCGTCTGACTTCTCTTAAGTTGCTCTTTCCATGTATTGGCATTTACAACCGTCGGTTTAAGCAAGATCACCAGTTCTTTTTTGCTCTCTACATCGCGCTTACCTTTGAACAGATTGCCTAGAATGGGAATGTCACCCAGTAAAGGCGTTTTCGACTGCTGATTCGACACCATAGATTGCATCAAACCGCCAATCACGACTATTTCGCCAGAACGCGCGTGAATCACAGTATCAGATTCTCGAATATTGCTTTGCGCCAATGGCAAGACAAACCGCTCTTCGTTTAGGGTAACGATTTTTTCTTGCTCTTGAGTTTCAATCACTGAGGGATGCACATGCAGCAACACACTTCCCTCATCATCAATTTGTGGCGTGACATCAAGGGCAATACCTGAGAAAAATGGCGTCAGTTCGATATTAGGAGTGACTGTTGTGGTGCCAGACGTAATCGTGTTCTGGTTCGATACTTCAGTGACAAAGTATTCATCATCTCCGACTTTGATCACCGCCTTTTGGTTATTGGTAGCCGTCACACGTGGGCTAGACAGCACTTGCACATTTCCCTGTGTTTCCAACAAGCTCAGCACGCCTGAAAAGTTTTGGTTCACGAAAGACAAACTGGTAATGCCGCCCAACGCAGCAGTGATGCCATTGCCGAAATTTCCTGACGTAGTAGAAAAAGTTAAATCGGTGTCTCCCGTATTGGCTATGAGATCGTCGGCATTTTTAACGATTTTATTCCAATTAATACCTTGCTGAAATTCATCGTTCAAAGCCACTTCAATAATACGAGCCTCTAATACCACTTGACGCTGTACAATCTCTTCAGAGGTTTTTAAGAAACGTTTTATGCCACGAATTTCTGAAGGCAATGCGCGTACCGTTACCAAACCAGCCTGCGGCGTCACCATGACCGAGCGGCCATCTTCATTCCCAATCATGGCTTGAAGCGTGGCTTGTAAGTCAGACCAAAAATTCGTTTCCGTGCGGGTTTGTATATTGGTGCCGTTCACGTTATTGGTGAAGCGATTTCCCCCTAAATTACTAGAATTGGTGCTATTCCCACTGAAGTTATTTACGCCATTATTGTTATTGTAACCATTTCCATTGGTTTGAGAAATCCCGCCAGTCGTGATACTTGTTTGGGTTGCGCCTTCTCGTTCCATCAATAAATAGTTAACCGAGATGGTTTCCGTTCGCATTCCAGCAGGAAAAACTCGATACACCTGACCTTTTTTCTGAATTTCATAGCCATACATCTCTGAAACTAGCTCAAACACCTCATCCATTTTGACTTGTTTCAAATGAAGTGAAATGTCACCTGTCACCTCAGGGTGTACGGCAACGCTATAAAGCGAATCAGATACCAGGCTGGTAAAAAACGCCCGCGCAGGCACAGCCTCTGCGCTAATATCATACTTTTCTTCAGCGAATAAAGACGGCGTTGCTCTGGCAGATGTTGGAGCTAACAAGTTTTCAATGGCGGGAGGAATCGTTCCCAACGCTTGCGGTCGAGCGGCTTGGGGTTGCTGCGCTTGCATTTCTGCCATAGCAGCATCAATCGATGTTACCGCTGGTGTATCCTCCGTCGACTGACAGCCAACGAGTAAGATAAGAAAAAGGGCGATCAACCATTTAGAATTTTGATGATACATGTTTTGCTACGTTGTTATTATTAGTATAAAGAGTGAGCGTATGCTGAGCATGTTTCAGCGTAACACCAGAGGGGCGAATGGCAATCAATGTCATCCCTCTTACATTATCGCCCTCGTACACAGTCTTGCCGTTAATGATCGCTTTCCGGCTATGCTCAGAAAAGAAAATGGCATTAACGTTCAGGTCGGTATCAGATAGATCTTCATCCTCATTTGCTTGGGCGCGCGGCGCTTTTATCAACGGTCGGGTGGGATCAACGAGGACGACGTCAGGTTGTTTTGCAATGGCACTGTGAGCGGTTGTTAACACGATGAACAAACCACTCACGGCTATCATGCAGAAAAATACACCTACAAGATTCCCCTGACATCGTGCGTTTGACGCGCGTTGACAATTACGGCGCATGTGCGACTCCTATAAATGCATTGCTCATACTCAGTGTATACAACTCAATCGAGACCTGTGCAAGCGGGTAGCGCGTCACTTCATACTCTAACCCTTGCCAATAAAACTGCCAAGGCAATGCCTGCAACTTGGCCAGATAGCGCTGAATGGCGAAGTACTGCCCTTCTACCCTGAGTGTCATGCCGTGTTGATATACATTCAGAGAAGACGTCTGTGTTACCTCAGTTTCACTTAACAATGGTACTGGCGGCAAAGAACGCATTGAAACCAACGTGACATCATGGGTTTCGGTTAGAACCGTTTCCAGTAATCCAGCCATCGACTCTGGTGGCACTAGCGCATCAGTAAATTGTGCCAAGCGCTGCGTAAATTGCACCTCTTCGGTATCAAGTTGTTGAATTTGAGATTTAATCGGTGCGTCCGGATCGGTGGCTAACGCCATATTTAACTGAGTTATTCGCTGTTCTAGCGCCGACAATGCCTGAGACTGAGCCTCAATCTCAGACAACCGCTTATCGCGGGCGATAAGCGCAGGCTCCAATAGGAACACAAAGCCAACCAATAGAATCAGAATGCCACCAGCAACCATAATGAGGCTTCTTTCCCGCAACGACAGCGCATAAAAATAGTCAGCATAGCGTTGAAAAGTCAGCGTCATTGGCGCACCTCGTTGACTTGCTTTAACACCTTAGGAACGGAGCTACCCGAAGGTGCAATTTCAGAGCTTACCGTAAATGCAAGCGTGCCATTATTCGTTTCACCTTCGCGCGTGATTACCGCCGAAGCAAATTGCTTGCCTCGAAAAAACGGCATAGCGCTTAACGAAACAATCCACTTTGGAACGGCAGCAGAATTCAACGCATGTCCCATAATCTCGGTCTTATCCGAACGTAAGTACATGTGCGTAATCCATAAATCTTCTGAGGGATACTTCGCCATATCTATCAGCATTTGGGCGTAATTAACCTGTTGCTGTGTCTCACGACTATCTAGTGCTTGAAGAATGGCGGTTTGCATCTCTTTGTTCGCTAATTTTTCAGATAATAACGCCTGTAATCTAGGGTTTTCTGTGCGCGTTGCGGCCGCTGTAGACAAAGCATCAACGACTTTTTGTTGCTCATTTACCTGACGATTTAATGAGGTTAACACCCGCTCATCTTGTTGCAAAGAATAGGTAACACCAGCCCATAAAAAACACACTCCACTCAGAATGACAAGCCACAATAGCAACACAAACACAGGATTAATCAATACGATGTTGGGTTTAAATTCGTCGGTATAAAAGTTAACGTGCGTTTTCATACTGCACCTGCTCGAGCCTGCGAAGGCAGGTCAATACGCCCTCGTTCTTGCGTCATTGCGGCCGACAGACTGACCGCATAAAAATCGCTGTCACAGGGGAAAGTATGATTAAGCGTTGCCATGATATTCTCAACAGGCATCAGTAACGCTTTCTCCAAACTGCGCTCGAGCGCGTTAGCATCGCGTGACTCAACGATAACTTTTGCTAACCTTACTGGCGCTTGACGTAACTGGCTTTCGTAATAATCGAGCGATCGCTGTATTTCGACACTCAACTCTTCGATTACCCCCAAGTTTAGCGCTTGCTCCGTCAATGTAGACAGGTTTTCGTAGCCTCTTAAGCGGCGGATAAAATAAATGCATCCTTGTTTCGCTATCACCAAACTCAGCTCCCCTCCATGTCGTTGGAAGATGATGAGGCAAGCTTGTTCATTAGTATCTATTAGATGCAGTAGATCCAATTCTGCCACAGAGATTTTCTTTAATGACAGTTGGGCAGACTTCAGACCATCGCAAATAGACTGAATATGAGACTGAGTAACGGCAAC
Source organism: Fluctibacter corallii (assembly GCF_025751585.1). GTDB lineage: Bacteria > Pseudomonadota > Gammaproteobacteria > Enterobacterales > Alteromonadaceae > Fluctibacter_A > Fluctibacter_A corallii. The sequence continues at coordinate 157,186 of NZ_JAOWKX010000007.1, forward strand.
CACATTCACTTTATTGGCACCCGACGTTTGAACGGGCATATCAAAGTAATCTATCGCCATAGGTTGTTCGTGTCCCAGCACGTCAGCGGCGGTCCAACTCAGCGCCTGTCGCATTTCGCTGTCTTCTACGCGAGGGCGCTCCAATTGAAATAACTGATAAAGGTTAGGGTGAATACTGACAAATGTGGGCGTAAAGTGAAGTTTTTGCGATTCAACCAGTGTACTTAATGCCGTTTCCCACCCTTCATAGGCCAATGAGTGGCAGCTATGCACTGCCACACCTTGTGGTGCGCGCTTTAAAATTAGTATCTGAATGCCAGACGCACTGAACTCAATGCCTACAGCATGAAAGTTTGACGTTGCCTGCAAACGCGTTTTTATAAATTCACGCCAGCCCGCTCTTACCATTCGGGTCTTTCTTATCGTTATTGCCCATAATGTGCCATTACAGCAAAGTTTTACGTAAATCGCTAGGGTATATCACGCATGCGAATAACAACTATCACGGCATTAGTACACCAAATAACTTGACCTTCACACCCGCGATTGCTTATAAATAGCGTTCCTCATAACGAAAAAATGTCCTATGTCTGTTAAACATCCGATCATTGCTATTACCGGCTCTTCTGGCGCGGGTACCACTACAACAACGAATGCTATCAGGCATATTTTCCGTAAATTAAGTATTAATAATCCCGCCATTGTCGCTGGCGACAGCTTTCACCGATATACACGTCCTGAAATGGAAGTCGAAATTCGTAAGGCTCAAGAACAAGGCAAACACATCAGCTACTTTGGCCCCAAAGCCAACGACTTTAAATTACTAGAGAAATTGTTTCGTGAGTATGGTGATTCTGGCCGAGGCCAGCATCGTCAATATTTACATACCTTTGATGAAGCCGTTCCCTTTAACCAAATGCCAGGCACCTTCACGCCGTGGCAAGACTTGCCTGACAATACAGATCTTCTATTTTACGAAGGCTTGCATGGCGGCGTTGCCACAGACAAAACCAATGTCGCTCAACATGTTGATCTACTGGTTGGCATGGTGCCTATTGTTAACTTGGAATGGATACAAAAAATCGTTCGCGATACCACAGATCGTGGTCACTCACGCGAAGCCGTTATGAGCAGTATTGTGCGTAGTTTGGACGATTACTTTAAATACATAACGCCACAATTTTCTAGCACACATGTGAATTTTCAGCGCGTTCCCACAGTAGATACTTCCAACCCATTTAGCGCGCGTGAAATTCCTACCCAAGATGAAAGTTTTGTCGTAGTGCGTTTTCGCCGAGAAATGAAAAACGTAGATTTTCCGTATTTACTGCAAATGATTGACGGTGCCTTTATGTCACGCATCAATACATTGGTGGTACCTGGAGGCAAAATGGGGCTAGCCATGGAGCTCATTTTAAGCCCATTGATCGAAGAGTTGCTCGACAAAAAGCGCCGAGCAGGCTTTCAAATGGATTGGGTGTTTGATAAATAACACCGTAAGTTAGACAAACTTTGTAACAATCCAGCGTCACTTCATTACGCACCTAATCTTTTGTAATTCAGTACTTTCTTTTATAGTGGCTTATACGCTTCTATGGGATTCTGAGAATGGGACAAGAGACACCAAAAATACTCGTCGTTGACGATGACATGCGTTTACGTAGTTTGCTAGAACGCTATCTGGTTGAGCAGGGCTTTCAAGTACGCGCGGCTGCTAATTCAGAACAAATGGATCGTTTACTAGAACGAGAAAATTTTCATTTAATGGTATTGGATCTTATGCTTCCCGGTGAAGATGGATTGTCGATTTGTCGCCGTCTGAGGCAAAAAGATAACGCACTCCCCATTGTGATGTTGACCGCAAAAGGAGATGAAGTTGATCGTATTATCGGCCTTGAAATGGGCGCTGACGATTACTTGCCTAAGCCCTTTAACCCAAGAGAACTGCTAGCGCGAATTAAAGCCGTTTTACGTCGTAAAACAACAGAAGTTCCGGGCGCACCTTCTCAAGAAGAGCAAATTATTGAATTTGGTAAATACAAACTCAACCTCGCAACGAGGGAAATGCGAGCAGGAGATGAGCCACTCACGCTAACAAGTGGCGAATTCGCCGTGTTAAAATCACTGGTGACCCACCCCCGTGAACCATTATCACGCGATAAATTAATGAATCTTGCCCGCGGTCGTGATTACAGCGCACTAGAACGCAGCATTGACGTTCAAGTATCTCGCTTAAGACGTATGCTAGAAGATGATCCAGCAAACCCAAGGTATATTCAGACGGTCTGGGGCTTGGGATATGTCTTCGTGCCTGATGGTGACAGTGCTAACTGATTCCGTACTTCACATTTAACAGTGAGCAAACAAAGACGTGACTCTTCTTCCCCGCAGTGCATTTGGTCAAACGGTATTGCTGATTGGTGTGCTGCTGCTCATCAATCAGGTATTTTCGTATCTGTCGGTGACCTATTATTTTATTAAGCCCAATTACGAGCAGATAAATTCTCTCATTGCTTCTCAGGTCAAAACCCTTTACTTGCACGAAGCAGAGTTGGCTGACCCGCAAGCTAAAGCACGTCTATTTCAAGAAACCGGTATTGCAGTGTTAAATCAAGCACAGGCAGAAGAGCTAGGGTTAAATCAGGCCCGCTACTACCGTTTTTTCTCACGAGAATTGTCGGCACACCTTGATGGAGAGGCGGATGTTCGTTTAAGTGCCACAGAGCCTTATCGCATTTGGGTTAACCCACCTCAACACGAAGATCTTTGGATCGTACTTCCTATGTCTGGCATTGGAGAAACCGAAATATCTCCTTTAACCATCTATTTATTAGTCATCGGTATATTGAGTGTGGCAGGTGGCTGGATATTCGTAAGGAGACTTAACCGCCCTCTGCATGCGTTGCAGCACGCTGCCATCGAAGTAGGAAGAGGCAGTTTTCCGGAGCCACTAAAGGAAGAAGGCTCAACAGAGATGATCGAAGTGACCTCCGCATTTAACCGTATGTCGAAAGGAATCAAGCAATTAGAAGATGATAGAGCACTCTTAACTGCGGGAATCTCTCATGACTTACGTACACCACTCACCCGCATTCGTCTTGCTACTGAAATGCTTCCAGAGGACCAAGACTGGATTAAAGAAGGCATCGTAAATGACATCGAAGATATGAATGATATCATCGATCAGTTCATCGACTATGTGCGTCAAGATCAGGAAGAACAACGTGAAGACGCTGACATTAACGACATTATTTGTGACGCCGTACACGCCCGAAATCGAAGTCAGGAAAATAACGTCAGTTTGCAATTGTCTCACCTACCTAAAATCAAGATTCGCCGTATTGCACTTAAACGGGTGATTGACAATTTGATGGAAAACGCATTTCGTTATGGCAGTCGTGACATTGATATTTCTTCCGGAATAGACAGCAAATCAAAAATGCTTTGGTTTACCATTAGAGACTATGGCCCAGGCATCCCAGAGAACCAGATAGAAACACTATTTCAACCTTTTACCCAAGGCGATAAAGCCAGAGGCAGCCTAGGCTCTGGACTTGGGCTTGCGATTATTAAGCGCATTGTCGATTTGCATTACGGCAAAATTGTATTGAGCAATCACCACGATGGCGGCCTAATCGCGAAAGTCTCAATCCCCATTAATGACATAACTGCTTAACCGAAGATAGCCATTTTCCAAGCGAGCTTCTGTGGCTGCCTGTAACTAGACGGCAATTCGTAGCGCGCAGTCACTGTATTCATTCAGCAATAACATCTCAAGTACAGCTCATAGAGAGGGTGTCCGAAAAACAAAAAAGCCCGTGATAACACGGGCCTAATAAACAGTTTCAAACGTGATGCACAAAACACTTCACAAGCGGGTTACTCGCCTTTCGGGCCCGCCTTTACTATCTCTTCAGACACATCGTATTTGGCAAAATTTTGTTTGAACTCTTGCGCTAATCGCTCTGCGTATTCGTCATATTTTTCTTTGTCGCTCCAGCTTTCGCGAGGATCAAGCACCGCACTGTCGACACCCGGAATGGAAACGGGTACATCTAGATTAAGTGAATCAATATGTCGAGTTTCTACATCAGCCAGTTGATTGGTTACGATCGCGTCGATGATTGCGCGCGTCGTCGGAATATCGAATCGTTTACCAACACCATATGGACCGCCTGTCCAGCCAGTATTAACTAGATAAACTTTGGCGCCAAATTCACGGATACGCTTAATAAGCAATTCAGCGTAAACACCTGCTGGACGCGGGAAGAACGGCGCACCGAAGCAAGTAGAAAATGTTGATTCAATGGCAGCGGTAGATCCGATTTCAGTTGAGCCCACTTTTGCGGTATAACCACTTAGGAAATGGTAAGCAGCGGCATGCTCAGACAACACAGACACAGGGGGTAACACGCCACTTACATCGCAAGTCAAAAAGACAACAGCACGTGGCTCACCCGCCATATTTTCTTCAACGCGTTTTTCAATATGCTCTAACGGGTATGCAGCGCGTGAGTTTTGTGTCAGGCTGCTATCTGCAAAGTCAGGTTTGCCATGATTATCTAGCACCACGTTTTCTAAGATGGTGCCAAACTTTATAGCATTCCAAATGACAGGTTCATTTTTCTCAGATAAATCAATGCATTTTGCATAACATCCACCCTCAAAATTAAACACACTACCCGTTGCCCAGCCATGTTCATCATCACCAATCAAAAAGCGTTTAGGATCGGCTGACAGGGTCGTTTTGCCTGTGCCAGATAGCCCAAAGAACAATGTTACGTCACCGTCTTCTCCGACGTTGGCAGAGCAATGCATCGGCAAAATATCTTTCGCAGGCAACAAGAAGTTAAGCACTGAGAACATCGCCTTTTTCATTTCACCCGCATAACGCATACCGGCAATTAGTACGGCTTTTCGCGCAAAGTTAATAATAACGCAGCCGTCACTGTTGGTACCGTCACGCTCAGGATCACAAGCAAACCCAGGCACATTCATAATCTGCCAAGGTGTTTGATCATTTGTATTCCACGCCTCTGGGCGAATAAACATATTGTTGGCAAAGATGTGTTGCCATGCCGTTTCGGTTCTGACCACAACAGGCAACGCATGCTGGGGATCTGCACCCACTTGTAAATGCGATACAAAGTAAGGTTTTGCCACTAAATGTGATTCAACCCGATCCCATAGCGCATCAAATTTTGTTGAGGAGAATGGACGGTTTACTTTGCCCCAATCAATCTCGTTCTCTGTGTCCGACTCTCTAACAATAAAGCGATCGTTAGGCGAACGTCCTGTTCTTTCACCGGTTTTCACCACTAACGCGCCATTCGCCGAAAACGTACCTTCGCCTCGGTTTATCGCGTGTCGAACAAGTTCAGGAATCGAAAGATCTACCATTTGATTTGCTGGGTGCTTAGTCATAGTGTTGCGCATTCCGTTATATTACATACTAGGTTACAGAAATAAGAATGCACGCGAGTGTCCCATTTATAAAGGGTTTTAGCAAGTGAGAGAGAAATAAAATAGGCAACCAAAAACTTGGCACTTTCAGAATTTTCAGTTTTTTATTACATAACCATTTAGTCTGTTTTTTCTACATCCATTGAAATATCTGAATTTACGTAAAAGCACGTCGGCTGGAATGAATAAATATTCTTTTCGATGAATATACCGTTTCAACAAAAAGTAGCGTGTTAAGACAAAAAACCCGCTCAATATTGTAAGCGGGTTTTGTGGTCGATATCGAAACGGAGGCTTAATGCATTTCAGGACTTGTGTTACCACCAGAATAAATCGCCTCAACATCTATTGCGTCAAACGTATATTCTTTGTGGCAATACTGGCAGTTCATTTTAATCATGCCTTCCTCAGCGATGATGTCTAGCAACTCGGCTTTGTCCACATTTGCGAGTGCTGCAGCAGAACGTTCTTTACTGCAAGTACACTGAAAGCGTACTTCTTGTGGCGTAAATAACTCCACTTCTTCTTGATGGTATAAGCGGTATAACACTTCTTGAGCTGGCAATGTAAACAGTTCTTCGTCCGTGAGTGTTTCCGTCAATTTCACCAGATGATCAAACTCTGGACGATCTGCGGCATTCGTCGCCTCACTACTTGTCGGTAGCACCTGAACTAACATGCCCGCGGCAGCTGGCGATTCGCCCGTTCTTGCGCGAAGCAATACTTTGGTTGCCAACTGCTCAGATTGTTCAAAATAGGATTCAATACACGCCGCCAGTGTGGGTTTATCTAGCGCAACAACGCCTTGATAGCGTTCACCTTCTTTTGGTGTAATCGTGATGACAAGAATGCCTTTTTCAAACATATCAGCAAACGTGTCAGGTAATGTTTGACGCTGTTCATCCCAACGCGCAACACCGCGCATTTTCTGATCATGAGTACCATTAATCACCGCATACCTAACAGCCCCTTCGCTTTGAAGCTGCAATGACACATCGCCTTCAAATTTTAAGGTTGCTGTTAGCAGGCTGGTGGCAGCCATCAATTCGCCCAATAACTGCTGAATGGCAGGTGGATAAGCATAGGAATCAAGAATAGCTCGATAGCTTTCCTGTAACTGAACAAGTTCTCCTCGCACATTTGCCTGATTGAAGAGATATCGATGAAGTAAATCGGTTTTTGTCATAAAAGTTAACTATTGCTGTTTAAGTTGAATAATTTGACGGCGCTGTTTTTTATCTGGTTTTTGTTCAGGTTTCGGGCTATGGAACGCACTAAGTTTTCGTGCATCAGCATTTCGCTGGCGTTGCTCGATACTTGCCTCTGTTTCCTGATACATTAACTGCGCTATCGGCGCACCTCGTCGTTGATCACTGATTTGTTCAATCACGACTTCTTTCATGTCGAATCCCGCTGGAAGCGTAATTATTGCACCCAATTCGACCCCTTTACCTGGCTTTGCACGTTGACCGTTATACTGTACTTTTCCCGATTGCACCATCTCTCTAGCGACAGATCGTGTTTTATAAAACCGAGCAGCCCAAAGCCATTTATCTAGTCTGACTTCGCTCTCTGACTCAGCTGTCTTTGGCGATGTTTTTTTACGACTCATTTACTTAAATTCTGTAATTTTTTGGTAATGTTTACGGATTAGTGTTGTTAGCCCTTTGGCGACTCGCTATTATTGGCGGTTCGAAAGATGAGCAAAGGCCTACAAAAATCAATGACAGTCGCTAATTATAACCTTAACCAGCTTTGGCTCCAATTAGGAAAGTACCAAAATCAGTTGCGTCACATCGTAGTGGCTTTGCTCGCACTTTATTTAATCGCCTTTCTGGCTGATCTAACTTGGCGCCTTATCCCTGCCCCTGAACAAGCCAATTCTGGAAATTATGTAGAAAATACTTCCCGTGGCGGGGTAAATAATGGTAAAAGTAACCAACTTGTTAATATTAGCAAGGTTAAAAATTTAAACTTATTTGGTAACATTGCTGAAAAACCCAAAGATGTTCCCGTTAACGTCGACAACGCACCCAAAACAACATTAAATTTAACATTAAGTGGTGTAGTAGCAAGTAGCAATGCAGATGTTGCAGCCGCTATAATCGAAAGTCGGGGTAAACAGAACACCTATGGAATTAACGATAAAATTGATGGAACCAACGCATTTCTAACTGCAGTGTACGAAGATCGCGTTATCATCCGAAATGGTAGCCGAAATGAGACACTCATGATGGAAGGCGTAGACGGAAAAACTCCGACAATGGTGAGCAACAACCGCTCAACTCCAACTCGAAGTAACACTCCCTCTAGACCTCGTCAGGTTTCTAGCCAAGCACAGTCTGCACGCCAGGCTTTGCAAAAGCGTCCCATGAGTTTTACCGATTATATCGCAATCTCTCCACACCGTGTGGATAACGTATTGCGAGGCTACCGTGTTCGTCCTGGCAGAAAACCAGAACTGTTCCAGGCGGCAGGGTTTGTCGCAGGAGATGTTGTGACAGAAATTAACGGCTTGAACTTAGCCGATCCACAACAGTCTATTGAAGCAATGAAACAGCTGAGAAGTGCAGAAACATTACAAATGACGGTGGATCGTGGCGGTGAAACCCTCTCACTAAATATAGATTTTTCTGCAACAGAAGAAGAGAATTAAGGATAGTTTTATGAAGCTAACAAGCCGCTCGCTTTTTAAAGGCTTATGTTTGGCTGCTCTAACAGCATTTTATTCAGCGTCTGTATCAGTCGTTGCTGCTGAGTATTCACCGAATTTTAAGAACACTGAAATCACCGAGTTCATCAACATTGTTGGTAAGAATTTAAAAAAGACCATTATCATCGATCCGAATGTTCGAGGTAAGATCAGTGTCCGTAGCTATGATTTGCTGACCGAAGAGCAATACTACCAATTCTTTTTGAACGTATTACAAGTTTACGATTTTGCTGTCGTTGAAATGCCTAGCGGTATTTTAAAGGTTGTTCGTTCTAAAGACGCAAAAACCTCGAATATTCCCGTTATTGAGGGCAACGCAATGGACGGTGATGAGATGATCACCCGCGTAGTGCCGGTTTATAACGTGCCTGTACGAGAATTATCTCCGATACTCCGCCAGCTAAACGACCAAGCGGGTGGCGGTAACGTAGTAAGTCATGACCCGTCTAATGTGATGATGCTAACTGGCCGTGCCGCAGTGGTAAATCGATTGGTGGAAATCATTAAACGTGTTGACCAAGCGGGCGATGAAGAAATCGAAATCGTGAAGTTAAAGCATGCATCTGCATCAGAAATGGTGCGTATCGTAGAAAACATCAATAAATCTCAAGGCAAAGGCCAGCCGACAGGCAAATCTGAACCACGAGTGGTCGCCGACGATCGTACCAACAGCGTGATTGTAACGGGTGATAATAAAGCCCGTCAAAAACTGATAAAACTGATCACCCGAATGGATCAAGAGCTTGAAACCACAGGCAACACGCGCGTGATCTTTTTAAATTACGCTAAAGCAGAAGACTTAGTAAAAGTACTACAAGGTGTAAGTGCAAGTATTCAAGCAGAGGAGCAAGGCAACGCCCAGCAACGTCGGAGCGGTCAGTCTCGTGACATCAGTATTGACTCACACGAAGACTCTAACGCATTGGTCATTACTGCTGAGCCTGACATGATGCGCTCTCTTGAAGAAGTCATCAGACAACTAGACGTACGCCGCGCACAAGTACAAGTAGAAGCCATTATTGTTGAAGTATTCGAGGGTGATGGCACTACATTGGGCGTGCAATGGGCATCAGAAGACGGAGGCGGTCAACAGTTTACTAACGGCGTGATTGGTATTGGTTCTTTAGGGGTTGCATTAAGACAAGCTGAAGACCGTGAAACCCGCCAAACCACCATCACGGCAAACGGCGAAACCGTACCAACGACCAATACCGTTGAAGGGGATTTGACTCCACTGGCCAACCTGTTAGGCAACTTGAACGGCTTTATGGTGGGTGTAGTTGAAGATGGCTGGGGCGCAGTGGTCCAAGCCGTAAGCACAGACACTAACTCGAATATTTTGGCAACGCCACACCTAACAACCATGGATAACGAAGAAGCGTTTTTCATTGTTGGTCAGGAAGTGCCAATCATTACGGGAGCATCAACGGGTAATAACAACAGTAACCCGTTCCAAACAGTTGAACGCAAAGAAGTTGGTACAAAACTGAAGGTTACGCCACAAATTAACGAGGGCGATGCGGTACAGCTATTGATTGAGCAAGAAGTATCTTCAGTCAGCGGCGCAACGTCAGTAGATATTTCAATTAATAAGCGTGAAATTAAAACCACCGTTATGGTTGACGATGGCGGTACGATTGTACTGGGCGGATTAATTGACGAAGACGTTCAAGAGAGCGTGTCTAAAGTGCCGCTACTGGGTGATATTCCCATACTGGGACATTTGTTTAAGTCTACGTCTACGAGTAAACGTAAACGCAATCTTATGGTATTCATACGTCCAAAAATTGTACGTGATGGGATTACTATGAATAAGATCAGCCAGCGCAAGTATAACTTTATTCGTGCCCAACAGCTTAAACGTCAAGCCGAAGGGGTTCCGCTAATGCCATTCCAAGAACACCCGGTGATTCCAGATTGGGATGAGTCTTTAGCGCTACCACCATCCTATGAGGAATATCTACTCAAGAAAGATATGAAAATCCTAAAAGAAAATCAGGATGACGAGTAAATATGACGCCGGAGAATCAAGACATAATGGCAGAAGAAGCGCTGAATCAAGCAGCGCTTCTTGACGACATTGAACAAGAGGAAGAGGCGCAGCCCCATCAGCAACTCGCATTTAGTTTTGCTAAGCGCCATAAGGTGCTTGTTGATGTCGGTGAAGATCCGATAGTGGTTTATCATACTGATGAAGCAACTCTACAAACGTTTGCTGAAGTACGCCGTTTTCTTCAAGCCGATTTTGAATTACGCGAAATTGAATCTGATCAATTTGAATCGTTATTAACCAATGCATTTCAGCGTGACTCTTCAGCCGCTAAACAGCTAATGGAAGACATTGGCAATGAAAGCGATTTGTTTGCGCTGGCGGAAGAATTACCAGACACCGAAGACTTGCTTGAAAGTGAAGATGATGCACCTATTATCAAGCTCATCAATGCCATGTTAGGCGAAGCGATTAAAGAAGGTGCATCGGATATTCATATTGAAACCTTCGAAACCCAACTTGTTGTGCGGTTCAGGGTGGACGGTGTCTTACGTGAAATCTTACGCCCTAATCGCAAAATGGCATCGATGTTAGTGTCGCGTATTAAGGTAATGGCAAAACTCGATATCGCTGAAAAACGCGTGCCTCAAGACGGACGCATTACCTTGCGTATCGCAGGGCGAGCCGTCGATGTGCGTGTATCTACCATGCCATCCAGCCACGGCGAACGCGTCGTGTTGCGTTTGCTTGACAAAAACAACGCGCGCCTAAATCTTGAAGATTTGGGTATGACGGCGGTGAATAGACAGCATTTTTCTGAGCTGATTCGTAAGCCACACGGCATTATTCTAGTAACCGGACCAACAGGTTCGGGTAAAAGTACTACGTTGTACGCGGGGCTAAGTGAAATCAACTCCAAAGATCGTAATATATTGACGGTTGAAGACCCCATCGAATTTGATTTACAAGGTATTGGTCAAACTCAGGTCAACGCCAGAGTAGACATGACCTTTGCACGCGGTCTTCGTGCAATCTTACGTCAGGATCCTGATGTAGTGATGGTAGGTGAAATCCGAGATGTAGAAACTGCGCAAATTGGTGTTCAAGCAAGTTTAACGGGGCACCTTGTGTTATCTACGCTTCACACTAACACCGCAGCCGGCGCCATTACGCGACTGGAAGACATGGGCATTGAGCCTTTCTTGCTGTCATCATCGCTGTTAGCAGTATTGTCTCAGCGATTGGTACGAACATTATGCCCTGACTGTAAAGTAGAACACGTTGCAACTGAGCAAGAAAAAGTGGTACTCGGTAAACCAGAAAATGAACATGTTATCATTTATGGACCAAAAGGATGCGCGGCGTGTAACCAAACGGGGTATCGCGGACGAACAGGTATTCATGAGTTGCTGATTGTCGATGAACAAATTCGTGACATGATTCACAACGGTCACGGAGAACAAGCGATTGAGAAGCATATCAGGCAATTTACCCCAAGTATTCGTGAAGACGGCTGCAACAAGGTACTACAAGGCTTTACCGCACTCGAAGAAGTTATGCGAGTAACCAGGGAAGACTAATGGCTGCGTTTGCTTTTAAAGCGCTCGATCGGAACGGGCGCAACAAAACGGGTGTACTTGAGGGCGATAACGGTCGTCAAATCAGGCAGCAACTGCGAGAAAAAGGGTTAATCCCCCTAGAAGTAGAGCAAGTGGCAGAAAAAGAGAAGCGCAGCTCCTCGGGATTCACCTTGTTCAAACCACGAATTTCTGCGTCTGATCTCGCATTGCTCACTCGACAACTCGCCACGCTGATTGAGTCAGCTCTACCCATCGAAGAGGCATTACTTGCTGTTGCTGAACAATGCGATAAACCTCGCCATAAAAATATGATGATGGCAGTTCGAAGTAAAGTGGTAGAAGGGCATGGCCTTGCTGACGCAATGGCAGAATTCCCTTACGTGTTCGACCAGCTTTATCGCGCGATGGTAGCAGCAGGTGAAAAATCAGGGCATTTAGATACCGTTCTCAACCGTTTAGCGGATTACACAGAAAGACGTCAACAAACTCGCAGCCAAATTTCACAGGCTTTGATTTATCCTTCTTTGATGATGTTTTTTGCCATGGGTATCGTTATTTTGCTGTTAACGGTTGTGGTTCCCAAAATTGTTAGCCAATTTGATCATATGGGACAAGACTTACCCACAATCACCAAGGTGATGATTTCAATCAGCGAATGGTTACAAAACTATGGCTTATTCTTATTGGTCGGCATAGGTTTGTTTATTGTTATCTTGCAGCGCATTTTGGAGCAACCCAAAATGAAAAAACGCTATCATCGATTCATCTTACGTTTACCTTTAATTGGTAAAGTATCAAAAGGCCTGAATACAGCTAGATTTGCCCGTACTCTGAGCATACTCACTGCGAGTGCAGTTCCTCTTTTGGAAAGTATGCGTATTTCAGGAGATGTACTGGAAAACTTGCATATTAAAGCGTCTATTGCAGATGCAGCAATCAATGTGAAAGAAGGCTCTAGCCTGCGTGCTGCATTAGACAATACGAAAATGTTTCCACCAATGATGATGCACATGATTGCATCGGGTGAACGAAGCGGTGAATTGCAACAGATGTTGGCAAGAGCCGCAGACAATCAAGACCGAGAATTCGAAGCACTGGTTGGCGTGTCTTTAAAGGTGTTCGAACCTCTGTTGATTGTAACCATGGCTGCAATAGTATTACTTATCGTAATGGCAATTTTGCAACCGATTTTAGCATTAAATAATATGGTGACTTAGTAATGAAAACGATGCGAATGACGCAGCAAGGCTTCAGCTTAATTGAAGTAATGGTGGTGTTGTTAATTATTGGAATAATGGCATCTATGGTTGCGCCACAAATTCTGGGCAATCAGGAAGAAGCGCAATTGAAAAAGGCCGCAGTAGATATTCAACAGCTTGAAGGCGCGTTGGAAATGTACAAACTGAAAAACAACATTTTTCCAACAACCGAACAAGGTTTAGAAGCATTAGTCGAGCAACCGACTATTGATCCAGTGCCTCGTAATTTTCCCGATGGTGGCTTCATTAAACGTTTACCAGAAGATCCGTGGGGCAACCCATACCAGCTTTTGAATCCGGGTGAAATGAGCAACATAGATATCTTCTCAAATGGCCCAGATCAACAGCCTGGTACAGATGATGATATTGGCAATTGGAACCTGAACGATTTCTTGAATTAATCGTACGATGAGCGCACCAGCATGTTTTAAAAACAACCAAAGCGGTTTCACTTTATTAGAAGTGATGCTGGTGCTCACACTCATGGGTTTGGCCGTCGGCTATGTTGTTTTCAATGCATTTGGTACCTCATCAACAGAACGATTAGAAAAGGAAGTAACACGCTTTCAGGTCGTCATTAATATGGCATCTGACTTCGCCGTATTGAATCAGCAGGAACTCGGGCTCTATCTCGACAAGGAAAAGCAAAGTTATACTTTTTTGCTACTTGACGAGGAACAGAAATGGCAACCTCTCGAACAAGATAAAGTGTTCTCTACTTATGCACTTCCAGAAAATGTAGAAATGCAGATAGAGCTTGATGATCTTCCTTGGGAAGCAGAAGAGAGTTTATTCGACGACGAACTATTTGATGAAGAATTGTCTGTGCGTGATGCCGGTGTAGAGATTGGCGAAGAAGAAGATAAACCACACCCACCTCCACAAGTGATGCTATTTTCAAGCGGTGAAATGACCCCTTTTGTGGTGTCGCTAGCCTATGAACCTGACTTTGGTAACGACGATCCCGTTTACTATAAAGTGCTGGGTAAAGACGTGCCACCCGTCACGCGAGAAGGGCCTCTGGATTCACTATGATTAACTTATCCAAACACAACGGCCTTACATTGCTTGAAGTTATGGTAGCACTGGCGATATTCGCGCTGACAGGGGCTGCCGTTATGAAATCGGCTACCGATCACTTGTCTAGCGTTGGTCAAATCGAAGAAATCACTGTTGCGACATGGGTTGCGAATAACCGTTTAGTTCAAATTCAAGCTAAACCTGTTTGGCCACCAAAAAATAATCAGAAAGGCAAACAAGAAATGGCTGACAGAACTTGGTACTGGCAGCAACGGGTAAAAGAAACGAATGACAAAAATTTTCGCGCAGTAGAAGTAATCGTTAGCTTAGATGAGCAGTTTCAGTCACATGTCACCAGCGTTACCTCTTATCTGGCAAAGCCCGAGGAAAGTTCGTGATGCAGCAAGCTAGGGTGAAAGGATTTACACTGCTAGAAGTATTGATTGCGATGGCTATTTTCAGCCTGATTGGTATTGCCTCTACAGAAGTGATGACGACTGTCATTGACAGCAACGAGCTTTCAACAGAACAGTTTGATCGCTTACAGAATATGCAACGAGCGATGCTCACCATTGAGCGTGATATCGCACAAGCGATGCCGCGAGCAATTCGCATCCCAAACCAAGAGAATAACAATGTGATTATGGGTGATCAAGACCTGTTTGATAGTCAGGCAGATGGGTTAGGATTTGTCAGAGGCGGCTGGCAAAATCCTCAGCTTATGTTGCGGCGCAGCACTATGCAGGCTGTAGCTTATCGCCTGTATGATGACCAGCTTCAGCGACTCTACGGAAATTACGTCGATAACGTTGCCGGCCACGAACCCAAAATACGCGTATTACTCGAAGATGTATCTGATTTTCAGGTCGAGTTTTATGCAGATACAAATAAGGATCCTAGCCAGCCTAATAGCTGGACGGAGCGTTACCGCGGCCCTACTTTACCTATTGCTGTCGCAATTACGTTGGTACACAAAGATTTTGGCGAAATTCGCCGAGAATTTTTGATGCCGACAGAGCTGAATTAAGATAGGTAGATGATATGAACCCCATGATTCAAAAGCAAAAAGGTGTCGCGCTCATTATCGTTTTGATGGTCGTCGCCTTAGTGGCTGTTTTAGCGACAGAAATGGGAAGCCGTTTGCAGCTTAATATTAAGCGAGCAGCGAATATTAAAGACAATAATCAGGCTTATTGGTACGCACTAGGCGCAGAGCAGTACGCAAAAAGTGCCATCACTAAGTTGATGAAAGAAAATAATAATATTATTGCCGAGGGGCAGGGATGGACAGAGCCATTAACCTATCCAGTCGAAGGCGGTGTGATCGAAGTCACCTTATCAGATGCACGCGCCTGTTTTAATATGAATGCGTTGCGCGCTAGCAACCCTAACGATGCAGCTCATTTAGAAGTGAAAACCGCTTTTAAAAATTTACTCGCCAATCGCAAGTTTGAAATAGACAATTACGCACAAGACGTCGTAACTGATTCTCTGGCTGACTGGTTAGATGAAGACAGCAATATTCGCAATTATGGAGCTGAAGATTCAGATTATGAATCTATGCTACCTCCTTACTTGCCAGCGAATAATTTGATGATGACAAAGTCAGAGTTCAGACTGATAAACGGTGTAAAGCCCAACTGGGCGGTAAACGTTATGCCATTTTTATGCGTTATTCCTAACGAAGAAAAACTTAAAATCAACATTAATACCCTAAGCAAAGATGATGCTTTATTGCTTGCGGCATTAACCAACTTAAGCGAGGGCGATGCCGCCCGCATCATTAACTCCCGTCCCCAAGATGGTTATGATGACAAAGGCAAGTTTCTCGCTGAGCAAGAAATTCAGGCGCTTAATTTAAGTGCCGCAAAACAAGATTGGTTCGATATTACAACCGACCATTTTATCTTAGACACAAAGAGCGTTTACAATAACGCCACTTTTAGAATGCGCTCGCTTCTGAAACTTGATAACAATAAAGTAAAAGTCATCAGGCGCGAGTTCGGAGGAGCATACTGATGGAAGAATTGGTCATCAGATTGGGCTCAGACGCAAATCCTGTCATTCACTGGATGGTTTGGTCTGACAGTGAAAAAGATATTATCGCCTCGGGTGAATTAGCAGGCCCTGCTGACTTAGCGTCACTTCCCGAGCGCACAGGCAAACATCAGGCAATCGTATTGATTCCAGGTTCAGAGTGCTTAATGACGTGGGTAGAGATGCCCGCAAAAGCAAGCAGAAAAGCACTTCAGGCTATTCCTTATATGCTTGAAGATGAGCTCTCTGGCGACATCAACGAACACTTCTTTGCTATTGGTCCGAAAGTGGATCATTCGCAAGGTGTTGCGGTGATCCAGCACCGAAATATGGTTCGTTATAAAGCCATGTTAGCTGACGCTGAAATTCATCCGACTAGAATTTTGCCCGATACACTCGCGTTGCCCCATCATGAAGATGAATGGTCGATGGTGGCATTGGGCGACGAACTCATAGTTCGTCAAGACAGCTGGAAGGGCATGAGCGGCCATACAAACTGGATGCTTGATGCGATAGGGTTTCATGCCAAACACCAAACCGAGGCGATAACGGTTCACAACTACGGTGAAACTGATCTATCGACACTCGCGAACACCCACCCTCAACAAGCCGAGCTGGAATTGCCAATGCAGATTTTGGCGAAAGGTGCATTGAAAGAAAAATTCACCCTACTTCAGGGTGAATATAAAATAAAGCGGGCAAAAAGTCAGGGTGCGTGGCAAAAATGGAAACTTGCTGCAATATTAGCGGGCGTGGCTTTACTAACCTCATTGATAGACAAAACCGTTACTCTGCAATCTCTCACTGCTGAAAAAGAGAGTTTGAATGCGCAAATTACGGAAGAGTTTAAGCGTGCATTTCCTGAAACAAGGCGCATTGTCAATGTTCGTAGCCAAATGAAGCAGAAGGTGGCTTCGCTAGAGCAAGGCGGAAGTGGCCTGTCGATGCTCATCGTGTTAACACAATTGAGCGACGCCTTTGCGCAATCTAATGTCAAACCTCAAACGCTGCGTTTTGACAGTAAACGGTCAGAGTTACGGATGCAAGCGGTGGCGTCGAACTTTGAGGCACTTGAACAATTTAGACGCCTTGCGGAAGCGCAAGGATTTGAAGTGCAACCTGGCGCAATTAATAACCGAGACAATCAAGTTATCGGTTCCCTGTCCATTAGGAGCTAGCCATGAAAGAGCTATTAAAAAAATATCAGCAGCTCTCAGAGCGTGAGCAATACATGGTAATAGCCTGTTCAGTGGTATTCATTATTGGCATGTTTTATTGGCTAGTTTGGTCTCCACTTAATACGGCGATCGAACGTAATGAAACCGCAGTAAAAGCCAAACAATCTGAGCTAAGCTGGGTAAAGAAAAATGCTGCCAAGGCGATTCAATTGAAGCGTTCTAGTCGCGGCGGCGCGCAATATACTGGCTCATTAACCCAAGCGGTGAATCAAACTGCTGGACGATACAAAATAACGATTTCTCGTATGCAACCTCAAAATGACATATTAAAGGTGTGGGTAGATGAAGTGCCTTTTAACGATGTTGTCACGTGGCTTCAGTCACTAGAAAGTATGGGCATCACCATTATTGATATTGATCTTGCTCAAGCAGATGCGCCGGGGCTGGTTAAAATCCGCAATTTACAGTTAGGGAAGTCATGAAGAACACGCTCACGTTAAGTCTTGTAGCAGTATTGGCTTATCTGTTTTTTTTGGTAGCCAACCTCCCTGCCAATCAAATTTTGGGGCGCATTAAACAAAATCCCAGTGTTGCACTATATGGTGTCAGTGGCACATTATGGGAAGGTCATGCGAACACGCTGGTCGTACAGGGCCTCCCCATTGACGACGTGTCATGGGATATCTCTGTATGGAAATTGCTAATCGGGAAATTGTCTATCGACATTGACGCTGGTAATAGCCGTGACAATACGGCAATCTCATTAAAAGGTCCGATTAGCATTAATGTATTCAACCCCCAGCACATTACGGCACAGGATCTAACACTATTTCTGCCAACCG
The DNA here is from genome assembly GCF_025751585.1 of Fluctibacter corallii. Taxonomy (GTDB): domain Bacteria; phylum Pseudomonadota; class Gammaproteobacteria; order Enterobacterales; family Alteromonadaceae; genus Fluctibacter_A; species Fluctibacter_A corallii. The sequence goes on from NZ_JAOWKX010000007.1 coordinate 175,268, forward strand.
ATTTAGTGATTGCCAAGCTGCCCCTCCCCGTTCCAGTGAATGCTGGAGGGCGATTCAAGTTGCAGCTGGATGAGATGGATTATGATCAGCAATGCCATACGCTATCTGGCAACGGCCAATGGCTCAAAGCAACGGTTGCTGGCGCTAAAGGTCCTATATCACTGGGCAATTTCGATGCATCGATTGCCTGTGACAACGGCGAGATATTGGTCAACGTGAGCGAGCCCAATGCATTTGGATTAAGCGCCACGGCGAGGGTTCCTGTGAATTTAAACGTCAGAGTAGAAGGCAGATTCAAACCGCAAGAATCCTTGCCTCCAGAAGTGCATCAAGCCGCCAAGTTTTTTGGTCAACCTGACAGTGAAGGGTATTACAACGTAAAATTGTAAACTCGAATGTAGCACTTGCGCGCCCAGTTTTGTCTGACGCGGCGCGCGCAAATGCCATGCCTCTCATTTATACTGGATTATTCTTAATCTCATCAAGCAAAATGCGATAGTCATCAATAGCAGGAAACTCTTCAATCTCTCTCGAAGGCATTTTGCTATCAGGGTTTTTCACGCCAAGCAGATGCTTAATGCCATAAGTGTGTGCTGCATGTAGAATCGTTAAGCTATCATCAACAAATAATGTACGTTGATTTTCAAATCCTAGTCGCGCTTGAAGTTGTTCCCACAGCGCCTGAGATTCTTTGGTTACACCAAATTCATGGGTGGAAATTAAGGTATCAATGTGTTCATCTAACTTGGTGTGCTCAATTTTTAAAGACAAAGAATCAGGATGGGCATTCGTCACTAATACCACCTCTCTTCCAGATGCTTTCAATGCATCAAGAAAAGGAAGTGTGTCAGGGCGCATATCAATTAAATGCTCTATTTCACGCTTCGCTTCAACGATATTCATCTTCAAGCGATCAGCCCAATAATCTAAACAATACCACTCTAATGTGCCCATCACTCTCTGGTACTCTTCATTCATAAAGGCTTGTGCCTGCGCTTTAGGTATACCTTCGCGCTCAGCCAACTTTGTAGGCACATGCTCTAACCAAAAGTGGTTGTCAAAATGAAGGTCTAGAAGTGTACCGTCCATGTCGAGCAAAACGGTCTGAATTTCGTTCCAAGGTAGGTATGGCAACGTGGATTTCCTTAGTATAAAGTAAAGGGCAATCAACGCATCTTTCCAAATTGAATAGAAAGCCTGCGTCTACGGTCAAGCCCCTTGTTAAACATTAGCGGCGCCTAAAACAAGCCTGTGGTTCCTCATTGAACAACCAGCAGCGGCAAGTGTAGTATTTTGAACAATACACACGCAATAGCAATCACATGGCGAATATGTAATTTGATACATTGATGAACAAAATAGATCCGAACAAACCGCTTCCCCAGATCCACCAACGTGAGATCATTGCACGCAGTGGCTTTTTTAGAGTTGAACGTGTTGACCTCGAGTTTTCCAATGGTGCGCAACGACAGTTTGAACGCATGGCAGGCAGTGGCAGAGGTGCAGTGATGATCGTGCCCTTCATTAATGAGGAGGAGTTTTTACTAGTGCGCGAGTATGGTGCAGGCACCCATTCTTATCATTTGGGTTTTCCCAAAGGCCTCATCGACCCGGGTGAGAGTGTACTGGAAGCCGCGAATCGCGAATTACAGGAAGAAGTCGGATATGCTGCGCGAGATATGCATGATATTCACAGTGTCAGCATGGCACCTGCGTTTTTCGACGCTACAATGAATATAGTAGTGGCACATGACTTGTACGAACAAAAACTTGAAGGCGATGAACCGGAGCCTTTAGAGGTAATCCGTTGGTCGATTAAAGACAAAGAAGCACTTCTCGCTCGAGAGGATTTCGTTGAAGCCCGCTGTATTGCCGCGCTGTTTCTAGCTGAGCAATGGTTACGAGGACGATAATGCCCGACGAAGACAGAACCCGATTACTAGACATCGCAAAATCTGCGGCGACAGAAGCTGGCAAAGCGATACTAACCATTTACGATAGCGGTGATTTCACTGAACATGAAAAAGAAGACGACTCTCCAGTCACTTCCGCCGATTATCACGCAAACGACATTATTACTCAGATTTTGAGCAAGGAAACCCCTGACATACCGATTATGTCGGAAGAAACCAACAATGGAATGCTATCTGACAGGTCACATTGGCAGCGTTATTGGCTCATTGACCCTATTGACGGCACACAGGAATTCATTGCTCGAAGCGGTGACTTTGCTGTAAACATAGCATTGGTTGAAAATAACGAGCCAACGATTGGCGTTATATATTGGCCAACAGGACAAACTCTGTATTACGCAGCAAAAGGGCAGGGCGCGTTTAAATCTAGCTCATTAGAAAATCGCCCCATCAAAGTACGCAAGTTAGATGACCCACATGACGGTGTTGTTATGGTTGCCATTAGCCGCCGGCAGGCACGTGAAAAGGTCATGAGCCAAATGAATGACAACCGCATTTACCAAACGCTTCCCCTTGGCAGCTGCTCCTTAAAGGCATGCTTTATTGCCGAAGGCAAAGCAGATGTATTTTTACGTATTGGCGTCACTGGAGAGTGGGACACAGGCGCTTCGCAATGTATTGTTAGTGAAGCGGGCGGGCAGATTATGGCGGCTGACTTTTCGCCCTTATCTTACAATCAACGAGACAGCTTAACGAATCCAGACTTTGTTATCGTGGGTGACCCTAACGTAGACTGGAAGAATATCGTTCAATATCAAATGGATAATTAACATGAAATACTCATTATTGGCGGCGCTTACGCTTGCCTCTAGCGCGGCACTAGCCAACTGGTCACTCGACAACGATGCATCTTCACTGCATTTTGTTACCACAAAAAATGTGCACGTTAGCGAAATCAACCATTTTGGATTGCTAGAAGGGACATTATCTTCTGACGGCAAACTCAGCGTTGCCATTAATCTAGCATCATTGGATACGATGATTGATATTCGAAATACGCGCATGCGCGATATGTTGTTTGATGTTGCCAACAACCAACACGCTACGCTAACCGCAGATATCAGTCATTCATTATTCACTATGAAAGCAGGTGAAACCCGCCAGATACAGGTGGAAGGTAACCTGTCACTTATGAGGAAATCAAAGGCGATTCCATTCGACATTCAAGTCACAAAGTTAATAGACAATCAATTGCTTGCTACCAGCATTAAACCCGTATTGATCGATGCGCGTGATTTCGGTCTTAATGGGGGCGTTGATGCATTACAAAAGATCGCAGGGTTATCGAATATCAGTTATACCGTACCGGTGAGCTTCAACCTGATATTTAAAGGCGAATAACAGGTTAGTAAGCAACCTATTCAACGCCATTTCTACTGGGGCAGCCTGAATTATGATTACATCAGTTCAGGTGTCTCTCTTCCTTCATACGAAGAGTAAGAGGCTGTACTTTTATTCACGCTCTTGATCTAATCGAGTTTGATAGGTGACTTTGTCAACGATATCAATAGACTCGTGTAATTCCGAATAAATCAATATAGCATCGCCATGACGAAGTTGAGCCATCACCTCATTCACTTTCACCTCTAACTCCACCTCTTGTTCGCCATAATCTGTTCCTTCTCTTAGAACAAATGACTCCGCAATGTTATATAGTGTCTCTGGCGCTAATTCTGAAACGGGTATTCTCATAACTGCTATTTACCTTAGTAAGCAATACATGCTAAACCGCATGTTTTACACTTATATCTAACTGGCTTTCAAAAAATGTTGCTACGCGCTCATGCATCCAGATTGTCGGTCGCCATGGCGTTCCGTGCATAAAACCCACGTGCCCACCTTGCTCACTTAGCTCATAACGCACGGCGCTAGATAAGTCGGCAGGGGCAGGGATCACATGCTCATTCATAAAGGGATCGTCTTTGGCGTGTAGGACTAATGTAGGGGTAAGTATTTGACGTAAAAATTGAATCCCGCTACAACGTGCGTAATAGTCGTTCGCACTACTAAATCCGTGTAAGGGCGCGGTGACATGCTCATCAAAATCTCGGAAACTTTTTAGCTTTTTCAACTCATTTGGCAGAAGCTTCAATGTATTCCCAAAATCGACTTTCTGCATTTTTCTCGCTAAGTTTGCCACCATGCTATTAAGTAAGTACCGTTGATACACGCGTGAAAACCCCTGATTAATGCTATCAGCACACTCTCTTAGCCTAAGCGGCGGAGACACCGCTACAGCAGACTCCACAAACCGTTGCATGGGGTTTTCACCTAACAACTTAAGCAGCATATTCGCTCCCAACGAGAAGCCGATGGCGCTTTTTTTAATGTTCGGATATTGCTTATTCAACCACTCCAGAAAAAACAACGCGTCTTCTGTCTCGCCAGAATGGTAAGCTCTAGGAAGAGTATTTGCACGACCGCTACAACCACGAAAGTGCATCAACACAGGCCAAAACCCTCTTGTTCTCAACACTGCCATCATGTCATTAGCATAATGAGAACGCACCGACCCTTCTAGCCCATGAAAAAGAACAACCATTCCTTTTTGATTTTCAGGCTTCTCTCCCCAAGAAATATCAAGGAAATCCCCGTCAGGCAGCGCAAGTTGCTGATGCTTTACATTCAGTTTTCTACGCTTTTGTAAAAAGCGAGGAAAGATAGTCTGAATATGGCGATTCTTGGCCCACCAAGGTGGGGAGAAGGTGCTTTTTACCACGCGCCCGTATAGAGCATTGCGCGATTGGTTTTTCTCAGATTTTGTCATTACTGTTATAAATAAATGTTGCTAGGTCATAGCGGCTCAGTGCATTTAATAAGGGCACCAGCGCCGTCACTTTGTTCAAGTCAATTGCCTTGTAAGTCGCGTAACTTGCGACATTTGGAAACAGGGAGCATGTTAAATCTAAATCCGAAACATGGCGAATAAGTGCAGATTGTTGCACTTTTTCAATCTCGAGCTCTTGCTGTAGCAATACCTCATACTTTTTCGTTCCCTTCGCTTGCTTGCGCCGCAATCGAAAAGCTCGCAATGACGTTTCAGATTCTGAAATTGATTGCATTAAACTGCCCACTTGCTCTGAATTAAGGGTCAATGAAAACTCCTCGAGAAAACGGCATAACAGCAATATATTCACATTAAAACCGTATTGCTCTTGTAAGGTAATACAGGTTTTCTCAATGTTTTCTTGCCCGTAAAAGCGCAATGAAAACTGCCAAAAACTATTCGCCGTTAAGTCGTGCATCAAATGCCTTCTGTTGCTGTTCAAGGTCTTCCTGCGCATCTAACCATTGCATTTCGTTTTCTTCTAGGGCCTGTTTAATACGTGCCTGCTCCGCCAATACCTCTTTCAGTTTGGCTTTGTTTTCATCTTCATACAACGTCGCGTCAGATAACGTATTTTCAACATTTTCAAGAGATGCCTGCAACGTATCCATTTCGCTCTCATAACGCTGAATTTGCTTTCTCAACCCTGAGGTCGCCTGACGAAACTCGGCTTCTAAACGCTTCACCGTTTTACGATCTAAACTTTTCGCGGGTTCATTAGCGTCAACACTTTCTTGGTCAGTTACTTCAGACTGAAGTACTTGAGAGGCCGCAGGTTTCAGGATCCAATTCTTATAATCATCCAAATCTCCAGCGAAAGGCGCAACCTGCCCTTGATCGACGAGATAGAAATCATCGCAGACCGTATTCAACAAAAAGCGATCGTGAGATACCAGTACCATTGCTCCCTCGAAACCTTGCAAGGCCAGACTCAATGCATGTCGCATATCCAAGTCTAGATGGTTGGTAGGCTCGTCTAATAGCAATAGGTTAGGTTTTTGGTATACCAATAATGCCAACACCAACCTAGCTTTTTCTCCACCAGACATGGGGGCAACTGGCGCTAATGCCGCGTCACCGTGAAAGCCGAAACCACCCAAAAAATCGCGTAACGATTGTTCAGTGGCTTTTTTATCGAGTCTTTGCAAGTGCGCCAATGCTGAATCATCTGGACGTAAAAATTCCAACTGGTGCTGTGCGAAGTAGCCAATTTTAAGCCCAGTAGACGTTAGGTATTCGCCCGCCATAGGCTGCTTCTCATTGGCAAGCAGCTTGATTAACGTTGATTTACCCGCACCATTTCGTCCCAGCAATCCAATTCTTGAGCCCGGAACAAGGTTTAAATGAAGATGATGCAAAATAACTGTTTCATCATACCCCACTTCTACTTCTTCCATTTTAACCAATGGGTTAGGTAATTTGGGGGGCGCAAAAAAAGAAAACGAAAATTGCGAATCGCTGTGAGCAGGTAGCAAGGTTTCCATTTTTTCTAATTGCTTAATGCGACTTTGAGCCTGTTTGGCTTTACTGGCTTTCGCTTTAAAGCGATTAATAAAGGATTCCAAGTGCGCAATTTTTGCCTGCTGTTTTTCAAACTCAATGTCTTGCAAGCGTAACCTTTCTGCACGTTGTTTTTCGTAGGACGCATAGTTCCCCGTGTAAGAGAATAATAATTCCTGTTCAAAACTAACAATTTCAGACACAGTACTATCAAGAAAAGACTTATCGTGAGATATCAGAATCAATGTGCCTTCGTAACGAGACAGCCATTTCTCTAACCAAATCACCGCGTCTAAATCTAAGTGGTTAGTCGGTTCGTCCAGCAATAACAAGTCTGATGGGCACAACAACGCTTGAGCCAAATTTAGACGCATGCGCCAACCGCCCGAAAAATCTGAAACGGGGCGATTCAGCGCATCATTCGTAAATCCAAGCCCAGCCAAGATAGTGGCAGCGCGAGATGAAATATCATACACACCGGCTTGTTCAAGCTCACTATGAAGGTGTGCGATTTTTTCTCCGTCGTGGGCATTTTCTGCCTCGTGTAATTGAGCCTGAAGCCCTCTAAACAACGTGTCTCCATCAATCACGTAATCAATTGCAGACCGTTCAGTTGCTGGTGTTTCCTGCGCAACAGACACGATGCGCCAGCCTTGGGGAATGAGACACTCACCAGAATCAGGGTGAAGTTCACCACGCAGAAGCGCAAAAAGGCTGGATTTACCACAGCCATTTTTACCAATAAGTCCGACACGATGGCCCGGATAAATCGTGGCGCTGGCCTCATTTAGTAAAGTTTTGCTGCCGCGCATTAGCGAAAGGCTGTTAATTTGAATCATACGTGTTGAACTGCCATGGCGAAAATTCGCGTATAATAGCAAAAATCCGACTACCGATAGCAATCAGAATTTGACTTAATCATGAAAAGAAAACGTTTTATCGCGGGCGCAACCTGCCCTGAGTGCAAAGCGCTCGACACGATTATGCTTTATACCGAAAATAATGTTGAAAAAATTAAGTGCACGCAATGTGATTACCAAGAAACACAGGCAGACGACACTGTTACTCGTCATGCCCGTGAAAATGAGAGCGTGATTGGCGTATTCAAACCGGAATAACGCCACATATCGTGTACGAGACCATCTCCTGCTAGCTAGCTTTGGGCGCTCGTCTCGCTGCTGCGTTCTTCTCACCACGTTGAGAATGGCGAATGTGCCCATAATTTAGTACAGCAACAAACACGCTGCCGCCCACCATATTGCCGAGCAAAATAATGCCAATGGTTGGCGGTAAAGACATAAAGTCAATGCTGTCATTAGCAAAATACGCTGCAAATAATTCCACTGAACCAGCAATAGAATGGTGCAAACCACCTAATCCAATAATAAAGGTCACAATATAAATACTGATAATCTGACTAAGGGTAGAATGCGTGGCTAACACTAACCAGCCGCCTAGCGCCATTAACCATCCAGCAAGAATCGAACTAATGAATAGTGAATAGGCGGGAAACTCCATAATGTGGTGCGCCAATTTAAGGTAGCCCTCAGCGGCACCCACCACGCCATCGGCGGCAGCCAACATGCTCGCACTGATCAAGCCCCCTACCATATTTCCGCCCGCGACAATCACCCACAAACGTAACAGTGAGGAATATTGCGCTTTTTTGTCTAACACAGGATAAACAGCCGTTGCGGTATGCTCTGTAAATAACTGCGTGCGGCTCAATATGCACAGCACAAAACCCAGCGGGTACACGCTAGCCAACACGACTCGGCCTACGCCATGTGAGGAATCACTTACTATCGTAGCCATGACAGCGACAGCCAATGCAGTAAAACACAAAATCATGCCCGCTGCGATTGCAGATAGAAACAACGAAAATGCAGGCCTAGCGTGTTGCTCCATGCCTTCGTGAATCGCATTTTCGAGAATATCATCTGGATGACGAAATGTTTCATCGGTGCGTTTAACGATAACAGAAACGAATTCGCTATTCTCGATTTTACGTTCGACAGAACGGTCTGTTTCGGCGCTACCTCGAAGGGGATCACCCGATGTAGATACTAGTGTTTTGGCCTTGTCTTGAGTCGATGGCGAGTCTTGCATAAAACTATATCCTTTTTCTGCAACGTCAGTTATACGAAACAAGGTTAGTAATGGGGAGGCGGCGTCTCCTCAGCTTCAGAGGCAATATTCGATGGTTTAAGCTGCTTAACACGCTCTACAACATGCCTCAGCTGAAATTCTAATTTTTCAATCTGGATCTGTTGAGATGCCAAGGCGTCGTTCAGGGATTCTATCGTGTTCTCCTGAAACGCCACTTTCATTTCTAACTCTTCTAATCTGTCTTCTACGTTCGTCATGTCTTTTTGTATCACTGTGACCACACTTCAGCGAGACCACTGCTGCTGATAGTGAGTAATTTGTTGTTTGGTAAGAAGCCTGTCGCATACACGACTGCGCTTTGAGGACGACTTCCTTTTTTGGGCGTTACTTTCCATTCCGTATGTTCGCTACCATCGCCAATATTCCATAGGTTAACACGGCGCGTTGGTGAACCGGTAAGCAAGTATTTACCATCTTGAGAAAATCTTGCCGTACTGAATATTTTTTGGCGCTGAATAAACGATAAGTTGCTGATCATTTCTCCTGATTGTACATCCCATACAATCGCGTCGCGTTTGCTGTCTGCGGTAAACGCGTATCGTCCTTGATCATCAAGCGCCACCTTTGTCACTCGGCTACTGTGGGGAAAACGATGTATCACTTGTCCGGTTCGTGTGTCCCATAAATACGCGACGTAGTCATTGCCGCCCGTTAATGCGTAAAATCCATTCGGCGAGAGCGCCACACTGTTGATCTTTTCTTGATGCCCCAGAAACTCGATACGTCGACCGGTTTCGTGTTCAAAAAACATCACCTTGCCGTTGCCTCGGCCCACCAATATGCCGCGTCCTTGATTACTCACGGCGACATCTCGGATGCTCGATTCATCTATTCGCCAAAAGCCTATCGGCTCACCCGAAATAAGACTCCAAATCGCAAAGGCCTCTCGATCTGACGTGACCGCATGTGAATTATCAGGCGCAATATGAATATTTGTGACCAGATTATTGCCTTCGCCCTGATGGCTCCATTGGAATTTTTTTTCTCGCGAGGTAATATCCCAAACAAGTATGCCATCGTTAACACTGGAAATGAGCGCAAGGGTATTGTCTGATGACACATCGGCAGCCAAAGCCCCGTCTTCTGCCAATATGACAGATTCTTCAGGTGTTGTGATTGCGCCAGTACATCCGTGCAGTAGCAACATGGTTAACAAAAGAGTCAAATAACGCATATTGACTGTTTTCCTTTTTGGGTTGTGGAATTTCTCGCATCGTTTAGTATAAGCTTTTCGCGTTGCAGGTGTTGAAATTCATACCGCTCGGCAACACATAGTGTTGACATACTTAACTCAGTAAAACGCGTAGATTTTATTACTTTTTGGAGAATTATAATGAAAAAGGCAGCGATCGCCATGCTGGTTACTTCTGTAATCGGTTTAACGGCATGTCAACAAGAAAAAGCGGATCCAATGCTTGTAGAGCAAGTTACACTTGAGACCGACGATCAGAAGCAAGCCTATGCAATCGGTGCAAATATGGGTAAGTTCCTTGAGCAAAACCTTTCTCAGCAAGAAGAAATGGGTGTAATGCTTGATAAGTCACTTATCGTGAAAGGCTTTGTAGCTGCAATACAAGACAAAGGCCAGCTTACTGAAGAAGAAATGCAAGCCACGCTTGAGTCGCTAAAAACGCGCACGCAAGAAGCGATGACGGCTAAAGCAAAAGCTGACGGCGAAGCTAATCTTGAAGAAGGCAAGGCATACTTGGCTGAAAACGCAAAGCGTGAAGGTGTAACAACGACTGATTCAGGTCTTCAGTATGAAGTGATGCAAGAAGGTGAAGGCCAATCTCCTCGTGCTATTGATACGGTAAAAGTACACTATAAAGGCACACTACTGGACGGTACTGAGTTCGACTCTTCTTATAGCCGTGGCGAACCAGCTATCTTTCCTCTTAACCGCGTAATCGCGGGTTGGACAGAGGGTGTACAGCTAATGAAGCCAGGTGCGAAATACAAGTTCCACATTCCTTCAGATCTTGCATATGGTGAGCGCGCAGCGGGTCAAATTCCTAGCAACGCGACATTGGTATTTGAAGTAGAGCTACTTGAAGTCGTTAAAGCAGAAGAGCCAACGACAGCAGAATAATCTGACTCATTTCAGAATAATGAAAAGCCGGGCGAAAGCCCGGCTCGTTTTATGACACTCTCAGCTTAATTTTCCCTGCTGAACCTTATTCCCTCTTACACATTTGGCCTCTACAGCTGACCTACGATCCGGAGCCTATCCAGATAATTTTTGTCAATAACTGCCTAACCAATCTCAATGTACGTTAAAACATGTTTTGATAAATTTACCTGCTCGTCGTGCGGCAGCAACACTGGCGGCAGCGCCAGTAAAGGTGAATTCAAAAGCGGGTGAACGAGGCAATTGAATTCAACTTAACTACCTTAAATACTAGCTGAAATGCACAAAAATTCCTGTCATTGTCTCGCTATTTTTTGTAACAAATTTGACTAACAAAATAGTGCTTATGACCTGTAGGCGTATGCACATCGACTTCGTCATCCACCTGCTTTCCAATAAGCGCTCGCGACATCGGTGAGTCAATGCTGATTTTATTTTCTTTAGGGTCAAATTCATCAGGACCAACAATGTGATAGGTAAATTCGTCGCCACTATCATCTTCTAATGTCACCTGAGCGCCAAAGAAGACTTTACCCTCCTGTTCTTTGGAAGGGTATACCACCGTCAGCTGTTCTAACCGTTTACTGAGAAAGCGCACTCGGCGGTCAATCTCACGCAAACGCTTTTTGCCGTAAATGTATTCTGCATTTTCAGAACGGTCGCCTAACGCAGCAGCTTCTGAAACCGCTTGTGTCACACGTGGCCGCTCTTCTTTCCACAAAAATCGTAGTTCACGCTCTAGTTTTTCCCATCCATCTCGAGTGATATAGTTAGACCGTTTCATGTTTATCGGTTTTCTCGCTTTAATTCGTGTAAGCCTTGTTTACAGGTTAGATATATTGTACATAAAGGATCGATAATCCTATATAGTGGCGGGATTGCAGAAATAAAAGCAACAGCCATTGAGCGTGTAAAGCAAAGATCAACACACCTAGTAATCACGGGGTTCGCCCCCATTGTTATTTCGTTTATAGAAAATGAGTAAACGAGCCTGTTAAAGGATTCTAATGATTATTGAAAAAATTGCTGCCGAACTGTCGGTGCAGCCAGCGCAAGTTTCTGCCGCTGTAACACTTCTTGACGAGGGCGCAACCGTTCCCTTCATTGCCCGTTACCGTAAAGAGGCCACAAAGGGCCTTGATGATGCTCAGCTACGTACTTTAGCCCAACGCCTTGGCTATTTGCGTGAAATGCAAGAACGCAAAGGCGTGATTCTTAAATCGATTGAAGAGCAGGGTAAACTGACAGACGAACTCGCGAAGCAAATCTCCCTAGTTGAAAATAAAACCGAATTGGAAGATTTATACCTTCCTTACAAGCCTAAACGTCGTACCAAGGGTCAAATCGCCAAAGAGGCCGGATTGGAGCCGTTGGCAGACGCATTATTAGCAAATCCAAATTTGGATCCTAGCCAAGAGGCCCGCACCTTTGTGGATTCTACAAAGGGTGTCGACGATGAGAAAGCCGCGCTCGATGGTGCGAAGTACATTTTAATGGAGCGTTTTGCCGAAGATGCTCAACTCCTTCAAAAGGTACGTAAGCACTTAAAAGCCAATGCGCATATCACCAGTAAAGTTATCGACGGAAAGGAAAAAGAAGGCGCGAAGTACGGAGATTACTTTGATCACAGTGAAAAACTAATGAATGCGCCTTCGCACCGAGCATTAGCGATGTTTCGGGGCAGAAATGAAGGTGTGCTTCAAGTCAGTTTGAATGCCGATCCTGAAAAGGACGAAGGCGATCGCAGCTCGTACTGTGAAACGATCATCGCTGATCATAATGATCTTCAATTTGCCAATCGTCCTGCCGATGCATTCTTGCAAGGCGTAGTGCAATGGACATGGCGAGTAAAGATTCAGCTTCATATGGAAACCGAACTCTTTGGTACGTTGCGTGAACGTGCGGAAGAGGAGGCTATTCAGGTATTTGCTAAAAATCTGAATGACTTGCTGATGGCTGCACCAGCTGGCGCGAAAGTCACTATGGGTCTCGATCCCGGCCTAAGAACGGGCGTTAAGGTTGCTATTGTTGACGCTACGGGCAAGGTCGTAGCCACCAATACGATATTTCCCCATGCACCACAAAACCAGTGGGACAAGTCAATTCGCACATTGGCCAGCATGTGCAAACAGTATAAAGTTCAATTGGTTAGTATTGGTAATGGTACAGGCTCACGCGAAACCGACAAACTCGTTGCTGAATTAATTAAAGCGAACCCAGATTTTGGATTAAAGAAAATCATGGTAAGCGAAGCGGGCGCATCCGTTTATTCAGCTTCAGAGCTAGCATCGAAAGAGTTGCCTGATATGGATGTATCGCTAAGGGGCGCTGTATCGATTGCTCGACGTTTGCAAGATCCACTGGCTGAATTAGTAAAAATCGAGCCAAAAGCCATTGGCGTGGGTCAATATCAACATGACGTGAGCCAGAGTTTACTTGGCAAATCACTAGAAGCCGTTATCGAAGACTGTGTAAATGCAGTAGGTGTTGATGTGAATACGGCATCTCCGGCTTTATTATCTCATGTGTCTGGCCTGAATAAAACGTTAGCGCAGAACATTGTCGCCTTTCGTGATCAACATGGTGCTTTTAACAATCGTAGTGTACTTAAGAAAGTTGAACGCTTGGGCCCCAAAGCATTTCAGCAAGCTGCAGGATTCCTTCGAATCGTTGATGGTGATAATCCGTTAGATGCATCGGCCGTTCACCCAGAAGCTTATCCTGTCGTAAAAGATATCGTTGATACTGCGAAGTGTGCGGTCAATGACCTGATTGGTAACAGTGATTTACTTAAAACGTTAAGTCCAGATAACTTCATCAATGAAGAGTTTGGGTTACCAACGGTAACGGATATTATCAAAGAACTAGATAAGCCAGGACGAGATCCTCGCCCTGAATTCAAAACGGCCGAATTCAAAGAAGGTGTAGACACCATCAATGATTTAAAGCCTGGAATGATTCTCGAAGGTGTAGTGTCTAACGTGGCCAATTTTGGGGCATTTGTTGATGTGGGCGTACATCAAGACGGGTTGGTGCACATTTCAGCGATGACGAACAAATTCATATCTGATCCCCGCGAGGTTGTGAAAGCCGGCGATATTGTGAAGGTGAAAGTATTAGAGGTCGATGCAGGTAGGAAGCGTATTTCTTTCACGATGCGTTTAGACGACGACACCCAATCTGCACAAGGTGCATTTGGTAACAATAAACCCAACCGTAATGCTGGTAAGGGTGGGGCGAAGCCTCAACGAGACAACCGCAACAAGGACAAATCGCAACCTGCCAATAGTGCAATGGGTAATGCCTTTGCAGATGCATTCGCGAAAGCAAAAACCAAATAACCCTCATAGGTCATCGTTAAGCGGGAGAAGTGAGTCATTCCACTTTTCCCGCTTATTAAATAAGCACTCACTTCGCTCTTATCATATATTTTGTATGACTTTTAATCTCGTGGTTTCTCAGTTTCTATCAATGATGGAATAGTAATCAGACAGGCGTGTGGTGATCACTGCTCTGATAGTTAGATCTGACGGTGACACTTTGCATAGCAAACAATACGTAATTGGAAAACAAGAAGAGCGTTGGTATGTAGGGTAAGATACGCGTTGTGTAACGCACACTGCAAATAACCTTCTTCCAGCTTTATTACACGCTAGGTATCTTATGCCTGAAGCGCGAGGCCATCTTCTTTAGGTGCACTGACACTACCGTAAAAGCCTTCAATCACCGCAACACGTTGCAATGTTTGTTCGTCGCGGCTTGCCAAACGTTCACGCATCGCCGCAGCCGCTTTATATTCGCTATCGTCCACTTCTAGGCCTACAGCTTCAGCGACGGGATCACTCTCTTCTAACGATCGAGTCGGCGGGCCAATATCACGCCCATCGACGATTTCATCGAGATCGGGAACATTCTGCGAAGGTGTGGTCGCAGTACCTGATTGGCCCTCAGCATTTTCAAACGCGCTGTTATAAGCTTTTTGCGCCTCTTCAGTGCGCTGCTCAGCCATCTCTGCACGGGCTTCCTGTGCTTTTTGTGTTGCTTCATTTGCTACGCGTAAGTCTTGAGGTGACGGCTCCGCTGGAGCTAGAGCAGCAGCCTTAACTTGCTGCATTTTACGCAAGGTTTCTTCCGGTGAACTTTCTTCAGAAATGTCGATAGACACCTCACCGCCAACCGCATATTGCTTGCCATCAGGGCCGTTTTCATACTCGTACTTAGGCGCACCTGCGTATTGGCCACCCACTGAGGCGTGAGCTTGCTCGTGGTTACGAACTTCTAAATCACGCGCTTTTAAATCACGAATTTCACGTTGTTCAGCTTGCTCTTGTTGCTGTTGTTGGCGTGACTCGGCTTCTTCCTTACCAGCACTGGGGTCTTCAGCGTTATCTTTGTTCGCTTGGTCATCAGCACGTTCTGCATTCTGTTGTTGCTGATTTTGAGGTCGCTCGTAAGTAACGGGTTGTTGATTCGTACCCGGTTGTTTGACGCGGTCAGACTCGGAGCCTAAGCCAGATTCCGATGCAGAATTTTCTGTACCCGCCGTTTGCGGTACAGTTTCACGCATGACATTATCTCGGCGCGCCGCTTCGGTGTTAACGTTCGCCGTTGTAAAAATAATGTTTGTCGGAAGCGGAGTTACAATGTTCATCTGTTTACAGCGTGTTTACGCTATCTCATCAATTAAACGCCCAATCGTTCTGTCGGCAACACTAATCACTTTCGCAGACGCTTGTGCGTATATACTGTTCTCTTTCAACGAAATTAAATCGTTGGTTAAATTTGAGCCTGTATTTGCTTGTGGCGTTGAATTACCCGCGTCAGCTGGGTTCGTTTGGCGTGCTGCATTTCCTTCTGCCTCGACGGACTCACGAATATTTTGACGCGCGATGTTAGAAGACGCCTCAGTGATCTCTTCAGACGCTTTCTGCAAACCGTAATTGCCACTCGCAAAGGCAGACTGCAAATTGTTCGAAACTTCAAAAGACATGGACTACCCCTCTCATACCTCTTGTACAATTATTATACAAAACGCGTGAAATTGGAAGTCTTTTCTTAATGATCACGCAGACAAATGAGGTGACAATTATAGCCCCTGATGCCAATTCAATAGGCCATCGATAAAGGCCTCTGGATGGGAGATAAAAGGCCCATGAGACGCATGATCGATAATGTGCTGAGTAACATTTTGATTATGCTGCATTAATTCAATTGCTGCTTTGGGAACAAGACTGTCGAGCTTGCCGAAGATCTGCAACATCGGTATAGAAATGGTTTGCATTTTTTCGCGTAAGTCGGTTTCAGATAAAATGACTAAGCCATTATGCAGCGCTACCTCAGATGGCATAGGGAGCTGTTCAACATGATGTTGAATGGTTTTAATATCGTTTTTGGCTGACGCGCTTCCCAAAGCCTGAATCGCCAGAAAGCGATCGAGTGTTTTTGTAAAATCACCTTTAAGTTGCTTTTCAAACATCGACAACACCGCAGGTTTAATTCCCGGCCAACTGCCTTCAGAAACAAATTTGGGTGTCGAAGCAACGGTAATCAGTCCTGCTAAATCTTGACGTGTCAAGGCAATATGCTGAGCGAGGAGTCCTCCCATCGACCACCCTAAAACACGGGCTCTACTTGGTATGTAGGCACTAACAACTGTAGACAGATTATTCAGTGTGTAAGGCATAATTGGATAGTGTGCATTACGTCCAAAGCCAGGTAAGTCAATGTAAGTAACGCGAAAATGGTCTTGGAGAAGATGGCTTATCGGCTGCCATACGCCACTATTTACGCCCCAGCCATGTAGCATCACTAAATCGGGACCATTGCCTCGCGTCTCTGTAAAAAGTGTACTTGTCTTCATTTCACTACCTGCTTACACTCACACCAAATGCAAGGATTGCACAAAAATGGGAAGTTTAGGGATTCAAGGAATGAAAACAAGTCTGACTAGTAGAATGATATCGCAATTACTGCCGATGAAACTGTGTGTTGCTTGTCATCAGCACACAGAAAATGCACTCTGCGATGTGTGCATTGCCGATCTACCATTTATTAATATGGATGTATTGAAGGGGAACATGCTGAACGAACCTTCAACCGCACAGTCTCTAGAATGCAAATTTATCGATCAACTCTATGTCGCTACAGAATACATACATCCCGTGAAGCGGCTGATTTCTGAATATAAATTTAGCGGGAAGCTCGCAATAGAGCAAAGCTTTTCACAGATATTTCACATTCATCAACGTTGGATGCAGCGCTATATCAACGCTCAGCGAATCATTCCCATACCTTTATCAAACAAACGGCTTTCTTCAAGGCTATTCAATCAAGCCTACGAAATAAGCAAAGCACTTTCACGTTTGATAGACGCGCCAATCGATCCAGTATTAATAAAACACAAAGAAACGCCACAACAAGCGTCATTAGATGCGCCCTCACGCAAGAAAAATATGAACAATGTATTTAGTCAAAAAAGACCTTTAGGCAGTCACCGCGTCGTAGTAGTGGATGACGTTATTACTACAGGTGCTACGGCGAATCATGCATGCCAAGTGTTAAAATCGCTTAACCCTGACATGCATATTACCGTCTTTGCGTTAGCGATTAGCCGTCCACATCGATGAACGGTGCCATATAAATTGCATTTGATAGCAAACGGCGCGTACCTAGCCAATAACCTCTGAACACCGGATTATCAGCAAAGGCAATCACGCGACCATAGCCGTTCGCATGTGCCACGATGGCAGCCGAGTTAGCGATCACGTCTTCCACCTCATCTGCAGCATAGCCTGCTCTAAGAGGCGTATCTGTGTACTGAGCGACCATTAGAAATGGCTTGGCGGGTTGCTTCATTACATGGGTATGATTTCTAAATACTGGCAACGTGTCTCGTGTATACCCAAATGCCAATGGGTGGCTGATATCTAAATGCGTGTTAAATACTGCGCCCGCTACCCGTTGCTTACCATGCAACGCTTCACGATCACCAAATTGCAAATCATCCGTTTTAAATGCATCTTGCAATAGACTCCGTTCTGCAAATTCTGCTTTTAACCATCCTTTTTCAGCAAACAATTTAGCGCCAGCTTTCTGGCCGATAAGCACGCCCCCTTGTTTCACCCAGCGTTCAATCTCTTTACTGAGTTCTTCATCGACGTCACCGTATCGCCCATTCACCCAAATCATATGTGAATATCGGCGCATATCGATAGAGTCTAAGCGTGATAATTCAACAATCGAGACAGGCATGCCAATGATTTTATCCAAATAATGCCAGGCCTCTCCAACTTCATACTGAGAAGTTTGCTCTCCGCCCACAATCAAGACTCGCTTCATCTCTAATGGCAGCATAAAACGGCTACCCAAGTCGATGCCTTGTGCTGTAAGCCCTGATATCAATGACCAAATTTTGATCCCGTGCTGACGTGAAGCCTCATTTAAGATAGCCGCTAGGTTGTCAGGCTGCATTACGGCACGCGGTATAAGAATACTGCCCTGTGCAAAACTGATTTCTCCCTGACTGGTTTTGGCTGCAAACGACTGCCCGGCAATTCGAGGGTTTACCCCATTTTTTATTAGGGTTTGCAACATTGCTGGCGCTTGGCTGTCTTGCCAAGAAAACGCATAAGCATAGGCACTTTCTAGCACCTTCTCTTGCTTGCTCGACTGAGCAACGTTTAATGTTTCCGTTGGAATATTACGCCATAATTTCTTATCAACAGGATAGAAGTCTAAGTTGTAGGCCAATGCCAAATTCCAGTTAGAAACATCATAAAACGTATTGTCTTTGAAGCGCTTGCGCTCAGAGAAAATCGACTTAATTAAGCGGTACTTGGGTTGATCTAAGGGAACAAAATAACTGCTGTCATGAGCAAATTTAATGTTATCTAACGTTACGTCTTTTTGTAACGATTTAACCTCTATTTCGTGCTTACTCAGAACATCAAGCAATTGCTTTATTTTGCTTTTGTCGTGACTCTCGCGAATCATGTAACCCGTTAATTCATCATCTTTAATCAGGTTGTTAGTTTCTTGATTAAACGTGTGCTGATGCGCAATTAACTTATCTTTGTTCGCGAGCGCACCGTCAAAGGTCGATAAAGTAGTCGTTACCTGATTTTGAATCGCTTCTGGGAAGCTTCTGTCGCCATTAATCGTTTCATGTAAATGACCGCGCGCACTGCCTTGCTCGAACAGTATACCAATCGTGCCTTGTGCATCAGGATAGGTAGAGCCTTTGCCATAGTAAAAGTCATCGAAGCTCTCTTGCGTGAAATAGAGTTGCTTTGCAGCATCTAAGGCTTTTGCATGATACTCGCCCAGTGCGTTGGTTAGCGTCACATTCTCTTCTGGCGTCCAAGGATTTTTACGAGACGCGATGCCTGGCTGAAAGAAGTAAGTCGAGTCGGCTCCCATCTCGTGGAAATCAGTAAGAACATGCGGTCTCCAACGTTGGAATTCTTTAATTCGCGCACGAGATTCAGGGTGAACCAGTAATAGCCAATCGCGGTTCAAGTCAAACCAGTAGTGGTTTGTTCTGCCACTTGGCCATGCCTGTACATGTTCTCTATGTTCACGATCACTGACCAGCGTCGCCCCTTTATGCATGTTGACCCACTGCGCAAATCGTGACAACCCATCAGGGTTCAACGCAGGATCTAACAAAACGACATTGTCTTTAAGAAGTTGATTCACTTTTTCGCCTTGCGCGGCAGCAAGATAATAAGCGATCAATAACGCAGCGTTACTGCCTGAAGCTTCATCACCATGCACACTATATCCCATCCACAGCACAAGCGGAGAAGACGCGTCAGGCGTTTTACCACTGCGCACCACTGCAACATGTTTTTCACGCAGCGCATCTAGGTTCTGTTGATTTTCTGACGACGTAAAGGCTAACAATAAAAGTGGACGATTCTCATGGGTTCGCCCCGTTTCTACTAACGATACACGATCTGACTTTTCGGCCAATGTACGCATATAAGTAACGAGTTGATCGTGTCTAACATGCCACTCTCCTACTGGGGCGCCAAGGATGTCAGCCGGTTTGGGTATACTGGCATCATATTTTACGTCACTAGGTAAGTAGTCGAGATCCGTTTTTGCTAGTGCTACGCCACTCACCCATACTAGCGCGCAAGCCATTAGCGTCATAAATCGCATCGTGTTGATCCTATTTAATTTTTCTTGTTAAGTGCATGATATTTCAGTGTCGGAGAAATTCCAATAATGGGCAAGAATTGCAATTAATTCTAATTAATTATTTGAAAATCTAAGAAATGACACCATTACTTGAGTGTTTTAGTCAGGTAATTTTGGTACGATATATATCATATTTGATGTCAGGATTTTATTATGATCACCATTACAGAAGCCGCACAAGCGCACTTCGTTAAACTGTTGGAAAAACAGGACGCAGGCACGAATATCCGTGTTTTCGTTGTTAACCCTGGCACACCAGGTGCAGAGTGTGGCGTGTCTTATTGCCCAGCAGACGCAGTTGAAGATACAGATACTAAATTGAATTTCAATGGCTTTGATGCTGTTGTAGATCAAGAAAGCGTGCCATTTCTTGATGATGCGGAAATTGACTTTGTTACTGACCAAATGGGGTCTCAGCTTACACTTAAAGCACCTAACGCAAAAGCGCGAAGAGTGTCTGATGATGCGCCTTTGATGGAGCGTGTTACTTACGTACTAGAAAGCGAAATTAACCCTCAACTAGCCAACCATGGCGGTCAGGTTATGCTAATGGAAATTACTGACAAAGGTGAAGCCATTTTACAATTTGGTGGTGGTTGCAACGGGTGCGCGATGGTAGATGTTACCTTAAAAGAAGGAATAGAGAAGCAACTACTGTCAATGTTCCCAGAGGAGCTGACTGCGGTAAAAGATGCCACAGAGCACGAAGCTGGAGAGCATTCGTATTACTGATTAAATCAACAAAGATGATGGTGCGTCATATCATTTTTAGATTAGGCCAAAACCCAGAACAGAGCTGGATGCGGTTTAAGTTGGGCCTAATCTTATTTTGTGTTGGTGCGTTTCTCATTTTTGCTGGTGCCTACTTTTGGATGTGGTTCCAACTTCCTGCCATGGTATTTCTACTCATCGGCTTGGGTTTCGCGGCAAGAGGCTACATAGGCATTGCCGCCAACCGCTTTGCCAAGTTCATTGATAAACCTAGAATTTCCCCGACACTGTTCGACGATAAAAGTCCACCCCCAAAGTAAGCCCCCTCGCTAACATTAATCCTAACAGGGATATCCAGAGGCCAACATTTTCCAGACTCTCAGTCAGCCACCATAGTGGGAAAAATACTAATACCGCGCTGATTACCATGGAATTGCGCATCGTTTTCGCATGAGTCAACCCAATATATACACCGTCGTACAAAAAACACCAATGGGCAACTAGTGGTAACACAATAATAAACGGCAAGTACTCAGTAGATGCTTGTTGCAATGCTTGTTGATCGGTAAGCACGCGAACTATCTCTTCGCCCCAACAATAGAAGGTCAATGCATATAAAGCTGCGAAGCACGAAGACCACCAAAGGCCACGATACGTATCTAATTTGACTCGATTCAAATCTTTTTGGCCTTTTGCTTCACCAACCAATGCCTCAACGGCATATGCGATAGCGTCAAGCCCAAGCGCTATCAAAACAAAAAATTGCATCAGTATCGCATTCACAGCGGCTATTTGCGTTCCGAGCCTCGCGCCCTGATAAGTGACAAAGGCTAAACAAGCTTGCAGTGCCAAATTTCGAATTAACATGTCGGTATTAAGCGTAAATACCTGTGTAAACGCATTTGGCTGAAGCCATTTATAGCTAAATGGCATAGCGGGAATGCGTTGTATGATACACACAATACTCAACACTAAAATACTGTACTCCGCTATCACGCTTGCCAATGCTACGCCTTCAACCTGCATATCCAAGTAAAATACAAAAACAACATCCAGTACAGCATTTATCAGGTTGCCAACTATCTGTATGATCAAGACTTGGCGTGTACATTGTCGACCAATGAGCCAGCCAATTAATGCTAGGTTGATTAATGCCGCCGGTGCCCCCCATACTCGCACATAAAAATATTGAGACACGCTGGTTAATAGCTCGCCTTGGGCATCGGCAAAGTAAAGGCCAAGTGATAAAAGTGGCGATTGCAGCATCACCACCAATGCACCAATCATTAGCCCAATCGCGGCATTTTGAACTAAGACTCTACCAGCTTCGTCGAGGTTACTTTGCCCTTTAGCCTGGGCACTCAGTCCCGTAGCAGACATGCGGATGAATCCACACACCCAATAAAGTTGGGTCAAAATCAAAGCGCCAATAGCAGCACCTGCAAGAAAATGACTCGCAGGCAAGTGCCCCATTACGGCCGTATCCACTAGTCCTATTAATGGCGTAGTAATATTTGCCAGTATCATAGGAAACGTTAGAGAAAGAAGACGAAGGTGCTCTTTTTTATCTAGAAATGTTGCTACACTAGAAAACAATTTGACCATAAAGAATTAATGTTCTTATTTATGAAACTGATTTTAAAATACTGTGTTCTGATATTTACACTAATCCTCGTCGCAACGAAAGCACAGGGTGAAGATAACGGTGTGATTCTCGTTTATCACCACGTTAGCACATCTACGCCTGCCAGTACGTCGATTTCACCCGAGAAGTTTAAAAAACACCTCGATTATCTATCCGAACATCACCACGTCATGGCATTGGGAGAAATGGTGAACAAGTTACAGCGTGGCGAATCACTGCCGCCGCGTTCCGTTGCAATCACCTTTGATGATGGTTACCGTAATATATTTGAAAACGCGCACCCGTTACTTCGTGAAAAGGGGATTCCATACACGGTTTTCATCAACCCTCCACAGATTGAAAAACGGAATGATCAACTGACTTGGCAACAGGTAAAAACAATGAGTAAAGAAGGGGTGACGTTTGCTAATCACACAAGCGACCACCGCCACTTATTGGAGCAAAAGCCTACCGAAGATCAACATCAATGGCTTGAGCGCATCACACAAGATATTAATGAAGCACAACAAGCACTTGTTGAGCAACTGGGAGACGCCCCAAAATGGCTGGCTTATCCGTATGGTGAGTATTCACAAACATTGAAAGAACGCGTTTTAGAGCTAGGCTATATTGGGTTTGGGCAACACTCTGGTGCAGTAGCGTCATTCAGTGATTTCGGCGCGTTACCCCGCTTTGCCGCAGCGGGTATTTACGCCAATTTAGATACCTTAAAAGTAAAGCTTAACAGTCTGGCAATGCCGGTAACGAATAAAACCCGTCAAGATCCTTTCACTCCTTTTATCGGTACGCAGCCATTACAAATTATAACGCTAGAAACAAGCGATCTTAATACGTCTCAGGTGAATTGCTTTTTCAATGGTAAATTCATGGAGACAGACAAAACTTCCACTACAGTAGTGATTAAGCCACCTCAGCCTCTTGCTGCAGGCCGAACCAGAATTAATTGCACGGCGCCAAGTAAAACACAAGCAGGGCGTTTCTATTGGTATTCTCAGCCGTGGTTTGTTCCTAACGCTGATGGAAGTTGGCTTGAATAAGCCACTAGCAAAAATTACAACGACAGTTTCATATGAAAGTGGGGCATAAGCCCTATTTTCTTGCCGCCTTCGCAAGGAAAGTGTTGTCCTGTAATGGCGAAACCAAATCGTTCGTACAAGGTGATAGCAGGGAGGTTATGGCACTCGACATCTAGCTCCAACCCTCGACGATTCAGTTCGATTGCTTTAGCTTTTAGCGCGTTTAATAACGCCGTACCTTTCCCACTACGCCGCGCACTTTCTTCGATAGCAATATGCCCTACGGGCAAATTTTCAGGCTCTGGCAGGCAGATAACTTTATCAAGATACTGGGCTTTCAAAAGCACAGACTTAACGTGTAATTCACCATAAAAATGAATAAACGTTCTTATGGTTGCTTCTCGCATTTGTGCATTGTTAAGGCGCGGCCAGTATGCCGCACATCCTTGAATAGCCCGCTGTGGATCTGAAGGCTCTGGCGAAATTACGATGTGCTGACGATAACTAAAATGCCCATTATCTTGAGCAACCGCAAAAAGAAGAAATTGAGATGCACACAGTGACGGCGAAATATCTAGCACGCCAGTAAGGCTCGCTTTGCCAGACATTTTCACTAACGTCGCTAATTGCGGTACATCATCGGGACTGGCTTGTCGAATCATATATTGCCGTAGTTTTCCAATATGTAAGGCATATCAGTGATAATTTGTTCGCCATCACTAACAGCGAGCTTTCCCGGCTCCATTACAGGTTTAAATCGTCCGACGACGTGGCCGTTAGGATTAATTACCACCACCGAACCGCTGTGATCCACCAGATATTCTCCGTCTGATGTGTCGTCGGCGATGGCATACATCATTCCCATACTTCTGATCAGAGGATAAAGCACTTTGTGCTCGGCCGAAGCTGCAACAAATTCTGGATGAAAAAACGCAATGTATTCAGCCAATCGTTCTGTGGTATCTCGTGCGGGATCAACGCTAATAAACAGCACTTGTATCGGCTGCTCTGATTGTATTGACTGCAAATCGGGGTAAATTCGTTTAAGCTCTACCAGTGTAGTTGGGCATATATCTGGACAAAACGTGTATCCAACAAAGGTAAGCGTCCATTTCCCTTCTAACCAATCAGGGCTAAGCATCTCTCCTGAATGCGCTGTCAATCCAAAGTCGCTTAGTGCCCTTGGCTGAGGATACGCTTGAAAGTAATTCGCTTTAGGTGCAGGCGGCGCAATATAAATGGATAACACTCCCCCTAAAATCAGAGCGATAGCGGCAATTATTCCAACAAGAGTACGTTGTGTCATAAGCTGTACTTAAAATAGTGGTCAATGAGAAGCACCACAAACAGTACCATCAAATGCACAATAGAAAAACCAAAGGTCTTCATTGCCGTACTGTCTTCACATGCAAACTTCAGTTTCCAAGCATAATATAAAAATCCAGCATTGAGTAACGTTGACCCAACTAAGTAGATAAGGCCCGTCATCCCCACTAAATAAGGCAATAAACACACAATACCAAGCAATACGGTGTACAGTAATACCGACGTTTTTGTAAATTCTACGCCGTGGGTAACAGGAAGCATGGGGATCTCAGCTCGCTCGTAGTCTTTAACCCGATGTATGGCCAACGCCCAAAAATGGGGGGGTGTCCAAGTAAAAACAATCAGAACCAATAATAACGCATGAGGGTGCAATTGGTTGGTTACTGCTGTCCACCCCAATAATGGCGGAATAGCGCCTGCAAGCCCACCAATCACGATATTTTGAGGCGTTGCACGCTTAAGATACATGGTATAAATAAACGCGTACCCCACCAACCCAGACACCGTAAGCCATGCGGTGAGGGTATTCACCCACAGCGCTAAAATAAGAAAACCTAACACTGCTAAAGTAGCCGCGAACACAATAGCGCGGGAAGGTGACACTTTTTTCTTCACCACGGGACGATTAAAGGTGCGTGCCATTTTCGCATCAATCCGGTGATCGACAACATGGTTAATGACTGCGGCTGCAGATGACAAACACCCAATGCCAATCATGCCCGCTAACAGTACTTGAAGGTCAACCCAATCAGGTGTCGCCAAACACATTCCCACTAGCGCCGTAAGCAACAACAACAATACCACTTTGGGTTTGGTAAGTTCATAGTAATCACGCCAAGTGGTTTGAGGCCGATAGCTTGCAGATTTATTCGATTCAACCGCGAGTGACTTACCCATGTCCAAACTCCTATGTTTTTCGATAAAGGGTGTAGCATAAGCAGATCATTACCAGTAACAAACACGCCGCTGTTGCATTGTGTAAAACGGCAATAAAAATAGGAAGACTAAATACAACATTGCTTACGCCAAGTAATATTTGCACGCTAACCACAACAGTTAACAGTACTGCCAAACCTCTAACAAGCCCGGATGAGGCAGACTTATAGAGCTTCAATGCCAGCCAACAAAGATAAATAAACGTGATAATGGCACCAAAGCGATGCGCTATATGCATGGTCATGCGTTGTGCATAGTTATGGACGCCATACTCGTAATTGTCAGCTTCTGGCACACTAAATGCGCCAGCAATATCCAGCCTTGCCAGCCAGTTTCCTTCGCATATTGGCATTTCGGTGCACGCCAAGGCAGCATAGTTCGCTGATGTCCAGCCTCCCAGAGCAATTTGCCCAACAAGAATAGCTATTCCTAATAAGCTATACTTGCCTAAACTTTGCATCATCGGGTCGCCACCAGGAATACGATAGGGCGTTAAGCGTAGGTATAGTAAAAATAAACACCCCAACACGCTAAACCCACCAAGCAAATGTCCCATCACTACAACGGGGAGTAAGTTCAGCGTAACAGTCCACATACCTAGTGCAGCCTGAAATATCACTAGACACAGCAAGAAAAACGGTAATTTCAGCGGCTGGTTGTATCCGCGCTTAACCACGCTCACAACAAAGATGGCTAGAATAAATAACCCAAGAGCCCCCGCAAAATAACGATGTATCATCTCATTCCATGCTTTGTGAGCTTCAACAGGTCGTTCTGGAAAGTTGGCTTCTGCTTGGGCGATACGGGCGTCAGTTTGCGGCACAGTTAAATGGCCATAACATCCAGGCCAATCAGGGCAGCCAAGGCCTGCGTCAGTTAATCGTGTATACGCGCCAAGAATAATGACGACAAACGCTAAAGCGATACTCGCCAACACCAACTTTCTCATTACTTCCATTCCCCTAACCGATTCGGGAGAGTTTTAGCAACTTCCTCAAATCAGATAAAATATCGCGGCTTTTAAGCACAGCTTCTTGTTTTTGTTGTTGTATTGGGTAACGCAATATGACGTTATCCAACGTGTCAATGATGAAAATACCACCAGTTTCGACTGAGTTAAACACATTGTTTACTTTTTCATCTTCACTCATTAACAAGGCAAAATGGTGATCCGCAGCGATATCACTCACGCGTTTCACATCGCTGTTGGGTGTCCATACAATAACCGACTCTACCCGATCTTGTTCTTTGCCTAATGCCTGATGAAGTTGAGACAAACTAAATATTGCGTTTTCACACGATTGATCGCAGTTAGTCGGCATAATATACGCAATACGCCATTTTTGACTGTGAGTGGAATTGATAGGACTAAAGTCTAATGCGGGGTTGAGCAGCTCCCCTTTATTTGTTGCTCCTCGATTAAACCAATCATAATCCAGCGCAAACTTAGCGAGTATCACCGGCAATATAAACGCAATGATAAAGGCAATGACTGCAAAGTTATTTTTTGACGTTTTAGATTCAAACGTGGCGGAAGGCGCATTATTTGATGTCATTAGATCGGATTCCTTTTCTTATCGCTACGGCCGTTACAATAATGCACGCGGCCGCCAGAGCGAACCATTGAATGGCATAGCCAAGATGTTTTTGTGGAGACATCACCACGGGTGTCCATTCACGAACAAACTTAGACGACTCATCGGGGTCAGCAAGTACGACAAAAGGCGCTAGCGGACTACCAAAAAAACGCGACATCAACGCAATATCAACTTGCTGAATTCGCATTGGCCAGGTATCAGTTGAGTTAGCGGTTTCAGTAATCGCGGGGTTTCTCCTCGGCAAGTAAAGCGTACCTTGGATCGTCATGGGTAATTCCTGCACGTTAATATCTGGCAAATCATTTCTCGACTTAGGTGCGTTTATCCAACCCAAGTTAACCAATACAAAGCGCATGTCCATCTCCATTGGAATAAGCACTTCGTAGCCAACACGTCCATTATTTATTCGATTATCTAACAGGAATATATATTCTTTTTGCCAATTTCCAGATATGGTTAAGGGGTAATCTTCAACCTGATCAAGATTTTTTGGTAGGTCGTAAATAGAAAGAGGCGCACGTTGTTGCCTTTGCTCTATCTGAGTTAGCCGCTGATGCTTGTCATCGGCACGTTGTAATTGCCAGATACCGAGCGATGTCATCGTTAACGACGCGATAACTGCGACAATCGCGCCCCACAGACCTCGACGAGAGTACTTATTGGTACGCACTGTCGACACACTCATAATATGGGAGCGTTCATCGTGTTGGTAAAAATAATCATTGGCTTACTGCTCATTTTCATGGTGTTTAATTTGTTCAAGGCGATGGTCATTATGCTGAAAAACAACCCCAATGGTGAGCCAATGAGTAAGTATATTGGCAGACGCGTACTGACATCGGTGATCATTATTGTTGTATTACTACTCGCCATCGCTACAGGGCTTATAACGCCGAATCCACGGCCTTATTAGGCCGTGACGTATTGGGTATCAGAGAATATAAACAAAGAAAAACAGCATTACCCAAACCACATCAACAAAGTGCCAATACCAACTACCAGCCTGAAATGCAAAGTGGTTTTCTGGGGTGAAATGACCTTTCAATACTCTAAAGAACAACACGATAAGTATGATCGTTCCAAGGGTCACATGAAGCCCATGGAAACCTGTAAGCATAAAGAAGGTATTGCCGTATATGCCCGATTGAAGGGTTAAATTCATTTCTCTATAGGCGTAAACGTATTCTTCAACTTGAAGCAACAAAAAGGCAAGCCCAAGTAAAATCGTTACACCAAGCATAAGCTTTAAGCGCCCACGGTTTTTCTCTTCTAATGCAACATGAGCAAAGTGACAGGTAACAGAGGACACAAGTAAAATTAACGTATTCGCCAAGGGTAAGCCATACCAGCCCATTGCAGTGGTTTCAATTCCGCCAGGTGTTCTCAGTAACGGCCAAACGGCCTCAAATTCTGGCCACAAAATTTGCCCCGTCATTTCATTATTTGACGCGCCCCCTAACCATGGAACCGCAATGACACGGGCATAAAAAAGTGCACCAAAAAACGCAGCAAAGAACATCACTTCCGAGAAGATAAACCAAGCCATGCCTTGTCGATAGGAGCGTCCTAACTGATTACTGTGCATACCTTGCATAGATTCGTGGATTTGATTGTTAAACCACCCAACAAGCATCACCAGTAATGTGATAATCCCAGCTACCAGAATCCATCCACCAAAACCATCCTTGCCTTTTGTAACCTCTACTACATAATTTCCAGCGCCTACGGCAATCAAGAACAAGGCGACGGCACCAACGATTGGCCAAGGGCTTTGTTCGGGCACATAGTACTTTTCGTATTCTTGTTGTTGTGACATGTCGTCCTCCTTTTACCCTTGGTTGCTCGCCACTTCCTGTGCAGAGGAAGTCACATCGTACAAGGTGTACTGAACTGTAAAATACGTAATATCTTTTGGCAGTTGTGGGTCTACGTAAAACTTCATTGGCATCAGCGCTTCTTCTTTGCCATTTAAAGGCTGATGGTTAAAACAAAAACACTCTGTTTTATTTAAATAAATTGCCGCAGTGCCAGGAGACACCGAGGGTACGGCCTGACCAACAATGGGGCGGTTAAGGGGATTTCTGACATAAAATGCCACTTCGTTCATTTCGCCGGGCCGAACGCGAATACGCTTGGTTTTGGCTTCGAATTGCCAGGGCATGCCTGTATTTGTCCGCGTAATAAACTCAACCGTTACCCAACGGCTCTCGTCAATTTCTACACTCTGATAAACACTCGCAGTATTCGACGTTTTTCCATTGATACCGGTAATATCGCAAAACACATCATAAAGAGGTACTAAGGCGAATCCGAATCCAAACATCCCAATCACAATCGCCACTAACTTGAGTACCATTTTGCTGTGATTGGGTGTGTTTTGCATGGTCATTGTCTTAGCCTTTACTTGATAACCGGCGGCGTCTCAAAGGTGTGGTAAGGCGCAGGCGATGGCAATTCCCATTCAAGCCCTTCAGCCCCTTCCCATACTTGTGGAGAGACTGCCTCTCCCTCTTTGCGACACGCCTTAATCAGTAGCCACAAGAAAATCAATTGCGATAAACCAAACGCAAAGCCTCCAATACTGATCCATTTATTAAAGTCAGCAAATTGCAATGCATAGTCAGGAATACGTCGAGGCATACCAGCCAAGCCAATAAAGTGCATGGGGAAGAACAACACGTTGACTGAAATAAGCGAACACCAAAAATGCCATTTAGCCAAAGTCACATCAAACATTTTGCCCGTCCATTTAGGCAACCAGTAATACACTGCCGCCATAATGGAAAAAACCGCGCCGGTTACGAGTACATAATGGAAATGAGCAACGACAAAATAGGTGTCATGGTATTGGAAGTCGACTGGCGTGATAGCGAGCATTAGTCCAGACAAGCCGCCAATAGTGAACAGCACAATAAAGGCTAAGGCAAATAGCATCGGCACTTCAAAGGTTAACGCGCCTCGCCACATTGTGGCGACCCAGTTAAACACTTTCACACCCGTAGGGACGGAGATTAACATGGTCGCCATCATAAAAAATAGTTCTGCTGCCAGCGGCATACCGACAGTAAACATATGGTGTGCCCATACAATAAACGACAATAATGCAATCGACGCTGTGGCGTACACCATAGAGGCATAACCAAACAATTTTTTGCGAGAAAATGTGGGAACAATCTGCGAAATAATGCCGAACGCTGGCAAAATCATAATGTAAACTTCTGGATGGCCGAAAAACCAGAAAATATGCTGGAATAGCACAGGGTCGCCGCCACCTGCCGCATCAAAGAAACTCGTGCCAAAATACTTATCGGTTAACACCATTGTTACCGCGCCCGCAAGCACTGGCATGACAGCGATTAGCAAAAAGGCGGTAATGAGCCATGTCCATACAAACAGCGGCATCTTCATCCATGTCATGCCAGGTGCGCGCATGTTGAAGATGGTCACTATCACGTTGATAGCCCCCATAATCGAAGACGCCCCCATGATGTGGACAGAAAATACAAACAACGCCGTAGAATCACTACTATAGGTAGTAGACAGAGGAGCATAGAACGTCCAACCGAATGCTGGGCCGCCTCCTTCAACAAACAGCGAAGACAGTAAAATAATGAAGGCAAAAGGCAGGATCCAGAAGCTCCAGTTATTCATTCTGGGCAGCGCCATATCGGGTGCGCCAATCATCATCGGCACGAGCCAGTTTGCTAATCCAGTAAAAGCGGGCATCACGGCACCAAAGACCATAATCAGTCCATGAACCGTTGTCATTTGATTGAAGAAGTCAGGTTCGACTATTTGCAATCCCGGCTGAAATAATTCAGCCCGAATCACCATCGCCATTGCCCCTCCCACTAAAAACATAATAAAGGCAAACCATAAATACAGCGTGCCGATGTCTTTATGATTGGTGGTAAATAACCAGCGCTTTATTCCAGTAGGTGCGCCATGATGATGCGCGTCGTGTTGGGTGTCGTGTGTTACTGTACTCATCTCCAATCTCCTACTGGCCATTCATTAACGCGTTAACATCTTTGGCTTGCACGGTTTCACCTGTGCTGTTGCCCCAAGCGTTACGTTCATAAGTAATTACCGCAGCGAGCTCTTTCAGGCTGAGTTGCTTTCCGAATGCCTGCATTGCCGTTCCGGATTTCCCGTTAACAACAATATCGATATGGGCTTGCATATCATGCTTCACCATTTGGCTGCCTTTTAACGGAGGAAACACACCTGGTAAGCCTTCTCCATTTGGCATGTGGCATGCTGCACAGGCGCTAAGATAGACTTTTTCACCCGTTGTCATCAGTTCGTCCATTGTCATATTCATGGCCAAAAGCTTTTGTTCTTCTTCTTTGGCTTTACGTTGAATATCCTCTTGCTTAGCGATCCAAGCATCGTATTCTGCGGGTTCTTTGGCGATGACAACAACTGGCATGAAGCCGTGGTCTTTTCCGCATAGTTCTGCGCACTGACCACGGTAAATGCCAGGCGTATTGACTTTCGTCCACGCTTCATTGATAAATCCTGGGTTCGCATCTTTTTTTACAGCAAAATCGGGCACCCACCACGAGTGAATCACATCGTCACTGGTGACTAAAAATCGTACTTTTTTGCCTGTGGGAATCACTAAAGGGCGGTCAACTTCAAGTAAGTAGTTCTGGCCTTTTTCAAATTTATTCTGAATTTGTTCAGGTTGCGTGGCGAGTATTGAGTAGAATGACACGTCATTATCCATATACTTATAGTGCCACTTCCACTGAGAGCCCGTCACAAGTACCGTGACATCTGCCGATTCAGTATCTTCCATCGCAATTAATGTATTGGTAGCGGGAATCGCCATAAAAATAAGAATAATAAAAGGAATAATTGTCCACGCAATTTCGACTTTCACACTCTCATGAAAGTTAGCGGGTTTCACCCCACGAGACTTTCGGTGAAACAGTATGCTGTAAAACATCGCACCAAATACGATGACGGCGATAACAACACAAATGATGAACATAAGCATGTGAAGGTCATACACCTCACCGCTGATGTCCGTCACTCCTTTCCTAAGGTTCAGTTGATATGCATCAACGGTGTCTTCAGATGCTGCCAACACTGGCAAAATCGCCAACGATGACAGAACAAAGATTAACGCACGAGACAACACATGTTTCACTCAGCACCTCCTCTGTCCATTATCCTATTCCTTTTAAGGAGTATGGCTTAAAACCCCAACAAGATGGTTAATGTTCTGACAGCTTATTGTTATTCTTTTGTTAAAAGATGTATAAGAAATACTCAATTTAGAGGATGGAGTCTAGTAATTTTATTATTTTTTAATCTTTTTGATTATATTTCACACAATCGTAAAGGTAATTTATTTTCTCTGAGATAATTATTAGGGATTACGGCAAATGACTCATTTACCTAGCAATTCTTCTGAACAGTAAATACCGGAGTGGAAATAGGTGGGAAGGCCAGTCGATTGGCTAATAAGGCACATTGCAGACTTAAGAAGAAACCTATCCATTAAATCTGCAATATCACTCAAGACGCTGGAATGTTTACATCCAATCTGCGTTTCGGATTACGCCAACCGCGATGCCTTCAACGCTGAAAGGCTGAGAAGCTAGGTCGACTTTGATAGGCGAGAATGCATCATTTTCAGCATGCAATAGAACTTCACGGCCGCGCTTTTCGAGCCTTTTAACGGTAACGTCATCCTCAACTCGCGCCACAATCACTTGCCCGTTATGCACATCGGTTGTTCTGTGTACAGCCAGCAAATCGCCATCTAAAATACCGATATCTTTCATACTCATGCCATTTACACGAAGCAAAAAGTCTGCGCTTGGTTTAAATAAGTTGGGGTCGACTTGATAATGACATTCAACATGCTCCTGCGCGAGAATAGGTTCACCCGCAGCGACACGACCAATTAGCGGTAACCCTTGCTCTTCCTCTTCATCGTTAGCAGGCACATTCAGTTTAATACCACGCGATGTTCCCGGAAGAATTTCAATGACCCCCTTTCGCGCAAGCGCTTTAAGGTGCTCTTCGGCGGCATTAGCAGAACGAAAGCCTAATTCACGTGCGATTTCTGCACGCGTTGGCGGCATACCTGTGTTAGCCATGGTCGTTTTAATTAGTTCGAGAACTTCTTGTTGTCTGGGGGTTAGTGGACGCATAAACAGCCTGTTTTTCCATACAGTTTACCTGTGAGTATATCCAGTATAGCGGAGATCTCAATGATTTATTTCGATTTTTCAGTTTAGGCTTTGTTATAGCTTTACTATCAGGCGTGTCAAAAACCTTACATGGTTTAAGGTTTTAATCACCGTTAATCGCTTTACATCAACGTCTTTCAACTGAATAATCCCGCCACGTTAAATGTGAGTAGTTTTGTAGCAATGAAGCGGTGGCGAGAAAAGTTTTCTGAGAAGTGGCGAGTTAGGTTCATTGATATTTGGGCAATGAACAGCTTTTCCTATGCTGTCGCTTTGCCAATAGAACTCGTCATTGCTGGTATGAGCTGGCAAGAGCATGTAAAAGTCAGAGCGGTAGCTTTGCTTCTCAATACGCTGGTGGCACGCCCTTTTGGTGTGTGGAGAGAATTCGTGTTCATCAAATTGGGGTTATCGCACCATCAACATTGGTTTCGATTATACCTTGGCGATACGCTGGTATTTCTATCATTCCAAATGCCCCTTTACTTGGGCAACATGTACTTGGGGGGCGCTGATAGCATAGAGATGCTCAAAGCCGCACTTACCGTGAGTCTCATTGCTGGATTATTAGGAAGACCCTACGGCATGTACTTAGATTGGTTAACACGCAAATTCCTAAACACGATTCCTAACGTTGACAAAGCAGTTTCACAAACATCGATGGTGAAGTCATGATAAAAAATACAATTCAATCTAGTCACGTGGTGGTTGGCGTCATCGCGGGAACAATGACTGACACACAATTTGGTCTTAATTATCTTGAATCTCAAAATACAGTTGGGTTCGGTCTAAGCATTTCTCACACACCGCAAGCGCAAACCAATTTGCAAGCCCTTGATCGCATTACCCTAACCGAACTTGTAGAGCAAACCATTACGACATTGGTCAATGAAGGCGTGAATTGCATCATGATTTACTGTAACTCCCTCTCTGGGGCCATTGATCTTGAACGCATTCATGCTTTCTCACCTGTGCCAGTCGTCACGCCATTAGAGGTGTACCAAAACCTGACTCATCAATACCGTAATTTCGGGTTGCTGGCGGCCAATTGCCAAAGCTGTGCAAACATCGAAAAGAACATCCTCGCAACTAATCCAACAGCCAAAGTGATTGGGATTGGCAACTTGCAAATTGTTGAAGACATAGAAGCGGGGCTCGATCCCGATATGATTGTTAATCTTCATGCATTACGCGAACTTACCAGTGCTTTGGTAAAAAGTGGTGTGCAAATTTTAATATTAGGTTGCACACATTTTGATTATATTTATGATGCGCTAGATAGCGTCACCCATGATATTCGCCTCTTCCTGCCATCAGAAAAAATGCTAGAAAATTTGCAGCGCCGCGTCGAGATATCACCAACACAGCTAAGCGTAACGTAAATCCTTAACGTCCAACAGACACTGCATTATTGTCGAGCGCACGTAGCGCTCGCAATTTTCGGCGTACTGCTTCAATACGTGAAAAAATATCTTCTTTATCACAATCAGCGTTGTCTTGAGATTTCTGTGCCTGCTCAATACTGGCAAGCTGCTCTTGAATAAAGGTTTTTTGCTGAATACTGTTCACACTATCAGTAATGTGGCTTAAGCCTTCTATCAACCGAATGGTCACCGCTACACTGTCTTTGGCATATTGGCGAATTTGATCAAAGGCTGCGTGACCAATGTCTGCGAAGGTAAGTGGCTTACGCTCCACTCTGAACACACGATCGTCATCAACCAAATACGGATACGGGAAGGTTTTTTGAGTCAATTCGCACATCATCGCCGACAGGTTATCAACGCATGCAATGGCTGAATAAGGGTCATTCACGCCCGGTGATAAAGCCCGAACGGCAATTTCAACCAATTGGTGAACCGCAAATTCCGGATCTTGCGCAGGCGTGCGCTGTGAACCAATCACTATGTTTTCTTCGAACCTCGCGTGATCAAGAGACGCTTTAACTGCAAAGTGATGCAGTGTCAGTAGTTTTGCACCTTTCACCAAATAATTACCAGGCAGATGAGAAACAACAATACAGGCATCAAGTGAGCACGCTATCTGCTTGAGTCCACCATAATCAATCGCCTGCACATAACCACTCTCGCTTGCATATATATGCGTCACACACGGGTACTTAGCTTTTGCTTCGTTGATGACAGATGCGTCACAATCCACACCTTGCGCCTGATCGTCATCGCTTGGGAATAAACGATTAATGGTGTTATCTAGACGACGATGAACATCACTAATCACCTGATCGGCCTGTATAGTCCGTGCAACGTGATGAATGTAAAAAATCAATACGCCAATACTGGCCAGACTCAGCAATACCGCGACATAGACTGCCATACCCGGTACCTGTTGACGAGACTCAAATTCATCGGTCACTTCCACCACTAAAATACAATAAATAAAAGTAGCTAAGAACGTTCCCATGACCATTTTCGTGCCATTGTCAGCCATAAAATGACGTATCAAGCGCGGACCAAATTGTTGAGAAGCCATCGACAGCGATAACACCGTTATCGAAAACACAATACTGGTAACGGTAATCATTGAGCCAGCGAGGGTCGTCAATAACGAAACGATGGTGTCTGAATTGCTCTCATACACAAATTTGAGCAATGTAATATTGTGAAAAACTTCATTTCTATCGAGTTCTATTAGCGTCTTTGCCAGAACCACCGCGCCTAATAACATGCAGGACGGTACGAACCAAAAACTGGTTCGCAATGTTTCAATCAGTGTCAGTGCTCTTGCCTTTATTCGCATAAAAATGGAACCCTTATCAGATTTGTGCTGTCTTAGCTGCTCTTTATTAGAAATTTCGATATGCTAAGTGGCTGTTTGTACCTGAAAAAATTATCGATTTAGTCTAAAAGTAGCTTACGACAAGCAAATTAGTGCGGGTCGTGCTATCCTTCGCGCGTTTTTTTAAAGTGAGGTTAACGTTATATGGTTTGGCTGCAAAAGTTGCTGCTAGCGATCATCTCTACCCCTGTTAAATGGCTTGTGAGAGCAAACAGTATTCCAGCAGACATTGAAAATGAGCTGGGTATCGATAAATCCAAACCAATTATTTATCTCTTACGTACAAATTCGCTCACCGATCAGGTTGCATTGAAAATGTCGGCAGATGCGTTAGGCCTGCCCGATCCGACCAAGCCTATCAAACTCGGTAAGCGAGATATCAAGTCGTGCCTATTTCTGCAACAACCTCAGTCAGTTTTTCGCGGCACCAGCAAGCCTACCAGCATTGCGGATGACTTTACACGCTTGTTCCGATTGCATCGCAAAGATGAGCAAGTCGATCTGCAAATTGTACCCGTGTCTATTTTTTGGGGCAGAGCTCCGGGTAAATCCTCATCTGGTTGGTCTGATTTACTTGCCGATCGCGCATCACCAAGCTGGTTACGAAAAATTTTTATCGTTTTA
The DNA here is from genome assembly GCF_025751585.1 of Fluctibacter corallii. Classification (GTDB taxonomy): domain Bacteria; phylum Pseudomonadota; class Gammaproteobacteria; order Enterobacterales; family Alteromonadaceae; genus Fluctibacter_A; species Fluctibacter_A corallii. Next base: position 211,930 of record NZ_JAOWKX010000007.1, read on the forward strand.
TTTTTAGGCCGCGATAATTTTGTCTGCTACAGCAAAGCGGTATCTTCCAAAGCCATGACACAATTAAAAGGCACAGACGAAGAAATCGCTCACAAGTTAATTCGATTGGCGGGCACTCACTTTCATCGTAAACGTCAAACACTAACAGGTCCTACGTTGTTAGAACGCCAAGATCTTAATAACGCAATTCTTGGCTCAGACTCCGTCAGAAAAGCGATTGAAGAAGAGGTCAAGCACAAGAAAGTATCTAACGACAAAGCCCGCGCGACAGCACAAAGTTACATTAATGAAATCGCTGCAGACTACCGAGAAGGCCTGATCCGCATCGGTGACCGCATACTTACACGCATCTGGAATAAAATTTACGACGGCATTGAAGTCGGCAATGCGGACAAAGTCCGTGAGCTCGCCCAAAATGGCCATGAAATCATTTATGTTCCTTGTCACCGCAGCCACATGGACTACCTGTTATTAACCTATGTAATTTATCATGAAGGCTTAGTTACACCCCATATTGCCGCAGGCATTAACTTAAACTTCTGGCCAGTTGGCGGGATTTTTCGTCGAGGTGGGGCATTTTTCATTCGCCGCAGTTTCGCGGGTAACAAGTTATACACGGCGGTGTTCAGAGAATATTTAGAGCTGCTTTTTAATCGTGGCTATTCTGTTAAGTACTACGCTGAGGGTGGCCGCAGTAGAACAGGCCGATTGTTACCGCCAAAAACGGGGATGCTTGCTATGACTGTGCAGGCTGTGACTAAAGGCATCAACCGCCCTGTCAGTATCGTTCCTGTGTACATTGGGTATGAGCACGTCATGGAAGTGGGTAGCTACCTTAAAGAGCTAAAAGGCAGTACGAAAAAGAAAGAATCAGCATTTCAAATCTTTTCAGCTATTCGCAAATTGAAAAACTATGGTCATGGTTTTCTCAATTTTGGTGAGCCAATTCAGCTCAACAACTTCCTCGACAGTAAAGTAGAGGACTGGCGTTCACAAAGTGCCGATCCAGATAAAAAACCCAAATGGTTAACACCCACGGTCAATGCATTGGCAAACGAAGTCATGCTCCGTATTAATCAGTCAGCAGCGATAACAGGAATGTCGTTGTGTGCTTTGTGTCTACTGTCGGCTAAAAAACGCGCCATGAGCCGTGAAGAACTTGAAACTGCCATTGATGATTACCTTAACTTACTAAGGGCATGCCCATATAGTGCGTCGGTGAGTATGCCTGCTCTTTCTGGCAAAGAGATTGTCACCAACACCCTCAAGTTAAATAAAATAGCGGTAACCCAAGATAGCTTTGGCGAGATTGTATCGCTTGAACGCAGCAATGCCGTTGCCTTAACTTACTACCGCAATAACATCATGCACTTGGTGGCCTTACCTGGGCTTATTGCTGCTATCGTTGTTGCTCACCAATCACCAGATCGAACAGTCGTCACCACCTTGGTACGTCAACTGTATCCGCTATTACAAAGAGAATTGTTTATTCACATGTCGCAAGATGCGGCCCAACACTATGTAGAGCAACTTATTTCTGCCATGGTGAACCAAGGATTATTGGTGGAAGACGGCGAGAAGATTTGCGCTCCACCTGCAACATCACCTCAATCATATTCATTGTGGTTACTTCACAGAAGTGTACAAGAGACGCTGCATCGTTATGCCATCGTGTTGACCTTGCTTGAAAAAGACAAGCAATTCAGCCGCGGCGCACTAGAGAAGCAAGGGCGTTTACTGGCAGAACGATTGTCAGCATTGCACGGCATTAGCTCTCCTGAGTTTTATGATAAGAATGTGCTTTCGACCTTTATCAATGCACTAAAAGAGCAAAAAATTATTGGTGCATCAGAAGACGGTCAGTTAACGCATTGTGCAACTAGCGAAGCATTGAGACACGAGATTGTCGGATTAATTGCACCTGAAATTCAGCAACGATTAGAAAAATTACTGCATGAAACTGAACAAAAGGCGAGCTAAGCTCGCCTTAATCGCTCTCAGTACGATGCCGTTTTCATCATGCTGGATGAGATAAAAAAGACTGGTAAGCAGGATTAGCAGTTTCATCAAGATAAACGTAACCTAGTTCATCAAGGTGCGTTAGCAACGACAATTCCTGTTCAGCATCTACTTCAAATCCAGCTAACACTAAACCTTCAGCAGCACCATGGTTTCGATAGTGGAACAGGGTAATATTCCAATGCTCACCTAAGGTGTTAAGAAACTTCATTAATGCACCGGGATGCTCAGGAAATTCAAACCGGTAAATGCGCTCACGCAATTGATGAGGAGGGCGTCCTCCCACCATATAACGCACGTGTAGCTTTGCCATTTCATTGTTGGTGAGATCGATAGGCTGATATCCCAATCCATGCAGTTGCTCATGTAGCACCTGAAATTCCTGCAGCCCTTCACGTAATTTAATGCCAACAAAGATTTGCGCGTTTTCATCTCGACTAAAGCGGTAATTGAATTCGGTAATCACTCTGCCGCCTAGCGCCTGACAAAACGCTTTGAACGCCCCTTTCTTTTCGGGAATAGTGACAGAGAATACTGCTTCTTTTTGTTCGCCTAGCTCACAGCGCTCAGACACATAGCGCAGCGTATGAAAATTAATATTCGCGCCACACAAAATCCCTCCCATCACTCGCCCTTGCGTGTCGTGCTGGGCAACATACTTACGAATACCAGCGACCGACAACGCCCCTGCTGGCTCTGCGATGACACGTGTATCATCAAATATGTCTTTTATAGCCGCACAAATTTCGTCGCTGTTTACCGTGATCACATCGTCGATATACTGCTGACACAACGCAAAGGTATGTTCTCCCATGCGCTTCACCGCCACTCCGTCAGCGAAAATACCCACAGATGGCAGCGTAACGGGGTGACCAGCCTCTAATGCAGCTTGTAAACAGGCGGAATCTTCCGACTCCACAGCAATAATGGTTAATTCTGGTTTAAGTTGCTTAAGGTAATAGGCAACACCAGCGGCAAGACCGCCACCGCCCACTGCGATAAATAACGTATCGAGGTGGGGATTCTGTTCTAGCAGTTCGCGCCCAATTGTCCCTTGCCCAACAATGACATCTTCATCATCAAAAGGGGGAATTAATGTCATGCCTTCATCGGTGGCAAGACGAATCGCTTCCTCGTTAGCTTGGTCGAAGTTACTGCCGTGCAATACCACATTCACGTGCGCACCACCAAAACTGCGCACGGCATCAACTTTGATATCAGGCGTTGTATCAGGCATAACGATGGTAGCATTAATTCCTTTGCGTTTGGCAGAATACGCTACTCCCTGAGCGTGGTTACCGGCTGACGCGGCCACAACACCAGCATCAAGCTGCGCTTGTGTTAACCCACTCAACTTGTTGTACGCACCACGCAACTTAAACGATTTTACGGGTTGCTGATCTTCGCGCTTGAGAAAGATATCGTTCTCTAATTGCGAAGACAATTTATTCAGCCTAACAAGATCTGAATGAACCGCCACATCATAGACAGGCGACAGCAGTACCTTTTTTAGATACTCATGAGGTGTGTACGACATATCACCCCTCCAATTTATTCAGATCGCGCACTGCACCTTCATCTGCACTGGTCGCCAACATGGCATAAACCTTGAGCGCTGGCGACACAACTCGTTCACGGTCTACAGGTGCATAAGGCGTAGCACGTTGTTCCATTTGTACTCGACGCTCAGCAAGTACGTCATCATTGACGCATAAATTGATGGTGCGGTTAGGAATGTCTATCTCAATAAGATCACCCGGCTCAACCAACGCGATCGCGCCTCCTGCTGCAGCCTCAGGCGAACAGTGGCCAATTGACAACCCAGACGTACCACCAGAAAAGCGGCCATCTGTTACAAGTGCACACGCCTTACCTAAACCCTTTGATTTTAAGTAAGACGTCGGGTACAACATTTCTTGCATACCCGGCCCACCTTTCGGGCCCTCGTACCGGATGATTACCACTTCACCGGCTTGTACTTCATCGCTCAAAATACCCGCCACCGCATCTTCCTGACTTTCATAAACTCGTGCGGGGCCGCTAAAACGGTGAATTGATTCATCCACTCCTGCGGTTTTTACAATACAGCCTCGCTCCGCGATATTGCCAAACAACACAGCCAAACCACCTTCTTCGCTAAAGGCGTGATCGCGGTGGCGAATGCATCCATTTTGTCGATCGGTATCGGCCGTATCGTAACGACAATCCTGACTGAACGCTTGCGTGGTGCGAATACCAGCAGGGCCAGCGCGGTAAAAGTGCAGGGCGTCGGTGTTTTCTGGATTAGTGATATCCCATTTGGCAATCACGTCAGACAATGATTCGCGCAAGACATGGTTCACATCTCCATGCAGCAGGCCCGCACGCTCAAGTTCGGCTAAAATCGCCATCACTCCACCTGCTCGATGCACATCTTCCATGTGATATTCTGGCGTAGCAGGCGCAACTTTACATAAATGCGGTACTTTTCGCGAAAGGCGATCGATATCAGCCATCGTGAAATCAATTTCCCCTTCTTTAGCCGCTGCGAGTAAATGCAGGATCGTATTTGTTGAACCTCCCATGGCAATATCCAAGCTCATTGCATTCTCAAACGCTTTAAAGTTCGCAATATTGCGCGGAAGTACAGACTCGTCATCATGCTGATAGTAACGTTCGCACAATTTTACGATTTCGACACCTGCCTGTAAGAACAGTTTTTCCCGATCTTTGTGGGTTGCCAGTGTGGACCCATTACCTGGCAAAGACAACCCCAAGGCTTCAGTTAAACAGTTCATCGAGTTTGCGGTAAACATACCTGAGCATGAGCCGCAGGTAGGGCATGCTGAACGCTCAATTTCGTCGCTGTCGGCATCTGCGACAGTAGGATCTGCCGCGGCCACCATTGCATCGACTAAATCAAGCTTAATAATCTGATCAGATAACTTGGTTTTGCCCGCTTCCATAGGGCCACCAGACACAAAAATAACGGGAATATTCAAACGCATAGCAGCATTTAGCATACCTGGCGTGATTTTGTCGCAATTCGAAATGCACACAATCGCATCGGCACAGTGCGCGTTAACCATGTACTCTACCGAATCTGCGATAATTTCGCGCGAGGGCAAGCTGTAAAGCATACCGCCATGCCCCATCGCGATACCATCATCTACTGCAATGGTATTGAATTCTTTGGCCACACCGCCTGCCTTTTCAATGCTTCTGGCAACCAGCTGACCAAGATCTTTAAGATGAACATGCCCAGGGACAAACTGCGTAAACGAATTAGCAATCGCAATAATGGGCTTTCCAAAATCCGTTTCTTTCATTCCAGTTGCGCGCCATAAGGCTCGCGCGCCAGCCATATTGCGACCTTGAGTTGTTGTCGCTGAACGTAATTTGGGCATGCTCTATCCTTTCATAAAATGCCTATTTGTATACAGGCGTTAACCAATTCCACTTGTCTTCTGTTGTGCCATTGAACAAACCGAAGAACATATTTTGTACTTTTTCTGTAATTGGGCCACGGCCACCGTTACCGACAGGAACACCGTCAACGGAACGTACTGGTGTGACTTCTGCCGCTGTACCACACATTAGAATTTCATCCGCAACGTACATAGATTCGCGCGGAATATTCTCTTCACGGACTTCGTAGCCCATTTCTTTCAGTAGTGTAATCACTGTATCGCGTGTGATACCCGGTAAAATTGCAGCCGTTTTAGGTGTGGTGGTTACCACGCCATTTCGGATAACAAAAATATTCTCACCTGCACCTTCACTCACGTATCCGTTACGATCTAATGCAATACCTTCGCCGTATCCATGACGACGTGCTTCCATAGAAATAAGCTGAGATGACAAATAGTTACCACCCGCTTTTGCACCCGTTGGCATGGTATTCGCTGCCAGTCGGTTCCACGAGGAAATGCCAGCATCAACACCGTTTTTAAGCGCTTCTTCGCCTAAGTACGCGCCCCATTCAAATGCCGCAATACTAAGCTCAGTTTCCTGACCGAAAGGCACTTGCAGACCCATACCAATATCACCATAAAATGCGATAGGGCGGATGTAAGCTGACTTCAACTTGTTCTCTCGAATAATATCTAACGTCGCCTGATTCACTTGGTCGAGAGTGTAAGGAATTGTCATGCGATAAATTTTCGCACTGTCGAACAAACGGCGGTTGTGTTCTTCTAAACGAAAAACACAGGTGCCTTTATCGGGCGTGTTATAAGCACGAATCCCCTCAAATACTGAAGAACCGTAATGAATTGCATGTGTCATGACATGCACGGTGGCCTTTTCCCATGGAATAATCTCACCGTTGAACCAAATTAAATCTGCTGGTTTTTTAGCCATTTTCTTTTCCTTTCAATGCAGGGGACAGCACGTTGAATAGTTAACGTCGCATGATTAGTTTTACGATTACGAATAATACGTGTTTCAGCGTAAAACCGTGAGCACCGATGTTAAACTTATCGAACGCAATTGCGTTTTTAACTTTACAGTCTTTATAAACGAAAAAACCCCCGCAAATGCTTGCGAGGGTTTGGTAAATCTTTGTGAACGCACACACCTATCCCCGCAGTTGAATCACCACACTGACTTGGACCACATTGACACGCATGTTGATCATCTTGGAATAGGTCTATAACTTAATTTGTCGTCACTATTTATAGAGGTATCATGTTTCGCTCGTATAAATCAAGCAATGGCGTGATCTAATCGCCAAAATAATAATATTTACCCATCATAGGAGCCTGTTATGTCGTTATGGTTGCATTGGATTGATCTTGCCGGAATCGTAGTATTTGCAATTTCTGGCACGCTAATGGCCTACAAAAAACACATGGATGGCTTTGGCGTTGTAGTGCTCGCGTCAGTCACAGCAATGGGTGGGGGCACACTACGTGATATGATTTTAGACCTACCCGTGTTTTGGATTCATGACCCAAGCTTTTTCTACGCGGTGTTAATCGGTGCACTCGGCACAATTGCATGGCTACGCATAAGTCATCGGTTTCCACTCAAATTCCTTCTCATTGCTGATGCGTTGGGGCTCGCATTCTTCAACCTTATGGGTTTACAAAAGGCATTGAATGTTGGAGTAACGCCCTTAATCGCGATTGCGTTTGGTACCATGACTGGCGTATTCGGCGGACTGATACGTGATGTTATTTGCCGCGAAGTACCTTTAGTTTTAAAAGGAGAACTCTACGCCACTACCTGTATTTTGGGTGGTGTTGCCTACGTGGCTGCAAGCGCTCTCAATGTGAACCTCCACATTTGCATGATTATAGCCATGCTTACTACACTCGTTAGTCGTCTCTTCGCAGTGCGTTATCATTGGCACTTAAATGTGTTTCATCCGCCTAAAAATCTGGACTGATGCTTCCACTTTAAATGAGATAGGCTAGCGAAAATTGTTAAAGCAAAAGGAATTTGCGAATGTCACTGGCCGTTATGCTTTCAAGGGGCAGCGTTGGTATAGATGCTCCCCTCATAACCATAGAGGTGCACTTATCCAACGGATTACCTGCATTTCAGATGGTAGGGCTCCCTGAAACCTCTGTAAAAGAATCGCGTGATAGAGTCCGTTCCGCACTCATCAATGCAGGTTTTGAATTTCCCGCTAAACGAATCACCGTCAACCTTGCGCCAGCAGATTTACCCAAAGAGGGCGGTCGATTTGATTTAGCAATTGCATTAGGCATAGCCGCGGCCAGTGGTCAAATAGATCCGCAAAGCTTGAACAACACTGAGATCGTGGGTGAGTTGGCATTATCTGGCGAAATTCGTGCTATTCATGGCATCCTTCCCGTAGCGCACTCCTGTAAGCATGCACAAAGACCCTTATTGCTACCGCAAGACAACCAACTAGAAGCAGCCCTAGTCAGTGATGTCTCTTTGCTTCCCGCTAAACATTTGCGTGACGTATTTTTACATTGCACTGGCACAGAAAAACTGGCTGTCACTCAGGGAAATGTCCCCCCTACAGTATGCCAATATGATGAAGATATGGCAGACATTATCGGCCAATCTTTGGCCAAAAGGGCGCTAGAGATCGCCGCAGCTGGGCGTCATAATATTCTATTCTGTGGGCCACCAGGCACCGGCAAAACCATGCTAGCGAGTCGACTGCTGACCATCTTGCCCACGTTGAGTGACGAAGAAGCACTTGAGGTGGCCACCATTCACTCGGTGATGGGTAAACCTGCATCGCCCGACACCTGGAAGATTCGACAGTTTCGTCAGCCTCACCATACCAGCTCAGCGGCCGCACTCGTGGGAGGAGGCAGCATTCCTCGCCCCGGTGAAGTATCGCTTGCTCATAAGGGAGTGCTATTCCTTGACGAGCTACCTGAGTTCAACCGCCATGTACTCGATGTACTTCGTGAACCATTAGAGGCTGGAAAAGTTTGTATTTCCAGAGCAGCTAGTCAAGCCACATTTCCTGCTCAATTTCAATTGGTTGCGGCTATGAATCCAAGTCCAACGGGCAGTATGGATGATGGACGCTCGTCTGCTGATCAGATTTTGCGCTATCTGAATCGATTGTCTGGGCCGTTTCTCGATCGAATTGATTTGCAAGTCGATGTGCCTCAAATCAATCCTGCCGATTTGAGACGCCTTGAAGCACAAAGCAAAGAGACGTCAAAAACAATTCGCCGCCGCGTTCTCGATGCTCAACAACGTCAGTACCACAGACAAAACACGCTAAATGCGCACCTGTCTGGCGCTCTGCTAAAAGAGGTGTGTAATTTGATGGAAAGTGATGAAGCGTATTTGCACAATGCAATAGATACAATGGGACTGTCGATGCGGGCGTATCACAGAGTACTTAGGGTGAGTCGCACGCTCGCCGATTTAGGGGGAGCAGAAAAGGTGTCGGCAATGCATATCAAAGAAGCATTATCTTATCGTGCACTAGACGCAATATTTGCTCGACTAAAGCAACATTGAACGGTATTGGCATTGTAACGGTATCAATTACGCGCTTTTATTTGCGCAATAAGCGCACTGATAACAGGCTCTTTCTCGCGTTTAGACAGACAACATAGACCAATTTCGAAGGCCTCCATTGTCGGCACAGGAAGGTAATTTACCTTTTGTAATAACGTTGAGTGCTCTAGCACCACTTTTGGTACTATACCTAGCCCGCACCCCAAAGCCACCATGCTAACGATGGCTTCATTTCCGCCAACTTGCGCATACACTTTGGGCCGAATACCTTGTTCGGCAAACCAATGGTGCACAATCCGTTTAGATGGCCCCGATTCAGGGAGTACTACAGGGTGTTTTCGCCAGTCGATATCGCTGACACTCTGATACACCACGGATTTTGGCATAATCATCACCAGTGGCAACGTATCCAATGAGTAAAAAGACATGTCTTCTGGAAAATCAGGTGTGTGAATGGCAATGGCCGTATCTACCGTTTTTTCCACAACATGACTCACTGATTCAGCAGGATCACCTGTGATTAGGGTGAGTTCCACGAAAGGGTGGTGTAGCCTAAATTGGTCAAGCAATGGGGGTAGGTGAGATTGACTGGCCGTCACTGAGCAAAACAAACTCAGCTCGCCTTGTATCGCTTTACCGTGATCGTCCATTTCTAATTTAAGAGACTGGTACTCTGCCAGCACTCGCTGCGTAAATTCAAGCATTCGCTTACCAGCCGGTGTCAGCGCTACCTTTCGATTGTCTCGAACAAACAGTGAAGTCTCACATTCGTCTTCCAAGCGCTGAATAACGCGACTCAGGGTAGACGGGCTAACGTGGCGAGCCTGCGCAGTTTTACCGAAATGTAAACTCGTAGCGAGGTGTTCGAATAACGCTAAACTTTTGAAATCCATCACACGCCTCATTGTTTCACTTTATGCAACACTTACTTGCAAATATATCATTTTATTCAATATGAAAACTAGCCTATGCTTCTCACATCGCAAGATCGTCACTGACTTGGAAATTTGGAATAGATGTTATGGCTAATTACTTTAATTCGTTACCACTACGTGAACAGCTGACTCAATTGGGTCAATGTCGTTTTATGCAACGCGATGAATTTTCTTCGGGCTGCAGCGCCTTGAAAGGCAAAAAAATCGTGATTGTCGGATGTGGCGCACAAGGATTAAATCAAGGCCTTAACATGCGCGACTCAGGGCTAGACGTGTCATATGCGTTGCGCCAAGCCGCCATTGACGAAAAGCGCGATTCGTATATTCGTGCAACCGATAACAATTTTACCGTTGGCACATATCAAACATTAATCCCAGAAGCAGATTTGGTTTATAACCTGACACCAGACAAGCAACACGCAAGTGTGGTTGAAGCCGTCATGCCATTAATGAAAAAAGGCGCGACTCTGGGTTATTCTCACGGCTTTAATATCGTCGAAGAAGGCCAACAAATTCGCGACGATATTACCGTGGTAATGTGTGCCCCCAAATGCCCGGGAACAGAAGTACGGGAAGAATATAAACGCGGATTTGGTGTTCCGACACTGATTGCCGTCCATCCAGAAAACGATCCTGAGCAAAAAGGGTGGGAGATAGCAAAAGCGCTTGCATCCGCAACAGGAGGAGATCGCGCAGGCGTATTAGCATCGTCTTTTGTAGCAGAAGTAAAGTCCGATCTAATGGGCGAACAAACCATTTTATGTGGAATGCAGCAAACTGCCGCCATTCTAGCTTACGATAAAATGGTGTCGGAAGGCATGGATAAAGCCTATGCTGCGGCACTGATTCAGTACGGTTTAGAAGCGATTACCGAAGCACTTAAACTAGGCGGCGTCAGCCACATGATGGATCGCTTGTCGAATCCAGCTAAAATTAAGGCGTATGCGCTTTCTGAAAAACTGACAACGCTTTTACGTCCATTATTCGAAAAACACCAAGATGACATTATGAGTGGTGAATTTTCGCGCACCATGATGGATGATTGGGCTAACGGCGACGCCAACTTACTTAAATGGCGTGAAGAAACAAAAGAGTCTGGCTTCGAAAATGCACCAGCATACGAAGGTAAAATCGACGAGCAAACTTTCTTCGACCAAGGCATCTTTCTCGTAGCCATGATCAAAACGGGTGTAGAGCTGGCGTTTGACGTCATGGTAGAAGCGGGCATTCTGCCAGAATCCGCTTACTACGAATCGCTTCACGAAACACCACTTATTTCAAATACTATCGCCAGAAAGCGTTTATATGAAATGAATGTTGTGATTTCAGATACTGCAGAATACGGTAATTACTTATTTGCCAATGCGGCAATCCCCTTGTTACGTGAGCAGTTAATGCCAGAGATTTCACTCGAGCTAATAGGACAAGGGATAGACGCGTCTTCGAATAAAGCAGACAACAAAACACTCATTAACATAAACCAGACTTTACGAAACCATGGTGTAGAGACCATAGGTCAAGCCCTTCGTGGGTATATGACAGACATGAAAGCCATTATTAATTAACGAATGATGGTAACTATCCCCCGTTTCTGTCGTTAGGTGCTTTAACAAGCCCCTTCGCCCGACCCTCTGGTCGGGCTTTTTTGTGTCGGCATTAGATACTCACCCATAGTCAGCCACAACGCTCATGTATTTTTGGGACGCCATCACGGGCGTAAACTCCGTAATTGAATAACTCACAGCACCACTTTTAATAAACGGATCTGATGACAACATGCCGAGTAACTCTTGTTTGCTGCTATGGGCTGAGATCAGCATCCCTCCTGTTCTTGGCTCTTTTCTTCCTCCAAACAAAAGTTGACTTGACTCATATTGTGTCCGCAAATACTGCCTATGAGCATCAGTTAACGCCGGTGTAATCTTTTCCATATCGGTAAAACTCATATCTACCAAAAACATGCTTTCCTCGCTTAGTTGATTAAATATACGTATAATGCTACTTATTTAGTAGCAAACTATACCGCTACGATTTTAGAAGCACAAGTAGCATGACGACACCATTACCCAAAAATCCAGTTAGAGGCTCTCAAACAGGCATCGCAATTATGGCTGCCTTTGATTTACTGGGCCGTAAATGGAACATGAGAATTTTATGGGAATTGAATCAAACACCGCTGAGCTTCAGAGGCTTACAAGAAAAGTGTGACGGCATGTCTCCGTCAGTACTGAATAGCCGCATCAAACAGCTCACTGAAGCCAAGCTTATATTTACTTCGCAAGATGGCTACCAGCTAACAGAATTAGGAAAGTCACTGATGGTGACGCTCGATCCTTTGCGAGTATGGTCGGCAGAATGGGAAGCACAACTCGCCAAATAATGAGGTTATTACTGCGAGCGCATGGTTATTGTCATGCGCTCGCAATTCGATATCACTACTGACAAATATCAACATGACAAAGCTGTGTACCTAGCAGCTTAATTCTTTGCCTTGCCCGCCTCTAAGATCGGAAGACCTGCTTCTGTTGGGATATATATACGTTCTCCACTACCATCTTGAAGCCCTTTTATCCAAACATATCGTAAGTATTCTTCGTTCCCTTTTAGTGACTCACCGATAATTCTATTGGCTTCCGCGGCGGCTTTAGCGCGCTCTATGTCTGCCTGACCTTCTGCTTTGGCTTGGACTATTTTCGCTTCGCCTTCGGCCTGCGCAAGCGTAATCCTTGCTTTTGCTTGCATCAGAGCGGCCTGCTCTCTCGCCTTAGCTTCTTCAATTAGAATTTGTTTACTCCACTCAGCCTCTTTGAGCGCTGCAATACCATCCATTTCTTTTTTGTACACTTTGTATTTAGGCCACGCCCACAATAATCCAATAATAATCACTACAACGGATACCACCAAAAACACGAGACTTCCAAATGCAATAGCATGTCTATTTGGATGCATGATTTTTCCTTTATTTTTCTTGTATGTACTGCCGGTTTGAACGCATATGCAGCCACATTACGAGTTGTCTTGTGGCGCATATTCTCCTTGATTTTGAAGGCTTACTTCAACTTAAGCAACAAGAGCCTTATTTTTGTAACTCGGCATACCAAAGCACTCTGTTACTCTCATCGGATGAGATAACCCCGCCCTTTGGTATAAATATTGATTCTTTTAACATGAAGGCGATTTGATTGGTTCATCAACGTTATTTGATTAAAGGAGCAATGATGGTGAAAAAATTCGCGTCGTAAGTAAGCGATAACTTGTGTTAAAGTGCATGCAATATAAGGCAAATAATCACTTAAGCCTTTTATGCATTCGCCGATACCAATAAGTACAAACACAAGTTGGCAACAATGTAAAAAGTAAGTGTATCAAATTTGATACAGTCATTCTTATTTTTTCTTATACCCAACCGAATGATTATTAACACGTTTTATTTTCGTGGAAATATTCATCCCGTGACGCGTGCGCTTCAAGCTAACAAATGTAGCTAAATTGCGACAGTTTCGTGTCTCTCTATCATGTTGTGCCTATATGTCTCGGGCGATGTGTTCTGTGGCATAAGCTTTGCTTTGCATAGCTTTGGTATTCATATACCAATTAACTTATAACAAACATGGTTCTTAGTGGAGAACGCCAATGAATCCGTCAATATCACGTTTTACCCACATGGATGACTGGATTTTCGAAGTAAAGTTGGTCAGAGCGTTACGTGTGAAAAACTACGGAGATCCCTACACGGCTGTAGCGACTCTTTCAGTTAACGGTGACCACATGTACATAGACACGCAAATGACGCGTGAAGGGGATGATTTTACTCGCAAAGATTTCAATACTTTCTGTCATTTTTGTCGCGACTTAGAAGTTAAAAGTATGCACTATGACAAGATGAAAAATGGCGAGCGCATGTCGCGAATTATAGACTTGTCAAAATCTCACGTTCAAACCACACCAATTGTTCGCTTAGTTAAGTAGTACTAATGCGTCTTCGCGTTTCTGTTATACGCCTCAAGGGGTAGATTTTTATGTATAACATTGCTACGCACGACACAATTTTTAGAAATTAAGCACATACATTTACTTAGCCTGCGAGAGTGGCGCTTGATGTCGCTACTCTCACTGGTTGAGTTGTACCTTGATTATTCGATTACCTGTTCTGGCATCTCTTGGCTATCCTCTTTTTGGTGGGGATTACCTGCCCAAAACACAGCAATTGACGCAGCAATAGAACACACCAAAAACCCCATCACCATCGGCGATACAGAATCAACAATATAGCTGCCAATGAAAATGGCAATCGGCACAGAAAGAAAGCTACTGATAAAGCCTATTATGGCTGCACCCAATCCCGCCACATGTCCTAGCGGAAGCATCGCCATCGCATTTAAGTTTCCGAACAATATACCCACGAAGAAGAAAGTGGTGAAAAGCACCATAACAAAAATCGGCAACGGGGGTTTACCCGTGTAGGATAGGGCCAGGATGCTCAAGGTTGTACTTCCCAGTACGACACCGGCCAAAGCAATTTTACTCAACGTAAACATGCCCATCCTCATAACCAATTTGCCATTTACAAAAGAGGCAAAACCGATTGAGAATGCCAACACGGCGAAATAAAGAGGAAAGGCCTGTCCAACGTGATATATGCCGTCAAAGATGGCTTGAGAAGCACCAAGATAGGAGACAAACGCACCAAAGATAAATCCCATTGCCAAGGTGTAACCCATCACCACTTTGTGAGTCAGAATAAACTTGCTTGAATCGAAAAGGCGAGCCCAGCTAAACCCATGACGTTTATTTGCTGGCAGTGTCTCTGGTTGCCGTAAGAAAAACCAAGCACCACCCGCAAAACCAATAAACAAAAACGCGGTAAATATGTGCCGCCATTCAAACCATAGCATGATGAGTTGGCCAAATAATGGTGCGATCATAGGAACAAGAATAAAGACCATCATGATAAACGACATCACCCGAGCCATAGCATCACCTGCGTACTGATCACGAATAACCGCTAAAGATGCAATTCGAGGCCCTGACACGCCAAATGCCTGAATCACGCGCCCCAACAATAGAATTTCCATCGTGGGTGCGAACATACATATCACAGTGCCCACACTAAATACTACCAACCCAGATACGATCGCGTACCGCCTACCTTTTGTATCAGATACAGGACCATAGTACAGCTGACCAAATGCCATCCCAATAAAAAATAGCGATACAATTAAATAGGTTTCTTGCTGATTCTGACTGCCAAGTTCAAGCCCAATACGATCAAGCGCAGGAAGCATCGCATCAATACTTAACGCAACTAGGGACGTCATCAACGCCATCAACGAAACAAATTCAGCCAAACTCAATGCAGGTTTGTTTACTTCTGTAGTGTGGGGGTTATGGAGAGACAAGGAAAACTCCAACAGCATTAAAACGGTATGTTATCACTTGGTAGCGAAAAATAATCTAGTTTCGACGATTATTTCGACAGGTTAAACGTAACGAACAGTGAAAAGGGTCATAATTGCTTCGGTAATCGGTAACGTCATCAAAGTATGTTAAGCCAAATAAAAAAGCGTCCGCTGCACAGGTGTACACGGACGCCATATTCACTTATACGCTATAAATTAAAAAGTATAGCTCGCCTGGAAGTACACAAAACGTCCTAAACCGCTATGCACGTCTTGATTGTAACCTGTCAGTTCACTGTAGCTGAACGGAGGTTCTTCATCGAACAAGTTGGTTGCACCCAACGTAAGCGTGGTATTCTCAATGCCCCGATAGCTTACTGTTGTATCAACCGTTGTCATTGACTTCACGTCAGGCAGGGTTGCTACAATGTTGCCGTCTTCATCTTTTGGAAAACGCACCGTCGAGTCTTGGCGGAAACTATCGATGTAATTTACAGCCAAGCTGGCTGTCCAATCACCTTGCGTCCAGCCTGAAGATAACGTCCAACGTAGTTCTGGCTGCTCATAGTCACCTTCTACGGCCTCAATGCGTCCAGGGCGGCGCTCTTCAAACTCAAGTACCCAATTCGCCACCAAACCAAAGTCAAAGTCGCCATGCGCCGTTTCCATACGGTAGCCAAGATCGATATCTAACCCAGATGTTTCTATGTCTCCAATGTTCTGAAATGAATCATTGATTTGCACAATTTCACCCGGATCGCCAGGAATATTCGTAGACCGACGAACCACTACATTTTCATCTAAACCTTGCGTCTCTAATAAGTACTGCGTGTCTGAGTCGATGATGTTTTCAATATCGTAGCTATAATAATCAACGGAAATATCTAGGTCATCGGTGATTTCATAGATCACACCAATATTGTAGCTTTTAGACTCTTCAGGCTGAAGATTTGGGTTACCCTGAAATACCGCAATATTTTCTTCTAACTTACAACTACGGTGGCTCGGGTCACCAATGGCGTTACATCGCAACTTATCAAGCACCTCCGGAGACTCGTCTGTTCGACCTAAACCCAATTGTACCAATGAGGGCGCGCGGAACGCCGTGCCATAGGAACCTCGGATTGAAAGGTTATCTGCTGGAGACCATAAGAATGAAATTTTTGGATCAGTGGTTGTACCAAAATCGCTGTAATCTTCATGGCGTACCGCCAGTTGCACCTCTACCTCATCCAATACAGGAATGGCCAGCTCAGCAAAAATCGCTGTACTATCACGCTCGCCAGCAGATTTGGTAGACTCCGTACCAAAAATCTCACCACGTAAGAATTGATCATCTGGATTATCTTCAATCGTTTCTTCGCGATATTCGGCACCCACAGCCAGCATGATATCGTTATTCCCCCATTTCATAAGAGGGCCGTTGACTTTAAAGTCATAAATACGATTCGTAGATTTACCCACACGTGTCGTATTGGTTTCTAAATAAGCGAGTGTTTCTGGTGAAGTATTGCTCGGCTCAAAGGGATTGAACGATCCGTTATCTATAGACTCCTGAATACGTACCGTGTTTGGATATCCATCTGCACCATACTCGTTTGATTCACTCTTGATATAACTGTATGCGGCTTCCCAATTCCAATCACCAAACTCCCCATTTGCACCAAGAATGGCGCGATAGTAATCCGTATCCACTTGTTTTTCACGTGCGCCTATTTCAACCATACGGCGTCGCATAGTCAGATCTTGCTGATAGAAGACGCTAGTCGGATCGTTCGCAAAGGGATGGTTTGGATTGTCAGCTGACATAAACAGCTCTTCAAAACTCGGACTTGGTGCACCTTTTACCACGGTCTTTGAATTCTGACCGTTTAGCTCGGTGAAAATACGGAATGAATCTGATATGTCAAACTTACCCATATAGTTAAAACTAAAACGCTCAACACTTGGAAACATAGAGCCAAACGGACCGTAATCGAACCGACATAGATTATCCACATTATCAATATCTTCTGGCGCACACTGATCTTTACCAAACGTATCTGGAATACGTGTGGCTGGATCGGACGCTAATTCAATGGTACCTGGATAACCCGACGAGCTCCTAAAATCTGTCGCAAACTGACGACCTGTTAGCGCCGCCTGATTAGATGAACGCGAAAAGTCTCTGTCACCATTGAGCGTTTCTTCTCGATCGAAATAATCAAGAATAAAGGTATGGCTTGCTTTGTCTGAGCTACTACCGAAAACCATACTAACATTTTGCTCTTCGCCACCAGCGCCTGAGGTATCCCCATACTTCGCCGACAACTCAACGCCTTCAAAATCATCTTTAAGAATAATATTAATTACACCCGCGATGGCATCAGAGCCGTAAATGGCAGACGCACCATCTTTAAGAATATCAACACGCTTAATCGCAGCGAGTGGAATATTGTTGATATCAACAAACGCAGTATCAATGCCTTTCGCGAAAGGAGAAACTGACACTCGACGACCATTCACCAGAATCAAAGTTGAATCAGCACCTAACCCTCGAAGTGAGACACTCGATCCTCCGTTCGCGGTATCATCTGAACTATTCCCCTGAGTAGAAAATGTTCCCTGACCGGAAATAGGCAGCTTTGAGAATAATCCGATTAAATCAGTCACGCCTGTTTTGGCAATATCACCCGCACCAATAGACGTAACAGGAGAGGGACCTTCCATATCAGTGCGTTGAATGTGAGAGCCCGTAATTTGAATTTTTTCGATATTTTCTGATTGTTGCTGAGCTTGAGAGGCAGTAGATGATAACGCGAGACTAACGGCCGCGGCTGTGAGAGCCACAGAGAAAATCTTGTTGTTTTTCATGTGTATTCCCTTTTTTAGTTTTCTTCAACGTTTATGTTGCGAACAAAATAAGCGCATTTACAGCTCACTTTTTGAGCTATTCTTGTTATATCATAAGCCTTGTGCTCATGGGTGCACTTTGTGTAAATATTTACCTTAATTTGTTAGTAATTATTTACAGTGTTCAATAAAGTGACAGTTATGAAACTAAAATCCACAATGAAAAATACATTTATTTTCAACTGGTTACACATTCAAATAATGATTGATGATAAAAAAGCCAGCGAAACTGGCTCTTTTCAGGTAAGTATTCACTCCGAATTTAAGGTTAAAAATCACACCCTAAATTTGTGATTTCTCCGTTTTTCAGGCTGTAAATCCAACTATGAATGGTAATATTTTGCCCACGCTTACGCGCATCTTTTACGATGGTTGTTCTTGCTACATTTTTTGCTTGCTCAATAACATTCAATTCGCACAGCTTCGCTAAACGTGCGCTTTCCGGTACGCTATCTAACTCGGCTTGATGCTTGACGATGGTGTCTTTAATATGCCCTAGCCAGTTGTCAATCAAGCCAAACTGATCGTCTCCCATAGCAGCTTCAACGCCACCGCAACCATAATGTCCACAGACAATAACATGCTTAACCTGCAACACATCTACCGCATACTGCAATACAGACAAGCAGTTAAAATCAGTATGAACGACTAAATTGGCAACGTTACGGTGAACAAAAATATCGCCAGGTAGTAAATCAACGATTTGATTTGCAGGGACCCGGCTGTCGGAGCAACCAATCCACAAGTATTCAGGCTTTTGCTGTTTAGCCAATTTGTTAAAAAAGTCAGGATCCCCTTCTTTAGTGCGGGCTGACCACGCTTTATTGTTGTCTAACAGTTGTTTAATATCGCTCATACGCCCACTTTACGCTATCTTATACATAATTTAGGTCTGACCAAAAACCAGAACTCGTTTCAAACGCTATTGTTCATCGAAGTCAGGAGAAACACAATGGACTTTACTATACGGCAAGTAAATAACGATGATTTAATCCAGTTAAGTCAGTTATTTAACGACTATCGGGAGTTTTATGGTCAAGAAGAAGATGTAGTAGGGTGCCTTGAGTTTTTGCGAGCTCGTCAACGTAACAACGAATCGACAATATTCATTGCCACCGACAATGAGCATATACTTGGATTCGTACAATTGTACCCGATTTTTAGTTCGGTTAATCTTTCGCGCGCATTACTGCTTAACGACCTATATGTGGCACCTCAAAGCAGAAAAGAGGGCATAGCCTCCGCACTCATCGACGCCGTGACCACATTTGCTAAAAAGAAACATGCCAGCTGGGTCATGCTACAAACTCAACATACTAATACCGACGCACAATCTCTTTACGAAAAGCTCGGCTTTAAGCTCGACTTAGACTGCCGCTATTATTATTTGAGCACGTCTGATTAGCGAACCCATGCTACCTATTTTGCGTAGCCAATGATTCAAAGTTGCGCTTCTCCTGAAGAAAACGCGCGTAACGCCTTTTACACCAAATCCAAAAGGGCAAACAAAACGCTGTCGTAGCAACTAACGCTACCCCTAACAATTTTACCGTCTCAAAAATGGGGAGCTCTCTGTCAACGCCGATTCCGACGTAAAAGAAGATAACGATAACTGGAGCGGTTAAGATTGACCATTTCGTGGCAGAAAGGATGCGTAATTTAAGCGCTAATACTGAAATAGACAAAGTCACAAAGTCTCTCACACTCTGTCGCTGTATAGCGATTACTCTCACGCGAAGCCATAAAATGTACCCTGTATACACTGCGCAAATTGAGACTATGCCTATCAAAAACAACGTTTCAAAAAGACTCATATCTGGATAAAACCATAACGCAATCAATGCTAAAGGCAAAAGCACAAGGATATCAATCGTGGTGTATAACAGCTGTTTTCGACGCTCCCATTTTGCCCGTTGTTGAATATGATAGACATTTGGGTCATCTGTAGTCTGTTGCAACCAAAGTGCATTAAGCGGATCAGTAAAATCATTCATAGTTAAGTACTTTTTTCACCTGTTTTTTAGCGCGATTTAGTATCACACCCACTTGGTTAGTATTCATCCCCATTACTTCCCCAATTTCCTGATAGCTCAATCCTTCCATAGACATCGTCAGAACTTGGCGCGAAGACATAGATAAGTTTCTCACCGCGGTCAGTAATTCTTGTATTTGCTGATTGCTCGACACCGTTGTCTCTACATTGGTAGAACACGCAATATCCATAGAATGCTCTGACATGTCTGCATGTTTAGGACGATTTGCGTGATAGGCAACATGAGATACCCCTTTATTGTGGGCAACCCGATATATATAGGTTTTTACACTGCTATTGCCTTTAAACTTGCTCAAAGACTGCCACACAGCTAAACACATCTCCTGAGACAGCTCTTGCGCCATTGCAGCGTTTGCTTCATAGCTTGTAGCCACACGCGAAAGAATCGGTGCATATTCCTGCAATATCTGCTGTTTTTGTTGTTGATCTAACAAACAATTCCCTTTTCACGTTATAAAACAAATTCAAGGTGTTTGATGACGTAGTCTTTACATCTAAAAAAAACTTACACCGTTGTTGTAATAAAAATGGCAAACCAAAGACTAACTCTTTTAAAAGTCGGTTAATGATTAAATTACTAAGGAAACGTACTATGACGACATTTACCATCACTTTGATTTTACTACTAATTGCAGCAACTTATGCAACCGCGCACTACATCGATACCAAATTTAGTATGCAGGTAATCAATTGGATGAACGGAGAGAGCCATTCTCCTTTTAAACCTTCAAACGTAGACCAGAAAATGTCGACTAATTCAAGGTCAAAGGAAGACATTCATGCCCTTAAAGAGCGTATTCAGGTTCTAGAAAAAATCGTGACGGAGCCCGCATATGAGTTAAACAAAAAGTTGAATCAACTGTGATCCTAAACGGCATATGCACCTGTCTAACAGTCTTCTTAACGCACCGGTGCACGCGATACCGCAAAGCGCCGATAGGGAAACTTCCCCATTGCTATTGCATTGCCAACTATGACAATGGCTACCCCAAATAATGACAGCGCTGTCCATTGATACCCCTCAAATAGCGTTGATAAAATCAATGCCACAATGGGATAAATCAGCACAACAAAGGCGGCGCGATCTGATCCAATACCTTGTACCAACTTCATATATGCGCCAAACGCGAGTACTGAACCGATTAACGACAAATACAAGAGTGACAACACGTAGCTGGTTTCGCTTGGAAAAGTAAACTCAGCCCCGCTAACAATCGCATATCCGTAGAGAAAAAAGAGGCTATAAAACATCGACCAAAAATTCATTTGCAAAACGGGGATCCCATGAGACAGAATTTTTTCTGAAATAACATTGCCAATTGAGGCAAATACAAAAGAGACCATCGCCAGACCCATTCCTAGCCACAATAAACTACTCACCTCAACATAGGCGAATTGCTCGTAAAAAATACACCCTAATCCCAAAACACCAAAGGTTGCACCAAATATCACTTCTTTCTCAAAAGGCTTTTTCAGTACTAACCTGCGCAAAGCAACATTAAAGTAAATAATGCACGAACTCATAAGTGCGACTATCGCACTCACAAGATATCGCTGGCTTTCGTATAAAAGGCTGTAATCAAGTGTATATAAACTGAGCCCTACTCCCATGCATAAAACATGAAGTTTAAACGGGAGTCGTAGCGAACGCTTTTTAAACAAACAAAAAAGTAACAAGGCGAATGCAGCGAGACTAAAGCGATAGGCTACAGACAGCACAGGGTGTATCTCGGTGAGTTGATACGTAATAGCAAGCCATGTAGAGCCCCATACCAACACACACAGCGTGAACAATCCCCAATTTGGCATACTGCCTCCTGCTTACCCGTTTGTGGATGAGAAAATGCCTTACTTAGCAATGAGATGAGACTCATTGGCGAATGTCGAATTGTTGATTACTATGGGGTGACTTGTAAACAAAAACTTGGATGATACGAATGAAAAAGGGATTGCTAGGACTAGTGGTAACAATTCTGTTGCTGATGCTTATCATCAGTTACCGTACTACATATTTTTTTAAAGACACCCAATATCAGCCCGCGGCGTCATTACAGCCTGTCCAGATTGATATCGCTGCAGCAGCTCAGCGCCTCTCAAAAGCGATTCAATTTAAAACGATCTCTTACGAAGCTGCCAACAGTGAGCAAACTCTATTTGAAGGGGAGCCGTTTATTCAACTTGCTGCTTACTTAGAGACAGCGTTTCCACATGTGCATCGCGCCATGCAAAAAGAGGTAATTAATCAGTACAGTCTGCTCTACGAGATAGAAGGAACAAACGCGCAATTAAAGCCTGCACTATTTATGGGACATACCGATGTTGTTCCGGTTGATGAAGCCACATTGAATAATTGGACGCATGCACCTTTTTCAGGCGAAGTAACACATGATGCGATTTGGGGACGTGGCGCGATGGATGACAAGGTCACCGTGCTCGCATTATTGGAAGCCATGGAGCAATTGTTGGCCGAAGGGTTGCGGCCCAAACGAACGATATATTTTGCCTTCGGGCATGATGAGGAAATCGGTGGCGAACAAGGCGCAAAATTGATTGCCGAACAATTCAAAGCCAAAGGAATAGAATTCGAGTTTGTGTTGGACGAGGGCGGGGCAGTCACACAGGACATGTTACTGGATGCCTCTACGCCACTTGCCATTATCGGCATTGCGGAAAAAGGCTATGTGAATTTACGTCTGAGCGTAAATAGCGAAGGCGGTCATTCCTCGCAGCCTCCTAAACATACTGCCGCAGGCATTTTAAGTCAGGCCATTGTTAATTTAGAGCACAACCCATTTCCTGCCAATATTCGCTTTATCCATAACACCATCAGCCATGTTGGCTACTATGCTCCTCTTTCAATGCGTTTACCTATGGCCAATACATGGCTTTTTGAGCCTCTAATTATATGGAGCGCAAATGATAACCCAGCTTTGTCTGCAGGTATGCGAACCACTACCGCGGCGACGATGCTTCAAGGTAGTGCGAAGTCTAATATATTGCCGACACAAGCCACAGCGGTAGTCAATTTTCGGATCTTGCCAGGCGATTCCATTGATTCAGTCATTGCTCACGCGAAACGGGTGATTGATGACGATCGAGTCAACATCGAAGCTTTTGCAGGAAATGAACCGTCTGCTGTGTCGACCACAGACTCAATGGGATACCGCCTAATTGAGCAAACTATCAGACGGTTAGATAACAACATTTTGGTTGCGCCATATCTTGTTCAAGGCGGCACAGACGCCAAACATTTCACCCAACTCAGCGACAGTATTTATCGCTTTATGATGGTGACGTTAAATCCTGTTACTATGAAGCAATTTCATGGTGTTAATGAGCATATTTCACTCGATGATTATGCGCGTGCGATTCAGTTTTATTACGCAATGTTAAAGCAAACGGCGAACAATGAAATGCCAGAGTGAAGGCATTTGGTTACCTACTCATGCATGCTTCGCTAAGATCTTATAAGCGAAGTATGCCCTCTGCAAATTTCACCGCTTTTCCAGCTACACCCGCAGCGACAATTTCACCGTCTTTTTTCTCTGCCATCGCCAATAATTGGCTTGGTCGCCCCATTTCATATCCTTGCGCGATAGAGATCGATTTTACGCCATCAAATGGTAAGTCATGCTGAGCAATGATCGCAGCTAACGCAGAGTTTGCACTACCTGTAGCCGGATCTTCATACACCCCGTCTAGGGGGGCAAACATACGGGTGCGAATATCGAACTCATCCTCACTCCGTGTATACACATGAATATCAGGTTGTATGCCCTCTGCGAAAATTTCCTCAAATACCGACAAATTCGGTTTGGCACGCTGCAATGCATCAACACTTGTTACTTCGACAAAAATAAAACCAAGCCCAACTGACGCTTGCATGGGTGCATGCACTTCAGTACGTATGTCTGACTCATCAAGTGATAGCGCTTCAGCAATATAATGAGGCTCAAATGTTTGCCCCGTCGATAGCGGTTCTGGCGCCAACAATGCAAAACCACTTCCATGTTCGTCGCGCGTTAATTGCAAGGGTACTGAGCCAGCTTGTTCATCAAATAATAAGGTTTGTGTATCTTGAGGTAATGACACAAGATTATTTTCGTACAAAGCCACTGCAGCGCCAATATTCGGATGCCCAGCAAAGGGCACTTCTCTAGACGGTGTAAATATGCGTAACTGCTTGTGATGATTTAGCTTGTCAGTGTCAAAACCAAAAACGGTTTCTGAATAGTTAAACTGTTTAGCGATTTGCTGCATTTCGGCATCAGAAAGCCCTTCGGCATGAGGGATCACGGCTAACGGATTGCCACCAAACGTATCACGGGTAAATACGTTATAAACAAAATAGGGAAAGGCGCGCTCTGATTGCATACTGTTATCCTTGTTTAATAGAATGACGTCATCCAATATTGGTCTTCAAGCTATGTTCTAACGTGCCCTTCGCCCATCACAACAAACTTTTCGGTTGTTAGTGATGTCGCTCCCATCGGGCCATATGCATGAAGTTTACTCGTAGATATACCAATTTCAGCGCCTAAGCCGAGCTCCCCACCATCAGAAAAACGTGATGAGGCGTTTGCCATGACCACAGCCGAATCAATTTCGTTGATAAAACGTTGCACAGCCGAATAATCTTGGCTGACGATAACGTCAGTATGACCACTTCCATAAACATCAATATGGGAAATAGCGGCATCGATCCCATCTACCACTTTCACCGCGATTTCTAGCGCAAGATACTCAGCATGCCAGTCATCTTCATTGGCAAGCTCGGCATCAGCAAATGCACCCATGCTACGCTCACAGGCGTGTATTTTCACATTATGACGTTCCAACATTTTTGCGGCTAATGGCAAGAAGGAATCAGCAATCGCGCTATCTACCAATAAGGTTTCAAGTGAGTTACAAACGCTAGTACGCTGAGTTTTACCGTTTTCAAGAAGATTCAGCGCCTTATCAATATCGGCTTGCTCATGGACAAACAAGTGGCATACACCTTTAAAGTGTTGAATTACTGGAATTCTGCTATTTTGCGTTACAAATCGAATTAACCCTTCTCCGCCCCGAGGAATAATCAGGTCAATATCGTCAGACAACGTCATGAGTTGGTTCATTATCTCGCGATCGGTATCTGGGATCACAGTCACGATAGCTTCGGGCAAATTGTGAGTTAGCAACGCATCAGTAATACACTGCGCGAGCGCTAGGTTGGAATGCAAGGCTTCTTTGCCTCCACGCAAAACCACAGCATTTCCTGCCTTTAAGCAAAGTGCTGCCGCGTCGATAGTCACATTTGGGCGAGATTCGTAGATCATGGCAATGACGCCCAAAGGAATACGCATTTTGCCAACTTGTATGCCACTTGGCATACGTTTAACGTCTTGCATGCCACCGACAGGATCCTCTTGACCAGCAATTTCTCTTACCGCAGCAGCAATGGCTTCTAAACGTTGATCATCCAACTGCAAGCGATCAATCATCGATTGCTCTAAGCCGCTTTGCTTCGCCTGTTGCGTATCTTTTTGATTTTCATTAAGAATATTTTCAGAATGCGCCAAAATATTATCTGCAATGGTGTGCAGTAACGCGTTTTTTTCTGTTCCACTTAATGTCGCGATTTGACGGGACGCTTGTCGCGCCTGACGTGCAGCCTTTGCAATATCAAATGTCATCAGACAGCCCCTGTTTGTTTTGTTTGATTACTATCATGTCATCTCGGTGAATCACTTCTTCACCTTGAGTAAACCCTAAAATGCGAGCTATGTCTTTACTTTGACATCCCGCCACTTTCTTCAGATCGTCAGATTTGTACAAAGACAATCCTTTTCCAATAAATTCGCCGTTACAAAGGATATCAAGTGCATCACCCGCACTAAACTCTCCCGTTACTTGTACGACTCCTGATGGTAACAAAGATGCACCTTGAGACAGTAATGCTCGTTTAGCGCCGTTGTCGATATCAACATGGCCACGACTTTTTAAAGTATGTTCTAACCACTGGCGCTTAGCTCGGTCTTTGGCAAACTGAGGTTTGAACATGGTTCCAGATACTACCCCTTCTGATAATCGCTCAAACACCTCTGGTTTTTTACCATTTACGATCAATGTCGTAATCCCACTTTTCGTGCATTTTTCAGCCGCTTGAATCTTGGTTTTCATACCGCCAGTGCCGACAGATGTGCCTGCGCCACCCGCGAGGGCGTATATGTTATCGTCGATGCCGTCAACGATATCAATCTTCTTCGCATGCGCATTTTTGCGAGGGTCGGCATCAAACAATCCATCAATATCAGAGCAAATGATTAGTAAATCAGCCTGTGAAACCATAGCGGTATACGCGGCGAGATTGTCGTTATCACCGACCTTTAATTCGTTAACCGCGACAGTATCGTTTTCATTTACAATGGGTAACGCGCCATGCTTAAGCAACTCACGCAGGGTGTTTTTTATATTCACATACCGCGTGCGATTGTGAAGATCATCGTAAGTAAGTAACAATTGTGCGCATGGAAAATCAAAAAAGCGCGCCCAATTTGCCACCATCTGCGACTGACCAATGGCTGCCATGGCTTGTTTTTCAGCAATTGACGGCGTATGCGTAACAGGAATATCTTTTCGCCCTGCGGCCACACTGCCTGACGACACAACAATGACTTCTTTGCCGGCTTCTCGGCTAGCGAGAATAAAGCGCGCAATAGCTAATAAATATTGACCACTGCATCCTTGACCATCGGGAGAAATCAACGCGCTTCCGACTTTAATTACTGCACGTTGCCACTGAATATCCTGCATATTTCCCCTTGATGATTTCGACTAGCTGACAGAGTACGATATTCGAAATTTTAAACAAGTCCAGAATGCAATGCGCTATCAAGTTGTCAATCTTTCCGATGAGTGACAAGATCATTCATCTCTTATTTGATATATTCGAGGGCCCCCCTTTGTTGTCTATAAAATAATAAGGTACAACTACCATGATAAAACGCTCACTGCTGTTGTTGGGATGCTTGGTTAGCGCAGCATCATTTGCTGCTATCAACCAAACAAAAGGCGATTTTGAAGATAAGTTTCGACAACTTGATGAAGTATTGCCCACACCGAATGTGTATCGAAATGCAGCAGGAGAGCCAGGTCATCAATATTGGCAGCAGCAAGTAGACTACAAAATTCATGTGACATTGAATGAAGACAAACGCAGAATCGATGCGACTGAGGCAATCCAATACCACAATAACTCGCCAGACACGCTGAAATACTTGTGGATTCAGCTAGACCAAAATAAATATCGTAGTGACTCACTGTCTGCCATGACAACATCATTTGGCGGTATTGGTACCCGCGGCCCAGCGACTCAGGCAGCGAAAGACGATAAACCCGCAAGAATCAGTTTGGCAGCACTGCGTAAAATGCATTTTGAAAATGACGTCGAGCTAGGATATGACATTCGCAAAGTTGAAGACAGTGCAGGCAACCCTCTAAAGTTCACCATCGTGGGCACATTGATGCGTGTCGATTTACCGTCCCCCCTTAAACCCAAAGGCACTTTCGACTTCAATATTGACTTCTCATTTAACATGGTAGAAGAAAATGCCGTCTCGGCCCGCGCTGGCTATGAGCATTTCCCTGACGATGCGCGCGAAGGCGGAAATGATATTTTCATGCTGGCTCAGTGGTTTCCGCGGCTCGCAGCGTATACCGACTATGAAGCTTGGACAAACAAAGAGTTCATTGGTCGAGGCGAGTTTACGCTTGAATTCGGCAATTATGATGTAGAAATTACCGTACCAGCTGATCACATTGTGTCATCGACAGGTGCATTACAAAACGCCAATGATGTACTTACTGATACTCAGATTGAGCGATTAAAACAGGCAGAGAATGCAAAGCGTCCAGTCTTTATCGTGACTGAAGAAGAAGCACTTGAAAACGAGAAAGCGGGCACGAACGATACCAAAACATGGCGATTCAAGGCAGAAAACGTGCGCGACTTCGCCTGGGCATCGTCTCGTAAGTTCATTTGGGATGCAAAAGGTTATCAGCAAGGCGGCGATATTCAACCACTTGTCATGGCCATGTCATTTTATCCGAAAGAAGGGGGGGATTTGTGGAAGAAATATTCTACTGAGTCTGTGGTTCACACCATGGAAGTGTATTCTCGATTCTCATTCGATTACCCGTACCCTGTTGCACAATCAGTAAACGGTCCAGTGGGCGGAATGGAATATCCGATGATAACCTTCAATGGTCCTCGCACCACCCTGCGTGATGATGGCACACGCACGTATTCGCAAGGCGAAAAGCGATATTTGATTGGGGTGGTTATCCACGAAATTGGTCACATTTATTTTCCGATGATTGTTAATTCTGACGAGCGCCAATGGACATGGATGGACGAAGGACTAAATAGCTTTCTTGATGGCGTTGCTGGCCGTGAGTGGGATCCAACCATTCCATGGGGTGTAGAGCCTCGCGATATCATCGATTACATGAAGTCAGAAACTCAGGTTCCTATCATGACACAATCAGATAGCGTACTGCGTTTAGGCCCGAATGCTTATACAAAACCTGCCGCTGCACTCAATATATTACGCGAAACGATTCTTGGGCGCGAGCTGTTCGATTTTGCGTTTAAAGAATACTCTCAGCGTTGGATGTACAAACGCCCTACACCAGCTGATTTTTTCCGTACCATGGAAGAAGCATCAGGTGTCGATTTGGATTGGTTCTGGCGCGGTTGGTTTTATTCAACCGATCATGTCGATATTTCGATTGATAAAGTCAGCAAACTACGCATTGACACCCGTAATCCAGACATCGAATTTGACCGTTTACGTCAAGACGAATTAGACAAACCGACGTCACTCACCGACATTCGTAACCGTGAAGAAGGCAAAACGCTGTGGGTAGAAGAGAACGATGATGTGTCTGATTTTTATGACGAGCACGATCGTTTCACTGTCACGAATAAAGAGCGTAACAAATACAACAAATGGATGCACAAGCTTAAAGACTGGGAGCGCGCAGCCTATGAGCGAGCAGTAAAGGAAGATAAAAACTACTACGTTTTAGACTTCTCTAATAAGGGTGGCTTGGTCATGCCAATTATTCTTGAGCTTACCTTCAAAGATGGCAGCACAGATAACATGTACATACCAGCAGAAATCTGGCGCCGCACACCTAAAGCCGTGAGCAAATTAATTGTGACAGAGAAAGACAAGGAACTGGTAAGCGTCACGGTTGATCCTCACTGGGAAACTGCGGATGTCGATGTTGAAAACAATCACTATCCGCGTCAGATCATTCCATCACGCATTGAAGTTTTCAAACAGAAAAAGAAATCGGGCAAAGTGCATCGAGACATCATGCATGACATGAAAACTAAACTTAAGTCTGATGACGAGTTAAAGTCACTTTCAGATAGTGATGATTGGTAGATCATGAACTCGGTATTGACTCGCATATTGGTGTTTTTGGCAGCCTTAATGGCTGCCAACGCTTCGTTTGCACATCAACAAAAAGCAGCCTTGACTAAAGTGCTGTTTAACGCACGCACTGGCAATATTGAAATCATGCACCGATTTAATTTGCATGATGCAGAACATGCAACAGAGGAAATGTTTGGGCAAGGCGCTGATATTATTCAGTCTGAAAAAACGCAAAAGCAATTTCAGCAGTACGTCACTGAGCGTTTTGCCTTATTAGACAAGAACGACGATGAGCTGCCTCTCACGAGTATTGGCTATGAAGTCGATGGTAAGTTCTTCTGGGTATATCAGGAAACGGCAATAACAGAGGCAATGACATCGCTGAAAGTCATTCATCACGCCCTTCGAGATATTTGGCCTAAACAATCGAATATGGTGAACGTTGAAGGAAAAGGAAAGCTTAAAACCCTCACTTTCGATAAAGACACCGAATTATTAGAAATAAACTTTCAGCACTAATACGATTGAATCAAAATGATCAGATCTGGGCGACGCATGTCGCCTTTTGTGCTTGTCAGATCTAGACTAATTCAGCTTGTTTGACTTTATCCAGCACCCACGCTTTGGCATGATTAAAATCACTGAAAAATGCGAAATTCTCTCCTGCCTCCCGATAAATTTCACCAATATGGTTTTTTGCAAATCGCGGAGAGTCAGAGTCTTCCACTAATAAAGCCGTAGCAGAACGCCCCACGCGTTTTTCATCGCGAATAATCTGCGTTAGCTGCTTGGCAGCATCTGGCACATGGATGGGCTCACCACGAACCACAACAATGACGCCCCACGGCGCTCCTTTGAGGGACTCAAGCACACCTTTGGCATTTTCGCCCGATTCATCCAAACTCTCGGCGTTCCAAGGACCCGTCCCCTCAACAATTAATACACGCCCATCTACTTTTACGGAAATTGAACCATGGGCTACAAATGAAGACATAGCGTCACTCTCAAATTACAAACACTATGCCAAAGCATGCTACTGGTGTTCTAGCTAAAAATCGAGCATTTTTACCACTTAACAGACTGATTTATTTAGAATTCTGTACCAAACACCTCGTTATATGCTCTTGTATAATGGCGTTTTAGCTGGCCATGATACGGCTTTCTTAGAATGTTCAGGTAATTAGGGTTTGTTCCCAAACTGCGCAAGGCTTGGTTCAAGTGCTTAATCACGCGTCGACCTTTTTTCGTTCGAGAACATGCGATTCTACCCACTACAAACGACTTAACGCCATCTATCGGAATTAATGCAATGCGCTTGTTGGGAGCATGTTTAGCCGCATATTTCACTGCCACATCGGGATATTCAATGGCATAAGAAATATCTCCATTGAGCAAAGCTTGAAGCAAAGAGGCGACGTTGTTGTCACCATGTACAAAAATCAGCCGAGACTGTATT
This sequence comes from Fluctibacter corallii, assembly GCF_025751585.1. Taxonomy (GTDB): domain Bacteria; phylum Pseudomonadota; class Gammaproteobacteria; order Enterobacterales; family Alteromonadaceae; genus Fluctibacter_A; species Fluctibacter_A corallii. The sequence continues at coordinate 243,057 of NZ_JAOWKX010000007.1, forward strand.
GATTCCAGCATATCGTTCAAAGGGCTTGCGTAAGCGCGAGACTCAGCCACACCGATATTTGGCATAGACACCAATTGCGCAGCATATTCCAAATCAAAATGACCATCGGTTGTCACCCTATCGGCAAATTCTACCGCGTTTTCGTTGCCTTCTATGTAAACAATTTGATGAGATAAAAATACAGAATAAGCTGCTGAAAAATACGCAAACGCAGCACGCTTAGGTGTATGGATTACGTTACTCACACACGCATCTTCCCCTTGCGCAATTTTTTCTAGACCAGCAATAATCGGCGTATTTATTACATTGAAAGTAAGATCAGATTTAACCAAGGTTTTTAAAAGTTGAATTTGCTCAGCTTCAATATCCATGATATCGAGTTCATGATTGTAGCCATCTTCAGGTAGATCGGCATACCAAACTACCTCTTCAGGTTCGCTCTGCGCATTCGCTATAGCTAAGGTAAACACTGCCAACAAGCTAACAAATATTTTAAAGCCAACATACCTGCTGCACTTTCGACTCAAACCTTATTCTCCCTATCTCTGTCATTGCGATGCAAACAGGCAGTCTCTAATGCCTTTTCGAATCGCGCTTTTCTCGCAGTATAGTTGACTTGCTTCGAGGGCGTTAAATTGCAATCTGCTTTAGATTCATTATTCTGTTAACGTGGGGACGAAATAACGTTAGTAAATGATTTTCCAGATAAAAATTACGATGAAAAGAATAGAGTAAGGATCGGATATGCATATCCACCATTTGTCAGGCTACATACAATCGATATATCTCGTTGAATACGAGCACGGATTGCTGTTACTTGACGGCTGTAGCCGTGCCGATGTTGAACTTATTCATACCTTTGTCAGCGAATCTCTGCATCGACCGATCACAGATTTAAAAATCGTCGTTGTGACCCACATGCACCCTGATCATGCGGGTGCCGCAGAAGCACTTAGAAAGCTCGCTGGCTGCCGAATTTTAACATCTGAAAAACCACATCATTGGTACAGTGGCTTGCATGGAATGTTAATGTATACAACCGATCTGTTACTGACTTTCTGGGTCGCAAGTCGTTTGAAAAAGCCTAAACGTAATCTATTTTACTCGCCATTCTTAGAGCCAGACATCGTTGCAGAAGAAGGCATGCGTATTCCAGAATTTGAAGACTGGCAAATTCTCAACATGCCCGGGCATACAGACAGAGATCTTGCGGTTTACCATGCGCCTACTCACACGATTTACGTGGCTGACTTGATTGTCAAAGTGAAGGACAAGTTTATCCCGCCGTTCCCGGTATTTCACCCAAATCAATATCGCATTTCGGTTAATAAGCTACACGACTTGTATCCTAGCGATGTGTTACTTGCCCACAGCGGTAGCGTAAAACTCAAAGATGAAGATTACGCCCATTTATTTGATAATTTGCCCGAGTTGCCCAAAACCCATTGGCGCGCCACAAAGCGCAAGGCATACTCGTTGATTAAGCGTTACCGTTTACGCAAGCGAAGAGACTTATAGTGCCCATTACGTAATCGGCCAATCGCTTTCATCTACTACATTCATTGGCATCACCGATGATTCACCCTGCCATGTTGCAACAAACTCGCCATTTGGATCATATTGCTGGGCTTGTTTAGCCAAGTCGAATTGCCTGTGACCTCTCGGATCAGCCCCTACGCCAGCTAGATACTGCCAATTCCCCCAATTTGACGCAACGTCATAATCAATCAACATCTCTTCAAAATAGGCGGCGCCATAACGCCAATCCATGTTTAACTCATGAACCAAACAACTGGCGACCAACTGACGCCCACGATTCGACATATAACCCGTTTGCTTTAGCTGCTTCATACACGCATTGACAATCGGATAGGGCGTTGAACCTTCCATCCACGCTTTGAAACGTTGCGGCCAAAAAGTGGTTAACGGCTTTTTGCCCTTAACGCCTGAAAAGATAAACAAGCGATGCTGATGTACGTGTAGGTACCAATAAAAATACTCTCGCCACCAGAGCTCAAACTTTAACCAATAGGTAGATTCATTTTTCTCTACATCTGCTTCGTAGGCTTGGATCTGATAGTAAATTTGTCGAGGAGAGATACACCCATTCGCTAACCAAAAAGATAACTTGCTTGAGTAGTCCCAACCATCCAGTTGATTGCGGGTTTGCTTGTATTGCGATAGCAGCTTTGACTCATACGTGTAATAGGCCAGTTGCGCTTGCGCGGCACTTTCGCCACCGACAACTCTAGGCTCAAATGTATTTATACCTCTAATCTCCTCGAACAGCTGAGCCGCTGAATTTTGGCGCAGCGCTGGGGGCGGTGGCGGAAAATGCGTCGGAGTCTGGCAAGGACGATCGGGTTTTATTGCCTCAACACGCTTTCTAAATGGTGTAAAGCTCTCTGGCAAATCGTTAATATCAAAAGGCAGTTGTGAAAGCGCATACAGCGTTGCGCCTTCCTCCTGTAAGAAAACGACATCTGGGCACTGATTTTTTAAGCTCACCCAATCTCTACGCTCATACACGCCTGGATGATAGTTACTTGCAACAACATCCACTTGGTGTTGAGCGATAAATGTCGGCAAGCACAGCAACGGCTCTTCATTGAGTACAATCAGCGATTGACCGCGCTCCGTTAAGCGTAATTGTAAGTCTTGTAGGCTTTGTTGCAAAAACGCGAGGCGGTGTGCGCCTATGTGACGAGATTGAAATTGATTGACGGCTCGCCATGAAGGAGGGAGCACAAACACGACTATCAGTTCATCACAATCAGATGCTAACCGCTGCAAAGCCAGATTGTCTGACAGCCTCAAGTCGTGCCTGAACCACATGAGGCCGCGTTTATATTGATTACTCATGCCGTTTATATGATAAAACCGCTCAAAAAGATCGGCAATTCATCACCATTCACCGATGTTTTCCATTGACGCCCAAGGTTCTGTAGGCGGCAGTGCATCCCCTTCTTGCAATAGCTCAATGGATATACCATCAGGTGATCGCACAAATGCCATGTGTCCATCTCTAGGTGGCCGATTAATGTCAACACCGCCTTGCACCAAGGTTTCGCAAGCTGCATAGATGTCGTTTACCCGAAACGCCAAATGCCCGAAATTTCGTCCACCTGTATAGGTTTCAGGGTCCCAGTTATAGGTTAATTCAATTAAGGGAGATTGGGAGGTTTCTGCTTCAGGAAGATCATCTGGTGCAGCGAGATAAATCAATGAAAATCGGCCCTTTTCACTGTCGTACCGATTAACTTCTTTAAGGCCCAATAAGTCGCAATAAAAGTGCATTGATGCTTCCAAGTCACGCACCCGTACCATCGTATGTAAAAATCGCATAATGTCGTCTGCCTGCAAAATTAAAATCCAGATTGTCACTACAACATGGTGATGACGACAGGATAATTCTAGCTCATGAACAAATTTAATAGGGTAGCGACATCGAAAAGGGAATTCGCATGGGTTCGTTCGCAGAAGGCGGATTGCCAATCATTTCATCATAATATGATTGATGAATCAGGTAAGCATCTTGGATCGCGTTGTTCTCAAAGGTTTCACGGATTTGGTTGGCACTCATAAACCTCACAGGAGAATCGGTGTCTCCATACAATAACCCTTCAACACCATTAATGGTGAGTTTAACCAAGTAAACATTACTTTCAAACGACTGCACTTCCAGTAAGTCGATAGAGACTTGTTTCGACACTACGACACTTAGCTTGTACCTCATAAGTCACCTCCGCGCCCAGCTTCATTTCAAACCTATTTACGTAGCGAGTGAAAAAAAGTTCAGCGTAGCCAGACATAGCAGCCACTTACTGGGATGCGATAGGTCCTTCAACTAAGTCAGTGCCATGAATATCTCGATACACGCGGTGTAATAAGCACATACTCACGGAAGTACCGAAAAAGAGTGCAATAGTAAGCCAACTGGGCAACGACAAAACAAGCAAGCCAACGATCAAGCCGATATTTTTAATCAGCTCAAAATAAAACGATACGGGTCGCTTCTCCATCACCAAACCTACAGATACCGCGCTAAAAATAATAAAGGCAGATAGGCCCCAAAGGGACGAGTTTGTTAGCGTGTCTAGATTGAGCATAAACATTAGCGCAATCAACACCGTTACACTGTGTTGAAGTAAACAATAGACTTTGGTCGTCATGCTCAGTTGGACATCAAACTTTTTGAATGTGGCTAAATTCACACGCGCGAGCGGATAAGCCTCACTCACATCAGCAGGACGCCATCCTGTTCTGCCAAACCACACTTTGCATTTATCCGACCAACGCTTTGTACGCCAACTGTCTTTCATCAATTGAGAATAGACTTGCAGATTTGCCCATACAGGATCCCAACTTTTCAGAGCTTTGCGCACGCCATAGATTGGTGGTTCGTGGTCTAACTCTTCCTGAAATGTACCGAAGAGACGATCCCACACAATAAATACACCGCCGTAGTTGCGATCTAAATAAATATCATTTTGTGCATGATGAACTCGATGGTTAGAGGGAGATACAAACACATATTCAAACCAGCCGAGCTTAGGAACATGACGTGTATGCACCCAGAATTGATACACCAAATTCAGTGCCGCTACAGCAAGAAGTGTCTCGGGCGTGAAGCCCACCAGCGCCATAGGTAGATAAAAAATCCATGAGAAAAAACTACCACTGGTTTGACGCAGCGCAGTAGTTAAATTGTATTCTTCGCTGGAATGGTGCACCACATGGGCAGCCCAAAACAGGCTGACTTCATGACCATAGCGGTGGTTCCAGTAATAGAAAAAATCGTAAATAATGAACGCTGCAACCCATGTCCACATTGAATCAGGCAGGGTAAATAGCGCAATGTATTCATATGCGACAGCATAAATAGTAAGCGGCACGAGGGCCTTCAAAATCCCCGTAACCCGACTCAAAACGCCTACAGTCAAACTGTTGATTGCATCATTAACACGGTAATACGCCGTTCCTTTTACCTTTTCTGCGATCAGCTCGATACTGATCAATAAAAAGAAAAAAGGAATCGCCCACAATATGATTGTCATTTACTTATCATCCGAAAATCTACCGCGTCTAGGTTAATCAATCGCTCAACTAAGGTTAAGAATTTGTTAACTGTTGTCTGACCAGTGTAAACTGGACGATAAACTCTGTCTAGCCCCTTTAAAATTCAGCCATCATTCATATTGTTTTAGGTAAGAATAGACAATCGAGATGCTAAAATTAAACAAGCTTGGAGCTATACAGGCCAGGCACAAAAATGGGATTTAGTGAGGGTTTTGAGTTGACTCCCGATAAAATCAGTCGCATTGTTTACTCAACCTTTTCAGCGACTTATTGTCTGATAATTATGTGGTTACAATTCTTAAGGAGATGTTATGTGTAAAGACGCAGCCAAACCAAAGCCAATAATGCCTTTACTTCTCATTGGGCTGGGCGGATTTGCGTTGCTGGTGGCACTTTATTTTTGGATGACATCTGACAACAAAGATATTCCGACAATGGAGAAGCCAACCCCTCGACCGGTTGTGCCAGCGCCTGTGAAAACTGAAGTTGAGCAAGCAAAACCAACACCGCCCCCCGCTCAGGAGCCGATTATTGAGGAGGAAGAGGTGGTAGAGCCAGCACCTGTTGTTGTTGCGCCGCCTGTAGATACCAGTGACGCTGCGGTAAAAACCTCTATTTTGGCAACAGCCGACTATGAAGCCGCTGCCAGCTTACTGGTAGACGAATCTTTATTGCAACGCTTTGTGGTAACCGCTGCCAACCTTGCTGAAGGCGAAGTTGCGCCTAATCACCAGTTATTGCAGCCGCCCAGTCAGAACTTCAGAATTTATCAGCAAGGCGGCAAAGAGTGGATCGACCCAGCAAGTTATAAGCGCTACACACCTTATGTCGATGTGATTGACACCATGAGCGCTGATACGCTGGTGAGTCTGTATGAAACCTATCAGCCAACGTTAAATCAACTGTATGCAGAAATTGGCGACCCAAGTGAGCCGTTTAATGACGTGTTAAAACAAGCCATAGAGCATTTATTGGAAACACCGTCGGTACCAGTGCCAGTAGAGGTGTACACTGATAGCGTGATGTATAAATACAAAGACGAACGCCTTGAGTCTTTGAGTATGCCGCAAAAGCATTTAATTCGTATGGGGCCTGAGAACATGCGTAGGGTAAAAGCCAAGCTGCGTGAAATTCTGGAAATGCTATAACTTAGATATGGATATTCAATCACTGCAAACACAGTTAAAAGACAGCGAGGGAAGCACCCCTCCTGTCGAAATGTGGAACCCAGATTTCTGCGGTGACATTGACATTATCATTAAACATGATGGTACCTGGTTTTACATGGGTACACCTATCGGTCGTAAGCCATTAGTTAAGCTGTTTTCTAGTGTTTTGAAAAAAGAAGGTGAGAAGTATTTTTTGGTGACGCCAGTAGAAAAAGTGGGCATTGAGGTGGAAGATGTTCCTTTTTTGATTACGCAATGGGAACTACAAGACAACCAAATTATTTTCTCTACTCACACCCAAGACACATTTGTTGTCAACGATTCGCATCCGGTTGAACTACATACAGACAAAGTAACAGGCGCGTTACTACCCTATGTATTGGTTAGGCGGAATCTATGGGCGAGACTTCACCAAAATGTATTTTACCAAATGGTAGAAGCCGCCGATGAAACCACCTTTAACGGCAAGCAGGCAGTGACCGTATCAAGTGGCGACTACCAAATTATTTTAGGTTACATCTAGCTAAACGTATTGAGGCAACCATGTATGATTAAATGGCCTCCGCGTCCGCCCATTCGTCGCAATATTTTGATTTCAAGTCATTTTTTCCCTACTGTATCTTCACACTAACACACTCAGGGAATCATTATGCGCATTCCAATACGTGCTATTCGCACCGCCGCGCTCACACTTGCTATGAGCACAAGTTTTACAGCTTACGCCGCCACCTTCATTCATGCTGGGAAGGTCATTCCTGCGAATAATGATGAGGTGCTGACAGAGGTGACGATTATCATTGATGGCAATACAATCACAGCCATTGAAGACGGCTTCAAAAAAGCAGGACAAAGCGATACGGTCATCAATCTTCAAAATCATACTGTGATGCCTGGTCTAATGGACATGCACACGCACCTAAACTTTCAAAATAGTGGCATGCGCGGTTACATGGAGCGGTTTACCCTCAACGAAGCGGATTATGCCTTAAAGGGAGTACAATACGCCAAACGTACGCTAGATGCAGGGTTTACTACCGTCCGTAATTTGGGTGACAGTTACAACACATCAGTCGCACTTAAAAAAGCGATCAATCAAGGCGTAATAGACGGGCCTAGAATTTATACCGCAGCAAAGTCGATTGCCACAACGGGTGGACATGCTGATCCAACCAACGGCATGAGCGCGTCGTTGAGCGGAGATATTGGCCCTAAAGAGGGTGTGATCAATGGCCAAGATGACGCACGAAAAGCCGTTAGGCAACGCTACAAAGACGGAGCCGATCTGATAAAAATCACGGCAACCGGCGGTGTATTAAGCGTAGCGAAGAGCGGTCAAAATCCTCAGTTTATGCAGGATGAATTAAAGGCCATCGTGGATACTGCTAAAGACTACGGCATGACTGTGGCGGTGCATGCTCACGGTAAAGAAGGAATGAAACGTGCAATTCTGGCTGGCGTAGATTCAATAGAGCATGGTACCTACATGAACGATGAAATCATCGCGCTCATGAAGGAACGTGGTACGTATTACGTTCCCACTATTATGGCCGGAAATTGGGTCGCTGAAAAATCAAAAATCGATGGATTCTTCCCTGATATTGTCAGACCGAAGGCGGCAACCATTGGTCCTTTAATTCAACAAACCTTTGCCAAAGCCTACAAAGCAGGCGTAAAGATTGCGATGGGAACAGATTCTGGTGTCTCTGCGCACGGTGATAACGGTTTAGAATTCGTACTGATGGTAGAAGCAGGCATGAAGCCCATTGATGCTATTCGTAGTGCAACGTATCACGGCGCAACATTACTCAACATTTTAGATAAAGTCGGTACTATCGAAGCGGGTAAATTGGCTGACATTGTTGCAGTTAAAGGCGACCCACTTGAAAACATCCGTCTGATGCAGGAAATTCAATTTGTGATGAAAGACGGCAAGGTATACAAACAGAACTGAGTGTGGAAACTACCTTCCCCCAAAATGGCGTTGCCCAATAGCATACGCCATTTTACTCCTCCCCTATACTGACATTTTCATGCCTAAATAACTCACCACTTTCACAATAAAATCATATATTTACATACGTTTTTAACGGAGCACACACGTAGCCCAGCGTAATTTGTTTCAAATTTGTTAATCTTTTTCTTATTTTTCATTTGATAATAATTCTCATTTGCATTAATGTGAAGGTAACAACTCAATGAGGAAGACAAATGAAACACCTGTGCCCGAATCATAGAGCGTGGCTACGATCCCACCTCGATGCAGCCATAAACCTTTTTCATACCAGCATGGATACGGTGCAAATATTAAAAGAGCAGGGTGCAACGCAAGCGTCACTCATACACCTTGGTTATGCACTGGATACAGCGACGGTGATCTTGCTCAACGGACATCACGATTCACGCTTTGCTCTGTATGCTGACGTAACGTTACGGTATGTACAAGACCTGTGTGAACATGGGCAACAAACGCAAGCCAGTGCGATTCTACTGAGAGCAGTGGGTCAGCTAGAAACACTATTACCCATTCACTCAGCCGAACCAGAATCGCTCTCACAGGTGCTCAATGCCATTGCTGCGCTGCACCGTGCTGACAGCATATTTTCGCCATCATCAGTACACTAATCATCATTTTGGAGAACGCATATGCAAAGCCGCCATTTGGAAGAAGACGAATTTATACATGTCAGACTGAAACGCTCTGCGCTTGAACGCTTAGTAAGAGAAGAAGCCCTTTATGTCGAAGAGCTTCGCTGTGAAGAACAGACCAAAAAACTGCTTAGCGCGATGTTACTTTGGTCTGTGTCTCAAAAGTATAATAATCAGCAAGTTTACTAGCCATGTGCTTTTGTAATGAGATACAGGTAAGGTTTGCTATCAGTACGCTGATTTTCTAATGTGTGATCCATAAAGCGGCAAAAGCTCGGAATATCGCGCGTGGTAGAATGATCATCGGCAATAATCGCCAACGATTCACCCACGTTCATTTTTCGAATTTGCAGACGTACCATCATCACAGGTTCAGGGCAACGCAGACCCAACGCATCCAGCGTATGATCTGCATTGGCAAAGGGTTCAGGCAACGTATTATCAGATGCCATAGTCTTCACGGTATTGTCTTATGTTCGCCAAATGCGCCGCCATCTCAGGTTTATCTTCTAAATACTGAATTAAGTCTGCCAAGCTGATAATAGAGATAACTTGCGTATCAAAGTCACGTTCAACTTCTTGAATCGCTGACAACTCGCCTTGTCCTTTTTCTTGACGATCGAGTGCAATTAACACCCCTGCCAAGCTAGCGTTATTTTGCTCAATTAACGTCATCGACTCACGAATCGCTGTACCCGCCGTGATTACGTCGTCCACTAGCATCACTCGTCCCGCAAGTTGACTGCCGACAAGATTCCCGCCCTCACCGTGGGTTTTCGCTTCTTTTCGATTAAAACAATAGGGTGTATCAATATTGTGTTTATCGGCCAGCGCTACTGCCGTTGTGGTTGCAATAGGGATCCCTTTATATGCTGGGCCAAACAAGACATCAAACGGGATCCCCGCATTGACCAACGCTTGCGCATAGCATTGACCCAGCGTTGCTAGGTCTTTACCCGTGTTAAACAAACCCGCATTAAAAAAATACGGGCTTTTTCTGCCTGATTTAAGCGTAAACTCACCAAATTTAAGCACGCCTTTACCCAGCGCAAACTCTATGAATGCCTTCTGAAAATCAAGCATGGCCATCTCCTAGTTAAGTGCTGCCTTTTGGATGTCGAACAGTTCACGAAGACCGTGCTTCGCCAGCTCTAACATTTCATGCATTTCTTCAAATGTGAACGGCTCACCTTCAGCTGTACCCTGAACTTCAATTAGCTTACCGGTGTCTGTCATGACAACATTCATATCGGTTTCCGCTTCTGAATCTTCAATGTACTCCAAATCTGAAATTGCATTACCTTGATAAACTCCCACAGACAATGCAGCAATCATGTGCTTAAGTGGATTAGTTTTAATTAAACCTTTGGTACGCATATGACTAAGCGCATCAACTAACGCAACACATGCACCAGTAATAGACGCCGTGCGTGTACCACCATCGGCTTGAATAACATCACAATCAATAGTAATGGTGTTCTCACCCAGCATTGATAAATCCACAGCGGCTCTCAGTGAGCGTGCAATTAAACGCTGAATTTCTAATGTACGACCGCCTTGTTTTCCGCGCGCCGCTTCACGTGCTGAGCGCGTATGAGTAGAACGTGGAAGCATACTATATTCAGCAGTGATCCAGCCTTTCCCTTGCCCCTTCATAAACCTTGGAACGCCTTCTTCAACAGTGGCATTACAAATAACTTTGGTATTCCCGAATTCAACAAGTACCGAGCCTTCGGCATGGCAAGTGAAATTTCGAGTAATAGTGACGGGGCGAATCTGACTGGCTGTTCTTCCGCTTGGACGCATAGCTTGGGTTCCTCTGTGTTTGAGCGCAGGATTATAGCGTATCTCTCAGAGAACTTGCATCTCTGTATTGTAAAAGACATTGTAAACACAAAAAGTGATTTACCTGTGTATTGGCAGCTTTACTTTCCTCTTTAAAGAAGTTTCAGCTTTTTTCATTCACAACAGGTAATATAATGGAATAGAGACAGTAAAGTAGCGATGTAGCTACGAATTGGATAAAGGAATCGCAATGATTTACAGCATGACTGCTTTTGCCCGCAAAGAACTAAAAGCTGACTGGGGAAGCGCTGTGTGGGAAGTGCGCTCAGTGAACCAACGCTTTTTAGAAACGTACTTCCGTCTACCTGAGCAATTTCGCTCGTTAGAGCCGGTGCTACGTGAACGTTTCAGAAAACGTTTACAACGCGGAAAAGTAGAATGCAGTTTACGTTTTGTGCCTAACGATGGTGCCACCAGCAAGCTTAACCTAAATGAAGATTTAGCCAAGCAACTTCTGCACGCAGCAGATTGGGTACAAAGCCATGGTCAATCAAGTGGCGTCAACCCGGTTGATATTCTTCGCTGGCCAGGCGTTATAGCGGCAGAAGAAGCCGATATGGATGCGATTCAATCTGACGTTTTAGCCTGTTTAGACGAAACGCTGAACGATTTTATCGCTGCAAGAGCAAGCGAAGGCAATAGCCTTAAAGCACTCATCGAACAACGTTTAGATGGCATCAAAATAGAAGTAGACAAAGTACGCGCCCGCATGCCTGACATAGTGACATGGCAGCGAGAAAAGATACTATCACGCTTCGAAGAAGCCAAAATTGAGTTAGAAGAAGGCCGACTAGAGCAAGAAATGATCATGCTTGCGCAAAAAGTTGATGTAGCTGAAGAACTAGACCGCCTCGACGCCCACCTAACCGAAACGCGTAACATCTTAAACAAAGGCGGCGCAGTCGGACGCAGACTCGACTTTATGATGCAAGAATTTAACCGCGAGTCTAACACCTTAGGCTCAAAGTCTATTCACACCGACATCACCCAATCAGCCGTAGAACTCAAAGTGCTGATCGAACAAATGCGCGAGCAGATCCAGAATATTGAGTAAAGTTCATTAGCGCTCAAAAAACTCATAGCACTTTGAAAAACCTCGTTTTATGGCGGGGTTTTGTTTTTTGTGGTTCCGTGGATATTCATTCTGCCCACTTTCCCTAATATGAAACAGCCTTAATTAGAGTTTTATACAGGGAAGTGGACACTAGCTTTTGGCCTAAGGTAAACTCCAGTAGGTTAGGGGTAATTTAATTTGGGGATTTTTCTTGGTTCGAAAACTTACAGCAATAGACTTATTTGCTGGAGCAGGTGGATTTTCGCTTGCAGCTCATGAATTGGGCTTTGATATATTAGCTGCTGTAGAGTTTGACAGTATGGCTGCCGAGACGTATCGGACCAATCTTGTTGAAAGGTTGGGGGCTGAAACGGATGTATTCAATCAAGATATTAATGAAGTAGATATTCGTGGTTTTATGAAGTACCGAAATATTAAGCCAGGCGAATTAGATTTACTTTTAGGTGGACCTCCGTGCCAAGGTTTTTCAACTCACCGAATTAAAGATACTGGAGCAAGCGATCCAAGAAATAAGTTGTTGATGAGATATTTTGATTTCGTTAGTGAGCTTAGACCAAAAGCATTTTTAGTAGAAAATGTCCCAGGGTTATTATGGAAAAGGCATGAAAAACACTTGAACAAATTCATGACTCTGGCAAAAAAGCATAATTACAAAGTTATCGGTAACGCTCCCATCGTACTTAATGCAAAAGACTACGGTGTACCTCAAAATCGTAAGAGAGTTTTCATATTTGCAGTAAGAGAAGATTTGGCCTCACAGGATTATTGTTTCCCGCCTGAGGCAACGCATTTTTCGCCTTCACAAAAGAAAGTACCACACTGGAAAACGTCTTCATCGATTTTTGAACCAATACCCAGAAGTTTATACGAAAAATACTGGCAAGATTATTTTAAAGTCAAAACGAAGCTGACTAAGCGAGAATGTTTTGACCTATTGGGAGGCTTAGAGTTTGGCGGTGTGATCGCCAAAGATGATCCGTGTAATGTTCATATGCAACCAACTGCAAAAATGGTTGGAAGGTTCAATGACACGCCTTTAAACGGTAGTCGTGAAGATGCAGGCAAGAAACATGAATTAAAATGCCACTCCGGAGATTACAAAGGGCATAAAGATGTCTACGGTCGAATCTTAATTCATTTACCGAGTAATACTATGACCACTGGTTGTAACAATCCATCAAAAGGAAGGTTTGTTCACCCTTGGCGTAATCACGGTATTACCCTTAGGCATGCAGCTCGTTTACAGAGCTTTCCTGATGACTATATTTTCCTGGGATCTACTACTGAACAGGCCAGGCAAATAGGAAATGCAGTTCCTTTGAATTTGGGGACTGCACTAATAAACAATATTAAAAATTCTTTGTTGAAAATAAGTTATTTCAGGCAGAACGTGGCTTAATATATGCACATTCTCAATTGAGAATTATTTTGTGTTTTACTTACCAATCTTAATGGATAATAAATGGTAGCTTCCTTATCTTTTCAAACACGCGCTAGGACAATAGATCACCTAGGCCGCGAACAAATAGCAGATTGTCCGACAGCTATTTCTGAGCTCTGGAAAAATGCTTACGACGCATATGCCCGTAGTGTCTCTTTAAATATATATGACGGTGATTTCCAAGTGGCTACTCTTGTCGATGATGGGCATGGAATGACCATCACGGACATTGAACAGAAGTGGCTCATTGTAGGTACTGAATCAAAAGCTGTCTCCAGCGAACTCTCTGAAAGTGATAAGAACGGCATTGAGAAGGTTCGAGTTAAACAAGGACAAAAAGGAATTGGCCGGTTATCATCCGCCGCCCTTGGTTCTCTTTTACTTTTAATGTCAAAGAAAAAAAATGAAAAGTTTGTTGCGTGCTTATTAGATTGGAGACTTTTTGAAAATCCTTATTTGATGCTTCACGATATTCAACTGCCTATTATGGAGTTTGAAACTCGAAGTGAATTGCCAGAGCTCTTGCCTAGCATGTTTGATAAGTTGATGGGAAATCTATGGGGGGATGGTCTCGATTCTGGCAGAGACAAACGTGTTGAAGCCGCTTGGTCTTCTTATCATGAGCAAGAATTAGAAGAAGGGAAAGACCAAACAACTAAAGAGCTGATAGAAGAAACTGTAATTGACGAAGCATTCTCTGAACGACATTTTGAATCTTGGCCTGTATGGAATGGGAAGTCGTCAAACGGCACGGCCATGATTATAGGGAACATTAATGACGATCTGATAGCGCAACTCTCCAGCGATTCTGGCTCTGAGTTAGAAGGTTCAGACAAAAGAGCGAAAGAGAACTTTCAACAGACATTGGCAAGCTTTATTAATCCTTTGACAAGAGAAGGAGAAAATAGGATTGACGACTTTGAGTACAGAGTTATTGCTCATAACGGTAGCATGCAACGAGATGCTATCAGCGATGCCAGGAGCTTTGGAATTGAAGAGTTTGATCAATTGGAGCATACCATTGAAGGTAAAGTTGATGAACAAGGTATTTTTAATGGGCGAGTTAAGGCGTTTGGTGTTTGGTACGAAGATGTAACTGTAAAACCAAAAGTAAGATATAAAACACGAAAAGATACGAGATTTGGTCCATTCGATATCAGATTAGGTACATTCGAAATTTTAAAAAAGAACACTTCGCTTTCTGATGTGCTACACACCAAGTTATTAGAACAAACAGTAGAGTTTGCTGGCTTAATGGTTCACCGAGATCATTTGCGTGTTATGCCGTATGGCCGAGAAAATAATGACTTTTTCGAAATTGAGAAGCGTCGTACTAAAAATGCGGGTCGTTACATTTTTTCTAACCGTAATATTTTTGGCGGTGTTTGTATAAGTAAGTATGGTAATCCTAATCTCAAGGATAAAGCTGGTAGAGAGGGGATAATAGACAACAAGGCATCTAAGTTATTTAAAGAAATCGTTGAAAATATCCTTGTTGATATCGCTGATCGATTTTTAGGTCGTTATTCACAGATCAGAGTAGACTCATTAGCAGAGCTGAACAAAAAGCATGCAGAGGAAAAAGCTTCTGAGGACAGAAAAAAATTATTAAAGAAAGAACAAAATAGAATTAGAGCTGCTATCAATAAAAATACACCACAACTTACAGATATTTTATTAGAAGTTAATGAGCTTGTAGAGCAGCTTGAGTCTAGACTTAGTCTAAACAGTCAAGATGAAATAATTCAAATCAGACATGTTGTAACGGATTTACAGGGTAGACTTAAAGAGCTGTCATTATCCCCTATTCCCAAGTCTTTAGGTAGCGTTGAGAATGCTTACCGTGAATACCGAGATTCAGAATTAAATGCGTATGTGTTAATTAAAAATATAAATACCTCACTGAACGAGTCTCTCGAAAAGCTTACTGTTAAACAAGATATTGATATTGCAGAGAAGGACTTCAGGAGTAAAGCGGCTGTTTTACACTCTAAAATAAATAAATATGCAACCGAAGGTAGAAGTTTGTTAAAGACTGAGTTATCTAGATTTGATGAAGAGCTCTCTCTTGCCAATAAAAGATTTCATAAAGAGCTTTCTAATTACCTTGATGATCTTGCCGCTGGTAGAACGGATTTAGCAACAGTAACGAATAGAATTGAAGACGAGTATCAAAAACAAGACGTAAAAATAAATCAGCAGTTTAAACCTTATTTGACGGCCATTGAGAGTATTAGAAATCAAATTGATCTCGAAGGACTAGCGCTGCATTCTTTAAATGAAAATTCATCGTTAAAGAAAGAAGTAGAACGGATGAATAGTTTGGCTCAATTGGGTATATCAGTAGAGATTATTGGCCACGAGATTGAAGGCATTGATATGACTATCGCAAATGGCCTTAGTTACCTTAAAGAGTCTGCATTAGATGCTAAACAGTTAGAGGTTCTTAACTCGGTATTGATTGCACATCAATCGTTAAGTGATTCTTGGCGCTTTCTATCGACCTTAAAGTTGTCGGGAGAGAAAATAAAATCAGATATATCAGGACATGATATTTTCCAGTATGTGAAGAATTTTTTTGGAAAAAGGCTAGAAAATAATGATATTGAATTTAATTGCACAGATGATTTTTTAAATCTAAGTATCTTTGAACAACCGTCCAGAATATACCCTGTTTTTATTAATTTAATTAATAACGCTAGATACTGGGTTAAACATACTGAATGTGAAAAGCGACTAATCAATATTGATTTTAAAAATGGGAAAGTGATTGTCAGTGATAATGGGCCGGGTGTTGACATTGATGATGTTGATAGTCTTTTCACTCTTTTCTTTACAAGAAAACAACGCGGTGGTCGCGGCGTCGGCCTTTATCTTTGTCGCATGAATCTTCAAGCTGGTGGTCATGATATTTATTATGAAAAAGATCCAGCAAACAAAGTATTAGAGGGAGCAAACTTTATAGTGTCATTTCAAGGAGTAGAGCGCAGTGAGTAATACGGAATTCAACTATACACCTTATCTCGAAGAAGCCTTTATTGAACCTATTAGAACAGTAACTGTTATCGATGATGAATACCCAACGTTGGATACCTTATTAGACAATAAGTTATCCGAATATGACAAAGTTGATACTGATAGGCTGAAAAGTGTAATAACTACTTGCAAAAGTGATAAATTTAACTGGATGCTCGATGTTTATGATGGCAAGGAAGATGTGGCTGAAAATAGCCAAATTGCAAATAGACTTCACCATAGCGACTTATTAATTTTGGATTATCATCTAGATGGTGAGGACGAAGGAATATGTGAGCGCTCATTAGCTTTGTTGAAACATTTAGCGGAGAATAAACATTTTAATTTAGTCGCTATTCACACAAAAGGATATTCCGGCACTGGTGGAACAGTCAACGATGTGTTTAGAGATGTTGTACTATCGATGCAAAAAAAGCCCGATATTGCCGCTTTAAATGAAACTCTTCTTACGAAAATCAAAGATGGGCTTCAAGATTGGGAAATCGAAACTGGAGAAGATGTTTGTCAAAAAATATTGGACTCAATAACTGATTTACAATTATTAGAGCTTTGTAAAAATGTTGGGAAAGAGCTTATTAAAGGGAAAGTTCAATCAAAATATCTTGATCAGTTTTATCAAATTTATAAGGGTAAACCAGCCGAAGTTAATTTACCAGTTCAGTTATTAATTAAATGGCTTTGTTGTGAAAAGTTTGACTCATGCGCTAGCCAATTCGGAGATAAGGACTACAACCATTTTGATTGGGGTATGAACGGAGATAATAACTGGTTAAAAACTGATGACTTATTTCTTACAGTTTTAGGGAAAAAAGAAACCCCTGTTTCAGATATTCCTGAAAAAATTCTACAAGCATTAAGCACTTGGATGCCACACCCTCATAAATTAATTTTAGCTAAACTCAGGTATGAAATTGAGAGAAATGGTATTTCAGCCGCTCAGAATATACTCCATAAAGAGTACTTACAAGCAGCTTGGCTTAACGATCTTCTTAACTCGAAAAGTTCTTACTCAATAGAGTCGAAAACTTGGGGGATAATCTACAAGTTGTGGGAAGAGCTTGCTGTGGAGATAAAAGATGATGTAAGCAATTTTGCAAACCGACTAGCAATGGACCTCAGAAAACAAAATGCTAAGGAGAGTGTTCTTCCTATGTTTGTTGCACCTGAGGTTATTGCAGATGGAGCAGGCCAGATAGTTCACGCAAATTGCTTCAGTTGTACAAAAAGTATAGATACATATCACGTATCTACAGGCCATATAATTGAAATGGAAAACAACTACTGGTTGTGTCTAACACCTATATGTGACCTGGTACCTGGGCAAAAAGGTGCTGATTACAAAGAGGGAGAAGAGCCTAATGAAACTGACGGCTATATGCCTTTAACATTGGTTCAGTTATATGATGCAAAGAGTGCTTGGAAGCAGACGAGAAAGTCCATGATCAATGCTTTAGGGGTTAAGGAAGATAGTTTACCCAAATTATCTGACACAGATGAGTTAGGACAAATATTAACTTATGCTACACGAAATAACTTAGTATTCGTTAAGTTGGATTCCGGGAGTGATGAAATATCTTATCTAAGTTTTACCGTTGGAATTGATGGAAAAGCAAATCCTAAATCCGTTGAATATTTGGCTGGCAATAACGGTATTTTTGATAAAGAAAATAAGACATTGGAGCTGTACCATACATATGTAAATGGCAATGACGAGCCTATAATCGAAAAATCAGAAGCAAAGGTCATAGCAGAGCTTCGTTACGAATACGCATTAAATTTACTAGGACGTTTAGGTTTTGCAAAAGCACGTGTTGGATTAGACTTTTTGGGGCTTTAATAAGTGGCTGTTTATAACACCCCTTCGGACTCTGCTAACACGGCGGTAAGAGCTTTTCTTACTAAAGTCGGAGAATTCTATCTAGGCCATTCTTTCAATACTGGAAATGGTAAAGGGAAGGAAATCTGGCTAAGAATCAAAAACGAAGTTTTTAACTCTTCGTGTGCCTATTGTGGCCAGACTAAAGAGAAGCTTCAAATTGAACACCTTTATATGTTTAATCGAAGTGAATATGGTCTGCATCACCCTGGCAATACGGTACCTTGTTGCACCGAATGTAACACTAGGGCAAAAAAAGAAGATAAAACTTATACAGATTGGTTGGAGCATCTCAAAATTGTTTGTCAAAAACGTGGTGACGAATCAGTGTTTGAGACTAGAAAGCAAAAGATATTAAAGCACATAGAGTCATTTAATTATCCTAAGCTGAATGATAGTGAAAAACAGGCTATTAAAGTAATCGCAAATAGCTTGTACGATAACATCAAGGCAGAATCTGATAAGTCGTTGAGTTTATACAAAGAGCTTGATAAAGCTTTTGTGAAAGCTACAAACTATTGTCAATAGGTGACCTCAGTTCTCAAGCTACGCACATTTCACCTTATTAGTTGATAAACACAATTCATGGGCTACTCTGGCTATTAGCTGCCATTGATGGTCATAGTAAAAACTTTAGTGTGTTTTTAGAGGCTGACATTAGATACCGAATGACGCCGCTATGCGACATTTTATCGGCGTCCCCTCCATTTTCAGAAAAGAACGGGGCGAAAAGAGTATTGCAACCACAGAAAATGTAGCTATGTCGTTAAAGGAGCAAAGTACGCAATACAAATGGAGTACAATTCAGCCTCGTCATTTCGTATCTAAAGCGAAGCATTACAAATACCTCGTCGATAACGTAGACCCTGCCAGTTCTAAGGTAGAAGCGATAATTCCACTAAACTTTCCTGAATATGTAGCTTCAGCGATTTTTGATGGTTTGAAAAAATAGTCGACCAAAAAGTCGAAATAAAGTTTGGCCTGCGAATGCATTCTTTTCGTTGCTTTAAAAAACACGCCTGCACCTTCTCTGAGTTAATTAGGGCAACCACCATTTTGATTGATATTTTAAATCAGTGACTTAGCGCATACGTATATATCCCTTGTGTTTAAAGATGAAAACACATACTGAATAAATTTTGTACAGTTCAAAATTGCGAGTATAATAAGGGTAATTTAGTGCGACGAAATTAAATGTGTACAAAATTTATGTCATGCTACTAAAGATCTTTACAGATAAGCCGATAACATGAACGCGTCTTTGTATTTATATAACAAGAATACTCAGGGGCGTTTTGCAGTATTATTGATTTAGGAATGTATTAAAGATGTTACGTAACAATTTAAAATTAGCGGGCGTGTCAGCCATCGTACTTGGCGCACTTGCAACGTCTGCTAA
This sequence comes from Fluctibacter corallii, assembly GCF_025751585.1. Classification (GTDB taxonomy): domain Bacteria; phylum Pseudomonadota; class Gammaproteobacteria; order Enterobacterales; family Alteromonadaceae; genus Fluctibacter_A; species Fluctibacter_A corallii. Next base: position 262,623 of record NZ_JAOWKX010000007.1, read on the forward strand.
TGCAGAAACACTCACTGTTCCAGCTACTGTTGCTGTCGATAACTCAATCAACTTCACGCTAACGGGTTCACTAGACTTTGGTATCGTTCGTGCCACAGTTGATAACACAGCGGGTAACTGCGTAGGTATTACTTTACCTGCAAACCCTGCGTCTGCACTTAACAGCACACTAGGCACAGCTGCTGCTGCTGCATGTACTGGTGCTGGTACTGCGGTACTACAAAACGTGGGCGGTACTCCTGCTCGTCCTTCACTTCAGGTTGCGGGTTTAGCACCATTTACAGCGCTTACGCTAACGCTTCCTGCTGCACCAGTAGATCTAGTACTTAACCCAGCTCCAACTGGCGCGCCAGTGCTTCGGTTGTTTGACTTCACTGCATACCAAACTAGTGGTACGCCAGCAGCAGTAACTACAACCGTTACCGCTGATGCAAGTGGTGCAATCGCATTCAACGTAGGTGCAACACTGACTACTGATCCAGGTACGCCTACACTAACTTATGAAAATACAACATACACTGGTGATTTTGACGTTACTGTTACTTACTAATGTTGTATTTTGCCTGACAAAACGAACTGTGCTTAAATGCGCATTCGTTTTGTTTGGGTAGTAGTATGAAGCCTGTTCTTTTTTTATTTCTGTTGGTACTGGCGATTCTTACGCCCCCTTCTTCACACGCAGATCTCGTGACAGAACAAGCCTTTAGCTTCGGTAAAATCTCTATTATCGACAACTCAGTTGTCAGTACAGTTCAACTTTCTAGCTCAGGTAGAGCAAGCTCAACAAACAATATTTATATTTTGGAGTTGGGAACACCAGGTGTGTATACCCTCACCGATTTACCGCCTTTCACCGTTGTTACTCTGTCTGCAAATTTACCCGCTTACTCAGCCTCTACATTGCCGAGCACGCAGCAATTTGCTATTAGCAGTGTTGATATGCCAGCTACAATTAAAGCTGACGCTGCAGGCTCTGCACAGTTTCGTGTAGGTGGGGTACTAGAAACATCAGGGCTTGGAGGGCAATATATCGGCCCAGCCACCTACCAGATCATGCTTCCCATTGAAGTGACTTATTAAAGGTACAATAACAATGTTGAAAAAATACGTATCGTTGACGACGTTACTTACGCTATTAATGCTGACCAGCAGTCTGGCTTGGTCAAACCTGTTGATTTATCCGGTTCGCGTCTCGTTTGATGAGCAAGAACGTAGCGCGACGCTTACCCTTACCAATACATCACAGCAAACCAATACATATCGATTAGAATGGCAAGAGAACAAAGCACTCAGTGAAGGGGGTTACACAAAATTATCGGAAGAAGAAGCGAAACGCTTGCCGATTGCCAGCCCTATGTTGCGTTTTTCTCCTCGTCAGGTCACATTGAAACCAGGCCAGCGTCAAGTAATAAAGTTATCACTTCGCCGACCTAGAAACCTTGATGAAGGTGAATATCGGTCGCATATTCTCTTTAAAGCCTTACCGCCGAAACAAACAGAAGAGCAACAAAGGGCGACGGCAATGCAAATTAACATGGTCATGAGTTTTGCTGTGCCCATTACTATTCAACAAGGACGCTATGACGCGTCTGTCTCGTTAGAAGACGCCACTATTCATTATTCCGCAAGCAAGCAAACTGGACATGTTTCCCTCAATCTTGTTCGACAAGGCATCCATTCAGCAAGTGGAAACATATCGGCCTATTGGACACCGAAAGGCGGCAAGGAACGCTTGTTGGCAAAAGTGGCAGATTTTAATGCCTGGACGGAGCTGAGCGAAATTGAATCTAAGCTAATTTGGGCGGGTAACGCATTTACGCCAGCTGACGGAACATTGCGTGTCGTATACGAGGGCGTGCGCGACTTTAGCGACAATACCTATTTCGAAGAAACAATTACAGTTAGAAAATCCGATATAAAAAAGCTACCTTAAGCAAATAGCATATAACAATAATAATTCGCGATGTGTGTGAAAAAAGGCAATAAAAAACAAGATATAACGCCAACCATACCTTTACTCATAAAGGTATGTGGTGTGGCCTTGTTGATATTGAACAACCTACATACACACGCGGCTGATGTGCCCAACATCGAAGAAACCCTTAGAAAAATTAAGCAAAAATATCAGGCGCTCGAAGCCAGTCAATCTCGCACGCAACGTGTACCTACGTCAGTCGTTATAGACAACGCTGTGCCAAAACAGGTGCAAGAACCGTTAGCGCCTGTCAGCCGATTTGCAATTGGTGAAGAACTCTTATTCACTGTGGATGTAAAAGGTATATTGCTCGGCGACGTGCTTGCGACTAAAAGTTCTGACGGCCTAAGAATAGGGCTTAGCGAATTTGTTCAGGTGATTGATTTTCCGATTGATGTCGACCCCGATCAGGCCACAGCTAACGGCTGGTTTGTGCACCCATCACGCACATTCGAAGCAGACATTAACGCCCGTGATGAGTTGGAAGTTAACGCAAATGGGCAAGTATTCACGCTCTCTGCACAAGAGTATGAAATCAGCGACGATATCTACGTAGAGTTATCGAGTCTCTCTCGCTGGTTTGCGCTTGGTCACACTATTGATGAGGAACGCCTGACGCTACTCGTGTCTTCTCCTATACCGCTTCCCATCGAGGAACAAATGCGACGTAGAGGCTTACGCTTTGATAGCGGGGTTAGAACAACACAATCCGTGCTGCCGTTACAAGCCTCAGACTACGCACTTTTTTCTCCTCCACTGCTCGACGCCCAAGTTTCGCTTCGCACCGATCAGTCTGACACATCTGCCGCGTATTCGGTACTGTCGACGCAAGACGCGGCCTACTATACCTCTCAACTTTTTTTATACGGTAAAGATGATGATGCACTTGTTGATGCGCGCCTAACATTGTCTAAAAAATCTGAGAATGCCGATCTGCTTGGTCCATTTAGTATGACCGAATATGCGTTTGGCGATGTAGTACCCGTAAATATTGGTGCGGGAAACACCCAGTCCTTAGGGCGTGGATTCACCATGAACAATGCCAAAAACCGCCTTATTGATAATCGCCGTGCGAATTTGGTAGGCGAAGTTCAAGTAGGCTGGGACGTAGAGCTTTATCGCAATGGCGTGTTAATTGACAACTTAATTTCTGTTGACGATGGCCGCTACGAATTTAACGACATTGAACTTAGCTTCGGACGCAACGAATTTGAATTGGTGTTCTATGGCCCTCAGGGGCAAATAGAACGTAGAGAAGAATCTTTCTTTATTGATAGCAATAATGTGGCAGGCGGAGAGGGTGTTTTCCAATTCTCGGCTGTGGATGCCAACAAAAGCGTTTTGGGCGTGGGTGATGAAGGGATTGCCCCATCGCAACTCGGTATACATGTAGCCGCCTCCTACGATTACGGTATCACCAACTGGTTCTCGCTGGGTGTCGGTGCTTCGCAGTTTTCCCCCGATGAGGGTGAAAAGGAAACACAATATGCGGTAAATACTGGTATTAATTTGGGAAGTTTTGGTCTGCTTAATAGCACCGTTCAGGAAAACGAAGATCTAAGACGCACGATGCGCCACAGCTACCGCACGCAAATATCAGACGTGGCACTCGACGTGATATACAACAGCAGTAAGCAATTAGATTACGATACAATACTAACGACAAAACCCGTAAAAGATACTGCTGAAAGTTTGAGTGTGCGACTGTCAGGTGTCTTGTTCCGGTACTCAACCCTTCCTATTAGTTACGAAAACGCCTGGACGCGCTCAGAACAGCAAAATGGCTTGATAAACGAGTTCTTTAAAAATTCGATTGGCATGAACACAAGATACGGTTCGTTTTCTCACTCTTTACTCTGGCAGCGTAACTTCTTAGAGCCACAATTTGCCAATGGTCAAACGGTAGATAAAAGCTGGGAAACCCTTGGTTCACTGGCATATCGCACTCGCTGGGGCAACACCTTCACGCGTATTTATGCCGACTATGACATTACGCCAGACACAGAACTGAGCTCTATTGGTGCCTCAGTTAATTATCCTTTCTCTAACACACTTACCTCTGAGGTGCGTTACGTTTACGATTTTGACGAAAGTGACGACCGACTGGATCTGCGTTTAAATTGGCTGCATGAAGATTTTACCTTAACCACCATCGCTAATTACACCAATAACGACAATTGGAGCATCAATCTGGTTGCACGTTTAGGGCTAGGCTACAACGATGATACGCAGTCAATCTTTACCTCAGGTCGGTCATTAGCCAACTCTGGCGCGACTGCGGTCAGGATTTTTGAGGATAAAGACTTAGACAACCAGTATGATGAAGGCGAACCCCTCATTGATGGCGTAACCGTGAAGGCGACACAAGCATTTCGTGAAGAGGTTACAGACAAAACCGGCACGGCTGTCTTAAAAGCGATACCTGAAGGTCTTCGCACCGATATTGTTGTTGATGAAACCAGCTTGCCAGAACATACCATGATGATCGCCTCAGAGGGCTTCTCAGTATCAGGCAGAAAAGGCTTAGTTCAACACTTTGATATTCCGGTTATTAAAGGTGGCGAGTTGGAAGGCACCGTCTATTGGCGGAATGCAGATGACGAAGAGCAAGTTGCGCCTTATGTGCGCTTACACTTAACCAATGAAAAGGGTGTTGTCATTGCGTCAACCCGTACCGAATTTGATGGGTATTATTTGTTTGAGCGAGTGCCTCCCGGCCAATACACGGTGCAGGTTGATACCTCAACAGGTAGACAACGGGGTAAAACCCCTGAACGCGAAAAAGTAGTGACATTTTCTAAACAAGGGGATTTGATCACAGATGTCGATTTTACCTTACGTAATTTACACGCGGCGCAAGGGTATGCAGTACTGGTAGGGGAGTTTAGCTCATTAACGTTTTTACAGGTTTATTTTGAGCTACTACAAGAGCGCGTAGATAAATCGCTTGCGAGCAATGCGTTTTACTACACAGATCCCAATACCCAAAAGAGTAAGCTAGGCCTTTATTACGTCGATGCCAGCAACGGCCAAGATGATAGTGAAGCACAATCATCAGCACAAACTGTGTGCGATACTCTTCAAGCCAGTGACATTGACTGTCAGGTAGAGTATATAGAAGTTAACTACTAAGCAAAGTGACGTTTATGAACATCAAAACAGCCCTTTTTCTCAGCACTGGAATTCTATTTGTTCTTCAGGGCTGTAGCGCGTTTGAAACGCCACCTACAGAGATGCCAGCATCATCACCAATGACAGTAAATGAAGGCTCAGACGACGCTGTGATGTCACCGCACGCGCCTGTACAGGCTGATACGTTACGTGATGAAATCGAAATGCTAAAGGCAGAAGTCAACACGTTAAAGGCAAAACAGGCAGGCATAGATAGGCTGTTAGCCATAGAGAGTGAGCTGAAAACCCTGATAGAGCAACTCACGGCTTACGATAACCAGCAAGCATCTTATCAAGAAGCTTCTGCAAAGCAATCCACACCGGCATCCGCTTCGTCAGCACCAACACACGCACCGAAAGATGAACCCGTAGCTAATACACCCGTTATTTCAACACGTACTTTCACGGTACAATTAGCGGCAATGTCAGAGCAAAGTAAACTCATGCCTACTTGGCAGCAAATACGCAGACAGCGAGCGAGTATATTAGAAGGGCTTCAGCCCCATTATCATGAATTAACTCGTGGAGAGGGACGTTTATTTCGACTAAGCGTAGGCCAATTTGAACAGCGCCAGCAAGCCGACGCACTGTGTGCTCAATTAAAGCAGCAAAAGACCGCTTGCGTCGTCGGCGACTATGCTACACAGAGTTTGCCACTTTAGCTCGATAGCTGACGCAGCAGCAGAGTAATTAGGCTATAAATGATCGACGACGAAGTAGGGCACTATCACCGACGATGAGGCAATAATGCGCTTATCGTCGGCATGAACCAATCTAGCACTCATTCTTACGCCGTTAGGCTCGTACACCATGTTACCAGACAACACGCAGCAAAAGTGATCGGAAATCAGATCACGGCTTCGTGTGAAAACAAAATTCCCATCAGGATTACGTAAAACTCGGTCGGCAATATTCAACTCGTTCACACTATAACCATGTTCACTCATTTCAGTCATCAATACGTTCGCAAACTGGTTACCTAAACGATTGGTGTCACGCAGTGTATTATCAAAGGTAACGAAAGACGTGACGGCAACTTGACCATCTACACGCCTAGCATCTCCCAGCTTCATCACTAATTGACGGGCGTAGTCTTGCAAACTCTTATTGTGTCGGTGTGCTTGAAACGTAGAGTAATCGCGAACAGCATTACTTGCTACACGGTTTGGCGTAACTTGCGTGGGCATACCCATTTGCGGGGGTGGCAGATAGGTCACATCATCGTCGGTATATTCGACTGCTGTGACCTCTTCTTCAGGCGATTCGAGCATCCAGTTCGTCATCATACAGCCATTGATAAGCCCGCTCATCAACATAACAATCGCCACTTTACTTAATTTATTTGTACTCATAATAGCATTACCTCGTTAGCGCTCAGCCCATGCATGTGAAGACATAGTGGCAAATTGACTAGCAACACGAGCAGGAATCATTGATTCGGACGTGGCGACCACCGTCTTTGACGCAACATCCACCATACGAGCGTGTACCAGTACACCCTTCGCCAATTGTGAGAGTGTTCCCACCAGCACGAATTCTGCTTGTGTTTCGTTTCTCAGCTCTAAAAAGTCACGGGTAAGAATAAAATCACCCTTTGGTGTTACTCGAATGTAGTCGGCCACTTTAAAATCCATCGCCACCAATCCAAAGCGATATAATTCGGAGATGAATGCATGGTTCAATACTTCTCCCAAATACGGCGTATGGGTGTAATCAGAGTCAACAGGAACGAAGTTGGTCACAGCGATACGAGCTTCATCGCTAACGTCAGTCATATTGTCGGCCATGGTATTTACCATTTCACGCACATAGTCCTGAATTTCATCTCCTGTCATAGCGGTAGACGAAAGAGACAAATCCGCTTTTTGATACATATCTGGCGTGTCATTTACCTGATAACTGCCAAATCCTCGGCGCTCTTCATTGACATTCGAGGTCATATTTTTGACATGTGCGCAACCTGAAAGCACACTCAGTCCAATTAGCGTGATGCAAAGGGAAGCCCCTTTTGAAATACGATTTGCAACTCTGCAAATCGTTGATATTGTTAACTTCATAAGCATTCCTCACCGCTGATGACTCTTACCAGACCGAATTTGTACGCGTAAACTACACGCCAATCGCTGGTTTGCAACTCAGGCGCACTGCGCATTATTTGCTATTATATGTTACTCAATAGGGAAAAATATGCAGATTATGTGCCACTGAGTCGTTTAAATGCCGTACAAATATGACTCCATTGCGCATTGTGGCAAACAAATTGCTAAACCTTTGATTAGAGTGATAATTACAAAAACGTAAAACGTGAATTTTTGGCGCTAGAGGGTTAAGCCTAAAAAGGTGATGTCTATCAGCTAACGCGGTTTTACAGTTCGGGATGAAGTATGAATGTAGCAAATTTTCAAATAACGCGTCAGGTACTGATACTCTTCGCAGTATTCAGCCTGTCTGGGTGCGCGGCATTTGAAACCATTCAGTTCACCAACACAGAAAGCGAAAACACCAACGAGATATCCGATGCGGATATTGAAACCGTAGTAAAAGAGTGGCAAGAAACGAAATCAGATATTCAACGCATCAGCGCCTTAGAGCAGGATATGGCGCTGATTGTCGAAGAAATGAATAAACTTGCTAAGCTTGGTCATTTACCACCGTCTATCGCCTCAGAGAAGCCGGTGGATTTTGTTGAAGCCGACAAAGAAGAAGAGACTTTTCTGGAGGAAAATACCACCAGCATACCAGTTCGAACGGCAAGCGAACGGCAAGGCTTTGCCGTTCACATTGCATTATTCTTGAATACGAAAAGCGCTGAGCGCGGGTGGCAGGTTATTCAAAAGCGTTATCCTGCCTTGTTTAACGGTATCACCCCGTATGTCAGCAAAGTTCAAGGCAAACGTAGAACGATGTACAGCTTGCGCGTAGGCCCTTACAAACGCAAGGCACACGCAATAACAGTCTGCGCGGCCCTAATGCAAAATCGTTACCGCTGTAACATTGTCGATAACATTAAGACGTAACGTTACGCTTTTCTGATATGTTTACCAGCGCGCTTATCGCTTGGCAAACACTGACACCTGATCATCAACCACTTCAATCAGCTCATTCAACTGGTGCGCGCGTTCTGCAATTTCTGTCACATTCTGCATATTATCATGAGACGTTTGCGTGAATTTTTGCATGCTGATATTAATATCTTTGATACCCACCGATTGCTCTTCGGTTGCCGCAGCGATTTGATTATTAGCATCGAAGATCTCCGAGAAACGTTTGGCATTGTCTTTCATAATCGTCTCGGCTTTAAGAATGGTTTCTGATGTACGGTGAGAGCGGTCAATGATTTGTGTCATTTCGCTGGTGGCCTGCCCCGAACGCTGCGTCAATTCTTCCATGATGCTCTGAATTTCTGTCGTGGACTCTGCCGTTTTCTTCGCCAAACTTCTCACTTCTTCTGCCACCACAGAGAAGCCTCGGCCCTGCTCTCCGGCACGGGCAGCTTCTATCGCGGCATTCAAAGCCAATAGGTTTGTTTGATCAGAGATTGATTGAATGACCGACAACACATTCGCGATAGTTTCTGTGTTCTGGGTTAACGCCGAAATCACGTCAGCGATATCGTTAATTTTATCTGCAAGCTGCTTAATATCTTCACGTGAGCGACTGATGACCTCAGATATCTCAGCACCGTTGTTATCAATAAGGTGAGCTGTAGATGCGGCCTCATTGGCATTCGATGCAATTTCTGCCACGGTAATACTGATTTGGTTCAGCATGTCAGATGTATGAGCAACATTTCTGTCAGACTCTTTGGTGCTTTCAACAGTAAGATCAACATTATTACTTAATGAAGTGGCTAAGTTTCGCATACCTAAGCTACTGTCAGAGATATGCTGGAAAACACCATTTAACTTTTCCGCGAACGCGTTGTAGCCGCTTGCCATTTCGCGAATTTCTTTCTCACCTTTAACAGGTAAACGATAAGACAAGTCAGCATCACCTTGTCCCAGCTGCTTAAACAATGCAGCCAGTTGTTCTAAGGGTTTAGTGATATTATTGGCCAAGAACCAACCAATAAATGCCACCACACACAAAATCAATATCGTGGATAATAAGCTGGAAAAAATCAGATCATCCACCGTCGCAAAGACCTCCTCATGAGGTACTTGTGCCACCACATACCAGTTCATCGAAGGAACATAGGTCGCTGTGACTAACCATGCCTTATTGTCAATTTCAACGTCTACTACGCGCGTTTGCGCTTTTGACGTTAATGTATTCGCTGCATTACCACCATACAATGAGCTCAAAGAGGCTTTACCCAATAACGCCACGTTTCGGTGCACCTGCACCACACCTTCTGCATCGACAAGATAGACGAATCCCGTCTCTTCAATCTTAAAATTAGATAGAAAGTCCACCATGTCGTCGAACGACTTCGCAATACCCGATAACCCTTGGCCGTTGAGTTGCTGGTAATTCACAAACAAGTTCGTTTTACCAGTGTTTGGTTCTCGGTAGGTGCTCACCATATAGTCTTTATTACTTTCTCGATAAGCGAAAAACCAATCGTCTGCAGTGTTAGGTTGTAATCGTCTTAGGAATCCATCTTGGTTCCAATAATCTGCCGTTTGACGGTTCGCAAACGATGCAGCACTCAAGTCAAATTCTTTTACAATGTCGTTTAGTTTTTTTACCAGATTTGCTTCACCTTCTGGCGAGTTTCCACTTCGGTTCCAATCGAGAGTAAAGCGGTCAGACGCAATTCGATTGGCGATGACTCGCATCTGATAAATCTCTTTATCTATCTCTAATGCAATACGTTTTACCGTATTAGGAAGCTCCTGATGTGCCACTCGTGTTTCAATTTCATCACTAACCGTTTTGATATTTAGTGCACTTATAAAAACAGTTGAAAGAAATACAAGGGATATAACCGCTAACGCGACTTTATTTTTTATAGAGATGACTTTCATGTGGAACTACTACAACCTATTGATTTTAAAAGCAGACAATATATAAACGGCCGCTTACCCAATTTTCTTGAGTGTGTTTAGTGAAAAAATGAGTATCAAAAAAAGCAAAATCGTTAATGTCATTTACCTGTCAGGCTTTTTTACACCATTTGGTCCACAATTAAAACCGAAAATATATAAGCCCATGAGTTAATGTACTTTTTAATAACTGGGACGATTTATGCTTATTAACATGTGAGCGCAGGCGCTGATTTTTCAGGTTATAACAGCGCATGGATTTAGATACACAAAGACTAAGCAGGAAGCGTAATAATGCCGATAACACAGGTATGTGGGGTCAAGTTTCCTTGCAGTATAAGGTGATCAAATGTCTTGTTTAACACGAAAACTTCAACAGAGCATCACGCGTTATTTACAACGCCATGATGAATTAGTCAGAACGGATTCGCCAGAAAACGTAAGAGGTAAATTGATCAATCAGGGACTATGTCCATCTGATGTCACGCAAGATCAAATACGTCTTATCATGCAAAATGTCAGGGCGAATTAAACCGCGATTTGTTCGTCAAAAAAGCGGTTAAAGTCGAGGCCAAATTGACTAGCGAGTACTGACTTTTCGATTTTGTATTGGCTCTGAGAAAGATCAATTTCTTTGGGGGCAAGGAAATGGTTGCCTTTGATTGAATAAAAGGCTTTCACCACTGGTTTTAGTGGGGCTTTGTCTTGTTGTTTCACCACCACGGCCACTGAACCGCTATTTAGCTCGACTAAACCGCCCACGGGAAATATGCCAACGCATTTGACGAATTGCTCTACCAAATGCTTGTCGTACTTCGCAGGTGCGTCTTTAAGCAGTATCTTTAACGCCGTTTGTGAAGGCATACCGGGTTTGTAACATCGGTCGGCAGTAATGGCATCATAGGTATCAACGATAGCAATCATCCTTCCTGCAAAGCTAATTTGCTCTCCACGTAGCCCCTTTGGGTAACCTAAACCATCCAGCCGCTCATGGTGCTCAGCCATAGTTCGAATAATATGAGCAGGGATCTTCATATCTTCCAACACCGAGATACCGCGCTCTACGTGCAGTTTCATCACAGACATTTCTTGCTCGGTAAGTCGGCCAGGCTTGTGCAATATCTCGTCAGGAATTTGGATTTTACCGATGTCATGTAAAAAACCAGCGAAGGCGAGCTCACGAATATCCTTATCTGACATACCCATATGTTTAGCAAAATTGGCGAGCAAAATAGCGACGTTTAAAGAATGTTCGAAGAGGTAACTGTCTTTTTCTCGCATTTTGGTCATGCACATCAACGCATTTGGATTTCTATCAATAGAGCCTACCAATTGCTCAGTAAATTCACGTGGAATGGAAATATCTATCGGTAAACCACGTGCAACGGTATCTAACAAGCGCTTTTGCAGCGCTTTGCCTTTGTGATGTAATTTTTTTGCTTTGGTGATTTCATCATCGAACTGCACATTTGCAGATTGATTGGCACTGGCCTTAGGAAAAGACGCCGTTATGGGTTCCTCTGAAGTAGGCTGAGGTTCAAAAGCGCGGGAGGGATCAATTAAAAGTTCGAGAATACCTTTTTGTTTCAACCTACGCACAACATCAGCATGAGTCACTTTACCCTGACTTTTTATTTTTAAATTGCCTTGTTGTTTGACGATACCCTGAACGTACATTCCGGGTTTAAGTTCGTCGATCGAAATTTTCTTCACTCACTACAACTCTGAACAGCCTAAAAGACAGGCGACACAACCAAACTATATGAATCATTTATTCAGAGCAAGAGGATTTCTTTTCGAAATTGTAAATAACTATAAAGACCAAGAAAATGGGTTAAAACTTTAGGCGGTGCAGTAATTCCGCTAAATCTGGCTGCCATTGAAACATCCGCATATTAACGCCAAAATTAATCACCGCGACACCTTCTTCCTGAAGTTTATCTCGCTGGAGTTGCGCAAAATGTGAGGCGGGTGGAAAGGCGATTTTGCCATCTGCTCGTAATACACGGTGCCAAGGTAATGGCGTGGATTCATCTGACGATAGCAGTTTACCTACCATTCTCGCTCGACCTGGCAAACCTGCTAAATCAGCCAATTGTCCATAGCTAACCACATACCCTAAGGGGACGCAATTAACGGTTTCATGAATACGATGTTTTGCTAACTTGGCGTCAACCATTCCAACCTTCTCTTTATAATCTACTACCCGTTTTCGGTATACTACCTAACTTCAACGAAGGAAAACGAAATGTCTAGAGAACGCTGCCCATCGTGCGATTTTTTATTGCAAATGTGTCTGTGCGACGTAATACATACCATAAATAATCATCCGAAAATAATCGTACTTCAACACCCGAAGGAGAGTAAACACGCAAAGAATTCGGTTAGCGTACTCAAACCGTGTTTAACCAACATTGCCGTTATAGAAGGAGAGTCAGAGCAGGACTTTCAGTCTGTGCAAGAAGACGTGCAGGCTAATCCACATCAGTTTGCACTGGTTTACCCATCGGCAAGTAGCCAGGCCATAGAACAGTTGAACACCGAAACACGCAGTGTTATTACCCACTTAATTGTAATTGATGCGACATGGCGTAAAGCTTATAAAATGTTGCAACTCAACCCTTGGTTGCAGCACATTCAGCAATTGCACTTTTCACACATTCCAAACAGCCTATATGGAATAAGAAAACGCCCCAAAGACACCTATTTGTCGACGCTAGAGGCTGTCGCTTACAGTTTGCAAGCTGGTTTTAACGTGAATACAACGGCATTACTCAATGCCTTTGCTGAATTTCAGCAGCGAACGTTTGCTAAGCATCCCTCTCAGCAGCATAAACCCTAGTTATTAAATGTAGTTGCTATCGCGTTTGCTGAGTGGTTCGCCAATGTTTAATCAGCAAATAGAGCCCACAAGCGCTCAGAATAGGAATGACGACCCATTTAATCAGCATCGCAAAAAATGAGATTAGAAATACAAAAATCCAAGCCACAAAGGGAACAACCAATTTCACCACCACACTGATAAGTGCAATAAACAGCGCCATTGCAAGCATTCCCATACACAGATTCTTTCCCCACCGAGTCCAACGTACCGAATCCATAACTGGCAACATATTAGCCTCCCACGACTTCGACTATTCCTTCTACATGGTGATTACACGACTTTAGCCATCAAATATACATCTACATATTCACCATTTCTAAAGGCATATTGTTTCGCTGTACCTTCAATGTCAAATCCGTACTTTTCGTATAGCGCAATAGCTGTGGGGTTATCAGTATATACCTCAAGTTCAACCCGTTTTAACGCCAACCAATTAAAAGCCAGATCACACATTGCTTCAAGCAGGGCGCTGCCAATACCTTTCCCTTGCCATTGAGCGAGCACACCCATTCCGATGTTTCCAACATGCTTGCGCCGCGGTGATGTGAACACATCCAGACCAATTTGCCCCACAACCTGACCATCAACCTCAGCCACCAAACTATAAAAATTAGGCGATGCATTTTCCGCAAAACTCTCCCATTTTTGAAGGTTAGGGAAGGGAAGTTGTAGCGTATTCGCATAATTTTGCGGCTCTGCGTAAAGGGCCATTAAAGTTTCAGCATCATGCTTTGTACTATGACGAATCGATATCTCTATTTTCATAACCATTGAAGTCCTTTATAGGGAGCATTTTTTAATGCTTGTAAACGGGTTTCCAAACTACCATCGTGTAATTCAATTTTATGTCCGTCAGGATCTAGAATATAAAAAGATGCACCCTCACTGGTATTATCCTGCCAGAATTGAAGGCTGGGGATTTTTACGAGCTCTGCAATGTCGTTAGATGATACAGAAAAAGCAATATGGCTATAATCTTGGCTCGGTTTTGGTTCTCCCACGTTCAAGCAAAGCCAACAGTTTCCCGCCTCTAAATACGCCCCCGAGTCCCAGATTACACGCCCAGTAAAACCCAACTGTTCACAGTAAAACGCCATTGATTGCGCTAAATCTGATACGGTAATGGTAATGTGATTAATGCCTGACACTCTCATTATATGATGCCTAGTTGAGTTAAATGATGCATAACTATTGTTTTTCTAGGACCTTGAACAGCCTTGAATGAAGGGCCGTCAGTATTAAACGCGAAATAAAACGTGCCATGATTCTTAGTTTCAACAACTCCTACATACCAGCCTAAAGCCTTTCCTTTTTGTAAATAACCTCCACCCGTTTTGGCATACAACGTAAAATGAGGCGTATTCTCTATCACCATAATTTGTTTGAATGTTTTGAGAATGTCTTGAGATAAACCAAAACCTTGCTGCCAAAGCGTTCGTAGAAACGATACCTGTTCTTTTGCTGATATCTTAAGCCCTTCATTTAACCAGAAACCTGAGAGGCTATCGGTAATAGTTCGGTTGCCATACTCAAACTGATTAACAAAGCGCTGCATGTTATTTTCACCCACTTGCAGCGCAAAACTTTGGTAAATAGGCAGAGCAGAGGCCTGAAATGCCTGTCGAATGGTTAAATTGGGTTGTAGCCATGTCTCTGGCCACCAGCTTTGCTGTGGGAACTTCGATAAATCAACTGAGTACGTAGAGGTTAAAGACTCAACGATACCCAGTTCCAATGAGATTAACGTGTTCGGAATTTTAAACGTAGAAAATGGTGGGAATTGTGTGTTTGCTCGAGCAGGATCAATAAGCAGAACATCGTTGCCCGCATCGTCTATAACAACCATTGTACACGGGCCAGGACAAGCTTGCGCTAGCGCGTCTTGACAGCTAATTACAACCATTGTTAATACAATCAATGATACTCGTAACATTTATTTACCTACGTTAGAAATTTAACATCTTGTTTTTAAACTGTTTTTAAAACAAAGTCGATAGACTATTGAACCATTATGTATTTTGATTAATATTAAGTAGGCGTTTTACTCGCTCAAGTCACTAAAGAGTTGTTCCGATATGTTTCAGATAAGTGGATGTCACATTGAATAACATCCGTTGTTTTATCTTTATTACCGTCATTTTGATGATTACGCGTGTTGATGCAAACACTCGACTTTATGCCTACACAGAGGCCCTTCCTCCATTGCAAAATGTCCACCAAGGTGAGTTGATTGGAGGAGCCGCTTACGAGAAGGTGAGAGATATTGTTACCCTTGCAGGCATCGAAACAGAGTTTATCGTCATGCCTTGGGCTCGTGCCTATCAGGCAGCACTTACCAACAATAATGCAATATTATTTAGTTTAGTAAAAACACCGGAACGAGAACCGTTGTTTCATTGGATTAAAAAAGTCTACTTTATGCGTTTGTACGTTATGTCATTAAAAAAACGTAACCTTACGCTATCATCTTTAAACGACCTCAAAGCCTATACCACCGTAGTGAAACGCCACGACGTAGTAGATATTTTTCTGCGAGCCCGTGGATTTAAAAATGGCAAGGAGTTAATTACAGTCAGAGACACTCAAGCAACGTTAGATGCCACACTACGGGGACGCAATGACATAATCATTGCGTCTCCAGAGATCATCGAAGCAGTATGTACTAATGCTCTTTGTAGTCCCGACGATTTCACTTACCACTTTGAAATAAAAGAGTTAGAACAACACTTTTACCTTGCAACATCAAAACAACTCGATTCAGCATTACTCAATCAGCTCAAACAAGCTGCAGACTCGTTACCCAGTTTCACTCATTAATTTGTGCTTTAGTATTATTTTCTGACAACGCCACCAGCACCTCTTTCGCATCATAAGCATCAATAGGGCGGGCCTCATTTCCTAAACGTATGTTTAATGACGTTGTCATGCCACCTGTTTGTAATTGTGTGACAGTAATGGCTTCTGACTGCGGATAGATCGTTGCCGTACAGGCCACCAAGCCACAGTGTTTGTCGATATTTTCAGGTGTAGATACGTGGGCAGGCCGTTTAACAAGCGGCTCAGCAGGCAGCGTTTGTGTTACCTCTTCAATGTCAACTGCGTGATCGGCTTCTGTTACCAAAAACCAACGATAACCTTTAGCAAGCGTTAATTCCGCTGCGTGCCTCAGTGCGTAGTTTTTCACCCGCTCTTCATCAGTGAAGCGATTACCGCTAAAGATCACGCGATATTGATCGTCAGACAGCGCGGTATGTTGAAAGCCGTTATCATTGGCGGAGCTCGCTTTTTCATAGTCTGTAGAAGTGGGTGCTGCGCATCCTAGCAAAGCAAGAGGAGCAACTAAAAAGAAAATCAAAATGATACGCTTAAGATAAAGATCCATATTTCCTCCATAACCAACATCTGGGTCTTTTTATGAAGGTAATCAAGCACTATGCCAAATCTATAACCACTTGTTTTATAACAATTAAATATTAATTAATACAACGAACTTTCATTAATCCTGACTTTTTTTCACACTGCATTGTTATTTTTACTGAATCTCTGTTGCCGTTTGGGTTCAAATTCTTCGTAACGCGGTAAATTTGCATCTAAATCATCCCAATTCGCCTTTGATCCCAGAAAGTTATGGGAGGTAGGCCGAAAAGGAATTTCAGAATCAATGATGCCTAATCGAATTCTTAAGCGGAGCTGATCCTGACTATTTTCACTATAGACAGGCGAAGCACAATGTTTACAAAAATAACGGCGAGTTCTCTCATTTGCTTGATAAAAGTGCAGTGCTTCTTCGCCGGCTTGAACAGTGAACTCACTCCGATTGATAAATCCATTCGTCGCATAGGCGGTGCCACTATTTTTGCGACATTTTGAGCAGTGGCAGTGAATGATATCAGTAATCTCTCCATCAATTGTAATATTGACTGTTCCGCATAAACATGAACCTGTAATCATGGGTCGTACTCCAATTACCAGTGCGAGCTAATACAATCTATTGTATTGGTATCATAATCTCAGATACTGCTTTATCCAATGCTACATCGGGATAAAAAGCCTTACGTTCTATGACAACAGGTCCATCTGTCACTGTATAAGAGGAAGCAGGAAGCCAATGCTCAAAAAAGTATGAGAATACCCGCGTAAAATGATAATCGCTTCCCTCAACCTGCATACAAGCATATTTAGACGGCTTAAGGTTAACCTCCCTAACAGTTTCAGGGGTAGGGTTCAGTAGCGTTTTAGGTACCTCAACACCCACAGCCATAGTGAACGCTTCAGGTGGTGTATTGGGCGCAGAATAATGTAAATTGAATGTGCGATATTTCGATTTGCCAAAACCATGTGCTTTTCGCCAATGTATAAAGGCTCTGACAGTATTAACTACATTCTCAGGTGAACCTTTGTGCATCATGCAAAAAAGATGTCGCTCATTAACAGATCGCACTGTCACCTCAATGCCCTGTTCAAAGCGAGAGAGTAAATGTGGTAGCAAAAATGTATGCAGAGGCTGTATCGTGTAGCTTGACGGATTGTCTCGAAAATAGGATGGAGACATAGCGTAGTATTGGCGAAAAGCGCGACTAAAACTGTCGCTGCCGTTGTACCCTACTATCATTGCTACATCGGTGACACTAAGGTGTTGACGATAAGCCAGCAAAAAACAGGCTTTATACATTTTAATATGCCTAACCAGTGCCTTAAGTGTTATTCCTGTTTCTCTTTTAATGCACCGATGCAGGTGAAATGCAGATAAGCCTATATGCGCACTCACTTGTTCCAATGTAAGAGAACTGTCGATATTCCCTTCAATATATGCAAACACCTGCTGAGAAATATTAGCCATTTTTGCTGAGCTCCATTCATGATTGGCGATAGTGTATGCAATCCGTCGCAATCAAGCATGACAATTCTTGCTGTTAACCCCTAATTATCGATAAGAATTAGATGTGCTGATCAAACAAAATGATATTTCCATCAGGATCTTGAACAGAGAAGTTCGCTGGGCCTGAATCGTTATCGTGATTAATTGCTTGAATTGGCTCAATTCCGTGTTTACTCAATGTCTCTTGAAGCATGCGAATATCTGTAAAACTATCTAAAGCTTGAGCGGCTTGATTCCACCCTGGATTAAAAGTTAGCAAGTTACCTTCGAACATTCCTTGAAACAACCCGATGTTCGTGTCGCCATTTTTCATAATAAGATAATGATCATCTTCACTACCTGCATACGCTGTGAACCCTAACGCCTCATAAAAGGCTTTAGATTGCTTAATATCTTTTACCGAAAGGCTTACCGAAAAACATCCCAATTCCATATTTATCTCCTTGTAGAGTCACGTTTACTGTGCACCCTATAAAAGATAATGGATCATTAGCGTATTTCCATTAAATGAGTTAATGCCCGTAGCTGACCACTCTTGATACTTTCCAACCTGCTTGTGTTTTTTGCCAAACATGTAGGAATGAAAATATACCGCAATCCATCTTGCCATTTTCGGGATGACAAAATTCATGCTTCCCTTCTTGAATTGCGCCAAACCCTGGAACAGGAAATACGCGTTGACTGCCTTCAATTAAACGGCGTTTAAGTCCAACTTTGCGGTCACACATGTCTTGCAAAGACCTCACAGAATAGGCCTTATCCGTTAAACCTGAAATATCGTGATAAAACTCTAAGTCGTCTGCAAACTTTTCACCCACGGTATCTATGTCACAGCGGTTAAATGCGCCAAATAAAACGCTATCTTCTACCGAAATAGTCGACGAAAGGGTGTTCGTTTCCTCAGCGTTTACTGTGTAAGTTGTTATTGCTAGAGATACGCAAGCGGCTGTCCACGCGCTACGAATAAGCGAATTAGTCATTATTATTCCTCTTAACTAACCGTTTCAATATTACTTCAAATATCACCTCAACTATCACTTGAGCAAACGCTGTGCCAATCAAGGAAGAGCTTTATTTAAAGGTCTAGAAGGGATTAACGACAATTAGTATTGTGTAACTGGCGAAGATATGGCGATATTTACCAGTGGACTAGGTGATAAAAGATAACTTCACAAATAAAAAACCCGGCGTAGAGCCTAATGCCAGTCAGTTAAGCTGACTGGCATTTTTCTTTTTAGGATATTTGCTTGGCTTTGCCCTCACCGCTCTTGGATATACTCTATCAGGCCGCTTGTCTGGTAAGACACATAGTCTAAGA
>NZ_JAOWKX010000008.1 GCF_025751585.1 Fluctibacter corallii
CTTAGACTATGTGTCTTACCAGACAAGCGGCCTGATAGAGTATATCCAAGAGCGGTGAGGGCAAAGCCAAGCAAATATCCTAAAAAGAAAAATGCCAGTCAGCTTAACTGACTGGCATTAGTCTCTAACGACGGTATTTTTTGTCGAAATAAGCCCCATAACGGCCTATCAATCCAAAGAGCTAAACGACTGACTACTTAATCGCAAACGTAACGGTCACGTTAGCGCCTGACTCTACCGCACCTTGCATAAGTTGCGGCATATCGGCTTGTGCCTTCATCATTCGCATTTCGGGCATCGGTGTGTAGCTTGAGCTTTCTTCAATACGAATAACCTCGCCCAAGGTGACATTTGCTTCCTTTGCGAGGCGAGTCGCTCGCGCTTTGGCATTGTCTACCGCCAACGCAAGTGCCCGCATGTAATCTCGTTCTGTGTGGGTATTTTGATAAGAAAAATTTTCGATTCTTGCTACACCGCGTCGAATCACGCCGTCAATTACACGCGGAAATTCTGATAAATCCTGCATAGTAATCTGCAATGATTGCGACACCATGAACCCCTCGTGCACCTGCCGATTATTTTCATAGCGATACACAGGGCGAAATTGGATTTGAGTAGACTGCATGTCGTTGGGCTCAATACCTAAGTCTTTTAAGTAATCGATGACTTGGTTGTGCGCCAGACCAAGTTGCGTATACAGTTTTTCTGCCGTATTCCCTTTTTCTTCGAATCCAAGTGTTAATTGAATGCCTGTGGGAGGGCTAGCGACAGAGCCTGCACCTGACACGCGAATGTATTTGTTGTCTAGTGTGTCAGCTTGAAGTCCAGATGAGGCAGTAAGCAGCCCGATTAAAAAGCAAAGAAAAGCAGCATATTTCATGGTGTATCCTTAACAAAAATAAATACTTAGCAAGTATGGCAGGTCAACCTGAACTCCCACTGACTCGTTCACACAAATATGAATAATCAGAGAATCTGACTTCATTGGTCTATTCTAATCAACCTTTACTGCACCAGATCATTATGGCTAAAGTAAACCGCGTTACCCGCGACAAATTTAATGTTGATATACCGCGCGTCTTTTTCACCCCAATAACAATCTACGGTTCCGATCATGGTTTCGCATTTATCGGCTTCGCCGATCACACGCTCAACGTCTTCTTGTGACATACCCATGCTCAATTTGTCGTAGTTGTCCTGTGTGAGTTTGGTGCATCCAGTTACGGCTGCGGTAGCCGTTAACATTGCCGCTAACATGATAATACGCTTCATTTATCTGTCCTCTTTACAAATGCAGTTTATCCAAAAAACCAATACGTTACGGCAATGGCGGTAACAATGCCAGCAAGATCCGCAGTTAAACAGCACGCAACGGCATGACGGCTATGTTTGATGCCTACCGCCCCTAAGTAAACCGCAAGTACATAAAACGTGGTTTCTGTTGAGCCCTGTAAAATAGATGCCAATCTACCCGCAAAGGAATCTGCACCATGATGCTGCATCGTTTCAATCATCATGGCCCGCGCGCCACTGCCACTGAGCGGTTTCATCAATGCATTAGGAATGCCATCGACAAAGCGCGGATCCAGCCCGACTAATGTCGCAACAAAAGCAACCCCATCCATCACCAAATCAAGTAAACCACTCGCCCTTAACATACCAATTGCAAATAACATCGCGATTAAGTAAGGAATGAGAGAAATAGCTAGTTCAAAGCCTTTTTTTGCACCTTGTATAAACAGTTCATAACAATCAAGTTTTTTACGCCACCCCGCCAATAGCACCACGACAATGAAAGACAACAGCAAAAAGTTGGCCACAAGCGAAGATTGTTCTGCCAGTAGCGCCGCGCTGAGTTGACCAAAATAAAGTATCACCGCCGCCAACACACTAAAAATACCCGCTAAATACAGCAGCACCACATGATTAAAAACGTTAATTCTTTGCACCCAGCATGTCACCAATAGCCCTACCAATGTAGAAGCACTGGTAGCGAGTAAAATAGGAATAAAGACATCGGTAGGCTGTGCGGCTCCTTGCTCGGCACGATAAAGAAAAACAGCAATAGGAAAAAGCGTCACCGACGACGTATTCAACACTAAAAACAAAATTTGCGGGTTAGATAAGGTATCTTTTAAAGGGTTAAGAGACTGCATATCTTGCATCGCTTTAATACCAAATGGCGTTGCAGCATTATCTAACCCGAGTACATTGGCAGACATATTCATTGTAATCGAGCCAATCGCGGGGTGAGAAGGCGGGATATCCGGCATTAAACGGCGTAAGAATGGCTCAACCAATCTAGATAGCTTTGATATTAAGCTTGAGCGCTCTGCAATTTCGAACATGCCCAGCCAAAATGCCAATACCCCCACCAAACCGATAGCAATCTCTACGCTCAATTTAGCCATACTATTGACCGCCCCCATCACCTCAGAAAACGATGTGGCATTACCTAAAATGACAAATTGATACAAACACGCAATAAACGCACTTAAGATGAAAAAAAGCCAAATTCGTTGAAGCACAGGATCACTCTGTTATTTTTATAAGTCTCGGTAAACGTTATGAAATTCACGAACAAAGCGCAATGCTAAAGAAAAGAAAATAGAAAGAAAGGAAATGACGGTTTAATAAATTATTGCTACACAAACTGCAAATCAACACGTTTCGCAAAACAAACGCATCTCACCTCAGCCTAAATGGAAATAAGCAGTGATCCCTGCAAGAATATTTGTCATCGCCACGGAAGAAAGAATTAATCCCATCACTCGGCTCACCACGCTGGCTCCACTACTGCCTATTAATTTATTTATCCACCCTGCCATTAGCATCAGCAAATAAACAATAAATAGCACAAAAAACATGACGCCCACTGTTTGTGCCTGCTCCCAAATACTAAAGCGCGCATTTTCAGTTAACAATACCGCTGCTAACATGGCACCGGGGCTGGCTATAGACGGCACAGCAAGAGGAAAAATGGCCGTTTCTTTATGATCAAGTCGAACCATTTTCAATTCTTCGTCAGGTTTACTTTCACCGAAAATCATATTCAGCGCGAAAAGAAACAAGACGATACCCCCAGAAATCTGAAAAGCAGACAAAGGTATCGACATTCCCACCAAAATCAACTCGCCAACAATGACAAAAAACAACAGAATGCCAGCTGAGACAATGGTCGCAATAAGGGCAATTTTACGTTTTATGTGCTGTTCGTACTGATTAGTGACTGCGATGAACACAGGCACTGTGCCAATGGGATCGATGACCGCAAAAAACACAACAAAGGTAGTAACTATGTCTATCATCAGTAAAACAGCTTACCCTGTTGTTGCCAAAATAGCGATTTCGCTCTCACCCTTCGCGCCCATTACACACTCGTTAGCTTATTCTTAAGGCTAGTAACGTGGGTCAAAATGGTTTCCATTGCCTTACTCGTATCTTGCGCTCGAGTTGCATTTTGTTGCGATGTGGTTTGAATTCGCCCCACCAATTCATTTAGGTCGTTGACCACAGCGGTTTGTTGTTGGGTAGACGAGGCGATACTAGTATTTAAATCAAATATGGAAGACGCCGAGCTGTCAGCACTTTGCAGTGCCTCTGCCGTTGCGCTACTGCGCTTCAGACAGTATTGTGCACTTTTCTGTCCCTCTTCCATCGTATCAACCGCGCGCTTGGCTTCTTGTTGTAGACCTTCTACCAATTTTTGAATATCGACCGTTGACGCTTGCACTCGTGATGCAAGCTCTCGCACCTCATCCGCAACCACGGCAAACCCACGCCCGGTATCACCTGCACGCGCAGCCTCTATGGCGGCATTTAACGCGAGTAAATTCGTTTGTTCTGCAATAGCTTGAATACTGACAACTACCTCACCGATATTATTCGACTCTTGTCCGAGCGACTCGATAATTTTGGCAGAGTGTTCTACTTGATTGGTTAATTTATCCACTTCTTTCTGGGTTTCAATAGCACCACTTCGGCCTGCCACAATTTGCTCTTTCACCTCGTTAGTAATAGACGCAGCTTCGGCCGTATGTTCGGCAATACTTGAGAACGCCTCCTTTAGCTCTTCCATTATTGAAGCGGCAGAACTGGTTTGCTTTTGCTGAATATTCGCACCTTCGGCATTTTTAAGCATAGCATCACGCCCATTGACGCAGGTTTTCTCTAACGCCTGTACATCTGCGCTATTATCTTTTATCAAGCCTCGAAGGTGAGTTAATACGAGGTTCACCGCCTGAACGAGTTTTCCTAATTCACTTTCAGACGGCGCAGCCAAATTAGCGGGCATCTGCGTATCTGCTGACGAAGCATTTTTTAAATGTTGAGCAAGCTTGCTAATTGGACTAACAATAAATTTTGCAAAAAATAACGAGATCACCAAAAAGAGAACCAATGCGAATACTGTCGTTCCCCAAACAACACCTTTAGATTCAGCGTCACTGACTATGATAACCGTAAGCACTAGCAAAACACTGTGTATTATTCCCAGCGCATAAACACGTTGAACTAAACTCAGTTTCTCAAACACGAAACGCTCCTTAGCCAATTTTATTTAACAAGTGTAGTTCAAAGATTTGTTTACTAAGGGCTTTTTATTCCGTTTCAGCGGTGGTATTTTCGGTCAAACATTTACGCACAGTCAGTGGGTTGCTAACGCGCTGAGATCTGCGCAAATTTTTTTAATGCGAACACTATAAATATAAATCACTTCGCCTCTTAATTAGGAACTCACATGTCAAAGCTTATTCTTTCTCTGGATGGCGGCGGAATCCGCGGCGCTGCCACCACCCAATTTTTGGTTCACGTTGAAAACACACTAGAAGAGAAATACGGTTTATCTATTCGGGATTGCGTCGATTTTTACGCAGGCACCAGCACGGGCAGTATTATTGCACTGGGGTTGGCGACCACCAGCTTAACCATGCAACAAATCAACGAGCTATATAATGATGACAATGCCAAGCAAATTTTCTCTCCCACTGAAGGCATTTTTGAAATAGACGGACTCAATGCGCCAAAATATCAGGCTGAGGGCAAAACCCGTTTGCTTGCCCAACATATGGGCAAAGCAACATTAGGTGATACCCCCAAAGATAAACACGTACTTGCCGTATCTTATGGTGTAGAAAGCAGAAAACCACAGATTATTAAAACAACAAACGATAACCATAAGTCGTTACTTGCCTGCGAAGTGGCAGATGCCTCAAGCGCCGCACCTACTTTTTTTCCCACAAAAGAAATGGCACTCAATGGCGTAGAAGAAGAGTTTTGGCTCATTGATGGCGCGGTGGTTGCCAATAATCCCACTATGTGTGCTATTGCTGAGGCAAAACATGCATGGGGAGATATACCCGTAGATGATATGCGAGTCATTTCAATTGGCACAGGCTATCGAACGCGCAAAATTAACGGGCTAGCCTCACAAAAGTGGGGGGGATTGCAATGGATAACAAAAGGTCACCTTGTAGATATACTTACCGATGAGCGCGTAGTTGCTTATCAAGCAGGAACAATTTGTAAGAAAGGCAGCTATATACGCGTCAACGCTGAAATGCGTATTCAACCTGGTCTGCCCTATCCGCCAGACGATGCGATGGACGATGTCAGCACAAGTAATATTAAACGCTTGAAATCTATGGGCGATTTCTGGTTCAGTCGTTACGGTGACGCAGTGGTTGATATGATGGCGGCAAAATACACCGGGGATTCTCTCGATCGAATTGATGCCAATACTGGCAATCCTCGTCCGATTGTAGCACCTTAATTCGCGCTAATATAAAAATGTAGGTATCTGGTATGCTCAATTAGCCCCCATGAACGCATAATTTAGAAGTAAACGTCGTCTAAATGCGCGAACTTTGAACTAAAACAAGGCGTATTGCCTAGTTACTAGGCAAACAGTCATTTTTCTTTAAAAAAGGGGTTGACGCTCAAAGGGCATATCAGCATAATACGCGCCACTCCACAACGGAGTACCCAAGTGGCTACGTAGCTCAGCTGGTTAGAGCACATCACTCATAATGATGGGGTCGCAGGTTCGAGTCCCGCCGTAGCCACCAATACTTACTCAGGTTCGTCCTGTAGGTATTATACCATGCGGAAGTGGTGGAATTGGTAGACACGCTGGATTTAGGTTCCAGTGCTTCACGGCGTGAGAGTTCAAGTCTCTCCTTCCGCACCATTGTGTTGGGGTATAGCCAAGCGGTAAGGCAGCGGGTTTTGATCCCGCCATTCGTTGGTTCAAATCCAGCTACCCCAGCCACTTTTTTAGATGTAGTGGTTGATGTTATACAACACGTTAATACAAAACCATTATATCGCGAATGGGGTATAGCCAAGCGGTAAGGCAGCGGGTTTTGATCCCGCCATTCGTTGGTTCAAATCCAGCTACCCCAGCCATATCGGACGGTCTGCATTAGCGGGCCGTTTTTGTTCTAAACTTTGAGTTACCTCTTAGTGAAGAACACTAAAAATTTATTGGTATTGTTACCAAAGGCTACGTAGCTCAGCTGGTTAGAGCACATCACTCATAATGATGGGGTCGCAGGTTCGAGTCCCGCCGTAGCCACCATCCTGACTCACCCTCAGGAACACAACAGAATTTCGCGGAAGTGGTGGAATTGGTAGACACGCTGGATTTAGGTTCCAGTGCTTCACGGCGTGAGAGTTCAAGTCTCTCCTTCCGCACCATCTGTTGGGGTATAGCCAAGCGGTAAGGCAGCGGGTTTTGATCCCGCCATTCGTTGGTTCAAATCCAGCTACCCCAGCCACTTATGTAAAAGGCCTGCGATTTCGCGGGCCTTTTGCTTATCTGCCAACTACGCTTTCCTTGTTTTGATCAAAATACCTATATTTTTTGCCATATCAATTCAACACAACCTAACATAAATTGCACTGAATAGACGCCACGCACTACTAGACACAACCAATATAAACCTTCAAACTGTTGTCATAAAAACAACAAGTTAGTAGGTACTCAGTTGGTTAACGACATCGTCGCCTTTATCAATAATATTCTTTGGGGCAACGGGCAAATTCTCATTTATATGCTTCTTTTTGCCGGCGTTTGGTTCACAGTCAAATTAGGTTTCTTACAGATTCGCCATTTCGGGCATATGTTTTCGGTCATGCGAGGCAGCACCAAAAGCGATGAATCAGGCATTAGCTCATTTCAGGCGCTGTGTACTAGTTTGTCTGCGCGAGTGGGTACGGGAAACTTAGCCGGCGTTGCTGTTGCAATATCTTTAGGGGGATCTGGTGCAATTTTCTGGATGTGGGTTATCGCCATACTGGGAATGGCAACCGGATTTGCTGAGAGCGTGCTGGGGCAACTCTATAAAGTACGTGATGATAATGGCGAGTTTCGGGGCGGTCCCGCCTATTACATTCAGCAGGGGCTAAATAAACGCTGGCTGGCGATTCTCTTTTCACTTTGCTTGTTTATGGGTTATGGCTTTATTTTCAGTGCCGTACAAGCCAACACCATTACCGATGCGCTAAATCATGCCTATGACATTCCAACACTGTATTCAGGCTTACTTATCGTAGCCCTTGCTTCTGCCATCGTGGTGGGAGGATTAAGAGGCATTGCCCGATTCTCAGAGTGGATCGTACCTTTTATGGGGCTAAGCTACATTCTGGTTGCTCTGATAATCACGGCAATCAACTTTGACGCAGTACCTGGTTTGTTATACGACATTATTACCTCCGCATTCGGCTTACAAGAAGCGGGCGCTGGCGCGCTAGGCGCCGCGATTAAAAATGGTATACAACGAGGCTTGTATTCCAATGAGGCAGGTTCAGGTAGTGTGCCTCATGCCGCGGCTGGTGCAACGCCCTACCCTAATCACCCAGTGTCTCAAGGCTATGTGCAAATGCTAGGTGTGTTCATTGACACCATGATACTATGTACCTGTACTGCGGTGATCATTCTATTGGCTGGTGGCTCAACGAGCGACCAAATGGAAGGTATTCGATTAACACAAACCGCCATGAGTCAACATATTGGTGACGGCGGAAAAGACTTCGTCGCCGCTGCCATTAGCTTATTTGCCTTTACATCCGTAGTCGCTAACTACGCATACGGCGAGAGTAACTTGCACATGTTTAAGCTAGACAACAAAGTGGGTCGTGCCGTGTATACCGTTGGCTATTTAGCAATGATTTTGTGGGGCGCAAAAGCATCTTTGCCTCAGGTATGGGCAATGGCAGACATGGCGTTAGGCCTCATGACAGTCATCAATATTATTGCTATTGTCTGGATGACACCCACTATTGTGTCGATTAGTCGAGACTATTTCAGTAAGCGTGATCGTGGTGAATTGCCTGAATACAAAACCGGTGACTGCGAGATTCAAGGTACTACAGAAACAGGCATCTGGGATAAAACACGCCCCTAAATTACTAGTTAAAGTACCTAAATACGATTGGCGAAGAGTGCGGTTTTATCTCACTCTTCGCATTTAGTTGGGATGGCGCTTTGCGTCTACCTTCCCTCTTATCCTGCTAATTTCTTAGCCTGCAAAAAAGCACGCAATATGTTAGCGGTGTAACACCCCTAGCATGCTAATCAATCATTAACATGATCAACTGAGTCACCAGTAAAATCATAACGAGTGGCCAGATCCAACGGCTCATTTTAGCAACATCTTCTTGGCTAAATTTTGATTTTGAGCGTTCCAGCATGGGCACGACAAGAATCAGCGTCACAAATAATACAGCTAAAATAATTAATACAGTCATACTTAATATCCCATCGCGTAACGTAAAACTTGGTTCTTAATCGGCCCCGCTTTATCAGCCAAACTCAATCCTAGGTTTCGAATGACTTTAACAGGTGTAATTGCGTTACTAAACACCGAATAAAACACATCCATCGTACTCATCATTAACAGGTTTTGAGGCTTACGCGAACGCTCATAGGCAGCTAAAGCACGTTGAGTCATTCCAAGCTTCGAACACTGTTTTAGCAACTCTGCGACATCTTTAAAGCCCAAATTTACGCCCTGCCCTGCAAGCGGATTAATCATGTGTGCCGCATCTCCTACCAAGGCAAAATGTGTATCGATATAGCGGTTAGCATGTTGACGCACCAGCGGGAAAGCCGCCCACTCCAACACATCAAAATCGCCGCCAAGATCAGGAAAGGCATCCAGAATACGCGATTTCATGACCTCTGGTGAAACCCCCTTAAGCGCTTGGAGGTGCTCAGCATTGTGATACCAAATTAAACTGGCGTAGCCGTCACTCAGTGGTAAAAAAGCAACGGGGCCCGTGGGAGTAAATTGCTGCCAGGTAATAGATTGACTATGAGATTGCTTTATTTTGATTCCCATTGCATGTTGCTGGTATTGCCACCCCGTGACACCGATTCCCACTAGCTGGCGCGTAGCAGAGTGCCCGCCATCGGCACCAATCACCCACTTGCATGTAATCGCTTCTCCATCAGAAAACTGTATCGAAGATTCGTCAGATAGCGTAATAGACGTCACAGCGACGTGCTGCTTCCACGTTACATTGTCACAACAGGCTAATGCTTGATGTATGCCGAGTTGAAGTATTCTATTTTCAACAAAATATCCCAAACAGGGTGCTTGTATGTCTTTCGCGTTAAATACGGTTTTTGACGTTGGCATCTCCCACACAGCGAGGCTGTCATAAGGATGTAGGCGCATTGCTTCAATCTCAGACCATGCGCCTAATTCAGTAAGCAGATTAACTGATGCCATATTGATTGCAGACACACGAAGGTCAGGCTCTGATTCTGAATCAAACGGCGCAGGCATTGCATTTTCAACAATTAACACCGAATACCCAGCTTTTGCCAGGCCTAACGCCGTCGCAGCGCCTACCATGCCGCCGCCAATCACGCACACATCTATCACACGCGAACCTCCCATCAACTTGATTTAGGTAATGATACGAAAAAACGGCACAAACGGTTAGTGAATAGTGATAGAAAGTTGATTTATCACAAGAAAATGACAAGGTGTGTCGGCGAACCTCGTTGTGTTCGCCGAATTTTAGAATAAATTTTCGCTAACTTATCACGCTATTGACATGTTAGTTGCACAGTATCCGCTTTGGATACGCCTAGATACACATTGTGAATGTCTAACGTGCCTTGCATATTTGTCGACAGCGTGAAGGGGGAGTAAATTTGCTTAAGATCAAGTCCCTTTTCGGTAAAGCATGCCAGTGGAATAGCCACGCTCGCCCATGAGTCTGAAGGCGCGATATTGACTTCTTGCGCGGCAACGCATTCAGAATCACAGCCCATAGTCACCGTCAACACCGCTGCGGTATCGGCTAACCAACGGTAGGTAAATACCAGCGCATGTTCTGCCTCACCATGGCGACGTAAATCAACCGGAAAAGGCGAGAAAAACTGTAACTGTTCATGGGTATTCCCTGCCCAAGTAAGCGACAAGGCATCTTCTTGTATTAAACGATCCGATGTTCTGACCGTCAGCGCATTGAGTGACTCTACATTGCTTGTCATTACTACAGATTCACCGCCAGACTTTAATATGGCTTTCCATGGCGCCTGCGCACCCTGCCCTAAAATTTGATGGTGCTGTGTTTCTTTACTCTGGCTTTCAAAGGCAACGGGTAATGCCTCGTTAAGAGTAGCAAGGTCATCGCCTGACGAGGTGTAACCTAGTCCAAACCCGAAAGGAAGTAACGGCGCATAATCCGGCTGCCCCACATTATTGTTATGGTGTTCAGGGTGTGCTGGCCATGAAAATGGCAATGTACCTTTGAAGTCATGTTGTGGGTGTCCATGTTGATCGGCCACCAAGACATCAGCGATACCTGCGCCTTCAGAGCCGGGTAGCCATGCTACAACAAAAGCATCTGAGCGATTCAGTTCAGGGTTTACCCATAGCGGCCTACCAGTTATAAATACCGAAACGACAGGCGCGCCCAATGCGTTAACCTTATTGAGGAGTGACTGTGCTGCATTTTCTGCGCGCTCAAAATCCAGATTATCTAAATCTCCATTGCCTTCTGCATAGGGCTCTTCTCCAAATACGGCAATAACTACGTCAGGTTTTTCGCTATACCTTCCATCCACAGAGAGTGAGACCGTGCCGCCCGTGCGCTCAATGGCAGCTTTCAAGCCCGCATATATTGAGGTTGCGCCAGGAAAATCACTGTTTTGATTACCAGTGCCTTGCCAGGTAATCGTCCAACCACCTGACTGTTTACCAATGTTGTCAGCGCCATCACCCACTATCAGCACATGTTGATTGGGCTGAATCGGTAACACACGATCTTTATTCTTTAACAGTACCAGCGACTCTCTGACAGCTTGTCTAGCAATGTCACGGTGTTGTGGGTGTCCAATCAGGGTTTTATCTCCAGACAACGGACGAGACTGCGGTGAAGGTTTATCAAATAATCCCGCTCTCACTTTAACGGCTAAGACCCGGCGCACCGCATCATCAAGACGAGCCATCGGAATCACACCGCTTTTTACTTGCTCAATCAGATTATAATAAAGTGGTTTCCACGCTTGTGTAGGCACCATGTATACATCTAAACCTGCATTCATCGCCTGAGGACAATTATCATTTGTGCAGCCTGGAATTTGACCATGACCGTTCCAATCGCCTACCACGAAGCCTTGAAAACCCATTTTTTCTTTCAGCACGTCTGTCAGTAAATAACGGCTACCATGGATTTTTTCACCCTGCCAGCTATTAAACGACGCCATCACTGATTGCGCTCCTGCAGCTAGTCCAGATACATAGCCTTGCGCATGTATACGATATAAATCTGCTTCGCTTGCCAGATTATTACCTTGGTCATCACCCTTTTCTGTCCCGCCATCACCGACAAAATGTTTTACGGTAGAAATCACATGCTGCTCATCTAAAAAGGTATCGCCCAACCCGCCTTGCAAGCCATTAACAACCGCGCCAGCGTATGCTTTGACGATGCTTGGATCTTCTGAGTAGCTTTCGTACGTGCGTCCCCAGCGATCATCTCTGGCAACAGCAACAGTAGGGGCGAATATCCAATCAATTCCCGTTGCCATAACTTCTTTGGCTGTCGCGTTGGCAATCTGACGCATCAGCTCAGGGTTACGCATTGCCCCCAAACCAATATTGTGAGGAAACAGCGTTGCACCTACCACGTTATTGTGACCATGCACGGCGTCGGTTCCCCACATAGTCGGAATCGCGGTGCCATCAAGGCTATCGTCAATAGACGCCTGATACATTGCCTCAGCCAATGCGACCCAATCATCGACCGACGCATGTTTGTTGTTATTAGGAAACGCTCCCCCACCATTCAAGTAAGAGCCAAACCCATATTTACGCATATCTTCTATAGTCACGTCGCGAATTTCAGGTTGAATCACTTGTGCGACCTTCTGCTCAAGGGTAAGGGATGAAAGCAGTGTATCTACGCGCTGCTGTACCTGCTCATCCTTTGGAAAAGAAACATCGACCTTTGGCCAAATTTTTGTTTGCGGTTCTTGAGACTTTGGCGTACAAGCGAATATAGCGACACATGCAACACCGACAATCAGGCGTTTGTCGATCATTTTGCTCTCCTGTTAAATTAATCAACTGTTCATTCAGCATCTGTGCATCAAGTATATTCATAATTACTACAATGTAAACGCTTACATTTTAAAATAAAATTAACAATGCAAGCAATTTCAACTTTAAATGTAAGCGCTTTCTTAAAAATAAATTTCTATCATGCTACGTCTGAGTGTAAGAGAGTTGACGGTAATCGCGAGGTTGAGTGGCACAAAATTTGAACACCTCCGTTCAGATTGATCATACTTAACGCGCGCAGTTGGCGCATAACTCATGAGGTAAAGCCAGTGATTGACGCATTTATCAAACAGAACGGGCTATCTACGCGCTTTGCCGACCTTGCACAACATTGGTACATTCCATTAGCAGAGCAAATCTTAATGCACTCTCATGGTGCAAACACCCCTTATTTTGTCGGTATTAATGGGTGTCAGGGTTCAGGAAAAACCACCCTAACTCGCTTTCTCAACACCTATTTTAAAGAGCAAGGACAACGTGTCGCAACGTTATCACTTGATGACTTTTACTTAAGTGCGCGAGAACGCGAGCACGTTGCCAACCAGCAACATGCTTTATTTCAAACCCGCGGTGTACCGGGAACACACAATTGGCAATGTATTCATGATGTGCTTCAATCGTTACAAGCAGGCCAAGAAATTACTGCACCCACCTTTAATAAGGCACAAGATAACCCCTTTCCCGTTCAACATTGGCAACATATTGGCTCAACCGTGGATATTGTTCTATTTGAAGGATGGTGCTGGGGAGTGCCTCCACAGTCAAAAGAAGCCTTAATCGAACCGGTCAATCTATTGGAGCGCACGCAAGACCCAGATGCCATTTGGCGAAAGCGCGTCAATACCTATCTGCAAAACCATTATCAGCCACTTTACACGCACATGAATGCGTGGTTAGCGTTAATTCCTCCCTCTTTTGAAAACGTGTACTCATGGCGTTTACAGCAAGAACATACGCTCAGAGCAGAATATGAATCTGAGCACCTTAAGGCACCATCAGGCATCATGAGTGATGAACACGTTCACCACTTTATTCAGTTCTTTCAGCGGCTGACCGAGCACGCTATCTCCACCATGCCGGAACGATCAGATTGGGTATTGTATTTAGATGAATTTCGCAATGTAACGCATGCAAAAGGGTTGTAGTATGCCATCTAAACAATGGTTGATATTTACAGATTTAGATGGCACGTTGCTTGACCATGATACGTATAGCGTTGCGCCCGCAAAGGACACTTTACACCAGTTAGCTACAAAGCATATTCCGGTTATTCCCACCACCAGTAAAACCTTCGCAGAGATGAAGGCGATCAATAAAAATCTGAACCTTAATGGCCCGTGTATTGTAGAAAACGGCGCAGCGATTCATATTCCTCACACATTTTTAAAACAAAAACCTACCGATACGCGCTGGCAAGGCAACATGTGGGTAAAAACGTTTTCTAATCAAAAGCGCGTATGGCTGGAAATTCTGAATCAACTCAAGCCTGAGTTTGGCGATAAATTCACGCATTTTGATGCGATGTCTGTAGGTGATGTATCTAACATCACAGGGTTGTCGACCCATGACGCCACACTAGCAAAAACGCGGCAATTT
Source organism: Fluctibacter corallii (assembly GCF_025751585.1). GTDB lineage: Bacteria > Pseudomonadota > Gammaproteobacteria > Enterobacterales > Alteromonadaceae > Fluctibacter_A > Fluctibacter_A corallii. Next base: position 14,178 of record NZ_JAOWKX010000008.1, read on the forward strand.
GGCGAGCCCGTGTTATGGCAGGGCGACGAGAAAGACAAACTCCGTTTTATCGATGCATTAAAAAGTAAAGGCGCCTCTGTGCTCCATGGTGGCCGCTTTTTACATGTCTCCGGCCATGGCGACAAAGGTCAAGCACTGAAATGGCTCTGCGATGAATATCGCCGACAATTTCCAGAACAAGACACCCACTCTCTCGCCCTTGGAGACGGAGGCAATGACATCGCCATGCTTGAAACTGCCGATGTCGCTGTGATTGTTCGCTCACCAGCACATTCGCCCCCAACGGTAAATCGCACGCATCAACTTCATGTCACTCGTTCAACAGGCCCCGTCGGCTGGGCGGAGTCTGTCAATGAACTCGTACTGACCCCACTTAAGGAGGCTACATGGTAGACTTTTATCAAAATGGTATTGTAACAACCTTGCATAATCTCTCTGAGAGACCCATCGAAGAACTGGAGCAGGAACTGCTCACCTTTGCCAGGCGTCGCCCAATGGCATTATTACTCCCTTCACTATTTTCTGAATTAGAAGGGCCTGCATTACCCAATATCATTGAGCAAGTAAAACACGTACCTTACCTGTCTCAAATTGTTATCGGGCTCGACCGCGCCGATCAGGCGCAATACGAATATGCATTAAAGTTTTTTGACCAATTACCTCAACATCACCGCATTTTGTGGAACGATGGCCCAAGATTGCAAGCATTAGACGCAGAATTACAATCGCTAGGGCTGGCACCGAAAGAGTTAGGCAAAGGGCGCAACGTCTGGTACTGCATGGGATACATTCTAGCAACGGGCAAAGCGGAATCGATTGCCCTGCATGACTGCGATATTCTCACCTATGATCGCAGCTTATTAGCGCGGCTAATATACCCCGTCGCCAATCCACAATTTAACTATGAATTTTGCAAAGGTTACTACGCGAGAGTGGCAAACGGTAAAATCAATGGACGCGTGTCGCGGCTTTTAGTCACGCCTTTGCTTCGAGCGCTCAAGCGCGTAGTAGGCAATACAGAATACCTTGAATACATGGACAGTTTTCGCTATCCGTTAGCGGGAGAATTTTCTTTTCGGCGCGATGTGCTTAACGATATTCGCATTCCCAGTGATTGGGGACTGGAAATCGGCGTATTGTCAGAAATGCATCGCAACTATGCGCACAACCGGCTTTGTCAGGCCGACATCGCACAAACTTACGATCATAAGCATCAAGATTTATCGATGGACAATGATCAAGGCGGGTTATCTAAAATGTCCATCGATATCACTAAGGCACTGTTCAGGAAACTCGCAACACAAGGAAACACCTTCACAACGGAGACGTTTCGCTCTCTTAAGGCAACATATTTTCGTATAGCGCTAGATTTCATAGAAACTTACCACAACGATGCAATCATGAACGGTCTCACGTTAGACATCCACCACGAAGAACAAGCCGTAGAGATGTTTGCCCGTAATATCATGAAAGCGGGTCAGAGCTTTTTAGACAACCCAATGGAAACCCCATTTATTCCAAGCTGGAACCGTGTGGTGAGTGCAAAGCCGGATGTATTCGACAAACTCATTGAGGCTGTCGAAGAAGACCATTTAGATTATCGAGGTTAATTATGTCTGATGTTCTCACGCAGTTACACGAGGCTATCTGTCGACACCTCAACGTTATCTATGACGGGATCCCATTATCTACATCTTACGAAGAACTGGCGCATCAGCTTCTTGCTCAAATGCGCTTGGTTAACAATGCAGCACTGACCCCTCCGGCCCCCCATACTAATTTATGGTCTGAACAAGATGTGGTGTTAATCACTTACGGTGACAGTATAGAGTCTAATGTTCACCCCCCTCTCTCCTGTTTGCATCATTTTTTAAATGATTATTGCAAAGATGTCATTAACAGCGTGCACCTTTTACCCTTTTTTCCCTATAGCTCCGATGATGGGTTTTCCGTCATTGACTACTCTAGTGTCAATGAATCCATGGGAAGCTGGGAGCACGTAGAGGCCATCGCTCAACGTTATCGCCTGATGGCAGATTTGGTGATTAATCACTGTTCTGCACGCAGTGTTTGGTTTGAAAACTTCATTCGTGGTGAGCATCCTGGCAAAGATTACTTCTTTACCGCCGAACCAACCGATGACTTAAGTAAAGTCGTCAGGCCAAGAACCTCTCCATTATTACGAGAAACAATAACTCGTGATGGGGTAAAGCACGTTTGGTGTACGTTCAGTCATGATCAGGTAGATTTTGATTTTCGTAACCCCGACGTACTTAACACCTTTGTCGATATTATTCGCTACTATCTTGACAATGGCATTCGGATATTCCGACTCGATGCCGTCGCGTTTTTATGGAAAGAGATAGGCACGCCTTGCATCAACCAGCAACAAACCCATGAAGTAGTAAAACTATTGCGTACGCTTTTGGAGCATGCGCAACCAGATGCCATGATCATCACTGAAACCAATATTCCTAATAGAGAAAACTTAACCTATTTCGGTAACGCCAACGAAGCGCATGCTATCTATAACTTTTCTTTGCCTCCCCTGTTGGTTAATACATTAGTGACAGGTGATTGTCGGTATTTAAAAAGTTGGATGATGAGTATGCCACCAGCGCAACATGGCACAACATACTTTAATTTCATTGCCTCTCACGATGGTATTGGCTTGCGTCCGGCTGAAGGACTGCTCAGTGACAAGGAGTTAGAAACCCTCATCGCCACTATGCAATTATTTGGTGGGCTAGTCTCAATGCGCACGTCAAGTGACAATGTACAACGACCTTACGAGATCAATATCAGTTTATTTGATGCCCTCAAAGGCACAATTAAAGGGGAGGATCAACTTGGAATGCCGCGTTTTTTATGCGCGCACACCATTATGTTTGGGCTAGAGGGTATACCCGGTATCTACATTCACAGTTTGCTTGGTACACGCAATGACTATGAACGACTTGAAAACAGCGGTCATAATCGCGCGATAAATCGACATCGATGGCAATTCGAAACACTGACTAAGCATCTACAAAATAGCGATAGCCCGCATCATCAAGTGTTATCAGAGATGTTAAGATTACTATCAATCCGCACACAACAGCCCGCGTTTCATCCCAATGCAACACAATTTACGTTACATTTGGGTACGCAGCTTTTTGGCTACTGGCGACAGAGCATTGACAGAAAGCAAAGTATATTCTGTATTAGTAACATTACCGACAAGTCTCAATTGCTTTCTCTCGCGGATGTTAACCTTATTGGCACTGAAGAATGGGTTGACCTTATTTCCAGCCATGCCATTTCTCTGAGTCTTACCCAAATTGAGCTAGCACCTTATCAAACCATGTGGCTCAGTAATAAAATTCAGAGACCCTAAAGCCAATAAGGCATTTGCCTGTGTACATAGATTAAAGCAAAATAGGAAGCGCTAAATCAATTAGTTAGAGAGTGAAATGGAAATCATTCGAAGTAAAGACTTCACTGGAAAAACACCTTGGGAAGCAAAAAACATTGCCAATATGAATGGCATTACCACGCGTCTGCACTGGACAGATAAACCCTACAAATGGCATATCAATGACGGTGAGGAAGTGTTTGTTGTACTCGATGGCACCGAACATGTGGCTCACCCACATGGCGCTGCTCGCATACTTGTCATTGAGCAAGAAGGAAGTATCTAAGTGATTCGTTATGCAACACGAGATGACTGCACGGCCCTTGCCGCATTGTCTGTACAAGTTTGGTTAGAGACCTACGCCCAAGACGGCATCAAGCCTGCGTACGCGGAATATGCTCTAACAACATTCACACCTGCTTATTTCCAGGAAAAATTAGACTGTTCCCAATACCAACTTATCATAGCTGAAGCGTCTGGGTATATTCGTGGATTTGCGCTCGTGGATTTACTGTCTCACTATGAAAAAATCGATATGCAAGAAGATGCCTCGCAAATAGGTTCCCACGTTGAAATAGTTCACTTGTATATTCATCAACCTTTTCGCCAACACGGGTTTGGACGTCAACTATTACGCTTTGTCAAAGAAAACATCAGCCATCGCTTTTGGCTATATACTTGGGTAAACAATGCTTCAAACACCTATTACACGCATCTTGGCTTTCGCCACGCGGGAAATCTGCGCTTTCAGTTTGATCAAGTAGACATAGACAATCATATCTATGTATTTGACGGCGATTAAATGATTGGGAAAACGCTTCAACTGTACCTTTGTGTTACCAAGTAATCATGTGCCCATCCTCAACAACTAAGCCTGTATCTACAATGGTGCTGATTATATGAATATCACTTATGGGTCGCTTTAAACTGGTTGATAGGGCGTTTGCCAAGCCAAGTTGAATTGCGGCCACCTGAGAATTTGACCACATTGAAGGTAGGTACAGATTAACCATTACATCGTAAGGCTGACCATACTGTTGAACGTTTGGTATGATGTTCACTGTCAGATGCGTTTCTCTCACGCCTGACAGTGATGACCACAATGGAATCAATTTCGCTATTTCAGCATCATGCTCAAATGTCAGCATACAATTTGCTATCGGCACCTTATAGTCTCCACTAAAACGGTTTTTCGGCGTTGTGTGCGAGAAATCTACTAAGGAAGGATAGCAAAACTATTGATTGCCATACCCGTTGCACCCCGAATTTTGGGAGGGTTCATCACTAACCAAAAATCATAGCGCTTCGTCTGTGCTAATGTGTCAGACAGCGCTTCTAAATTCATGTTCTCCACGATATAAATGCCATTTTCCGCCAATAAAATACGATGAGCAGGAAACACCGTTCCACCTTTTGGGTAAACATCGAAAGTTAGTTGATCTGCGCCCGTTAAAAAGACATTTTGCTTAGCAAGCCACTTTGCTGCTGCCTCGCCCACACCGGGTATTGGCCCCACATACCGCTTCTTATCCGTTTTGAAAAAACGCCCATACCCGGTTCGTATTAATACTGACATGCCAGGCTCAACCTTCACCCCTTGATGCTTAGCGGTTTGAATAAGGTCGTTTTCAGTAATCTCATATCCCGGCGCCAAATGTTCCACCGCTTTAAACTTGGCCACATCCAACAGCACGGCCCGATTGAGATAACGCTCAGATGGATACGCTTCAATTCCTAATGTTTTAAGGCCTTTAGCACTGTCATTTTCAACCGCGTCTACCCCACCAAATACCTTGCCATTTGAGCCAATATGCCCAATCGCATCTATGTTTGGCGCACCATGTTGGCCGCTGAAATACATAATATCGGACGAAAACGAAAAATTAGGAATTAAACCGGTGCTATCTTTATGGGTATCTCGCAGCACCAATTGGTACGGTGGGTTAAACCCCAATAATGGCGCGTCGGCATCCCACACATGATTCAGTTCAACAATTTTTGCCGATGCAAGTGATGCAATATCATCAGCTTTAGCACTTGTCGCACCAACAATGCCAATAAGCCACGTTATAAGTAAAGCGCGATTCAATATCATGGTTTCTTCTCCTTGTTTTCACTATTGGATCTAGCTATTGAAGTGACGTTTTATACGCGAAGCTCCAATAAATTCCGCCAATCATGATAGCGAAGCGTTGCGCGTGTATTTGCCATGTTTTCAATATTTAATGTTACTTTTTCTCACATCGGGCACTATCATCGAAAACAGTAATAACAACACGCTTGCCGATTTCATTATTTGTTACCGAGCCGCACTGTCCTTTCAAAGCGGTATTATCAGACAAAACAAAATAATACTCATACAGACCATCGCTTTGCGTTAAGGAATAGTAAATTCGATTAGACTTATTGGCTAAAATTAAACCAAAATCAAGGCGAGAGCGCGGCAAATTCACGACTGATTGCGTCAAATTTGCGCTAGATTGATTTACCACCATTACACTCGGCATGATTAAAAAGCTTCCGTAATACAGTGCTGCAAGCCCTGCCGCACCAAGTAGCGTGCTCCTTAGAATAAGTTGAAGAACGTTTGCTGCCATTGTTCGAAAATAAGCGATGATTAAAAAGGTATTTGCGATTTTAGCTTACCGCCAGCTCTGATAAACTATTTGTTTTTACAGCGGTTAGCCCTTTGCGTTTATTTTCGTTCACACATACTTTACAAGCATCTCCAGCGCTTGCCGGAGGAATATGTCTTGTGCTCTCGGAAGTCTTATTTGCTGGTGTTGGCGCGCTCGTTAAGCACTTAAGTACAGACCTCACCCAAGCTCAATTGGTGTTTTTCCGTAATGTCTTTGCTTTTATGTTTCTTTTACCGTGGGTATTTCGAGTTGGCGTAAGCGGTTTGAAAACGTCGTATCCTGGATTGCATCTATTCCGTTCGATAACAGGGCTAATTGCGATGTATTGCTTTTTTCAAGTGCTTGCCAATATGCCGCTAGCGCCCGCCATGATGGCGCTGTTAACCGCACCTTTTCTTGTCCCCATCGTTGCCAGGATATGGCTAAAAGAGCATATTTCGCGCATAACAGGCATCGCAATATTAGTAGGGTTTGTGGGCGTGACCTTAGTATTAGAGCCAGATAAAACCGATTTTAATATATACATTTGGCTTGCGTTAATATGTGCATGCTTAGTAGCCGTAAATAAATGCTCTATCCGCAAGTTATCAGGCACCGAACCTTCTGCCCGCATCGTATTTTACTTTTCTGGCATCGCCTCCGTGGTATCTTTTTTTCCTATGCTCTTCGACTGGACACCCATCTCAACCGCAAGCTGGTTAGCCTTAATTACAATGGGACTTTTTGCTACCATCGGCCAATTGTTTATGACCAAAGCCTTTCAATTGGCCTCGCCAGTTAAAATTGGCTTGCTCACTTATAGCAGCGTTATTTTCGCCGCTATATTAGGCTATGTATTTTGGCAAGAGCCTGTTTCTGCTGGGTTAATTTTGGGTACCGTTCTGATCATCTTTGCTGCCAACATGACGATACGCCAACGATGGCTATAAATACGACGAAAATCGCCATCTAACGCTGGTTTCCGAACCTATTTACCGTTAGAATGCGCGGTTCATTTTTGACCAACCGCCCGCCCATTGCATTTTTCGCGGGCGTATCGCATACGCTAACCAAAGTTGCGGTGCAGGAAATTAATACGTTTTGACGTGGTAGGGTATAATTAATCAACATGAGTAAGAAGCTTTTCATTAAAACCTGGGGCTGCCAAATGAACGAGTATGACTCGGAGAAGATGGCAGATCTATTGGATTCAACACATGGTTACAGTCTGGCTGAAGAAGCAGAAGATGCGGATGTTATTCTGTTAAATACCTGTTCTATCCGAGAGAAGGCGCAGGAGAAAGTCTTTCATCAATTAGGGCGTTGGAAAACCCTTAAACAGAAAAAACCTGAACTGATTATTGGTGTGGGTGGCTGTGTTGCGTCTCAGGAAGGCGAAACTATTCGTCAACGCGCGCCTTATGTTGATATCGTATTTGGACCACAAACACTTCACCGTTTACCGGAAATGATCAACCAAATCACCAATGGTGACAGTTCAGTGGTTGATGTGAGTTTCCCTGAAATTGAAAAATTTGACCGCTTACCAGAGCCACGTGCTGAAGGCCCTACAGCGTTTGTGTCGATTATGGAAGGGTGTTCTAAATACTGTACATTCTGTGTCGTTCCTTATACTCGCGGTGAAGAAGTGAGCCGCCCTGTTGACGACGTTATTTATGAAATCGCACAATTAGCCGAACAAGGTGTTCGTGAAGTCAATCTGCTAGGTCAAAACGTAAATGCGTTTCGTGGGCCACACCATGATGGCTCAGTGTGTACCTTTGCTGAATTACTGGAGTTAGTGGCATCTATCGATGGCATCGACCGCATTCGCTACACAACGTCGCACCCAGTAGAATTTACTGATGACATCATTGACGCTTACGCGTCTATTCCAGAGTTGGTAGATCATTTGCACCTCCCTGTGCAAAGCGGAGCTGACCGAATTCTAAACCTCATGAAACGAGGACATACGGCTATCGAATATAAGTCAAAGATTCGCCGCCTGAAGAAAATTCGTCCAAACTTGAGTATGTCTTCAGACTTTATCATCGGTTTCCCTGGCGAAACAGACGCCGACTTTGAAGCCACCATGGACTTAATTGCCGCCATGGATTTCGATTTAAGCTTCAGCTTTATATACAGCGCTCGCCCGGGTACACCGGCAGCAGATTTGCCTGACGACGTGTCGGAAGACACGAAAAAGCAACGTTTGCATTTGTTGCAACAACGCATTACCCAACAAGCACAGCGTATTGCACGCGGTATGTTAGGTACAGAGCAGCGTATTTTGGTGGAAGGGCCGTCTAAGAAAAACCCAATGGAATTGTCGGGAAGAACAGAAAATAACCGTGTGGTTAATTTTGAGGGCACGCCAGACATGATTGGAGAATTTGTCGATATTAAAGTGACTGACGTTTTCACCAATTCACTTCGCGGCGATGTTGTAAGAAGAGAAGCAGACATGGGCTTGCGCGTTGCCGTTGCACCGCAAACCATTATCGCCAAGCAAAGTGGCGACAAGCCAGACGAAATTGGCGTCGCGCAATTCACTCCACAATAATTTAGGATAGGTTGAACAAGATTGAGTAACGTAATAAGCAATGAAGTCGTTCTGGAGCCTGCTGACAATAAGCGGCTTTCAAGTTTAGTGGGTCCTTTCGATGACAACATTAAGCAAATAGAGCGTCGCTTAGGAGTAGAAATTTCCTATCGTGACAATGCCTTTAAAATTATGGGCAAAGCGCAACAAGCAAACGGCGCGATAGAGCTACTCAAGCTGCTTTACATTGAAACCCAACCTGTAAAAGGACAAGTTCCTGAACTTGAGCCTGAGCAAGTGCATTTGGCCATTCAAGAAGCCAAGTGCCTTGAGCAAGCGGAATCAGGTAATTACGGTAAAGAAGTCCATATTAAAACTAAGCGCGGTGTGATCAAGCCGCGTAATCCGAACCAGTCTCAATATGTAGCTAATATCGTTAATCACGATATCAGTTTCGGTATTGGGCCTGCAGGTACAGGGAAAACCTACCTCGCGGTAGCCTGTGCTGTAGATGCACTTGAACGTCAAGAAATTCGTCGAATTCTGCTGACACGTCCTGCCGTCGAAGCAGGCGAAAAGCTTGGTTTTTTACCGGGCGATTTATCACAAAAAGTCGATCCGTACCTACGCCCTCTCTATGATGCCCTTTTTGAAATGTTAGGCTTTGAAAAAGTAGAAAAGCTGATTGAGCGTAACGTCATTGAAGTCGCACCGCTTGCTTATATGCGCGGTAGAACCTTGAACGACGCGTTCATCATTCTTGATGAAAGCCAGAATACAACGGTAGAGCAGATGAAAATGTTTCTAACCCGTATCGGTTTTAATTCAAAAGCAGTCATTACCGGAGATATCACACAGGTAGATTTGCCTCGCGGCGTTCGCTCTGGATTGCGTCATACTATTGAAGTACTAAAAGATGTAAACGATATTTCTTTTAATTTCTTTAATGCTAACGACGTTGTCAGACACCCTGTTGTAGCTCGCATCGTGCGTGCTTATGAAGAACATGATGAAGAGCAAGAGAAAGTGCGTAAAGCTAAAAAAGAAGAGCAACTGCAACAGCGCGCACAGACATCATCAGAACAAAAGTCAGATCGTAATGATGGGTCGCCTGAATCGTGAACATCATCGTTGATTTACAACTTGCTACTGAGCATGCCAACACACCTTCTCTGGCGCAGCTTGAAACGTGGATAGCAGCGGCATTGCAGGGTGCAAAGGCGTCATCTGATAGCGATTGGGAAGTCACTGTCCGTATCGTTTCTGATGAGGAAAGCCAGTCCCTTAATCACGAGTATAGAGGAAAAGACGCGCCCACCAATGTGTTGTCTTTCCCCTTTGAAGCGCCTCCAGGTATCGACTTGCCACTGTTAGGCGACCTTGTGGTGTGCGCCAATGTTGTCGACACCGAAGCAAAACAGCAAAATAAAGCCAGTATGCACCACTGGGCACATATGATTGTGCATGGCACCTTGCATTTATTAGGCTTTGACCATATTGAAGATGCTGAAGCAGAAGAGATGGAAAGTCTTGAAATTGACATTCTTTCTCAATTAGGCATTGACGATCCCTATCAAGATCATTGAATATACGTTTTCAGGAACTAAAAATAGAAATCTATGAGCGACGATAATCCCCACTCTACGAACGGCTCTTCCAATAAAAATTGGTTAGACAAAATAGTCCAAACCTTTACGGGAGAGCCGAGAAGCAAAGAAGAGTTTGTTGACCTAGTCAACGATGCCCAAAATAATGGCGTAATCGATCCAGAAACCTGCGAAATGATGGCAGGCGTATTGGAAATCAGCGACATGCGTGTTAGGGACATCATGATCCCCAGAGCACAGATGATCACCATTGATATCGACGAATCTGTTGAAGAATTTTTGCCTGTTATGCTTGATTCAGCGCATTCACGTTTTCCCGTGATCAGCGAAGATAAAGATCACATTGAAGGCATTCTTCTAGCAAAAGATTTGCTCGCGTACGCATTCAATAACGATAAAGAATTTAAACTTCGCGAAGTACTCCGCCCAGCGGTGATTGTGCCTGAAAGCAAACGCGTAGACGTATTGCTTAAAGAGTTTCGCCAACAACGTTACCACATGGCAATCGTGGTAGATGAGTATGGTGGCGTATCTGGCTTGGTAACCATTGAGGATATTCTTGAGCTTATCGTGGGTGAAATTGAAGACGAGCACGATGTTGAACTCAATGAAATTGAAGACATCAGGCCGTTAAATAAATACACGTACTCTGTCAAAGCCCTAACGCCACTTGAAGCGTTTAATACGTTCTTTGAAACACAGTTTAGTGAAGAAGAAGCGGACACGATCGGAGGGATTGTATTAAAAGCCTTTGGTCATATGCCCAGCACGGACGAGGAAATCTCTATTGAAGGAATCCACTTCAAAATTACCAATTCCGACAAACGTCGTCTTGTGCAGCTAAAGGTTACGCTTCCCGACTTGGAAGAGTAATGTGAAACCGGCATTTCATTATGGCGCTGCACTGTTATCAGGCAGCGCCCTTACATTAGCGTATGCTCCTTTTAATTTCTGGTGGCTAACCCTGCCCTGCTTTGCTCTGTTTAGCTATTTGCTTTTGGGCACGTCTCCTAAACAAGCTGCGAAAACTGGAATGGCCTTTGGATTGGGCTGGTTTGGTGCGGGGATCTCTTGGGTTCACGTCAGTATTGCTGAGTTTGGTGGGTTACCGCTGATTGGCTCAATCGGGCTAATGTTACTGCTTTGCGCTTACCTAGCCCTTTATCCAACCTTTTTCGCTTACGCTCTTCAACGCAGCTTTAGCCGTTCTATTTGGCCATTATCGGCGGCAGCGCTTTGGTTTGTGGTTGAGTGGTTCAGAAGTTGGATGTTAACCGGATTTCCATGGCTTTCTATAGGTTACAGTCAAACAAACGGCCCGCTTGCTGGTTGGCTGCCCGTGATAGGCGAAACCGGATTATCAGCGTTACTCGTACTGTGCGCGAGTGCCCTTGCGCTTGGCGTTAAGCAACGTAATTACTATTTTGCTTTATCACCCGCATTAATCACACTAATAACGGGTGCTGTCTTCGACCGTATTGACTGGGTTACCCCAACCAACAAAACGGCCTCTGTTGCACTTGTGCAAGGCAATATAAAACAAGAATTGCGTTGGGTACCTGAGCAGGACCGTCCCACAATGGAAAAGTACCTGCGAATGACAGAAGCGCATTGGCGTAACGATATTATTGTTTGGCCTGAAGCCGCAATACCCAAGCTTGAACCGCTGGCTCGTAACTATATTAGGGAATTGGATGAACTCGCTATTGCTGCCAATACCAGCTTAATTACGGGCATTGTTAATTATAACTTTGAAACGTCAGAGGCATTCAATAACGTTATAGTGGTGGGCAAACAACGGCAAAATGATACACAAGGTCACTACCGCTATCTTCATGTAAACCGATATGCAAAACATCACCTTTTGCCTATTGGCGAATTTATTCCTTTTGAAGATTGGTTACGAGGCATTGCCCCTTTGTTCGACCTTCCTATGTCTTCATTTAGCCGCGGAGACTATCAACAAGCCAATCTTATGGCGAATGGTTACCGCCTTGCACCAGCGCTGTGTTTTGAAATTGCCTTTCCACGTCAAATTGGTGCAAACCTTCACAAGAATTCTGACATGATCATTACAGTAAGTAATGACGCATGGTTTGGTCACTCTCATGGCCCAGCACAGCATATGCAAATTGCCCAAGTGCGAGCAAAAGAGTTCGGAATGCCAGTAATTCGCGCAACCAATAATGGAATTACCGGCATTATTGATGCTTCAGGCAATATACAAAGCCTGCTTCCTCAATTTGAAGCCGCGGTATTAACCGATTCGGTAAGCCTCGTAACAGGCAACACACCCTACCGTTGGTTAGGCGATCTCCCTATGTGGATATTCACCTTTTTAGCACTTGTTTCTAGATTTTTCTTCTCTCGCACATCTACTCACCAATAGGTGATGTTTATCTTAAAAGTCATATAAAAAAAAGGCCAAACATTCGTTTGGCCTTTGTGCTTCTACACTCGATTGAGAGGGCGTGTCTAGAAGATTACCCTAGTAGTGATAGTGCCGCTTGCGGACGTTGGTTCGCCTGCGACAATACCGTCTGACTCGCCTGCTGAATAATCTGGTTACGTGTCAATTCAGCCGTCTCTGACGCAAAATCTGTGTCTTTAATTCGTGAACGTGCCCCTGAAACGTTCTCTGAAATATTACTCAGGTTTCTAATTGTTGACTGGAAGCGGTTTTGAAGCGCACCCAAATCTGCTCGTGCTGAGCCTATCGTCGATATCGCTGCATCAACTGCCGCTAATGTCGCTGATGCTTGCGCAGCGGTTGCCACTGAGTTCGTACCCAGACCCAAACCAGACGTACCATATCCACCTGTACGAGATAAGTTCACACTGATAGTTTGACCACCATTGGCCCCCACTAAGAACGCGGCTGAATACCCACCTGTTAATAGGTCTACCCCTGCAAACTGTGTGGTTTGAGCCACACGTGAAATCTCAGTTTTTAGTGCATCTACTTCTTTTTGAAGCGCTGCACGGTCGGCTGATGTATTGATACCATTTTGTGATTGTACCGCGAGTTGACGAATGCGCTGTAAGCTTGATGTTACTTCTTGCATCGCGCCTTCTGCTGTTTGCGTCAGTGAGATGGCATCATTCGCGTTACGTACTGCTTGGTCTAAGCCTTGAACCTGAGACGTCATGCGGTCTGTAATTTGCAAACCCGCCGCATCATCTGCCGCACGGTTAATACGAAAACCTGAAGATAAACGCTCAAACGATGTATTTAATCGTTGTGATACGTCAAACAGCTGACGCTGCGCATTCAATGACGATACGTTAGTATTTACGAACATAGACATAATATAACTACCTCACACTCTCAGTCCGGCGGTGTATGCCGGCAACCTGTATATCAGGTTGAAAAAACACTGCTAGCGCAATACTTCCGATTATATCCGGGTTATTGACACTGCCCTCTCGTGAATAGTTATCGTCTGTTCAAAAATTAACCTTAGGAATTTTTTCGCCGCAAACTCAATTTTTACGGCAATATGCCACCCCAACACTTATAAATAGTTGTTTTAAAACATATTTAAAGGAGGCAAATCATTGCCGCTTTTAATTTGGATTTGCAGAAAATATCAACAATTCAGAGAGGGGAGTTAGAAAATGTGACTCAAAATTAGGGTTGTCGTTGTCTTTAGCCTAATTCTGAAATAAGACGTTTAGCGCACACGCAAAATATACAATTGTTAGCTGTAAACAAAAACGCCAGCAATAAAGCTGGCGTTTTCATCTAACTGAGATAGAAGCTAAATTAAACGTACTCTACTTCAGAAATCTCAAATTCAACGGTACCTGAAGGGGTTTGGATGTTTACGACATCATCCAACTCTTTTCCAATTAACCCTCGGGCAATCGGAGAATTAACTGAAATAAGGTTATTTTTGATGTCTGCCTCATCATCTCCCACAATGCGGTATGTGGTTTCTTCATCTGTATCCAAGTTCAAGATGGTTACAGTCGCACCAAAAATCACTTTGCCGTTGTTTTCCATTTTGGTCACGTCGATAATTTGTGCGTTAGACAGTTTACCTTCGATGTCCTGAATACGTCCTTCACAAAAGCTCTGCTGCTCTCGCGCAGCGTGATATTCCGCATTTTCTTTCAAATCGCCGTGTTCACGGGCTTCTGCAATGGCTTCAATAATTTGTGGACGACGAACTGACTTAAGCTCATTCAGCTCTTCACGCAACATGTCTGCGCCTTTCGCAGTCATTGGATACTGATTCATTTATCAATAACTCGCTTTATCTTTATGAAATTGATTGTGCTAGTAAGAAAGCATAGGGCAGCCTAAGCCGCCCTATTACATTAAAATTCAAACGTACACTGTACTAGATTTCAAAATTATTACAAATACGTAATACGCTTTCTAGCCGTGAATTTGTTTGTGTAATGCCTGAACTGAGGTCACTCGCGCACGATCATCCGCTTCATGGGCGTTGATCGTTGCGAAAGCTGCGTTCATCGTCGTAGTGTAAGTGACTTTATTCACTAACGCTTCTTTTCGGATGTACACAGAATCTTCGATCGCCTGACGCCCTTCTGTCGTATTTACAATGTAGCAATACTCACCATTTTTGATTGCGTCTACAATGTTAGGTCGACCTTCTGTGACTTTGTTAACCACAGAGCACAAAATGCCTGCGTCCTTAAGCACTTTTGCTGTGCCTTTGGTTGCTTCTAGCACAAAGCCTTTCGTCGCCATCTTACGACCCAGTTCAATGACTCGTGCTTTGTCATTTTCACGTACAGACAACAATGCTTTACCCGGTTTTGGAATAGGTTGGCTCGCGCCCAAATTTGCTTTGGCATAGGCTTCTTCAAAGTTGAGCCCAACTCCCATAACCTCACCTGTAGAGCGCATTTCTGGGCCTAAAAGTGGGTCAACACCTTGGAACTTCGCAAACGGCAGTACCACTTCTTTCACAGAATAAAACGGTGGAATAATTTCCTTATCAACGCCCTGCGAAGGTAAGTCTTGTCCTGCCATGGCGCGAGCGGCAATTTTCGCTAAAGGTAGCCCAGTCGCTTTAGAAACAAAGGGCACTGTGCGTGCTGCACGAGGGTTCACTTCAATCAAATACACTTCGCCGTCTTTTACCGCAAACTGCGTATTCATTAAGCCAACCACACCTAACTCTAGTGCCATTGCTTTGACTTGCTCACGCATCACATTCTGAATATCTTCACTAAGCGAATATGACGGCAGTGAACAAGCTGAGTCACCCGAGTGCACACCCGCTTGCTCGATGTGTTCCATAATGCCACCAATAACGACGTTAGTACCGTCACACATGGCGTCAATGTCCACTTCGATTGCGTCATCAAGAAAACGATCGAGTAACACCGGTGAGTCGTTCGAGACTTTTACCGCTTCATTGAGATAGCGTTTTAGGTCTTTCAGGTCATAGACAATTTCCATTGCGCGCCCACCCAATACATAAGACGGACGAACCACCAGCGGAAACCCTATTTTCTCAGCTTCTGTCAGTGCCTGCTCCATGTTACTTACCGTCGCGTTGGCTGGCTGCTTCAGATTCAGCTTGTTTACCATTTGCTGGAAGCGCTCACGATCTTCAGCGCGATCGATAGCATCTGGTGAAGTGCCAATAATCGGTACACCTTCGGCTTCCAATGCTCTGGCAAGCTTTAATGGTGTTTGCCCGCCGTATTGAACGATGACACCTTTCGGTTTCTCTACGCGTACAATTTCTAACACGTCTTCTAGCGTAACGGGTTCAAAATACAATCGGTCAGACGTGTCGTAGTCGGTAGAAACCGTTTCAGGATTACAGTTCACCATAATGGTTTCATAGCCGTCTTCACGTAACGCTAATGCCGCGTGAACACAACAGTAATCGAACTCGATCCCTTGCCCGATACGGTTAGGGCCACCGCCCAACACCATGATTTTATCTTTATCAGAAGGTGCGGCTTCACACTCTTCGTCGTAACTTGAGTACATATAAGCTGTGCTGGTCGCAAACTCAGCAGCACACGTATCTACACGTTTATATACTGGCTGAATATCCATTTGACGACGCACATCACGCACATCGGTTTCAGCCACGCTGGTTAATTCCGCCAGTCGCGCATCTGAAAAGCCTTTGCGTTTCAGAGTTCTCATCAGGTCATTATCTATACCTGATAAACCAATGTCTGCAACCTTCTGCTCAAGTTTTACCAACTCTTCTATCTGAACCAAGTACCATCTATCGATATTGGTCAGATTGAAAATTTCATCTACCGACATGCCCATTCTCATCGCATCTGCAATGTACCAAATACGCTCAGCACCGGGTTCGCGTAATTCATGAATGAGCTTTTTGTGGCTTTCAGGATCGTCTAAATCTAGAATGGAGTCGAGGCCATTTACTCCCACTTCTAACCCACGCAAGGCCTTTTGTAACGATTCTTGTTGGTTCCGTCCGATAGCCATCACTTCGCCAACCGATTTCATCTGGGTTGTCAGACGGTCATTTGAGCCGGCAAATTTTTCAAAATTGAAACGTGGAATTTTCGTAACCACATAATCAATCGCGGGTTCAAATGAGGCCGGCGTTAGGCCACCAGTGATATCGTTTGCCAACTCATCAAGGGTATACCCTACCGCCAATTTCGCCGCAACTTTCGCAATCGGGAAACCTGTCGCTTTCGAAGCCAAAGCCGATGAACGAGACACCCTCGGATTCATTTCAATGATAACCATACGGCCAGTATTAGGATCGATACCAAACTGCACGTTTGAGCCGCCTGTTTCGACACCAATTTCACGCAGTACAGCCATCGCAGCGTTACGCATGATCTGGAATTCTTTGTCTGTCAGTGTCTGTGCAGGCGCTACCGTAATAGAATCGCCTGTGTGTACGCCCATAGGATCGAAGTTTTCAATGGTACACACAATGATGCAATTGTCGTTCTTGTCTCGTACGACTTCCATTTCATATTCTTTCCAGCCAATTAACGACTCATCAATGAGCAGTTCACTGGTGGGTGACAGATCTAAGCCACGGCGACAAATTTCCTCAAATTCATCGATGTTATAAGCAATCCCGCCTCCCGTGCCGCCCATAGTAAACGACGGACGAATGATGCATGGAAAACCAATGCGGCTTAACACGTCATGGGCTTGCTCCATTGTATGGGCAATTTCTGCACGTGGACATTCAAGTCCAATCGACTTCATGGCTTTGTCGAAACGCTCACGATCTTCTGCTTTGTCGATTGCATCGGCGGTTGCGCCAATCATTTCAACACCGAACTCGCTAAGTACGCCATGTTTATTCAAATCAAGCGCACAGTTAAGTGCCGTTTGTCCGCCCATAGTAGGCAAAATAGCATCTGGGCGCTCTGCCTCGATAATTTTCTTAACAACTTCCCAGTGAATCGGCTCAATGTAAGTAGCATCAGCCATTTCCGGATCAGTCATTATGGTTGCAGGGTTAGAGTTCACTAAAATAACTCGGTAACCCTCCTCTCTCAGCGCTTTACACGCTTGCGCACCAGAGTAATCAAACTCACAAGCCTGACCGATAACAATTGGGCCAGCTCCAAGAATGAGAATACTTTTTATGTCTTGACGTTTCGGCATAGTATTAAATCTCTTCCTCTGGTGATTAACGGTGTTGTTTTATCAAATCAATGAAATGGTCAAATAACGGTGCTGCGTCATGAGGACCAGGGCTAGCTTCTGGATGCCCTTGAAAGCTGAAAGCGGGCTTATCTTTACGATGAATACCCTGAAGCGATTGGTCAAACAACGACACATGAGTCACTTCAATATTATCTGGCAGTGAGCCTTCATCGACTGCGAAACCGTGGTTTTGACTGGTGATCATGACGACGTCATTTTTCAAGTCTTTCACAGGATGGTTAGCACCGTGGTGACCAAACTTCATTTTTACCGTTTTCGCACCGCTGGCCAGGGCAAGAAGCTGATGGCCTAAACAAATACCAAATATCGGTAGGTTCTTTTCTAAAAATACTTGTATCGCGTTAATCGCATACTCACATGGCTCAGGATCGCCCGGACCGTTTGATAAAAAGACACCATCTGGATTCATTGCCAGTACATCCTCAGCGGGCGTTGTAGCAGGCACGACCGTTAAGCGGCAACCTCTATCAACAAGCATTCGCAGTATATTGTGCTTGGCACCGAAATCGTATGCCACGACATGGTAAGGCAATTCAGCTACGCCAGTATTATACCCTTCGCCCAGTGTCCAAGACCCGTCTGTCCACGCAAACTGTGTCTCGGTCGTCACCTCTTTTGCCAAATCCATTCCCTTTAAACCCGGAAACGATTTAGCCTGTTCCAGCGCAACGGCCTCATCTAAGTTATCAAGCGCAACAATACAGCCATTCTGCGCACCTTTATCACGTAAAATACGAGTGAGGCGACGGGTGTCGATGTCTGCGATACCAAGAATGTTGTTTTGTTTGAGATAATCAGAAAGGGAGAGAGTATTACGGAAGTTACTGGCTAAAAGAGGGAGGTCTCGAATGATAAGGCCTTTGGCCCAGATTTTTGTTGATTCAACATCCTCTTCATTGGTGCCGGTGTTACCTATATGAGGATACGTTAAGGTAACGATTTGTTCGGCATATGAGGGATCAGTGAGAATCTCCTGATAGCCTGTCATTGATGTATTGAACACTACTTCACCGACAGAAATACCAGAAGCACCTATTGCAGTGCCTTTGAAGACAGAACCGTCTTCTAGCACCAAAAGGGCAGAATTAGCCAAGTCAACCTCCTAATTAAGGACAACCCAAGGGAAATTTAACGACAAAGCGCTAAAACCCTACAAAAAACGGAATACATGATGCACATAACACCCCGCTAGCCTTCTTTGCTGCTTTACAGACCAAGCCTACCAATAAGCAGACCCAAACTGCAAAATTTTGGCAAATTCTCAGCATCATACACGAGCATTAAGCTTTTGTCTAATTTAGTTAAAGATAATTTAGAAAAACACCCCTTTAAGGGCACTTTTGTCTAATAACCCGCAAAAAAACATATTTCTGACCAGTTAGACAACTTTTTCAAGCATGTGGCTGCGAGTTTGACAATGATATTGGAATCAATAGTAGCAGAGCTTTTGTTAGCTTGCGTATTGGAATTGCCATCGGTAAACCCATAAGTTAAAACCTAAAATGACACTCCATCGCAAGCTGGCGTTTTGACGTTTATATTGTTTGTATCCTAGAACAAAAACTAAAACCCTAATACATCTGACATACTGTATATCCCTGCTGGCTTGTGTTTAAGCCACTTCGCCGCCGTTACGGCACCTTTAGCAAAAGTCAGACGACTAGACGCCTTATGGGTAATTTCGAGCCGTTCTCCGATATCAGCAAATAACGCCGTATGCTCACCTACCACGTCGCCAGCTCTTACTGTGGCAAACCCAATGGTGTCATGCGCTCGCTCCCCTGTATCACCTTCTCGACCATATACCGCACACTGAGTTAAATCTCGTCCTAACGTATCAGCAATCGCTTCGCCCACTGCCATTGCTGTTCCAGATGGCGCATCTTTTTTAAAACGGTGATGGGCTTCAATGATTTCAATATCAGCAGTATCGCCCATGGCCTTAGCGGCTTGGCGAACCAAATTCAGCATCACATTGACACCCACACTGTAATTTGCGGCAAATACAATAGGGATTGATTTGGCTGCATTGGCCAATTCGCTTTTCTGAGCGTCAGACAACCCCGTAGTTCCAATCACCATAGGGACATGATGTTGAACACACCAAGACAAATTAGACATCAGCGCCTCAGGCAAGGTGAAGTCGATAAGTACATCAATATCATCAGCTAACGCATCGATTTCGCAGCGCACTGCCACGCCCATACGACCTATACCTGCTAATTCCCCAGCGTCTACACCGTTAAACGCGGAACCTGCGCGCACAACAGCCGCACCAAGCGTTACCGTATCGTCTAAAGAAACGGCTTCAATCAACACGCGTCCCATGCGCCCATTCGCGCCCAAAATACCTACTTTCATGTTGTTCAATACTCTTCTACACAGGGATTCAATATATTGAATCCTATCAGGTTTTATACCACTTAGGCGGAATTCTTATTCTAATTTATACCCGAATAGTCAGGCATATATTGTGCCCTTTCACTTTCAACACTATGATGACGCCAAACACCTACCAACTGTAGAACAACAAGAAAGTAAAACATGGAAAATCTTGATACATCATTGTCATCTCAGACCCGGGCGCTCTTTTCGCAAATGCACAAAACGCTTCTTAAAGAAACGCTGGCAATGGCTGAGTTTGCCCTATCGAACGGTAAATTGCCGGACCCGGTTCAGTTGGAACAAATTAATGCAATCATGAGAAAAGATGCGCTAGATGAAAAAGATGTCGCCGTATTGGGTAATATTCACAAATACTTATCACGGTTGATTGCTCCCGCCATTCCGCAAAGCATCTTGTTATTGCAAACACAACGGAAGAGCCGTCATCCTTTGTCTTTTCTTGGTCCAGTCCCGCTTATCAGGCAACTAATGTGCCTTAACTTTGTATTTTTGCTGGTGTTTATCGCAACAGGAATGACGCCTTCAGTGAATTACATCTCGCTAAACAAAGGCATACTGGCTTCTAGTGGAGGAGACTTACTGATCAATATCGGATTTTTAATGAGTTGTGCAGGCCTTGGAGCGGGTTTTGCTGCCTTGTATCAGCTGAACCAATACATTGGCAACGTTAACTACGATCCGAAGTACGATTCCACCTATTGGACAAAAATTGTTTTGGGGGTTATTGCAGGCTTGTTTCTTGTCGAGCTTTTACCGCAAGAGTCTTTTCATTCTCAAACGCAGGCCGCTGACGGAGACATTTTATACGGCAGCCTTCTCAAACCCACGCTCGCTCTTCTGGGCGGGTTTTCTGCCTCGATGGTTTACCGCATCCTAAATCGGATGGTGGAATCGCTGGAATCATTGGTAAAAGGCGATCAGGCTTCGACCCTGCAAAGCAAGACGCAGTTATTAGAAGCCAAAGCCTATCAGAATCAATTTGATACGGCACTACAGGTGCTCTCAGCGGTCAAAGAAATTGAAAAGCATGTATCAGAAGATGATAAACAAAAAGCACAGGAGGCCATAGAGTTACTGGCCGAGAGAGTCGCACCGCAAGCCGAGTTCACATTCAATCGATAACCTTTTTTCAACGCTAAGTCATGCACGTTTCAGGTAATTACTCTTACTGCGACGTGCATGCCATCAACGGCCCACCGACCAGTAATAGGGTTTTGTAATACGCGGCCTAGGTATTCTCGAGTAGAGCCATCGTCATAAGTAACATACATAATACACTGATGATTTTTTTCATACACAAACTCGGGAATTTCAACAGCAACCGCACGAGGTTCAGGTTTTGCTTTTCGCCGTTTCGTCCAATTTTTGGGTATAATTTCAAAAGTAACATTTGTACTCGGCGTTGTCGGTGGCATCGCGCGTCCCTTAGATTTCTTAGAGCCTGCCCATTCAACCATTCTTCAGGGGGTAAAGTCACGCTACCTAACGTGACCAACAGCAATCATTACCTAATAATGCAATTGTTCGCCTTATCGTTAATGCCATATAACGCAATAATCTTGGTTACAGGTGCAAGTGTGATAGTCTTGGCGCGGTTTACGTGTAGTTAGAGACGGAGAATAAATCGTGGATGTAAAACAACGGTTGGTTTGGGACCTCCCTACTCGCCTTTTTCATTGGGGCCTGGTCTGTGCCCTAGGTTTTCAATGGCTATCAGCGGAAATCCTTGAAGACAGCATCGAACTTCATGCTTATGTTGGTTACGGCATTCTCACTCTTTTACTTTTTCGTATTCTGTGGGGAATATTAGGTACGCGCTACGCCCGATTTTCTGAGTTTGTTGCTGGCCCTAAACGAACCATGTCTTATTTAAAAGGTATAAAAAACGGCAATCCTCCAGAAAGTATTGGTCACAATCCACTTGGCGCATGGATGATCATTGCCACACTACTCATTGTGCTCACTCAAGCTGTTAGTGGTTTATTTCTTACCGATGACGTGCTGTTTACCGCACCGTATTACTACGTTGAAGCCCCTGAACTTAAATCATGGATGGCAACGCTTCACAACACTTTATTCAATGTAATACTTGGTATTAGCGCGGTTCACATACTGGCAATTGTGTTGTACAAGTTTAAGTTTAAGAAAGATTTGGTTAAGCCAATGATACACGGGAAAAAAAGCGTACCTGAACAGCATGGTATTTCATCATCAAGAATGGTATTAGCCGTGGTGTTATTGGCAACAGTCGCAGCATTTGTATGGTGGCTCGTGTTTGTCAACCCACCACCCATCGTGGATGACTTTTACTACTAACCTCATGTTGCCTCAAGCATCGCGAGAAATAGGCATTGGTGATAAACCATGAAGAGAAAACCCCAGCCAAAGCTGGGGTTTCTTTCACTAGCGACTACGTTAAATTCAGTTTGGCCAAAACCAATATTGACCTTTTGCTTAACGACATCTAAATATTCTTTACTATGCCTTGCGCCACGTTGTGCCCTGCGGGCCATCTTCTAACACTACGCCCATTGCAGTCAGTGCGTCTCTGGCAGCATCAGCAGCCGCCCAGTCTTTACTCGCGCGAGCATCGTTACGTTGCTGAATGAGGCCTTCAATCTTCGCCACTTCGTCGTCATTACCAGCGCCGCCTTGAAGGTAAGCTTCAGGCGTTTGCTGCAACAACCCTAACACTCCCCCCAACTTACGTAATAAGCCAGCAAGTTTAGCTTGCTCACTTGAGCCTTGCTCCGCTTTATTTAAATCACGCGCTAGTTCAAACAGGACAGAAAACGCTTCTGGCGTATTAAAATCATCGTCCATCGCTTTGTTAAAACGCGTTACATATTCAGCATGTTCAATGTCGACAGACATGTCTGCATCAATGCCACGAAGCGAAGTATACAAACGCTCTAATGCCGCTTTAGCCTGATGAATATTGTCTTCTGAATAGCTTAATTGACTGCGATAATGGGCAGACATTAAAAAATAACGAAGTGTTTCGGCATCATACTCTTTTAACACATCTCGCAACGTGAAAAAGTTGCCTAACGATTTAGACATTTTCTCATCGTTTACCTGAACCATACCGGTATGCATCCAATAATTAACATATGGTGTGTCGAATGCACAGCATGACTGCGCCACTTCGTTTTCGTGATGGGGGAATATGAGATCTGAACCGCCACCATGAATATCAAAATGCGTACCTAAATGCTTGCTGTTCATCGCCGAGCACTCAATATGCCATCCTGGACGACCATTGCCCCACGGCGACTCCCAGAAAGGCTCACCAGGCTTCACAGATTTCCACAAGACAAAGTCTAATGGATCGTCTTTGTCAGCCGTAGTTTCAACTCGTGCACCAGCATTAAGCTGTTCTAAGTCCTGACGGCTGAGTTTGCCATACGCCTCGTATTTACTGACATCAAACAACACATCGCCACTTGCTGCCTGATAAGCATAGCCTTTATCCATTAAACGTTGAATCACGTCAATAATTTCAGCCATATGTGTAGTAACACGAGGTTCTACATCTGGTTCAAGCAGGTTAATTGCAGCAAAATCTTCATGCATCATTGCGATGGTGCGCGCAGTCAATTGCTCTGCTGTTTCACCATTGTCGTTAGCTCGCTGAATGATTTTGTCATCGACATCGGTGATATTTCGAACATAGTTAACGTCATAACCTCTGTGACGCAAATAACGCACCATTAAATCAAAGCTTAAGTACGTTCTTGCATGCCCCATATGACAGACATCATATACAGTGATACCACACACATACAATCCAACCTTGCCTTCCTGCAAGGGTTTAAACGCTTCCTTTTGGCGGGACAGTGTGTTGTAAATGTGTAGCATTAATGTCTCTCTTGAATAAGTGAATTAAATTGTAAAAGCGGATTCTACCATCGCCCTTTCCATTCATAAACTGTACGCAGCCCATAAACAGCAGTTTTATTGTCGTCATCGCCGAGATTCTCTACTGAAATAGATGCAGCGTTAGGCTACACTACCCTCTGTTTATATTTCTGAGAATCAAACATGGTTAAATTACATACTAATTTTGGCGTAATTACGCTAACAATGTTGACTGACAAAGCCCCGAAAACCGTTGAAAACTTCTTAACATATGTAAAAGAAGGCTTTTATGACAACACCATTTTCCACCGTGTTATTGACGGATTCATGATTCAAGGCGGCGGATTTGATGGCGAGATGAATCAAAAGTCTACCCACGATCCCATTGAGAACGAAGCAAGCAACGGCGTATCTAACCAAAAAGGTACGGTTGCTATGGCGCGTACTAACGATCCTCACAGTGCCACAGCTCAGTTCTTCATCAACGTAGCAGACAATACATTTTTGAATTTCCGCAGTGAATCAATGGATGGTTGGGGTTACTGCGTATTCGCTGAAGTATCTGAAGGTATGGACGTGGTAGAAAAAATTAAAAACGTAAAAACAGGTAATCACGGGTTCCACCAAGACGTTCCTGTAGATAGCGTTGTCATTGAAAAAGCAGAAATCGTCGAGTAACGATTCACTTGGGCAGAAAGACGTTTCTGCCCTGTCCCTTTACCGAGAGAAAAAATGCACCAACCCTAGCTTCATTTACACCAGTATTGTTATATGTCTCACACTCTATTTATTGCTGACCTTCATTTGAGTGCCGACAGGCCAGATATTACCCAATGTTTCGTTTCATTTATAAGAACTCAGGCAATTCATGCTGATGCGTTGTACATATTGGGTGATCTCTTCGAATATTGGATAGGCGATGACGATATTAACCCTTTTAATACTCAGGTCGCACAAACCATAAAGTCGCTGTCAGAACACCAAGTGCCCGTGTATTTTATTCACGGAAACCGCGACTTCTTGATTAAGCAGGCATTTGCTAAACGGGCTGGCATGACCCTATTACCCGAACAAAAAGTTATCGACTTATATGGTGAACCGACAGTCATCCTGCATGGTGATGAGCTGTGTACCATGGACGAGGGATACCAAAAATTTAGGAAAAAAGCACGAGGGTGGTGGTGGCCTCGCCTTATGCTGAGTTTACCTTTATTTATGCGCCGAAAAATTGCCGAAAATGGACGCAAAGAAAGCCAACAAAAACAAAAATCGTTGGCGCAAGAGATTACCGACGTTACTCCGAAAGAGGTCGTCACTACGCTTGAAACGCATGGCGTGCAGCGGATAATTCACGGGCATACACACCGACCAGCCGTACATTCTTTAGAAGCAAATGGCAAACCAGCACAGCGTATTGTGTTAGGCGATTGGTACGATCAAGGCAGTATGCTAGTGGTTGAACCCGGTAAGTTTTCGCTGGAGCAATTACCGTTTAAATCACGATAAATTCGTTTTGCTCGGTGTCGGTGTTTACATTAAGCGACGCTGAGCAGAATCCCCATTTACAACTTGCACTGCCATTATCGTCGCAATAATACAAAAAGATGCGCCCAATACTGTCCACCACTCAACAGACCAATTCAGCGTATAGCGAACAAGTGCCAACAAACCGAAATATCCAATTACGCTAAATTGCACCCACGCTCCGATATGCCCAAGGGTAGCCTTGTTTGCCTGTTTAGACATTGAGCCAACTCGCTTCACCATCATTGCTGACAAAATCGCCATAGCCCCCACAACCGCACCGGCAATAACAAACGAACCCCATACTTGCCATAGTTGCCAAGATACGACTTGCGCAGACTTTGCTGGGCCAGACCAAAGTGCATCCCAACTCACCGCGAGAATTAACCCAAGCGTGACGAGCATAGTTGTAGGTGAACCCTCTCGCTGTGGGTGTCCATATTCTCTCAGTTCGGACGTTAAATAGACCGCGATGCAAACAAACGCAACGATGCCGATAATCGGCGTGGCTTCAGCCATAAAAGTAACGCTCAAATATGCCAAAGCAAAACCAAGCATGGGAAACAGCGTATGCGTCAGCGTGACGCCAGATATCCAAAACGTGGTATTCCGCCAACACTGCCCTTGCCCCACGCGGGCAGAGGTCGCGAGGGCGACATCTGCTCCAATTCCCAGTCCCATTAAGACGCTACCAGTAATGAAATCCATAAAGGAAACCATCTTTACTGCCCTCCGAGCGCATCGCCTTGGCGGTCTCGGGCTTGGCGTTCTATCATTTCCTTGGGAGAACCATTATGTTGCCAATTTAAGCGAATATCCCAGTTAAAACGGTGCGAGGGATCCAGCGGAGGCTGACTTTCATCAACGTCCTGTAACACGTTTTCCGCTTGCGTTAATGTGGCATCTCGACCAAACAAATAGCTCTGTTCTTTTACAATGGTGTAATAGGCTTTGTTTAGCGCCAGCGCACGTGAAGAAGACGGTGTGACCAAGTCAAAAATAGACGACAAGCGTTTGATTTTATCTTCCTTGACTTCACCCGCTTCAAACCAGCGCGCCAACATCTCTTTATTTTGACGAAACTCATCTCCCCCCTGCACGCGTTCAAGGTATGTCAGGTATTCGCCTTTTTCCTCACCATGAGACGGTACATCTGTCATCGCCCGCAGGTTTAAATAGCCCCACCCCGCTTCACCATCCACTTTACGCGCAAACGAAAATGTCTGATCAATAGTACTACCTACCGAGCGGTGGCACCCATTACAAAATGCCAACTCTTCTGATGCCTGAGGTCGCAACTGTCCCTGCTTATCTTCAATCATCGCATTGAGTGTCCAACCATAGCCGTTGGCAATGCCCCGATTTCCCGCAGGTACCATTCGCGGTAATTTTTCGAAATGTTTTTCTTTTCGCTCGGTATAGTAGGTGCTTAGCAAATTTTCACGAGAGCGCATCATGTGCTTTTTCATGTAGCGCACCTCTTTCATTCGCGGTGGAACAAAGGTCTCACCGTTCTCATCAATA
Organism: Fluctibacter corallii; assembly: GCF_025751585.1. Taxonomy (GTDB): domain Bacteria; phylum Pseudomonadota; class Gammaproteobacteria; order Enterobacterales; family Alteromonadaceae; genus Fluctibacter_A; species Fluctibacter_A corallii. The sequence goes on from NZ_JAOWKX010000008.1 coordinate 41,323, forward strand.
CCCAAATAGCGCACCGTGTGCAGTAATTCAGTTCCTTCAGGAAACAGCATGTCGACTAACGGAACCTCTTCGGCGTCTCCAACATAATAGGGCTGACGTCGAATTGACATGACGGCAGAAGAGAGCTCACCGTCTGCATTCAAATCCACTCCTACCTCTGTTTCTGAAAGACCCTCAACAGGAAGCGATTCTGCGCCTTTCACCGCCATTTCAGCCAAGGCTAGATTCGTAAAATATATATGTTCGTTGTATTGACCGTCTTTTTCGCGAAATGCACGGTCTAATCGAATCATTGCATCGCCCGTTGAACCGTTTGTTGGCCAGAACGTGCTGGGGAAAAGCTTATAGTTGTATGCCACCCAAAGACTACCATCTTTGGCAAGGCCATTGTCAGCAAATGCTGCGCCAGCAAGATGCAAATTTTTAATCTGTGGAATATTGGTTTCTTTCGCACGCCCAGACATTTCATCGTACGCTTGCGAATAATTATCTTCGCTGATGTACTTCAAAATAAACTCATCAGAAATATCTGCAATTAACGGTGTTCGATCAATAAATAAGTTACGCCAGCTGTTGGTTACACCTATATCTGAAAATGCATAATCCCCTTGTAAGCCCCCGTCGTTCATTGCATTCGGGCGTTTTTCTACAAGTGGATATGACTGGTGGCACACATAACATGGATTGTTGACGCCTTCGGTTTTGGTATAACACTGAGGCGGAATCACCGCTTCTTCGTTATACACTTCGTTGGCATGAATGTACTTTTCTGCTTCTGTTAACGCGGATGTGCTTCGCGTTTCTGCATCACTTTTTTCGCACGCTGACAACAAAATAGATGAAATAACAACGCAAGCGCCGCATAGAAAGTGGGTAGAGAATTTCATGATTAGGTACTAACCGTTAATAACAAAACAAAAAAGGAAGCACCTGAAGGTGCTTCCCGACACCGATTACATCGCGTTTGGATCGTACATCCAAAGCGTGTCATTCAAACGCTGAGAGCTGGCATCTTCGCCAATCAAGATACGTCCATCATCCATCACCATGACGTTATCTGGCTGAGTAATGTTATTTACGTCACAACGATTAGGTTTGTCTAACGACGAACGGTACGTGCTACCTGTTAACACCGGCTCAATTCGATTTGTATCGTAGTTAGCCAAAAGAGGCATGCGCCATACTGCACCGCAGTCTTTTACGCGACCATCTAACTGAATATCTCCTTCGTCATCAATCATAGTGTTATCCATGTCTGAATTGCCGAAGTACATATACGCGGTCGTAACTACTTCATTCGGGATCATGTCAGTGCCTTCCACGGCCTCTTTCGCCCGCTTCTGGTTAATGTTAATCCCTTCTAGCTTTCTGAATTCCGCTGTCGCATTTTTGGCTTTAGCTGCTTGACGGGTTTCAATGAATGCCGCGCGGTCATCCATCGCTTTACCAGCGGTTACTGCGCTGCCGCCTTGTGCCACAGTTGGATATGTAGCATCACCACGTGCCCACGCTTCAATGTCAGCCAACGTCATATAGTTACTTTGACCTTCCACAAAGTCATCGCTGGTGACTGTGTCATATTCAGCAATCCACGCTTCTATTTGGGTATTGCTTCCTGATGCCAATGGTACCCATGTCACATCAAAACCAGTAACAGCAGGCTCTTTAGAGTCATCCTGCTTCAACTTTGCCGCGTATAAGGTGCCAGAGCTTAGATCTTGAGCCTGATCCGCAACGAATTTCAACAATACACCACCCGTATCATCTTGCGTGGTGTACACAGTGCGTTCATCAGGCATTACCACTGAATTCTCATGTTGAACTCGTCCCAGTGTAAAGTGCTTAACTGGCTTTGGTGCAGCCGCTGTGGCATCAGTAATCTCAACAATGTAACCGTAGCGATATGGGTTGGGTAAATCTGTAGCGCCAGTATTGCCGTTGACGTAAGCACCCATTGCTTTAACCACGTAATCGGAGTCTGCATCTTTGGTTTCTAAATCAGGGTTGTTCCAATCTGCTGTAGACGTGCTATTGCGGTCATCCAGCAATACCCACTCTTCTGAAGTTAGTGGCGTTCCCCAAGGAGACACTGAACCAAAGCAGTTGGCCGCCGTGCCTTGCACGCTTGAAAAATCAACCATCATCGCTTCTTGCACGATCCACTGGCCTTCTTGTTTCTTAATTTTAAGGCGGCTCATACCTCCAGGAATCAGCTCCCAGTTGGTATACAAGTAGCCTTCGCCCGGCGCAGTTTGTACGAAGCCATTGAAATCAGGGTTATGATTTTCGTTAAGCTTTACCGCACCATCTGCAGAATAAATATTGCCAAAACCATTTGCTAACTTACCGCCAAAGGTGTCGCCCGTTTGACCAATAACCTGATAGTTACCAATGGCAACCTGTACGGTTTCTTGTTCTTCTTGTGTTGTGGGTTTAGCAGAAGAACTCACGTTAGCTGGGATTTTGTTAAAGTTAAGCCCGGTAATGACACCCACTGTCCCCTTGTTGTATACCTTTCCGTGACTGTCTGTTGCGGTGTTAGCGTCAGAAGGATGTTGTGCATTGAAGAACAAATCACCTTCTTCGGTTAAAAACATGCCTGTCACTTCTGCGCCCAGAGGCACGGTCGCGATGCGCGTAAGTCCTTTCACCGATACACCCTGACCGGTTTCACCATCTTTGCCGTCTGTACCAGCCGTGCCAGCCTGACCTGGCGTGCCTTGTTCACCCTGAGGACCAGCGGCGCCTACTGGACCTGCATCGCCATCGTCACCGCCGCATGCCGATAATGCGATGACAGTGGCAAGTGCCAACGCAGAAATTTTAAATGTATGTAAAGCCTGTAATGACATGATAAATTCCTGATCTCGTCTGTTCGTTTAGTTATCTTTCCATGTCCCTGAGGGGAATGTATGTAAGTGTGGAAGTCGAAAAACGACTGGCACACGATCTTGAACCCACTTTGTGACAGTCACATGTTGGAAATGTGAAACAAATTTAACCAGACAGTGTCAGTTTTATTTCAATTTTATGTCATTGATATAGTTAGATTTTTATGAGCTTTATCTTAACCATCAAGTATTTTAAATACTGACTTTTTGGTCAGATAGCAGAAAGGGGCAAGCAGAAGGGAAAGAGCAAGAACAATGAACTGAGAGTTACATATTTCTATTTACGCAAATAGAGAGTCTCTAGGCTTTTGCCATTTTATTAATGCTTCTTTATGGACTTTACCGTCATCACCCATAATTTCTCCTGGAATTATGTAATCAATGCCATCAATATTTATGAGGTACTCTTCCCCGGCCCATGGCTCTTGAGAGTGAGGTCGGTGTAAGTCAAATACATAAATTTTCTCGTCATCGTTGACGCTGAACTTCGCATCCATTATGCGATTTCTCACCGATGTATTAATGCCAATTGAGCAGGTAATTGGTTGAAGACTTTGAGTAAACTCATCTTTAAATTCAGATATTTCTGACAACAATTGATTAAAATAGGCGTATATAAACTGGTTACTGTACTCGCAGCTCTGATGTCGTGATTTTACATACAGAATCACAATTGTGTTTATCAATACGATGGCTCGACTAGAGCAACGCAAACTAAAAAGCGTGCCTTTTCGATTTGTAAAGGACAGGTTGACCCCATTTTGACCAACATGTAAAGCGGAGCGATTGTGTATGATGGCATTCCTGATCAGCTTTAACACGCGGTAAATGTCTTTAAATATGCATTCTCGACTCGTTGATGCAGGCAATTCTTCATATCGCCGTTTAAACGACTGCCCTTCAAGCTCTGGCTGCGCAACATCTATTAATGCGTCACACAAACTAAATATCGTGATTTGTGACAGGAAACGATTATTGTTTATGCGGTTACTCGACAGATTGCAGTGAAACGAATGGTTAATGGATTTTCTTCCGTCAGAGTCCACATGCACATGTCTTATGTCTGGCCATGCAAATTCCAGATCACTCTCTTCTAAGAATTGAAGGGTTTTCTCTATAAACATGCTCAATACCTACTATCAGAACAAACAACGTTTTACGCGTAAAAAGCTAACACGCACGCTAACAGCTAACCAGCACAGGCACGCCACTATGAAACTTGAAATCCTCATCGGGTGAAGAGATAAGGTCAGCCTCTACCTGCCCAAAAAATGCGACGCGCCCTGAAATGTCTTGTCCTGCGATGTCTTCCGCTAAAGTGAGATAATCTTGAAAGTGGCGTGCTTCCGAGCGAAGTAAAGATACGTAGAAATCCCCCAAGCGTTTGTCTACATGAGGCGCAAGCTTCGCGAAGCGTTCACACGAACGCGCTTCAATGTATGCGCCACATATTAGTTTGTCGACCAATGTATCAGGCTCATAGGTTTTAACATGCCTAAGCATGCCTTTGGCGTATCGGCTTGATGTGATGTTTTGGTAAGCAACATTATATTCATCCATAATCTCAAGCACTTGATAAAAATGATGCAGCTCTTCTTTTATCAACAACACCATCTTATCAATGAGATCTTGTCCGTATGGCGTACCTGATTTGGGTAGCATAGATTTTGACAGCTTGTTGTGATTTAACAACTCACGCCAGTCACCTTCCCTGCGATACGTATAATCTTCAAAAGGTTTGAGCCATGCCAGTAATGCATCACCACTGTCTTTATCTACGGCATATTTACGAATCAAATACATCGCACTTTGCGCAGCCTTGAGTTCACATACCAAATGATCAATTAATACAACAGGCAAATTCTCTGGCTTGATAGCAGCCTCAATCCACGCATTAGGCGTTTCACATTGCAGAAATTGATTGATGGGGGCTAGCAAATTATTCAAAGTACGACGCTCACTAAATTCAGGTAACGGTTATGTTGGCGCGCATTTTATCTTCTTTTCCTATGACTCTCCAGTGCTTCACCAATGACATCTACATGATAAACACCTGACTCCATGAGAGGTTATAGTGCTCCTATAAAGCCATTCAAATCGGTACATGAGCGCGCCCACTTGCTATTTATGAAATTTGAATATCCTCAAACACAAAATAAACTTGACGTAAATGGTTATTTTTTAGACACTTAAATTAACAACTCATTCACATAACAATAAACACTGGGAGATCAATCATGATCCTGAACCATTTATGGGGGTTGTACGCGCATCCAAAAGATGAATGGCACGAGATTGACAGACGTCACGAAAGTTACGTTTATAGCCTTAGCCACATCGCCATTATCTCACTTATTCCCGCCGTTATGTCGTATTACGCCTCTGCGCATCTAGGCTGGAGCATTGGTGCAGGTGAGCTTATTCGGCTGTCGCATGATAGTGCGGTTGTTATGGGTGTGGGGCTCTATTTTGCACTTATGGCTGGCGTGGTCGCACTCGCTATTGTTATTCACGAATTAGCCAAAACCTTTGACGCATCGCCTACCTATACCCAATCGCTAGAACTTGCAGCGTATACTGCTACTCCACTTTTTATGGTCGGGCTTGCAGCATTTTTTCCGTCTCTGTGGTTTATCATGCTGGTTGGGTTTGCTGGGCTCAGTTACTCTGTTTATCTGCTTTATTCCGGCGTGCCCATATTAATGCACATTCCTGAAGATAAAGGCTTTATTTATGCCAGTTCTGTCGTAACCTGCGGCTTGGTATTACTGGTGTTCTTGATGGCGGCGTCGGTCATTATCTGGAGCCAAGGCATTGAGCCTGTATATATGAACTAACATCAGCTACTAGATACAAAAAAGCCGCGCGGTAATCGCCCAAATCAGGCGACATCCATGCGGCTTTTTTATTGAGTCTGCAAGGGTAAACTTGCAGACGCATTATTTATAGCGTTTCAGCGTTTTCAGATAGGAACTTAGCTACGCCTTCAGGGCTTGCGTCCATTCCTTTTTTACCTTCTTGCCAACCTGCTGGGCAAACTTCACCGTGCTCTTGGTGGAAGTTAAGCGCGTCAACCATACGGATCATTTCATCAACGTTGCGGCCTAGTGGAAGATCGTTAACCACTTGGTGGCGAACTGTGCCTTCTTCGTCGATAAGGAAAGAACCACGGAAAGCAACGCCATCAGCTGGATGCTCTACGTCATACGCCTGACAAATGTCGTGCTTAACATCAGCAACCAAAGTGTATTGAACTTTACCAATACCACCTTCGTTTACTGGGGTGTTACGCCATGCATTGTGAGTGAATTGTGAATCGATAGACACACCAATTACTTCAACACCACGCTTTTTGAACTCGTCATAGCGCTTGTCGAATGCAATAAGTTCTGACGGGCAAACAAATGTGAAGTCTAGCGGGTAAAAGAAGATAACCGCTTTCTTACCTTTGATTGCTTCGCTAAGTGTGAAAGTGTCAACAATTTCACCGTTACCAAGCACAGCTGCCGCAGTAAAGTCTGGAGCAGGACGTCCTACTAATACACTCATTGGAATCTCCATTATTTGTGTTTAGTGCTCACGCTGAAACAGCGCAAACATATTCATACATTATCACAAGGACAATACACAGAAGTATTGTGAGCTAGAATATGAGGGTACAACAAATAAAAACAAGTATAGATTCGAAATTATTGTCCAAAATCGTAAATCTAGTGCATTGGCAAAGGCTTTAACGGCGCTACAACGAGGTAATTCACTGCCTCTTATTGATATGCTTTTTGACGAAGAACGCCCTTCCTACGCTTAATTATTGATAACAATTTTTGTTGAAATTTCTGAGCCTTACACATTGTTGTGAATTAAATCCAGATAAAAGGCTTGGCAAAAGTACAAATAACAATTATTATCATTTACATCACGTTTAGGAGCCAAACTTCATGTACATTTGCCTGTGTTACGGTGTAACAGACAAAGCGATTAAAAAAGCAGTCAAAGAAGACGGTGTGGGAAACATGCGCGAATTACGCGAAACCCTCGGCGTAGGCTCTCAATGTGGACGATGCATTCAGATGGCGCAGCAAGTTATCGACTCCACCATTATCGACGAGTCACTGTTCAAAGACGTGGGTTAGTCTACATCTCGTTATTTACATCTTTACACGCCAACTTGGTCTAGCTGATTATATCTTTCACCGCGACCCTTCAGTACATTTCCTAGTGATTCGTTAGTATCGGTTCAGGTTATTACACGTCAGCTACACCCATTGATTATTCGATTGATGTGAATGCCATAAAAAAACGCCACGAATTGCGTAACAATACATTCCGTGGCGTTTTGTTGTTATATGGCATTATGCGGCGACGGTTTTTCAACCTAGCGCAATACTGTGCGACTTTTAAAATCTACTCTTGAGCGTCTTCAGGCTTATGCTTTTCAGCCGTTTCTTTAATCAGAGGCTGTAGCTCGCCCTGTTGGAACATTTCTAAAATAATGTCACAACCGCCAACTAACTCACCTTCAACCCATAACTGTGGAAACGTAGGCCAGTCTGCATACTTAGGAAGCTCTGCACGGATATCTGGATTCTGAAGAATATCAACATACGCAAATTGCTCGCCACATGACATGAGGGCTTGTGATGCCTGCGCAGAAAAGCCACAGCTTGGCAACTTAGGAGAGCCTTTCATGTAAAGAAGAATAGGGTTCTCAGCGATCTGCTGTTTAATTTTATCTACCGTTTCCATAATCGTAATCCAAATAATGTTCGTATAACCTGCTCACCTTAATGGTGGCGACTCGAAATAATTCAAGGCAAATTATTTCATAAGATGATCCACTTTGACCATTGCATATTAAAAAACTGTACCCATGTTAAGGGGATACGTGAAGTACAGGCATAAAATATCTCTATGCTCACGTTTAGTGAAAAATCATCTAAAGTGAAACGTTTAGAGACTTTACATTTGCGTATTTCCGACTAGCATTTAGCCCCTCTTCAACCAATGAAGAAAGATTAATTAAAGGAGACTTCAAATGGCATTTGAACTACCGGCATTGCCTTATGAAAAAAACGCACTTGAGCCACACATTTCAGCAGAAACGCTTGAATACCACTATGGTAAGCACCACGCTACTTATGTGACTAAGCTTAACGGCCTAATCGAAGGCACTGACATGGCGAATATGAGCCTTGAAGAGATCGTAAAGAAATCTGACGGCGGTGTATTCAACAATGCTGCGCAAGTTTGGAACCACACATTCTACTGGAACAGCCTAAGCCCGAATGGTGGCGGTGCGCCAACAGGTGCGATTGCAGACGCTATCAATGCAAAATGGGGCTCATTTGAAGACTTCAAAGCTGCGTTTAACGACAAAGCAGTGAATAACTTCGGCTCTAGCTGGACATGGTTAGTAAAAACGGCTGACGGCGGTCTGGACATTGTTAACACTAGCAATGCAGCGACGCCATTAACAGAAGAAGGCCTAACGCCAATTCTAACTGTAGATCTTTGGGAACACGCATACTACATCGATTACCGTAACCTTCGTCCTAAGTACATGGAAGGTTTCTGGTCTTTGGTGAACTGGGAATTTGCTAACGAAAATTTAGCATAAGTTTCTAATAATTGACGGAATTCTCCGTCGATAGAATTTTTAAGCCAGAGCCCGCGAGGGCGCTGGCTTTTTTATTGGTCGATGAGACTCTCCATTCATCGCATTTCTATAAAATATTTGCATTTTAATGCCAAACTCACCCGCAATAGTTCGATTTACCGTCTAATCTTAATAGTACCAACGCTTGGTTTCTTACTCATTTAAGGGTGTGCTATGGGTATATTTGAACATTTCCAACAGCGCTACGAAGCGCGCAAAGAAGAAGAATTTTCAATTCAAGAATTTCTCCAAATTTGCAAGGACGACAGCACGGCATATGCAAATTCTGCAGAGCGACTGTTAAAGGCAATAGGTGAGCCAGAAATGGTAGACACTGCGCATGATCCGATGCTAAGTCGTATCTTCTCCAACCGTGTGATTGCTCGTTATCCTGCATTCAACGAATTTTATGGCATGGAAGAGTCTATCGAACAAATCGTGTCTTACCTTCGTCATGCCGCACAAGGATTAGAAGAAAAGAAACAAATTCTCTATTTACTTGGCCCTGTGGGCGGCGGAAAGTCCTCACTGGCAGAGAAACTCAAAGATTTAATGCAGCGTGTACCGATATATGCTCTGAAAGACTCACCGGTAAATGATCATCCGTTTTGTCTATTTGACGTTAACGAAGACGGCGACATTCTTGAACAAGAATACGGCATTCCTAAACGCTATTTAAAACCTATCATGTCGCCTTGGGTGCGCAAGCGCTTGCATGAATACAATGGCGATATCAGCAAATTTAAAGTGATCAAAGTCTATCCGTCGATTTTAGATCAGGTTGGAATCGCCAAAACAGAACCCGGTGACGAAAACAACCAAGACATTTCATCGCTGGTAGGCAAAGTGGATATTCGTAAACTAGAAGAATATGCACAAAATGATCCCGATGCATACAGCTATTCAGGGTCGTTGTGTAAAGCCAATCAAGGCTTGATGGAATTTGTCGAGATGTTTAAAGCCCCGATTAAAGTGCTACATCCATTGTTAACAGCAACGCAAGAAGGCAACTACAATCCGACAGAGGGGTTTTCTGCTCTTCCCTTCGACGGCCTCATTCTGGCGCATTCAAATGAATCAGAATGGCAAAGCTTCAGAAACAACAAGAATAACGAAGCCTTTCTAGACCGCGTATACATTGTAAAAGTTCCCTATTGTTTACGCGTTGCCGAAGAAATAAAAATCTACAAGAAGCTCATCGAAAGTAGTGAGCTTAGCGGCGCTCCGTGCGCACCTGACACATTAGAATCACTGGCACAATTTACCGTATTGTCTCGCTTAAAAGATCCAGAGAATTCCAGTATCTATTCGAAAATGCGCGTGTATGACGGCGAAAGCCTCAAAGATACTGATCCTAAGGCGAAGTCTTATCAAGAATACCGTGACTATTCAGGTGTTGACGAGGGCATGAACGGCTTGTCTACACGGTTTGCGTTTAAGATTTTATCTCGGGTTTTCAACTTCGATCATCAAGAAGTGGCTGCGAACCCTGTGCATCTATTTTATGTTCTTGAGCGCCAAATTGAACGAGAGCAATTTCCTCAGGAAACCGCCGACAGATACCGCGAACATTTAAAAGGTTATCTCATTCCCAAGTACGTGGAGTTTATCGGAAAAGAGATTCAGACAGCCTATTTAGAATCTTATTCAGAATACGGCCAGAACCTGTTCGATCGTTACGTGACCTATGCGGATTTTTGGATTCAGGACCAAGAGTATCGCGACCCTGAAACAGGCCAGCTATTTGACAGAGAAGCATTGAATGCAGAACTAGAGAAAATAGAAAAACCCGCAGGGATCAGCAATCCCAAAGATTTCAGAAATGAAATTGTGAATTTCGTTCTACGCGCACGCGCCAATAACAAAGGCAAAAATCCAGCCTGGACCAGTTACGAAAAACTGCGCACTGTTATTGAAAAGAAAATGTTTTCGAATACCGAAGATTTACTGCCTGTTATTTCTTTCAATGCAAAAGGCTCGGCTGAAGATCAGAAAAAACACGACGATTTCGTAAAACGAATGGAAGAAAAAGGCTACACCAAAAAACAGGTGCGTTTACTGTGTGAATGGTACTTACGCGTAAGAAAATCGTCTTAATGTGAAGACAGCAACAATTTAGTGAGGTGGTATGGCGCACTTTATAGACAGACGTCTGAACAGTAAGGGCAAAAGCACCGTTAATCGGCAGCGATTTATTCGTCGGTACAAGCAGCAGATTAAAAAAGCTGTATCAGATTCTATCAGTAAACGAAGCGTAACAGACGTAGACACGGGTGAGCAGGTCAGCATCCCCACCCGTGATATTTCTGAACCGGTTTTTCACACTGGCAAAGGTGGAAAACGCAATGTTATTCATCCGGGAAATGATCAATTTAGTAAGGGAGACAAAATCAAACGACCTGATGGTGGCGGTCAAGGCAAAGGAGCTGGCGAAGGCGATGCCAGCGACTCAGGCGAAGGACAAGACGACTTTGTTTTTCAAATCTCTAAAGATGAATATTTAGACTTATTATTTGAAGACCTTGAATTACCTAATTTACAGGAAAATCAGCTAGACAAGCTTGTGCAGTACAAAACCTATCGCGCGGGGTATAAGTCTGATGGTGTGCCTAGCACTCTAGACATCGTGCGCTCGTTAAAAGGGTCAGTGGCACGAAGAGTGGCGCTAACCGCGGGTAAACGGCGCAAACTTGCTGAACTAGAGGAGGAACTGGAAAAACTAAAAAATGACACCCACGAGCATCCGATTGAAATTGCCGCTATCGAAGCACAAATCGAAGCCCTAAAGGCGCGAATTGCGGCAGTGCCTTTTATTGATACCTTCGACTTAAAATTTCGTAATTTTGAAAAACGTCCCGTTCCTACCAGTAAAGCGGTCATGTTCTGTCTTATGGATGTGTCAGGCTCAATGGATCAAGCCACAAAAGATGTGGCCAAACGCTTTTATATCCTGCTGTATTTGTTCTTAACCCGTACCTATAAAAACGTTGAGGTCATTTACATTCGTCATCATACGCAGGCAAAAGAAGTTGATGAACATGAGTTTTTCTATTCTCAGGAAACTGGCGGAACCATTGTCTCCAGTGCTCTGAAAATGATGCAAGAGATAGTAGCCGACCGATTCCCTTCCGATGAATGGAATATCTATGCTGCTCAAGCATCAGATGGCGACAACTGGGCAGACGATTCACCCAACTGTAGTCGCATTTTACATAGCCAGTTACTGCCGATTGTACGCTATTTCGCCTATATTGAAATTACTGAGCGACAACATCAAAGCCTGTGGAGGGAGTACAACAAGCTAACGCAAATACACAGCAATTTTGCCATTAAGCACATTCGCTCAATCGAAGACATTTACCCTGTATTCCGAGAATTGTTCGATAAGAATGTGAGTACACAACAAGGAGCAGCCTAAGTGGTAGCAAAGCGTTCATCTAGCGACGGCAAAGCACCGTCGCGCAGACGCAAAGCGCGTCAACCGTTAAGTGATGGTCCTGACTGGACTTTCGATTTATTGGAGCAGTATGAGTCTGAAATTGATCGCATCGCAACAGACTTCAAACTTGATATTTACCCAAATCAGATAGAAATCATCACGGCCGAGCAAATGATGGACGCCTACGCCAGCGTGGGTATGCCCATCAATTATACCCATTGGTCTTACGGCAAGAAATTCATCCAAACCGAACAGAGTTACCGCCGCGGACAAATGGGGTTAGCCTATGAAATTGTTATCAACTCTGATCCCTGCATATCCTATTTAATGGAAGAGAACACCATTACCATGCAGGCACTCGTCATGGCACATGCCTGTTACGGCCATAATTCTTTTTTCAAAGGCAACTATCTATTTCAAACATGGACCGATGCCAGCTCTATTATCGATTACCTGGTCTTTGCCAAAAACTACGTGACACAATGCGAGGAAAAATACGGCGTATCGGAAGTAGAGAGCATTATGGATTCCTGCCACGCTCTAATGAATTACGGCGTTGACCGCTACAAGCGCCCTCAAAAGATTTCTATCCAAGAGGAGCGCGAACGTCAAAAAGAGCGCGAACAGTACCTGCAATCTCAAGTTAACGACCTATGGCGCACACTTCCCAAAACAAAAGCGTCAGATAAGAAATCCCGCAAACGATTTCCGCCTGAACCGCAAGAGAATATTCTCTACTTTATTGAGAAGAATGCGCCGTTACTCGAACCGTGGCAACGTGAATTGGTCAGGATTGTTAGAAAAGTTTCTCAGTATTTTTATCCGCAGAAACAAACTCAAGTCATGAACGAGGGCTGGGCATGCTTTTGGCACTACCATATTCTCAATCGCTTGTACGACGAGGGGCGAGTCACCGACAAGTTTATTATGGAGTTCTTGCACAGCCATACCAACGTTGTCGCGCAGCCCAACTACAATAGCCCGTATTACTCTGGGATTAACCCCTATGCGCTTGGGTTTAATATGTTCATGGACATTAAGCGTATTTGCACCAATCCAACAAAAGAAGACAAGTATTGGCACCCCGATATTGCGGGGTCGGATTGGTTAGAAACCGTGCACTTCGCTATGCGTAATTTTAAAGACGAAAGTTTTATCAGTCAGTTTTTGTCTCCTAAATTAATACGCGACTTCCGTTTTTTCGCCATCGAAGACGATATGAAAGAGTCTTACCTGAAAATCGCGTCTATTCATAATGAAGAAGGGTATCAAGATGTAAGAGAAAAGTTGTCAGCACAATACAACTTGAGCAACCTAGAACCTAACATTCAAGTATACGATGTGGACGTGCGCGGCAACCGAGCCCTCACCCTTCGCTATGTTCCGCAAAATGACATACCTCTGGCAGATTCAGCCAATGAAGTCATGAAACATTTACATCGATTGTGGGGATTTAATGTCACGTTAGAACAAGTAGATGAAGACAACGAAGTAAAACTCATCGCGGCTTGCCCAAATGTGATTGAAAGCAGCAAAAATACCACGGTCACTATTTAGCCATATTAGGGCGTATGCGTAAAGATGTAACGCAATACGCCCAGCGTTTTTCAGTAAGTGCACACATTACGTTTACACCTTTTATTTCCGCCCATTTGTTAACACACTGTTAAATTTAATAAAAATATGGCATAAGTGCGAGAAAGCCATGTGTTACCACTTGCAACCTTGTCATCAATAGGGAATTCATCATGCTAAGTTTTATTGGATTAATCGGCGGCCTGATTCTACTGATTATATTAACCATTCGAGGCATGAACCTTTTCATCGCAGCACCGTTGTGTGCACTGATTGTGGGGCTCACAAGTGGGTTACCCGTTTTCCTCGGAGATAGCAATTTTGTGACCGTATATATGCAAGGCTTTACGGCCTTTATTGCATCTTGGTTTTTTATGTTTTTGCTGGGCTCGTTATTCGGCAAATTTATGGAAGACAGTGGTGCTGCGGACTCTGTTGCGCAGTGGATTATTCAACGCTTAGGCAAACAACACGCCGTTGTAGCGGTAGTGGCCGCATGCGCGATTTTGACCTATGGCGGCGTAAGCGTATTTGTAGTGGCGTTTTCAGTATATCCCATGGCTCTGAGCTTATTCAAAGATGCCAACCTGCCACGGCGCTTCATTCCAGCGGCACTGTCATTTGGCTCAATTACATTCACTATGACGTCAGCGGGTTCGCCAGAAATTCAGAACTGGATCCCTATCAAGTACTTAGGCACCTCCCCGTTTGCGGCTTGGGAAGTGAGCTTAGCGGTCGCTATTTTTATGGCCAGTTTGGGATATTGGTGGATTAAACGCATGATTACTCGCGCCGTAGCCAATGGCGAGCACTTTGAACATCGTGATGGTGATCCAGACGTGCCAGAGCGGGATTACCCTCACCCTATTACCGGCTTAATTCCCTTGTTTGTCGTATTGACACTGTCCTTCTTCTTGCATGAGCGCCTTCAACAGTTAGCCCTTATCGTCGCATTAGGCGGTGGTGTCATCACGCTCCTGCTAATCAACTATCGACATTTCCACAACATCACGAATGCCATTAATTTGGGAACCACAGGTGCCTTGGTCGCCATCGGTAATACAGCCGCGGTCGTAGGATTCGGTACGGTAGCGAAAACCACATCCGCTTTTCAAACTGCGGTAGAGGTTATGACGCACCTACCCGGCAACGAATTGATTGGCGCAGCTATCGCTGTCAGTGTAATTGCTGGATTAACTGGCTCAGCATCAGGCGGCCAAGCTATTGCTTTGCCTTTAGTTGGGCCCCATTACCTCGAACAAGGCGTTAATCCAGAGGAGCTACATCGTATTGTTTCAATCTCATCTGGGGCCCTTGATTCTCTTCCTCACAATGGTTACGTGGTAACCACTATACGTGCAATTTGTAATGAAACCCATCAGGCCGCTTATTGGCCGTTGGCGGCCTTAACATTAGTGGTTCCCCTTGTTGGTCTAATACTAGCCATTACGCTTTTTGTGCTGTTTTAATAGGTAAATGCAGAAAATCATGACATAAGAAAAAATGCATGCTAATAATGCCCTTATATCACTACCTTACTTGAAACAGTTATTTATACAATGCCATTTAATACCATTGGTCTGATAGGAAAACCAGGCCATGACGGAGCGAATCAAAGTCTAAACGCTATTCATCATTACCTGTTACAACGCGGTTGCCGGGTAATTGTAGAAGAAAAAGTCGCCGACATTATTGATACGCAAAATCCTGATATTCTCGTAGAAAAAGCCAGCCTCAAAAACATTGGCAAAGCAGTAGATTTGGCCATTGTGGTAGGTGGCGACGGCAACATGCTAGGGGCCGCTCGTGTATTATCACGCTTCGACGTGGCAGTAGTCGGTGTAAACCGAGGCAACCTTGGTTTTCTCACTGACATCAGCCCAGACGAATTTGAGTCTCAGCTTGACTCCATTTTTAAAGGCGACTTTAAAACAGAACAGCGTTTCTTGCTAGAAGTCGAGGTATACCGTGAAGGCACCTGTTTGTCTCAAAATGCGGCGGTAAATGAAGTGGTTCTCCATCACGGTAAAGTGGCGCACATGATGGAATTTGAAGTGTACATTGATGATCATTTCATGTTTAGCCAGCGCTCAGACGGGCTCATTGTCGCCACTCCTACTGGCTCGACCGCCTACTCATTATCGGGTGGAGGGCCAATCTTAACACCCAACCTCGACGCATTAACGTTAGTGCCGATGTTCCCTCATACGTTGAGCAGTCGACCTATCGTTGTTGATGCCAAAAGTACCGTGTCGTTGAAGGTGTCATCTGAAAATCTGGATAATTTGCAGGTAAGTTGTGACAGCCATATTGCGCTCACCGTTAAACCTGGCGATGAAGTTCAAATTCGTAAAAGCCCCGACCGCCTCTCGTTAATTCATCCAAAAGATTACAGTTACTTCAATGTATTACGCTCTAAACTAGGATGGGGAAGCAAGCTCTACTAATAGAGCTTGCGCCAGAGTTTGGAAATACCTCAACGTAGCTGAAACACTATGCCAGTAAACGAGCATTACCTTAGCCATTTGACTACTTCACCACAGAAAGTACTTGCATAATTCTCCAGAAATGTAACGCTGATCGAAGCTTGATTACCTTTCTAACTAACCAATTAAAAACATCCATCACGCCTAAGTTCCTCGACGAGCTGACCCTCTCTGTACAAAAATGAATTCAATCTTTACCTGCTCTAAGTTCATAAATTTCTTATCTCGCTCATAATGTTTTCTCGTGCGGCGTTTTCGTATGCTTCTTGGAATAGTTCGAAATAAAAAATATGATCTCGACGCAAAAAACTCGCTAGAATCGCCTTCCTTTTTCTTCGATAAATAAACGAAGGTACTCTTCGGTATTCTTGCCTTACCCCATCAGAAAATGCTTTATAGACGGCTTTAGATTGCCCCAAGACCGACAAATCTATATCAACAATCAGCTTTTCGTCGACAGAATTAGGACAACTGTTATGGGCAGTCGCCATTACAAGTGAGAAAACGCGTTTTCGAACTGCTTCACAAGCGCCATTTTTCTCTAAAAATTCCGATGCCCAATTGGCGCTATCACTTTCATTAGTTCTTGAAAAAACCTTGTAAACAGCGTCATGAAACCACAACGCTAATTCTACCTCATCGCTATATTCAGCGAGAGAAACTGATTTATCCAGACACTCTAGTACCGATTGTAAATGTGTGACCGCATGATATCTTCTGCTCTTTTCAGAATAAGCCCCCATGATTTGGTGAAACGTTTCCATATTGTCGGAAAACGCCAGATTTGCCACTAAATTCAACCATCTACCTTTTAACATTACTTACTCCTAGGAGAGTCATCTTTTCTCAGACCAAACGCCTGCAATACGTTCTTCCCGGCCAAAACTAGATACAACCAAGCCTTTTTCCATCTGTTTCCCAATAAGATAATATGGATGTGCCAACCCTTCTCTCTTCTAGAGCTATAACCACTATAAAGAATGGAAAAAGCCTGAGCGTCTCCAATGTGCTTTGCAGCTAAGCTCTGGGCATGCTGGATACCCAATTCGAACATTTCAGTAACCTCGGATGAAGAAGGCTGGCCCTGTTTAATTGGAAAAGCCAGCACAAAATAATTGGGGATTAATTCCATCTTGATCGGCAGTAATCTGCACTCATTACCTGACCCTAAAGAAAAGCTTTCACTCATTACCAGAACCTCAAAATATGGACAAAAAACTCCCAGGAATAATTTGGTCAAACAACCAATAAATAATAATGGACGAGAGTAAATATGGGCAGGCCATCCAACACACAAAAGAGAAAACAAGAGATTGTTACCGCATTACTGCGAGTCATGGCTGACTTGGGATATGAGAAAGCATCAATTCAAGCCATTGCCAGAGAGGCTGGCCTTACGCCAGGCTTGATCCATTATCACTTTAAAACAAAGCAAGAAATTCTGCTATCTGCGGTCAACTGGATAGTAACTTCCGCTGAAAAGAGATTAGCCAAGTTTCAAGAAGTGAAGCAAACGCCCTGGGAAAAGCTGGAAGCCTTTATAAATGCAAGACTAGCAACTGGTGAAGCTCAAATGCCTGAAATAGTTTCGGCTTGGGTGGTCATTGCCGCAGAGTCGATACGACAACCCGAGGTTAGAGAAATATATCAAGGATTAATTCAAACTCAGCTGGATATGTTTGCGGCATTGCTCATTGATGTTTGGGAAGCCAAAACTAAGAGAGATGAAGACGTTATTCATTTGAGTGCAATAGTAATAGCAGCGATAGAGGGTGCATTTCAATTGTCTGTTACTGCACCTCAAGCAATGCCTAAGAACTATGCTGCGACCTCTGTAATCAATCTAATCAAAGGTCAAGTAAATAGCTAATTAACGCAAACCCGTGTTCTAAAAGTTCTTATTGCATCAAAGCCTTTGCCCTATCAGGTGCTTTCCGTAGGGGTTAAGTAAACAGTTTACTCATCCATTTAAATAAAAACCTATAAAATGGCTAGACAATCGCCAAAACATGTATATATTTACAGTTACTGTATATTTAAACATGATTAATTATGCTTACTCATCTAACCGTTAAGAATTTTGCGATTGTTAAACATTTAGAGATTGACCTTACATCCGGCCTCACCACAATTACGGGCGAAACCGGTGCGGGTAAATCCATTGCAATAGACGCGTTGGGTTTATGTTTGGGTGAACGAGCCGACGCATCAGCAGTTCGAAACGGAACAGACAAAGCTGAGATTTCGGCTTCGTTTGATGTGTCGCAATTAGCTACAGCGCGCAATTGGCTTGATAGCCATGATCTTAACGACGAAGATGAATGCATAATTCGCCGCATTATATCAGCGGAAGGACGCTCAAAAGCCTATATAAATGGAATAAAAGTTGGGCTGCAACAATTGAAAGAGCTCGGCCAGTTTTTAGTCAGCATTCACGGACAAAATGCCCATCAGCGCATACTTAAATCAGATATACAGCGGCACATGCTTGATAACTTTGCTCAGCATTCATCGCTGTTGGATGCAGTTTCATCAAAATACGCTGAGCTCAAACAGTTAGAAAGAGAACTGCAAACCCTAAAAGCATCTTGCCAGCAGCGGGAAGATCGAAAACACTTGCTGCAATACCAAGTACAGGAGCTAGACGAGTTTGCCTTAGCAGAAAACGAATTTAGCGAGCTAGAAACCGAACACAAACGTTTAAGTCACAGCCAAACGTTGCTAGAGCAAGCGCAAGTAAGCTTTCACCAGTTGTATGAAGCCGATGACTTCAACGCGCTTACAGTGGTGCAAAATAGCCTTGATCGCATTGAAGAATTGCAAGAACACGACCAAACACTCTGCCCGATTGTCGTGTTGCTTAACGAAGCACTTATCAACATTGATGAAGCGTCTAAAGCCTTGAGAGAATATGTTGAGCAACTTGAAATCGATCCACTTAAAATGCAACAAGTGGAAGCCAGGTATTCTCAAGCCATTGAACTTGCTCGCAAACATCATGTGCAGCCTGAACATCTATATGCGCACCATATGCAGTTAGTAGAAGAACTTAACAGCTTATCTTCAGACAATGAACGACTGGAAGCATTAGCAACTACCTTAGACATAACCCTTGGTGAATATACCGTTCAGGCACAAGCCCTGAGTCACGCAAGGCATCAGGCGGCTACGAAACTCGCAGCACAGGTTCAAACGCATATTCAAAACATGAATATGACCGAGGCCGTTTTCAATATCGAGATAAACTTTGATAGCGAACATCCACCTCAGCGACACGGGTTAGATACTGTCGTGTTTACCATTTCAACCAACGCTGGGCAAGCTGCTGACAGCTTGGATAAAGTCGTGTCTGGTGGCGAATTATCGCGCATTGGCTTAGCGCTTCAAGTCATCAGCTCTTCGCATTCAGGTGTTCCTACTATGATTTTCGATGAAGTTGATACAGGCATTAGCGGGCCAACGGCGTCTGTTGTCGGGAGTTTATTAAGAAAGCTGGGGTCACACACACAAGTATTTTGTGTGACTCACTTACCCCAAGTTGCGGCATGTGGTCATAACCAGATGTTTGTAACTAAATTTTCAGACGGCAATACGACCGAAACACATATGGTAGCGCTTGATGAAAACCAACGGGTTGAAGAGTTGGCTCGACTACTCGCTGGGGATAAATTAACAGATAGCGCACTGGCCAATGCGCGCGAACTACTCACGCCGAAATAAGCAAAGATAAAGCAGGCATGCCAGCGTTACTCCATCATGCAACTCCCTAATTCGTATTGAGTAAGCAAAAGAGTTGAGCAATTTGCAGGAAAAAGACAAGCGAAATATTTGCTTGTCTCCTTCTCACGCGATAGGATGCGTTCAACTATTGTGAGCTCACTATTAGCTTACGACTTTTTCAAAGAAAAAGTGACGAATTACTCTAGGTTATGGAACTTTTACCGCTCATTAACGACTTAAAGTAACGCACTCTAAACATCACGCTAATTAATAATTAAATATGAAGTATACAAAGTTTCTTATCATTGCCATCACCAGCCTGTTTTTAACTGCATGTGCTGATTGGATTTACCGTATCGACATTCCTCAAGGTAACTTTTTAGAACAAAAAGACGTCGACAAACTTCGTATTAATATGACCAAAGAACAAGTCATATTTGTTCTAGGACGCCCTGTTGTTGAAGACGCGTTCGACAAAGACACCTGGTATTACGTGTACAAAATGAAGCGTGGTATGAAAAAACGTGGCGAAGATTTCACTAAGGAGCTCATTGTAAACTTTAATGAAGACAACAGAGTCGCCAGTGTGACAGGTGATTTCGAGTTAGCAGACACATTCAATACGCCGCTTGATGAATAACAGCCAGTATTATCATACATATTCCAAAGGTCAGTTTATCTGACCTTTTTTAATTCTGACACCACACTCCATATCATCCCTCAATATTGACAACCTTACGCTAATTACAAAAAACCATTGACAAACAGACCAGTCGGTATGTAAGTTAACAATATGAAAACGATAAGTGCGACAAAAGGCCAGCAAACACGCGATCATATTATCAAGGTTGCTGCTGAGCTATTTCACAAACAGGGTTATCACAACACGGGTTTGCAACAAATTCTGCAAAGTGCGGGGGTGACGAAAGGTGCATTTTATTTTCACTTTAAAGACAAGAAGTCTCTAGGGATCAATGTATCAGAAAGGTACATTCATGCATTCAAAGTCTACTTTGGCGACGTTTTTAATAGCAGAAACAAAAGTGCAGCAGAGAGAATATACCAGTTTCACTTATCTGCCAGAGCCATGTTCGAGAAAGAGTATGGCCTGATTGGATGTCCAATGGGTAACTTGAGTCTCGAGTTGGCCACGGAAGATAAAGAGATACAAATGGCTTTAACACGCGGTTTTGAATTATTTACACGCGCATTCGAGTCACTTCTCGAAGACGGTGAAAAAGACGGAAGCATAACACTTACTCAGCCCAAAACTGCGTTTGCCTCCTTCATGGTGAATAGCTGGGAAGGGGCAGTGCTACGAATGAAGGCAACACAGTCTTTATCACCCCTAGACAATTGGTACGCGACCCTCACCTCTCTTTTGGGAATTGAGACAATAACGTAAATCATCTATAAAAATACGCATAAGCGTTTTTTATTTAAGTCAAAACATACCGACCAGTCTGTTTTGTAATTATAAACGTGATTCAAGGAGAATCTTATGAAAATGTTTGGAGCCCCTATTTCCCCTTACTGCCGTAAAGTCCAACTCGTTATGGCCCATAAAGCCATTCCATTTGAGTGGGAGTTCGTTACGCCAGGCCCCGATAATCATAGCTACACCGAAATTAGTCCTATGGGCAAAATTCCAGCTATTCAAACTGAAGATGGCTTCACTCTTGCCGACTCTAGCGTCATCATCGCATATTTAGAAAAACGCTTTCCAAATCATTCACTTTACCCCACAAACCCTGAGGATTATGCCAAGGCGTTATTTTTTGAAGAGTTTGCAGATACAGCGTTGAGCGAAGCTTGCACGGGGCTATATTTTCAAAAGCGCATTGGTCCTTTAGCTTTTGGCCTCCCTACTAATGAAGATAAAGTATCAGAGATAATGGCGCGTTCATTGCCAAACGCGTTAGCTATTCTCGAAAGATTGCTGCCAGAAAATGGCTGGATAGTAAACAACCAATATTCTGTTGCGGATGTCGCAGTGGGCGCGATGCTCATCAGTTTGCCCCATATGGATATCGAAATAGATAATGGCACGTACCCTAAAACCAGCCAATTTCTCAACACTTTTATGCAAAGAGAAGAGGTAAAAACGCAAATCGAGACCGAAAATTATGCATTTGCCACCTTTCAAAAACAAAGAATGCAAACCGCCTAACATACCCATGCCTGATCTGGGAGTATAAGCGGATTAGGCAAAGCTACATTCGATCCAGACCACGCACAGCCAATATGTAGCGCGTGGTCATTCAAATTTCATGCTATTTTTTCCTCAAAAGACAACAGCGAGCGGCCATTATTTAGCCCAAAGAGGGTTGATTTATCCTATCAATACGATTACTGTATACATATACAGCATCGATACTGACACACATCACATGACAGGAGCGAACACATGGCGATCATCATTAAATATGTCGTAGAGCACAAAGGGGTTGAAAAGTTGGTAACAACAGACAAAAAAGAGGCAGATAAATACGACAAAATGCTTGATGTAGCGGATAACCTTGCCGAATATATTTCTGCCAAAGGCATTAAGCTTGAAACTGACATATTAGAAGAATTGAGCATTGTATTGTCTAAGAATAAAGATGCGCTAGGCAAAATATTAAAAGGCAGTGCCGCAGAGAAAGTATTGGAAGAAGACAAAGCCGAAGTCGTTTCACTAGACAAAGTGGCTGAGTAAGTAAGGCATCTAGCTTTTGTAAGTTTATTGGTTGGCTTTTATGCATATTTGATGAAAGCCAGAACCTGTAAGCTTTTTGAGGGCTGAATGGGAGTACAAGCGCGTCTATGATCAAAATCAGACAATCTGATTGACGCAATTTCATGACTCCATCAGAAGCTTTATCTTGCTTGATAAACAACGTTACCTTTGTATCACGGACTGATGCATATTGCCTCTAATTTATCATCATTGGTCTTTACATGATTGATAAGACGATACGATTAAAGCACACTGGGTAAAAACAAACATGGACTTGTATTATGAAATCAATACTGGCTGGCGTTAGTCTGGCTGCAACGGTATTTACGTTGTCGGCAACTGAAACCCGTACGCTTAACAACGGTAATTTAGTACTAGAAGGTATCCCACCTATCCCTAAATCAACGGTTGAAGCGTTAAATCAATATCAGAACGTGCGTTCAGCACCGTTTCGTGCATTTACGCAAGATGGCGATAGTATCTATATTTCAACGCGTTTTGGCGATGTGAGTCAGCTTCACAAAGTCAATATGCCTGGCGGCGCAAGGCAACAGTTAACTTTCTTTAAAGAGCCAATCGGATCCATTCAAAGACAGCCTGATTCAGATCGAATTGCTTTCACAATGGATGCAGGAGGTAGTGAGAACGCACAGATATTTATCTTAGATCCCTCCTCTGGGACCACAAAAATGATCTCTGATGGTGAATCACGCAATGGCGTAATCGAGTGGAGTAAAACTGGAGGTTTGCTGGCGTTTCAAAGTACAAAACGAAATGGTAGATCTAATGATATTTGGATTAAAAATACAACATCTGACACCGACGCATCTCTCGCTCTCGCTTCAGAGGATGGAAGTTGGTGGGGCCCTATTGCATTTAGTCAAGACAACCAAACTTTACTTGTGCAGCAATATGTTAGCGCCAGCGATTCGCGTACCTACCTGGTGGATATCAAAAATCAGAACAAAACCCTACTGGATGGCAATGCCACCAATGTAAGCACGAATTTCGCATTGGCTTTAGATAAAAAAGATACTGGCTACTTTTTTTCGACAAACCAGAATGGAGAGTTCTCACAACTGGCATATCGCGAGTTCGCATCAAATAAACTCACGATAATCACAAAGGACATTCCTTGGGATGTCGACGGCTTTGCATTGAGCCATGACGGTACAAAGGCGGCTTTTGCTCTTAACGAAGACGGTATGAATACCGTTTATTTGCTAGACACTGCAACCTTTAAATATGAAAAAGTGAAAGGTTTGCCCGTGGGTTTAGTGGGCGGACTCACGTTTTCACCCGACGACACTAAACTAGGCATGACCTTGAATACCGCCAAAACACCGAGTGATAGCTTTTTACTGGCACTAGGTAAAAAACCACTAGAGTATGGAAAGTTAGTTAGGTGGACGTTTAGTGAAGTGGGCGGGCTTGATACAGACAAATTCTTTGAACCAACACTCGTTCGCTATCCTTCTTTTGATAATAGAGATATTCCAGCCTTTGTTTACAAACCCGACACAAAACAAGATAAACCTTTTCCAGTCATAATTAGTATTCACGGTGGGCCAGAAGCTCAATTCCAGCCAGCGTTTAGAAGTACTTTTCAGTTATGGATGGACAAACTAGGTGCTGCGGTCATAGCGCCCAATGTAAGAGGCTCTTCGGGCTACGGAAAGGAATATATTAATCTTGATAATGGATTCCAGCGTGAAGACTCTGTAAAAGATATCGGAGCATTACTAGACTGGATTGCGACACAACCCGATCTTGATGAAAACCGTGTCGCTGTATTTGGTGGCAGCTACGGTGGGTATATGGTACTTGCCAGCGCAGTACATTATAGCGATCGCTTGAACGCTGCTGTTGATATTGTGGGCATTTCAAACTTCGTTACCTTTCTAAAGAATACGAAGGACTATCGCCGAGACTTAAGACGCGTCGAATACGGAGATGAACGAGATCCCAAAATGCACGACTTTTTGCAACGCATCAGTCCAAATAATAACGTCGATAAGATCAATATACCGATGTTCGTTGTGCAAGGAGAAAACGATCCTCGTGTTCCTGTAACAGAAGCAGAACAGATCGTAAAAGCACTTAGAGATAACGGAAAGTCTGTTTGGTATATGAATGCCCTCAATGAAGGCCACGGATACCGCAAAAAAGAAAATAAAGACGTTTACCAGCAAGCCGTCGTTTTATTTTTCGAGGAGTTCTTATAACCCCATGATTAATGACTAAACGCCAACAAACTAAGCAAGCTTGTTAAGAAATCCAGAGGGTGGGCGCACCCTCTCCTTCTGGTTGTCGACCGACAACCCAACAATTGCAGCCTCGACTCCCCAACATACTGTCGAAGAAAGAATCCAAGAGCGAAATTGACCAAACCTATAGTTATCCAAGCGCATCACTTGAAGAAACCTAAACATCAACCAGTTCAAACGAAATAAGCCAAAAAAAGGCCAAACATTCGTCTGGCCTTTGTGCTTCTACACTCGATTGAGAGGGCGTGTCTAGAAGATTACCCTAGTAGTGATAGTGCCGCTTGCGGACGTTGGTTCGCCTGCGACAATACCGTCTGACTCGCCTGCTGAATAATCTGGTTACGTGTCAATTCAGCCGTCTCTGACGCAAAATCTGTGTCTTTAATTCGTGAACGTGCCCCTGAGACGTTCTCTGAGATATTACTCAGGTTTCTGATTGTTGACTGGAAGCGGTTTTGAAGCGCACCCAAATCTGCTCGTGCTGAGCCTATCATCGATATCGCTGCATCAACTGCCGCTAATGTCGCTGATGCTTGCGCAGCGGTTGCCACTGAGTTCGTACCCAGACCCAAACCAGACGTACCATATCCACCTGTACGAGATAAGTTCACACTGATAGTTTGACCACCATTGGCCCCCACTAAGAACGCGGCTGAATACCCACCTGTTAATAGGTCTACCCCTGCAAACTGTGTGGTTTGAGCTACACGTGAAATCTCAGTTTTTAGTGCATCTACTTCTTTTTGAAGCGCTGCACGGTCGGCTGATGTATTGATACCATTTTGTGATTGTACCGCGAGTTGACGAATGCGCTGTAAGCTTGATGTTACTTCTTGCATCGCGCCTTCTGCTGTTTGCGTCAGTGAAATGGCATCATTCGCATTACGTACCGCTTGATCTAAGCCTTGAACCTGAGACGTCATGCGGTCTGTAATTTGCAAACCCGCCGCATCATCTGCCGCACGGTTAATACGAAAACCTGAAGATAAACGCTCAAACGATGTATTTAATCGTTGTGATACATCAAACAGCTGACGCTGCGCATTCAATGACGATACGTTAGTATTTACGAACATAGACATAATATAACTACCTCACACTCTCAGTCCGGCGGTGTATGCCGGCAACCTGTATATCAGGTTGAAAAAACACTGCTAGCGCAATACTTCCGATTATATCCGGGTTATTGACACTGCCCTCTCGTGTATAGTTATCGTCTGTTCAAAAAATAACCTTAGGAATTTTTTCGCCGCAAACTCAATTTTTACGGCAATATGCCACCCCAACACTTATAAATAATTGTTTTAAAACATATTTAAGAGGGGCGAATAATTGCCGTCTTTAATTTAAATTTGCCGAAAATGTCAACAACTCAGAGAGAGGAGTTAGAAAATGTGGCTTATAACAAGTAGATAGCCATTCCTATTGGGACTCCCACTTTTACGTTTTTTTGCCAATTGGGCTTATAAGGACCGAGCGATTTGGAAACAACAAACAGCCAATGAACAATATAAAAGAAAAAACCACTCTAAAAGAGTGGTTTTCGCTATATAAACAATGCAATGTTAACGGATTATTCAGCCGATTTTCGAAGGTAATCTGATACAAGGAACGCCATTTCCAATACCTGATCGGCATTTAAACGAGGATCGCACTGGGTCTTGTACGCTTGTGCCAAATCATCATCACTTATTTGATAAGCCCCACCCGTACACTCCGTTACATGTTGGCCAGTCATTTCTAAGTGAATGCCTCCAGCATGCGTGCCTTCAGCCTTGTGTGCAGCAAAGAATTGCTGAATTTCACGCAAAATGTCATCAAAATTTCGGGTTTTATAACCGCTTGATGCCTTTTTCGTGTTTCCGTGCATGGGATCTGAACTCCATACCACTTTACGCCCTTCTTCTTTTACGCGTCGCAAAAGTCGAGGAAGGTTATCTTCAAGGGTATCGGCTCCCATCCGCGTGATTAAGGTCAATCGACCCGCTTCATTGTTGGGGTTTAACGCGTCAATCAGTCGAATAAGTTCATCGCCTTGCATAGATGGACCCACTTTTACGCCAATTGGGTTATGAATCCCGCGGAAGAACTCCACGTGAGCATGATCCAGCTGGCGTGTGCGTTCACCAATCCAGAGCATATGTGCTGAACAGTTGTACGGTTTACCCGAAAGAGTATCGATACGTGTTAGTGCTTGCTCGTAATTTAGTAGCAATGCTTCGTGAGAAGTAAATAAACTGGTTTCATGTAAAGTGGCGGTATTCTTGCTGTTTAAACCAATAACATCCATGAATGACAATGTATCTTGAATCCGATCAGCAATATCTTGATAACGATCTTTAAGTGGATTGCTCTCTAGGAAGCCCATATTCCAACGATTAACTTGATGCAAATCTGCCAATCCGCCCTGAGCAAATGCTCGCAGCAGATTAAGAGTAGATGCTGAACGGTGGTAGGCTTCTAGTAATCGGTCGGGATCAGGTTTACGCGCAGCTTCTGTAAACTCAAAGCTGTTGATAATGTCGCCACGATAACTGGGTAACGAAACGCCGTTAATAGTTTCTAAGTTTGAAGAACGCGGCTTGGCATATTGCCCAGCCATTCTCGCAACCTTGGTAACAGGGCAACGGCCAGCAAACGTTAACACAATGGCCATTTGCAAAATGACTTTAAACGTGTCTCGAATTTTAGGTGCGTTAAATTCTGCAAATGACTCTGCACAATCCCCGCCTTGTAACAAAAAGCCATTGCCTTCGGCAACATGACCAAGTTGCTGATATAGCTCTCGGGTTTCTTCAGCAAAAACGAGTGGTGGATAACTCTTTAATTTATCTTCCACCATTTTCAAATGGTGTTTATCTTCGTACTCTGGTTGCTGCAAAATTGGCTTAGTGCGCCAACTATCTATTTTCCACTCACTCACGGATTATCCTTGTTTAAATCTTTGTATAAGGAATGACTCAAGTGTAGTTCCTAGACTACTCCTACGCTTTGGTTTTCTAATGATACCGAGGGAAAATTACGGGATCTGAAAGAAAATTTCAATCTTCTTCCGCGTTATTCTAGACAAGTTTGAAATAATGCGTGATCTTGGGTTATATCGAATCGTTGAACGTGGCAAGAAAATACCTCGGAAAGGCGCAAAGGATCTAGCACATCTTTGGTATTGCCAGATGCGTGTAGGCCCCCGTCTTTCATTAACCACACGGTATCTGCGTAGTGAAGCGCATGGTTTAGATCGTGATGACTAATGATCAGAGTATTACCCTGCTTCGTTAATTGTGCAAAAAGTTCGAACAACAACAATTGATGCCGATAGTCTAGCCCCTGACAAGGTTCATCTAAAAGAACCAACGCCTCACCCCGCTCAAGCGCGCCGACAACTTGAAGTAAACAACGTAATATTTGTACACGCCGCATTTCACCACCTGAGAGCTGGTTAATCGGGCGATGCATAAACGTGTGGATCTCCAGTGCATGCTCTAGGTAATCTGGGATGCTTAAGCGTTGACCAAAAAAGGAAACACTCTCTTTAACGGTTAAATTGAATGCGGTGTTTTGTTGCTGTTGTTGAAAGCACCTGAACTGGGCTAATGCGTCCACACTATACGTGTTTATCGCTGCATCACGAATTAACACCTGTCCGGTATCGGGGATCAGTAACCCCGCGATAAGTGACAATAAGGTTGACTTCCCTGCACCATTTGGGCCCAAAATATGACAACTGTGTCCCGATGGAATGCTGCCCGTGACGGATACCACACGTTGCTTGATACTTACATCATGTAAAGAAATCACCTACGTCTGTCCTTTGCTCAAGCGAATGACCGACCACAGAAATAATGGCCCGCCGATACTTGCCGTTAACATGGATACTGGAACTAACATTGTCACAAATTGCGTATTGATGAGTGCGATTGCCAGCATCAGCATAGCGCCAACCATCGCCGATGCAGGCAAAACAAAACGATTATCAAAACCAGCAATATTACGTATTAAGTGAGGCACTAAAAGACCAACAAAGGCAATCGACCCCGCTATAGACACGGCAATGCCGACAAGTAGTGCACACACTAACAACATAATTCCATTGAACCATGATACATCAAGCCCTTTTAACCGCGCTTCTGTCGCACCGAAATAGAACCAGTTTAATCGCGTGCCTTGTCGCAACAGCCAAGTTAAAAGGCCAACTGCCACAGGCGCAGCAAAAAGCAGTACGGTCCAATCTGCTTGATGCAAACTTCCCATCAGCCAAAAGGTCAGATTTCGCATTGACTCAGCGTCTGAAATCAAATGTAGCCAAGCAACGATAGCTCCAGCAATGGTTGATATGCCTATGCCTGCCAAAATCACCGCACTGTGCACACCAGGCAATGCTCTGGAAATACGATAAATAACCAGCGTGCTGCCAACCGCCCCAATAAAGCACGCCAATGGCAATATATACGCACCATATTCAGCTAACCAAGCCTCACCTATCAATAGTACAACAGCCGCACACACGCTCGCGCCGCTGGTAATGCCAATAATACCGGGATCAGCAAGGGGATTTTTTAATACCACCTGCAATGCCGCCGAGCTCGTCGCCAAGGCTGCACCCACGATAATTGACGTTATGACCAATGGAAGCCGTAAATCTAATACAATACGTTGTTCAATAGCAGAAAAAGGAAATGACATTCCCCATAAAAGCGTGGTTCCGCCTAGCGCTAACATAGCAATCAGTAAGGCACTGAGGAGAGGCGCTTTTGCCATCGTTAGCGGATCCCCGCTTGTTCGCGAATGTGAACCACCAAACCATCAGAGGCTGCTTCAATTAAATCGAGTACATATTCAAACCCTTTACTTCCACCAAAGTAAGGATCGGGGACAATCGAGTCTGCTGTGTTGGCATAATCCATCATTAACACCAATTTATGTGAAAACGCATCTGGACTGCGGCCTTGTAAATTGCGCAAGTTGTCTTCATCCATACAAATAATCAGATCAAACTCCTCAAAATCTGTATCGACTACTTTA
Organism: Fluctibacter corallii; assembly: GCF_025751585.1. Lineage (GTDB taxonomy): Bacteria > Pseudomonadota > Gammaproteobacteria > Enterobacterales > Alteromonadaceae > Fluctibacter_A > Fluctibacter_A corallii. The sequence continues at coordinate 71,098 of NZ_JAOWKX010000008.1, forward strand.
CGACTGTACATGTTATCGAAGTTATAGCCACGTGCCTCGCCTGCTTGGCGGCTTCGCTCGTCGGGGGGACTACCCTCGTGGTGACCAATTGTCCCCGCAGAATCAATGCGTACTTGCAACCCTAGCATGTCGGCTTTGTGTCTAAATACCGCTTCTGCTGTGGGAGAACGGCAAATGTTTCCCATACATACGAATAAGACTGAATCGATTGTGTTTGCCATGTAATAAACCTTTATAAACAGCGAGCTTTAGGATGGTAAAGTACGTTGCTTTCACCACGCGCTAGGAAATCTATTTTAACGCTCTATAATGAGGCGTCTATCAAAAATAGAGGAAATTTTCTGTGAAATTACTGATGCTTAGTAGCTCACGCGCGGGCGATGAAGGCTATCTTGAAACGGCTTGCCCAATGATTATCAACCATCTGAACGCTATTACCAATGTACTTTTTGTTCCTTATGCAGGCGTTACTATAGGCTGGGATGACTATACTCAAATGGTTCAAGAAGCGCTGCCAACACTATCAGTCACGAGCATTCACACCGCAGCCAATCCCCAGCTCGCCGTTGAGCAAGCTGACGCTATTTTAGTGGGCGGCGGTAACACATTCCACTTACTTCACACACTTTACGCACTTAACTTAATCACAGCATTAAAAGCGCGTATCACCGCCGGAACGCCTTACATTGGCTGGAGTGCAGGCTCCAATATTTGCGGTCATTCTATTCGCACAACTAACGATATGCCTATTATAGAGCCTGCTTCGTTTAACGCCTTAAACGTCGTACCATTCCAATTAAATCCTCATTACACTGATTATGTCGCACCAGGTCATAATGGCGAGACCCGTGATCAACGTATAGCTGAATTTTGCGCGTTGCATGCCGACATGCCCGTGCTAGGTATTCAGGAAGGCACAGCTCTTGAAGTTATCGATGACCGCATGAGACTAGTGGGTGAGCTTGCAGGCGTGGTGTTTAAAGGCACAGACAAAATCTCTATTCAGCCAAACGCTGATCTCTCTCATTATTTGAAGGCATAGCATTACAAACGTTTTACACAATGCCTCTTGAATATATGGATAATCACATATATGATTTTTCGCATATTTAAGAGGCATGAAGAATACGTGATGAATAATAATCATCTTCAACATCAAGAATCGGCAGACGCTTTGCTGCCTACCCCATTTTTCAAGGCACTATCAGATAGCACTCGATTACAGATTCTTTTATTGATTACCCAGCACAAGGCGCTTTGCGTCTGTGACCTAACCGATTCACTTTTACTGTCTCAACCTAAAATATCTAGGCATCTGGCATTATTGCGCGAGCACAATATCCTTCAGGATGAGCGTCGCAAAAAGTGGATGTTTTATCAATTGCATCCATCACTAAACGAATGGCAGCGGTCGGTTTTATACACGTGTTTGCGTGAATACGAAAACCAGGTTGCTCCCATCAACGCACGCTTAGCACGCTGCTTGCAAAACGCAGATCGGTGTTAACTAAGTAGAACAGCAAACATCATTCACCTATTTGTAAAACTCAACATGCTTACAGGAGAAAACGACAATGACAATTAAGGTCGGAATCAACGGTTTTGGACGCATGGGACGCCTAGTTTTGCGCTCTGCGTTTGCATGGCAAGACATCGAATTTGTGCATATTAATGATCCTGCAGGAAACTCGGAAGTGTTAGCGCACCTGTTAAAATACGACTCTGTACACGGAACAAGCGATATGCACATTTGTCACGATGAGACACATATAATCGTAAACGATCACGCTATCCAAGTCAGTCATAATAAAGAGATCGAAGACACCGATTGGTCAGGCTGCGATATCGTAGTAGAAGCGTCTGGAAAAATGAAAACGACAGCCCTACTGAATAAATACTTGCAGCAGGGCGTAAAGAAGGTCGTGGTCACAGCCCCCGTAAAAGAAGACGGCGTGCTAAACATTGTTATGGGTGTAAATGATCATTTATACGACGACACCCAGCATACTATAGTTACTGCCGCATCTTGCACCACCAATTGCTTAGCGCCTATCGTTAAGGTATTGCAAGATAACATTGGCATAAAACACGGTTCTATGACCACCATTCACGACATAACCAACACACAAACCATACTCGATGCGCCACACAAAGACTTACGCCGAGCTAGAGCCTGTGGCATGAGTTTAATACCAACAACAACAGGCTCAGCCACTGCCATTGCACATATTTTTCCGGAACTAAAAGGCAAGTTGAATGGCCATGCCGTGCGTGTACCGTTGGCCAATGCATCTATCACAGACTGCGTGTTTGAAGTAGCTAAACCGACATCTGTAGATGAAATCAATCAATGGATGAGAGAGGCCGCCCAAAACGAATTAAACGGTATTCTCGGTTATGAAGAAAAGCCATTAGTGTCAATCGACTATAAAACGGATCCTCGCTCAGCCATTGTCGATGCCCTTTCAACAATGGTGGTCAATGACACCCAAGTTAAGCTATATGTTTGGTATGACAATGAATGGGGATATGCCAATAGAACTGCCGAGCTTGTGCGCAAAGTCGCAGCATCCCTTTCGTAATAAAATAAGGTCAATATTGCAACATGGTGAAACTGTCAGCGTTATCCAACGATATCAAGCAATACCTCATCATCACGGGTAATTATTGGGCATTTACCCTAACAGATGGTGCGTTGAGAATGCTCATTGTCTTGCATTTTCATACGCTGGGTTACTCTCCTCTAAATATCGCCATGTTGTTTTTGTTTTACGAAATGTTTGGCGTTGTCACCAACCTCGTAGGTGGGTATTTAGGCGCGCGATTAGGCTTAAATAAAACCATGAATATCGGCTTGGGCTTACAAGTTATTGCATTATTGATGCTTGTTGTGCCAGCCGATTGGTTAAGTGTATTTTATGTCATGGTGGCGCAGGCATTGTCAGGAATCGCCAAAGACCTAAATAAAATGAGTGCGAAAAGTGCCATTAAAATGATTGTGGCGGCGGGTCAGGAAGGCACGTTGTTTAAATGGGTTGCGATTCTTACAGGTTCCAAAAACGCGCTAAAGGGGGTTGGATTTTTTGTTGGTGGATTGCTGTTAACACTCGTTGCCTTCCAAGGTGCAATTTTGCTCATGGCCGGGACGCTAATATTAGTATGGAGTTTTAGCGTTTACGCCCTTCAAAATGATTTAGGAAAAGCAAAGTCTATCCCTAAATTTACCGATATATTGTCAAAAAGCCGCGCTATCAATATTCTCTCTGGAGCAAGAATGTTCTTGTTTGGCGCGCGGGACGTGTGGTTTGTTGTCGCATTGCCCGTTTTTTTATCCCAGACATTTAATTGGGATCACTGGACCGTTGGCGGATTTTTAGCATTATGGGTTATCGGCTATGGCGGGGTTCAATCTATTGCACCGAAAATTATTCGTTTGAGCAGTAATATTTCAGCAGCAGTTGAAACTTCCAAGTGGGCGGCCCTGTTATCGTTAGTTACACTCGCAATCATTGTGTCAATGCACTACCAATGGTCAGTTCAAGTCTCGATTGTAGCGGGACTTATGCTATTTGGCGCGGTGTTCGCCGTCAACTCTTCATTGCATAGTTATTTAATTGTGAGTTACGCCAAAGCTGACGGCGTATCCCTTGACGTTGGCTTTTACTACATGGCTAACGCAATGGGGCGCTTAATCGGCACGGTATTGTCAGGATGGATATTTCAGGCCTACGGCTTTACTGCGTGCCTGCTTATCTCATTTTTATTTGTCGTGCTTGCTGGCATCATTTCCTCGCAACTCCCTATGCAGGAGCATGCCACGGCTTAAATTTAATTGCGCTATGTGTTCACCAGTGGCCGAATATCAAGATACGTATCACACGCTTCAGGCGAAGATAACCTCGGAACAACGCCAAGGCAAGGGGCATGCAGCATCGCCTGTAAGCTATCGACATTTTGCTGAAAATACAGCATGTCAGGTTCTATCTGGTTAGCAACCCACCCTTTCACCGTTAGCCCATCATGTTTTATCGCTTCGAGTGTCAGCATAGCATGATTGAGACAACCTAATTTCACGCCTACTACTAGAATGACCTCCATCTGATTCGCTTGCGCAAATGCCGACAAGTACGTGCCATTGTTATCAATTGGCAAACGCCATCCGCCAGCACCCTCAGTCAGTACAACGTCTGGCGAATAAGATTCCAACTGTGTTAGCCCCTCTTGAAGTTGGGTTAGTGATATCAGTTGGCCTATCTCTTGTGCTGCTAAATGCGGCGCGACAGGTGGCGCAAACGCGATAGGATTTACCTCGTTATATTCCAAGGGAATTCCGCTGTGTTGCTGTAAAATTAGCGCATCCTCGTTGCGCAGCCCTTCCGGTGTTTGCTCACAGCCCGCAGAGATGGGTTTATAACCGACTGCAATGTGCCCTGCCCCGTTCAAACAACGAAGTAGCGACTGCGCAATAAACGTTTTACCAGCATCGGTATCTGTGCCGGTGATAAAAAAATGCTTAACAGACATCCATTTACCCTGGTTTATGTAATGACAAAAATGTCACATGATAGGTTAACGGTAATCCCTTCTTGTTTCGAAATACCGTTTGATAGGCTTCTTCAAGTTGTAATAACTTGGTTTTGCTCAACGTGGCAGCACCTGCCCCTGTTTTGACGTTGGCCCCAATCTTTTTAATCGACTGCAATAAGCTACGCACATTCTTGTGGTAAGTAATAAAGCTTCGAGAGTCAGCTGTAGCCAGCAGTCCAGCCTGCCCAGCCGCACAAAGCCAATGTTCAGCCGTCGCGAAATCGTTTACATGCTTGTGGGTGTCTACTTTTCGCCAAACCAACTCTAACTCATGAAAAGAACGGTGGGTCATTACTGCCACAACGCCCTTACCGCCGGGTGCGAGTACGCGATAAATTTCTTCCATGGCTGTCGAGGATGATTCACACCATTGCAACGCCATAGACGAAAATACACTATCAACACTGCTTGCAGACAAGGGCAAAGCCTCGGCGTCTCCCACCAGCCAACGAATTTTGTCAGTTGGATATTGACTCTGAGCAAAGTCAATCATGCCTTGAGCTATATCAATCGCAATAACGTGATGGCTATGATTGAGTAGCGCTTGCGTTTCACGCCCACTACCACAACCAATATCAAGTAGCGAACCAGATAGCGGCTGCATATAATGTCTGGCGACACGGGCAATATCCGCTTGCACATCGGCATGTTGATCATACTGAGATGCCGCTCGGCTAAACTGCTTAGCGACCTTGTCTTTATTCGAGTTATTTACGTTATCCATTTACTACGTTCGATAATACAGAATTCAGGCTAATTGAAAGTGCATCGACCAATGCAGAAATATCAGCATCCGTGTGCGCTGCGCTTAGTGTGATTCTCACTCTTTCTTGCCCTTTTGGAACGGTGGGTGCGCGCATAGCTGTAGCCCAAATACCAAGAGATTTAAGCTTTTCACCGACAGCCAAAACACGCTCAACGCCTGCCACCATAACGGGCTGAATGGCCGTATCAGAGGGCAAAAGTGGAATGTCATGTTTGACTGCGAGCTGCTTAAACAAAGTGATATTATGATTCAGTTGTTCTCTTACATCTGAACACGCTATGTGTTGAATGCTCGCTAACGTTGCACAGGCTTGCGCTGGTGGCATGGCGGTGCTGTATACATATTCCTTTGCAAAATTAACTAAATACTCAATAAAGCTTTCTGGACCTGCAACAAATGCGCCCCCTGTACCAATGGCTTTGCCAAAGGTGCCCATCACAACAGGAAGTTGAGATTGATTCAGGCCACTTGCTTGTGCGCTGCCCAGCCCTGTTTCTCCTAAAACACCAAACCCGTGCGCATCATCCACCATTAACCACGCGTCTTGCGCTTCACACAACGCCGACAACCCCACTAAGTCCGCTTTGTCGCCATCCATGCTAAACACGCCTTCTGTTGCCAAAAGCGTCTCGCCTTGTCGTTGCGCTAACAAGGTTTCGGCATGTGCATAATCGTTGTGCTTAAAGCGTTTATAATCCGTTACCGCCGATGCCATTCCCTCTATAAAAGACGCATGCATGAGTTTGTCACAAATGACAGACCCGCCCACTTGCCCAAAAGCGCGGCATATCGCCTGATTTGCGCTAAAACCAGAGTTGAATAGTACAACGTTATCTCGCTGCAAGTGCTCGGCTAAATAAGTTTCAAGCGCTAAATGTGCTTGGGTATGTCCCGTTACGAGGGGGGATGCGCCGCTTCCGCCACCGTATAGGCTAAGGCCATCTACCCATGCTTGAAGCACAGGCATGCTCTGTCGCAATCCCAAGTAATCATTGCTACTGAAATTAATATAGTGCTGGCCTGCTACATCGATTAATGTGCCAGTCGAAACGGCTAGGCTCTGTCGCTTTCGCAACAAGCCCTCTCGTTCTCTGGCAAGCAACGCTTGCTCAAAACATGAAAACGCCATTATACGATGGAGGTCTCGATTTTTTCAGGCTTAGCAGGTTGACCTGTAGCAGAAGCATCGTAAAAGAGCGCATCTTGCTCCGTGCTGTTAATCTCTTCAATCAACGCCGCTTCATGAGCCTCGTCAGAGAATTCTCGCGTGCGCGCCGAATTAATGCCTAACTTTCTGAATAGCACCACATCTTCATGGGTATCAGGGTTAGAAGTGGTTAGCAGCTTACATCCATAAAAAATCGAGTTTGCGCCCGCCATAAAACACAACGCTTGCATTTGTTCATTCATGGCTTCACGGCCCGCTGATAAGCGCACGTATGACTTTGGCATCATAATACGGGCAACCGCGATGGTACGAATAAACTCAAATGCATCGAGGTCCTCAATGTCGTCCAGTGGCGTCCCTTTCACTTTAACCAGCATATTGATTGGTACACTTTCAGGCTGACGCTCTAAATTCGCCAATTGCATAAGAAGACCAGCGCGATCAGAGGCCTTTTCTCCCATTCCCACAATGCCACCAGAACACACATTCATGCCTGCGTCCCTTACATTTTGCAAGGTGTCTAAGCGATCCTGATAGGTACGAGTGGTAATTATATCGCCATAATATTCAGGCGATGTATCAAGGTTATGGTTGTAATAATCTAGACCAGCCTGTTTGAGCGCAATAGCCTGCTCACGGGTTAACATACCTAAGGTCATACAGGTTTCCAGCCCAAGCTTTTTCACCTCTTCCACCATTTGGATCACGTAAGGCATATCGCGATCTTTGGGGTTACGCCATGCCGCGCCCATACAAAAGCGTGTGGAACCCGCCGCTTTTGCCTCGCGAGCACGCTGAATAACTTTTTCAACCTCTAATAAACGCTCTTTTTCTAGGCCAGTATCATAACGCGCACTTTGTGGGCAATACTTACAATCTTCTGGGCATGCGCCTGTTTTAATTGATAACAAAGTGCTGACCTGCACCTGGTTAGGATCAAAGTGTTGGCGATGAATAGTTTGCGCTTTAAAAAGCAAATCATTAAAGGGCAAAGCAAATAAAGCGTTTACTTCTTCCAGTGTCCAGTCGTGTCTCACATCTGAAGATGTGGATGACAATGTCGATGCATTTGACATGTCACTTCCTTATATTCGGTTACGTTGCGTATTCTAATAATTGTGGTTAGTCTATGCGCGAAAGATACATTGTCAACCCAGACCAGTTACCAAAGTTTACAATAGAGCAAATATAGAACATGGATAACCTTACTTTTGATCGTCAGCACATTTGGCATCCCTATACCTCTGCCACCCATCCTCTTCCCTGCTATGAAGTTAAAAAAGCAGAAGGGGTAACCATTACACTCGCAGACGGACGAGACGTGATTGACGGCATGGCGTCATGGTGGGCAGCCATTCATGGCTATAATCACCCCGATCTCAATCACGCAGCAAAAACACAGCTAGACGCGTTTTCACATGTGATGTTTGGCGGCTTTACCCATGCCCCCGCGGTCAATCTATGTAAACAGCTGCTGGCAATGGCACCACAGGGAATGAATCGGGTGTTTTTAGCGGATTCGGGATCGGTGTCTGTTGAGGTGGCGATGAAAATGGCGGTGCAATACTGGGCATGCCAGGGCAACACACAAAAAACCCGATTTATTGCGCCAAGAAATGGCTATCACGGAGACACCTTCGCAGCTATGTCGGTGTGTGATCCTGTAAATGGGATGCATAGTCTCTTTCAAACAGCCTTATCGCAACAGATATTTGCGCCTGCGCCGCAAACTCGGTTTGACCAAACTTGGAATGAGGACGACATCGCAACGATGACGGAGTTAGTCGAAGCGCATCATCACGAGGTCGCCGCGATTATTCTTGAGCCCGTTGTCCAAGGTGCTGGAGGCATGCGTATATATCACCCTGAGTACGTAAGACGATGCCGCCAGCTGTGTGACGAATACAATATTTTGCTAATTTGTGACGAAATTGCCACAGGATTTGGTCGTACAGGAAAGCTCTTTGCTTGCGATCACGCGCAAATCAGCCCCGATATACTATGTGTGGGGAAAGCCCTAACTGGTGGCTACATGACCCTTGCAGCCACACTCTGCACCGAAGATGTGGCGTTGGGTGTTTGTCAAGGTGAACCCGGCGTATTCATGCATGGTCCAACCTACATGGGAAATCCGCTCGCTTGTGCGGTCGCCAGTGCTAGTTTACGCATTATCGAAACCGGAGCATGGCAAACACAGGTCAGCAATATCGAAATGCAACTTAAAGATGAGTTAATCAAGTGTCAGTCACTATCGTCTGTTGCTGATGTGCGCGTGCTAGGTGCCATTGGAGTCGTAGAATGTAAGCATCCGGTTAACGTGGCAGCACTTCAAAAACAATTTGTAGACATGGGCGTGTGGATACGCCCGTTTGGGAAACTGGTATATATCATGCCACCTTACGTGATTAAGCCAGAGCAACTCACCCAGATTACCGATGCCATTTATACCGTGCTAAAGTAGGTTGATCAGTTTATTTAGGATGAGCCGCTCACTTGAGCGGTTATCCACAATAGCGCGATAATCACCAGCGCCAGCAAAAAATATAAATTAATCCCAAAAAAGTCTCGTTTACGCCGATTACGTTTGCGTCGTAAAACAAAAACTACCGATGTCAGCATTAAGCAAAACACAAGTAACATCAGCAACGGCAAGGTCAGAGACTGCGCCCAACTATCTCGCCCATTAATGCCCCAATACTCTTGTACACCACTGATTAATTCAGGGCGTGCATAATGAAACACAATTAATGCGGCCAAAAACACGAGCCAACAGCAAATGTTTAATATTTCAACAATTCGGTAGAGACGATCACCCTTTCTGGGGGTTTGACGACGCTCTTCTCCATGCCAATTGGAATTATCTGTCATATTCTGCCACTAGAATGCAATTTTAACTTGAGTCTGAAACACAGCTAAGTAAGATTACACTCCTTATTAAAAATTTCATTTGTGCATATAACTAGCTTACAACGAACTGTGCAAAATCGCAGCATAGTCGTGAATCAAATAAGCACGTTAAGATTATAGATTTTGGAGAATGTACATGGCGCATGCCCCTGTGGTTGATGTCCTGTCTGGCAAATATGCCGTTGGAGAACAGGTTGTTGTTAAAGGTTGGGTGAGAACCCGCCGTGATTCTAAAGCTGGCCTTTCGTTTGTCGCGCTGCACGACGGAAGCTGTTTCGATCCTGTTCAAGTCATCGCTCTGAATTCACTATCTAATTATGAAGACGTACAAAAACTCACAGCCGGTTGCTCTGTAGCGGTAACAGGCTCAGTGAAGTCGTCTGAAGGTCAGGGTCAGGCGCTGGAAATTGAAGCAACGAGCATTGAAGTCATTGGCTGGGTGGAAAACCCAGATACTTATCCAATGGCCGCAAAGCGCCACAGTATCGAATACTTGCGCGAGCATGCGCATTTGCGTCCACGCACTAATGTTATCGGCGCAGTCACGCGTGTACGTAACTGTTTGTCGCAAGCAATTCATCGCTTCTTTCATGAACGCGGATTTCAATGGATCAGCACGCCCATTCTGACCGCCAGTGATACAGAAGGTGCTGGCGAGATGTTCCGTGTGTCTACCCTCGACATGATGAACATCCCAACCACAGACAAAGGCGATGTAGATTATTCACAAGATTTCTTCGGCAAAGAAACCTTCTTGACGGTATCTGGTCAGCTAAACGTGGAAACATACTGTACGGCAATGTCGAATGTATACACTTTTGGTCCGACTTTCCGCGCTGAGAATTCTAATACCAGCCGCCACCTTGCAGAATTTTGGATGATCGAACCAGAAGTTGCATTTGCAGACCTTAGCGACATCGCATCTTTGGCAGAAGACATGCTGAAGTATGTGTTCAAAGTTGTTTTAGAAGAGCGCGCTGACGATATGGCGTTTTTCGCTCAACGCATCAATAAAGACGCTATCTCTCGCCTTGAGAAAGTGATTGATCAGGACTTTGTCCGCATGGACTACACTGACGCCATCGACATTTTGAAAAACAGCGGCAAAGAATTCGAATTCCCTGTTGAATGGGGTGTAGATTTGTCTTCAGAGCATGAGCGCTACTTAGCAGAAGAGCATGTAGGCGCGCCTATCATTATGCAAAACTATCCGAAAGACATTAAAGCGTTCTACATGCGTATCAACGATGACAACAAAACCGTTGCTGCGATGGACGTACTTGCACCAGGAATTGGTGAAATTATCGGTGGATCGCAGCGTGAGGAGCGCCTTGACGTATTCGATCGCCGCTTAGAAGAAATGGGACTCGATAAAGAAGATTACAGCTGGTATCGAGATCTTCGCCGCTACGGCACCGTTCCCCATTCTGGGTTTGGCCTGGGTTTTGAGCGCCTAGTGGCATACGTTACGGGCATGCAAAATGTGCGTGACGTGATTCCGTTCCCACGTACGCCAGGCAATGCGAAATACTAAACCGCAATCCATTACATCATTGAAAATGTCAGCATTACGCTGGCATTTTTTTTGCGACAACCGATAAATATTTATCAGTGTTAAGCATTCTCTTGATACCCCCTTTACACAAATTGGTGTATGCTTGAACAATCTTAATATCAATCACTTAGGGTCATGAGTCTAGACGTTCATCGCACCTCATCACAACCGCCTAAGATTGCTCAACATAGCAGCCTATGTGAACACTGCCATTTAGAGGTAACCATCCCTGCGCTTTCACATAAACAAAAAGCCCACTGCCCTCGATGTAATCATAAGCTCGCTCAATTCCACCAATATGGGCATGAATGGATGATTGCACTTGGACTGGGTGCGTTAATTTTATTACTGTTTTCACTCCCTTTCCCTTTTATCGGTTTCGAAGCACAAAGTGGTCAAAGCACCATCAGTATTTTAGGTGCAATAAAGACACTCACCACGTCGGGTTATGCCTTACTGGCTGCAATTACTGTGTTATTTGTACTCGCCATCCCTATCGCATTGTTGATCGTGGTTTTAAGTTTACTCGTGCCACTCATATCAAAGAGGCAACCGCAGTTATCAAACGTTTTCCTCAAAGCACTTTATCAACTCCTTCCATGGAGTATGGCTGAGGTGTTTTTATTAAGTGTATTGGTGGCAATGATCAAACTCAGTGACATGGCAGATATTACCTTTGGTCCCGGCTTTTATCTCTTTAGCGGCTATGTACTTTGCCAAACACTGCTATTGCTTTATCTTGATAAAGCCTATTTACATTGGATTCTTGGGGAAACGGTACAACCACCTCGACCGCTTAATGCATCAGCAAGTATTCAAAAAACATGGGCGCTGCTACTCACAGCCAGCATCTTGTATGTTCCAGCGAACCTTTTGCCGATTATGAAAACAACACAATTGGGCCAAACAGAAGAAAACAGTATTTTGTCGGGCGTGGTGTCGTTATGGCAAGCTGGCTCGCGCCACATAGCCATTATTATTTTTGTTGCCAGTGTGATGATCCCGGTCATTAAAATAGTGGTGATGGCTTGGCTAAATTTTAGTGTTCAGTATGCACATTTTCTCTCAGAGCAAGAGCGTATTCGATGGTATCGAGTTATGGAGTTTATTGGGCGATGGTCAATGGTGGACGTATTTGTGGTTGCAATATTAGCGGGATTAATTCAACAAGGTAATGCAATGGCCGTCATTCCTGGCCCGGCTATATTGTCTTTTGCTGGCGTGGTGATAATGACTATGATTGCCGCCATGACATTTGATACTAGGCTATTTTGGCAGAACCCATCCCCTCGCAAAGGAGTAAATCATGTCTGAGCGCGATAGGAATCAAGCGCAAATAAAAAAAATGACCTCGATATCACGTATTTGGATTGTTCCAATTCTTGCGCTCATCGTGGGTGGTGGCTTCGTTTATCAACAATGGGTCGATCGAGGGCAGTTTGTTACCATTGAGCTAGAGCAGGCGACAGGCCTGGAAGCAGATAAAACGAAGATTAAAACCCGAGATGTTGACGTTGGTGTGGTTAAATCTATTCAGCTAAAAGAAGATCTGTCAGGCGTTATCGTGACCGCTGCAATTCAAAAAAATGCCACGCACTTACTTCGTTCAGACAGCAAAGTATGGGTAGTTCGGCCACGAGTATCCTTAAGCGGCGTAACAGGGTTAAGTACCTTGGTCTCTGGGCCCTATATTGCGTTTTCTCCCGGAGAGAGTAATCAGCTCTCAGACAAATTTGTTGCATTGGAAAACCCACCTGTCACCCCTGCTGGCACACCAGGCATGCATATTACACTGACGAGCAATGATGATTTTTCTTTTAAAGCGGGTGATTCTGTTGTGTATAAAGGGTTAAAAGTTGGCGAGTTTGAAAGCATAGAATACGACTTAGACGCTCGAAGTGTCGCCTACAATGTCTTCATAGAGGCGCCTTTTCATGAAATTCTCTCTCCCAACACGCGATTTTGGAATACGAGCGGGCTGAGCTTTGATATATCGGCCAGTGGCTTTACCGCGCGAACAGGAAGCCTGGAAACTATGCTCACCAACGGCGTCACCTTTGGCGTACCAGATGGCCAGTTTCGAGGCGGTGAGATTAACGAAGATCATCAATTTGAGATTTTTTCGGATTATCAGACCGCATCTGATCAACGTTATAAACGCACGGTAGAATTTGTATTGTTAGTAGAGGAAACCATCCGAGGCCTTGAAGTGGGTGCGCCTGTCGAATACCGTGGCTTAAAAATTGGCGAAGTGAAAACAATCAACCTGCAAGGCACCCTCGATAATGGCTTACTCCGTCGCGGTTACCGAATCCCAGTGCTCATTTCTTTGCAGCCTGGACGACTCACACTAGGCGATACCATAGAAGCGGAAGAAAAACTCAAACGCGACTTTGCTGAATGGATCCCACAAGGATTACGTGCATCACTAAAGATGGGGAATTTACTCTCTGGAAGCCTCTATGTCGACATTAATCACTATGATGAACTCAACGCCAACACAACAGAAATGTTTAACGGGCTACCCGTTATTCCGACTGTATCGAACGAATTCACTCAAATTACCCAAAAAGTCAATGCGATTTTAGATAAGGTGAACGGTATCCCCTATTCTGAGCTGACCGAAAATATGAATAATGCCTTGCTGGAATTTGAAAAAACGGCCAGCGCATTTCGGCAGTCTGCCGCTGCGGCATCACAATTAATTGATGATGCTAATCAGACCCAAATTATTCGCGACATTGAACGCGCTTTGCATGCGTTTGAATCGCTAGCATCAGATTATGCAGCGGGATCTTCAACGCAATCCACCTTGAGTGACACCCTTAAAGATATTCAGCGCACACTGACAGAAATCACGCCTGTTATTCAACAAATCAACGATGTTCCGAACCGGCTTATTTTTGTAGACGGTACAGAGCCGACGCTTGAGCCAAAAGGAAGGAAGCCATAACATGCTTAAGATAATGATAGTTCTCGCGTGTCTATTCATGACAATCAGCTGTGGCACCAATAACGTTGCTAAGCTGAAGTATTATTTGTTGTCTTCACCCGATACCAGCACGTTTAAGACTCACAAAGTGCTTACCAATACAAACGGATTACGTATTGGTAACGTCACGACGGCAGAATATTTACAGCGCTCTCAGTTACCGATGCTAATCGGCACACATCAGGTGTATTACGCTAGCCAACACTTATGGGCACAACCTCTAACTGACGATATTCGCATGGCGTTAGAGCATGCTTTGGCAGGGTTATTCTCTGAATCAAATTCAGCTGATAACGCAACCTTACACTTTCATTTTGACCATTTCACTGCCACTGACAACGCGGCGGTCATTTGTGAAGGACATTACCGTGTCGAGGTTGAAAACACGGGGCCTGATAGTGCACAACCTCGTTATCCATTTACCTTCACGTTACCCTTAGACGAAGATGGTTTTGAACACGCTATCAGTAAGCTAAATCAATGTATTTCTGAGATAAGCCAGCAAGCACACCAAGACTTTCAGGGCACAATGAACCACCATGCTAAACAAAACTAAAGCCGCCTTTAATACCTTTCTAACTCTCGGAGTTCATCGAGGTCGTACCCCTGAAGTAAATCGACAAATATTTGTTATCAATTTATTTTCGATCGTAGGGTTATGTATCGTCAGTGCACTCGCATTGTCTGCCTACATTCGACAAGAATTTGTGCTTGCCGTTGTATTAACCGCGTCTTCCATCGCCATGTACATTTCTCACCGACTCGTTGAAGTCACAAAGCCTTTTACAGGCTATCGTGTCGCTGGCAATTTTTTACTGTATTGTTTAATGCTGTTAATGGCATTTTTAGTCGTTACTGGTGGACGAGAAAACACTGGGCCCTTGTGGATTTTTCTGGTTCCACCCGTCGCCCTTTTCTTTGGAGGGCTAAAAAAAGGGCTGCGGGATATCGGCCTATTCACGTCGGTAATATTTATTTTGCTTTTTCTATTACCCGACACCATTGCGCTAACTCAGTATTCTTATGGGTTTAAGAGTCGCTTATTGCTGTCCTTTTTGACCCTTACCTTTTTAGCAGGTTTTTACGAGTACTCGCGCTCTGAAAGTTACAAGCGGATGAAGCAATTAAGTGACGAGTTTGAGCGACAGGCTAGAAGCGACAGTTTGACCAAATTGCCCAATCGTAGAAGCATGCGAGAACATTTAGATTACGAATTTAGTCGTAGCCAACGGGCAAAACAAACCATGTCTGTAATGTTATGTGATATTGATCATTTTAAGTCGATCAATGATGAACATGGCCATGACGGCGGCGATTACACCTTAATTGAGCTGAGCCAACTGTTCAGAGATACCTTACGCAAGCAAGATATCGTCGCCCGTTGGGGAGGTGAGGAGTTTATTTTTTTATTACCCGAAACAAACCAACATGATGCTTACATTCTTGCCGAAAAACTACGTAAACGCGTTGAAAATTATGGGTTTAAATACAAAGGCACGCCCTTTACCTTAACTGTGAGTATTGGTATCGCTGAAGTCGAACATCATCTATCGGTAGACAAGGCCATTAGTTTGGCAGATCACTTCATGTACCAAGCAAAACGAGAAGGACGAAATAAGACACTGCCAATATTTTAATGCGTAGACAAAATATGACGCCCGCCTTTTATCGACGTTGGTAGACTTCTGCGTCTTAGCTTGCGACGTATTTTGACTCCGTGCCCTATGTGTATCATGCTAAGCGTCTCCTTCAAGTAATGAAGTTTAAAATGAGGGTGTTAATATGAAATCTCCACCAAACTTTAACGTTTCTATTCGTAACGGCGTTATTTTTGTAAGGTTACGTGGAGACTGGGATGTCACAACCGATTTTCAATATTTATCAGCGTTAAGCAGTGCAATGCAATCAATGCGTGGCAATCCGTGGGCAATCATTGTAGATATGCGCGGCTGGCATCTTAGCCGACAGTTTATTCAAAATACCCAAAAAGCAGATATCGATTTAGATCGACGCAATCAAAAAGCGGAATGTTGGTTGGTTGACCATCCAAATCAAGCAGAACACTTGATTCATCACATGGCAAACGCAAACCTTCCCTTTCTTCGAACAACAAGTGTAGAAAAAGCAGTCGGTTTTTTGTCTGGTCATGGATTCGTGGTTGACAATATTGTACACCTATCCCATGTGTGATTTTCACGCAGATAAATTTCTTCAATTACACGCTTTGAACGCTCTCGACAGGGGTTAATTATTTTACCTAAACATATATGGTTGATATGATGCTTTTTTAACCCACTAAAAAGGAAAAAAAGTGAAAGCATCTCAACTCTTACCCACCCTACTCATAATGGGAAGCACAAGTTTTGCTATGGCAGACGACTTTCCTGCCCTAGATGAAGCACTACCTACCCTTGTTGACGCTTACACCATTGCACCTGTATTTGATTTTGACGGCGACGGTTGCTTTCCTAGCGCAGGTATTAGCCGTGCTGGTGAAATGAATGGCGGTCTAAAAACAAGCGGGCCATTAGGCGGACATTGCCGAAGCCATGACTTTCTCAATACATCAAATACGTTACATCGACATGCATGTTTGGAAAATCAAGGCGATGAGTATTGTGGCCATATTTACATGCTTTATTTTGAGAAAGACCAAGTAATACCGTACCTTGGTTTCGGTCATCGACACGATTGGGAGTATGCCGCAGTTTTCACTAAAAACGGCGTAGTGACTCACGGTACATATAGCTCTCACGGTGACGCCATTACCAAACCGGCAAGTGAACTCCCTTTTGAAGGCACACACCTTAAAATTGTTTACCACAAAGACGGGGCACTTACCCATGCGATGCGTTTTGCCAAACAACCGACAGAAATCGCGGAGAACCCCTATGGACGTTTCGTAACTCCGACAATTACAAGTTGGTACAAGATTGTGGGTGATGGCCTGTCAAACGCTGACATGCGCTACAGATTGAACAACTATGATTATGGCAGCGCGCATATTTCAGTCAAAGATAGCAGCTTTCTCGGCAGTCTCAATAAAGCCAAACCTTCGAGCTACCCACAATTTACCCAAGCTAGCATAGATAACGCAGCAGAATAAACCTGCTATCGGGTAGCAAATTAATCGGTAACTATCGATATAAAAAGAAAAGGCTCCGAGTGGAGCCTTTATCGATCTTGTTGAATCTCTTACGATTCCGCTTTCTCTTGCGGCTTCATATGCGGGAATAAAATCACATCTTTAATGGTTGGGCTGTCTGTAAACAACATGACCAATCGATCAATACCAATTCCCTCACCCGCCGTTGGAGGAAGGCCATACTCTAACGCTCGGATATAGTCTTCATCATAGTGCATCGCCTCATCGTCACCCGCTTCTTTTTCTTCCACTTGTTTACGGAAACGTGCCGCTTGGTCTTCTGCATCGTTTAGCTCAGAGAAGCCATTTGCCAGCTCTCTTCCACCAACGAAGAATTCGAACCGGTCAGTAATAAACGGATTCTCGTCATTACGACGCGCTAATGGTGAGACTTCCCAAGGGTAAGCAGTAATGAAGGTAGGCTGCATAAGCTGTTCTTCGGCCGTCGCCTCAAAAATCTCACACAGATATTTACCCGCACCCCAAATACCATCCACTTCCGGCTCTTTGATGTGCAACTGTTTTGCCATCGCTTTTAGTTCATCCAAATGATTCTCTGGATCGTTAATCGCTGTTGCGTTGGCTTCTGGCCAGTATTTCAGAATCGCTTCATTCATCGTCAAGCGCTGGAAAGGCTGTCCAAAATCATATTCTATGGTGTCTACTACTTCGCCTTCGCTGTTTTTCATCGTATTTTTGATGATTGCAGAGCCCATTACGTCTTCTGCCAACGTGCGAAGCATGTCTTCTGTTAAGTCCATCAAGTCGTTAAAATCAGCATACGCCTGATAGAATTCAAGCATGGTGAACTCAGGATTATGACGTGTTGATAGACCTTCATTTCGGAAGTTACGATTAATTTCGTACACACGCTCAAAGCCACCGACAACAAGACGCTTTAAATAAAGCTCAGGTGCGATACGTAAGAACATTTCTATATCGAGTGCATTATGGTGCGTCACAAATGGACGCGCCGTCGCGCCGCCTGGAATCACTTGGAGCATGGGTGTTTCAACTTCCATGAAATCGCGATCACTGAGGTACTTGCGGATACCATTTACAATTTGACTACGGACACGGAATGTCTCTCGTGTATCAGGATTGGTAATCAAATCAACATAACGTTGACGGTATTTGGTTTCCTGATCAGCTAAACCATGAAACTTTTCTGGAAGCGGACGCAATGACTTAGTCAGCAACACATACTCTGACATATTAACGTATAAGTCACCTTTGCCAGATTTATTTAAGTCGCCTTTCACACCAATGATGTCACCAATATCCAATGAACCATAGCGTGCTTTAATGTCTTTTTGTGTGTCTTTATCGGCATACGCTTGAATACGTCCGGTCATGTCCTGAAGTAACAAGAACGGCCCACGTTTAGCCATAATGCGACCCGCAATACTGACTACTTTACTTAGTTCAGCTAAAGATTCTTTATCTTGCTCACCAAATTCAGTTTGCAATTCATTGCTGTAGAATTCACGACGGAAGTCATTCGGAAAGCCATTGGCTTTACACTGCTCACGAATGCTATCTAATTTGCCCCGGCGCTCTGCGATCAATTTGTTTTCGTCTTGTTGTATATCAGTCATCGACTTTCCTGATTTGCTATTTTTAAAGACCAGATTTAAGGCTAGCCTGAATGAATTTATCTAAATCGCCATCCAATACCGCTTGGGTATTGCGCGTTTCTACACCCGTACGTAAGTCTTTGATGCGTGAGTCGTCAAGCACGTAAGAACGAATCTGACTTCCCCACCCAATATCTGACTTGCCGTCTTCCATGGCTTGCTTTTCTTCGTTTTGTTTCTGCATTTCAAACTCATAGAGCTTTGCTTTTAGCTGCTTCATGGCTTGATCTTTATTTTTATGCTGTGAACGATCATTTTGACATTGAACAACAATGCCTGAAGGTTCATGAGTAATACGCACTGCGGAATCCGTTCGGTTTACATGCTGACCACCCGCACCTGACGCACGATAAGTATCGATGCGCAAGTCAGCTGGGTTGATTTCAATCTCTATATCGTCATCAATTTCAGGATAAGCAAACGCAGAGGCAAATGATGTGTGACGACGATTACCTGAATCAAAAGGTGACTTTCGCACTAATCGGTGCACGCCGGTTTCCGTTCTTAACCAACCAAACGCGTATTCGCCCGCAAAACGTATAGTCGCACTTTTAATACCAGCAACATCACCGTCAGACACTTCAATTAGTTCGGTTTTAAAGCCATGCTCTTCTCCCCAACGCAAGTACATGCGAAGGAGCATATTCGCCCAATCCTGTGCTTCGGTGCCACCCGAGCCAGCTTGAATATCGAGGTAACAATCGTTCGCGTCTTGTTCACCAGAGAACATACGGCGAAACTCTAACTCTTCTAATTTATTTATTAGCCCATCAAGCTCGGCTTGTGCTTCGTTGAATGTGTCTTCGTCTTCTGCTTCAACCGCAAGTTCCAACAGCCCTTCGACGTCATCAGCACCTTGAGTCAATTGCTCAATGGTATTCACCACAGTTTCTAACGCAACCTTTTCTTTGCCAAGAGCTTGCGCTCTTTCTGGTTCGTTCCAAACGTCAGGACTCTCTAGTTCGCGGTTTACCTCTTCTAATCGTTCGCACTTTTCAGCGAAGTCAAAGGTACCCCCTAAGCAGTTCAGTGCGTCCGCGCACGTCTGCAATACCATTTTGTACAGGATTGATTTCAAACATAAAACGATTCAACGAGAAAAGTAAAAAAGAGGCGAATTTTACCTAAAAACGACTGGGTTTTACAGTGTAAAAATGACTAGTCATGTGAAGAATTAGAATAAGAGGCATAGCTGTGAAGGTATTATATTTTTATTGTGCAAAGCAAAACCACATTAATCTCGCCATGATATGACAAAAATGGGACTATTCACCAATGAGAAGAAAGATGGGAAAATGCCTTCTACCATGAACGCATCTTCCCATTTTAATGAATTAGCTTTTTAACTTGTTAAGTGTATCCACGAGTTCACGGCCTAAGTTTTTCAACGCTGCATCTAGTTTCTCGTCGGTGATGTTGCCGTTTTCATCAAATTTCTCAAAGGCTTTAGGCACAGATTTTTGCGTAGGCAACACCATTGTACCTAAATTTTCCATTAACATTCTCAGAGGTACAAGTACACGCATTCCACCGAGCGCACCCGGTGAAGCTGCCATGATTGCAGCCACTTTGCCTTTATAAGCAGCAAGAGGCTTTTCATCACCAACTTTTCTAGATGCCCAATCAATCGCATTTTTAAATAATGCGCTGTAAGCGCTGTTATATTCGGGAGACGCAATCAAGAAGCCATCGCTTTCCATCAATAGTTCTTTGAAACGCTGGCCCCCTTCGTGCATGCCTTTTTCAGCCTCCAGATCTTCAGTAAATATGGGCATGTCATAATCTTCCAGATTAACAATCGTAACTTCGGCACCTGCTTCGCGCGCGCCCTCAGCCGCCACTTTCACTACCTTCTTATTTACAGAGTCTCTTCTTCCACTTCCAGCAAACGCTACAATTTTTATCATAGTAATATCTTCCTAAAGTACAGCCCAACACGTGCTTCAAACGTTATACAAGCCTAAAAAACAGAAAACGACGCATATCGCGTCGTTTCACTTCATTAAGTATGATTAGCAGTTATAGTATGTCTTATACCAATTTACAAAATTGCCAATCCCTTCTTTTATGGTCGTCTGAGGACGATAATTCACATCTTCCACCAATGCTTCTACATCTGCATAGGTATCTGGAACGTCGCCAGGTTGCAGCGGAAGAAGCTCTTTCTCGGCTTTTTTGCCCAGCGCGTCTTCTAACGTTTCAATGTAGTTAAGCAACTGAACTGGAGACTGATTCCCAATGTTGTAAACGCGCCAAGGTGCTTTACTTGTACCAGGATCAGGCTTCTCACCGCTCCATTGCTCATTCGGCTGCGCTGTATGATCTAGCGTACGAATAATTCCTTCTACGATGTCATCGATGTACGTAAAGTCTCTGCGGTGATTACCGTAGTTAAATACCTTAATCGGATCGCCTTCCATAATCGCCTTAGTGAACAAGAATAAGGCCATATCGGGACGTCCCCACGGGCCATATACCGTAAAGAATCTTAGTCCAGTTGTCGGCAAATTATATAAATGGCTATAAGTATGGGCCATCAACTCGTTGGCTTTTTTACTTGCTGCATAAAGAGACAAAGGATGATCAACATTATCGTGAACAGAAAATGGCATAGACTCATTCGCGCCATAAACCGAGCTCGATGATGCGTAAACCAAGTGCGCAACTTTGTTATGTCGGCAGCCTTCTAGAATATTAGTAAAACCAACAATATTAGCGTCAATATACGCATGAGGATTCTCAATGGAGTATCTCACACCAGCTTGCGCCGCTAGGTGTACCACTTTATCAAACTTGTGTTCTTCGAAAAGCGAGGCCATCCCCTCACGATCTTCAACCCCCATCTTTACAAATGTAAAGTTGTACGCTTTTTCATGCTGTTCAATACGCTTAAGACGATCATATTTCAAATTGACATCGTAATAGTCGTTGATGTTATCCAGCCCGACAACCTCGTCACCACGCTCAAGTAAATACAGGCTTACATGAGAACCAATAAAACCTGCTGCACCAGTAACCAACACTTTCATAACTTAATTCCTACAGCCTAATATCGACATCTTTTTTATCAAAGATGTATTTTAAATCATAAATCACGCTGTCTGCTTTCCCAAGCGCGCGTAATTCTTCACCCGATAGCGCCTTAAACTCATTGTGAGCAACGGCGGCAATGATGGCGTCATACTTACCTAATTCAGGTTTATCAATCAAAGACAAACCGTATTCTTCCGCTACTTCGTCTGATTCAGCCCAAGGGTCGTAAATGTCTAAGTTAACATGATAATTCGTCAGTTCATGAGCAATATCAACGACTTTGGTGTTACGAATATCAGGGCAATTTTCCTTGAAGGTTATTCCCATCAACAACACGTTAGCACCCGTCACCATTATCTTCCGTTGCAACATGGTTTTTACTAATCGACTGACAACGTATTCACCCATATTGTCATTAATGCGACGCCCAGCCAAAATCACTTGTGGGTGGTGTCCCATTTCTTCCGCTTTATGGGTCAAGTAATATGGGTCTACACCAATACAGTGACCACCAACTAAACCGGGGCGGAAAGGCAAGAAGTTCCATTTACTGCCCGCAGCAAGTAATACTTCTTCAGTATCAATGCCCATGCGTGAAAATATCATGGCAAGTTCATTAATAAGGGCAATATTCAAGTCTCGTTGCGTGTTCTCGATCACTTTTGCAGCCTCTGCAACCTTGATCGATGATGCTTTATGCGTGCCAGCCTCAATAATGGTGCGATAAAGCGCATCTACCTTTTCTGCAATCTGCTCATTCGAACCAGACGTCACCTTGACAATATTTTCAAGCCGGTGTTTTTTGTCACCTGGATTGATACGTTCTGGGCTATACCCTGCATAGAAATCCTGATTGAAAACCAACCCCGATACTTTCTCAATTATTGGAATACAATCTTCTTCTGTTGCACCAGGATAAACGGTTGATTCATAGATAACTGTGGTGCCTTTAGTGATGACTCCACCAATCATCTCACTGGCTTTCACAAGCGGAGTCAGATCTGGCTGCTTATTTTTATCAATCGGCGTAGGAACGGTAACAATAATGTAATCGACATCAGCGATGTCTTGAGGATTGCAGCTGTAACTGAGAGATTTCACCGACGCAAGCTCTTCATCAGACACTTCAAGTGTATGATCATGCCCCGACTTAAGTTCTTCAATTCGAGCTTGGTTAATATCAAAACCAATTGTTGTGAATTTTTTACCAAATGCCACTGCCAATGGCAACCCTACGTAGCCCAGACCAATGACAGCAATTTTGGTATTTTGATCAATCGTTACCAACTGCTAACTCCTTCTTAGCATCTGTTTATTCTTTTTCTGCGCCAAGCCGAATAGAGGCTCCGTCAACGCAGTTCACTTATTTTTTATGGTATCACAGCAATAACACAATGTTACGAAATTACTGCTAAGTTCTCGCACTATCTTTGCCAAATACTAACCCCATTATCCCCAGACAGGATTTCACTACCACATGTTTTAAAAATGTGATTATCGGCATCTTTAGAATATGTCCACGCCAATATACGACATATTTAGCGAATTTAGTTACGCCGTGCGTAAGCGCAGAATGGTCGGGTACAACTGCGTTAGGATAAATGTGTTTACACAAGTATGTTTGCCAGCTTCCACGCAATAAATTCAAAGCAAACGGATCAGGAACTGCTGTATTGAAAAATAGGCGTAGCATGTAAAAGCAACAGCCTAATTCAAATAGTTTGTTGTCTTGTTCTGCCAGAGCAACGGTACGTTCGATGAGTTCAGAAGAGTCTGGCGCAGACAGTAATAAGTGTAAGTCAAATAAGTCACGAAAACCTCGGCTAACATCTTCATTCAACATCAAATGGATAACCGAATGTAACACCATCGCTTCACGTCGAAAAACACGCCCCTTAGCGCACAAAACTGAAGCGTGGGTATAAAGATTGATATCAGGTGCTTTCCCACTGATGGGCAAATATAAGTTATGGTGCAAATCGAGTACCGTGCCACGTATAGGGTGAAAAAATGGTGGTAGCTCATGAGCCAGATCACGATAATAATGATCGTCGTATTCAGTCATCTCTTCGTGTTTCCAGCCAGCGCTTAATAATGCGGCTTCAGCCTTAAGCAAGTACTCACGCTTTACCCACACGTCAATGTCATTTAAGAATCGCCCCTGACTGTTTGCTGTACCCGCTAAGGCATAAGCGGCCCCCTTCAAGAAAACGGGTGTGACCCCTTCAGCTTCCAATATTGCAGACATTTGGGTACATTCAAACAGAACTTGCTTTTTTTGCCTTTCCGCTAACTTTGCTGCTGACTGCATGTGTCGCCATACCCAATGTGGAATGCAGCTAGTTTTGTCTGACTCATAATATGCAAAGTACGCAGCAGCAAGCAGTTTAGATTCTCGCAACACTGATAAGAGCAGACTCCACGTCTCATCAGTAAATTCTGAGAGATGGCTTCTTCCCGTTATAAAATCGGCCAAAAAAGCGATTTTCATCTTGCCCCTCATTGAGAGCACACCTCGTTGTCTAAAAACGAAGCGATATCAGCCAAGTCAGAATATACCGCGCTGTAGGTACTGGCTTTTTCAAGAACGCCAGATAAAGCACAAAATCCCGTTTCGCCTAAAACATGGTAATTAAACGCGTTATCAACTAAATATTGAAACGTATCTGTTTGATTGACTAATGTGATTGAGGTTTGCGCATTTTTTTCGTATTGAGGAAATACCACCGCTGCAATTGGCACGCTTTCTAGCCTAGCATAATCAGACCATTTCAAGGTTTTAACGTGAGCAACAGTGCCTTTAATGGTATCAAAGCAGCGGGGTGTAACCGTTGCCGTGGGAAACCTCTTTTCAATAATGTCTATCGAGTTATTTTTCAAGCAAACAGGCCGATACAGAGGGCGTACTGTATATGTCTGAAAGTCAATCACAGCCATTTCATCAGAGTAAACCGTCCACCCTGACAACCCAAGAAAAGCACTCAATGTACTTTTTCCCGAACCTGGTAATGCCGGAAAAATAATCGCTTTATTATTTTTTACCAATACAGCTGCATGTAATAACAAATGGTCAAACACATGCGCACTGATACACCAATTCATGCCCCACTCTAACAACGGATACGCCTGTGACCTCGGCATAGGTTTAAAGGGCGAAGAAGCATCAGCAAAAAATTTAATCTGCGGGCGAATCCATCGGCGAATGTATGACTCTGTTTTCAACGATATAGAGAAGTCTGCACGATCTACATTGGGCGCATCACCATAGATCGTATTCGCATTAATCAATGCTTGTTGAGTAGCTGTGTGCAATTTGAAGGAATACAAGCCAGCATTGATGATCACGAGCAGGTGTCCTTATCTAGGAACCAATTATCAGACAACCAGTTGAGCACCTCATTGGCTTCTGACTCACTCACGTTAAGCCAATCACAAAATTGTACCAATGAAAATGTGGACTTAGACTCGATCGCTCGACGCAAAAAAGACGTGTTTTCAGGTGATGCTATATTCAAGGTCACCGTATTTCCACTATACTGCGAGAACAAAGCAACACCGCTTTCATCTGAAAACGGTGTACTTAAAATATCATCACTAAATCGGTATGTCGGCAGAGACACCGGCTGTTCTATGCGCAGGGCAATTGCGTAACAACAAAGCCAGAGACAGGTTCGCCGCTCATGTTCCACGAAATAGCAGAGACACTCTCTGGACGGCCTTGATTGATCTCAGAATAGGCGAACAATAAAATGTCCGTTACTAATTGCTGCGCGGCTTGCATGTTACCTTGATAGCCCGAGCCATAAAAACCGTAATAGGCGTTCAAATAGACCGCAGCCAAATGATACAGCATATTACCATCGCCTGAACCATTGCTCGCCAAAGCAGCAGCCAAATTGTCACTCGAAGTAATAAGATCCTGCGGCAGCCCCATGCTTACATTGGTAATGAAGTTTTCAATCGAAGTTTTGTAGCACTCGCGATAGGACTTCTTCATTGCTTTTTTATCACTGTTACGCATGTTGGAGTGGTTTACTTCTTGAATTTTCTGATTCAAATTCAAGAATGCACCTTGCACACCGTTACGGGTTTTCCAAAAACCTGGTGAACGACCATTAGGTAATACTGGCATACTACATTGATGCTTATCTGCGTGCGCAGCTGACATGTTTCCTGACATTGCGCCTGATACAGAACACGCTCCCCATACTGATTGTGCAGGGAGAGAGGTGATCACGATACCGCTACCCGCTTTTTTTAGGAATCTTCTACGATCCTTAACAACAGACAACGTTGACTTTTCCATGCCTTCCTGATTACTCATTGCTCAACCTCAATTGGGGGTACATCTAATGCGCTAACTAGACATTCTCTGCAAAATCCAAGCCAAATCACAAACCTTTGAAAAATATAGGTTTTACAGGCTAACAGAGCGCTTTTTGTAAAAAATACTGACACTTACTTAAGCTCATCTTGAATTGATGAAAGCAAAGTGCGTAAATATTTTACAGGTATCGCGTAAGTAATGCCACTCGGATTTGATAATACCGTTTCTTTGGATTCTTTAACGAATACCTTATTAATAATACCCACAACATTTCCCGTTTCAACATCGTATAAAGCACTACCACTGTTACCTGGGTAGGCTGTTGCATCTAACTGATAAATTAAATAAGGGTGCTTTAAGCGTCTTATAATTTGGGGGGTTAAGGCGGAAGAAGAATGCATGGGTCGAACAATAGGCGTAACTGCTGAAATAATACCGCGATGTGTAGCGGGGAAAAGCCCTAACACCGCGCCAATTGGAAACCCGGTAAAACCGACTTCTGTTCCCTCTACCACCGAGTCTTTATTATCTAATGTTAAGGCTGGCAACGCCCTATTGATTTTTAAAATAGCCAAATCATGAATGACATCAAAGGTCAGCACCTCTGCGTCTAGAATGTCTGGATTATTTCCTGTACCAACAAATACGACGCGCTTTTCAAGAACCTCCGTATCTAACGGCTTCTCTACTACATGATAGTTTGTCACTATCAAGGTGCCGTCTCCAATCGCAAATCCACTCCCTTCCAGTCGCGCACGCGGAGATGCGAGAGGGTTAAAGACGCCAATTCCTACAACCGATGGTTTTATCTTCGGAATGATATTCTGCAACGCTGTCGCCGACACCTGTGGTAATAAACACAAGCCAACTACTAACAAAAATATTTTGCACATGCGAAGCGTCATGATGTCTCCTTAATCTATTCGCTTATTGGGTAATCTGCGTTGTAATATTAACAACGTTAGCGTAAGTGAAGTTTGCCGAATCATGTATTAATTGACTATGGTAAAGCTAATACATCTTAACTGTAACATACCCTATGAGGATAGTTCCGCCTACATCATTTGAACAAAATTCGACGATAAAACATGAAGATATCACGCGAATTGTTCCCATTTTCTCTGGGGGAGGTACACGCTTAACGGCGCACATTGGCATATTGCATGCGCTCGAATCTTTACCCCTCGCTATTTCACATATGGTGGGAGTGTCAGGTGGCTCTATCGTATCGGCGCTTTACTGCAGCGGCATGAAGCTTGACGATATCATGGCGTTAGCTATCGAGACTGATTTTAAGCAATTTAGAGGATATTCACTTTTTCGCCTATTGAAAGATGGGGGCTTAAGTGACGGCGAACACTTTGAACAGTGGATGGACAAAAAACTCAGAGGTCTCACGTTTGCAGATATTGAGTACGACCTCAGTATTGTCGCTACAGATGTTAATGGCGGCGGACCTGTTATATTTAATCGAGAATATACGCCTGAACTAAAAGTGTCAGCGGCAGTGAGGTTTTCAATGTCTATTCCGTTGATATTCAGTTTTAAACCTTTTCGCGATTATGTGTTAACCGATGGCGCTATTTTATCTGAAGATGCCTTATTCAACGATTGGACTGGCGACGCGACACCAAATCTCTGCTTCAGGCTCCGTGGGGCACAAACCAAAACGGATAAAAAGCGTGCAAAATTTTTTCAGTTACCTGAATTTATATTTATGCTTATTCGCACATTTATGACCGCCCTCTCTAGAGAATACGTACATGCAAACCACTGGCACAATACTATCGTTGTCGATACGGGAGAGATCTCCTCCGTCGAATTCAACCTGACGAAAGAGCAAAAGTTTACGCTATACAAACAGGGTTTTGACACTGCAATGATGTATGTGCCCAAAAAACTCAATTTACAACTTGAGACGAACGTACCTGACATAACAAATAGAATGAAAACATGAATTTATTGATAGATTTATGTTTTGATATGGTTATGATAGAAAGGGTTAAATAACGTGATAATTTAGATTAGTAGTACGGTCGTCACATTAAAAATTTGGGAACGAACATGCTGACGAATACGCTGGCACAAAATTTTTTCAGCTACTTTGAAGTAGTCATCGCGGACACCAAGGATCTTCGCGAAGAGTCTTATCGCATTCGACACAATGTGTACTCTCAAGAGCTAGGGTGGGAACCGACTACAGAGTCGGGTTTTGAAACAGATGAGTGCGATGGATACGCCATACCACTTTTACTGAAGCACAAAACTTCAGGGCAGTTTGCTGGCACTGTCAGACTGGTCGTACCACCAAAAGACCAATTAGAAAAACAACTCCCATTTGAACTTCATTGCATAGAATCTGTTAGAAAAGATCTGGTTGACCCTAAACAATTAGAACGTGGCATGTTTGGAGAAATTTCACGCCTTGCTGTACCTGCTACCTTCAGAAAACGGAAAGGCGAGCAAGAGCAAGCGTTTATCATTAACGATATGCAGCACCCTCCCCCATTCACTGAAGATGAACGTCGCAACTTCCCCAATATTGCGATAGGCCTTTACTTATCGGTAATAGCAATGTGCGATTTGCTGGGACACTCCCATATGTTTGTGGTTGTGGAACCTCGGCTTGCTCGAAGATTGAGTCGATTAGGGATCAATTTTACCCAGGTAGGAAATGAACTTGATTACCATGGCATACGTGCGCTATTTGTTCTTGAGAGAGAAAACTTTTCATCAAAACTCAGCGTAGAAATGTTGGAAATGTACGTATTGGTTAAATCATCAATGCAGTCTCAAATGACCGCATTGAACATGCTGTAGCCTACTGATGTAACAACAAATCACTGTCAACGTAACAATAGGTGCCTATTATTGAAATAGTAAGTGAGTGAATGTTCACACTTAATGCTTTTCAGTAGCGCATCTGTCGTCTAATATGAGCTATTGGATTTTAAACACAACGAAAAGATGTCTATTTTCGAAATAATTAACAAGGGACTTTCCCAAGACTCTGAAGCAATCATTTTCGATGCGCCCGAGGCCACATTGAAATTTGGTCGTACCACATTTTCCGAGAATGTACATCTTGCTGCTGCGGTCACTGTTAAAAAACGCACGACAATCTCAACATTACTGAAATTAGCTAATGAACACCATTTTGCATTGTACCCGATTAGTACAGGGAACAATTGGGGATACGGTTCAATCGCAGAGTCCAAAGATAAGCCACGTGTTATAATAGACTTGTCTCAGTTGAAGGGCATTTACCCTGCCAGCAAAGAGCTTGGTTTAATCACTGTTGAACCAGGTGTAACCCAACAAGATTTGTTCGATTACTTAGCTCAAAATGATTGGCCATACATGACGCCCGTTACTGGGGCTGGCCCTAACTGCAGTATACTAAGCAACGCCCTAGAAAGGGGATACGGCATTACTCCCCACGCCATGCACTTTGATGCAGTAACGGCGATGAAAGTCTACCTACCTCATCCTGATTTATGCCATGAGGAAATGTCTTCTGCAATTTCAGAGCTTGATAAAAGCGGCAGTGATTTTATCGACAAAACCTTTA
Source organism: Fluctibacter corallii (assembly GCF_025751585.1). Lineage (GTDB taxonomy): Bacteria > Pseudomonadota > Gammaproteobacteria > Enterobacterales > Alteromonadaceae > Fluctibacter_A > Fluctibacter_A corallii. The sequence continues at coordinate 100,786 of NZ_JAOWKX010000008.1, forward strand.
AACATGGTCTTGGGCCTGCGGTAGATGGCCTATTTACACAAAGTAATTTAGGCATTGTCACTGAATGTACTATACGTTTAGCCAAAAGAAGAAGTTTTAGCTCTTTCTACTTGCGTTGCTTTGATAAACAAGGCCTGCCCAAGTTGGTTAACTTTATTCATCAGGTACTGCAAGAATTTGAAGGCGTGGTCGGTTCCATTAACTTAATGGATAAAAATCGAGTTATCTCTATGACAGCTGACAATCCCAATCCAGCTGACATTCACAGAGTGATGACCTCTGAACAGGTTTCGAAGATTGAAAAAGAACACGGCACCCCAGAATGGATGATAATCGGTACTATATACGGGAATAAACGTGTCGTTGATGCCTCTGAAAAAGAAATTAAAAAAATGGCTCGAGGTACGGGCAGTATTATTTTCTCATCATCCCCTTTACTCAGTTTAGCTAATCAACTCACAAAAGCGCCTTTTTTAAAATCATTATCCGTAGTTAAAAAGGTGAAAGGCCAGCTCGATGCGCTTGAAGAAGGCCAAGAGCTGATGTTGGGCAAACCAAACCAGTTAGCGCTTAAACTCGCTTACTGGCGTAATGCGTATTGCACACCAGACAAGACAAAATCACTGTTACCCGACAAAGATAAATGCGGGCTATTGTGGTATGCGCCCTTGATTCCAATGTGCGCCGATAAAATTGACGAATATGTCGCAATGATCCGCGACATTACGCCTAAGTACGGCGTTGAGCCACTGATTACCTTTACCAATTTACGCCATGATTGCATTGACTCAACTGTTCCCATTTTATTCAATCTTGAGGATCCAGAAGCGGTAGACCAATCCAAAGCCTGTTTAGAGGAATTAGTGAGCGTAGGCAGACAGAAAGGCTTTGTTCCCTATCGCCTCAATATTGAACAACAAGCTTCGCTGCTCGATAAAAACGCTATTTACTGGCAGGCAGTGGATAACATCAAATCCTCGCTTGATCCAAACAGAATAATTAGTCCGGGAAGATACAATCCTCGATAGCGGCTGTCTGCGGTATACCTCTCAGAAGAGATAGATATTCACCAATAAATAAAAAGCCGGCAAAAGAAGCCGGCTTTTTTAAGATTGGTGTAACATCACAAATAATGATTTACATTTCAAACTTATCTTTAAAGAAGTAGACCACCTTGTTGCGTGATTTCCATGCCGCCCAACGGTTTGGCGCGAGTGTCACTTCTCCGCCCGCCCCTTGATTAGCGAAAGGATCAACAACAACCCATTTAGGTTCTAGGCGATCCCAAGCATGCTGTGCGCCCCAGTAATATTTCACATCAACATATTGCTTGTCTGAAGGCTGTAGCCCATCTACCAAATTTTGGCAGCTATCTGGAGCGTCATATCCATCTAGTTGACCAGCTTGAATAAGCACAGGCGCACCAGTTAGATTCTCAAATGCAAACTCTGGGATCACACTATATGCCCAACAAACCGGGTAATGCGCAATATGCGCAGCAAAACGGTACTCACCACCGAACATCGAAGCATACTGTTCAGTAGCAGACAACATGGTTAATGCTCCTCCCCAAGAAAAGCCCATTACACCAATTTTGTCAGGGTCAATCTCAGAACGGTTAGATAAAAATTTCAACGCAGCAAACGTATCTGCAAGGGTTTCATGCACAGTTTCAGGTCTGTCTCCGCTTCCGCCTGACAAGCCTCTTGCCCCCCACATATCGATTTCCAAGGTTGCGATTCCCACCTTATTTAATGCTTCAATGTAGAGGCGGCCCGTGCTATCGATGCCCGCGGAATTGTGAAGTACCAAAACAGCAGGGATTTTTTGCTCTTCGTATCCGCGCGGAACGCGAAGCTCTCCAGCAAGCGTCAACGTTTGTTCACCAGACTGAACTGGCATCGTAACGAGATTAGTATAGGGAAGCTGTTTTCTCTCAATCTTTAGACCAAAAGCAGCAGCGTTAAATGACATTAATAAGAATAAAACTAACGTAAGTCTCATTTACAAATCCTTCTAAAACGGTTCCAAATAGAGTGTATTTATTTGATTTATTGACTATGAATGTATCGTGTAACCCTCTTCTAACGCGGGGCTTTTTCGCTAACCAATGTATCAGTTTGCGTAAAAAAATCTAGAAAAAATAAACCCTCCAAAAGGAGGGTTTATTCAAATTGCTTGCTATTAAAGGTGTAGTCCCTTAACTATCAAACCTTATTTTTGTTTGCGACGGCGTAAACCTGCTAGTCCCATCAGACCAAGGCCCATCACAGCTAGTGTGCCTGGTTCAGGAATACTGTCACCCGCTAGGTCACCAGAACCTGCAGCGAAGAAAGAACCGTTTTTAAAGATAGCATCTGCGTTATAGAAGATATCTGAGAAACCACCAGCTGAATTCTGAATAGTATTAGTATCCATGTTGCTCGCAGCAGGGCCGCCAACCGCAGACAATGCAAGTTGAAGGTTACCACCTACATAGCTAGATGTGCCACTTGATGCTGCAAACGTTACTTCGTCTACTGCTAGCTTAAGCCAAGACGTACCAGTACCAGAAAACTGTTGGTTAATGTCTGCGCCCGTTTCAACAAAGAACTCTACGAATGCGCCGCCAACTGCGATATCGAAACCGCCGAAGCCGTCAGCCAAAAGGCCAGAGAACTTGAACGTTAGCTCACAGCCAACACAAAAACCGGTAGAACCTGCTTCTGGGTCAGTTAGACCGTTGAAGTAGTTCATAAAGCCAACTGCTTGAAGCTCATCACCAGCATCAACAGCAGCAGGATCAATTGCGTTGCCAGCATTGATTGTGCCAGCGTCAGCTGAGTCTACAAACCATTGGTTGAAGCTAATTTTCTGTACTAGATCAGCTTCGCCTGGAGTGAACATATTTGGTGTACGAACGTACTCAGGATCCCAAGTAACACCGCCAACATTGATAGTTGAAGCTTCAGCAACAGAAGCACCCAAAGACAATAACGTGGCAGCAAAAAGCGTTTTATTCATTTTCATAACAACTACCTCTAAACTTCTACATCTATATTTGTACATCCGAATACATCAACTTATATAGCAAGCATCTTCGGGTGTAATTTGTAAATTCCACAGAACAAAAGCAATCAATGTGCCAACACAAAAATATATTCACTTTAACCTTATAAAACATACACTTAACTATAATCAACACTCAATAACACATGGTAATATTTTTACCTAAGTAAAAAATTCTGACAGGTAATTGGCTACACTATCGACACAATGCGACACATCAGACATAACTCACTGCATCTAAATGCATCCCTACCCTTGCTAAGACAAAATACGACTAACTGAACATGACTCATCACTTCATACTTTATCTATTGCAGCTAAAGCTTGAATCAATTGATTTCGTCAGCTTTCTTTACATTCTTAAAAGGCGATTTATTGCGGTCAATATTTTAACCAATACTTTCAAGCACTTATGAAAGGTTAGTTTTTGGCCCATAACATGCTTAATACGATAGTGAAGTAGCTGTTGCTGTAGAAGTGAAAATTCTCAATATTTTTTAAGGAAAATGGAATGAAACTTATTCGCAATATCTTTGCAATGGCAGTATTAGGTACCGCTGGTGTTGCCAACGCATCTTTAATAGATGTTGGTGGCGTAACCTGGGATCCTTCTTATGTTCGTCCGGCCTCTCCTCCTTTTGTCAGCGAAGAGACCGATCTCATTCAAAAAATTAGCTTTAACCAATGGTTTGTCGATTCGGCAGACGCAGGAACTATCGATACATCTAAAGCAATTTCTCCAGCTGCTGTGACTGCGGGAGATGAACTGCAAGCGATAGGGACGATGACCTACTTCAATGGGCTTGTTGACCCAGAAGCATTTCCAGGCCCTGTAGGGTTTTGTATTGGATGTGAAGTTACGTTCCGCTTCACAGGCCTTCTGGCCGATGGTCTTGGTGGGTTTACAACTGCCGTAGGTGGTGCTTTCGTAGAATTCTTTGTAGAAACCGCTGGTGACGTTGATCAGTTGTATTCCGGCACAGGCGTACCTTGGTTAACACTGGAAGTCGATGAAATTACCTTCAACGCTGATAACCCAACATCTGGAAGCGAATACAATGGCGGTAACATTCAATTGGCACTGTCTGCTGTAGGCGGACCAGCTGCAAGTAACTTTGATACCAATACCATCACTAATGCGTCGGGTGGTTTGTCAGATGTATTTTATAACGCAGATGCGATTTTTGATGTTGCCAATGGTAACTTCTTTGCTGCGGGAACGGGTGATCTGGTAGGCGATACCATTCCCGAACCTGGAAGCATTGCAGTATTGGGTCTTGGACTGTTAGCACTCGCCGGAATAAGACGCAAAAAGCGTGGCTAACAAATAGACCTATATGCTTTATATTTTCAACATGTGAAGTCTCCCTAAATAGTCCGAAAGGCTCAACCGCTAACTTGAGCCTTTTTTATTTAAGTAAAACCCCTTCCCTCAACAACCATAATTTAACCTTACGCTCACCTTTGATTACATTAAATACTCGCGCATACAGCTTTTTAAATTTTTGTAATAGGCAACTTAGATAAAACCCAAAGGTTTAATATATTACCTATGTCAAAATACTTTACATCGCAAAAATAAGATGTAGCAATTAGGATACAGAGTCACTAAATATCAATGGGTTACAAATGTCTTATACATGGCACGTCTAATGCAGTCAGTAACTATGTAGTATCTCTAGCTGTAGCAGTTTATTTTTTATTAATAAGGATATAGAAAATGAAACTTACAAGAAGTGTATGTGCTTTAGCTTTATTAGGTACCGCAAGTTTTGCCAACGCGTCTATGATCAATGTTGGCGGTGTCACGTGGGATCCCTCTTATCAACGCCCGGCTTCACCTCCTTTTATTAGCGATGAAACCGATTTAATTCAAAAAGTCCAATTTAGTCAGTGGTTCGTCGATGCGGCCGATGCGGGCACAACAGATACCTCAAAGGTTATTTCACCCGATGCAGTCACTGCTGGAGACGAGTTGCAGGCAGTAGGGTCAATGACCTATTTTAATGGCTTAACCGATCCTGAAGTATTTCCCGGTCCAATCGGTTTTTGTTTAGGTTGTGAAGTCACCTTTCGCTCTACAGGCTTACTTGCTGACGGACTGGGTGGGTTCACAACCGCCGTGGGAGGTGCATTTTTAGAGTTTTTCGTAGAAACAGGCGCAGACGTCGACCAAATGTACAGTGGTACTGGAACACCTTGGTTGACACTTGCCGTTGATGAAGTAACGTTTTCTGCAAGAGACTCAACAGCAGGAAACGAGTATAGAGGAGGTAATATCCAACTCGCTCTTTCAGCCGTTGGCGGACCAGCAGCCCAGTACATGGATACCAACACCATATCAAACAGCAATGGTGGGTTTTCAGATATTTTTTACAATGCAGATGCCATATTCAATATGCAAAACGGTAATTATTTTGCTTCAGGAACAGCTGATTTAGTCGGCGACACGATACCTGAACCCAGCGCGTTAGCATTGTTCATGTTGGGGATGCTCGCATTACTTGCTCAATACTCACCCTCTCGATTGAAGAGGCGGTAATAAGACACTAAATATTCAAGGCTTAATGATGGTAGTTAAGCCTTTTATCTTCTTGATTTACTGAATCCACTGAGCCCAGCTCAAGTGTAAAGAAGATCGCTCCAATGTCGATATTTTTTACACATCTTATCCGGTTAATTTTATCACCATTCATCATTACTTTATATTTCATGCACTTAGCATATTTTCTTGCACTGGCATGTATAATGCTTAATCAATTATGGAAAGTATCTTGTGCTGTAATACTTAATTTCTCATTTATGTTTTTAAAGGAAGATTTAAATGAAACTAGTAAATAAAGCTCTTGCACTAGCAGTATTAGGTACCTCTGGTTTCGCTAATGCATCAATGATTGATGTGGGTGGTGTAACTTGGGATCCTTCTTATGTACGTCCTGCATCTCCTCCGTTCGTGAGTGAAGAAACAGATCTTGTTCAGAAAATTAGCTTCAACCAATGGTTCGTAGATTCTGCCAACGCTGGCACAATTGATACCGCTAATGCTATTTCTCCGGCAGCAGTAGCCGCTGGCGATGAGTTGCAGGCCGTTGGTACAATGACCTATTTCAACGGATTAACAGATCCTGAAGCCTTCCCTGGCCCCGTGGGCTTTTGTATCGGCTGTGAGGTCACATTCCGATTCACAGGGTTGCTGGCAGATGGCTTAGGTGGATTCACCACAGCAGTAGGTGGCGCATTCGTTGAGTTCTTCGTAGAAACAGCAGGCGATGTCGATCAACTTTATACGGGTACAGGCACTCCGTGGCTAACTCTTGAGGTAGACGAAATTACCTTTAATGCAGATGACTCTACGGCAGGCAACGAATATAACGGTGGTAACCTTCAGTTGGCGCTATCTGCTGTAGGTGGACCTGCTGCAAGCAACTTCGACACAAACACCATAGCCAACGGTGCTGGTGGTTTTTCTGACATTTTCTACAATGCTGATGCGATCTTCGATGTATTAAACGGTAACAATTTTGCCGCAGGTACAGGTGACTTGGTCGGCGACACCATCCCTGAACCAGGCAGTGTCGCTGTCTTAGGGTTAGGACTTTTAACGCTTGCAGGAATTAGACGCCGTAAGCAGAAGTAAATTGAGAAATTACAGCCAAGACTTCCATTCTGGTCTCATTTAAGCTGTTGGATTAGAGAAATAAAGAAAGGCTCAACACACGTTGAGCCTTTTTTGATTCAGTTTGAATCCATTACGAAACCAATCCTTCCGTAATTAGCTTTCCTCAATATTACATACGCTTTTTCAACTCTTCCCACTTAGCACGTAAATCCGTTCGCGTAGGAGAAATGCTATTTAGAACTTGCTCAGCTTTTCTGGCATTTCCAGCTTCTAACAATACCTCAGCATAATGCATTGCAATATCTTCCGACTCAGGAAACGCACTATACGCATCACCAATATTTTTAAGTGCATTTGGAAGATCACCGCTTTTGTATTGAATCCAGCCTAATGTATCTTTTAGCGGAGGGATATTTGGTCTGATATTTACGGCTTTTTGAGCCAACGCTTTTGCATCGCTCAAATTGCCACTTTCTAATTCAATCATTGCAAGGTTGTTCATAGCAATGAAGTTATCAGCCGTTTCCTCCATCGCTTTTTGATAGTACTTTCTAGCGTTGGCGTAATCTTTTGCATTAGCATAAAACTCTGCCATCGTATGGTCTACGCCAGAGGTATCTGACAGCTTTTTATACTCTGTCTCAAGAACAATGGCTGCGTCTTCAAATTTATTCTGTGCTGCCAGTGTTTTTGTATAAGATAAAGCTGTTGCAAATGTAGGGAATTCTTCGTAGTAACGCTTAAGGAGTGGCGCAGCCTCATCAAACTGCCCTAACTTGTAAAGCAACTCCCCTTCATAACGCTGCTGAGCTAGCGTCGGCTCAGTCGTTTCTTTCAGTGTTTTTAATACGTTTTCAGCTTCATCTAAACGATTCAGTTCAGTGAGTAACGCAAGTCGAATAATGTCAAATTGACTCCCGCCTACAAACTTCTCAGATGCTTGCGTAGCCAACTCGTACGCCGTATCGTAATTTTCTGTTACCTGATTAATACCAATAAGGCGAAGCCACGTCATTGGATTGTCGGGATTCTTATTTTTCCACTTAGTAAAAACATCAGCGGCTTGTTTGTGCTGCTCTTGCTCGAGATAGGCATCTCCTAGCGTCATATAGCCAAAGTCAGTTAATGTTGGCAATGCAGACAGTGTTTCAATAGTCATACCTATCTGGCCGGCCGCTTTGTAAGCGATAGCCAAAGCCACAGGCGCATTCGTTGCTTCTGGTACTTCTTTTGCGTACGAATCTAAAAACTGAATAGTTGAATTCAACGCCTGATCACCGACTCGGTTGGCCATTCTTACCATACCAAGGAAAATACGCATGTCATTACTATGGTGAGACAGCGCGCTATCTATCTGCTTTTTACCTGCTTCGAAATCTTGTTTCTGCGTGTAGTAACTAATGGATAATAAGTTCGCGCCCAAATGAGCCGGATCAAGTTCAAGCACCTTCAACCACGTGCTATGCGCTTTTTCAATATCTTCTGTTCGCCAATAGATAACGCCCTCTAGCACAAGCCCTTCAATCGGCGCAGACTCTTGCCATTCTTTAGCGATGGTTAGCGCTTCTTCAATTTTACCCTGCTCAACGTAAGAATATGCGATAGGCACACGTGCATTAGCAAAATCTTCACTTTGCTCCATTGCTTTGGTCAAATCGGCGATACCCGTCTCATCGTCATTCGCAATCTTTAATAGCCCTAAACGTAGATATGCCTCAGCATCGTTCTCACCTGCACTTTTCGCTTGATTTAGTAGCTTTTCGGCGGTGGCTGTTTCGCCCTTCATGGCGAAATACATGCCCGCGTCGCTCAATAATTCAGGCGCAATTTCAGCCATATTATCAAACTGTGCGAAAGTGGCTTTTGCTTCAGTTAAATAGCCAAGGGCCATTTGTACTCGAGCCAGTAAGCTTTTAGCCACAAGATTAAGTGGAGGGAGACGATCTGCCCTCATCAAATATTTATGTGCAACCTCGAGCTGCTCCAGCTTAAATGCACTTGCCCCAGCAATCACATTGGCTTTTTTCGTTGAGAGGCCGTTGAATATGGCTTTTTCGGCTTTTTGGAGAGCTTCACTGTATTCTTCTTTACGGAAGTGAATCTCTGACATCAATAAATTGCCATATGGGCTATCTTTATTCACTTTTAATATCGATGCAGCCGTTTTTGTTGCGCCAGCTAAATCTTCCGTATCAAGTTGCTCTTCAAGTAGCTTGTACTTCACAAAATGAATAAATGGACGCTCTTCAACTAAGGTTTTAAAGTGCGAGATAGCATTTTCATGTTCATCTAATTTCGCATAGGTCAGACCTTTCAAAAGGTGAGTGAGAACAAAGTAGTCATTTTGCTCTGGAATTTGAGCAAGAACACTGAGCACTTGGTCATAGTCGTCTTTGGCATAAGCCGAAAATGCGTCTGCGATGCTTTTGTCCTGCGCATTTAATTCGTCTGGTACAGCTATTTCTTGCCCCGCGTTCAAAAAGCTGTCGGCCAAAAATGCAAATAACATCAATCGGCTTTCACTGTCTGAACCTTTTGGCAAGGCATGCTCTTTTTTCAGTTGTAATACAGACTCGAAATCTTGAACGTAGAAGTGCATTGTCGCTAGTGTCGGCACAATAGCGCTAGGTTCACCTCCCAACGTCAATGCTCGGCTAAGTTCTTTTTGCGCGCCGTTATAATTACCTAACTCAAAATACACGTTGCCTAACATTTCTCTCGCGGCAAGATCATCTGGCGAGCTTTTTATTGCATTCTTAAGTTCAATGACAGCGGCTTGCCGATTACCTTCAGCGTAAAACTTTTCCGCCTCTGCGATGTGCTCTTCCGTAGAAACCGGCGAACATGCAGCCAAAAATACACTGACACTGGCAGCCACGAGCGATTTTTTGCTAAACATTTTTTTCATATTCTTTCCCTAGTGTAGCGAGGCGGAAACCTCTTTATATTTTAGTTCTGCGTAAAGATACCGCAGCTATCCACTACGATTTTACTATTTACATCTCGCTGAGAAATATCTTTAAACTGTTTATGCCCCACCAAAATAGCTAAAACATTTGCACTTTCCAGTGCCTCCTCCAACGAAACCAACTTAAAACCACTATTGGCCAGATTGTCTGGTAGAAATGAAATATTTGGCTCAACCACCAATACTTCACCAATATTTCTATCTACAAGCTGTTTGGCTATGCTCAATGCTGGGCTTTCGCGGAGATCATCAATATCAGGTTTGAATGCCAACCCTAGACAAGCAATGACTGGCCGTTTAAATTCATCGGCGGCTTTTTCCACCTGACCAATAACGTAATTGGGCTTGCCATCGTTAATTTCTCTGGCTGTTTTGATAATTTTGGCATTTTCTGGCGCACTATCAACAATAAACCAAGGATCCACAGCGATACAATGACCGCCAACCCCCGGGCCAGGGTTTAAAATATTCACCCGAGGATGTCGGTTTGCAAGCTGAATGAGCTCCCATACATTGATGTTGAGTTGATCACAGATAATCGACAGCTCATTTGCAAATGCAATATTCACATCTCTAAATGAATTTTCTGTTAACTTTGCCATTTCTGCCGTTCGCGCATTCGTGACAATGCATTCACCTCTAACGAAAGTCTTATACAACGCGATAGCGGCATCGCTACACGACTTAGACATGCCGCCGATAATACGGTCGTTAGAGACAAGCTCTTCAAGCACACGGCCAGGTAAAACGCGTTCAGGACAGTGCGCAACGTACATATTTGGCTCACCACTTCCCACACCGGGAAAGCGTAAGTCAGGGCGAAGCGCTTGGAGCCATGAAGCAAGTTGCTCGGTTGCCCCTACTGGAGAGGTCGACTCTAATATGATCAGGTTGCCTTTTTCCAACACAGGGGCGATAGACTTCGCGGCTTCATGAATGTAAGTCAAATCTGGCTGTTTCCCTTCTTTAAATGGCGTAGGAACAGCGATCATAAATGCATCTGCTGGTTCTGGCGTCATAGAGGCTTTCAATTTCCCCATTGTTACCGCCGCCTGAACCACCATATCTAAATCAGGCTCAACAATGTGAACTTTTCCCTGATTAATGGTATCCACCGCTTTTTCAGACACATCAATACCAATAACATCAATACCACGAGAGGCAATGACAGCCGCTGTGGGTAAACCGATATAGCCTAACCCTATAACAGAAATCTTATCGAACATCTTACTCATCACCCGCCCCCGTAATTATGCGCGCAATACGCTGACAGGCTTTTCCATCACCATAGGGGTTATGTGCCACCGACATACGTTGATATTCAGCCTCGTCTTCAAGCAGTCGTGTAGCTTCCTGAACTATTTTATGCTCGTCGGTGCCAACCAATTTCACCGTACCAGCTTCAACAGCTTCGGGACGTTCTGTCGTATCGCGCATAACAAGAACAGGCTTGCCCAATGAAGGCGCTTCTTCTTGCACACCACCAGAGTCCGTAAGAATAATATGAGCTTTGCTCATTAAGTAGACAAAAGGCAAATAGTCTTGAGGATCAATCAGAAACACGTTATCGACATCGTTTAATATACGGTTAACGGGCTCTTGTACGTTTGGATTTAAATGTACTGGGTATAAAACCTGAACATTCTCACGCTCGGATAACGTCTTGATTGCGCGGCAAATATTTTCGAAGCCGCCACCAAAGCTTTCTCGACGATGGCCTGTAACCAAGATGAGTTTTTTATTGTCATCCAGAAAATCAAACTTGCTCGACAATGCGTTGTTCAGCGCTTTATCTTGTTTGATTTTATCAACAACGTTAACGAGCGCATCAATCACTGTATTTCCTGTTACTGAGATAGATTCAGGTGCGGTGTTTTCCGCTAGCAAGTTATTCTTTGCCTTGTCAGTGGGAGCAAAATGAAACTTGGTCAGGGCTCCTGTTAAACGGCGATTAATTTCTTCAGGCCATGGGCTGTAAATATCACCTGTACGCAATCCAGCTTCAACATGCCCTACTGGTACTTGCTGATAAAACGCAGCTAATGAGGCTGCAAACGTCGTGGTGGTATCGCCATGCACAAGAATGAGATCTGGCTTCGCTTCTTTAATAACATCACGCAAGCCAAGCAGTGCTTTGGTAGTAATATCATACAAATCTTGTCCTGGCTTCATGAGATCTAAGTCATACTCGGGTGTCAGATCAAACAAAGACAATACTTGGTCTAACATTTCACGATGTTGAGCGGTCACGCACACTTTGACATTTAATGCAGTGTGCTTTTTTAACTCTATCGCCAAGGGCGCCATTTTTATTGCTTCTGGCCGCGTTCCGAACACCAATAATATATTTTGCATTCCCGTTATCCTTTACTTAAACCAGCCGCTATACTTTTTCTTCAACAAATTCGCTTAGAGCACCAAAGTTTTCAAAGATATCTGCACTGATTTCGTCATCGTCTATTTCAATGCCAAAGGTTTCTTCAATCGCTGTAAGTACGGTTACTACGGCCATAGAGTCAAATTCAGGTATCGCTCCCAAAAGCGCAGTTTCCTCGTCAAACTCCATGTCACTTGGAAGCTGTAGTACATCAATTAAAATTTCTTTTACCTGAGCAGCTGTATTCATTCTCTCACTACCTGTATGATATTTGTTTTATTTTGAATGGACTCACCTGTCTTCGGCCACACGCACCGAGTGGCTGCGCCAGACAGAATGTCGCTTAATCGTCAATGTGAGTATTGTTCCATTATTTATTGAATTAAGAAACAGTTACTGAGCACTTTAAAGAGATAAGTAGAAAAAATGTTAACATTCTTAGATCATCTGGCTAGCGAAGCTGCAATAAAATGGCCTGAACGCACTGCATTCGTACATAAAAAGACAGAATTGTCTTTTGAAGAATTCAACCAAAATGTCGATACGATGGCGCGCAAGTTTGCTGATTTGGGATTACAAAAAGGCGATCGTGTTGCCATTTTTCTACCAAAGCAACATGAAACAGTCACTGCCGTTTTTGCTGCTAGCCGTGCAAATGGCGTTTTTGTACCTGTCAATTCGGTGTTAAAAGCGCCGCAAGTAAAACATATTTTAAATGACTGTGATGTAAACGTTCTGGTAACCAGTAGCGACCGTTTAAAAGCCATTGGTGAAGAGCTCAAAGCCTGCCCCGCTTTGAAGCATATCGTGCTTGTGGATAAACTGCCCAAAACGCCTTATGAAGAAAAAGATACGCACTTGGCAAGCGATATTCAGAAAAGCCCCATCGAACCAGTTTATCGTGTTGATAACGACGTTGCGGCAATCCTTTACACCTCTGGCAGCACCGGCAAACCGAAGGGCGTAGTGTTGTCTCACCGTAACCTACTTGCTGGGGCAGAAAGCGTAGCAGACTATCTGAACAACACATCAGATGATGTCATTCTTGCCCTCTTACCACTAAGTTTTGACTATGGTTTATCTCAAATCACGACGTCTTTACTTGTTGGCGCTAAGTGTATTTTGATGGATTACTTCCTCGCAGGTGATGTCGTCAAAACAATGGCAACACATAAAGTAACAGGGTTAGCTGCTGTACCGCCGCTATATCAGCAACTGATGAAAGCCAATTGGAATGAGGAAGCGACACAAGCAGTGCGTTACTTCACCAATTCAGGTGGCGCGATGCCACTTGTATTGCTGAAAAATCTGCGTGACACTTTCTCTCATGCTTCGCCCTTCCTTATGTATGGTTTAACCGAAGCGTTTAGAAGCACTTACCTCGATCCGAAAGACATTGATCGTAAACCCGGTTCAATGGGTAAAGCGATTCCTAACGCGCAAATCATGGTCATTAACGAGCAGGGGCAAGAGTGTGAAGCCGGTGAAATTGGCGAACTTGTGCACCGCGGCCCTCATGTTAGCTTGGGCTATTGGAACGATGAGGCCAAAACTGCAGAAAGATTTAAGCCTGTCCCAGTTAAACAGGAAGGATTAGTGCTCACTGAGATGGCCGTTTGGTCTGGAGATCAAGTTAAACGAGACGAAGAAGGCTTTCTGTTCTTTGTAGGCCGCAATGATGAAATGATTAAAACATCAGGCTATCGCGTGAGCCCGATGGAAGTTGAAGAAGCCTGCTACCAAGGAGCTGAAGAAGTCGCAGAAGCGGTAGCCTGCGGTGTAAACGACAATGAATTAGGTCAGGCTATTGTTGTCCTTTTAGTACTGAAAGAGGGCATAGACTTCGACGAAAAAGTCATGTTAGCAAAAATCAAAAAAGCACTGCCTAACTTTATGCACCCTAAGTACCTTGAAATACGTAGTGATCTGCCAAGAAACCCCAATGGCAAAGTAGACAGAAGTAATCTAGCTAAAGAAGTAAGGAATAAGTACGCTCATGGTTAAGCAAGCTCCCATTCATGCGCCGATGACGCAATTTGATGTAGTGAATGATCAGCTTTTGGTTGGTGGAAAGACCCTTGATCAAATTGCCTCCATCATGGGTAAAGAGGTATTTTATGCCTACGACCAACAGGTGATTCGTTCACAAGTCGCACAATTTAAATCGGCAATACCTGAGCAAATAAAACTGCACTACGCCATTAAAGCCAACCCTTATCCACCGTTGGTTCAAGCGATGAAAGACTGGGTTGACGGATTCGATGTGGCATCGCAAAAAGAGATGCTTATCGCATTACAAACTGGAATGCCTATTAAAGACATCAGCTTTGCAGGCCCTAGCAAACAGCTGTCTGAAATTGAAGCTGCCGTAGTTGCAGGCGTGACGTTGCATGTAGAATCAGAGTTAGAGCTATCTCGTGCTATTGATATTGGTACAAGGCTGGGTGAAAAACCCAAAATTGCATTTCGGGTTAACCCTGCCTTTGAATTAAAAGCCTCAGGCATGAAAATGGGGGGCGGCCCAAAACAGTTTGGTATTGATGAAGAAATTCTATTAGAACGATTGCCAGAGCTTAACTACAATGCGTTTGACTTACGAGGGTTTCATATTTTCTGGGGCTCACAAAACCTTAAAGCAGACGCTATTATTGATGCCCATAATAATACTTTCGCGTTAGCGCAAAAGCTGGTCGATGCAACTCCTGTTTCAGTAGAAACCATCAATTTAGGTGGCGGGTTTGGCATTCCATATTTTGCAGGTGAACAACGCCTTTCTCTAAATGATATTGGTGAAAACTTGCAAGGGCTATTATCACAATATCGCGACATAGCGAAGTCAGAATTGGTGATCGAACTAGGTCGCTACCTCGTGGGAGAATGCGGAATTTACGCAAGTAAAATCACTGACATAAAAACCTCCAGAGGCCACACATATTTAATGACCAACGGCGGGTTGCATCACCATTTATCGAACTCAGGCAATTTTGGGCAAGTTATTCGTAAAAACTACCCAGTCGCGATTGGCAACAAAATGTCAGATTCTCATGAAAAGCAAAAAGTGACGGCGGTGGGGCCATTATGTACGCCACTCGATACGCTAGCAGATAAGATGGAATTGAATAACCCTGTAATTGGCGATTGGTTAGTTGTGTTTCAGTCAGGCGCATATGGACCAACAGCAAGCCCGCAAGATTTTCTTGGGCACCCGCATGTTACAGAGATTTTACTTTAACTTTTAATTCAACCCGGTTACTAGCAATGGACACAAGAAGTACGTTTAAAGCAAGACTGGAAAATACGTTCGAGATTGCGCACGCAAATCATCAACCTATCTATTCAATGGAAGGAATTCGAGGGTTCGCCGTATTTCTTGTGTTTATTGTTCATTACTCTACGTTAATGGAACCGTGGCTTCATATTGATTCTTCTATGAATCAAATAAGCCATTATTTACGCCGAATAAGTAACTTAGGGGTAGACATATTTTTTGTACTTTGCGGCTACTTGATTTATGGCACATTATTGGGTCGAGACATTATTTTCAGGCCCTATCTAAAACGGCGAATAAAAAGAATATATCCCACGTTTATTGTCGTTCTTGCGCTTTATTTAGTGATTTCTTGGCTTATACCCTCTGCCTCAAAGTTACCTGACGCAGGCATTGACGCATTCTGGCTCATTCTACAAAATGTTTTGCTCTTGCCAGGCATGTTTGATATCCCAGCTATTATCACGGTTGCATGGTCACTAAGTTATGAAATGTTTTTCTATCTTGCTGTACCTTTGGTCATTCTATTACTGCGTATGAACCGAGTGAGCTCACCTCAAAGGATTGTGTGTCTGGCAGGTATCGCATGCGTTTCTCTAGTGTATTTCTCTGTGAACACGGAGTATGTACGCATGTTAATGTTTCTTTCCGGCATGATGTTATTCGAGGTACAAAAAACGAAACTCGCCAGATACAGCCAAGGACTCGGTTTACCCATGTTATTGCTGAGCTTTGGTGCGGTAATCGTATTACAGGAGTCAGCGCTAATGGGCTGGTGGTTGTATGCGTTTCTTTATTTTACTTTTATTGTTTTTTGCTTGGATTGTTTTAGCCAAAAAGGTATCGCTAATCGCCTGTTCAGCCGTAAATATCTCAGATGGTTTGGCAATATGAGCTATTCATACTATTTGTTGCATGGCCTCTGCTTGAATGCGTTCTTTATGGTGTTAGCGTATGCTTTACCGCCAAGTGCGACTCACAATAGCCTCTACTGGTTAGCTCTGCTTCCCGCCTTTATACTAACGCTTGTTCCTTCTGCGGCACTGTTTGTTTTTATCGAAAGACCCTTTTCTCTTGAAAGAAAACGATCTTTTACCGAGACATTACGCAACACGATTGGCAATACATCAACGCGTCGAGTCACGACCTAGTCGTGCTCATTGGCATACAACACCAACAAACAGAGCTAAAATATGACTAAAAGTGAGTATTAATCCACGAGAGCGTAGTGTGTTCTACTTCACTTCGCCATTGCAATGTTGAAAACGTGTGATTGGCTGTTGGCATTGTATGTTTGGTTAATTGTTTATCTGCCAACGCCTGCTGCCAACGTTTATCATCTTGCACTTTTTGCTCAAACTCAGCAGCGGTTAAATCATCACCACTTATCACCAGCAAAATAGGCGTATCTATTTTTTGCAAGCCAGCAAGCATATGCTCTATGTAGTTTTCTTGTGTTGAGACTTCAATTTCAGACACATCAGAAGACGTGCTACCAGAAGAGGAAAATGCAGCCAAGATATTTTTAGTAAAGCCCAGAAATGCACCTTTGATGTCCACATCCAGCTTAATGAGTTTCAACCAAAATTGCTTATCTTGAATTCGCTGCCAATAGTACTGTTTCACTAGAGTTTTGGCCTGACCTTGCTCAGAGCGAACCCAAGGGTTTAGCAACACCACACCAGCCACACAGTCTAATGGCTTGTTTTTAGCATAAATCAACGTCGAAGACGCAGCGTCACATAATCCCCACAATATCACTTTGCTGACACCTAATCGCTGCTGGCATTGCTTTATTGCTTCATCAATATCTTCAGTGACCGACAAGAAATCTGCATATTCACCATCGCTATCCCCCATTCCTGAATAATCAAAACGCATCGCAGGAATACCATTTGCAGCCAAATATCGAGCAAGGAGGACAAATTGCCGATGACTGCCCACTTTCGTTTGCGGTCCTCCGACAACAATCAATACGCCGACATTTTTGTTATTCTTACATGGATGAGTTATACCTGATAAGCACACATTATGTCGGTTGAATACAAAAGCAGACTCTTGCATTAGTGCGCCCCCTCTATTGTGTCATCTTCGGTCAGACGTCCGTCGGGAAAGTGGATATTCTGTTTTGTAAAATCAATCAAATCTGGCACTATCGCAATTTCCTGAGTAGACCAAAATGCAGCCCCCGCAACGGGCATAAGTTGCTTCATACTGTGATGCTCAAATGCTTTTGCACAACCGTTTGCGGTCGCGGGCGAAACCTGCTCACCTTTTCCGTTTACCTCATAAATAAATAACGGGCAATCATACAGCTCTTCAGGGAGTACCATTGACGAGGACTCTAAGCCAGAAATTAACTCATCACGCACAGTGTAACCCGCAACTTCAAGTGAGTCTTGTTGCGTCAATTGTGCACGCAACTGCTTGGCGGTAACTTTTTCGCCCTCACCTCGCATCATTTCACCCGCTAACTTTAAGCGCAAAAACTGTGTCACAAATAAGCTACCTTTAAATGTTGGATTCCAGTAATGGAGGCTTTTAATATTCTGCACCGTGCCTGCTTTAGGTTGTTCATTTAAGTAGGCGTTAAGCACTAAAGCGCCGGTACGAAGGCCGATAAAGTGTAACGCAGTAGATGGATAATCAGCACAAATATGCTCCACTACATCAGACAAGTTTTTCTGCCATATCTGCCAACTCGCATCACTAAAATCACCTTCGCTGTCTCCTGTGCCTAGGTAATCAAATAGAACACATAGGTCGCCTGAGGAAGCGAGAGCATTGCCCATCAACGCCATCATCTTTCTTGATTTATTCATTTCTTCGGCAAAAGGCGGTACAAAAATGACAATATTGTTTGGCGTTTTCCCCTCAGGGACAAAGCTTACCGTGTATAAATTTCCAGACGGCAGCGTAATAAAGGCAGGTTGGATTGGCATGTTTATTACATCACTCAGGCTAACAAAAAAGGTTTACAGGATAGATTAATTTAACAGAGGGAGATTAGGCGCAGCCTCAAGACCTGCACTTTCGCGAGATTTAAAGACCATATTGCCTGCTTCAAACGCGTCCTGCATATTACCAACAAATATATTTCCCTCTACCACAGGCTTAACACGTTGATGCTTTATATTTAACACTTGATTGGCATGACGATCCAGCACAAATATATTATCTTTTATCGTCACACTATTCATATCGTACTTGTAATCCTCAAGCCCATAACCCACAAGGTTCCAGTTAGATGTTTCAGTTCCTTGTTGCAATACAGACGCGATAATTTCTAGTTTGCCGCCATTTGGCACATCTACAAGACGGCTATCCTTGCCACTCAAGCTGGCTATAACGCTACGAATAATACGGGTTTCTTTGGCCCGTGATTTCACTTCATGCCCTTCCCCTTTTGACGACAAAAACTGACTGTCTTCAATGATCAATGTTCCGCCGCCCACGTAAATGCCATGCGCTCTTCCACCAGCACCGAGGCGCTCAAACCGACTATTTATAATATGCACAATACCAGGCTGCGCTCCTGTCAAAACGCCTTGCTGGCTATCATGAAAGTAGACATTGTCGAGGATAAGATGCTTTCCCTCCAATCTTACGCAGGCGCCATTTCGGTCACGCACCTGAATATTGAAGCACTCAATTTGCTTAATTAGCGTGTTTGTACCTTGTATAAGCAACGCGCCTTTGCCTTTGGTAGCTTTACCAAAAATTCTGGTGCCGGGTTCTCCAATAATCATCACATTGTCTGCTTTTAGAATCGCAGCGTCTTGATAGTCACCCGCACTTATTTTAATGATACTGCCGTCTTTGGCATGAGAAAACGCCTCTGAAAGTGATGGGTATAGTGTGCCATCTACATTTATTTCTTTCGCCAACACTGGCAATGCAAAGGTGAAAGAAACAAGTAGCACGACAAGCTTTACTGCAAGCCTGCCCAGTAGTTTGTAAATTCTCACACCATCCCCTTTATTGGCATTCAAAATACAGGTTCATTCTACGACCTTTACGCTGCAATTCAAATATTTGATGCGCTTAAGTCAATGTATTGATACCATTTACCTAACTACAAGATACTGAGTCTTGTGTCTTAGGAGCTCCATTCATAGGGGCTTAATTATATGGTCTTTTCAGGAGTTTCTCATCGATGCCTCCCGCTATCGTCATCGGTCTTTGCACACACGGATTAGCAATCTGTCGCTCTTTGTCAACGTTAAATATCGATGTTCATGCTGTCGATGCAAACCTATCGCTTCCAGGCGCTAAAACGAAAAAGGCTAAGGTGCATCAGATCGCATCTATCAATGATGAAAACTTAATTTCCAACTTAATAACATTTCATCAATCCCAAGGTTTTACAGACAAACCAGTTCTCTTCACAACGAATGATCGCATGGTTGAGGTACTTGCCTCAGGATGGCAAAAGCTCGCTCCACTCTATACGTTGAGTTGGTCTAAGCATGTTAATTTGGTTGCTAAATTGCAAAGAAAAGATGAGCTTGAGCGAGTGTGTGAACAAACAGGTTTAAACCATCCTAAGTCTGTGATTATTCCCACAGGCGTATCTCCTCAAAATGCGACGTCTTCTCTAAAAGAGCTGGGCTTTCCACTGATTATCAAGCCAGTTAAACCAATGTCGTCTTTTAAAGTAAAATTTATAAATAATGAAGACGAAACCATACAGCTAATTAAAGAACACAGCGATGCGCTGCCTTTCATAGCGCAGCAATGGATTGAAGGCAATGATCAAAGTTTAGTCTTTTGCTCTGGCTATTTCGAACATGGAAAAGCGATTAATCATTTTACTGGCCATAAACTTCTCTCACACCCCCCTACATTGGGACAAGGACTTGTCATGGCTCCTTATAATAACCCAGAGGTCAAACGCCAGACAGAAAAGTTCTTTGAAGGGACAGAATATACAGGGCCAGCCTCTGTTGAGTTTAAGGTCGCACCAGATGGAAAATTTTGGCTAATTGAGCCCAATATTGGTCGAACAGAATACAGCGTTGCATGTGCTATCTCCAATGGCGTCGAACTTATACATAGCGAGTATTTCTCTGCTATTGGGCAGCCTGTTGTCTCTCAGCACCAAAAAAACAGCCATGTATGGTTTGACAGTGAAAAGTCACCTGGGTGTTATTTCAGGATGGCTAAAAAAAGTAAATCGTTAAAAATTGGGAATAAAAAGCCAGTTTTTACTTTCTTTGACTTATCAGACTTACCCCCATTTTGGGAAAGTACAAAACAAAAAATAGTAAATAAATTAAAGAGGTAATGGTTAACATGTATAGGACAGAAAGGATTTCTGACATTGCAACATTTCAAACGAAACTAACTAAATTGCATATTACTTGCCCAAAAAGAAACGTTTTTCTAGGAGTGGCATGGCAATCGAATTTTATTGAAAATATCGTGTCAAAAGATAACTATAAATTCGTTGCAATTGCGCTATACAATGGTGACAGGCTTGTCGCTTTAGCTCCTTTTAAGCATGAAGCTGTGAAAGTTAAACCAACTACTCTTTATTCCCTATCCAACTACTATTCCCCCATTTACGACATCTTGTTTGATCAAGCCGCCATAACTCGCACCGATGCGTTTAAACAAATATTGAAATCTGAGTCCTCATTCTTTAGCCAATTCGATACTATAAACCTGCAACCACTATGCGAAAAAATTGCCGACGACCTATTGGTAGCCTGTCATCACTCTCATTTTCGTGCGAAACAGTATGATAAAACTGAAAACTGGACAATCACACTTGATTCGCAAGCTCCTGTCCAAAGCCATTTTTCATCCAAGATTAACAATACGGTTCGCCGCAAATCTAAAAAGCTAAGTAACACTGCATCATGTGAATACAAAATTTTCACTAAAACTGATCATACTCTTGATAAGGCTATTTCTGATTACGACACCGTGTATAAAGCAAGTTGGAAGAAAAACGAACCCTACCCTGAATTCATTGATAACTTCTTGAAAATAGCCGCAGGCGAAGGCTGGCTTAGAATGGGGATATTATATGTAAACGGACTCCCAGCAGCTGCTCAGGTGTGGTTTGTTGAAGGGAATGAAGCGTACATATTCAAGCTCGCATACGACCCCAAATATAAAACATTTTCAGTTGGCACCCTGCTAACAGCACATTTGTTTGAGCATGTATTTAATGAGGGAGTGACCGTAGTAGACTTTTTGACAGGTGATGATTCATATAAAAAAGATTGGATGAAAGATGTGTCCCACATGTCAGGATTACATTTAGCTAACAGACGTACTGTTTACGGACAAATTGAAATACTAAAATCTCGATTAGCTTCATTAATTAAGCAATGGCGAGCCGGTTAACCTGTTTTAGTTAACCATGTTTCTACAAGGCTAAGTTAAATAGGTTTAAACTCTGACGCCTTAAACAATTATGTTAATAGGCGTCATTATGAATAATGATTGGCGACGATAAATTTAAATTACCACGCCCCAGCCTCTATAAGACGTTGCTTTAGCCCAGGAAGGTTGTAACCCATCTCATATGCCTGAATTGCATACTCTTTTGCTTTATCTAATTTATTAAGTTCTAGATAGGCAAGCCCTAAATGGTAACTCATTTCAGAAGATTTTGGGCTAACGTTTTTCATTCCTTCTTCGAGAATATCGATCACCTTTTGATATTCTCCCTGGCGACTAAATAAAATACCTTTAATCACGTAACCACCAGAGTACCTAGGATGTGTGCTAATGGTAGAAGACGCCATCTTATGGGCTTCTTCTACATTGCCCATCTTATAGAACACGTTTGCTAATCTCACACCTATCAAGCCGTATAAATAGTGCTCTCTTGGCATTCTCGCATAGGTAAAGAAATACTCATATTTGGCTTGTTGCAATTTTCCACGGCTTTCCTCATGAATACCAGCACAGTAGTGGTGCAAAGCATACCACGCTTCATTTCCCACTTTATCACGCCACATTTTTACGGACTCCATAGACACTCGGTCCCGAAAAGGGCTTGATGATCCAGCTCCAGATACTACGTACCTCGCTTTACATAAAGGATTCCATACCAGCCACTCTGCCTCGGTGGGCGTGAAATCCAAAGCATGTGTGGGTGCGGCAATCAATGCGATAACAGCAGCACCAATCCAATGAGATAAACTATGTATTTTCGGTAGGTGAAACTTTCTCACATTATACTCCTGCAATATTCCTTAACAGCCTAAGGTGGAACTTTAATGGGCTAAGATCCCAAGGCGTAAATCGATTTAACTGTAACTTATCGGTATCAGATGTCGAGACGCCCCAATCTGTCGACACCGCAATATCGAACCCTAAACGATTTACAACTTTAACTGCAACATCATCATAGTCAACACCACGCTTCCCGTTTGGATAAGCGAAGCTGACCACGGGTTGCCCAAGTAATTGCTCAAGCTTGTTTTTACTGTCAGATATTTGCTGTTCTTGCTCATCTTCAGAATGAGATTTTAAAATGGGATGCATAACCGTATGCGCACCAATTTCAACCCCTTTATCAGACAAGGCCTTTATTTGCTCGAACGTCATCATCTTACATGGGTACTCTTGCGCATGATTGTCATCATATATGGCTTGAACCAGCGCGTAGCGTTCTTCGATATGCTTGTATTTCAGCAGGTTAATTACGCGCTGGATAACCGTTTTACGCTCTTCTACCCCCCCAAGTGCAACACTGGGTAACCCCAATGCCCGTAAATCTATTCTATCTCGCTGTTTATCTGCGATGAGATCGATAATACGATCATTCCACATGTTTTCCTGATGTTCGCAAAAATGCGTTGCGACAAATACGGTCGCAGGAATATCGTACTCATCAAGAATTGGCTGAGCGACAACCAAATTATCCAGATACCCATCATCAAACGTCACGCAGACTGCATTGGCTGGTAACGTACCCGCTTGCAAGTGTTTAACGGCAGCTTGAAGTGATAGCGGCGTGAAATACCGACGAAGTAACGCCATTTGCCAGCGAAAAGTTTCTGCATCGGGTTCACCATCTCGAATCGGATCAGGAGACTCAAGCACTTGATGATAAATCAATATACTGAGTTTTTGCGATGAAATAGCACTTCCTACCAAAGAAGCGGATGAATGCAAAAAGCGATTAAGCATGTTCAGACAACCAAAGTTCCAAAATAACCATAATCCAAATCAATTCACCATAATATCCTGCATGCACGTTATTATGCGCTTCAAGCGCTTGCTCAATCAATGAATCCTTAACAATACCACGGGCTTTAAACTTTTCGAGTGCTGTGGTGGCAATGTCTTTCAACGCTGCGTTTTCTTTCAACCAAACACCAAACGGCAACCCAAATCCATGCTTACTCTTATTTAATGTTTCGTCAGCCAAAAAGCCTTCGCAAGCTTTTTTATAAAAATCTCTCAGCTCAGTACCGGGAAGTTTGGTATCGGCTGGCACAGAACAACTAAATTCAACCAACTCTTTTTCAAGCATTGGATAAGCGACATCAATGCCAGCCAACTCACACATTTTTGATACTTTGACCAGATCGTTATCCGCCAGTGTAAACTTCCAATCGAGGAACAGCATTTTATCAACAATGTGCTCCCCATTACATTGCTCGTACCTTTCAACTTGCATCGCTTCGGGAAGACTATCATCAACGTTGTTGAGAAACTCATGCGTAAACATGTTTTCTGCACCGAATTGATTGATGAAGTTATAGGTTTCTAATCGCTGCGGTAGCGGAATCTCAGCTTGTCTGACGTAACTTTGTCCTTTCTTAACAACGGATAACGATGACACACCTGGAAGTGAAAGTGCTGATTTCAGCGGTGTCCGCAATGCACTCGGAATTTTATAATAATGTTCGAAAACCTTTTGCTTGGCGTAGCGTTCATTTCCTGCGAATAGTTCATCTCCACCATCACCAGCCAATAACTTGGTCACCCCATTTTCTTTGGCAAAAATTGCGCAAAAATAGGCTGCCATTGCAGACGAATTTCCGAAAGGTTCATCAAAGTATTGTGCAACTTCTACGAATTTTTTAGCTGCATCTTCTGGCTCCAAATAAAACGTGCGATGCTCTGTTGAGAAGTGTTTCGCCGTGATTTGGGCATACTCTGTTTCATCATAGGCCTCGGCTTTAAACCCTATCGAGAACGTTTTCGCGGGTTTTGCATGCTTAGCCAACATTCCTGCTACGGTTGAGCTGTCTAGACCTCCACTCAAAAACGCTCCTACATTCTCAGTTAACTCACGTTTAACGCCATCATCAATATGCGTTAAGCAGTCTTTATGGGCAGCAGAATCTGTCACTTGACTGGCAAAGTGAGGATTGAAAAGTAAGACATCTTCTATCCCCCCCTGTTTTGACACCGTAATACAGTGCCCCGGTGAAATTTTGAAGCACTCGGCGTATATGGTGCCAGGTGCTGGGATGCAATGAAAATAGAAGTAGTTATAAATGGCTTGCTTCGATACAGTCAACGTAAGAGACGGGGTTACTTTAAATGGCTTTAGAGAATCTGAAAGCCAAGTCTGCCCATTTTGTTGAGTATAAAATAATGGCATTGACCCCATGTGGTCAGAAAATACATACGTAGAACCTGACTCTACATCAGCGACAATCAAGGCAAAAAAGCCACTTAATTTAGCGTAAAACGAAGATAGACTATCACGAGTTAAAAACGAATGACTCAGGGATTCAAATGATGCTTCAGTTTTGTCTACGAACACATTGCCTTTCCAAGCAATTGCCAATTTGTCGTCCTTATCTATCTGAAACGATGACGAAAGGATAATCGCATTATCCAGTAACTTATTCTCCATTTTTCATCCCAATATCTTATTAATCTCTAAGTATTATTTGTTCGTGTTCATTTAACGAATAGCAAAAATCGCTATGGCTTTTTCCTAGCGGCTTCTACTACCTGAACAAATTCTTCAGCATGATACTGTCTTGAGTAAGCACGTATTTTCTCAGTGCTTAATGCTTGGGGCAAACCTTTTTGGCAATTTTCGATATGCGCTTGCAAGGCGGCTTCAATTTTTTTAGTGTCATCTAACGGTGCAATCGTCGCATGCCCCGTATCTCTTAACAAGCGCCCCGTATCTCCGGTTTCTGTTGTTAAGGCTAACACTGGTTTTTTGCAACGAATGTATTCGTAAGCCTTTGCAGGAATCTGATAATCGCAATTTGCCGCTTGCATGATTAGCAACCCATCTACCTCGGTCATCTCATTCAATGCATCGGTATAGGGAATGGTTGCAGCAAATTCGACTAAATCCTGAATATCTCGCTTTTCAACCCACTGCTGGAACAGTGCCTCATTCCCACTCGCTCGCAAACGCAACAAAAAGTTATCGGCATGAAGCTGGCCTTTCTCTTTAAGTTGCTGAATAGCATCAAATAGCGCCGAAGGATCGCGTTCGTTGGGATATATCAATCCGCTATGCAGTAGCACAATTTTTTGTGAAGATGCTTTATGACGCTGCTGTTCTATTTTATCTGACAATTCATTAAAGATGACTTCATCGTATCCATTCGGAACAACGTGCCAAAAGTCTTTTGGCGTATGAGGATATTTGCCCTCATAAAAGGTCTTCGCGCCTGGCGTTGTCACGATTGCAGCATGGCTATGCTTTATGAACTTTTGCTCAATCCATAAAAACCACTTTTTCCGCGAAGGCTCGGTAGGATAATTCGCTTGAGCCATCGGATCGCGTAAATCCACAATCCAAGGAATGTTAAACATTCGGCTCAAGCAATAGGCGATGATGTGGGCAGAGGCAATGGGATAAGTAGACACGATAAGTTGCGGCTTACCATGGGTGATTATGTGTTTGATTCCACTCAGTACACCACCCAAAATCCAACTCTGCCAATTATCGGGAAGCGCCATCGCACCTAGGTATTTTCCCCTAAACGAAAAATGTTTAGCAACATTACGGGCAAAAGCGCGAATAACACGAATGTTTTCAGGAATAAATCTAAGCTGAGATTCTGACCAATTCTCGTACGCTTTTAGGGTGGTGGTTAGCACAGTGACGTCCCACCCATTATTCGCCAATTCTCGCGTAAATGCTAAGGTACGATGCACACCACTACTCCCAAGAATGGGAGGATAATGATAAGCCACGTATAAAACTCGCTTAGACTGCTTTTCCATATCTGATCTATTCTTCATGCAATGTCTTATTAATGAGATATCGATCTTAGAGATATATCTATGTTTGTCTAGATATACGTTTAAAAAGCCATTGAAAATAAAAGTAAAACTTTTAATTATCTGCAAATTGGGAGGATAAATGTGTTATTTTTAACCCACCACACATACCTTTAGGTTATTTTTCAACCAAGGGTATGCGAAAAAATACCCAAATCTCTTCTTTATTCCGTATAATTGACGACGTTTTAACCCGTTCAATTCAATTTTTTAACCGGAGTATCAAATGAAGTTCTTAGTTGCCGCAGCAGTAGCTCTTTCAGAAATCTCACAGGGAGGGTGGCACGCAGTAGAAGGAACTAACAACTTTAGTGACGTTGCAATCTCAAAAGAAATGCATGATCAAATTGTAGCTGAAACCAACAGTAAAAGTTTCTGGGGTGGTTCAGGCTCACCGGGCGTTCTAACATCTTGGAATAGCGCAGCTTTTGACCGTGAAAGCAATACAATGTATTTCTATGGTGGAGGTCACTTTGACTACGGTGGTAACGAGGTTTACGCATTAAACTTGGATACTTTGACCTGGGCGCGTATCAGCGAACCTTCACCACTATTGGTGCCTGAAGCCCATTCAGCTACGCCGAGCAAAAACGTATATGTTCCTCTTGAAGGTCCATTGCCTACTCATACCTATGATGGTTTCGTATGGAACCCAATAACAAAGAGCTTTTGGACCGCTTCTCGTCATGGTTTTACCTCAGATCCAGCTCTCACTTCTCATTCTCAGCGTTCGAAAGGCGTGTGGGAGTTCACGCCATCTACGCAAAAATGGACTCACCACGATAGTGAGCAATATTTTTGGTATCCAATGTCTGAGTATATCCCTAGTCGTGAGCAGATGTTGTTCGTTGACTTTTACGACAACAAATATCACCGTGCATTTTTTTACAATGCAGACGGCTCTTCAATTAATCTAGGCAAAATCGAAGGCTTAGAGGCAACAGGGGTTTCTACGATGTTCAGTAACCCGGTTACAGGTGAGCTTTATTCTTCTCACACAGAGGGGATTTATAAACTTCATGTTACAGATGATGCTGTTACAGCAGAGTTTTTAACCGCATACCCTTCAATTGAAGAAGCCCACTATGCGAGTGACTATCGTCAAGCATCAATCAACTACAGAAACATTGATGGCAAATTTTATATCTGGAACGGTGGTGCACAAATCATTACTTGGGATCCTGTTTCAAATGAATTTGAAGTAATCTGGGATGAGTCAGACAACACACCTCTGTCAGGAAAAACAGGTAACGGTCGAATTTTTGAAAAATTCACTTATTTACCAGAACTAGACCTCTTTTTCGGTTTGGCGCACTCTGGTTCGTCTTTGAACGAGGGAGGCCTGTGGGCTTGGAAACCTCGTACTAATACACCAAACATCAACTCAGTTCGCGTTTCTGATTTGAAAGTTGATATTACTACTCAAACATCAGCGAGCTTGTTCCTTCCAATTTTAGGAGGTGACAAAAACTTCAATGCAGCAGCACAGATGCATTATAGAAAATCAGGTTCGACTGAATGGAAAAAAGGTGTTGATTTAATGCGTGTTCGTCCAGACATTACACGCAACACTAAAAACTCGACGGGCGTATCAGAATCAGGTTTCGCTGGCATGCTTACAGGCCTAGATATCTCATCAGACTATGAAGTGAAGGTCACGTTAACAGATCCTGATGGAGTATCAGGTGAAGCGACGCATATTGTTCAGGCAAGAACGCAAGCTTTACCAACACATCTAACATCGAATGTTGTACGTGTAAGTGATGCGACTCAACTGAAGCTAGCGCTTTCAGCAGCGACGCCGGGAACCACTATCGAATTGGCTCCAGGGTTGTACTCTGGTCAATTTGAATTAAACAATAGCGGTGCTGAAGGCCTGCCGATTTCTATTACAGGTTTGGTACCTCACGCCGCCATTATTGACGGTCAGAACAAAGCACACACCTTGAAAATTTCGGGCTCTCACATTCGCGTGACTAATTTGACGTTCACGAATGTAGCATCTGCAATCAAAGTCACTAACAACTCAGAAGATGTGGCAATCTATAAAAACGTAGCAAAGGACGTTGTTAGCGCTGTACACGCGAAAGGTGGTCACAAACATCTATACATCGCAGATAATGATTTCGAAGGCCGCGTTGAATTTGGCAACTTAAGCTCAGAAACATGGAACTACGAGGGTATTGTGGTCACAGGCCAAGGTATCGAAATTGCCAACAATGCAGTATCAGGATTTGGTGATGCAATTGGTCTTCACTGGGATACTAACCTATCAAACAAGGGCATTAACATTCATCATAACCTAATTAAGTGGACGGGCGATGATGGTATCGAGTTTGACTTTTCTCTGCGAAATGTCGCGGCACACCACAACATCGTTGCAAACTCAGCAAACGCGCTAAGTTTTCAACCAGTTTGGGGTGGTCCCGTATATGCTTTCCGTAACATAATGATCAACCAGGCTCGTGGTCCCATCAAAATTAAGCCTGAAAAAGATCATCCGAATGGTATGTACATTGTTCACAATACAATCATTAAAGATGACGCTGGTCGTTATGAAGATGATGGTCAGGCGTGGGGAAATACGAGTGGTCACATCAAACAGCTCTACGTATTAAACAATCTATTTGTGAGTGCACCTAGTAGTACAGCGTATACCCTTAAAAACGGCTCTAATCATATGATGACTGAAATGGATTATAACGGTTGGACCGCTAACGGTAGGTTTGCATTTAACTTAACTGCCGAGAAGTACGGTGTATCTGCTGATAACTTTGATGAATGGAAACGCTCATCACTTGGAAATAACGACATTTTAATGTCTAGCGACAATTTGTTTGCCAACTACGAAGTTAATCTAGCCTCGACCACATTCGCTGATTACAGAGAAACAGAGGGATTAGATTTATCACTATCGATGACTTCAGATGCAGTAGATGCAGGCAAAACCATTAATGGTTTAAACGACAACTTCAATGGTAACAAGCCTGATTTAGGCGCGCTAGAAGTGGGTGAAAGCATGTTCAAAGTGGGTCCTCGTGTAGAAACTCTTAACGCGACAACACCTATAGCGATTGATGATTTTGTATCAACAGAAGTGAATAGTACTGTTGAAATCAACCCTTTGGAAAATGACTTCCGTCCAAATAACAACGTAATTTCACTGGCGCAGGTTATTCCTTCAGAAAACGTAGCAGTATCAATCAACGCTGATAATGTAGTGACAATAATGCCATCTCAAAATTTCATTGGCATCACTAATGTTGAGTACGAAATTGTTGATATTGAAGGACACAATTCAATTGGTAAAATCACTTTAGAGGTAACACCTCCGAATGTTGCACCAATTGCGAACAAAGACACAATTTCTGCAACAGAAGGTCAATCACAGGTTATTCCTTTCGTAGATTTATTGGAAAACGATACGGATGCAGAGAACCATTTCATTACAGTTATTGCTGTAACTCAAGCAGCTCAGGGGCAAGTAGAGCTTTTAGACGGTGCAATTGTCTATACTCCTAGAGATGGTTTTGTCGGTCGAGACTCATTTGATTACACCATTAGTGACGTAAAAGGGGCTACTGCTAGTGCAAAGGTGGAAATTAGCGTAATTGCCGACGGCGCGCTAGTAGGAACATCAAATCGAGACACTTTTGACATCACAGATAGCCAAACGGGGCTGAGTATTTATGGTCGCTCAGGGCACGATATTATTTATGGTTCACAATTTGATGACATCATTTCTGGTGGTAGTCACGAAGACAACATGAAAGGTTACGGTGGAAACGACATTTTCTTGTACGAAGGTGACAACAATGACAATGATTGGATCGATGGTGGCGAAGGATATGACAAAATACTTGGTAATGATCAAGACAACTATATTGGCTTATACAGCGTAACAAATGTCGAAGAGATCGATGGTGGTCTAGGTTATGACATCATCATCGGTGCACGATATGCTCAACTATTCGATTTTACAAATGTACTTGTAAAGAACATTGAAATGATTGATGGCGGCGCACACGATGATACTATTTTTGGTAGCCAAGGAAACGATAATTTAAAAGGCTCTTCGGGTAATGATTACTTAGATGGCAATGGCGGCGTTGATACGGCTTGGTACGAGGGAAATGCAGCGGACTACAACATTTCTACTAATAATGGTATGACTACTGTAACGGCAAAAGTAACCAATGAAGGGGAAGATGTTTTATTTAACATTGAATTCCTTCAGTTTGCAGACACCAAAGTCACTGTGGGTGAACCTGAGCCAGAAGTTGTAGAAGGCACTAAATATCGCGACACGTTTGATGTAAGCACCTCTGAAAACGCTTATGTTATCTATGGTTTAGCAGGGCCAGATATCATTACTGGCTCAGCAAAAGATGACGTGATTGTCGGTGGAGCACATGAAGATCACATGAATGGTGGTGCGG
This sequence comes from Fluctibacter corallii, assembly GCF_025751585.1. Lineage (GTDB taxonomy): Bacteria > Pseudomonadota > Gammaproteobacteria > Enterobacterales > Alteromonadaceae > Fluctibacter_A > Fluctibacter_A corallii. The sequence continues at coordinate 131,740 of NZ_JAOWKX010000008.1, forward strand.
GTAACGATACATTCAAATATGTAGGCGATAACGATAAGAACGACTGGATTGATGGTGGAGAAGGATTCGACACTATCGAAGGAAACGAGCAAAACAACCTCATTGCACTTTACAGTGTAAAGAATGTTGAGAAAATTGATGGCGGTTTAGGTTACGACGTTATCATGGGCGCTCGCTACCAACAGGTCTTTGACTTCCGTAACGTAGACGTCATCAATGTTGAACTTATCGACGGCGGCTCTCACGATGACATCATCTTCGGCAGTAAAGGCAATGATGTACTTAAAGGCTCTAACGGTAACGACCAGCTAGATGGCCATGATGGCACTGACATCGCGGTATTCGATATGAATGCAGCAGATTATGAAATCACAGTATCTGGTTCACAAGTGACAGTGAAAGCACTTAATTCATACGAAGGTACTGACACATTAACGAATGTTGAGGTATTACGCTTCGCTGATGGTGACGTGCAATTGTAATCCTCTACTCACCAAAAGTGCCATTTAAATAGATATGAGAAGCCCCTCACGAGAGGGGCTTCTTTGCTTGATAACGTATACTCGCTAGACGCTTTCGTACCTCAATGATGACAGCGGCCGATTGTGGCTAAAATCGTCTCGACTCTTTGCTCCCAAGTATTCTCTTTTGCAACCTGCTGCCTCAATTCATAAAGTGTATCTGTTTGCTTGAGATTGCGTTCTATTGCCTGTTTCCACGCATCTGGAGTAAGCGGAATATCGACAACGTGCTCGAAAGGCAACACAGCATCAATGCCCGCACTGATTGTGGGCTTACCCACTGCCAAATACTCGTGCAATTTTAACGGATAGCCAGACGCGCTCCAGTTTGAATCATCCGCCTTATAAACCATGGTGTTAATGTCCATATGCTGCATATACGCAGCGATATCGGTAACAGATTTAGCGCCTAAAAAATGTACGTTCGTAACCGACTGCAAGCGCTGATATGCATCAGACTGCCCACCTAATTGGCCTACTCCACCAATCATGACAAAGTGAATATGGGGTAATGCGTCAGCCAAATACGCTATCAACGCTAAATCAACTTTTCGATTTATTGATCCTGTATAGCCCACACGTGGGTGTGGAATGTCAGCAAGATCTTCAGGTTCCGCACAAGGGGTTGAAAATTGCGTGTAATCCACGCCATTGGGAACGAATATCACATCTCTATTTTTCATCTCTTGTAAACGCGTCTGAATAGCAGTAGATGACGCAAACACAACGTCTGCGCGAGCTAACAACGCACTCTCTTTTTGACGCATGCGCTCGTCGTACGCCCCTTGTTTAGAGAAATCGTCGTACGCATGGTAAACCAAAATGTCATGTTCAACTGTATCGACATAGTCAAGAAACATAGGATGAAAAAGGTACAATATGTGACGCTTCTTAACATTGGCTTGAGCACGCAATTTTCGAGAAAAAGAGGCGGTTGCCATTTTGTCCAACCAACCGACTTTAGGGATTCTGGTGTCACATTTTCCAGCAGTCACCACATCAACACCGTGTTGATGGGTCCAGCTGGCCGTAAATGGCCTCTTTGCAAACCCATCAGTTCTGATATCCCAACTAAACAACGGCCCCGTTGAATAGGTAACAGTATGATTTTTTGCTATGCGGCTAAAAAGCTGTTGCCTGTTCATCCAAGGCCCGTCCCATTGATTCGGAGCCAAAACGGTAAAATGCCACGACGGTGAATTCAAACGCGCATCCCCTACTTTATCTTTTGCCATACGCCTTTCAACGCTTTATGCAATGACGGGTAATCTCTTTCCAATTGTTCTGCTATCAGTGTTTTTTTCGATTTTGGATGTTTAGCAAAAAGTGACTTATCATACTTAACCGCTAACGCCTTGGCATCACAAATATCCGTTTCAGTTCGCTTGCTCACCCCTTCTATCTTCGCAGACAACGCTGAGGTATTCTTACTCCAATCAAAGTGCTGTTCGGCATACTGCCTGGCTTGCTGCTTTATCACCGAAATATCAGCCTGTTTGTCTGCATAAATTTGCATTGCTTCGGCCAAGCTATCAATGCTGACTTCACATTGAGGCCAGTAGTAACCGTCCCAACGTGACCAGAGCTTCTCAATTTTTGCGGTGTATCCGTTTACGCCTTCTGTTACAAACTCATTCATTGGGCCATTGTCGGGCACGATGATGGGAAGACCTGCCGCTCCCGCCTCTAAAATGGTAAGCCCTATGCCATCTAATCGAGACGGATACACATAAATATCACCAAGGTGATAAAGGCCTGGGGCAGATACGGTATATTCATGCACGTCAAGTTTATCTTGCGCCTTCAAGGAAGCGATCGTCTCTTTCAGCTCAGGAAAATGCTGCTCTAGCTTTACTTGTGAATGGATTATCAGCTTCACGTTGCCCGACACTTGCTTAAATGCCTTAAGCAATAAATCGGTCCCTTTGCGATAAGGGCTCATTCCAGCGGAATGAAAGTACCGAACAGGCGCTTGTTCATCTCGGTCTTCCGGTTGATATTGATAGAGATTAGTGTCTGTTCCCCATGGAATAAAAAGGCTATTTGGGTGCCATGAAAACGCACTATGATGTCGGTGAGTATTGCACACCAGAAAATCATAAACACCGAACATCGGTACGGTTTGTTCAGTGTAGTAGTCTATATAGGAACCTACCTTGATGCCCAGTTCTCTGCACAATAATACGGGCGCCCATATTTTTTGTTCGTTGAACAAAACAGTATCTATGTTGTTGGTTTCCAGCCATGCTCTGAAGTCTTCCAGATGCATGTCGGTAAAAGCGTGACTTAGAGGTTGCGCTCCCCATGTCACATAATCGTGATCCCATTTTTCATCACCAATGGCATACTCTTCGCCACCACGGGCATATATGAATACCTCATGATCTGCGGCAAGAATGTCTCTAAACTGCTTAGATACATAGGCAGCGCCTCTTTCAAACCATGTTGTCACAATTCCTATTTTCAATCTTTAAGCCCTTTTACCAATCAAACCCTAGTATCTGACGTACTTTCTTCTTAATTCCGTTAGGTATTAGCTTTCCAGCCACGGGGCCTACCGCCATGGCCGCTTTTCTCAAGCGCGGTTTAAGCGACAGTTCGAGCGCCCAAAACCATCGTGCGCCATAACGCTTGGATATGCTCACCTTGCTCGCTTGCTCATTGAGGCAGCCCAAGAGTTCCGCAAAATGCTGGCGTTGTGTATTTTGCATTAGTGCCAACTTATCATTGTTTTGAGCAAAATCTGTCGCCAGAGCCACGTTAACACCAGCAACATCGGCATTCAGATCCAGAACACGTTCCTCGAAACCTAAAGACCCAATGACCGATTTAAGCTTATTATCGTATGCAAGAGCAACAAAACGCGTTCCTGCAAGAATAGCGAATAAATTCGCATGTAAACGCATAGAAATTAGCACGTCCAAGTTCGCAACTGTTGAAAGGGAGCTATCAAAATGCTGCTCATCCGACAGTGCTATGTCATCTGCAAACTCCGCCTTCAAACCCGCGTAAAGCGCTAAATCTTTCTTCTCGTAAGCCATAAAGAGAACCTGATAACCGCTGTTAACTAACGCCTTTGTCAGTTCTTTAGCCTGCGTTAAGCCAAAGCCTTTCCATTCTCTCAAACACAGACCGGCCCACTTTTTATTAGTCTCGGCAGCTGCCACTTGCCCAGACTTGGAAATACGATCAACAAGAAGAATAGAATCGAAGCCAACATGCAAATGAGGGACATTTACTTTGAGTGTATCTTCAATGTATTGCTTGGAGAAGGTATCTCTTACAAACACGCGATCGTTATGGTCCATAAACATCTGCAATAGTGCTTTGCCTTGCGCAGACTTGATTGGGCCAGCTCCCAATCCAAATGCAAGAACATGTTTGCCCATACGCTTTGCTTGAGTAGCAAAATACGTACAATGGCGCATCAGATTGGTACTGTGCACATCTTGTAACAACCCGCCACCCGCGAACACAACACAATCAGTATCTTTTATTGCGTTTAGCAATGCCTGATGGCCACGACTATCAAGGCCTTTTCCAGGATAGAATGCCTGAATGTAGGAAAACGCCGAACCAATATACTCTTGGCTTAACGGCACTTGCCCACTGGCAATGGTAACGTCAAACTCGTATTGCTCTTTTAGGACGTTGGCCACAACAGCGACAATGGCCTCATCGCCGACATTAATGCCACCCACATACCCAACAACGATGGCTTTTTTTCCCTTGGGAATTGACAAGTTGGTGGTTAATTTTGAAGCCATGGCCTCTCTTCCTATTCCAATACAGTAACAGCGGTCAGAGTGTTAAGGTAATCTGACAATGTAAAATTTCATGATATTCGGCGCTATGTTGGGCGCACTCTAAGCATACCTTTATGGATGAGTCTATTAACGGGATGCTCATTCGCTGCTCCCAAATAAAACAGTATTGTCGCCAAACCATAAACACAGACCCCGATTGCCACTTTGGCTAGCAAGATCAACAAGATAGTTTGATTAAACCACGTATACAAATGTGCCGACAGACCCTCAATCGCAAAATACATTCCCAATGCTGCAAACACAGGAAAAGCAAATATTCTCAAGATTGTACTTACACCAAACCCCACCACATAAGCACAAATAACATAACTCACTGGTGTTGTAACTAACGCAACAAGACAAACCGCTTTTGCTGCACCCACGGCGCCTTCTTTATCGACATAATAAAGTAGCACCGGCACGATTAGGCACAATCTAAAAATTGAAATAAACACAGGTAATTGAGGTCGACCCATGGCGACAAAAACACTGCCTATATTCTGCACGGCACAACGGCTAAACCCGTAAAGAGCTAGCAACGCGATAATAGGAATTGCTGGCAGCCATTTATCACCTAACAAAACAGGAACTGCTTCAGGTGCAATAGCATAAATACCCAAACTGATGGGAGCGGTTAAAAACACTACGACACTCGTAAAATCGGTGAACATAGTAGTAAGCGCTTGTCTGTCGTTTTTCACTTTTGAATAACCAGGAAAAATGGCTCTACTGAGTGGAAACACCAACTCCGTTGTAGGAAGATTCGATATTTCATAACCGACGCTATAAAACCCGAGCTCTCTGGGGTTAGTCCGATTACCGATAATCAAATCTGTAATCTTATGATTGAAGAATATCAGTAAGTTATTCAGTAACAGCCACTTAGAAAAACTAAATAAACTACGCCATTCATCCAAACAGAAAGCAGGACGATAATGGTGCATCAAGTAACTGAATCCAACCCGGCACAAGGTATTGGTGATCATGCCGGCCACCAACGCCCAATAAGAACGCGTGAAGTAAGCAACAGCAATAGTAACAGTAAAAGAAAATAGTTTTGAGAAGACTTCCAACCTAAATTCTTTTTGCAGATCTAATTCTTTGCGAAACAGAACAAAGCCAATATTCTCAGCACTTCTAATTAAGGGAATAATCGCCACCACACACACCAGTAGCACTAATCGATCATCATTGAAAAAAGAGGCAATAAATCCAGAGCTCAACAACAAGCAAACAGCGACACCTAACCCTGCGATAAGCTTGCATGTCCACGCTGAGTTGAGTGTTTTGTTGGTAACGTCATCTCGTTGAATAATATTTACATCGAAACTGAAATTAACAAATATTTCAAAAAAAGCGACCATCATCATAGTGACAGCCATTAAGCCGAAATCTTCTGGAAATAGCAGTCGTGCTAGAATGAGGGTGCTAATAAACCCTAATCCTTTAATCGCTACACGAGTCAACACTGACCACATAGCGCCAATAGCAATCTTTTTATTTAGGCTCACACGCTAGCCTTTTTACTAGGTGATGGCGTTGTGGTGGTATCATGTTCCGCTTCCTGCTCGGCTTTTTGTTTTAGAACATTTAGTACATGCATGTTCACCAGAATCATAATCACCATTAAATGGTAAGGCATGTTCCAATACGCCAAGCCAAGAAACGCACCACCACTCATGTAGGCCATCTGGCTAACCTGAATCATTCTGGATAAAGTTGCACACCACTCTAAATCAGCATGCTCTTTCGACAATTTAATATTGCGCTTTGCCAATGACCAATTGCCATACAACATCATCAAAAACATGATGAGTCCGGGATACCCCATTTCACCCAGCACCTCAAAGTAAATACTGTGCGCGTCATGAATAGCTAGTGGATTGGGCGCATACAACGCAAAGGATGTTGGCCCCCAATGGCCAAATCCTCCCCCAGTGATACGATCATTCGCGACATTGAACGCCAACCACCATGAATTGATTCGGCCCATGGCTGATGCATCTTCCTCGTAAGTTTTAATCGTATCCATGCGCTCATACCAATGGCTTGGAATAAACGGAATCGCACTTAAACACAGCACCATCCCCAGCGCAGCTAACGGAAGTTTATACTTACTCTTCGTCCATAAGAAAAAGCTTGTCACTATCAGTGCTAAAAAAGCGCCGCGAGAATAACTGGCAACAACACTAATAAAACACAGTAAAATGGAAAGGATAAGGGCGCGCTTAATCCATTTGTTACTCGCCTGCATAAACATAAAAAACAACAAAGGAATGGTCATTAATAACGCCACAGCTAGCTCGTTGTTACCTTCAATAAATGAATCAGGTGGCCCCCAAACGCGGAAGTTTCCCCCGGTTAATGCTGTGAAAATTCCACCTTTAATGCCATAAAAAGCCGTGGAAAGTGTTATCACTAGCACCATCAGCTTAATTTTTCGCTCTCCTTGCATCAAAAATAACAGCAGTGTGATGCCCAACTGAATTTTGGTAAATCTTACCAGCTCATTAGTCGCCCATTGGGGCTCAAGTGCTGCCAAGGTACATACAGCGCCCCATGCAAGGAAGATCAGCATCATGATATTTAAGAAATAGGTCGGATACTTGTTTTTGTCCCGCATAAACAAAAACGATAAAAACGTAATGCCAAACGCAGCTGCATAAAGTGGAAGAGAATACGAAATACTCCATGGTGCCAAGCGGTGAGGATTCATATAAGTCAACCACAGCATCAACAGCGCACCAATATACGGCTTTTTTAAGGCCTTGGTGAGAAAGAAGCCCATCACCGAGACAATAAACAGGTCTCTAAACATTACGCTTGTAATCCCCTATTCTGTTCAGTATTGTCGATTCAATCACCAACATGGCTTAGCGTTGAATGCAACCGTTCGCTAGTTCAACAATTTTTGCTGCGTTTTCATCCCACGTGAGCTTTTTGTCAAAAATTGACTGCTTCGCCTGTTTAGCTAATCGAGTCCGAAGTGCATCATCAGTAGCAAGGGTTTGGCAGGCTTGAACAAAACTCGACATATCTTTGGGATCAAACAACAATGCGTTCTCCTGATGGGTCAGAAGCTCTCTAATATTAGGGCTGTCGGGCGCAACGATGGCTTTTGCTGTTGCCATGTACTCCAGCATTTTTAGCGGCGACGCATACGCTACAACGGCGGGTTGCAAGGCAATATCAATCGGCGTTAACCACGCTGGCATGTCATCTCTATTTACCAACCCCGTTATGTAGATGCGGTCTTCTATGCCTGCTTGCTTTGCCGTATCTTTAATTGACGCCACCGCAGGTCCATCACCAATCAACAAGAAAAACAACGACTCATTGCCCGGTAACGCCAACAATTCAACAATTTTATCCAGACCATGCCATTCGCGGCAGAACCCCACAAAGCCTACAACGATTTTGTCTGACGTATCAACGGGTAGCGGATTGTCATATTGTTTGTCGATGAATGCTTCCGTATTAATACCATTGGGGATAACACAAATTCGAGACTCTGGCACGCCTTCAGCTCGAATATGATCAGCTAGCACGTCGGTCACGGGCAGCACTTTATCAGCATTTCGCCACACGTAACGCTCGCTCCACTTCGCCAATTTTTTTAGCGAAATACCATCGTATTTTCCCCGCTCCTCGAATAATGGCGCATTCACTTCAGATAACAGCGGGATCTTAAACCACTTTTTGGCCCAAATTCCGGCCGGGCAAAACAGATTGTAGCGTTCATAGATGAAGTCTGGTTTATGGCTTTTAATTGCTTTTGCCAGCTTTAAAAATGCCCAAATGCTGTATGCTAATTCAATCACTTCATAAAGTGCTTTCGGTAACAACTGTTTGAGCTTAGACACAACACCGCCATCTCCACCAAACTCTTGTTGCTCTCCCATACTAGGAGCCACGAGCACTATGTCATGCCCTGCTTTTTTTAGCGATTTGTTTATCTCTTCAATATGTACGTATTGACCATCTTTAGAGGCGATACGGTGATGATACAAAATTTTCATCAATAAGCTCTCAGTGTCTTTCCCTGCCACGGTCGCGATGATTTATCGACCGAGGTAAATAAACTATGTATTTTTGCCAACCAAGCGAGTAAAAATATCGTACTGCCCTTTTGACGTATCATACCAATCAAATCCTTCAGCATAAGCACGCGTGTCTGCGCGAGAAGGAGGGCTGGCAGTTAGCTGGTTAATGCCTTGAACAAGGGCGCCGACGTTACGTTCTACTAAAACGCCAGCTTCAGGCTTTGCAACAACTTCAGGGGTTCCCCATAAATTAGTCGCCACTACGGCGGTTCCACACGCCATCGCTTCTAACAACACGTTCGCCCAACCTTCGCGGCTAGATGCCAAGACCAGCGTATCTGCGGCCTGATACAGCACTTTTAACTCGTCTTGCGATAATGCGCCTGCAAAGGTCACTCTAGATGCTAAACCTGCTTCTTCAACTTGCTTCTGCAACGCGCCCCTATCTGGCCCGTCACCAGCGATCACCAAGTGACAATCAGGTAAAGACTTCATCGCATCTATAACAAGATAATGCCCTTTTCGCTCTACCAAATGCCCAACACTTACAATGAGCTTTTTATTGTTTGGTACCCGCCATTGCTGCTGTTTCAATATTTGCTGTTCGCGTTCGTTTGTCGGTGTAAAAAAGCCTAAATCTACGCCATTTCTTAGAGCAAATGCTTTATCACCGACACGAGCAAAACTGAGCAATGACGTCTTTAACGCTTCACATACCGTAATACACGCTCCTGCCAGCTCAGCCACTCGCGTAATCTTTTCACGCGCCTTTGGCTGCTGAGGAATCAAATTGATATCAGTGCCTCGCGCTGTGCAGGTGAATGGCTTGCTTAATGACTGGGCAACACCGGCAATCGCTACGCCGTCAGGAAAAAAATAGTGCCCATCAATTAGCTCGAAATCATAGCCTTGCTTGATTAGCTTTCGCGCTTGCTTTTCAATGCTGCGGCGCATGAAATAAGGCGTAAGGTGCATCCCAATTTTTGGAATCACCAGATAACGAGGATGATACACATCCAAACCATCACGCTTTTCATGGGCGGGTACACCTGCAAACTTGGCATATTGGGCAAAAGGCCCCCAATTCAGCTTAATGGGAAACCACGGCACTGGCGCTATTACTTTCGCTTCTACATCGGGAAAATGTTTGAGCAAGTGCGTCAATCGATTACGAACAAAAATACCGTGCTTGGGCTCGTTAGCATTTGGATACAGCGAGCTAACCGTTAAAATCTTCACATCAACCCTTACTGTGTGCGTTGCAAGAAAGATTCAAACATCATCAATGCCCAAAGCATCTGATCGTTATTCTGCGTGCCGTTAATGTGGCCTTCGACCATACTTTTCAGTTCATTCCCGTCAAAGATGCCAGAGTCAATCATCTTACCGTGCAGTACACGCTGACGTAGCTTATCTTTCAACGGCCCTCGGAACCAATTGCCCAGGGGCACACCAAAGCCCATTTTGTCGCGATACAACACGTCATGCGGTAAACGCGATTCCAACGAACGCTTAAATATCGCTTTCCCGTTCGCCCCTTCCAGTTTGTATTTACTTGGTATTTTGTTAGACCACTGTAAAAATTCATGGTCAATCAGAGGAACACGCACTTCTAAGCTATGAGCCATACTGGCGCGGTCAACCTTCGTTAAAATATCACCAGGCAAATAGGTTTTCATGTCTAAGAACTGAATCAACGATAAGGCATCATCTCCATCGAAATCATTCGCATGGCGTTTGAACACTTCTAACGCGTGATATCCACCCAGTTCTTGCTTAAACGCATCAGAAAACAATTTCTGTCTTCTTGCATCAGGCACAAAAGACATCGTGTGTAAATACGCCGCCAACGCGTCACGCTGAAGGGCTTGGAAGGTAGATTTTGCACGTAAGAATTTAGGTGCCCAATCTAACTTCGGATAGTAATCACCTAAGAAGTTAAACACGGGTTGTCTGATACCTTTTGGCACCATAGAGCGCACGCGATCTTCCAACATGTGCCACTTATGGCGACGATATCCCGCAAAGACTTCATCTCCACCATCGCCCGATAAACATACGGTTACACGCTTTCTCGCAAGCTCACAAACGCGATATGTTGGAATCGCTGAACTATCCGCATAAGGTTCATCATAAAGTGCTGAGAGCTTGTCAATTAAGTCAAAGTCATTCGCGCTAACCACCTCTACTTGGTGATCAGTTTTATAGCGATCGACCACGAGCTCTGCAAACTCAGTTTCGTTAAAGTTTTTAACGTCAAATCCGATTGAGCAGGTATTCACTGCACGATCTTTCTGAATTTCAGCCATCATAGCTACGATCGCGCTAGAGTCGACACCGCCAGACAAGAACGCACCCAGTGGCACTTCTGCGATAAGACGCAGATCGACAGCTTCTTTTAGCCGGTGAATCAACTCTTCTTGAATCGACTCTTCAGATTGATTAAGTGTGTCGGCAAAACTGGCTTGCCAATATTGGCGAAGTTGTGGCGCTTTGTCGCCAACACGAATTGTCAGGGTATAGCCAGGCTCTAGCTTTTTCACCTGCGAATAGATGGTGCGTGGCTCTGGAATATATCCGAATGCAAAATAATCCTCTACCGCGAGCTTATCCATGTCACGACGTAGCTCAGGATGCTTTTCGAGTACTTTTAACTCAGAACCCCATATTAACTGGCCATTTTCAAGCATGGCGTAATAAAGCGGCTTAATGCCTAGACGATCACGTGCGATGAATAGGGTTTGCTTTTCAAAATCCCAAATAGCAAAGGCAAACATTCCACGCAGTCGCTCGACACTTTTTTCACCCCACGCACAATAGGCTTGTAAGATAACTTCGGTATCAGAGTGAGTATGAAAAGTGAAGCCAAGTTCAATCAGTTCTTCGCGCAAGCTGCGGTAATTATACACCTCGCCATTAAAAATAATCGCGGCGGTGCGTTGATCATTAATTAGAGGTTGCTGCCCAGTTGAAATATCTATGATAGAAAGGCGACGATGAGCGAGGCCTATTTTTTCGTCAATGAAGATGCTGCCCTCATCCGGACCACGATGAAATTGAATTTGATTCATTTCATGTAACACCGCCTCAATCGGCGGTGCACTTCCATTTACATCCAGAATGCCTGCGATACCACACATATATTACTATTCCTACTATGCTTATGCTTGCTTTGAGCGGTAAAGGTCGTCATATGCGCCAACCATTGCCGTTAAGCTAAATTTTTCTTCAACACGTGCTCGCGCCGCTTGTCCCATCTTATTTACTAGAGAGGGAGAAACGACTAATTCCCGCATTCTATCACTTAAATCTTCAGGTGTATCAACGCCAACTAAATACCCTGTTACGTTTTCATCCACCAACTCTGGATTGCCACCAACGTTCGTGGCAATCACCGGTAAACCGCTTGCCATTGCTTCAAGAATCGTATTAGAAATTCCTTCAGCAAGTGACGGCAATACAAACACGTCAAACGCTTTCATAAGGTCGGGAACGTCTGCCCGGTCGCCCGCCAGCCATACATACTGCTCTAATTTATTTTCTTGAATATAGGCTTCGAGTTTATTTCGTTGGCTGCCATCACCGACAATATGAAGTTTCACCCTATCGCTCTCAGCGGCGCTGTCTTGAGGTTGCGCTGATAATGACTGGATCAAGTGCGCAAACCCTTGAAGTAGGTAAATATGATTTTTCACCTCTTCTAATCTGCCCACACAGCCAAATACAATCTGTTCAGATGCAGTTTGTTTTGGCATGAATTTTCGGTCATCTACGCCGTTACAGATATGGTTAATTCTTGATGACGCGATTCCAATGACATCACGTAAATAGTCTTTTGCCTCTTTAGACAGCGCAACGTACTGGTGCGTAAAACGAGACATCAAGCGACGTAATCGTTGATAGCGCACATTAGAACCATGCATATCATTGACGTCCCAACCATGTTCACCATGAATACGAAGCGGAATCCTACGCCACCACCCAACAAGCTGCATCTCAAGTGATGCGGTGTTACGGGTATGCAGCACGTCAGGTTTTTCCTGCTTTAGAATGCGATTGAGCTTCCCGAACACTGAAAAATCATGACCGTCTTGCTTGTCTAAATCATAAAACGTCACATTTTGAGTGTGAATACGCTGAATAAATTCACTACAGTGGCCTTTCATGGTCACAATCACGTGCTGATAATGATCTTCAGGCAGACCATTGATCAGGTTTACCATCCCATTTTCTAAGCCACCAATTGAGAACCGGTGAACAACGTGCAGCACTTTGATCATCACTACTCTTCCAAATATTGTGCTAAATCGCTGTTAAAGAACGTGTTCAATGCCTGTGTCATGTTTTCATCTCGCTCACCTTCACGAGAGACAATTAATGCATATCCCGCCTGTGGAATACCAAACAGGGCCTGCACCGCCTGGTATAATTTCACCTTCATCGAAGAGGGTGAGGTTATCCCCTCAGTCACAAAGGTATAGGCCAAGATTCGCGAGTCTCCGGCAAAATTAGTGAGCTCAAGCACACGATAGTTAGCTTCATTGTGACTATTAACAATTGACCACTTGGTAAAGTTGTACAACTTATTCTCTGCGTTGATCAGTTCTTGTCCCTGCACGTTGCGATCGTAATATGCAATGTACACATCGAAATTCTGTGCTCTCCCTAAAAACGTTTTTGACGGGTTTTGAAATAGAGGAAGCCAGCTTTCATTCGAGACTTCAATTGAGGTATCAACAAGTTGTCCAGGTGAATACGTAATATCACTGACCACATCTGACATTACGCGAGCGTAAGAAAACGTCGCCATCGCCATCAATGAAAGACTGCCTAACGTAACTAAAGATAATTTAGGGGCACGTAATTCGCGCGAAGCAGTAACCTCAGCTTTATAAACGCGAGCGGGTTCAGCCCAAATATTACCCACAGAAAACATGATGAAAATTACAACACCAAAGAACAGCCAACCATAAATTAAATGATCGACCCCAGTGGCGTATTTCATATCAGATAAATGGGCAATCATTACGATGCCGTATGCACGAATCCCATTCGCCAATAAAGGCAGTAAAATAGAAAAAATAACAAAAACAACACGTTTCGTTTTTGACTGGTAAGTAATATATGCGTATAGCGTGCCCAGTGTAAACGAGGCAATTAAATAGCGAATGCCCGAACACGCTACAGCAACTTCAAATAAGCCGCCAGGGATCGCAATGTAAAGCCCTTCTCGATAGACAGGAATCCCTGTTAATTGCAGTGACCACACGGTAATGTCTGCAGTCAATTCCTGAAGATGAGGAATTAAAAACTCACCAACTGGCACGCTGAACATCCAAAATGCCAGTGCAAATGCCATTAAGCGTGCCACTTGATTTCCTAATACGCACCAAATCATAAAGGGCAACATGACAAACGTAGCCAGTTGTTCAAGTACCAAAATGCCCGCTAAATGACCAAACGTCCAGACGATAAGCGTCCCTAAGACAGGCAGCAAAAGCCAGTAATTTGGCTTGATATACGCGCTTTTTAACAAGGGCCATTTCTGTCTTATGAGATACAAACAGATTGGCAGAATAATAAAGCAGTGTGCAAAGGTTTCTGATCGATTCCAGATTGCAACGGTTGAGGCAATTGACGAATAAAACAGTGCCCCCCAAACGAGGAAAGTTCCTAATAACATTCTGAAAACGTGATTATTCAACATCCTTTATGCCCTATTAAAATAGTGGTCTAGTTGTTCTAGTGTGTTATGCCATTGAAAGGTATCTAAAATCCAATCACGACTACTTTGTGCTGTCTGCTGAGTATCAATGTATGCAGTAACTTGCTGCGCAAACCGTGTTGGTTCGTCCTCAACAATCGCATGCGGAGTATCTGCGCCTATACCTTCCATAGCCATCGAGGTAGCAACTACGGGCTTGGCCATGGCCATTGCCTCAAGGACTTTGTTTTGAATACCTCTCGCAATTTGCAGCGGCGCAACAATAACATTTGCCTCAGCGATGTAAGGTCTGACATCTTTCACTCTGCCAGTAACAACAATGCCATTTTTTCCATCTAACGCTAATATCTGCGCAGTAGGATTGCCTCCCACAACGTAAAATGTTGCTTGAGGCTGTTTTTCTCTCACCTTTGGCCAAACATGTTCCACAAACCATAATACTGCATCGACATTAGCCCAATAGTCCATTGCGCCAGTGAATGCGACATTAATGGCTTCATTGACCTCTTCATCAAAGCTGGCTGTAGGATCAAAAAATGCAGAATCGACGCCATTCAGCATGCCAGATACTCGATTACGCAGCGTTTCTGGAAGCTGTTGCTTAAATAAATCCGCTTCTTGTGGTGACACAAACAACGCATGCTCTACAAATGCAGTGACTGTATTTTCAAATTTTTGCAACGTTTTATGCTCACGCGCATAAACCCATTTAGCCAGTCCTTGCTTTCCCTCAGCATACTGACGCCATTTGTCAGAATCAACATCAACAAAGTCCACCACCACATGCGCGTTTTTTGCATGCGAAGTGACAAATTGTGCCATCACGGAGGAATAAATAAATATGTTATCGATATTCTGTGCAGCTATGGTTTTATTTACCCATTGCTGCATTTTTCTGCTGCCATAGTAAGGCACAGAAATCGCCTCACCCGTTAAAAAAGCAGCGGTGCCCTTTACTTTGCACAGCAGTTTATTTTGATTTAACAAAAACACATCTTTGCAATAGGCATTCAGTTTAGAGGCATACTGCCAATCATAGGGATCGTCAACGAACGCGCCCAAATATATGTCAAACTGCTCACTTAACTTTTTTAGAATATTAAACGAACGGATTTTATCGCCTTTATTCGGCGGAAAAGGAATACGATGACACAAATATAACAACGGCGTTTTTTTCATCTCATCACCCTAAATATTTCGACACGAATGGGCCAATTGCTCGACTCATCCAAACAGGAAGCTTTTTCCATGTATTAATAAGCAACTGATATTTAGGATTGTTAGGGCTCAAATTAGGCAGAGCATCACCTTTAATTAAGCAAAACTGATAATGCAATGGCACGGGCTCCATTCCCCAAGAACGTTTATAAGCATACGCACCAGAGTCATCCTTACTTCGGCCAAAATCAAAATGATCAGCATCACGATTCGCTTTTGCGTGGCACATCAACTGATAGTACATGTAGTCATTGCTTTTCAGGGCTCTTGCGCCGAATGTGCCGCCGCCATAGTAAGGAAGCACTTCACCTTTGTAGTAAAAACTTAGCACCGACGAATAAGGGGCTCCCTCTTTCTCTACGGTCAGTACTTCACAACGGTCTTTGAAGGTTTCTTTTAGTGCGCGAAAATACGCCTTAGGAAATACCGGTGTCCCTAGATTGCGCACACTCTCTGAATATATGTCGTAAGCAGTATCTACATCTTGGTCAACGCGATAGGTCAAATCGTTTTTCAACGAATGTCGAATCACAGCACGTTGTTTTTTCTTCACCGTGGCAAGGATTTTTTCATCATCTTCACCTAGAGGAATACCAAAACTTGAATGCGCACATTTCTCGGTCAACTTTGGATTATTTCTGGCTTGACGATAGCGCAGCTCAAGATAATCCACACCTAATGTATGCCCTAGTGCAATCGCAGCATCTTCTAAGCAGGTCATGACGGCTTCATCGGCGCTGGCCACACCACCATAAACACAAAACGGTGTTGAAATAAGTGAATGACCAAACAATTTACTTTGCTGCTCTACCAGTGGCAAAACGCCCGTAATTTCGCCGTTTTGCTCTACGTACAAATAGTGTGCTTTGTGACGATATACTGACTCAACGATAAGCTTCCAGCCAGATAGATGAAAAAAAGAACCCTGCTCACACCCATCAACAAACGCGTCCCATCGCTGTAGTTCGCTTTCGCTATCACCTAAGGTGCGTACTTCCATTTGTCCCTGCATGCTACTCACTCTACCCCGTATACATCTTTCATCGTTGACCAATTAAAGTCTTGTAATAATCTTTCTAGTTTGCCTTCCGTATATTTCAGATTCACGTAATGTCTGAAACGTGATTTTAGTGGCGCATCAGTTAGGCGGGGTTGAGCATCATCAATTTCCCAAGGATGGAAATAAAATGAATAAGGTTGCTTTTCTTGTTTTAAATATTTAGACACCAAGGCTTTTGTCATTGCATAAGGATACAAGCGAAAATAACCGCCTCCGCCAATTGGCATTTGCTTACCCATTAGCTTCAAGGTCGGAATAGGAATTTCGATAATATTCTCTTTACGCTTATAAGCAAACCGAGGCCAATCTGGCGTGCCGTACAAATCATGCTTTACAGGGTAAGTACTTGAGCTATATGCAAAACCTAACTCAGCAAGAATCTCAAACGCCCACTCGCTGCGATATCCAATTGAAAAACTAGGCGCACGATAGCCAGAAATATTCACGCCCAAAAGATCCTCAAGATGATTTTTTGAGCGCTCAACATCCGCTTTAAATTCGTCTGGTGTTTGCTCAGCTGCACGCCTGTGCGCGTAGCCATGACTTGCGACTTCATGCCCTTGCCGATGAATTTCCTTGATGAGTTCAGGGTATTTTTCAGCCACCCAGCCTAAAACAAAAAAGGTACTTTTAATGTCATATTTTGCAAACAGATCCATCAATCGGCGTGTGTTAGCGTCTACTCGCGGCTGATAGTCAGACCATTGCTCGGGTTTAATGATGGATTCAAAAGCAGAAACGTGAAAAAAGTCTTCCACATCTACCGTCATCGCATTAAGTGATGGGTTTTTTGTCACGTTACCTTCCTTTACCAAATAGAACCACTTCTACTGTTCGAATTAAAATCAACATATCCAGCATAAAACTTTGATGCTTTACGTAATACAAATCGAACTTTAACTTCTCCATTGAATCTTCAACGCTCGCGCCATATGGGTAGTTAAGCTGCGCCCATCCTGCTAAGCCAGGCTTAACATTGTGACGCTGATTATAATAAGGAATTTCACGTATCAGTTTTTCTACAAATTCTGGGCGCTCTGGTCTCGGTCCAATAAACGCCATTTCGCCTCTGAATACATTCCACAATTGCGGGAGTTCATCTATGCGATATTTACGAATGAAATGACCAATGCGTGTCACTCGGTCATCGTTTTTACTGGCCCATTTTGCACCGTCTTTTTCTGCATCTGGGCGCATGCTGCGGAATTTGACGATTTTAAACATCTTACCATTTAGGCCTACACGCTCTTGCTTGTAGAATACCGACGTGCCAGTGCGTCGACCGTCATCGAAATAAATAATCATTGCCGTAAGCAACATAAATGGCCACGTAAACATGAGAATGAACAACCCGAGAACGGCGTTCAAACCATATTCCAGCGCATCTCTAAGGTAGTTTTGAGAATTGAAGCCATTAGAGTACACGACCCAGCTTGGATACATTAGATTGACAACAATCTGCCCGGTTTCACGTTCCATAAAATCTAATAGATCGGTAATTTCTACGCCCCGTAAGCGGCAATCGAACAAGACCTCGATTGGAAGCGTGCCTCGTCGTTGATCGCAGGCAATCACAATTTCTTCGATATCGTTATCAATTACAAAATTACGAAAATTATCATCTATTTTTACGTGGATAAGTTTTTCGTTACGAATACCATCTTCGCGGTTGTCTCCTGGAATTGGAATAAATCCAAGTAGCTCAAAACCCAAACGGTCAACATCTCTACGCATACGCTTCTCAATAATTGAAGCCCGTTCACCTGCGCCAATAACCACTAGACGTGTGCGGCCCAACCCAAGTAATCCCAATCGATTAGTAAAGTAACGAAAGATAACCAAAGAGATAATAATCAGACCAGCGGCAACAGGTAGGAAATACACGTGCATACGCATACTAATAAAGAGCGAATTAGTCAGAATCTCTACAACAAAATAGGTTAGCGCTAAGCTAACGAATATACGTCGTATAATGCCTCGAAACGTTTCTCTCAGTTTTGCCTCGTATAACCCCACAGACAAAGAACACACCAAAACGAAAAATGTGACAAGACCGATGTTAAAGATAAGATGCGTTGTCGCAGGTCTGGATGCGTCTTCGAAAACATTGACAACGAGAAAATTTGCAAGATAAGTAACGTAAGAAACAATCAGTGCTTCCGCCACTACTAATGCATTGGACCTTTTATTTTGCTTGTTATTGGTCGCAGCCATTAACCCTCACCCCTGGATTTAAGTTCTAATTTTATCATATGCTAATTCAACTATTTGGGATAGACTATCCTTTCCGAGGTAGCATTATAGAGAATATGAGACTTTGGTAAATGACAAGATTACGAATTTCTTTATGTCAGATTTGGGAATTAGGCATATGAACAAAATAAAGACAGCTAAACTATTGGCGTTAACGGTGTTCATCGGATGGATATCGGCTTGCAGCAACGTGGCGACACTGCCTCAAGCAACAACGCATGCGTCACTGACGTCCAACATCGACAACTACAACTATCTGATCGGACCAGGTGACACCCTCACTATATTTGTATGGCGACACGAAGATGTGTCTGGTAGCTTCACCGTCAGACCAGATGGAAAAATCACCACATCGTTGGTTGAAGACATTCAAGTATCAGGCAAAACACCTACACAACTTGCCAGAGACATAGAAAATGAGCTGGCAAAATATATCCGCGAACCTATTGTGACTGTCAGTGTGTCTGGATTTCGTGGGCCATTTAGCGAGCAAGTACGCGTAATTGGTGAAGCAACAAGCCCACAGGCTATCAGCTATAGTGAGAACATGACACTGCTGGATTTGATGATCGCGGTGGGTGGTTTAACAGAATTTGCAGATGGCGATGACGCAAAAATCATTCGAGTCGTTAACGGCCAACAGCAAGAATATGGCGTGCGTTTAACGTCTTTGATTAAAGAAGGTGATATATCAGCTAACGTCGACATTTTGCCTGGCGACATTCTTATCATCCCAGAAGCTTGGTTCTAGAACCAAGCAAAAGCTTAGTCGAAAGTAGAAGTAGTTATGTTAGGAATACAAGAAGCGATTGATCAGGTATCCACGTATTTGAAAGGGGTATGGGTCAAAAAGCGATATATCATTATATCAACGTGGTTAATTTGTCCTATCGGTTGGGGCATCGTAGCCTCTATGGAAGATGAATACGAATCCACAGCCAGACTGTTCGTAGATACCAACAGTTTATTGCGCCCTCTATTGCAGGGTCTCGCGGTTTATAACAATCCAAATCAACAAGTAGATCTTGTTGCAAGAACCCTTTTCAGCCGCGCTAATCTTGAAAAAATCGCTCGTGAATCAGATTTAGATATCACCGTAAACACGCAAGCAGAAATGGACGAATTGCTTGATGATCTGAAAAGCGATATCAAACTTAGCTCGACCAGAGAAAATAACATCTACACAATTAAATACGCATCTAATTCACCTGAATTAGCCCAGCGCATTGTGCAGATTACCCTCAATGAATTTGTTGAAAGTTCATTAGGTAATAACCGAAAAAATAGTGATTCTGCTGAAGAGTTCCTGACACGCCAAATTGAAGAATACGAGCAACGCTTAGAAGAAGCGGAGCAACGATTAGCTAACTTTAAAATTAGTCGTATCGACCGCGCTCCTGGCGAAACCAGAGATTATTACTCTCAACTCCAACGAGAGCAGTCATCACTTCAAGAAACGGAATTACGTCTACTTGAATTAAAATCCCAATTAAAAACAGCGCAAGCTCGCTTACTTGGCGAAGAGCCTGTGTTTGGGCTTATTGAGACAAACGAAGACATAGCACCCACGATTTCAACGAAGTACGACACTCGTATCGGTAACTTAGAAGGCAAGCTCGACGAACTCCTTATTCGCTTCACAGAAAATCACCCAGATGTGGTGAAAACAAAAGCGTTACTAGAGAATTTAAAGTCTCAACGTAACAAGCATATTGAAAGCTTAAGCAATGTGGCGAAAGACACGGGTTCATACAGTCAATTTGGCAATATTAACCAAAACCCGGTTTACCAAGAAATGAAGCTAGCGGTTGCTAACTTTGAAAGCCAAATAGCGTCTTTAGAAGTTCGTGCCGAAGAGTTCAGAAAGAAGATTGCTGAGCTATCAGAAATTATCGATCTTGTGCCGCAAATCGAAGCGGAAGAGCAAGGTTTAAATCGCGACTACGAAATCACAAGAAGCAAATATCTTGAGCTATTGTCTCGTCGCGAACAAGCAGAATTATCTCGAAAAGCAGAGGCAACCTCTGACGATGTGCAATTCCGTGTTATCGATCCACCTAAGCTTCCCACGAAACCGTCTGGCCCTCCGAGACTTGTCTTCTATAGCGTCATTCTTTTCTTAGGGTTTGGTGCGGGTTTAGGGTTGGCTTTCCTTGTCAGCCAGTTAAAGCCTGTTGTGCTGTCAGCTAGCCAGTTAAAGAGCAATTTTGGCATTCCTGTACTCGGTATGGTTTCCCACATTGATGTAGATACGATTAGACGTTCTAATCGACGCCGAGTGTATGTTTTTGCAGCGTCTAGTGCATGTATATTCGCCATCTATATCACCCTGATGTGGGCTGATATCACCTATGGGAAAATACCACTGAATGTGTTTGAGAGGTTATTGTGAGCACAATAGAAAAAGCATTACAAAAGCAGCGCGAGCAAGCGGAAAAGCAGGCCCGAGACAAAGCTCAGGCAGCTGAAGAGCAACCACAATCATCGGTTGAAGCCCAAGCTGAAACATGCCTACAAAGCAATGACGTGGAAACAACGCAAGCTGACGCAGTTACATCGGTAAGTAACTCGACGTCTACACCTAAAACAAACTTCATTGATTTAGAGCACACCAAATCAGAAGGTTTTGTTTCTGGTCAAGACAGAAACGCCATCAATGAAGAATTTAGAGCGGTAAAGCGTAAAGTACTGAACAATGCTTTTGGTCCGTTGGCGAAAACCTTAGATAACAGCAATATCATCATGGTGACCAGTCCTAACCCTGGAGAAGGCAAAACCTTTACAGCGATTAATCTGGCTCTAAGTATTGCGTTAGAGCAAGACAAAACGGTTCTCCTTGTTGATGCTGACGTTCTCAGACCAAACGTTATGCGCACGATTAAGCAGCCCTTTGGTAACGGCTTGATGGAGTACCTTCTTGGCGAAGTGGATGATCTTAGTGAGGTGATTTACCACACTTCTCTCGATAAACTTAAGATTATCCCTGCTGGTAAAGGACATCACCTTTCTACCGAGCTACTCGCAAGTACGAAAATGCTCGATACCGTGAATGAATTTTCAACGCGATATTCCGATCGTGTTGTCATTTTTGATACGCCGCCTTTGCTAGGCATAAATGAGACAGCCGTACTTGCCAATTTAGCAGGTCAAGCGCTTATCGTAGTGCAAGAGGGAAAAACGAGTTTAACCAAATTGTCTAAAGCAGTGGAGCAACTTAACCCTGAAATGGCCAAGGGCTTCATTATGAATAAAGTGACAAAAAACTCCAGCGACGATATCAGTTACGGATATTACTATTCCCAACAATAATAAAGAACAAGGACAGGGCTTGAATATGAGATTGAAACTGGCTGCATTGTCGCTCTCTATCATATCCAGTTATACCTTTGGGGGAGATTTGACTATCTCTCCCTCAGTCTCCGCAGGGTACATCGTCAGTGACATCACGTTGAATGACAGTGAAAGCCAGGATGTACAGAGCTTTGAAGTATCGCCTTCAGCCGTATTTAGTTACGATGCTAATCGATTTGATGCCAGCTTAGCCGCAGAACACAAATATATTCGCAGAAATGATGACTTTACAACACTGTTTGAAGGGATAGACAAAGAGCAAAGTTTCACCAACTTCGGTGGAAACATGAGCTTTGAAGCTATTGATAGAGTGTTGTCATTTGATGTTGGAGCAAAGCAGCAATATCGCGATATCGATCCTTCGACTGCACTGATTAATGGATTTTATTCAAACAGTCAATCTCTCACTAAAAGTAATGCCTACAATGCAGGGGTGGATTTCTCGCTTCAAAACGGTAAGTACGTTCGGGCATCAATTTCAGCCGACGTCGATAAGGTGGAAACAGATGCAACCATCAATCGCAACATCGGTTTAGATAGAACGAATTCAAGGGCTACGGCCGTTCTCACATCAGGCAGGTGGTTTAATCGAATTAGATGGGATATTAGTTCGTCTTATTCTAAAAGCGATGGATCACAAGGCCGAGGCCAGGCTAACGATTCAATATTCAGAAGCGTAATGGGTAACCTAAGATTCGGTATTATTGATAATCTTGACTTTGTCGTAACAGCGTCAGAGTTTAGTAATACGCTAGTGGGTAATGATGCATTGTCTACAGAGCTAGACTTTAAATCTTATGGTGCAGGCTTATCTTGGCGAGAGTTAGACGGAACTTTATTCACCGTAACCTATAACCAAGGTGAGAAAAGCACAGACAGTGAAAAAGAAAACTATATCGCTGCCGACTTAAACCTCCCCCTAAGTCGCCGAACCGCGTTAAAAGCAAATTATTCCCGACGATTTTTCGGAGAATCAGGTTCATTAGACTTCACATACAAAGCAAGAAGATTTAACGGAGTTATTTCGTATAACGAAAACCTCACAACCTACTCTCGACTTCAATCTATCTCGCAGACCATTGGTTTATTCGCGTGTCCGATTGGCTCACTAGACTTTACAACCTGTGTCCAAACTTCGCCAGACTACGAGCCACAAGCGGGAGAAGAGATAATTCCTATCGCATTTATCAATCCAGAAATTTCTGAAGAGGTTATTCTTAGAAAAACATTGACGGGTGGTATCGGATACAACTATAGAAAACTAAGCTTTGGTGTAAATCTGAGCTATTCAGATGTAGATTACCTCGAAACAAATCGTACCCAAAGAAATAAAACGGTAACTGTGTCTGCGGGATTGGACGCGAGCGCAAAATCATCCTTCTCGTTAAACGTTAATTTCGCCGAGCTCACGCGTGCAGAAACAACGACGACTGAAGATCTATCGAACGCAACCTTCACATACAGCTATCGATTTTCAAAACAGTTAAAATCAAATTTGGAATTAGGGTATTCAGATCGTGAAGGTGCAACAGCGCAGCGAGATTACAACGAGACTCGCGTAAGGTGGAATGTCAGCTATCAATTTAACTGATAGCTGCCTCTAAACTTACTGTGAGAAGGTTGGCGACTACAAAGTCAGCACAAATACCATTGCCATAAATACGGCGACATAAAAGATAACAGCTTCTCTCAAATACTTGCCTTGGTAATATCCCTTTCGCCTGTCATGCTTGATCATAACGGGCGGTACTTCTCCTGAAACGATCGCTCTTTCCCGTTTCATGAGTTCACCTGTGACTAGTTAAGTTAGCGTTGTATTTTTATTCGGACGTAAACTTAGAAAAGATCAAATCCAAATGGTTCATTTTTTTCTCAAACTTTTTACTTAATGAACCATTTTAGATATGTTTTTATTTTGCATAGCGTTTCCGTTTGCAAAAATCGCGATGAACCTAATGTGGTTCAAGAGGTTTAGCCACTGTTAATCGTCTGACTTAAGCCGGACGTAAGTCTTGTACTTTTTTCTCAATAGGCTATCAATGTACTTTGTTAACTTGATTTTGTGGCTAATGGCGTTGTCTAGCGCGTCTGTGAGTTCATTTAACATTGCTTTGTAGTATGCGACGTCCTTTTCTGGCTCTCCCTGAATAGATCCCTTACCGCTCGTGGCAGCAGCCTCGTTGCCTTGAGCTTGCGGCCCCTCTGTCTTAGGCACTTTGTCTGGGACGAACATTTCGTCAGCCACTTCTTTTACAACATTCTCTACAGCGGCCTCATCTAACTTTTCCAATTCTTCCAAAAAACCATATAAAAGGATTCTATCCATTAGCGTATTAATTTTACGAGGTACGCCATGGGTAAATTGGTAGATACGATCAAAAGCACTGGCTGAAAACAAATTATCCCCTTGCCAGCCTGCGTGCTTTAAGCGGTACTCAATATAAGCAACGGTCTCATCATCTGTCAGCGGTGCTAAATGGCATGAGGCTACAATACGCTGGCGAAATTGCTCCATGTTTGGGGCACGCAAAATAGGCTGTAACTCCTCTTGACCCAGCAAAAAGCTTTGTAGCAAAGGCTTTCCTTGAGCTTGGAAGTTCGACAGCATCCGTAGCTCCTCAATCGTTTCAAGAGGCAGGTTTTGTGCTTCGTCAACAAGCAACAACGCACGCTTACCTTGGTTGTGAAGCTGGTGCAAATATACTTCAAGGTCTTTCAAGATATCTGCTTTGGTACGATTCGTCGTGTCTAATTCGAACTTGCTCGCCACCATTTTTACCAGTTCGTCAGGACTCAACTTAGGCGTAACGATTTGCGCAGCTACAATGTCTTCCTGAATATCAGTAAGCAAACTGTTAGCAATAGTGGTTTTACCCGTGCCGATATCACCCGTAATCACAATAAACCCTTCTGCCTGAGATAAGCCATATTGTAAATAAGACATGGCTCTTTTGTGCCATTTGCTGGCAAAAAAGAAGCTCGGATCAGGCGTCAGCTGAAATGGTTTTGAGTTTAGTCCGTAGTAACTTTCGTACATAAAAAAAGCCGTAATTATTTGCGTCTAATTGAGAGACATGTTGTCAGAAAAGCAGCTTAACACCCGAGGTTATACAACACTACTGTTATTCTCGGGTGTTATTAAACATGGCTTACCCAGCACTTAGCGAGTTTTAATTTGATTAATGATATGCGTGGTAGACACACCATCTTCAAAGTTCAGCACTCGCACTTCGCCACCGTTGGCCATAACCTCTTTGCCGCCTGCAATCTCTTCTACGCGATAGTCACCACCTTTAACAAGAATATCGGGAAGCACTTCGCTGATGAGACGTCTAGGCGTTTCTTCGCTAAAAGGCACCACCCAATCCACCGATGCTAATCCAGCTAATACCGCCATGCGACGCGACAAGTTGTTAACGGGTCTTCCCTCGCCTTTCAACTCGCGTACAGATGCATCATCATTAACTGCCACTATTAGTTTGGTCCCAAGCGCGGCAGCATTTTCCAAATAAGAAACATGCCCAGCATGCAGAATATCAAAGCAGCCATTTGTCATAACAATGCGCTGTCCGGCTTGCTTAGCAGCTGCGACAGCAATGATAAGCTGTTCTTCACTCATCACGCCTCGGCCTGGTGCAGGCTCTAAACTCAATACGTCTTCTAGCTCATTTACACTGACTGTTGATGTACCTAATTTGCCCACAACAATACCTGCAGCGGCATTCGCGATCGCGCAAGCGTCTGGCCATGAACTGCCTGACGCGACTGCAACCGCCAGTGACGCAATAACGGTATCGCCTGCACCTGTGACATCAAATACTTCTTTCGCCTTCGCGGGTAAATGCAATTCATCCTGCCCTTTTTGCAGCAAAGTCATGCCTTTTTCAGAACGTGTAACGAGTAACGCTTCTAAAGACAATGTCTCAGCCAACGCATTGGCTTTCTCAACGATGTCTTTTTCGTCATGGCAATCACCACAAACGGTTTCAAATTCATGCATATTGGGGGTAATTAGCGTGGCCCCCATGTATTTACCAAAGTCAGTCCCTTTGGGGTCGACCACCACCGGAATTCCCGCTCGTCTTGCAGCCGCAATTAATGCAGGCGCATCACTTAATCCCCCTTTGGCGTAGTCAGACAACACCACCAAATCACAAGACGAGAGTTGTTGTTCAAAACGCGACGTTAATTCAGATTTATCAACGCTTTCGAAACTCTTTTCAAAATCTAGCCGAATAAGCTGTTGATGACGACTCATAACCCGTAACTTGGTTATTGTGTCGAACCCTGCCACTTTTGAGAAATCACATGTTACGCCCAACCCTTCTAGCTTTTTCTGAAGCAGTACTGCGGCTTCGTCGTGGCCAGTCAAGCCCATCAACGTGACGTTTGCGCCTAATGCTGCAGCATTCAATGCCACGTTGGCTGCGCCACCGGGGCGGTCTTCAATGTCGCTAATTTTCACTACAGGAACTGGCGCTTCTGGGGAAATTCGGCTAGTGGGGCCAGTCCAGTATCTGTCTAGCATCAGATCGCCCACAACAAGAATTCGGGCAGTAGAAAAATCGGGTAACTGCATGTGTTATAACCTGAAAAAAATTTGCGAAGAGTATACCATAGTAAGCCTCAGTGGTTCATTGTCCTTTACGCACTTATCTTACAATGTGGTATCTATACATTATCGAAAACAAACTCGGGCATTTTTATACGGGCATTACAAAAAACGTGGCTAAGCGCATTTGTGAACATCAAGCTCAAGGTCCCAAAACTGCAAAAGCATTAAAAGGCAAAGCGCCATTAACCCTGAAGTACAGTCAACTGGTAGGTGACCACAGTACAGCGCTTAAAATGGAAATTGCAGTAAAAAAGCTAAGTAAAATTCAAAAACTCGCCATCATCAGCGGAGAACGAAAACTCAACGAGCTACTTTCAAGCGATAAGGCCTGAAACCATAAATGCGATGCCCACTGACAATGCCATTTCAATACACGCAACCCCAACATTGTGTTGCTGATCGACTTCCTGTACCAAATTCAAACCAGAGAGTACCAGTTTTTTTAACACCATCACCAAGATAGCCAATAACACAGCAAGCCAAGCTCCCGTCACTAGCCAACCCGTAAAATTGCTGACGTATGCTTCAGGGTTGTAAATAAGCAGTTTGGCAGAAGTTGACACCACAATGGATGTCCCAACGATCATGCCAGCTTGCTGCAACGCCAGGGCCAATTGCCCCTCGGTAAGGGCTTTTTGCATCGTCCCCTGATTATTCGCTCTGTACTGACGCTCATAAAATCGGGTTGTTACTAGCAAAATCGCCTGTGTAACAATAAATGAGGTACATACTGCGATAAGCGCGTTGGTGTCCGTCCCCTCTACCCATAACATCACGCTATGGATAATAATTGCGGTTGAAATAGCGCTAGCAGCGTCAATGATCGCCACACTGCTGTTGCGGTCCATAATTTGTGCTTCTTTGTCTAATCGATCTAGAATCAGTTTGTCGTGCAATACCCTGCCCACCTTAATTAAGACGAGCCCCACAAGGCCATAGGCCAGCATCGACACGGCCGCAATGTAGTAATCCGTTTTTGTCGAGCCAGCAACGGCCGCCGCAAGCACAACGCATAGTGCGAACATTCTTCCCGCAATACTAATACCAAAAGCAAAATTATCTTGGGTACACAGCTCTTCGTTTGTATCCACCGACGATAATCGACCAGAAATCCAACGCAACGCCGCCAGTAACAAAATGGCGATGCCAACATCTATAGCGAAATACACCCATATATCGGCGGGAACAGAAATTAAATTCACAAGGACATTCATGGCGGTTAATCCAAACTAACGACTGTGTTATAACGACAGTATAAATTTATCGATGCAACTTACCAATGGAAAAGGATCACAAAATGCACCAAACCGATGCATCTTTGCCAGAAAATTTAATCGAAAAATCAAACCACTACTGGCATCGACTCGTCGAAACAGGCGTGCATGAAAACTGGATAAACTCACATCAAAATGAAATACGACACGTGATGGCATTAAGTGATTTCATTGCAGAAAGTATCATCAGTGATCCAAGTATCCTTAATTTTCTGCTCATAGAAGGCCAGTTGCACGAATCACAGCTCGATTACACCCACATCATTTCTGAAGCATTGACGCGTTGTGAAGACGAACCCGCTTTGATAAAAACAATACGAATAGCACGCCGAAAATTGATGGTACACATTGCTTGGCGTGATTTAACAGGGTTGCAGCCTATCGCGTTATCTCTTGAGCACGTATCTTCGCTAGCAAATACATTGATCAATCAAACTTACCAGTGGTTATATCAACACTTGTGTAAGCGTTATGGTACGCCAATGGGCCCGCTTGGCCCTCAACCAATGCTTATCCTTGGTATGGGAAAATTGGGAGGACAAGAGCTCAACTTTTCCTCCGATATTGATTTGATTTTCGTGTATCCAGAGAATGGAGAAATCTCTGATGGGCGAAAACCGATTGAACATCAGCAGTTTTTCACTAAGCTTGCCCAAAAGCTCATCAATGCACTGCACCAAACCACGGCGGAAGGCCAAGTTTTCCGGGTAGACATGCGCCTGCGTCCCTTCGGTGAAAGCGGCCCACTGGTAACCCATTTCGCCGCTCTAGAAGATTATTTGCAGGATCAAGGACGCGAATGGGAACGCTTTGCCATGGTAAAAGCGCGGATCATTAACGATGGTAGCCCTTACTCTCAAGGGCTTAAAGACATACTGAAACCCTTTGTTTATCGACGGTATCTGGATTTTGGCGCGATTGATGCGCTTAGACAAATGAAATATCTAATCTCACAAGAAGTGAGGCGCAGACAGTTATCTCACAATATAAAACTCGGTGCCGGAGGCATCAGGGAAGTTGAATTTATTGTGCAAAGCTTTCAATTGATACGCGGCGGCCGCTTACAAGCGCTCCAAACGCCCTCATTGCTCAAAAATCTTACAATGCTAGTTGAGTTAGACATTCTCCCAAAAGACGACATGCAGTCACTCAAACAAAGCTATTTATTCTTGCGAAAACTTGAACATTTTTTGCAAGAATTTGCCGACAAGCAAACACAAACACTACCTGACGATCCATTAAACCAAAGTCGCCTTGCCTATTTATATGGACAATCAACCTTCGATGACGTGCTTGCCTTAATTACCCCCCATATGCATGCTATACATGCGCAGTTTCAGATGCTAATCGGCGATCACGAAGAGTCTGAAGACGCTAACAAGACGCCGGAACTTCAAGATGCAAGTTTACTGTGGCAGCTTGATTTAAATGAAGTTGAGCAATTATCGACTCTAATACGCTATTTGTCTGAGGCTGAATCTCTAACATTTGCGCAGCAGCTATGCGAATTTAAGCAAGCGATGGCGAAAAAGCCAATAGGTAAAAAAGGCCGAGATACCCTATCGCAGCTCATGCCGCAACTGATAGGTCTGGTCCTCACTCAATACACAGACAGAGTCTCAGAGGCAGTCCCCAGAACCTTACACGTACTTGAGGCTATTTACGGTAGAACCACTTACTTACAACTATTGAACGAAAACCAGGGGGCGCTCAATCAACTTGTGCGTTTGTGTAGCGCAAGTACGTGGATAGCTCAACAAATAACGCGTTTTCCCATTCTATTGGACGAATTGCTAAACCCGTATGCCCTCTATCATCCTACTCCTCTAGATGAATATCACAGTGACTTGCGCCAAGCCATGTTAAGAATTGAGCAAGATGATTTAGAGGTGGAAATGGAGAGTCTGCGGCAATACAAGCTCAGTCAACAACTGCGCATCGCTGCCGCAGATATCACGCAAGTTATGCCAATCATGAAAGTGAGCGATCATCTCACCTATCTCGCTGAAGCCATTATTCATGAAGTTGTGAATAAAGCGTGGTATCAAATTACTGAAAAACACGGATGTCCGCCGGGCACCCACATGGGTAATAAAGCGTTTGCTGTAATAGGCTACGGCAAATTGGGCGGATTAGAACTCGGCTATGGCTCAGATTTAGATTTGGTATTTGTGCACCAAGCTGAGCGAAGCGGCAAAACTGACGGTGAAAAACCCGTAGATGTTAACCACTTTTATACTAAACTTGCGCAGCGCATTATGCATTTGTTTTCTACTAAAACAGGCTCTGGCGAACTCTATGAAATTGACATGCGGCTTCGCCCATCGGGTAACGCAGGTTTGTTGGTCTGCCACATTGACGGGTTTGAAACCTACCAAAAAAATGAGGCCTGGACATGGGAACATCAGGCATTAACACGAACCCGCGTAATTTATGGAAATTCTGACCTAGAAGCGCAATTTACCGACGTGCGGCGACGCATATTATGCCAACAACGAGAGCAGTCCGAGCTTGCTGCTGACGTCGCTAAAATGCGTAAAAAAATGCGTCGCCATTTAAATAAGGGGGACGAAGTCTTATTTGATATTAAGCAAGATAGAGGCGGTATTACCGATATTGAATTTTTAGTTCAATATTGGGTGTTAAATCATGCTCATTACCACCCTGATATTGCACTGTGGTCAGATAATGTCAGGGTGCTGTCGTCGTTAGCAAACGCAGATATTATCAGTGAGTCCACCTGTGAAACGCTCACCCATGCGTATTTAACACTACGAGATTTAAGCCACAGGGCGTCATTGAAAGACAGTAAACTTCTACCTTTAGACGACGTACTTCAAACAATCGCAAAGCAAGTTGATACCATTTGGCGAGAAGAACTGGGGCGCTATGAAAGCTCAGATGAATAATGGCTACCCATTGTGCTGGCGCTCTCATTCTATTTATTCGTCTTTCATACTCATAGGCATTGAAATGTGATGATGTGCAACGCACCACGCCTCATTTACTTTCGTGAAACAGAAAGTCGCTCGAACCGTGCTTCGCACGGTTTTACCATCAGGTAGGTCGCCTCCACAATGAATTAAACAGTGAGCAAACCCAACACGGCTGTCTGCGTGAATAACCAGTTCATCTAGCTCAAATAACGACGGGATTGCAAAAGGAGGTTGCCACGCATCAAAACTTTGTCTGTATTCTTGCGTACTTGTGTACTGTAAAGGTGGTAGAACATCGAAAATAATAGCATCGGCTAGATGTTGACTAAGAATATTGTCTTTCTCATCATAACGCGTAGACTTGCACCACTGTTCAAGTAATTGTTTTATCTTCTCTACTTCGCTTCCTGTCATGCTGATTCCTTTTCAAACGTTGGCTCTGATGCTTTTATTAAACATGCACGTTATCAAGTATAGAGTAGACTCAGCGAAGCACTACACATTCCATGTCTAATCTTAAAGCGGACGTCGCTGCCACTGCCGCTAATAGGGCAAAAAAAACACTATCACTGTGCAAATTCACAATCACATCTCAAGTACAGCTCTCAAAAAAGTGGGTGTCAAAGAATATCGACATGTGTCCTCTAAGTGACATCGTCAATCCAACAGCAACACCCACATTTTCGCAGCTCGAACTAAATAAAAAACATTACTGTTTCTCAATAAACATCGCATCGCCATAGCTGAAGAAGCGGTACTCATTGTCGATAGCATCCTGATAGGATGCCATCACATTTTCCTTTCCAGCAAAAGCGCTAACCAACATTATCAGCGTCGACTCTGGTAAGTGAAAGTTGGTGATCATTGCATCAACAATCTCAAACTGATAACCCGGGTAGATAAAGATATCCGTGTCAGAGAAAAACGGTGCCAACGGCATAGCATTATCTTTCGCAGACTTAGCCGCAGACTCAAGAGAACGGACAGACGTTGTGCCAACGGCAACAACACGTTTACCATTTTGCTTAGTTTCATTGATGGCATCAACCACGTCTTGTGGCACTTCGGCATATTCAGAATGCATTTTATGCTCAAGAATATTATCTACCCTAACAGGCTGAAAAGTACCTGCGCCTACGTGCAATGTCACAAACGCAAAGTTGACGCCTTTTTGCTTGAGGGTTTCAAGAATTTGATCATCAAAATGTAGTCCCGCCGTAGGAGCTGCAACTGCACCGGGCTTTTCGTTGTATACGGTCTGGTAACGCTCTTTGTCACTGTCTTCATCAGGGCGATCAATATAAGGTGGTAAAGGCATGTGGCCATAAGCCTCAAGTACCTCCAGCACGGGTTTGTCAGTCAGAAAGCGTAATTCAAATAGCGCATCATCTCGGCCAACCATCTCAACCTCAACCGCATCTTCCAAGCGCATTACCGTACCAGGCTTAGGGGCTTTGTTAGCTCGTACATGAGCCATGACCGTGTGCTCATCTATAATACGCTCGACTAATACTTCCACTTTACCGCCAGACAGTTTCGTCCCCAACATTCTTGCGGGTATCACACGGGTGTTGTTGAACACCAACAAATCGCCTGCGTCCAATAACGAAGTAATATCTGTGAACTGGAGGTGCTCACGAGTACCTTGCTTTCCATCAAGGCGTAATAAACGACTGGCACTTCTTGACGCCATCGGGTATCTGGCAATTAACTGCTCAGGTAAATCAAAGTGAAAATCAGAAAGTTTCATTGTTGCTCCGCATAATTCGCACAAATGGAGGGCGCGGTATTCTATGTATAAACGGGGATACGTGCAATTCTCCAGCGATACCCTTCACTATTTGTAAAAACATTGTAAACATTTACATTATACTCAACGTTTTTTGCTAATTGACGTTTCTCCCAAATCCTAGCTTCGCCCAGCACCTCGCTGGGCGTTTTTTTATTGAAATAGAAATGTGGCACTTTCAGCTTACATATCTTGCAAAATATCCTCTATTTCGTCACGGTCGATTTTACGCATGTTCAGTACGTACATAATTTGTAACAACAAATCAGCACCTAAAATCCCCTTATTGATTTTGTTCCGAAGATTGTCTGCCGACTGACTGACGCCAATGTCAGCTAGCCGATGACTAAGCTCTTGATATTTCACGCCACGCTTTGACATTTCGGCTTTCAGAAGACGCTGAATAAGCTGCCGCCAATCTCCATTCGAACGCTCATTTTGCATATATACTCCAGCCACTCATTTGTGACGTATAATTTACACAACGACATTATAATTATCAAACAGAAAAATATAATTTGACTTAATTATTTAATTCTGGCTAGACTAAATGACGTTGTTAAACAACTTGTAAAACGTGAAAATAACGCAATATTGTTTTTACTGATGTTGTTAATGACACAACAAGTCTACAAACAGGAGAGTAGCCATGACTTGGGATCTTAGCCAACTTGAGACCCTTTTATCCAAACAAGACAATCTCGTCATCACGAGAGAGGAAAATTGCTTACTGATTGCGAATCAAGATGGCCTTGACGCCTGGTTAGCGGTAAGTGGAGAACAAATTTTAGTTGAGTCGCTGCTATTCGGTGTAGACGAAGTGACTGACACTCAATCTCTAAACGAAGAGATCCTCAAAACTCACATGATTTTCCCCTTAACAACAGTAGGAATATCCTCCGTGGGTGGTAAAGATTATTACACGGCTTTTGGTTCGTTGAGTTCACAATCAAAAGAAGAAAGCGTTTTAATAGAAGTGAATACTCTGTTTCAAAACGTAGCGGCATTTTTAGATGCTTATCAAACTCATCTTAAGTAAACGAGGTTAGCGATATGTCTGTATGGAAAAAACTAGTGACTGCCATTAAAGGCGGAGCAAATGAAGCAGCTCAATCTGTTGTTGATAGTCAGGCAATCCGCATCCTTGAACAGGAGATTCGGGAAGCCAAAGAGGAACTGCGCAAGTCAGACCATGCTCGCACGCAGATTCTAGCCAAATGCAAATTGTCTCAACAGAAGATCGACAGCTTGCAAACATCGATTGCTGAATATGAGAATCATGCGCGCAAAGCCGCAGAAACCGATAGAGACTTAGCATTAGATTGCGCCCAGAAAGTGTCTGAACTTCGTGCAGAAATGGACACCGAAACGCAATACTTAAGCCAGTTCCAACAGTCTGAAAAGCAACTAGCTCAAAATATCAATCAAGCAAAAGACAACTTACGCCGTTTGGAGCAACAGGTTGATATGGTGAAAGCGACAGAGTCAGTTCAAAAAGCACAAGTCGCCGTATCGTCTCGTCACATGGGCGCAAACAGCAAGATGAAAACAGCCACAGAGTCTTTGCAACGTATTCAAGAACGTCAGCAAATGCGTGGTGCGGAGCTTCAAGCTGCTGAAGAACTTGCCAATAGCGACTCCAACACAGATCTAGAGAAGAGATTAGCTGAGGCGGGGATTAAAGGCGGCAAAAAATCGGCAGACGATGAACTTAGTCGCATTTTAGGCAACTAGGCACCTTTAATAAGGATGTTAATGGTTCGAAAAATACGCAAAGTACTAACAAGGTACTTTGCAGAAATGCGCTGGTACAACATTATGCTTGTACTGGCGTTTTATGCGTTAAGTAGTTGGCTACTGCTTTATTCAGCGAATGAAACCGCCCTACTCCAGTTTGACGACTTTATGTATTGGTTAGTTGTCACAGGCTCAACCGTTGGTTACGGCGATATGTCGCCAGCTACAGCCGCTGGAAAATGGATAGTTTCCCTTTATATTATTCCCGTAGGATTAAGTATTTTTGCACTGGTGCTAGGACGCGTCGCGGCTTGGGTGTCAGAGCAATGGCAAAAAGGAGTAAAAGGTTTGAAACCCTTAGACCTTCACGATCACATTGTCGTTATTGGCTGGAACGAGCAACGCACTATTCAGCTTATCAATATGCTGCAACAAGAACGCGCTGCTATGCCACAAAAACCAGATATTCTGCTTTGTGTACGAGCCGAAATTCTTAACCCTTTACCGGGAGAAATTGAGTTCGTGAAAGTGGCTTCATTCAACAAGGATGAAGACATGAATAAAGCCTGTATCAAAGATGCTAGCGTCATCATCATGGATAACCCTGAAGATGACATGACCATGACTACCGCCTTGTATTGTAGTCAGGCGAATCCCGATGCACACTTAATCGCCTATTTCAAAGATGAAAGCCTCGTCCAGTTGCTTAAGCATCATTGCCCCAATGTAGAGTGCACACCCAGTGTAGCCGTGGAAATGATAGCAAAATCAGCATTTGATCCTGGTTCAAGTCTCGTTCAACACGATTTACTGAGTTTACAATACGGCGAACAATCGCAATTTTCAGCGACCATTCCTGATTCTGTTTCATCCCTCGTCGCGGGTGACGTCTTCGCCAATTTGAAATCTCAATACGATGCAACCTTTATTGGTTTTTTGCCTGCATCAGGGGCACACAACCCGACACTAAATCCTGCGCCTTCTGACCGAATTAAAGGCGGTGACAAGATTTTCTATATCGCTAAGCAACGCTTACCTGACATTAAGTGGTCAAGTTTAGGAGCGCAATGATGTTTGATAAATGGTTTAAAAAGAAAGACACCAAGCCCAAAGCGCCTGAAATTATGGGGTTATATCTAGGTGGCTCTTTTGAAATTGATAAACTGAAGTTAAAGCTACTCGAGCCACAACTTATGATTGACGGCGCAGCCACACAGCATTTAATTCAAGCCGTCGGCGAAGCACATTTAGATACAGGTGGGAAGATCTTACGCTTTTATACCGATGATGATGCGTTTTTGCAGGTTGTGTTAGATGGTGGCGACACAGAAAATCATATTACTGACGTAAAACTTTGGTACTTTTACGATACCACCACCGTTGGCTCCGAGTCGAATTGGAATACGCTAATTTCTTCAGACATTTCACAACCAACTTATCAACTAGACTCGACAAATTACACTCGAGTATGGAATGCTATTGATGATGTATCGCCCCCTGTCGCGGTAACAGAAAAAACCTATGAGCTAGATGGCGATATGAGTGAAACAGATCAGTTTATGATGCTCTACGAGCGCCCGCTCGACGATGGCAACTTCGAGTCACTGTTGGTCTGTGGTGAAGAGAAAATAGTCAACCACAATACAGACAGGTGCTTGGTAAGAAGTACAGGGTTTGATATCTCACCGGCAGATATCACGATAAACGGATAATGCAAAAAAGCAATAAACCACAATCAGCGGAAATTAAAACGAGGTGACCATGGAAACCCTTCAAGCATCATTAGCAGGCTTAAGTAGCTTTGCAATATATTTTGCTTTTTCAATTCTACTTTTATTTGTCTTCAAAGTAATTTATGCCTTTGTCACTCCCCATGACGAATGGGCGCTAGTCAAGCAAGATAAAAATGCGGCAGCCGCGATTGGTTTTGGCGGTGCCATTATTGGCTTTAGTATCGCGCTTGCTGGTGCGGCAAGTAATTCACAATCATTACCTGATTTTATTACTTGGGGCGTGATTGCGCTAATTGCGCAGATTTTTGCGTTTGCGATTTTACGTTTCACTTTTATGCCAAAAATTGCAGAGCGCATTATCAAAAACGAAACATCGGCAGGCATCATGTTGGCATCCATGTCGGTTGCAGTTGGCCTACTCAATGCAGCATGTATGAGCTATTAGTGGAGGCAACCTCATGACCCAAAAACGCTCTGCATCGATCAATTTGCACAGAATGCGTAAGCAATTTACACCTAGGCCGCTCGCACTAGGTGTTGCCTCATTATTTCTTGCTGCCTGTAGTGACAATCGCGAAGACGTAATTATTTACAAAACACTGGAAGATTGCACTGATGACAATCCAAACCGTGTGCAAGCTTGCACACTGGCGTACGAAGAAGCATTAGAAGAGGCGCGCAAAACAGGGCCTAAATACGCCAATATGCAAACCTGTGAATATGACTTTGGCCCACGACAATGCGAGTACGTCGATAATAACGGTGGTTCGTTTTTCATGCCACTCATGGCAGGCTATATGCTGGGGAACTTGCTTTCGCCCAACCGATATTATTCACAACCACTGTTCACATCCTACTCACCTTATTCGCCTTATCGTTATCGCTACATTATGGCTGACGGTTACGATATAGGTGATTTGTCTAAAAAGCGCACCAAGGTCAAACCGGGTGCATTCAAGCCTAAGCCAGAAATAAAGAAAACAATGTCGCGAGGCGGGTTTGGTAGTACAGTTCGCGCGAAGTCATCTTGGGGGTCATCAAGCCGCAAAAGTGGCTGGGGCGGCTAAACACATTTATGTTTCGCCTCCAACACTCACCTCGAACAGATTGGCAGAAGCGCGCCGATGACTATGGTTTTAAATTTCACACAATGTATGGCCAGCCATACTGGGATGAATCGGCATATTATCAATTTACGCTCAAGCAAATTGAAGAGGATATCGAAGCCCCAACAGAAGAATTGCATCAAATGTGTTTACATGCCGTCGACACAGTGTGTAAAAGCGAATACTGGCTAGAAAAATTTAAAATTCCACATACATTCTGGGATGCTGTCAATCAGGATTGGCAAGCCAATTCCCCTAGCCTGTATTCTCGACTCGATCTCGTATACGATGGTCAATCATCGGCAAAGTTACTTGAAAATAACGCAGATACACCCACGTCTCTCTATGAAACCGGTTTTTGGCAGTGGCTATGGTTAGAGGATAATGTCAAAAACGGCAGCCTCCCGAAACACGCCGACCAATTTAACTCTTTGCAAGAAAAATTAGTTAATCGCTTCGCAGAAATCAGTGGCTTCTATCAAGTTGCCTATATGCACTTTGCGTGCTGCAAAAACACAGATGAAGACAGAGGTACAGTTCAGTATTTACAAGACTGTGCTGCTGAGGCTGGGCTAGATACCTACTTTACCTTTATTGAAGATATTGGTCTCAGTGATGACAACTATTTCACTGATCATCTCAATCAAGAAATATCAACTGTATTCAAGCTTTATCCATGGGAATTTATGCAAAGAGAGGACTTTGCTGAACCTTTGCTACAGGCAAGCACGCACTGGATTGAGCCCCTATGGAAAAGCGTCGTTTCCAATAAAGCACTGTTACCATTGTTGTGGAAACTCTTCCCAAACCACCCCAATTTATTACCTGCTTTTTTTGAAGATGAAGTGAATAAAGCAGACGGACAAAAGCTGGTAAAAAAGCCTTTTTTTTCAAGGGAAGGCGCAAATATTTCAATCATCGAAGGTCATCAAACGATCACCGCAATAGACGGACCGTATGGCGAAGAAGGATATGTTTACCAAGCCTTTTCTGCCTTACCAAGATTTGCCGACAACCATACTATTGTTGGTTCTTGGTTAGTTAACGACAAAGCTGCGGGAATATCTATTCGCGAAGACACGCATATGATCACGCAAGACCTATCGCGCTACTTACCACACATAATTCTAGGCTGAAACAATGCAAGGTACAGACTCACATTCTTCATTCTCAAAAACCAAACTCACAGGCGTAATGTGCTTGGTATTACTTGCAATAGAAATAATCAACCTTATCACAGGGCGAGCGCTCAACCAGCTTGGTTTGATTCCTAGAGAAGCTACGAGTCTCTTTCATATTTTTACTGCGCCTTTTTTGCATGGTTCCATGTCTCATTTCGTATCAAATATTGTCCCTTTTGCAATATTTAGTTTTCTTATTTTACAAGATGGCATTAAGCGTTTTGTACTCGTTACGCTCTGCATTCTACTTCTCGAGGGCATGTTAGTATGGGCATTAGGCAGAACCGCCATCCACGTAGGGCTAAGTGGCGTGCTTTACGGTTATTTTGGCTATTTGGTACTAGCAGGTTTTTTAAGTAAACACATTAAGCAAATCATCATATCTTTCATCATTATTGTATTTTATGGCGGCATGATTTTTGGCGTTCTTCCGCAAGATGCCTTTGTTTCTTGGGAGTCTCACTTATTTGGATTGATTGCAGGACTGCTTGCAGCCAAATTATTGGTCAAACCGTCTTCTTAACAGGTAAAAACATTTAAAATTCGTTTGAAAGCTCATAGTAACCCGCGCGGCGATTGAGTATACTTTCCCATCAATCAAGCAGTAGATAAAAAGTGTCCAAACCATGAATCAGCAGCAACCACAGCAAAAGCAAGGCGGCTTTTTAGGCAATCTAGCATTCAATATCATCATTCCTGTTGTGGTGATGACCAACTTAAATTCAGAAGAATATCTTGGCCCTGCATGGTCTATCGTTGTCGCGCTTATTTTCCCCATTGTTTATGGTCTATGGGACTTAAAGCAATCTGGAAAGGTGAATGTTTTTTCAGTGTTAGGTATTGTTAGTGTCATTTTAACAGGCGGTATCAGCCTTTTAGAGCTGCCGGCTGAATACATAGCAATTAAAGAAGCTGCGATTCCTGGGTTTATTGGGCTTGCCGTGTTAATCACCCAGCGCACCTCTAAACCACTAGTCAAACTGTTGATTCTTAACGACCAAATTGTCAACTGGCCCGAGTTGAATCAAGCACTGGAAGACAACCATACCGCAGACCAGTTCAAGAAAAAACTCGCGGTAAGCTCGTATATTGTTGCGGCGTCATTTTTTCTGTCCTCATTCCTAAATTATGCATTAGCGAAAATCATGCTTGTAAGCCCACCGGGTACGCCAGAGTACACGGAAGAGCTTGGCAAAATGACCGCCATGAGTTATCCCGTTATTGTGATTCCTAGTATGATTATGCTGATGGCTGCACTTTGGTATTTATTTGTACAAATCAAAAAACTAACGGGTAAAGATCTTGAAGCATTCTTGCTCGAAGGGAATTCTCACGGGTAAGTGCATGGGTTAGACCCTAGATATATTGAGTTTAGTTTCGAAAATAATACAAAATCTCATTTAAATTCATTGAGTTTCACGTATTATTTGCATTTTTATAACGAGATCGAAAAGTACCGTGTAACAAGCTCTGAAATAAAGATTTTAGCTTGCTCTAAGCCAACACCTTAGTCGTAATAATGACAACACTAAATGGCTAGGTTAATACGCAACGCACGACATTAAATCAATCTCACAGCAAATCCTCTACGGAGAAAGAATGAAGTATTTAGCTACCGCCCTACTTGCTGCAACATTTGGCTTACAGGCCGCCGAACAACCTAAGAATATCATCATGGTGGTGGGTGACGGCATGGGCCCTGCAGTAACAACAGGTTATCGTTATTTTGCAGACAACCCAGATACACCTGAAATCGAAGACACCGTTTTTGATCGTCATTTAGTTGGCATGGCAAGCACCTATCCAGCACATGTCAGTGGACTCGTTACAGATTCTGCAGCTGGCGCAACAGCGCTTTCGGCAGGTGTGAAATCCTATAATGGCGCAATCGCCGTAGACGTAGATAAAAAGCCGTTACCAACTGTGCTCCAATGG
Source organism: Fluctibacter corallii (assembly GCF_025751585.1). Classification (GTDB taxonomy): domain Bacteria; phylum Pseudomonadota; class Gammaproteobacteria; order Enterobacterales; family Alteromonadaceae; genus Fluctibacter_A; species Fluctibacter_A corallii. The sequence goes on from NZ_JAOWKX010000008.1 coordinate 172,023, forward strand.
GCGAAAGAAAAAGGCATGAAAACGGGTGTCGCAGTAACCTCACAGATTAATCATGCCACGCCTGCATCTTATGCTGTACACAATGACTCACGCAAGAATTATGATGCGATTGCAGACAGTATGTTCGATCACAAAATCAATGGGCAATTTGTCCTTGATGTGATGCTTGGCGGCGGCTGGGATTACTTCATTCGTGATGATCGCAATATCGTCGATGAATTCAAACAAGCGGGATATCATTATATTTCCGATGTTAATCAGCTAAGTAATACACCAGCAGACAAACCGTTACTTGGCCTATTCGCAGATACAGGCATGGACTGGGCGCTCGACATGCCAAACCAGCCAAGACTGAAAGCAATGACAGAAACTGCGGTAAAACACCTTGAAAATGACAAAGGCTTCTTTTTGTTGGTTGAAGGCAGTCAAGTAGACTGGGCTGAACACGGCAACGACATTGCATCAGCAATGGCTGAAATGCATGACCTTGCCCTAACGTTAGAATGGTTAGAGCAATACGTAGAGCAACACCCTGATACCTTGGTGGTTGTAACAGCTGACCACAGCACAGGTGGACTAACTATTGGCGCAAATGGTAAGTATGAATGGAAACCCGCACCTTTAAAGTCGCTGAAAGCATCGCCGATTAACATTGCAAGATTAGCAGTGAAGAGCAAAACGCCCTCTTCCGTCGTTGCTGAACAAACAGGGTTGCGCTTAACCTCAAAAGAGAAAAAGGCGATCAACAAAACTGAAAAAGATGAAAAAGCGATGTTTAAAGCCATCACCAAACTACTTGATAAGCGCAGTAACACAGGATGGACCTCAAGCGGCCACACAGCGGTAGATGTTCAAGTGTTTGCGATGGGCAAATGGAAGCAGCAATTCGCGGGACATATCGACAATACAGATATTCCTAAAACGTTGTTCCAGATGTTAGGTAAGCCTCAATAATCTGCTCAAACGAAAAAGCGCTCGTGATAATGACGAGCGCTTTATCTTGATACCCTACCGTGTTGCATTATCTTAAGCCAAACATGCTACACAGCAATCCGAACTTACTTAGTGCGCCCTAATACTTCTCGCATTCGCTCTTGAACAACTTCAACCAGTAAGTCTGGCTGGAATTTTGAAATAAAGCGATTACACCCTACTTTTTCCACCATCGCTTCATTGAAACTACCACTTAAAGAGGTATTTAAAGCAATAAACAAATCACTCATGCGTGGGTCGCCCCTTACTTCTGCTGTTAAGCGGTATCCGTCCATTTCGGGCATTTCAGCATCAGTAAACATCATAAGAATTTCATCAGTAACACGCTTGCCCTCGTTCGCCCAACTTTGTAATCGACGAAGCGCATTCAAACCGTCACGATCTTCGATAATTTCCATACCAAACTGCTCTAAGGTACTTCGCACCTGCCACCTTGCCGTCGCGGAGTCATCCACCACTAACACTTTTTTCCCAGCAAGATGAGGTGTCACATCTTCGTCAAGCACCTCTTCACTTACAGAGACATCATAATCAATAATTTCTGACAACACCTTTTCAACGTCAATGATCTCAACAATCTGCCTTTTTCCTTCTGCCTCAATATGCGTAATAGCTGTAAGGTAGTTGTTCTTGCCAATCGTCGTCGGCGGTGGCTGAATATCACTCCAAGACGTATTAATAATATTCATCACATCGCCGATCAGAAATCCCTGCACAGTACGATTATATTCAGTGATAATTACATTCTGACCAGTCTCAGGATCAATCGGTGAACGCATTTTGATTGCTTGCCGCAAATCAATAATCGGGATCGACTTTCCTCGATAATTAGTCACGCCCTTCATATTGGAATGAGAACCAGGCATCTGATTCATTTTCGGAACATTAATGACTTCTTTAACTTTGAACACATTGATCGCGAACACATGACGAGTACCAAGCTTAAACAGTAAAAGCTCAAGCCTATTTTCCCCCACCAACTGGGTACGTTGATCAATAGAAGCGAGTAAATCTGACATGTCTGAATCTAAAACCTGTGTTAACTACATGATAGACGCAAATTTAATTTCACGTCGACCGATCACTATACCTTATCCCTAGAAATTGTTCCAAACCCCACCACCACATTCACAGAATTTATATCGAAAATTTAATTCATAGATTTAAATTATTTAAAAATTAGGAGTAGGATGATTTCAACGGTCAGCAATTAAGCGACCTATTCGATACCCTACAGTCAAAGGAAATACATTATGTCTCAATATCAATCAGACCTTGACGCGATTAAACAGCTTAAGTCTAAATTTGGAACTAGCTGGAGCAACATTAACCCAGAATATGCGGCGCGCATGAAAGCGCAAAACCGTTTTAAAACGGGTCTGGATATTGCGAAGTACACAGCTGCCATTATGCGTAAAGATATGGAAGCGTATGACAAAGACAGCAGCCAATATACCCAGTCACTAGGTTGCTGGCATGGCTTTATTGGCCAGCAAAAAATGCTCGCAGTAAAAAAACACCATGGCACAACAGACAAGCGCTATCTGTACCTTTCAGGTTGGATGGTTGCAGCACTTCGCTCTGAATTTGGCCCGCTACCTGACCAGTCAATGCATGAGAAAACGTCAGTTCCCGCACTGATTGAAGAGCTTTACACATTCTTACGTCAAGCAGACGCTAAAGAGCTCGGCGAGCTATTTAAAGCATTAGACAACGCACGTGAAGCAGGTAAAGACACAAGCGAAATCCAAGCTCAAATCGACAATTACCAAACACACGTAGTGCCTATCATTGCTGATATTGACGCTGGTTTCGGTAATGAAGAAGCAACTTACCTGCTGGCTAAAAAAATGATCGAAGCGGGAGCGTGCTGTATTCAAATCGAAAACCAAGTATCTGATGCAAAACAGTGTGGTCACCAAGACGGCAAAGTCACCGTGCCTCACGAAGATTTTCTCGCAAAAATCAATGCGGTTCGCTACGCATTCTTAGAGCTAGGCGTAGATGACGGTGTTATCGTAGCACGTACAGATTCACTGGGTGCGGGTCTAACCCAAAAAATCCCAGTGTCAAACAGCGAAGGCGACTTGGCCGCGCAGTACAATGCGTTTTTGGAAACCACAGAGATCGCGTCAGCAGATGATCTTACCGAAGGCGACATGGTACTTAAGCAAGACGGCAAACTGGTTAAGCCGGTTCGTTTACCAAATGGCCTTTACAAATTTAAAGACAACACAGGCTTTGATCGCGTGGTACTTGATTGTGTTACCTCACTTCAATACGGTGCAGATCTACTCTGGATTGAGACAGAAAAGCCACATGTTCAACAGATTGGCGACATGGTATCAGCGATTCGTGAGCAAATGCCTAATGCTAAGCTCGTGTATAACAACTCGCCGTCATTTAACTGGACATTGAACTTCCGTCAGCAAGTTTTTGATGCATGGAAAGAAGAAGGAAAAGACCTATCTGACTACAACCGTGATGAACTGATGGCTGAAAAATATGATAGCTCAGAACTAGCACAGCTAGCAGACGAAAAAGTACGTACATTCCAAGCTGATGCTGCACGTGAAGCGGGTATTTTCCATCACCTAATTACGTTGCCAACCTATCACACAGCGGCATTGTCAACGGACAACCTCGCCAAAGGTTATTTCGGTGACGAGGCAATGCTTGCCTACGTGAAAGGCGTTCAGCGTAAAGAAATTCGCGAAGGCTTAGCTTGCGTGAAGCACCAAGCAATGGCGGGTTCTAATCTAGGTGATGATCACAAAGAATACTTCTCGGGTGAACAAGCCCTGAAAGCCGCAGGTAAAGACAATACCATGAATCAGTTTGACGTTGCAGTGTAAGCAATTCCATTAACGACAAACACGTAAAAGGGGCGCACGCCCCTTTTTGATTATTGAATAATCCGCCTCTCGTTTACGCCAATAGCCTGCTGTAATTCCACGTTTTATATTTTATCGGCGTAAAACTTACGGAACCCCATGCAAATTGCACAAAAAGCATACAGCAGTGACCATCACACCTTAATAACAGTAGCAATCTACTTTAACTTCAATACAATACCTAACGTAATAGCGGCATTAGGAGTACATTCGTATCATGAATATTGCAAAAGTTGACTTAAACCTTCTGGTCTATCTTGATGTACTTCTTAGAGAAGGCAGCGTCACAAAAGCCGCGAACCAACTCAGTATTACTCAGCCAGCTATGAGCAATGGCCTTAAGCGCCTGAGAGACTTATTTAAAGATCCGTTGCTGGTTAGAACCAGCGATGGCATGACGCCGACACAACGTGCCCTTGAAATACAACCCATTATTCGTGACGTACTGGCGAAGCTTGAGGCATCTATTCAGCCAGAAACTGAATTTGACCCTGCTACCAGTGCCAGAACCTTTAGGATCATGGCAAGTGATTACGCTGAGTCAACATTGCTTATGGAGGTGATTGGCAAACTGTCGTCACTTGCGCCTAATATTACCCTTGATGTCATAACGCCAAGTGATGTGACCTTTCATGATGTCGAACACGGTAAAGTCGACATGGCCATCAACCGTTTTGAAGAATTACCGCTGTCATTCCACCAAAAGGTCGTCTGGTACGACACCTTTTCATGCGTGCTGAAAAGCGATCACCCTATCATCGGCAAATTTAACCTCGAACAATATCTTCATAGCCAACATATTTGGGTTAGCAAAACTGGATTTGGCGTGGGTGTCGGCGTTGACCCAAATGAAGTGCAAAAACTTGGATGGGTAGATGCAGAGCTCACGAAGCTTGGTAAAAAGCGTGATATCCGTATTTTCACTCGCCACTACCATGCCGCGCTCCAGCTTGCTAAAGCGCAAAACTTAATTGCGACACTTCCTAGCAAAGCGGCCAACATATTTAAGAATGACAGTGACGTTGTCATCTTAGAGCCGCCTTTCGACATTCCGCCTATCGCATTAAAAATGGCGTGGAGTGCGTTGCTCCATCACGATGCTGGCCACATCTGGTTGCGCCGTTTGATTACCGATGTGGCAAAAGAACTCGAAGGCCAATAGCGCAACATTCACAAAATTTATAACTAAAATACAAACCATAAATTAAACAAACATAGCTGATTTTCCTACACTGAAACCCAGATTTATTTTAGGAAGTCAGTTATGTCTCACTACATACCGCACGGAAATCTTCGCGTTAATGAAACGCTTCACGCCTTTATCGAAAAACAGGTACTTCCAGGAACGCACATTGAGTCCGGTACGTTTTGGTCGGGGTTTGACGCCCTACTAGAAAAACTGATCCCAGAAAATCAACGGCTGTTAGAGCAACGTGACGCACTGCAAGCAAAGCTTGATGAGTACCACCAAACTCACCAACCTTTTAATTTTTCTGACTATAAACAGTTCTTGCTGGATATTGATTATTTGAAACCACAGCCATCGCCTTTTACGATTTCAACCGCAAATGTAGATAAAGAGATTGCTTCTATCGCTGGCCCTCAGTTAGTGGTGCCTATTAATAATGCTCGCTATGCGATCAACGCAGCTAATGCACGTTGGGGTAGCCTGTACGATGCCGCTTATGGCACAGATGTGATCAGCGATGAAAACGGTGCAGAAAAAACGGGCACATATAATCCGGTACGTGGACAAAAAGTTGTCGCCTTTGCCAAAACTTGGCTTGATACCATTGCCCCGCTTAAGCAAGGCTCTCACAATGACGTCATTGAGTATCGGCTAGAAGATGAGTCTCTTGTTATATTACTAGCGAGTGGCGCTTCCACCACGTTACAAGACAGCCAGCAATTTGTGGGCTATCAGGGTGACCTTACCAATCCATCGGCAATTTTACTTCGTCACCATGGTCTGCACGCAGAAATCCAACTAGACAAAACACATCCCATTGGCAACGCTGATGCAGCCGGGGTAAAAGATGTTTTGCTTGAGTCCGCCATTACTACCATCATGGACTGTGAAGACTCTGTCGCGGCCGTTGATGCAGAAGATAAAACCCTTGTTTACCAAAACTGGCTTGGGTTAATGAAAGGCACACTTAGCACAGAAGTGAAAAAAGGTGATAAGACATTTCGCCGAACACTGAACCCAGATCGTGATTATATTAGCCCTTCCAAGCAGACCTTTTCGCTTTCTGGCAGAAGTTTGATGTTTGTACGCAATGTAGGACATCTCATGACGTCCGACGCCATATTGTTTGATAATAAGCCCATACCCGAAGGCATCATGGACGGCGTAATTACCAGCCTGATTGCGCTTCATGATCTTAAAGGTAATAGCCAATATAACAACTCTCGTACTGGCAGCATTTATATCGTGAAGCCCAAAATGCATGGTCCAGAAGAAGTCGCCTTCAGCAATAGGTTATTTACAGATATTGAAGCGCTGCTGTCTCTGCCTAAAGATACTATAAAAATGGGGATCATGGATGAAGAACGCCGCACTAGCGTTAACCTTGCGGCTTGCATTGCAGAAGCGAAGTCTCGGGTAGTATTTATAAACACCGGCTTCTTAGACCGCACTGGCGATGAAATTCATACCTCGATGTACGCAGGCGCATTTGCACCAAAAGCAGAACTAAAACAAATGCCTTGGATCACCGCCTATGAAAAAGCCAATGTTGTCACGGGCTTAGCATCAGGTTTAGGCGGGCGCGCACAAATCGGAAAAGGCATGTGGCCTGTACCTGATAATATGGCAGATATGATGAAGACCAAGATCGGACACCCACAATCTGGCGCAAGCACGGCATGGGTACCATCTCCCACTGCCGCAACCTTACACGCACTTCACTATCATGATGTTAATGTTGCGTCGTTACAGTCTTCACTGAAAGACACCCACTTTGACGGTATCGATGACATTCTCACAATACCATTGCTGAACGAAAGCACACCACTGTCAAAGGCATTCATTGAGCGCGAAATTGACAACAACGTTCAAGGTATTCTCGGTTATGTCGTGCGCTGGGTGCACCAAGGCATCGGCTGCTCAAAGGTGCCTGATATTAACCATGTTGGCCTGATGGAAGATCGCGCCACACTGCGTATTTCTAGCCAGCACTTAGCCAATTGGTTAATGCATGGCATTATTACCAAAGAGCAAGTCGAAGCAGCATTACATAAAATGGCAGCTTTGGTTGACGAACAGAATACGGCAGACAGCGAATATAAGCCGATGATGCCCAACCCAGAGGAAACGACAGCTTTTCAAGCCGCCTACGCCCTCATTTTCGAAGGTCATACACAACCCAATGGTTATACCGAGCCATTGTTGCACGCAAAACGCCGAGAGGAAAAAGCAAGCAACTAACGTTCTGTTTTGATTTGATGCCGCCGCAAATAAGCAATCGCGACCTATTGTGGTCATCCCAACCTGCTGCGGTGGCATTAAATCTACTAACTTTTACTACGGGCTCCCCACGCATTTTCCTCTCAAAGGAACCCATCCTCCTATTTGGTATTACCGAAAGTTTGTCAGTATTAAATTCAGATGCGACGCCCTTACTCAATTGGAATGCCATAGCTAAAAACAAAAAACGCTCCCGAAGGAGCGTTTTTACGCATATACGTTTAAAATGGCAGCTTACATTTTTTCCATCGTATCAATGCCAAGCAAGTCTAACCCTTTTTTCAGCGTATTGGCTGTCATCAACGCTAACTTCAAACGGCTATTACGCACGTTCTCATCAATACTGTCTTTTAGAATCGGACAGGCTTCGTAGAAGCTCATAAACGCACTGGCTACGTCGTATAGATAGCTACACAACACATGCGGTGTGCCTTCCGCCGTAACCTGATTTATCGCTTCAACAAATTGTAATAACTTCACCGCTAACGCATGCTCTTGTGACTCAGAAACAACAATCGATGCGCTAAGTTCGGTAGGGTTCACGCCCGCTTTTCTAACGATACTTTGAATTCGCGTGTAGGCGTACTGTAAATAAGGCGCGGTATTGCCTTCAAAGCTGAGCATGGTGTCCCAATTAAACATGTAATCGGTGGTACGGTTTTTACTTAAATCTGCATACTTAACTGCACCAATACCCACTTTTCGTGCAACGTCTTTGCGCTCAGCGTCAGACAAATCGGACTCGCGCTTGGCCAGTAAGGTTTCTGCACGCTCAATGGCTTCATCGAGTAAATCTGCCAGCTTCACGGTGCCGCCGCTGCGGGTTTTGAAAGGCTTACCATCGCTACCAAGCATCATTCCAAATGGGCAATGCTCATAGGTTTGTTCGTCATTGATGAAGTCAGCTTTACGCGCCACAATCTCCGTTTGCTTAAAGTGCAGTGCTTGTCGAGCGTCTGTGAAGATCAACGTTCTGTTCGCATTAAGCTTCTGGCAACGGTAACGAATCGCCGCTAAATCGGTCGTCGCATATAAATATCCGCCACCCGACTTTTGAATAATGTAAACAGCAGGGTTACCCTCTTTGTCAGCCAGCTCAGGTAAAAACACCACTTGTGCTCCCTGATCTTCCACTGCGAGGCCTTTTTCTTTCAAAATAGCGACGACATTGGCTAAATCATCGTTGTAGGCACTTTCCCCCATCACGTGTTCACGCGTGAGGCTTACATTCAGTTTGTCGTAAACTTCTTCACTGTGGGCAATCGAAACATCAATGAACTTTTCCCACAGCTTCGCACAGTCCGGATCGCCACTTTGAAGTTTCACCACATATTCACGGGCGCGGTCAGCGAATCCGTCTTCATCGTCAAAGCGTACTTTGGCTTCGCGATAAAAATCTTCCAAGTCAGAAAGCGCGGTTTCCGCCACTTCGTTGGCATTCAGTTTATCGCTCAAATGCGCCAGCAACATACCAAACTGCGTGCCCCAATCGCCCATATGATTTTGGCGAATCACCTTGTTCCCCATGAACTCTAGTGTTTTTGCTACCGCATCACCGATAATGGTTGAACGAAGGTGGCCTACGTGCATTTCTTTGGCAAGATTTGGCGATGAATAGTCAATTACCACGATATCATTTGCAGTTTGCTCAATATTCAGTCTTGCGTCGTTAAGTGCACGGTCAAGCTGCGTTCCCATCCATTCGGATTTAAGGTGAATATTGATAAACCCAGGGCCAGCAATTTCAAGCTTAGATGCAACGTCGTCAAGCGATACTGCTTCCACAATTTTTTCAGCGATATCGCGAGGCTTTGCTTTTAATACTTTTGCCAATGCCATGGCGCCATTAAATTGATACTCACCAAATTCAGGGCGTGTGCTTTTGCTCAAAGGAGCCGGTGAATCTTCTGGTGCACCAATGGCAGCCAATGCCGTTTTAAATCTTTCTAACAGTAACGTATGTAAGTTCATATTATGTTTAACTTATTGTATTCGTTTCAATATATTGAGGTTACGTAATCCACTTTACGATGCAGACTGAGTAACACTAGCCGTACACTAATGCTCGCGCGTCTTCAAAAATTCAATTTCAGGGTAGCGCTCTTGTGCTAGCTGTAAATTCACCATGGTTGGGGCGATGTAAGTAAGATTGTCACCACCGTCTAATGCCAAGTTACTTTCAGCTTTACGGCGGAATTCATCAAGCTTTTTCTCGTCTTTCGAGTAAACCCAACGCGCGGTACTCACGCTAACATGCTCATAGATTGCATCTACGTTATATTCTGCTTTTAAGCGCGCAACCACCACGTCAAACTGAAGCACCCCAACCGCCCCAACAATAAGATCGTTGTTCATTAATGGACGAAATACCTGAACGGCACCTTCTTCCGATAGCTGAATAAGCCCTTTTTGCAATTGCTTTTGTTTAAGCGGATCTTTAAGGCGAATACGCTTAAATAATTCAGGGGCAAAATTAGGAATTCCCGTGAAGCGGAATTTCTCACCGCCAGTAAAGGTGTCGCCAATTTGAATTGAGCCATGGTTATGCAAGCCAATAATATCGCCAGCATACGCCTCTTCTAGCAACTCACGGTCGCCAGCCAAAAAGGTTAACGCATCTGAAATGCGTACGTCTTTGCCGATACGGGTTTGGTGCATTTTCATGCCCTTTTCGTATTTGCCCGACACAATTCGGCAAAAAGCAATACGGTCGCGATGCTTTGGATCCATGTTGGCCTGAATTTTAAATACAAAGCCACTGAAGGTGGATTCTTCTGGCTCTACAAATCGCTCTGACGAATCACGCCCTAGCGGTTTAGGTGCCCAATCAACCAACCCGTCAAGCATATGATCAACACCGAAGTTACCCAGTGCTGTGCCAAAGAATACAGGCGTAAGTTCACCTTTTAAAAACTCTTCTTGGTCGAATTCGTGAGATGCCCCTTGCACCAATTCGAGCATATCGCGCAATTCGTCAGCATAACTACCGATGGCTTCATCAAGCTCTGGATTGTCTAACCCTTTGATGATTTTGCTGTCTTGAATGGTGTGACCCTGACCCGTTTTGTACAAAATGGTCTCGTCACGCAGCAAATGGTACACCCCTTTAAATTCTTTACCCATGCCAATTGGCCAAGTAATCGGGGCGCATTTAATTTTTAGTACCTCTTCAACTTCATCAAGCAACTCAATCGGGTCACGAATATCGCGGTCAAGCTTGTTCATAAACGTGATAATCGGGGTGTCTCGTAAACGCGTCACGTCCATCAACTTGATGGTACGATCCTCTACCCCTTTGGCAGAATCAATCACCATCAAGCACGAATCTACCGCCGTCAAGGTGCGGTAGGTATCTTCTGAGAAGTCTTCGTGCCCAGGCGTATCCAGAAGATTAACCAACTCATCGCGATAAGGAAACTGCATCACAGACGTGGTAACAGAAATACCACGCTCTTTTTCCATTTCCATCCAGTCAGACTTTGCGTGCTGACCTGACTTTTTCCCCTTTACTGTACCCGCCACCTGAAGTGCCTTTCCGAAAAGCAATACTTTTTCAGTAATGGTGGTTTTACCTGCATCCGGGTGCGAGATAATCGCAAAGGTACGACGTTTGTTAATTTCTTTAGTTATATGAGACATGAACCTGACAGAGGCCTTTTCTATTACGCGGTGTGACGAGCAAACACCTAGATTAAAAATTTGCCGGATTATACCTGTTTTCACCTTTACGAAAAAGGGCGTAAAAACGGCTTTTTAATAAAACTGTACGGCAATAAAAATAGGTTAGCGGGCAGGTGATTTTATCTTTCCCCCACATTTTCTGTGCACTTGTGCAGTATCGCTCTTACTTTCTTCATTCGGCAGGCACCTCGCCTGACTCATTTGTACCACTCAATTAAAGCAACAACATACCGTATATAACGCGTATTTTTATTGTTACCAAGATACGAACAACCCAACAAATATATGAGGCGAAATTTACATTTTCTCCCTACGGCCCGTGCTGATGAGGATAAACCTCCTACGTAAATGACATTTTTCTTACAAGAATAACGATTTTTTATTTACTCAAAGGACAAAATCACCTATAGTCGAAGTGTAAATTTTTTTACCGAAGTACAGCAGTACAAATTTACTAATAAGTGGAACCAACACATGTCACGTAGAAAAAAGTTTAGCGGCGCACAATTACGTGCCCTACGGAAGGAATCCGGCTATACACAGGAAGAACTTGCATTGCGTGTAGGAATTAGCCGAGAAACCGTTTCCGCCATCGAAAACGAAAAACCAGAAACCATGAGCGCGATTGGCGTGGAAGTGATCAGCAAGTGGTGGTCGGTGTGCAGACAAAAAGCCTCAGAACAAACACGAGAATCATTTTTTAGCACTGTGATGGAGTATTTCGGATTTAATCACAGCTAAATGTTATTCTCGCTGTACGGCCAAAAAATCCTAACAGCCCTCTTTGGAGGGCTTTTTATCGCGCTCGGCGTTTATACGTTTGACGACGCCGTTCTCTTTGATCGTATCTCAATATTTATTCTGCTTTTCGTAGCCATATTATGCCGAAAGGACGTAAATGTTCTGGGGGTTGTATTAATCTTTATTGCCGGTAGGTTATTAGACGAAACGGCATGGAACATTATGCTAGCGTCTGGAGCATACGGCTCAAAATTTATATTTTACGCTTTAGCTGCATTCATTTTCTTTTTCACTAAATACGATAGATTTAGTTACTGCTTGATTACAGCTCTTCTGCTTAGCATCAGTATTGATATTTTCACTCTAGTCAAGCAAGGTACCGAATTAAACATCCAATGGTATATATTTCAAATAACACTAGTATTGACACAGCGTCACTGTCTGCTATATCGCCTTCCTTACACTGAAAGCTTGTATCCCAAAGAAACAAGATCTCTTCATGTTGATTGGCAGTTATATAAGGCCGAAGGTATCGCAATCTTACTATTGACCGCCATGGTAATAGAATACTTTATTAGGCATATTTTCCAACTTTCAGATTTTGTTTACATATATAACGCATTCGCCCATTTAAACTCAATAATATTAATTTATATAATTTGGTGCATCTTCAACCAGAGCTATAAGATACTTTTATCTAATGTAAAAGCCTTCTAGCTGTGCCTCTTTAATTTCACTTTCAATCTCAAAACAATTATGATGATTCCGTGGGATAACCACAAAGGAGAGAGAGAGAAAATGAAGAAATATAAACAAGCAATAGTACCTTTAATTGGATTAACCTTGCTATTGAGTACTGAAAGTTTAGCTAACGGTGGCAATAAACAAGTCCCACCAGATGACCAACAGGGCAGCCAAAGCAAAGCGCCGCCGACGGACTTCTTGAAAAAACTAGAAGAACTATTAAATCCTACGGGAAGTAATTAGTCCTTACGCTAGGCGCAGTTTCTGCGCCTTTTTTGTTATTTTTTCCCACCAAAATCAAACTTTAACCCCTTCAAATTCAACAACTTACGCACTTTAGAATGTTTTTTTTACCATGTGGAGCACAATCCACAAACCTTATCATACACTTTCATCATCGAATAAAGCGACCAAGGGTTTAACTTCGGGTTGACCACCCTTAGCACCTCAGGTTGCACTAAGTTTCATGTGACCATGACTAAGGAACTCAATATGTACATTACAGGCTCAGATTTAAGAAAAATGCGCTTAGAAGCTGGTTTAACAACAGTTCAGATGGCAAAGCTAGCTGATGTGAAAACTCGTAAAACTTATGAAAACTGGGAAAAAAATGTAGGTACACCTAACATGAACCAGTTCATCGCTATGTGCACAGGATGTAACGTAAATTCTTCTGCGATGGTTAAGATGGCCATCGACAGAGCGGCAGTGGCGTAATCTGCCTGACCTTTTCAATCGGAAGCTCACACTGCCGTTGAAACTGCTCGGTCAGACTCCCTTGCTGACCGGGTAGACTTAACACCCAATCCATCTTGTAGGTGGCTTGTAACCTATTTTTCATCTCATATCACAATGCTAACAAGCGCGGTCAGTCGGTTAACGATAATTTCATGATCACGGCGTCTTCTTTGCCAGTCACACCGTCTTCTCCGTTTCTAGTGCTTGATATCGTGTAGTAGCCTTTACGCACCTCTATTTCCTCAAAACCTTTTTTCATGTAAAGCGAAATAGCAGCCTGATTGGATGCCCTGACTTCTAACCAGATCGCTTGACATTGCAGTTGACGACAGCGCGCCAAAAAAGCGTCGAGCAATTGCTCACCATACCCTTTCCCACGGTAATCCTGCGCAATACCAATATCCATCAATGTAACTTCACCGACAACATTCAACCCTATGTAATAGCCTGCTATGAATGATTCGGCGGTGGTGTCACTTGCTTTTTGCTCACTTACACTCAATGCAGCAGCAAAATAGGGCGGCGTGGTGCAATCTGTGAAAGTAGACAACGACCACGGATTGCTGTGGCATTGCACATGCAAATTATACATTTGCACAATGTGCTTTTCAGATAACGTAGTGATCAACATTTGAATACTATTTTATATAGACTGGAGCTGCTGCCAAAGGCGCTTTTTATCTGTTGCGGTTAATCCCGTATCGCTTAAAACAAACTGCGCCGGAACGTGAGCAACCGTATTCGTCGTGGTGAGTTTATCTTTTAAGAGCACCCATCCCACATCAGTATATTTTTCATATACCGACGCTAAAGAAACAGACGCATCAAATACCAGATCAGAGTGAGTCAACGATGTACATAGCATTAAATCTTGTAATAACCATGGAGGTAACTCAGAGGCATCAAATAAACACAGTGGCTTGCCACCTAATGATAGTTTTGATGTATCTGTTGCCACTGACGAATCGCCATCCACTTGCGAGACACTACTCTGCGTTGCATGACTATCGCCAATGTCAGCGTTTAAGCTCGCTGGAGACGAGTTAGCAGGTGATTCACTCTCATTCAGCGTCACTTGCAACGGTATATCATCGCGATAAACCCATGACTGAATACCCAGCTGAGATAACACAGCGCGTTGATACGAATTTAAATGACTTGATGTTTTCATGCGAGTAAGCATAACAGATAAAGTGGCAGGGGTGGAGGGACTCGAACCCCCAACCATCGGTTTTGGAGACCGCTGTTCTACCAATTGGAACTACACCCCTGCGGAAGAAGGCTGCATTATACCCATGCTAATGCAAAGGTAAAGTGCTTTTATGCATAAAATGTTTTATATGAACACTTTATGTGCAAACTGTATGAATATCGGCTTATCCGAAGGTTAAATCAGCCCTCAACGCTAATATTGCCCGGTTTCATGGTTCAGTCTTCGTGCCCATATCATGCTGTCGTGCCTGCGTGGCCGCGTACCAAAGTTGATTGGTAAATTGCACAAGTTCGCTAAACACGTGGCTCTCTTGTTCTAATATCGCGGGTTCCATCCCCCTTTCTTTGGCATAACCTTTTAAAAACCAGTTTTTTTCATTATCACTGAAACCGTTTATGTCAAAGCAAGATGCGATGTCATACATGGGGGCTCCAATGCCAGCGTATTCCCAGTCAAAAATGAGCCCCGTTGTGCTGACATGGAAATCAGCCAAATCATTATGGCACACCACTAACGGGAGGCGCGCCCAGTGGCTGTCTACCAAGGCAGCATGATAGTCAAAAGACGTTTGCAACGCACGCTGCGATTCTGGTGTTAAAAACCTAAGGTAGTGTCGCCAGTTATCCACTAACAGCAAAGGGGGAATTGTCATCTCAAGGGCGTGTGTGCGTAACATAGACGACAATAAGCACTGCATCCATGCAGTACGGTTTATGCTCGCATGTTTAAGGGTTATGACATCGCACCACTCGTCTACTTGAAACGTCTGATTGTCACTCAAATAGACAGGGGTTGGGGTCATACCCAAGCTGGCTATACTAGTTTGCATATCATAGAGTTGTGACCGATTCTTATTCACCACTTCGTTTAGCGCAAACGTCTTCACAAAATACCGCATATTGCCATCAACAAGCTGATAGCTACGGTTAATCGCACCACTAGCAATAGACGTTATAGCGGCATTATCTGACACAAAGCGTGCCTGATGTAGCTCTTTTAAAATGGTGCCCGACGACACCATTAGTTTGCGCCTGTCTGATGGGTAGATTCCAGATTATCAGCAACCGTGGCAGACGATTCATGGCTGCCCTGCTTACGGGTTTTTGACCATTGAATGTAGCCGTAAACCGCCATTGCGGTGTAGATCACAAATAAACATCCCGTCAGCGCTAGTCCTTTGCTGAAATAAAGATACGCCGCGGCGATATCAATCACAATCCAATACAACCAGTTTTCTAACACTTTATGTGCCACCAATACGGTTGTAAACACGCTAAAAACGGTAATTAACGCATCGAGCTGCAAATGTGCATTATCCAGCTGATCGCCCACCAGCCAAATAAGGCTTTGTGCCACCGCTACCAAAGCCACAATACAGAAAATGTGCCGTATCACAGGCCACGTGGTGACCGCTTGATCTTCAACGGGCGCTCGCTTCCATTTTATCCAGCCATATATCGCCATCACCAAGTAATATGCGTTTAGTACCGTGTGAAATGGCAACGAGACAGACCAAAAGATAACGGTATAAATGCCATTACTGACAAGCGCACTTGGCCAACACAGTATGTTTTGCTGCGCGGCAAACCACACATAGGCCATTGCCAATACCACAGCTATCCACTCAGCCGGCGATGTTGCGGCCAGCTGCCCAACAAAATCAGTAAAAAATTCAGCCGTTACCACACCCATTACTGCTCACTTTTCATGGCATCGCCATTTAAAAATTTACAAACGAAAATGGCTTGCCCCACTTCTTCATGACTTCGGCGCATCTCTTTCGTTAAAATCGCCATCGTTGCGTCATACTCCCCACGAACTATCGTGCTGGTAGCAGACGTACTCACATCTAGCTCAGAATAACTATTCAATCGCTCAATAAAGGTTTTTATTGGCGCAATATATTGCTCATTCAGTGGATACATTGATAATTCTGCTACCAGTTTCATGCTTGTTTTCTCCTAGAAATGATAACGCACGCTTGCGCCTACGCGACGAGGTTCGCCTAATTGTTCATAGGTTTTCGATTGATACTCGTTTCGGGGATCGTTGCCGAAATAAAATCCGCGTGTTGCGTAGTCTTCATCAAATAGATTTCTTACGTAAACAGAGAACTCCCAGTTATCGTATGTGTATGCCACACTCGAGTGCACAAGCACCATGTTGTCAGACTGCTGATCATGAGAGTATGAGTAGTAGAAACGATCTTTAGCATCTGCCTCAAATACCCATTTCAAACCATCCATAAGCGTGATATTTAGACCAACATTCGCTGTGTAAGACGGCGCATGAGCCTGCTCAAGACCATTATAAATGGTGGTTTCATCTTCACGCGTGACGCCATCTAGCTCAGCGTCAAGCCACCCCAAATGCGCAAACAATGTCACGTTATTGTGTAATTGATATGAAAGGTCTAGTTCAATTCCATAGTTGGTGCCGTCACCAGCGTTATTGTAAAAACCAACAAACGTCTGATCTCGAACAATCCAACTTTTATACTGCACGTCGTCACGCCATTGATAAAACGCCGCAAAATGCATCGTGAAGGTTCCATCAGGATTTCCGCCTTTGATACCTAATTCTGTGCCTAATAACGATTCTGAATCAAATGCTGCATTTGCCAGTAGTGTATCTCTAAACTCAACCAAGCCCTCGTCATTCAGCTTGCCAAGCGCTTCACCATTTACGCCCCCCATTTTGTAACTGCGGGTTCCTTTAACATATGCCATGGTTTGATCTGATACTTGAACGTGGTAGCTCAATTCTGCTCCCCAATCGCTCTCATCAGTTTGTTGAACAACGCCATTAGTGTCTATGTAGTCAAGAGACTGTTCAGCAAAACGGCCACTCACGCTCACCCAAGCATTATCAGATACTGAGAATCGATATTGTCCGAATAGTGCTGTATCTTCACGCTCAACCTGACTTTGAAAAGACGCATCGGCCCACGCGTCAAAGTCAAAGAACTGTCTGAGAAGATCTTCTTCTTCGTCGGCATAATACGCCCCTAACACCCAGCCATTCATGGTATCATTGTTGTTAAACACTTTTAGCTCTAAGGTTTTATCTTGGCGGTCGCGAAAGTAGTGATCGGTAGACGAGTATTCCCAGCCTGGCGCAATTCCGACGTAGCTCCAGTCTTCATCGTAGCCATATGCTAAGTCTGCATCCAGAAAAGTTCCAGTCAGTTTCACTTTTGCGCCACCCAAGCCATCGTACAAAGCAGACAGTGCGACTGCGTCACTTTCTTGTTTATCGAAACCGGGTTCGTCAGACAGGGTTGTACGATTTAAATCTAAAGAAAAAGCATCATAGCCATTATCGACATCAATATGGTGTGCCACCGCACTCAGGCGCAGTGTATCGGTTATATCAGCCTGAAGCTTAATACGCCCCGTAAATTCATCATGGTTATTGGTGTCATCGCGGTTAAGCGCATCGTTATCAATAAAACCATCGCTTTTAACCTGATGAGCAGAAAAGCCGATTAATACGTCATCGGTAATACCTGTGCCAGCCGCAACTCCAGCATTCCAACTGTTATAATTAGCCACGCCTGCTTCAACATTTACATGTGTGTCGGCAGTGGGCGCTTTGCTCACAACATTAATCATGCCGGCCAAGCCATCTGATCCAAAACGCGCGCTGTTGGGACCTTTGTAAATCTCTACTTGCTCAATATCAAATGTACTTGCACCTGCGGCCATCCCCGAATAGTTAATTCCATCAACGATGAAACCCACAGAAGGGTTAATCGGATCAACAAACTGGCTTCGCTCACCAATACCACGGATTTGGAAAAAACGACCGCGGCTAGCGCCCGCTGAAAAGTTTACATTCGATGCGCGATTTAAAATATGCTCGATATGGTCAGCTTGACGTGCTGCAATCGCGTCATCATTGATAACAGAAACTGATGATGCAAATTTTGATAACGGCGTTTGCAACATAGCTCCCGTTACCGTAATCGTTTCTATAGAGGATGTTTTGATAGACTTCTGATCAGTATCAGCCGCAGACTGAGCATGCGCCATATTCGCGCACACAAAGGAAGACAGTACACAGAGTGCGATTCGATTTACACGTCTTTGCATTTACAAGGATCTCTTATCGTTTTTAATTTTGAGATCCGGTAGTTGCGTGAAGATAAGGTAATAAGCTATACGCGAGCACCTATCCCTACGCCGGTTCTAACCGGATCAGGTTCTTAGGGTTTCTGACTGCACAATCGTGCACAGATCTCAGCCTGTCGGCACCCCTTGGTGAATAGTGTATTCAAGCGCGATGGTATTGATTGAAGTTTACCCACTTGAAACTGGCATTGGCTATACGCAAATGCCAAGCGAAGTTTACCAGCGTTGAGCATGGGTTACCAGACTCGCACAACGTGTAAATGTAGCCACCTCTTGAGCGAATTACAGCTAAATAGTAGCGATTTGAAAATACGCGCTGGCAAACTCGGAATTTGTAAACCAAATATAACGTTTTATCGTTTAAATTCTTGTCAATGGGTTATCACTTCGCCTTCTTGCGCTTGCAGTCATGATTCGGGTGTATCAAGATAGTCATATCATTAGCGGTGGGCGCAGTTGCTGCGCGCCCAGTCAAAGAAAAGGCAGAGGTATCATGCAAAATTTTATCTATCATAACCCTACCAAAGTCGTGTTTGGTAAAGGCAGTATCGGCAAACTCGCATCGCAGCTCCCCAAAGGTAAAGTCATGTTGCTGTACGGTGGTGGTAGCATTAAAAATAACGGCATATACGATCAAGTTACAGAGCAATTGAAAGGGCTTGATTGGTGTGAGTTTTCAGGTATTGAACCAAACCCCGAGTTTTCTACGCTTATGCAAGCAGTAGAAAAAATCAAAACCGAAAACGTAGACTATTTACTGCCTGTAGGCGGTGGTTCAGTTATAGATGGCACCAAGTTTATTGCCGCGGCTGCTCACTTTAACGGTGATCCCTGGGATATTCTAGCGGGAGGCGCTGCCGTCGAGTCAGCGTTGCCAATCGGATGTATCTTAACGCTTCCAGCAACAGGCACGGAAACCAATGCCGCCGCCGTGGTGAACCGAAAAGAGCTCGGTAAAAAGTTATCGTTTATATCTGATCATGTTCGCCCACAGTTTGCGGTACTCGATCCTGAAGTAACATATTCACTGCCTGAACGACAACTTGCCAACGGTATTGTTGATGCGTATGTGCATGTAATGGAGCAGTACCTTACTTACCCTGTCAATGCCACGGTGCAAGACCGATTTGCCGAAGGGCTATTGCAAAACCTGATAGATTTAGGCCCAAAAGTACTTCAAAGCAGCGACTACGATGTGCGCGCAAATTTGATGTGGAACGCCACACAAGCATTGAGTGGCTTAATTGGTGTGGGCGTACCTCAAGACTGGTCAACCCATATGATTGGCCATGAGCTAACGGCTCTGCATAACCTTGATCATGCGGTAACGTTGGCGATCGTGTTGCCTCGCTTGATGCATCATCAAAAAGAGCAAAAGCGCCAAAAACTGCTCCAGTATGCAGAACGTGTGTGGAACTTAAGTACCTATGATGAAGATTCTGCGATTGAATTGGCCATTGAAAAAACTGAACTTTTCTTCCAACAAATGGGCGTTAAAACGCGATTGAAAGAACATGGTATTGACGACGATGTCGCAGACAATGTCGCCAAAAACTTAACGAATAATGGTTACCTTGCCTTGGGTGAACGTCAGGATATTACGCCTGAGCATGCCCGTGAAATCGTCATGGCCAGTATGTAGCACGGTTTTCTTCACAATTTAGATTTCGACGCGCCCGTAGTGGCGCTTCTTTCTGGCCAGCCCTTTAGGTATATCGTTGCATCGGTTGACTATAGGGCACGCCCCTCACTTTATCTTTAACAAAGCCTGTATCATTCGATGGCTTAAGACTCTCCTCTTCCACTCAATTAACGATTACTTACACTTTTCAACTGTACTAGGCACAATAAGACATTGTTTTTATTTATAAAAAAGAAGATAGTAACAACATAAAAAGAAGGTACTTATACCTCTTCTTCAAAACTAAAAAGGGAAGTTGTTCCCTTTCAGGGAAATAGAAAGGCAGTCATCATGAATCAATATAAAATATTACTCCTAATAAGCACGTTGCTTTTTACCTCTACAATGCAAGCAAAAGACATAAAAATACCGATTGAAGGCTATCAACTGCATGCTACTAAGCAAGGGCAAGGCTCAAATATTGTGGTGTTTGAGTCTGGTTTTGGAAGTGATGCATCGGTGTGGGATACTATAGTTGCTCAGCTTCCTAGCACGTATACAAGTATTACCTACTCTAGAGCAGGCATTGGTAAGTCAGAAAGTGACGGTAACCCTAAATCAATAAAAGAGCATGTAAAAGGGCTAAAAACGGTGCTTGATCACTTAAATATTTCTAACAAAGTGACATTAGTTGGCCACTCCTATGGTGGTATCATTGTCACCGAATTTTTAAAGTCAGCCCCTGAACGGGTATCGGGTTTGGTATTGGTAGACCCAGCGACATTAGGCCAGCGTGTAGCATACAAAAAAGAGAACGAAACGCGAGTGCTTCAAGACGACAGTAAGTTATTAGGGTACATGCCACCACACATGGCGAGCCAGTACCAGAAGCTGATAGAACAGCTAGACATAACAAAAGATCACGAAAGCTATCCCGATGTACCTGTTTCTATAATCACGTCAACACATGTCGCCAAGCAGCCATTTACATTGGAAGAAACCAAAGAGGGTAAAGAAATATGGAAGCAATTACATACAAACCTGTTTAATCATTTCAACAATGGCCTACATATAAAGACGAGCGAAGTTGGGCACAATATTCATAAGCAAAATCCTGAGCTTGTTATTGATGCTATTCGCTTTGTGTCGAAATAGCGACACAACCAGAGTCGTTAACACGCGTTCCCCTCACAATGATAGTTCGCTTTGAGACAGGCGGTTGTTACTCGAACTACCAAGTGGGTACAATCATTGAAAAAGCGCCTAGAAAGGCGCTTTTTGGGTGTCTATATCCAGCAATCTATTGAGCTAGAATTTGCTTAAGCTCCTCTGCCGATTTTCTACGGTGGGTTTCAACATACGTTTGCAAGAAATCGAAAGTGGCTTTGGGGTGTTCGCCTTTTGCAATTTTCACTGCCGCATCTTTTACCAAGGTTTGATATAACAGTATTTCATTGCTTCGACTATTCAATTTTTTTGCTAAAGGCGTAGTGATACAATTGGCAATAAAAGCGCCATAAAGGGTTGTGAGTAACGCCACCGCCATACTCGCACCAATCGAGCTTGGATCTTCCATTTGTTGAAGCATTGCCACCAACCCGATCAAAGTCCCAATCATCCCCATTGCCGGCGCAAATTCTGAAAATGTCATTAACACTTTCACCGTTTGTTGGTTGCGCTCTCGCGTTAAATAAATTTCTTTATTTAGGTGTCCATGTACGCTTTCCTCGTCATAGCCATCCACAAGCATTTCCATGGCTTTCCCCACAAACGCATCGTGATAATCTTCTTCTTCTAATGCAAGTAATCCGTTTTTTCTTGATTTATCAGCAAGCCTAACACAGGTATCAATAGTGTCTTCAATATTGGTATTCGCGCCTTTAAATGCCTCTATCGTGTTGGTAATCGCATCAAAAAATACCTTTGGTCGCACGCTCATCATCACCGCGCCCAACGTACCAATAAATACAATTGCGATAGAAGAGATATTAACGTAAGAAAAAAACGACTCACCACCACTAAAAATTCCGCCAATAATGGCTACAAGTACCAGTAGTAGCCCCGTAATCGTCCCCTTGTCCATATTATAATCCTTCTTCTAACAGTGAAATGTGTGTTTGCTCTGGCTTACCTTGCGTTATGGCAATTTCAACCCGACGATTCAATGCTCGCCCTGCCGATGATCGGTTGCTCGCTAACGGCTCTGACGAAGCCAAACCGTTTGCTTGAATAAAG
This sequence comes from Fluctibacter corallii, assembly GCF_025751585.1. Classification (GTDB taxonomy): domain Bacteria; phylum Pseudomonadota; class Gammaproteobacteria; order Enterobacterales; family Alteromonadaceae; genus Fluctibacter_A; species Fluctibacter_A corallii. Next base: position 194,485 of record NZ_JAOWKX010000008.1, read on the forward strand.
GGCAAATCCGCATTGGCAGAGAGCGTGCGGGCAACTGCCACTGCCCGAGCAGAAGATAACGCCAAATTATCTTCAAATAATTCGTTATTCACAGGTATCGAGTCAGTGTGCCCAGACACGATGATTTTTCCGGGAATGGTCATTAGCACTTCAGCAATATCGCGTAATATTGGCTTAAACGCCGGTTGCAAAAAGCCACTTCCAGATGCAAAGGTGCCTTGCTCTGAGATTCGAATAATCAATTGTTGTCCACGCTGATCAATAGAAAAGCGGCCTGCCTGTAAATGATCTGCTAATGCATACTTCAAACGCGATGTGTGCTTGTCTATTTCAGTTTCTGTATTCTTGTTCGCAGCACTGCTGTCTGTTGTTGGTGTTTTTGTAGGAGTCGGAAAGTTGGGCGCGCTTTGCGCCAAATCGGGCCGCTGCTCTTGCGTTACTTGCATCACCTGTTCAAGCAACGTTGGCTCATTCACTGATGGGCTAAATTGATCGAAAACGACACTTGTCCCTTTTGGAATATCTTCTTGTATAACATCGCGCTGTACACCAAACGCCATTTTCATTGAACCGGCAATTTGTTTAAATTTGATTACATCCAACTCTGAAAAAGACAAAAGTAGAACGAAAAAACACATCAGCAATGACATGAGATCGGCAAAGGTTGCCAACCAGCTTTGTTCACCTTCAGATTTTTCCGTTTCTGACAGTAGTTCTTCGCTTGAATATCCATCACGGGCACCCGCAGCCATACGCCAACTCCCTGCTCTCTCGTATAATTCAGTAAACGTAATTTTTCACGCAAGTAGGGCTAATGTATTGGAAATCAGAGGGTTAATACACGGGTAGTAGGTATTGAAGAATGAGTAAGCGCATACATATTCATACGAATTGCCCGCCGCTCTAACTCAGTAATTCCATAAAGATGTCGAGTAGTGCGCTTAATATTTAAGGTGCTGAAGTGTATCTGTAAGCGAGAAATAATGCTGAAGCTTTGAGGTCGCTCATTACTGCCGCTACACGCAACAAAACGAGAAAGTTAACTCAATAACCAGATGTCGCTTCGCATTAGTCGCAATGGCTTATATCTAATATCACACAGTTATTCGAAAGTTTCGACTTGACCCGATAGACTGCAAAAGACAAGGAGCGGACTGTCAGTGTTATTTTAGATTAATATTCAATAGAGTAAGAGAACTAACTGTATAGCGATGTTTTTCCCAAAAGTAACAACTTTCATGTCATTATGATTCAGAACATTTTTTAAGGATGAAGATAAATATGAAACATCTAAAACCAATTTGGATCTTGGTTACGTTTTTACTGAGCACATCGGTTATAGCAAAGGGTACACAAGAGCAACTATCGCTTAATCATCCTAAATTTGATGAACCGCTTTCTTTCGATATCAATCTACCTGCGGGTTATCATGGCGAAACTGATAAGTCTTACATTGTATTGTTTGATTTACATCACTATGCGCACACCTATCTAAGTGGTATGCATGATTGGATGAGTCACAATGGTGAGTGGCCTTGGCTTAAAACCATAATAGTCACACCCAGCGGTGGAAATCCTGTAGGTAAATTGTTTGATGTAACTGGTAAAAGTACACCTATGCTGGATTTTTTTGAGTCCAGCCTTTTTCCAGCCATTGACGCTAAATATAGAACTAAATCTTTCCGTATCATCAGTGGTTTTCGTCGTAATGGCAGTATCGCATTATCATCGCTTCTTAATAAACCAAAGCTTTTTAATGCCTACTTTGTGGTAAGTCCAGAGCTTGATAATGATTACGCAGGGATAATGTCAAACGCGAAGAAAAAGTTAGAAAACCTAGATGAAAAACCTCGCTTTTTACTGATTACAACAGGGGAATCGGTCAAAGAAGATCACCAACTTGACTCATATACGGAATTCTTAGAAATAATCAAAAAACATACTCCCAAATCTTTAGATCTTAATGAGCGAACACTAGAGCAGCATTACCACATGTCAATGCCGCTTATTGCCACTGCGATGGGAATTGAGCTGTTATTTGATGATATCCACAATGGTTTGGCCCCAGATTCAGAAATAGCCAAAAGTGGTTTCGATGCCATAGTCAAACACTATCAGTGGTTGAGCAGCGAAAAGTATGGTTTTGAGGTGTCACCTTTTTTCTCACTCAGAAATCGAGGAAATCTTTTATTGGAAAGTTCACCACAACAGGCAATTACTCTATTTGAAAAAATGAGGGATTTATATGCAGATGATGCTTATGCTATCTACTATCTTGCAAATGCCCATGCCACAGTAGGTGACTTTGAAAAAGCGATTATTTTGCAAAAGCAAGCAGTTCAAATGTCGGAAAGCATGCTTACATGGCATCAAAAACGCCACAAGAAATATTTACAATCATTTCAAGAGCAAGCAAAGCTCCGATAGGCATGCAAAACTCAACAACAAGACTGCGAAGGTCCGAAACACGTACACAGAAAACTGTCAGATTAAGTCGAGACTAATTCAGATTACTTCAAAATTGCTTGGTAATCACACTATTCCACTTTAGTTGTATCTGTAAGCGAGAAATAATGCTGAAGCTTTGAGGTCGCTCAATACTGCCGCTACACGCAACAAAACGAGAAAGTTAACTCAATAACCAGATGTCACTTCGCATTAGCTGTACTAGCTCATACTCGATCTGACAGTTTCAAAAACAGAACACGACCAAAACTGACAGTCTCTTGTGTACGTTGAGCCGACACTGACGAACTAGTTGCGAGCGACACAAAAGAGATGATTTCTGTTCAAAAGCGGACGCTCAACGCCCTGAGAAGGGGCATTTACCGCAGGCTAAAATACGGAAGTAAGTGACGGGAGGCTGCGCGTAGTTGTTCCGCTTACTTGGCTTGTTAGCTGCCATCTACTAGTAATGATAGCGACACGAGATAATCGTAACCGCTGTATCATCCACTACATATACCAAACGATTGGTATTATCTATTCTGCGAGACCAAAAACCTGAAAGGTTTTCTTTAAGAGGTTCTGGTTTTCCAATCCCCGCGAATGGAGAGCGCTTAACATCAGAAATTAGCTTGTTGATATGTTTCAAAGTTTTTTTGTCCTGAGTCTGCCAATATACGTAACTAGTTCAAGCTTCATCAGTCCATGATGATAACCTGTCACTCATCAATAAGTTCTCGCTGGGTCGTTTTACTCGCTTTAAACTGTGCAATTGAACGATTTACGTGTTCAGCGTTCGCTGGAGAACGAAGCAAATGAACAGTTTCCATAAGGCTGTTGTAGTAATCCAATGACATTACAACAGCATCTTCAGAGTCACGACGAGTGATTATAGTAGTGTCGGCATCGTTAATCACATTATCCAAAACGGCTTTTAGCCCATTTCGAGCTTCGGTAAAAGAGACTATTTTCACTTTGCATCGCACTTGTACAGTATATGTGACAAGTTTGGCTTGAAATTAAGTACATGTACAGGATGTTGTGCATTACTTTGCCGTGGCAGCTAATACTAAGCTAAGAGGCAAAAACGCAATGCGAAAATAGCGAAGCCGCATTGTGTTTTTGTCCCAGTGACCCGCGCAGTGGGTTGCGAATTAAGCGTTTTGTTATGTGAACTACCTTCCATGAAAAACGGACCAAAAAATCGACCTAGCTTGACGATATTTATGCCAGCTCTTAGGTTTGATTTTACAAAGAGTAAAGCCAACGCCAATCAAAATGATGGGCATAAACAAAAACGTGCCTTTAGCTTCCCTGTCATTTCGTTCAATACCATTTACGATGACTGTGGCCTCTGGGTCAAAAAGTAACTCCGCCGCTGCATAGCCAAATATCAGTCCAGCACCGATAAAGCATAAACCTACTAGACGAGTTAAAATTAAAAAGGTTGAAAATGGGAGTTGCACTCAATTTTTCCTGTTCATATAACGTCCCAATAACCGGCGCGCGTCCGGCACCGTAGGCGCATAGTTGATTGGTTTGTTAAGGATATTTTGCACGTATCTTATTGTGAAAATCTACAACACTTGTTACCTCAAGATTATTAATTTCTTCAACAGTCCAGGGCTTCAGTTTGTCATCGTTAACCGCTGTTGCTGTTGAACCCCCAAGAAATATAGACCAATGAGTCTCTTCTGGACCAAAACCATCAGAAGACAAGTGAATATATTTAAGCTGAGGCCATATGGATGCAGCTTTTTTTATCGCTGGAACTGCAATAGATGGTGGAATATTTGCGCCTAACCAAATAGCAGCCGAAACTTCATAATCATTTGTTAATTCTTCATCATAGATACTCGCAGATAATCCCAATGCTTCCATTGCGGAAACCACTTTGTTTGAATCTGGGAGGTTTGCAATATCTGCCTCGTAGAGCACAGAGTTCTCTATTTCATCTATTATTTGGTTTCTTTCAGGCTCATTTGATTGGGCCTTGATGCGCTCCAGCTTGGCTTTAAGGGATGACTCAATACTAGGCCCCTCGCTTTTTAACAACACACTTTCACTATATCTATTTTGATCTTTTAGCCATTGAGCATATTCTTTTCCATCTTGAAGGTTTGGCCTGAATTTAGTAAGCATTAGCAACATGTAAAGAACAACGCCAATGATAAGTATCGACGTAAATATAATAAGGTAGCCTGAAGCCCAATCAGGTTTTTGTATTTGCGAAGCAGCTGTCAATAACACACCTGACAACAGGATCAGCATAACGAACCAGGCAGCCATGAGCTGTATTGGTGAGTTAATCTTTTCTGCCTTAATTTCAGGCTGCGACATTCTTATATCCTTAACAATTTAATAGTGACCGATTGGGTCGTTTTCCTACCAGCAATCGTATCATTTTTATCATATCCATATTTTTACCAAATTACCTAACTCATTGCTAACTATCTTCTTTTTTCGCGTTGTTCAACTGGTACAAAGTGATAAATGACCGATTGGGTCATTTGCTTGAATATAGGAGAACTTTTAATGTGCTGTATATATGAACAGTGGCCATTCAAGGATGAATTATGAAAACTCGCTCACCATTTTTAAACGGCAAGGTGCAAACGGGGTTGTAAGCCCTCTTAGCAAAACTTTTTGATATTTTATATTGTAGAACGAGCGCTACTTATTACGATTCTAGTTGGAACTTATTGCATTCAGATTGGGAAAACCTCAGAGTCCGCTTTCTGCCCTTTGTGTCTCTTGTATCCTAAACCTTGAATGTCCGCTCATTGTCTGATGCGGCCTGTCAGCTAAGGTCAAAACCTTAGAGTAAATATGTCAGATCAAGTATAAGTTAGTACACATTAGCAGTATCTGTAAGCGAGAAATAATGCTGAAGCTTTGAGGTCGCTCATTACAGCCGTTGCACGCAACAAAACGAGAAAGTTAACTCAATAACCAGATGTCGCTTCGCATTAGCAGTATCTGTAAGCGAGAAATAATGCTGAAGCTTTGAGGTCGCTCATTACTGCCGTTGCATGCAACAAAACGAGAAAGTTAACTCAATAACCAGATGTCGCTTCGCTCAGCATTTCGTTTCATTAATTTCTCGTACAAAAAAGCCGCTTTCGCGGCTAAGGTTGGGAAAGGTTAGTGACCTTCACTGACTTGGTTGACGGTATATTTGGGGATTTCAACCACCAAGTTTTCGTCTTTGACAATTGCCTGACAACCTAAACGCGATTCTGGCTCTAGGCCCCACGCTTTGTCTAACATATCGTCTTCAAGTTCATCACTCTCGTCCAGTGAATCAAAGCCCTCTTTAATTACAACATGGCACGTTGTACACGCGCACGATTTTTCGCACGCATGCTCGATACCAATACCATTCTGTAGTGCAACATCTAGTACTGTTGCTCCCTCTTCGGCTTCCAATACTGCACCATCTGGGCATAGCTCGGGATGAGGTAAAAATATGATTTGTGGCATGCCAATTGTCCTCTTTTTGACTAAATATCGTCGACGGTTTGCCCCGTCAACGCAGCCTGAATTGATTTGTCCATTCGACGTTGAGCAAATACCTGACTTGCTGCATCGACACGTTCTATCGCGCCCTTGATGGCATCAACATCGTTACCTTGCGCCAGCTCTAGCATTTCAGCCAACGCTCGCTCTATCGTTGTCGTCTCTTCTTGAGACAATAAATTTTTGCCGTCTTTAGCAAGTGCAGCTTGTAATGTTTCAGCTACGCGAGAAGCCTCTACTTGCTGCTCTTTTAGCATTCTGGCCTGCATATCTTCTTTTGCATGCTCCATTGATGACTTCAACATGTCAGCAATCTGTGATTCTTCAAGACCAAAAGACGGTTTAACTTCAATGTTTGCTTGTACGCCTGAAGACTTTTCCATCGCGGTCACACTAAGTAGGCCATCGGCATCAACCTGGAACGTGACACGAATGTGCGCAGCGCCAGCAGTCATTGGCGGAATACCCTGCAACGTAAACTTTGCAAGCGAACGGCAATCAGAAATCAGTTCTCTCTCCCCCTGGACCACATGAATCATCATGGCTGTTTGACCATCTTTAAATGTGGTGAACTCTTGGGCTTTAGCAACAGGAATCGTAGTATTGCGTGGAATGATTTTTTCAGTCAAGCCGCCCATGGTTTCGATACCCAAGGAAAGAGGCAATACATCAAGCAAAAGCATGTCTGAGTCAGGCTTATTACCTGCCAAAATATCTGCCTGAATGGCTGCCCCCATTGCCACCACTTTATCAGGATCGATTGACGTTAAAGGCGTTTTGCCAAACATGCTGCCGACTTTGTCTCGAACATAGGGGATGCGTGTTGAACCTCCCACCATAACAACTTCAAGCACGTCGTCGATTTCAATTTCTGCATCTTTGACCGCACGTTTACACGCTCGCAATGTCTGTTTAACGAGTGGTTCGATTAGCTTTTCAAAGTCTACGCAGCTTACTAAAACATCATGCTGTGCTTGGCTGTCATCTTCGAAAGATGCCGTTGCAACTGAGTCAAAACTCAGTCCTTCTTTAACCATCTTAGCCTGATCGATAAGTCGGCGATGCAAGCGCGATGAAAGTTGCTCGGGTAATCCTGCTTTCTCACGAATAAAGTCAACAAGAAGATGATCAAAATCATCACCACCGAGCGCCGAATCTCCGCCAGTCGCTAAGACTTCGAACACGCCTTTAGAAAGACGCAAAATCGAAATATCAAACGTACCGCCGCCAAGGTCATAAACCGCAATTACACCCTCTTGCCCCGAGTCTAAACCATAGGCAATGGCTGCTGCGGTAGGCTCATTGAGTAGACGAAGTACGTTCAATCCCGCTAACGTTGCCGCATCTTTTGTCCCCTGACGCTGCGCGTCGTCGAAGTATGCAGGTACGGTGATCACCGCCCCGACTAACTCGTCACCCAACGATTCATTCGCACGCGCTTTCAACGTTTTAAGAATTTCAGCCGAGACTTCGATTGGATTAACGGTTTTATCACGCACAGCAATAGATGGATGAGCGCTATCACTGCCAACAAAATGATACGGAAGGTTTGGGTACGCTTTTTTAATGTCTTCAATTCCTCGACCTAAAAAGCGTTTCACCGAGACGATTGTATTCTCAGGATCTTGGCTTGCGCTGGTCAATGCCCTGCGCCCAACGATAATTGCATTTTCTGCATATTGCACCACCGAAGGCAGGCCACTTTCACCTTCTGCATCTGGAAGCGTTTCAGTAACACCGCTTCTCACGGTCGCAACCAGTGAGTTAGTTGTCCCTAAATCAATACCGACGGCTAATTTACGCTCATGCGGCGCAGCCATTTGTCCGGGTTCTGCAATTTGTAATAGTGCCATTTAACTAAGCCTGTAATTTTTAGTTAAACAAGGCGCTCATCAAAACGATAATGCGTCTTCTTTATTTTCTATTTCACTTAAAAGCTTGAATAAAAACTTTAACTTGCGAATTTCATCAGCAGCATCTGTATTATGAGATTCGTCATCTTTTTCTAGTAATGATGCTAGCCTTTTGAGGTGCGATGACTTTTGCTGAAGAATTTCTTCTTGCAGCTCTTCTAACGCATCTAGAGGATCTTCTGCCGTGTTAACTTCATCAAGCTGCTCTCGCCATTCCATCTGCTGCATCAAAAACGCTGGGTCTTGCATAGTTTGTTGTTCATGTTGCAACTCAACGCCACGCAAGCTCAACATATGCTCTGCTCGAGGCAAAGGCTTCTTTAACACTGAATATGCGTCATTGATCATGGCGTTTTTTTGCACTGCAAGCGCTTTTTCTGATTCGCTGGCTGCCGCAAATTTGTCTGGGTGCGTTAGCTGAGACAGTGTTTGGTACGCTTTACTTAACGCCGCCATATCAAGATGAAAAGAGACGGGAAGATTAAAAAGTGAAAAGTAATTCATGGTGTTAATACTACCGGGCTACTAAAAAATAAGCAGGTGGTTAACCTGCTTAAACATTAAAACTTTCGCCGCAGCCACACTCACCTTTGGCATTTGGGTTAGTGAATTCAAAGCCTTCATTGAGACCTTCTTTTTTAAAGTCTAACTCCACACCATCTAGATAAACCAAACTCTTGCCGTCAATGATAATTTTCACGCCATTAGCATCAAACACTTCATCATCGGCATTGAGTTCGTCAACAAACTCGAGCACGTAAGCCAGCCCTGAACAGCCAGTGGTCTTTACTCCCAGACGCAAGCCAATACCCTTTCCTCTATTTTCAAGAAAGGTTCTCGCTCTTGCTGCTGCTGCATCAGTTACTGTAATGGCCACGTACTGCTCCTTTGTTGACGACTAATCGCTAAATTAATTCTGGTGTTTGGTTTTGTAATCTTCAACTGCTGCTTTAATTGCATCTTCGGCTAGAATTGAACAGTGAATTTTTACTGGCGGTAGCGCGAGTTCTTCCGCTATGTCGGTGTTTTTGATTTGGGTCGCTTCGTCTAGCGTTTTACCTTTCACCCACTCTGTCACCAAAGAGCTCGACGCAATTGCAGAACCGCAACCATACGTTTTAAACTTCGCGTCTTCGATTACACCGTTGTCACCTACTTTAATTTGTAGCTTCATTACGTCACCACATGCTGGTGCGCCTACCATTCCAGTTGCGACTGCTGGGTCATTCTTGTCAAATCCACCTACATTGCGTGGATTTTCGTAGTGGTCAATTACCTTGTCACTGTAAGCCATGATCGGTTACCTCAATTGTGACGAGAGGCTGGCCTCTCGCATACAGAATAAATGAATTAGTGGTGAACCCACTCAACTTTGTCTAAATCAACACCGTCTTTGTACATTTCCCAAAGCGGAGACATTTCACGTAGTTTCTCGATCGCGTTTTGAATAACACTCACGACATAATCAATTTCTTCTTCCGTCGTAAAACGCCCTACGCTGAATCGAATAGAGCTATGTGCCAATTCGTCACTTAAGCCAAGTGCACGTAATACGTAAGACGGTTCAAGGCTTGCCGATGTACACGCTGAGCCTGACGAAACAGCCATGTCTTTCAATGCCATAATCAAAGACTCACCTTCCACGTATGCAAAGCTAACGTTAAGGTTTTGCGCAACGCGCTGCTCCATATCACCGTTGACGTACACCGCTTCAATTTCTTTAATGCCGTTCCACAAACGATCACGAAGCTTAACCGCATGTTCGCGGTCTTTCTCTAATTCTAATTTTGCCAGACGGAAAGCTTCCCCCATACCCACAATTTGATGAGTAGGAAGCGTACCTGAACGCATACCACGCTCATGACCACCACCGTGCATCTGCGCTTCAAGGCGAATACGAGGCTTTCTGCGCACATAAAGTGCACCAATACCTTTTGGACCGTAAATCTTATGGGCTGAAAACGCCATCAAGTCAACTTTCAATTCTTGCAGATCGATGTCAACTTTGCCGACACTTTGCGCAGCGTCTACATGAAAAATAATTTTGTTTTCACGGCAGATTTCGCCAAGGGTTTTGATATCTTGAACGACACCAATCTCGTTATTAACGTGCATCACACTTGCCACAACGGTATCTGGACGAATAGCCGCTTTGAACTTCTCGATATCGATCAAGCCATTCGCTTCTGGCTCCATGTAAGTCACTTCGAAACCTTCACGCTCTAATTGGCGACATGTATCAAGTACGGCTTTGTGCTCCGTTTTTACCGTGATAATGTGCTTACCCTTTTTACCATAGAAATGCGCAGCACCTTTGATAGCTAGGTTGTCGGCTTCTGTTGCGCCAGACGTAAAAACAATCTCACGAGGATCGGCGTTTACACACTCTGCAATCTGGTTACGAGCGATATCTACCGCTTCTTCTGCCTGCCAACCAAAACGGTGAGAGCGGGATGCAGGGTTACCAAAGTTGCCATCCTGAGTCAGGCACTGCATCATTTTTTCAGCAACACGAGGGTCAACAGGTGTTGTTGAAGAATAGTCAAGATAGATAGGTAGCTTTAACTCGCTCATTTCTTGCTCCGGTTACAACTGCAAACTAACTTCAATTTCATTTGCAACTATATGATTTAATTGTTTATTTCGGTCTTGCCTGTCGGCGACTTCTTGCACTTCATTTTTTGCCATAAGTTCGCCAAGGGTGATGCTGTCTAAAAATAGACTGATACGTTCGCTTAGATCTTGCCAAAGCGTGTGCGTTAAGCAACGCATGCCCCCCTGACAGTCTGCTTGCCCCTGACAACGAGTTGCATCAACAGACTCATCAACAGCGCGAATGACTTCGCCTATTGAGATGTGGTCAGCACCGCGACCTAAGCGGTAACCACCACCGGGACCGCGAACGCTTTCAACCAATTTTTCTCTACGTAAACGAGAAAATAACTGTTCTAAATAAGAAAGCGATATTTCTTGTCGCTCAGATATGTCTGCCAACGGCACTGGCCCTCTTTGCGCATGCAGTGCGACATCTAAGAGCGCCGTAACGGCGTAACGACCTTTTGACGTTAGCTTCATAACATTTACCCGACATTGAATTGAGGTAAATAGTCACATACCCGACTAATTTAGTCAAGTATTTAACCTAGTATTTTAGTCAAGTATTCGTGCTTTGATGTTCTAAGATAGAGCAATTTGTAATGAACTAGATCTTGGGATCAAATTCATCAGGCACCTCTTCAGGTGGGAAGGCTAGCCCCGACTCTCTCAGCGCGTCTACGTCGATAGACGGCAATGCATCACCACAAACACTCCCACCCATCTTGTTGATTTCTTTACACATTTCCTCAACTTTTGTGTCGATGAGATGAACATGTTCAAGCATCGCACCAATGGCATTGGCGACGGGATCTGGATTGTCGGGCGATACGGCATAGGCATCGAACCCATATTTGCGCGCGATTCTATCACGCTGATTATTTTTTTCCTGATCTTTTTCAGATTTTTGCATCACTACGCGCCCCGGAATCCCTACAACGGTGGCATATTCAGGCACATCTTTAACAACGACAGAATTAGAGCCTACTTTGGCAAACTTACTGATTGTTATCGGGCCGAGAATCTTCGCTCCCGCGCCCACTACAACATTGTTCTGCAATGTTGGGTGTCGCTTGCCTGCCCGCCACGAGGTTCCGCCCAACGTCACCCCATGATACAAGGTCACATCGTCACCTATTTCTGCGGTCTCGCCGATGACGACCCCCATACCATGATCGATAAAAAATCGTCGACCAATGGTTGCTCCAGGGTGAATTTCGATGCCAGTTAACCATCGTGAAAAAGTGGAGATGGTGCGCGCCAACCAAAACCACTCTTTTCGCCATAGTCGATGGCACAATCGATGCAACCAAATAGCATGCAAGCCAGGGTAGTTGGTCAATACTTCCCAAGTAGAGCGCGCAGCCGGATCACGATGAAATACGCTCTGAATATCGTCGCGTATGCTGTTAAACATGGCTAGCCTTTGCGCCCCGTCGCTTTATCTATTGACGCCAATATGCCGCGAAGAATATTGAGCTCCTGACTCTCTGGCCTCGCACGATTGAATAATCGACGCAACTTTGTCATTACCATGCCAGGATGTTTTGGCACAATAAACTGCGTCGCTTTTAATGTCTTTTCTAAGTGCACATAAAAACGCTCAAGATCATCTGATAAAGGGTATTCCTCTTCTACGGGTGCAATACGGGTTTTGTTCAAAAACGCCATACGAATTTCATAGCACAAGGTTTGCACTGCGGCAGCTAGGTTCAGTGAACTGTATTCAGGGTTAGCGGGAATACACACATGAAAATGACAAAGTTGAAGCTCTTCATTCGTTAGCCCGCTATTTTCGCGACCAAATACCAGCGCCACTGGGTATTGAGGTACTTCAGCGATGAACTTTTCTCCGCACTCTCGCGGCTCTAACATCGGCCACGGTAGCGTTCTAGAGCGAGCACTGGTACCCACCACAAGACCACAATCTTTTACCGCTTCCTCTAGCGTGTCGACAGTTTGAACATTGCCAAGAATATCGCCTGCTCCAGCCGCCATTGCACTGGCATGTCCATCAGGTGCTTTTACAGGGTCAACCAAAACAAGTTGTGACAATCCCATGGTCTTCATCGCGCGAGCGGCAGAGCCGATGTTTCCGGTGTGCGACGTATTAACCAAGACAATTTTAATGTTATCGAGCAAGTTTGTTTCTGACATTGATATCGACTTCTACTGTGTGACAGATTGATTGGACTAAACCGAAAATAGTAACACATTTTGATGAGGCTACGCGACTCTCGGCCACCAATAAGTTAAGTATAAGATAAAATCTTCTTGCATTTATTCAGGAAATTGATAGACTGCGCGCCGCATTTTTGCTCACTAAGTGAACAGCGCGTGAGCGGCAGTGGTTTCACTGCGACAATTTTTTTTAAACGTTCTTTTAAAATTGGTGGTTTTTCTATGCATCCTATGCTGAATATTGCGGTGCGCGCTGCGCGCGTGGCGGGCTCAATCATTGTCCGTGGTTTTGAAAATCGTGACGACCTAATGACGCAAGTGAAAGGTGAAAACGATTACGTTACAAGAATCGACCGTGAAGCAGAAGAAGCGATCATTAAGAAAATCCAGCAATCTTACCCTGAGCACAGCTTCGTCGGTGAAGAAGGCGGTGTTGTAGAAGGCAACGAAGAGTTCAAATGGGTAATCGACCCTCTCGACGGCACAACTAACTTCATTAAAGGCATTCCTCATTTCGCTGTATCTATTGCCCTTATGCATAAAGGCAAGTTAGATCAAGCCGTGATCTTTGATCCAATTCGAGGTGAGTTGTTCACAGCCAGTCGCGGTCAAGGCGCACAATTAAATGGCTTCCGCATTCGTGCAAACAGCCCTCGCGAACTTCGCGGCACAGTGCTAGCGACAGCATTGCCGTTTAAAAACAAAGGCCGTCTTGAAAGCTACATGAAAAGCTTTACTAGCATTTTCAACCAGTGTGGTGACATTCGCCGCGGTGGTTCAGCAGCCCTTGATTTAGCCTATGTTGCAGCAGGCCGTTTTGATGGTTATTGGGAACGTGGCATTAAACCGTGGGATACAGCAGCAGGTGAACTACTTGTACGTGAAGCTGGCGGCTTGGTAACGGATTTTGCAGGCGGTAACGACAACATGCAAAAAGGTGAAATCGTTGCTGGCGGTCCAAAAGTTGTTCGAGAGCTGGTACTTCAGCTTAAAGACTAACGATGATACGTTGCTTAGACACTGAATAAATAGACAAGGGAGGCAAATGCCTCCCTTTTACTTTTCCATGTGCATGATGTCTAAAACATGCGCTTATTCATGCTTATCTTTCTTTGAATTAATCGGCATAAACTCAACATCAAACTCAACCAATTGTTGTTTTAATCCCATCTCCATCACATCAAGAGGCTCTATGCCCATGTCATGTACAGGAGAGTTAGCACTCAGCACAAACCCGTTCGGTTGTTTACCTAATGCTAGAAACAAAGGATCTGCATACTGGTCGTTATTGTTAGGGTTAAAGACACCACGATCAAAACGAGACCAGTAATCACGAATATTTCGGAATTCCCACCAATATCGGTAATTTTCAGCACGTTCATCGTTAGCAATAAGCCCCACATTTTGTGCGAACGTGTCTTCGTTCTTTAAGTGGGCTTCCTTTGCTAATTCAAACTCTTCCGTTGTCGTAAAGTCGTCTTCATTTACTGCAATAAAGCCAATCTCATTACCAGCAACAGGCGCACCATTTAACCAATTTACAAAACAATTGTTCAATGCACTCGAAGAATCTGTACAGGTTGTTTGTTGATTAAACTCATTCTGCAATTCTTGGCGAAAATAAAGATTGCTGCCAATATCCATGCCCTCTCTAATAGACCAAATATTATTTCCGTTTCGTAAATCAGGTCCTTTCACACCCGCAATAGTATGTGTATCTTTATCTGATAGATTCAACACAACATTATTGCGTACAGTGGCGTGATGGAGCCCGCCATCCTGATGCAGCTTTAAATAATATTTGTGATAGCCATTATTTTTAGACCCTCTCACATCAACAATATAATTGTTCACCACCTCAGTAAATTTCGCGAAATCAATTCCTCCCTCATTCTCTAAATCGTACAGAATGTTATGGGTTATTTTCGCGTAAAGCTGGGCGAAATCCGCCCTAATGGCAGTACTTTTCTCTCCATCGGGCATTGAGTGAATATAATTATGATGAACGTAAATTAAGCTATCATCGTCAACCAGTTCCTTCGGGTTTGGCACTGGGGTTCCAGGTTGGGGCCATGCATTGTCTTGTTCAACATAGCCACGCGTCGTATTGATATAAATGGCGTTAGTATCGCCAAGATCAGTAGCCACATTACTCAGTTCGTTATACGCTACTTCAATACCTTGCGTAAGCGTCATTGAAAGAGCTGGCAATGACCTAATAGGCTCACCTTGCGCCACACGCCCCCGCAAAAACCATGGAATATCCCCCACTCTCAGCGCTTGATATTCAGGGTTAGCAATAAACCCTTCATATGTCGGCGCTTGTGGTGTCATTTCCTCTCCTAATGCAGGTATATTGTATAGTCTGCTCCCTACGCCGTAGCGAAAACCAGTAATTGAAATACCATTAAATGGTGTATTATAAATCTTGTTATGGAGCACCTTGGTGTTTTGCGTCTGAGTGAGCAAAATAGCTTGTCCCATTCTGTGCAATAGCCCCATATCATGAATGTTATTATTCTCAATCAGGTTATTTTTATTCGCGTTTTTGATACCAGGCCCATAACCAATCACTGCGATACCTGTTTTCCCCACATGATGAATATGGCTGTTTACAATTGAAATATTCTGGCTATGCAAATCTAAGCGAATACCGTTCCCTGACGTATTGTAAATTTCAACGCCATCAACCGTGATATTTTCAGCGCCTCGAAATCTTAGAGCAGCATTGTCTTTATCATAGATCGCTTGTTCAGAATGCGTTGTCGCTTCTCCCCACTCGTGATAGCCTCTTTCAGCGCGCGTAAAGACTAAATTCTTAAAATGGATATTCTTGACTGGCACATCTAAGTTTGAACACGTAAACCCGTTCATCTGATCAATAAAGCAGTCTTGCGTATTAACTATTCCCTCTATGCGAAAGAGTTCTCTCAGCGCAGGAGCTGAAATATGATTTTGAATATTTCCGCCTTCCGGCCAGTAATATATTTTGCCTTCGCGGGTATCAACCGCCCATTCACCTTCCTGAAGATAAGTCAGTGAATTGAACAAACGAATGCCGTCTTCTCGATGAATGATGCTTGATGTCATACCCGTTGGAAGCGGACGGTCAATAAGAATTGGGTTTCGACCACTGATAGAAGTATGGTTGTAATGAGGAGCATGCACATTAAAGGATTGCATGCGAAGGTAAACATCAGTGGTATATGCATCGCCGTTTAGGTCATGCTCAGACGACTTAAAGTCTTTGATTTTTGCTCGTGAATACATCCATTTCTGACGGGGATAAATGCCTAATTCAATATCACCGACCTCTCTCGATGTCAGTTCTGGATAAAGCTCCTCCATGACCTTATCGGGAGTAAACAAATGTTGTTTTAATGGGTTTGCGTTGAAATCATAATTTTCATCTTGAAATGATATCTCTGAAGAAAAACTATGCATTGAATTTGGCAACATCACACCATCAGCATGCAACGTATAGATGCGGCCTAACTCTTCGGGAATCGGCGCAGAATAAACATGCCCTAGCGCATTAGAATTCAAAAACGGATGTGCATCAACGCGCTCCCATCCCTGCACGCTCACATCAGAATGAAAAACAGGTTTGTTATTAGGATCTGCCGCTTCATACACTGTATGGTTATTCCCATCCCCCCCGTCTGCTAAACCAAATACGACAGTATCAGTTAGCTTATAATCACCCGCAGCAATTTTGACTCGAATGGTTCCAGCAACACCTGCACTGCGCAAATTTCTAACAATACATTGTGCTTGAGACACCGTCGCTACAGGTGAATTAGCCAACCCTGAGTTTTCATCGTTCCCGCTAACAGATACAAAAACAGACTGACTCTGTATTAAATCATCCGCTAACGCCTTATTAGAATTACACAGTGTTTGGTTGGGGCTTCTATTTTGCCACAGTGTTGCAAATTGCTGATTTTGATTTACGTGAAACGCAAACAAATCATCGGGTGCGTTTTCATTATTTAATGGTAATAATCCTAAATAATGTGGGAAAAGCGTTTGATCTGGAGAGGCATTGTATCCAACGAGTTGCTGAGAGAAAAACGCGAACGTTTCATCCTTCCACTCCCATATCGACATGCGATTATCAGCCATAGATACGATATCTACTTTACCGTTTCCATTCGCATCAAGTAAATAGAAACCTGATGCATCCTTGGCACTGACCCAGTTCCCTACACTCCCCATGGCAAAGTTTTGAAACTCACCATTTTTATTTTTATAAAGCGTTGCTTTAGCACCGCCAGTTGCAGCTTCTTTTTCAATCGAAATAAGATCGTCTACACCATCATTATCAATATCGTCTACAAAGTATTGTGTTGTATCAGGTTGATTAGTATTTACCCATTTATGATTTATGGTTTGCCGTCTATCAAAAGCAAAAAGTCTGTCAGGTTTGCTGGCCCATATGGTAATTTCGGTCGCATTTTCAGCACGATCTGACTTCCAAATTTCAATAAGATCTTCACGGCCATCTCCATTAAAGTCACCACCGAGATAACGCCTCGACTCGTCCCCGCTGCGATCACTCCATGCGCCTACTCCAGCAGGGCCCAAGTTCTGGTTCATCCAGACAAATTTTTCACCGTTCCATTTCCAAGCCGATGCGTTCGCCCCTCCTCCAGCTTGCCAAATTTCAACAATTTCGTCTGTTTGATCACCATTTACATCAAGCATCAAAAAATGCCGGTCATCACTTGCACCTACATCAGACCAAGCTCCCACCCAAGAAATACTTGTTGTTTCCTGTATTCCAGTTGCTCCATTTCTCAGCCATACTGTTGCGCTACTTGCAGCGTCATCGCCCACACGAATATTTACGTCATCGTGAAAAATTTTTATAAGGTCATTAACGCCATTACCATCAACATCCCCTGACAAATAACGACTGCGATGCGCGTCTGTTAATTCATCAACTAACATGTCGACGGTAATTTTGTTCGTAGGCTCAAAACTGTATGCATTGGAAGTCATGCCCAACGACATAAAAGATGTCGCTAGCCAACTCCAACGATAGACCTGTCGTATCTTATTTTGCTTGCGTTTTATTTGAATCACATTCATTCCTCCGTTCATTTGAATACACGGCGTTAGGGCCAAAAGAAAACATGCCCCTCTGAATATGCTTGTAACGCAATTAACCTAAAACAGTCCCAAAATATTTGACTATTAACGTTATAGTCAGATGAAATAGTAACTAACCAATTGATATTATTAAATAATGTATAAAGTGTGTGTAACGATCAGGCATGAAAATAGGCACAAAGCTATCGCATTAAATACGTAAACTAAATAATTCCATTCAGAATAAAAAAACCAGCGACATGCGCTGGTTTTTTCAGTTAAAAATGCAATCTCATTTGATCATGAAATCAAGGCATTGGGTCAAGGTCTGCACCTTCTTTTTCCACTTCTGTTGGGATTAAGTCTTCACGGCTAATTCCCAATTGAAGCGCGACTAAGCTTGCCACGTAAATTGAAGAATACGTACCGATGATTACACCAAACAACAGTGCTGTCGCAAACCCGTGTATCAACGCACCGCCTAAGAAGAACAGTGCCAGCAATACTAGGATTGTGGTAAGTGACGTTACAATTGTACGATTCAACGTTTGTGTAAGAGAAATATTAATAATTTCTTCTACTTCAGATTTACGTATTTTACGGAAGTTTTCACGAATACGGTCTGACACAACGATTGTATCATTTAGTGAATAACCAATTACCGCTAGCACCGCTGCAAGTACTGTTAGGTCAAACTCAATGTTGAATATAGAAAACATACCCAACGTAATGATAACGTCGTGGGCAAGTGCCGAAACAGAACCTAGTGCAAATCGCCATTCGAAACGCATCGCGACGTAAATCAGAATACAGATAAGGGCCACTAGCATCGCCAAGCCGCCTTGCTCTGTCAGCTCCTGTCCTACACTTGGGCCAACAAACTCAACACGGCGCACGTTATCTAAACCAATACCTAACGCATCGATCACCTCGTTACTCAGCTCGCTAGACTTCTTACCCTCGCGAGGCGCAAGGCGAATGAGTACGGCTTCACTGCTTCCAAAGTTCTGAACTACCGCATCATCAAAACCTGACCCAGACAATTTTTGGCGAATGTCATTTAAATCAGCGGCTTCATCAAAGCCGATTTCAATCACCGTACCGCCGGTAAAGTCCAAGCCCCAGTTCAGCTGATTGATGCTTAAAGATGCTATAGATGCGATCAACAAAATCCCTGAAAAAATCATCGCTGGAATACGCAGCGACATAAATGAAATGGTTTCATTTAATTTTAAAATCTGCATATTAACTCCTAAATCGACAACTTCTCGAGACGCTTACCGCCCCATACACCATTCACAACAGCACGCGTAACAATGATGGCCGTGAACATAGACGTCGCGATACCAATCATTAGCGTAATCGAGAACCCTTTAATCGGCCCGGTACCCACTGCAAACAAAATAAGTGCAGCGATAAATGTGGTGATGTTGGCATCTAAAATGGTTGAGAATGCGCTGTCGTAACCATGATGTATAGATTGTTGCGGGCTTCGTCCATCACGTAATTCTTCTCGAATACGCTCGAAGATCAAAACATTGGCATCGACGGCCATACCCACGGTTAATACAATGCCAGCCATGCCGGGTAGCGTTAATGTAGCGCCTGGAATCATCGACATCACACCCACAATCATCACTAGGTTAATGCCCAGTGCAAGGTTTGCTACAATGCCAAACTTCTTGTAGTACATTAGCATAAATGCAAGTACAAAAATGAAGCCCCACACAATAGCCTGCATACCTAAGTCAATGTTTTCCTGACCCAAACTTGGACCAATTGTGCGTTCTTCTACGATTTGGATAGGCGCAATTAGTGCACCAGCACGCAGTAACAGAGACAAGTCACGGGCTTCTTTAGGTGAATCTAACCCCGTAGTTTGGAATGACGCACCAAACACGCCACGAATGGTAGCCACGTTAATAACACGACGCTCTGGTTCAAAAATCAACTTACCTTCGGCATCACGCTCGCCCGTGCTTTTATATTCGATAAACAGAACAGCCATTGGGTTACCAACGTTGTCTTTAGTAAAGCGCGCCATTTTTGCGCCGCCTTTAGAGTCGAGTTTAATGGATACTTGAGGGCTACCGTATTCATCGACTCCACTGTTGGCGTCAATGATATGGCTACCCGCTACAATTTCCTTTTTCTCAAGCAGAATTGGACGTCCTTCATGCATAAACAACTCTGTACCTGGCGGTACGCGGCCATTCATAGCGTCATACGGGTCGTGCTCTGTATCTACTTTACGGTACTCAAGGGTCGCTGTTGCATTCAGAATTTGCTTTGCTTTCGCTGTATCTTGAATCCCAGGAAGTTGCACGACGATGCGCTCTGCACCTTGCTTTTGCACGACGGGCTCAGCGACACCTAACTGGTTCACACGATTACGAATAATCGTGATATTTTGCTTAACTGCATAGTCTCTCACTTGCGCGAGACGCTGCTGCGTAAAACCAGCACGAATCGTCAGATCGCTCGGTTCAGTAAACTCTAAGTCTCCGTAGCGATTACGTAAGAAAAACTTCGCTTTATCAAGGGTTTCAGCGTCACGAAAGCGAACATCTACGCCATCTTCTACAATTTTTACCGAGCGATATCGCAACTTTTCTTCACGTAGTGCGGTTTTAAAATCGCCTTCAATATCTTCAAGCGATTTACTGATCGCTTGTTTCATGTCCACTTCCATTAAGAAATGTACACCACCACGTAAATCCAACCCGAGCTTCATCGGTGAGCCACCTATGTTTTCTAACCAAGATGGCGTGTCTGGTGCAAGGTTCATTGCGACGAAGTAGTCGCTACCAAGCGACTTTTCTAAACGCTCGCGCGCTAAACGCTGAGTTGCATCATCATTTAAGCGAACAAGAATATGCTCGTCTTCCAGCGTAATGCGTTTGGGTTGAATGTTAAGAGAGCCAAGCTCGTCGTTAACACGATCAATAAGTTGTGTATTTACCTCAGCGTCTCTGCCAGCAGAAATCTGTACGGCATAATCTTCACCGTATAAATTTGGCAAGGCATAAAGCGCTGTAAAGGCTACGACAAAGGTAACCATTAGGTATTTCCACAGCGGAGTATGATTTAACACAAAAATTCCTTCCTCTAAATGCAACAAGCGGACAGACGTCCGCTTGTATTAGGAGATATTAAATAGACTTCATTGTCCCTTTGGGTAGCACTGCACTAATCGATGCTTTTTGAACCACAATATTTGTGCTGTCATTCAATGCAATTTCGATAAAGTCCTTCTCTTCTGATACTTTCGTGATTTTACCTACCATACCACCTTGAGTAAGCACTTCGTCGCCTTTGCTCAACGATGAAACAAGGTTTTTATGCTCTTTTACACGCTTTGCTTGCGGACGATATAGCATGAAATAAAAAATTAAGCCGAAAACGCCTAGCATAATTAGCATTTCAAATCCGCCACCTTGCTGTCCAGCAGGTGCAGACTGTGCGTAAGCGTTTGAAATAAATAAACTCATAGTTTCCCCTGATTATTGTAATTATAAAGCCGGTACCGGCATGTTCTTTTGCGCATAAAACTCTTCAACAAACTCTTCGAGTTTGTTTTCAGCAATTGCATCACGCAGCCCTTGCATAACTCGCTGGTAATAACGCAAGTTATGTATCGTGTTTAGTCGTGCACCAA
The DNA here is from genome assembly GCF_025751585.1 of Fluctibacter corallii. Lineage (GTDB taxonomy): Bacteria > Pseudomonadota > Gammaproteobacteria > Enterobacterales > Alteromonadaceae > Fluctibacter_A > Fluctibacter_A corallii. Next base: position 215,890 of record NZ_JAOWKX010000008.1, read on the forward strand.
GAATCTCATTGCATTTGTCTAGATGATGTAGATATGAACGAGAATAGTTTTTACAAGTGTAACAATCGCATTTTTCGTCGAGTGGGCTTGTGTCGGTTTTATGTTTCGCGTTGCGAATTTTAATCACGCCTTCGGTGACGAACAAGTGGCCATTTCGCGCATTACGTGTCGGCATTACACAATCGAACATATCAACACCGCGGCGCACCGCTTCAACGATATCTTCAGGCTTACCAACTCCCATAAGGTAGCGTGGTTTATCAGCCGGGATTTTGTCAGCAGTGTGATCAAGTATGCGAATCATATCTTCTTTTGGCTCACCGACTGACAAGCCGCCAATGGCGTAACCGTCAAAACCAATATCAACCAATCCATCTAAAGACACATCTCGAAGTCCTTCGTACATGCCACCTTGGATAATACCAAACAAGGCTGAAGGATTATCGCCGTGAGCGTCTTTACTTCTTTTAGCCCATCGCAATGACATCTCCATTGATTGGCGCGCTTCGGCCTCCGTAGCAGGATATGGCGTACACTCGTCAAAAATCATAACGATGTCAGAGCCCAAATCACGTTGCACTTCCATGGATTTTTCCGGTGTCAGTAGAATTTTCTCGCCGTTAATAGGCGAACGGAAAGTGACCCCTTCCTCAGTGATTTTACGAAGATCACCTAAACTGAAAACCTGAAAGCCACCAGAATCCGTTAAAATAGGCTTATTCCAATTCATGAAATCGTGCAAATCACCATGCTGGCGCATGATTTCTGTCCCTGGCCTCAGCATCAAGTGAAAGGTATTACCCAAACAAATATGCGCGCCAGTATCTTCCAACTCTTCAGGCGTCATGCCTTTTACTGTGCCGTAGGTACCCACAGGCATAAAGGCTGGCGTTTCTACAACACCACGATCAAAAACAAGGCGTCCGCGACGAGCCTTGCCATCTGTATTATCTAATTCAAATTTCATAATGCGTCCCGCTTACCGGAAAACAGTCCGGTGCCGAATAAAAAACGCAGAGAGTATAAAGCAAATAGCGCGCAGCTTAAAATGTGATTTCGTGATTTTTTCACCCCAACAGGCAGAAATCATGTTACCCGTTGAAGATGCATGCAATTTTAGTTGATGCGGCGGGCGGCTAACCTGAGGTATACGTATCGGAAGTATTAAAATGGCTGTACTGTTGCGAAGTACATGCATCAGAAAAACGAAACGTAGAGGGATAGCGACTGTCATCTCGTAGTTGGCTTTTTAACACGACTTCATTCTTGTTCGACGCTTCTGCGTCTCGGCTCGCTAACACAAATAATCTCAATCGTCTGGCGGATTCTGGGTTATTGATGGCGATGACCGAAAGAGGAAAACGTTGCGCTTCATTTCTACAGTCCATAGGTTTGCCTGCATAGCCATAGACATTCGTAACAACAGATAACAAAAAGCAGGCTACACCATACTTTATTAAGACACCCACAATATTGAACACGTCAATCTACCCTCCATTTTACCGTTTTCATTTGTGCCAGAACGTTAACTGGCGCAACTACCGCTACGATTACTATGTGTAGATACAACGCTGCGTGCTTTAAAAGGTTGACATGTCCCGCCAGCATTTATTGTGTTGAACAGTGATAAAGTGTGAATGCTCTGAAATAATTTGCGCAATTTACACCCTGTTATGATGTTGAATGCCTTAACAACAATGACTTTTTGCCAATAAATAGCTAAGCTACGTCGATTCTGAAATACGAGCATATTTATCATGACAAAAAAGGTAGTAATCAGTGGCTCAGGCCTGTGGAAACCTGAACACGCTATCAGCAACGAAGAATTAGTCGCGGCATACAATGCCTATGCTGAATCGTTCAATCGTCAGCATGAACAAGACATCTTATCCGGCGAAGTTGCAGAAAAACCATTTTCCAGTGCGGAGTTCATCGAGAAAGCCTCTGGGATAAAGAGCCGTTATGTGTATGTAAAAGAGGGCGTTTTAGATATTGAAAGGATGCGACCAGTCATCCCAGAGCGCGAAGAAACTGCGTTATCTCATCAGGCCGAAATTGCCCTGCACGCAGCGAAAAAAGCTATGCAAGCCGCCAATAAAACAGCAGACGATATTGATGCGGTCATTGTTTCTTGTGCATACACACAACGAGCCTACCCAGCGATTGCCATTGAAGTACAAGCAGAATTGGGGATAAAAGGATTTGGCTTTGATATGTTAGTAGCCTGCTCGGCTGCTACATTTGGCGTTCACCGCGCTTATGAAATGATCAAAGCCGATACGGCAAAATGCGTTCTGGTGATCAATCCTGAACTCACATCGCCACAAATCAACTTTAAAGATCGAGACAGCCATTTTATTTTCGGTGATGTTGCAACCGCGATGATTCTGGAAACAGAGGATACCGCAACAAGTGAGCATCAATACAATATTCTAAGTACCAAAGCTGTCACATCATACTCAAACAATATCCGTTCAAATTTCGGCTATCTTAGTCGTGTGCATGACACGGATCCATACGCAGCTGACAAATTGTTTCATCAACAAGGGCGTAAAGTATTTAAAGAAGTCTGCCCAATGGCGATTCGTCATATTCGTGAGCATATTGAACGACACAGTTTGGGTGCGTCAGACATTAGACGTTGGTGGTTACATCAGGCAAACATCAATATGAACAAGCTAATTTGCAGTAAGTTGATTGGCGATGATGTCACCCAAGATAATGCCCCTATTGTATTAGACGAGTTTGCTAATACGGCTTCTGCGGGGTCAATTATCGCGTTTAACCTTTACCATGAAGATATGCAACCTGGCGAGTATGGCGTACTCTGTTCTTTTGGTGCAGGTTACTCAATTGGTAGCCTCGTCATTAAAAAGCGCTAGCAAAGACACGCATTACGTGTTGTGATTTTTACCTCAAGTGACATGATCAACACGTAATTAAGATAACAATAATAAGGACACGCAATTGCTATGATTGCAGACATTGGATTTGCGTTAAGCGGCATTGGCTTTTTTCTTCTGACCTTGCTTTTGCTCACCGTCAGAAAAGCAGGTCTGGCGAAACATCTCCTATTGCTGGCATCCTTGGTCACCATGGTTTGGTCATTTAGCCATGTCTCTTTCTTTTTTGGAACCATTACCCATACACACTATTTGCGGATGGACATCATCAAACAAATTGTGTGGATTGTCTTTTTGTTGGGGTGCGTAAAAGACAACTTTACGAGTTTGACGCAAGTGCTGCTGCGGCCTTTTTCCTTAATAATGCTGGCGCCCAGCCTGCTGTCATTCGCCTTGCCTTTCATCTATCCAAACCAAATTAGCTGGCTCTACCTTCTGCAAACGATTATTGCGTTGCAAATTTTGGTACTACTGGAATTAATATTTCGCCAAGCGGGTGAAAACCGTTGGGAGTATAAACCGCTGATTCTTTTTGTAGGCGCAACCAATTTACTCGAATTTGTGTCTTACGCGAATGCCACCATGGTGGGGCATATTGACCCACCCTACATTGCGGCTAAAGGTTTTGTGTACGCCGCACTGGTGCCTCTGCTAGTCCTTGCAATTCGACGCATAAAACATTGGGGCGTAGATATCTTTGTTTCGCGTGAAGTTGTTCTACATAGCTCACTTATCATGGTAGCGGGCGCTTACTTATTCATTATGGCGCTGGCTGGTTATGCGGTAAAATATTTCGGTGGAGAATGGGGGTCTACCGTACAAATCGTACTGGTTGTGCTTTCACTTGTTTTACTCGCTTCACTTTTCTTATCGAATAGCTTTCGCATTAAAATCAAAGTATTTATTACTAAGCACTTTTTTGCTAATCAATTTGACTATCGCATAGAGTGGGTGAAACTGACCCAAGCACTCCAGTCTTCAGAAGAAGGCATTTCAGGTGTTTACGACTCTGCACTAAAAGGGCTAATCAACGCTATCAAATACGAGAGCGGCATATTAGTTAAGACGTCAAACCAGCGCTTTACACCTGTCGCTTATACTCACGACAACAGACTTTCGTCTTCTGATATCAAACTGCTACAAACCCTTAGCGACTATTTTGCCGAGAAAAATTGGATCATAGATATTGAAGAATTGCGGTATAAACCTTTCATTTACGAGGGGTTAAAAGTCAACCACGCTCTCTTGAATCAATGCGAGTTCAAACTGGTCCTGCCCATTTTTCAAAACGGTGCGTTGTGGGGAATGGCCATTTTAAAAGACGCCGACAACTCACCTAATCTCAACTGGGAAGTCAGAGATTACCTTACCGCCGTGGTTGCACAGGTATCTAGCTTTGTTTTTCATTATGAGGCGTCAAAAGAGGTCGCTGAAAATGCGCAATTTGCCGCATTCAATCGTATGTCCGCTTTTGTATTACATGATCTGAAAAATGTTATGGCACAAATCGATCTGATCTTATGCAATGCAGAACAGCACAAACACAACCCAGAATTTATCGACGATACCTTTGAAACGCTTGAGCATACCAAAGCGCGAATGACCAAAATGCTGCGGCAACTCACAGAGAAAAAAGAGATAAAAGAGCAAAGGGACAGCCTATGCCTAGCATCATCAATTATTAATCACGTTGTTGATTCAAAATGTTCTACTATGTCACCCATCCCTGAAGTAAATTTAATTGAAGAACTTCAGATCGTGATTGATGAAGAGAAATTTTCAAATGTCATGTATCATCTAATCGACAATGCACAACAAGCCACCCGCGATGACGGATTTGTTGTCATTGAAATAGACAAGTCACTAAATAATAAGCATCTAATAATAAAAGTAATCGATAACGGCGAAGGGATGAGTGAAAGCTTCATTCACAATCGCCTCTTTAAACCATTCGACACAACTAAAGGTAACGCTGGAATGGGAATTGGTGCTTACGATGCCAAAAACTTTATCGAAAAGGCTGGAGGCCAATTGGAGGTTTTCAGTGAAGTGGGTGTAGGCACGACTTTTACACTTACGTTGCCAGTAGAATAGCGAATATAAGGCCGGATTGAGGTAAACATGGATAAAATCTTAGTTGTTGACGACGATTTAGGTATTCAAAAACAGCTAAAGTGGAGCTTGACGGGGTACGATGTTATCTTTGCGGAAGACAGACAGTCAGCAATTGCACAATTGCGCCGCTTTGAGCCCAAGGTAGTCACACTTGATTTGGGTCTTCCCCCTGACCCAGCGAACGCATCTGAAGGCTTGCTCACGTTAGAAGAAATACTTTCACTAGCGCCTCAGACCAAAGTGATCGTAGTAACCGGGAATAATGACAAAGAAAACGCGTTAAAAGCCATTAGTTTAGGTGCATACGATTTCTATCAGAAGCCTATTGATTCCGACACTATTCAAATCTTAGTTCATCGTGCTAACAACTTATTTAAGTTAGAGCAGGAAAATCGCCAACTGGCAAAAGCATCACCCGCAATGGGCAAGATTATTGGAAATAGTGAACAAATCCAGCTTGCTAGCAGACGCGCTGAGAAAATCGCGCAAACGGACATTAGCACATTATTATTGGGTGAAAGTGGCACGGGTAAAGAAGTATTTGCACGCAGTATTCACGATCATAGCTTGCGCCGTGATAAGCCATTCGTGGCTATCAACTGCGCGTCTATTCCTGAAAACCTACTAGAAAGTGAACTATTCGGATACGAAAAAGGCGCGTTCACCGGCGCAAATAAAACCACACTCGGAAAAATTGAAACGGCACAAGGCGGTACATTATTCCTAGATGAAATTGGCGATATGCCACTTGGTTTACAAGCTAAAATGCTACGTTTTTTGCAAGAAAGGGTCATTGAACGCGTGGGTGGTCGCTCCGAAATCCCTGTCGATATTCGTGTAATTTGCGCAACGCACCGAAACTTACAATCTATGGTGGCAGAACAAACGTTTCGAGAAGATTTATATTACCGAGTCGGTGAGATTGTTATCACTATTCCGCCACTTAGAGATCGTGATAACGACATTGTATTGCTTGCCCGTACGTTTTTATCGCAATACAACGAAGAGTTTAATACAAAAGTAAAAGGCTTCAGTGATACCGCAATCAAAGCGATGCTCCAGCACAATTGGCCAGGGAATATCCGTGAGCTTCAAAACAAACTAAAGTCCGCTGTTATTTTGTGTGAGGGCACAATGATTCAAGCAGACGATTTGGGGCTAATGGTAAAAGAAGAAGACGACTCAATGGAGACCCTTAACTTACGCGAAGTGAGGGAGCTAGCTGAGAGTAAAGCGATTCGTCGCGCTTATCATTTATCAGAGAAAAACATGTCACGTACCGCAGAGTTACTCGGTGTGACGCGTCCGACTCTATATTCTCTTATCGACAAGTATCATATGGAAGATATCAAAACAGGCGTATAAGCTAGCCTGTGCGCAGAATTGATAGCGTTGTTACCCTTCGCTATCAATTCTTGTCCATCGATTCAAAATTGGGTTACCAAACCAGTTCCGTGAAGTGTTTTCTGCACATAGATTCGTAGCTATCATTTCCGCCTACTTGAACCTGCGCGCCTTCTGTCACGACATTACCCTCGCCGTCGCGACGTACAACAAAATTTGCCTTACGACCACAATGGCACACAGTTTTCAGCTCAACCATTTTGTCAGCCCAGGCTAATAAATAGTGACTTCCTTCAAAGGTTTCGCCGAGAAAGTCTGTTCTTAAGCCGTAAGCTAATACAGGGATGTTCATATCATCCACCACCTTGGTTAACTGCTTAACTTGATGTTTGGTCAAGAATTGGGCTTCATCTATAAAAATACAGTCAATTTTTCCTTGCGCGGCCAGCGCCTCTATTTCACTCAACATATCAGACGTTTCTGTGTAAAGGTGCGCCTCAGCCTTAAGCCCAATACGCGACGCAACCACGCCACGTCCAAAACGATCATCAAGTGCGGCGGTGAAGATTTCCGCCCGCATTCCGCGCTCTTGGTAGTTATAAGCCGATTGTAATAATGCTGTTGATTTACCCGCATTCATTGCCGAGTAATAGAAGTATAGTTGTGCCATCGTAACCCCATTATACGTGCACATTGAATTCAATGCGCAAAATTAGCGCGTCGTCACTATGCCGTGTCAACGTTGAAAAGTGCGCTATTTTGCCTGTAATGTCAGGTAATTTGAACTAATATTCTAGGGAAAAAGGCAAGGAACATCGGTCTCTACACATGTATCTATTTTCTGTCAAAAAATACATACTGGATATTTGCCATTGTTATCGCTTCCCGTCACCCAAGTTTTCGTTGAAGATCTATACCATCGCCAAACCAAGGGGGCAAAAACTCTTTCTCAACGGGCTTGGAGTATAGATAGCCTTGAAGGTATTCTACGCCCAATTCTCGCAACAAGGCGGCATCCTCTTCCGTTTCCACCCCTTCTGCAACAATGCGGCATCCAAATTCACTGGCTATAAAAATCGTGGCACGGATGATCGCCTCCCCCCCCTGCTTAATATTAGCAACAAAGGTGCGATCGATTTTGATTGTATCAAAACTAAGGTTTTGTAATTGACTTAGGGAGGAATAGCCCGTGCCGAAGTCATCGATAGACACCTCAACACCTCGTTGTTTAATTGCATCTAGCTGCTCTACCACTTTCTTTTTATTATCCGCAAACATAGATTCGGTTATTTCTAGATGCAATTTGTCTGGTGCAAGGCCACTGGTCAGAAGCGCTTTATCCAAATCATTAATAAAAGTGTCATCCAACAGCTGCATAACCGATACATTCACAGACACGGATGCGTCGCAATGATCCTGCCACTGACTTGCATCAATGCAAGCGCGATGAAGCACCCAAGAGCCAATTTCTTTAATCAAACCAGATTGTTCAGCTAATGGGATAAATACCGTAGGCGGCACAAGTTTGTCAGAAAAACGCCAACGCAACAGCGCTTCAAACGCCACGGCGTTACCATTTTTTGCACTAATTATCGGTTGATAACATAGAAAGAGTGATTTGTTTGAAATAGCAGATTGGAGGCCATCGCGCATATCTTGCGCTTCTTTCAATTCTTGAATCAATGTTTGGTCAAATACCCGAGGCTGAGGGTTCATTGCCTTCTTCTGTTCGAACATAGCAAAATCTGCAAACTGAATCAGTTCTAGTTCACTAACAGAGTGCTCCGGATACATTGCAATACCAATTGAGGCGCTAATGTCCAGCCTGTTCGAGAGGACATCTAAAGGTTGAGCAATACGTGTTTGAAGCGCAGTGGCAACCGATATTGCCGTATCCTTGTCTGCGTAGGGTAATGCGACTAAAAATTCGTCTCCCCCCCAACGGCCAGCATGGTAATCATTCGCAAATGCGCCAATACGCTTAGCGACCTCACTTAACACCAAATCACCAATTTTATGGCCTAATGTATCGTTTATCTTCTTAAAACCATTTAGGTCAATAAAGAGTAAAGCAAGAGAAAATCCCTGCTCAGAACCTTTACCAAATAACATCTTTAGTTGTTCAGTAAATGCAGAGCGATTGTAGATATGCGTTAAGGGATCTAAACTTGATAATTCTGCGATTCGTTCAGTTCGCCGTCTTACTTCAGATTCAAGCGAGTTCTGTGTATCGTTCAGTTTTTGGTTAGTTTGACTTAATTCACGATTTAATTGATTTAACTTACATTGCTCCTTGTGCATCAGGTCAACAAGTTGCGCATTGTCATTTTTTAGCTGAATGGTTGAACTGGTTAAGGTGGAAGCTTTTCTGGCTGAATACAACATAACACACCCATAAAGTATGCCCAGCCCACCAATTAATTGGCGATATTCGTACTCAGACAAGAGCGCAAAAATAGATAGCGGGAATACCATCACACTGACATACAATGATGCAGCAACTCTGTGGCCAGAAAGTATAGATGCGGCCCCGCCTGCGAGGCTGGTAATAATCACACAGAGTGTAGCGAATTCAAATGTTTCGAATCGGTCAAACATGGCAATACCATATAGGCTCCACATAGCGCCTGAAGCAACGCAGCCTGCGATAAAGCGATTAGTGGCACCTATACCATCATAATTTGCCCGCTTAAGGCGAAATCGCCAATAAAGAAAATCTGACGCCCTCAATGTTAACAAGCATACAAAAATTAGCAGCCAAAAAAACTTGAAGTCTTGATTTTGTTGATCAGGAAAGCCGAAAACCATAGCGAGAGCACCACAAAAGTTTCCAAGCAAACTTCCTGCATTGTTCGCGTACAAAACCCCTGCGCTATCTCGTTCGTTAGCTTGGGAGACATCTGAAGAAATATTTGTGCTCATCCTCTGCCTGCTTGCTACCTAAGTGAAAGGTTCGCTTACTTTTTGTTATATTGATGGCCGTTTGCTGCCTCTGGCACACATGTAATTAAGCAAAAAAACACACCGAATTTTATTACCTAAAATATTATCAGCATTTTTACTCACATTACACGCGACATTGCCTTTAACACTCAGTGTCCGTACCTATAAGCCCGTCAATGCTACGCTTGAAATCGTCTTTGTAACGTCTAGATAATGGTACGTAAGTACCATTTTTCATACGTATTGTGGCATCCCCGCCATTTTCGCTTTTTATTAAATCTATGAAGTGCTTATTTACTGCGAAAGAGCGATGAGAGCGAGAAAAACCGTGATGTTGCAATTGTTTCACCAATTTCGCCATAGTGGTACGAAGGGGATAAATTCGCCCTTGAGAATGTAAGTTGACATAATTTCCCGCTGACTCAAGCCATTCAATTTCTTTTACCAGAACAAGGAATTCTTTATCAATTTTTTTTACAAGTAAATGCTCAATGTCCCCCTTGGGGTCGGACGCAGCCTTAGTTTGCGACTGTGTTGAGATAATCTGAGCCTCGCCTTTCAAGCGGCTATAAATAAACTGATACAAATGGAACACGGCTAACCAAAAGCAATAAGACCACGCATCTTTGCGGTACTCATAGAAAAACTCTCGGCCAATATGACCGAACTGATAGTCTCCACCAGCCAGTAAATATGCGCCTTCTCTCATTATTACCATTAAAAAGACATGGCTTATTGAAAAAATAATGGTGGCGACAAGATGGTATACCAGCTGTTGACCCAACTTCTCAGCACGAATAGGACAGTAAGAAAACCAAAAAAATAAGAAAGGCGTAAGTATAAAAAAGGCGAAGGCACTACTGTATTCCCATACAAATGGTTCCCACATACGCACATCAGGAAAGTCTGTTTCTCTTGTCAATTCTAACCATGCAGACGTTGCTTGAATCGAATTATTAACAAACACGAATAAGAAAATCCAAAGCGCAATATATTGATAACGATGCGCCTCAAACCTCTCAAAGCGCCTTAAATCAGTTTGCTGCTTTAAATCATTCATCCCCACTACTCACCACTTGTCCCTCTCCCTTGCCGCATAGCCATTTAGCGATGTTAATAGCCCCATGTGAGGTGCATTGTATAGAGAAACTATACATGGAGACTAAATATGCTATCAACTGAAAATACACGACGATATGACGTAGATTGGCTGCGTATTATCGCATTAGGCGTGCTTATTTTTTATCACTTAGGGATGTATTACGTTGCAGATTGGGAATGGCACTTAAAAAGCAGTAATCAAAGTGAATTTTTACAAGATCTGATGTTACTGGTTAATCCGTGGCGAATGTCGTTACTTTTTTTCATATCAGGCATGACATTGGCGCTAATTCAGCCTAAATATGACAATGTTTCGTTAATTCGCATTCGATGGAAGCGCTTAGGGATACCACTCATTTTTGGTATGTTAGTTATCGTGCCACCGCAACTCTATTATGAACTGAAATCCTCTATACATTACTCACAAGACTATGTGGATTTCTATCTTCACTACATAGATATTAATACAGCACTCGCCCCTCACAAGCAGTCGGTTCTGGGGCTAATCACATGGAATCATCTTTGGTATTTGGCGTACTTGCTCGTCTATACGTTTATTTATATTTTGTTTAGTCCGCTACTGACACGAGTCTGTTCCTCGAATTGGTTTCGCCATCTTTCTCCTGTCTATTTGTTATTAGCCGCCTTTTTGCTGCTTTTTCTGGTGAAAGCCTCATTGAGAAGCCAGTTTGAAGTGACAAACGCGTTACTGGATGATTGGTACAATCACGCTCGCTATTTTTTGATGCTGCTATGCGGTTTCATGCTTGTGTCGCATAAAACGACTTGGTTTTTATTAGAGGTTTATTGGAAACGCTGTTTTATGATAGCCTGCTGCACCTTCAGCTTTGGCATCATGGATAAGCACGGCTACTTTTCCACGCTGGCCTCATTATACGACAGTCATTTGACAGTCAGAGCGCTGTATTACTTTAATTCAACACTCAATACATGGGCATGGATATGCACCGCTATCGGTGCCGCGGCCTACTATTTAAACAAGCCGCACCGCTATCTAGCCATTTGCAATGAGTCCGTTTTGCCTATTTATATCTTGCATCAAACGCTCATTATCTTATTTGCCGTATGGCTTGCTCCATTCACTCTACCGCCGCTAGCAGAAGCCTTTGTTATTGTCTTACTTGTATTATGTGTGAGTGCCGCAGCTTTTCAGCTAATCAGACGAATAAACCTATTGCGCTTTTTGTTTGGACTATCACCCAATAAAACATTGTCTGGACACCCACTGCGCCTCAGGCCTGAAAACGTTGAATAATGATATGTCGCCATTCAAATGTATAAAGGTCGCGCCAAATCATAAAAACCGACCATAGGACAGTTAACGAAAATCAAAAATCATGTAAACATCAGAACCTGTTTTACAAAAGGAAAAGAGAATGAAAGGAATCATTAAATCTGAACTCTCAATTGACGAGCTTCACGCTGTATCTGGTGGCGTCGCAGCGAATATTGCAGGCGCCGTCGCTGGAGGTATAGGAGGTTTTTACGGATCAATTATTGGTGGTGGCAACAGTGCAAGTGGTTGGGATATTGCGGCAGGAACAGTAACAGGTATGGCTGCTGGATTTTTCAACCCCGTACGAGGATTTAGTTCCGCTGCAGTTTCCATTGGTGGAGGATTAGCAGGAGGAGGCATAACAAGCGTTACCAATAATATTAAACGACGTCTATCAGACTAACTATTTTATAAGAATCAAACGAGAGTCAATTAATTATGATCTGGGAACTTATATTGGCACCACTCATTGTCGTCATTGTATTTGCGTTAATCAAAAGAAAATTAGGAAAGAAATTGTTGGATGACTGGCCTAACACAATTAAAGGTAGTCGCCTTCTATCATCAGGACTCTTTTTCTTCACCATAACTGTTGCAGCAAGCTTAGTGGTGCTTATGCGATTATTACTAGGTTATTTTTATTGACTCTCTCGAAGGTACCTTAGCTAGTTTCAAAACAATGCTTGCCAACATCATATTCAGCTGGCTTATCCTCACTATTTCTTACGCCCTTTTAATCTGAAAATATAATCAAATAAATCTAAATTAATCTATTTTAACAACTTTAAAACCTGCTATCTTTGTTACAACAGTTACAAAACATGGAGATATATCAGTGTCTAATACGAACCGATTTAAAAATATTGAAGGACAGCACGTGCCTTCTGTTAGTTTTCCAGTCAGAGAGGGTGACGATTGGAAAGTCAGATCTAGTGATGATATTTTTAGCGGAAAAACCGTAATTGTATTTTCTCTTCCCGGTGCTTTTACGCCTACCTGTTCATCGACGCATCTTCCACGTTTTAACCAACTGGCCAGTACCTTTAAAGCGCAAGGTGTCGACGATATTGTTTGTATGTCAGTTAACGATACATTTGTTATGAATGCTTGGGCCTCTGACCAAGAAGCGGAAAATATCACACTTATTCCAGACGGTAATGGCGAATTTACTGAAGGTATGGGCATGTTGGTCAACAAGGCAGATCTGGGTTTTGGCCATCGCAGTTGGCGCTATTCTATGCTTGTTAAAGATGGTGTGATTGAAAAGATGTTTATTGAACCCGATGTGGAAGGGGATCCGTTTGAGGTGTCAGATGCTGATACCATGTTAAAGTATTTAGCACCTGAAGCAAAAGCGCCTGAGCCAGTCTCTGTCTTCACGAAACCAGGATGCCCATTCTGCGCTAAAGCAAAGAGTCTGTTGAAAGAAAATGGCCTCTCTTATGAAGAGATTGTGATGGGTAAAGATGCATCATTAGTTTCACTTAAAGCAATCACAGGAAGCGATTTAGTGCCCCAAGTTTTTATTGGCGGGAAACATATTGGCGGTAGTGACAAACTAGAAAGCTATTTTTCTTAGTCACTCCCCCTTTAAAAACAAAATATAATTGCAGCTAAGTCAGCCTGATTATTAATACTCAAATTAAAACTCATGCTGGCTTTTACACACTCTCCTGACTATAGTGAGCCCTTCTTCACTAAACAGGTTTATAAAAGATGAGATGGCTCATTTTTTTTATTATTTTCATCGGCTTATTCTGCAAGAACACATTTGCTTCCGAGCGTGCATGGCTAGACAAATTTAACGAAATCTATGAATCGAGCTTAGGACCCATGACGGTATGCCCAACAGACGAAAACTGGGTATACGCTCTTTGCTCAGATAAACTCAGAAACTCAGGCAATGCACCGTTCATACTGCATCATCAAAAGCCAACTAATAAAGTAATGGTGCTATTCCACGGATTAAGCGATTCACCGTTTTATTTAAAATCTATCGCGCCTTTTGCGCATAGCAGAGGTTTTACCGTGATTACCGCGCTATCACCAGGCCACGGCCTTCAGTCAGCAGATGATGCAATTAAAGCGAGTAAACTTAAAGAACAGTGGGTGGCTCATGCAGCAGATATTATTGAGTTTGCAAACGCTATCGGCTCTGAAGTGTGGGTAGGGGGATTCTCGACTGGCGGTGCAATAGCCACGTTTCACGCCCTTTCTCATCCAGATGAAGTAGATGGTTTAGTTCTATTTTCAGGCGCATTGCAGCTTTCTCCGTCTATTGAGCGCTTAGGTTCAATTTGGGGGATGCATTGGATTTTGAATCTTTTAGCTGACGACAATTATGCAGACAGCCCCAATCCATACAAATACAAACAAATTCCTAAGCCTGCTGCCTTCGAGCTTGTTCGTCTAATTAAAGATATCAGAAACCTAATTAACAACGACAAGCCTCTTTCATTACCTCTTTTCGCTGCTCACTCGCTCGCGGACAAAGCGACACTATGGCCTGGCGTTGAAAAGTTACTGGGTTACAACCAAGGCGTTTCAGAATCATTTTTAATTGAAGAATCCCTTGATGTTTGTCATGCTGATGTGGTTATCAACGCACCTCAATTATCTTTGATGGATTATGACAGCGAAAAGATCATTTCAATTGACAAGTGTGATAAGCCGCATGCAAATCCAAAGCATGCAATGATGATGAACGCGTTTACCGATTTTTTAGATACTCACGCAACTAACTGAGTTACACAGGATGTCAGAAGAATACACGTTATACGGCACACCGTTTTCAATGTATACGGGTAAAGCTCGTGCTTATTTTCAGGTTAAAGATATTCCCTATAACGAGGAATTCGCGTCGTTAAAAGTCTTTAAGAATATTATTATTCCTAAAACTGGCACGCGCTTCATTCCAGTGGTTAAAACACCTGACAACCTATTTCTTCAAGACACTGCCACAATCATTGACGAAATAGAAACAAAAAGTGCGAAGAATGCAATAGTTCCGACGCTACCTAAACGAAAGATCATCAGTTTAATATTCGAGCTTTGGGCTGACGAATGGCTAATCATTCCTGCTATGCATTATCGTTGGAACAAAGATAATTTTCCTTTTTTATATCAAGAGTTTGGGCGTATAGTTGCGCCTCATATGCCAAGTTTTGTCAGAGGGTATTTGGGTAAAAAAGTCGCACAGCGCTTTAAGGGATATGTACCTGCGCTTGGGATTACTGACCGCATGATTCCATCAATAGAGTCATGGTTTGAGAACACAGTATTACACTATCTAAATGCTCACTTTGAAAGGTCTCACTTTGTACTCGGAGACACACCCACTCTAGCTGATGTTAGTTTGATGGGGCCATTATTTGCCCATATGTATTTTGATCCAGCGCCAAAAGCGATGATGGAAAAAATAGCGCCAAACGTGTGTGATTGGATCAAGCGCATGCAAAATACAACGCTTGCTAATTTGACTGATGAAGTTGATGATTACATACCAGAAACCCTCACCCCCATTTTGACCAACATATTTGAAGAACATTGGCCGGTTCTGCTCAATACAGTTATCGAAATAGAGGAATGGGCGAACACATACCCTGATGAACATGATGTTCCCCGCTCAATTGGAAGGCATGGGTTTAGAATAGGGCATCAAAAAGGTTCGCGAGCGATATTGCCGTTTTCTCAGTGGAAACTTCAGCGGGTATTAGACACTTACCAGCAGTTACCAGAAAGCGATAAGCGCAATGTTGATGAGTTGTTGGTAAAAGTGAGGGGGGCGGATGCAATGCAATTTAAGATTAACAAACGGGTGGCACTGGAAAGAGGCAGATTGAAACTCATTTAATCAATGCAAGATAAATACAATGCGCTAGCAAACGGTAACACTTTCAGTAGTTGGTGCACTGACAATTAATTGCTTTTAAAGTAATAAAATACATCTCCTTAGCGCAACATTTCATTTTTAGACCTCATTAACGTTATTCAACCCGAAGTTGGAAGAATCCCAATGGTCAGACAGTGAGCCTCGTGGACACCCACTCCATATCGGTGAGGCTATGTGGACTTCCCCATGTTCTATACATTCGTCTAAATTAGGTGGGTGTCCGACTAGGATTTATAAAATACATCTCCTTAGCGCAACATTTCATTTTTAGACCTCATTAACGTTATTCAACCCGAAGTTGGAAGAATCCCAATGGTCAGACAGTGAGCCTCGTGGACACCCACTCCATATCGGAGCCCTCGTGTGAGCCTCGTGGACACCCACTCCATATCGGTGAGGCTATGTGGACTTCCCCATGTTCTATACATTCGTCTAAATTAGGTGGGTGTCCGACTAGGTTTTCCTCTATTTCGCCTTGCAATCTAGTGGGTGTCTGGATTGGAACTAAACTAAAAGAATAAAAAGGGGCACTCCCAAACAGGACAAGGAGCACCCGACAGGAATTAGGTTGGCTAATCACATCCCTCAAATAAGTCGGTACTAAAATAACGCTCAGCAGTGTCAGCCAAAATAGTGACAATCCTTTTTCCTCGCATATTTAACCGTTTGCCGACTGTGATTGAGGCAGAAACGGCCGCCCCCGAAGATATGCCAACAGGAAGCCCTTCTTTTTGCGCTAACGTTCTAGCAAAACACACCGCATCCTCATCAGATACAGTAATGATTTCATCTATTAATCGCTTTTCAAGAACATCAGGAACGTGTCCAGAACTCAACCCCTGAATTTTATGTACACCAGCCTTACCCTGACTTAATACAGGACAAGAAGCAGGCTCTACAGCAACCACATGCAGATTTGGGTTCTTTTGCTTCAAGCAGCGCGCTATGCCCGTTAGAGTACCACCAGTACCTACACCCGCCACCATCACATCAATATGGCCCGCGGAGTCGCGCCAAATTTCTTCCGCTGTTGTTAATGCGTGAGTATCTGGGTTGGCTTTGTTTGCAAATTGATCGAGCATAACGGCATGTGGGCGACTCTCTAACAAAGACTTTGCTTTATCTATCGCTCCTTTGGTACCCAACTCTCTCGGCGTCGTGATGACCGTTGCACCATACAACTTCATCAGCTTTCTCCGCTCGATAGACATATGCTCTGGAATACAAATAGTGATTGGAATACCCCGAGTCGCGCACAACCATGCACAGGCAACTCCATTATTACCAGATGTAGCCTCAACAATTTCAGTCTTGCTATTGAAGCTTTTCGACATCATCAATGCATCAATCATTGCTTTTGCGGGTCTGTCTTTGATTGAGCCAGCTGGATTGAAATATTCTACTTTTGCAATAAGCTGAGCATGCAATTTATAAAGTTGCTCAATTCGTTGCAGTTGAACCATAGGTGTATTGCCAATGGTCTCTGTAATATCTGCGTAAATGTGCCCAGCTTCAGTATGATGAATACGTTGATGTTGCATGTTGCTGCCTTCATTTCACTAATGTATTAATCATGGCAGAAAAAATAAAAATTAAATTCTTTAATTTTTGTTTAACATGTTCTTTAATAGAATCTAATTCCCATAAAGCATTAAGCATGTGAAAAATATTCCAATTGATAGATTCGACAAAGAAATTATTCGTATTCTTCAACAAGATTGTACTTTACCGGTGGCAGAAATTGCTGGGCTAGTGGGATTGTCTACAACACCATGTTGGCGCCGTATACAGCAACTGGAGAAGAACGGAGTTTTGCGCAAACGGGTGGCCATAGTTTCTCCCGATGCGATGAATCTCGGCATGACTGTTTTTGTACAAGTGAAAGCTGCAAAACATGATGCTCAGTGGTTGACAAGATTTGCACAACACGCATCTGACTTGGAAGAGGTACTAGAATTTTATCGTATGAGCGGTGAATACGATTATATGCTTAAAGTTCTGGTGCCAGATATGAAAGCATTTGATTTGTTTTATAAGAAGTTAGTGGGAGGCATTGACTTGTCCGATGTAACATCTAGCTTTGCAATGGAGCAGATTAAGTACACCACCGCACTTCCTGTGGAGTATTGCTAACTAAAAGTGCAAAACCATAATGCCTTTTTGAAGGCCGTGTTTGTAAGTACTTCTCTTTATACAAAAAACGCTACTCATTGCTTACGCAGATACACTGCGAAAACCAAGAAGTAGCGCTATTTACAATTTATGTCAGTGACTATAATACCAAGCGTTTACTGAATTATCCTACTTGTTTAATACGCAGTTCTTTGGGAACAGCAAATTGAACATTCTCTTCACGCCCTTCTCTTTCTGTGGCCTTCACAGCTCCCCAAGAAATCAGTTTATCCACCACCGCTTTAACCAACACTTCTGGCGCTGAGGCCCCAGCGGTTATGCCAATATGCTCACACCCTTCAAACCACTCTGGCTTTACGCAATCTTGCCCAGCAATAAGGTAGGATTTGGCGCCGATTTTTTCCGCTAGTTCTCTTAGACGGTTTGAGTTACTACTATTTTGCGCACCGACAACTAACACCACATCACAATCTTGAGCAAGCTCTCTCACTGCGTCTTGTCGATTTTGTGTAGCGTAGCAAATATCATCTTTTCGAGGCCCCTGAATATGTGGAAACTTTTCTCTCAAAGCATCAATCACATCGGCGGTATCATCAACGGAAAGTGTTGTCTGGCTACAATAGTAAAGTTTTGTCGGATCCTTCACTTCTAATGTAGAAACATCATCCACCGACTCTACCAAGTAGATACCGCCTGCGGGGTTATCGTATTGTCCCATGGTGCCTTCAACTTCAGGATGACCTTGATGCCCTATGAGCACGCACTCAGTGCCTGACTTGCTCGCACGCATAACCTCCATGTGCACTTTTGTTACGAGAGGACAGGTAGCGTCAAACACTTTCAATCCTCGTTCATCAGCTTCTTGTCTTACCGCCTGAGATACGCCGTGCGCTGAAAAAATGACGATGCTGTCGTCTGGAACTTCATTTAGCTCATCAACGAAACAAGCGCCACGTTTACGCAGTCCATCCACTACAAACTTATTGTGTACTACTTCATGACGAACATAAATTGGTGGAGAAAACATTTCTAATGCTCGCTCAACGATTGTTATTGCACGATCTACGCCTGCACAAAAACCACGAGGGTTAGCTAAATGAATTTGCATCATCAGTTCTCTAGTTACTTACCGATAAAATTTCGACATCAAAAATGACTGTTTGTCCGGCCAATGGGTGATTAAAGTCAACCGTTACTGAGTCGCCTTCACAAGCACGGATGATACCAGGAACTTGCGAACCATCAGGCTGTGAAAACGCGATAATCGTTCCCGCCTCTAGTGGTGTGTCTGAATCAAACCTAGTGCGATCCATGTGATGAATATTGTCTGGATTGGGTTGACCGAAAGCATCATCCGCAGACAGAGTAAACGCTTTCTTATCTCCCTCTTTTAGACCAAGCAAGCATGCTTCGAAATTTGAAGTTAAGCTCCCATCACCCATAACCAACTTTGCAGGTTTGTTATGCACTCTTGTGCTATCTGCTGCCGAGCCATCTTCTAATTTCAAGTCAAAATGCATTAGCACTTCGCTCTTTTCGTTAATCACATTGCTCATTTTACTGCTCTTGCACCGAGGCGTTTTTCTCATCGCCGTTTTTAAACATATCGATAATTAATAAAACCGCGCCCACACATATCGCGCTATCTGCGATATTGAACGCTGGCCAATGCCATTGCTGATAATAAACGTCTAAAAAGTCAATAACGTATCCGTATACCAACCGATCGTAAACATTACCTAGTGCGCCTCCCAATATGAGCGCAAACGCAACCGATAGCATCACTTGATCGCGTTTAAGACCTTTCATCCACCACAATAATAATCCACTCACGACAACGGCGATTGTGGTAAAAAACCAGCGCTGCCAACCGCCAGCATCAGCTAGAAAACTAAACGCTGCGCCATAATTATGCACATGAGTTAAATTGAAAAAAGGCGTAACCTGAATCGCTTGATACAACTCAATGTGCGCAACTACAGCTTGCTTTGTCCACTGGTCGGCGATAAATGCAATAATCGCCAACCACAGAAAACGCAACCCAGACCCTTTAATTGCATTAAGCATATTCGCGTTGCTCACCTTTACCATCGACATTGTCAATACATCTACCACAAAGCTCTGGGTGAGCAGCATGACTGCCTACATCTTCGCGATGGTGCCAGCAACGAACGCACTTTTCCCCTTCTGAAGACTTCACTGATAACCATACACCCTCAATGTCTGTGGCTGACGCATCTGCTGGAGCATTATCTGCCACAACAACATTAGCCGCAGAAGTAATGAATACGAATCTCAATTCGTCTTTTAATTTGGTCAACTGTTGGGCAATGTCTTCTTTAGCGTAAACCGTAATTTCCGCTTCTAGGGAGCCTCCGATATTTCCTTCTTTACGTTGCAACTCGATCAAACGGTTTACTTCCGTTTTAACTTCAAGGACTTGCTGCCAAAATGCATTGTCGAAATCACCGTCTTCCTTGGCCTTGTTTAGTCCTTCATACCACGTTCCCGTGAAGACGAACTCATCACGGTTGCCAGGCATAGCTTCCCATATTTCTTGAGCCGTAAAACTCATGACCGGCGCCATCCAACGAACTAACGCTTCAACAATGTGATAAAGCGCAGTTTGGCATGAGCGTCGAGCGTGACTATCGGTTTTCGCCGTATATTGACGGTCCTTAATAATATCCAAATAGAAGCTACCCATTTCAATTGAGCAGAATTGCATCATTTTTTGGCAAGCCACGAGCAAGTCGTATTTCTCATAAGCTGCGATAATATCTTGCTGGAACGATGCCGCGCGCGCTACTGCCCATTTGTCTAGTTCGACCATATCATCGAATGCAACTTGGTCTTTTGCTGGGTCAAAACCACTCAAATTAGCTAACAAGAAACGCGCTGTATTACGAATACGACGATAGGCATCGGCTGAACGCTTCAAAATCTCGTCTGAAACAGCAATTTCACTACGATAATCCGTCGATGCCACCCACAAGCGCAGAATATCGGCGCCTAGTTTGTTGATCACTTGCTGAGGTGCAACCACATTCCCCAAAGACTTAGACATTTTCTTGCCTTGGGCGTCTACCGTGAAGCCGTGAGTCAATACTTGCTTATAAGGGGCATGACCTTTCTCTGCAACCGATGTCATAAGTGATGACATAAACCAGCCACGATGCTGATCCGAACCCTCTAAGTACAAGTCTGCTGATGCAGGAATATCTTTACGACAATCTACAACAAAGTGATGAGTCACACCAGAATCAAACCAAACGTCAAGTGTATCCATCACTTTTACGTAGGTAGCAGCATCATCACCGAGCATGTCTTTAGTGTCGATGTCCCACCACGCTTGAATACCTTCCTTTTCTACGCGTTCAGCCACTTTTTCAATTAGCGTGTCTGTTTCAGGATGCAAGTCACCAGTATCTTTGTGAACAAACAGTGCGATAGGTACACCCCAAGTACGCTGACGGGAAATACACCAGTCAGGGCGTCCTTCGACCATACTCGCAATGCGGCTCTCACCCCACTCAGGTATCCACTGCGTTTTTTTGATTTCATTCAATGAAGCATCACGCAAACCATTTTTGTCCATGCTTACAAACCATTGAGGTGTCGCACGGAAGATAATAGGCGTTTTATGTCGCCAACAATGCGGATAGCTATGCTCATACGCATGATGATGCACCAATGTTCCTGTAGACTTTAATGCCTCGATGATAGCGTCATTGGCTTTAAACACATGAGTGCCAGCAAATTGCTCAACTGAATCAAGGTAAACGCCGTTACCACCCACAGGGTTGTACACCTCTAACTTGTACTTTTGGCCCACGTTAAAGTCATCTACACCATGGCCTGGCGCAGTATGTACACAGCCCGTACCCGAATCAGTAGTAACGTGATCGCCAAGGATCATAGGTACCGTACGAGAATAGAATGGGTGAGACAACTGCGTTAAATCCAGGTCTGCACCGATACAGTGACCCAAAGCGTGATAGTGCTCAAAGCCAAAGCGATCCATGCATGCTTTCATTAGCTCAGCCGCAACAATCAGTCGCTCTTTGCCGCTTTCACCTTCCACTTGTACAAGTACATATTCTAATTTTGGGCTGACACACACAGCTTGGTTAGCTGGAAGGGTCCAAGGCGTGGTCGTCCAGATAACAACTGAGACCGGGCCTTCGCCAGGATGCCCCTCAGGGTGATTAAACTTTTCTACCAGCGCGTCACCATCGACAGCGCTGAAACGTACATCAATGGATGGGGAGGTTTTATCTTGATACTCCACTTCAGCTTCAGCCAAAGCAGATCCACAATCTGTACACCAATGAACGGGTTTAAAACCTTTTTCTAAATGCCCAGATTTAACAATACTCCCCAATGCACGAATAATGTTCGCCTCAGATGAGAAATCCATCGTTTTGTATGGGTTTTCCCAGTCACCTAGTACCCCCAAACGAATAAAGTCGGCTTTTTGACCATCGATTTGCTTTTGAGCGTACTCGCGGCATTTATGTCTGAACTCTGCTGCCGTTACTTTTTTACCTGGCTTGCCTACCTTCTTTTCTACTTGCAGTTCGATTGGTAATCCATGGCAATCCCATCCCGGTACATAAGGTGAGTCGAAATCAGACAAGGTTTTTGCTTTAACAATAACGTCTTTAAGAATCTTATTTACTGCGTGACCA
This sequence comes from Fluctibacter corallii, assembly GCF_025751585.1. GTDB lineage: Bacteria > Pseudomonadota > Gammaproteobacteria > Enterobacterales > Alteromonadaceae > Fluctibacter_A > Fluctibacter_A corallii. Next base: position 238,309 of record NZ_JAOWKX010000008.1, read on the forward strand.
ATGTGAATGTCACCATTTGCATAGGGAGGGCCGTCATGCAAAATAAAAGGTGTTTTTCCCTGCTTTGCGGCACGAATCTTTTGATACAGCTCTTTTTCGGTCCATTGCTGTAGCATTTTTGGTTCGCGTTGAGCAAGGTTTCCGCGCATCGGAAACTCTGTCTCTGGCAAATTCAGTGTATGTTTATAGTCACTCATTGATAATAAAATCCAATTACCAGCTTTAGCTGTTTCGTTATTTAATCGTTGCTAGAACATGCTTTGCATGCTCAACATCATTTAAAATCTGTTCTTTTAACTGCTCAAATGACGCAAATCGCGCTTCTTCTCTGAGTTTGGCCACCAATTGAACAGAAATAAAGGTGCCATATATCACATTCGAATAATCAAAAATGTGTACTTCCAGTTGTGAGCGCTGACCGTTGACCGTTGGTCGTGTACCTATGTTGGCCACCCCTTTAAAGCGCTTACCTTCAACCAGAACGTAAACTGCAAATACACCGCTGACAGGTGCTTTACACCGTTTCAACAATACATTAGCAGTAGGAAAACCTATTGTACGCCCTTTCTTGTCGCCATGAACTACTTTGCCATTAATGGCAAAGGGGCGCCCAAGCATGTGCTCTGCCTCCTCAAAATCCGTATGAGATTTTGCACCATGAAGTGCTTCACGAATGGCTGTAGAGCTTATTCTGCATGCCTTCAGGCGAAAACTTTGGGTGCTGACCACATCGAAGTTGCACTTTTTACCTTCTTCGACCAGCATGGCAAAATCGCCACTACGCCCTTTTCCAAATTTAAAGTCATCACCGACGACAAGAAATTTAATTCCAAGCTTTTTAACCAGCAGCTCTTCGACAAAAAATTCCGCACTTAAGTTGGAAAATCGTGTGTCAAATTTCACACACAATAACCTATCAACGCCCAACTCTTTGAGTTGAGAATACTTATCTCTCAAGCGAGACAATCGCGCAGGTGCTCGCGCAGGCGCGAAAACTTCTTCGGGTTGTGGCTCGAACACCATCACAGTTGCTGGTAATTTCAGCTCTCTGGCTTTACTTACCAAATTAGCAATAACAGCTTGATGACCCAAGTGCACGCCATCGAACTTTCCAATCGTTAAGACGGTGCCAAAATGGCGATCGCGAATGTTGTGTAAGCCGCGGATTAATTCCACTAGAACCCTCAATGTGTCGACTATATTGCGAACACGAACACAATGATATGAGTGGTAAACACTTCCTCACGTTACGGGTTAACATGCAAAATGTAACAACCGCGCATATTCTGCTCGTAAAACCGCTGATTATAACTAACTATGCAGTGAATAAAAGAGGGATAAGAGCTTCTGGTACAAATTCTTCGTCAATCAACCGAACGTCGCTAGGGTTAATGTGTATTCTATTGCAATACGCTATATACCACTTTTCAGTTTCGATGAACTCGCTCTAGCGCTTAGCTTGATATCCTTTTAGGTGACTTGGCCTCATCCCCACTGCAAACAACGCAATAAAGAATGTTGTTGCACCAATACCAATCAAACCGGACAACCATAATATTTTTTCAGGTAAAGAAAAAAGATACCAATCCGACATGGGTGGCTTAAAAAGTAGGATTATGGCGACCATCGACAACGTTCCAAAAGCAATTCGGCTAATAGCAAATACACTCTCTCTCGTTACAGAGTAAATCCCCAATTGATGAAGTTTTGTATATAGCAGGATCGCATTCATTGTGGCCGACAACGCCGTGGCAATGGCCAGTCCTACGTAACCAAAAGGAATCGCAAGTAGCAGATTGAACGCCATATTTGCAGCCATACACCAAATCCCAAACTTTACGGGAGTCTTCATGTCTTGGCGCGAGAAAAAGCCGGGGGCCAGCACTTTTATCAACATAAAACTTAAAAGCCCGGATGCATAGGCGATCAAACTATATGAAGAGAGCGTTGCATCTTGGACTGTAAAGGCGCCATGACTAAAAATAGTAAGTAGCATAGGTTCAGCAAGTACCATCAAACCAGCAGCTGCAGGAATACCTAACAAACACACCATTTTAACTGCCCAGTCAATATTTCCGGCAAATGCATGGCTGTCTTTGCTCACGTGGTTTGCTGATAATGTTGGAAGAATCACCGTTGCAATAGCGATACCGAAGAGCCCTAATGGGAATTCTAATAGGCGATCAGAATAATAGAGCCAACTGATAGACCCCGTTACAAGAAAGCTTGCAATAAATGTGTCGAACAACAAATTTAATTGACCAACGGATACGCCAAATAACGCAGGCACCATAAGTTTTCTAACTTTCGTCACTTTTTCATCTCGCCATGCCCAAGTTGGTTTCACCAACACACCTGCCCGGTATAAAAATGGTACCTGGAACAACAGCTGCACAAGCCCCCCAATAAAAACGCCCCATGCCAAAGCAAAAGCGGGTTGCTGAAAATGCGGAGAGAGATAAATGGCACATGAAATAATTGAGATATTCAACAAAACCGGAGTAAACGCAGCAACGGCAAAACGGTTTAATGTATTTAGGATGGCACCCGATAACCCTGTTAATGAAATGAAAAATAGATAGGGAAACGTAATTTTTAACATGAGAGAGGCAAGCTCAAATTTCGCTCCCTCGGGATCACTATCTAAATATGACAAAAACCAACCAGTGCCAAATATTGCGGCAATAACTGGCGAAAAAATTACGCCGAAGAGCGTCACTAGGGTAACAATTACGCCAAGCGTGCCAGCAGTGCGAGCGATAAACATTCGCAAGTCGCTCAATTCCCCTTCAGCCTTAACCTCAGCTAATACAGGAATAAAAGCTTGAGCAAAAGCCCCTTCGGCGAATAGCCTGCGTAAAAAGTTGGGAATTTTATTAGCGAAGAAAAATACATCAGCAGCGGCTCCGGCTCCCATGATATTAGCTACAACCACATCTCGTACTAACCCTAAAATGCGCGAGATGAATGTCATCGCACTAACGATAACCCCAGACTTAAGCAATTTACTGGACAAACCCTATCCTATCTCAAAGAAAAAACGTCAGTATTATGCGTGAAACTATCGGGAAGCGTCCAGAAATGGCTACGCCTTTCATAGTAAAAACTTCATTGGTTCTCCATTATTCATCGAAAAAATTTAAACACTATTCTTTTTCGTTCAATAATTGTGCCGCCAGCTTAACAAAATCGCTGGATGTAACCATTCCTAACAATCTATTTTCTTCATCAACCACAGGTAGACACCCATGTTTGTTATCAACAAAAAAGGTTACGACGTCCTTAAGCAAATCATTTTCTTTAACCGTTGTGTAGTCGTGCGTTGCGACTTCCATGATACTCGTCTGCGCTTCATGCTGTGACAATGTCTTACCGCCATATAGCGCTAATGCACTCATTACCTTGGCAATCATTGCCTTTTGCGTAACCACTGCCACCAACTTACCAGTAAGCTGATCAACCACTGGTAAGTGGCGAATACCTTTATCTCTCGTAATTTGGTGCGCATCTTCTAATGTTGCGCCCTGATTTAACTTAACTAGCTTTGTCGTCATAATATCTTTTACGAGCAATGACATAGATTCCTATCTCCCTAGCGATTAATAATGCACCTCTCAAATTAGCAAAGGCAAAATCGAAAGCAAAGACTTTATTTTAAAGGGCAAATATGCACAATAATCAGACAAAATTGTTTGACAAATTGCCCCAGTGAAGGCACAATCCGCACCCTTAATTTTGACTAGATCTTTTTCAGGAGTTTCCCTTGGCTAACATTAAGTCTGCTAAGAAACGTGCAATCCAGGCCGAGAAGCGTCGTCAGCACAACGCTAGCCGCCGTTCAATGATGCGTACATACCTTAAGAAAACTGTAGCTGCTATTGCTGCAGGTGACAAAGAAGCTGCAACTACTGCTTTTGCTGCTGCTACGCCAATCCTTGACCGTATGGCAAGCCGTGGTCTTATCCACAAAAACAAAGCTGCACGCCACAAGAGCCGTCTAGCTGCGCAAATCAAAGCGCTATAATTTGCACGAAATGCAATAAAGAAAGAGCGCCTTATGGCGCTTTTTTTGTAAGAGCTGACTACAGCCCCGCTTCCCCTAAATATTGAATTCGATACTTCTTTTACGAATCCTATTATTTACGTCAGTGTTTAATCAAAAAATTCGACCGACTACCTTAGATACCTATCCTTTGTTTGGCTTTTTCCAACGTGGACACCCACCTAAATTAGCTTTAGTTAAAAAGTATCTTAGACACCCACTATCCCAATTAGCCCCTGTCCGCTTCCCCCGCTCAGATACTGGGCGATCTTATAGTGTGGCACAGGCTACTAGCCTGCAATATCAAAATTTTGGAGTAATTTTTCATAAACTTTTGAAGAGATAATGATGGGTGTCCAAAAAGAGAAGAGTACCTAGCAAAATGCATCCATAATGCTTGTGACATTGTCATTAATTGTCCATAAATCATTCACTGAGTCTTAAAACAACGTTAATCAATATGTCACTCTGCCTTCTCAAACTAAAGCTACCGGATTAGGAGAGTATCATGCACAAATACTATAAAACGGTATGGATTTCCGACATTCACTTAGGTAGTAAAGACTGTAAAGCAGACTATTTACTTACCTTTCTCAACCAAACGACAATCGGAACACTCTATCTTGTTGGTGATATTGTTGATATGTGGGCAATGAGCAAACAATTTAGATGGCCCGAATCACATAACCAAGTGTTACATAAGATACTAAGTCTGTCTGAGAGTGGCTGCAAGGTGATCTATCTACCAGGAAACCATGACGCTCCATTTCAACAATATGATGGAATGGCATTCGGTCATATTGACGTAAAAAGAGAAGACATCCACACGACAATTGACGGACGCAAATTATTGGTTCTTCATGGAGATCAATTTGATGAGGAAGTCTGCTTTGGAAAATTTCATGCTTGGATCGGAGATAAAGGGTATGATCTACTCCTATTTGTAAATAGGTGGTACAACCGCTTTCGAACATGGAAGGGACTACCTTATCGGTCTTTGGCGGGATACCTTAAGAAACATATCAAAGGCGCAAACAAAGCTATCTCTCGTTACAGAGCAGCCTGTTGTAACCGCGCAAAAAAACTTCAACTTGACGGCGTTGTATGTGGACACATCCATTTCCCTGAAATTTCTAATGAAAATGGAATTGCGTACCACAATGATGGTGACTGGATAGAGAGTTGCTCTGCATTGGTTGAAAATGAAAAAGGAAACATAGACTTAGTCTACTTCGCTCATTCATCTGGGGACTGTATTAAATCTAAACAAATACAACTCGAAAAAATACCAAATAAAAAAGCAGCTTGATGTTTCTTAATCAGAGATTACGCAAATAAAAATCGCGATGTCATAAAAACGACATCAAATATGCACCAATTCGTCACAACAGAAAATTATACTTAGGGTGGGTTTAAACATAATAGAACTACACCTATGTTTACTGTAGATGAAGTACTCACAAAGCATTATCCGCACATTCAAAAAAAGCCTTGGTTATTCAAGTCCATCAGTTTTGTTCTACGCCATTTACTTCATGAGCAAGAAATCCAAGAATTTGGCGACACCTACCCCAATGTGCAAGGTCTCGATTTTGTTGAGCAGGTACTAGAATATTTTAAAATTAGCTATTCAGCTCGTGATATTGAAAAAGAGAGAATTCCAAGTCAAGGCTCCGTTGTAATCATTGCAAATCACCCAATTGGTTCACTTGATGCGCTAGCGCTAATCAAGCTCATTAGCGAAGTGAGGAGAGACATAAAAGTCGTAGCCAATCATATGCTAATGACTATATCGCCTCTACATGAAATGTTATTGCCAGTAAATAATATGCAAGGTGGTACGCCCAAGGATCATTTAACAGCCATACAGAACCATTTGAAGGACAACGGTGCACTCCTTATATTTCCCTCTGGGGAGGTGTCACGACTACGCCCACAAGGAGTAAGGGATACTAAATGGCGAAGCGGATTTCTTCGTATCGCAAAGCAAGCCAAAGCGCCTATTCTGCCAGTTTACATAGATGCAAAAAACTCGCCTATTTTTTATGGCATTTCGATGCTTCATAAACCCTTAGCTACGATGCTTCTGGTAACAGAAATGTTTAAACAGAAACAGAAACACCTTCCAATGCGAATAGGCGAACTCATTCCCTATGAGTCTTTTCACCGCCCCAAAGTAACACATGGGCAAATTATAAATTTATTTAAGCGACACTTATACAGAATAGGTGCAGGTAAAAAAGGCGTGTTTCAAACACAATCAGCTGTAGCTTTGCCAGAGGATCGTGCAGTTTTGTGTCAAGCTATCAAGAGAGAATGTGAAAAACTTGGTGAAACCGCTGACGGAAAAATCATATATCTATATCGCCATACCCGCAGCTCTCCCATAATGCGTGAGCTAGGCAGGCTCCGAGAAATCGCATTTAGAGCAGTCGGAGAGGGAAGCAATAGCCGTAGAGATATTGATAAATATGACAGCGATTATTTTCATTTACTTCTGTGGGATCGGGATGATCTAGAAATTGCTGGTGCTTATCGACTAGGTGATGCAAAGGCCTTAATTGAATCTAAAGGCTTAGAGGGGCTCTATTCGAACAGTTTGTTTCAATACGGCGACAAAATGGATGTCTACTTTGAGAATGGCCTGGAACTCGGCCGCAGCTTTGTACAACCAAAGTACTGGGGAAAACGTAGTTTGGATTATTTGTGGTTCGGTATTGGTGCATTTCTATCCCATAACCCACAATATCGATTTTTGTTCGGGCCAGTTAGCTTGAGTGATGCATATCCCAAAGCAGCTAAAGATCTACTTATACAGTTTTATCAAATATATTTTGGCGGAGAATCTGACATCGCTAGTCCTAGGACACCCTACCATCTTCCCCCAGAATTACACCTCATGTTTGAAGGCAAAAACTACAAAGAAGACTTCGCCAATTTAAAACATCTACTAGCTAACATGGGAGTAGCTGTCCCAACACTCTATAAGCAGTACTCAGAAATCTGTGAACCAGAGGGCGTAAAATTTCTAAGTTTTAACATTGATCCTGATTTTAACAACTGCATTGATGGTCTCGTGGTAGTAGACACCCACCTTTTGAAACCAAAGAAAAAAGAACGTTACTTACCTAACTCAACCATCAATAAAGCACGGTCAACGTAATTGGCTATGGCTCGCATGCCGCTGTTTTCTGAGTCGTTTTAAGAATCATTTTCAAAGTATCTCGACGCGCCCCCTAAACATCGCTTCGAAATTTGAAGATAACTGACTCCACAAAGTCCGCGACAAATTCATTTTTGTTAATAGTGGAGTTTGAGTCTTCAAAAAGTCAACCTCATGATTGAGGAAATCGCCTCTTTTAAAACCAGTTAACGCCAGCACATGAAGATAGTCCTGTAAGCAAACCACAGAATTTTGATGCTTGGTGAAAAATATATCTCTTAAATCCACTATAATCTGAGAGCTTTGTGATCGATTTGCTGAGTGTAATCGCCTTTTAATGCTCGTGTAGTCGGAGTTTTCAAGGGTACTTGCTATTCCAGCTCGAATGGGATTTAAATCTACATAGGCCATGCAAGCCAGTACAGCCCGCTCATTCAATAACGCTTGAGACTTAAATCTGCCCTCCCAAA
>NZ_JAOWKX010000009.1 GCF_025751585.1 Fluctibacter corallii
TTTAACGGTTCATTCAGACGAGAGTTCTTGGATGTATATCTGTTTGAGAGCATCACTCAAGTCAGAGAGATGTCTTGGTTCTGGCGGCTGGATTACAACGAAGAAAGAACGCATGAAAGCTTAGGTAAACTACCACCGGCAGCTTACCGAGCTAAACTGGAAAACTCTAATTTAGAACTGTGTCATTAATGGGGAAGTGGACAGTAGCTTTCTAGTAAAACTTACGTTTACAGAATGCACTGCGCTACTCTGGATGCTGCTCATTGTAATGTGAAGCAAAGTAGGGCCGATATTGGCAAATACTCATGGAGAGCAGTTGGTGAGTGAATGGTATGGAAGAGAACTATCTAGGAGGGGTATAATCCAGAGTAATACCAAATGTTATATCTCATTTTTAGGGGGCGTAAAAAGGCTAGAACACTTGTATTTTTTAGTTAAGGGACGTGGCAAGTTCAAAGGCTTTAGAATCACAAAATGTTTGGTAAGCCATGATGTAATGCGTTTTAGTAGAACGTTTTTCGCAGCTATGCTATCGCTAGTAACCTTATAGATACGCAAATTTGTTTCTCAATAAACTGATCTTACATCTTAGAAAACCTAGATTTAAGTACAGTTACAAAATGATCAATTCTTTATATTATCAATGGGCTCAATGACGAGCTAAAACTACAAGGAATTTAACAATGAAAACTTTATCTTTCGATGATATCGCGAATATAAATGGTGGTAATTTACCTATGAGTATCGCCTCCGGATTAACCACTGCGTATCTTTATGATGTAGTTGGCGGACAAGAAGGAATCAATAATTACTTCAGTAATTCGTAGTATTCAGCAAGAAGTTCGGTGAATTACCACTGGAGAAGGCTTTAAAGGGCTTTTTAAGTCTAATTTGACTGATAGCTTTTACACTACTTGGGTCTCTGAAATAGTATTAATCGTAAGGAAGCGTAATATGAATCGCTATGCATTCATCGCATTAATTATTTTTTGGCCATTGGCTATTCATTTGGACTCTATTGTTGATGAATTCCGTAGTGTAGGCGTGGATGATGGGCTTCCTTTAATTCTCCTAGGCTCTGCGCCCAGCTTTATTTGCTGTTTACTGGTACCCGTTCCGGGAAAATTTATATACGACAATTTTAATAATACCATCCTTACCTATCTTGCCAGTCAGATTTTGTATGAACTGGGTCAAATATGGTGGCAGGGTGTGTTTGACTATAAAGATATTGTCGCTGCGATATTCGGAGCACTAGTCTGTAGATTAGTTTTTAACAATGTTTATATCAATAAGTTATTAAAAGGTGTTACACCTAACTCTCAGGCATCGCACGCCTAGGATCGGGCAGTTCTCGGATATTAGATTTAACTACTCTATGAGAGACCTTTGCAGCCTAGGGCATTTCTGTAGGTATACTGCCTAAATGTTTTATCTGTTCCTCCTCTCTATGCTACGTATAATCGGTTTTGCAACTTTTTATTCAAAATTGCCCTAAAAGGTAGCGGGTAAAAAACATAGTGTAGTAATAAAAGCTGTCAATAAAATTTACATACGCTTTATAATTAAATATAAGCCATTGAAAAGAAATAGAAATATATTTGGTATGCGTTTTGCTAATATCGTCTCTTGTTAATTAAAGGAGTAAAACTATGTGGTTTAGAAAAGGGTTCTTGCTTGCATCATTGATATTGCTGGTTACCAAAGCGGATGCATCACTGATACATTCATCAGCATCATTGGGTGTAAGTGGTGATACAGGTATTTCAATAGGTGCTGATCAGTATATTGGCTCACGTTTCACATTAGATGATGATTATGCAATATCTTCAATCGGTGCGCATTTATCGACATCTGGTTCGTTTGGCGCTGTTTGGGTAGCTTTAGTAGAGCTTTCCTCACAGACAATCAATGCGTTGCCCTCGTTTTCTCCCCAGGATATTGAATCTCATGCTTTGGCATTTGGTTTACTTGATACCAATGGTGTGGCAGTAGACAGTAGAGCTAACGTAGATGTATCTCTCGGAGCAGGCCACTATGCAGTAATCGTAGGCGGGTCTAATCCAGGTTCACAAGGCGTGTTTGGCGCAACTAATTCAGGCAATTTGGTAGCAAGCGGTACTGATTTTATGGGCCGTTATCATGATAGTGGTCAGATTCTTTCGCCTGATGCTAGTTTTTTTACCGCACCTTCTGAATGGAATGGAACGCAATGGAGCGTATCTGATGTTTGGCGAGATGATGGAGGAAGCTTAGCGGCGTCTGCACCTCGTTTTGTCGTTGAAGGTGTTAAGATTGCTGCTGTTTCAGAGCCATCCATGTTGGTATTGATGTTGTTAACATTAGGTATGCTATTAAGAGCCAGAAAAGCACAGTCTTAATTCGATATCTAATGGAAGTGCCTTGGCTTTGTGTTGAGGTGCTTCATTAAATGCGTTAAATCAGTGAGTTTACCTGCGATGATGTGGGTTACTCCGCTGTCTCCTCTTTCTAGTATCCCACTGACTTTGATAATCTTTGATTTTAAGAAACTTTTCTTTTGTGCTCGTGCAGTGGCTTTCCAGACAACAACGTTAATATTTCCCGTCCCATCGTCTAATGTCATGAACGTGACACCTGCAGCTGTACCGGGTGCTTGACGTCCTATAACAACGCCAATTACTACTACAACCGATTTGTGCCTGATTGTGTGAAGCTGATCTGCACGGGTAAAATGGGGAAGTGTATTATTTCTCTCCAATAGAGTGATAGGGTGTGATGTAAGCGATAACCCTGTGCTTGCATAATCTTCAATTAAGTTATCTTCTTGGCTAGGAGACAATAAGAAAGTCGAAGGCTGAGGCATATTTTGGAATAGAGGGAGTTCAGTTTCATTTTCCATCAACTGCCAACGGCTTTGAAATCGATTTTTGGCAATGTGTTGAAATGCGTTGGCACTGGCTAAGGCTTCTAATTGGTCGTGCTTTATTTTTAATTGTTTAAGTTGAGTAAGGCTTGTAAAACCTGTTATAGGGCGAGCCTCAATAATTTGTTTGGCTGAATGTTCTGATAGCCCTTTAACAATACGCATACCAAGGCGGATGGCGGTCTTATTGTCGTCAAACTCTAATGTATGATCATAGGCCGAATGATTTATACATACCGGCTTAACGTTAATGTTATGTCTTTTCGCGTCGTCTATAAGTTGTGCAGGTGCATAAAATCCCATGGGCCAACTGTTGAGTAAGCCTACGTAAAATGCTTCTGGGTAATAATGCTTTAACCAAGACGATACGTAAGCGAGCACGGCAAAAGAAGCCGAATGAGACTCGGGAAAGCCATATTCACCAAAACCGCAAATTTGATGAAAGATACGTTCTGCATATTCTTTCTCGTACCCGCGCTCTAACATGCCGCTGATCAATTTATGCTGAAACTGCATAAGCTGGCCATCTTTTTTCCAGCTTGCCATTGCACGGCGAAGTTGGTCGGCCTCTCCTCCTGAGAAGCCAGCAGCGACCATCGCTAGCTGAATAACCTGTTCCTGAAAAATAGGTACACCCATAGTTCTACTTAGTACGCCCTTTACTTCGTTTGAAGGATAGGTAACAGGTTCTTTTTTATCACGCCTGCGTAGGAAAGGGTGCACCATATCACCTTGAATGGGCCCTGGTCTGACAATCGCAATTTGTATCACCAAGTCATAATAACATGCGGGCTTTAGCCTCGGCAGCATGCTCATCTGGGCGCGAGATTCTATTTGAAATACTCCTACAGTATCGGCACGTTGAATCATCCGATAGACGTTGGGATCATCTCCCATGCGCGTAATATCGGCGATGGTCAGTGTGCGTTGATAATGTTTCTCTAATAGCGCGAAGGTTTTACGGATTGCGGTTAGCATGCCCAGCGCGAGCACATCAACTTTAAGTAACCCCAGTGTTTCTAAATCATCTTTGTCCCACTGAATAACCGTACGCGCCTCCATTGCGGCATTTTCTATCGGTACCAGATGATAAAGCGGCCCCGCTGAGATGACAAAACCACCCACGTGTTGTGATAAATGTCTGGGGAATCCCATTAACATGTGTACTAAACTCACGAATTGCTCACCCATTTGAGAGCGGGGGTCGAGCCCTAGCTCGGCAATTTGGGCTTGCCAGTTGAGCCCTTTGTCACGGCGGTTCACATTTTTGATATAAAAATCTAGCTGGGTCTCATTGATTCCTAATGCTTTACCGACTTCTCTCACGGCACTCTTAAAGCGATAAGAAGAAACCGTGGCGGCCAGTGCGGTTCGCTCTCTACCATACTTTCGATAAATGTATTGAATCACTTCTTCGCGGCGTTCATGCTCAAAATCTACGTCAATATCGGGGGGCTCGTTACGTTCTTTAGAAATAAAACGCTCGAACAATACGTTGATCTGTGTGGGGTCGACTGAGGTAATGTATAAGCAGTAACAGACGACCGAGTTTGCTGCTGAACCGCGTCCCTGATAGAGAATCTTTTGGGCTTGTGCGAATTGAACAATGTCATGAATCGTTAGAAAAAAATATTCATACTTTTGTTCTGCAATAAGAGCGAGTTCTTTTTCAATGATTGCCTGAATCGACTCAGGCACACCATTTGGAAAGCGGTGCGCTGCCCCGGCTACTACCAGATTACGAAGGTGTTGCTGCGGTGTCAGATGGTTAGGAACCAGTTCAGCAGGGTATTCGTATTGTAGTTCGCTCAAGCTAAAGCGACATTGGCTAGCAATATGTATACTGTTCTCTAACCACTCAGCTTTGTATAAATGCACGAGCTTTGAGAGCGGACGCAAATATCGCTCATGATTGCTGAGCTTGTTGTTACCGAGTTTCGCCACAGTAGTACGTGCTTTAATGGCACTCACAACATGCTGCAAAGGCAGACGATCAGGCGTATGCATTACTACACCGCCACATGCGGTAATGGGGATATGGTGGTGGGCGCTCAGGTACTCTAAATGAGTGATATAAGCCGCTTCATCATTAATAAGGTGGCGCTGGCAGCCAATCCAAAGGCGTTGTTCTGCGTGTTTTTTGAGCCAAGTGGCCCAGATGTCATCTTGTTGCTTTTGCCCACTGGGTAACCACAATATGATGCAATGACGGCATGTTCTCAAATCCCACTCATCCAGTTGGTATTCGCCTTTTGACGCGCGCCTTCTGGCGTTGGTTATTATGCGACAAAGTTCGCCGTACCCTTCACGATTTGGGCAAAGCAAAACCACACGCAAAAGGTTATTGAGCGTAAAGACGCTGCCAACAATAAGCTGTATGGGAAGCTGTTGCTCTTTTATTGCTCTGTAAGCTCTCACCACGCCTGCTACTGAACACTCATCAGTTATTGCTATGGCAGAATACTGTAAAAATGCAGCTTGTTGCACCAGTTCTTGTGGATGAGAAGCACCTTCGAGAAAGGAAAAATTACTCTGGCAATAGAGCTCTGCATAACCTGTCATTATTTAACTAAATAAACCGTGAACGAACCAGTGTTGCTGTGTGGTGCGATAAAGCCATAGCCACTGTCCTTTATGATTGCGTCCAATGAAGTAGTCTCTACATATGGGATTTCCATCCCACCAACCACTGTGTATACGTTCTGGTCCGTATACCACTTCTACTTTTTCTGTTAAGGGGCGAGCTTGGGGAAGCAGCATCAAGGGACGCTGTCGGTTAAAAGTAGCATTAACGGAGGCTTCTGCGAGGGGAGCACCATACTGAGATGCGTATTCAGGGCGAGCATCATCCGCAATGCACGGACTGACCAATGCCTGCTCTCCTAGTTTCGCTTGTAATAAGCCAATTAGCTGTAATGGAGATAGGCTGCTTTGCGTCCCTTCAAACATGTCGGTTTTATCTGGCTGAGCTGATACGATTTTGCCTGTGTTAATGGTAAGTCCTGATATGGGGGCAGTGAGTTCGGTGTTTTCGAGTTTCAGTTGAACTAACGATGTCCATACATGTGCTTTGTACTCTGCTTGTGCGGAAGCAATACGTATGGTGAGTGGGAGGCTATCACGTTGATGTAATATGATTTCAATGTTGTCAGTCACACTGTCTCGAGCCTTCAGGAATTGGCTCATATCAGCCAGTATACGATTTATCGGAGGCATGAGTTTGTCTGTGCTTTCTATTTCGTAAAGTAACTCCAGATATTGGGAGAAATGCTCTGGAGGTCGGAAAAATTCGCTATGATGCAATAATTCCCCATTTACTCTGCCTAGATAGGTTACCAATTCAATATCGAATCGTTTGGCCAGATCTTTGAGAGAAACAGACAACAGTGCTCCCAATGTTTTGATACCGACTCGACCAAGCTTTTGTTTGATTTTCGGTTCTAGCTCGGTGCTATCAATATGGCAGTTATTTAGTGCTTGCTTGATCTGTGTGGTCTGGTCGGTAACACAATTCCACTGATTTCGAGCGAGCAGCCTCGCAGACAGAGGGGAGACGCCTGTGGCGTAACTATATTGATATAATGCAGGCTGTATTGCTTGACGTATTGTTTGCCAATAGGGTGCCAATCCGCCATAAAGCTCAAGCATATTATGAATGCGAAGTAGCAGGCCATTTGGCGGATATATGCAAATATCCGATGTGACTTTGTAGAGAATATTGGCAAGATAATACAACTGCTTTTCTTCAGTTTCAGCGTGATAAGGCACAACCATTAACTCACTAGATAAAGAAGATGCCGTTGCTAACCCCATACCTAATTGTATGCCTACGGTGCTAGCTTGTTTATTGATTTGTACAATTTGTGACTGTGCGGGATGATATATTGCAATCGGCTGTGAGCTAGTGTCGCCGCTGTAAATGCTGTCTAACTGTAATGCAGGAAAGTGCAAATATAACCACAAAGTGCGCATATATCACCCTGCTTGCCTGCGTGTAAATGGTACAACATTATGCTGAGTTTTTTGGGTTAGGTAAGACCAACGATGACGCATGTGAACCTGTATACCTTTTGTTGGGTATCCTCCTTTACGTTTAGTAATATCGACCTGTATTCCTTGTTCGTCCGGATGGAGTTGCAACGCAATCGGGACTGGCAGTGATAGTCGACTTGCACTGGGTGAGCGAAGTAAAATATGCAATGAACGACCTTGTTCGGCCGCTAGCAACAAGCGCTTAACGTGATGAATTTCTAAATTATCATGCCAAAGTAAAACGGTATGGCAACAGCCACTTTTTAGACATTGCTCAGCACTCCATAAGGCATCAATTGGCTCTTTGGGCTGGATGATTAATATCTGTGACAGGCAAAAACCGAACTCAAGCAGAGCCTCGCTGCCAATGTGCATAGGAGGGGCTATGAGTACAAAGAGTCGCCCTTGTTGTGTCTGACGCTCTTGCAGGGCTGGGAAAATAAGGCGCAGCTCGCCGATCCCTATTGGTGTAATCATATCGACTAAACCATGTTGTGGAAGCCCTTCATGTAAGTGCTGATCTAACTCTGGAAAGCCTGTTGTGTTCCCATTTTCTGATAGCAACCCTGTTAATGGCGGTGCGCTGGTCATAGTTTGTGCGCTTGCCTGCCAGACAAGGTGTTTATTTTTAAGATGCTCAATCACTGAATTCATAATTTTAACTGTATATCTATACAGTTATTTGATCAAGGTAAAATCTATCGTGTGTATGGATGTAACAGATAATTAAGACAATTTTATTTTTACTTACCTGCAATGTGTGTATCGACATATAATCAAATTAAACAAACCATGACGGGAACAATCATGCAGTATTGGTTATTTAAAACTGAGCCAGATGCTTTCAGTATTGAAGACTTAGCAAGCAAACCTAACCAAACCGAACATTGGGATGGAATTCGTAACTACCAAGCCCGTAATTTTTTACGAGATGAGGTAAAAGTGGGAGATAAAGTATTTATTTACCATTCAAGTTGCAAAGATGTGGGAATCGCAGGTGTTGCTGAAGTGGTAAAAGCTGGGTATGTGGATCACACACAGTTTGATCCTGACAGTAAATATTTCGACCCCAAGTCATCGCCAGACAAGCCGCGCTGGTACATGGTGGATGTAAAACATCAACATACGTTTAAACGCGTACTTAGTTTGAAAACCATTAAGCAGATGGGCGACATTCAAGATATTGGTTTAGTGAAAAAAGGGCACCGATTATCTATTATGCCTGTAACGGAAAAAGAGTGGCATAGCTTGTACGAAGCTGCAAAGTAGGAGCGTGAACTAGCTTGCTTCTGATGTTGAGGTGTTGGCGTCATTGGGGTGGCTAACCCGTTGAGAACACAACAAGTGGCATGCTGAAATGAAGCCACCGACGGTGTTCTTAGTCCAGCCCATTCTAACATCAGAAGGCTGTTTTGATATGAAGGTTTTAAATGCATCCATGTCATACTGGCTGTCTGAAATAGCCCGTTTAACCGCTTCTTCTACGGTATCTTGATTTTCTATACAACGTAGAACAATTTGTTCAACGCGACTTAGCAATACGTACAACAAATCATACTCTTCCTGATTAATTAGAGCATGCTTACGTTTAGCTTCTAGCTTTGCCAGATAATTATTTTGCAGCTGCCCAGATAGCATAGCCAGAGCATTCAGTGAATATTTGCTTTGTGAGTCAACTGTTCTTAAGGCATGTTTTAATTGATTGAGTTCACGTTGATAAGTCTGGCTGCGCAGCACAAAATAAATCAACGCCAATACTAAAAAACCTATAATACTAAAAGTAACCACTCAAACACTCCTAGTGAAAAAGATGAGGCAAAAATACCTGTTGCCTCATCCGAATTCAACTCGACTATTTAGATTGTTCCGTTGCAATAAATAACCTGATATTTTCCTTCAATGTAGAAAGTGGTACGGAACCGTGTGCTAAGACCGCATCATGAAAGCGCCTTACATCAAACTTTTCGCCTAACTGTGTTTCTGCCATTTTTCTAAGTTTACGAATCTCAAGCTCGCCAATTTTGTAGGAGAGTGCTTGAGCGGGCCAAGAAATGTAGCGATCAATCTCTGAAATGACATTTAGCTCCGACAACGCAGTATTTTCCAGCATGTAATCAATTGCTTGCTGTCGTGACCAGCCTTTAATATGCATGCCCGTGTCTACGACTAAACGGCAAGCACGCCACATATCATAGCTCAGACGACCAAACTCATCATAAGGATTTGCATAGATGCCGACTTCTTTGCCCAGATATTCCGAATACAGTCCCCAACCTTCACCAAATGCAGAAATATAAGTAAAGCGACGTACAGGAGGAAGATCTTCCATTTCTCGCGCTAATGCATTTTGTAAGTGATGGCCTGGAACCGCCTCATGCAACGTTAAAGCCGGAATGGCATATAACGGGCGTTTATCTAGCGCGTAGGTATTAACCCAATAGTATCCTGGTTCCCCTTCTCTGGATGGACCTAAATACCGCCCCGTTGTGTACTTAGGCGCAATACTATCAGGCACGGCTTCGACGCCGTAGGGTGTACGGGGAAGAACGTTAAACAGTTTTGGTAGCTTTGCATCCATTAATTTAGAAAAGTAGGATGCGTGCTTAATGAGCTCTAAAGGGGTTTTTGCATAAAATTGGGGATCAGTACGTAAGAAGGCAATAAACTCATTAATGGAACCATCAAATTGCACTTCATCTAGCACTGCTTGCATTTCGCTGCGTATACGTGCGACTTCTTTAAGACCAATGTGATGTATTTCCTCTGCACTTAGAGTGGTAGTAGTAAAGTAGCGCGCGCGATTTTCGTAGTATGCCAACCCATTTTCCCAGCTAGTGGTTGATATTTCTTTTTTAGCGTTAGGGATATAGGTTTGCTGTAAGAACTGATGAAAACGTCTATATGCAGTAAATATGTCGTTTTCAATGACTTCCAGGGCTTGCTTCTTTAGCGCATCTGCTTGTGCCTGACCGACCACCTTCTCTATATCTGTAAAGGGCGTATAAAATACACTTTCTGATGGTTTACCTGAAAAAAAAGATGCTACGCTGTCATCTAACCCGGTAAGCGTAACCTTGGGTTGTACCATGCCGACTTTCATTCCTTCGGTAAGCCAGTGAATTTGCTGATCCATAAACTCTGGGAAAGCCGATAAGCGTGTTAGGTAGTTTTGGTAATCTTGAACATTGTTAAATGGCGCTTTTGACGGCAAACGTGCAAATTTACTGTGAAACCCCGACTCTGACGTAAACGGCAGATAGTGCTTTTTAAATTGGTATTTATCGACATGGTTTTGCAGCCTCAACGTTTGCACACTCAAGGTGATTTGCTCATTGCGGCTGAGCTTCTTTGTCTCTACCTTTGCCAAAGCATCCAAATATCGTTGGTACTGCTGGTGGGTTTTGGCTAAGCCTTCTGGTGATAAATCTTTAAGTTTATCGTTATGAACATGAACCCCTTTCGATGTTGCTAAAATCGGGTCTGCCTGCATTTCAAACTGCCATATCTCATCAATGAGTTTAGCAAACTCAGAAGAGGGTGTTGCATTGATTGGTATGGCAACCAGTGACAAAAAAATCATGAGCAGGCGCTTCATAAACGAACCTTATTATAGTTGTTGTTAGAGTGATATCAGGTTACGCATTATTGTTTGTAATGCCAACTGATGACAGCGTTTATCATTTACTTCTTTGGGGTATAAATGGGGCTAGGGAATGCAGTGACTTTGTCTGATAGTTCAGAAATTTTTGCCGTTCCCTGCTTCTTAACTTCGTCTATGCGAAGCACATTATGCATAGGAATATATGTTCTTGTAACATCTGCAAACTCAGATTTCAGTTTTTCATGGCTAGGATCAACGACAAGATTGGTGTGGGTATCCCATACAAAATCACCAATTTCGACAAACCCAAACATGGCTCCTTGGCTTACCTCTCGCACATAGAGCTCATAGCGCTCACCATTACTGACGAACTGAATGCGAAAAAGGGGATTATTGTTTGTCATCTCTGCTACCTGTTAAACCCAAGGGATGGCGATTTTAGCGACAAATTTCATTCTAGCCAAGTTTCCGTATGTGTTAGGTCGGTGAAGGCTCGAGTAGACGTGTCGGGTAAGTGTATTTATTTAAGCGGACCTAATAGCGCTTGAGTGGCTAAATGCAATTCGTCGGTATTCCCTGCAAGAATGCCATTAACTGCGAAGCCTTGTACATAGCTGGTTAGCTGGAGCGCTGTGGCTTCGATATTAACATTTGTGCGAATTTGTCCCAAGCTTTGAGCTTTTTCAAGACAGCCAATGAAAGCTATTTGTAATCGGTCTATATAATGGCGTCCGATGTCGCGAATTTTTTCATCGTCAAAGCCCAATTCAGTAATGCAATTAATGAGTAAGCAGCCTTCTCCCTGAACTAAAGCGACATAGTCATTAAAGAATGTTTCAATGGCGTCTAGCCCGCCATGGGATTCTAGATGCGCAACGATGCCATTAAGAACATGTGTTTGGTAATGCTCTAGGACTAAATATAAAAAGTTCTGTTTGCTGCCAAATTCAAGATAGAATCCTCGTCTATTGAAGTCGGTTCTGGCAATAATCTCATCCATGATAGCGCCATGGTAACCGTGTTCTAAAAAAACACTGATGGCCTGACTGAGAACTTCTTCAATATCATAAAGGGCTTTGCGAGGCATAATAATTCCAAGAACATCTGTTCTTAACAGAGTAGACGAACGGATTTTTCTGTCAAGCACATATCGTCTTTGAACATATAACAATAAACTGGGACTAAAAATGAAAGTAAAGCACGCCTTTTCTGCTGCCATGGCAGTGATGCTAATGGCAGGGTGTCAGAACACCAGTACGACAGAAAAACAACACTCAACAGCCGCCTCTACAGCAAAGGTTGATGCAAAGCGTATCAAAGCGCATCTACGCTTTTTGTCGGATGATTTGCTAGAAGGGCGCGATACGGGGTCAAAAGGACACCAAATTGCGTCTCTCTATATAGCAACTGAATTTGAAAAATATGGATTAGAGCCTGCCGGTGACAATGGCACCTATTTTCAAGATGTTACTTTTAGAAAGGCAACGCTTGATCAAGAATCGCCTCATTTTACATTAAAAGATGCAAAGGGCGAGCGCACCTTTTCTTATCCAAGTGAATTTTTGATGTCTGCCTCTTTGGTCAGAGAAACCTCTGCCGTGAATGGCGAATTGGTTTTTGTGGGGTATGGCATTGTTGCGCCAGAGTTGAATCATGATGATTACACTGATATTGATGTTGAAGGTAAAATTGTGGTTCTTCTGTCAGGGAAGCCGAAATCGTTTCCAAGTGAAGAAGGTGCGCATTTTGCGTCTACCTCTTTAAAGCATGCCTACGCTGCCCAACGGGGTGCCATTGGCGTGATAGCTATATCTACGCCTATTGCGGAAAAAGTTGCGCCGTATCAAAACTTACTAAACTACATTCACACGCCAGCGTTGAGTTGGGTAGATAAGCAAGGACAGCCAGCCAATACTCAGCCGTCTCTTCAAGCGCGTGCCTATTTAAGTGTTCCTGCCGCTCAACGTCTATTCGCGACGGCTGACGTATCTTTAGATGATATTTATGCACAACTTGAAGAAGACAAAGTGCCAGCGTCTTTCCCTATGAATGTATCTGTTAGCCTGAGCCAGTCGAGCAAACATGAAAATATTCAAAGCCCGAATGTGGCCGCCGTATTACTCGGGAGCGATGCGACATTGAAAAATGAATATGTACTTTATTCTGCACATTCTGATCATATAGGAATCGCGAAAACAGTAAAAAAAGACCGAATTAATAATGGTGCGATGGACAATGCGTCTGGCACAGCAATTATGCTAGAAACTGCGAGAATGTTTGCAAATCAACGCCAACGTCCAAAGCGCTCAGTTCTTTTTGTTGCGGTAACAGGAGAAGAAAAGGGCTTATTGGGATCAGATTACTATGCCCAAAACGCAACGGTGCCTATTGAAAATATTGTCGCTAATGTCAATCTGGATATGCCCATTTTAACCTATGAATTTGCTGATGTTATTGCATTTGGTGCTAATCATAGCGATATGCAAGCATCTGTTGCCAAGGCGGCGAAAAATGTAGGTATTTCACTGAGCCCGGATCCGTGGCCAGAACAAGCATTGTTCACACGCTCTGATCATTACAGCTTTGTAAAACAGGGGGTGCCTGCGGTGTTCTTGGTTCCTGGACTTCAGTCGGCGGACCCTGATATTGATGGAAGCAAACAGTTTGGTAAGTTTCTATCTACCCATTACCACAAGCCGTCAGATGACTTTAATCAGCCATTTAATTGGGAAGCCGCAATTAAATTTACGGAAGTCAATTTTCAAATTGGACAAACACTGGCTGATCAAGCCGCGCGTCCAGCTTGGAATGAAGGTGACTTCTTTGGCATTACATTTGGTAAGTAACCCATTATAAAACGCAACGTATCGAGTGAATTACTTATCAAACTCAAATAGGTAATGATGCCAGCAACCTGAAAAATAGATAAATTCTCTGGTTGCTGGCGTACTTTAGCCCGAGCAGCAAGAAATATTAGTCAAAAAAGCGATGTTTGATTAGATGCCACTGATCGGTGAAATTTTCTGTAGGGCGTTTAGTAAATTCACTGCGAATAAACTGATTGATGCGGCCGTCTGCATAACAAATTAACAGATTGGCAATCTGACCCTCATCAGCCGGTAGCGTTTTGCCTTCTCGCAACTTGCGTTCGCGTAGAATCTGCTTAAGCTGGGTTTCTAAACGTTCAAAGAGCTGGGCTATGCGACTACGTAATCTATCTTGCTCTCCCATTAATGCATCACCATTTAGTATGCGAGTGATACCTGGATTTTTTTCAGCAAAGCCAAGGATTAGGTGCAAAATAAGCTGGCAACGGGTAGCCGTGTCTTTTTCCTCATTAATAATTTTATTAATGCGGGAAAACAGTGTTTCTTCAATAAACTCAATCAACCCTTCAAACATACGGGCTTTGCTTGGAAAGTGACGATAAAGAGCCGCTTCTGATACACCCACTTGGGCTGCAAGCTTTGCTGTTGTAATCCGTTGGCCCGGATTGGTTTCTAGCATGCTGGCGAGAGATTGAAGAATCTGCGCTCTACGATTTGTTCTTTTAGCTGCGGGCATCTTAGCGGTTTTCTCCTTGTTGCAGGCGTGGCACAGGACAACATGCCCTGATGCAAAAATGAACCTACTGATTAATTACTTTTATACTTCTTAGTAATCAGTTCGATAAGACTGAATGCAAGTTGTTCTTTATCGGCGATTGCTAAATGTTCTTCACCGTTATTCCAAAAAACGGATAACGCATTTTTATCGCTATCGAATCCAATATCCTTATTCGACACATCGTTGGCTGCAATCATATTCAATCTTTTCGCTTTGAGCTTTTTGAGCGCATAATCACGAACGTTCTGTGTCTCAGCAGCAAAACCAACAGTGAATGGAGCATGATCGAGTTTAGCAACATCTGCCAAAATATCAGGGTTTTTTGTAAAAGTAAGCGTTAACTCATTATTGTCTTTCTTAATTTTTTGCTCACCAACGTTTACAGGTCTGTAATCCGCAACGGCCGCACAACCAATAAAAATATCACAGTCGGATACATGTGACATAACGGCTTTATGCATGTCGCTGGCACTTGATACATCTACTCGATTTACATCAGTTGGTGTTTGAAGTGACACCGGACCACTGACCAACGTAACGTTCGCACCAGCCTGAGAAGCCGCCTTTGCAATGGCATAACCCATTTTACCTGAACTATGGTTGCTTAAAAACCGTACAGGGTCGATCGCTTCTCTCGTTGGTCCTGCAGTAATTAACACATTAACACCTGCAAGCCCATCTTCAATTTTATTGTTAGGTATCAAAGAAGATACGATTTCTTCGGGTTCAAGCATGCGGCCTAAGCCTACATCGCCACAGGCTTGCTCGCCTGATCCCGGCCCAATTAGTTTAACACCTCGTTGAGACAAAATATGAAGGTTGTCTTGCGTTGCTTGCGCTGCCCACATTTGCTGATTCATTGCTGGCGCAACAAATATAGATGAGGGGGTGGCTAAGCACAAAGTAGTCAGTAAGTCGTCAGCAAGGCCGTGAGCTAACTTAGCCATGACATTCGCAGTAGCAGGAGCAATGAGCACGGTATCGCACCATTTTGCTAGCTCAATATGGCCCATAGCAGCTTCAGCAGCAGGATCGAGTAGGCTAGTGGATACAGGGTTGCCAGAAACCGCTTGTAATGATAGTTCACTGACAAAGGCTTTTGCTGAATCGGTGAGAACGACGCGAACCGTTGCACCTTGTGCCTTGAGCTTTCTGACTAAATCCGGGGTTTTGTAGGCTGCTATGCCTCCCGTGACGCCTAAAAGAATGTTTCGATTCTGTAAGTGCATAAATCTGTACCGACAAACCAAAAACTGGCCTACCGCTTCTCGCTTAAGATACGTAATATTAGCGTAGTTTACACGGGGTTAGATTGGCAGGGAAGCATGAAACTAACAGAGTGGCCTTCTTCTACTCGTCCACGAGAGAGATTGTTAGCCTTAGGACAAGAAAAGTTATCTGATACTGAACTGTTGGCGATTGTGCTTAGCAGCGGGAATACAAACGCCAATGTGTTTGAAGTAGCGCAGGGTGTGCTATCTGAATTTGGCTCTTTGTATAACTTTGTAAGTGCTTGCCAACATGATTTTTTACGAGCATCAGGGGTCGGCATTGCAACCTATACGAAAGTGCAGGCATTCAAAGAGATTATCAAGCGCAGCTATCAAGAAAAATTAGCAACACAATCTGCGTTTGAAAGTGCATCAGATACACGCTTATTTTTAATGTCTCAATTACGGGAAGAAACCAATGAAGTTTTTGCAGTCTTATATTTGAGTAGCCAACATCATTTAATTACCTTCAAAAAATTGTTTTACGGTACGATAACTAGTGCGAGTGTACATCCTCGTGTGATTGTTCAGGAAGGTTTAGCGTGTAATGCCGCTGCCGTAATTTTAGCCCACAATCACCCCTCGGGAGTGCCAGAACCGAGTCAGGCTGACCGGCGCATAACCCATCAAATTAAACAGGCACTTTCACTTGTTGATATTAATTTGTTAGATCATTTTGTGATCGGAGCTGGATGCAGTGTATCATTCGCTGAACGCGGTATTTTATAGTGTTTCAGCGGGATTTTAGAAAAATAAGAGATCCTTACAGATCAATCAATTGCTAATTCTTTGTGCAATATTTCTTGAATACACATTAAATATACTGTATAAAGTGCGCCCTCTTATTAATGGCGAATTCTAATCTGATCATTGCTTGATCGATTAGAGCTGAATTTTATAGTTGTTTTGGAGACAAATACGATGTCCAGAGTATGTCAAGTAACTGGCAAGCGTCCTGCGGTAGGTAACAACCGTTCACACGCGAAGAATGCGACTCGCCGTCGCTTTTTGCCAAACCTTCACTCTCACCGTTTCTGGGTAGAGAGCGAAAACCGTTTCGTTAAGCTACGTCTATCTGCAAAAGGTATGCGTATTATCGATAAAAAAGGTATCGATGCAGTCTTGTCTGACATGCGTGCCCGTGGCGAGAAAATCTAAGGAATTTTACAATGCGTGATAAAATCAAATTAGTTTCGACTGCTGGTACTGGTTACTACTACACCACTGACAAAAATAAGCGTAATATGCCTGGCAAAATGGAGATCAAAAAGTTTGATCCTAAAGTGCGCAAGCATGTTATGTTCAAGGAAGCCAAAATCAAGTAAAAGCTGCTTGTTTTTGTCTCCAGAAAAACCCGGTTTTATCGCCGGGTTTTTTGCGTTGTTTAAAATCATTATTTGAGTATGATGACGTCCGGTTTTACTGTCATCCTTACGTTTAAATTTCTTATCTTGAGTTAACATTAGAGTCATTTTAACCTATGTCATCGCTTTAAGTTTACAGACAAAGGCTTTGACGTTGGTATATGTTTCGATCACGAATCAAGGAGTGACTAAAAGATGTTAAGGCTGTCGCAAAAAGCATGGAATAATGTGCTTATTATTTCAATGCTACTAATGATTGTGCTGTTTAGCTCAACACATAATATTTTGTTGAACAACGCAGACAAACGGCCCGATGTCATGCAGTTACTTCCCGAAGATGCCGTTATTATGTCGCTGCAAATTGGCGCTCACAAGATAGAGCGAATTGGGCAGGGATGGCGCATGTTTCCCTCTGTCGGCTATTCAGAGTCTACCTTGGCACAGTACATTTCTCACTGGCAAACCCTAATGGTGAGATCATCATCGGACGAGCGTGTTTCCTCTCCCTATGTGGTGGTTATATGGTTAGCTGGAGAAGCCAAAGGCCGTGTGTTCAAGCTCTTTAAAAAAGGAGAGCAAACCTACTTATCTAGCCAAGGTCATTACTACGTCGCAAACAATAAACTCTTTTCGCAACTAATTCCTGAGGAACTTCAATAATATGCCAGAGCTTCCAGAGGTTGAGGTGAGCCGTTTAGGCATCAGCCCACATATTATCGGTCAAACCATTGATAAAGTTGTTGTGCGTCAGCCAAAGCTACGCTGGATGGTGCCTAGTGAAATCCAACAGGCCGCAAAACAAGTCATAGTGGATGTACGCAGACGAGCCAAATACCTTATTTTAACCACGGCGAAAGGCGATATTATTCTTCACTTAGGTATGTCGGGAAAGCTGCGAGTAGTACCTATTAACTCGGAAGTACAAAAGCACGATCATGTTGAAATTCAATTGACCAATGGGCAGTGTCTTCGTATGAATGATGCTCGTCGTTTTGGTGCGTGTTTGTGGCGTGGTGAGGGCGAACCCGAGCATACGTTGTTGCAAAATTTGGGGCCAGAGCCGTTGACAGAGCACTTCGATGGAGAGCGTTTATACACTCTGTCTCGGGGTAAATCGCAAGCAGTGAAAACCTTTATCATGGACAACCATGTGGTTGTTGGCGTTGGAAATATTTATGCGAATGAATCGTTATTTATGGCTGGTATCGATCCTCGTCGTGGGGCAGGTAAAGTGAGTCAGCAACGTTATGTGCAGTTGGCTGAGCATATTAAGCAGGTATTGGCAAAGGCCATAGAACAGGGCGGAACGACCCTTAAGGATTTTGTGCAGGTAGACGGTAGCCCAGGTTATTTTGCACAACAACTTCTTGTGTATGGGCGAGCAGGTAAAGCGTGTTCGCATTGTGGGACGACGATAAAATCAGTGGTGATAGGGCAGCGAAATACTTTTTACTGCCCAAGCTGTCAGAAATAAACTACGGGTGAAGCTTCTCGAACAGTGCCTTATGCACTTTTGGGTGACAAAACTCTTTTACATTACCGCGGTGAAGAGCTACTTCTTTTACCAAGGTTGATGAAATGAACGAGTTTTCTTCTGCGGGTGTAAGAAAAACACTCTCCAACTTAGGGTTTAGGCGACGATTCATATTCGCTAATTGAAATTCGTATTCAAAGTCGGATACAGCGCGTAAGCCTCGAATAAGAATGGATGCTTGCTGAGCATCGGCAAAATCTGCTAGTAATCCAGTAAAGCCAACTACGCTGACGTTTTCCAGATCTTTCGTCACCTCGGTAATTAAATCCACACGTTCATCTAAGCTGAAAAGTGGCTTTTTACTTGGGTTAGAGGCAACCGCTACTACCACATCCGTGAACATATTGGCTGCACGCTCAATCAGGTCTGCATGACCATTGGTGATGGGGTCAAAGGTTCCCGGATAAATTGCTTTTGTATACATAACTACTTTTACTCGACAAATTCTCTCTAGCTTATCCTAACTAACGGTATTTTTTAACCGTTCTCATCTACAGTTTGCTTAATAGTGGCGTGCACGCCATCACGACATCTCTAGCTGAAATTTCATCTACGCGACGCTCGGCTCGCAAGATACATTGTGCCCGAAGCGGCGTCCATGCCGCAGCCGATTCTCGCATTAATACTACTTGCTGTTTGTCCATAGATGCAGCAATGTGCATGATGGCGGTTTCAACCGTAATCACTAGGTCACATGCTTCGAGCATAGCAGGCAATTCGAAAAAATCATTCACGGCAGAAAAGGCTATTGCCTTGATTGATGAATTTGCTAATGCGCGTTGTAGCTGACTATGTGTGTTGTCTAAGGCATTGGGCGGAACATTTAAAACAAATACTGTGTTAGGCTGCTTGGCCTCAATGCCCTTCATTACTTCTACGACTTGATCCCAAGTATAATCACGCTTTTCAGTCGTTGAGAGATGGTTGATAAATACTTTTTTAAGAGCAGTATATCGCTCTGGCCCAATATGCGTGAACCTATTAGCAATAGAGGTTTCTATTGCCTCTTTTTTGCTCTCTGGTACGCTTAACCTTAAACCGTATAAGTCTTCTTTTTCCAGCATTAATGTGCCGAATATAGACTCAAACCGACTTCGGTAAATAGCCGAAATATGTTTATTGTGGTCGTCATTAAGATCCAGTATGGCGTTAATCTTCTTAAATTGATGCCAGTGCAGTAATTGCGAAACCCATGATGATGGGCGAGTAGCAACGGTAAATGCATCTTGACCAATGTTTTGCACAATTTCTGCGTATTTATTTGTGCGTGTTGTTGCGATACAGACAACAATGTCATAATCGCACTGTTTTGCTTGTTGGATTAATTGTTCCCGCTCTTCACTACTCGCTACAATAGGGTATATCTCTTCTACAAAAGGGACAGATTCAAGCCATTGTGTTAGCGCAGAATTTCGACCTCCAGCCCAAGCTTTGGGGCGATCTCGGCAATCATCTATCCACACGTCTATATGTAATGACGGATACTTCTTTTTTAGAGCACGTAAATACATGCCTTGAAATACGAAGTCGCCTAACGCCAAATGCGTCATGTATAGCATGCGTTTGGCATTCAACAGTGTGGTATTCGGTATGAGCATACTAAGTCGATGTTATCTGAGTGCTTACCAGCGGTAAAACCCTGTTAAACGTGTATAAGATTCACCAAATGTGTCTTTTCCTGACGTCAGAGTTGCCCCCCAGAATCCATATCGGTTGGCGAAGCTATATCTGATATCGGCTTCTACACTACGTTCGTATTCAGCACGATTACTACCGTCATTGTTGACCGTGCGTAAAGTGACATCGACGAGTTGATCTTGCGTAAATTGCCACATGACGTTCATGCTATGGGCTGTGGCAGGTATTGCATCTGAGGATAATCGACGAGAGCCCCCCCAATGCCCCATAATGGTGCCGTCATTCGTGTACCCAGCAGGATACAAATGATGAACATACCAGCGATCTGCCCAATGAGTGACTTCGTATCGCATTGAAATATTGTCAGAGAGAATAGGTAGATAGATGCCCAACGCTTTAGAATCGTTGCCAAGCTTAAAGTTGCTTTCGTCTACCGTATCTTCGCCAGCATATTCGGCGTAGATGGAGACTGGCATGCCAAGGTCAAAATTAAATTGTGTTGTGACAGAGGCTTGCTGATTCCCAAATTCGAAATTTGGATCATCGTTGTTTGCATCACCCACGTTATCTTTCCCTGCCGGATCAAATAGCGCTTCAAATACATCGCCTACGTCTACACTGCGTTTTCCGCCTCCAAACTGCAATGTACGATTAAGCCCGATTGTCCAGAAGTCAAAAGGAGAAAAACTCAAGTGAAGACCTGCATGACGTGGACGTCCAGGAAAGGTTTCATCCCCTAATACAATTTGTTCTACTTCTTCCAATTGAGAGTAAAACATCTCAAAACGGATATCCCAAGCGGTATACGGCGTTGCGTTACTGATTGTAATCGACTCTGACGGCGCAGCATGGGTGCTGACTAACATTGCGCTGTCTTTGAATGGTGAAAACCAGTGCTCTCGGTATCCTAGCTCCATTTGAATGTATTGGTTTCCCACTGCGACATGCGTATTGTGATGAGTGAGGTTGTTAACGTCATCATAAATAAAGCCTCCTGATGCATACATGTAAGGCCCAAGATAGGTAATAGCGCCTAGCTCAATTTGATAGTTTGAGTGTAAAGGGATGCCTCGGCCATTGACCGAAGTGGCTACTTCGCCGTCACCAGAGCTGCCAGATAGCTTTATTGCACCATGAGTCAAGCCGGTTTGTTTATAGCGATCAAGATACTTACTCAACGTTGTATAAAGAACAGGATGACTTTGTTTTATCAGATCTAATCGTTCTAATAAGTCTACGGTTTTGTACGGTTTTGTTAATGGCGTAGCTGGAGTAAGTGCCATTACTCTATCAATCTGAAGCTCAACTTCTGGTGATAATGCGATGGGGAGATATGGCGAAATACCCTTACTGAATACTGGAGAGCTAATTGCGACTAAAAATAATCCGATCACGCTTTTCACAGTGAATAATGTCCTTTCTATTATGTATTGAAAAAAACAGTCTACACCTACAAAGTAGGAGGGGAAAAACGCTATTGTCACACAAAACCTTGTGCTATTTCTCTATTATTGCTCACCTCTTGCAAAAAATATGGCAAACTATTGTGCGTTACATTTCTCAGCCCAAGTTAGTTAAAGCAATCGGTTTAACTCAACTCACGCTGTTAAATCTAGCATAACGTAAAGCTATTATTTGACGTTCGGAATGTAGATTCTGATTACATAAGAAAGGTTATGTCGAGAAGAAAAATATCGTGTTTTGTTATCACACATAATGAAGCTGACAGAATTGAAGCCTGTTTGAAGTCGGTCGCTGGCTGGGTTGATGAGCTTATCGTTTTAGATTCGGGATCAACCGATGGCACAAGAGAGCTGGCGTTAAAATATACTCCAAATGTGGTTGAAACGGATTGGCCAGGCTTTGGCCCTCAGCGTAACCGTGCATTGTCTATGTGCACTCATGATTGGGTGTTGTCATTGGATGCAGATGAAGTGGTTACACCGGCACTTAGAGACGAAGTCGATCAGGTACTAGCTGAGCCTGATCTCAACGCGACGTTTATTAAGTTTCCGTGGCATACCTATTTATTTGGAAAGCCATTGAAGCATGGCCGATATTCAACGCCACAGGGAAAGCTGTTTTTCAAACAGGGTGCGCAATTTAAAGACCGAAGCGTGCACGAAACCCTTCTATTACCTGAGTATCACATTCGTGTGCTTAAAGCCCCTTTATTACATTATAGCTGGCGCGATTATCAACACGTGATGGAAAAACACCTCAAGTATGGTGTACTCGGAGCGGGTGAAAAAGCCAAAAAAGGCAAACGTACCTCTATTCCCTACGCGGTTTTAAGAGCGTTCACTGACTTTATTCAGCAATATTTCATTCGATTAGGATTTTTAGACGGTCAGCGAGGTTTGTTGATGGCGATGATATTGAGTCAATATGCATTTCATAAATATGCCGCGTTGTGGACGTTGAATGTAGAAAACCAAGAAAATAAAACAAAATAGAGAGTTATGCATGGCTGAACAAAATGCCGCTATTTTTTCATCACTTAATGACTATTTTGATCATGTATACGTGTTAACGCTAACACATGCGACAGATCGCCAAGAGAACGTAAAAAAGGAATTAGCGGGTTTAAATTGGTCATTTTTTTACGGAACGGATAAAAAGACACTAGATATGCAGACGCTAGAACGCGACGGCATATACGACGACGCTGAGCACAAATCCACAAAACGTACTCATCGTTCGATGAATTTGGGCGAAGTTGCGTGTTCTTTGTCCCATAAGCGTATGTATCAAGATATGCTAGACAACGGCTACAAGCGGGTACTGATTATGGAAGACGATGTATTACCCGTTCCAGAACAGCTTGCTCGCTTTAATGAGATCGTGAAACAGCTTCCCAATGACTGGGAACTGCTGATGTTAGGTTACTATGGTCATAAGTTGGCCAAGCCTTTCTATAAGGCTCAGGTAAGTTTGTATACATTATTCCATCATTTAAGTTTGTTTAATTGGGGAAATGTCAGCAAAAACTGGATAGATAACATTATCATGGACGACTATTCAGAAGATTTGTTCGAGATAGGTAAAGTGCTCGGAACGCATGCTTACGCTATCACTGATGAGGCTGCGAAGAAGTTTATTGATTATCAAACACCTGTAAAACTTCAGGCTGACCGAATCTTTAATTATTATAAATCTGAAAGGCCGTTAAAGGGGTTCGCAGTTAAGCGCCCTGTTTTTACATTGTCAGAATTAAGTAAAGTGTCTTACATTCAATGATTGAGCGCCCTCTCATTTAAGGGGGTGTGAATTGTAACCATTGATAAGGTTGTTCCAATCCTCTTCCTCAAAGAAGTAGTGTTCGCAGCGTTGCGACTCTTTTCTCAAAGAGCGCAATAAGCGGGAGAGGTTGGCTTGCTTCCATTTTTCACCGTGTTTAAAGCCGCATTTATCAAAGTCGATAAGGAAGATGCGCCCTTGGTCATTCATCATAATATTGTGAATGTTTAAGTCGTGATGGTATACCTGACAATCGTGAAACTGGCGTATAGTTCGACCAATTTTTTCCCACTCAGAGGGTGTCAGTGCCGACTGCAAAAGTAGATTATGTACATCTTTTGCGCTGGCTAACCGCTCGGTAATGATATCACTTTGATAATAAAAGCCATGTTTAACCACACGTGCCGCGACTGGTACTGGCGCGGGCAAATTCAACTCATTTAATTGCAGTAATAAGCTTAATTCACGCCAAGCGCGTGTTCTAGACAGTCCCAAATACCAGAATTGGTCGTTGAGCAGTTTGCCGGGCAATCCGCCTCGTTTATAACGACGCAAAACGAGATCGGTGTCATTCACGTGAAAAAAGTATGTAGTGCCTCTACCGCCAGCAGAGCCAGTAAGTAACGCGTTTTGCGCTAAATACGCCGAGTCAAACCATTCAATAGGAAAGTATGGGAAGCGAGCGGCATCAAACCAAATCACTTCATTTTTATTTTCGGTTGAAATTCGTTTTTGCATAGTCAGTCTTGACGCTTAAAATCCGATTGCCGTGAGAGTGCGTTGAATCGCCCCCGTGTTTTCCTGAATCACGCGAGCGCTCGCTTGTCCTGCGGTTTGTCTTGCTCTGGTATCGTGTAACCAATTGTCACATTGAGCAATCAAAGATGGAAGATCTTTGCATATGATTAATCCGCCATTGTCTTCCAACGTTTGGCAAATTTCGGGGTTATTGTATGTGTGGGGGCCCATTATCGCAGGAACACCATAAATCGATGCCTCAAGCGCATTGTGACCACCTCGATTAGCAATGCTTCCACCAATGAAAGCGATATCAGCGATACCATAAAGCTGCGCTAACACACCCATTTCATCTACTAGGACAATATCAGATTGATGGATATTTGCCTCACTGCTTCGACAACAGGTTAATCCGCTACGTTGACAAAGCGCCCACACTTTATCGAATCGCTGCGGATGACGAGGCACCAAGATAAGCCGAATAGCATGCTCTTTTTTCAATGCTAAGAGTGTATCAAGAAGATATTGCTCTTCTGGGGCGTGAGTACTGCCACCGATGATGATAAGTCGGTTGTCAGAATTAAAGCGGGCTTTTACTTTCTCTATGTCGCTGGTGGATAGCGGTGCGTGCAAATCAAATTTAATATTGTTAGTTAAGGTTAACTTATCTTTGGGCAAACCAAGTGCTAGATAATTGTCAAAGTCTCTTCTACCTTGTGCGCACACGCAACTGATCTTATGTAACATGGGCGTAAATAATGCGCTGATTTTTGCATAGTTTCGGCGAGATTTGTCTGTCATTCTTGCGTTAACAACGGTAACTGGAATGGCGCGTTTCCAGCATGCATGAGTGAGGTTTGGCCACAACTCCACTTCTGTGATTAACACCTGTTCAGGCTGCACTTTATTCAATAAGTTCTGCATTAAAAACGGCAAGTCAAAAGGCAAATACACGTGCTGAACTTTATCGCCAAAAATTTGTGCGACGCGGTCTGCGCCTGTTGGCGTTGTGGTAGAAATCGTGATGGGTTTGTCTGGCATTGTAGACCAAATTGATTTTACGATTTTACTGGCTGCAACCACTTCGCCGACTGAAACGCAATGAAGATAAATCCCCCCAGTGTGTGTTAACTGAGGCAAAAAACCAAATCGTTCTTTCTTGCGGTAATCAAAATTGGTGGGCTTAACGAGGGACTTGATCAGCCATATGCAAAGTGCAACTGGCAGAATGAACATCCACAAGCTGGAATAAGCAAATCTGGCAAGTTCTTCATTTATGCTTGGGCGATACGGGCTCGACATAGGGTTTATAGCTATTTTTCGTTGGACGAGAAGACTTTTGAATGCGTGCAATAGTCTTCTAATATGACATTTACCGTATTGTACATGTAAATCTATTATAGAAAGTCTTAAATATTGTCATTGTGTATGTTTTACGGGTAGTTATGTCGGAAAATCAAGCAATTAATTAGGCTTGGCTTGTAATCTGTGAGCATTTATATTGAAATTGCCAACCTGTCTTCTCTATAGGCTGAATGCTTGTGGTTCCTTCATCTCTTTGTATATTGCGCCTTTCTGCCATTGGGGACGTGTGCCATGCCGTTTCGATGGTGAGCCGCATTCGAGCGCAATCTCCCAATACCACCATTACCTGGATTATCGGTAAAATTGAATATCAACTGGTTCAACATATACCAGACATTGAATTCATTGTGTTTGATAAATCCAAAGGCAAAGCCGCCTATAAAGCACTTGAAGAAGAACTTAAAGGCAGGCAATTTGATGTTTTGCTAGCAATGCAGGTCGCCTTTCGCGCTAACTTAGTGGCAGCGAGGATTTCCGCGAAAAAGAAAATTGGTTACGACTGGGCTCGTAGTAAAGAGTTGCATTGGTTGTTCACCAATGCGCGCATAAAAGCACAAACCCACGCGCATGTGCTGGATAGTTTTATGGCATTTGCTGATGCCGCGAATATTCCCGCGCAAACTCACCTTGAATGGCAGATACCGATTAGTCAGGAAGTGGAACAGTGGGTAGCAGAAAAAACTGAAGGATTTGGCAGGTATGCCGTTATAAACCCTGCAGCGAGTAAGCAAGAAAGAAATTGGCTACCAGAGCGTTATGCGAAGATTGCTGAATACTTGAGTTCTAAGGGGCTTACTCCCATATTGTGTGGCGGGCCCTCTGCGGTAGATAAACAATTAGGCGAAAAAATCATTAGCCAAACCACCTGCATTTCAGGTAATTTTATTGGTCAAACCACGTTGTTACATATGCTTGCAATGTTGAGAAAAGCTGAATTGGTTATTGCACCAGATACTGGTCCAGCGCATATGGCAACGATGGTAGGAACGCCGGTTATTGGCTTGTATGCCCATAGTAACCCTCGTCGAACCGGTCCTTACTTAAGTCAAAATTATGTCGTGAATGCATATGATGACTTGGTGGTAGAAAAGTATGGAAAGCAATGGTCAGAATTGCCTTGGGGTACCAGAGTGAAAGGGGAAAACTTGATGCAGCGCATAACCATAGAACAAGTACGAGCTAGAATTGATCAAGTGGTAAACGAATGCGATATCGCATCTGAGTGCAAGTAGTTGATTACTAGCTATAATTTGGTCAGAGATGTGCCCCTTTTCATGCATAGATGTAAGCTGGAGAAAGCGATTGGATAGTTTTGGGTATTTAAGGTGTTTGTTCATTGCCTTGGTACTGTTTGCCGTTCCTGCCGTAGAGGCAAGAAATGACAACTTACAGGTGGTGGTCATTACCAATGCATCAGTCAGTTCTCACGCGTTGAGTACAAGTCAACTTAGGCGAGTTTTTTCAATGCGCCAGCTTACGTGGCCAGATGGTCAGTCGATGCGGGTGTTTGTCCTCAACAATAAGCATGAAGCCCATGAAGCGTTCTGTGTCGGAACCCTAAATATGTTTCCATATCAACTGGAAAGAATGTGGAATAAGCTAATTTACTCTGGATTAGGAGAAGCGCCCACTGAGGTGGCTTCACTCGATGAAATGCTAGAAAAAGTGATGACAACGCCAGGAGCAATTGGATACGTGCCTTCATCCATTGTACCTTCGGAAAATATTCAAATTATTCGATTGGAGGAAGGGTAGCCATGTTAGAGAATCGATTACCTTATTTCTTCATTGTAGCAAGTTCCCTGTTGCACGCGTATGTTCAAGCTGAAGAGGTAGAAGTACACGGATTTATTGCCCAAGGATTAATTCAAGCACCCCACAGCAATTATGTTGATGACGAAGGGGATTTGTCGTTTGATTTGACCGAAGCTGGCGTGAATGCTTCGTATCGTTTGACGCCATCTTTGCGTGTTGCGGGGCAGGCTGTTTATTTGAACGCAGGCAATCGATATGCAGAAGGCGCAAGAATTGATTATCTCTTTGCCGATTGGACGGCAATCAACACATTAGATACCCAGCTAAACGTACATGTTGGCCGATATAAAAACTATCATTGGTATTACTCATCCATTCAAGATGTGCCTCATGCTCGTCCTTCAATCATTCTTGCACAATCAGCATATATTGATGCATTCAGGGATGTTGCCCTTGGAAGTGATGGTGTCGGTTTGATATGGCAAAAAGCCACGGATAATGGCGAATGGGAAGTGGACTGGAGCTATGGCACAGCAAATATAAGCCGCGAGCAAATGCAAAATCTGCTCAGTGATATCGCGCAAGGGGAACTCAATCAGGATTTCGTGCACCAGTTTTCTGTGAAGTACCGAGATGTTATGAGTAACTGGCAAGTGGGTTTTAGCTTGCTTGATTCAGATTTTACCTATGACGCCACACCTGATGAGATCCTTTATTCAGGCGATGCAGTGTCTCAGCGTATTATGGTATATGGCGTGTACAACTGGAAAAACCTAGAAATTGTGTCTGAGCTGATGCGCGAACGCGCGATATACAATGGCATCTTGTCACCTGACTTTTTTAACCAGTCGGTGGCAGAAGGCGGTTACGTTCAGGCCAAATATCATTTTTCAGCAGATCTGTCGATTACGGCACGATTAGACTTATACGACCGCGACAAAGAAGATCGTGATGGCACGCGATTGTCTCAAATGTCTGGTGGTACGATTCCGAGTTACTTTGGGTATATGGATCAGGCGATGCTAGGCGTAAGCTACGACTTCGCCGAGAATTGGCGTGTACAAGCGGAAGTGCATCGAGTGAAGGGAGCGGGGCGTTTAGCGCCATTATTAGCCCCAGATCCGATTGCGAACGATCGAAAGTATTGGAACATCTTTGCATTGCATGTCATGCATTGGTTTTAAAGAGAGCAGTAATCGCTCTCTTAACGCCATATAGGACAAGTAAAGGGTTAAAAACCGTATAATTTTATCATTCCCCCTCACTTTGTTAAAAATCAACTAAAGTTAAAGCAATAAGCAGACGTCACGTTTAATGCGGCCTGCTTGATAAACTCTATAACGTAATTCTGGCTTTATCTTTTTTGTTGAACACCTAAAACATTGAGAAACGTTATGTGCAGTTGACTTTACACCGATGGGGTCCTGTATTGATTATACATTCTATTAAAAAAAGGGTGTTACAAGCACTATCGATTTGGCTTGTACTGTGCTGCTTTTCGTTACCGGTATTTGCGGAAGAGGTCTTGGTTTACACCCACCCAAAAGTTGATGGAAGCAAACTGACTAAAGGTCAATTGAGAAATATCTTCACAATGCGTCAAAGCGTGTGGCCCAACGGCGAGCAAATTCGTGTATTTGTGCTTAAAAGTGACAACACACTACACCAACAGTTTTGCAAAGAAATATTGGGAATGTTCCCGTATCAACTAGAGAGAATCTGGAACAGGTTAACCTATTCTGGTGTGGGAGAGTTGCCCAATATTGTTGAAACAGAAGAAGAAATGCTAATCAAAGTGACGACATCTCCAGGCGCGATTGGGTATATCTCTAAGTCACGTTCTGAAGCACCTTCATCCGAATCTGAGGTGGCTAGGTTATGAAATACCACGCTTTAGTTGTAATTTTTATACTAAGTTATTGTTGTAAAACCGCTTTTGCTGCCGATAATTGGAATATACATGGTTTTGTGGCGCAAGGAATTATTCAGGCGGAAGGGAGTAACTTTGTCAACGATGAAGGTGATACTTCGTTAGAACTGACTGAAGTTGGCTTGAACGCAACATACAGGATAAACAATAAATTGCGTATTGCAGGGCAAGCAGTTTACTTGAATGGTGGTAACCGATTTGCCAATGGCCCTCGGATTGATCATTTGTTTTTAGATTGGCAGATGTATAACACCTTAGATTCCCATGTGAACCTGTATTTAGGGAAAATAAAAAACTATCACCGTTTGCACTCGGCCACCCGTGATGTGCCCCATACGCGACCGTCAATCATTCTGGCGCAATCGTTGTATATAGACGTATTTAGAGATGTAAATATAGGATCTGATGGCGCACTATTTAAAGGCTTAACCACGAACCGCTTTGGTGAATGGGAGTTTAACTGGAATTATGGTGTGGCTTCGATTAGCAGCGATCAGACGAAGTTATTTTTTGCTGACGGCGCATCGGGAGAACTTGATTTAGCCAGAGAGCACCAAGGCAGTATTTATTGGCGGCCTTCAGAGTCTAATTGGCAGTTTGGATCAAGTTTTGTGAATGCAACCTTTGAGTATGAACAAGGTGAAAACGATCCGTTTGCAGACGGACAGGCGCAAACTAAAGGACATTATTTTAATGCCCGTTATTTTGGTGAGTATTATACGATAACTGCCGAGTACATTAGGCTTCGCTCCATTGTTAATGGATTAATCGCGCCGAATGTCTATTCAGATACCACGGGCGAAGGTGCGTATTTGGAAGGGCAATTTTACTTTACACCGACATTGTCGGGACTCATCCGAGTTGATATTTATGATCGAAACGTTGAAGATCGTTCGGGCGAGCGCTTAGCTGCGCAGGGAATACCCGCATATTTTGGTTATATGGATCAGCTCACACTGGGGTTGAGTTGGAATATCGCGCCCAAATGGCGTTTACAAGGGGAAGTACACAGAGTGAAAGGGACTGGAAGATTGGCACCCATTATTGTGCCTGATATAGCCAACAACAACCAAGAGTATTGGAACATTTGGGCATTACAGCTCATGTATTGGTTTTAACCTATGCTGCGATTTATTAGCCTACCAAATAAAATACTTATTCTACTGCTGTTGATGTCGGTAGCGCTTACATCGGCTGTGTCGTGGTTGTGGATCAGTAAAACCAATCAAGACTATATTCTTAAACAGAATGAAATCAGGCAGCAAAGCCAGCAACAGTATCAGCAACTTAACAATCTGTTTAGAGCGAGACTAGAATCTTGGATTGAGTTATTGGTGCAAATGCATCCTGACGGCGAGGATAAGATTGCGTTAATGAGTCAGACTTTGTCTGAAAAGCTCGAATTTTTGCGTCTTAATTGGCAAATCGAAAATGTCTGGTTAACAGATACAGACGGAAATAATGCGTTTTCTACCACAGAGTCTCCAGCCGATTATATTCTTGCACTGCAACAGCGTGCCATAGAAGAGCAGCGCTCCATTGAAAGCGTTGTGTGCGATAGCAAGTGTAAGCAAGTGTTATCTGTGCCCATTTTGGGTGCCAACGGGGAATTAGCCACCGTGTCGCTAAGCATAAGCCTGTTGGAAACCATGGCGTTCTTAAATCAGTCTACTGGTGCGTTGGTCGCGCAAGTAATCGCGCAGGATACTGATAGTCAACAATATATCCGAGATCTCACATTACGCGGTCAGGTGGCAAGAAAAACAGAAGATACGGTCGAAGCGTTAATTGCACAGTTTCCTATACACAGCAAAGTGAATGATGTGGTCGAAAATGGCATTCAAGTTCGAGCGAATGAGCGTGATTATCTGGTGAATTTAATTGATATGACGCCAACTGATGACAGCAGCTTTATTTTGTTAGCACATGACATCACGCCCATGACTATGGCGCATCAGGAGTACCAGAAAACCGTTATGTACACCATGGTAGGAATTATCCTGATCATGGCGAGTGTTTTTTATCTGTTGCTGAATAACATTCGTAAGCGTTTACTGAATTTATCTGATCAGCTTCCGCTACTTGCCCAGCGTGACTACGAAACATTCAGACAAATAGATGCCTATCGCGCTCGTTGGGTTAAAGATGAATTGGATACACTTCAAGGTACAGTCATTGAGGTGGCTAATCAGCTGGAAAGACTGGATACCAAAGTACAAGAAAAAACCCATGAACTAGAAAAAATCGCCATGTACGACACGCTAACGTCGCTACCCAATCGGAATATGCTGACATTCCAGCTTGCTAAAGCGATTGAATCATTAGGGCGTGATGATGGCTTCGTTGTGATTTTGTTCTTTGATTTAGATGATTTCAAAAAAGTTAACGATAGTTACGGCCACGGGGTGGGTGACGCGCTCTTAATTGAAGCATCAAATCGATTAAAAGACGTCGTTAGAACCACAGATATTGCCTGTCGTTTTGGTGGCGATGAATTTGTTGTGTTACTCAATCATGTAAAGAAGCTAGATGGTGCACTTATGGTGGCTGACAAGTTGTTGGAAACCATCAGGGAACCAATAAATATTGATAATCTGCGCTTTTATGTGTCTACCAGTATCGGTATTGCCGTTACAGATTCGAACGAAATGAAAACGGAAGATTTAATTCGCCATGCTGATATTGCCATGTATCAGGCAAAAACAGCGGGCGGAAACTGCTTCCGGTTGTACGATTCAGAAATGTCACAACGTGCGTTAGACAAAGTAGAGTTAGAATCTGAAGCGCGAGATGCATTATTGGACAATCAATTTTTCTATGCACTTCAGCCGCAAATAGACATTCAAACTAACAAGCTCATCGGTTTTGAAGCATTAATTCGCTGGAATCATCCTGAACGTGGTTTTGTCTCTCCTGGGCAATTTATTCCTGTGCTGGAAAATACGGCATTTATGCTTTCGCTTGGCTATTGGTGTATCGATCATGCCTTTGAGTTATTGCAAGAATTTCATCGTCGAGGTTATAAAGACCTGAAAATAGCCGTTAATCTTTCAGGCGCGCAATTCCTTGATCCTGAGTTAGTACCGCTGCTTGAGTCCAGACTCAAAACCACGGGCATTCCGGCGCATCTTATTGAGTTGGAATTGACTGAACGAACGCTGGTTTCCGACATTGAAAATGCCACCCTGATCATGCAGCGATTGATTGATTTAGGGTACATTATTTCAATTGATGATTTTGGTACTGGCTACTCATCACTAAGTTACTTGAAACGCATGCCGGCGCATATCATCAAAATCGACCGAGTCTTTATTGACGGTATGATGAAAAGTAATGCCGATAAACAAATTGTTGCGTCAACGATATCTATGGTGCGTAACTTAGGTATGAAAGTAGTGGCTGAGGGGATTGAAGAACCTGAACAACTTGACGTGTTACATAGCCTTCAGTGTGATTGGGGGCAAGGATATTACATCGCTAGACCCATTTCAGAATACCAATTGTTTGCTGCAATGAGTGAACATTATAAAGACGGAAAGTGGCATATAGAGCCGCTAAACTCAATCAACCAACCTCATGCAATGTAAAGACTGTAACTTCGATGTTACAGTCTTTAAGTGCCCCAACCAGTTAAGAAAATCTTTTCTGTGCTTACCTTCTGCGTCGAAACCTTTTAAAATGCCTAACATCAAAATGATGCCCTATCGAGGAAACCATGACGCAAGCGTTTATTCAGCATTTACAGCAAGAGATTGAGCAGGTAAAAAAAGACGGTTTGTATAAATCAGAACGTGTCATCACGTCACAGCAACAAGCCGACATTGAAGTCGCGGGTGGCGAACACGTACTAAACTTCTGTGCCAATAATTACCTTGGTCTTGCCAACCATCCCGACTTAATTGATGCTGCAAAAAAGGGGTTAGACAGTCACGGTTTCGGCATGGCGTCGGTGCGTTTTATTTGTGGCACGCAAGACATTCACAAGGCGCTTGAAGCAAAAATCAGTGATTATCTGGGGACGGAAGATACTATTTTGTATCCGTCATGCTTTGATGCTAATGGTGGACTGTTCGAAACGTTGCTAACCAGCGAAGATGCAGTGATCTCTGATGCGCTCAACCATGCCAGTATTATTGACGGCGTTAGGCTGTGTAAAGCGAAGCGCTATCGCTATGCGAACAATGATATGCAGGCATTAGAAGAACAACTTAAACAGGCCGATGCTGATGGTGCTAGATTCAAGCTTATCGCCACAGACGGTGTATTTTCTATGGATGGCATCATTGCAGACATTAAGGCGATTTGTGATCTAGCTGACAAATACAACGCGATGGTGATGGTAGACGATTGTCATGCTACTGGGTTCGTAGGCGATAGCGGCAGAGGAAGCCATGAATATAACGATGCCATGGGCCGTGTTGATATTATCACCGGTACGCTGGGCAAGGCTCTAGGCGGTGCGTCTGGTGGGTATACGTCAGGGAAAAAAGAAGTGGTGGAATGGCTGCGTCAGCGTTCTCGCCCGTATTTGTTTTCTAATTCTGTTGCGCCGGCAATCGTTTCTGCCTCATTAAAAGTATTCGAGATGCTAAAAGATGGCGACGAGCTCAGAGAAAAGCTTCGCCGCAACAGCGAACATTTCCGCTCTCGCATGGCCTCCGCTGGGTTTACCCTTGCAGGTAAAGATCATGCCATTATTCCTGTGATGCTGGGTGATGCGAAGCTTGCCAGTGATATGGCAGACAAATTATTAGCTAAAGGGATTTACGTGATCGGCTTTTCATATCCTGTAGTACCTAAAGGGCAAGCGCGTATCCGCACGCAAATGTCGGCTGCTCATAGCCTCGAACAGGTTGACCGTGCAATCGATGCCTTCATTGAGGTAGGTAAAGAGTTAGGGGTAATTTAATGAAAGCCTTATCGAAATTACATCCAGAAAAAGGTATCTGGATGACCGAGGTAGATAAACCGGAAGTCGGTCACAATGATTTGTTGATTCAGATTCGTAAAACCGCGATCTGTGGTACCGATATGCATATTTACAACTGGGATGACTGGTCGCAGGCAACCATTCCTGTTCCTATGGTAGTCGGGCATGAGTATGTGGGTACTGTGGTTGATATGGGACAGGAAGTCCGTGGTTTTGCTGTAGGCGATAGGGTGTCTGGTGAAGGGCATATTACCTGCGGTCATTGCCGAAATTGCCGAGCTGGACGCCGACACTTATGTCGAAATACATCGGGCGTAGGCGTTAACCGTGAAGGGGCGTTCGCGGAGTATCTGGTGATTCCTGCATTTAATGCATTTAAAATTCCCGATAACATTCCTGATGAACTGGCATCTATATTTGATCCATTTGGAAACGCAGTTCATACGGCACTTTCCTTCGACTTAGTTGGCGAAGACGTGTTGATCACTGGCGCTGGCCCGATTGGAATAATGGCGGCAGCGGTCGCGCGCCATGTGGGTGCTCGACACGTCGTGATTACCGATATCAATGAATACCGTCTTGATTTGGCGAAAAAAATGGGGGCCACCCGTGCAGTTAACGTGAGTAAAGAAAACCTTCGCGATGTGATGACCGAGTTAGGTATGACAGAGGGTTTTGACGTGGGTTTGGAAATGTCAGGTGTGCCCTCGGCGCTGCACGATATGCTGGCGCGTATGAACCACGGCGGCAAGATTGCTATGCTGGGTATTCCACCCAAAGATGTGGCGATAGATTGGAATCAGGTGATTTTTAAAGGGTTGGTCATTAAAGGAATTTATGGCCGTGAAATGTTCGAAACTTGGTATAAAATGGCGAGCCTGATTCAAGGTGGGTTAGATTTGTCGCCAATTATTACCCATCAATTTGGTATCGATGACTTCCAAAAAGGGTTCGATGCAATGGCATCGGGAAGTTCGGGCAAAGTTATTTTAAATTGGGACTAATATGGAGCAGTTTCAGCATATTTCTCCAGAAAACGCGTTTAGTATGTTGTCTGAAGGCAACGCAGCCATTGTTGATATTCGTGATGAACAATCATTTCAGCAAGGTCGGATAAAAGATGCGTTTCATTTAACGAATGGCTCTTTGCAGCAATTTACTGATGCTAATGAGTTCGACACGCCTGTTATTGTTTGTTGCTATCATGGGATCAGCAGCCAACAGGCGGCGCAATTTCTTATTCATCAGGGTTTTGAAGCGGTCTACAGTTTAGACGGCGGCTTTGAGCAATGGCGCAAGCTGTACCCGTTTATCTCAGGTGAAGATAACACTTAAATGGCAGAGCCGACCACCGTTGTTGCATTTGATCAAGAGCAGCCAGCCAGGCTGCTGGTTGATTATCTCAATAGTAAACGTATTCACGCGGTCTACGTGGCGTCTTCAGAGCCACATCGTCATGGCGTGGCGCTTTTTGATTCGGCGCAAATAGATGAGGCTAAACCCCTTATAGAGGGATTTATCACCAACCCTTATCATCAGAAATATCAATCTGCAGCGTGGAAACATGGCACGCAATTCACCGGAAATGGTGAAACGGCATTCAATATTAATGGAATGAAAGCGCCCTTCAGAGGCGCGCCCGTCGTGACGGCAATATTTGCATTATGCTCACTCATATTTGCGCTATATTCGATAGGCTTTGCTATGCCTGTCAGGTATTACCTGTTTATTCAACCTTTTCCAATTTTGCTCGACACGCAACAGTGGTGGCGGACGATTACGCCAGCCTTAGTGCATCTTTCAGCATTACATTTTGTCTTTAATATGGGCTGGTGGGTTTACTTAGGCAGTCAGGTTGAACGCAAGCTGGGCAGTGTGTTTTTGTTTGCATTGTTCGGTGTTAGTGCTATTTCCTCTAATATCTCGCAGTTAATGGTATCAGGTCCTTATTTTGGCGGATTGTCAGGCGTGGTATATGCGTTGATGGGGTTTGTTTGGTGGATTGGG
The DNA here is from genome assembly GCF_025751585.1 of Fluctibacter corallii. Taxonomy (GTDB): domain Bacteria; phylum Pseudomonadota; class Gammaproteobacteria; order Enterobacterales; family Alteromonadaceae; genus Fluctibacter_A; species Fluctibacter_A corallii. Next base: position 35,917 of record NZ_JAOWKX010000009.1, read on the forward strand.
TGGCTAAAGCCTAACTGGAACATGCAGCTGTCAAAACCCCTTGTGGGCTTTATGTTGCTATGGTTGATTTTAGGCTATGCAGATGTGCTTTGGGTAAATATGGCAAACACCGCACATTTAATCGGATTAATTTCAGGATGTGCACTTGCTTGGTTGGTGAGTAAAATCAGCGACCTGAATGCTCCCAATAACACATAATGAGCGCTCAATATTCACAAGGAGGCAATGAATACCTCCTTACAGTTGATTAGCCTTGATACAAATACTTGGTAAAAATAACGTCTTTAATCAGCTCCGAACCCGTTTCTTTTTTCATTAATTCGCGCAAACGTTCAAGAATAGTGCGCCTAATGTCTTCTCGTCCTGTCAGAGATTTGATTCTTTCTTCTGGTTGTCGACCAAAAATTTCTATGGTGGTAGAGCGAAGCAGGGGAGCATGGTGTTCTGCAACCTCTATGTATTCAACATCTTCGAGCATTAACTCAACGGTGACCCTTACGTACCCTAAACTACGCGCACTTGGCCCCAAGTAATTCGTCACGATGTCTGGCTCAAGCCCAAAGTAGGCGAAATTATTTTGTGCTTGTGCGGTTGTGCTGGTAAATGTGCTAGCTAACGTTAACAAAACACAAAATAAATATGGTCGCATCGTTTTTCTCTTCTATACAATCTGGCTATGTGAAAAAGTTTAGCAATAAACCTTGCTCAGCCTAAACATTTTATTGGGCGATGTGTTACTCACATGAGCGATAAATTGCTGTCTGCGCTTTAGTCTCTGAATGTGACTTGATATTATAATGCGATTGAAAAATAAAAGATAATTATCATTGAACACCCACATTGCATTTCCGGTTAACTTACCTGCATCTTGGCATCAGCCTAGCGCATTAAACGTGCCGGATCCCTGTTTGAAAGACTGGTTGTTAAATTCTGGATCGTTGACAGAGCGACTGCAAGCACACAGTAGACGCTTTGCATTGCGGGTAATCGGTCAACAAGCGTCACCACTTTCTGAAGAAGAGGTTGCGCACATGGCGTTGGCTAAGGCATCGGTACCGTCGCTGAATACGTTAGAGTCAAAGGCATGGCAGGTACGCGAAGTGGTGCTTTATGGTGATGATTCCCCTTGGGTTTTTGCTCGTTCAATTTTGCCAGAAGGATTATGTGAAACGGCATTATCTGGTTTAGGGGAGAAACCACTTGGCCAGTTAATTTTTAATAATAATGCTTACCAGCGTTCATCGTTTGAGATTTCACAATTGCCCGCGTCGCACCCGCTACTTACATCATTGGGATTATCATCTTCTTATCCGCTTTGGGCGCGGCGTTCACGCTTTTTCCTGAATTCATTTTCGATGTCGGTTGCTGAGGTGTTTCTTCCTGGTGCACCAGCATATAAGTATATGGAGCCGGTAACATAAGATGACAAAAACCAAATTAACGGGGTATGTTCAACTTGCCAGATTAGATAAACCCATTGGCATCTACCTGCTCCTGTGGCCCACCTATTGGGCACTATTTATTGCAGCACAAGGATGGCCAAGCGCTCATATCTTTATTGTATTCACTTTGGGTGTTGTGCTGACGCGCTCGGCAGGGTGCGTTATCAATGATTATGCAGATAGAAAGGTAGACGGCAGCGTTGAACGCACTGCGCAACGCCCACTTGTGACTGGCGTCGTGTCGGAAAAAGAAGCGATTGGTTTCTTTTGTTTGCTGATGCTAATTGCGTTTGGACTTGTGTTAACACTAGATGTAAAAACGGTTTTACTTTCGTTTGTAGCCCTTGCGTTAGCGTTTACTTATCCTTTTATGAAGCGCTTCACGTATTTGCCTCAATTTGTGTTAGGCGCTGCATTTAGCTGGGGGATACCAATGGCATTTATGGCGACTCAAGGTCATATACCATGGTATGCATGGCTTTTATACGTAGCTAATTTGCTTTGGACGGTGGCTTACGACACACAATATGCAATGGTTGATCGAAATGATGATGTTAAGATTGGTGTTAAATCTACCGCGATTTTGTTTGGCAAATATGACCTGATTATTATCGCCTTTTTGCAAGTGAGCACGCTATGTTGCTTGGCGCTTGTTGGCCAACAGCTGGCTTTGTCATGGCCATATCAGCTTGCAATTATTTCCGCCTCCATCATGTTTGCTTATCATCAGATGTTAATTAAAAATAGAGAGCGGCAGGCGTGTTTTAAAGCCTTTTTACATAACCATTACGTTGGGTTGGTTATCGCAGTGGGCTTGCTGGCCCACTACATGCTTTAGGCCTTCCGCTAGCTTTTTTTCGTTACTTCGCTTTCTAAGGCCGACACGCGAGCTTCCAAGGCTTCTAGCTTCTCGCGTGTACGAATCAGTACCTGACTCTGGACATCAAACTCCTCTCGGCTGACAAAATCGAGTTTACTTAATTGATGTTGAAGGATTTGCTTAATTTTACCTTCTGCTTCTTCTGCCATTGAGCGCACGCCTGGCGGCACAGCTTGTGAAATCTGTTTGGCGATATCTTCCAGTTTCTTAGGGTCCAACATGGTACTTTCCCGTTATCCAGCTTAATTGGGTTTATCTTTCATCTTTGAATATTGTGGCGTTTGTGCACGTGTTAGGCAAGGCATCAAGGCACCTTTTCGTGTAACCTGAAGATGTGATGATAAACGCGTGTTTAAAATTAACGTACATTTATTAATGTATGTACCACTTATGAGGCTTTCAAGGTAAAGCCTTAAAATGGTTAGCGATAGCTTTCAATCGTGATTTTTTTTACAATCCGCCCCCCAATTGAAGAGGTGGTGTTCAATGAAACTCAATCCCGGACAAAGTGAAGCCGTGAGCTACATATCTGGACCTTGTCTGGTATTGGCTGGTGCGGGCAGCGGAAAAACACGCGTAATCACGAACAAAATTGCTTACCTTGTTAGGGAGTGCGACATTCCCGCTCGTTATATTGCAGCGGTTACCTTCACCAATAAAGCTGCCAGAGAAATGAAAGAGCGGGTGGGGCAAACACTAGGCAGAAAAGAAGCAAGAGGGTTGAAAGTCTCTACCTTTCATACCTTGGGGCTAACCATTATCAAGTCTGAGGTCAAAAACCTCGGAATAAAAGCCGGCTTTTCACTATTTGATGATAAAGATTCACTGGCGCTACTAAAAGATTTGACGCAAGACGAGCTCGACGGTGACAAAGAGCAACTGGCACTGCTGCAAACTTGTATCTCCAATTGGAAAAACGATCTAATTCTACCCGAGCAGTTGCAGAAAATTGCGCTTTCTCCGGGAGAAGTCGACTTTGCCCGCTTCTATCAACGTTATCAGGAACATATGCGTGCTTACAACGCGCTTGATTTTGATGACTTGATTTTGATGCCCACGCTCTTACTAAAAAACAATCAGGAAGTACGCACTAAGTGGCAGAATAAGATCCGGTATTTGTTAGTCGATGAGTACCAAGATACAAACACTAGCCAATATGAATTGGTTCGATTGCTAGTTGGTGAACGTGCAAGGTTTACCGTAGTAGGTGACGATGATCAGTCTATTTACTCGTGGCGGGGCGCAAAACCCCAAAACTTGGTGTTGCTGAAAGAGCACTTTCCCCGACTGCGGGTTATTAAGCTCGAACAGAACTACCGCTCATCGGGGCGGATTCTGCATTGCGCCAATATTCTCATTCAAAATAACCCACACGTATTCGAAAAAAAGCTTTTTTCTGAACTTGCTTATGGTGAGCCTCTACGCATCATTTTTGCAAAAAATGAAGAACACGAAGCTGAACGCGTGGTGGCAGAGTTGATTGCCCATAAGTTTATGAACGGCACGCAGTTTAAAGACTATGCCATCTTATACCGAGGTAACCACCAATCTCGCGTGTTTGAAAAGGTGCTCATGAACAACCGCATTCCATACAAAATTAGTGGCGGAATGTCGTTCTTTGGCCGTGCAGAGGTAAAAGATGTCATGGCCTACTTGCGCTTACTTGTAAACCAAGATGATGACAACGCACTTCTTCGTATTATTAATACCCCCAGCCGAGGTATCGGCCGTGCCACACTTGAGAAGCTCGGCAACTTTGCCAATGTGTTGAACAGTTCAATGTTCGAAGCCGCTTGCCATCCACGCTTGCAAGACGTACTAAGCGGCAAAGCCTTGGTGGCAGTAGAGCAGTTTAGTCGCTGGGTTGTAGAATTGTCTGATCGAGCAGTGCGTGGCGATGGCGTTGCAACGTTGCGTGAGATGATCAAAGCCATGGGCTACGAGGAGTGGTTGTACGAAACAAGCACCAGCCCTAAAGCCGCAGAGATGGCGATGGCAAATATCAGTACGCTATTTGGTTGGGTAACGGGCATGCTGGAAGGCAATGACCTCGAACCACCGATGACATTACAGGAAGTGGTAAACCGTTTAATTTTGCGAGACATGATGGAGCGAGGTGAAGATGAAGACGATAGTGATCAAGTGCAACTAATGACGCTGCATGCATCAAAAGGACTCGAGTTCCCTTACGTATTTATGGTAGGCATGGAAGAGGGGTTGCTACCACATCAAAGCAGTATTGATGAAGACAATATCGAAGAAGAGCGGCGTCTAGGTTATGTGGGAATTACCCGTGCTCAACGAGAACTGTTTTTTACGTTGGCCAAAGAGCGTCGTCAATTCGGTGAGTTAATCCATCCTGAACCAAGCCGATTTTTATATGAACTGCCACAAGACGATGTGATGTGGGAGCACAAAAAGGCTAAACAAAGTGCAGAAGAGCGCCAGCAAAAAGGCCAAACCAGTATTGCTAATCTTCGAAATATGTTATCAGGCGGTAAGTGATTGTAGACCGGGAGATTCTTCGAGTTTTTGTGAGCGCTGTAAGTAATTTCCTTGGCCTAACTCGCAGCCAATCGCCGTTAATGCTTGATATTGCTCTTCTGTTTCAATACCTTCAGCAATCAGCTTGAAGTTTAGGTGCTCAGAAATCACTAACACGGATTGAATCAGCTTTAAATTGCGTTGAGAGCGCGGGATAGACTTCACAAAACGGTGGTCGACTTTTACGTAATCAAACGGGTAAGAGTATAAATAGCTGAGCGAGGCTAAACCACTACCAAAATTATCGAGCACTAAGGTCACGCCAGCACGTTTTAGTTTGCGTATTGCAGGCAGCATAAACTGAGAACGGCGATTAAGATCGGTCTCGTCAAATTCAAACACCAACTTACTAGGATCGATATTCGCCCCACTGATGTATTCAATGAGCTGTGACACCAACTTGCTCTGCATTAAGTGATTAATCGACAGGTTAATGGCTACGCGATAATCTTTCTCAGGCCCGTCCATTGTTTGCCAATTGGCTAAAATATTACAGGCTTGTTCAAGCATGTAATTGTCAATTTCGATGGTTAAGCCACTGTGTTCAGCCACTTGCCAGAATTGTTCTCGCTTGATCTTGCCAAGCTTGGGATGTTCCCAGCGAATAAAGCACTCTTGATATAGCACATCGCGCGAATCCATACCTAGAGCAGGTTGTAGGTAACACTCAAATTTAGAGGATTTGAGGGTGCGTCTGAATTCGTTTTCTAACTCCAATTCCTCTAACAGTTTTTCTCGCATACTCTTATCGAATGTGACATAGCGACCACGTCCCAGGGCTTTGGCTTGGTACATAGCTGCATCGGCATCACGAATTAATTCGTCTGCTGACTGGTAACCTGTTTCGATATTGGCAATACCTATGCTGGCACCCGAATACATCTCTTTACCATCTAATATAAATGGTGCGGCGATTGAGTTAATTACGCGACTTGCGACTTCTTCTACGTCTCCAAATGCGTCAAAGCTGTCGAGTAAAATGACAAATTCATCGCCCCCTAACCGAGCGAGCAAATCGTGAGCCCGTATGCATTTGGCGATGCGGTTAGCCACCTCGATAAGAAACTGGTCGCCAGCGTGATGCCCAAGTGTGTCGTTAATGAGTTTGAACCGGTCTAAATCAATAAAAAGTACTGAGTAATTGTGGTCGACATAACGCTTTTTGCTGGCTATGGCTAACTCAAGGCGGCTATTAAACATGACGCGATTTGGTAAGCCTGTTAGCGAGTCGTGGTGGGCGTCGTGAATGAGCTTAAGCTCCATTTCTTTGCGCTCTTCAATCTGCTTTTTAAGATACAGATTGGTTTTGTGGAGTTCATCAGTACGCTCTCTGACTTTTTCAGATAGCTGAATATTGTAGCGCTGAATGGCTTCAGACGAACGCTTACGTTCCATCGCGGTAGCGATATGGTGGCTCACGAACCGAAGAAGTTCTAAGTCTTTTAAGGTATAAGTGGCGTTCTCGCCATAAGTTTGAACTGCGATAACCCCTGAAATCTCACCATCAACAATCAGCGGCGAGCCCAACCAAGAATTCGCCTGTCGTAACATGTTATCGGCAGTGTGCTGATCTAACTCGCCTTCTAGGCATAATTGATTGACTTTACTGGTATCAATCAGTTCTGCCCGACCTGTGCGTAATACATACTCAGTTAAGCCTTGCCCCATTGGGCGAGATTGAATGTTGGTATTGATTTCATCGCTGTAATATGGAAATTCCAGCATGCTGTTTTTTTCATCGAGCGTGGCGATGTAACAGTTCGGCGCACTCAATAATCTGGCCAAGATATCGTGCAAGTATTTGTAAAACTGACACATATCTCCTTCAACAGACGCAGCCAGTTCTGAAATATCGAATAGCGCTTGTTGCAACGACTCAATCTTCTGTCTTTCTAAGATCTCATCTTGAAGCTCTTCATTAATGGTACGCAATTGTTTAGTGCGTTCACGTATAGTTTGTTCGGTTAATTCACGGCTCTTCACCCGGTCTACGGTGTTGACAATGTGCTGTGATACAAACAGTAAAATTTCAAGATCATCTTGGCTGTAACGCACGGCATCGTCATAACTTTGCACAACCATTGCGCCGATTACATTGTTACCGCGTTTAAGCGGTACACCAATCAAATCAACGGGTAGCTGCCCTAATAGCGAAATGCCTTTGTCTTGCAATATTTGTTGTGTGTTTTCTTTGGTGAGGAAAAGGTGTTCACCTGAATTAAGAATGTAGGCCGTGATACCTTTTGAGATTTCTTCGCTACTTAATTCTTTGACGATAGGTTCATCGTACTGATCGATAAGATAAACGAAATCGACGGTGTGTTCATCATGGTTTAAATATGCCACGTAGAAATTTTCTGCATTCATAAACTCACCCACAATGTGGTGAATGGCAGGATATAGGCGTGACAACTCACTCACTGAGCCAGCGAGTTCCGAGATCTCAAAAAGCGCTTTCTGGGTTAACTCAGAGCGCTTGTTCTTTTCCTTAAGCTCTTCCAGTTGACTGAAAAGGTCGTGAATCTCGTCAATTGAAAGTTGCTCAGCTTCTTTACGTGTTGGCATTATTATTAGATAAACAAACTGTCGTGGATACGAAAACTAACCGAACAAAAATACACCATCCAGATCAGAAAGGCCACCGAATTGGTGGCCTTTCTATGCATTTTTAAACGAAGTTTTGAATTTTCGTCGAATTAAATGCCTTCAATCATGTATTCGATTGCTGCTTTGATGTCATCATCAGAACAGTCTCCACATGTGCCGCGTGGTGGCATTGCGTTGAAACCATTAATCGCATTACTCAGCACGGTCTCGAAGCCTTTTTCTAGTCGCGGTGCCCAATCACCTGCATTTTGCAGTTTGGGTGCGCCCAAAACGCCTACGCCGTGGCAAGCAACACACGATGCGTTATAGATATCCTGTCCAGAACGTGGACCCGCAGCCGCAGCAGAAGCGGCTTCAGCACCTGCCACATGAACAGATCCTACAGCTTGGATTCTCTTTTTGATCGCATCTTCTGACATATCTTGTGCCTGAACTGCACTGGCAAAGAATAAGCCTACCAATAAACCAATCAACACTTTCATTTTCACAATATTCTCCAGACGAGTACGACGTGTTTGTTTAATCTGTTATCTGCTGAATTATAACGACTTCTCTAGCCCTAACAACTGTTTAATGCGGATAACACAATAAAACTCCGTCTTTAGTACGGTTTGGTGACTTGATTAGATCGCCTGCTATGGTAGCGAGGTAAGCGAAACATAAGATGCGAAAGATAAGCTGTTGCGGTAAACAGAGTACAAATGTAAATGGACGAACAATATTAAAAAATGGCCCGCCCTAGAGGATTCGAACCTCTGGCCTCGTCCTCCGGAGGGACGCGCTCTATCCAGCTGAGCTAAGGGCGGATTTCGGTTGGCAATTCTAAAGCAATTTCGTCACTTTTCCAGTGTTATTTATGTGTGTCTGTCACCAACTAGGTGAATGGAAAAGGCTTGCTGGTACTCAGTGTTTGATTTAGTGTGTGAGTGGTTGCTTATTTTTTGATGCCTTAAAATATATGGTATATATTGAAAGTAAACGCATACATTATGAAAAACTGTCGCAGAAAAACTCGACACTGGTGATAATTTCATCGTATGATAGGCCTCGTTGCACTTGAGTGGACACACCTGCGAGCATAGTCAGTAATAAATTGGCGAGTTCTGTCTCGTTTTGATATGTGTAGTGTTTTATATGTTTCGAAAAGAAAATTGCTAACTCTGTATATTTAGCTAACTTAACGTCATTAATGCTTTGTTCAGAAAGCATTTTTTCAGAAGTAAGTAGCAAGCAACCATGGCTGTTGTTCTCATTGATATAGAATTCAATAGAGCTTTCTAGACAGTATCTTAGGTAATCGCTTAGTAAGGCTGCTTTGTTGCAATTAACTGAAATATATTGTGTGTACTTTTTGAAGTAATTTTCCAAGCAAAGTGCATATAGATTCGATTTGTTTTTGTAGCTAGCGTAAATGCTTGTAGGCGGAACATTTAAAGCATCACATAGCATTGATATGGTGACGTTTTTGTAGCCGAGTTCTACGAATAACGAAGTGGCGACATCCAGTCCGTAGTCGAGTGTAAATGACCTAGGTCTACCACGTTTATTGATTTTTATATCAGACATTACATTAATGAGTGCAAACGAATTAATGTAATATTAGTTACAAAATAAATCATTGTAAAATAAAGAAAAATAATTTTAGGATTTTTAAATAGTAATAAGTAGAAAAAGGCCTGCTTTTACTTATTATTTTTTGTAGCGTTAGTTATATTAATTATACTTCTGTCTACTTCTTGCAGAAGAGAAGCCGATTTAAATTTGTCACGCACTGTAATAGTGTCTGCCTTTTCTTTGATCTAATTCTTTAGGGCAACCACCTGTTTTTCACTGTATTTTGGGGACAAAAGTTCGACGCTTTTTAGCGCACTTTTAAACCAACTATTCTCTTTACTTCGACGTCCGATTTGCCGTTTAGGAAACTCGCTTTTCATCAAGTTATCTTGCTTTTCTAGCCTTGCTAAAACGGATGCATATTTAGCCTGTTTAATTACGACTATTGCCTTCTTTTACACGCTTTTGGTGAGGTCGGATCGGCGTGGGGAGGGGAAAGGTATGATAAGAACATTCCCTTGGTTACGGTTGTGTATCAGCTGGAGGGGGCTTGTAAAAACCAGTAAAACATTCCGGCGCGATGGCCGGAATCATAGGTTTTGTATCGGCTGCGACCTTAATTAGCTCGCTGGCGTACTTCGTTTATACAACGCCAATGCGGCATCGTTTTGATGTGATTGCTCTTTTATTTGAGCAAGTAGCGCGATATCCTCGCGGTCTTCGCTTAATGCAATGGCTTTTGCTAACGCTTTTTCGGCTAAAATGAAATCATGGCTATGAAAGGCGAGATGCCCGAGTGCAGAATATAATTGAGGATTGTTACCCTCTACTTTTATCCACTTCTCTAATTGTTTAATGCTCGCCGTAGGTGAAGCTAGTTGTAGCTGCTTAAAGAGGGGTAAAAACTGAGATACGTCATCTTGCTTAGCAGTAAAAGCAAGCAGTTTCGCCTCTGCATCATGATGCATACCTTGCTCTATTAGCTGTTGCACGTATGCAACTTGCTGTGCGGGATCTTTTCGAGTTTTACGCGGCAGTGCTTCCCATGTCTGGTTAAGTTGAATTGCGCCTTCTTTACTGGCCACCTCGCTGAGTCTACCCTTAAGTGCCGCCTGTTTGTAATATGCGTAGTGCTCTGCCAGTGGTTTCTTCCATTTGTTTAAGGCGTCTTCCAACGTGTCCCACTTGCCTAAATTAAGGAGTGCGTTGGCATGCAACTGGATAATTGCGGGCTGCGATGTTGTCTGCTTATTCCGATTTGGGATATCTAGAAGAATGCGATTAGGCGTGCCTATTTGTAAATAAAGGGTATAAAGGCTTTCAAGTGCGCGAAGGCTTGTATAACTATGTGTGGTTGCTTCCTCAAATGCAGTTTCTGCCTCCTGATTTTGCCCGTTGAGTTGATATGCGTGACCCAATGCAAGTAGTTGTAAACCATTGAGATCTGCACCACGAACCTTCTCTAACAACGCAATTGCCTCTTTAGGATGGGCGTTCATCAGAGCGCCAACGCCCTGTGCTAAGGCTTTTTGGCGGTTAACGTGGCCGAGATTAGCAAGCCATTTCTGTGTATTAAATAGTACATTCCAAATCACCTTAACGAGACGATACGTCACCCACACAGCCAGTACTAGACCCAATAAAGTCAAAAAGGCACCAAATATCGACAATTGCAGCGTACCGTTTTCCATTACAATCAGAATATAACCATCGTAAGTATCTAGACGAGGGCCATATACCAGACCCATAGAGATGGTCGCAAACAGTATGGCTAGGACAAACAGTCGTTTCATAGAGCCTGCCCCTTATTGCTAAACGCATTTGAAACACGCGTTTCGAGAAGATCTTGCAACGGTTGAGAAGATGCAAAGGCATCCGGATAAGACTTTTCAACGTTAGTATCAAGGAGGTTTTGCAAGCTATTTGTAAACTGAACAACCAGAGTATGTTCAGTATCATAATGATTGATGATCAATGCCAATCCACGCTGTAAAGACTGGTAATAAAGCGCATTTTCCTGTTGCTGTACGGCCAGTTGTGCTTGCTGGAGCGCAAGTTTTAGCTGTTGGCGAATAAACCACTGCTGGTCTTCTGATAACAATGGTTTGATAGGTGCGGTTCTGGGCTGATAATTAATTAAATTTTTAACGAAAAAGTTCCACTGGCGCAATAAATTCGCCCGCCAATCACCGGCGTCTTCAGAAATCGTTGCGCCCGCTTCAGTACTCGGTAAATTTGGCAGAGCGATAGGTAACGCGTCCACTAGTTTCGTCAGGCCTGATACGGCAAGTGCGACTGACGTAACAGACACAGGATTAACTTGATTGAGGCGTTGAATATCCTCCGCAATCAAACGACGAATAGGGATCAGGCTGGGATCTGCAGTATCTTGCAAACGACTGTCGGCAGATTGAAGCATTAACAATGCGGTGCGAATATCGCCTTCGAGCCATACTTTTCGCCCTGCCATTCTGACCAGATAATCTGCTTCTGCAATCAGCCAGTCTGACGGACGTCGGCCTGAAACTTCGTTCAACTTTGCGGCCTGAATATTCACAAGGTGTTCTAAATCGGCAATTTGTGCTTGGGCGGCTGATAATGCATCCTTCATATTGCTTGTCTGTTCAGCCAACGTGGCGTCTACGCGACGCTCTAACTCGCCTTGGCGTAGGTTAACTTGTGTTTGCGCATCAAGAAGCTGAGTACGTTGTGTTTGTTGATTTTGCCATTGTAGCCAAAAATAATACCCAGCACCTATTGCGGCAAAAGTAAGGGTAAGGCTCAGCAAAGACACAAACCACAACATCAGTGGTGTGCGTGGCTTTTCAGCCTGTCGTACGGGACGAGTAGGTGGCCGAGATGTAGAAGAAGGTTTGTTCTTATTTTTTGCCGCTGGTTTGCTTGTCTTTAATTCTTCTTCCAGTGTGGCAAGTTTATCCTGACTCGAATCAGGATTATTTTTCTCATCTGCCATTTATCGCTCCATTAATGTTCTAACTTTGGCAATTAACGCATCGTCATTTGCGGCTGTGCTCACCGAAATCTGTTGAATACCTTTATCTTCCAATAGGTGCGCAATACGGTTACTGACGACAATCCAATGCTTTGACCTTGTCCAGCTAAACTGGTTGAGAGAGGCGAGTAATTCCGCTTGCTCTGCACTTGTGACAACGATCCACACAATTTCGTCGGGCCTGATCTCATCAGGCTGATAACATGATTGTAGACGTTGTCGTTCGTATACGGAAAACGGCGTTACAATTGCACCTCGTTGTATCAACGTGTCAGCAATGAGTGTCCGACCGCCCATACCTTTAAGAATAATTATTTTTCTATCACTGACAGAATGCAAGTCTTCGAGTGCAAGTACACCTTCGCTGGTTTCGTTTTCTGGGCTAATACTCTCAAGCCCCCTCGCTTTGAAGCACAATGCTGTAGAGCTACCTACCGCAATAATTCGCTTTGCCTTACGGATTTGCCTTGTGATAAGCGGGTTGCCTAATGCGGTGCGGGCCGCAAACGGGCTGACGCACACTACGATATCACTGTCACTAATTGGGTGGTGTGCAAGCCGATCCAAATCATCAGGCCTGATTACGTTGTCTATTAATGCGATGCCAGTGGCGTTTAGCCCCGCATGAGAAAAGGCTGCGAGGCTCTTCGTCAATTTGTATTTAGGCCTGACAAGCAGCACGCTCATTCGTTATACAAAGCCGCCAACAGTGGTTTAGCCCCTTGCTTAAGCAAGACGTCAGCAACGTCTTCGCCAAGTTGCTGGGCATGCGATGTCGGCGCGCTGGCTTCGTGCTTAATGATGGTTTTACCATCAGGCGAACCTACCAAGGCGGTCAATGTGATGTTATTACCGTCTAGTGTGGCGTAGCCCGCGATAGGGACTTGGCATCCACCTTCTAACTTGGCGTTCATTGCACGTTCTGCTATCACGCGAGTGTAGGTGTCTTGGTGAATGAGTGGTTTTAATAAGTTGATTAATTCCTCATCATCGTTGCGACATTCGATGCCGACAGCACCTTGGCCTACCGCGGGTAAGCTGACATGAGCAGGTATTTCTTGCGCAATTCGAGATTCAAATCCTAAGCGTATTAAACCTGCTGCAGCCAATATGATGGCGTCGTATTCACCTGCATCTAGTTTAGCGAGCCGCGTGTTCACATTACCGCGCAAGTCTTTTATCACAAGATCGGGCCTAAGGTGCCTAAGCTGGCATTGGCGACGCAGGCTAGAGGTACCGACAACCGCACCATCGGGCAAGCTGTCTAGTGATGTGTATTGATTTGACACAAATGCATCAAATGGATTTTCACGTTCACATATGGCGTGCAAACCGAAGCCTTCAGGAAACGCCATTGGCACATCTTTCATCGAGTGCACAGCGATATCAGCACGCCCTTCTTGCATGGCAATTTCCAATTCTTTGATAAATAGCCCCTTTCCACCGACCTTTGCCAGAGGTGTATCAAGAATTTTATCGCCAGTCGTACTCATTGGAACAAGTTCGACACGAATGCCTGGGTGTGCAGCTTCAAGCTCGGATTTGACGTATTCTGCTTGCCATAACGCTAGGGCGCTTTTTCGAGTAGCAATACGTAGGGTGCGATCAGTCATGTTACTTCCATTCATTGGAAAGAGGGGGCAAGCTCTTTCTCGTTCGGCCCGAGGTTTTTATTTGGCCGTTACCGTAAAATCATGGCTTAGCAACATCAGGTCGTCATGCCAAACCTGTATTTGCCATTCTCCTGCCCAAGAGGCCATTATATTCTTTGAAGAGTAGGTGCGATAGTTATTGCTTCTCACGTTTAGCGTAACAGCGGCCATCTGTTGGTCTTTATATAGCCAACGATGAACGATGTTTTTTCCCGCCATTGAACCGACATGAGTGAAAAACATAACCTGTACTATATCACCCTCGGACACGTCTACGTTATGACCCAGATCATCAACGGGTTCCCGCGATTCAATCGCTGTCGTTAGCTGGCTATTCATTATTTCGGCACTCGCTACGAAAGAAACGAAGCTTGTTACTAAAATAAACCATAAACGTGCTGCCATTATTCTCTCCTTACCGTCTAGTCTGCTTGCCAAGCACAGTATTGCTCGGCAATGGCTAACCTTAAAGACTAGTCTATTTTTGACGACCAGATGAAAGATGCCGTCGTGTCATCAGCCAGTGACTATAGGAGCCTGGTGCGTAGCCAAGCAGAAATATCTTTCAGCTCCTGCTCACACACATTATGCTGCATACCGTATTCATGCCAGGTGATGTTATATCCTAAATCTTCCATCACCTGATAGGCGGCTTTACCCATGTAGATAGGAACTACTTCATCAAACTGACCATGACAAGCCATGAATGGTGTGCCTTTATTCGCTTTGTGGGCGAGCTTACCCACATTTTCAGGCTCACACATATAGGTAGATAGCGTGAGTACGCCTGCGAGCGTTTTGTCATATTGTGTCGCTAAATGATAAGCAATTACGCCACCTTGAGAGAAGCCCGCTAATATAATGCGATCGGATGGAATGCCTTTTTCTATTTCAGCATCAATCAGCTGCTTCACCTGTGCTGCTGAGGCATTCACACCATCAATATCAGCGCGTGAACCAAAGTCGAGGCTTTTAATGTCGTACCAAGCTCGCATTTGCATGCCGTTATTGATAGTAACGGGCCTTACTGGCGCATGCGGAAATACAAAGCGAATACGGTGATCGTCTGGTAAATCTAATACGGGTACGATAGGGGCGAATCCATTGCCGGAGTCACCCAGCCCATGCAACCACACAACGACGGCATCGTGTGCTTGGTTGGGGTTCACTTCAACATAAGGGAGTTGCTCTGTCATAGTATCCTTTCCTAGCAGTAATTAGCGAAAATGTACGTCGGTTTCGGCTTGTTTGCTAGCCGCATCGTCCATAAAACTCCAGAACTCTGCACCAGTGCGCTCATCAATCCATTTACCATCTTGGTGATTGAAGTGATGACCATTAAATTTTGTCGCTACCCATATTTGATGAAGCGGCGGCTGCTTGTTGATGATGATTTTCGTTTTATTTTGAAAAATCAGTGTCAAAATGCCACCCGCAGATTCACAATCTATATCTGCCTCACATACGTCAAGCGCGTCTTCTAGCTCAATGAAAATTTCGTCTACCAACTCATGGTATTGACTGTCATTCATGAATTCATCACCTATATCAAATTTTTAAGGATGGGTAATCTCTGTGATTATGCTACCATTGCTTACTTTAACCGACACATTATTTTCGAAATTTATTGTATGGCACAGGCGCTAGGCAACCTATTTATTCTTGCGGCTCCCTCTGGAGCGGGCAAGTCGAGCTTAATCAAAGCTCTTCTTGAAAACCATCAAGACACCAACATGCATAATACCAAAATGCAGGTTTCTGTGTCTCACACCACGCGTGATCCACGTCCGGGTGAAGTCGATGGCGTTCACTATCATTTCGTATCTAAAGACGAGTTTAAAGCGTTAATCGATCAAAATGCCTTTTTTGAATGGGCAGAAGTGTTCGGAAATTATTACGGCACGTCGAGAATAACGATAGAAGAGACGCTTTCTCAGGGCATCGACGTCTTTCTAGACATTGACTGGCAAGGCGCGCGTCAGGTAAAAGCGCAAATCCCTGATACGGCAACGATTTTTGTCGCGCCCCCTTCTCAGGCTGAGTTAGAGCGCCGTCTTCGCGCGCGCAATCAGGATTCAGATGAGGTGATCAAATCACGTATGGAAAAAGCCGTGGCGGAAATTTCCCATTATCATGAATTTGATTACATCATTGTAAACGATGATTTTGACGCCGCGCTAAATGAACTTGAAGCCATAGTGGCTGCGCGTAGATTACGAAAAGTGAAACAAGTTGTCAGACACCAAACCCTATTCGACGATTTGTTAAAAGACTAAAATACACGAAGGATCATTAAAGATCTTTTCAACAAGGTGAGAAAAACGTACACTATGTGGCCTTTTTTTCATCTATAAGACCTTGACGGAGAACATCATGGCTCGCGTAACAGTTGAAGATGCCGTAGATAAAGTTGGTAATCGTTTTGATTTAGTGCTGGTAGCAGCGCGCCGTGCGCGTCAAATCGCCACTGAAGGTAAAGAACCGATGGTACCAACGGCAAATGATAAGCCAACGGTAATCGCTCTTCGTGAAATCGAAGAAGGTCACGTTACTTCAGACACGATCGAGCAAGAAGACTTGCGCGATCAGCAGCAACAAGAGCAAGCTGAGTTTGCTTCTGTTGCAAACATTTTGTCTGATCAGTAGTGCTTATGGCCCGAATTTATTGCAATTCGGGCCTGACTTTCCTCTTATCTTTTGATTTTCTTCACCTTATTCTTAGGATGAAGATTGGCAACCGCGCTAATTAACCGTATTCTTACCCTAAGAGCATCTTAAGCAGTTTAGTTAAGTGGTATCTATCGCGTGTATCTATTCGAAGGCCTGAAAAATAAAGTAAGTGAGTATCTTCCTCCCGATTTGGTGGAAGAAGTGCAGCGTGCCTATGTGTTGGCACGAGACGCCCACGATGGCCAAATGCGGTCAAGTGGCGATCCTTACATTACTCACCCTGTTGCCGTAACCGGCATTTTGGCTGAGATGCGCCTTGATCATGAAACTCTCATGGCCGCACTTCTGCACGATGTGATTGAAGATACCCATTATGATAAAGACGACTTAGTTAACGAGTTTGGTGAAACCGTTGGTGAGTTAGTTGAGGGTGTCTCTAAGCTAGATAAAATCCAATTCAGCAGTAAGCAGGAAGCGCAAGCCGAAAACTTTCGCAAAATGATGATGGCAATGGTGCAAGACATTCGCGTCATTCTCATTAAATTAGCTGACCGAACTCATAACATGCGTACACTGGGTTCCTTGCGACCAGACAAGCGTCGCCGTATTGCCCGCGAAACCCTCGAAATTTACGCACCCATTGCTCATCGTCTTGGTATTCACGACATTAAAAATGAACTCGAAGATTTAGGTTTTCGAGCTATGTACCCAATGCGATACCGTGCGCTTAAAGCGGCAGTAAAGCAAGCGCGCGGCAACCGTAAAGAAATCATCGAAAACACACGATTAGAAGTCGAGACCCGCATTGGCGCTAAAGGGATTGATGCGCAAGTTGTGGGGCGTGAAAAGCACCTGTATTCCATATATCGCAAAATGAAAAACAAAGAGCTGTTGTTCAATGAGGTAATGGATATTTACGCGTTTCGTGTCATAGTCGGTTCTGTAGATGATTGTTATCGCGTGCTAGGCGCAATGCACGGTTTATACAAACCTATCGAAGGGCGTTTTAAAGATTATATTGCAATACCCAGAACCAACGGTTATCAGTCGTTGCACACGTCACTTATTGGCCCTCATGGTATTCCTGTAGAAATTCAGATCCGTACACAAGAGATGGATCACATGGCGGATAAAGGCGTTGCAGCGCATTGGCTATATAAAGAGCCAGGCGATCAAAAAGGGACTACTGCCCAAGTTCGCGCACGCAAGTGGATGCAGTCGTTGCTGGAGCTTCAGCAAAGTGCCAGTTCGTCGTTTGAATTTATCGAGAACGTAAAAACCGATTTATTCCCAGAAGAAATTTACGTATTTACGCCTGATGGGCGCATTATTGAACTGCCTATGGGCGCAACGCCGGTTGATTTTGCGTATGCTGTGCATTCCGATGTTGGTAATTCCTGTGTAGGCGTTAGGGTCGAGCGCCGTAATTATTCATTGAGTAAACCGCTCGAAAACGGTCAGACGGTAGAAATTATTACATCGCCACGCGCTAAGCCGAATGCTAACTGGTTGAATTTTGTTGTGAGTGCAAAAGCGCGCTCATACATACGTCAATACTTAAAACGCCAGCGTGCAGAAGAAGCCGTCAATATGGGAAATCGTCTTCTTCGTCATGCGCTCGGCGCTAAGAAGCTCGACGATATTGAACAAGTCGATATTGATCGTGTGGTAGCTGAAACGAAACATGACGATTTTGATTCGTTGCTCGCAGACATTGGTTTGGGTAACGAGTTAAGTGCTATCGTTGCGCGCCGTTTGTTGGGTGAAAGCGACGACATTCCTGATAAAGGCCGAAATGTTGCCATAAAGGGAACCGAAGGGCTATTAGTGACCTATTCTCGCTGTTGCCATCCTATTCCCGATGATGAAATTGTTGCTATTTTAAGTCCAGGGCGAGGCATGGTGATTCACCAAACTGGTTGCAGCAATATTCGTAAATTGAGCCGAGAGGAGCCTCAGCGCGTACTACCCATGAAGTGGGATGAAGATCCTCATGGCGAATTCAAGGCTTCGCTGCGTATCGAACTGATTAATCATCAGGGTACACTCGCGAAACTCACCAATGCTGTGTCTGGTAGCGACTCAAACATTATTGGGCTGCAAACCGAGGAAAAAGAGAGCAATATCTACTACGTTGATATTGAGCTGACGACAAAAAATCGTGTGCACTTAGCAAATGTCATGAAGCGAATTCGCTCTATGTCAGAAGTGCAGCGTGTATCAAGACACAGTCAATCTAAACAACTCTAGGGTTTATTACGTATGTCAAAGTCAATTATTCAGACAGATTTGGCGCCTTCGGCCATTGGTACTTATAGTCAGGCGGTGAAGTCGGGCACCACCGTGTATTTGTCAGGGCAAATTCCGCTTGTGCCAGAAACAATGGAAATGGTGTCTGAGGATTTTGCTACGCAAGCCACGCGTGTCTTCGATAATGTTAAGGCTGTGTGTGAAGCGGCAGGTGGCACCATTAACGATATGGTAAAAGTGAATATATTCCTGACAGATTTAAGCAACTTTGCTACCGTGAATGACATTATGAGTCAGTATTTTGCTCAGCCTTATCCTGCTCGCGCTGCCATCGGTGTGAAGGCATTGCCAAAAGGCGCACAGATTGAAATTGACGGCATCATGGAATTGCCAGAGTAATCTATATTCTGGGAGGCCGAGTGCCTCCCATTGTTAATGTTATCACCATTTCGATATCTCAATGAATTACCCCAAGTAGAACACTATGTCTCCAGAACGCTATAACCGTATTCGCGAAATGCTTCGTATGCGCCAAACCGATCTTACTGTACTGATGGAAGAAGTGCATAAACCCCATAACGTATCTGCCGTTGTGAGAAGCTGCGATGCCGTTGGTATTCATGAAATTCATGCCGTTTGGGATAAAAAAACACGCTTACGTCGTGGTACGGCAATGGGAAGTCAAAACTGGGTAAAAACCCACTCACATGACACAATCTCGGATGCTATTGGTCACCTAAAAGGACAGGGCATGCAAGTGTTAGTGACGCACTTGTCTGACACAGCAGTAGATTTTAGAGATATTGACTATACCAAGCCGACCGCGATTATTCTGGGACAAGAAAAGTATGGCGCAACCGACGTTGCCATTGAACAGGCTGATCAGGATATCGTTATTCCTATGGTAGGTATGGTGCAGTCATTGAATGTGTCGGTAGCGGCAGCACTCATTTTGTACGAAGCGCAACGCCAGCGTCAGCAAGCGAACATGTATGACAAGCAAAATGTATCAGAAGCAGAATGTCAGCGTATTTTGTTTGAAGGCGGATTTCCTAAGCTGCGTAAAATGTGTGACATAAAAGGCATTCCTTACCCCTACATTGATGAAACTGGACAAATCGCCGAAGGCGATGACTGGTGGAAACAACTACAACTTACCCCCGAAAAGCTCGCATCAATTGAACAGGGTAACGACGAATCGTAATATTTTTCATTAACTTGAAAGTAATTTACTCGCGCTCAGGTCTAGGTAGCGGACAAACACACACGTTTATTAATAGGATGCTACCTATGAAATCAATCTCATCAAAACTGGCTTTTGCGTTGCTAGGCCTTTGTCTCTTTTCTGTTAGCACACACGCGGCATCATCATCGCGCCCTGCAATTGCTGAATCTGCTGAGCTGGTCACGCCCTTGTTGAATGGGCAGACCGTGAGTAAAGCAACAGTAAAAACAGCCGACGGTGCTGTGGTTAGCTTGAAAGCCATGTTCATGCAAAAGCCGACAATAGTGTTATTTTATCGCGGTGGTTGGTGTCCGTATTGTAGCCGTCAGCTAGCGGGGCTTAAAGATATTGAAGCGCAACTGGTTGATTTGGGCTATCAGGTGTTGGCCATTTCGCCGGAGTCGCCAGAACGCTTACAAGCACAGAAGTTGGAAACTGAATTTGCAGTCACTCTGTTAAGTGATGAACAGCTTAATGCAATCAAAGCATTTGGTGTCGGGTTTTACATGGATGATGCAACCGCGAAAGATTATCAGCAAAGTATGCAAATTTCGCTAACAAAGGATGCCGATACGGGTAAGCCAGTGCTGCCCGCACCAGCGGTATTTGTGGTGGATAAAAACGGTCAGGTGGTGTTTAACTACGTTAATCCGAATTTCCGCGTACGTATTTCTCCTGAGTTGCTGTATCAAGCAGCGAAGCTGTCTCGCTAACACACGTTTTATTGTCTCACTCTGCTATTGGGCGGGTCACCAGATAACGGTGAGCGCCCAGCTTCTAACCACTTCATTCCTCTGACTTTTTCAAATCTTGCTAACTAAGGTATGATACAGGTATCTCGTTTTTGCCAACTATTTCTTACTCAAGGACACAATGCAATCACTGGCTAATGTTCCGGTTACCTCGTTAAAGGGGGTCGGCAGTAAAGTGGCAGAAAAGCTTACGAAACTTGGGCTTTTTACTGTTCAGGACGTGTTGTTCCACCTTCCACTTCGTTATGAAGATCGCACGCGTATTTATGCGATTTCTGATGCACTACCTTTCACGCATGTCAGCATTGAAGGGGAAGTCATGTCGGCAGACGTGCAGTTTGGCAAAAAGCGCATGTTAACCGTGCGTGTCAGTGATGGTACGGGCACGATTACCCTAAGGTTTTTTCATTTTTCTGCGGCGCAAAAAAACAATTTTGAAAAAGGGGTGGTAGTAAAATGTTTCGGTGAGGTGCGCGCTGGTAAATATGGCTTAGAAATGATGCATCCGGAATATCGTATACATTCGCCAGATACACTAAGCCAGGTAGAAGAATCACTGACGCCAGTTTACCCTGCAACTGAGGGAATTAAGCAAATCACGTTGCGAAATCTATCTGAGCAAGCGCTCACTTTAGTGCAAAAGGGCGGGTTAGCTGAATTGCTACCTGAAGGATTATACGCGCAGCAAGTGAGTTTAACGGATGCGCTGAATACCGTACATCGACCTCCACCCGACGTGGCATTGTCGCTATTAGAAGAAGGCAAGCATCCCGCCCAGCGCCGACTTATTTTAGAGGAGTTACTGGCGCATAATCTTAGTGTATTAAAGGTTCGACAGCAGAGTCAGGCCCATAAAACCTTTCATATTGCGCCAGATATTTCACTGATTCATCGTTTATTAGATAACCTGCCGTTTTCGCCTACCGGCGCGCAGCAACGTGTGGTTGAGGAAATTCAAACTGACATGCAGCGCGATGTACCCATGATGCGGCTTGTGCAAGGTGATGTAGGCTCGGGTAAAACCCTTGTGGCCGCGTTGGCCGCGCTTTCCGCTATTGGTGCAGGGTATCAAGTGGCATTAATGGCGCCCACTGAATTACTGGCCGAACAACATGCTAACAATTTTCAAGCGTGGTTAGCTCCTCTTGCGCTATCTGTGGGGTGGTTGGCCGGAAAGTTAAAGGGCAAGGCCCGCGAACAGGTGCTATCACAATTAGTTGAAGGACACATAGATCTGCTGGTGGGAACACACGCAATTTTTCAGGACAACGTACATTTTAATAATCTCGCGTTGGTGATTGTGGACGAACAGCACCGTTTTGGCGTACATCAGCGCCTTGCATTACGAGAAAAAGGCGAGCACCAAGGCGCCTATCCTCACCAATTGATTATGACGGCAACGCCGATTCCACGCACGTTAGCCATGACGGCGTATGCAGACTTAGACACCTCAATCATAGACGAATTGCCACCGGGTAGAACACCGGTTAAAACCGTTGTTATACCCGATACACGGCGAGAAGAGGTGATTGAGCGAGTGCGCAGTGCTGTCGTGAATGATAATCGACAAGTCTATTGGGTTTGTACCCTCATAGATGAGTCAGAAGTGCTTCAATGTCAGGCTGCCGAAGATACCATGGTGATTTTGAAAAGCTTACTTCCAGAGCTTAAAATTGGTTTGGTGCATGGACGTTTAAAGGCGATTGAAAAACAGACCATAATGGCCGCTTTTAAAGCAGGTGAACTCGACTTGTTGGTTGCGACTACGGTAATTGAAGTTGGGGTTGATGTGCCCAATGCGAGCTTAATGATTATTGAGAACCCTGAGCGATTGGGATTGGCGCAATTACACCAGCTTCGTGGTCGGGTTGGGCGAGGCTCAGTCGAAAGTCATTGTGTATTATTGTATTCCAGTCCATTGTCTAAAACAGCCAGTAAACGCCTAGGTGTATTGCGTGAATCTAATGATGGGTTTTACATTGCGCAGCAAGATTTAGAAATACGCGGCCCTGGTGAGTTACTGGGAACAAGGCAAACAGGGCTGGCAGAGCTGCGCATTGCAGATTTGGTGCGTGATGCCGAATTGATCCCCCAAGTACAAACGATGGCAACCCATTTGTGGGACAATCACCCCGCGCATGCGCAAGCAATTATCAATCGATGGATAGGAAATAAACAAAAATATGGTCATGCCTGATATGTCAGTTCTTCCTCCTGTCAGTGCAGAATCTGACGCACTTATTGATCAGGCTCAACAACTCGCTCGTCGATGGGGGTTAGCATTTAATGCTCACGTCGATGCGGGACTTGTGCTGATGCAAACCGCAGAGCGAGTGGAACTACGCCAATTAGATGAACCTAAGTTAGGCGCTGTATACGTTGATTTTAACTCAGATGCATTAGCCTTTAGGCGGTTGCATGGCGGTGGCAGAAAAGAGTCTATCGCCAAAGCGGTGGGCGTAAAAGGTCAAGCATTACCACGAGTGTTAGATGCCACGGCGGGTTTAGGAAGAGACGCCTTTGTACTGGCAAGCTTGGGGTGTCAGGTCGATATGATTGAGCGTTCGCCAGTGGTAGCCGCATTATTGGCAGACGGTTTGAAGCGTGCAGAACATGCAGCAGAATTGTCAGCTTGGTTGCCGCAAAAAATGCAATTATTTCATGGTGTGAGCTATGATGTGTTATCAGATTGGCAAGGTGAACAACCCGACGTCGTTTATTTGGATCCGATGTTCCCACACCGCAAAAAATCTGCTGCGGTTAAAAAAGAGATGCGAATTTTTCAGCATTTACTTGGGCCTGACGAAGATGCCGATAAATTGCTTATGCCTGCGCTGGCATTGGCTGCCAAGCGCGTCGTGGTGAAACGCCCCGATGCCGCCCCGTTTTTAGCCGAAACGAAGCCAAGTATGGAAATAAAAACCAAAAAGCATCGTTTTGATGTATATATAACGAATACGTAATGGGAGAAATCAAAAATGATATCTGTTGGAGCTAGATTACCTGAGTTTTCATTCAACCGCATAGTGAATGGAGAAATGACCCACTCTCACACGAATGAGTTGTTTAACGATAAACGTGTGGTGTTATTTGCCGTACCAGGCGCGTTCACACCTACCTGCTCAGCTGCGCACTTACCAGGATTTGTTGCTTTGGCTGATAAGATCAAAGCCAAAGGCGTCGACGAAATAATTTGCTTGTCGGTAAATGATGCTTTCGTCATGGACGCCTGGAGTAAAGCCAATAACGCAGAAGAAATCGTCATGATATCTGACGGCAATGGCGAGTTTGCTAAAAAAATTGGTTTAGATATGGATACTGACAACTTTGGCGGTATTCGCTCATTGCGTTACAGCATGTTGGTAGATGATGGCAAAGTGGTGAAGTTTAATCTGGAAGATCCTGGCCGCTTTGAAACCAGCGATGCACAAACGATGCTAGAAAGCCTCTAAGTACTGTTTTCACCGGCATTAGCTACGATGAAACCGCGCTTTTCAGCGCGGTTTTTTGTTATACTCCGCGCGATTTTCATCAGAGGTAGTAAGCATGAGCATTCAACGTGACGTGATCGTAATTGGCGCTGGCGCAGCAGGTCTTTTTTGTGCTGCACAGGCAGGTAAACGGGGTCGCAAAGTGGAAGTGCTTGATCATGCAAAGAAAGTCGGTCGAAAAATTCTGATGTCAGGCGGTGGCCGTTGCAACTTTACCAATATGTATGCGGGCCCCGAGAATTTTTTATCTGATAACCCGCATTTTTGTAAATCTGCCCTAAGTCAATATAGCCAATGGGATTTTATTGGGCTGGTGGCTGAATATGGGATTGCTTACCATGAAAAAACATTGGGGCAATTATTCTGCGACGAGTCTGCTAAAGATATCGTGAACCTGTTGCTCAGTGAGTGCAACAACGCGAAGGTAAAAGTAACGACCCATTGTGACATCATTTCGGTAGAAAAAAACGCGCAAGGATTTACACTCCACACCAGTAAAGGGGAGTACCAGTGTGAATCTTTAGTCGTGGCTACAGGTGGCTTATCTATGCCCAAGTTAGGGGCATCGCCATTTGGTTACCAGTTAGCTGAGCAATTTGGCTTACCAGTTAAACCCACGCGCGCAGGCCTCGTACCTTTTACCCTCCATGAGCAAGATAAAGACGTACTAGCAGAGCTATCAGGCGTGTCGGTAGACGCCAGTGCAAGTTGCAACAATACCTCGTTCAATGAAAGTATGTTGTTTACCCACCGCGGATTGTCTGGGCCAAGTGTGTTGCAAATTTCCAGCTTTTGGCATGGTGGCGACGATGTTGAATTTGACTTGTATCCTCATGGTGACTTACTGGAGATACTTAAATCCAGTGCAACAAAACAGCCTGATGCCAATTTGTCTACCATTCTCAGCCAGCACTACTCCAAACGCATGTGTAGCGTGCTGCTAGCGTATTTCAACTTGCCCAATAAGCCCATGAAGCAATTCCAAGGTAAACAGCTCGAACAGGTGGCAGACGCATTTCACCAATGGCGAATTAAACCCAATGGCACAGAAGGATATCGCACTGCCGAAGTCACCTTAGGCGGCGTTGATACCGATTATTTGTCATCCAAAACTATGCAGGCAAAAAACGTAGATGGACTGTTCTTCATCGGCGAAGTGGTCGATGTAACGGGCTGGCTCGGCGGATTCAACTTCCAATGGGCATGGTCTAGCGCCTGGGTAGCAGGGCAGCATGTGTAGATAAAAACTTATAATAAAAATTGAACTGAGTATTGTCGTTTTTATCATAAGCACGTCGTTGATTTAAGAGCTTTTGCTACCTAAGTTTTCTATGATGTGTTTTTTAGTATGTCAGATCCATCTACTGAGATATGTGTAGTTAGTGTAGGTAGTCCAGCAAGTTACGTGGCAAATGATGGTCCATGGGTTAATAATCAGCAAGACTTAAAGCTCAGACTGCGTATTGCAGGAAATATTTCTGTAACAGGTTATGATTTTTTGAATCACGATCTGCTTGAGACTTATATGTCTCCACAAGCATCGCCTAGAGTGATGAGTGCAGTCATGTCTGAATTCGCTGATATGCAAGACGGTAGCTCAAAATGCACTAGTTATAGAAACAGTTATAGGGTTTATAACAAAAATGGAGCACAGCTATACAGTACAAATGGATTTGTGAGCGTCCCAGTTCTGACGCATGGACTGTGGACATAAAGTGTAAATAATATAAAAAGAGTGGGGAGTCTCGCTCATTATTGGATGGCGGTAATGATTAGGAAGATTAAAAATGTTTCAAGTGTTGTGTTTACCGCCTTAATTGTTTGTCTCACAGTATTACTTACATACTTTTTTTTCTTCGATAAACCGTTTGTCTTCGTCTTGCGTGAATGCGGAATTGAAGGAAACTATCCCTCAGATGAGGTATTCCGAGAAATAATTGAAGTAAACAGTGTTTATTCAATTAACTTTGACAGTGAAAATGTCAACGAGATTGTAGTCGAAGATCAGGGGGCCGTTGGTTATTTATATCCCAGATTTTTAACTACCGGAATGAATATCCATCGTAATGTTACAAACATCCTGTCTACAGGAAGAGTTCTTAAAGTATACCCTGCTACTTTAACTAGCTTAGTCGGAGGGGCGAGAATTAGGATTCTAGTAGAGCTCGAGCTAGATGGAAAAAGGTATTTTTCTTTTGAACCCTTTCTAGATGAAAGATTTGTAGACCTACAAACTAGAGGGTGTGAAAACCTTATTGATGATTAAGGTTGAATTATCATTGATACTCTGTGTTAATCATTGCAGAAACTTCATTAAAGTCTTTTTTATATTAAAGGAAGTGGGCAATCGATTTTTGTAAGCGGCGTGCCGCAAGCACGCCGGTGAATAGCCTTTTTAACAAAAGATGGAAGCTAGTATTGTACTTCTATGGATGACATAAACCGTTGCCACTTACGCGCGATTTTCTTTTTTCGGAATGTCTCTGAATAGTCACAAAGTTTAAAGAAATCTGAGTTAACTGCACCGTCAATAATCACGATTTCATCGTGCTCCAGACCTCGCCTGACAACGACATTGTCGATGGCTAAATCACTGAGCTGAATGGGGGTATGCATCAGATAATCTTTCAGGTTGTCTGTTAGTATTTTTACCTGAGATTGCGTTGCGCCTTGAGCGATGTAGGCGTCAAGAGTGCGTGATATATCTCCGTTAGCATCTCGTACTAGCGTAAACACTCCGCCAGTGCCTTTATTTGAGTGAATAACACCCTTGAAACCTGCCAAGTGCTTTTCACTTACTTTAAGTTGTTGATAACGCTTAGCGTATTTAATCTCTCGGGCGAGTTGCTTGTCAGACTTAAATATGGGCTTTAATACCTTAACACATAAGGTATTGTCAGTTGGGTGCATATAACAGACGCGCCTGTTGCCCTGTGCGATGTATAAATCATCGGTTAGCTCAAAAAAGGGAAGATGAGCGTTCGTTTGAGACGGTTTGCTCAATGCTGTTGATTGGGTGTACATGCTATTCATTTCCTTTGTCGCAAGCATATAAAAAAACAAAATATCGAGACTTCGCGCATAGAGCACGAAGGAACAACCTATTTGTTGATGAGGAAACCCATTTCACAAAGAAAGGGCTATGAGGCTACATGTGTTGTAGCGGGTTTTGATGGCATTTACGCGCTAATACAAGCGTGATGCCTATGTGGCCTTCCATGTGCCTTATTATGATGAGTGACGTAATCGTTCTTCAGAGCATCTTGCTCTAAGCCGGTAATTATATTGAATAAACGTATCGCCAGCAAGTCAGCGCTACGTGGCTGGGTTTCACACCTATTTCACACTTAATGACATAGGTTAGTAACGAGTATACGAAGAATGGAATTACATTATGCTGGTTAGTACATTACCTCGAATTGAATTATCAAATGTCGCTCAGTCATTTCAATCGAATAGCCAAGGGAGTCTGAAAGGGATGTGAAATAGGGGGCAGAGCATTACCAATAGGTTTAACTCTGCACTCCCTTGTAGAGAAGAATTACTTAAGATGAGGGCGATTGATAAGCAAGGCTTTTGCCTTGCTTCCGTTCCCTTTTCTAAAGGTAACTATGGCTTTGTGGCCAGCGCTATTTAAGCGCAATGTTTGTTTTTGCCATGATGAATATGTTAACAACCCATTGGTAGATTTGGGTGTTTGTTCGCCTGCTCCCAGACCTTTGAGGGTTGATTGCGTTATTTCCATAATCTTGCCTGAAGCGTCTAAATAGATAGCATCAATATCAATATCAGATTGGCATTGAGTATCATTGAACCGTTCACAATTCACGCGACTTAAGAACTGAAGGTCGCGGTTGCTAGTACCTGACAGATCAAAAATGAAACGCGCCATGTTGTTGTCATCTGAAAGCCGAATGAGCTTGGCTTGATCAATAGCAACTGGTTCTCCTGAGAACGAGGTGTCAGTTTCCGGTGAAAGGGTGTCTGCAAGTTTAACGTTATCTACTAAGACGTCACCACTGCAATACCAGTTACGTAGGTGCACTTTTGCTTCGGTAGCGCCTGCCGGAGGCGTAAATGAGTAGCTATGAAGCGCCTTATCCGAACTCGCGAGGAAATATTGGTAGTGTAAACCTAAAAATGATGACCAAGTAAGTCCCGATGCGCTAGATGACATTAGATTTCCATGTTGGTCATAAAATTTTATACCTGCTACGCCATTATATGAGGAACAGTTGGTGCCAGAAGTAAGCTGTGACTCAAAGCGAAGTTGATATCTAACGCCTGAATGGATCGGAAGCGCTCTCTCAGACTCCACAAACTGACTTTTGTTTAGCTTAGCGGCTTGTGAAAACGCCAACAGGTCATTCTTTGCAAATACGCCTTGAGACGTTTTCCCAAAAACGTAAGCTGGGTAGGTGCTCACGGGCTCCTGAACAGATACATTGTTCCAGTTTATACTTGCACTTCCGCTCCACTTGCCTAGCACAAATTCAGTATTTACCGAACCAATAGGTGGTTTGAATGAAATTGCAATATGCTTGGTAGTGGTGGAGGTAGCGATATATTGATACCAGCCATTTACGTAGGATGAATACTTAAGGTACGGCGTGCCAACATCGCCGCTGGTGATACTGTTTCCATCTTTATCATAAAACCTAAGTACGGCTATACCAGAATAAGTTTGCCCATCATTACTACTTTCTTTCGCATCAAATCGGAAGCGATAGTATTTGCCTGCAACAAGTGGAGCATTACCGATAACGGGGCGCTCTGAGCCAGCAGTTATAAATTGATAATTGGCAATATCAATATGGTTGTTTTGACTGAACGTGCCATTTGTTGTCCAGCCAAAAAGAGAAGAGGGATTGTAATCTGAGAGAATAGTTGAGTTGTAGCCCACATGATAGCCACTAGGCGACACTAAATCGAAATGCTCAAAACCACCATTGACAATGTAACCCTCTCTTGCGCGTTTGCTGAGTAAATATGCTTCTTTGTACATCCAGTGAGTCGTGGGTGACAAAGAAAGATCATAGTAAGTTCGCGCTGAATCGTAGTACATGATCGGAAATTGATGTAAACCTAGGTAACGATCGTAATCTGCATAGTTGATGATTTCTGGAAAGAACTCCTTATCTTGAGCTCGATTTAAGAAAGCTTGATATCCATTGGTTTCGATGTTGAAGGCGATATTGTTAAATCCATTGTAGAAGTTATATGTCCATTTAATGACTTCTTTATCAACCACATCCTTCCATTTAAATCCACCGTGAAATGCATTTGGCTGAAGGTAAACACTGTCTAATACTGAGCCGCTTGTAGTTTGTACAGCTCCCCCGAATGTGCCTTCCTCCTTACCTTGATAAGCGGTGTACATCGACAGCCCGCCGCTTGATGCATAATAATTTTGATACGGCGATGAAATCAGGCTCATTGATGGCGAAATAGTATTTAATGATGCCTTCAAATTGAACAGGAAAGTGTCTGATTGCGCGCTGCCATCATTTCTGAGAAGGTCCTGATTGCCACCGTCTACTTTAATTGACTCTCTGGCGAAGTAAAATCCGGCCATTTCAATAGCGCTATTATTATTACGCGCTTTCCAGTTTTGAAATTCATCGTACACGGCACGCATGTACTCATTAAATTCTTTCAAATAATGCGGGTTGTGAGTACCGTTTGCTGATACAGCCTGTGTTTTAGGGTAGGGAATTGCGAAGTAAACCGATATAGATGGCACCTTGGTTTGGTAAGTACTCCCCAACGCTTGATTAACATCCGATTCCGCCTGTTTGAGCACATCAAGGTAGCCACCTAAACGAAATTGCTCATCGATATAGTTCGTCATTCTTACCGAACGGCTGCATGTGGTCTCAGAGGTGCATGTACCTAGGTTACCTCCTGTGCTGAAATAACGAACACTTTCCATCATCACCATTGCGTCCATAAAGGCATCTACTGGTTGGCCATTCTCATCCACGTAAGAAAGCATACGCTTAAAAAACTCTCGTTGTTCTGACGGAGAAACGGTGAGTACTTCGCTGGTGCCCGTTTTGGCGTAAAACAGGTATGTATTGTCTGGTGATACTGGCGAGGAGATTGCTGAAAACGCACTGAATCCAAATAGCGCCGCAGCTACCAATGAATATTTCATAGATAAATCCTTATATTTTAAGAGGGTAAATAGACCCAAGGCTTATGCTATATGAAATGGTGGTAGGGTAAAATAGTTGACCTAATTTTGGTTTGCATGTCGGTACGCTAACTATGTGTAACGCTCAGCGGATAGAAAACCGTGCTGTAATAGACGTTTCAATTCGGTGCTATGTTTCTTATGCGGCGGTGTAATACCATAGTAAAGTGCTCAATAATCTTTACAAGAGTAAGCAGAGAAGGTTCTACAACTAATTAACACTAAACAAGTGAATACTAAACAAATCTTGTGCGTCCACCCAAACATTTTCAGAGGTATAGCCCGATTCTTTAGCAAGGGCTTGAAAGCCATCTACAGAATATTTATATGAATTTTCAGTATGGATAGATTCGCCTTCGCCGAAATAAAAGGTGTGTTCGCCCACGGAGTATTCCTGCGCAGATGTACTTAGCAAGTGCATCTCAATACGACTCAGTGCGTCATTCCAGATCGCTTTATGAATGAAGTTGGTGGGATTAAAGTTCGCACTCAGTTCTCGATTTATGTGGCTGAGAATATTTTTGTTGAATGCAGCGGTTACCCCCGCTGCATCATTGTATGCCGGCTCAAGAATAGAAATGTCCTTTCGTAAATCAATGCCTATCAACAGCATGCCGCCTTGTCCAAGTAATTGCGCAATCCGAGTTAATAACTGTTTGGCCTGGTTAGGCTCGAAGTTGCCTAAACTAGAACCAGGGAAAAATGCGACTTTATTTTCTGCTTCGGTAAAGGGGCTGTCCCAGTATTGGGAGTAATCAACGCATACTGCATTAACATCTAGCCAAGGGTAATCCGTAGCAATTTTTTCTGAGGCATTGAGTAAATGTTGTTTAGAAATGTCCATCGGAATATACGTATTCGGTTTAAGCGCATCGAGTAACATGCGTATTTTAAGGCTACTGCCACTGCCTAATTCGAACAGTGTGCTTTGCTTTCCGACAGACTCCGCCATTTCGCTTGCATGAGCCCGCAATAAACTTATCTCAGTTCGGGTTACGTAGTATTCTGGCAGCGTGCAGATTTGATCGAATAAGGTCGAACCTGTCTCATCGTAAAAGTATTTGGGCGAGAGACGTTTAGGAAGAGAAGATAGCCCCTTTACTACATCATTAAGCATGTCTCCCGTCTCGGGTTCAAAGTCGTAAAAAGCGAATTCGTTGAATGTTGAAGTAGGAAATATGCTCATTAGATGTCTCTCATAGTCAGCGTGCTAAGCGAATACCGCTAAATTGCCAGCGATCTTTGGGGTAAAAGAAATTTCTGTAAGTCATGCGGATATGGTTGGAGTGGGTGGCAAATGAGCCGCCTCTTAACACCATTTGATTGCACATAAATTTGCCGTTGTATTCGCCTATTGCACCGCGGGCGGCTGTAAAGCCGGGGTAGGGGGCATAACTAGACGATGTCCACTCCCAGGTGCTTCCAAACAGTTGTTGTAAACTCGGTGACTCCGTCGCGCAGGCAGGCAGAAATTGTCTCAGACGGGTGGCATCCTCAATAAAATAGCCTTTCTCATCCGTGCAGTGTTTGGCTGCATGCTCCCATTCAAATTCAGTGGGTAACCTAGCACCAGCCCAACGTGCGAAAGCATCGGCTTCGTAATAACTGATATTGGTGACCGGTAAAGATAATGGTAATGGCATCAGGCCATGCAGAGTAAACTGCCACCAGGTTTCTTCTTTCTTGTGCCAGTATAAAGGCGCAGTCCAGTTCTGCTCTTTTCTATGCTGCCAACCATCTGACAGCCATAACAACGGATCAGAATAGCCGCCATATTCAATAAAGTGTAAAAACTCCTCGTTGGTAATCAGCCGATTAGCGAGTGAGTAGGGGGAGAGTAATACATCATGTTTTGGCGTTTCGTTATCGAAGCAAAAGCGGGTGTTTGCATGCGTTGTGGGTACAACTGATTGACCAATGGAGGTGATACCGCCAGCGAATTCGGCATAAGTTAACTCGATGCTATCTGGCGTGTTGTCGTCTGTACTGGCACCTTCATAAGCTGGAAAAAGGGGGTTGAATGAAAAATTATAAAGAATATCTGTGAGCAGTAGCTCTTGGTGTTGCTGCTCGTGATGTAAACCCAAGGTTAGTCGTTGAATTATGTCTGGTGAGGGCTGCTCTTTGAGCAAGCTAACAATGTGCTCATCAACATACTGACGATATGACAAAATATCGCTTAAACTGGGTTTCGATAGCAAACCTCGGTGTGGGCGAGAAAACGGCGTGCCCACACCGTTGTAATAGGAGTTAAATAGTGTTTCAAAGCTTGGATGAAAAGGGGTGTAGTGCTTACCTAAAAATGGGATCAAGATAAAGGTTTCGAAAAACCAGGTCGTGTGCGCTAAATGCCACTTTGGTGGGGACACATAGGCAGCAGCCTGCAAACCATAGTCTTCAATATCCAAGGGCTCGCACAATATTAGAGAGTGATGCCTAGTGTCTGCAAAATACTTAAGACTTACATTGTTGGCAGCGCTTTCGTGTTGTTTACTATGAATAGTCAATGTCGATGAGCGGTGAGTGTTCTCTTGCTCATTGTTTGAAAAAGTCGTTTTCCGTTTATCTGGGTTTTCCGATATTTGTTCCATGATGTGAGTACGACTGTTTTTCGAGTTGTCCCTCAAGAATGGTGAAAAAATGTGCGTTTTTCCAGCCGTTCAAAAAAATTTAATATGACAATGCGCCCAGACAAGTCGATGCATTTACGTGCTTTAACTGAATTTTCAGCAATTTAAGTGTGTTTTTTATAATTTGGTCTATTCTGTCTGTAAGTGCTTTATGGTGAAGAATAGATATGAGGTATTGGCGGCTGATTCATCGTATCCGTTTTTTAGAGAAACGAAAAATCTGCCTGTAAACCCAATGTTGCCTATATTTAAGTCTGACCATGGCACATCTAAATTGAGAACTCGGGGAATAACGATGAAAAAACTTCTTGCCTTATGTTTGGCTAGCACATTCTCTTTAAACGCGATGGCGGTAACCGTCATAGTGCATCCTTCTAACTCTGAACAATTGGATCAGGCATCAATCTCTCGGATTTTTTTGGGAAAAGCCAAGTCCTTTCCTAGCGGTAGCTCTGCGGTCCCGATTAACCTAGAAGAATCCTCTGCGACGACCGAAGAATTTAACAGCAAGGTACTAAATAAATCCTCTAGCCAGTTAAAAGCCTATTGGTCTAAGCTCGTGTTCACTGGCAAAGGCACGCCGCCTAAAACGGTTTCAAGTGATGCGGAAATGATCAATTTGATTGCTAATAATCCGAATATGATTGGTTTTATTAGTGGTGAAGGCGATGGCTCTGTAAAAGCGGTGGGTACGTTCTAATGTAAGTACTATTTCGTAAAAAAAGGCGTCATTGGTTCCCCATGTGACGCCTTTTTTGTTATTTCAATCAACGTTATACGTGTGTAGTGTTGATTGAACACGTGTCTTTAATTAGCTTGTTTGCGTGTTATGCTCATCTGATATGTCATGAGATCTTTTGTTTAACGTGCTTTTTAACCAAGAAAAAGGTCTTCGTAAATCTTGCAGTATCAGATACAAGCATGGAACGAGTAGTAGCGTAACCAGTGTGGCATACATAACCGCAAAGCCCAGCGCGACGGCCATAGGAATAACAAACCTTGCTTGAAGGCTGGTCTCGAACATAATCGGCAACACACCTACAAAGGTAGTAATTGAGGTGAGTGTAATGGCCCTGAATCGAGCACACCCTGCATCAACTACTGCCTCTTTAATAGACCAACCTTGATGTCTTCGCTGGTTAATATAGTCCGTCATCACCAAACTATCGTTAATCACAACTCCTGCCGCAGCGATTAGACCAAATGTCGACATCATGCTGATGTCCAATCCGAAGAAAAAGTGTCCCCAAATCGCGCCTGTTAAACTAAAGGGAATGACCGACATGATAATGAGCGGTTGCCCATAACTCTTAAGTGGCACAGCTAAGAGGATATAAACAATCATCATGCCTGCAAGGAAGAATAGCATTTGCTCATTTTGTTGTGCTTGCTGCTCTTCAATGTCGCCACCTAGCTCGGTTTTTACACCCGGAAATTGCGCCTGAATATCGGGTATAATGGTTGACTTGATGGTGTCTACCACTTCACCGGGTTCAACGGCTTCTTCATCTATTGCACCCCACACATACACACTTCTGTAGCCGCCTTCTCGACGAATATAGCTGACTCCTGGCGCTTCGCTTAAGGAAACCACATCGCCGAGCATGACCTGTTTACCAGAAGGGGTATTAATGGTTGTATATTTAATTTGCGCGAATTGCTCTCGTGTTAGTTTCGGATATCGAACCATCACCCGAATTTCTTCGCCATTACGAATGATTCGTTGCGCCTCTCCGCCATAAAAGCTGGTTCC
Organism: Fluctibacter corallii; assembly: GCF_025751585.1. GTDB lineage: Bacteria > Pseudomonadota > Gammaproteobacteria > Enterobacterales > Alteromonadaceae > Fluctibacter_A > Fluctibacter_A corallii. Next base: position 70,576 of record NZ_JAOWKX010000009.1, read on the forward strand.
CATTTGATTGGCTATCGACGCGAGATCCAAACCTAAATCGTAAGCGACAGGTTTTAGCTCTAAACGTACTTCTTTGCTCACAGCATCAATAGTTGAGCTGATATCAAATAAGCCGCGTTGCTCCTGAAGTCTGGCAATTAATGCGCGTCCCGCTTCTGACAACAGGTCGAGATCTTGCGCAAATAATACATAGGCAAAATCGCCGTCGTTTCCGCCTCCCATTAACTCATCTTGAATATTGATTGACTTCATACCGGGAATATCTGGGAGCTTCTCTCGCCATCGTCTGGCAAGCTCGAAAGTGGTAAACGGGCGAAGCTCTTCGTCAACAAGAGGTATGACGATTCTGCCGACGTTACGGGTTTCATTGAATGCGAGCGTGTCGCGTACCATGATTTGTCCAAATTCAGCCTCTATTTCGTCTTCTACGGTATAGATGACTTGCTCAATTTGCTTAATAGCGTCAATGGTCATTGCCTCTGAAGAGGTTTCCTCCATTTCAATGCGAATTTGAGGAAAGTCGTGAGGGATTTTTGGGGTTGGCACCATTCTAACGTGATTAGCCTGAATGAGCCCTATACTCATTAATAACACCGCGACAAAGGCTGACAAAGTCGCCCAACGCCACTCAGTACAGAGGGTTACAAAACGCTTATAGCGGCCATTAACGAAGGCAAAAAAGCGCGTATTGAACTTTTTCCGCCAACTATTGGGACGTGCAGGCGTAAATTTTGTGTGTGCTAAGTGAGCAGGTAGTATCAGTTTTGATTCGATTAAACTGAAAATAAGACACAAAATCACCACGGTCGCGATATTGTAAAAGATTTGTCCATCTGGGCCACTGCTCAAGGTGAATGGCGCAAAGACCGCGATGGTGGTGAGCACGCCAAATGTAGCCGGCGTAGCCACGCGCTTCGCTCCGCGTACCACATTGTCTATACCGCCCCCACTTTTTTCGATTTCTGAATAGGCGCTTTCACCAATCACGATGGCATCATCGACAACAATACCTAGCACCATAATAAACGCAAATAAAGAGGTGATGTTAATGGTGACGCTAAACAGCGGCATCATCATAACAGCACCTAAAAAGCACACGGGTAGTCCCACCATGACCCAAAAGGCTAAACGAAATCGTAAGAATATCGTTAGCATAATGGCCACTAAGATCGCACCCTGAAACAAGTTTGACAGCATCATATCTAAACGTGCGTTCAGGTAATACGTCATGTCTACCAGCGTTTTTAATTGAATTCCCTCAGGAAGTTGAGGATTTTTAACGGCTAGGTAATCTTTCACAGATGTTGCTACCGATACCATGTTTTGTTCGGTGGTTGCGTTTATGGGAATGAATATGCCGTTTTGACCAGAATACTTGAGGTAGCGTTCACCCTCTGTGAATTCATCTTTGATAATCGCGATGTCTTTGAGTAAGACTTTGGCGCCGTTGTTACCAATTTTTACGGGGATGTTTCTGAATTCGTCACCGTTATACATCTGGTTTTGCACTCTCAATGAGACAATGCCTGCGTCAGTGCGCAATTCCCCAGCAGAGAAGTTAGCAGAATAACGCCTTACCGCATTCACCACGTCAGATAAAGATAAATCATATTTACGAAGACTGGAGGGTTCGACTTCAATAGCGATTTCATAACTGGGTGACTGTGTATCAACCAAAGATACATTATCTAATTGAAGCAGTTCGTCTTCGATTTGTTTCGCGATAGGCTTCAGTTTGATTAGTGGCATATCACCAACCAATGCAAGTTGAATCACGTCTTGTTCAAATTCATCCTGCGTTACTTTGACAGGCTCCATGCCTGCTGGGAAAGTAGCGATACTGTCCACACGAAGTTTTACTTTATCAAGTACCTCAGCGAGGGGTTCGTCGGGGTGTATTTCAAGTGTAACGCGGCCGCTATTGCGATACGCCCTAGAGATCATCGTTTTGATTTCGGTGACGTCTTTTAGGGCTTCTTCAACCTTAATGAGGATCCCTTCTTCTATTTCATGTGGTGCAGCGCCTCGGTAGGTCGCTTCAACAAAGATATAGTTGAAAACCTGATTGGGAAACATTTGTCGTTGAATCGTAAAAAAGCTGACAATTCCCATGACAACAATAAAAACCATCATTAGGTTCGCCGCTACAGAGTTTCGCGCGAAGTAAGCGATTAAGCCTTTCTGTGGAGATAAATGCGTATTGGTTTCCATATTACTTCCCACTTACAAGCCTGACGTCATTGCGCCATTTGGCGATGCCGTTTTGTCGGTCACTTTTACGGCCATACCCGATTGCGGGTATTCTGGGAGGGTCAATACTAATTGGTCTTTGGGAATAATATCGCCTCTGATTAAAAAATACTGATTCTCTTCACGAATGATCTCTACTTCTTTTGCTATAAGTGTATCGTCTTCAGCAACCCATAAGATATTGTTAGTCACATACTCTTGGCGTACCTTGTAAACATCGTTGAGTGTTTTTCCTTTGAAGGTAATTTCAACGTAACTACCAAACTTAAGCGCAGGTGCACCGCTGTCTAGCCCGTAAGGATCGTTAATACGAACCACCAATTGGCTCATACGCGTGGTTTCGTCTACTACACCTAAATCTCTAACAATCGCCCCTTCTCGCTGAATACCATATTTACCTGGTACTTTTGTGATAGCGGTTTGACCGATAAGCTCAGTGGGCAAAAATGGCGTATCAAAACCTGCAATGGGTGTGACTATTTCTGCTACTTCAATGTTGCTGATGTGCGCAATTACCGCACCTTGAGATACAAATTGTCCAATACCGATGTCGCGAGATGTAATGAGCGCATCAAAAGGCGCTAACACGTCACAATTTTCTAAATCGCGTTTAGCCAACTTGAGTGCAGCCTTTGCGGATGTAACCGCTGCCTGTGCGCTCAGTACTTGCGGTTTGCGCAGATAGAGGTCTGAAACTGACTGGTTCCCCATATTCGCAGCTTCCTTTTTCGCTACATCAGCGCGAGCGAGTTCCTCAATCAGCTGGGCCTCTGCACGACTCAAATCTGCTTGAGCACGCAACAGAGCTGCTTCGTAAGTGTCTTTTTCAATAGAGAAGAGTTTTTCACCACGCTTAACCAAGCCACCAGGAATAAATTGAGGGTGCCAACTAACGACTTCACCTGATACTTGGGCTGCCAAGCGTGTTGTTTCTAATGGTTTTACTTCACCGTAACCTTGCAAGTTACTGATGTAATTGATGGGCGTAAGCGGAACGGTACTAACGTGAGGGCGGGTATCCACTTTTTCTTTCTCTGGGGGCGCTTCTGCCGTGGCAGAAATCACTTTCATGCCCAAGAATCCCAGTACGAGAAAGCCTACGGGCGCTAAAATTTTGATCCAATTACGTTTTATCACGGGTACGTCCTATTACTTCAGCTATGCTAATCGGTAGAGATTTCGTTGTTCGTTTTATATTCAACCGGAAGCCATATTATTTATAGGGTTAATTTGAACAGATTCTTGAAGCTGAATCTATTCGTTTTTCAAGATTTAAACGTCGTTTTAGTCGGTTTTGATCAGCCAAAAAGGTATGTTTATGTTTGCGTAAATAAGGCGTTAATGAAATAAATATAGCGTGTAAGTTAAGCATATGCGTTGTTTGAAATCGCATGAAAAATGCAGGGGAATTAAGGGGCTATCAGCCTAGCATTTAAGTAAATGTATAGATGACGGTTACTGATCAGATTGGCTATATTGGTATTTTGCTGCATATTTACGTGTGTAAATGAATACTTTTTTATAGCTGTTTGAATTTAAAGCAAATTGTTTGCACACATTACCAACAAAATGTGTAAAATATGTCGCGAAAAGCCAGTATTTTTCACAGTAAATTTAAAATAATAATAATAACTCAGTAATTGACTGCATGGGGTTGTAGCAGAGTATTACGAGCAGGGATGATTGAATTAGGTATCCTGTCTATGAGTGACGAACTCGAAAATTTTACTACTACCATTAATAAGCTCAAGCACTTGCATGCAGATACGAAGCTTAGTTATTTGATTGCTCAACTAGAGCCATCTGCAAAAACGTCACAGCATTTTTTGATAAAAATGGAAATAAAGCGTCTTGCTCAACCAACAAAACGCATTGTTGATCTTCGAGACGTGGTTAAACCAGTATGTAAGCCTACAGAGCGCGGTGGCGTGACACATTTTTTAGACCATCACAATACACTCGAATTTGATCGAGAGATGCGTAATTATGGCAATAATTATACTGTTGGCGTATTTGAACACATTCAGCAGTATGCTAAAAACCACAATAATATTGCAGATAAATCACGCAGTGGCCGTACTAAACTCATTTCAATTGGACACGTAGATCAGCGAACTGAAGAGCGCATTTATTTTACCACTGCGTTATCCATTTACTTCACTACCGACCGATCTCATTGTGAAGATAACAAGCCTGATCTGTTATCTCAATCCACCGATATATCAGAAAATGGCTTAACCATAAAAGTGGAAGACCCTTATGTGATTATTCCTGATGAGGTGATGATCAAATTTGCCGGATTAGAGCGCGAATATTTGATGCCTCAAAGCTTATTTGTGCGTTACACACTATATAAAAAATACGTAAAGGATAGCGTCACATATGCCGTATTTACGCTTCATGACGACCAGCCTAAAACCATTATTTCAGAGTGCAAAGAACTGATAAAGCGTTGTTTTCACAACCACAAACGTCGCAATCGAGTGCCTGTTGAAAACACGGTTGAAGCAGTCGAAAACCGTATTTTTGAGCAATACGTCATTGGCCGGCAAAAAGCACTTCCCGTACTGTTACGGATTAACGGTGACAGATTAACGCCTCTTTCTTTCATGGCGACGCCCGACAACAACGATTTGCGAGCGTATTTAAGTGCTAGTAATGGCCGTTCAATTCTGCCTTATTTATTTGATAATAAATGGATAGATGAATTAGTGAGCAGTGCGGCAACCAGCGTTCAGATTGATGTGTTTGTGTTTAAATTGCGGGATAAGCAAAAGCAATTAAGGGTAGCTTACGTTCCTCTTGCCGCTGTACGCGACGATTTGGCAATGAAGCGGTTTGTGTTAAAAGCGCATGCGAAACAGGGCGTAAAACTTATCAGGCTGCACTTGGTAAAAACGAACACGCTAAAGAGTGCATACATTCCCTCGTCTATACCCGACTCAGTAGGAGAGGCATTTGCCACCTTGAACAGAGAGCCTGAAGGCAAAATCAAAAAGTTATTAGGCATGTGTGAATTCTTCTCTGTTATTGAAGATCTATCTGCTTGCATTGACGTGTTTACGCCTGAAGCCCTGCGTGACGAAGCCTCCGGTGGGTTGCCTGATATGAGTGAATATGTTCTGGAGAAAAGAGGAAAAACGGTCAATCCTGCAGAAACGAAGTCCACGCACGGTGAGCAGCGTGTTGAAGATCGCTTTGTGATTACATTTCCTGTTGAGTTGACGGGGAGAAAACGTGACAAAAAAGACAAGCTTGTCGCAGCGCGTACTATCAATATTTCTTCTCGCGGTATGCACGTTGAAAGCAGCGCTGAACACCCATTCGAGGAAGGTGATGATCTTTTTGTGCAAATGACATTATCGCTAACTGGCAAAGAGCGCTCCTTTAGTCAGCAACGTTACAAGGTAATCCGTGCCGAAGGGCGTAAACTGTGGCTCGCTGTGGCAGGAAATATCGCATTACATGATGCGCGCTTGTATTTAAAAGATGCCTTGTATCACCAAGCTGATGCACTTACATTAGAAGGTGACCGTGAGCCCATTTACGGACTAGGCAAAGCGATGCGAAACCTATATGCCAGCTTGCATCCGCAACTTTTTGCTACGTATGCGCGCGCTCAGCAGTCATTTTTTGCCAATGCACTAATCACGTCCCGCTTTACCCGTTTTCCAGTTTACCGAGATGATGTTCCCCAGCACGTGTGTATAAACAAGCTATGTCAGCATGAGGTTGTGTTGGCAGAGATTAAACAGCAAATGAAAGCGTTGCACACGGAAAATGACAGTACCGCATTTTATATTGTTGCGGTTGCCCGAAAGAACAAAGCCCATAATACCTTTTCGCTGATAGTTGAGGTTGTGCCAGCAAAACAGCCTGCTGAAATGATTGCAAATACAACGAAAAAGTTTAGCTTGATGGGACAGTCGAATGTGTTCAAAGTGGGGGTGCATGCGTTAGCGCCAATATCGGATAAACTGTTTAAAGACGAGCTTCGTTATTTACAAAAGTTCGCCAAGGCAAAACATGCTAAATGTTTAGATATTACCAAGCAGACAAAAGCGCTGGTAGATATTGTAGATGTTACTCATGCTTACCACACATGGGCTGCGTAAACGCTAACGCAACAAGGCAGATAGATAAGGATAGTACCCCTAATGAAACGATGTGCTTTTTTAACGATGGACGACACCAGTGAATTCTTCGTATATGACCATTTAGCGCAGCGTGAATTAGAGACGTTGGGGTGGCATGTAGAAAGCGTGAGTTGGCGCGACGCATCCGCGAATTGGGATGATTTTGCCATCGTGGTTATTCGTAGCCCATGGGATTATCAAGACGCCCCTGAGGCGTTTATGAAGGTGTTGTCTGAGATAGACGACAGCTCTGCCATGCTGTTGAATGATTTTACTACTGTGTCATGGAATATGTCGAAGACCTATTTAGCCGACTTAGCGGACCGGGGCATTGGAATTGTACCCACCCAGTACCATGAACACTTTGAATTGGGTGCGCTTAAACAAGCGTTAGCAGCATTCTCAACAGATAAATTGGTGATTAAGCCAGTAGTCAGCGCCAATGCCGACTTTACTTATATCATTGCCGCTGATTCACTCCAAGAAAGCGTACTCGCATACCAACAAGACTTTTCTGACCGTCCATTTATGTTGCAGCCTTATATTCACAGTATTGCAACAGAAGGTGAGTACTCGCTATTTTATTTTAATGGGGAATACAGTCACTGTATTTTAAAAACACCCAAACAGGGAGATTTTCGTGTTCAAGAAGAACATGGTGGTCGCCTTAAATGCGTTGAGCCTGAACCGACTTTATTGCAGGCGGCGTCTGACACCATCAATGCGATTACATCCACACTGCTGTATGCCCGCATTGACTTTATACGACACCAAGACGCATTTCTACTCATGGAAGTCGAATTAATCGAACCCTCTTTGTATTTCAATATGGATGAGCAATCCGCCAAGCGGTTTGCTGATGCATTGGAACATACCTTTCATGCTACTCAACTATAGCATTTGCGTGTAAGGGCCATTGGCTTTAACCATTCGTGTGGATATAGAGGTTTTGAACCGCTGAACACCGGGCAATGTGCTGAGATCGGCGCGCAATAAGGTGTCGAAGTCGTCAATATCTTTTGCATGAATTTCAAGTACATAATCGAAATCGCCCGTAACCGCATGGCAGGCTCTGACCGATGGGTGTTGAATAATTGCCGCTTCAAATGCTTGATATTGCGAAAAATCAACAACAGCATGAACAAGTGCATGAATGTTCAATCCCAAAGATTCTGGCGACAGTACGGCTGCGAATTGTGTTATTTTCCCCTGCTTTTGCATGGCCTTCACGCGGTTCCAGCACGGCGTTTTGCTGAGTCCTACTTTATCGCCTAACTGAGAAAATGACTGGCGACCGTCACTTTCCAATTCAGCGAGAATATGTTTATCGAGATTATCCATCGTACTTAAAATTTAGCATTAATTAAAACAATGTTCTTTAATGTCGCACAATTAAAGCCTAGTTTAAAACAATGTTTTTACCTCTTTCTCTAAGATCATCCTCATGTAAATGAAACGTTAATGTTAACGTGCGAATCGGCCATGAGAACTTTGAAATGAGCGAATACAGACAGAAATATTCCAAATTGTTAGATGAACCAGAAATGTTGGATTACGGGGTTTACTTAAATTGTGACCGTTTACTTACTAGTCAAAAGCCCTTAAATCAATTGTGTAATGGTGATGAGCTTCAGTTTCAGATCGTGCATCAAGTGGAAGAGCTTTGGATGAAACTTATGGTGTATACCTTAATTGATGTACTGGAGTTTATGGAGGAAGAGAACACCCACCGCGTAGTCACGTTAATGAAGCGTGTGCACTTTATTCAGCGAATGATGAATCAACAATTAGATTTGCTAGAGACGATGTCGCCTAAAGAGTATCAGGAAATTAGACTGCAACTGGGTAACGGTAGCGGACAGGAGTCTCCCGGCTTTAGAACCCTCATGAAAATACCCGCAGATTTATGGACGGTGTTTCAAGCGCGTTATGTCGAAGGAAGAAACAAAACCATTGAGTCTATTTACGACAGTGAATATAACCACGATGATAGCTACGTAGTGGCAGAGTCGCTTATTGAATTTGACGAACTGCTACAAAAGTTTCGCTGGAATCATATATTCCTGATTCATCGTTCAATTGGGTTGGGCTCTCAGTCTCTGAAAGGGCGCTCGGTCGACTTATTACAAAGTGGCGCAAAACATCGATTTTTCCCTGAGCTCTGGGAAATTCGTTGTGATATGACAGACAAATGGGGTGGCGAATACGGTAGAGTACGTGACTCCATTAGTCGTGATAAAAAGGTATCTTAATGACAGGGTTTGATGTACCTGAAGGCATATATTTGTTGAGCCATTCGGTGGGTTGCTTGCCTCGCGTGGCCAAGCAAGCATTGAATGACCACTATTTGTCGCCGTGGAGCGAAAATGGCGGTGATGCTTGGCCCAACTGGTTGGAACACATTGATACGTTTTGCGACCGTATTGCGATGGTCATCAATGGCGCTGGTGGTGATGTATGCCCACAAAGTAATTTATCGTCAGGGCTGACCAAGTATTTGCTTGCGGCGTTTCCTGTATCGGGCAAAAAGCGCGTTCTGATGCATGGTACATCGTTTCCATCCATGGGATTTGTAGTGAGCGCGTTGGCCTCGCATGGATTCGAACTGGTGTTAATTGATGATACCGCCAACCCCACAGATCCAGAGACATGGGAAGCGGCATTAAGCAATAATATCGACATTGCCTTAGTTAGCCATGTTTACTCAAATACGGGGATGTGCGCGCCAGTTGAGGCGATTAGCCAAATGTGTCAAGCACGAAATATCCGTTGTGTGGTGGATGCGGCGCAATCCATAGGGGTGATTCCCATTGATGTGCAACAATGGCAAGCAGATGTGGTGCTAGGTTCGTGCGTTAAATGGTTATGCGGCGGGCCTGGTGCTGGGTTTATGTGGATAAATCCAACACATATTGAGCAACTTCAACCCGTTGATGTCGGTTGGTTTTCTCATGAGAACCCGTTTGAATTCGATATTCGCCATTTTGCCTATCGGCACGATGCCAAACGCTTCTGGGGCGGTACCCCAAGTGTCGCGCCCTATGTCATTGCCGCGTCTAGTGTTCAATACTTATTAGATGCGGGTATCGAAAACATTGCTAGCCACAACAAAGCGCTACAACGTACCGTGTTAGCAAGCAATCCGGCGTTGTCTGAGCGAATTAATATGCAAGCATTAGGAGGGACGTTGTGCTTGTCTTTTTCAGCCAACGTGACGGATAAGCTTTCTGATGCGTTGACTGATATCGGCGCTCGCTTTGATCGCCGTGGTAATGCCCTAAGGTTGTCGTTTCATATTTACAATTCTGCTGACGATGCTGCGAAGGTGGCTGATGTACTGAGTAACGCAACCCGTTGATTTGAAATGCTTTTGCTAGAGTAAGTAATGGTGTTAGGCTGAGTATGGTCTCAGCCTAACATACGCTGTCAGAGCGCGCGCTCTATTGCATTACAGTACTCGTCTACTTTTGCTTTTTGGGTTCTATCTAGTTCCGCCTCTTTTAGCGCGTCCAAACAGAAGTTGGCTGATGTTTGATGCGCGTCATTGAGCCGTTCTTCAGCGCTTATATGGGCGATAATTTTTAACAGACTAATAGCAAAGTTATGATTGTCTGGCGTTAAGGTTAGCGCTTGATTCAGCAAATCAAATGCGGGAGAAAGGCGTCTTTGTTTGTAATGACCCGCTGCCATTTCGGCCAACTCTATCGAGGTAAAATGAATGTTTTTGCGTTCTTCTTTTTCCTGCGACAGATACTCTCTCATCACGTGGCCAATAAACGAATCACTTTCTACCTGACTTTGGGTTTTTTCCAATAATTTTATCGCTTCTTCACGATAGCCAATTTCGTGAAATGCTTTCATTTTATCTAAGCTATCCTCAACCGACACAAGTGGCTCAGTTGACATATGATCTGACAATAGCCCTTCGGCTTTTCTTTTGTCTTTGCGCAAATTTGCGACTCTGGCCTCTACAATATCAAGTTGCTGACGAAGCTCGCCAGACATCGCTGTATTGTCGCGAAGCTCCCTGATATGGCGCTCGGCCGTCACTAGCATACGGTTGGCTTCCATTTCCCCCACTGTTGTAGCGAAATCCAGTGTTGCGCGCACCACGTTTAATGAAAACTCAGGCGTATCATGTATGGAATTCTTGGCATACTTTGCCATAGATTTGGTCGCAGCGAGTTGCCCTTCGCGATCATGGTTTAGTCGTGCCAGATTCCAAGACTTTTTATTGCGTTCTAGATTACGAGGTGCAAGCTCGGTGGCCTTTTTAATTACATCGTAACCTTTTTTATATTCTTCTTTGTCGATGTAATATTCCGCTAACGCGTCGTAGGTTGCAAAACGGGTGTCGTTGCGTCTTAGCAATATTTTGCTTAGTGGTGTGGCTTCTTCGTACTTGTTTTGCTTCAACAGGCTGCGAATTAAACCAATCTGTACCCATGCGTATTTATATCGTTGCGCCAGTCGCCGATAAAATACTTCCGCCTCTTTATATTCGTATAACAGCATCAAGGCGTCGCCCACCATTCGGTTAATGCGAGGGTGATAGTGTTCTAATGTTGCGTCTTGTAGTTGCCGTTCGGCGTGATAAATAGCCGTACTGTACTCGCCTGCATCCATGCAGTATTGAACTTTAAACAGTTCCTGTTTAATCGTAAGAATATGCTTCATGCGCTGTTGTATTCTTACTCTATCGAGTGGTTTAACCCAAAAGTCACTAGGCTCGAGTTCGATGACGCAATTAACTAGCTCTTGCGTAGTGTCGGCAGATAAAAAGATGACGGTGGATGTTTTGTGCACGTACCCTTTAAACTTCATCTCTTCCAGCAAGTTGAAGCCATCTTTGTCGCTTTTGACATCAAAAGAGACAATAAATACATCGAATGAGTGCGTCTCACATAAACGCAAAGCGTAATATGCGTTCTCTGCCGATTTCACATAGGTCATGCCCATCGGCTCTAGTGCATGTTTTATTGCGTTGTGAACAAGGGTTTGGCCATCAATAACCAACACACGCAGTTGTTCAACAGGTTTAGGGGATGGAATTTCCAGCAAGGCGCAGTTCCATTGACTTATTCTTTTACTACTACTCGTCCTGTCTTTAGTGAAACAGGCGCTTCAAGATGAGAGGCCAGTGTTACCTCTCATCTGTCGTGATATTTCCCAATCCTATCTTTTTGTTTTGCCGATCGTCTAGTCTTTTCTTTGTGCTTGTGACTCTTTGTTTGGTTACCACGCGCAACTTTGTTATGCGTTGAGTGATAGTGTGGGCTAACTTTATGCACTTTTTTCAACGGCTTAGATAAAGAGCGTAATGGCTGGTGAGCATGCGAATGAACCTCCCTTTTGGGACGGTGAATCGTTACGCCGTGCTCGTGATTATGGGTACGGCGTGGCGCGTTGTGACGCGACGTTACCCGATAACGCGTTTTGAAATTATGACGATGATGGTGCCAAACTACACTTCGTCGCCACGAATTTCTTTTATGCAATGCGGTGTGATGTAAGTAAATGGCTGAGCCCCAAATAATCGCATGGCGCAATGCATCGTGGTGTGTGTTTACCGACAGGCTCAACCAAATATGAGGGCGGTGATGGCGATGCCACCACGTTCCATACACATAGTTTGAATGATAATGGGGAACGTAATAGGTGCGCTCAAAACGAGGCGTTAGAACGATAATGTCATGTTCATACCGCACCTGCATGTGTTGGCTATCGCGTAAATGCCCTTGTTCGTAGGCGCGATGACGAAGTAGTTGAACTCGTGCTAACAGGTCATCTTGATGATACCGATGATAATAATTCAGGTGATAAAGCCAGTCTTCATCTGCCACCATGTTTCTGATCACATCTTCAAAAGGCAATAGCGCCTTAACACTGGCTGGCCAATGCTTCTTGTTTATCTCTCGGGTTTTCTCATACTCTGATATATAGCGAGTTCGCTGTTGCCACTGGAACGCATGCTTTAAGTCATTGGTGTAAAAAGAGGCCTCTAATATCTGATATAAGAGTGGGTCTGGATACAGTGCAATAGGTGCTAATAAGCTATCGAGGTGAGCAATATCGTCATCACTGATTGTAATGCCGAATTCAGATGCGCTGCTGGCGCTTGAAATTGTCGCTGCTGATAAATTCGCTATGGCGGGTAACGATGTTGCAGCGAGTGTATTCGCGAGTAAAAAGGCGACGATGTTGTGTCTCATGACATGCTCCCATTAAAGTAACCTTGTTAAAGGTATAGCGGGAGAAGGCTTAATTTCGCCTGAATCAAGCCTAACTGAATTGCAAATTAGATGCGTTACTTGAGGAGGTGAGGGTCGAACTCGTGACCAAGCTTTTCAGTTTTGGTACGCAAATAATGGCGGTTATCATCGGTAATGCCATGATCGATTGGTGTTCGGTTAACCACTTCTACCCCAAGGCTCTCCAGTGCGGCGCGCTTCTTGGGGTTGTTGGTCATTAGGTTAACGCGTTTTACACCTAGCTCCGCTAACATGATCTTGCAAATACCATAGTCGCGCAAATCTGCATCAAACCCTAGGTGCTCGTTAGCTTCAACAGTATCTAAACCATTGTCTTGTAGGTTATATGCACGAATTTTGTTTAACAAGCCAATGCCACGACCCTCTTGGCGCAAATACAGTAAAATGCCTTTGCCGTGCTCGACAATGTTTTGTAATGCTTTTTCTAATTGGAATCCACAATCGCAGCGGGTGCTAAATAGGGCATCGCCCGTGAGACACTCAGAGTGAATACGTATAGGGACCACTTCACCTTCTTCCCAATTTCCGTAAGAAAGGGCAACGTGCTCCTGATCTGTATCGGTTTCAACAAAACCGTGAATACGAAACTGCCCCCAACGTGTGGGAAGGGTGGCTGAACTCACGTATTCAAACTTCTCTTCTGACTGACTCATAATGGGTGAAACTACCTATGTTGACGAACCACGGCTGTGAGGATGTCAATATGGGTACATTTACCCATATTACAACCTTATTACGTAAGTTTAGCGCGTTTCGTTTGGCCTTAGCCACGGTAAGGCGAGAATTCCTCTAATGGTGTGGGGCGAGCCACTGCATATCCTTGGGCGAAGTCTACACCGATTTCTTTCAATTTATCCATCAATTGTGTGGTTTCTACAAACTCCGCGACCGTTTGCATTTTCATGGCTTTAGCAACATCGTTTATCGAGCAAACCATTGCCATATCAATAGGGTCGCTTAGCAAATCTTTGATAAAGCTGCCATCAATTTTCACAAAATCAACAGGAAGGTTCTTCAAATATGAGTAAGACGAAAAACCACTGCCAAAATCATCCAGCGCAAATGTGCAACCCGCTTGCTTGAAGGTGCGTATAAATTCTAGGGTTTCATCAAGTTTGATGATGGCCATGGTTTCGGTGATTTCAAAGCAGATTTTATGATAGGGCACCCCGTGGCGCTCAAACAGGTTTAGTACAAACAGTTTAAACTCTTTATCACCCAATGAGTTGCCGCTTAAATTGATATTACATCGATTCAACTTTTTAGCATGCTCAGGATTGTCACCTAACCACATGAAGTAATGTTCAATTACCCATTTATCGATTTGAGTGGATAAACTGAAGCGCTCCGCTGACGGTAAAAATGAGGAAGGGGGCACGAGTTCACCGTTGTCATCTTGCATACGTAACAGTAATTCGTAGTGGTGTCCATGAATGACTTTGTTGAGCGGATGGTAATGTTGGTAATGCAGCACAAATTTATCTTGCTCTAGCGCGTTATTAATGTGGGTAATCCACTTTAATTCGGTTTCGTAGCGCTGCATTTTTTCGTCTTCTTCAGAATAGGTGTGAATTTGATTTCGTCCTTGCTCTTTCGCCATGTAACAAGCGGCATCTGCCATACTCAACAGTTGTTCGGCGGTGGTGTTCTTTTTATTAAAAGAGACCAATCCAATGCTCACACCCAGTGAAAAAATACGGTTATCCCAAATAAATCGGAATTCTTGTACAACGTTTAGTAAGCGTGTTGCAACAAGATAGGATACTTGTGCTTGTTCGCCTTCGAGTAACACGCCAAATTCATCACCGCCTAGGCGCGCAAGCATGCCTTTGTCTTTTACGACGTTATTGAGTTGCTGTGACAATTGCTTAATCAGCACGTCGCCAGCCTTATGGCCACAGGTATCGTTAACCACTTTAAATTGATCTAAGTCCATGTAAAGCAGTGTTAAATCAGCGTTTGCGCTTTTGGCGTGTTGAATGGCCGAGCGTAAGTGGCGTTCAAACTCTCGGCGGTTGTAAACACCCGTTAAAGAGTCGTGAGTAGCAAGATATTCTAAACTGATACTAGACTGTTTCCGCTCGGTAATATCGAATATTGAACCGAACATAAAGGTTTTGCCTGCTTCTTCTCGCACTTGTACAGAGATAGAAAACCAAAACTCGCTGCCGTCTCGCCGAAGCCCCTTAATCTCTTTGCCTAATACGCGGCCGTCGCGTCGAATAACCGTGAGCAGGCTTTGGCGATCTGATTCATTGACGTAAAAATCTGCGGTGCTTTTAACTTCAGCCAACATTTGCGCTTCTGAATCAAAGCCAAATAACGTACACATCGCTGGGTTTGCAGTAATAAGCTCGCCATCAACCGTCGAGGTATATAAGCCTTCCGCTGAATTAGTGAATAAATTGTAGAATTTGTGCAAGTCAGTGATGGTATTTTGCTGAATTTGTTTGTGTGATTCGGCAATAACCTGCTCGTGCGCATCAATGGCAACCGCAATGAGTAAGATGCCAGTGAGTAGGAAGAATGTAATGAACAGATCGGCATACTGACCTGTCACTATGCCTGCCAAATACAGCCCAATGCTGAGTACTGCAGCAAAGGTAATAATGATCCAGCCGAAACCATAAACCCGGTTTGGAATATTGCTGAATTGATTAGGAAACGCCATCGCTAAGAGTAGATGAACCAACAACGAAGCACCCGCAAATCCGACGCCTGCAATGATTTGAATATAGGTGTCGAACAACAGTGCCGTGATGCCTAAGCCCGCCGCCATAGAATACGACACACTGCGCCAATATATTGGAACCGTTTGCAATAAAGCATGAGAGACTTTTGCCGACGCAAATAATAGCAATGCGGTCAAAATCGTAGTAGTTTCACTGATGTAAGTACTTACATTGATTAGCTGGCTTATCACACCGTGAATATTTAAAAAGAGCAGTAAGAACAGCCCACACGACACCGAAAACCAGAATCTTACTGGGCTTTTCAATAACACGTAGGTGATCATGAAGTAACAAAACAGAATAATCAATGCACCAACAATGATACCGAGCACCGCAAGGCGTACTTGTTCATCAGCAATCAATTGGCTGCTTCGCCATAATTCAAATGGGAAAACCAATGGACCATCATCAATAATTTGCACGTACATATGCAGGGTTTGGCCCGGTTGCAACTGCATAGGCATTAGGAATAAGCGATGGTTGTATGGGCGTTGCGAAATACTGCGCGACGCGCCCACATTAAACGCATGGACGATGCGTTGTATGTCATCAACGGCATAGGCGTTAATAATATCGATACTCGGATTACCAATAAGCAAGGTAAAGCGTGTGGCAAGGGGCAGAGTATGATCGATAGAGAATTTAAGCCAAATAGCCTGATCGTCTTTTAATGGCTCTATACTACGTTGCTTTTTCCATTGGCTAGAGGCGATAGCATCAGACAACTGGACATGTTTGTCGGTGTATAGAATGTCGACATGATCCCACAAGGCTAAAGACGAAAAGTCGTTATCCAATACAATAGTCTTGCCATCCGACGCAAGATGAGGTGCGTGCTCGTTGGCACTCGCTGACAGGGTAAGCAGTGCTAACAGACCACATACAAGAAAAAATTTTATAACTTTCAAACCATTACACGTGTGCAAAAGTACATTTTATTTTATCGCGTAGTCGAGACTAGCATACTTTTTGTAATTCAGTACGTAAATCAGGAAGATATTTTTCTCCCTCGACATGGCTCGCCTCTATCCAGCATGCCTCGCAAGTGTATTCTAAAAACAGTAAGAATTCCGCGTTTTGGAACGCCAATCGAATTAACTGGCGATCTGCGCCTTCGACATGTTCAATAATACGAATTGTGTCTGTCTTGCGTAGGCATTCGCGCCATTGTTGCACCTGCTCTTCTGTAGGAAATACAGATAAATGACAGACTAACTGCTGGTCTTGCACGCGCCAAATGGGAGTTAACTGCTGCATGAAATGTCCATCCCTTTGCCCCATGATGGAGGTGGTTTAGCCCAAAATGCCTGCTCAGGCTGTTCATCATACGGCCGTTTTAATACTTCCACATACTGCGTAAACGGCTCGAAATCTCCGTTCTCAGCGTGCTCAATAACGTGTTGAGCCAAGTAATTTCGTAAAACATACATTGGATTGTGTTGTTGTTTTAATTGGCGTTGAGCGTCTACATCGGCTTTTTCGAAGCGTAACCTTTGTTGATAGTCGTTTAACCAGCTTTTTGCTTCATCTCTGTTGATGAAATGATCCGTAAACGCTGATGTGGCTGAATCTGCATGGATGTGACATAAAAGCCTGAAACTTTGGGTGTAATCAGATTGATTGCTTTCCAGTAGAGTAAGCCAAGATTGCAGTAGCATATTGTCTTCTGGACGCGTTACGACCAGACCCAATTTTGCGCGCATCTTGCGGCTAAAGGTTTGGATAAGCCTTGGTTGGTAACTCTCAAGTGCTTGCGTAATTTCCGCCACGCTTAAGTAGTCGCTGAATGCGTGCGCCAATGCGTTTAAATTCCACAGGGCAATCCCCGGCTGCTGCTCAAACGCGTAGCGTCCAGTGTGATCTGAATGGTTGCAGATATAGCTGGGATCGTAATCATCTAAAAAAGCGTAAGGGCCGTAGTCAAAGGTAATCCCATGAATAGACATATTATCGGTATTCATAACGCCGTGGCAAAAGCCCTGAGCTTGCCACAGGGCTATTAAGTCTGCTGTCTTATATATGATAGCGTTTAGCAAGGCCAGATGCGGCTTGTTAGCGCGGCTTTCTGCCTGAAAAAAATGATGAAAACAGTAGTCGAATAATGCATCAAGCTTGTCTTTTTGACCACTATGATAAAAATATTCGAAGTGACCAAAGCGTATGTGGCTCTCACAGGTGCGAATAAGCATCGCAGCGGTTTCGATTTGTTCACGCTGCACGGGAGTGCTGCTATCGAATAGGCATAAAGCCCGTGATGATGGAATACCCAAGTAGTGTAGCGCCTCACTGGCAAGATATTCGCGTATTGTCGAACGCAACACAGCTCGACCATCACCGAAACGGGAGTAGGGGGTTTTTCCGGCACCTTTTAGATGTAAATCAAAGTGTTGGTTTGTCGATGTGATAATTTCCCCGAGCAGTAAACCGCGACCGTCGCCCAATTCTGGATTCCATGAACCGAACTGATGACCGCCGTATTTCTGTGCAACCGCGCGTTTCGCTAGCAAGCCCTCTGAAGTAAAGAGCATGTCGAGCAGGTGTTGTTCATTCTGCCATTTCTTTGGAATTTCTAATGTATTTGCAAGATCGGTATTAAACGCTCGTAACGATGCGTTCTGTATGGGTTGAGGCGATACAGAGGAAACAATATTTGCCAGCGAATCTGCATAAGAATGAACTAATTTCAAACCAAAACCTGTAGTTTACGTAACCAATTACGATATTCTACCATTGGTTCCAACATCAAAAAGGAAATTTCAATGAACTTACTTAATAAGCGTACTCTGCTCGGCCTGGCTTTAAGCTCTCTCGTTTGTTTTACGGCGCAAGCCGGTGATGTGGAAAAAGGCAAAGCTAAATCTGCCACCTGTGCAGCGTGTCATGGTGCTAACGGCATCTCCATGATCCCTGACTACCCAAATTTGGCAGGACAAAAAGAAAAGTACCTGATTAGCCAATTAAAAGCGTTTCGCAGTGGTGACCGCAAAAATCCGGTCATGGCGCCAATGGCTGCTGGGTTGTCAGATGAAGATATCGCTAACCTAGCCGCGTATTACGCTAGCCTTAATCCTGCTGGGTAATTGACGCTACCGATTGCACTAATAGAACAAGACGCCAGATTGCGTGATGCTCTGGCGCTTTCGCTGACTACGGTTGGTGGTTATGACGTTGATACATACGCAAGACCATGCGACATGTCTTTGCCTGCTTCAACCTATTCACATTTACTCACAAATATCACCGCTATTAAGGCTTTACAGTGGCCAGTAAATACCGTTACATATAGCGCTCACCCCGTAACATTGACGCGTAGATTCCCTCACATCATCTTAGGCAAGATCCCCGCGTTTTCTGAACAAGTTAGGAGTATTTCCGCCACTATGACCGCCATTAAACAAGACTTTGCAGACATTACTGCGTTTATTTATGAAATTGAAAAACTAAAGCAGGTAGAGCGCCGAATCAAACCCAAAGGCCTGTCGCGTTATGAAAACTCTGCCGAACATAGTTGGCACATTGCCTTGTTAGCGCAAAGTCTGATGCCCTATGCTGAGAACCCCGTCGACCCATTGCGGGTGGTGACCATGCTACTCATTCATGACATCGTTGAAATCGATACGGGTGACAAATTTGCGTATGTAGCAGAGCACGATGATTTTGAGAACGAACACCAAGCAGCCAAACGAATATTTGGCCTACTACCCGATCCAATGGCATCGACATATTTATCCATGTGGGAAGAGTTTGAGGCTGCAAAGAGCCATGACGCACAATTTGCGAAAGCGATAGACCGCTTAATGCCGGTATTGCAAAACCTGAACAACGGCTGCCAAAGCTGGCTAGAGCATGGCATTACAGTTGAGCAAGTGCTGAAGAAAAACGCAGGTGTAGCTAAAGCCAGTGAAGCACTTTGGATGCATGTTACGGATTTAGTCAAACAAAAAGCGCAAGAAGTGGGTGTACCGTTATCCTAGATTAGCGCGCCTACACTACTTTCTTATCACATGGGTTAATCCAAATTGCGTGAGTGACTGTATGTTATAGGGATCCCCGCTGTAATGTGTGAAAACAACATAAACCACGCGCATTCAGTCTGATATTGAACATCTCAAAACAAGGATAACTATGATAACCGTACATCATCTCAACAACTCGCGCTCTCAACGTATTCTGTGGATGCTGGAAGAAATTGGGATTGAGTATGAAATTAGGGGATACCAACGGGATGCGAAAACGAATTTGGCACCTCAAGCATTAAAGCAGGTGCATCCCCTAGGTAAATCACCGGTTATCACAGACGGCGATAAAACGATTGCCGAATCAGGTGCCATTATTGAATATTTGGCCGAAACCTATGCGCCACACTTGATTCCCGAGACAGGCACGCCGGCGTATTTTCAAGCCAAATATTGGTTGCATTTTGCAGAAGGTTCGATGATGCCCAACCTTGTGGCGAAACTGATATTTGATAAAGTTCGTGCGCAGGCTAAACCGTTTTTTGTGAAGTGGATTGCTGAGAAAATCGCCGATACAGCAATGGCATCTTACTATGGCCCTAATATTGAGAATAATTTCGCCTTTGTAAATTCACATCTTAAGCAGAATGATTGGTTTGCCGGTGAAGCACTATCCATTGCTGATTTTCAAATGAGCTTCCCTCTCGAAGCATCCCTCACAAGAGGGACAGGAGATGATCGTGAAGCCATTGCTAATTGGGTGCAAAAAGTTCATGCTCGCGGAGCATATCAACGCGCCCTTGAGCGAGGCGGAAAATACGATTTTGCTTAAGCGCGTTTGAACGAAAAAATGCGTTCAGTTTAGGTTTTTGAGGGGCGCAAGTTGCGCCTATTCATCCCCACTCACGTAGGCGCGGATCACAGAAAGGAATTTATCGCCGTAACGAGATAGTTTAGTTTGTCCTACACCACTGATATCTAAAAATGCCTGCGTAGATTCTGGCATCTTGTCTGCCATATCTGCCAACGTGGCGTCACTGAATACGACAAAAGGTGGGATATCGTCTTCTTCAGCAATGCGTTTGCGAAGGTGTTTTAGTTTGGCAAACAACACACGGTCATAGTTCATGTTCATGACTTTGCTGGTGGATTTGGCGGTGTTAACCGTTAACCTTGGTATTGCCAAGGTCACTGCAACGTCGCCTTTAAGCGGTGCACGTGCAGCTTCTGTGAGTTTTAAGGCGGCATTTTGAGTCATGTCGATTCGCAGTAAACCCTGATGCACCAATTGATTAATCACACCGTTCCAGTAAGCATCTGACTTGTCTTTCCCAATACCATGGGTTGAAAGCGTATGGTGTTCATGCTCGACGATACGCTTATGGTTTTTGCCTCGCAACACGTCAATGACATGCTGAATCGCAAATGACTGCCCCATTCGGTAAATGCACGACAAGACTTTTTGTGTTTCAACCGTGCCATCGAAGCGTTTTGGAGGGTCTACACAGATATCACAGTTTCCGCAATCGTTGGCGCTATATTCTGAAAAGTAGTTAAGTAATACCTGACGGCGGCAGGTTTGTGCTTCTGCAAAGGCCTCCATTGCAGCAAATTTTTGCAATTCAATGTCATGCCGTTCTGGGTTTTCTCCCATCGCAATCCATTGGCGAATGCGCGCAGCGTCTTTTTCATCGAACAGTAACAACGCTTCAGCAGGCATCCCATCCCGACCCGCACGCCCCGTTTCTTGATAGTAAGATTCGACAGAGCGAGGTAGGTCATAGTGCACGACAAAGCGCACGTTGGGTTTGTTGATTCCCATGCCAAATGCGACCGTAGCAACGATAACGTCAATATTATCCTGAATAAAATCGCGCTGAATCTTATCTCTGACTTCTGGCTCAAGTCCTGCGTGATAGCCTGCACACTGAATACCACGGGTGGCAAGCCGCATACTGATTTCGTCTACCTTCGCGCGGCTATTGCAGTAAATAATACCGCTTCCTTCTTGTTTACTCACAAATGCATACAGTTGCTCTGTGGCTTTGTATTTTGCAAGGAGGTTATAGCGAATATTTGGGCGGTCAAAGCTTCCTTTGAAAACATAAGGTTGCTGCATATTCAATTGCAGCTGAATATCAGCGCGAGTGGCAATGTCGGCAGTTGCCGTTAAGCCCATCACTGGAACGTGAGGAAAGAGTGTTTTTAGCTGTCCCAGACGACGGTATTCTTGCCTAAAGTCATGACCCCAATGCGAAACACAGTGGGCTTCGTCAACGGCAAATAAACTAATATTAAGGGTGCGAAGTCGCTCTAAAAAATCAAAAGATAACAGTCGCTCTGGCGCAACATACAGGAGTTTGTATTTGTCGTCTTGTAAATCTCGATAGGTTGCTAGCAGAGTTTCTCTTGATAGGGATGAATTCACATAAGTGGCGGGAATACCCATACCATTAAGACTGTCTACCTGATCTTTCATCAATGAAATCAAAGGACTAACAACAATAGTGAGCCCAGGCAACGTGAGTGCTGGAATTTGGTAACACAGCGACTTTCCGCCTCCTGTAGGCATGAGCACCAGTGTATCTCGACCGTCGAGTATAGCTTGGATTACGGCTTCTTGCCCATCACGAAATGCGTCGTAGCCAAACACGTCTTTGAGTGTTTGAATAGGGGGCGCAAATTGATGAAGTGATGGTGCAGATTCGGTCAACGTGAATTCCTCATGAACAATGGAGCGATATTCTACGGATTTTTGCCAATCTATTCATGCCCAAAGCGAAGAAAAAAAAGTAACGAAATCAATAGAGTGAAAAGGTTGAGCAAATAATGAGCATGACAACGCCTGAAGAGACCGTATTAGAAAAGACAAAACAGAGATTGGCCGAACAGGTAATCCAGTTTTTTCAACATCAAATGCCGTTCAACACCCATTTAGGCATGCAGGTAAGTGTTGAAAATGATGATCAGGTGACTATTCGCCTGCCTTGGCAGAACACATTAACGGGCAATTCTATCCATCAAATATTACACGGCGGTGTCACAGCGTCGATGTTAGATACCGTCGGTGGACTAACAGCAATCTTGCATGCCATTCGTAATCTTGAAGCAGATGGTATTACCGATTTTGAGTCAAAATTTCGCAATATGGGGACCATCGACATGCGTGTCGATTACCTTCGTCCTGGCAAAGGCGAGGTATTTATCGCTACCGCTCAGGTCATTCGAAAAGGAAATAAAGTGGCTGTGTGCAGAATGGAGCTACATAACGAATCTGGCACGCACATCGCCTTTGGCACAGGCACCTATATGGTGGGTTGAGAGGCGACAGCTTTCACATCGGATGAATTATTCGACAGTTTTTTGCGTTTCGTTGAGGGCGTGTCGATAAGGATTGATTTTAAAAAGCAAAATTATCTATACTGAATAGACAAGCTCTCGGGGTGCCTTTTCCTTGATGCCATTCAGACAAAGGCCGAGATGCAATTTGTAATTGCAAACCCGTGGAACCTGATCCGGTTAGTATCGGCGTAGGAATGAGCAACGCACAGCAGTTATCGGCGTTTTGCCCACTGAAGTGCCTATCTTGTTTTCCGTGCTAACCGCTTAGCACAAAAGGAAAACAACATGTCTAAAGACCTGACGATGCAAGCGGTTTCAGATCCGCAACGAATTATTTCTCGTGAACCATTACCAGCCAGCCGAAAAGTATACCTCGGCGGTGAACTTAATGTGCCTGTGCGTGAGTTAACACTTACAGACGGTACAATCTGCACTCTATATGACACCTCGGGCCCCTATACGGATCCTGAGAAAGATATCAATGTTCACAAAGGCTTAGAAGATATCCGTTCAAGCTGGATTGAGTCACGAGATGATACCGAGTACTACGAGGGCCGCCAACTCAAGCCTGAAGATAATGGTTTCCGTCACGAAGAATTGGCATTTGAGCTTCACAATCCGGCGCTGCAACGGTCGGTAAGACGCGCGAAAGCAGGAAAAAATGTCTCCCAGCTCCATTATGCACGCCGAGGCATCATTACCAAAGAAATGGAATTTGTTGCCATGCGTGAGAATCAGGCGCGTGAAGCATTGAACAATGAGTTCACAACAGAAGAGCGTGAAGCACGACTAAAAGGCCACAGCTGGGGAGCAAATTTGCAACCTATCACCCCTGAGTTTGTGAGAGATGAAATTGCCGCAGGACGCGCAATTTTGCCAGCCAATATCAATCACACCGAACTTGAGCCAATGATTATTGGGCGAAATTTTTTAGTAAAAATTAACGCGAATATCGGTAACTCAGCACTGACTTCGTCGATCGAAGAGGAAGTAGAAAAACTAGTGTGGGCGATTCGTTGGGGTGGCGATACCGTCATGGATTTGTCGACGGGCAAAAATATCCATGCCACACGTGATTACATTGTGAGAAATTCTCCAGTACCTATTGGTACAGTGCCTTTGTATCAAGCCCTTGAGAAAGTGAACGGCATTGCCGAAAACCTAACGTGGGAAGTTTTCCGTGACACGCTAATCGAGCAGGCCGAGCAGGGCGTTGATTACTTTACTATTCACGCAGGATTGCGCTTACATCATATTCCACTGACCACCGAGCGCGTGACAGGTATCGTTTCTCGTGGTGGTTCGATTATGGCGAAATGGTGTATTGCCCATCACAAAGAAAGCTTTCTTTACACGCATTTTGAAGACATTTGCGAAATCATGAAGGCTTACGATATTAGTTTCTCGTTGGGCGATGGTTTACGTCCAGGATCAGCCGCTGATGCCAACGATGAAGCACAATTTGCTGAACTGAAAACCCTTGGTGAGTTAACTAAAATTGCGTGGAAACATGATGTGCAAGTGATGGTTGAAGGGCCAGGTCACGTGCCTATGCATCTCATTAAAGAAAACATGGATTTGCAACTTGAGCACTGTGATGAAGCGCCGTTTTATACTTTGGGGCCACTAACTACCGATATCGCACCGGGCTATGACCACTTTACCAGCGGTATTGGTGCCGCGATGATTGGTTGGTACGGCTGTGCTATGTTGTGTTACGTCACGCCGAAAGAGCATTTAGGTTTACCCAATCGTGACGATGTGAAGCAGGGGATCATTACCTATAAAATCGCTGCTCATGCGGCTGATTTGGCAAAAGGGCATCCCGGCGCGCGCTACCGAGATGATTTACTCTCTAAAGCGCGCTTTGAATTCCGTTGGGAAGATCAATTTAATTTGAGCCTTGACCCTGACACAGCCCGTGAATTTCATGATGAAACCTTGCCAAAAGACTCCGCTAAGGTCGCGCATTTTTGCTCTATGTGTGGGCCTAAATTCTGCTCGATGAAAATCTCCCACGAAGTAAGAGAATACTCGGCTGAAATTGAAAAAGGCATGAAGCAAAAATCAGAAGAGTTTCTTGCTCAAGGTGCTGAAATTTATGTCGCGCAGGTGAACGACAAATCATGACTGTCAAAGTCGGCGTTATTGGCGCGGGCATATGTGGTCGCAGTGTGGCATTAATGTTGCGCCACATTGCGGCAGTGAGTCACACACGTATGCGAATATCCTTATTTGACGGGCAGGGTGTTGGTCCTCATGCACTGATGAACTGCCCGTCCGCGGTGGCTGCCGGCATGCTCGCGCCCTATAGCGAGGCGTCGGTTTCTCACAAGTGGCTGATAGAAGCTGGATCGCGGGCATTGGCGCTATGGCCGTCTTGGGTCGAACAACTCGACAGGCCGTCGTTGTTGTCTCAATCTGGCACGGCAGTCGTGGCCCATCCTCAAGATAAGCGCGAATTACATGACTTTTCAGATCGTTTAATGCAAGTGGAAGAGGGCGATATGTCCTGCTTGGCACCGTTGCCACAATCGTTAACTTCCCAATTTGCGGGACGGTTCAATGATGCCCTTTTTCTGCACGAAGAAGCCCATGTTAATGTCCCTGACCTACTGACTATCATGGCTGATAGAATCAGCGATGCGGCGAATATAGACAGTCATTGTATGGCGGTTCAGTCTATTGACCAAGAGCTTGCCGTCGTCACACTAGGTAACGGCGAAAGGATCACATTTGATTATCTGATTGATTGTCGAGGCTTGGGGGCTAAATCTGATCATCCTGATTTGCGAGGTGTGCGTGGAGAAGTATTAACCGTGCACGCACCTGAGGTGAACTATGAACACATGATTCGGCTTATGCATCCGAGATATTGCCTGTATCTGGTGCCCCGCCCCGACAATGTCTATGTGCTGGGGGCAACCATGTTGGAATCTGAGGACAAAGGGCCAGTAACGGTAAGAAGTGCGTTGGAACTTTTGTCGGCTTTGTACAGTATCGACAAGGGATTCAGTGAAGCTTGCGTACTTTCGATGCGGGCGGAATGTCGTCCTGCATTTCCTGATAATCAGCCCAGAATTGCTACTTTTGGGCGCACAATTACTATTAATGGGCTATATCGACACGGTATTTTGCTGTCACCTTTGGCGGCGCAGGTCGCATCTCGCACATTATTACATGCTATTGACGAACGTGCTGTTTGGCACAAAGAATCGAGAATCCCACTATGAAAACTATTTTGTTTAACGGCGAGCATCGTCCCGTCGAGGCTGGCAATATTCGTCAATTACTGACTGAATTAGGTGTGCAGGAAGGCACGGTTGCAGTGGCGTTGAATGAGGAGTTTGTGCCTTTGTCTCAGTATAGTGAAACGCCTATTAACACCCACGACAGCATCGAAATTGTTGCCCCGATGCAAGGAGGGTAGCATGACTTGGCAATTAGCAGACAAGACAATAAGTAGCCGAATGCTACTAGGCTCATCGCTCTATCCTTCTCCCGATATTATGCGTGAAGCGATTGTGAAAAGTGAAAGTGACGTTGTGACTGTTTCACTTCGCCGCCACAACCCCGCGTTGCAGGGGGGAGCGTCATTTTGGTCTTACCTTAATGATTTATCCGTTCACGTGTTACCTAATACGGCGGGGTGTATGTCGGCAAAAGAGGCCATTGTTACTGCACAGATGGCGCGAGAATTATTTAACACCCGCTGGATTAAATTAGAAGTTATCGGCAATGATTATACGTTACAGCCTGATCCCATCGCTTTAGTTGAAGCTGCAAAAGAACTTTGTTCGCAAGGATTCGAGGTATTTCCATATTGTACGGAAGATTTAGTGATTGCCGAGCATTTGGTACATGCGGGTTGTCGAATTGTTATGCCGTGGGCTGCGCCCATTGGTAGTGGCAGAGGGCCTGTTAATCTAGAAGGGCTTATGTTGCTGCGTGAACGCTTGAAAGAGGTAACGTTGATTGTTGATGCAGGGTTGGGCGCACCCTCTCATGCAGCAAAAGTTATGGAATTGGGGTTTGATGGCGTACTGCTTAACACCGCTGTGGCTCAAGCTCATGATCCCATCAAGATGGCTAGTGCATTTGCAAAAGCCGTAGATGCTGGCCGCGAGGCGTATATTGCGGGTGTAATGCGTCCACGAGACCACGCTAGCGCTTCAACGCCAGAAGTGGGCAAACCCTTCTGGCATCAGGAATAAAAATCATCATGTTATTACACCTCAATTCAACTTGGTCGCCTGCCAAGAGCAAAACGCGCCCAGTGGTTATGACGGTAGCGGGTATTGATTCGTCTGGCCATGCCGGACTACACACCGACATTGTTACGCAACGAGCACTGGGCGTGCATGCCGCGTCAGTGGTGTCTGCTATTACCGCGCAAAATGATAAGGGCGTATTTAATCTAAATGTCACCGACAGTGCAGGCCTTGCACTACAATGGCGAGCCAATAGCATCGCACCTTTCCATGTGGTGAAAAGCGGCTTACTGGCGTCATCTGCGCAAATTGACTGGTTGGGAGCAATGCTGTCTGAGTTGTCTGTGCCGTATGTGTGCGATCCGGTATTAATGTCTAGCTCGGGAGCCAGTTTAACCCTGTCTAATACACGTGAACCGTTATTGTCACTGTTGCCACATGTGACTCTTCTAACGCCCAACATTGATGAGGCTGAAGTACTTACAGGAATGAAAATCAATGACGTAGATGATATGCCTAGCGTCGCAAATCGCTTGTTAGAATGGGGCGTAAGTGCCGTTGTTATCAAAGGCGGACATTGCCATTACCACGCAAATAGCGGTGAAAAATACTGTGTGGATTATTACGCAAGCCCAGAAAAAAGTGGCTGGCTCGCCTCGCCAGCTAAAAAAGTGTGTGCCGTGCGAGGAACAGGCTGTGCTTTTGCATCAGCTGCGGCATCGGCATTGGCTTTTGGCTACAGTACTGAAGATGCAGTTGTTATCGCTAAAATGGCCATCAATGAAGGGTTGGATGGTGGCTATCTCAGTGGCTATGGCACACAAGGTCCGATTAATATTACTCAATTTCCTCAGTCGTCCCACGCCTTACCTGTTTGGGTTGATGAATTGAACAACCTCAACCAAACTTATGAATTTCCACGCTGCAGCAATACATCACTTGGGCTTTATCCCGTCGTGGATAGTGTTGATTGGATCAAAACGCTGTTAGATGCAGGGGTCAAAACCCTTCAGTTACGCATTAAAGATCCTCAGCATCCAGAGCTAGAAACACAAGTTGAATCTGCCGTTAATCTCTGTCGTGACTACGACTGCCAGTTATTCATTAATGATTATTGGCAGCTGGCAATAAAATATGGTGCTTACGGCGTGCATCTAGGTCAGGAAGACATCGCAACAGCTGATCTTAATGCGATTGCGGCGGCTAAAATTCGGCTTGGCGTGAGTAGTCATTGCTTTTATGAAGTGGCCCGCGCTCATGCATTGAATCCGTCTTATCTTGCAACCGGGCCAGTGTTTCCGACTCAATCAAAAGAGATGCCGTGGGTAAATCAAGGAACGCAGGGGCTAGCGTATTGGCGGCATTTGATTGATTATCCACTGGTTGCAATTGGTGGCATTGATGAAGGCAATATTTCTGAAGTGATTAGGTGTAAACCAGATGGTATCGCGATGATTTCAGCCATCACACAACATCATGAGCCAGCAAAACAGGTAAAAGAATTAATGCATTTGATCGCAAAGCAGGATGAAGACCATGCACACTGATTTTAGCCTAGATGAATGGCAACGATATCAACGCCAAATTCAATTAGCGGATATTGGTGTGCAGGGGCAAAAAGCGCTAAAACAAGCACGAGTGGCTATTGTCGGCGTGGGAGGTTTAGGTTGCCCAGTGTCGATGTATTTAGCGGCGGCTGGCGTTGGTGAGATTGTACTTATTGATCATGATATTGTGAGTGAAACCAACCTTCAGCGCCAGCTACTATATCGAGATAAAGATGTCGGTTGCAGTAAGGTCAATGTGGCAAGCGCCGTGTTACGTGACTTGAATCCGCACATTACCATTCGCGCGATGAATAAAGCGTTTTCTAGTCAACTACCTTTGGCTGACTTGGATGTAGATTTGATTCTCGATTGTACTGACAATTACAGCACGCGTTCTGATATCAATACGTGGGCACGAAATCACAAACGCGATTGGTTGTTTGCCAGTGTGCATCAATTTTCAGGTCAGTTGTGCCTGTTTCGGTATCAGGATGCCTGCTACCACTGTTTATTTCCGCTTGCTCCTTCAGAGGCTATGGATTGTAATGGTGCAGGGGTAATTGGTAGCGTGCCAGGTGCGGTGGGTTTATTGCAAGCACAGCAAGCGATTCAATACCTGATTGGTAGTGCAGTTGCCTGTGACAACACGCTTGTCTCTGTCAACTTGCAGACATTAACCACGCAAAAAATGCGCCTTAGACGCGATCCCCATTGTGGTTTGCACGATGCGAAAATTGAACCCGCAAAGCCAATAGCACCCTGTGACAGCGAAGAAGTCGCTGACTCTTCACTATCACCGCCTATTTTCATGCATAAACTGCTTAATGAAGAAAATATCGTGTTAGTCGACGCCCGTTCACGTAGTGAGCATCAGGCCTTTCATATCGGCGGGCGTGTCATCGAAGAAGATGAAGTACACGTCAAGCAATTGCATCGAACGCCTGATACTCAGTTTTTCGTTTACTGCCAAAGTGGCCAACGCAGCGAACGTATGGTATCTGCTTTGAAAGCACGGGGATTTAGTCAAGTTTATCAATTGTCTGGTGGGTTAGCCGCGATTTTACCCATCTTAGCAGAAGATAGCTTACGTGAGTTGCGCGCAAAGTTTTCCTGAGAATTCTGTCGAAAAAACTGGCAATTAGCTTGTGAGCTTATATGGTTAATGGTTGAAATACCTATTTAATTCAGCCCCTAAGAATTAATGCAAAAAACCGAAACGCCATACGAACTGAGTAAAAAGCAGATAAAGCACGATCCACTTAAGCGCATAATTTTTGTTGCCAGTAGTGCGATCTTGCTTTTACTACTGTGGCAGGTCTTTACGTCTTATACTTTACATAAACGCTATCAGGAAACTCTCACCGAAGCAGTGGCAGATAAGGTTATCACGGAATACCAAGGCTATATTCATCAACTTCGATTAGAAATGGACTTGTTTCAAAATCGTGAGTCAGAAGCGTTGTTTACCCTATACAGTCAAGGCAAGGAATCACAGAAGGAAGCGTATTTATCCGTCTTAGAAAAGCTTCGGGCTGAAATGAAGCACGTACGATTGTTTTCTGTGGTGAATGAGAAAGGAGACGCGTACTTTTCTCATATAACAGGCGATTTTATGCCTTCTTGCAAGGAGGAAGTGGCAGACACATTACGTAATGGTAAACAGGAACGTTTATTCTTGCACCAAGGGAAGAACAGTAGTCACTTCGATTTACTTCAGCCTGTTAGGTTTGCCACAACAGAGAGTGAATTCTTCTTTGTCGCCTTTGATGTTGATGTATTAAAACGCTCTTTAGAGCGTGCGCAATTACCTCATCAAGAGCTTTTTTTACTTCGCCAAGATAAGCAAGGCCATGTTGAACTTACCAGTGTCTCTGATATTGATACCAGCCGAGAGTTGTCTCAAAGTGAGATAGATCAGTTCGAAACAGTGAAGCCCATACCGATGACACGCTGGCAAATTGCTGTCCGATTGGATGCCGCATATAACGAAAGATTGTGGCGAGATAACCTAACCAGTGCGGTGATTACCTGGCTTCTGCTCACGCTGCTCATGGCTGGCTTTTATTTATTGCAACGCTCTCGTACTGAGCGGTTTAGCCAAATCGCTGAAATGTATGAACAAAATGCTAAGCATGATGCGTTAACGGCATTGGTAAATCGCGCCTATTTTGAAAAAGCGCTTGAGATGTTCCTTGCGAATAGAAAAGATTTTTCAACAGGCGTTGTATTGCAGATTGATATTGACCAGTTTCAACTGATTAACAACAGCTACGGGTATACGTTTGGTGACATGTTGCTGGCACAGTTTGCCGAATCATTGACGAATGCGCTGCCCGCTGAGGTGATTGTAAGCAGGTTGGGTAATGATGAATTCGCGGTAATTTTACCTGAATTGCATCATGCTGACGCTAGCGGATTCATCGAAGAACTCAGGCGCTATATCGAAGACTTGGAACTTGAGCAAAACGAAGAGCTGATAACCGTGACCGCTTGTATTGGTGCGGTTAATCTGACCAAGCAGCATACCAATTGTGAACGTGTGTTATTGTCGCTTGGACAAGCTGTGTCGACAGCGAAATCTAAAGGCAGAAATCGCGCGCAGCTATATCAAAGCAATGACTCTCAATTGCAAGTGCATGCGCAGCAAATGGATGTGATTAACAAGGTGGAAATGGCGCTTCGTCAACACCGCTTTGTGCTTTACCGACAGCGCATAGCGCCGCTTAAAAAGAACCAAGAACGAGCAGCAGAATGCTATGAAGTACTGGTTAGAATGTTTGATGAGAACGGTATATTAGTGCCACCGAATGAATTCATTCCCGTGGCAGAACAATATGGCATGATTAGCCAGATTGACCTATGGGTGATTGAAACAACCTGTCAGGCAATCTCTCTAGAAGGTGAGTCTGCTTCAACGCGCTATAGCATTAATCTTTCAGGTAAAACGCTGGCTAATCCTGAGTTAGCACGGCTAATTAAGCGGTTATTTAAGCAATATGAAATCACGCCGTCGCGGGTGTGTTTCGAAATCACTGAAACGGCGGCAATTGGTAACTTCGATGTTGCGTTAGCGTTTATTACCTCAATGAAAGCAGAGGGCTGTCGATTTTATTTAGACGATTTTGGCAGCGGCATGTCGACGTTTGCCTATTTAAAGAAATTACCTGTAGACACAATTAAAATTGACGGTAGCTTAATTGTTAATTTGCATCAAGATGAAGTGAGTCGGGCTCTGGTTGAAAGTATTCAACGCATGGCCACGGTGACCGGAAAAACCACGGTGGCAGAGTGGGTAGAAAATGCAGAAGCCGCCGAGCTGCTCAGAGAAATGGGTGTCGCGTATGCGCAAGGCTACTACGTGCACAAACCTGAGCATTGGTACTTAATTCGCGCAATGGAGTCATAAAAGACATGGAAAATAACATTGAACAATACCTGCTAAGTTTGCCCGAAGCTTGGCTAGACTACCCATTCGGCGACGACGTTAAGGTGTTTAAAGTGAAGCAAAAAATGTTCGCGTTGGTCGGTGAGCGAGAGGGTAAAAAAGGAATTAATTTAAAATGCGACCCACTTGAGGCCGAGAGTTTGCGCGATATTTTTCCGGCAATTACTGCTGCGTATCATATGAATAAGCGTCATTGGATCACGGTGCAACTGGATGGCTCAGTGCCTGAAGGAGAAGTTAAGCGGCTCGTGGATAACTCATTCATGCTGGTTGTTAATGGTTTGCCCAAGCGAGAACGCGCCTCTTTGGCATTGCATTTTTAACCCTCATTGTGTGACGTGAGAACCCTTCCATAACGGGAATTTACACCTAATTACATTCTCTTTTTGCTTCTTACTGATAATCCATTCACAATACGCCACCACGCAATTTTGGAATGCCATTTTAATGAATAATCAATCGGTTAAAGCAGGCGTATTGTTTGCAATCGCAGCTTATTGTATGTGGGGCTTTGCACCTATTTACTTTAAGTTATTAGCAGATGTACCCGCATTGGATATTTTAATGCATCGCATAGTTTGGTCAGTGCTTGTACTTATTGCGTTGGTACTGGTGGCTGGGCAACTACCGAAAGTGACGGCCGCACTCAAAAACACCAAGGTGCTTAAAATTTTATTGGTATCTGGGTTACTGCTGGGCGCGAATTGGTTATTGTTTATCTGGGCTGTCAATAACGACCACTTGTTAGATGCAAGTCTTGGCTATTATATTAATCCATTGTTAAACGTATTTTTAGGACGCGTATTTTTGCAAGAGCGGTTACGCTCGATGCAAAAAGCAGCAGTTGCGCTAGCGGCCATTGGAGTGATTACCCTGATTGTGTCTTTTGGTCATGTACCTTGGATAGCACTGGTTCTCGCGGGTACTTTTGGTGTGTACGGATTGCTTCGAAAACAAGTGGCTGTAGATTCATTGCCAGGTTTGCTTATTGAAAGCACGATGATGCTGCCCCTAGCCATCGTTTACTGGTTTACCTTTGCCAGTGACGCGAGCAATATGTTTACGAACGAGATGGCTCTGAATATCACCCTTATCTGTGCGGGCATTGTGACTACGGCTCCCTTGCTGTGCTTTACCGCAGCGGCGCGCCGAATAATGTATTCCACCTTGGGGTTCTTCCAATATATTGGCCCGAGCATTATGTTTTTGTTGGCGGTGTTTGTGTATGCAGAACCGCTTGACATGGCACGCATGATCACATTTGGCTTTGTTTGGTGTGCCTTATTAATGTTCACCTTCGATTCGTATCGGCAATACAGAAAGCAAGCAAAAGTGATTGCTCACTCAGCGTCTAAATAGTAATTTCAAAGCGATGCTATGTTGATAGCGAATGTATTGCATCTATATCTGGATGGTGGTCAAGGTCACTGACCACCTTATCCCGCCCCGTTTCTTTGGCATGATAAAGGTGAATATCTGCAATTTTGAGCATTGATTCTATGTTGTCTCGAAAATGACGGGTTAAGCCGACACTCATGGTATAGCGAAGAGAGGTGCCTGCATACTGAATAGGCGTTTCCTTACATTGTTGTTTGAAGTCAGAGAGTGCGGCCTCTGCGTCTTCTAGCGAGGTGTCAGCCATGAAAACACAAAATTCTTCGCCCCCAAATCGTGCAATGATATCTTGAGGAAAACGCTGTTTTAGCGTTGAGCCAACTGCCTTGAGTACCTCATCACCTGCATCATGGCCTAGTGTGTCGTTAATGTCTTTGAAATGATCTAAATCGATAAGGGCAAGGCAATGGTGTTTCGTGTCACGTTTTAGCTCTGCATTAACTTTATCGAAAAAGTGCCGTCTGTTAGGTAGGCCAGTGAGGTAATCGGTATTGGCAACTTGCTTGATGGT
This sequence comes from Fluctibacter corallii, assembly GCF_025751585.1. Lineage (GTDB taxonomy): Bacteria > Pseudomonadota > Gammaproteobacteria > Enterobacterales > Alteromonadaceae > Fluctibacter_A > Fluctibacter_A corallii. The sequence goes on from NZ_JAOWKX010000009.1 coordinate 104,373, forward strand.
ATCGATATGCTCAATGTACTCGACATTTAGCATAACACGACATAAAAACGCTTCCTGCGCGTAAGGGAAGGTTAGGTAATCATTGGCGCCGCCTTTAATAAAACGTGCGGGAGCGTGCTCTTGGGGGTTTTCAATTAGCCCGACGATGGCTAACTCCTCTTTAGAATATACTTTGCGTAGTGACGCGACCAAATCAATACCTGCCCCCTCTTTTAACTGATCGCTTACCAATAATAATTTTACTTGCGGTAAAGTTTGAACCAGAGATTCAGCATCTGATGCAGAAGTAGATTCAAATATCTGAAAATTATGACGCCGTAATATAGAAAGAATTGACGCTCTGACTGCACGCTTGGGATGCGTAATAAGCACACCAATGTTTTTGTTCTTCTCCAGTCGAAACAGTAGACGGCTCATGTATTCATACATCTGCGCATTTTCTTTAGGTACGTAATCGACGACATCTCGCTGAAGAATATTGTCGCGGATATCTTCATCAAACCCTGATGTAATCGCAATCACTGGAAGGTAAGCAGACAGCGCAAAATCTATGGCTTCTCCACGAGGAGCGTCGGGCAGCGTATATTCAACCACGGCACAAAGGAACTGTTCTGGCTCTGAATCAGCAAAAACAATTTTGGCGCGTGTGAGGGAGTCTGCGCTTACAACTTCTAAATTAGCTTTACCTATCACACGCTTAAGTAAACGCATGTCATGGTGGCTGTCTTCAATAAGCAGTACTTTGTGTTTCATTTACCGCCTTAAAATGTTTGCTTTGCAAGGGCTAGCAAAGTAGCAAGTAATCTCAGCAATATAGCAGAACAATGACGACAGCAAGGCGTTATTTAGTTGGCAATACGTAAATGCTTATTAGGCTTTACTTAGCCGCGCATAAGCCAGTACTAGCCATTTGCTGCCAAAGTCATCAAAATTCACTTGTACGCGTGCATGATCGCCGCTGCCTTCAAAATTTAACACTGTACCTTCACCGAATTTAGGATGTGCGACTCGCTCACCCAAGTTAAACCCAGTAGACTCAAAAGCCACATGCGAGCTTTTTTGAGCGGCTTTCTCAAAGCGATTGTACATTGGGCGGCTAACTGTATTGCGTATACGTACCTCTTCAATACAGTCAGACGGAATCTCTTTAATAAATCGAGACGCTGTATGGTATTTATCTTGGCCGTATAATCTGCGGCTTTCGGCATAGGTGATGTACAGTTTTTCCATTGCGCGGGTCATACCCACGTAACATAGGCGTCGCTCTTCTTCTAAGCGTCCTGGTTCTTCATTGCTCATTTGGCTGGGGAACATGCCCTCCTCAACTCCAGCCAGCACCACAAAAGGAAATTCCAATCCTTTTGCACTGTGAATGGTCATCATTTGCACGGCGTCTTGATGTTGGTCTGCTTGTGCTTCGCCCGCCTCCAGCGACGCGTGTGCCAAAAATGCGGCCAATGGTGTCATGTCGTCGGCATCTTCAGGCACCTCAAACTGCTTACAGGCACTGACCAACTCTTCAAGGTTTTCAATACGTTGTTGCGCCTTTTCACCTTTTTCAGCCTTATACATAGCGTACAGGCCGCTTTGTTTGATTGCCTCGTCAGCTTGTTGATCTAGCGGCAGAGGTAAGATGGCTTCTTGCATACCAAGCACCAAATCCACAAAGGCTTGCAATGCGTTGGCGGCGCGCCCAGACAGACGTTTCTCTTTTAGCATTAGCAATGTTGCCTGCCAAAGAGATTGCTCTGTGGCGCGAGCTGCATCACGAATATTCGCCAATGTTTTTTCACCGATACCACGACTTGGTGTATTCACCACGCGTTCAAACGCAGCGTCATCGAGGGGTTGGTTGAGCATACGTAGGTAGCTTAGTGCGTCTTTAATTTCTTGACGCTCGAAAAAGCGCAAGCCACCATAAATTCGATAAGATACTTGCTCTTGCAACAGAGCTTCTTCTATAACGCGTGATTGGGCATTATTCCTATATAAGATAGCGCAATCGCTCAAGGCATAGCCTTTGTCTATCCAATCCTTAATACGCGCCACGATAAAGCGGGCCTCATCCAATTCGTTAAAGCCTGCGTAAAGAGAGATAACCTCACCTTCGGCGTCTTCTGTCCAAAGGTTCTTGCCTAAACGGCCTTGGTTATTGTCAATTACGGCGTTGGCCGCTTTTAAGATATTGCCAGTAGAGCGATAGTTTTGCTCAAGACGTATGGTCTTCGCGCTGGGGAAGTCTTTCAAAAAATGGGAGATATTCTCGACATTTGCACCCCGCCAGCCATAAATAGATTGATCGTCATCACCTACAATCATCATGTTGTTGTCTTCACAGCACAATAATCGCAGCCACGCATACTGAATATTGTTGGTATCTTGGAATTCGTCTACAAGAATGGTGCGGAAACGACGCTGGTAGTGTTTGAGAATTTGCGGATGATTCAGCCATAGCTCATGGGCCCGTAATAAAAGCTCGGCAAAATCCACTAGCCCAGCGCGATCACAGGTGTCTTGATAAACCTGATAAATCTCACGCATTTTTTGTTTGGTGGGATCACCGTAGGTTTCTATATGTTGTGGACGTAAGCCCTCGTCTTTATTGCCGTTGATGTACCATTGCACCTGCTTAGGTTGCCAGTGTTTTTCATCTAAGTTCATAGATTTGATCACCCGGCGTACTAAACGGTACTGATCGTCAGAATCTAATATCTGAAAACTTTCAGGCAAACGTGCTTCTTGATAATGGTAGCGTAATAATCTGTGCGCCAAACCATGGAAGGTGCCCATCCACATAGTTTGCAATGAGGTTCCCATTAGGCTCTCGACACGGCCGCGCATTTCTCGTGCGGCTTTATTGGTGAAGGTCACGGCAAGAATGCTGAAAGGTGCAATGTTTTCTACTTCCATTAGCCAGGCAATACGATGAACAAGCACACGAGTTTTACCGCTTCCTGCACCTGCTAGCACAAGCATGTCGGAGGGGGGAGCAGCAACCGCATCGCGTTGTTTGTCATTGAGTTGGTCTAACAGTCTGGACACATCCATTGGCAATTTTCTTCATCGGCTTTAATTTAGGGCAGAAGTATATCACTTATACTGTATTTTTATACATTTGAATGCTTTGAACTATAGGATTACCCGTAATTTGCTACTGTTCTGTCAGTAAAAGGCTTAGAATAACGTGATTAACATCAGCAATGGGTATTGGCTCATGCAGAAAAAAGGTAAACGAGACATGATGGACGCGCAGGCATTCTGGCAAACGCTTAAGGAAGAAGCACGATTTTTTGTAGATAAAGAACCTCTTTTAGCCAGTTACATTCACGCTTGCGTGTTAACGCATCACAATTTTGAATCATCTTTGAGCTTTATTCTAGCGAATAAAATTACAGACGAAGTCATGCCAGCGTTAGCGATTCATGAGATGTTCGATGAAGCTTTTTTGATGCAGCCAGATTTGGTTGAGTCAGCCATGACTGATATCCAAGCAGTTTATCAACGTGACCCAGCTGTAGACTCGTATCTGACGGTGCTAATGCATCTGAAAGGCTTTAAAGCGATTCAAGTGCATCGCTTAGCCAATTATTTGTGGCGACACAACCGTAAGCAACTTGCTTTGTTCATTCAAAGTCGCAATTCGGAGGTGTTTGGCGTTGATATCCATCCCGCTGCAAAGATCGGTAAAGGTGTTATGTTCGACCACGCCACAGGTATCGTAGTGGGCGAAACCGCCGTGATTGAAGACGATGTCTCAATTTTACAATCGGTTACGCTGGGTGGAACAGGCAATGAAAGCGGAGATCGCCACCCTAAAGTCAGAAAAGGTGTGATGATTGGATCGGGCGCAAAAATACTCGGTAACATTGAAATCGGGCAAGGTTCTAAAGTCGGCGCAGGGAGCGTGGTACTAAGCTCTGTGCCAGAGCATGTGACGGTGGTAGGCGTACCAGCGAAAATTGTGGGTAAACCGCAATGCGATAGCCCGTGTCAAACAATGCAGCAAAATGTGCTAGAAGACTAACCGGCGCATTTAAATCATTTATTTTCAGCAAAAAGGCAGCGTGTTTGAGTATAACGCGCCGCTACACAAGCTGTTTCAAATCTTCTAATGTGGTGAGCTGAATATCGGGTAAAAGCGTGGCTTTTTCGCTTGCTAAGTGCATGCTGCGATTTTCAGCATACCACGCAGTTGAAAAGCCTGCTTGTTTGGCACCCATTACGTCTTTTTCTAGATTATCCCCCACGTGCAATATGTGTTTAGCATCAACACTTAATTGTGTGCGGGCAAGATCAAACATGTGCTGATGGGGTTTCATTGGTTGTTGCAAGCTGGCATGAAAGCTTTGAATAAAATATGACGCAATGCCAATCTGATGTAATCGCACATTACCATTAGTAATGGCAATCAGCGGCACACGCGATGATAAATAAGCCAAAACCGACATAATAGATTCACTGACTTTAAAATCACTACGATGAAAATAAAAATGTTCAAATGCGTCGTTTACATGTCTATCTAAATCAGTCATGTGTGAATAACCAGATTGAATTAAACCCTGTTTTAAAACACGCTTTCTAAGTTCACCCATATCATTGTGAAGCGAAGGGGTTTGGTGGAGAAACTCTGATTTTATTTTGCCCCAGTCGTGCATCGACATGTTGGCAGTGTTAGGAAAGCGCTCAGCTAAAAATTGATGAAGGTGCTTTTCGGCACGGCGCATAATCGGATAGTTGTCGTACAATGTATCGTCTAGGTCAAACGTGATGGCTTTTACATTGGGTATTTGGCGATAAAATATCATGGTTAGTCTTTACCTACTTTTTCCGCACTACATAACTAGCTTAGCTGACCCAAAGCGTATCGCGTAGACTGGACAATGTATTATTTGAACTTAAAAACTGAGCTTAAAAGCTGAGCTTAAAAGCCATCTAAGCTCGGCAGGTATACGTTCAAAAACTGCTGAAGCTGCGTAATGAGTAAGGTATCCATGTCTGGATTAAAGTGGCTAGGATCTTTGCTACCCACGGCCAGAATGCCAAAATTGCCGTTTTCGCCCAGCAACATCAAGCCGACAGATTCCGCTGGTTTTCCAGCAAACAACAGTTGCTTTTCATGTTGGCTTAAACGCCCAAAAAAGAAATGACTTTGTTTGAAGCGCTTTTCCATAAAGAGTTTGCGCTGGATTTCAGGAAAGGCGTTAGCTCCCTCAAATGCGCGTAGTGATACCGCAGACATTTTTAGCTTGTCTCGCATCACGCTATCGAGGGTTGATTGTACTTCGCTGAAATAACGACATTGTAAAAGCTGAAGGTTTAAATCGGCATAAATGCGATAGATTTCTTCATTCTTCTTGGCTACCGAAATAAGCTGACTGAGCTTACGTGAGAGTTGCTTTACCTTTTCTCGTAGTTGATTACATTGCAATTCGAAAAGAGACACTGCCCCTTTCTTTTCATGAGGAATGAGTAGCCTTTCAGCAATATCTGGGAAGTGGTTGAAAAAATTTGGGTTAGCAAGCAGGAAATCACGCACATCCTCGGGACGGATTGCGTTGAACGTTTCTACTTCATTGTTCAAGCTAGATTGGGCGTGCTGTTGACCCGACACTTCATTCATATTGTAATAAATCCATCAAACACGTGTTCGGCTGGTCCAGTCATTTTTAGTACGTTATCTTTCCCTTGCCAGCGAATTTTTAGACTTCCGCCAGGCAAGTCGACTCGGACATCTTTCCCTAGTTTACCTTGAATTTGCCCGATAGCAACGGCTGCACATGCACCACTGCCACAAGCCAGTGTTTCACCCGCTCCACGTTCGAACACGCGTAACTTGATATGACCCGAATTGAGTATCTGCATGAAGCCAACATTCACGCCCTCTGGAAAGCGTTCATGCCGTTCTAATAACGGGCCTAAAAGCTCGACGGGGGCTGTGTTAATATCGTCGACTTCCATCACGCAATGGGGATTTCCCATTGACACAGCGCCGACAAATACCGTGTGTTCTTCTGCGCGTATAATGTAAGTGCCTTCTTCTTTATTGGCTTTCATCGGAATGTTGGCAGGAACGAAGTTGGGCCTGCCCATATTCACTGTAACTTGCCCGTCTTTTTCTAGGTAAAGAATGATTTTGCCAGATTTTGTACTCACAACAATTTTGCTGCGGTTAGTTAACCCTTTCATTTTCACAAAACGAGCGAAGCAGCGCGCCCCATTGCCACATTGCGAGACTTCAGTGCCATCAGCATTGAAGATGCGGTAATGAAAATCTTGATCAGGATCATAAGGGGGTTCGACGATTAACATTTGGTCGAAGCCAATTCCGAAGTTTCTGTCAGCCAATTGCTGAATTTTTTCTTTAGAGAAAAAGACATTTTGGGTAACGCTGTCTACGACAACAAAGTCGTTACCTAACCCATGCATTTTAGAAAATTGTATTTGCATTACTACGCTGTCAGCTTTTTATTTCATTATATGACGGATTCGCCGCGCCAGAGGTCTTCAATAGTTTCACGCTTTCTTACCAGATGTACAGAAGAATCATCAACTAATATTTCAGCCACCCGAGGACGACTGTTGTAATTGGATGACATAACAAAGCCATACGCGCCTGCACTTCTTACAGCAAGTAGATCGCCAGGGGCAATCGACAATGTTCGGTCTTTACCAATAAAGTCGCCTGTTTCACACACAGGGCCGACAATATCGTAAGTTTGTGATGGGCGTTGTAACGACGTATCGCAAGGAATAATGTTCTGCCATGCAGAGTATAATGCCGGACGGATTAAGTCGTTCATGGCGGCATCGACAATGGCAAAGTGCTTTTCTTCGCCCTCTTTTAGAAACTCAACCTTGGTTAGCAGTACACCTGCATTTGCCATAATGGCTCGTCCTGGCTCAAAAATCAGCGTTAGTTCAGGGCGTTGTTGCATACGTGTCATTAATGCTTCTACGTATTGATCAGGGTGAGGTGGTGTTTCGTCTTTGTAATTGACGCCCAATCCGCCACCTACGTCTAAGTGGTGAATAGTAATGCCTTCTTCGGCGAGTTCGTCAATGAGCTCCAACAATCTGTCGAGGGCATCCACGAACGGTTCAGCTTCAGTGAGTTGTGAACCAATATGGCAATCCATACCGATAACGTTCAAATGAGAAAGCTCAGCGGCTTCTTTGTAGACCTCAATGGCATGATCACGTCGAATACCAAATTTGTTGGCTTTTAGGCCTGTAGAAATATACGGATGGGTTTTCGCATCTACATCGGGGTTAATGCGAATAGAAATGGGAGCTTGTTTATTCAGTGTTTTAGCTACTTGGTTGATACGAACTAGTTCGGCTGGCGACTCTACATTAAAGCATAAAATGTCTTTCTCTAGCGCAAATGCGATTTCCGCTTCGGTTTTGCCGACGCCCGAAAATACCACTTTACGGGGATCGCCGCCGGCGTGTAAAACGCGCGCAAGCTCGCCGCCAGACACAATATCAAAGCCCGAACCTAGCTTGGCCAAAACGCTCAGCACACCCAGATTTGAATTGGCTTTCACCGCATAGCAAATGAGATGTTTATGCTCGCCTGCCGCCTTGTTAAATGCATGCCAATGGCGCTCGATGGTTGCTCTCGAGTAGACATAGCAAGGGGTGCCATAGGTGTTTGCGATGTCGCTTAAGGCGACATTTTCTGCTTTGAGTTGATGATTTTCGTATTGGAAAAAGTCCACCTATCCCTCCTTGCTATCGGCCGCATTCACTTCAGACGATTCGGTGCTTGGCGTGTCTTGATTTTGTTGAGGCTTTTCTGGGGCGTACAGCGGCCCTTTATTGCCACAGCCTACCAAGCCTATGAAGACGACAAACAACACGATAAGCGGGCGGGTAATTACGGATTTCATGACGTTACTCAATTCGAAAGGATTACAGATATCATCGCACTGAAAAGGTAAAAATCAATAAGAATTCGATATTTACATCATTCTTTTAGCATAAACGTGAGACTGTCATAAAAACTATCTTATATAAGAGAGTGAACTACGTGTGTAAAGCAGCCAGCTTTTGTGAGACAGACTCAGGAAACTCCACGTTATTCCAAAGTGATTTGCAAAGCGTTTCGGTGTTGTGCCAGTCTTTTTGCTTTAGCCATTCAATAAACAGGGTGGGATCTCCCGGATAATTAATAGGATCCGGGGCGGTGGTGCCTAACCAAGATCGAAGTGTATCAGAGTCTAATTTTTCCATTCCTGTGCACAAACCTAACCTTTGTAGCGTCAGCATATTCGATGCTTGTTCGTATTGACCTTGTAACGGTTTGATTAACAACTTTTTGCCCAATTTCAGGCACTCACTCGACAGTTCAAACCCGCCGTTGGCAATCACGCCGGCACAATGTTTTTGGGCCTCTCTGAATTTAGGTTTAGAGGGTGCGAACCAGTGAATATTTCCCTCTACGCTGTCCTGTGTGACATCAGGATGAAAGCAGTGAAATTGATAATGAGAAAATGGCGTGAGCAGCGTTTTAATATCGTTTAATGCTTCAAATGGAAGATACACGAGAAAATGCTGATTATGAGGGGTGACATCTACGGTTTCATGTATAAAAGGAGGCAGAATAGCGTGCCCAAAATGATACCAATGAACACCTAATTGAATATCGCAGGGCGCAAAATAACGGGTAATCACTCGATCATAAAGTGATTCCCCTTTTTTAGGAACGTCGTATGTAAACGCAGCTTGATGGCTCACCGATATACTGGGAAGTGAGTGGCGCTTTGCTGCCCATGCAGATACCGGCTCGAAGTCGTTCAGTAAGAGGTCGTAATTTGCCACTTTTAGGTGATTTACGTCATGAAAAAATTGCCCCATGTCTGCGTGTTTTAAGGTTTGCCATTTGCTGACTTTTCCCTGACGCGTGACAAAGGTTAATCCTCGTCGTGTTTGATAGTCACCGAACACGTCCATGTCAAAGTACTTGTCAGGCTTTCGTCCGGTAAATAAAAAATCTACAGATATATCAGGATGTTGTTTTAGCGCCTCTGCCATCACGCGCGCACGCGCGATGTGGCCATTGCCCGTGCCTTGCACGCCATACAAAATTTTCATCGGGTAGTGATCACATTAATAAATCAAGACTAATAAACGAAATGGTTAATCCCAACATGGCTCCTGCAAAGATATCACTGGGATAATGTACCCCCAGTAAAATCCTTGAGAGGCCGATTCCCATTGCCCATGTGTAAACAAGCACTGTAAGAGAAGGGTAGAAGAAGGCGATTTGTGTTGCCATTAAAAAAGCCGCAGCGGTATGACCCGATGGCAGACTAAATTTGTCTGATGGGGTAACGTGTGCGTTAAAATTGTGAAACAAATCACAGGGGCGTTGGCGTTTGAATAATTTCTTCAATACGACATACAACGGAAGTTCCATGCCGTAAGCAAGCAGTGCGCTGTAAAGAAATACGTCGCCGTGTAGTGGTTCAAACGCATAAAGCGCCAAGCCGATGAGTAAGTATAGGTGACCATCGCCACTGTGCGAGACCCATTTGATGACACGGCAATCGCGTTTGGCTGAGAAGTTAAATAGCCAATAAAAAAGTCGTGTGTCGGTTCGGGCAAATAGGTTCATATCAGATCAAATATTGCTCACTTCCTAACCAATCCTAGAAGTCGAATATGAAAAAAGCGTGACAAAAAGAAGAAGCCTTTGTGACATCCATTTGTCGCAATTGATTAGATTAGCGTTTTACAAAAGGCACGATAAACACTACGCTGTGAGGGAATCTATACCCAGCAGGAATACGCAATGGAATACAACACGTCAGAACTCTGTGACTTATTTGCTGATAACGTTGATGTCGTCGACCCAATGTTTATTAGTTATGGCGGAAGGTCATCTTACGGTGGGGAAGTCACTACCGTGAAGTGTTTTGAGCACAAAGGCCTAATCGACAGCGTTTTATCTGAGTCAGGAAAAGGCAAAGTTCTGCTCGTTGACGGCGGTGGCTCAATGCGCAGAGCCTTGATTGATGCAAATACCGCACAGCTTGCCGTTGATAATGAGTGGGAAGGCATCATTTGTTATGGCAGTGTTCGTGATGTAGATGCGCTTGAAGACATGGATATCGGCGTACATGCCATTGCTTCTATTCCCGTTAAAGCTGAAGGAGAGCTAATCGGCGAAGCGGATGTTGCCGTTAATTTTGGCGGCGTTACGTTTTTACCTGAAGATCACGTGTATGCAGATAGCACGGGGATTATTTTGTCACCGGAGCCATTGGATATAGATTAGTCTCCGTTAGAGGTTAATTATTGAAATATGATGAAGAAAAAGCGCACAGAGTGCGCTTTTTCAACTCGTAGCAAATCGTTTTACTTATAGATGTCGTTTAAATAGGCAGCAATTCTTACCCCTGCCATCTGCAAGCGTTGCTTAACGGTCGGCAAATGTTCAAATTGGTAGTGCCACGATAATTTTTTGCTATCCGGATACACGCCATCGCGAAGGCCCGCGCTTTCATTAATCCAATCATAGGGTGTGGCTTTTGACCACGTTGTGATGTCCTTTTTCGAAATTTTCTCAGATAGCCAGTTTGTCCATTCAGAGTAAGACAGCTGTTGTTTGTCAATCAGGCCAGAGTCCCACACACGGTGCAGATTACTATCTTGCCAGAAAAACTCTACTTTTACGTCATTGCCACCTTTATCTGTGCCGTTACCTGCGTGTAGCGGTTGGTGCAAGTCACCTATGATGTGAACAAGAAAATGCAGCGCCAAACGTTTCTCTTCTTGTGTCGCAGCCGAATTTTTAAGTGTGTTGGTGAATGATGTCAGGGCCGTGTATGCATCGCCTTGGCTTGGTGCGCCAACGTCTTTGTAGACCTTGCCTTTGGGCACAGTGACGTAGTGCCACGGTGAGGCGGTTTTTTGCCAAAACTCTGAAGGGTGAGAGCGCATTTCATCGGCATGGGTAGAGATTTCTGCTAATGATGCATGCGGATAAATTGCCTCAATGGCTTTTTCTGCATTGTCGCTTAGGTAGCGCTCAGCAATCGCGCCAGTGATGCGATGCCCTGTTTGTCCCCAACCTAGTGCGTTGGTGCTTACTACTGCAAGTAGCCCTGCTGTAAAAAGGTGTTTGATTTTCATTCTATTTCTTTTCCTCTGGCTGGTTGTAGCCCCAGCGTGAAGTTAACTGTTGGTCAATTCCCAGATGATCGAGAATGCGACCTACAACAAAGTCGACTAAATCCTCAATAGAGGTTGGATTGTGATAAAAACCTGGTGCAGCGGGCATCATGGTGACCCCCATTTGCGAAAGTTTCAGCATGTTTTCAAGGTGAATCGTCGATAAGGGCATTTCTCGGGGCACCATAATCAGTTGCCCACGCTCCTTAATTACCACGTCTGCGGCGCGCTCGATCAGGTTGTCACTCTTGCCCGTCGCGACAGCAGAGAGTGTGCCAGTAGAACAAGGGCAAATTACCATGTGTTTGGGCGCGGCAGAGCCAGAGGCAACAGGAGAAAACCACTCATCTTTACCAAATACGGTTAGCCGGCTCTCCTCAACGTCAAAATAGTCTTGAAAGAACGCGCTGGCGGCAGAGGGGTTAGCTGGAATCTTGATGTTGTTTTCTGTTGCTAGCACCACGCGAGCCGCGGATGAGATCAACAAGTACACATCTTTACCTGCTGCAAGCAGCGAGGCGACCAACTTCAACCCATACGGCGCACCGCTGGCGCCAGTAAATGCAACGGTAATATAATTAGTGTGCATGTTTCTCCTGCAATGCAGATAATAGTTTGTCATGAAGGCCGCCAAAGCCACCGTTACTCATCACAATGATTCGGTCTCCTGGTTTGGCGATAGCCGTGACAGACGTGACGATATTGTCTACATCACGGTGCAAGTGCGTAGGCACAATGCTTTTTTCTGTCAGTTCAGACATTTCCCACTGTAGTCCAGTCGGTTCAAAAAGAAAAACTTCATCCGCCATTTGCCACGATGTTGCCAGTGTGTCTTTGTGCGTCCCCTGTTTCATGGTGGCTGAGCGAGGTTCTAAGATGGCAATGATCTTGGCATTACCTACGTTAGAACGTAAGCCTTCAAGGGTGGTTAAAATGGCTGAAGGATGGTGTGCAAAATCGTCATACACGCGAATGTTGTTTATATCACCACGTAATTCCATGCGGCGTTTCACGTTAACAAATTTGCCAAGGGCTTCCATGGCTACTTTTGGGTCGATACCCGCGTGTCTGGCGGCGGCAATCGCCATGATGCCATTGGCGATATTGTGGTTGCCAATAAGTGACCACGTAACGCTGCCCAGTGATTCACCATGTAAAATCACCTCAAACTGGCTACCGTCTTTGGCCCTTTCACCAATTTGCCATTCTTTACCTAATTGCTGATGGTTGCTCCATAGCCCCATGTCTATTACATCTTCGAGATTTTCGTCGTCTGCTGGCGTAAGCACTAATCCATTCGAGGGCAGAATGCGCAGCAAATGGTGAAATTGCTTCTTAATATCTTTCAGGCTATCGAAGATATCTGCGTGATCGAACTCAAGGTTATTCATGATCAAGGTGCGAGGATGGTAATGAACAAACTTGGAGCGTTTATCAAAAAAGGCACTGTCGTATTCATCTGCTTCAATGACGAAAAACGGGGAGTCTCCTAACCGAGCCGAAATACCAAAGTTCTCAGGAATTCCGCCAATCAAAAAGCCAGGTTTCATGCCCGCATAATCTAGTATCCATGCAAGCATACTCGAGGTTGACGTTTTGCCATGGGTGCCTGATGCAGCCAATACCCAGCGGTGTTTAAGTACATTTTCAGACAACCACTGCGGGCCGCTAATGTAATTTATGTTGCGTTCAAGTACATATTCTACAGCTGGATTGCCGCGCGTCATGGCATTGCCAATGATCACAAGGTCAGGCTCAGGATTAAGTTGAACAGGATCAAACCCTTGGGTAAGCGTGATACCTAACTCTTCTAATTGTGTGCTCATTGGCGGATACACGTTTGCGTCTGATCCTGTGACGTGGTGGCCAAGAGATTTAGCAATCGCGGCGATACCACCCATAAAAGTACCGCAAATGCCTAAAATATGTATATGCATGTGTCTCACTGCGTAAAAATAGCTGTGCCAGTGTAATACCCTGACTCTGTGCGCCGCGTGCGCTTATTCGTTGCGAACCAAAGATAGCAAGACTACCAGAAAGAATGCGTGGCGTTAATGTCTTCCATCTTCTTTACAACAACTAGCTGAGTTTTTGTTCAATCCCAGTTACAATACGCCTAACAGTCTAAAAATAATAAAAATATTCACTGTTAGCTGATTTGTATCAGTTGTAAAACCCTACATAAAAACAGAAATTCAAAGGTTTGGATACCCATGAAACGACTCAACTCTCAACTTCAGGAAGACGGCGCACCGTTAGAACTGATTTTGCTTATTCGTACTTTACTGGCTGGCTGTAAAGAAATTTCCTTCCGTGTTAGTCAGGGTGCGCTGGCTGGCGTGCTGGGTTCACTACTGAGTGAAAACGTACAGGGTGAGACCCAAAAGAAACTGGACGTAATTTCAAACCAGATCTTAAAAGACATTTTGCGTGAATCGGGCTACGTTAAAGCGATTTCTTCTGAAGAAGAAGATGAAGTGGTGCCGTGTAACCCAGAGGGCAAATATTTAGTGAGTTTCGATCCGCTAGATGGCTCGTCAAATACCGATATCAACAGCTTAATTGGCACCATTTTCTCGATTACGCATGCGCCGCAATGGATGGAGCCAGATGACCCCTCCGCGTTCTTGCAACCGGGTACGCAAATGGTTGCGGCAGGATACGTACTGTATGGCCCATCAACCATGCTGGCCATGACAACGGGGCGCGGTACGCACATGTACACCCTCGATAAAACCCATGGCGGATTCCTGCTTACCGAGGCAAATGTCACCGTGCCAGAGCAAACCAAAGAGTTTGCTATTAACGCGTCAAACCAACGTCATTGGGAGCAGCCAATGCAAGATTACGTCACCGATTTATTGCTTGGTGATGAAGGGCCGCGCGGTAAAAACTTCAACATGCGCTGGGTAGGAGCGATGGTAGGTGATATTCACCGAGTGCTGTGCCGTGGTGGTATTTTCTCGTATCCTGCTGACAAACGTAACCCGAAAATTCCAGGCAAACTGCGTTTACTCTATGAAGCAAACCCCATGTCATTTTTGATTGAACAAGCTGGAGGCGCATCGTCTACAGGAGAAGGGCGTATTTTGGAAGTGATGCCAGAAGAAATCCATCAACGGGTGCCAGTTATCATGGGCTCTAAAGAAGAAGTAGAAACCTGCGTTAGCTATTATCGCCGATAGGTGCTTTGCTAACCCTTATCAGCAGCATGATTCGTCGCTAAGCTTGTTGGTTTAAAAGAGATGGCGCAAAGAGAACTTACTCTCTGCGCCATTTTTGTCTCTTTTATCTTATATATTTATCCACGTATTTTCTGTTTACAGCCATTACAGTAAGGGTGCGATCACTAAACTTACTATTGCCATCACGTTGATAAGAATATTCATCGATGGGCCAGACGTATCTTTAAAGGGATCGCCCACGGTATCGCCAACCACCGCGGCAGCATGCACTTCTGAACCTTTTCCACCAAAATGGCCTTTTTCTACGTACTTTTTGGCGTTATCCCATGCACCACCGGCATTTGCCATCATTAACGCAAGTAACACGCAGCCTAGTAACGCACCACCAAGCATTCCTCCTAACGCATGAGCGCCAATACCGAAGCCTACTGCGGGTGGAACGATTACCGCAATTGCACCCGGTAATATCATTTTCTTTAATGCGGCTGCTGTGGCGATATCCACACAACGCCCTGTATCTGGCTCGGCTTTGCCTTCCATCAAACCGTCGATTTCGCGAAACTGTCGACGAATCTCCTGAATCATATCAAAGGCAGCATCACCTACGGCGGTCATGGTGATAGAGGCAATCAGAAAAGGGAGTATCCCGCCAATAAACAGGCCGGTGAGCACGGTTGGATCACCTAAATGCAGCATGAACGTACCGCGGCTAAGCGACATGGTTTCAACGAATGCGGCAATGATTGCCAGCGCCGCCAGCGCCGCCGCACCAATAGCAAACCCCTTACCAATCGCGGCAGTGGTATTTCCTAGTTCATCGAGAGAATCTGTGATTGCGCGGGTGTCTTCGCCTAAGCCACCCATTTCCGCAATGCCTCCCGCGTTGTCAGCGACGGGGCCGTATGCGTCTATAGCCATTGTAATACCGACGGTTGCAAGCATACCAACTGCTGCGATACCCACACCATAAAGCCCAGACAAAGATGTTGAAATAAAGATAATGGCACAAATGGTTAGTACTGGAATCACTACAGATTGCATGCCAACAGACAGACCTGTAATCATGACTGTTGCGGGACCCGTTTCGCCAGATTGCGCAATTTTGCGTACCGGCCCAGCCGCCGTGTAATACTCGGTCACTAATCCAATAATGATGCCACCAATGGCACCACAAATAACCGACCACCACACATTGATACTAATGCCCGTTAAGGTAACGACGAAGTAGGCTGCTGCGATAAATAATATGGCGGCTGAAATTGTCCCTGCGCGCAGTGCCACTTCGGGTTTACTTGATGACATTAGGTTAACGAATACGATCCCTAACACCGAGCAAAGTAACCCTGTTGATGCCAATGCCAATGGCAGAAACATTAAGCTTTCTCGTGCGCCAAGGGTGCCAACTACCATGGTCGAGGCAATCGCAATGGTTGCGATCATTGAGCCGCAGTAGGACTCAAAAATATCAGAGCCCATTCCTGCTACATCGCCCACGTTGTCGCCTACATTGTCAGCGATCACCCCCGGATTTCGCGGGTCGTCTTCAGGAATTCCTGCTTCTACTTTACCGACTAAATCTGCGCCGACATCGGCGCTTTTGGTGTAAATGCCGCCACCAACACGAGAAAATAACGCCACAATCGATGCGCCCATGCCAAATCCGTGAATCACATGAGCGGATTCTGGGTTGTCGCCAAAGAACCAATACAACCCTCCCAGACCAAGTAATCCCATTGACGCAACGCACAAACCCATTATAGAACCACCTGAAAACGCAATCGACAACGCGGCGGGTGCGCCTTCATCGTGCGCTGCCTGCGTGGTGCGCACATTGGCCTTGGTGGCGGTGAACATGCCAATGTATCCTGCTAATGCGGAACAACATGCTCCCACTACAAAGGCGAGGGTGGTGTCGGCACCTAGCGAGAAAAACAATGCTAACCCGACCACTAGCGCAAAAATAAACAACATCTTGTACTCACGGTGCATAAATACCATCGCGCCTAAGTGAATGGCATCGGCAATCTTAGCAATAACAGGGTTACTGACGGGTTTACGTTTTATCATCTGATAAATAAGCAAGGCAATGACGAGCCCCGCGATTCCCAAGAAGGGTGGTAGGTATAGGTAGTCTGTCATAATGTCCCCTAAAAAGTGGCTATGACACAAAGTGCGACTGCAAGTTCGTCTCGTCTTGGAAGGCGTTGGAACCCCACGCTTTGCGTGATTGGCGAGCTGGATGCTTTATCATTTCCTCACGTTGCGCCCGTACCCGCTTGTTTTCGTTACAAAATATTTACATCCTCATGGTGAATATACCGAGCTATTCGGTAAGAACACAAGTGATTTGCACAAAAATACGTCAAATTGCGTAAAAACCTGACGATTCTAAAGCATTGTTGATTTCATCTTGACGGCGATCCCTTTATAATTTCGCCCAATATTCTTTGAACTATTCATAAAGGTTGATGTTATGAGCTTGAACGCTGTTCCAGCAGGTAAAAACCTGCCAGATGAAATTAACGTTATCATCGAAATTCCTGCGCACGCAGATCCGGTTAAATACGAAGTAGATAAAGAGTCTGGCGCGATTTTTGTTGATCGCTTCATGGCAACTTGTATGCACTATCCAACAAACTACGGTTACGTGCCACATACTTTGTCAGAAGACGGTGACCCAGTTGATGTACTTGTGATCACGCCTTTCCCACTTATGGCTGGCGCGGTTATTCGTTGTCGTCCAGTTGGCGTATTAAATATGACTGACGAGTCAGGTACAGACGCAAAAGTACTTGCAGTACCTGCAGACAAGTTGTCTACGATTTATCGTGGTATTACAGAAGTGGATCAGGTGCCTGAATTACTTCGTAACCAAATTGAACACTTCTTCGAGCACTACAAAGATCTTGAGCCAAATAAATGGGTTAAAATTGAAGGTTGGGCAAACGCAGCGGCAGCAAAAGAAGAGATTGTTGCAAGCGTTAAGCGTTACGAAGAAACTGAAGACAAGCCTGCGTTTTAATTCAGGCGTGGTGTCTTATACATTCCTAAAAGCCGGCGTTTCTGCCGGTTTTTTAGTTTTATGGCCTGCTTCGATCACACATACTTTGCTTTAAACCAATAGTAAATGCGGGTTAACCAACTTGGTTTTAGCGAAACCTGTTTCAGTTCAGAATGCAGCACGTTGTATATTTGCATACGACGCTCAACACAGAGTTCCTTTTTGGTATTGAGCTCGTCTTTTGTCATTTCGGTGTTGTTTCGAGAGGCATAGCTGTAAAATTCGGTGCCGCTCTCTCCGTACTTACGTACGAGCTGCTGCGCCTCATGGCTTCCCATTAATAATAAACGTGCTTCCGCGCTGCTTAGGCCTTTGGCTAGCGAGTACATTTCATCACGCGCTTCGGTTATCGCATTTTCACGTTTTTCTGAGAAGGATTTGCCTTCACTCAATACATTGACTCGCTCTGTAATGCGTGAGTGGTAAGTGAGTAGGGCATGGTGAAATGCTTCAATATCCAGCGACACATTTTCTAAAAATTCTTGTTGCTTGGTGGCGTATTGTTTTTCAAGCTCACGTTTGGTTGTGCTTCTGGCAATTAAATAGGTAAATACGCCGGTGATCCCTGCACCCAGCCCAACTTTGATGGCGGTATCAATCAGTTCAAATTCTTCTTTAGTGAGTGCCATATACAACCTGATGTGTTTAAACGTAGAAAAGCCCTAAGTTTTTCATATTCTCCCTATGATTGGCTACTGCAAATCGAACATCCAGCAATCTTTGGATTAAGTACTAATCTTAGTTTTGATAGTACATATGACTTTGGTGATTGAAAATTAGACTACATGTTTGCTATATTTTTAGAAAAAGGGATAGGTGACTAAGATTAAAGTGTAACTTCCTATACACACTTCAATCACATCTAGCTTCGAGTTTATTGCTTCTGCGTGAAGCCTAAAGTAAATTCAGAAATAGCCTCTTGCAATCTCGCTTTTTTGTGAGAGTCGAGTGTCAGTGTACCGCTATCTTCGAGGGCATTCACAATTTTTATAGATTGTTCATCGAATAATCGTTTTAGTTCCTTTTCTGCAATATCAGGGGAATTTTTAGTCATGTTTAATATCAAACTCGCCTCGTCTACAATATATGGATCCAACTGTGATAGCTTACTTAAAACCCAGCTACTGTTGAGGTTCTCTTGTATTGAACTGTAGCTTCCATTAGATTTGTCATCACTTACAGGCGTGATGCATTTAACAACTTTGCATGGGTCTTTTCCGCCACCGCCACCGCCACCGCTTACACCTACAGACGAGTGAACGGCCGCAACCGTAGAAACTCCAACCGCAACAGTTACCCCCACGTTTAAAGCTGCTACTACGTTTACCGCTACTGATACATATGTTGCCGCTACCGCCAACACCACTACCGCAGCCACTGCAACGCCGTTTGTAGATAGCCCGTAATCTTCACCCAGAATATTTGAGATTATGTTATGTAATTCATTTATATCTGAATCTTTAAGTGATTTAGACATGAGGGCTTGGTTTAATTTGTCCGAATTTTCCAGCAATGCTGATGATACTTTCTCTGAAAGCTCTGATTTTCGAGCTCCTTTTCCAATTAAACCCATATTCGCCAACTCGGAAAGATAAGCGGTGTAATCTCCTTTAATCAGAGCCTCTTGCATTGGAGGAGAGAGCGTGGCCTTCATGATTTTAATTTCCACTGAGCGTTCTTCTAGCAAATATTCAGGGAGAGAATACTCAGATAAAAATCGTTCTGTATCATATAAAAATTTGTTACGTTTACTTTCGTCTGTCAATACATGATGCCAAAGTAAAGAAACTTCCTGTAATTGTTCAAGCATATCGGCGGAAAAGTTTAATCCACTTAATTCTAGCCTTATTTTTTTCCTAGTTAAGCTATCCTTTGCCGCATCTCGACCGAAAAGGCTCATGGGCTTACCGTAAAGGCTGGCTCGATGATCTAATTGATTTTCGCTCGCAGTAAGGTCTGTAACAGGAATAGCAAGTGATGCGGCTGCGACTGTAATGCCTAATGACTTGGTTGCTTTTTTCTTTCTATCCATTTTATTCATCTCCTATGTTAGAACTGGATAAGAAATCAAGTAAGTTACCTGATATTAAGACTTGATAGTCATGCAATTTAAGCACAGTAACTTCAGCATACCCATCGACCAATAATAGAAAGGATTTTCTTCCTTCTACATCTTCAAACCATCCCGATTTGTAGCTTGGTAATCCAATGCCATTTATCCTTAAATTTGGAGCATAACTTCCTAGTTTTTCACTTTTTAAAATGAAAATGTCATCCACATTCTCATTTGGTATTTTTATGTTATAAAAAGCCGCTTTTATATATATTTCTTTTGAATCTTTCGTTATTCTATTCTTGCTTATTGTTAATAAAAAGAATAAGAAAGCTAATAAAAGTGCTGCAAATGTCCCATAAGATATGGTTTTTACTAATTTTTGATTTGTTATAAGTGCGGGTAATAAAACTATCAACCCTGGTACTAAAACAGATATCATGAAAAAAGTAATAGTTGTTTTTAGTTCTATGTCATAGCTGATCATTGTTATTTCCTACCTTTGTATTCAGGGAGATTTTAAAGACTGTTTCGGGTATATATTTTTTATATTCAGATTTTAATTTCTTAACTATCCTTTCGTCTTTATGAAGAAAAACGCAAGCTTGACATATGTGGCTAAAATTTGGCATCTCATTATTAATAAATTCAGAACCCATCACTTTCTCTATAATTGCATATGGTCCGTCTGTGTGGATCCAATGCTTTAAAAAATCATTTTTCTGAGAATTGTATAAGGTTTCTATGCTATTTGAGCCCAAGTCTCCCAATTTCATTTCAGGTATGTGTTCCAAAGTTAATCCACAACAAGCACTTAGTAAATTGTGGGGTGTAACTACTACATTCTTAAAAACTTGATCACAACCCTTTCTCAATGTATTTGAATCTAGCTGCTCTCCTCTCTCTATATGATTTTCTCTGAATGGCATCCATGAGTTTGACTGAACCAATATTTTGCCACTATAAATTTTTTCTTTCAGCTTAGTGTGGTTAATTATTTTTTCCAGAAAGTCAGAATCTTGAGTATCTTTCTCTACGGTTATTAATGTAAATATATCGCGATCGCTAGTTGATATGGCAGAATTCACGACAGATTCAATAGGAACCCATTTTTGATGATCAAGACCTGTACTGAAATTGATTTCGGTAAGACCAGATTGCTGCAACATATCCGCAACCTTTTCTGAGTTATCTCTAGTTTTACCCCAGAAACCATTAGTTACACATCTTGTCATAAGATTTAAACTGGCTGCCTCTTTTATTGATTTATATAGATCATTTTTTAGAAGGAAACATTCTCCACCACTAAAGACAACAAGTTTAAGAGATTTAAATTTCTCATGGGCATCATTAATTTGCTTAGTTATTTCTCTAAGCGACAATCTCCCCTTGACTTTGGGGTTTGACTCGAAGCAGCACTCAGCACATGCTGCATTGCAGCGATATGTTGTAAGAATAGTTAATATATCTGGTTTGTCTTGATAGAAAGACGTCGGAATGATGTCCATATTATAATCCTTTATATATTTCCTTGTTAATTGAAGGTATCTTAGCCTATTATTTGACCATTGCAAGCAAATTCGTATAAAAAATGATCATTGTCATGGAGCGCTGATTATGACCAGTTCAAAGAGATTTAGACTTTATAAATTTTTATTTTTTATTAATATGATGTATACATTCAGCTCATTTGCTGGAAGCGAATCGAATGTGTCTGGAAATTGGTATGGACTTCTTTCTTACCAAGGTCAAGATTTTCCTCTGATTTTTCGTATTGATGCTGCCGATGGAAGGGCATTTATAGATAGCCCTAGCCAAAATGCCTATAATATACCTGCTGAGGTAGTTAAAAACGAGAATAGTTCCATTACGCTAGTATCATCAATATTGGATGTAAATTTTAAAGGTGAAATAATTGTTCATGCTGGTGGTCCGTTTATATTTGGCTTATGGAAGCAAGGAGATATTGAACTAAAGTTGAAGCTTTATAAGAGGGTTGAAGGGAGTGGCTCACCTTCTTATCGAACTGAACATCTGTCGTTTAAAGGAATCGAAGGGAAGTTATCTGGCACTTTAAGTTTTCCAAAAGGAAACGATTTGCAAACACTCTTAATTTTATGTCATGGTTCTGGGCCCCATACTCGAGAACAAATTGTGGCGGGGCATAAGACATTCGAAGTTTTAACTAACCATCTGAACTCACTAGGCTTTAGCGTTTTCTCGTATGATAAACGAGGAACTGGAAGCTCTAAGGGAGATTTCATGTTTACAAGTCTTAAAGACCAGCTAGATGATCTTTACACAATAATTGATAATCTCTCGAATCGTCCTGAGTTCTCTAACTATTCAATAGGTCTTATGGGTCATAGTGAAGGTTCCTTGAGGGCGGCTGAAGCCTCTAGTAGCCAACATGTAAAGTTCATTGTTATGCTAGCACCGCCGATAGCAGATGGTGTAGATCTTATTAGAGACCAAAACCGAATTGCCATTGGTAAAATGGCTCTCTCAAAAAAGGCGAAAACGCTCATATTGTCAACTATGGATGTTATATACGAAGAAGTTATAGCTAATAGTGATGTAATTACAACAAAGTTAAAAGTCAATGAACATATTGATGAAATTTGGGAGGATCTGGGCTCGGAAGATAAAAAATTACTTATGGAGTGGAAGTTAAACTTAGTTCGTCAACTTACCGACAATTCGCTTTTGGGTGCTTCTGATAGAGATTTTATTAAGGCAAAGCCGATGAATATTATTTCTCGTATACGCAAACCCACTTTAGTGCTTTTTGGTGGTAAAGATGTTCAAGTAGAAGCCTCCAAAAATTCAAAATTACTAAATATGAGTAAAGTAAATGTTCATATCGAGTCACATATCATGCCAAATATGAACCATATTTTCCAAGAAACAACAAATGGTGCTGTAGAACTTTACTATAGGCCTATTGAGCCAATGTCAAAAACGATGGTGAGTTATATTGAAAATTGGGTCATTAAAAATCAGTTGTTTAAAAATTAAATTTATATATTAATTTCAGAGCTAATAGCTGCAAATCTGGCAATTTTGTGGCTTATAGGCCACCCGCTACATCAAGAAAACTGCCAGTGGTAAAAGATGACCTATCTGACGCTAGCCAGAAAATAGCTTCAGCCACTTCCTCGGCCGTGCCGCCCCTTTTCAATGGCAATTTGCTTTTTATTCTATCGACGCGGTTTGGCTCACCGCCTAATGCATGCATCTCTGTGTAAATCAGGCCAGGTCGCACAGCATTAACGCGAATACCTTCTTCAGCTACCTCTAAGGCGACCCCACGAGTTAGCGCATCTATGGCTGCTTTTGAAGCGGCATAATCTACATATTCATTTGGTGCGCCTGTTTTCGCAGCTGCTGATGAGACATTCACGATGCTTCCTCCTGCTCCCCCATTTTTTGTCGACATACGCTTGATGGCGGCTTGTGTGCATAAAAAACATGACAACAGGTTAACATCTAATATGTGCCTGAAGCGTTCCAAAGAGATGTTCGCTAAACGTGACTGTTTATCCAAGACGCCGGCATTGTTTACTAGCACCGCTAGTTCGCCTAATTTATCTGCTTCTTGAAACAAACGACACACATCTTCTTCTCGTGACACGTCGGCTTGCACGGCTACACAAGGCGTATCCCATTGACTCAGCGTACTTTTTAACGCTTCAGCGTGCGTTTTCGCATGCAGGTAATTGATAACTACACTATACCCCTTCTGTGCAAATAGCTGTGCTGAACGTGCGCCAATGCCTCTGCTACTACCTGTAATTACTACCACCTTGCTCACGCAGTTCTCCTCTTTGTTAACGATTTACAGTGAACAGACTGTATGTCAAATTGGTATCATTGTCGACAATAATAGTGTTAATAAAGAATATGTATGATAATAAAGTCATTTTCCAAGTTATATTGTCGACAAAAATAATGGGGTAATACTTTGACTGCATATACAATTTTTGGAACAGTAAATACACTGTTGATTATTGGTAGCCTTATTGGGGTTTTTTCACAATTAAGAACAATTTGGCAAAGAAAAACGCATCCAACCGGTAATAGCAGCCCGACTGCGCTATTGTCGCTTAATCAGTTTTCAGTCAGCTACTTAGCTTACCTATCGTTTTTCATTTATGGATATTCAATTGAGCCCTTCAATCACTACATCGTTTGGCCGCGCCTAATCGCATCCATATTGGTACTCCTCATATTGCTGGAGATCTTCAAGGACCGGAAAACTCGCGCGTCGCGGGCAAGTGTGGGATTCGCATGTATAGCATTAGCGCTCGGCGTAGCTGGATTATTCATTGGCGAAACCTTCGCAGATGAAGGTAGGACTGTTTCGACAATCATTATTTTGGTGGTCTCAATACTGATAGCGCAAGGCTACTTCCATCAAATCAGGCTTATTGTTCGTTCTGGTTCTACTGGCGCCGTTGACTTAACAATGAGTCAGTTCATTCTGATGATGGATATATCAACTATCGCATTCGCGTTTAGTATGGGGCTCGAAAATGGTTGGCCTTTACTTGTACTCGCGACAACGAGCGGCGTGACAAAAATCATTATTTGGTATTTATTTCATTGGGTTAAGTGCAGTCACACTGCTGAAATACGCAGAAATAGCATGATAAGTTAATTGTTATAAGACTAAGCCGCGACAGCCCAGCAACATGGCTGGGCTTGGTATGCATACCGCAGTTTGTGGTTGCTAATTGCCTTTAATCAGAGATCATTGCAATTATTAAAGAAGCTGATTTTGGAATGAAGGTAGGTGACTTGGAGTCTTGATATTTTTTGCTGCCTCTTTCCCAAAGGCCTCAAGCTCTTTCTTGTTCATGTGCCTATCCTCTATCCCAAAACGGTATGCATTGATAGGCAGTTACACATAACTATTTACAGTCTCAATTCAATTTATCTAGGGTATTAGCTAGGTAACTTTCTTCATTTAGAACAGCGTATCACCAGCTAATTTCTTTAAAGCAAATTTGCCTCGTTCAGCGACAGCAGCAGCTCGGTCAATAGCGAACTTATCTGCTAAAACCGATGAATCACTACCAAGGTTGTCCAACTCTTTAATTAGAATTTCGGCAGCAACTCTTCGCACTAAAGATGAGCGATCATTTGAAGCTAAAAGCAGTGTTGGCAAAAGCGGAACCCTGCACGATAAATTACGTTCAGCTACAATTGGTTTCATCCGACCTTCGTTGTATCTGCGATCTGTCCATTCCCATACTCGCCCCTCAAACCAGCTTATTTTGCCTTCAAATAAACTTCTATAAGCCTTTGCCCGCAAAGAAGGTTGAATAGCACTGGTGGCAATTTCCTCAAGGCTGTCATCTAAAGCATCAGTGCGGCCAACTTCCGACAAAATCGAAGCTAAAGGCCCTGCTGCTGAGTTAACTAACTTTGACTTCACCTGCTTAGCTATTTCTTTATTGTCCAAAGCATTAAGCAAAGTTTTTCTATTTGAATCGTCAATTCGCTGCCACGAAGACCAATGGCTAAGCGTAAAGCAGATCACCTCAGCCACATAAGAAGGCTCTGTGTTAACAAGCACCTTAGCAAGAGCATCTTGTGCAGCTTGCCTTACTTGTGGAACCCAGTCATTTAACCGTCTCAGGACAAGTGCCAAAAACAACTTGTTAGGAACCTTCTCACTAATGGTTCTTAGCGCTTTCTCTCTTCTATATCCGTCCCAACTGCATAAATCTAATAGCGTAATTCTAGGTGTGTTGCTCTCCCAAAATTTCCATCTATTCGAGTAACCTGATGCCAACGCATTATCATATTCATCTCGAATATACCTCTCCCAGTATTCTAAATTAGCCAAAGGCAACTCAGATGTTGCGTCAAGCACAGAGGATATATCCGCCACTACCTTGCTTGATGACTTTGTCGAATCAACAAATTCTTTTAATGCGGCAGATATCTTCAGCTCTAATTTTTCTATGTCAGCCACAGTTCTCTTCCTTCTCTTCGCTTTCAATCTCCCCGTTTTAAACGGGAAGATTTTCGTTCCTTTCCAATACCGCCTTGAATAGTAGGTTTAGTGATTCAAATTGAGCTCCTCGTCCTTTGTTACTTGCTGCATAGTTTTCATGACGAGTTAACTCTGATTCGATAAACTCGTTTATTACCGGAATCGCTGGTGCATACTCTTTTTCTAAACTTACTCTTTTGCGAGCTAATAAATCAGTTATAGCCTCATCTAACTTTTCATTATGGGCAACTAACTTGCGTAGCTCCTCAAATTCTATTGGTGCAGGCTTGTCATATTTTTCTAGCCACATGATGGCGAGCAACGGTCTCAACACATAGAAATATTTTTTCAAAGGCACTAAATCCTTTTTCAAATACTCTCGAAAGTTACCTTTCGCCATATGTAAGTAGTGATATATCCCTTTGTGCGAAGAGGCTATAGTCGGCATTAACTCTCTAGCCCTTTGAGCAAAATAACCGTCATCTACATAGATGATTGGAGACTGTAGCCATTCAATAAAAGCAGGATTTGACTTCCAAAATAGTTTTAAAGCTTTGCGCAGATCCCAACCATTGATATCTATTTCGTCGACTATTGGATATTCAATAACGTCGCGTCTATCTTCAAGATCTACTGAAAGATACCAGTCTTTCTTATGAACATAGATAAAACGCACATCATAATCGCTGTTTGGGCTAGAAAATCCCCAAGCCCGACTGCCAGATTCAATGGCATAAAGCACCGTAACATCGTGTTCTTTTTCTGCTTCAACGATACGACGCATTATCTCTGCACGTACTTCCTCGTCAATTGCTTCTTCAACATTGATTGTTAATTTTCTATCTTCCATTTTACCTACTCACTTTAATACGCCAACGACCTTCTTCTTCTTGACTAGCCTGTATGTTTATATCCAAGAACTGCTCAATCACCTCGATATTGGTTTTAGTATGCATACTTGGTTCTGTTGTGGTGAATTCTCCCTGTCCTGCTAATGCCATTGGCAGGAGCAACTGATCTGCCAAGTGTTCTTCAACTGAAGCTCCTACTTTTAAGAACTTTTTAACTCGGCCAACACAACGTTTAGCGACTCGTTCCGAGGACACTTCTAGCTCACCGACTTGTTCGAACAAACTCGTAAACACATCACCTTTTATCTTCGTCTGAAAACTATTGCCTGGCCCATTAGTTTTATGTCGCTCCACATCCCCCTCAGCTTCATTCCAGCTCAACGCTTTTCTACCTGCGGTCACTTCTTTTTGACCAATGGAGTCAGGTAAATCGCTCATTAATGCTTTAAAGGAGCAATTCTGTTGCTCCTGTTCAAAATCACTTCCTGCCGTTAACAGTTTGAGCGCTTTGAATTCCTCTATTGGTTCAATAGTTAACTGCCACTTGCCTCCTCCAGCTGGATAAAACCCTAAAGAATGAGTATCCACTTTGGTGTTAACTCCCATCTTCTTGAGAACCGCTAAATACGACTCTTTAAAGAAGCAAAGAGAAGGAGACATACCATTATGCGTTCCTCCTTCGAACGTAACTGTCGAAGGGCTATTAGCTAAAGCCAGCACAGGAAATATTGTCTGTGCAACCAAAACAGTGCTACCAGCAGTACCAATCACAAAGTGATAATCTCCAGGTTTTACATTACCTGGTGAAAACCTGATGCGTTTAGCCCCTAATTCGGCCCCTTCGGTTTTAGCACCGCTAATTTCTTGCGCTGCTTTTACAGACGTTAAATGCTGACGCAGAAGCCCAGGTCTATTCCTATTTGCCCTAATATTTACCAATTCAATTGGTGTTTTAGTCAAAATAGATAGCGTAAGCGCTGTCCTTAGCACTTGTCCGCCTCCCTCTCCTTGAGAACCATCAATTACTAAAAAGGACATTCTGCTTCCTATCCTTTCACACAAACCACTTGCTTCAGCGTATACACAACTTCCACTAAGTCTTTTTGCGCATCCATTACTTTTTCAATATCTTTATAGGCATGTGGAATTTCATCTATTACAGACTCATCCTTACGGCATTCCACTCCTTGCGTCGCTTCAATTTGATCTTTAACGCTAAATACTTTTTTGGCTTTAGTACGCGACATCACCCTACCTGCACCATGACTACAGCTGTTAAAGCTCTCTGGGTTCCCAAGGCCACGAACAATGAAAGAACGAGCTCCCATACTTCCAGGAATGATCCCCATTTCTCCCTTTTCAGCTCTCACCGCTCCTTTACGAGTAACAAAACAGTTTTTACCAAAATGCTTTTCACGTGAGATATAGTTGTGATGACAATTCACTGCCAACTCAGCTGTCGAGAATTCTACAGGGAGCGCTTTACGCAGCGCTGCAATTGCATTAAACATCATGATCTCTCGGTTTTTCTTGGCAAAATCTTGCGCCCACTCCACAGCCTCAACATAGTCATCAAAGTAGTCACTTCCTTCAGACAAGTAAGACAAATCCATATCTGGGAGGTTAATTTGATGACGCTCCATTTCTTTTTTGGCCAGCTCAATAAAGTAAGTGCCAATTCGGTTACCGACACCACGGCTTCCTGAGTGCAACATAATCCAGACTGCGTCGTTTTCATCCAAACACAGTTCCAAGAAATGATTCCCTGTACCCATAGTTCCAAGGTGATTTACATGATTACTTTTTCGAATAGCTGGATGTTTCTGGCAGATTTTTTCAAATCTGGCTTCCAGTTTTTTCCACTCTCCTGCAACTACATCAGGGATGTTATGCCATGCTCCTCTATCTCTAGAGCTTCCTTTACGGCCTCGTCTTCCACTAGTTCTTCCATGAGGTACAGCCGCCTCAAATGCATTTCTAATACCCAAAAGATTGTCAGGTAACTGGCTTGCAGTAAGCGTCGTTTTTGTAGCGACCATACCGCAGCCAATATCAACTCCCACTGCAGCTGGGATCACAGCGTCAATAGAAGGAATAACGCTTCCAATTGTCGCTCCTTTCCCCATATGTACATCTGGCATCACAGCAATATGTGAATGAATCAATGGCATACCCGCAATGTTTCTCAATTGCTGCTGAGCTTGCTCTTCAAACGGCACACCTTTGGTCCACGCCTTAATTGTTGCCATTCCTTCGCTTTCAATTACGTTGTAATTCTTACACATAACGATTTCCTAAATTCTTTACTTTCCCTTCAGCGGAGCTACCAATCAACAACGTGGCAGCTTCGCGATGACTCTTTAATTTGTGTGATAGACACTAGGCTATTTTGATTAAGCCATTGGTTAAGCCTTCCAGACCACCATATACCGTTAGGCTATCAATGCGGTCAGCTACTTTCTCAAGCGCTTCTAGCTCTTTAAGACGCATTAATGTAGGGTTGTTTTCAATAACCTTGGCAGTGTTGTGTAAGCTTCTCGTAGCTGAGGTTTCTTCTCTACGCTTTATCACGTTAGCTTCTGCGGCTTTTTGCGCTTCAACTACCTGATTCAATATGGCTTTCATTTCACCTGGCAAGATGATGTCTTTTACGCCAACGTTAATTAGCGTCACACCAATAGCGTCTAACTGTTGAACCACCAACTCTTTAACCGTTTCATTGACGTATAATTTATCCAAAAGGATATCGTCTAATGACTTAGTACCTACAGCTTCTCTTAATGCCAGTTGCAGTGTCTTGTAAACATAGTCATCGACCTTATCGACACTTTGAGCAACTAATTCTGTGTCTTTAATTTTGATGCTTGCACTTAAGTTAATTCTTAAACTAACTCGATCCTTACTTAAAATCTCTTGTCCCGAGATCTCGAGCATTTGTGTTCTGCGATCAAACGTCTTCAATTCCACATCGTGATTAAACTGCCAGTAGGCATGTTTACCTGGTGAAAGACGTTTAATTAACTTACCATCCACATACAATAAACCCTCTTGATCTTTAGTTACCGTTAGATCTGCTATTGGCTTTGTAGCTATTGTTCGCTCACTTCTAATCAACCTAGAAGATGTATTTGCTCCCGCTCGGTTGATTAAAAACATTAATTTGTCATCAACCTCTATGTCTTCGTCAATTACTAAAGTATCCAATCGGATATCACCAGCGTCTTTCCACAGATATAAATGTTCGCTTGGAGCCACTATGCCCCTTAATAAATCATTAATATAAAGCAACCCGACCTGATTACTTTCTAGCTTCCAGTGTGAAATATGTTCTTTGAGCACTTCACCATTTTGGTATAAACGCTCGGCATTTCGCTCACTAAAATAGAGCTCATTAATATCAAACGTTACAAAATCATATTCTTTTTTAATATCCCAAATTTTATGCTTTCCTGGCATAAGAACATCAGTCAGCACCTGGTTTTTGAACACTAAAACTCTCTGATTTTCAGTTACTAATTTGGTTGTTCTAAACATTTTCATTTCCTTTTTTATTCCGTTTAAAACGGTGTTAGTAAGGGGTGACTGCTTAACAAACAAAGGTTTAAAGCTTTGTATTATCAGGGAGCATCCTGCTTGCTGTTAATCGTCTGCCTTTTGCGTCTGTCAGTCATTGGCAACAACAACTTACTAACTATGTATTTTACAATTTGTATTTAGGGTGGGATTTGAACCCACAACAAACGACGTTAAAGGTCGTTGCTCTACCTGATTGAGCTACCTGTATTTAAGGAAGGATTCGAACCTTCGCCAACGGTTTGATGCCGTTGTTCTATCCTCTGAGCTACTTAAATAGTTGTTTGACTAGGTATACGCAGTCACAACTTACATGAGTAAGGTCAAAGCGCACCGGAGTGATATTTGAATCACAACCTCATAATCAGACAACTTATACATATCAAGTTGTGTACCAGACAATGATAAAAAGAGAAATAAAATCATAACTAATTGTTATTTAACGATTAAATAGAAATGCAACTAATGCATTGATGTTTATCATGGAAATAAAAAATCAATATGAGTAATCTTATGGATATTTAATATATCTAGATGGATATGACGAATGGGTGGAAAGACAATAGCTGTTAGTTTAATCGGTTCACAATTAGATTTTGTTGGAAAGCGCGTTGATCGATGGGCAAGGTGGCGACCTAATATTAGTCTTTGTAGCCAAGAGGATTTAATAATCGACGAGCTTCATATGTTGCACGACAATCACTCGGAACGTTTAGCAAACAATGTTGCCGTTGATATAGAAAGTGTTTCTCCAGAAACGAAAGTCAGCTTGTATAACGTCAATTTTCAAGACCCTTGGGACTTTGAGGAGGTATATTCGAAGCTCTATGATTGGTGCCAACAACAGTCTTTCGATACTGACCAGAATGACTACCTATTCCACATAACAACGGGCACTCACGTTGTCCAAATATGTAGCTTTCTACTGACTGAAAGCCGCCATTTCCCGGGCCGTCTCATTCAAACTTCTCCAGATAAATACAATAAGAATAAATCGGTAGGGCGAGTACAGATTATCGATTTAGATTTATCTAAATATGATCAGCTAGCGACACGATTTGACGGTGAACATTTAGAAGGAAAGGAGTTTCTTAAGGGAGGGATTCAGACCAAAAATGTAAATTTTAATCAACTCATATCACAGATAGAAAAAGTCGCGATACGTTCAAGTGATCCCATGTTGCTCACTGGCCCTACAGGCGCAGGTAAAAGCCAATTGGCTACCCGTATCTTTCAACTGAAGAAGCGTCGCTCCATGTTAAAGGGTGACTTAGTATCAGTGAACTGTGCAACCCTAAAGGGAGAAAATGCGATGGCTGCATTGTTCGGTCATACACGGGGTGCATTCACAGGAGCACAGAAAGAAAGAAGTGGCTACCTGTTAACGGCCAATAAAGGTGTATTGTTCCTTGATGAAATAGGTGAACTAGGCATAGAAGAGCAGGCTATGCTCTTACATGCGATAGAGAACAAATCGTTTCACCCCGTAGGCAGCGACAAGGCTGTTGAAAGTGACTTCCAGCTTATCGCAGGAACAAATAAAGACCTCAAATCCGAAGTAGCTAAAGGTCAATTTAGAGAAGATTTATTAGCTCGTATTAATCTGTGGACGTATAAACTGCCTGCACTCAAAGAGCGCAAAGAAGATATTCCCGCAAACATAGATTATGAAATTGAAGTCTACACGCAGAAAAATAGTCAACGTGTTCAGTTTAATAAAGAGGCAAAAGAGGCATTTGAAAAGTTCGCGGTATCAGCCGAGGCTATTTGGTCAGGTAACTTTAGAGATCTGAGCTCCGCGATTACTAGACTTTGCACGTTAGCTGATTCCTCCCGCATTTCAATTGATGACGTGCAAGAGGAAATCGAACGGTTAAAAAGTGCTTGGGAAAACCCTGCCGGAAGAAGTTCTGATAATTTGATAGCTAAGTACTTACCTGCCCATAAAATATCAGAGATGGATCAATTCGATATTCAACAACTTAACTATGTTCTCTCGGTTTGTCTGCGACACAGTAGTATGGCTTCAGCTGGGCGCGAGCTATTTAACGTTAGTAGAACAAAGAAGGCGCAAGTTAATGACTCTACCAGACTTCAAAAGTACTTGAATAAGTTTGGTTTAAGATGGTCACTGATACATTAACGAGCAGGTGTTTCTAAAGATAAGTTTCGTCAAAAATCTTAGCTTGCAGCGTGAAACAAGCAGACGCGTTATTAAATGCTGTGATTAAGAAGAGTTTTTCTCTCACTATTACTCAAAACTGAGCATTCGCGACAACAAGAAAGCCGCTTAATAGCGGCTCTCTTAGAAATTTATCAGCATTTAGTGTCTTACAACTTTTAGAACGGGATATCGTCGTCGAAGCTGATATCTGGTTCAGACATTGGCTGTTGCGGGCGGTTCTGGCTGCCACCTGATGCAGGTTGCTGGTTAAATCCACCTTGTTGCTGCTGGCCGCCGCTAAACTGGTTATTTGACTGCTGAGGCGCGCTTTGCTGAGGGGCCTGATTGTAACCCTGATTTTGTGGTGCCGCCGCTTGCTGATAGCCTTGCTGTGACTGTTGCTGGAAGCCACCGCTACTTTGCTCATTGCCACGGCCACCCAACATTTGCATTTGGTCTACGATGATTTCAGTCGTATAGCGATCTTGGCCTTGTTGGTCTTGCCACTTACGTGTTTGCAATTTGCCTTCTACGTAAATTTGAGAGCCTTTACGCAAATATTCGCCCGCGACTTCTGCCAAACGGCGATACATGGTTAGACGGTGCCATTCGGTACGCTCTTGAAGCTGACCTTGTTGATCTTTCCAGCTTTCGCTGGTTGCGAGGGTTAGATTTGCAACAGCATTGCCATTAGGCATATATCTCACTTCTGGATCTTGCCCCAGATTACCCACCAAAATTACTTTGTTTACGCCTCTGCTTGCCATGTTTACTCCTAACTCGTTCTCGCGATTCCGGTGCCGTAGAGGATCAGACTGTACCATATAACACTGCGCCACTTACGCGACCTTTGCATAAAGCGACAAAGGCGTTGCGCGTATTTAATACTACAACCAAAAGCCCGGAAGATATCCGTGTAGTGTAACCTGAAAATCTTAGGTTGTCCTACTGAATGATGGTTAGATTGAGACAAATCGCCTCAACCTCTTGATGACTCAAGCAAAACCATTCTGCCACAGTTTGCTGTGGCTAAACGTACGGTTTTGTCTGTTTTAAGTATGGGCAACAGGTATCTTACATGTGCCCACAAGTGTGCTTAGTTGGTGCTCACAATTTGTTGCGCTTTACCCATGTCGAACTCATTGCCATTCACTTTCAAATAGGCGACACGCTCTTCTGAAATAACGGTGATATCTTGCACGCCTTTGAGGGCGCCAAGTTGTTCACTGAGTACATTTGCGTCGAACGATGCCAGTTCAATAGGCAGTGAAAAGCGCTTAGCGGCACTGTGAGTTTGTAAGCCTTTTAGCCACAATGCCCAAAGCAGGCAAATGAATGCTGTTGCCACAAAGAGCACCTCTACGGAGGCATATTGTGTGACGACGCCTGCCATCGCTCCACCTATAAACGCACCCAAAAACTGGAAGCTTGCATACACGCCCATGGCCGAGCCTTTTTTGCCAGCTGGCGCAATGCCTGACACCATGGCTGGGAAGTTGGCTTCTAAATAGTTAAATCCAGTGAAGAACACAATACTAAAGAGCATGACCAGCAAGAATTGTTGCGAAAGTATTCCCAAACCTAGAAAGGCAATACTGAGCAATAATACTGCGCTAAGCAGTACACCTTTTTCCTTGCCTCGACGCGCCATCGACATCAGGCCTGCCATCGTTACGATCGAAAGTAACAAAACAGGCAAGTACACTTGCCATTGCGACGCCATCGTATAGTCATGAGCAGACAGCAGTGCGGGAAGTTGCATGAAGAGAATCGTAATCAACATATGCAATACGCACACGCTCATGTTCAAACGCATCAAGTTTTGGTCAAAGAACAAGCGTTTGATGTCCTCTAAAACAGGCAGCGTGTCTCCGCTTGGGGCTTTATTGGTGGCATTTGGCACAACCCACCAAATCAATGGCATGGCAGCCATTGCTAAAAATGCGGTTACCGTGAATATGCCTTCAAGGCCATACGAGTTGGCTAGGGGCGGGCCAATTAGCAGGGAAACATAAAATGAAAATCCAATAGCGATACCGATAATCGCCATGACTTTGCTGCGTTCGCTGTCTCGGCTTACGTCGCCCGCAAGTGCCATGACCGCGCCCGCGATTGCACCAGTACCTTGTAACATACGGCCAATTACAACCCAAAGAAGGGAATCTGCGCTTGCTGCAATGCCGCTGCCAATGGCGAAAAAGGCCAGGCCCAGAAGAATCACAGGTTTGCGACCAATGCGGTCAGACAACATACCCATGGGAATTTGCAATAGAGCTTGAGTCAGGCCATAGCCACCAATGGCTAAACCGACCAACAAGGGAGAATAATCTTTAAAATCCTGCGCAAGCAATGCCATCACCGGCATAACCATAAACAAGCCAAGCATGCGCAATACATAAACACTAGCGAGAGAAATCGCTGCGCGAATTTCTGTACGATTCAAACGAATATCCTGTCTGACAAAAAATAACCACTAAAACGGGCGCGAAGCTTACCATAATTTTGCGTTTTTCGCAGCGCTACAAACGATGAGCCTCTTGTTTACGTGTCAGTTGCCGATTTGGTTTCTCAGATGTACGCACTTTGGAATCTAAACCTGTGTAATGTCAGCCAGTATAGGTAATGCAACAATCGTCATAGAGCTATAGGACAGAGTGTGTAATACTTATTCCTTTTCACTGCGCAAAGAAAACTCGAGCATGGATAAAATTGAAGTACGTGGTGCCCGCACCCACAACTTAAAAAACGTCAACCTTGAACTCCCCCGCGATAAGCTGATTGTTATCACTGGTTTATCGGGTTCAGGAAAGTCGTCTCTGGCATTTGACACCCTTTATGCGGAAGGGCAAAGACGTTATGTGGAATCGTTGTCGGCTTACGCGCGTCAGTTTTTGTCAATGATGGAAAAGCCCGATGTGGATCACATCGAGGGCTTGTCTCCGGCCATTTCGATAGAGCAAAAATCCACCTCTCACAATCCACGTTCAACCGTTGGAACCATTACTGAAATATACGATTATTTGCGTTTGTTGTATGCGCGAGTGGGGGAGCCGCGTTGTCCTGACCATCATGTACCGTTAGCCGCACAAACTATCAGCCAAATGGTGGATCGCGTACTTGAGATGGAAGAAGGCACCAAACTTATGTTGCTTGGTCCTGTCGTGCAAGAGCGCAAGGGGGAGCACATTAAAACCCTTGAAAATCTGTCAGCGCAGGGCTTTATTCGAGCGCGAATAGACGGCGAAGTCTGTGATTTATCGGATCCACCTGAACTCGACTTACACAAAAAGCACACCATTGAAGTGGTCGTCGATCGCTTCAAAGTGCGAGATGACCTAAAGTTGCGACTCGCTGAGTCGTTTGAAACGGCGTTACAGCTGTCTGGTGGAACGGCGAAAATTGCATTTATGGACGCGCCAGAAACGGATGAGCTGGTTTTTTCTGCGAATTTTGCGTGTCCTCACTGTGGTTACAGCATGGCAGAGTTGGAGCCACGTCTGTTTTCATTTAACAATCCGGCGGGGGCATGCCAAACCTGTGACGGATTGGGAACTCGCCAATTCTTTGATCCGCATCGTGTGGTGACCAATGACGAATTGAGCCTATCTGGCGGTGCTATTCGTGGATGGGATAAACGCAGCTTTTATTACTTCCAGATGTTGCAAGCTGTGGCAGAGCACTATGGCTTTGATTTGTCTAAGCCGTTTGCTTCTTTAGACAAAAAAGCGCAAGACGTCGTGCTATATGGCAGTAAAGGCACGTCAATCAAATTTAAATACATTAATGATCGCGGCGACATCATGGAGCGCAAGCATCCATTTGAAGGGGTAATCCCGAATATGGAGCGTCGCTATCGTGAAACTGAATCAAACGCGGTACGTGAGGAGCTATCCAAATTTTTGAGTCAACAAAGTTGTACAGGCTGCGGTGGCACACGCCTTCGTCTTGAAGCGCGTAACGTGTTTATTGGAGAGACGACGCTACCTACCATTACAGACATGTCGATTGCCGATGCGTTGGGATTCTTTGATGCGTTGAGATTGACTGGCCAACGGGCTCAGATTGCAGAAAAAATACTGAAAGAAATTAATGATCGGTTGTCGTTTTTGGTGAATGTGGGGCTTAACTATTTAACGATGTCTCGTAGCGCAGAAACCTTATCCGGTGGAGAAGCACAGCGCATTCGACTTGCCAGTCAGATTGGTGCTGGGCTGGTGGGCGTGATGTATGTGCTTGATGAACCGTCTATCGGTTTACATCAGCGCGATAACGAGCGCTTGCTAAAAACCCTGACTCACCTGCGTGATTTGGGCAACACGGTATTGGTGGTTGAGCACGATGAAGATGCCATCAAAGAAGCCGATTACATTGTTGATATCGGCCCAGGTGCAGGTGTGCATGGCGGAGAAGTTGTTGCCGAGGGTTCACTGGATGATATTTGCAAAAGTGAACATTCACTAACAGGTAAGTATTTGTCTGGCAGAGAAAAAATTGATGTGCCAGCACAGCGCCATGAAAACAAAGACGACAACTGGGTGGTGCTGGAAGGGGCGACAGGCAATAACCTTCAAGATGTGACGTTGAAGGTGCCCATTGGACTAATGACCTGTATTACCGGTGTGTCAGGCTCAGGGAAATCCACCCTTATCAATGATACCTTTTATAAGATTGCTCACCGGGAGCTTAACAACGCCACCACCAGTGAGCCATCGCCTTACACATCCATTGAAGGCTTGGATCAACTTGATAAAGTGGTCGACATCGATCAAAGCCCGATTGGGCGCACGCCGCGCTCTAACCCTGCCACGTATGCAGGTATATTTACGCCAATTCGGGAATTGTTTGCGGGCACGCAAGAAGCGCGCTCACGAGGCTACAAGCCTGGACGTTTCAGTTTTAATGTAAAAGGCGGACGCTGTGAGGCTTGTCAGGGCGATGGCGTGATCAAAGTAGAAATGCATTTTTTGCCAGATATTTATGTGCCGTGTGATGTTTGTAAAGGCAAGCGCTACAACCGTGAAACCTTGGAAATTCAATATAAAGGCAAAAACATCCACGAAGTACTTGAGATGACAGTGGAAGACGCACGTGACTTTTTTGATGTGATCCCTGCCATTGCGCGCAAATTGCAAACCCTGATGGACGTTGGGTTATCTTATATAAGATTGGGACAATCTGCGACGACGCTTTCTGGTGGCGAAGCGCAGCGCGTCAAGCTGGCAAAAGAATTGTCTAAGCGTGATACTGGCCAAACCCTCTATATTCTTGACGAACCAACCACCGGGCTGCATTTTCACGATATAAAACAATTGCTTCAGGTCTTGCATCGTTTACGTGATCATGGCAATACTGTGGTGGTCATTGAGCATAACTTGGATGTGATCAAAACGGCAGACTGGATTGTCGACCTTGGGCCTGAAGGCGGTTCAGGCGGTGGTCAAATTATTGCTGAAGGTACGCCAGAATATATAAGTGAACTGACGCACTCCCACACCGCGCGGTTCTTGAAACCTTTGCTCAAATAACCTCGGAGGAGCAGCATGTTTTCACAGGAGTATGATGTCAGGTTTTATGAAACTGATGCCTTGGCACACGTGAGCAATACGGTATTGGTAGGTTGGTTCGAAAGTGCCAGAGAGCCGATTTTTCGTATTTTTAATCCCTCGCTTGATTTAACGCGGTGGTCTTTGATTTTAGCCAGCTATAAAGTCGATTTTCACAAACAAATCTTTTACGGCCATGCTGTTGAGGTGCGTACTTATATCAGCCGCATTGGTGGTGCGTCGTTCGATGTTCACCAAGAGGTATGGCAACAAGGTGAAAAATGCGCCACAGGGTTAACCACGATGGTGCATTTTGATTATCAATCTCAGTCTTCACAACCAATTTCTGACGAGGTTCGGGCAGAACTTCAAGCCCATAAACTGGAGCAACGCGCATGAGTGATTTTGTTGAAGTGATTGATGATGTGCTAAGCCCTGAATTGTGTCAGGAGTTTATTAATGTATTTAATAAAAGTGATCATCTTGCACCAGGCATGACAGGCGGTGGAGTTGATACTGATAAAAAACGCAGCACCGATGTGTCGATTTCACGTCACCCTGAGTTTAGCCAACTGTTTCAAAAAGTCCTGCCTCATGTGACTGAAAATGTCATGAAGTACTTTGAAAAATACCATTTTGCGTTAATCGGGCCGATTGGCTTGACCGTCCAGCATCCTGAAACGGGCCAACCGGTTAAACTCACGCATGAGAATTTTGAAGAAGTGGGTAAACCACGCCTAAATGCTTTAGTTCAATTACTATTTCGCATCGGCGAAATCAATGCCCAAAAGTATGAAGTCGGCAAAGGCGGATACCCTTATTGGCACTCAGAAGTGTACCCTCAGTCTGGACCAGCTGATGCCTTACATCGCATTTTCTTATTTATGTTTTACCTAAATGATGTTGATGAGGGGGGCGAGACAGAGTTTTACTACCAAAATAAGAAAGTCGAGCCTAAAGCCGGAAGAATGGTGATCGCGCCAGCGTATTTTACCCATACCCATCGAGGCAATATTCCCGTCTCGAACGATAAGTACATTCTTACTTCTTGGATTCTGTTTAATCCAGCGGAGAAAATTTACACACCGCCAGCCGGTTAATAACGATCCTATCGAATCGTTATGCAGTTGTGAGTGAAAGAAGCGCCATTGGAGCGGGCTACTTGCTAAGCCCGCCCCATATTCAACTATAGACTTTTCGTTGCAGGGTGAGCCATACCTTGCTCAAACTGTTTCTTACCCATAACGTAGGTTGCGTGAATGTTTCTGTCGTCACCAATCGTCATTAACACAAATAACTTTTCATGCAGTGACGTAGTTTTGGATTGGCGATATGCCTGAAAGGGCGTGCCGCCCCAATCGATTACGACAAAATCAGCTTCTTTTCCGGTTTCAAAATTGCCAATGTATTGGTCTAGGCTGAGCGACTTAGCGCCGCCTAACGTGGCGAGATAAAACCCTTCAAACGCTGACAACTTTTGGTTTTGTAACTGAATAATCTTGTAGGCTTCGTTAAGTGTTTCTAGCATGGAAAAACTGGTTCCCGCTCCCACGTCTGTGCCAAGGCCCACACGCACACCAGCTTCTTTCATGGTGCTCAATTTAAATAACCCACTGCCAAGAAACAGGTTCGATGTGGGGCAAAAAGCGATGGACGATCCTGTTGAAGCCAGCGTTGCTACTTCGTCGTCATCAAGGTGGATGCTGTGAGCAAAAATAGACTTATCGCTGGTTAACTTATAAAAATCGTATACGTCGGTGTAGCTTTTTCTATCGGGAAATAGAGACTTTACCCATTCAATCTCGCCTTTGTTTTCTGAAAGGTGAGTATGCACCCATGTATCAGGAAACTCCTCTTTGAGTTGACCTGCAGCCGTCAGTTGTTCGGGGGTGGATGTTGGCGCAAAACGAGGTGTAATCGCATACAAAAGTCGGTCTTTGTTGTGCCATTTTTGAATCAACGCTTTCGTCTCGTCGTAGCTGCTTTTAGCCGTATCGAGTAAATAATCGGGCGCGTTTCTATCCATCATCACTTTGCCTGCAATAAGGCGCATGTCGAGAGATTTAGCCTGTGAGAATAAGGCATCGACAGATTCTGGGTGGACAGTGCCAAATACTAACGCAGTGGTGGTGCCATTGCTTAAAAGTTGATGCAAGAATATGTCCGATACGTCTTTTGCATACGCCTTATCAGAAAATTGCTTCTCCGCGGGAAACGTATACTTTTTAAGCCAGTCTAATAACTGTTCGCCAAATGCGGCAATCATTTCAGTTTGAGGGTAGTGAATGTGGGTGTCTATAAAGCCAGGAATGATGAGCTTGTCTTTATAATCTATCACTTTACTCTGCTTGATGAGCGCATCAAGCTCTGATGCAATACCTACTTTAACCACCTTGCCTTTATCAACAATCAGCGCGCCCTTTTCAAAATACTGGTATGCATCTTGAGGATTAGTTGCTTGGCTTGGATCGCCAGTAAAGTGCAAAACCTGCCCAAGATAAGCGACTTTTTGTGCTTGCGCAGTGAAAGAGAGCATAAGCATCAACAACATGATGCTTTGTAGCGTTTTAAACATAGTGTGTTCTCCGGATTTTACTCAGTAAGATACCGTCTCGCGGAAGTGCTAAAAGCTGTTAAACGCAATGTGTAAATCTTGGTTTAACAGAGACTAAAGAAAGTATGGAAGGGATTCTGAATTTCGCGAATTTAAATGCTTGTTCAAACTCACATTATTCTGTGAATGAACTGGCTTTGAAGTAATAAGATTACTTGTTCTTATACTGAAAGCGAGTGCCAGCCTTGATCATAAGATCAGAGCTGGCTTTCGTATGACATCAAATGAATGGTGGAAATGGCCTACACTTTAAATTGCTTAGTAATTCGACCCAAATGCGCCGCTAATTGTGCAAGCTCAGAGCTCACTTTTGCTAATCGACTAGAGCTGTCTGCGGTATCAGAGGTGCGATTGTAAATTTCATCCACATTGATGCTGATAGTATCAGCGACTTTTTGTTGCTCACCCGTAGAATCTGCAATTTGATCATTCATCGCAGTAATTTTCGTAATGGTTTCATTAATCGCATTTAAGCTCTCGCCCGCTTTATTGGCTGTTTCTACGCTGGTTGTTGCTTGTTCTGTGCCTTTAGCCATGACGCCAACGGCAGAGCGCGCTGCATTTTGCAGTTGCTCAATGGTGCTTTGAATTTCTTCTGTAGACTGCTGGGTACGCGAAGCCAAAGTACGTACTTCGTCGGCTACTACAGCGAACCCGCGGCCTTGCTCACCTGCACGTGCAGCCTCAATTGCCGCATTTAGCGCAAGTAAGTTAGTTTGTTCCGCAATACCTTTAATCACATCCAGCACCACACCGACCTGATTTGAATCAGATTCGAGCTTGCGAATAACTTCAGCAGTTTCTTCTACATTTGTGGCTAATTGTTGAATACTTTGAACGGTGCGGTTTACCACAGATTGACCATCGCTGGCTGCATGCGATGCATCGCCGGCAGCGCGTGCTGCTTCAGCGGCGCTGGCTGCAACCTCAGACACACTGTGAGTCATTTCGTCTACTGCAGATTTTGCTTCAGTTGCAGAGCGTTGTTGAACATCAATGGTTTTGTTCGTATCGTCAGTGAGCTGATTGAGGTTCTGCGCTAGTTCATTTAGCGGCAGCGATGAATTGACAATGTCTTTTACAACACCTTGTAGTTTTGCCATGAACTCATTGAACCAATGCACAAGATCGCCAATTTCGTCTTCGCTTTTTGTCTGAATACGCACAGTAAGATCGCCATCTTCTTGGGCAATGTCTTTCAGTGATACCACGACTTTATCAATACTGTCTTTGATACCGCGTACAATCGGATAAGCAAAGGCAAATAAAATTGCGGTAGAGACCACTGCCATTATTACACCAATACTGACTAGTGACTGCGCTGCTGTGTTGGCGTCAGAAATAGATTGCTCAAAATTATCCAACCGATCCGCTCTGAACTTAGAAAGCGCCTTGACGGTGTTGTCATAGGTCTCATTCATATTAGTAGAGAGTTCGCCCAGTTTAGAAAAATCAGCCGTGTTATTAACCATAGATTCTGAGACGCTGTAGGCGAGCTGAAAATACGCCTCAAAATCACTCAAAATAGAATTGGCTTCTGCCGATAATGATGGATTGATCGACTTGAGACTGTTAAGAGATTCACGCACTTGGCCTGCCTGCGTTTTCGCTTTCGAGAGTGATTCTTCGTCGCCAGTCGTAACGGCGCTAGATAGCGTGTCTCGTACTTTTTCTAGCGTCACTAAAGCAGAGCTGGTTTCTTGAAGGGCGGGAAACTGTACGTCTTTTGCATCATCAAGCAAATCTGCGTTGTTTAGCGCCGTTATCGTCGTTATCGCCAAATAGATGATGAAACTCACCGTTGCGATAATGGGAATTAGAAACAACTTTTGTGCGATTGACATGCGTTGTAAGAAATTCATCTAGTCACCTGTGTATACTGCCTAATAAAAGCCATCGGTTTTTATTGTGTTTTTAGTCCTTGAAGACACTTAAAGGAGTATAGACAAAAATATAAGAAACCAAGAAAAATCCTTAGACTAGATATATTTAAGCCTTTTACCCCTCGAAGGGTTCAATTTTGATGCCTTCTAGCGTGTAACCGACCGTCGCGATGTCGCCAGACCAACCTTTGGTTGATAATGTCCCCTCAACCCAGATTGCATCGTATAGGTTGTCTATCGGCACACCTTCAGAAAACTTCACATAAACTATCTGGTTTGGCGGTGGAGGCGGAACATGGATACATGCGCCGAAATACGGTACCAGTAAGAATTCCTTGGTTTCGGTTGCACTCCCTTCCAGCGGAACCACAAAGCCGGGAATGCGCACCAACTTGCCATCGTGTTTCTTTACCACAGGCGCGTCTAAATTGGGCTGGGTCATTGAGCCATCATGTACAATCGCTGTTTCTGGCGCGACATAGTTTTTCGGCACCAGATCTTCCCAATATAGTTCCAAAGGCGGCTTCGCCCAAGCGCAATAGGCTAAAGCGTTTAATATAAAAACAAGTAAAAGTCGGTAGTGCATTGTTTACTCGCATAATGCTAAATAGGTTTGTAGTTTACCATTAGATGAAGACATTCACTTCACATCATCAATATTTAGGCGCATGTTAAGTGATTTACTTAACTATTACAGTGAGATAATGTTTGTCTACACTGTAGTTATAGCAATATTAAAAAGGGATAGCCGTGCTTTTACAACTGGGAATTGGAACCATAGCCATCACTACCACTACGGTGATTCAGGTTGTATTTATGGCAATGCTAGCGCGTTTTTTTCAATTCCAAACAGGATGGACGGTTCAGGTCCCTTTTCCCGTCAAATTTACTATTGTGATGGTCGCCTCTGTATTGTGGTTGGTGCTCGGTATTACAGTAAGTACATGGGGGTGGGCGACAATTTACTTAAAAATAGACGCGTTTGACCATTGGGAGCCCGCGCTGTATTTCGCTATTTCATCGTTTACCACCTTGGGCTATGGTGACGTAGTGTTAGACGAAAAGTGGCGTATTTTAGGTGCGTTGAGCGCAGTGAATGGCATGATAGTATTTGGTTTGAATACCGCCTTTTTGATGGAGCAAATTATCCGGTGCAACAAAGAGGATGACGCAAACTCTTGATTACATTTGTGCTATTTGACACAGAGTTTACCGCTTGGCCTGGCTCCCAGAATCGTAATTGGTCGGGCGACAATGAGTACAAAGAGTTGATTCAAATTGCCGCAATTAAAGTAGGTGTTTCTGCTCATCAGCCTATCAAAATACTGTCTAGTTTTAATGAACTTATCAAGCCGCAAATTAACCCCCAGTTAAGTCCATACATTATTGAACTGACGGGTATTTCACAAACCATGGTGGACGAACTCGGCGTCGATTTTGCCTCTGCGCTGTCAGCCTTTCATGGTTTTGCCGAACAAGGGCAGTTGGCGTGCCTGTCTTGGGGCAATGACCATCATATTTTACTCGAAAACTGTGATTACTACGGCCTTACTCCACCGATGTTTCAGACGTGCCTTAACGTTCAAGCGTGGGCGATAAAAGAGGCGTTGCCGTGTGCGCAATATTGCAGTGGCGATCTGGCTAAACAGTTGGGGGTCAGTATGAAAGGTCACGCACATAATGCGCTGTTTGATGTAAACAGTATCGCCCGTGCGATGGATGTTTGGCTGAAAAGCGAAGCCTTAGATTACAAGCGATTAATGGAATGGGTAAATCAATAGACTTACCCATTTATAACAAAAATCGTGTTATGAATTGGTTTCTCTGGCAATGGCACGATAGGCGATATCTGTACGATATTGCACGCCATTCCAATCAATCATTTTTGCAATTTCATACGCAGCTTTTTGGGCCTCTGTTACGCTGTTACCTAACGCCGTGGCGCATAGAACACGACCACCAGCAGTTACCACGCTGTTTGTACTTGGATCTAATGCAGTACCCGCATGGAATACTTTTCCAATGCTCGGATTTACGTCATTCAGACCGGAAATAATATCCCCTTTTGGATAGCTGCCAGGGTAACCGCCTGCGGCAAGCACAACACCGACAGCGGCTTTGTCTGTGAAGGTGATGGATGTTGCGTTTAATTCACCCTTGATAGCAGATTGACACAAGTCGACCAAATCCGACTCAAGGCGCATCATGATCGGTTGAGTTTCTGGGTCGCCAAATCGGCAATTGTATTCAATCACTTTGGGTGTGCCGTCTGACATAATCATTAATCCAGCATACAAAAAGCCTTTGTACGGCATGCCTTCGGAAGCCATACCCTCGACTGTGGGGTAGATGACTTCGTCTAAAATACGCTGATGGATATCTGGTGTTACTACAGGCGCTGGTGAATAAGCTCCCATACCGCCAGTGTTGGGGCCTGTATCGCCATTTCCTGCACGTTTGTGGTCTTGGCTGGTGGCAAAGGGTAAAACGTGCTTACCATCTACCATGACGATAAAACTGGCTTCTTCACCGTCTAAAAACTCTTCAATTACAACGCGGCTACCTGCTTCACCGAAGGCATTGCCAGCA
Organism: Fluctibacter corallii; assembly: GCF_025751585.1. Lineage (GTDB taxonomy): Bacteria > Pseudomonadota > Gammaproteobacteria > Enterobacterales > Alteromonadaceae > Fluctibacter_A > Fluctibacter_A corallii. The sequence goes on from NZ_JAOWKX010000009.1 coordinate 149,071, forward strand.
AGCATGTCTTTAATGGCGTCTTCCGCTTCTTGCAGCGTCATGGCTACGATAACGCCCTTACCTGCGGCCAAGCCGTCTGCTTTGACCACGATAGGTGCGCCTTTTTCACGCACATAGGCAATGGCAGGTTCAATGTCAGTGAAGTTCTGATATTCGGCAGTAGGAATATGATGGCGCGCTAAAAAATCTTTGGTAAATGCTTTCGAGCCTTCTAACTGTGCAGCTGCCTGTGATGGGCCAAAAATAGCCAATCCTTCAGACTCAAAGCGATCAACCACGCCCGCTACAAGCGGGGCTTCAGGCCCGACAATCGTCAGTGTAATGTCTTTCGCTTTAGCAAAACGTACCAGTGCATCAATATCTTCTGCATTGATATCTACATTCGTAAGCTTAGGTTCTGTTGCGGTGCCAGCATTGCCGGGGGCAACGAATACCTCAGTAACATTTTCCGATTGTGCAGATTTCCACGCCAATGCGTGCTCGCGACCACCGCCGCCGATTATCAGAACGTTCATGAAGATTTAAAGTTTCCTGATTATGATTTTACAAATTTAAGGGTCATGCGGTCACTTTCACCAATGGCCAAGTACTTAGCTTTATCTTGATCATCAAGTGCAAGACGAGGAGGTAACGTCCATACGCCTTTTGGATGATTCGCAGTATCTAGCGGATTCGCATTGATGTCGCTCGATTCCACCAATTTGAAGCCCGCTTTTTCAGCCAGTTTTACAACATATGACTCTTTCATATAGCCTGATTTTTTTTGCATTTCATCGTCAGCGCCTTCTGGCAAGCGATGTTCCACTACGCCAAGTACGCCTCCGGATTTTAACGCTTTGTTAAAGGCTTTAAATGCATTAAGCACGCCTTCTTCACCCTGACGCATGTACCAGTTATGTACGTTTCTGAAGGTAAGTACTGCATCAGCAGAGCCTGCTGGTGCAACGTCTAACGCGTCGGTAGGGTGAAAACTGGTGATTTCAACATTCTTATATTCAGCTTGGCTTTTGACTTTTTCTTCAAAGGCGTTGCGAGATTTTTTGAAATAGTCGTTGGTGTTTTCTGTAATGTGAAAGTGTGCTGCGTAAAGTTTGCCATCGTTGTTTAGCAATGGCGCTAAGATGTTGGAATACCAGCCACCGCCCGGTGAGATCTCTACCACGGTCATAGACGGCTTAATACCGAAAAAACGAAGGGTTTGCTGCGGATTTCTGTATTCATCGCGAAGGCGTTCTTTGTCAGCACGAATGCTACTATTGGCCGCTTCGCTGATTGCATCTTTTGCTAGTACAGTTGGCGCGGCTAAGGCACATAGTAAGCTCAAGGCAATGCCTGTTTTCGCGAGAGTGTGAAGGCGGTTACGCATAATGTATTCCTTTGTTGGTTAATTGAATGCGGATTTCCTATACAAAAGTGTAACGGAAGGCTGTGCTCAATTACCAGTCAGAGGTGAGCAAACGGATTGTCAGTCAACCCGTTTGCCGCCCCTTCCATCTTATTTTAGTGTCTGAAATGACGCATTCCGGTGAACACCATAGCAATGCCATGTTCATTCGCCGCTGCAATCACTTCCTCGTCACGCATTGAACCGCCGGGTTGGATTACCGCAGTAATGCCTGCTTCTGCGGCCGCATCTATGCCGTCTCGGAAAGGAAAGAATGCATCAGAGGCCATGACCGAACCTTTTACTTCGAGGTTTTCATCCGATGCTTTAATCCCCGCAATTTTTGCAGAATACACGCGGCTCATTTGCCCTGCGCCAACGCCAATGGTCATGCTGTCTTTTGCGTAAACGATAGCGTTAGATTTGACGTACTTTGCAACTTTCCAGGTAAATAAGAGATCGTTGAGTTCTTTCTCAGTGGGTTGGCGTTCAGATACCACTTCTAGATCTTCTAGCTCCACCATGCCAAAATCGCGTTCTTGAACAAGCAAACCGCCGTTTACTCGTTTAAAGTCAAAGCCATCGGTGAGTTGCCCTTGCCAATCTCCACACGCTAATAAACGCACATTCTTTTTCTCTGCAACTACGGCTGCGGCATCATTTGACACCGTCGGAGCAATAATGACTTCTACAAATTGACGATCGATAATTTCTTTCGCGGTCACCGCATCCAGCTCTCGGTTGAATGCAATGATGCCGCCAAATGCAGACGTAGGGTCGGTTTTAAACGCGCGGTCGTAAGCGTCAAGAATGTTGCTACCTAAGGCGACACCACAGGGGTTCGCGTGCTTTACGATAACACAAGCAGGCTCTGCAAACTCTTTTACACATTCAAGTGCCGCGTCGGTATCTGCGATATTATTGAAAGACAGTGCCTTACCTTGAAGCTGCTTGGCTGTCGACACTGATGCTTCCTGAATGTCATTCTCTACATAAAAGGCTGCATTCTGGTGGCTGTTTTCGCCGTAGCGTAAATCTTGTTTTTTGGTGAATTGCGCATTAAATGTGCGAGGAAATTCACTGTGGTGATGATCGCAATCTTCTTCACTGTCGTGACCACAATTGTGCTCGTCTAATCGCGCCCCAAAATAATTGGCAATCATGCCGTCATACTCAGCGGTGTGCTCGAATGCCGCTACGGCAAGATCGAAACGTGTCGCATGGGTGAGAGAACCTTGGTTAGCGTCCATTTCGTTAATAACGCGTGTATAGTTTGCTGCATTTACTATGATCGTCACATCTTTGTGATTTTTGGCTGCTGCGCGAACCATTGTCGGGCCACCAATATCAATATTTTCGATGGCATCGTCTAAAGAGCAATCTTCTTTTGCTACCGTTGCAGCAAAGGGGTAAAGATTGACAACCACCATGTCTATGGCAGCAATATCATGTTCGCTCATGACTGCTTCATCTATGCCACGGCGGCCTAAAATTCCGCCATGCACTTTTGGGTGAAGGGTTTTAACGCGTCCCGCCATGATTTCTGGGTGGCCGGTGTAGTCAGATACTTCAGTGACATCAATACCATTTTCAGCCAACAGTTTTGCTGTACCACCGGTAGATAAAATATGAACATCACGATTGACCAGATTTTTCGCGAATTCAACAATACCGGTTTTATCAGACACACTGAGTAAGGCTCGGCGGATAGGTTTTGCAGTTTCCATTAGCTCTCTCTTTACTGGGGTTAACTGGCGGTGTTATTTGACTAAGTAGTCAGGTTCAGCTCAAACAAAAAGAGCACCGTGTGGTGCTCTTCTTAATATTAGGCTGTATTAGTTCATGCCGTACTGTTTTAGCTTCTTGCGTAGTGTACCGCGGTTGATACCTAGCATGATTGAAGCACGCGTTTGGTTACCGCGAGTGAAAGTCATGATTTCTTCAAGAAGTGGTGCTTCAACTTCTGCTAACACCAACTCATACAAGTTATCGATGTCAGCGTTATCTAGTTGCTTAAGATACTTGTTAACTGCTTGCTTTACAGAATCACGTAAAGGCTTCTGAGCCTGAGTTTGAGAAGGTGTAGTCACTGTTGTAGTGAAAGGAGAAGTCACATTTTGATCGAACATAAACATCTTGCTCTTTGGTTATTAATCACTAATCAGCAAAGGGCGGGTTACGCACACTTTGCCATCTGGTCAAAATAGTCGTTAAGTGCTTCAAGCTGCGCTTGAGCATCATCGATAGCGTTAAACTCAGCGCGAAAGCGCTTTTCCTTGTCATGCTCGGATAAATACCACCCTACGTGTTTACGAGCGATTTTCGCACCCATAAACGCACCATAAAACGCGTGTACGTTTTCAACATGTTCTAATAGCACATGTCGTACTTCGTCCAACGTTGGTGGAGGAAGAATTTCACCAGTTTGCAGATAATGTAAGATTTCACGGAAAATCCAAGGGTTACCTTGTGCTCCCCGTCCTACCATTAATGCATCTGCGCCAGTGTAATCGAGCACTTGTTTGGCTTTTACTGCTGAGGTGATATCCCCATTTGCCACAACCGGAATAGACACATTCTGCTTGATTGCCCGAATCGTGTTGTATTCCGCTTCGCCTTTATACATACAAGCACGTGTACGACCGTGAACCGCCAGCGATTGAATTCCATTTGCCTCAGCGATTTTTGCGATCTCGACACCATTACGATTGTCGGGATCCCAACCTGTACGTATTTTTAAACTTACGGGTACATCTACAGCATTAACAACAGCCTGAACGATAGACTCTACCAATTCGGGATATTGCAACAGCGCTGAACCAGCGAGTTTCTTATTCACCTTTTTGGCTGGGCACCCCATATTGATATCAATAATCTGTGCACCATTGGCAACATTAAATTGTGCTGCCTCTGCCATGAGTTGTGGTTCCGCACCCGCAATTTGAACAGAACGTATGCCAGTTTCACCCGCATGGTTCATTCTTTGTCGCGATTTGTCGGTGTTCCACACCTTTGGATTACTCGACAACATTTCAGAAACAACTAACCCTGCACCAAGACGTTTGCACATCTGGCGAAATGGTCTGTCAGTTACCCCAGCCATTGGGGCAAGCATTAAATTGTTGTCAAGCTTGTAGGGACCTATCTGCATATTGTTTCAGTACCGCTCAATCGTGCAAAAAACGTCCAATTAGCCAAAAAGGGCGCACATATTACGGTTTTTTTACGCGCTTGAAAAGTACATAATTTAAACAAAAATTGACTTTATTTTTCAGTTTGCTCTTGACATTAAATAAGGTAAATAAACGATGCTCATTAAGTCATTGTTAAATATGAAAAAAATAAAAAATGACCAATCTTTGTACTAACTAAAATGTAAGAAAAAAACTTTTAAAAATATCGCTTCAATAACAGGAATTACCTGCTTAGAGGTAACATTAGTTACCTCTGTCGGTAGCGGGGTTACTTCTTGGTTCCCGACAACCGCGCCCATTCACCTTCAACCGCCGCTGAGTCCATCTCGAAATCAACTTGGTAAAGCGCTGAAATTTCGTTTGCTTGTGACTCCAAAATACCAGACAACGCCAACTTGGCACGATCGCCACAGTACTCAGTGATGACACTTCTTAGCTCTCGCAATGGCCCTGCAAGTATGTTCGCCAGCACAACATCTGCTTTTAATTCTGGTTGGTTTTGAGGCAAATATACCTCTAGCTGATCGGCAACGCCGTTACGTTGTGCGTTATCTTTGCTTGCTATGAGTGCTTGTGGGTCGATATCAATCCCTACTACGCGCTTTGCACCCAGTTTAAGCGCCGCGATGCCTAAAATGCCGGAACCACAACCAAAATCAACAACCGTTTTGCCAGTTAGATCAAGGCCGTCTAGCCACTTAAGGCATAAGTATGTAGTAGGGTGAGTGCCTGTGCCAAAGGCAAGGCCTGGGTCAAGCATCACGTTAACGGCATTAGGGTCAGGCACGTCTCGCCAGCTCGGACAAATCCACAAACGGTCACCGCACTGAATTGGGTGGAAGTTTTCCATCCATTCACGCTCCCAATCTTTGTCTTCAAGCTGATCGAGTTTGTGTGGAAAGTTCTTGCCGAGCAGCCTAGCATGTTCTAATCGTTTAATAACCGCTGACATGTCATGTTCAGCATCAAACAGACCAACAACTTGTGTATCTGGCCAGAGCATGACCTCACCGGGTTTGGGCTCATACATAGGGGTATCTTTGGCGTCTACGAAGGTGACAGCTTGTGCGCCATTGGCTGAGAGCATGTCGCCGATTTGTTCGGCATGTTCCGCCTGCGTGTTTATTTTAAGTTGTATCCAAGGCATGATGAGAATTAAACGGGTAAAAAATCGATTATATCAAGCTTAGTTCGTATCAGCATTAAACAAGCGGATTTAATTCCCAGCAGAGTAGGGGGGTTTAGTGAAGTATTTGAGTGTATTGATAAATGTAGTCTTGTTGGTGGTCGCGGTTGCTGCAAATAGTCGCGTTTATGCTAGTTTTTCAGTGTCGCCTAATCTCGATAAAAATGTTGATATTGCAGTAGGGTGGACAAAGCCTCCGTACGTGATTGCTGACGGCAATACTGGGTATGAACTTGATTTGATCCGTACTGTATTTGCCTCAATTGGCTACGACATTACGCCAATATATGTGCCGTATGGTCGTTCACACAGCATGTTACGTAAAGGCCTGGTAGACGTAACCCTTACACTCAACGAGAGGCTGGGCATTGAGCCAGAAAAGCTCAGTGATGTTTATGTGGTGTATCAAAATGTCGCCATTAGTTTAAAAAAGCGCAATTTACACATTACCAGACTGGAAGACTTGTCTAATCGTTCGGTTGTTGGCTTTCAAGATGCAAACCGCGTGTTGGGAGAAGAATACCGAAAAGCGGTAGAAAAAGCCTATCGCTATGTGGAGCTTCCAGAGCAACGCAGGCAGGTTGAAATGCTACTGCTGGGAAATGCTGACGTGGTGGTGATGGACTTGAACATCTTTTTGCATGTGAGTGCCGATGTTGCTGGCACACCCATGGGTGACAATATCAATATTCACCGACTCTTTCCTCCAAATCCTTACCGAGCGGGCTTTCGAAGTACTGAGTTAAAAATTGCTTTTGATGTTGCCTTGCGCCAATTTATGAGCTCAGAAAAATATGAGTGGCTGAAGAATAAATACGTGTTAGTTCAGCCCGCTAATTTGAATCAATAGACAAGCGGCAGATGCAAAGCACAAAAAAAGCGGCCGAAGCCGCTTTAGTTACACGATAAGAATACTTATTTTGCAATACCTAGCTTCTTCTCTAAGTAATGGATATTCGTGCCACCGTTAAAGAAGTTTTCGTCTGCCATAATGCGTTGCTGTAAAGGAATGTTTGTTTTAATTCCTTCAACTACCAGCTCATCAAGTGCATGGCGCATACGTGCAATCGCAACGTCGCGGTTCTCACCATAAGTAATTAACTTACCTATCATTGAATCGTAATGAGGCGGCACAGAATAGCCCGCATAAATGTGAGACTCCCAACGCACACCAAATCCACCCGGAGGATGAAACATGTTAATTTTGCCTGGGCTAGGAATAAAGGTATTAGGATCTTCCGCATTGATTCGACATTCAATGGCATGGCCACGAATTTGTATGTCTTTTTGCTCAATGGCAAGAGGCTGACCTGCGGCAATACGTAATTGCTCTTTAATCAAATCTACGCCCGTGATCATTTCAGATACAGGATGTTCGACTTGAATACGCGTGTTCATCTCAATGAAATAAAACTCGCCATTCTCGTACAAAAATTCGAACGTACCTGCGCCACGGTAGCCAATTTCGATACAAGCTTTACGACAGCGGTCGCCAATTCGTTCGCGGGTTTCGGCATTAATACCTGGTGCTGGCGCTTCTTCCACAACCTTTTGGTGACGGCGCTGCATTGAGCAGTCACGCTCACCCAAGTGAATCGCGTTGCCTTGACCATCAGACAATACCTGAATTTCAACGTGACGCGGGTTCTCTAGGAATTTTTCCATGTATACCATGTCATTGCCGAATGCAGCACCGGCTTCGGCTTTTGTTGTGGCGATAGCATTGATGAGTTCATCCTCGCTTCTTACCACACGCATTCCGCGACCACCACCGCCGCCGGCGGCTTTAACAATGATAGGGTAGCCAATGCGCTTAGCAATGGTTTTATTGCGCTCTTCGTCTTCTGTTAATGGTCCATCAGAGCCCGGTACGCAAGGAACGCCTGCTTTACGCATTGCATTAATCGCTGATACTTTGTCACCCATTAGGGTAATGGTATCTGCTTTGGGGCCAATAAATACGAAACCACTTTTTTCTACCGCTTCCGCAAATTCAGCATTTTCCGCTAGAAAGCCGTAACCAGGATGAATGGCTACTGAGTTTGTCACCTCAGCGGCTGCGATGATCCGTGGAATATTCAGGTAACTCTCGTTTGCTGGCGCTTTTCCTATGCAGATGGTCTCATCTGCAAGCAACACGTGCTTGAGATTGCGATCTGCCGTTGAATGAACCGCTACGGTTTTAATGCCTAATTCTTTACATGCACGCAGAATACGTAAGGCAATTTCACCGCGGTTGGCAATTAACACTTTATCTAGCATAACGTTAAGCCTGCTTATTCAATAACAAAAAGAGGTTGGTCGAACTCGACAGGCTCTGCATTATCTACCAATACTTTCTTTACCACGCCCGCTTTGTCTGCTTCGATTTGGTTCATCATTTTCATCGCTTCTACGATGCATAGCGTTTGACCTACCGTTACCGTGTCACCTTCTTCAACATAAGATTTCGCGGTAGGAGAAGAAGCGCGGTAGAACGTGCCTACCATCGGCGAGCGTACTAAGTGTCCACTGATTTCTGTTGCTTCTTCGCTCGCTGCTGGTGCCGCTGGCGCGACAGGTGCAGCCGTGGCAACGGGCGCTTGTGGTGCAACAGCGTATTGCATTGGCATCGGTGCAGCTTGAGCGCCACCTCGATGAATACGCACTGACTCCTCACCTTCGGTGATTTCCAGCTCAGCAATGCCAGATTCTTCTACTAACTCGATTAATTTCTTTATCTTGCGAATATCCATGTTTATGTCTCTTTATTCGTTGGTGTCTTTTTGTTGCTGTAGATGCTTTTTCGCTGCATACAAAGCAAATTCGTAGCCTTGTTCCCCTAACCCACATATCACGCCAACCGCTTTGTCGGCCAAGTAAGAGTGATGCCTAAACGGCTCTCTGGCATGTACGTTAGACAGGTGAACTTCAATATAAGGGATGGCAACGCTTAGCAATGCGTCACGGATAGCGACACTGGTGTGTGTGTAGGCAGCGGGATTAATAATAATAAAATCAATATTTTCGTGAGCCTGATGAATGGCGTCAATGAGTTCATGCTCTGCATTCGACTGAACATCACTTAATGTAATGCCGTTTTGAGAGGCAATTTGACGAAGATCTGTCACGATATCTGCCAAAGTACGAGAACCATACACTTCAGGTTCGCGTTTACCTAGCATATTGAGATTTGGGCCATTAAGTAATAAAACTTTCACGATATTGTCGCTATTTTCCGTAAAAAATCCATGATTAGGTATTTCAAAGTAAAATACTAGCCTATCTTTTTAAAAAAGTATGAAAAATCATCACTAACAGGATAAGCTGAGCCCATTATATGAGTTATCTGAAAAATCTCAGCAAAATACTGGTCTAATCACCGACGTTTGCAGCAAGTTTTTACGGAGAGAAGCATTAAATGAATATGGTTAACTTAGTCATTAACTTTCATCAACCTGCTGATTGGCTGTTTGCACAGTTAGCCGATCACCAACGATTTGGCGAAATCATCGGTGCGAATATAAAGCGAGTAAAGGATGCCCCTCAGACAGACTCGACTAAAACTGATGGACTTTATAATATTAACGGATCCGGATCAGTACGTAGAATCTATAATGTAACGGGTAATTTCGAGGAAGTGATTACCCAATTTGAACCCTGTTGTTTTATTCAATACCGTGTAAGTAAAGGCAGCCCCATTAAGAATCATCTTGGAGAAATGCGTATTACAGCTACACAAAGTGGGTGTACGCTTGATTACCAAATTCGTTTTGAGCCCAAGTTACCGGTCCCTGGGTGGGGGAAACTGTTAGAAGTGATTATTGCTGCGCCGCTGCGCCGCGGACTGACCGACCTTGCCAAAAAGAGCCGCAGAGCATAACTAACATATAATAAGGTGTTATTTGAATTACCTAGCCCATATTCACCTTGCAAGAGAAACACGCACTTCTCTGCTAGGTAATTTCCTAGGAGACTTCGTTAAAGGCGATGCGTATTTGTCGCTACCTGCTGAATTGCAACATGGCATATGGCTGCATCGCAAAATCGACATCTTTACTGACCGACATCCTTCAATTAAAGTCTTGAACAAGGCCTATCCCACACATTTAAGGCGTATGGCTGGCGTAATTACTGATATCTACTTTGACTATTTACTTTGTCAAAACTGGGATGTTTATTGTGCCATTTCGCTGTCAGAAGTGTGTGATAGCTTTTATCAAGAACTGGAACACAGCGCGCTTTTTATTTCACCGAGATTTCATCATATCAAAACCAGCTTATTGACAGATAAGTGGCTCGATAACTACCAATATATTCACACCTGTTTAGCTGCTTTCAAACATATCGAAAATCGTTTAAAAAATCGGGTGATTTTTGCTGATAGCGCATACACTTACATTAACCAGCATCATGAATTTTTTTATCAAACTTTTGTAGAATTTTATCCACAATTGATAGAGTATTCACATACTATTTCTACGATACACAATGAGGTTCGCACATAATGGCTGTGTATGAGATTAAGCATCCATTGGTTCAACATAAACTCGGGTTAATGCGTGCTAAAGGCGTGAGCAGTAAAGACTTTAGAGAGCTAGCCAGTGAGGTTGGTAATTTACTGACTTACGAAGCAACCCGCGATTTGGAAACCGAAACAGTTAACATTACTGGCTGGACGGGCGAGCCTATGTCGGTTCAAAACATTAAAGGTAAGAAGATCACTGTGGTACCTATTTTGCGTGCGGGTCTAGGTATGCTAGATGGCGTTATGAAGCTTGTGCCTAATGCTAAAATTAGTGTGGTAGGGCTCTATCGCAATGAAGAAACGTTAGAGCCAGTGGCGTACTTTGACAAAGTTGTAAAAGACGTTGGCAAGCGTACCGCGCTGATTGTTGACCCAATGCTGGCCACAGGCGGCACGCTTATTGCGACCATCGATTTACTTAAGCAAAAAGGGTGTGAGCGCATCATGGGGCTGTTTTTAGTTGCGGCACCTGAGGGGATTGAAGCCGTGCTTGAAAAACATCCTGATGTTGATATTTATACAGCATCTATCGATGAAAAATTGAATGAAAAAGGATACATATTGCCAGGGTTGGGTGATGCTGGAGACAAAATTTTCGGCACACGATAAGGAAAAACTTAGGCCGACAAGGATGCCATGCCTCGATTATTTTGAGCCTGCCATAGCGCAGGCTTATAACACCTAAAAGAGGAAACAGTTTGGCGATACCTGCATTGATTAATAGAAAAATAAGAAATATCAAGCACGTCGACGTTATTCGCTATGTCGTTGTTATTGTATTGTTTTGCATGTCTTGGCTGACATATGCAACCCCGCTACTAAATGAACCTAAATTTTCCGTCCTCTCAACTGCTTCAGGGCTAACGCAAGACAGCGTGACCAGCTTATTAGTTGACCAACGAGGTTACTTGTGGGTGGCGACTCACGGTGGTCTCAATCGTTTCGATGGCTATCAAGTTAAACCGGTTTTGGGCTCCGATCAAGTCTTCAAAGACATTACCATCGACAACGTATTTATGTCGAAAAGCGGTTCTATTTTTGTCAGCTCCAGTGTCGCAGGCATTCATGTACTAAATCCAAATACACTTGAATCGACAAGATTGGGTGATTGGAAATTATTGAGCCAACCTGATTTTTACGACTATGCCAGTGATTTTTTTGCTCCTCAAAACAGTGATCGGCTTCTCATTGCTTTAAACGAGCGAGTGATTGAGCGCAGAGGAAATAAAAACCGTGTTATCTACTCATTAGATGATACCGATGTATTTCGAGGACAAGCCATTCGAAAAATTTGGGCGAACGACAATATCTTGTTGTTGGCTACCACGTCGGGATTATTTGGCGTTAACCTCAAAAATGGTGAGTCTAAGCGTATACATCACACGCGTCCTGTGACAGAAAACAGCAATAATCAGAATGTTAAATTGCTGCGTGTCGACGACGGAAAGACATTGTGGATTGGCTCGGTTGAAGGTCTTTATAAGAGTAACCTTAGAGGGGTTGAGAATTATATTCTTGGTAAAACCGATACTGTCAATGTTGAGCGCGTTATCGAAACACTGAATATTTGGAAGATGCTGCCTGTTGATAAGCAATTCTACTACGTGGCAACAGACGACGGGCTCTATAAGCTAGCACCGCAAACCGGGAAATTAATCCATCTTTTTCGTTTAACCGATTCGCGAGAATACATTTCTGATAACAATATCGTGGATATGTTGTTAGATAAGCGCGGTAACTTGTGGCTGGCTACCCGATATGATGGGGCGATTTATTGGGTGAGTCGTTCCACCCACTTTTCTAACCTGACGACTAATCAGAATTTAGCCTCTGTGTCAGAGAATAAGGGGCAACTTAGTAGTGGTGTGGTGCAGTCGTTATATCAGTCAGATAAAGATACCTTGTGGGTGGGCACGCGAAATGGATTGAATCGCGTTGATGTAGATACGCAAAAGGCAGCGCAGTTTCTCGTCAATCAAGACAAGAAAGCATTGGAATCAAACTCTACTGTGTACCAAGTATTGCCTGCAACGGCGAACCACCTTTGGCTAGTAACACTCAATAAACTCTTGCTATTTGATGCAAACACCGGTGCAGTAGTGCCGCCTATGTTTGCTAACAAAAAAGCAGAAGAGTTACTCAGTAACAATGTATGGTATGCCTACAAAGGTCATAATGATTTACTGTGGGTGGTAACAGATTTTGGCGTTGTCACCTATTCTCCAGAGACGGGAGAGATTCACTTTGTTGATGGTATTAACGAACAACTGCCCGTCTTAGACATTTATAAAATATTTGATGATATTGATAAGCCTGATAGTTTTCTCATTGCCGCAGAGCGCGCCTTGTACCGCTATCATATTAACGACAATACTCTGACGAAGGTTCATTCGCTAACCAGCGACATGCTGGTGAAAGACTTAGCGCCTGATTCTGTGGTGATGTGTGACAAAGGCTTGTTGTGGATAGCTTATCCTGGGCATGGCCTCGTTGCCATTGACCCATCAACGGGAGAGGAGAAAGTTACTCTCAATAGGAATAACGTGTTACCCACTAGCGTGGTGTACGGGTTAACCAAAGATCGGCAGGGCAATATATGGATGAGTTCACATCAGGGGATCTTAAAGCTCTATCCTCAAAATAAACACGTTCAGCAATTTACTGTGCTTGATGGCATTGTTACGAATGAGTTTAACCAAGGCGCGAACCTCAAACTTTTAGATGGGCGCATTGTGTATGGGTCACAAAAAGGGTTAACACTATTCAATCCCAGCCAATTTCAAAAATCTAACCAAACTGCTTATCACACGTGGATCACGGAAATTTCGATAGCGGGACAACCATTGGAAGTATCTGAACATGATGATGGCACTAAGTATATTGAGTTAGAGCACGATCAGGTAGGGCTTGAAATTCGTTATTCCACGTTAAATTATGACAGTATTCAAAACACGCGTTATGAATATCAATTGGAAGGCGAAGAACGGGTGCTTTATCCCGCTACAAAAGAGCCCAAAGTGACTTTTCCAACCTTAAAACCTGGCGACTATGTATTTGCGGTGACAGCTATTGATCCTATCACTGGCAAGCGAAGCCTTCCTGCAACCCTCTCAATACAGGTGTTCCATCCGCCTTGGGCGTCACCTGTGGCGTACAGCTTTTATGTGCTGCTCTCTCTTATCCTGCTCATATCGTGGTGGAGTCGACGTCACATTCAGGAGCGCCAAATTCGAGACTCTCATAATGAGGCACTGAAAAGTCGTAACCGATTAACCATGGCGTTAACGGCCAGTAACAGTAACATTTGGGAGTGGGATGCGCGTAAGAGACTGTATTATGCGCCTCGTATGTCTGATGAACTGGGCTACGGAGACTTAGGAAACGACATCTCATTTGATAAACACGTGTCACTCATTCATGCCTCTGATAGAGAGCTATATCTTCAACGTTGGCACTATTTTATCGACAATCAGGCGATGGGGTTTGATGTTACTTACCGATTGAAAAGCCAAAACGGCGAGTGGCAATGGTATCGCGACGTAGGAAGCGTGGTAAGTGATAGCCATGATCCTGACCATATTGTGGTATCAGGCACTTATACCAACGTAACTGAAAGCATGGCCAACCGTGAAAAAGTACGCTTGTTCGGTGAGGCGTTCAAACATACCCGCGATTGGGTAATGATTTTAAATCGTCATTATAAGCCTGTTGCTGCCAATGCGGCCTTTAACGAAGCCTTTGGTATCAACGAAGAGGCTGAATTAGAAGAACAAGTGGCAGAAGTTATGCAGCTTGGAACAAAAAATCAGCCTAACTTCTGGAAGAAATTGTACAACCTCAACACAGAAGAACACTGGAAAGGCGAAGAGAACCTTCAAACGAAGATTGGGCTTGGCGGCCATGTGTTGATTACCCTAACCAGTATAGACGGCAATAAAAGCGAAGGTGGTGCAGATTTTTACTTATTGATCATGTCTGATATCACCGAGCAAAAACGTGCAGAAAATAAACTCCGTAGGCTGGCAAGTTATGACAGTTTAACGGGGTTACCGAATCGTACATTATTGCTCGATAGAGTTAACCACGCCATTGACCAATGCAAGCGACAACAAAAAGCGTTGGGCTTATTTTTTATTGATCTTGATCGCTTTAAACAGGTAAATGACAGCTTGGGCCACAAGGCAGGTGATGAGCTATTGGAGATCATTGCCCAGCGATTAAAGGCCTTATTACGCCAAGATGATACGGTGGCAAGACTGGGCGGTGATGAGTTTGTGGTGGTGCTTGAAAATGTAAAAGAACCATCGAAATTGAGTGCATTGGCGAGTGAAATGATCTCAGTGCTCGAAGCGCCTGTCACGTTAGGACAACAAGTGGTGAGTGTTTCTTCCAGCATCGGAATTGCCTTATTTCCCGGTGATGCTGCCGATGCCGAGTCGTTATTGCGTAATGCTGATATCGCAATGTATCACGCCAAAGAGCAAGGGCGAAGTGGCTACCAGTACTTTACCGAGCATATGAATTTTCAAGCACAACAACGTCTTGAACTAGAGAACAAAGTTAAACAGGGGTTCAAAAACGACGAATTTTATAATTTTTATCAACCTATTATCGATGCCGAAACCGGAACGGTTGATGGCTTTGAGCTGTTGATGCGATGGGAGCATGACGGTGTGTTTATTCCGCCTGATGTGTTTATTCCCGTTGCAGAAGAGTTGGGGTTGATTGAAAAAATGACATTTAACGCGATATCGCGTGCACTACCGCTTATTGCTAGTTGGCAAGCTTGTGGACGCTCGATTTACCTTTCGGTTAATTTGTCAGCGAGACATTTTGACCGGCAAATGTCATTGGAAGAGATTGCTGACATGTTGGCGTCTCATGATTTATCGGTGTCAAACTTACGTTTTGAAATTACTGAAGGCGCGCTTATGCGTGATTATGAGCGTGCGCAAGCCTATATGAGTAGCATGACCAACTATGGATTTGTGATTGCTTTGGATGACTTTGGAACAGGCTACTCCTCGTTGAAATATCTGAAGGAATTTCCGATAGATGTATTAAAAATCGATAAGAGCTTTGTTGAAGACATTGGTTATGACACCAGTGACGAAGCGATCATCAAGGCGACATTGAGTATGGCAGACAGTTTAAATATGCAGTGTGTGGCTGAGGGTATTGAAGAGCTCAAACATATTGAGTTTCTTACTCGGTATGGCTGTGAAAAATTTCAGGGATATTATTTTTCTCGACCCGTCGCAGCGGAAGATACCATGGCGTTAACGCAAGAATCGTGGCAATTCGATTAATGTGGTCTTTAGTTTTACTTAAATCGAAAAGGTAATGATTCAAACTTACCAAATGGTTTGGCACGGTAAACCGCAAAATGTAAGTGTGGGAGAGACGAAAAGCCAGTATTGCCTGAGTATCCAATCATGTCTCCGGCTTTCACCGATTGCCCCAGTGAGACGGCCGCTCCGTTGTATTTGAGGTGATAGTACTCGCCCGTTGTGCGGTCGCTATGCAAAATCACGATGTAGTTAGCATATTTGGCGTAGCGTCTGCTGGCTCCGCCTTGGTTGTGATGCTCGGCTATGTCAATCACTACACCATCTCGCGCGGCATGAATGGGTGTACCAATTGGCATGTCAAAATCAATTGCATAGCGAGATGCGCCCGAATGGCTATAGCTGCCTCTAAATCCTTGCACGATGGGGAAGTACTGTCCTTTAGCATACGGTTTTAAATAAGCTATATCATCGTGCGTTGCGTGCATATCTCCGGGCGCCCAAAAAAACGCATCGTGATATGAAAACGGGAGGTGCTGCCGTGCCTTGGTCAGAGACAGAAACAATTGCCGTGTATTGCCTTCTACCACCACAGAACGCTCAAAGGTGTTGCCTTTAGCGTTGTCTGCCAATTTTTGGCTGTCTAACAGGTTTTCCCCTGACACACGTAACGAGGCAGTAAAGGGATAGGCACGTTTGTTTTCCACATAAAACTGCACACCATCAACAGTTTCACTAGATTCAATACACGCCCATTGTTCAATACAATAGGCGTTGGCGGTGTTACGTGATGCGATTACTACGAATAAACTAAGTACTACTCGCGTAATCACATTCATTATGTTGCTCTGTTATTTAAGTATGGCATTGACGTGGTTTGCAAACGGCTCCGCTTTCATAAAGCCAGTTACGCGCCCCGCCGTGAGTTCATTACCGCTTTCGTCAAAAAAGAGAATGGTTGGCAAACCTAAAATGTCAAAATGTTCCTGAAAAGCAATATTGGTTGGCGTGTTATCAGTCAGGTCAATTTGCATCCATACGGTGTCTTCAAGCGAGTTGATAACGCGCACATCAGTAAAGGTATACTTTTCAAACTCTTTACAGGCGACGCACCAGTCGGCATATAAGTCGACCATCACACTTTTGCCTTGTTGGTTGGCGGTTTGAAGTTTTTGCTGAAAATCATCAAGATCTTTTACTTTCATAAATGGCGGGTGCTTCACCTGATAAGAAGACGTTGAAGGGGTATTGGTTGAACCTTGGCTCAGTTGCCATTGTTGGCTCAACGTATGGTAACCCCACAGAAAAGACAGAATAAAACCAAGCAAAATGGTTAGGTTACGCACCCCTTTCATAAAGGTAAGTTCAGTATTCTGATTCATTGTGTAGAAATAGGCGAACGTTGCCAAACCCAGTGCTGACCAAATTAGTTCTGTCCACCATTGAATAATCATCCGTTCAATAAAAATAAGTGCGACAGCAAGCATCATGAAACCAAACGCGACCTTAACAACGTTCATCCAGCTACCCGCTTTGGGTAACAGTTTACCGCCGGTGACACCAAATAGCATTAATGGAATTCCCATGCCTAAACTTAGTGCGTAAAGTGCGGTAAAGCCCAGTATCAAGTCACCACTTTGCGCAATGTAAAGCAAAATACCGGTGAGCGGTGCGGTAGTGCAAGGTGAGGCGACTAAACCTGAAATTACTCCCATAAGGAATACCCCTGCCACATTGCCTGCTTTTTGTTGATTGCTAAGTCCATTAAGCTTTTCTTGCCATCTACTTGGAAGTTGTAATTCCCAGGTGCCAAACATAACCAGCGCGAGCACAATAAATATGACGGTGAATGTGACAAGAATGGCTGGATGTTGCAGAGCCGCTTGAAACTGGACACCCACAGACGCGACAACCAAACCAAGCAGCGAGTAGGTAATAGCCATGCCTTGTACGTAAACAAATGACAACCATAGTGCTTTTGATGCACGGATTTGCTTACCCTGGCCAACAATAATTCCTGACAAAATGGGGTACATTGGAAATACACAGGGGGTGAAGGCTAAGCCGATACCAAGTAAAAGAAAGATGCCCAAAAGAACAGCTAAGCTTTTGTCTGACGACAATAAATTTGCCAACTCGAATTGTTGAGAAACGGGTGCTGAAGCCGGTGTTGTGTCCGATTCAGTAGCCATAGTCTCAGATAGTGAATTTCCGCTGACCTCTGATAAATACACCACTTTGGTTGTGGGTGGGTAACACAGTCCCGCTTCTGCGCAGCCTTGATATCTAATCTTAACCACGCCATCTTCAACCGAGTGAATAATGGGGTATTTAACACTTACCTGATTAAAGAAGACGTCAGAAATACCATAATACTCGTCTTCTATTTGTACTGATTCTGGAAAACGTGGCGTACCAATTTCGGCATCTTTTACGGCAGTTTTGAACTGTTTTTTATAAAGATAATAACCTTCTGCGATTTGCCAAGTTAATGTGAGCTGATCGTCTTTTTGGGTAAAGTCGAATTGAAAAGCCTCATCAACAGGCAAAAATTCAGGCTCGTCTGAGAACAGGTCATTGAATCCGCCAGACGTTTGGCTGTGAACCTGACCAGCAAGAGCAATAAAAATGCATGCAAAAACTGAGAGTAAAGCGTTAAATTTCATCGTATACAACTTTCTAACCATTCAATATAAGGTTCACTGCCAGTGATGTTTTGGATCACTAACCACTCAGGGACATCATAGGGATGCAGCGTATTTACCATATCATAAGCGTCGTTTAAAACGGCGTGTTGGGTTTTTATTACCAGCTGGAATTCCTGACTTTTTTCCACCTTTCCTTCCCATCGATACAGAGATGTGATGGGATGAGAAATAGAAACACAGGCAGCAAGCTGCTGCTCAATCAATGCAGAAGCAATACGTTCAGCACTGTTGGTGTCTGGGCACGTACAAAGTACAATGCACACGTCGGTCATAGCTCATGCTCCTGTATTTATCTGGTGTAGAATGACCCGATGCCTGCCAAAAAGCTTTCAAAAATATCGAAAAAGACTTGCTATTATGTCTTATCTCCCCCATTTCGTTTAAGACAAAGAGACCAATTACATCGACAGTCGACGAAACGTTGAGAGAGAAAACGGGTCTCAATTTAACAGACTTTCTAACAGGAAATATGGTGTTCGGTAAATTATTTTTGTTATTTGCAATTCTTCCTATCATTGAGATCGCACTTTTGGTCAATGTGGGAGAAGAGATTGGCGGCTGGAATACCGTTGCCATTGTTATAGCAACTGCTTTTTTAGGGGCTTGGCTGGTCAGAAAAGAGGGCTTTGCCACGTTAATGCAAGCGCAGCGAAAAATGCAGAGCGGCGCCTTGCCCGGTCAGGAGATGGCAGAGGGACTGTTATTGGTGATTGCTGGCGTATTGCTGGTTACACCAGGTTTTATTACTGACGGCATTGGCTTTCTGCTTAGTCTGCCAATAACTCGTCCTGCCATTGCGGGTGCTTTGCTAAAACGTATGCAGGTGCATATTGTCGGCGGAGCACAACAACAGTACGCCCATTATCAACACTCCCATCAGCATTACGCAGAGCGCGGTAACCCGTATTCTGGTTCGTCATCCGCGAGTTCACAGCAAGATGGTGTGATTGAGGGGGAGTATGTAGATACGACAGACGATAAGTCTACTCTAGACAATCCTCATTCCCGAAAGTAATCACCTGCGGATAGCCATAAAAAGTGACGTGATTTAAAAAACTTACAAAAGAAATGGTTTTTTTTTCACTCCCAGACTTGAGATCTATATGGGTATCCCCATTTTACCTCCCATACAAATTATCGCGCAGTGGCGATTGCTTAGTCACACGTTGCTGCGTATTAAATTACCCTTTATCGGGTTTACTCGTTAAATAAAATTGGAATTTTCAGGAGATTTGAAAATGGCAATCCGTCCTTTACACGATCGCGTTATCGTTAAGCGTCAAGAGCAAGAAAGCAAATCTGCCGGTGGCATCGTGCTAACGGGCTCTGCAGCAGAAAAGTCAACTCGTGGTGAGATTGTTGCTGTGGGTAACGGTCGTATTCTAGAAAATGGTGATGTTAAAGCACTCGATGTAAAAGTGGGTGACATCGTAATTTTCAGCGATGGCTACGGCGTTAAGACTGAAAAGCTTGATGGCGAAGAAGTGCTAATCATGAGCGAAAGCGACATCCTAGCGGTTGTTGAATAAGACCATTTTTAAGTAAACAGAATATAGAGGAATTATAAGATGGCAGCTAAAGAAGTACGTTTTTCTGACGACGCTCGCGCAAAAATGCTTGCGGGTGTAAATGTTCTAGCAAACGCAGTAAAAGTAACACTAGGCCCTAAAGGCCGTAACGTTGTACTAGACAAGTCTTTCGGCGCACCTACGATCACTAAAGATGGTGTATCAGTTGCAAAAGAGATCGAGCTTGAAGACAAGTTCGAGAACATGGGCGCGCAAATGGTAAAAGAAGTTGCGTCTAAAGCAAATGACGAAGCGGGCGACGGTACAACAACTGCAACTGTGCTTGCGCAAGCAATCGTAACAGAAGGTCTTAAGTCTGTCGCGGCAGGCATGAACCCAATGGATCTTAAGCGCGGTATCGACAAAGCGGTAGCAGCGGCAGTTGAAGAGCTTAAGTCTCTATCTGTTGACTGTGCAGACAGCAAAGCAATCGCACAAGTAGGAACCATCTCTGCAAACTCTGATTCAGAAGTGGGTCAAATCATTGCTGACGCAATGGACAAAGTAGGCAAAGAAGGCGTAATCACTGTAGAAGAAGGTCAGGCACTTCAAAACGAACTAGACGTAGTTGAAGGTATGCAGTTTGACCGTGGTTACCTATCTCCTTACTTCATGAACAACCAAGAAAACGGCACAGTTGAGCTAGACAGCCCGTTCATCTTGTTAGTTGATAAAAAGATTTCTAATATCCGCGAATTGCTACCTACGCTTGAAGGTGTAGCTAAAGCGTCTAAGCCACTTCTTATCATCGCTGAAGATGTAGAAGGTGAAGCACTTGCTACATTGGTTGTTAACAACATGCGCGGTATCGTTAAAGTTGCAGCAGTTAAAGCACCTGGTTTTGGCGATCGTCGTAAAGCGATGCTACAAGACATTGCAATCCTAACGGGTGGTACTGTGATTTCTGAAGAAATCGGCCTAGAGCTAGAAAAAGCACAGCTTGAAGACCTAGGTACAGCAAAGCGCGTAGTGATCAGCAAAGACAACACAACGATCGTTGATGGTGCTGGCGAAGAAGATGCAATCGAAGGTCGCGTAGCGCAAATTCGTGGTCAAATTGAAGAATCAACATCTGACTACGATAAAGAAAAGCTGCAAGAGCGTCTTGCTAAGCTTGCTGGTGGTGTTGCCGTTATCAAAGTAGGCGCAGCAACAGAAGTTGAAATGAAAGAGAAGAAAGCGCGCGTAGAAGATGCACTTCACGCGACACGTGCTGCGGTAGAAGAAGGCGTAGTACCTGGTGGTGGTGTTGCATTGGTTCGTGTTGCAGCAAAACTTACCGAACTAACTGGTGAGAACGAAGATCAAACTCACGGTGTTCGCCTTGCGCTACGTGCAATGGAAGCGCCACTTCGCCAAATCTCTACTAACGCTGGCGCAGAAGCATCTGTTGTGACTAACAACGTTAAAGCCGGTGAAGGTAACTACGGTTACAACGCAGGTAACGATACTTACGGCGACATGATCGATATGGGTATCCTTGATCCTACAAAAGTAACGCGCTCTGCACTTCAGTTCGCTGCATCAATCGCAAGCTTGATGATCACGACTGAAGCTATGGTGACCGACGCACCTAAAGAGGAAGCTGCTTCTGCAATGCCTGATATGGGCGGCATGGGCGGAATGGGTGGCATGGGCGGCATGATGTAGTGCGACGAGAGTCGCGTAGGTCGCTAACCTAGCAGGCTATATTCATAGTGAGCACTAGCACCGCTGGTGCTCACTCCATCATCCTGCAAAACTAGTAGTCGGTTTCCGGCATCGGAAATAAAACGTTGCCGGACTATCCTCTCTATGAGGGTTAACCGCGCAATCGTTTTACGATTGGAATGTCAGTCAATTTGTTGTTTTGACTTCTGCCGTTTTAGAAAGTCCTTTCTGAAATTGTCTTCAGGGCTTGTCCTTGAATCCTTACTGCGAGTCTAGACTCGTTTTCTACTTACTATTTAGTTGTTTGTAAGTCGTTGTGTAATGACACGTCGATTATGGCTTTTGGCTATGGTCTGCGCGGTAATTCCAATTCCGGCTACTTGCGTCCTACTGACGTAAGCTGTTGCGGTTATTGTCTCATCCGCTTGCGGATAGTGAGACCTGTTATACGACTAACAGTAGCCTAGGGATAGTGCGATGCTGGTAACGGCATGGTGCGAAGCTTCCTGACAATGTACTTCCACTTAGGTGGCACTGTACTCCGCGAGGAGGGTGTAGTTGGTGAACAATACACTGACTGAAGGCTAGGCTGGACAATAGGGTTAACGTATGTGAACTGCTGTTAAACACCGTCAACCGCGATGAGCGAAACATTGTTGATACGCTCTAACCAAAAGGTATGTGGCTGGTTATTCCTTTTACATCTGGGAATACGTCGTCATTCAGCCATCGGTGAATAGGCAGAACCTACGTTGTTCGTGTGACTGCAACGGAACTCGATAAGCCCAATCAATCGCCCTCATAGTTTCGGCTTGGGCAGGTGATCCGTAAGGTGAACTGTTGATTGAGTGGGTAAAGGAGATTGAAGTAAGCGAATGCCAGCCTGTAATGGGTTGGATAGGGGTTCAGACTTTGCCCTGACCGGAAACGGTGCTGACTTTCAATTGGTCTTTAATCGTGTGAAGACGTGTAAAGCCGTCAATCACTGAGCTTGTGGGAAGCAAATTGCTTCCCGTAAGGGAAGTGGCTTGTTTTCTCTCAACGCTTTTTTAGCATAGGAGAACTGCAAGATGAGTACGGCGTTTTCAGTACCTGCGTTCTCCCACTCGGCGAGTAGTTGGCACTCCATTAATTGGAACGTCATACATCAAAGAGTGAGAGGGCTACAAGTACGGATCGCGAAAGCGACTCAGCAACAACAGTGGCGTAAAGTGAAAGCTTTGCAACGCTTGTTGGTACGTTCGTTTGCTGCCAAGGCATTGGCGGTTAAACGAGTGACAGAAAACCGTGGCAAAGGAACGCCCGGTGTCGATGGGGAGTTGTGGAGTACACCTGAGTGTAAATGGAAGGCCATCACGCGCTTGTCGCGAAGTGGCTATAAACCTAAACCGTTGCGGCGGGTTTATATTCCTAAATCGAACGGCAAACGCCGTCCTTTGGGAATACCGACCATGTTAGATAGAGCCATGCAAGCGTTGTATCTTCTGGCTTTGGACCCTGTGTCGGAGACAACTGCTGACCGAAATAGCTATGGGTTTCGCCCAATGCGTTCTACTGCCGATGCAATTGAGCAATGCTTTGTTGCACTGAGTAGAAAGAACTCAGCCAAATGGATTTTGGAGGGGGACATTAAGGGGTGCTTTGACAACATTAGCCATGACTGGTTACTTGCCAACATTCCGTTGGATAAACAGGTTCTCAGAAAATGGCTTAAGGCTGGATTCATGGAATCTGGTGGTTTGTTCCCCACGGAGGCGGGTACGCCGCAAGGCGGTATCATTTCTCCAGTATTGGCCAATATGGCACTTGATGGTTTGGAAGCGGAGCTTGAATCCCATTTTGGGAGGAAGAACACCAAAGCCAGCTACAAGACTAAGGTCAATTTTGTCCGATATGCGGACGACTTCATCATTACCGGGATCTCGAAGGAGCTACTGGAACGTGAAGTTAAACCCGTTGTTGTGGCTTTTATGGCACAACGCGGACTAACGCTATCGGAGGAGAAGACGGTCATAACCCATGTTTTCGAGGGGTTCGACTTTTTGGGACAGCATCTGCGTAGTTTTGACGGTAAGTTGCTAGTGAAGCCAAGCCGGAAGAACATGCGCAATGTACTTGGAAAGTTGAAAAACATAGTGACAGGTAACAAAGCGACAACTGCTGGAAATCTGATAATGGCACTCAATCCTGTTTTGCAGGGGTGGGCAAATTATCACCGACACGTTGTGGCGAAAGAGACCTTTAATTATGTGGACTATCGGATGTGGAAAATGCTCTGGCAGTGGTGCCGTCGACGACATCAAAATCGTCGTAAACGCTGGATTAAAGACAAGTACTTTAAATCAGCAGGCAACCGCAACTGGGTATTTTCTGGCGTAAACAATAAGGGTGATAACGTTCGACTTGTTTACACCATGGATACTCCGATTAAGCGACACATTAAAATCAGGGCAGAGGCAAATCCGTATTTGCCTGAATTTGAGCCTTATTTCGAGCAGCGCCTTGAGCGAGCTTGGAAAGACTCAATGAAAGGTAGAGACAAATTGCTGATGTTATGGCTTAGACAACGGAAACGTTGTGTTATGTGTAACCAACTGATCACCAAGGAAACAGGATGGAATATCCATCATATTGTGGAAAGGGTGAAAGGTGGAAGCGATAAACTGAGTAATTTGGTGTTGTTGCATCCTAATTGTCATCGACAATTGCATGTTATGGATAAACCGAGCTATTTAAATATGAACAATAATTGACTATAGTCTGGACTGAATTCATTGATATGGAAATTCTATGAAAGTTGGAAAAACTCTTGGTCTTCTGTTTGGAACTGTGGGTTTTAGTGGTGGCCTGTATGTTAGCATCACTAGTATTCACGCTGAGTTTGCTTTAGGAGCTATTAGCAGCCATGAGGCTGGTTTGGCGTTTGGTTCTATAGGACTAATCGCTGGTATGAGCCTTGCTGTTATGGGTTATATTGCAAACAAATTCGTCTAAGCAAAATGTTCTGTTGAATCATGCGATGCCTTTTGGAGAATGTTTATGAACGCAGAAATATTGATGTATGGCTTCCTAGGTATATGCTTTTTAGTTGGCGTATGTGCTGTATTTGTTGCTCGTAAACACGATCTTGAAAGACAAGGTAAATAAAGCTGAGTCGCTGGTCAGTACTTGTGTACTGATTTAGTTAGGCTTGAGCCGTGTGCGGGGAAACTCGCACGCACGGTTCTTAGGGGAGGGGCAGCCAGTAATGGCTGCTCCTTACCCGACAGCCAGCTCAAGCGCTATCGTTTATGAAAAACCCGGCTTAGGCCTAATGCCGATCAGTTAAGCGGCAATAGTTAAAAAATCTAAGGATCGGTTGACCGATCCTTTCATAAGTTCAAAATCCGATGATCACTAGTCATCGGATTTTTTTATGCGATTTCACCAAC